>NZ_JALIRM010000001.1 GCF_022900255.1 Lederbergia wuyishanensis
GATTTCCCATCGCGCAAGCGAGTAAGATCCCTGAAAGATGATCAGGTTGATAGGTCCGGTGTGGAAGTGTGGCGACACATGGAGCTGACGGATACTAATCGATCGAGGACTTAATCAATGTATGATACGGTTTGCCTTCTCTATTATTTGGTTTTGAGGGAATGAAAAATTTCTCTTGAAAAATCTAAAAAACATATTATAATAAAATATGTCGATTATGAATTGTCTGGTGGCGATGGCGAAGAGGTCACACCCGTTCCCATCCCGAACACGGAAGTTAAGCTCTTCAGCGCCGATGGTAGTAAGGGGCTTCCCCTTGCAAGAGCAGGACGTTGCCAGGCAGATATATCATTCCGCAGTAGCTCAGTGGTAGAGCTATCGGCTGTTAACCGATCGGTCGTAGGTTCGAATCCTACCTGCGGAGCCATATTGGAGAGCTGTCCGAGTGGCCGAAGGAGCACGATTGGAAATCGTGTAGGCGGCTAACGCTGTCTCAAGGGTTCAAATCCCTTGCTCTCCGCCATTCACACATTACATATGGCCCCTTGGTCAAGCGGTTAAGACACCGCCCTTTCACGGCGGTAACACGGGTTCGAATCCCGTAGGGGTCACCAATTTTATTATCGCGGGGTGGAGCAGTCTGGTAGCTCGTCGGGCTCATAACCCGAAGGTCGCAGGTTCAAATCCTGCCCCCGCAATATTAATAATTTAGATACTATTAGATCAGTACTAGATTATTTGGTCCCGTGGTGTAGCGGTTAACATGCCTGCCTGTCACGCAGGAGATCGCGGGTTCGATTCCCGTCGGGACCGCCATTTATATTATTTACATAATATATAATGATTTTAGTTGCATATGAATCAAATTTCTTAGTATTACATAGGCTCAGTAGCTCAGTCGGTAGAGCAAAGGACTGAAAATCCTTGTGTCGGCGGTTCGATTCCGTCCTGAGCCACCATTTATTCAATATGGTGGGGTAGCGAAGTGGCTAAACGCGGCGGACTGTAAATCCGCTCCCTCCGGGTTCGGCGGTTCGAATCCGTCCCCCACCACCATTTTAATACAGGGGTATAGTTTAATGGTAAAACGAAGGTCTCCAAAACCTTTGATGTGGGTTCGATTCCTACTACCCCTGCCAATTTAAATTTATGGCGGTTGTGGCGAAGGGGTTAACGCATCGGATTGTGGCTCCGACACTCGTGGGTTCGATTCCCATCAATCGCCCCATTTTATTTTTTATTAAAAGTTTATGTTTTGATTGGGCTATAGCCAAGCGGTAAGGCAACGGACTTTGACTCCGTCATTCGTTGGTTCGAATCCAGCTAGCCCAGTTTGCGGAAGTAGTTCAGTGGTAGAACACCACCTTGCCAAGGTGGGGGTCGCGGGTTCGAATCCCGTCTTCCGCTCCAAAAATGGCGGCATAGCCAAGTGGTAAGGCACGGGTCTGCAACACCCTTATCACCGGTTCAAATCCGGTTGCCGCCTCCATAAGCTTTGCCCGAGTGGTGGAATGGCAGACACGGTGGACTCAAAATCCACTGCCTTCGCGGGCGTGCCGGTTCAAGTCCGGCCTCGGGTATTTTGAAAATCGTTTATTGTATAATATAAAGGTGTAGAAAATAATTATATTTTCTACACCTTTTTTGTTTAACTTTCTCTATTCCTAACTTTAATATATTAATAGTGTATTTGAATGCATAGAGGATTAATTTGACAAGTTGAACTTCACATTTTTTGTCTAGAAATAATGTCTATATTTAATTTGGATTATTAGTTTAAGAAAGTGGCGAAAAAATATAAAATACATGCACTTTTCACTACAATAGTTAGTTATATTTATGATTAATGATAAATTATTAAAGGATTTTTTCTAATTAAATAGAAAGTGTTATGAAGAGCAAATATATAAAAGCTGTTTATGGAGGAAACCTTATGGAAAAAAATGCATTAGTTACAGGTGCTGATCGAGGATTAGGATTTTCATTGACGCATTGGCTGTTAGAGAATGGGTATAAAGTATTTGCTGGCCGATATAATGAGGACTGGACACTTTTGGATGATTTAAAAGTAAAATACCCTGATATGCTTGAATTGGTTACTTTGGACGTAGGTAATGACAAAAGTGTTGAAGATGCGGCACGTTTCATTCAAACGAAAACCTCATATCTCGATATTATTATTAATAATGCGGGAATCATTGATCAAGCAAAAAATGCAACAATTTTAGAGGAACAGGATTTCGAGGTTATGCAACAATTGTTTAATATTAATTCTCTAGGGGCATTGAGGGTTTCAAATCAATTTATTGATCTTTTATTGAAAGGGGATACAAAACTAGTAGTTAATATTTCCTCCGAGGCAGGTAGTATTGCAAGAAATCAAAGAACGAACTGGTACGGTTATTGTATGTCCAAGGCGGCTTTGAATATGCAGTCTTCTATTTTACATAAGCATTTAACGTCTTTAGGTGGTCAAGTATTAGTATTTCACCCCGGTTGGATGCAAACCTATATGGAAGGATTTCATTATAAGGAAGCGACTTATCCACCTGAAATTGCGGCTGAAAAAATAATGAAGCTCGTTCATGATCATAAACGTTTCTTGGCAGAAGAACCTGCATATATCGATCTTGAAGGGCAAGTTTGGCCCTGGTAAAAAGAAATCAATTGTAAAATATAGTAACCTAAGAATATATAACAAAATATATATACGATTTGCTTGAAAAAGAGTGGGGGCGATTCATTTGGAGAAACAGCTGAACGTCGGTTTGATTGGTTATGGATTTGCGGGGAGAGCTTTTCACGCACCTGTTATCACTTCAGTACCTGGATTAAATTTAAGAAAAGTTGTGGAAAGACACAGTGATAATTCTAAAAAACGTTATCCATGGGTCGATGTAGTTCGCTCTGTGGATGATCTATATGGGGATCCAGAAATTGATTTAGTCGTAGTAACTACTCCAAGTACAAATCATGTTGAATTTGTTCGTGATGCTCTTAATGCTGAGAAGCATGTCGTAGTGGAAAAGCCATTTACTACTACGGCTGAAGAAGCGGATGAATTGATTAAACTTGCTAAAGAAAAAAATAAAGTTTTAAGTGTATTTCACAATCGACGCTGGGATGGAGACTTTATGACTGTTCGTGAAATCCTTCAAAACGGATTAATTGGTGAAGTGAAAGAATGCGAATTCCATTGGGATAGTTTTAATCCTATTGCTTCCTCCACTAATTGGAGAGAAAAGTCTGGTCCAGGTACTGGAGTTTTGTATGATTTAGGAGTTCATTTAATTGATCAAGCGATATGTCTATTTGGTATCCCTAATATGATTTCTGCTGATGTTCAAATTCAACGTGTAGGCGCTATGGCACATGATTATTTTGATTTGACACTTTTTTATGAACGCCATCTGAAAGTGTCGTTGAAATCGTCAAGAATGGTTCGTACGAAAGGTCCCCGATATATCCTGCATGGGGATAAAGGTTCATTTATTAAATATGGATTAGACCCCCAAGAACAAGCTTTAATTGACGGGCATACTCCATCTAATAGTAGAAATTGGGGGAAAGAACCTGAGGAGTCATGGGGACTAATTGAAACGACAGTCGGTGGATTGAATGTTAAAGGTACTATAGAAACAATTCCTGGGGCATATCAGGATTACTATCAAAATATTTATGAGCATATTACAGGAGTATCCAATCTTGTTGTTAAACCTGAGGAAGCACGATTGAATATTCGTCTGATAGAACTTGCGCTTGAAAGCCATAAAGAAGGTAAAGTAATACCCGTTCATTTATAAAAGAAAGTGAGATGAGAGATATGTTTCCATTTAAAATAGCACTAAACACTTCAACATTATTTCCTTTTAATCTTAATGTCATTCAGCAAATTGAGGTTGCTGAAGAAGCTGGATTTGAGGGTATTGAGCTTTGGATGCAAGATATCGAAGCTTATATCTCGGGTGGTGGAACTATTCAAGAAATCAAATCTGCATTAGAGAGAGCGAATATAGAGTTTATAAATGCAATAACATTTTTTAAATGGGCTGATGTAGATGCAGAGGTACGTAAAGCGGCGTTCGAACAAGCAGAAAAGGAAATGCAATTACTTAAGTTACTGGGATGTAAATACATAGCCGCTCCTCCTTTTGGGAATGTAGAGGGTACAAACCTAGATGAGATGGCAGAGTATTTTAATTATATAGTTCGTTTAGGACGACAAGTTGGAGTAGAGCCTATTCTCGAGTTTTGGGGAAAAGCTAAGAAGCTCTCAACATTGGATGAAGCGCATTATGTTTTGGATAAAAGCAATATTTCTAATGGGAAGATGTTATTAGACCCTTTCCATATGTACGTTGGTGGTAGTGATTTTTCTGGATTAAAAAGCTTAAAAGGGGAAGAAATTGGTGTTTTTCATATAAATGATTATCCGAATAATCCCGAAAAAGATGAATTGACAGATCAGGATCGCGTTTTTCCAGGAGAAGGAGCTTTGCCTACTGAGGAAATAGCTCAATTATTAAATGCTATTGAATATGATGGCTATTTGTCCTTGGAATTATTCATTGAGGATTTTAAAGGAAAAACAGCTGCGGAAGTTGCGAAATATGGCCATAATTCTGTAAGAAAATCTTTTGAACTTTTATAATATAAAAGGCGACATATAATCATAGCTATGTCGCCTTCAATATCGTAACGGGGAGGATTTACACTTGAAGAAATGGATATTAATAATTGGAATTCCCCTCATTTTAGTCCTCGCAAGCACTGGTGTTTATTTTACATTAAGTAATTCAGTAAAAGATTCTGATATTGTAAAACAACAATCACCTATTAAGGAAAAGCAGCCAGTCGTTCAGGTTGACGTAGAAGTAGATGAAAGTGATAATATTGTGCTGACGAATGATGCGATTAAAGATATGCATAATACATTAAATAATCTTGTTGGATGGGGAGGAGCCGAAAAATTTAGTTTTTCTTCTAATAAGGCAAAATTAGAAGCTTTATATGATGATATTGAATTAATCATAATTTATGAAAAAACAGATTCAATAAAATCCGATTTGCAAAATGCATTAGATGCACTTGAAAAAGCAATGAATGAAGAAGATATCAATGGAATAATTGTTGTTCATCGAATTGTTCATGATTTAGATGGGTATTTAAATAAGGATCCATTAGACGGAAAAATATGGGGATACACTGAGACTGTAAGTGGTAATGCAAAAAAAGCATTAAAGTATATTCAATAATGAATAATTTAATTGAGAGTTAATGGTACTGTATATATTTTCGGAATCGTGTCCAATAACCCTTTTGTCGAGACACGATTCCGAATTTTGTTATCACAAATACAAGTGTAAAAAACAATACTTATTTAAATTTGCAAAATTAGACAAAAAATTGAACATTTTGTTACATACGTTGCATTTCTGTGATTGTTTTTATATAATAAAAAAGTTCCCAATTGATGCGGGTGTAGTTTAGTGGTAAAACTACAGCCTTCCAAGCTGTTGTCGTGGGTTCGATTCCCATCACCCGCTCCATACATACCAAGCGCAGTGTCTTGTTCTAAAAATGAACGGGGTTCTGCGTTTTTTATTGTCTTCTTATTCCGATAATCGCTTATTAAACGATTATCAAGTCGCTGCTTTTATTACTTTAAATCTTCCTTCCCCTCCGTTAATTTGTGTGAACATTCCTGATAAAGAAGCGAGAAGTTCATTTGCCGATTTATCGTCGATTGAAGATGGTAAGTATATGATTTGAAGTGCATTCTTAGTATTATGAGTAACTGCAGTACGAGTCGAATCAACAAAAGGACTTCCAAACGGACCATTGTTATCAACGGAAAGAAGTAAATGTTCAAGCTGATTTTCTCTTCCGTTTAGTCCTTCATATCCTTCATCTTTTTGTCCAATGCGAATAACTATATCCCCAATAATTTTATCCTTATCATAGATACCAAACGGAACTCTATATTTTAATGAAAAAAAGTTATTAACGTCTGTGGCTGAATTCGTGCTAGGAAGAAATTGTTGTTTTTTTACTCGCCTGTATAATGCTTCGGCCGAATGTCTATAACGATTTGGGTCTTTACCTAGTTGTTTGAATATCCTTCGCCACTCTTTTATTTCTGCATAGTCACTAACATTCTTATCTTCTAAATCAAAAAATAAAGATTCCTGAAATAATTGCAGTCTTCCTTTTAACATTTGTGGAGATTCTTCTACTATAATATTTTCGTAATCGATTATACCGATTATTAATTCTGGCAATAAAAATCGTAAATCTGAATCTATATGAATTTCCAACCTTTCCACCTCCAAAAAACATTAAAAATAGTTTACCATAGAACTAATAGTAAAATCTTAATCGACAATTTATCGTTTATATAAAATCTAAATGAGAGGAGGTACAATGATGGATTATCTTCAATTGAAAAAAGATATTATTGAATTTAGTAAAAGTATAGGCATTGATAAAATTGGATTTGCTAGTTCCGATCCTTTTATTGAGATGAAGAACTTGCTGATTCGTCAGCAAGAACTTGGATTTCAATCGGGCTTTGAAGAGAAAGATATTGAAAAGCGGACTGATCCAAGTTTAATCTTTGATGGACCACGCTCTATCATAGCCATTGCATTGGCTTATCCATCAAGAATGAAAGATGCTCCTAAGGGCAAAAAAGGGGAGCGAAGAGGAATCTTTTGCCGGGCTTCTTGGGGAATCGATTATCACATTTTAGTTCGTGAAAAGCTTGAACTATTAGCTGAATATATTGATAGTAAAGTTCCTAATTCACGATTTAAATTAATGGTGGATACAGGAGAATTAGTAGATCGGGCAGTTGCAGAACGTGCAGGTATTGGGTGGAGTGGAAAAAATTGTTCGATTATTACTCCTGAATTTGGTTCGTACGTATATCTTGGAGAAATGATTACGAATCTACCCTTAGAACCTGATGAACCTCTACATGATCAGTGTGGAGAATGTAGATTATGCATAGATGTTTGTCCAACAGGGGCTCTCGTCCAGCCGGGGCAACTAAACGCCCAGAAGTGTATTGCCTTTCAAACCCAGACAAAAGGTTTTTTGGCTGATGAATTTAGGGATAAATTAGGAAATCGGATTTATGGTTGTGATACGTGCCAGACGGTTTGTCCGAAAAATAAAGGAATGGATTTTCATGTTCATCCCGAAATGGAACCCAATCCTGAAATTGTAAAACCACTTCTACAGCCACTACTTTCCATATCAAATCGTGATTTTAACGAAAAGTTTGGAAAAATTGCTGGTTCATGGAGAGGGAAGAAACCGATTCAACGAAATGCTATCGTAGCACTTGCTCATTTCAAAGAAAAATCTGCTGTCAAAGATTTAGTTGAGGTTTTGAAGAAGGATGTTCGACCCGTAATGAGAGGAACAGCTGCTTGGGCTTTAGGGAAAATTGGCGGAACTGAAGCGAAAGAAGCATTATTGAATGCTGAAAAAGTAGAGCAGGATGAAGAAGTGAAAACAGAAATTAAAAAAGGTCTTAATTATTTTATTGTTAAAGATGAAGCGTAGCAACTTCATCTTTTTTTATACTTTTAACTGACATCCCACGCATATATATCGATGAGGAGGGATGTCTCGTGAGAAAGCAATTAGCTGCAAAGCTGGAGGAACGATCTGAACAGTTTGTTCAAAGAAAAAAAGTGGAAGAAGAAAAAATAATTAAAAAGCAACAATCACTTAAAAAGAGAAAAGCTGAAATCGTGAAGGTCATGGCAACAGGCAAAATTTTTTCGAGAAAACGGGAAGATGATCAAGATCAAATATATTATAATGTGCATTTAAAATATTTCATTAAACAAGGAGGGCTTTTCTATCTTGAAGAAGAGATTGAGAATCGCAAGGCATCGTTTTTCAAAGGAGCAGTCTATGAAGACGTAGAGCTGCCGGTAATTTATCCAAAGGAAGAAGAAAGAAATTATCTATTAAACGAGAATAGTCAAGAACAAAGGTATCCGTTTTATTATGACCGTTTAAAAGCAGTTCGGTATGCGGAGAGGTGGTGGAATGACTATAACCCTGCGTATAAAAAATTTGAAGTAGATTGTACGAATTATATATCTCAGTGCCTTCATGCAGGTGGAGCTCCGATGCGAGGATATCCAAATCGTTCGAAAGGCTGGTGGCATCAATATAGAAGTTGGAGTTATAGTTGGGCTGTTGCCAATTCTTTAAAAGGACATTTACAAACATCCACAGTCGGATTAAAAGCGAGAGAAGTAAAGGATCCTATGCAGTTACAATTAGGGGACGTCATTTGTTATGATTTCCAAGGCGATGGACGTTTTGATCATAATACAATCGTAACGGGTAAGGATGCTGCTGGGATGCCTCTTGTTAACGCCCATACGTATAATAGTAGGATGAGGTACTGGGCTTATGAAGATTCATCTGCATATACGCCGAATATAAAATATAAAATGTTTACCATTATAGATGATGCCTAAGATTTTGTTGTATAATGGCAAGTGAGGTGAACATACGTGCCAATTCATGTTGTATTATTTCAACCAGAAATTCCTGCAAATACTGGAAATATTGCTAGAACATGTGCAGCTACAGGAACAAAGCTACATTTAATAAGACCACTTGGATTTTCAACTGATGATAAAATGCTAAAGAGGGCAGGTCTAGATTACTGGGAGTTTGTAGATATTACGTATTATGACTCTTTAGATGAATTTTTTGAAAAGAGCCATGAAGGGGAACATTTTTTATTAACTAAATTTGGTGAAAAACCACATACAAGTTTTGATTATAGTGATTCGAATATGAATTATTATTTTATTTTTGGTCGTGAAACGAAAGGATTGCCGAAGGAGTTTATTGAAGAACATCAGGATACATGCCTGCGAATTCCAATGAATGATAATGTCCGATCTCTAAATCTATCCAATACTGCTGCAATCTTAATATATGAAGCCTTGCGTCAACAAGGATATCCCAATCTATATTAATTACGAAAAGTCCCCATAGGTGAACGGGGACTTTTTTATTTCAATCTAAACTGTTAAATATTGTCTAGCTAAATCACAGATATCATTTACATCTTCTTTATAAATGGACTCAGAAAAAACATTTTCCACTGAACAAAGAACACTCTCGATTAAAAATTCTCTAGGTTTATCTGATTGGAATTCTGAGAGAAGAAATTCAAGGTAATTTAGTTTCGTTCCAATTACATTTTCGTTTTTTAAATGAGAAACTATAATATCTAACTGATTAATCATTCTCTCCTTTAAATAGTCTTTAGAATATAAATTGTTATTATCATCTATGTCCAACCAATTTACAGGAAAAAAAGGAACTATTTTATTTTGATAACCGCTAAGTAATTGTAGGCGGTTAAACGCAAAACGGACTGTATCTTCTAAATCGTATTCTCTTTTAGAACCTAGCATCCGCACGTGATTAGTTTGCTGGATTATTCCAAAGAAAATCACAGCAAAATCCATTGAATGCCGTTTTGTATCTATTCCAAACAATTCAACTATTCTGCTCGCAGTCCATTTAAGTTCGTTCATATGTTGTTTCTTCATATGTGTTTTAAGCTCTTCATCTTTTGAAGAAAAAACAGATTCATAAAGCGCAAGTAAACTTTGTTCTCTGTTCATTTTCATCCTTACTAAAACTTGTTGAATAAAAATCTCTGGATCATTTTTGGGTTTGCCAAGAGATAATTGTTCACGTAAATAACTTGCCTCATCTCTTACCTGATCAAGAATTGCCATTAAACATGCATTTTTAGAAGCAAAATGATTATAAAATGTACCCTTCGCAATGCGTGCCCCATCCAAAATATCTTGAATAGAAGTATTTTGAAAGCCCTTCTCAATAAATAAACGGTGTGCTACATCAAGTATTTGCTTTTTTCTAGGATTCATATTCTCACCTTTTGTACCATCGGTCTATTTTTATAATAGCTTTAAATCAGCTTTAAATCAACTTTTGTAAAAAAATGATATTTTTTATTGATTTTTATAGACTATGGGTATAGAATGTGTAAAGTGAGTATAAGGAATGAAGTATACAGAATACATGTTTGACTGGAGGAGTAAAATAATGGATATACAATCCATTCAAAAGAAACCACCATATGGTGCGATTGGTATTCTTTTTTTCGGTGCCTTCGTATCATTTTTAACGAATACGTTGATTAATATTGCACTCCCTTCTATTAAAGAAGAATTTGATATTAGTATGTCAACCGTTCAATGGTTATCGACGGGATATATGCTTATAAATGGTATTCTTATCCCTACGAGTGCCTTTTTTATACAGCGAATTTCCAACCGAAAGTTATTAATTACAGCACTCAGTTTGTTTACAATTGGTACATTGCTTGCAAGTATATCGCCTTCTTTTGGAATATTGTTGACTGGAAGAATGATTCAAGCTTCAGGCTCAGCTATTATGATGCCTTTATTGATGAATGTCATGTTAACAGCGTTCCCGGTAGAAAAAAGGGGAACCGCAATGGGATTCTTCGGTCTTGTCATGATCACAGCTCCTGCTATAGGACCGACATTATCTGGTTATATTATTGAACATTACAGTTGGAGAACATTGTTTGACGTTGTTCTTCCGTTCGCTTTAATATGTTTAATATTGGCCATTTTTAAAATGAAAAATATTACACCATTAAAGAGTGTTCATCTTGATATATTGTCACTAATATTATCCAGTATAGCTTTTGGTAGTCTTTTATATGGATTTAGTTCAGCCGGTGATAAAGGGTGGGGAGCTCCAATTGTATATGGAACAATCTCACTTGGATTTGTTGCATTAGTTCTTTTTATTATTCGTCAGTTGTTCTTCTTGAAAGAACCTATGCTTGAGTTTCGAATTTATAAGCATCCTATGTTTGCATTGTCATCAGCTATTTCTATTGTTATTTCAGTTTCCATGTTCTCAGGAATGATTTTAACACCTATGTATGTGCAAATAGTCAGAGGTATCTCACCACTTGATTCAGGGCTATTAATGTTGCCTGGAGCATTAGCAATGGGAATTATGTCGCCAATCACAGGAAAACTGTTTGATAAGTATGGAGCACGTGTTCTTGCACTTGTAGGGCTTACGATCATGATTGTTACCACGTATTTATTTACAGATTTGACATTGGAAACTTCTTATATGCATCTGATCTGGTTATACACATTCCGTATGTTTGGAATGTCAATGGTAATGATGCCGGTCATGACAAATGGAATGAATCAGCTTCCAATGCAAATGAACCCGCATGGAACAGCAATGAATAATACCCTGCAGCAAGTTTCTGGAGCCATTGGAACTGCGTTTATGATTACGGTAATGAATAAACGTACTGAAAGTTCTGCTGCTGAATTAGCTGCTAATGCAAAGGCTAGTATGGGTACGAATGCGACTCCGCCATCAGCAGAAGCTGTTGCCGAAATGCAGCAACATATTATGCATCAGGCAATGTTAGATGGAATTACACATGCATTCCTAATCTCTACATTTATCGCCTTATTGGCATTAATATTAGCTTTCTTTATTAAAAGGGTTAAACCACCAGTACAATCAATGCCAGATACTAAAGCAGTCATTAAAGCTAAAGGTGTCGCAACTGAATAAAAAACAAGAAAACTGCCAAGAGTTATTTGGCAGTTTTTTGATAAACAGATAAATATAATGTGCTTTTCAAAAGAGTGGGCGTTGATTGGAACAAATTGTCTTCTATCTATATATTTAAAGTTGCTCAAGCAATTTTAACGATTCACGATTGAAAGCTGGAATGTCGTCGGGCTGGCGGCTTGTCACAAGTTGATTCTGGCAGACGACCACTTCCTTGTCTGCATATTTTGCACCAGCGTATTCCATATCTACACGAATGGATTTATATCCGGTTGCGTCACGTCCTTCCAAAGCTTTGGCTGTAATCAACAATTGCGGTCCGTGGCAAATAGCAAATACTGGTTTTTTCTCGTCCATAAACGATTTAGCAAATTTTACGAAACGCTCATCCGCCCTCAATTGATCCGGAGAGAAACCGCCTGGAATGAAAAGAGCATCAAATTCTTCTGGATTTACATCATCAATTCCTTTATCAATACGAACTGTTGCTTTCTCTTGCTTCCCTTTAACTTCATTACCAGCTTCTTTTTCAATCGTCACGACTTCATGACCTGCATCTTGGTAGGCTCTAGCTGGTTCTGTGTACTCGGAATCCTCGAACATATTGGTAATAAGTGTTGCAATTTTTGCCATGACTATTCACTCCTTTTTGTGATGCACTTTTACTATTCCACATAAGGATTTGACTAAACATGATAATTCACTGCTTACTATAAATGAAGTTTTATTTTCAATAAAAGAACAAGGAAAGCTCATGAATAATTCAATAGCTTTAAATGCATCAACTACAAGAGATTCTAAGCATGAAAGTAGTTATCATTGACAATTATCCACTCTCTAAAATGATTAAAAATCATAAAAAAATAAAAAGTGATTCGAACACTATATTCGAATCACTTTTGGTTTGCTTTTTGCAATAGCAATTTTGATGACTGTTTTTGCAAAAATTTACAAACCTTGCTATAAGATATTGCGTACTACAAAGTTAACGTTCTTATTTTTTATTTACTCCAGGCTTATCTTCGTAACCTGCTGTAAAAATAGCTGACAAAAACGCTATGATAACTCCAATAACTAAGATTGTTTTCATAGTATATGTAAGCCTCCTCAATAATCATATTCCAATATGAAATAATTATAGCCCATTTTTTATATAATGTGAATGAAACAGGATTTTTATTAATTAAAAATATGACGAGTTCGTGAATTGAGTTTTGCGCAAGCAAAATTTTTAATTAATGATAGTTATAAACATATTTTTTGCTGTCTAGCTCTAGGCACCATCAACACGTATACAGAAATTTTTTGTGCATATTACACTTTTCTTATTGTCTGGAATTAATCATGTTTAGTTGTCCCTAAGCATACAATGAAATAATCATCTCTCATCACAGGGGAGGTCCATATGGATATTTTAAAAAAGATTGAACATTACCGTTCGCAAGAGGAAAGGCTGAAATGGGAAGGAACGTTTGCAGATTACTTAGAATTGCTTAAAGAGAAACCATGGGTAGCCCAGTCGGCCCACTCCCGATTATATAATATGATCAAAGATGCAGGAGTCGAAACAGTAAACGATCGAAAAATTTATAAATTCTTTAGTCATCAATTATTCGGACTTGAAGAGGCATTGGAAAAACTAGTAGAAGAATATTTTCACCCATCTGCAAAACGCCTAGATGTCCGAAAAAGAATCCTACTATTAATGGGTCCGGTGAGTGGGGGTAAGTCAACACTTGTTACAATGCTAAAAAGGGGGCTAGAAGCTTACACAAGAACAGATCAGGGAGCGATTTTTGCTATAAAGGGCTGTCCAATGCACGAAGATCCATTACATTTGATTCCACTTCATTTGCGAGAGGATTTCCACGAGGAATACGGTATCAGAATCGAAGGAAATCTGTCCCCACTTAATACAATGAGGCTAGAGGAAGAGTATGGTGGGCGTATAGAGGATGTTCTTGTTGAGCGGGTTTTCTTTTCCGAGGATAAGCGTGTTGGAATTGGAACGTTCAGTCCATCTGATCCAAAATCTCAAGACATAGCCGACTTGACTGGTAGTATTGACTTTTCAACGATTGCAGAATATGGATCTGAATCTGATCCAAGAGCCTATCGATTTGACGGTGAATTGAATAAAGCAAATCGCGGATTAATGGAATTCCAAGAGATGTTAAAATGTGATGAAAAATTTCTATGGCATTTACTCTCATTAACACAAGAAGGTAACTTTAAAGCTGGGAGATTTGCTTTAATTTCCGCGGATGAACTGATTGTTGCCCATACGAATGAAACAGAATACCGTTCTTTCATCTCTAATAAGAAGAATGAGGCCTTACATTCACGTATTATTGTAATGCCAGTTCCATATAACTTAAAAGTTTCACAAGAGGAACGTATTTATGAAAAAATGATTAAAGAAAGTGATGTGGCAGATGTCCATATTGCACCACATACACTTAGAGTAGCAGCTATGTTTACAATATTAACTAGGTTAAAAGATTCAAAAAGGGGCGATGTAGATTTATTGAAGAAAATGCGCCTTTACGATGGAGAAACTGTAGAAGGCTATAATGTAGCCGATGTAAATGAAATGAAAAAGGAATTTCAAGAAGAGGGAATGAGTGGAATTGATCCACGCTATGTTATCAATCGGATTTCTTCCACAATTATTAGAAAGGGAATAACAAGCATAAATGCTTTGGATGTACTCAGATCATTAAAAGAAGGTTTAGACCAACATCCATCCATTACACAGGAATTAAGAGAGAAGTATTTAAACTTTATTTCGCTTGCCCGTAAAGAATACGATGAAATGGCTAAAAAGGAAGTTCAAAAAGCGTTTGTTTATTCGTATGAAGAATCAGCTAAAACGCTTATGGATAATTATCTTGATAATGTGGAGTCTTTCTGTAATAAAACAAAGATGCGCGACCAATTAACTGGTGAAGAAATTAATCCAGATGAAAAGTTAATGAGGTCAATTGAAGAGCAAATCGGAATTTCTGAAAATGCTAAGAAAGCTTTCCGTGAAGAAATTCTAATTCGTATTTCTGCATTAGCCCGTAAAGGTAAGAGATTTGATTACAGATCACATGCAAGACTTAGAGAAGCAATACAGAAAAAGTTATTTGCAGATTTGAAGGATGTTGTGAAGATTACGACATCGGCCAAAACTCCAGATGAACAGCAGTTAAAGAAAATAAATGAGGTAGTAGCTCGCTTGATTGATGAACATGGATACAATTCAACATCAGCCAATGATTTATTACGATATGTAGGAAGTTTATTAAATCGCTGATAAATTAAACTTGCCTTCTTAGCAGAAATCACCTGTTAAGAAGGTTTTTATTTTCTATATGGGCTTGTCCTTTATATAACACTTTGTAAATAATTTTATTTTTTTGCATATGATAGAGTAATTACAGACTCTTTAGAAAAGACAGAAAGAAGTTGAACGTCGAGATAATATATGCCAAAACTCAATTTTGGTGACTAAATAGTAACGCCTTTTTTTCAAAAGAATTATTTTAAGAGGGAGGGTATAGAAATGACAGAGCAAGTGCATCATCAGTTCGTTGTATCCCAGGAAGATTGGTCCCTCCACCGGAAAGGCCATGATGACCAGCAGCGTCATCAAGAGAAAGTCCAAGAGGCGATTCGAAATAACCTGCCGGATTTAATCACTGAAGAAAGTATAATTATGTCCGATGGACGGGACGTTGTAAAAATTCCTATAAGATCTTTGGATGAGTATAAAATTCGTTACAATTATGATAAAAATAAGCATGTTGGGCAAGGAGATGGTGACAGCCAAATAGGGGATGTCGTGGCAAGAGAAGGTCCTGATCAAAAAGGTCCAGGAAAGGGTCAAGGTGCAGGGGACAAAGCTGGTGAAGATTATTATGAAGCGGAAGTTTCTATGTTGGAGCTTGAGGAAGCTCTCTTTAAAGAGCTGGAATTGCCCAATTTAAAGCGTAAAGAACTTGATACGAATCAGATTGATCATATTGAATATAATGACATTCGTAAAACTGGATTAATGGGAAATATAGATAAAAAAAGGACTATGATGTCTGCCTTTAAAAGAAATGCGATGAGTGGCGAACCTGGTTTTTATCCAATATATCCCGAAGATTTAAAGTTTAAAACTTGGAGTGATATTCAAAAGCCTGAATCAAGTGCTGTTGTACTTGCGATGATGGATACGAGTGGAAGTATGGGGATTTGGGAAAAGTATATGGCGCGGAGCTTCTTTTTCTGGATGACCCGTTTTTTAAGAACAAAATATGAATCAGTCACGATTGAATTTATCGCTCATCATACAGAGGCAAAAGTTGTGACAGAGGAAGAATTTTTCTCGAAAGGTGAAAGCGGAGGGACGATTTGTTCTTCTGTATATAGAAAAGCACTTGAAGTTATAGGAGAAAAATATGATCCTTCTCGCTACAATATTTATCCGTTTCATTTCTCAGATGGTGATAATTTAACATCTGATAACCCAAGATGTATTAAGCTCGTTAATGAACTAATGGAAATAACGAATATGTTTGGATATGGTGAAGTAAATCAGTATCAACGAAATTCGACATTAATGTCAGCATACAAAAATATTAAGGATGAAAAATTTTATTATTATATTTTAAAACAGAAATCTGACGTATTCCATGCAATGAAAAGTTTCTTTAAAAAAGAAGTAGAGCGTCAACATGCTTAAACCGGATTTTGTCCGGTTTTTTTCTTTTTAAATTCTAGTTCCAGCGTCTATCCACTAGAGGATTTCTAAGCCCTTCCTTAAGATAACTTAACAGTGATTCATTTCTTATCTTGTACCATTTATCCTGCCACAGCCTTCGAAATCCATAAAGATGATTAACAAACATGTCTGCTTTTCCTATTTAACGCTTTAAAGTATGTAATTTAATTTTCTGTATATTTGAAATCTTATTGACTATGGGTCGAAAGCAGTGTAACATAACGATAATTATTGCCATAAATTTTATAAAAAAGGGCGATGAAAGAAAAAGGAAGTTATTTTACTAAAAGCAAAAATAAGAGGTAAGTTATTTTGCTAATAGCAAAAAACTCAGAGGGGGAATAGAGAATGAAAGTCAGCTTAAATAAGCTTGCTATCTTACTTTTTGGTGTCGTATTAATGCTTGCAGCATGTGGGACAACTGCAACACCAAAAGAAGAAGAGCAGAAGCCAAGTGGTAGTAATCAGGAAGAAAATCAAAAAGAAGAACCAGCAAAAAAATATAAAATTGGTGTTACACAAATTGTTGAACATGATTCCTTAAATGCCGCATTTGACGGATTCAAGAAGGCAATTGAAGATGCTGGGTTAGATGTAGAGTGGGATGTACAAAATGCTATGGGTGAACCAAATAACAACCCTACCATTGCAACAAACCTTGTTAATGCAGGTGTAGATTTAATCTTCGCTAATTCGACACCTAGTGCACAATCTGTAGCGAGTGAAACTCAAGATATTCCGATTGTTTTTACATCTGTGACAGATGCTGTAGGAGCAGAATTAGTTGAGTCAATGGAGAAGCCAGGCGGAAATGTAACTGGAACAATTGATAACCATCCAGACGCAATTCCAAACACAATGAAATTTTTAAAAGAAGAGCTTAAAGCAGAAAAAGTAGGAATGGTATTCAATTCTGGGGAGCAAAATTCACGTGCTCAAGTAGATATTGCTAAAAAGGCAGCAGAGGGACTTGGATTAACAGTTGTTGAAGCTTCTGTTTCTACTTCAGCAGAAGTTAAACAAGCTACTGAATCATTACTTGGACAAGTTGATTCATTATATATTATTACTGATAACACAGTAGTATCCGCACTTGATTCTGTAGTAGATGTAGCAAATAATAACAAACTGCCTTTAATGGTCGGGGAGTTTGATTCTGTAAGAAATGGCGGTCTTGGTGCATTCGGTTTCGAATATTACGATATCGGTTATGAAGCTGGTCAAATGGCAGTGAAAATTTTAAAAGATGGTGTTAAACCAGCTGATATACCTGCACAAGTACCACAAAATCTAAAACTTGTTATGAATAAAGAAACAGCAGAAACAATTGGAATAGAAATTAAGGAAGAATGGAAAGCAGAATTAGAATAGATAGGAGATGATTCTGAAATGTTTGCAGCAATGTTTGGCTCCGTTGAGCAAGGAATCATCTATGCAATTATGGCACTTGGAGTGTATCTTACATTCCGGGTGCTTGATTTTCCAGACCTGACTGTTGATGGGAGCTTTGTTACGGGGGCAAGTACCGCAGCGACAATGATTGTTTTCGGATATCATCCTATTATTGCAACAGTATCAGCTCTTATAGTCGGATTTTTTGCGGGATGTATTACAGGCCTTTTGCACACAAAAGGGAAAATCAATCCATTATTATCAGGTATTTTAATGATGATTGCTTTATATTCCATTAACTTAAGAATAATGGGCTTAACGACAGAAAATTCAGTAGGACGCCCTAATATTTCGTTAATGAAACTAGATACTGTTTTTACAAAGTTTCACCAGTTTTGGGGATCACTAGGTGTTGATCCATTCTTAAATCAACTTTTAACAAAATTAGGGGTTAAGTTTTTACCTTCTACTTGGGGTATTTTTTTCCTCATGATCATTGTGACATTGTTGATTAAATTTGTTGCTGATTGGTTTTTACAAACAGAAGTTGGACTCGCCATTCGTGCAACAGGGGACAACAGAAGGATGATTCGTAGTTTCTCAGCTAATACCGATATTTTGATTATTCTTGGATTGGGAATATCGAATGCTTTAGTTGCATTTTCAGGGGCATTGATCGCTCAATACTCTAAGTTTTCCGATATTGGTATGGGGATTGGGATGATTATTATTGGACTCGCCTCTGTCATTATTGGAGAAGCGATTTTCGGCACGAAAACGATTCTCAGAACAACTATGGCAGTCATAGCAGGAGCAATTATTTATCGAATCGTTTTAGGCCTTGCGCTGCGAATTAAATTGCTAGATACAGGAGATATGAAACTTATTACAGCTATTATTGTTATCTTAGCGTTAGTAGTTCCGCAAATATTTGAGAAAAGCAGAGAAAAGAAGAGGAAATCGAAGCGTCATGCAGAGAGGTTAGCTGCTCTTTCCAAGTTAGAAAAAGGGGAGGGGAAGCCCGTTGCTGAAGCTAGAACAGATTAATAAAATTTTTAACGAGGCTACTCTTGATGAAAAAATAGCTCTCGATCAAATTAATCTAGAATTAAAGTCCGGGGATTTTGTTACAGTTATTGGAAGCAACGGTGCAGGGAAGTCCACTTTGATGAATATGATTTCAGGAGCTCTAACTCCTGATTTGGGAAATGTACTCATTGATGGGAAAAATGTTACTAAGCTTCCAGAGTTTAAAAGATCCCAGTTTATTGGTAGGGTATTTCAGGATCCAATGGCTGGAACAGCTCCGAATATGACAATTGAAGAAAACCTTGCTATGGCCTATTCACGTAATAAAAAGAGAGGTCTAAGAAGAGGCGTCGATAAAAAGAGACGGGAATATTTCCGTCAATCTCTAGAATCACTCCATTTAAACTTGGAAAATCGTTTAAATGCGAAAGTCGGTTTGCTTTCGGGAGGAGAAAGGCAAGCTCTGTCATTATTAATGGCCACATTTACAAAACCATCCATTTTATTGCTAGATGAGCATACGGCAGCATTGGATCCATCTAGAGCTGAATTAATTACAAATTTAACGAAGCAACTAGTTGAAAAAGATAAACTGACTACACTTATGGTCACTCACAATATGCAACAAGCACTTGATCTTGGAAACCGGCTAATCATGATGGACAAAGGCCAAATTATTTTAGAAGTAGACTCCGATAAAAAGCACGAGCTGACAATCGATAAACTGATGGCAGAATTCCAACGGATACGTGGAGAAAAGCTGACAGATGACAAAGCTTTACTTTCGATTTAAATGAAAAAGAGGTTATTCCAATCAGTGATATGCTCCCTATAAAGTAGACAGATGAAATAATAAAAATCTGTTTACTTTATTAGGGGGCTTTTTCTATGGCAAAAAGAACTTATTCCGCTCAAGAAAAGTATGAGTTAATTATCGCGTATGAGAATAGACAAACCTCAATTAAAGATTTTTGTCTTGAGCAGAGTATACCTAAAAAAACTATACAGGAATGGGTTTATCTATATCAATCACGCGGAATAGATGGACTTCAAAATTCAACTGGATGGAAACGGTACGCTAAAGAGTTAAAAACAGCTGCTGTTTTAGATTACCAATCCGGGTCTTACTCTTTGAAGGAGGTTGTACGGAAATATAACATTTCCAGTAGCTCAGTGTTACAGAAGTGGATAAAGAATTATAATGGTCATAGAGAATTAAAAGACACGCAAAGGATGAATAACTCTATGATCAAAGGTCGATCCACTACTCTTGAAGAACGTTTAGAAATCGTGATGTATTGTCTGCAGAACGGAAAAAACTATCACCAAGTATCAGAGCTTTTCAAGGTCTCTTATCAACAGGTGTATCAATGGGTGAAGAAGTACGAGAAAGACGGAGAATACGGTCTTAAAGACAAGCGGGGCCACCATAAGACAGAACTAGAGTTACCCCCCGAAGAAAAGGTTCAGCTCGAAATGAAACGGTTGGAACGGGAAAATGAGCGGTTGCGGGCAGAAAATGCATTCTTAAAAAAGTTGGAGGAAATCGAAAGGAGGCGTTTAAAGAAGCGTCCTTAAGCCAGGTTCGCTTAACCGATAAATATGTCGCTATTCAGGAACTTCATGAGAAGGAGAATTTCTCTATTTCGCTATTATGCGAGATTGCTAGAATTGCACGTTCTGCATACTATAAGTGGCTTAAACGGACCCCTTCAGAAAACGAGAAGTGGAATCAAGAAATTCTGGTGGAGATAAAGCGTCTAAATGAGAAAGTGGACGGCATATACGGATACCGCCGTATAACGCTGAACCTGAACCGCACCTTATCTCGGCCGGTTAACCATAAACGTGTGTATCGTCTGATGAGGATCACTGGAATCCAGTCGGTTATTCGACGCAAGCGCAAGAGCTATAAAGCAAGCACACCGCAATATGTGGTCGAGAACGTACTGAACCGGGATTTCCACGCAGAGATGCCAAATGAAAAGTGGCTGACCGATGTGACCGAAATGAAGTACGGAACTATCTCAAAGGCTTATTTGAGTGCGATCTTAGATTGTACGATGGGTCGATTGTGAGCTATGTATTGGGTACTTCCAACAATAATCCGTTGGTGTTTAAAACCTTGGATTTAGCATTGGAGGCAAACCCGGAAGCTACTCCCCTCCTCCATAGTGATCGAGGATTTCAATATACCTTTCCGGCATTTAAAAGGAAAATGGAGAAAGCAGAAATGGTTCAGAGTATGTCCCGGGTGGGAAGGTGCATCGATAACGGGCCAATGGAAGGATTTTGGGGAACATTAAAATGCGAGAAGTATTATCTGAAGAAGTACAGTACATTTGAAGAGTTGAAAAAGGATATTGAAGACTACATACATTTTTACAATCAAGAACGACTACAAAAAAGACTAACCGGCCTTAGCCCCATAGAATATAGGGCTAAAGCCGCCTAGTGTCATTTTTTTATTTCCACTGTCTACTTGACAGGGGGCAGTTCAAATCAGTGGATAACCTCTTTTTGATTTCATTTGAAAGAGATTGATATTTTTCAGATCCAGAATGCTTGAGCACAAGTTAGAGATTAAAGAATCAAAATAGTTTAATTCAATCTTAAACAGTTGTTGCTACTGTCTCAAATTGTCATCATTCCAATGAAAATCAGTAAAGTTAGTTTTCCGTCAAGGTCAACGCACTAATTAAGAACGAATAATATAAAAGGTATCTTTGAGTCTACATGCATTGAAAAAGGACAGAGCCCTTGTTCTTAAGCTTCTGTCCGCAATATATAACAATAATTTTTTTTTCTTAATGAGGCAAGAATACTAGTTGATAAAGAAATAGCACTGCAAAAATATAGACAAGCGGATGAACAGATTTCCATTTTCCTGTAACTACTTTTAATATTGGATAAGAGATGAAGCCCAACGCTATTCCAGTTGCAATACTTGAAGTTAGGGGCATACTCAAAATAATCAAAAATGCCGGAAACGCTTCATCTAGCTCGTCCCATTTAATTTTTGCAATAGCTCCCATCATCAAGCTTCCAACAATAATGAGTGCAGGAGAAGTAATAGCAGGTATACCTGACACCGCACTGACAAGTGGTCCGAAAAAAGCTGCAATGATAAACAAGATTGAAACTGTAACAGTAGTTAGACCTGTTCTTCCACCCGCTGCAACTCCCGCTGTTGATTCAACATAGGCACTTGTTGGACTCGTCCCAAACATCGCTCCCACTGATGTAGCAACTGAATCAGCTAACAATGCTTGACGTACTCGCGGCATAGAATTTCCTTTCATTAAACCAGCTTGTTCCGCTACACCAATCATAGTACCTGTCGTATCAAAAATCGTAACAAGTAAGAAAGAAAAAACGACAGCATATAAACTGTGTTGAAATACTTCCGCTAAAGCCGAAATTGGATTCGTAACTAATATACCTTCTGGAAGTGAAGGCTTGTCTATAACCGATTCTTGAAATGAAAGTTGTCCAGTAAAATAGGCAATAAGCCCCGTCACTATCATTCCAAGAAACAATGCTCCGGGTACTCTTAAAGCCATCAGAATTAACGTTACCGCTAAACCAATTAGTGTCAAAATCACGCCAAAAGAATGAAGGTCGCCAAGTGCCACTAGATTTGATGGGTGGGAAACAATCATGCCACTCATTCTCATCCCAATGAATGCAATAAATAATCCAATTCCAGCAGTAATTCCGTGCTTAAGATTTTCAGGAATTGCCTCAATTAATATTTTTCGAAAAGGTGTTAGAGATAAAATGATAAAAATAATACCAGCAACAAATACAGCAGCAAACGCAGTTTGGTAACCGATATCATGTGTACCAACAACAGAGTATGCAAAGTAAGCGTTTAGCCCCATACCAGGTGCAATCGCAATTGGATAATTGGCAGCTAAGGCCATCCATAATGTGCCGATTACAGTAGCTATGATAGTAGCTGAAAATACTTGTTCAAATGGGACACCTGCATCTTTAAGAATGATTGGATTAACTATAATAATATAAGCCATTGTTAAAAATGTGGTTAATCCTGCAATTAATTCAGTTGGCACATTCGTATTATTTTCCTTTAATTTAAACATATAAGAACCTCCAAAAAACGAACGATTAGTAATCCATTTAGTATAATATTCGTTTTTCGCAAATAATGCAAGCATAATTATTATTCCCGTAAAATTTTTATTACTAACATTAACTGACTAAATTGAAGATAAAAAATGTAGATTAGGAGTGATAGCAAGGAAAAGTTGCAAAATTTCTAGTAGAAAAAATCCGTGAGAGTTTTGGTCGCAGTGATAAATATATATGGAGGGCACTAAATCTGGAACATCAATATTACTACCTTAACAAGAGCAATAAAAAACACCCCTTTTTAGTAAAGGAGTGCTTCAATTATCATAAAAAACGTTTTCGAATTTCGGGGGGAGGTAACATGCAACTATCATTTTTTCCGAACCATTTATATCGGTATTTTGCAAAAATATTATAAAATAAATCACGTATTGGTGAAGGGATTACAATTAATAGATAAAGCCATTTCAAGGAAGAATTCAATTTTTTACAAATGCGTAATGCTGCAGTTGTTTTTAAATAAGCTACATTATTTTCAATTAAGACCAAACTATCTACGTTTAATGGAACTCCATGTTTTTTTATTAGTGATTGTCCAAGTTCACTTTGCAATGATGCATATTTAAAATATCCATGTGGATCACGTTTAATAATAAATTGGACACTCGAGTTGCAAAAATTACAAGTTCCGTCAAATAAAATGAGTGCAGACATAGCCTTACCTCCATTCATTACATTTATTATTCACCTTATATTTAAAAAAATCAATCATAATAAAAAACCTTCACATCATGGAAGGCTTCTTTTGTTACATAAATAAATTTAATATATAGTAAATGACTCCTGAAAGCAATCCTGTTATAGGAAGAGTAATAAACCAAGTAATAATCATCCTTTTTGCAGTATCCCATTTTACTCCTCGAATTCTATGAGCAGATCCAACCCCTAGAATTGAAGAAGTAATAACATGGGTGGTACTAACAGGTAAATGTATATAAGTGGCACCGAAAATAATTAATGCTGAGCTTAGGTCGGCTGCAACTCCATTTACAGGACGTATTTTCATGATTTTTCCGCCAACCGTTTTAATAATTTTCCAACCACCTACTGAAGTACCAAGCCCCATGGCCAGAGCACAAGAGAATTGAACCCAAAAGGGGATGTCTGTTGTCGTATGATGATTACTAGCGATTAGAGCCATTGTAATAATCCCCATCGATTTTTGTGCATCGTTCGTACCATGGGTATAAGACTGTAAAGCTGCAGTGACAATTTGGATATAACGAAATCCTTTATTCGTCTTAGTTAAACTCAAATTTTTAAATTCCATTTTAAATATGGAATAAATGATAAAGCCTATTGCAAAAGCAATAAGTGGAGAAAAAATTAGAGCTTGGATGATTTTTAAAAAACCTTCGTATTTTATAGAACTTAAACCAGCGGCAGCAATCGCAGCTCCAGCAATCGAGCCAATTAGAGCATGAGACGAACTACTTGGAATTCCGTAATACCAAGTTATTAGATTCCAGGCAATTGCTGAAATAAGTGCTGCTAAAATAACGGTAGTACCATTCGCCAATGTGAAAGGATCGACAATGTCTTTTGTAATGGTCTGGGCTACTCCTGTAAACGTTAAGGCTCCAACAAAGTTCATTGTTGCTGCTAGAATAATCGCATGACGCGGTTTTAAAGCTTTCGTAGATACAGAAGTTGCAATCGCATTAGCCGTATCGTGAAACCCGTTTATAAAATCAAATGCAAGGGCGGCGAAGACGATAACTATTGTAATGATAAGAACTGAATCTATTCCCATTTAGTAGGACTCCCTTATGCATTTTTCATGACGATACTTTCAAGTGTATTTGCTACTCCTTGGCAGCTATCTGTTGTTTTTTCAAGGTTTTCGTAGATCTCCTTGTATTTTATTAATCGGATTGGATCTGTTTCGACCGTGAAAAGATGCTTAATACATTCTCTAAGTACATCATCGCATTTTGATTCATAATCTTTAATTTTAATTGCATGTGGGCGTACCTCAGGTAATTTTTTGCTGAAAATTAATCCGATGCATATTTCAATTTCATCGACACATTTCTTTATTGATTCGACAAACTTATACATATATTCGTCTGCGTGAACAATTGAGTACATTTCAAATAACGCTGCACAATTCTCCATTCCATCAAGTACATCATCCATAATCATAGATAATGTAAGTAAATCTTCTCGTTCAATAGGAGTAATAAATGAATTATTTAATTCTTTAATAATTTCATGAACGTAATTATCCCCGATTGTTTCATATTCCTTCATTTTAGCGGCAAAAACTTTAGTATCCTCTTTATTATTAAGCTTAAAATCAGCAAAATAAATGGAGCTTTCTTTTAAGTTTGCAGCAATTTTTTCAAGCAAAATGGCAAATTTATCTTTTTTCTTTTTAAAGACCATTTTTAGCCCTCCTAAATGGCAGTATAATAAACCTATATTATTTTATCGTAAAACGTCTAAAGTTAAAAGTTTTAGTCGAGTTAATGTCGAAAATCCTTTAAATATAATTTTCGAAAATGGGAGGGTAGTCCAAAAAAGATGCTGTTACTCGAATTTTCTTAAGTAAAAATGGATGCATGAATTCTAAATTACGGGCATGGAGTGC
The DNA here is from genome assembly GCF_022900255.1 of Lederbergia wuyishanensis. GTDB lineage: Bacteria > Bacillota > Bacilli > Bacillales > Bacillaceae_C > Lederbergia > Lederbergia wuyishanensis. Next base: position 25,584 of record NZ_JALIRM010000001.1, read on the forward strand.
TTGTCTTTTGAAAGTAGAGCTTCCCCCGTAAAGCTGATCCCCAGCTAGCGGGTGTCCAATAAAAGATAAATGTACCCTAATTTGATGGGTTCTCCCAGATTCTAAAGAACATTCTAATAAAGTTAGCTTGTCTTTGGGAAAAGTATTAATAACATGATAGTGAGTGATTGCATGTTGCCCAGTCTTCGAAACCCTACGTTTCGTCGGATGATGGCGATCTCTGCCAATAGGTTCTGTAATCTTTCCGTTTTTACTCTTAATAACCCCATCTGCGAGCGCCCAATATGTCCGTTTAATTTCTCGGTCGGCAAGCATTCTATCGAGTACAACTTGACTAAAAATATTTTTGGCAAAAAGAATTGCACCAGTTGTATTTTTATCGAGACGGTGAATATGATGTGGATTCTGTCCCTTATGTTGCCCTTGTAAATGATATACCACTAAATTTGAAAGAGTATTCGTTTCGTTATTATTTGGATGTGTCACCATTTCAGATGGTTTATTTACTACTAATAAATAATCATCTTCGTATAAAATGTCCAATGAGGAGGGATATGGGGCAATATCATCGGTTTCCTCGGGTAGTGAAATGAAAACCTCGTCACCATGATTTAAAGGACGGTTCCAATTTGCTAATTGATCATTTATCGTGATTGCCTTGTCCATTCTTAAGGTGTGAATCAATTTTTTCGGGATTTTCCACTCATTACGCAGTAAATCTTCTATATTCCTACCCTTCCATTGTTCCTGAATCAATATTCGCATCTTGTATGTATCCTTTCGAAAATAGTTTCATGATATTCCCAATCTTTTATCATGTAATTCTATGTTATTCTAATAGAAAATAAAGAAATTGCAAAAGGTAGGGTCAAGATATGAAAGTAGTAGTTGCAGCGACTGAAGAGCAGGAAGAAAAACTTGATGAGCTAATAAAGTACTTCTATTCTTCTGTCTTTCCGCAATATTTTGATGATAAAGAGATAGCCGAGTTCTTACATTTGAAAATTCTCCATTTGCCTAATCAAACGGATGAGCCAATATATACCTTAGATGGTGCTTTTCGGGCAATTTGTAGTATTGAGGTCATCATTTCTATTTTAGAATCTGATATTGATAATAAATATTCCATAATTTTTAATAAAAACGTTGAAATTCTAAAGGAAGCAGGGGTGTTTTTTCCTTTTTCTTATTGTAATTTTACTTCTGGAAAAAGAACAAACGCAAATGTGATCTTTAGTTTGTATTCAAACGCTACTAATCAATTTTTAATGTGAAAAAAGGCTGTCCAGTGCTTATCAGTAATGGACAGCCTAATTTATTTTTCATTTTATATTTTCGTGAAAAAATCTTCAAATTCCTCTTGTGTATGCAAACCAACTATTCGTGCATGCTCTCTCCCAGCTATAAAGTAAATAAGTGTAGGTGTGTATTCAATTTTATATTGGTTATAGCCCTCTTTAAACTCAAGCAGGTTATATTGCAACACTGAAATTTTCATTTCTTCTGCAACAGGGTTAAGAATAGGAGTTGTCTGCATGCAAAAAGAACACTCAGGGCTATAAAAGTATACGATAGCATCTTCGCCTTTCTCAAGTTTTTTATTAAGAGCAGCTGGTAAAATAAGATTTTGGTAAAGAGGATTATCAAGCTGATCGATAGTCAAAGGATGGAGATTGGATTTTCCGTAAATATTTCCAATTGTTTTCTTGCTCTGCTGCATTTTAGTGGCGAGAGAAATAGCTGCAAATAATGCTATGATTATACATAAAAAAATGACTACTTTTTTCAATACTTAACCCTCCTTGTTTGTTTTATCACAATATACTTGAAATAAATATCATGATAAACGCAGTTAGTGCAAGAAAAGGAATTGTGATAAATCCAAGCCAATTAATATACTGAGTTGTGCAAGGTATTGTACCGCAAGCAGGCACTGATTCTGCAATAGTAGGTATTTTTTGAATCATATAAAGGTATAGAGAAACAGGTATGCAAATTCCTGAAAAAACAGCAGCATAAAGAGCCGCATTATAATCCTTTTTAACAGTAGCAATTCCTAAAATGATTACGATAGGATACATAAGGATTCGAATATACCAACATATATCACATGGTGTATATTTAAGTATTTCCGAAAAATATAAGCTTCCTAATAAGGCAATGACAGAAACTGCAAAAGCATAGAATATCCAAGACTCCCTAGTATCACTTTTGTTTTCCATTTTATCTCAACCTCACCATAATTGTACTATAATAATTAGAGTCTTCGGAAAATCCAATTGTAAATTCAGTTAGAACAAGTCACAAAACTGTAACGGATTTAGTTGATATTATTTTAAAATAAGATGTTCGGTTTAAACGGTTTTTATTTTGTTGATGAGAAGCTTTTTTCTGCTTTTCTATGGTCTAGCTCCTTGTTCTAGCCCCTCGAGATCAAATAACCTGGGGCAATAAAAGTCAAAATACAGACTTTTTTGCCCCAGAACATTTGCTTGTCGGAGGCCCGCAGGAGGCGGGTCAGGAAGGCGTTGCAACAGGACGTTGCGCCTTTAGCCTTTCATCCTCTTAAAGCGCCTTTCGCTTTTCTTTCATCATACTAAAGTTGTAGAGCAATTTACGCCATAATGAGAATAAAGTCTAAAGCGGATTTTTGTATACTATATAGTGAGTAGTTGGAGGGATTTTTGATGCAACGTGAAAAGTATGAAAAAAATTCTCATTTACGTGTTCTTAAAGAAATTGCTGAATTATTAAATGAAGGAACAGATATTTCTCTTTTATTATCAGATGTCTTGAAAAAACTTTTACAGGTTACTGGAGCCACAACAGGTTGGATTTTTTTAATTGGACCTGATGGGCGTTATAATGTGGCATCTGCAGAGAATTTACCTCCTGCTCTATCCAAAGATCATTGCGAACCACTTAGACGAGGTAGTTGTTGGTGTATAAAAGGTTTTCGCAATGGAAGTTTGACTAAGGCTTCTAATATTATTGAATGTAGGCGACTTGAAAAAGCCGCTAAATTAAATAAAGACGAAACAGAAGGTATTTCTTTTCATGCAACCATTCCTCTAACATCAGCAGATGAAGTATTTGGCCTGTTAAATGTTGCGGCACCCGGAAAAAAGGAATTTGGCCGTGATGAACTAGCGCTACTCGAATCTATTGCCTTACAAATTGGTTCTGCAATAAAAAGGGTACGTTTAACAAAAAAAGCTCAGGAAGTTGCGCTTATAGAGGAAAGAAATCGGCTTGCTCGAGATTTGCATGACTCCGTCAACCAGTTATTGTTTTCTCTTACTTTAACCGCAAGAGGGGGAGTAGAGATGACGGAAGATCTGGAAACAAAACATACTTTTCAGCATATCCAAGAGCTTGCTCAGGAAGCACTAACAGAAATGAGGGCATTAATTTGGCAACTGAGACCAAGTGGATTAGAAAAGGGTCTCATTCAAGCTATAAAAGGTTATGGAGAAATGCTTGGACTTCATGTTCACACGAAGTTATCGGGCCTATTAGCTTTACCATCTCTTGTGGAGGAAGCTTTATGGAGGATTAGTCAGGAGGCACTGAATAATTCAAAACGTCACTCGGGTCAAGTTGATGTATATGTATCGATAAAAGTATCGAAATGCAAAGTACATCTAACGATTAGTGATCACGGATGTGGATTTATATATGAAAAAGAAAAAGAGCTTCCTTCTTTTGGTATCGAAAGTATGAGGGAGCGTGTAGAGGCGCTTAATGGCCATTTTGAATTAAGAAGTGAACTTGGTGAAGGGACTCAAATTGACGTAGCATTGCCGTATTAGGGGGAGAAAAAATGACGGTTCAAGTGTTGATTGCAGATGATCATCATGTTGTTAGGCGGGGACTTGTTTTTTTCCTGCAAACTCAAAAGGATATCCAAATAGTTGGTGAGGCGAAAAATGGAAAAGAAGCAGTAGAACTAGCCATTCAATTACGTCCTGACGTTGTATTGATGGATCTTGTGATGCCAATAATGGATGGAATTGAAGCTACAGGGAGAATAAAGGAATTATGCCCGGATATTGAAATAATGATTTTAACAAGCTTTGCTGATCAAGATCATGTTATCCCTGCTATAGAAGCAGGTGCTTCTGGATATCAATTAAAAGATATTGAGCCTGATGAGCTTGCATACGCAATTAGAAAGCTTGCAAATGGAGAAAATACTCTTCATCCAAAAGCGACGAATTTGCTTATGACACGTATGAACCGCAAAAATCCCGCCAACAATCGGATTGCTGCATTAACACAAAGAGAAAAAGAAGTTCTCACAGAGATTGCTAAAGGAAAAAGCAATAAAGAAATAGGTGCACACTTAAAAATCACAGAAAAAACAGTGAAGACTCACGTCTCTAATATATTTATGAAGTTAGAAGTTGCCGATCGGACTCAAGCTGCTTTATTTGCAGTGAAGAATGGATTTGTAGAGCAATAAAGCAGTTAGAAGTGAAGGAGTGAATAGAATGAATCGGATTTTAGTGATTAATGGAGGTATGCCAAAAGGCGGAAGAACTAAAATTTTAACAAGTTTTATTGTACGTAAATACGACTTTCAATATGTCGATATTAGTGAATCAAACCTTCCTTTATTAACGGGTGAAGAGGAGCAGTGGAAATTGCCATCTGTTATCAATTTTAAAGAAAAAGTTCGTTTATCCTCGGGAATAATCTTAATTTCACCTGAATATCACGGAGGCATGACTGGTGCATTAAAAAATACATTAGACTTTCTTACGAGTGAAGAACTTGAATACAAACCGGTCGCTTTAGTAGCTACAGCAGGAGGAGGAAAAGGGGGGATCAATTGTTTAAACAATATGCGAACAGTTATGCGTGGTTTTTATGCCAATGTCATACCAAAGCAAATTGTACTTGATCCGGAATGTTTTAACTATGATGATGCTACTCTTTGGGACGAATCCGCACAGTTAGTTGATGATATGGTCCAAGAATTACAAATGTTTATAAAAATCACATCAGAAGTAGCAGCAAAAATGTAACTCGGTATCCTATTAGGGACACCGAGTTTTTTTGTTAGCGAGAAAGCAACTGCCAAATACGCATCTTCGTTTGTTATATCGAAAGGATGGGATTTTCATTTGGCGAATGGACCGTTTCGGTAACACTATTTGCGTGATCCAAGTAGCGAAGTAATGAATATAAATTTCGCTCAATCACTGTATAATCGCTCGAGAATTGATAAGCATTTAAAAAGCGTTCAATTCTCTTTGAAAGCATGTGGTCCTTAGTTCTTACCATCAAAACAATCAAATTATCCCATTCTGATCTATGTGTGTAATATAAAGCACGATCATAGTCTAAAGTGTCCAATATTTAACCCTCCTTTTTGGAGTTACTTTTATTATTTACTTGAAGGAAAGTTGTTTGCGGTGTAAATGTTGACATTTAGATTGATTTTTTTTCATACATTGTGGATAAAAGGGGGTATTGAAAATGAATTCCGACTCGAAAGCGTTAGAATACGCCATCAGTGAAATTACTGAAATTGCAAGCGGGATGGGGTTAGATTTTTACCCGATGCGATATGAGATATGCCCTGCAGATATTATTTATACATTCGGTGCTTATGGAATGCCTACCCGCTTTTCTCATTGGAGCTTTGGTAAGCAATTTTTCAAGATGAAGCTCCATTATGATTTAGGTCTTAGTAAGATTTATGAACTCGTCATCAATTCTAACCCTTGTTATGCCTTTCTTCTCGATTCAAATTCACTCATCCAAAATAAACTAATTGTTGCCCACGTACTTGCCCATTGTGATTTTTTCAAAAATAATGTTCGATTTCGAAATACGAAGAGGGATATGGTGGAAAGCATGGCTGCAACGGCTGAGCGAGTGAGACAATATGAAATCGAACATGGAAAAGATGAAGTGGAGAACTTTTTAGATGCTGTTCTTGCGATTGAAGAGCATATCGATCCTTCATTACTAAGACCATCATTAGATTGGTCATTAGATGATGAAGGTGAATGGGAGGAAGAAGATAGCGTACCTACTTCAGAATATGATGATTTATGGTCACTAGATATTAAAAACGAAAGGAAAAAAGATCGAAAAAAGAAGAAAAAACCATTTCCTCCTAAACCCGAAAAAGATATTATGCTTTTTATCGAGATGTACAGCCGTGAGCTCTCCGATTGGCAAAGGGATATTATGACAATGGTACGGGAAGAAATGCTGTATTTTTGGCCACAGCTTGAAACGAAAATTATGAATGAAGGTTGGGCATCGTATTGGCATCAACGTATCTTAAGAGAAATGGATCTTTCAAGTGACGAATCCATAGAATTTGCAAAATTAAATGCAGGTGTCGTTCAACCATCTAAAACAAATATTAATCCATATTACCTCGGTCTAAAAATTTTTGAAGATATTGAGGAGAGATGGAATAATCCAGATGAAGAGATGATAAAAGATGGAGTAATCCCGAATTCTGGGCGTGAAAAAATATTTGAAGTAAGGGAAGTTGAATCAGATATTTCTTTTTTACGTAATTACCTTACAAAGGAACTTGTTTTAAAAGAGGATATGTACTTATTCCAAAAGCAAGGTCGAGATTATAAGATAATCGACAAAGAATGGACCGAAATTCGTGATCAGCTTGTAAATATGAGGGTAAACGGGGGGTTCCCTTATATTACAGTCAATGATGGAGATTATATGAAAAACGGGGAACTTTATTTAAAGCATTGGTATGAAGGGATTGAACTGGATTTAAAATATTTGGAGAAAGTATTGCCATACATTTTCCAGCTTTGGGGAAGACCTGTTCATATAGAAAGTATAGTGGAAAATAGACAAATGCAATTTAGCTTTGATGGAAGAAATATGCAGAGAAAGTTTCTATAAGGAGATGAATAATGCATACCAATTTTATATGGTGTGCATTATTCTTTTTTTGAATTTCGATAGGCAATGATAGCCGTTTTTAACCCCGCATATAACCCAACAGCAGCATTCCCATAGAAAAATCCCATAAAAACTGCACCCCAAAAATTGTATTTATGAGCGATAAAGATTGAAAAAAGAAGGCCGAGTATTGTGGCGATGGTTGGCACTAAAAAACGAGGAACCCTAAGAAAGACCTTGATTAATTGCGTAATAATCACCACTAAAGGTACTGCAATAATAGCATCCCAAAAGTTCGTATGAATTACTGGAAAATGCTCCATGAATAACACACCCTAATTATTTTTTATTAGCATTACCTATTTGAATGAAATGATGATTAAAAAAAGAAAGGAGCATCAAAAGACGCTCCTACTTCGGTCCGAACCTTAGTACATGAATGCCGTTCCAACGATGATTAACAAGATGAATAGAACCACAATTAAAGCAAAGTTATTCATTCCACGATGTTCACTCATAGATGGCACCTCCTTAAAGGTTCTAATCTATGTTATGACAATGGATATGTATTGGTATAGGACAACGTTTATGTTATTGAAAAAAAAGTAATAATGTGCAAATATCTCAAATAGTTACTTAATATATGTGATATACCTATAAATAGGTATAATGTCTGATTTAAATTCAGAAAAATTAATATAGTATGAAAAGTACATCAAGTTAATATTTTCACACTTATGATACTTTCATTAAAAGAAATGAGGGATGAGTAAAGTGAGAATTTTTGTGAAGCTTTTTTTTATGTTTACTGCAGTACTATTGGTCAGTTTAAACATGACGATTAACACCGAAGCGAGTTTGTCAAAACCAAAATTAAATTTTGGACAAATTGAAAGAATGGATATTATTACAGATGTTTTGCCAGAAGGGGAAAAAGTTGTAGGAATTGCTGTGAAATATAAGAAAAAAATCAGTAATGTGTCGCTATCGACCATGTCATATGAAGTGAACGCACTTCATGGGGAGAATACCGCAAAAAGAACAATTACAAAAGTTTATGCTAATACTTCTCCTGAACTCAGTGAACAAGGTAAAAATGGAAACTTTGTTATCATTGAATTAGATAAAAATGATCCAATTGCCGGTACATTATTTTATGACTTCAGAACTGGAATTAATACGAGGCTACCCCTTGAATATACGGTTACCCAAGTTAAAAACATCGAGACGGTAATCGGTAATAATATTCCAACAACGCCAAATGTAATTGTAAACACAGGAGAAATTAATTTGATTGTAGATGATTTCTCTGAGAAAAACATTTCAGATAAAAATGGAAACTTTTTAAATTATAGACTTTTCGAACCTACCAATACAATAGAAAAACAACCACTTGTTTTATTCTTACATGGAGCGGGTGAGAGAGGAGTATCAAACGATGTCCAGTTATTAGCGAATAAAGGCGCTGTAAGCTGGGCAGCTCCTGAACAGCAAGCCAAAAATTCCGCTTATGTTGCTGCACCACAGGCTGCTATAGGTGATTGGTGGACAACCCAGACGAATATCAATCTTTTATTAGAACTTATCGAAACATTAAAAAATGAATACCCTATTGATCCGGATCGAATTTATATCACTGGGATTTCAATGGGTGGGATGGGAACATGGTCACTCATACAGAGTCATCCTGAATTATTTGCAGCTGCAATTCCTGTTTGTGGGACAGGGAATGTAAACCTAGGGAAAAATTTAGTGAACCTACCGATTTGGGTAACACATTCGGCTGATGATACAACTGTTCCAGTAAGCGGCTCAAGAAATATGATTAATGCGATAGAAGCAGCTGGTGGAAAAGTCGTTAGAGCTGAGTATGCCGGTAATTTAGGTATAGATGCTGCTAATGCTGCAGCTCAACAATTGGTGAATAAAGCGAAAGATACTGGCAGCCATACACTTTATTCGGAATTTACCCGTGGGACAACACCTATTAATGGCCATTTCGCATGGATTCCAACTTATGAAAATAACGTAATGAAAAACTGGCTTTTTACAAATGTAAAAGGACAATAAGAAAAGCTTCCTGGAAAATTCCAGGGAGCTTTTTTCATGAGGATTTTATTATAAAAATTGATACGAGAACGACAATTCCGAAAGAAACGTAGCCAGCAATTCTTACAGGATGTCTCTTATCCTTATCAAACGATTCAAACACTCTCGTAGTAATATCAAGGAAAAGCAAAGTAGCAACACCTATAAATAGCCCCATCCAAATAGATTTTCCTGAACTATTAAATAAGTCTAGAAGTTTGGAAATGAAAATAATCCAAACGAACCCAAGCAACCCATTTAAAATCACTGAATATACCATTATTAACCATTTCATTTTAAACATACCTCCAATTAATATCATACCATATGATAAATCAGTACATGATTCATAATAAAGACCTATTATATAAGTAAAAGTAGTAGGGAGCATAAATAAATCTCCATAATAAAGTAAATGTTTTCTCGAATACTTCGGTACTTCCTCAACTTTAAAAGACAAAAGCTTATATTAAGAAGGGATTTATAAGTTAGTGTAGAATATTGTGGAATAGAAAATTATTATGAAATGCTGGTGAGATTTATGAAAGTAATAGATTTGCATTGTGATGTCTTATACAAAATATGGGAAAGTAAAGGCACATTAAATTTTAAAGATTCACCTGAACTTGATACGAATAAGGAACGTTTAATGAATGGGGAAGTAAAGGTTCAATGCTTTGCTATTTTTATTCCACCTGAGCTAAAAAGCGAAGAACAATTTCAAGCTGCACTAGATCAAATAGATTATTTTTATACTCAAGTATTAGAAAAAAATCCCAACTTTGTTCATATTCGGAATTGGGATGAAATTTTAAATTTAAAATCACATGAAATTGGTGCAATCCTATCATTAGAAGGTGTAGACTGCATTGGAAATGATCTACATAAACTAAGTATTTTATTTCATTTGGGAGTTAGGTCAGTCGGCTTGACATGGAATTTTGCCAATCTCGCTGCTGACGGTGTATGGGAACCGCGTGGTGCAGGGCTAACTTCATTTGGAAAAGAAATTGTGAAATTTAATAATAAGTATAAATTGTTTACAGACGTTTCCCATTTAAGTGAAAAAGGTTTTTGGGATGTTATGGAGCTTGCTAATTTTCCAATTGCAAGCCACTCTAATTCAAAATCCATTTGTAATCATCCTAGAAACTTAACGGACGAGCAGGCAAAAGCGCTATTTCAAAAGAACGGACTGATTCATGTTGTGTATCATCCTCCGTTTGTAACACAGAATGACATAGCCTATATTTCCGATTTAATACGTCATATCGATCATTTTTGTTCTCTCGGTGGAAATGGACAGATTGGATTTGGTTCGGATTTCGATGGCATAGAAACATTTATAGTTAATTTAGAAAATGCATCTAAACATCAAAATTTAGTCAATGAATTGCTTAAATATTATTCAGAAGATCTAGTAAGAGGGTTTGCAGGAGAAAATTTTCTTCGACATTTGCCTAAGTAATGGAAAAATCCAGATTTTCAATTGAAATCTGGATTTTTTTTCTATTAGTATTTTTAGTCTTAGTCTTTATCTTCCATTGCTGCTTTTAACGCATCGGCCAAACTGTTACCAAACATTTCATCATTTGAGTATTTTTTAAGTAATTGACGCTCTTCTCTTTTATTGACAGTCTTTTTCTTTTGTTCCGCTTTTTCAACAAGATTGCAGTTGCGACATTGAAAATATGTTCCGGCTTTCCCCGAATGAATTTCCATTTTCTTATGACATTGTGGACATCTTCTATTCGATAACTTTGGATCTTTTCTTTTCCGAAAATTACATTCTCTATTTGAGCATACGAGAATTCGACCGTCACGCCCTTTTGTTTCTTTCATTAACGAGCCACATTCTGGGCATTTTGATCCTGTTAAATTATGTGCCTTATATTTTTTATCGCTTTGCTTAATTTCAGAAACAAGTTGAGATGTTTGTTTTCGAATATGTTGTAAAAATATTTCTCCTTTTCCTTTTCCTCTTGCAATTGCCTCAAGATCTGCTTCCCATTTAGCAGTTAGTTCTGGTGATTTTAACTCTACATTTACAAGCTCAATCAATTGCTTTCCTTTTGGGGTAGGGTGCAATCGATTGTTTTGACGATCAATCGTTTCAGATGTTAGCAGTCTTTCGATAATATCTGCCCTTGTAGCAGGGGTCCCAAGTCCGTATTTTTCCATCTTGGCAAGTAAATCAGCTTCTGTGTATCTTTGTGGTGGTTCTGTCAATTTTCTATCTATCTTAACATTGTGGACTGAAAAAGTTTGTCCTGTCTGTATATCGTTAAGTCTGTGAACTTGGAGATTTTCTTCCTCACCTTTTCCGGTAACAGACTTAAATCCTAAATCCATGATGCTAGATTCTACTGTTGAAAAACGTTCTTCTTCAACTTGGAATGACACATGTATCGTTTCATATCGATATACAGGATAGAATAATGCTAAAAACCTTCTAACAATAATGTCATATAGCTTTCGTTCATCAACTGATAAATTTCCCAAAATTGGTCTTTCATCAGTTGGAATAATGGCATGGTGGTCCGTCACCTTTTCATTATTGAATACTTTTCTTGCCATTACTTTCCCGTTATTTTGTACAGGAATTTTAGTTTCTTCTCTATATGAATTTTGGATTGCCTTAATACGATCGTACATGGTTCCTTCCATATCCGTCGTTAAATATCGTGAATCCGTTCTTGGATATGTGACAAGTTTATGCTGTTCATATAAGGCCTGAAGAACATTGGATGTTTTTTTAGCGGAAAATCCAAAACGTCTATTCGCATCTCTTTGCAGTTCTGTTAAATCATAAGGAAGTGGTTGCTGCTCGCTTTTTTCCTTTTTATCTACCAAAATGACAGTCGCTGTTTGGTTTTCTACCTTCTTTAAAATATTTATTGCTTTCTTTTCATTAAAAATTCTTTTTTCATTCTTATTATTCCAGGATGCTGTCATAAGCCCAATTTTAGCTTCTAAGGTCCAATATTCTTTCGGAATAAATGCTTGAATTTCTTTTTCCCTCTCTAAAATCATGGAAAGGGTGGGAGTTTGCACCCGACCAGCAGATAAGGGATCATCATATTTAGTTGTTAAGGCTCTCGTAACATTTAATCCAATTAGCCAATCAGCCTCTGCTCTGCATACTGCGGATTCATATAGAGCATCGTATTGTTTAGCTGGTTTCAAATGTTGAAATCCTTCTTTTATTGCACGATCCGTTTGTGATGAGATCCAAAGTCTTTTTACGGGTTTTCTCCAACGAATTTTTTCTAGTATCCATCTTGCAACAAGTTCTCCTTCACGACCAGCGTCTGTTGCAATAATAAGCTCTTTCAAATCATTGCGTTTAGCTAGATTTTCAATACCTTTAAATTGAGCAGATGTTTGCCGAATAATTTTTAATTCCATTTTTTTAGGAATGATAGGCAAGTCATCCATATTCCATGTCTTATATTTATGATTATAATCTTCAGGCATCTTCAATTCGATTAAATGCCCAAGGGCCCATGTAATAATATATTTAGGACCTTCAATGTAATGTTTTTGTTTATTAGTACATCCAAGAACTCGTGCTAAATCACGAGCAACACTTGGCTTTTCAGCAAGAACTAAAGATTTCATTAAAAGTAATACCCCTTTCAAACAAATAACTTAAGTAGCTATCATTATAACTGAATATTAAAGTTGAGTAAAAAAACCATTTTTTTATAAAACGTCCATACACATTTTCAATTCTTGAATAGACTATTGTGCAAGAGTGATTACACTCACTTATTCCGAATCAGGAGGTGAGGCAGAATGGGCTTCGGATGGGGCGGTTATGGCGGCTGCGGCTATGGCGGCTATGGCGGCGGCTATGGCTTTGGCGTTGGTGGCTTTGCGTTAATCGTAGTATTATTCATCCTATTGATTATCGTAGGAGCAGCTTGGTTCTATTGATCCTAATAAAACACCATAAGGAGAATGGGGATTTAAGAGCGGAGGGATGCAGTTTTCCCTCCGGTTTTTTGTATACAAAAAACCAGAAAAGTTTTATTAATCCTCTCTGGTCTCATCATTTTTTGTTTCCGCCGGTGGCAGTTTAATTGTAAATGTTGTCCATTCATCATCGGAAGTGCAATATAATTGCCCATTATGTTTTTCAATAATCTCTTTACATACATATAAACCAAGTCCAGTACCAGTTTTTTTTGTCGTAACAAAAGGTTCGAAAATGGTATTTAATAATTGCTCAGGTATTTTAGGACCTGTATTTGAAGTTTCCAATACGATAGAATGATCTTCTGTCAGATATCCCTTGATTTTAATGACTGAAGAAGTCATTTGCTCGGTTAATACATCGATTGCATTAAAAATAATATTTATTAAAACTTGCCTGATTTCTTCTATGTATCCGGTAACATATAAATTATCTTCGAGTTCCCTTTCTAATTCTACATTCGCTTCTAGGAGTTTTGGATAAATAAAGGATGCGATTTGATCTAGTAACTCATTTAGCGAAAATAATGTAACCTCCTGATTAAGCACTTCTTTTCTCGACAGCATTAAGAATTGAGTAATCCTAAATTTTAATTGTTCAAGTTCATTTAAAATAATATCCATATATGGTAGCTCAGGGTTTTCAGATCGTAATAACTGTACAAAACCATGAACAGTTGTTAACGGATTCCTAAACTCATGAACAAAGCTTGAAGTCATCTGACCTAATAAAGTTAATCTATCTTCGTGATTATTTTTGGATGTATGTTTTGTTTCTTCTATTTGTTCATCTTTCAGTGAAGTATAATAATTTGTAACATAAAATAAGAAACGATCGATGGTCTCGGATAGCTTTATATATACTGGGCGAATTTCTTCCCAGCTAGAGTGATATTTGGAAACTTCTATAAGCATTTCATTTTTAGCGATATTCGCGTTATAAATAATATAGCTGAAATTTGTTGTTTCATTAATCTTTAAATATTCAGCATTCTCAGAAGTTATTTTTATTAAATATTGATCTAGTGCTTCTTTTTCTAAAGAAAATGCATGCAGCATTACCTCAAACAATAATTCACCACGTAAGATAACTTTTTTGTAATCATTTTCAGTTGGAATGATGATTTTTTCTTTCCATCTTTCAAAAATAATTTCTTTCCGCGATTCAAGAAAAGACACAATATCCAATTTCAACTGATCCATCACTTCACCTCTATTCTATTATACCAATGAATTCGCAAAAATCTATCAAATGGAAAAAATGTATATATTTAGTTTATTCTTTTCTCCTATAATTTGTAAATGAAAGAATTATTTGTCATCTCCTTTTATTATCGTCGAATTATTAAAATAGTAAAGGATTATTTTTATCTTGAAATATATATTTTAAAAAATTCGAAAAATGGGGCTTTTTGCTGATGAAATTATGTTAAAAGCCGCGAAATTATGCCTATACATTTATTTGAATATCTAGTTTATAATAATAATAATATCTATAAAATAACATTTATTCTTTCCGTGTCTTCTATTTTGATAAAATTCAGACAAAATCTGTAAGTAAAATGACTACAAACATCGAGAGCCACTTGTGCCTAACTATAGATTATTGCTTCAAAACATTAAATATGATAATGGGGTGAAGTAATTGAATGGCGAAACTGCGAAAAAGCAAATGACACATCCAATTATTAGAAAGTGTATGCAGCATCTAGAAGTAATCGAAGCAAACGACAAAACAAAACAAATTGTGTATATGTATTTGAAAGCTATGGATGATGAAATCAATAAAATAAAAAAAGAAACTTAATTGTATAAAAAACGTAGAATAGTCTTAGTAACACCACTTATTTTATTTATTCGGTGTCCTAGGACTATTTTTTTGATGTTAAAGGAGTAATTGCCTTACCTCAGCGCTTATCGACAAAGCGATAGTTCCACTTTTCGTTGTAATGTAGAATATTATTAGTGCTTTTCTTCTGTAAGATAAATAGTTGCGTGGATCTTGTTATACAATAATTGAAATTATGACTAAAAATAGCTAAGTCCTAAGGAGCTGCTTTCTATTGTCCAGTAAGTCGAGGAATAGACGATTATCTATTTCTTAAGAAAAATCGAATATTTGCTGAAGAATTAGTCATAAAAAATTGTATATTATATAATAGTTGCAGAGTTAGAAAGTGAGGACTTTTTGATGAAATATATCGTTTTAGCAAAAGAAGCAATCTGGAAATTTTGGAGAAGAGCTCACCTTAATCAAATTATTATATTGCTTTTATCATTATCCATTTTATTTGTACTTGCTTATTTTGCTTATTTGGCAAGTGCTGCGAATGTCGAATCATTAAAACAAGGTTTATCTCAATCAACAGTTATTTATGATAAAGATGGAGATGAGGCAAGTAAAATATCAGCCAATAGGATCGAAGGAGTATCGATTGATACAGTTCCAGCCAATTTACAAAATGCTATTATCGCCATTGAAGATCATCGCTTCAAAGAGCATAAAGGATTTGATGTGCAAGGGATCATGAGGGCGGTTTTCCTTAATCTAAAATCTGGACGAATTAGTGCAGGGGGAAGTACGATAACACAGCAATTGACGAAAGTTGCATTATTATCACCTGAACGCACATTTAAGAGAAAGCTGGAAGAATTATTTTTAGCGGTTGAAATGGAGAAGACATTTACTAAAGATGAAATCTTGGAAATGTATATGAATCAAGTGTATTTCGGAAGTGGTGCATATGGCGTACAAAACGCCTCAAGAAAATATTTTGGTAAAGATGTAGAAAATATTACGTTAAGCGAAGCAGCAACTCTTGCCGGGATTATAAATCGCCCGACTGCATTGGATCCTTATAATAATTATGATGGAGCTTTGAAACGACGTGATGTCGTACTGGGGCAAATGAAAAAGTACAACATGATATCGGAACAACAATATAATGATGCAACAGCAGAAAAAATTGTATTGAACAATAAAGGAGGAGACCCATTAAAAGGGAAATATCCTTATTATGTAGACGCAGTCATAAATGAAGCAATTAATTTATATGGTTACACACAAGATGAACTTTTAACAAGAGGGTATAAAATATATACAGAAATGGATCAAAATCTCCAATCCTCCCTTGAAAAGGTGTACAAAAATGATTCGCTATTTCCTGTTAGCAGCGATGGAACTTTAGCACAAAGCGGAGCAGTTTTACTTGATCCAAGTTCGGGTGGTTTAAGGGCACTTGTAGGCGGAAGAGGAGAGCATACTTTCCGTGCTTATAACCGTGCCACTCAATTAACTGCACAGCCAGGTTCTGTAATGAAACCACTAGCAGTGTATACACCTGCATTGGAGGCTGGATACACTCCACAGGCAAAGCTAAAAGATGAAGCTGATGTATCCTTTGATGGTTACCAACCAAAAAACTATAACCATCAGTATCTTGGAGAAGTCCCAATGTATGAAGCCATTGAAGAATCTATGAATGTTCCTGCAGTATGGCTATTAAATGAGATCGGTTTAAGTAAAGGAATAGATTCTGTTCAAAGATTTGGTCTTCCGCTTCAAGAAGACGACAAGTATTTAAGCCTTGCTCTTGGAGGAACGAAAACTGGATATTCTCCTAAACAAATGGCTGAAGCTTATGCCGTTTTCGCAAACGGGGGACAAAGGGTACAAAGTCATATCATTACTAAAATAATAGGACCAACCGGAAACATTGAGGTTGAAGTTAAACCTAAGAAAACTAGAGTTACTGACAGAAAAACAACAGAGCTAATGACCTCAATGTTATTAAATGTTGTTGAATCAGGAACAGGTAGAAATGCTCATATAAATGGTTATACAATAGCTGGTAAAACCGGCTCAACACAGCTCCCATTTAAAGATATAACAGAGGGTACGAAAGACCAATGGTTCGTAGGATATACTCCTAATTTGGTCGGTGCTGTCTGGCTGGGATATGATTATACAGATCGTACCCATTATTTAAAAGGTAGAAGCGGAGATACGGTTGTACCTATTTTCCGTGCCATTATGAGTGGTGCTCTTCCGAATGTTGATAAAATGACGTTCGAAACAAAATCGATTAATGAAAACTTGAAACAACAACAGGAAAACAAAACAATTAAAGAGAAGCTTGAAAATTTTGATGATAAAATGACAAAAGAAGCAGAAAAATGGAAGAAAAAGCTTGAAAAAGGAAAAGGAAATCTTAAGAAGTTTGAAGAAAAGCTGAAAGATATTTATAAAAAATATGGACATTAAGGGGCGTTTTTTCGTCCCTTATTTTTTTCGTGCGTTCTTAGGTGAAAACTATGAAGAATTATGAGAAAATAGAAATTGTGTAATAAGAGGATTAGGAGGCTATACATAATGGAATATCGTATTGAAAGAGATACAATCGGCGAAATAAAAGTCCCTCAAGATAAATATTGGGGAGCGCAAACACAAAGAAGTAAAGAAAACTTTAAAATTGGCGGAGAGAAAATGCCAATCGAAATTATAAGAGCGTTTGCGCAATTAAAGAAAGCTGCAGCCATTTCAAATAATAAGCTAGGGAAATTATCTGATGCAAAAACTGCGGCTATTTCAAAAGCATGCGATGAAGTGTTGGAAGGTAAATTTAATGATCATTTTCCACTTGTAGTATGGCAAACAGGAAGCGGTACACAATCCAACATGAATGTAAATGAAGTAGTAGCTAGACGTGGTAATGAACTGTTAAAAGAGCAAGATTCCGATGAGAAAATTCATCCAAACGATGATATTAACATGTCGCAAAGTTCAAACGATACGTTTCCGACAGCTATGCATGTAGCTGCATATGAAGATATCTACAGTCGTTTAATACCAGCGTTAAGCCAATTGAAAGAAACGCTCCTAAAAAAAGAAGAGGCCTATATGAATATTATCAAAATTGGCCGCACTCATTTACAGGATGCTACACCTATTACTCTAGGGCAAGAAATTAGTGGTTGGCGTGCAATGCTAGAAAAAAGTGAAAAAATGATTAAGGAAAGTGCAGAGCATTTACTTAACTTAGCGATTGGCGGTACAGCTGTAGGTACAGGAATTAATGCAGATCCTATATTTGGTGACATGGTTGCAGCACAACTTGGAGAACAAACTGGGTATTCTTTTGTTTCTTCCGATAATAAATATCACGCTCTCACAAGCCATGATGAAATCGTATATGTGCACGGTGCATTAAAAGGACTTGCGGCCGATTTGACGAAAATTGCTAATGATGTTCGTTGGTTGGCTAGTGGTCCAAGGAGTGGAATTGGCGAAATTACAATTCCAGCAAATGAACCAGGAAGCTCTATCATGCCTGGAAAAGTCAATCCGACACAAAGTGAAGCATTGACAATGGTGGCAGTCCAAGTATTTGGAAATGATGCTGCGATTGGTTTTGCAGCAAGTCAAGGTAACTTCGAACTAAATGTTTATAAACCAGTTATTATTTACAACTTCTTGCAATCTCTTCATTTGCTTGCAGATGGAATGATTTCATTCGATGTTAACTGTGTACAAGGACTTGAACCAAATGTAGATGTAATCGAAGAAAACGTAAATCGATCTCTAATGCTAGTAACAGCACTGAATCCATATATTGGATATGAAAAAGCAGCTGAAATCGCTAAACTTGCATTCAATGAAGGCACTACATTAAAAGAAGCTGCGATCAAAACAGGTTATGTATCAGAAGAACAATATAATGAATGGATCGTTCCAAGTAAAATGGTAAATCTTTAATAGCATCGTAATTTTTACGTAGAATATCCTAGAAGTAGAGAGCACCAGTTTTTGATTGGTGCCCTCTATCGTTGGAAAATGAGGTAGGAAGGTCCCCAATCCGTGAATAGGCGTCCATCGCCGTTGCTGCATTCATCGTTAAAATCACATCGCTAACAAGTAATCATATAAACAGCCCCCGGTATTAAACCGAGGGCTTTTCCATTATTATGAAATTGTGTGTTAGCGAGAAAAACCGCCAAGCTGTTGTTCAGCCATTTGAACTAAACGCTTTGTAATTTCTCCACCGACAGATCCGTTAGCACGAGATGTAGTCTCTGCACCAAGGTTTACTCCAAATTCTTGAGCAATTTCGTATTTCATTTGATCAATTGCTTGTTCTGCTCCGTTTACTAAAATTTGGTTGGAGCTGCTGTTGTTAGCCATTTTGTGTCATCTCCTTGTTGTGAAATATAGTATTGGTTGGGCTAGCCGGAATTGCACCGGCGCACAATGGCTGTGCCAACTTTGGTTAACCCAGTGATGATTATGACTTCGTTTGTATTTTGTATTATGATTTTTTTTACTTTAAAATATGCGCTTATCTATCAGGGAATTTTCACCAAATATTTAAGTAGTATGTAAAAATTAGTATGCTTCTTTTTTAAAGAAAAAATCTGCTATATTTTAGTTAGTGGTTTAGAGTGTCTTACTTAAATTAAGCCTTTATTATGAAAATGGCTGCATTCGTGATAAAGCTGTTGAAAGTCTGATTTAGTAGCGTGACTTTTTGATTTACGATGTAATTAAAGGGTTGGTGGAAAATGCTGTTAATCCTCGAAGAAAATGATCAAAAATCTAATTTGAGTGTGCATACTGGTCATAGTAAATTTGTCATGATTACATATGGAAATTATCAAAAAAATCTGTTTCAATCGTGAATCTCATCAAATTTTAGGTGACTGTTCAAAATTTCAAATTCATTATGAACTATCCCTGATTCAAAAAAAGAAAAAAACTATATTTCGAAATCAAGATCAAGCGTATTAAACTCTCTGTTATTTTCAATAAAATTTGTTTGTTAGGTGAGGAGAAAATAAAGTCTTTTTTTATCTGTAAAAGTTGAGTTTGTTTTCATTGGTGGTCAATTAATAAAATTATGGAGTATTTAGAAGTGGGAAAATGATTCTATTTGTAACGAAAGGAAAAAATAATTACTTTGAAAAATAGTACGAATAATAAGCATATAAAAACACCCTTTGTCTTGGAGACAAGGGGTGTTGGTATTTAAAAATTAACGAATTCTTTGTTCAGTTGTGATATCAAAGAAGTGAGCTTTGTTCATGTCAAATGCAAGATCCATTTTTTGACCAGGCTCTACAATTGTTCTGGAGTCGATTCTAGAAACGAATTCTTGATTTCCAACTTTTGAATATAGCATTGTTTCAGCACCTAAAAGCTCTGCAACTTCGATTAAAACGTTGATTTTTGTTCCTGATGAAGCTTCAATGAATGCTGGCTCATCGTGAATATCTTCTGGACGTACACCAAGTACAAGATCTTTTCCAACATAGCCTTGGTCACGAAGCATTTTCATTTTACCTTCTGGAACAGAAACCTTGATTTTGTTTTCTAATGTGAAGCCATCAGCTTCTAGTTTTCCGTGGAAGAAGTTCATAGCAGGTGATCCGATAAATCCACCAACAAAAATATTGTCAGGATTATCATAAATTTCTTTTGGACTTCCTACTTGTTGGATAATACCATCTTTCATAACAACGATACGGCTAGCCATTGTCATCGCTTCTGTTTGGTCATGCGTTACGTAAATAGTAGTTGTTTGTAGTCTTTGGTGAAGCTTTGCAATTTCAGCACGCATTTGTACACGAAGCTTAGCATCAAGGTTAGAAAGCGGCTCGTCCATCAAGAATACTTTTGCGTCACGAACGATTGCACGGCCTAGAGCAACACGTTGGCGCTGACCACCGGAAAGAGCTTTTGGTTTACGATCTAAGAAGTTTTCAAGACCAAGGATTTTAGCAGCTTCGTTTACACGTTGCTCAATTTCTTTTTTCGGCATTTTACGAAGTTTCAATCCGAATGCCATGTTATCATAAACACTCATATGTGGATAAAGAGCGTAGTTTTGGAATACCATCGCGATATCGCGGTCTTTAGGAGCAACATCATTTACTCGCTTGTCATCAATATAGAAATCACCTTGTGTAATTTCTTCCAATCCAGCGATCATACGAAGTGTAGTGGATTTACCACACCCAGATGGGCCAACGAAAACGATGAATTCTTTGTCTTTAACGTGAAGATTGAAGTCTTCAACAGCTGTAACTTTGTTATCATACACTTTATAAATATTGTCTAAGCGTAATTCTGCCATGTTATTTCCCCCTAAAAAATTAATATTGTTATTAATTTATAGTTTACAGAATCCGCTTTCACTAGACCATGGACAGGGTGCACAAAAAAATAGTTAGATTTTTGGCAGGCTGCATATTATTTTTCGTCAATATGCAAACATGCTAAATAGGCAAAAAATGCTCCATGAAATGTTTTTATGTCGATTCCTGTTTTTTCGATGAACTTATCTATGCGGTATTGTAAGCTATTTCGGTGCATGAAAAGTTGTTTTGCAGTCAGTGTGGCATTTGATTGATTTTCAATATAAGCCTTAATTGTTTCAGCTAAATCAATATCATCTTTTAATAAAGTATGTACATCGGCAAACAAGATATTTTTTTCCTTATTTGGAATCATTCGATATAAATATAATGGCATCAGTTTTTCTCGAGTAAATATTCTTTCTTCCGGATGTTCAGATTGAGACAATTCCAACATTGATTGCTCTAAGGGAAATAATGATTTTAACGAATCGTTTGTTTCTTGAAATTGACCTATGAAAAAATGAATTTTAAAGAAAAAGTCACTTTCAAATGCTTGAATTGCAGAAAAAAGTTCGTCTTCTGTTATAGAGACATTGCTTTGCTCTTCTATAATTACTCCGTGGCTATTGCTAAAAGGAACAATAATTATTTCATCCGAAAAAACGCTTTTCACAGCTTCTTCCCATTCAACAAAGTGAAATTCATCACGAATATTATTAATAGAAAAATGGATAAATCTAATATGGTCAGAATGTGTAGTTGGAAAGGGACCTTCATATTTCAAAAAATTTCTCCATTCCTTTGCAGAATTTGAAAGAGTAGGCTCGATTTCCGTATCACTTTCAAATGGGAACAATACATGTAATAAAGAACTTTCTTTTTCGGAAAGAGCCGATTTCGGTATACCTATATAATTATTTTCATTCTTTATCCAAATATAATCAGGATCAGTACTAGGCTTGTTAGTAGATATAGCGTTTGGATATAATTTCAATAATCGATTGAACATGATGTCGCCTCTTTATTTAAAAATTCTATATAGTGATTTCTATTCCATGCAATTTTTCTAATAATTGGAAAAAGTATATTTTTGAAAAGAGAAGGGCTGACATGATGCCAGCCCATTAAATTTCTTTCGGTTCATCTTCAGGGAAAAAGTCGATGGCTTCCTCTATGTTAGTGTAATCCGCTCGCATATGAACAGAGCCGCCAGACATTCCTTCGTTAACCATTCTGTCTACATCAACATATAGTTGATCTCGACCCTCATTTTGTGCATCAGGTAAAAATTGATGTTCTTTTTTATCTTTACTCATATTACATCATCCTCCTTATGAATAGTTTGGAGGCAAGATGTGTGGTACATTCATTTTAATAATTGGTAAATATGTGTAATATAGATTTTGTCAGCGCTGATTGTCATAAATATGAAAAATCATTAGGTCATGTATTTGTTTTTCCAATGCTAATAGATGATGCTCATCAGGCGATATAGATTTCCATTCAATGTTTCCATTTGGATGATAGATCCCTGTATATTTTTGTTGATGAAAATAAAAGGAAAAATTCCATCCAGGAAGCTTTGTTTCGTCATATAGCGGTCGAAGCTGGAAATGTTGAAGCATATATTTCACCTCATTTTTATTGTAACATAAAATTCTGTTTAACTTACTAGATAATGAGAATCCTTTTGTACATTGAAATCGTAAAAGCTATAATATGTTTTGTTAATTTACTTTGCAACAACCGAGGAGAGGATATTTAGATGCCGAATGGATTGTGGTTAATTTTATTTATGGTATTAGTTGGTGCTGTTATTGGTGGTTTTACTAACTTTATAGCGATTCGAATGTTATTTCGTCCATATAAAACTTTTTATATCGGAAAATGGCAACTGCCTTTTACTCCAGGTTTGATTCCTAAACGGCAAAATGAACTTGCTGCTCAAATTGGGAAATTAGTAGTAGGGCATCTAGTCACACCGGAGAGCATTCAAAAAAAACTGTCTGAAGATAAATTTAAGCATGATATGGAAACTTGGTTTTCAGGAAAGATTAGAAGTTTTTTAGAAAAAGGAATGACGTTGGAACAGTTATTAGAACAAATTCATATCGAAAATCCAAGTGGAAAAATAAATGACTATATAGATAAAAAACTTGAAAATAAATATACAGAAATGAAAGGAGAAATTTGGAGAAAAACAATTCAAGACATTTTACCAAATGATTTAAAAGAAAATATTCATAGTAAAATTCCTGATGCTGCAGATCGAATCCTTCAAAAAACAATTGAATATTTTTCAAGCTCCGAAGGAAAAGACAAAGTCAGAACAATGATAGAAGATTTTTTTAAGGATCGTGGAAGACTTTGGAATATGATTCAAATGTTTATTGGAAATGATTCATTAGCTGAAAAAGCTCAACCAGAAATCATAAAATTTTTAAATAATCCTGGAACTAAATCAATGTTAGTAAACGTTATAGAGTCGGAGTGGAATAAAATACAAAATAATCCGTTAGGAGAAATGTTGAACAAATTAGAAGACGAGGAAATGTTAATTTATATAAAAAGGTTTGTAAAGAATACAGTGCAGTTGGAAAAGTTTTTTAAGAATGATATATCGGAAATTCTATCACCTTTAAAAGATAAGCTTGAAGAAAAGTTTGTACCACGTATATTGGAATCAGCAGGAATTTATATTGCCCAGAGGTCCGGGGAAATTATAGAAAGATTTCAAGTGGAAGCTATTATTCGTGAACAAATCGAATCGTTTTCTCTGCCTCGTCTTGAGGAACTTGTCATTTCAATTGCCAAAAAAGAATTAGTTATGATCACATACTTAGGAGCACTTCTTGGTGGAGCAATTGGCCTAATTCAAGGTATTATCGTTTTATTAACTTCGTAATATGATAATATGGCAGAAAGGAGGTAATTCCCTAATGGCTACAAATTTATATGATTACGCCTATGAACTTGAGCATGCTTTAAGAAAAAGTAATGAGTTTATTTATTTAAAGCAAATGTACGCTGCTGTTGAAAATGATCAAATTGCAAAGTCGATGTTCGATGCTTTTCGAAATGTTCAGATGAAGCTTCAGCAAAAACAAATGGAAGGGCTCGATATTACTGAGACTGAAGTAATGGAGGCACAAGAAATTGCCAATCGTGTCCAATCAAACGAAAAAGTTACGAGATTAATGGAAGCTGAACAAAGAATGAGTACATCCATTAATGAATTAAACAAAATTATTATGAAACCACTTGATGAGTTGTATGGTTTTATTAACAGATAAGAAATCTGATCTAGAATAAAATTGAGCAATTCAATCTGGAAGCCGCTTTTCTAAAGAAGGCGGCTTTCCTTTTTATAACCGATGTGTTCTATCCTATAGACATTTTACATAAATATTAGAAAGAATTGTTATATTCCGCACGATGAGGGGGGACATCATGGTTTATAAAATGCTTGTTTTGAATATTGACGGTACATTATTACAGGATAATGGCCGCATAAATAAAATGACCCGTGAAGCAATTGAGTTTGCTCAATCGAAAGATATTAAAGTGATATTGGCCACATCCTACAATTTTCCAACGGCAAAAAGGGTAGCGAAGTCATTAAAAATTGATAACCATATTGTTGCGCATCAAGGTGGTTATATAGCTAAGGAATTAACCAAGCCTGTTTATGTTAATAGAATAAACGAGAAACTTACGAGGGAAATAATTTTATTTTTAGAATCCTTTTCATGTCAAATTAAACTTGTTCATGAACAATTTTCAATGGGAAACAAAGTGAAGCTTCCAGATAATATACTCGCTAAAGTAGTGTTTCAACGTGCGAACCGTTTTTCTTATTCGGAGCAATATGTGGATGAACTTAGTGAAAAACTCCTTGAAAGCCCAATCTCACCGCCTAATATAGAAGTTATTTTTGACAAACCCGACCATCTATCAGATGCGAAAAAAGCGATTGAGGAAATGTATGATGAAGTTGTATGTATTGAAACAGATTACAATAAAATCGATATTGTTGCTGCTGGAGTTTCAAAACTAAATGGTGTCAAGTTTTTATGTGACCAGCATTTCATAAGAAGGGAAGAGGTTGTAGCAATTGGTGCCGGTCTCGACGATCTACCTTTAGTGCAATGGGCAGGACTTGGCGTTGCGATGGGGAATGCTCCAGCAGTAGTCCGATCCGTGGCCGATTGGAACACGAGAACCAATAATGACAACGGTGTTGCTTATATGGTAAAAGAACACTTCCGCAAACAATACAAACTAGAATTTTTGAAAAAAATTAATGTGTTAAAATAATATTTTTGAAGCGCTCCTTTGTGAGGGCTTTTTTATTTTTAACAATAATGTATTGAATGTAACTTTGTAGATCACTTTTAAGAAGAGTGTTTTCGTAAAGAAGTTTATAAGTTAGTTCATATGAAGTTAGCATTAATGTTCTCAACATATTTTAAGTTCGATCAATCTCTTACTATAAAAATTTTAATAAAATAACCGCAACATTTATGAAAAGAGCTTTTAAGAAAAAAGTGCCCTTCTTGCGTAGAGACAATCGTCTCGAGGTCAAGTAACAGTCTTTTGATCCTTATACACAGAAGGCGGGCGCCTTACGTTATTATTCATATGCTTGTCCTTTCATATCCCAGTCCATTGTTGTATAATAATAGGAACGTACATTCGATAATTGGAGGGCTTTCAATGGACGGAATTCGTTTTATCCATACTGCAGATTTACATTTAGATAGTCCTTTTATAGGCTTAAAACATTTGCCTAAAGAGCTTTTTAACTTAATTCAAGAAAGCACTTTTAACGCATTTGAAAAGGTAATTGACGCGGCTATTGATGATGGAGTTGACTTTATCGTAATTGTTGGGGACTTGTTTGATGGTGAAGATCGAAGCATTAAAGCGCAAGCGAGATTACGAAAGCAGATGGAGCGGTTAAAAGAAAAAGGCATAAATGCTTTTGTTTTGCACGGAAATCATGATCATTTACAAGGGAACTGGGCAACTTTAAATATGCCGGAAAATGTTTTTGTCTTCGGTAAAGATATTGAAATGATGTCTTTCATATCAAAACGTGGTGATAAAGTACACTTATATGGATTCAGTTATGGGGAACGTCATATTGTTGACAGGAAAGTATTAGAATATCAAAAATTAGGCAGTGCAGATTTTCATATCGGCCTACTTCACGGGCATTGTGAAGGTGGGACTTCTTTACATCAACCCTATGCTCCATTCACAATTCAAGAATTGTTAAAAAAAGATATGGATTATTGGGCGTTAGGCCATATACATACGCGGCAAGTTTTACATGAAAATCCATTTCTCGTTTACCCGGGAAATATTCAAGGTAGGCATAAGAATGAACAAGGGACTAAAGGTTGTTATCATGTTTCCCTTTCAAAAAGTGGATTAGGAAATCTTTCATTTATAGAAACTGCTGCTATTCTATGGGAAACAGTGAACATTTATTGCGATGAAAATATTACACTTACCGAACTGTATAACAAATGTAAGGAAGAAATGGAATCTAGCATGGAATCCAATCAAAAATCGATCATGATGGAGTTAAATTTGCATTTTCAAGGACGGTTATCAAATGAAATTACTTCAGTACTAGATAACGGAGATTTTTTAGAGATGCTTCAAGATGGAATTGATTTTCACGAATTATTTGTTTGGCCATATGCATTACATAAGTGTGTAACAGTAATTAGCGATCATCAAGATTCCTTTTTTAAGAATCTTAATGCTACGGTTGAGGAAATGGAGCAGGAGGATACGTTTGAGGAGATCGTATCAAGTTTGTTTTCACATATATATGGAAGAAGATATTTAATAAAACTCGAGGAAGAGGAGAAAAAAGGACTATATGAGGAAGCTAAGGAATTGATTGTCTCGAGTATTGCACGGGAAGGGAGGTAAAAAAAATGAAAATTAAAAGTCTTCACATTTATGGTTATGGAAAATTCATTGATTTTTACATAGAAGATTTCTCTGATATACAAATAATTTTCGGTGAAAATGAAGCTGGTAAATCGACTATTATGTCTTTTATCCATAGCATCCTATTTGGTTTCTCCTCCAGGCAACAACCCAATTTGCGATATGAACCAAAAAACCATTCTGCATATGGCGGTAGAGTTACAATTGAATCCGAAGAACGTGGAGAGGTCATTATTGAACGAGTGAAAGGAAAATCGGCTGGAAATGTCACTGTTATTTTGAAGAATGGAATGACTGGTGGGGAAGATCCTCTTTTCGAATTGCTCGGTGGCATGAATCGTACTTTGTACGAAAATATTTTTTCGTTTAATCTTCAAGGCATTCAAGAAGTACAAAAATTAAAAAGTGAAGAGATTAACCGTTATTTAGTCGCTTCGGGTACAATGGGAACGGACATTTTGTTAAATGTAGAGCAATCATTTCAAAAAGAGCTTGACCAACTTTTTAAGCCTAATGGGAGAAAACCGAGACTAAACGAAATGATTTCTTTATTGCGGGATAGTGAAAAAGATTTACAAAAGGCAAAGCAAAAAAATGCTGAATACAGTTCGTTGATCATAAAAAAAGAAGCTACAGTAGAGCGTGTAAATGTACTTCAAAATGAATTATTGGAAATAACTGGTAAACTCCAAAAAATAAATGAAATAATAGAAAAGTGGGAAAAAATACAAGAACTTAACCTTACTGAACTGAGTATGGAAAAAATCGGTACGAACAATTTTCCGACTGATGGTTTGAAGCGGTATGAAAATATTAATGAAAAAATTATAGAAATTACTAGCCGATTAAAAACGTTACAGGAAAAAATAGAAAATAATGAAAAACGAATCGAGGAAAATACTCCATTAGCATCTTTTCAATCAATGATTTTTAGAGCTGAAAAAGCGCTAATGGAATGGCCCATTTATGAGCAGCTCGAGTTAGAAATTATTAGTTTAAAAAGGGAAGTAATGAGTTATAAAGACCAAGTTGAAAAAGTATGTAGAGAATTAAATTATGAAAACGAACCGTTTACAACTATTTTAACATTAAATCTTGGTATAGATATGAAAGGTAAAATAAAAGATTGTCTCAATGAAAAGATCACAATAAAGACAAAGCTTGATTCAGTACAAAAACAAATAGAGGATACACAAACCAATATCCAAGAATTAGAAGCTATTTGTGAAAAAATAGAACTTAATATCCTGCCCGAACAACAATTAAAGGAATTGGAAAAAGAAAAAATAAATTGGAAAAATCCAAAGCATTTAATTGAGGAAAAGAATGAAATTGAAAAAACAGTAAAAAAGAATGAAAATGAAAGTAAATATACGAATAAAGCACTATTTTATAATTACCTATATTTACTGGGAGCTATTGGATTTATTGTATGGGCATTTGTTAAATCTGAGTGGTTATTTGCTGCTTTTGCTGGTGGTGTTCTTGTATATACTTTTACAAACTTGAGTATTTTAATAAATCGAAGAAAATCCTCGATGTCTAACATAAACATGCTGCAAGAACGTCTCCAAGCTATTTCAGCATTAATGACTGCAAGTACTGAGGATAGAGACCCTGCTCAACTTTACGATGAGCAATTAAAGTATCGAATCGACTTAAAAAATATTGATCATCAATTGGACCAAAAACTACAACAGATGGAGCAACTACACAATCAGAAAAGTGAAATAATAGCAGTTCTTCAGAGAAATCAATCACATCTTGATAAAATTAAAGAAGATTTAGGGTTATCCATTAAATTAAATGATACTCGTCTTGAACAAGCGTTTGATTTGATGTTAGAACTTCTTAAATTAATAAAAGAAACTAAAAAAGTTGAGGAAGAGCTAGAGTTAAAATTACGGAAACAGGAGCAATGGGTTGAGGAACTACATGAAATTTCACATTCTGCGCGTATTGAATATATGGAAACGCGTGAAGTGATCTTTCAATTAAAACAATTATTGCAAAGCGAACGTGAAAAAAAGTTAGTACGAAAAGATTTGCTTAATAAACTAGATGAGCTTCGTGAAGAAAAAGAACAATTGAAATTAGAATTACAAGAATATGTTTCTTTAAAAAATCAATTGTACAAGCTCACACAAACCAATAACGAAGAAGAATTTCGACAAAATGCGAAACAATACAATGATTTTGAAAACCTGAAGGAGCGTCTTGAAATTCTCCACGCTCAAATAGGAAAGGGAATAGTAGAAGAAGCAAAAGTGTTTCAAACAGATATGGAGCTTAAAAAAAGAAAAATCGAATTAACGAATTTCATTAACGAAAAATCTTCAATCCTGAATAAACTTAGAAATGAGTTAGCTGCTCTCAGTCATGAAATACAAGTTCTAGAAGAGGGTGGAACCTATTCGGATAAGCTTCATCAGTTTTATTTCCTTAAATCAACATTTAATGAAGAGGCAAGAGTCTGGGCTAAATATACAATGGCTAAAACCATATTACAAAAAACAATGGACAAATATATTGGAGAGAGATTTCCAAAAGTTGTATCAAAAGCTCAAGAATATATGACTTTTTTAACTAATAGTGAGTATACCCGTATTCATTTTTTAGAGGATCAGAATATTGTTATTGAGCGCTCTGATGGGCAACGTTTTACACCTGCGGAGCTTAGTCAAGGAACAAGTGAACAATTATATACATCATTGAGATTAGCATTAGTACAGGTGCTTTATGAGGATTATCCTTTGCCGATTATTATCGATGATGGGTTTGTCAATTTCGATAAACGTCGAACAGAAAAAGTACTTGAACTAATTGAAACTATAAGTACAAAAACACAAGTGTTATTATTTACATGCCACGAGCATATTAGAGATTATTTTTCTGAACAACATGTTAAAATGCTAAAGCAAACTATTAAACTGTAAAGTAATAAAGAACTTTACCTAACTGATATGTTATAATTTTTATAGTATTGATTGGAGAATCGGGGTGTTTTTATGGCAAAAGAACTTTTGCAACATGATGTAGGCGAACAAGTGGATTTGTTTTTACTTATTAAAAGTGTTACTAAGGGAATTGCAAGCAATGGTAAACCTTTTCTAACTGTTATCCTTCAAGATCGTTCTGGTGATATAGAAGCGAAACTCTGGGATACGTCCGATGATGAAGTGAAAATGTATCAGCCAGAAACCATTGTAAGAGTAGCAGGTGAGGTACATAATTACCGTGGAAGGTTACAGCTGAAAATAAGACAAATAAGACCAGCAACCCAACATGATGGTGTCAGGCTATCGGACTTATTAGAGAAAGCACCTATCAGCAAAGATGAAATTTCAAGTAAAGTGACGCAATATATATTTGAAATGAAAAATCCTAATATTCAACGCATTACTAGACACTTACTAAAAAAATATATGGATGGATTTTTAGAGTATCCAGCAGCTACAAAAAATCATCATGAATTTGTATCTGGTTTAGGATTCCATGTAGTGTCAATGCTGGATTTGGCAAAGGCAATATCAGAGCTATACCCATCATTAGACCGAGATCTTCTGTATTCTGGTATTATTCTTCATGACCTTGGAAAGGTAATTGAATTATCAGGACCTGTTTCAGCTTCCTATACAGTGGAAGGAAATTTACTTGGTCATATTACAATCATCGTGAATGAAATTGGCAAAGCCGCAGAAGAACTAGGTATCCAAGGTGAAGAAGTAGTTGTATTGCAACATGTCGTTCTAAGTCATCATGGAAAACTTGAATGGGGTAGTCCGAAACAGCCGATGATTAAAGAAGCGGAAATTTTACATTTAATCGATAATCTTGATGCCAAAATGAATATGCTTGATCGCGCGTTAATACGAGTAAAACCAGGAGAATTTTCGGAAAAAATATTTCCATTGGATAACCGAGCGTTTTACAAACCAACATTTCATTCTTAATGCCTTCAATGAAGGCATTTTTTTTATTTGTTATTCATATAGTGTAACAAGTGGACAAGCACCAGAAAGGAGCGATTATTTTGTCTTTGCCAATATGGGTATACCTTGTGATATTAGGAATCTTCTCTAGCGCTTTTATGGCCCTTAAAACAGCAAAAGAGGATAAGGAGATTGAAACAGAATGGATTGAGAAAGAGGGACAAGTATACATTGACAGAATGGAACAGGAAAAAGAACGGAGAGGGAGAGTTAGCGTTTCTGAAGAGTAAGTGATATCGTTTGCTAAATATCCAATTATTTATTGAATCTGACTTAATCAGAATTCAGTATTTTTTTGTAAAGATACTTGTCTCGTAGCCTAATCAATAAGTCTGAACAGACTGAAATTACTCTTTATTGGTATTCAATCTACACAATGGTTTAAAAAAACGTAAATTAGTCTAGATTCGGTTTCAATTTCATTGGAATTATGACAAAATCCTATTTTCTTTTCAATTGACATCATAAGAATCAGAAACCTTGAATATTACTTTATTTCAGCCGTGACTACGACTTAAACTAAAAACTAAATAAAAACTCAATATATTTCACAAATGAACCAAAATGAGCAAAAAAAAAAGCTGCAAAATCGCAGCTTTTTTATTTTTTCTCTGTATCTTTTGTGTTGTCTTCAGTTTGTTCTTCTGCTTTTGGTTCTTCGTAGTTAAGGAAAGTATCAAATGTAGTTTTTAAATCTTTGTCTTCAACTTTAATATCAGCTTTTTTCAGTTCATCTTTCATTGCATTCTGAACTAGGTTAGCATCAACCTTTGATGCTTTAAGATCATTCTCATATTTATCTTTAACTTTGTCGAATGGTTCTTTTTCCTTAATATCAGTTACTTGAATTAAATGCCAACCAAATTGGGTTTGTAAAGGGGCACTAATTTCATCCTTCTTCAACTTAAAGGCTTCGTCTTTAAAATCTTGGTCCATGCTTGGATCATCATATGCGATAAAGCCGAGATCTCCGCCTTTTTCAGCTGTTCCGTCTTCAGAATATTCCTTTGCAAGTGCTGCAAAGTCTTCACCTTTATCTAATTTAGCTTTAATATCCTTTATTGTTTTTTCATCTTGTACGATAATATGGCGTACTTCTCTATCTGGTTTTTCATTATCGTAAAAATCTTTCACTTCTTTTTCTGTTACTTTAATATCTTTTGTAGCTGATTTTTCTTGAAGAAGATTAAGTCTTAAAACTTCACGGAATTCATCTTCGTCTTTAAAGCCATTTTGAGCAAGAAGCATTGAAAACTGAGGGCCAACTCCTGCTTTTATTTCTTCTAATTTTTTATTCACATCTTCGTCAGTAACTTTATATTCTTTTGAGAGGACCTTGTCCAATACAAGTTGTTGTAATACTTGTTCGCCAACTTTGTCTTTCATAGCTTCATATAGCTCGTCTTTTGTAATGTCTCCCGCTTTTGATTTTACAACTGCTTCTCCGCCGTTACCACCGCATGCAGTAAGACCAACGACACCTGCAGCTAAAGTAAGGGATAATACCCATTTTTTCATTTAAGACACTCCCTGTATTTATGTCAATTATTGTTGAAAGCCACAAAACATACTATATCATAAAACATTGAATAAAAAAAACTCTTTTAAGGAGTTTTCTCATAAAATTAGGCTTTTGATTCAACCAAGACATATGTGGAGGGCATATGCTATAGCGAAAGAGTAAAGGAGGTATCAATATGGGATTTGGTAATTACTCTGGTTTTGCATTCGTTGTAGTCCTTTTCATATTGTTAATCATAGTAGGAACAGCTTATATATAAATTAAAAATCTGAAATATATGGGCTAATATCCTGACACCTTACAAAAGTTTTGAATAGGATAAACAGAACGATCTGGAGGAGGTGTAAATAGTGAGCGGAGGAGTAGGTTACGGAGCTGGCTTTGCTTTAATCGTGGTGTTGTTCATCCTTTTAATTATCGTAGGTGCATCATGGTTTTATTAAAATGAGTGCATTAGGCTTAAATGGCCATAAAACATAAAAAGGCGGATTCCAAAGAGGATCTGCCTTTTTATGTGTATAAAATTTCAATATATGAAGAAAACAATAAAATGGTTATTAAAATGTTAATCGTGCGAAATACTTTAGGTTGGCGTTCTTCTGGTATTTCTCGTTGAATACAAAGGGAATTGGTTAAATTATTGAAAATGTATAATATGAAAATAGCAAATACAATAAAAATGGAGATCAATCGTCATCCTTCCTTTCATCTCCCATATATTAAAAGGATAGCAAATTCGGTTGAAAAAAGATAGATTAAGATTTTGAGATGTTTAGGATTTAAAACATCATTTTATTCTCTAATTAATATTTCGTAACCATCTTCGTTTTCTTCAATCATCGCGCCTTTAGGAGACGATAGTAATGATTTTGCGTATATCATGTCAATAGAACAAATACCAACATGATAAGCAAGCAAAATGGTTAAATAATGAACATAATTAGGGAACATGAACATAGCTAGTACTAAAATAATATTAATAACAATAAAAGGAAAAAATAACGAAGTTGCAAACCTTCTCTTTGAAGTTAGGTTTCTAATCGTAACATGAATAATTGGCAAAATATAAAAATAAAACTCCATTTCCAACTTCAAATGTTTATAATATTTGAGTAATGGAATAACGTGGCAAATCTTATGCAAAGGATACAGTAGAAAAAATATGACCGCAAATAGTATAAAATGATTATCTTTTAATGGATCTACTGTGATTGATTGCATTAAGACATAAGCAAATACAAAAACAAGCAATGTTATAAAACTTGATATTATAAAAAGACGAGAGAATTCGTATTTTTTATTTACATTATGGGATTTCCAACAATGCATGAATGATTACCTCCAAATTATTTGACATTCAAGCAGTATCAACTACATACTTTACGATGAAATATCCAGAATAGCAATAGGTAATTTACATTTTATTTTATTTAAATCTATTGAAGGATTATAAGAATAAACAGCGAATACACTGATAGATTAATTACATTTTTTAAGGAGGTTAAGTCAATGGATAAAGTACTGGCAAAATTGGAACGACTTGAATTTCACCAAAAATTGTTGCTTGAAATGATTCGTACTGAAGGACATGAATTCGAAAGGCTAATTATTGAGAAAAATCTTGATGAGCAGGAAGTAAGGGAATTCTATAATTTATGTGAAGATATGAGCAAAGATATGGAATTGCAAAAAGCGGACAAATTTGTTTTTTATGCACCGCTTTTCAATGAATTTGTTAGAAAACTTAATCCTAAATTGAATCCAGCAGAAGTCATTCATGCTTGTTTAAAACAAAATATTTTCATTGATCTTATGAAAATATTAGAGAAAAATTTATAGATAGATGTGTTGTGAAAAGGGAAAATTCAGAAAAATGAACATGCATTTAAGTTAGACAACTGTTTTCATACTATTTTTTATCATCTTTCCATCTTCTTCAATAAATTTTGTTTCAATATTGTGAAATGATTTCTCGAAAATTTCCATGAAATCTTCTCCATAAATATTGCGAATGATTGCCATGAGTTCAATAATATCAGGAAACTTACCATACAACTCTCGAAGAGGCAGAGCACCTTGGTAGACAGAGTTATTTTTCGGCTCATATGCCTCCATTATTTGTAATAACAGAATTTCTCCTTCATTTGTTAGTTTTATGTAAGTATTTCTTTTATCACTTTCTTTTTTCGAAAACTCTAATAATCCACGATCTTCCAGCTTTTTGGAGAAATTGAAGGCAGTTGAAACATGCATGACTCCAAATTTAGCAACATCAGATATAGAAGCTCCATTCAAATGATAGGCTATCCACAAGATATGGTGTTCATTAATATTTAAATTGTATGGTTTAATCCAATTTTGCCAATCCTTTTCGATGGATTTCCATAGTGCTTTGCTTAATTGAGCCATTCTTTGGCTGAAAAGCATTGATTCAATGAGTGAATATTGTTTTCCTTCCATTCGATTTCCCCGCCCTGCGTTTATTTAAGATGCTTCTTTTTATTTGTTGAATAATCAAAAAATTAAGCTTGCGCTAAAATAAGTCTTTTAAACATTATGCCAATAAAGTATAAATTAATAAAGATGTAAATTAACAAAAATTTTGAGAGGGTGCCAATTAGTGATTGGCGACCCCCTCTTTTTTTAAACGGTTGACTTTTCTTCTTGTAATTTTTGTTCTAACTGAGCAATAGTATCTTGAATTTCTCGCATTTCTTTTTGCATGGCAGAAATATTTGGTTCGATTTCTCTTTGCCATTCTTCTACAGCCATTTTTACATCGCCTGCAAGCTCTTTAATGATTTCCTTGCCCTCTTTTGAAACTTTGGCAACTGAATTTTTAATATCTACCGCATCTTCTTTTAAATCTTGAGCAATTCTAACCCATTCACCTTTGGATTCTTTCAGTTGATTACGAAATTCTTTTCCTGAGCTAGGTGCTGTTAATAAAGCTGTTGCAGCCCCGACAACTCCACCAACTAAGATTCCATATGCAAGTGCTTTTGTGTTCAAAACAATCACCTCAACCAATATTTGTTATTAGTTTAACCTTTTCTCCAAAAAGATAAAAATTCCTGCAATTAACTTTACCCAAGCAAACTCATGTAAACACATTTTATCGCATAGGATGGAATAAGACAGGCGAGTAGAGGTGATTACATTGAAAGGAGTCTCAACACTCTTTATATTGATTGGAATAATTTTTTTAATTGGAACGTTTTATAATTTTACTGCCTACAAGAGACCAGGAATTTATCCACCTAAAAGAATATTAAAAAACCGAATTGGGTCATTAGGTGGAGCTAGTTTAATTTTTCTTTTTATCGGTATATTAATGATTATTTTTGCTAAATGAAAAAACCTGGATGATGATCCAGGTTCATAATTTTTATTTATGCTGCGTTAGCTATATTGGATCTTTTAAGAATAGAGCTTGCAATTGGATAAAGAATGAACAATATAATTGCATTAATAATCATTGCAGGAACGACTCCAGATCCAAATAAAACTAAAAACGGTCCTGGTAATTCAAATAGGATTGCTGCAGATCCAAGGAATACAACTCCGGATACAACGGTACAAAGGGCAGCTAAAACAGTTACTCCGATAAAATTAGGGATTCTTTTAACAATTAAAACGTATAAGCCAAAAAAGACAAAAGCCGTAATCGGTTTATCTATTAGGTTAGGGATTTGTCCCATAGGAAATCCAGTAGTTAATGCAGTTAGGATTCCTGTACCTATACCTAATAATAATACGTTCTTCTTCTCAGGAAATAGTACAATCCCCAAAAACATTAATGGTAATGCCATGTCAGGCTTTATACCTGCTATAGGTGGCATAACAAAGTGAAGCACGGTACCAATACCCATGAGTAACGCTAGAATAACGAGTACTCTTGTATTCATATAAAAATCTCTCCTCTTCTCATCTATTCTCTTCTCTCATCCTTTCCTAGACATGCACTATTGCTGCTAGCGAAAGATTAAGAATATTGTAGCATAATAGTCCTAGATAAAGAAGAGATATTTTTTAAAATAATATATATTAACCAAGTATATTGATTTACAATCTAGTTCGTTTTCTGCGGCAGCAAGGTACTCCTTTGCACTCACGATTAAGGGTCTGTCCTGAAACCCGTTTTTCCCACAGAAGTCATACATCATCCAAAACCATCAATTTAGCAAGAAATTTTCTTTAACAAAAAAATAACCTCCATATAATGGAAGTTATTTAGAGATATGCTTTTGAATTGATTTTGCGATGGATTGGAGATCATCTCCTGTATAATCGGCTTGGTGGCTAATATATTTTGTTCCAAAACCGTCATTCTCATCATATCGAGGGATGAGGTGTAAATGATAATGGAAAACAGCTTGGCCGGCAAATGCGCCGTTATTATTTAATAAGTTTAATCCAACTGGTTTAAATTCCTTCTTAATGGCACGAGAAATTTCTGGAACTACCTCGAATAATTTACTTGCCGTTTCTTCAGGTAAATCGTATACATTTTCATTATGTACTTTTGGTATAACTAGAGTGTGTCCTTTTGTAATTTGGCTAATATCAAGAAAAGCCAGTACATCTTCATTCTCAAAAACCTTTGCAGATGGTATCTCACCATTTACAATTTTACAAAAAATACAATTGCTCATATGGTCCACCTTCCTAAGATAATAGGAATATTTTAACACACCCTCTTAGAAAAGTGAAAACGAGCAGGATTTAATAAAAATCCTGCTCGTTGAAGGGGTTAGCGGGTTACTTGGAAAGGTTTCTTTCACCATTTCGTTTTAATGAAATGATTTTTCAAAAGAAATATCCGAATCTTCAGAGCCCAACGCAATCATCTCCCTTGGCGTGTGTCAAGTTTGATAATGATGGTCAATGTTCATCGTGGCTTTCCGCTTCTACTGCAGATATGTGTCTTCGACAACCACCCCAGCTTTGGCTTAGTCCCGCTCCTTCGATATTATATTGTCCACATTTTAATTGTGTAATACAGGTAAAAATAACCAAAAAATAATATGCTTCTAAAGAATTCTTTTGGTACAATAATGGTACTTTAGCGAAAATAAGAAAGGGCGTTTTTCATGTCTTTACTTGAAGTGAAAAATTTGACAGGTGGATATACGAAAAATCCTGTCTTAAAAGATGTTTCATTTTCTGTTGAAGCCGGACAAATGATCGGTTTAATTGGTTTAAATGGAGCAGGTAAAAGTACGACGATTAAACATATAATCGGATTAATGGAGGAACGATCAGGTTCCATAACGATTAATGATTTAACATTGAAAGGGCAAGCTGAAGAATATCGAAAGCAATTTTCTTTTGTTCCGGAAACACCGATATTATATGAAGAACTAACTTTGGAGGAGCATTTAAAATTATCCGCAATGGCTTACGGACTCTCTGAAAAAGAATATGAAGAGCGGATTAATCCTCTTTTAAAGGAATTTCGTTTAGATAAGAAGCTCAAATGGTTTCCAGCACATTTTTCAAAAGGGATGAAACAGAAGGTAATGATTATGTGTGCATTTTTGATCGAACCTTCTTTGTATATCATTGATGAACCTTTTGTTGGACTAGATCCATTAGGAATTCAATCCCTTCTTGAGTTAATGGAAAACATGAAAGAGAATGGGGCGGGAATTTTAATGTCCACGCATATATTGGCTACAGCGGAACGCTATTGTGATGGATTTATTATTCTCCATAATGGTAAAGTTCGAGCAAGAGGGACATTACAGGAATTGCAAAAAGAATTCTCAATGCCAAATGCCACGCTAGATGATATTTATATACAGCTGACAAAGGAAGAGATGTCATGAAGCATATTGATGAGTTGTGGCGTGAGAGATTTCAAGCCTATATGAAAGAACTACGGCGCTATCTGAAATATATGTTCAATGACCATTTGTTATTTGTCCTCATTTTTGGTGGGGGAGCGGCGATTTACTATTACTCAGGGTGGGTAAAAACTTTAACTTCAGGTTTTCCAGTTGGAATAGTAATGGCGTTTATTTTGGGAATTGTCCTCACGATTAGCCCGATCTCAACCTTTCTGAAAGAGGCTGATCTTGTATTTTTGCTGCCTCTTGAGACAAAGCTTGGTTCGTATTTTAGAAAAGGAATAAACTTAAGCTTTATAAGTCAAGCGTATATTATTTTACTAATTCTTGCTGCTTGTATGCCAATGTACGTTCAAGTAACAGGAAATGGCTTTTCCATGTTTTTTTTCATGCTGTTCTTAGCTTTTGGTCTGAAAATATGGAATCTCATGGTTCATTGGCAAATGTTAAAAATAAGAGATTCTTACATCCATGTATACGACTGGATCATCCGTTATATTTTTAATTTTCTTTTGTTTTATTTCTTTATTGAAAAAGCATCATTTTGGTTTTTCGGAGTCGTTTTATTAATTATGGCTGTTTTTACGATTTATGTGAGAGAAGCTGCAAAAAATAAAACAATTAAGTGGGAAATTTTAATTGAAAAAGAACAGGGAAGAATGCAGGCATTTTACCACGCAGCGAACATGTTTACTGATGTTCCACATTTAAGAGGAAAAGTGAAAAGAAGGAGATGGCTTGATCCCGTCTATTCTATAATACCGTATGGAAGTGAACATACATACCGTTTCTTATTTTCAAGGACGCTAATTAGAACAAGTGAATTTTCTGGATTGATTATTAGGCTAACTCTAATTACAATCCTAATCATTCTTTTTAGTGGAAATCTTTATTTATCAGTTGTCATTTCCGTGCTTTTCCTTTATTTAACTGGTTTCCAATTATTTCCATTAATAAGAAAGCATGAATTGAAAATATGGACGAGCTTATATCCTGTTGAGCAGTCTCAAAAAAGACATGCTTTTTTAAGACTTTTGTTAAAAGTCCTGCTTGCTCAGGCAGTTTTATTTGGAATTTGTGCTTTGATAAGTACAGGATTTCGCAATGGAATCATAGTGTTCGTAATCTCAGTTTTATTTACTTTTGTTTTCGCAAAAATCTACGCTCCCGGAAGAGTTAGTAAGCTTGAGAAATATTATTAGTGATAATATAGACTTTTTATAATAAGCAAAAATCGGACTTGAAATCTTTATATCATTTGATTTCAGGTCCGATTTTACATAATTAGTTATTTTGTGATCGCAATGCTGCCAGCCCAAGGGTTTTCGCTGCTGCAAGCATCGCTTTTTCATTTATATCAAATTTTGGATGATGATGAGGATAGCCTTGTTCGACACCATCTGGCCTTGCTCCTGTGAAAAAGAATGTTCCTTTCACATTTTGCAAATAATAGGCAAAGTCTTCGCCGCCCATTTCTGGTTTTGTTTCTTCAATCAAAGTATTTTCGGGTACTTCTTTAGCCACTTCAACAAGGAAGTCTGTTTCAGCCTCATGATTTACAACGGCTGGATACCCTCGATCATAGTTAAACTCATAATCGCAATTAGCAGCAATACAAGTACCTTTTACTATTCTCTCAATCTCTTCTTCAATCATATTTCTAATATCTTCGTTGAACGTACGGACTGTTCCACCAAGCTTAGCATTGTCGGCTATTACATTGAACGCGTTCTCGGAAACGAAATAACCAACAGTTACAACAGCTGACTCAATAGGAGCCACCCTGCGACTCACAATTTGTTGTAAATTCATAACAAGTTGAGATCCAATCACGATAGCATCTTTCGTTTTATGAGGCTGGGCACCATGACCACCATAACCTTTAATGATGATTTCAAAACGATCTGCAGCTGCCATAATCGGTCCTTTTCGATAACGGATATTGCCAAACGGCCCGTCTGCCCATAGATGAGTACCAAAAATAACATCAACCGCATCTAAACAGCCATCTTCTATCATCGGTTTAGCGCCGCCTGGTGCATATTCTTCCGCATGTTGGTGGATCATCACATATTCTCCGGATAGTTCTTCTTTCATTTCATTCAAAACCCTGGCTAATATTAATAACGTAGCTGTATGTCCATCATGACCGCAGGCATGCATGACACCAGGGACAAGTGATTTAAATGGAAGATTTGTTTCCTCATGGATAGGAAGGGCATCAAAGTCTGCTCGCAATGCAACCGTTTTTCCAGGTTTCCCACCTTTAATTCTAGCTACAACTCCATTTCCGCCTACTCCAGTTTTCACTATTACACCAAGCCGATTATAATATTCAGCGATATAAGCTGCAGTTTTAACTTCTTTAAAAGAGAGTTCTGGATTTTGATGTAAATAACGTCTAATATTAACCATTTCATTATAATAGTGCTCTAATCGTTCAAATAGTATTTCCTTCATGTGCAAGCACACCCGCCTATTTAATATTTATGGACTCGAAATAATTATATCAATTTTTCAGAAGAGTGTGCGGAAGAAATTAAAAAAACTCGGACATTACATCCGAGTTTCATACTGTTGATAAAAACTTGCTTTACTAGTTGCTCGCGTTCTTGCTGTACTCATTGCCCAATGATTGGCAACTCCTCTTCGCAGAAGGCATCACGCGTCGATAGACTAACATAATTACTCGTCTAAATGTAATCCAAAATGAACTTTGTCTACAAATCGAAACTCGAAAAAACTATCAGTGTTTTCCAGTCCCTCACTCTACACTTTTTTCTTCGTTAACAAAATAAATTGAACTATAAGAGGAACCTGAAAATATATTAGAGCCTTTTGATTCAAAATGGAGATTATGATACAAAGAAGAATTTTTCCATGTGCGAATATGCTCTTCATCATTCCACATTGTCATCAGTAAGTACGTATCATTAGTTAAAGGACGAAGAAAGCGTGCTGTTATGAATCCATTTTCGTTTTGTAACAATTTTATTTTGTCTGCCATTCCGTATTCAAAGATCGGTCTGTTTTCGTCTCGGATAGGAATAAAATTGCATGAAACAACACCTTCATTTTCAAATTCACCTACCGCTTCTAATAATTCATATTTTTTAGGTGATTGAAATACTGTTGATCCGGTTGTCTCATGCCAAAGTAGACATCCTTCTACATTTTGCATCAATACCATTTTTTCATTAGAATACTTTTCTTCGAGCTTTTTTAAAAAATAATGTGTACCCATAGCGATATAAACATACATACAACCACCTCGTTCACATTTAATAACATTATTATTTGTGTTTTATCTTATCATAAGTTTTACCCTTGAAACTGAATGACAAACAAGCAGGCATATTATGAGACGTATAAAAAGGACAAATTTATGACAAGACGCGTTGTTGCCTATACTTTAAGTAGGAAAAATACTATAGTTATATCGGATTCGTTTATTTACAAATTTTTAGTTCATTCACTTTTATATTACAATATAGTAACTGAAACCTTGAAAGGTGGATAATCATGACAAATATTAAAAATGATACATTTTTGCGTGCTGCTAAAGGAGAGAGGACGGAACATGTTCCTGTTTGGTATATGAGACAAGCTGGACGTTCTCAAGCTGAGTATCGAAAAATAAAAGAAAAATATTCACTATTTGAAATTACACATCAACCAGAACTTTGCGCGTATGTAACACGGCTACCTGTAGAAATGTACAATGTTGATGCTGCGATTTTATATAAAGATATTATGACTCCACTCCCATCATTAGGAGTAAATGTAGAAATTAAAAGTGGAATAGGTCCAGTAATTGATAACCCAATCCGTTCGATTAAAGATATAGAAGTATTAGGGGAAATTAACCCTGAAGAAGATATTCCATATGTTCTTGATACGATCAAACTTTTAACAGAAGAACAACTTACTGTTCCATTAATTGGTTTCGCCGGTGCACCATTTACCCTTGCAAGCTATATGATTGAGGGTGGTCCGTCTAGAAACTATCATAAAACAAAAGCTTTTATGTATTCTGAACCAGAAGCTTGGTTTTTATTAATGGAAAAGCTAGGGGATATGACTGTTACATATTTAAAAGCACAAATAAATGCTGGTGCGAGTGCGGTTCAGATTTTTGACTCTTGGGTTGGTGCATTAAGTAGAGCCGATTATAAGAAATATATAAAACCAATCATGACGAAAATATTTACTGAAATGAGAACAGAAAATGTTCCATTAATTATGCACGGTGTAGGAGCAAGTCATTTAGCATTGGAATGGAATGACCTACCACTTGATGTCGTCGGACTTGACTGGAGATTGCCGATTGCTGATGCTAGAAAAATAGGTGTAACAAAAGCAGTTCAAGGGAATTTAGACCCAGCAGTGTTAATTGCAAATTGGGAATCAGTTGAAGAGAGAGCAAAAGAAATAATTGATCAAGGAATTCAAACACCAGGTTTTATTTTCAACCTCGGACACGGCGTCTTCCCGGATGTAAATCCTGAAATGTTAAAACGTCTCACTTCTTTTATTCATGAATACAGTGCTGAAAAGTTAAAACAATTACGTTAACGAAACGGAGTGAATAAAATGATAAAAAAGAAAATGGGGCTATTAGTAATGGCCTACGGAACTCCATACAGTGAAGATGATATTGAACGATATTATACACATATTCGTCATGGGCGTCCGCCCGCTAAGGAAGCTCTTGAAGATTTGGAGAATCGTTATAAAGCAATTGGTGGAATATCACCTCTTGCCAAAATTACAGAACAGCAAGCTTTCGGACTTCAGGATCGCTTAAACGAAATTCAAGATGAAATTGAATTTAAAGCATATATCGGTTTAAAACATATAGAGCCATTCATTGAAGATGCTGTTGAAAAAATGCATGAAGATGGAATTGAAGAGGCTGTTTCATTAGTTTTGGCTCCTCATTTTTCAACATTTAGTGTGAAATCTTATAACGAGCGTGCAAAGGAAACAGCAGAGAAACTTGGTGGTCCAGTCATTACGTCTGTTGAAAGTTGGTACCAGGAACCTAAATTCATACAATTTTGGGCAGATGAAGTTAAGGAAGTATATCATAACATGCCTGAGAACGAACGAAATCGGGCTTGCTTAATAGTATCGGCTCATAGTCTTCCTGAAAAAATTCTTCAATTTGGAGATCCATACCCTAAGCAACTTGAAGAAACAGCTGATTCAATTGCTAAGCAAGCGGGTATTACAGAATATGAAGTTGGCTGGCAAAGTGAAGGAAACACGCCTGATCCATGGCTAGGACCAGATGTACAAGATTTAACAAGAGAACTTTACGATAAAAAGGGCTATAAAGCATTTGTGTATATTCCTGTTGGCTTCGTTTCAACCCATCTTGAGGTTTTATATGATAATGATGTGGAATGTAAAGCAGTTACAGATGAAGTAGGTGCAGCTTATTACCGACCAGCAATGCCTGATGCGCAGCCTAGATTCATTGATGCTCTTGTCTCGGTAATTTTAAAGCATCTAGGTAAGGAATAATAACAAGAAGAAGTAGGCGATTTTACGTTGAATGACAATAAAAAAAAGGTTGTTGTGATCGGTGGTGGAATTACTGGTTTAACGACCGCTTATTATTTGCAGGAAACTATTGCTGATCAGAAATTGCCGATTGAAGTGACACTAATAGAAGCTAGTCATAAATTAGGCGGTAAAATCCAAACAATTCATCAAGATGGATTTGTTATTGAAAGAGGTCCTGATTCATTTTTGGAGAGGAAAACAAGTGCCGCTGAACTAGCGAGAGATGTTGGTTTAAGTGATGATCTTGTCAATAATACTGCAGGTAG
The DNA here is from genome assembly GCF_022900255.1 of Lederbergia wuyishanensis. Lineage (GTDB taxonomy): Bacteria > Bacillota > Bacilli > Bacillales > Bacillaceae_C > Lederbergia > Lederbergia wuyishanensis. The sequence goes on from NZ_JALIRM010000001.1 coordinate 69,856, forward strand.
ATCGTATGTATTAGTTAAGGAACAGCTGCATCCTATGCCAAAAGGGGCTGTTATGGGAATTCCAACTAAAATAGGTCCGTTTGTTACAACAGGGCTGTTTTCTGTACAAGGTAAAATGCGAGCTGCGTGTGATTTAATTTTACCTCGTTCTCAAAATGAGGAGGACCAATCTCTTGGACATTTCTTCCGTAGGAGACTTGGGGATGAAGTTGTCGAAAATTTAATCGAGCCGCTTTTATCTGGAATTTATGCAGGGGATATTGACCAATTAAGTTTAATGTCAACATTTCCACAGTTTCATAAAGTTGAGCGTGATAGTAGAAGTTTAATTCTTGGGATGAAGAAAACAACACCGCAAGCGCCTAAAAACCAATTATCCAGCAAGACTCAAGGTATTTTTCTCACATTAAAAAGTGGATTGCAATCGTTGGTAGATGCAATTGAAGGTAAATTGACTAACTGTACAATTATGAAAGGTGTACAAGTCACATCGCTGGAAAAAGAGTTTGATTCGACCTATGAACTTAAACTGAATAATAATGAAATTATTCACGCTGATAGTGTAGTGATTGCCTTACCTCATTTGGCAGTAGCTGATCTTTTGCATGATAAAGAGTATTTAAGCAGCTTAAAAAATATGCCCGCAACAACGGTAGCGACCGTAGCGATGGCGTTTGACGAAAAAGATGTTGAAAACTCCATAGATGGTACAGGCTTTGTCGTTTCGAGAAACAGTGACTATACTATCACTGCTTGTACATGGACCCATAAAAAGTGGCCGCATACAACCCCGGAAGGGAAAGTATTGCTAAGATCCTATGTAGGGCGTGCAGGAGAAGAAACAGTAGTTGATCTTTCTGATGCAGAAATAGAAACAATAGTATTGGAAGATTTAAAGAAAACGATGAATATTGAAGCAAAACCTCAATTCACTATCGTTTCTCGCTGGGTAAAGTCAATGCCTCAATATACTGTGGGGCATAAACAACGTGTAGAAGAGATGAAGGAAAAACTTCGAGAAGATATGCCGGGAGTTTTCATGACGGGTAGTTCGTTCGAAGGAATTGGACTTCCAGATTGTATCGATCAAGGAAAAAAAGCAGTACAGGATGTACTTCAATATATTCGATGAAGCAGCTAAGCATTTAGCTGCTTTTTTCTTGCTTTTAAAAAAAGACTATGATAAATTATAACAATACTAAATGACTAAATTTGTATTTTGGTCATTTATTGGAAAGGAGGCTTATCGAATGTCTATTGATCGCAAACAACTCATTATTGAGGCGGCTACAAAATCATTTTCTTTGTTCGGATATAAAGCGACCACAATGGATCAAGTGGCGAAAATAGCTAACGTTGGAAAAGGTACCATTTATACTTTTTTTAATAACAAAGAAGAATTGCTTAGTGAAATTGTAAGCTCATTAATAAAAGAAATGAAGGCAACTGCAGAGGCAGCGATTCAAGAAGATTTATCTTTTTTTGAAAATGTCAATCTAGCTATTTATGAATTATTAAAATATAGAAAACAGCATCAATTAACGATTAAGCTGTTTCAAGAGGAAAGAGAAATTGGAACTCCAGCTGTTAAAGAAATGATTGATAAAGTTGAGTCGGCAATTGTTAAGTATATTAAAGACAAAGTGATTGAGGCCATTGAAAAAGAAGAGATTCGAGAGTGTGATCCAGAGATAACGGCTTTTATCATACTAAAAATGTATATTTCCTTAATATTTGATTGGGAAAAGTCTCATGAACCATTGGATCAAGAAAAAATATCCGAGTTGTTCAAATTTTATTTGTTTACCGGATTATCAAAGTAGATGATCCGCTTTTTTTGCAGTTTTTTGACCATTTGAAGAAAATAGTCATAACGTTTTATGTTAAGGGAGGAAAGAATTCATATGAGAAATACTTTATTTATTGCTGAAATTAAACAAATCTTGAAAAATAAGAAACTCTTGATACCATTGATTGCAGTCATGCTCGTGCCAATATTGTATAGTGGCATGTTTCTTTGGGCGTTCTGGGATCCTTATGACCGTCTAAGTGATTTACCAGTAGCGGTTGTAAACAATGATAGAGGAGCAGTTTTTGAGAAGAAAGAGCTTCGTTTGGGAAATGAGCTTGTCAATAAATTGAAAGAAAGCAAGGATTTTAATTTCAAAGTGGTCGATAGTAACCAAGGATATAACGATCTGGAAAATAGAAAATATTATATGCTAATTGAAATACCAGAACAATTTTCTGAAAATGCGACGACTCTCTTAGATGAACATCCTAAAAAGCTGGAACTAAAATATATTCCAAATGAAGGGTATAATTTTTTATCTGCACAAATAGGAGAAACAGCTATTAAAGAAATAAAGTCTGCTGTATCTAAAGAAGTAGTAGCGACATACTCAGAAACGATGTTTGACAAAATAAAAGAAATGGGTAACGGACTTGTTCAAGCGAGTGACGGTGCGAAAGATTTATTTGATGGAGCAGGAAAACTTAATAGCGGATCCCTTACTCTAAAAAAAGGAATTGATGAATTAGCGGCAAAATCAATTGAGTTTAATGGTGGTGTTTCTAAAGTACAATCCGGCAGCGATGAATTAGCAAAAGGAGCTACAACTCTTGCAGATGGAATTGCTCAATTAAAGGATGGGCACGGTAAGCTTGTAGATGGAGCTGTTGCCGCAAATAAAGGTGTACAGTCCTTATTGAGCGGTTCCACTACTTTAGATAAAGGCTTAAAAAGTGCTGATCAGGCAATGGAAGATGTAATTTCCGGAGCAGCACAAATCCAAGATAAAACAGAACTTTTAGCTGATAAATTAGAGGAATATGAAACAGGTGCTGGAGATGTTGCTAAAGGAGCTAGTGAATTGCATGCAGGGATTATACAAATGCAAGATAAAATAGCAAACATTGATGCTCAGTTAGCTGAACTGCCATTACCTGACGAAGTGAAAAAGCAAATTGGCAATCAATTGAAAGCAGGCCTAGAGGAAGGCATTACAAAGCTTGAGGCTGGAAGTGGAGCAGTCGAAAAAGGAACAAAAAGCTTACAATCTTCAGCAAAAGAATTTCAAGTCGGTGCAAGTACATTAGCCGAAAAAATGGGTGAATTAACAGAAGGACAAAATCAACTAAAAGCGGGATTGGGTGCACTTTCCTCTGGTTCAGGAGATCTTGTAAAAGGAATTCAGACTCTGGAAAGCGGACAAAATCAATTTTTGGATGGGATTTCTTTATTCGATAAAAAGCTTTCTGAAGTAAGTCAAGGAGCAAATAAACTCTCAACTGGAGCGAGTGTCTTAAGTGGCGGAATGAAGGAACTAGCATCAGGTTCTACTAAAATTAGTGAGGGAAGCAACACATTAGTCGGTGGCTCAAAAGAACTTGCAGATGGTATGAAAAAGCTTGAAGATGGATCCGCGGAGATGAAGGATAAGCTCGGAGATGCTTCAAATCAAGTAAATGAAATTAAGTCTAACGATGACACCTACGACATGATGGGAGAACCAATTAAGGTGAATAAAAAGGCAATAAATAAAGTTCCAAACTATGGAACTGGATTTGCACCATATTTTCTATCTCTTGGTCTATTTGTCGGTGCATTATTGATTTCGATTGTCTTTCCATTAAGAGAGCCTGCGATTTTACCGAAGAATGGGATTAGTTGGTTTTTAGGAAAATTCGGCGTGCTTACAACAGTGGGAATCATCCAATCACTTCTAGCTGATGCCATCATGTTGTTTGGTCTCAAAATCGAAGTGGAAAGCGTACCATTTTTCTTTTTGACAACAATCGTCACAAGTTTAACATTTATAGCATTAATCCAGTTTTTAGTGACATTACTTGGAGATCCTGGTAGGTTCATCGCAATTATTATTCTTATATTGCAGCTGACAACAAGTGCTGGGACATTTCCGCTTGAACTGATACCTCATCCACTTCAGCTGTTTAATTCATTTTTGCCGATGACTTATTCAGTTCATGCATATAAGGCAGTAATTTCTAGCGGAGACTTTAGTTTTATGTGGAATAACTTGGCTATCTTAAGTGTATTTATCATCGGCTTTATGATTATGACTATTGGATTTTTTCAATATAAATATAGAAGACAGTATTCATTATTAAATAGTCAAATATAAATTAAAGGTGTGCTCAATCGTCCTATGAATGACGTATTGGCACACCTTTAAAATTATTGTTTATTAGCAGCTTTTATATCTTTTACAATTTGTTTAAATGGGACATCCTCGTTTCCAGGATAATCCGCTATAATTTCTCCTTTTTTATTTAGGAGATAAAATCTTACACCGTGTATGACTTGATCATCGTTTTTTGGTTTTTTAATAATTGTTTTAAAGTTTTTTGGTCCGTAGTCCTCAATTTCTTTTTGAGAGTAGCCCGTCAAAAAATGCCAAGTTGAAAAATCGGCATCGAACGCTTCACCATATTTTTTTAGCGCTTCTGGTGTATCAATTACAGGATCGATACTAAATGATACGAAATGAACATCTTGCAATCCAGCATCTTTCACATCTTGCTGAAGCTGGCTCATATTCGCGGTCATTGGGGGACATACGGTTGTACAGTTTGTAAATACAAAATCAGCTACCCATACTTTTCCTTTTAGATCTTCAAGACCAAAAGGTTTTCCATCCTGATCTGTATAATTAAAATCTTTTATTGGGGTGCCACTTTTAGGGGCAGATGAACATGCGCTTAATATAAGAATAATCAAAAATAAAAGGGCAAATAACCGTTTTTTCATAAACTTGGATAAACCTCCTAGAAAACAATCCTATATAAATACATTATATACTACTCGTTCAAATTATAGGTTTTTTCATCAGATTGTTCGGAAATTGTCCAAATAAAAAGGAAGCTTAAAGCTTCCTTAAGTCCTAGCTTTTTTCACTGGCATTTCAACCCTTTCCTTACTCATCAAGAAAATAAATAGGACTGCCAACAAAGCAGGGATTAGTGCCCAAATAAAGGTTTGTGCAATAGAATTAGATAAAGCATCAGTGATTTTATCTAAGACGTTTGCAGGTATTTCTTTTCGTGCTTCTGGGGATAAAAGCTGTCTAGAATCACCAAATCCCTTTCCATTTCCCATTCCAGCAAATTCTTGTGTTAAGGAATTTGTAAATATGTTTCTCTGAATAATCCCGAAAATCGTAATACCTAGTGTCATTCCTAACGAACGAAAGAACGAAAGTGAAGACGTAGCTGAACCACGTTGTCGCATATCAAAGTTATGAATAGCTGACATACTTAAAGTTGAAAAATTAAATCCTACTCCGTAGCCGGTAATAATCATAAATATCGTCACTACGATGCGTGACGTATCAGGAGTCAGTGTACCTAATAAAAATATACCAGTAACAAAAAAGATTCCGGACAAAATCATAATATTACGGTAACTTGTTTTAGTTGTTAATAATCCTCCAGACTGACTGCCGAAGACTGACCCAAGCATCATCGGAGTTAAAATAAGACCCGAGTTGGTCGCCGTTCCACCGAATACTCCTTGAATATAAATAGGTATGTAAATCGTTGCGACGATGAAGGTAGCTCCATAAAAAAATGCAATCGCGTTACTTGTGGCAAATAGCCGTTGTTTAAACATTTGAAACGAAATAATTGGTTCTGTTGCTTTTCTTTCAACTAACAGGAAGACAATAAAAAATGCTATAAATAGACTAAATAAACCAAGGATAATCCAGGAACCCCATGCATATTGATTTCCTCCGAGTTCAAGGGCAAACATTAAACATACAACTGCACCTACTAAAGTAAAAGCTCCCCACCAATCTATTTTCTGTGACTTATGCTCAAGCGACTCTTTATAGAAGTAGAAAATGAGTGCAAAGGAAATAATTCCAATTGGAACATTTATAAAGAATATCCAATGCCACCCAATGTATTCTGAAATATACGCTCCTAATAGTGGACCGAAAAGACTAGAAGTTCCAAAAACAGCTCCAAAAAGCCCTGTCATTTTACCTCGTTTCTCAGGTGGGAAAATATCAAACACTATGGTAAAGGCGATCGGCATCAACGCCCCTCCGCCGACACCCTGAATGGCTCGATAAATACTGAGTTGAGTGATTGTATTTGCAGTTCCACAAAGAATAGATCCAATTAGGAAAACAACTAAACCAAAAATAAAAAAACGTTTACGGCCATACATATCCGATAATTTCCCGAATATCGGAGTTCCTGCCATAACGGTTACCAAATAGGCTGATGTCACCCACACAAATTTATCAAATCCACCAAGATCGGCAACAATCGTCCCCATAGATGTTGCCACTATCGTATTATCCATTGCGGACATTAAAATAGCCAGCAATAATCCCGTGACAACAAAACCTAATTTACTCTCTTTAGCAACCATGGCTTACCCCTTTCTTACAAAAAGATTTAGTGTGAATATAACAATATTGGATAAAAGCACTGTTGCAATAAAAAAAAAGATATTGATATTATAATATTAGTCTATTCACCAATATCTTTTAATTTTTTTGGTTGCCTTTTTGTACGGAAAATACTTAAGTTAACGATTAAATAGATTAACTCTTCAATTATTGCAAATGCAATGAAAGGGATAGACAGGTAAAGAATCCAGTCCCACATAAAAACACCTTCCTTTGCTTTAAATAATAAAGTAGTATCTAAAATATACAAATTTTGGTGGGGGTGTGTCAAAGACTTTTTTAAAAGTTAAGAAAAGATTGTCATTTTTCGTATATTTTCTTGAAAATGGAAGGTCTTAAGGTTCGTTTAACAATGAGTGAGGCAACGGGGGATGATGAGTTGATTAAAGAATTACAGAGTAAGGAAGAAATTTTGGCTGGATATCAAGTTATGAAACATTTAAGAACCCACCTTGATGAAGAATTATATTTAAAGCTCGTTATTGAATCCAAAGAAAAAGAGTTTTATAGATTAGCAGCCCATTATAACCCAAACGGAAATATTGTTGCGGTTGTTGGCTTTATGCCGATGATTACACTTTATTATGGGCATTACATATGGGTGTGTGATTTAGTTACAGATCCAAATGAAAGGTCAAAGGGATATGGTGATAAGCTTTTAACCTATGTTCACGAATGGGCAAAAGCAAATGGTTATAATAAAGTAGCCTTGTCTTCAGGTTTGCAACGTATAGACGCACACCGTTTTTATGAGGAAAAAATGCAATATGATAAAGTCAGCTACGTATTTTTAAAGAATGTATAAACGTAATGAAGGAGAGCATGATGGAAAAATTACAAAATTATTATCGCAGCTTTGAAAAAGAAATGGGATACAATCTATTTGATGAAAACAGCTTTCAAGCCAATCAGACATTTCTACTATATATACATATGTTATTAACGACTGAAGTCGCTGAGGTTGCAGAGGAGTTCAGAAGTATGTTTGATCAATCAGAGAAGTTCTTATCTGAAGGCTATAGTGATATAGAAGCTATGGCGTTGGCGAAAGAATCAATTAAAGACAACCTAGGTAAAGAATTGGCCGACTGTCTTGCATATTTACTGAAACTTGCTAATTACTTTGAATATGATCTAGAAACTGAATTATATTCGAAGCTGGAGGAAATTAAAAGAACTAGGAAGAGATATAAAATACATAAGTAAATTTTCGTACATGCCAAACATTGTGTTAAGCGATGTTTGGCATTAAATTGTTGGAGTCGATGAAACTTAGATAAATTTCAATTTAAGATTGAATTATGCTCTGTTCGAGATGAGAACCATTGAAATAGCTATATGACCTCAGGTTTGAATAGTCATTATCATGATCGAATATTCATATCGGTCTTGAAGCCGTATTAATGCTCGATGGAACTTATTGAAAAAAGGAATTAATCGATGAATTCGTATTAATTCACGATGAAACTCATTGAAAAAAGGAATTGATCGATAATTCCGTGTTAATTCACGGTGAAACTCATTAAAAAAAGGAATTGATCGATAATCTCAAGCTAATTCACGATGAAACTCATGAAAAAAGAGAATTGATCGATAATTCCGTGCTAATTCACGATGAAACTCATTGAAAAAAGAAATTGTTCGATAATCTCAAGTTAATTCACCATAAAACTCCTCGAAGAATAAAGTTGGTCGATAATCAAGTGATAATTCCCGAAGTATGATAAAACAACTAATTTGTTAGAGAATCAAGAGATAATTCAAAATTAAGTTCAGTAAAAAATTTGAAATAGAAAATATAATACACTTGAAAACAGTTGAGTCTATTTACATTCAACAATACTTCAAATAAATTTTTTTGATGCTATTATATAAGGAAGTGAAGAGGAGGAGGTTGAACTACATAATAAAGAAATCATATAGATTATGCGGGAAAACAGGAAACATCAAGAATTAATTTTGGAGAAAGTGTCAAAGAATGAGCGAAAGATTGGTTTTATTAAATACACCTTGATTTTTTGATGTGGAAACATAAAAAATTTGAATGAAATATACACCTATGAAAAATCCCCAAGTCTTTTCTTCTCATATTATTCATTTTTCAACTACAGATAAATATTCCATTATTTTTAAATTCTACTAAGATTCAAAAGATGAAACAAATTTCACTGGATTTTTTCATATACCATTGAAAGGACAATCCTAATGAACTTGTCTTTCTACAATCATATTCCTGAAAAAGAAGTGTTGGATGGAATATTACAAATACATGAAGGTATTTTTCAAGATTCTCTAGATTTAGTTAAGAAAATGGAAAACAAACTTGGACTCCTAATCCAAGTAGCTTGCAAAGATGCAAAAGTAGTTGGCTACAAAATTGGATACGAGCTTTCTAATGTGAAATTCTATAGTTGGCTTGGTGGTGTGGATCCAAAATATAGAAACAAAGGAATCGCTCAAAAGTTAATGGAAAAGCAACATCAATATCTGAAAGAGCAAGGCTACAATATTGTACAAACGAAAACCCAAAACAAATGGAGGCAAATGCTGATTTTAAACTTAAAAAATGGATTTAGCATAGTTGATACATATACTGATAATAATGGAGAAATCAAAATTGTACTTGAAAAAAATTTGCAACTCAATGATTGGTTCTAATTGTGTTGGAGGGGAATGTGGTATGAAGATTTCCGAATTACAATTCGAAGACCTAACAGATGAACTAATGACGAAGCTTTTATATAGTGACATTAATGACGACCACGAAAAAGGCGATTGCATCATGGTCTTTGGAAGTAGTAAAGCAGTTCAATATAGACTGCCAAGAGCAATACAGTTATATCAGGAAGGTAGAGCAAATAAACTACTATTTTCAGGTGGAGTAGCTTGGAATGGGAATGACTTGCCCGAAGCTATTGTCTTAAAGAATAAAGCGATGGAATTGGGAATTCCAGAAGAAGATATTTTGATTGAAACAATATCGACTAATACGAAAGAAAATATACTTGCCTCCTTATTAGTTTTAGATCGATACTGTGATTTGCATAAAATAAAAAGGATATTGATTGTAACAGCGAGTTATCATATGAAGAGAACGTATTTAACCTTAAAAACGTATATGCCAAGTTGGATTGAATTCTCGCTTTGTCCTGCAGAAGATCAAAGTACGAAGCAGGATAACTGGTTTTTAAATGTACATGGTAGAAAGAGGGTTACGGAAGAGTCACGAAAAATTATATCTTATATTAGAGAAGGAGCAATTGTTGACGCGACACTTCCGTAAAATTTAGTAAAATAATACGCCTTTAATAATCTATTTCTTCATAATCTTTTGGTTGAGGTATCGGCTTACCAGTCTCTTGGTCAAGATAATCGTCCACCGATTGCTTTCGCTCATTTTTCATATGGTTTTGATGATTTTTATTATTTTTTTGTTGTTTTTTCATCTCAATACACTTCCTTTACCATTTAAAAATATTATGCATTAGCTAGGAACTAAATATGTTCGGAAAGTTATAACATTGAGAGCAGTAAACAGAGAGTGTGGATGGGGAATATTTCCAACTTAAACTAAAGTTATAACAAGTAAACCGGAAACGTATCTAGCGCATTGAGATAAAAAGATGCTGTTTTTAGAGTCAACTAGGGGTGAATTTTTTAGTACTCAAATACATTGACTGTGAAGGATTATGGTAAAATCATATTTGTACAATTATTAAGGTAAAGAATTAAATATAGAAAGAAGGATATTCTGTGATAATACAAACTGAGGAGGATCTACAAGGTCTTAAAGAGATAGGAAAAATTGTTGCCGTCATTCGTGATGAAATGATTAAAATGACGAAACCTGGGATCACTACCAAGGAATTAGATTATTTTGCTGGTGAACTTTTTGAAAAGTATGGTGCCATATCCGGTCCAAAAGGTGTATATGATTTTCCAGGTTTTACATGCATTAGTGTAAACGAAGAAGTTGCTCATGGAATTCCAGGAAAGCGAGTAATCAATGAGGGTGACTTGGTAAATATTGATGTATCGGGTTCGAAAGATGGTTACTTTGCAGATACTGGACTTTCATTTGTCGTAGGCAATGGAGATCCGATGTTGTATGCCCTTTGTGATGTTGCGAAAAAAGCATTTGAAGCTGGTCTTACAAAAATAAAAGCAGGTTCCAAGTTAAACGGAATTGGAAAAGCTGTAAACAATACGGCGAAACAACATGGATTTACAGTTATTAAAAATTTGACAGGACATGGTGTTGGACGTTCTTTACATGAATCGCCGCAACATATTATGAATTACTATGAACCATGGGACAACGGATTGTTGAAAGATGGAATGGTTTTAGCCTTTGAACCATTTATTTCTTCTAATGATGAAGAAGTATACGAAAAAGGTGATGGCTGGACATACGTTACTGTAAATCAAAGTTATGTTGCTCAAATCGAACATACTGTCATTGTGACAAAAAATGAACCTATTATCATTACTGAATAAAATGCACTCTTAACAATATGACAAAACAAAGCAGATAGAGACAGGATTGCTGGCCCTGATATTGCTATGATTTATTCAAGGGAGGGGGCTGCTATATGGCATGGGTAGAATCTTTGCAAAAGGCGATTGATTATATTGAAGCTCATTTGCTAGATGATATGACGATTGAGCAAATTGCACAACAGGCAAACTCATCGCAATTTCATTTCCAACGAACATTTTCGATATTAACGGATATAACCGTTGGCGAATATATAAGACGGCGTAGGCTGACATTAGCCGCACAAGAATTAATAAGAACAACTGAGAAAATCATTGATTTAGCCCTAAAATATGGCTATGACTCTCCCGAGGCTTTCTCGAAAGCTTTTCGAAGACAACATGGAATCACCCCAACGGAAGCACGAAAAAATATGGGAAAGCTGAAATCATATAACCGCTTGGTGATCCAAGTGAGTCTGAAAGGGGCCGAGCCAATGCAATACAAAATTGTAGAAAAAGAAAGTTTTCAAGTAGTGGGAGTGAAGGAAAGTTTTTCGTGGGAAAACGGTGAAAACTTAATAGGCATTCCAAAAATGTGGGAAAAAGTACATCAAGAAGGAACAGTTGATATACTGGTAAAAGTTAATAATGGTTCACTAAAAGGGATATTAGGTGTTTGTCATGCCCCGTTATCGAACGGGAAAATAAATTATTGGGTTGCAACAGCATCTGAAAATGATATACCAAATGGTTTAGAGAGCTTGACAATTCCTGCATCCAAATGGTCTGTATTTGAAGTTCATGGTCCTATGCCAGATGCCATGCAAAATGCGTGGAAAAAAATTCACACTGAATGGTTTCCTTCGAGCGGATATGTACATGCTGGTACACCAGATTTAGAAGTCTATACAGACGACAATCCATCAAGCCCAGATTGTTATTCAGAAATATGGATTCCAGTAAAATAATTCTAACCGGGGACAGGTTCACTTGATCTTGTCCCTGTTTTTTTAAAAAAGGAGAAACTACTGGTGTTATAGAACATTAGTAGACAGAAGATTTTTTGGAGGCAAGTATTATGACCAATATTGATAAAAGAAATAGATTAGATGAGTCTCCTTTTACCTATAGAATTAGTAAAAATGATACCGTTTTTATAGATTTTAATGGAAAAGTAGTAAAAACAATTAAAGGTAAAGAAGCTGAAAAAATCTTAACTAAAATAAAATCAGCTGCGAGCGAAAAAGAAGTACAGCTTATACTGGCGAAAATTACGGGGAATTTTAAAAGGGGAAATGAGCGTATATAAAACGTATACGTTAGAAAACTTACAAAAGGAGAGAAAAATAGGAAAGATGTTCATAGTTAATATAGAAGCAACCATTTTTAATAATGGCAAATGGCTCATTATCGAAAGAAGCAAAAAGGAAGAACATGCCGGTGGAATGTTATCATTAATTGGCGGGAAAGTTGATCAAGAAGGTAATACTTTAGATATATTGGAGCGTACCGTGAAACGCGAGATTTTTGAAGAGGTAGGGGTTACGGTTAAGGATCAGCTGCACTATGTTCACAGTACATCATTTGTTACTGATAAAGGTAAACATGTAGTGGATATCGTTTTTCTAGCTGAATATGAAAGTGGTGAAGCATTTCCAAAAAGTCCAGATGAAGTTGATGAGGTTATGTGGCTAACATATGATGAAATTATGGGAAATCTGAATTCACCTCATTTTTTAAAGGAGAGTATTACACGGGCTGAGAAACTAAAAAAGAAAGTGTATTAATGGAAGTGATAAAAGGAAATGGAATTATCCTTCGTGAAATCGTGGAACAAGATTGGAATGATATCCATACATACGCAGCCCTCCCTGAGGTATCAAGATTTCAATCATGGGGGCCGAATACTGAAGAAGAAACAAAAGCTTTTGTGAAACAAATCCTTAATGAAGCAAAAGTCCAACCAAGATTGCGATATGCTTATGCCATTATTGAAAAAGAGAATAGTACAATGATTGGTTCGTGCGAACTAAATATACGTGACATACCGAATCGGATAGGTGAAGTTGCTTATATTATACATCCTGCTTATTGGAGAAAGGGTTACGCGACTGAAGCTGCGAAGCAAATGATTGAATTCGGATTTGGCACATTTAATCTGCACCGCATTTTTGCGACATGTGATACGAGAAATATTGCGTCCGCTAAAGTTTTGGGAAAAATAGGTATGACTTTAGAAGGGAGAATGCGTGAAGATTTATTAATAAAGGATGGATGGCGAGATTCATACTTATATAGCGTTCTTGATCATGAATGGAAAGCTAGATAACAAACACAAACTTGTATCTAGCTTTCCATTTATTTGTTTATACATCTTTTTTTCTTTTTTTTAATACAAAAAAGATGACTCCTACAATAAGTAAAAGTAAAACAATAACAGGTAAGTTCCCTACAAAAAACACAACGAGAGCTGAACATGCCGCTAAAATAAAATTCATGCTATCAACAAATTGTTTTTTCGTTTTTTCCCAAGTATTTAAATCTTTGCTGTCTATTCCTGGGATGACTACGCGTGTTTCTGTCATACGGATTTCAACGGTTGAAAAGGAAGTTTGATTTTCAAGGTACTTCATTCTGCCAGCTATAACCTCAATTTCCTCTTGTACTTTCGCTAAATCGGATGAGATTTTTAATAAATCCTCAGTCTTTTTTGCGTCCGCCATAAAATTCAGCAGTCTTTCTTCAACAGCCTTTTTTGATTTAAGTCTCGATTCTAAATCTACATATTCCTCTGTTACATCTTGCCCGGTTACATTTCTTCCTAAAATTTCTGTTGCTTGTTCTTCAGCATCATTTAAAAACGTTTGAAAATGTTTTTCGGGAATACGAACGATAATCATGCCACTGACAGTTTCTTCTGTTTCACGATAAGTATTTGATTCTACAATATATCCTCCGTATTGTTTTACTTTCTTTTCAATGTTGAGTTGCGCTTTATCAAAATTTTTAACCTTTACTTGCAATTGTGCTTGATGAATGATCATTCTATCTGATGTTATTTTCATTTCTTCTGATTCTGTTGCCGTATCTGAATTAGAAAGCTCTGCTTTCGCCATATCCATTTCCACGTGATCTGATATTTCAGCTGAGTTATAGTTTCCGCCACTACTTTCACCTTTACCGGAATTATTTGAACTACATGCTGTCATAAAAAGACTCGTCAATAATAATAGTAATATCCCCTTTTTCACAATTCGCCCTCCTGTCTGTTTAATATATTCGACGTTTATATAAAAGATAAGTTGCACTTCATTTTTAATAAGAAGGAATATTCTTATATATCTCGAATGATAAAGATTACACGAATAATAAGGAGATGTTAAAAATGTGTGGGATTTGTATCTAGACATGCTGAAAGGGATGCAAAATTAGCGGAGAAGCGAGATCAACTGTTAAAAAATGCATTAAATGATTTGACAAGTGATCCCAATATTTTAGCCATTTATGAAAGTGGGTCATTAGTGAAAGGAAATTTTGATCTCTATTCGGATATTGATTTGCATACCGTTGTAAAGCCGGAAATGAAAAATGATTATATAAAAGCTAAACGTACAAGAGCAAGTAATTGGGGGAACGTTTTGTTTTTTGAAGAATGGTCACCAACTGCTCCAGTCATTGTCACTCATTTCGATAGTTTTGTGAAAATCGACTCATGGTATATGGAACCGGATGACTTAGTTCCTTCTGTTTGGCTTCATGGAATAAAAGCTTATTATGATCCACACAAACTAATTGAAACATTAATCAATAAGTCATCGTCTATTCTGTATGAACCAACTATTGAAGAAGTTGATTTTTGGCAGGGGAAATTCTATGCTTTTTTGCATGAAATGTATCGTGCTATTATGCGTCAGGAAATGTATTATGCACTATCCAATTTAGATCGTCTTCGATGGCTTATCGTTTCAGGGTGGTATATGGAAATGGGAATACGGCTCGATAGTCCATATGGGGTTTGGACTAAGTTGGAAGGAAAGAGGAGTCAATTACAAAAATGGCAATTATCTTTATTGGAAGGTTGGAACTGCAGCAAAGATTCAAATGAAATGATGAAAACAGCAGCAAGTATCGTTCCTGAGTTTCTAAGAATTAATAAGAAACTGTGCATCCTTGTTCAAAAAGATGAAAACATTGATGAGTGTAATAGGATTATAGAGATGGTTTTATGAATCTCTAAATAAGCTTGCCGTCTTATTTGGCGGCAAGCTTTTGTAAAATAGAGGTAGCAAGTAGGGAAATGGAAGTCGTTGCGTATAATAGCATGGAGAGTGATTTAATGAGAGCTAAAAATATGCTGGGGATCATCTCATTGTTAATGGCATCTTTTATTCTACCGCTTCATTCAAATGCTAGTTGGGTAGATTCATTTGTAGTATGGGATGGATATGTCTATGTTATAAGTGACGAACCTGTAGAAAACGTAGAGAAAGAAATCGGACATGTGACGAAATACTCCGATAAAGAAGGAACGTATGGGGGCAATTTTTCAAATACTTTTGATAAAGGAACTAAATACTATTCTATTACCGGAATTAGTACAGTTGAAGCAATCGCAGTTCAAACATCGGAAAATACGTATGTGAAAGCAATTAGTGATGGAAAGTATAAGGGGAAAAAGATATGGCAAACAACTGAAGGTATTGTAGTCATCATTATTTCTTTTGTTCTTATCTTAGGAATTATTACAAATAGACCAGAAATTAGGAGATTTAACAAATGAATCAAATCGAAGCATATTGGGCGAGATTTTTAGAAGAGACAAATACGCCGAACAAAACTTATACATCATGGCATTTTGAACTGACTGAAGAATTGGCAAATGAGTTATTAGAACTTGTTTTGGAAGGAAAGAAGAGAGCAACAGCATCTTCTATTTATGATTTTGAACATGATCCTGTTCCAAAAGTCGGGGATTATAGCGTCATCACTAATTGGGCAGGGGAACCAAAGTGCATTATCAGAACAACATCTGTTCAAATTCTTCCTTTTAAAGACGTAACATTTGATTTAGCAAAGTTAGAAGGAGAAGATGATCATTTAGAATCATGGAGAGAAGGACATATAAAATACTACACTCAAGTATGTAAGGCTGCAAATCAAGAATTCACGTGGGATATGCAGGTGGTATTCGAACAATTTCAGGTGGTTTATCAGTAAGGAGGGGAATAATGTCGATTAGGTTGGTCGTTGGTGCGGGTGCATATAATAATAATCCAGGTTGGATTCATACGCAGGAAAATGAGCTGGACTTGTTGGATGTAACAACTTGGGCAAACAGATTCGATGAAAATTCAATTACTGCTATTTTGGCGGAACATGTTTGGGAACACCTTACATATGAAGAAGGACTACAGGCTGCAAAAACTTGTTATACATATTTAAAGCCATCAGGCTTTTTACGATGTGCAGTACCTGACGGTTTTTACTCAGATAAGGCTTATCAAAAGGCAGTACAAGTAGGAGGGCCAGGTCCTAAAGATCATCCTGCCGCAAGCCATAAAATAGTTTATAACTATAATACTCTGTCAAACCTGTTTCTCTCCGCAGGTTTTGAAGTAAAACTACTAGAATACCACGATGAGGAAGGTAATTTTCATTATAACCAATGGGACGGAGAAAAAGGTGTTATTTTTCGTTCTAAATACTATGATCCAAGAAATAAAGATGGCAAGATTGTGTTTCCATCGTTAATCGTGGATGCTATTAAAACCTAAATAAAAAACGTTGGAAACATATTGATTTTGTGATTTATTTATCCAATTTTGAATGCTATATTAACTTTATTTAGGAGGAGAAGGAAATTAAAAAGAACGCTATTATTTTTATTTTGGGTTTTTAAATCACGGTGTTTATAATAATCCCATTGTTCGGAAACCCTTTAACTACTTTATTCAAATAAATTAGGTATTTTAATTAGATTAATAAATTCTTAAAAGGAAATAAATGCGTTTGAGCTGTCAATTAGATGGCTCTTTTTTTATTGTTCGAGATATGGAAAATTTATTGAAAGAAGGTTTTTCCATATCATTAATGGAATGTTAACCTATAAGTTATAGAGTAGGTGAAGAATATCAGTCAATCGAAAATAAAAATAATACATCTTTCTACTGAATCGCTTTATGAAGCTAGTTTCCTGCTTGTTCATTATATGTACCCAAGTCAATGGAATGAAAAAAATCAGAAGGATTGTTTGCAAAAACTAATAAAATTATTGGAGTTCCAAAACGCTAACTTTTTATTGGCAAAGATTGGTGGTACTCCTGCTGGTTTCATTGCTCTTAATTGGGGATTTTCGACTACTAAGGGCAAACCAATCTTACTCGTTCAAGACCTTTTTGTTATGCCAGGTTTTAGAAGAAAGGGCATTGCTAAAATGCTGATTAACGAATCTATTCTGTTAGGTAAAGAAAGAGACGCAAACCGACTACAGCTAAATACAGGCACAAATAATAATAATGCTCGAGCGTTGTATCAGACATTGGGATTCGAGTGGTTTCCTAATAAAGAAATTTATATGTTGTTTATATAGGGGGTGAGTAGATGACTCAAGCAAAAGATTATTATGAGAATTCAACAACCCAATTGTACCAAGGCCTATTTAATGATAAGAGTCTCAGCTCTGAAAAAAGAAATGCAATAAAGCCTACTTTTTATCGAATTACTGAAGAAGCCTTGAAAGTGGCTGGAGGGAAATTAAAGTCTCAAAACCAATAGGGGCTTTTATTTGCAAAAAATAGTGAAAGGATGCTGCAATTTGAGTGAATGGAAAGAGTTAAACGAAGAATCAAAATCAAGATGGAATGAAAACGCCGAATTTTGGGATGATTATATGGGGAACGAAAGCAACAGGTTTCACCGGGAAATAATTAGACCGCATACGGAAAAAATATTGGAAGCAAAAGCTGGTCAAACGATTTTGGATATTGCTTGCGGGAATGGAAATTTTTCAAGGTGGCTCGCGGAAAAAGGGGTGAATGTGGTCGCGATCGATTATAGTCCTAGAATGATTGAACGAGCGAGATTGCGATCGGATATACATCAAATTGACTATAAAGTTCTTGATGCTACAAATATTGATTCATTAATAGAACTTGGAAATCAACGGTTTGATAGCGCTGTAGCGAATATGGCTTTGATGGATATAGCTAATATTCAACCTTTAATGCAAGCACTAACATTTTTACTTAAAGATAATGGAATCTTTGTTTTTTCAATCCCCCATCCGTGCTTCCAATCTCCAAATATGCGAAAAGTACATGAAGTAGAAGATATACATGGTAATATACAGTCAAAGAACAGCATCCAGATCTTCAATTATCTAACTCCGCAGCCGTATAAAGCAATTGGTATTAAAGGGCAACCGACTCCGCATTATATGTTTCACAGGCCTTTATCATATTATTTAAATCTAGCATTTAAAAATAATTTTGTCTTAGACGGTATAGAAGAACCAAGCTTTTTAAAGGAAGCTGAAATAAATCGATTTGATTGGTATGATATTCCTCCAGCCATTATTTTGCGATTAAGAAAAACTTCCTTAATTGACAGGAGTGTGTAGTTTTTGCTTCTCGAGTGATGCATCTCATTATTGCGAATGAAACAGATAATAAACTAAATATAAAGGACAAGGTGTCATTATCGTATAAATTAATCTCCAATAGAAAAGTAAGCGAAACCAAAACTTATTCAGAGACGTACTACTTTACAATAAATATGAAAGGATAATTTCATTATGAATCATATAATAGACAACTATATTCAAATATTCGAACAGCTTAAAAAGGAATTGAAATGGAAGGTGTCAGACAGAAAGATCTTAATGATGATTGCGTCTCTTTATGCGATGAACCAAAAGGAATTTCAATTTCAAAGGTTTTTACAGATAGCGGATGAAATAAAGAGTCATGCAGGTTCTTTTTCTTACATGAAAACCGAATCAAGATATACTGCCGCAGCCATCTTAGATGTGAATTATGAAGATACTGAAAACAAAGTCTCTTCTTTATTTGCAATTTATGAAAATATGATTAAAGAAAAATTTAATAGGGGTATTTTTTCTTACGCGGCGGCTTTAGTTTTATTAAAAATAGCGGGGGCCAATGACTATCATTCGCTTATTGTTCAAGCAAAAGAGACTCATAATGCTATGAAAAAAGAACACCCATTCATAACTTCAGCTGAGGATTATCCACTTGCAGTATTGCTTGCTTCAGAAAATAGGGAAGATGTCATTCAGCGTAATGAATATTTTTATGATCAACTAAACCAGAATGGATTTTATAAAGGGAATAATCTTCAATTCTTAAGCCATATCCTTTCTTTGAGTGATGAAAAACAGGAAGAAATACTTGCAAGAACAATCATTGTTTTTGATATCTTTAAGGAACAGGGAATAAAACAAAAAGCAACGTACTATCCAGTTATGGGGATGCTTGCTCTGTTGCCAGAAAAAGAAGTAAATATGGAAATGATTAGGGATGTTTTTGACAGACTTAATCAAGAAAAACATTTTAAATGGCAAAAAGATATTAATCTTATATTTGCAGTGAGCTTTTACGTAAAAAATAGGTTGAAACACCCGAATATAACTGAAACAAGTCTATATACAACGATAGAAACGATATTGCAGGCTCAGCAAGCAGCACTGGCGGGATCGATAGCAGCTACAGCAGCTGCGTCAAGTAGTAATTAAATTTGAAGAGGAAGTGGACTTTATGTACGAATTAAAAACTAAAGAAAACGATAAAAGTGTAATAGAGTTTATTGAAAATGTTGATAATCCGAAAAAACGTGAAGATGCTTATAAGTTATTAGACATTTTTAAGGAAACAACAGGTTATAATGCGAAGATGTGGGGACCAAGTATTATTGGATTTGGCTCTTATCATTATAAATACGAATCTGGGCATGAAGGAGATGCACCTTTAGTAGGTTTTTCTCCGCGTAAGGCGAAAATCAGTTTGTACTTTGCGACTGGTGATCCACATAGGGAAGGGTTATTAAAGAATTTCGGAAAACATACTTCCGGAAAAGCATGTGTGTATATAAATAAAGTAGCGGATATCGATGTGGAAATATTAAAAGCACTAATCGAGCAATCGGTAACATTTTTACAAGAAAAATATCCAAATCATTAATGAGGCGTTAAGTATGATTATTAAAGGATTAAATCATTTACTTTTTTCTGTATCTAATTTAGATACATCCATTAATTTCTATGAAAATGTTTTTGATGCAACGTTACTTGTTAAGGGAAGAAGCACGGCTTATTTTGATTTAAATGGGATTTGGCTAGCTTTGAATGAGGAAAAAGATATTCCTCGTAATGAAATAAAGTATTCATACACTCATATCGCATTTTCTATAGAAGAATCCCATTTTGAAGAGGTTTATGAAAAACTTAAACTTTTAAATGTAAATATTCTGCAAAGCCGGGAAAGAGATGAAAAAGATAAAGAGTCAATTTACTTCACTGATCCGGATGGCCATAAATTCGAGTTTCATACTGGTACATTAGAAGATCGTTTAAATTATTATAGGCAGGAAAAAGATCACATGACATTTTTTTCATAGGAAGGAGGAGCAATATGTCTACTGACTTCTATTGCGATGAAGTATTGAGTGGGAAAACATCCGTAAGAAAAGTAATGGAAACTGAAAATATTTTGGCATTCTATCATACAAAACCGTTTTATCCTGTCCATATTGTAGCAATTCCTAAACAGCATATTCCTTCGATACTTTCTCTTGAAGAAAGTGATAACGATCTACTTCTAGAACTTTTCCTAGTTATCAAACAAGTGGCTTCCAAGGTAACATCGGAAAATGGAGCTTGTAAAATAGTCACAAACTTAGGAGATTATCAGGAATCCAAGCATCTTCATTGGCATATCGTTTCAGGAAATCCTATAAGATAGGTGAGGAAAAGATGGATTTTTATAAAAAAGAGATTACACTGGAGGAGCTAGAATCGTGTGCCAAATTATATACATACGTATTTAATCAAGCTCCATGGTTTGATCAATGGACGTTGCAAAGTGCTAATGAACGATTGATAGATATTTTGAATCACTTACAGTTTTGGGGAGTTGGTATATATGACCATAATCATCAACTTCTTGGATTTTTAATGGGGTACTCCGAAACATGGTGGGATGGAAAACATTTTCAGGTAGTGGAAATGTGTGTAAAGACAGAAGAACAAGGAAAAGGGATTGGCTCCAATCTGATACACTCACTTGAAGACCATTGTAAGGAGAATGGAATTAAGCGTATTTATTTGTTGACAGGTAGCGGAGGACTGGCTGAGGAATTCTATATAAAAAATGGGTTTTACGTCAATCCAAGGATGATCATGATGTCAAAAATGATTTAATTGCAACGAATAATAAGTGAACATTATAAAACTTATTGGAGGATAAGCATTTGGAGAAATCGTCAACAGTTACGATTCATTTAGGCAAAGTTACTTTTCTGTTACGTGAACATCATAAATTCGAGTGGCTACAAGAATACGGTGAAGTATTTTCTGTATTTGACCAACAGGATTCCGGAAATCTTTGTTTCGGCATTGAAAAAGATGGTCAAAAAAAATTCGTGAAATTTGCTGGTGCAAAGACCTTGGAATACGATGGACATCCTAATGATGCTATTGATAGGTTGCAGAAATCAGTCGAGCTCTATGAAGCATTAAGCCATCCTTATTTAGTTAAGTTAGAGGACCATTTTCAAGTTGAAGAAGGGTACGTGTTAGTTTTTGAATGGTTTGATGGGGAATGTCTCCATTCACATTGGTCATTTCCACCTCCCGCAAAATATGAACATCCAGATTCACCTTTTTTTCTGTTTAAACAGCTTCCACCAGAACTAAGATTAGCAGCCTTACAAAAAATCTATGAATTTCATGTACATGTCGAAAGTAAAAACTTTGTTGCGGTCGATTTTTATGATGGAAGCATTATGTACGATTTCAAGACAAACGAGACAAAGATTTGTGATATAGATTTATATAATAAAAAGCCATTTGCCAACACAATGGGAAGGCTTTGGGGTTCTTCCAGATTCATGTCACCAGAAGAATTTGAACTTGGTGCGGTAATAGATGAAAGAACGAATGTTTTTAATATGGGTGCCGTTGCTTTTTGTTTGCTAGGTGGTGAACTAGATCGTTCCTTTCAAAATTGGGATGCTAGTAAGGAGCTATATGGTATAGCTTTTCGAGCTGTTGAACGAGAGAGGAGTATGAGGTACAGCTCAGTTGAAGAATTTTACAATGCTTGGAATAAAGTTATAAGAGATAAGGTGAGCCAATAATGTTATTTCAGAATGATAAATTAGTAGTCAGGACATTAACATTAGAAGACCATCTTTTACTTGTAAAATGGTTATCAGATCCTATTGTTCTTGAATACTACGAAGGGCGAGATAATTCCTTTAGTGAAGAAATGGTCTTAAAGAAGTTTTATAGTAGAAATGATGAAACTAACCGTTGTATTTTAGAGTACGAAGGAATTCCGATTGGTTATATACAATATTATCAACTAGATGACGAAGATTTTAAAGAATATGGATATTGTGAAACCAAAACTATTTATGGCATGGATCAATTTATTGGGGAATCTGACTATTGGAATCGTGGAATTGGTAAGCTTTTAGTTCGATCAATGGTTCAGTTTCTAGTTGAAGCAAAACAAGCTGAAAAAATTGTCATGGATCCACAAACATGGAACGAAAGAGCAATTCACTGTTATGAAAAATGCGGCTTTAAGAAAGTGAAACTGCTTCCGAAACATGAGTTACATGAAGGAGAATATCGAGATTGTTGGTTGATTGAATATAATCCAATTTGATTGGTGGAAAGATCTATAGGTAAAACTTTAACCATTAATCATTTCAGCTGGGAAAAGATGTTGTAAAATTGTTGAATCCAAAGAAAGAAGAAACGATACCTTACCTAAGTTACAATACAGGTATACGGCAATAAAGGGAAGGAATGAGTGGGTATAATAATAATTCATTATTTTTGGAGGTAATGATGTACACTTACGATCCTTTGAGGCAATGTGAACTTTTACGTTATTAAGACCAATTTTTATCACCTTTTTGATAGTGGGGCTAATATTATTGGCCATTTCTATCTTACCTGGATTTAGGTATAAAATAAGGTATAAAATAATGAGTAGTTATTTTGTAATTGGAATGTCCTTATTGTATCAGCTCCATTGCTAGTCTACGGTGGAATAATTGTTGACGAACTTGGTCTAGGAGGAGATACTATCAGCACCCTAATGTTCGTTATGATAGGATTTCTGGGTATGGTTAATACTGCTATCTTTTTATCGGGCGTAATAAGACATAATGAAAAATGAATAGGAAAAGACAAAAAAATAAAGCTCAAACTATGAGCTTTTTTTGATTGTTGTTGGCTGTGTTATGATCTTGGTACTTCAATACTAGTACCTTATTTTAATTCGCTGCATTTGTCACACTTCGTACCATAGCATTCATGTTGCTCTGTGATTTTTTCACCACATTCTGTACACTTTTTGGCAGGTAGATTTTTAAAAAACTCTATGACATTCTCAATCATTTCTTCACTCTCCCAGATGTTTTGTTTGTTACAGTACTGACAATTGTTGTTAACATTGTATTATAACAGTTCTTTAAGTGTCAATCTTTTTGTTATAAAAGTAAAAATAAAGTATAGTAATATTATGTTGAACAAAGGAGTTGTCTATATGGAGTTAACGGTGATTGGCCACTGGGGTGGATATCCAAAAGCAGGTGAAGCAAGCTCAGGATATTTGTTGACACATGAAGGATTTAATCTTCTCGTTGATTGTGGCAGTGCTGTACTATCACAGTTGCAAATGTACATAAAACCAGAAGAATTAAATGCTGTAATTCTTTCACACTATCATGCTGACCATATTGCAGATATAGGTGTTCTCCATCATGCATTGTTAATTGGAAAATATGTAAGTGGATATGATCGCAACCTGTCTATTTATGGTCATTCGAAAGATCCGGATGGTTTATCTTCTTTAACGTACAAAGATATTACGACCGGTATTGCTTACGATAAGGATAATTTTATACATATCGGACCATTTAAGATTGAATTTATACGAACAAAGCACCCTGTTGCATGTTACGCCATGAGAATAACATGTGAAGGAAAAACACTCGTTTATACTGCAGATACATCTTACTTTGATGAATTGGTGGAGTTTTCAATGGACGCTGACGTGTTGCTTGCAGAGTCAAATTTCTATAAAGGAATGGATGGAGCATCTGCCGGCCATATGACAAGTGAGGAAGCTGGAAGACTTGCTAAAAAAGCAAATGTGGATACATTAGTCCTTACACATTTACCACACTTTGGTGACCTAAACCAACTGAAAGCTGAAGCAGCAGAACAATTTGAACAGGAAATCATTCTAGCATCAAAAGGATTAATCTTATCCTTTTAAAAGCAAGTCCCTTTGGGGACAGGTCTAATGGGGACTGTCACCGCAATATAAGGAGGAAAAGTGATGAAGTTTATTGATAATCAAGGGATTACGGATCCGCGAATTAATTTGGCGATAGAAGAACATGCATTGAAGAATTTAGATGTAAATGAATCATATTTATTATTTTATATCAATGAGCCCTCAATTATTATAGGTAAAAATCAAAATACAATTGAAGAAATCAATACTGAATATGTTGAGCAGAATGGTATTCATGTTGTGCGCAGGCTGTCTGGAGGCGGTGCGGTTTATCATGATTTAGGAAATTTAAACTTTAGCTTTATTACAAAAGATGAAGGAAACAGTTTTCTTAACTTTAAAAAGTTTACAGAGCCCGTCGTCGCAGCACTAAATAAGTTAGGTGTGCAAGCAGAATTAAAAGGGCGCAATGATATTCTTGTCGGAGAAAGAAAAATTTCAGGAAACGCACAGTTTGCTACTAGAGGAAGAATGTTTAGCCATGGGACATTAATGTTTGATTCTGAAATAGACAATGTCGTTTCAGCATTAAAGGTACGTAAAGACAAAATTGAATCTAAAGGTATTAAATCAATTCGAAGCAGGGTTGCGAATATCTCGGAGTTTTTAGAAGAAAAAATGACGATTGAACAATTTAAGCAGGAATTGCTTCGCTCTATTTTCGAAGGTGTTGATCCTATTCCTGAATATAAACTTACGGAAGATGATTGGAAGCAAATTAACGAGATTTCAAAAGTACACTATGCAAATTGGGATTGGAATTATGGAAGGTCACCTCATTTCAACATTCAGCACTCACATCGTTTCCCAGTTGGACTTATTGAATTCCGACTTGATGTTGATAAGGGGCAAATTCAAGAATGTAAAATCTTTGGAGATTTCTTTGGCGTTGGCGATGTAAAAGACATTGAAGACCGCCTAACAGGTATCCGCTATGAAAGATCGGAAATTGATAGAGCGTTAGAAGATGTAGATATTAAACATTACTTTGGAAACGTTGAAAAAGAAGAAATTATTAATTTGATTTACTAAATGAAAAGGATGGAGTGGCCCAAAAGGCTATCCGTCCTTTTTATTAACAGTACTAGAGGAAGTTCCAAAGGACCGTATAAATGATACTTTAAGTTTCACGTTATAAACAAGCTATGAAGGCATACGAACAATCTTTTGAATTAAAGCTTCAATGGGTAAAGGAGTTACTGAAGAGAAACGTTTAATTATAAACTTTTTATATAGCTGATTTCAGAGGGGATGGCGGTCATATACATTCCATGGACGCACATACACTCGAACCATGATTATAAATATTAATTGTTTAGAGGAATTTAAATAAGACTGTAATCATATTCCATACCAATTTCCCATAATCTTAGCTAAAAAAGGGGAATCGATATGTGTACGATAAAATTAAAAATAACCAATCATATTGCTTACGTTACGCTAAACCGCCCCGAAACATTAAATGCTATTAATTATTACATGCTGGAAGAATTATCCCGCACAGTTCAATTATTAAAAAGTTCCTCGGAAGCTCGAGTAGTTATTTTTCAAGGTGCTGGCGAAAAAGCATTTAGCGTTGGAGCGGATTTAAAAGAGAGAAAATCACTCACTGAACAAGAGGTTCGACGCAACGTACAAAAAATCGGGGAAGTATTTTTAGATATTGAAAACCTACCACAACCAACTATTGCTGCGATTAATGGCTATGCATTTGGAGGCGGACTGGAATTAGCGTTGGCATGTGATTTTCGATTCGCTTGTAGTCAGGCGATGCTAGGGCTTACTGAAACAAGCCTTGCCATTATTCCAGGAGCAGGAGGAACACAGAGACTGCCACGAATTATAGGCGAAACGAAAGCGTTAGAATTGATCTTAACTGCTAAAAGAATGACTGCTTTTGAAGCTGAAGTATATGGAATCGTATTAAAAACGATTGAGAAAGAGCGATTCATGGAAGAAGTAGAATCTTTCGCAAATAATATTATTAAAAATGGCCCAATCGCAGTTCAACAGGCAAAATATGCGATTAAAGCTGGGATAAATACAGATTTGCTCACTGGGCTTGAAATTGAACGGAAAGCCTATGAAATTACGATACCCACAGAAGATAGGCAGGAAGCATTACAAGCCTTTGCTGAAAAGCGAAAACCGAATTTTAAAGGGAAATAATATAATATTAAAAATACGGGGAAATTGAGTGTTTCAATTGTATTATGAATCTCCTAATCTTGCCGAAATTATGTATCCCGCTTATAATTGTAAAAAATAATCATAGTAATTAAGGGGGATTTAAAGGATGGAAGCTTCGGTGCCAAAAGTGAAATATACAGAATTTCGCCGGGGGCTTCATGAAGGAGTGAGCATTGCGATTGGTTATGCTCCGATTGCATTGACGTATGGCCTGCTCGCAAAAACAACCGGGCTGACATTGTTCGAAACGGTCTTAATGAGTTTGGTTTTATATGCAGGAGCATCACAATATATCGCGCTTAACATGTTTGCGCTCGGAACGGGTGCTGCAGAAATGATCTTAACTACTTTTATTGTAAATATAAGACATTTCCTAATGTCTGCCTCTCTCAATGAAAAAGTTGAAGAAGAAGTCTCTTGGAAAAAAGCGCTTTATGCATTTGGGGTAACGGATGAAACATTCTCCGTTGCAGCTACTAAAACTGAAACAGTTTCAACTGGTTATTTATTTGGCCTCAACATAATTGCGTATACAAGCTGGGTTATTTTCTCTGGTATAGGCTTTGGCATAGGCGCAGGTCTACCTCAAGTTTTACAAGAAAGTATGGCTATCGCTCTTTACGCAATGTTTATTGGTTTACTAGTTCCTTCAATGAAAAAAAGCATGAAGGTAGTTAGTCTCGCTTTACTTGCTGCAGTGTTTAATAGTATTTTTGTTTTTTCTGAAATCATAAGTAAAGGCTGGGCAATTGTAGTTGCAACCATTTTATCTGCTATTATAGTAGAAGCGGTAGAAACAATGAAAAGAAGGGGGGCCGGCGAAGGGTGAACAGTTCTATCATTATTTTAACGATTATCGGCATGGGTTTAGTTACTTATATTCCCAGAATGGTCCCTTTTGTTATGTTTCAGGGGAAGGAGCTCCCACCTTTTATTCAAGGAGTATTGAAAAATGTTCCATACGCGACTCTGGGTGCTTTAATTTTCCCTGCTGTTTTCATTATTCAGGAAGGCGATATCTTTTTTGGAGTTATAGGTATGGCCGCCGCATTTTTGATCGCATTTTTAGGAGCTAATGTAATTGCAGTAGTCCTTGGATCTATTGCAATACTTAGTGCATATTCATGGTTAATCTAATAAAAGTACATTAAACAAGGCCGCTTGAGTAATCAGGCGGCTTTTGCTTATTTAAGTACATTACATTGGTTATGTAAAAAGTGTGCAATATAACTTTTTTATTTATAGAAATCAATATTCATAAATCTAAGAATTTCAAAGCAGTGGCTTTAGCGAAGCATTTTTTCTTTAATTGAGTGCTATAATAGTTCAAAATAGTTTTTACTAATATAAATTAGGAAAAAATTTATCTTATTAGTTCTATTTAAAGATTTTTTTCCTACATATAATAAGAGATGGACAGGGGGGATATTTTATTGATTAGAAAATGGGCAATGCGTGCGGTTATCGCCTATCTTTTATTTGGCATAGCTATATTCCTGTATCTATTTTATTGGGCAGATACATCAATTCCCGAGGCGGTAAAAGGGACAAGCGCTGATCCAGCTACCTTTCTAAACGGAAGAGAGATGGAACTTAGTGAGGAGTACTCCAGAATCCGTAATTTAATGTTTTTTTTAGCAACACCTTATGAGTGGCTATTTTATTATTTAATTTTGATATTTGGTCTGTCAGCTACTTTTGAAAAATCTGCGAAGCATGTATCCAAATTTTTTATAGTAAGGAATGCTATTTACTTATTCTGGTTGTCTTTTGCATCATTGGTAATCATGTTTCCACTAAGCTTTTTATCGTACACAATTTCGAAATCGTATAATATATCTACACAAGTTTTCTCAGCATGGATGAAAGACAAATTTATTGATTTTTGGGTGCAGTATGCAACTATGTTTGTTGTTATTACCGTTTTATATGCATTAATGAGAAAATATAAGAGGCGTTGGTGGTTAGCAGCGTGGGTTATATCGATTCCATTTTCGATTTTTATGATGTTTATCCAACCAGTCGTGATTGATCCTTTATACAATGATTTCTATCCTTTAAAAGATAAACAGCTTGAAGCGAAAATATTAGCTATTGCTCAAGAAGCCAATATTCCAGCTGAACACGTGTATGAAGTGGACATGTCGACTAAAACGAATTCATTGAATGCTTATGTCACAGGTGTAGGCTCTAATTCGCGAATCGTATTATGGGATACAACATTGGAAAGGCTGTCAGATGAGGAAATACTCTTTATTATGGCACATGAAATGGGACATTACGTTGAAAAACATATTTATAAAGGAATAGCTGGATACTTACTTCTGTCCTTTGTTGGTTTGTGGTTAACAGCAAAATTGATGGAGAAATGGATTACGAAAAGAGGAAAGGATTGGAAAGTTGAAAGAATTACGAACATAAGCTCACTCCCAGCATTCCTTTTAATTACCTCTATCCTATTATTTGTTGCGAGTCCTATAACTAACTGGGTTTCACGTTATCAAGAAACGAGAGCCGACACGTATGCAATAAATATTACTCATGATAAAAATGCAGGGATTAAAACATTTCAAAATTTGACAAAAGCTGGATTAAGTCAAGTAAACCCTCCTCTTTTAGTCAAAATTTTCCGTTATGAACACCCAACAATGCTTGAAAGAATAAATAGGATTCAAAAATATAAGTTAGATGAAACTTCCAGCGAAGCTAAATAGGGATCACTCTGCCTTCATATTAAAGGTTACTGTCGAAAGTTTCTGAAAATAGGTTAATAAGCGCTTGGAATTAGACTATAGGCCTAAGATATGTAGGAAAATACTAAAAATCATATAAATTGCTTTGGACAAAAAAATCCCCCTTTTTTAGGGGGATTTAACATTTTATTGGCCCAAAAGATCAATTAATTCTTTCGAGAGTTTAATAAAAGTTTCTTTATCATGTAGATCAAGGGCACGGTCAATTTCCTCGCGAAGCTGTTGCTCACGTCTTTGCAAAAGGAGACCGTTTAGGAAAAAATCTGCGTACCATTCCATAGCTTGTGTTTCATTTTGATTCTGGGTCATCGTATACTCTTTAAGCAATTCCTGATAAGATTTCCTTTTTTCCATCGATGATCACCTCTGAAACTTTTTTTAATTATACACGGAATAGGCAAAAAAATCAACAGAAGAGTGCTAATTTTCAGAGGAGTATTTTAAGTCTAAATTTACAAAATATACATATACTATTTTCAGATTTTTTAATAAATAGTGACATTTGACCTATGTTATGATATGGTAATATTGTCACAATTTAGGGAGGGAAGTAGAAAAATGTTAGAACAAGAGATTTTATTGGACGAGTATGAAATTAATCCTGATACGATGATGATTAGACCGTACATAAAGGATAATGAAATATACTCAGAAGTGTTTGAACTAGATAATCATTTTTTAGTTCGCGAAAAACCACTGAATATTGTTAAGAGAGGTTGCGAGTACTTCGGGAGTTCGTTTCAAGGCAGAAGAGAAGGAACTAAATCACTCATAACGGTTACCCACAAATCACCCATCATCATTGACCCCTACACAGCAATATATTTAATTCCAACATTATCACATACTAGACCAGAGTGTATTTGGCTTTCTCACGATCATATTGTTTCGCATAATAAAGGAAGCGATAACAATACAATTATTCATTTTCGGAATCATCAAAGCATTGAAATTCCAATCTCATCAGGATCATTTGGTAATCAATTATCCAGGGCTGCAAAACTACGAATTAGTTTTCAGCAAAATATAGAAAGAATGGAAATGTATTCCGCCCATTCACATAGATCCTCAAACATGCAAGCGGCAGAATTTAAAAAGAGATATAGATTTATAAGAAAAAAATAGATAATTATTGAGCTTACTGAGATGGGCCTTTTTTCTCAGTAAGCTTTTTTATGCTTAAATTATTAAAAAAAAATTGTTGACAGCTGAAAACGATTGCAATATTATTTTTATAGAGAAAACGTTTTCGTAAAAGGTTTTCGTAAAACGTTTTCTACAAGAGTGATTTACTGTAGGTGAGGATTGAATGAAAAGGTGGACTATAAAAGACATTGCGAAAAAAGCTGGTGTTTCTATTACAACAGTTTCGCGAGTGTTGAATCACAAAGAGGAGGGAATGTCCCAAAAGACACGTGAAAAAGTGCTTAAAGTAATGGAGGAGGTGGACTTCCAGCCCAATCAATTTGCTCGCGGTTTAGTAACCAAGCGATCTAAAACATTTGGACTAATAGTTCCTAATATATCTAATCCATATTTTCCTGAATTGTGCCGAGGTGTGGAAGATGAGGCGAATGAAAGTGAATATAGCTTAATCATCTGTAATTCGGATGATCAAACGGAAAAAGAAAAGCGATATTTACGTCTTTTAGAAGAACAACAAGTAGATGGAATCATTTTTTCAGCAAAAGACAGTTTAGATCCCTCTGATGAAGAACAATTATCACGTGCAAAAATTCCTTTTGTTCTCATTGACAGAGGAAAAAATGAAAAAAAACATTCCGGAGTTTTTTTAGATAATGATAAAGGTGGGTATTTAGCTGGAAAACATTTAATAGAGTTAGGTCATAGAAGAATAGGATGCATTACTGGACCAAAGTCCATTGCTTTATCTAATGATCGTCTTGAAGGTTTCCAGAGAGCATTACTTGAATCAGGCGTTGAACTCCCGCCATCTCAAATTATTGAAGGGAATTTTCAGATGGAAATGGCATACCATAAGTCAAAAGACCTTCTTATGAAAAAAGAAGTAACAGCAATTTTTGCCTGTAATGATGTAATGGCGTGCGGCGTTTATCGTATGGCTCACGAGCTAGGTATTAATATACCTACGGATTTGTCCATTGTGGGCTTTGACGATATCCCACTAATTTCCGCGTTAATTCCTAAACTTACAACTATTCGACAGGATACGTATCAAATGGGTAGGGAGGCAGTAAACCTTTTAATCCAAAAACTTGAAAATAAAGATACGACATCTGTCATGTTTAATCCAACACTTGTAGTTCGTGAAAGCAGTACATCACCTAAGTTATAACTTTAATTGTTTTAATAGACACCATATATGTAGATTAACTAGAGGAGTGTATTCGATGAAAAAAATACCAGTAATTATTGATTGCGACCCAGGAATTGACGATGTAATGGCACTATTACTAGCTTTTTCTCGAGATGATCTGGATGTTAAGTTAATTACAACTGAACCAGGAAATCAAACTCAAGATAAAACAATCTACAATGCTATAGCTTTCACTAGCTACATGAAACAAAATATAGAAATTGCTAGAGGGTTGAATGATCCTTTCTTTAGAGAACTTGAGGTTGCGGATAAGGTACACGGAGAAAGTGGATTAGGAGAAGTCATTCTTCCGGAACCAACTTTGCTTGAAAGTGATAGAACAGCAATTAATGCTTTAAAAGAAGTTTTAACTGAAAGTGAAGAACCAATCGTTATAATCGCGACTGGTCCACTTACAAATATTGGTGCACTGTTACTTGCACATCCTGAAGTAAAAGAAAAAATCAGCTATATTTCCTATATGGGTGGTGCGGCAGTAGCTGGGAATATGAGCCCATTTGCTGAGTTTAACGTATATGTTGATCCTCATGCAGCTGATATCGTATTTCGTTCCGGAGTTCCAATTGTCATGAGTGGACTAGATGTTACTCATAAAGCATATGTTAACATGGCGGAATTGGAAAAAATCGAGAGCATGAATACAGATTTATCAGAAAAGATTGGTTCCATGCTTCGATTTTATATTAACACTGCAAAAAATAACGATTTCCAAGATACGGATTTCGAAAATGGCATACGTTTACATGACCTATGTGCTGTTTCATATGTCGTCACACCTGACCTTTTCGAAGGTGAAGATTGTTTTGTAGCTGTTGAAACAGAAGGACGTCATACTGCTGGTGCGACTGTTGTCGATTATGCGTATCGGTCAGGAAAACCTCATAATGTAAAGGTATTGCACTCCGTAGACCGTGAAGCTTTTGTAAATCAATTTATGGAAGCAATTGAAAAAATGAGCAATTATATTGGTCAATAACTAAAAAAGGTGGGAAACAAGATGAAACGTAGTTTTAAAGATGATTTTAATATGATGTCCATGCTTTTAATTCCAATCGGCGTTGCAGTAAACATTGTCGGTTTCCAAATTGCAAACGTTTTAAGGCTTCCTATTTTTCTTGATACAATCGGTACAATATTAATCGGGGTAGTTGCGGGTCCTTGGGTAGCGTTACTTGCCGGGTTAATTACAAATCTGATTAATGGTATTTTCAACCCTACGTATTTTCCGTATGCGATTACATCGATGGCGATTGGGGTAGGAGTAGGGTTATTGTCTAAATCGGGTATGTTTAAAAATATTCCTAAAACAATTGTTTCCGGTATTGTTATTACGTTTATCGCTGTTATAGTATCTGCTCCAATTACTGTTCTTGTATTTGGTGGAGCTACTGGAAGTACATCATCACTTCTTACAGCAACACTTCTTGCTTCAGGTCAAAAAATTTGGGGTGCCGTATTTGCTTCATCCTTTATCTTTGAAATTGCTGACAAAATAGTATCTGCTCTTATCGTATACTTTATTGTAAGAAAAATGTCTGACCGTTATCTATCTAAAATGAATTATGGATCACTTTATATGAAACGCGGTGGCAATAAATAATTTTGTATCTTAACTCTTTCCGTTCTTCTGTGCGGAAAGAGCTACTTTTTCTGAGGAGGGTTCACAGTGCAGAAAAATTTCATTCAGCAGCTGCATCCAATGACTAAATTCTTCTTTGCATTGTTTGTATCAGCTGCTGTTCTTATTATTCCAGGATATTTATTCTCATTTTTAGTCTTTCCAATTTTACTTCTTATCGCAGCAGCAGCAGGTATTTTTAAAGAATTTTTTGGAACAGTTATGAAAGCATTGTTATTTTTGCTTATCATCGTTTTCCTAATGCAGCTCTTTTTCTATCCAGGTGATCATGTGATTGGACAATGGGGAATATTCAAGTGGACTGAGGAAGGCTTGAATTACGGATTAACACTTACTTCGCGGATTCTCGCAATGGGTTCTGCATTTATATTATTTTTCCGTTTGACAGAAGTTCGAGACTTTGTAAAATCGCTTGAAGACGCTGGTCTCCCCCCAATGGGAGCATATGTAGTTTTATCCACTTTGCAAATTATCCCTGAAATGCGTCGTCATGCTAATACAATTATGGATGCTCAAAAAACACGTGGGGTAGAAACAGAAGGATCAATGTTGACTAGGGCGAAAGCATTTATCCCAACTTTAACTCCACTTATATTATCATCCATCTCAAGTACGGAAGAACGAGCAATCACTCTAGAATCTAGAGCGTTTTCCGCTCCAACTAAGAAAACAAGTTTGCATAAGCTGACGAAAAGTACAGCAGATCGAATTCTACCATTCGTGTATATTATTATTTTAGTAGGAATGGTGTTATGGAGGATACTCGCATGAATTCTATCATTGAAATGAAAAATGTCTCATACCGTTATCCGGTCGCCGATGATTGGATTATCAAAAATGCATCTTTTGCAATTGAAAAGGGAAAATTTACAGCCGTAATTGGTAATAATGGATCCGGTAAAACGACCCTTTGTAATATTATACGTGGATTCATTCCGCATTTTTACAAAGGAGAGCTTGAAGGGGAAGTAATTGTAGACGGTAAAAATATTGTGGACTACCAGCTAGGTCAATTAGGTGAAAAAATTGGGTATGTCTTTCAAAACCCCTTTATCCAAGTATCGGGAGTAAAAGATACAGTTTTTGACGAAGTAGCTTACGGGCTAGAAAATTTAGGTGTAGAAGAAAACGAAATTATTGACCGCGTAAACGAAGTATTAAAACTTGTAAAAATCGAACATTTGCGTGATAAACATCCAATGGAGCTTTCTGGTGGTCAGCGTCAGCGTGTTGCTCTTGCATCTATCATAGTGATGAATCCAGATATCCTTGTTATTGACGAGCCCACATCACAACTAGACCCAATTGGAACGGAGCATGTATTTGATATTATTCGTCTCATGAAAGAAAAGGGAAAAACAATTATCCTTGTAGAACATAAAATGGACTTAATAGCTGAATATGCAGACAATCTTATTGTTCTTAACGAAGGTGAAATTGTTTTACAAGGACCAACTAGAGAGGTCTTTGCAAATCCCCGCTTTGGAGAACATAACATTCAATATCCTCATGTAACAGAAGTTGCGCTACATTTACAGAAAAACGGTGTTAAATTAAATTATGTTCCAATTCGCGATGAAGAATTACCAGAGAGCATAGGTTGGACAAATATAGGGGTGGGTGCTCATGACTGAGATTCGATTGAAAAACGTTAGCTTCGCTTATCCTGACGGTACAAAAGCGCTTGAAAACTTGACCCTGACTGTTCCAAGCGGCCAACGCTTAGCGATTATTGGGCAAAATGGGGCTGGAAAAACAACCGCTGTAAAATTGATGAATGGACTCTTAAAACCATCTGAAGGAGCGGTTTTTGTCGGTGATTGGAATACAAAAGACTATACAACAGCTCAAGTATCTCGAAACGTTGGTTATGTCTTTCAAAATCCGGATGATCAAATTTTTCACAATGATGTGGAATCTGAAGTCCAATTTGGACCTAAAAATATGGGCTTTGACCCGGAGCGAGTGACAGCGTTAACTGATTGGGCGATGGAATTATGCGGTATTAGTCATGTGTCTCACGAAAATCCTTACAATTTACCTTATTCTGTTCGTAAATTTGTTACAATTGCATCAGTATTGGCTATGGATTCAGATGTAATTATTTTGGACGAGCCAACTGCCGGACAGGATCGAATTGGATTAGATTTACTAAGCAAACTTCTAGATGAACTAGAGAAAAAGGGAAAGACGGTTATTACAATTACACACGATATGGAATTTGTCACAGATTATTTTTCTCGAATAGTTGTAATGGCCAATCGAAAGATTATAGCTGATGATGATTCAGAACATATTTTTTATAATCATGCAATATTGGATGAAAGTATGTTGAAACCGCCGGCAGTTGCCAAAATGGCAAACCTATTGGGCTTGGAGAAAGGTATTCTGACAAAAGGCCAATTATTATCCGTATTAAAGAAACGAGATTTGACGAGAGGACGATAACAGGCATGGATATTTCATTAGTTGGCAGCATTAATATAGATCTTGTATATCGTGTTCCCTATGTAGTTAAAAATGGTGAAACGCTCCACAGTGCATCCCATAGTGTTCATTTCGGCGGAAAAGGTGCCAATCAAGCTGTTACAGCAAGCCAACTAGGAGCAAATGTTCATTTTATTGGAAAAGTTGGCGCTGATGATTTCGGGGGACAAGCAATTAATAATTTGAAGGAAAAAGGTGTATATACTGATTCGGTACAAAAGGAAGGAGCTACTGGGCAAGCGATTATTCAAGTGACAGATGCAGGTGATAATGCGATTGTTTTGTTTCCAGGTGCTAATTTCTTAGTTACACCTGAACAAATTGAACAGGAAGCCGATATTATTTCATCGAGCAATGCACTTCTTCTTCAGCTAGAGGTTCCGCTTGAGGCAGTTGAAAAGGCGGTGGAAATTGCAGCCGAACACGGGCAAATGGTTATCCTTAACCCAGCTCCTTCACAAAAATTGCCGGATTCTTTATTAAAGAATGTTACATTTTTAACTCCGAATGAAACAGAGCTTGCTCAATTAACAGGTATTGAAACGACATCGGAAGAAAATATTCGTGCTGCATGTAGTTTATTACTCGATAAAGGGGTAGGCACAGTTGTCGTTACACTTGGATCGAAAGGCTCTTTTTATATGAATCGTGAAGAAAGTGGATGGGTTCAAGCATTGAGTGTTAACACGATTGATACAACAGGAGCAGGAGATGCGTTTAATGGAGCATTGGCTGTAGGATTATGCAGTGGAGATTCGCTTCGAAGTGCCATTGAGTTTGCCACGAAAGTTGCTGCTTATGTTGTCACGCAAATGGGTGCCCAGCCACTTATCCCACATTCATATTTGGAATAAACACCGTAGCTCTTCGTATTTGTTGCGAAGCAGCTACGCTTTTTTTTCGATGTGTATATTTTTGAACCGCTCAAACAAGTAATAACGCAGCAATTCTTCTGTTCTATTTCTTAGCCTCGGATTAAAGTAATTATGTTCCTCTTCATAACCTTTATAAACGAACATGTACATTGTAAAGGCATCATCTGATTTAAGACGCTCTACCTTAATATTATTTTTATACAAATAGCGTTTTACTGCAGCGAGATCTTTCTGAATAGCTTTCATGGTTTCTTCAATTAATTCTAAATAAGGTTTTTTTAATTTAAGAGAGCTCGTATTTACTACAATTAAGTCTCGATTCAATACGGTGAGCAACATAGGTAGATAAATGGCTTGCTCGATGATATCCCGGTCACTTGTTGGAATTCTTGTCATTTGCAATATCCTCCCTTCGAAAGAAAAAGAACATACGTTCCCTTTTATAATACTAAGAAAAAAAGTGTATAGCAAGATATTAAAATCCAGAATATTAAAATGGGCTCAAAAAAATTTTCTCCTTAACAAGCAGGAAAAATACTTAGGGCGTCGAAATATTGTACAATGTAAAAGTATCAACAAGAAAGGGCGATAAATATGACCTCGAAACAAGGAATTAAACCAGAAGATCTTTATCAGTTGAAATCAGTGGCTGATCCACAAATATCACCTGACGGAACAGAAGTTGTATACGTCAAAACACATATTGACGAGAAGAAAAAAGACTATGTTTCTAATTTATTTTACATAAACTTGAATGATAAGATTCCTCAGCAATGGACATTTGGCGAACATAAAACAAACTCACCTATATGGTCTCCAGATGGCAGTAAATTAGCGTTTGTGTCTACGAGAAACGGCAAGCCACAAATTTTTGTACTTTCTAAAATAGGTGGAGAAGCAAAACAAGTGACAGATTGTAAAAACGGTGCGACATCTCCTGTATGGTCTCCGTGTGGAAAGAAAATCGCGTTCTCTGTGAAACTTGGTAAAGAAGAAACGATTAATGACAAAGCTGAAAATGACAAGAAAGAAGAGAAAGAACTTAAACCACTTGAAATAGATAAAATGAAACATAAATCAGATGCAGGCGGATTTCTTGATATGGAGCAATTTTCCCACGTCGCTATCGTCAATTTAGAATCTGGAGAATTGGAAGCAATTACGGAAGGAAAACATAATTTCCAGCTTGGCACATGGTCTCCAAACGGAAAATATCTTTCTTACACTGCAGACTTAACAGTGGATCTTGATTTTTCATTTATGAGTGATATTTACTTGTTAGATTTAGAAACGAAAGAAACTCGTAAGCTAACGGAAGGAACAGGGATGTTCTATCAAACATCATGGTCTCCAAACAGCCGCTATATCGCATATGTGGGAAGTGAAAGAGAATTTGAAAATGCGACACATGCAAAGCTATGGATTTATGATTTAGAAAATGATAATAAGATTTGTGTAACGAGTGAATTTGATGCACCCGTCGGTGATTTTGTAGTCGGGGATTTCCTTCAAGGTGTTGTTGCTCCACGTGTCCAATGGTTAGAAGATAATGAAAGCTTTTATTTCCAGGTGACAGATCATGGAAATGCAGCCATTTACTTTGGAAATCTTTCTGGAGAATTATATCCTGCTATTAATGATGATCAATATGTATATGGTTTTTCACTTGATAAGAAAAATGATAAAGCAGTTGTAGCAATAAGTACTACGACAAATCCTGGAGATTTATTTTATGTAAATTTAAATACGGGCGAAAAAGAACAGCTTACTAATGTAAATGAAGAGTTTCTAAAGACGAGAGAATTATCTATCCCTGAAGCCATTGAATTTGAAGGTGCAGATGGCTGGAAAGTAAGTGGCTGGATGATGAAGCCGGTGGGATATGAAAAAGGAAAAAAATATCCGCTTATACTTGAAATTCATGGTGGGCCGCATGCCATGTATGCTAACACTTATTTTAACGAATTCCAAATTCTTGCAGCTCAAGGCTTTGCGGTTCTATACACGAATCCTCGAGGAAGCCACGGATACGGTCAGAAATTTGTCGATGCGGTCCGAGGCGATTATGGCGGCAATGATTACAATGACTTAATGGCTGCTGTTGACTTTGCATTGGAGCAGTATGATTTTATTGATCAAGATCGTCTAGGTGTAACAGGTGGAAGCTATGGAGGCTTCATGACAAACTGGATCGTTGGTCATACAAACCGCTTTAAAGCAGCTGTAACTCAACGTTCCATCTGTAATTGGATTAGTTTTTACGGAGTAAGTGATATCGGCTACTACTTTACAGACTGGCAAATTCTTGCGGGACTAAATGATATAGAGAAGCTATGGAATCATTCACCACTTAAATATGTCGACTATGTGGAGACTCCACTTTTAATTTTGCACGGTGAAAAAGACTATCGCTGTCCAATTGAACAGGCAGAGCAATTATTTATTGCTTTAAAACATCGCGAAAAGGAAACAAAATTCGTTCGTTTCCCTGAATCCAATCACGAACTTTCAAGGAGCGGAAAACCAACGTTAAGAATCAATAGGTTGGAATATATTAGAGACTGGTTTGTGAAATATTTATAAGAAAAAAATTTGGTTGGCTTAAGAAGGGAAAGTCCTTCTTAAGCCAATTTTTAATGAAATCTAATACATATTAAACAAAAGGAAAAATACATATACAAAAACAAACAAAAAATGGTACTTTAATATCAGAAGATTTTAAAAAGTGGTGAAAGTAAAAGGGAGGGAGAATGCCTTGTTTAACATTAAAGACGTTCGTTGTGAGTACAAGAAAGATCCTATTGGAATCGATGTTGAAAAGCCAAGAATTAGTTGGAAATTAGAATCCGATCAGAGGGGTGTTGTTCAATCATCCTATCAAATTCAGGTTGCAGAGAACCAAGATTTTGTTAATCTGCTATGGGATTCTGGAGAAGTGAAATCCGATAAAAGTATCCATATTGAAATCGAGGACGTACAAGTTACTTCTCGTAGGCGTTACTATTATCGTGTACAAGCTTGGAATCAGCATAGTGAAGGAACTGGTTGGTCAGATACATCTTTTTGGGAAACCGGATTACTTAATAAGGACGAATGGTCAGCAGAATGGATTAGCTCACCAAGTGATTTGGAGTTAATGGATGGTACTCAAAGTCCGATTTTGCGTCGATGCTTTAGCTTGAATGCCGCCATATCATCTGCGCGGATTTATGCAACCGCTTTAGGTATGTATAATCTACAATTAAATGGTCAAAAGATTGGGGATGCTTATTTCACTCCTGGTTGGACGAACTATAATGAAAGGCTGCAATATCAAACATATGATGTAACTGCCTTGCTTCGTTCAGGAAACAATGACATTGAAGCTATGCTTGGAAATGGTTGGTATAAAGGGGAACTTGCTTGGTCTGGGGCACATTCTCATTATGGGAACCGCCTTGCATTACTTTTTCAACTGTACGTTGTATTAAATGATGGTACTGAAATAATCATTCATTCAGATGAACAATGGGAAGCAGAGGCAAGTCCAATCCTGATGTCAGAGCTTTACCATGGTGAAACTTATGATGCTCGACTCGAACAGAAGGAAAAGACTTGGAAGCAAGTCGATGTTATTCCGTATACAAAAGATATTCTTGTCGCTCAAGAAAACGATCATGTCCGTATAATAGAGGA
The DNA here is from genome assembly GCF_022900255.1 of Lederbergia wuyishanensis. Lineage (GTDB taxonomy): Bacteria > Bacillota > Bacilli > Bacillales > Bacillaceae_C > Lederbergia > Lederbergia wuyishanensis. Next base: position 110,309 of record NZ_JALIRM010000001.1, read on the forward strand.
AATTAATCCAGTTGCTCTGGTCACAACTCCAAAAGGTGAAATTGTACTTGATATGGGGCAAAACATGGTCGGTTGGGTTCGTTTTTCTGTAAAAGGAGAAGCTGGTCAAAAAGTAAAGTTGATTCACGCAGAAGTACTGGATAAAGACGGAAACTTCTATATGGATAATATACGGACAGCTAAACAAACGAATCACTATATTTTAAAGGGGGGAGAAATAGAAACATTTGAGCCGCATTTTACGTTCCAAGGATTCCGTTATGTTCAGTTAATCGGATTTACTCCGGAGCAACTTCATTTAGAACATTTCACAGGTGTGGTCCTACATTCCGATATGGAGCCAACTGGAAGTTTTGAATGTTCTGATTCAATGATTAATCAGTTACAACATAATATTTTATGGGGGTTAAAAGGAAACTTCCTTGACGTGCCGACTGATTGTCCACAACGCGATGAGAGACTTGGATGGACAGGGGATGCCCAAATGTTTATAAGAACATCCACCTATTTAATGAATGTTGCTCCATTTTTCACGAAATGGTTAAGAGATTTAGAGAGTGATCAAGCGGATGATGGTGGAGTTCCTTTCGTAGTACCAAATGTTCTCGGGAAAGAAGGTAATCAACATTTCCCACCACCATTTAGTTCAGCCGCTTGGGGAGATGCAGCTGTCATTTGTCCATGGACCATTTATCTCGTCTATGGAGACAAGAGATTACTAGAAGAACAGTACGATAGTATGATAGCTTGGGTTGAATATATTCGCCGTCAAGGAGAAAATGAATTTCTATGGAATACAGGCTTCCATTTCGGAGATTGGCTTGCCCTCGATTCAAAGCCTGATAGTTATGTTGGAGCAACGGATCGTGATTATATCGCAACAGCGTTTTATGCATATTCCACTTCCTTGCTTCAAAAAACAGCCATGGTACTTGGAAAATCTCAGGATGCAGAACAATATTCCAAGCTTCACACAAATATTGTAAAAGCTTTTAAAGAGGAATTCGTCACACCTGCAGGTCGTATATCTGTACCAACGCAAACAGCACAACTCCTTGCCTTAATGTTCGAATTAGTAGAAGGAAAAGCAAAAGAACGTGCTGTTGAAAAATTAATGGACTTATTAAAAGAGAGTAATTTTCATCTGACAACAGGCTTTGTTGGTACACCTTACTTGAACCATGTATTAAGTGAAAACGGTCAAAATGAAGCTGCCTATAAATTGTTATTCCAAAAAGATTATCCATCGTGGTTGTATCAAGTAACAAAAGGCGCGACTACAATTTGGGAGCATTGGGATGGCATTAAAGAAGACGGTAGTTTCTGGAGCGCTGACATGAATTCCTTCAACCATTATGCTTATGGAGCAATTGGAGATTGGCTATATCGTAAAGTATTAGGAATTGATATGGATGAGCAATACCCTGCTTACAAAAAGAGCATCATTAAGCCGCTCCCAGGGGAAGGGCTGTTCTTTGCTAAAGGAAGACTAGAAACAATGTATGGAACAATTGAGTCGAGTTGGACCAAACTTTCCGATGGTACGCTGGAAGTAGAAGTGACAATACCGTCTAATACCACTGCCGAAATTATATTGCCTAATTCTTCAGGTAGAAAAATATTTGAAAGTGAGCTTCCTATAGAGCAATCTAACGCACTAACTGTTGTTACCGATTCTAATAACGATGTAAAAGTATTAGTTGGCTCAGGGAACTATCTATTTAAGTATTAGTAAAAAATAGAAAGTAATTAGTAACCCAAATTATACAAACGTAATATGAAAAACAGATAGAGTGTCCTAATCTCTATCTATTTTATTGCGGAATACTTATGAAATTTAAAAAATTTAAAGGATTTTAAAGACTTGTAGAAAATTAATATATTATGGAGATTTTTATTATTACTTAAGTTGGGGGTAAAGCAATGAAAAAAGTTAAAGTCGGTGTCATCGGATGTGGAATGATTAGTGCAATTTATCTTAAAAATTGTACACAGGTTTTTAACAATGTTTTAGAGGTTGTAGCAGTTGCGGATCTAGTTCCGGAGATAGCAGCAAAACGCGCGGAGGAGTTTCAAATTCCTGTTTCGTGTTCTGTTGAAGAATTATTGGCGAATCCTGAGATTGATATTGTTATCAATTTAACTGCTCCAGCAGCCCATGCTTCCGTTAATTTGCAAGCGCTTAACGCAGGGAAGCATGTGTATACCGAGAAGCCGTTTGCTCTTAATCGCGAAGATGCTGATAAAGTTATAAATTTAGCCGAATCTAAAGGTTTGCTTGTAGGATGTGCCCCTGACACATTTTTAGGTGCAAGTATTCAAACTTGCATTAAGCTAATTGAAGATGGAGAAATTGGACAACCTTATGCGGCAAATGCATCAATAATAATGGGAAACTCATCTGATGGTATGCATCCTAATTTCCAGAACTTCCTGAAGCTTGGTGGAGATCCAATTTTAGATATGGGACCATACTATTTGACTGCTCTAGTAGCGATGTTAGGACCTATAAAGAGAGTCACGGGTTCTGCACAAAAGCTTCGTGAAGAAATTACGATTACAAATGAAAAGTCCCCACGCTACGGAGAAACATTTCCAGTTGAAGCACCAACAAATGTTGCAGCAACATTGGATTTTCATAATGGAGTAGTAGCTAATGTACAAGCAACAAAGGAAAGCTTTGGCTATCGCCCAAGACTCGAAATATTTGGAACGAAAGGCAATTTAATTGTTCCAGATCCGAACTTTTTTGGACCTATCCAGGGGTTTATTGGTGATATAACAATTCAGTATCCAAATTTTGAAACGAAAACAATTCCTCTTACCCACGGTTTCAATGAAGATAGCAGAGGAATAGGGGTTGCAGATATGGCTTATGCGATTCAATCTGGTAGAAAGCACAGGGCAAGTGGTCAATTAGCAAGGCATATATTGGATGTTTCATTAGGTATCTTTGAAGCGTCAGAAAAAGAAAAACACATTTATATACAATCAATGATTGAGCGTCCAGCAACATTACCAGTCGGTCTAAAAGATAATGAATTAGATTAATATTTTGAGAGGATGATAATTGTATGAAAAAGTTTCCTATAGGTGTTCAGCCTTATACAATTCGTGAAGCAATGGGAAAAGATTATGTAGGGTCAATTAAAAAGGTCGCTGAAATTGGTTATAAAGGAATTGAACTAGGCCCACCACCGGAAGGAATGACTATTCAAGAGCTAAAGTCACTTTTAGATGGGCTAGGACTAAAGGTTGTTGGGACGCATGCGGGATTTGATACGTTGGATTTTGAAGTGGATAAGATTGCAGATTATCTTGAAGAAATGAATGCCGAAAAATTTGTTACGATATCGATGATTTTTAAATCAAAAGAAGATGTCTTGGAAAAAGCGAAGAAAATGAATGAGATTGGAGAAAAATTCCGAAAACGAGGAGTGACATTCCTATACCATAATCATCATTGGGAATTTTTTAAAGTTGATGGAGAATACGTGCTTGATATTTTACTCCGTGAAACAGATCCAGAGTTTGTACAAACGGAATTGGATACATATTGGATCAGAAGAGGTGGAGAAGAGCCTGTTCAATATCTCCGCAAATTGAAAAATCGTGCTCCGCTTCTCCATATTAAAGATATGAAGGCCGGAGGAGAAGATATTTCTAAGGGATTTGGCGAAGGTATCTTAGATTTAAGTGAACTTTTTGCTCAAGGGGTAAAAGAACCTTTTGCAGAAGTTGGTGAAGGGATTCTTGATTTTAAAGAAATTGCTACAGTAGCCGAGGAAATCGGAACGAAATGGCTGATTGTTGAGCAAGATGAGAGTGAGAGAGATCCATTTGAAAGTTTAAAAATAAGTTATGATAATCTTACCAAGCTCGGCTTGGTAGAATAGGCATGTAGACTAATTTAACTAGAAACATTGTTAACTCTAAACTTGATTTTACCCATAAAAGCGGGTGATTCCTGCCAAAAGAAGCTCATAGGGTACGAACTTCCCAATGGGCTTCTTTGCAGCCCCGTTATGTTATAAGGGGGATTTGTATGTCTATTAAATATGTAAAAAATGAAGGTGGACCAACTCTTGGCTATTCATCAGAATCAGGAGTGGAAATAATAGAAGCAGATGGGAAGCTATTCAAAGATTTAAACAAAGACGGAATACTTGATAAGTATGAAGATTGGCGCCTTTCTCCTGAAGAACGTGCAAAAGACTTAGCATCAAAAATGTCAATTAAACAGATTGCTGGACTTATGCTTTATAGTAGCCATCAAGCAATTCCAGCTTCTAAAGGTTTTTTTTCAGGAACATTTAGCGGTAAACCTTTGAATGAAAGTGATGCGGAACCATATGATTTATCTGATCAACAAAAGGATTTCCTAATTCATGATCATTTGCGTCATATATTGATTACGACAGTTGAAACTCCTGAAATTGCAGCCAAATGGAATAACAATGCTCAAGCTCTTGTAGAAGGGATTGGTCTAGGAATTCCAATTAATACTAGTTCGGATCCACGACATGCATCCATTGCAAGTGCCGAATTTAATGCAGGTGCTGGCGGTGCCATTTCAATGTGGCCGGAAACACTTGGATTAGCAGCTACGTTTGATCCCGAACTTGTAAAAAAGTTTGGAGAAATCGCTTCGAAAGAATATCGTGCCCTTGGAATTACAACGGCATTATCTCCACAAATAGACCTAGCAACAGATCCAAGATGGATGAGATTTAATGGAACGTTCGGGGAGGATTCCAAGCTTACAACGGATTTAGCACGTGCATATGTTGATGGATTCCAAACATCAGAAGGAGAAAATGAAATTACGAATGGCTGGGGCTATGAAAGTGTCAACGCAATGGTTAAACATTGGCCAGGTGGGGGATCAGGTGAAGGTGGAAGGGATGCACACTGGGGCTACGGGAAATATGCTGTTTATCCAGGAGGAAATTTTGATGAGCAATTAATTCCGTTTACGGAAGGTGCTTTCAAACTATCAGGAAAAACAAAGATGGCATCTGCAGTAATGCCTTACTACACAATCTCATATGATCAAGACGATGAAACAAATGAAAATGTTGGGAATGCGTATAATTCCTACATTATCAAATCCCTGCTTCGCAATAAATACGGTTATGATGGAGTTGTCTGCACGGATTGGGGAATCACAGGAGATGAACCGGTTACAGTTGATATTTTTGCAGGAAAGTCTTGGGGTGTGGAGCATTTAAGTGTAGCAGAACGGCATTATAAAGTATTAATGGCTGGCGCAGACCAGTTTGGTGGAAATAACGAAGCAGGACCTATTATAGAAGCCTATCAAATTGGTGTAAGAGAACATGGCGAGGATTTTATGCGGAAGCGATTTGAAGTGTCTGCTGTTCGACTACTATTAAATATTTTTAGGTTAGGGCTCTTTGAAAATCCGTATTTAGTTCCTGAAAAAAGTGCAGAGATTGTAGGGCATTCCGATTTTATGAAAAAAGGATATGAGGCCCAACTAAAATCCCTTGTTTTGTTAAAAAATCAACAAAATGTCTTGCCAATTCAAAAAGGAAAGACTGTTTATATTCCGAAACGCTATATTGCTGAGGGTAGAAGCTGGTTTGGGCATGTAATACCTGAAAGACTGGAATACCCTGTTAATTTAGATATTGTGAAAAAGTATTATAACGTAACTGATAATCCTGATAAAGCGGATTTTGCTATAGTTGTCATTTCTAATCCGGAAGGTGCTGGGTACAGTAGGGAAGACTTCGAAGCTGGAGGAACAGGATATGTTCCAATCAGCCTGCAGTACAAGCCGTATAAAGCAGAACATGCACGTGAAAAAAGCATTGCCGGTGATTCGAGAGAGGTTCTTGATCGAAATTACCTCAATAAATCATTCACACCACCGAATACAACAGATCTCGATTTAGTATTAGAGACAAAAAAAGCAATGAAGGAAAAACCAGTCATTGTTTCGCTTCTACTGTCTAAACCAGCTGTAGTTGAAGAATTTGAAAAAGAAGTAAATGTAATTCTAGCAAATTTCGGAGTTCAAGATCAAGCACTTCTAGATATTATCAGTGGGAACAATGAGCCATCAGGTCTTTTACCTATGCAAATGCCAGCAAATATGAAAACGGTTGAAGAACAATTTGAAGATGTTCCACATGATATGGAATGTCATGTCGATACAGAAGGAAACAAATATGATTTTTCGTTCGGACTTAATTGGTCAGGAGTTATTAATGATAAAAGAAAGGAAAGATACAATAAGGAAAAAATGGAAAAAAGTAGACTTTAGAAGCGGGAATTAGTGTGACACTTATACAGCTAAGCTTTAAATCAAAAGCCTTATCAAAAAAATGAGTTTGGAGACCATGAAAGGTAGATCATGTAATAATGATATTTTTATGTTATTAAAGAAGTTATCTGCAAGTACTGGTTGAAAACCTAAATTATTCTTAGCATGTGGAACGGAAGATTTCCTCTATGAAGATAATAAGAAATATAGAGATTCCATTGCTGAAATAGGTGTTGAACTAAGATTCAAAGATGGCCCAGCTGGTCACTAATGTAAGTATTGGGATACAAAGATAAAGAGATTAATTGGATTGACTCTCATCAGAAATTAGCAAAGTCATAGTTTAATATAAAAAAACAATCTAAAGTAAGTACGATTTTAGATTGTTTTTTTGTTAACAAAGCCTAAAATACTTTACTTGCTCCTTTTTAAAACCGTTTTCTGAGAAGATTCAGATGTAAATAGCTCGAATCCAAAACACCGCTAGACTGATGAAGTTAAAGAACAGACTTTTTCAGTTTTTGAACTTTTGCTCATCATAGTTAGACGGTGTCTTGCACTTTTAGTTCTTTCAAGATGATTACTCCCGATATTAATTGGGTATTCTGTAACAAAGATGCACAATTTTTTTTTGAAAATGTGATATAATTTTTACATAATTTCAAGGAGGTTTCCTCTATCCTGATAGTGCGAATTGGGGAATGTTCATGGATTTTTATTCGATAAAAGAATGGTTTACTCTTGAAAATGTAATAGACTTAATAGATAAATACCGGTCTTTTGGACCACTACCAGGTATTCTTTTACCTTTATTGGAAGCTTTCCTTCCCTTTTTACCTTTATTTCTATTTGTGATGGCTAATGCAAATGCTTTTGGCTTAGGATGGGGCTTTTTCTTGTCGTGGTTAGGAGCTTTGCTTGGCTCCCTTCTTGTTTTTTTGCTAGTGCGAAGATATGGAGAAACACGTTTTTTTCAATTTTTACAAAGGAACAAGAATGTACAAAACTTAACAGGATGGGTAGAAAGAAGAGGATTTGGTCCATTATTTTTATTATTATGTTTCCCTTTTACGCCGTCAGCGATAGTTAATATAGTTGCAGGGCTATCGAAAATCAATGTATATCAATACATGCTTGCTGTTATTGGTGGAAAAGCGGTTATGATTTTTATATTAAGCTTCATTGGCTATGACATTGTTTCTTTGGTTAAACAACCGATTCGTACAGGAATTGTTTTAGTAATTATTTTCATTCTTTGGTATGTTGGAAAGCATATTGAAAGCAGAATGAAGAACAAAGTCCATACACGAGGTTAAAAGTTGTCTAAATCGACAGCTTTTTTTATTTCTTTTGGGAATGTATGTTCGTTATGTTATAATAGTGATAGATTGTATATTAAAAAGGGGTTGGGAAAATTGTCGCTTCGTTTCGTCATAGGAAGGTCAGGAACAGGGAAGACTACTTTGTTCCTAGATGAAATCAAAGAAAAATTGATGAAACAGCCTGATGGTCACCCTGTTCTTTATATAGTTCCTGAACAAATGACATTTTTATCTGAATATCGGTTAGTTAATACTCCTGGAATATCGGGAATGATTCGAACTCAGGTGTTTAGCTTTACGCGATTAGCTTGGAGAATTCTCCAAGAAACTGGGGGAGCAAGCAGAAATCATATATCTAGTGTTGGTCTGAATATGTTAATTCGAAAAATTATAGAGGACCATAAAGATGATTTGAAGCTTTTTAAAAAAGCAGCTGATAAAAAAGGCTTTATTGAACATATTGAAAGATTGCTCACTGAATTTAAGCATTATTGCATAACACGTGAGGATCTCATTAATACACAAAAAGAGCTCTCATTTAAAGCGTCAACTAGAGCTCTTGCTGACAAACTGCATGATTTAGAACTCATCTATCAAAAATATGAAGAAACTCTTATTGGAAAATATATTGATTCAAACGATTATTTGAATTTGCTAGCTGATTCTATAAAGAATTCTAGCTATTTAAAGGATGCAGAAATATATATTGATGGATTTCATAATTTTACTCCACAAGAAAAAAGGGTTATAGAACAATTGATGATACATTGTAAAAGGGTGTCTATGGCTCTTGTTTTGAATCGTCCTTATAAAAATGGAGCGAAGCCTGATGATTTAAATTTATTTAGATTAACCGGAGAGACGTATTCGGACTTATTCGAGATGGCTCGTAATGGAGACATTTTAATTGAAGATGATGTGTTTCTTGCCGAAACGCCGAGATTCAAGGATGAAGGGTTACAGTATTTGCAGGAGAGATTCGATAAGCGTCCAATCAAAACATTTAATCATAATCCCGCTATTGAAATTAGAGCAGCAGCAAATAGACGTGCCGAGGTAGAAAGCATAGCTCGGGAAATTCGCAGGCTTATTAGGGAGGAAGGATATCGTTATAACGATATTGCGATATTATTACGAAATGGCCATGAGTATCACGAGATAATGGAAACTATATTTCATGATTACGAAATTCCTTTTTTCCTTGATCAAAAAAGGTCGATGTTAAATCATCCGCTAATTGAATTTGTACGTAGTGTACTTGATATCGTCCACAGCAATTGGAGATATGAGCCAATATTCCGCGCGATTAAAACTGATTTACTCTTTCCATTTGGAGCTGATATAAAGAGGCTTAGGGAACAAATGGATAGACTCGAAAATTACGTTCTTGCCCAAGGGATCAAGGGTGATAAGTGGTTAGATAAGAAACCTTGGCGTTACAAGCGTTTCTTTGGCCTTGACCATGGAGATTCTCCACAAACTGATGCTGAAAAGCAAATGGAAGCTGAACTAAATGAATCTCGAAACCTAGTTGTATTACCTATTTTGCGATTATCCAGAAAAATAAAAAAGGCAAAGAATGTTCGTGAACTTTGTGAAGCAGTTTATTTAGCTTTAGAAGATTTAGATATTCCAAATAAACTAATGGAAAAAAGTAAAATTGCAGAAGAAAAAGGACAATTGGTCATGTCAAGGGAACATGATCAAGCTTGGGATGCAGTAGTAGAAATACTTGATCAATTTGTTGAAGTATTGGGAGAGCAACCAATATCGATTGAAACATTCATTGATATTCTTGATTCTGGTTTGGAAGCTGCAAAATTTTCATTAATTCCTCCAGCGATTGATCAAGTCTTTGTCGCGGATTTGGAGTTATCGCGTCTTTCAAATATTAAAGCTTCTTTTGTCGTTGGGTTAAATGACGGTGTTTTACCAGCTAAGCAATTGGACGACGGTGCGTTGTCAGATGGAGATCGAAGCGAATTATATGCTACTGGATTAGAGCTTGCACCAGGCGGTAAAAAGAAGTTATTAGATGAAGACTTTGTCGCATATAGGGCTTTTACAATCCAAGAAGAACGTCTGTATTTGTCATATCCACTTGCTGATAATGAAGGGAAAGGTTTGCTGCCTTCACCTTATTTTAAAAGAATTAGAGAGATTTTCCCTGAAATAAAAGTATTAAGCGATAGTAATGAACCTAGTGAGCTTTTAATAAAAGATCAATTAGCGTATGTATCTCATCCAAATACAGCGATTGCCTATTTAACTTCACAGTTGCAATTAAAAAAGCGAGGATATCCAATCGCTGATTTTTGGTGGGATGTTTATAATTTTTATTTGGAACAATCCAATCATGTGTTAAAGGCGAAAAAAATTCTCTCAAGCTTATTTTATAATAATGATACAAAAACACTTTCACAAAATACAAGTAAAGAATTGTACGGAGAGGAAATGCTGGCTAGTGTTTCAAGGATGGAGCTTTTTCAAGGATGTCCTTTTTCTCACTTTACTTCACACGGACTCCGGTTACGTGAAAGGGAGATTTATAGGCTTGATGCGCCTCATATTGGGGATTTATTTCACGCTGCACTTAAGTGGATTTCTGATGAAGTCATTCGTAAGGGGCTTACATGGTCAAGTTTGACGAAGGAACATTGTGAATGGCTTGCAAAAATGGCAGTTGAACAATTTGCTCCAAAATTACAAAATCAAATTTTATTAAGTTCAAATCGGTATTTTTATATAAAAAGGAAGCTAGAACAAATTATTGGTAGAGCTTCGTATGTTTTAAGCAGTCACGCGAAGGTGAGTGGGTTTATGCCAGTAGGCCTAGAGCTTGACTTTGGACCGTATAAGCAATTGCCTCCTCTTGCATTTACTTTAAAAAACGGAACAAAAATGCAGCTTCAAGGTCGAATCGATCGAGTAGATAAAGCAGAAGACGAGAATGGTGTTTATTTACGTGTCATAGATTATAAATCAAGCTCCAGGGCATTAGATTTAAATGAAGTGTATCACGGCCTTGCATTACAAATGCTTACTTATTTAGATATTATTATTACTCATTCAAGCAAGTTGGTAGGAACAGAAGCCTCGCCTGCTGGAGTTCTATATTTTCATGTCCATAACCCAATGATTAATAACGATAAATTAATAACTTTGGAAGATATTGAAAATGAAATTTTAAAGGAATTTAAAATGAAAGGTCTACTACTTGGCGATTCTAGTATCATTCGCCTTATGGATAATTCCTTGGAGGCTGGAGCTTCAAATATAATATCTGCAAGCATCAATAAGGATGGAAGTTTGTCGGCAAATTCGCAAAAAAGTTCTGCAAGTGAAGAAGACTTTAAAGCAATTAGACGTTATGTCCGTAATCTTTATCAAGAAGCAGGTAATAGGATTATTTCAGGCGATGTCCATATTGATCCATATAAACTTGGAGACAGAACTCCTTGCCAATTTTGCTCCTATAAATCCATTTGCCAGTTTGATCAATCATTAGAAAGTAATGGGTATCGTATTATTCCACAGCAAGACTCTCTTGATGTACTTGCAAGGATTCGTGGGGAGGTTGTTACGTTTGAAGACAGTCATACCAATTAAGCCAGAACATGTAACATGGACAGACGATCAATGGAAAGCGATTATGGCTAAAGATCAAGATATCTTGGTGGCAGCCGCTGCGGGATCAGGAAAAACGGCAGTTCTTGTAGAACGAATTATTCAAAGAATATTAGCAAGTGAAGACCCTTTAAATATAGACGAAATACTTGTCGTTACTTTTACAAATGCGTCTGCTGCAGAAATGAGGCATCGTATCGGAGAGGCACTTGAAAGAGCCATAGATGAAGATCCTTTATCAACACATTTACGAAGACAACTCAGTCTATTAAATAGCGCTTACATTTCAACATTGCACTCCTTTTGCCTTGATGTTGTACGAAAATATTACTATATGATTGACATAGATCCAGGCTTTAGAATTGCTGATCAAACGGAGGCAGATCTCCTTCGTGATGAAGTATTAGATGAACTTTTTGAGAGTGAATACGGAAAAAAAGAAAATGACTCTTTTTATCATTTCGTTGATACATTTTCAAACGATCGACATGATGGTGCGGTTCAAGAACTTGTCCTAAAACTATATGATTATTCTCGTTCCCATCCAAATCCGTTCATTTGGCTAGATCAAATAGTGGAGATGTATGACGTTACCGAAAGTTCAAAAATTGAGAATCTCCCCTTTTTTGATGTTTTAAAATTCGATATACAACTCCAATTATCTGGGGCTAAAGAATTGCTTAAGCAAGCATTAGAACTATCAAAAGCTCCAGGGGGACCAGCTCCACGTGCGGAAAATTACTTAAGCGACCTTTCTATTGTAGAGAGGATGGAACATGCAGAAGCGCAAGGGTGGGACCCCCTATATAAGGTAATGAATGACTGGAGTTTTTCGAGAGCGAAAACTTGCAAGGGGGATGAATATGATCCTGCATTAACAAAGGAAGCAGATGAATTAAGAAAAGCTGCTAAAAGTATGTTGGACAAGCTTTCATCAGAATTGTTCTCGAAGTCACCCGAAAAGTTTCTTAAAGACATGCAGGAAATGAAACAAGCTATTGCTACATTAGTTGAGGTTGTAAAGCGGTTTTCCAATGTTTTTGAAAAAGAAAAAATGAATAAAGGTTTGGTAGATTTTTCGGACCTTGAACATTTATGTCTTGAGATATTAATGGATAGTGAAATTGAGAATAATAAAATTTTCCCTTCTGAAATTGCCATTAACTATCGTAATCAGTTTAAAGAAGTACTTGTCGATGAATATCAAGATACAAATATGGTTCAAGAAACGATTATTAAGTTAGTCTCTGCTGATAGTGAGTTTGATGGAAATCTTTTTATGGTTGGGGATGTTAAGCAATCCATCTATCGCTTTCGTTTAGCTGAACCGAATTTATTTCTAGGTAAATATTTGCGTTTTACAAGTGAAGGGGTGAATACAGGTCTTCGAATTGATCTTTCCCGCAATTTTCGGAGTCGAGTTGAAGTGCTAGATGGTGTGAATTTTGTATTTAAGCAAATTATGGGCACCATGGTAGGTGAAATTGAATATAACCAAGATGCAGAGTTAGCCAAAGGATCAGGATATCCAGTTGACGAAGCTTATCCAATAGAAGTTTGTATTATCGATCAATCTAATGATGATGTATCACATGAAGAAGTGCACGAAGACATTTTTGATAAAAGTGAGTTAGAACAGACGAAGCTAGAAGCACGCTATATGGCGGAAAAAATCAGAAAGATGATTGATGAGGAACATCCTATTTATGAATTAAAAACAAAGACTATGAGGCCAATCCGCTATAAGGATATTGTGATATTAGCACGTTCCTTAAGTTGGGCTCCTGATATTATGGAAGAATTTAAACATGCAGGGATTCCAGCACATGTTAATTTATCTACCGGATATTTTGAAGCGACGGAAGTGTCGATCATGATGTCTTTATTAAAAATCATTGATAATCCTGATCAAGATATTCCACTTGCAGCAGTTCTTAGGTCTCCAATTATTGGCTTATCCGAAGAGGAACTAGCGCATATTCGCTTGCAATCGAGAAGAGGAAGTTACTACGAAGCAGTCAAAACGTTTGCAGCAAATATGCCTGAACATTCTTTCGGTGAAGCTTGGGAGCAGGCTTCACACTTTTTAAATCAACTCAATGAGTGGAGAAATATGGCTCGAAACGGTGCTTTATCAGAATTGATATGGCAATTGTATCGTGATACTGGTTTTTATGAATTTGTCGGTGGGCTTCCGGGTGGAAAACAAAGACAAGCGAATTTACGTGCTTTTTATGACAGAGCTAGGCAATATGAAAATACATCATTTAGAGGGTTATTTCGTTTTCTTCGCTTTATTGAGAGAATGCAAGAAAGAGGAAATGATTTAGGAGCTGCAAGGGCTCTTGGAGAACAGGAAGATGTCGTTCGAATTATGACTATTCACTCTAGTAAAGGATTGGAGTTCCCGGTCGTTTTTGTTGCAGGAATTGCAAGGCAGTTCAACATGAAGGACTTGATTGCAAGCTATATGTTTGATAAAGAATTCGGCTTCGCATGTAAATATGTAAATCCAGAGAAACGTATTTCGTATTATTCACTTCCGCAGCTTGCATTAAAAAGAAAGAAAAAAATGGAGATGCTTTCTGAGGAAATGCGTGTCCTGTATGTTGCTTTAACTAGAGCGAAAGAAAAGCTTTTCTTAGTTGGATCAGTAAAAAATATTGAAAAAGAAATGAAAAAATGGATGAAAGCATCAAGACAATCAGAATGGCTCTTATCTGATCATAACCGAGCACAAGCCAATTCATATCTTGATTGGATTGGTATGACGCTAGCTAGGCATCGTGATGGAGATATTATTAGAGCTATAAGTGAAGGGCGATCGATTAAGGAGATATTAGATCATCCCTCAAGTTGGAAACTTGAAATTTTATCAAAAAACCAATTCGCTGAAGAGATTGAGAATATTGAACATATTGATTTAGAGTGGCTGGAATCTGTAAAAAAAGGAAATAAAATCGAAAGTGAATCTGAGCATAGGGAAGAAGTAGTGTCACGACTTTCATGGGAATATGCCTATCCTCAAGCAACAAAAAGGATGTCAAAGCAATCTGTATCCGAGATGAAAAGAATGTTTGAAATTAGAGATGAGGCAAGTGGAACACAAATCATTCAAAAGAAATCTACTCAGCAGTATGATCGACCAAAATTTATGATGGAGCGTGGTATTCTATCTCCAACGGAAAGGGGAACCGCCATGCATACTGTTATGCAGCATATACCGCTTAACGAGCAGCCAACATCATTTTCCGTGGAAATGGTTTTAGAGGAATTAATAGAAAAAGAAATTATTACAATTGAACAGGCTGAAGTAATTTCTAGTGAGGAAATTGTCCAATTTTTTGAAAGTAATATAGGCAAAAGAATGATTTCTGCTATAAAAATTCATCGAGAAGTACCCTTTACAATGGGGGTTCCGGCGAAGGAAGTTTATTCCGATTGGGACGGATTTGATGAAAATGTCCTTGTTCAAGGAATTATAGACTGTATTATTGAAGAGCAAGACGGGGTTATTCTACTTGACTATAAGACAGATGTTATCCAAGGTAGGTATCCAAATGGGGTTCAGCAAGCTAAAACAATACTGTCTAGACGTTATGAAACCCAATTAAATCTTTACGAAAGAGCAATTTCCGAAATATGGGGTAAACCGGTTATCGGAAAATATTTATATTTCTTTGATAGTGGGGAGTTTTTGAATCTTTAAAGAAAAGCGAAAGCACCTTACTTATTGACGAAATTGTAATCTAGTTTATTTTAGTAGACTATTTTTATTTGTAGTATGTCTATAATAAATGAAAGGCTGACCAAATTTGGTTCAGCCTTTAATTATTTCCAATTGTTGGTTGGTCAACTAAGTTTGAATCAACTGTTGGATTTACACTAGCTCCATTTAGAGTTATGATAAACCCGCCTGTATTACCAGATCCCGATCCTTCACTTGTCTTTGAAGCGCTTTTCGGAGAAATAACTGCGGAATCCCCAAAATGAACAACCCCACCACCAACATTAACA
The DNA here is from genome assembly GCF_022900255.1 of Lederbergia wuyishanensis. Lineage (GTDB taxonomy): Bacteria > Bacillota > Bacilli > Bacillales > Bacillaceae_C > Lederbergia > Lederbergia wuyishanensis. The sequence goes on from NZ_JALIRM010000001.1 coordinate 125,567, forward strand.
ATTTGAACTGGCCCTACTATGGCTGGCATAAAATCAGTCCCTTCGTAACTCTACTCTTGTTCTAGGGCGGATTGCTCGATCTGAAAGCTGCCGTATATGGTCTACCTTTGCCTCCGAATAAACGTGTTCTGTATTTCCAATTTGAACCATACCTGAAGTAGAAATCCCTTTTATGGAAATCCTCCCTACACATATATTTGGTTTTTCATGATATTTCCTAGTAAATGGTGGGGGAAAGGCGAATGGTGGAATGGGTATATTTTCTGAAAAAATACGAGGCTGGTAGTTTGCTTCCTTCCCAAAATATAATTCTTGTTGTCTTTGGACTGCAAGAGCTTGTGTTGAAGGACGTAAAAATACAGTATCCCCTATTTCCAATACCCCGTTTGAAAGAATACTATATACCAGTATATGCTGCACAACGGAATTTCGTCCCCACATTTGTCTTACCTGGAAAGTGGGACAAATGGTCCGATGATTAAAGATTCAGCAGGTGTGTCAAATGTAGAGGCAAGTTGAATTGTGTTCGCATCACCGACTAAAAGTAACGCTGAAGTCGTTACCCCGATTACGTGAATTTCCCCTACGTTTAATTCCCGATTTATGACATTGAGTTCCATGATGATTATTTTCCTTCCTTTCTATTTTGAGGCATTTGAGCTATAAAAGTGTGAACCCCATTATTAATATCAGCAACGATTGTTTTGTACATTTTTTCAAAAAGCTGTTCATTCGTCATATTTTCATTCGTTCTCGTGCTGAAAAAATGAAGATAATGTTCTGCACGTGTTGGCAATTGTTTACGTATATCTTCTTTTATTAAGTTGAAGTAGGATTCTTCCAATTGAATACCAATTTGGCTTTCTGAATCATGTATAATGGCATCTAATTGCTGCTCAACATATTCATTCAATTTTTCAAGGAGATTTGTTTTCATTTGCTGATTTTCTTCTGGATTTTTTTCTTTCCTCATACTCGGTACAGCGGAAAAATCATCAATGTTATTTAAATCTGCTGGATTTAGACCGATATTTAATGTACCTTCCAATGTTTCCACTTTTAATTGGTCAAATTTGTATTCTAGCCTCTCTACTGTTACTGAAGGTTTTTCTTTTAATTTTTGTATATCCGCGGATAACTGAGCCATGGTTTCTTGCAGTCGATTGATTTCCTGTTGTTGCCAAACGACATAATCATGTAATTGTTTAAGATATAATTTTAGATCCATGTCATCTCCGCCTCATAATTTTATAGTGGTACTAGAATCGGATGCTCTATTGCCTCACCCATAGCTCCTTCTTTTGCTTCAGCGATAGTAGAAGGTGCAGCAGCTGTAAAACCACCCGTATTAAATAAATTGGAAGCTTCTGTAATAATTCCTGTTGTACCGATTTGTAGTACAGAGGAGTTAGTAATTCCTCCAATTTTAATCATATGAATATGAATCGATTGTTGAACATTAATGATCAAAGAATATCCCTCCCATTGGAAGTATCTAGTCTTTTTTTATTCCTCAGTAAACTTATCATTACGCGTTTAGCATGATATTCCTATAAGGTAAATCCTATTCCTTGATCAACTAAATCTGCATCAAACGTATTTGTAGATGATAATTCGTTAATAACTTTAACTTGATCTGCCGTATTAAAAGATCCAGCACCCGCAAAAACTTTCGTGGAAGATATGGGCTGGATTTGAAATACATCCCCAATATTAAAAACCCCGGAGGATGAAATATTAGCAATTTGAACGGCACCTACAAAAGCTGGCATCGCCGTTCACATCCTTTTTATATTAGAATATTTTTAGTCACTTTACCTAACAACGATCACTTTATCATATGAAGAGCATAAGGATTTGTGATTAAACTGCCTAGGGGTTAAAATGTAAAAGAATAAAATCTATAATATTGGATGTATAGGGGACGTGGGGGAGAAGGGAAATGGAACAAAGTTTGGCACCAATCCGCCCAGATGAGCGGATTCACTCAATTGATGTTTTAAGAGGAATTTCATTGTTAGGTATTTTACTTGTTAACATGATTAGTTTTCATTCACCATTCAGTTATTATAATCCGTATGAATGGTGGCAATATGATAATGCAACAGTATATATGTGGATTGATATTTTCGTTCAAGCGAGCTTTTATCCTATTTTTGCGATGATGTTTGGTTATGGAATGGTCATTATGCAAGAGCGCTTGAATAAAAAGGGCTACACCTTTTGGAAAATTAGTGTAAGACGATTACTTGTTTTATTATTGTTTGGAATATTTCACGCTTTTCTGATTTGGTATGGTGACATTTTAATTACATATGCAACGATGGGACTTGTCTTGTTGTTGTTGTTACGATTGTCGGGACCATTATTAATGGGACTCGGCGCAATTCTCTATTTATTACCCCAGCTCTTTTTTGGAGCTTTAATAATGCTTGCATCTTTTTTCAGTTCCGAATCGCTTACTGATTATATCGATATTGTAAGCCTTCAACAATCTTCCGAAATATATGCAAATGGCACTTTTGCTGATATTACAATGCAACGTATAGCTGATTGGTCTATGAATAATGGACCGAGTGAATTTTTTATATATCTTTTTATGATATTGCCTTTAATGATGATAGGTGCAGGAGCAGCTAAAATGGAATGGCTGCAAAAGGCTAACGTTCAGAGAAAAAAGTGGATCATTATTTTACTAACAAGTTTGCCTATAGCATTATTCGTAAAAATTCTGCCATTTTTATTTGGACTAACGATAAGTATTCAATATATACAAGATATGATAGGAGGTCCATTATTAGGAATAGCCTATATAGCTGTCATTGTACTATTAATGTCGTATAGGCCAATGGAAAAGTTATTAAAACCATTTGCATCTGCAGGAAGAATGTCTATTACCATATATTTATCACAGTCCATTATTGGAACACTTATTTTTTATAATTATGGACTAGGATTATATGGTGAAGTTTCCATGGCAACCGGTACTTTACTTGCTTTTGCCATTTATGTGATCCAAGTGATATTTGCAGAAATATGGCTATCAAAATTTAGGTATGGACCGGTAGAAAAATTGTGGAGAATGTTAACTTATGGAAGACGAAAGAAAGAACGGAGTGATAAAAATGAAATTCGTATCGTTTAAACTGAATGATGAAGAAAGATTTGGTGTAGTTGATATTGAAACATCAAGTGTGTGGGATCTGATTTCAATTTCTCAAGATAGTGGGTTGCCATGTTCCTCAACCTTAATCAAAGGTATTGAAGAAGGAGAGCATTTTATAAAAAATGTTGAAAAGCTATTAGAATGGGGAAATAACAACGAAAACAATTCATATTTAATCCCACTCTCTGAAATAAAATGGTTGGCCCCAATACCAAGAGTAGCAAAAAATATTATGTGTGTTGGTAAAAATTATCGTGAACATGCGATTGAAATGGGGAGTGAAGCTGATATACCCGAACATGTTATGGTGTTTACAAAAGCCCCGACAACAGTGATTGGACATAATGATCCAATTGATGCCCATACAGATATTACTGACCAGCTAGATTACGAAGGTGAGTTAGCCGTCATTATTGGAAAAAAGGGAAAAAAGATTTCTCAACAAGATGCACTTGAATATGTATTTGGTTATACGATTTTAAATGACATAACTGCAAGAGATATACAACAGCGTCATAAGCAATTCTTTATTGGGAAAAGTTTAGATTCGTCATGTCCTATGGGACCATGGATTGTCCACAAAGATGACTTAAACAATCCAAACCATTTAAATATAACGACAAAGGTAAATGGAGAAATTCGTCAAAACTCAAATACCGAACATTTTATCTTTCCTGTTGAAGAAGTCATTTCGGTGTTGTCGCAAGGTATGACGCTTGAGCCTGGAGATATTATTGCTACAGGAACGCCAGCAGGAGTAGGAAAAGGCTTTAAACCACCAAGGTTTTTAAAGCAAGGGGACGTAATAGAAATTGAAGTAGAGGGTATTGGTAAATTGAACAATATTGTGAAATAATTCATCAATAAATGTGGGCTCAAGAAAAATATGGTAAGATTAGAGAAATTATGCCACTTTGAACTGAATGAAGGAGGAAAGAAAAATGTTTGATAATACACACGCGCATATTACTACATGGGCCATTGCAATTATTTTATTTATCGTTGCAGTATTTTTACACAAAGCAGGTAATAAAAAAGCAACGAATATTGTCCAAATGATATTACGTGTTTTTTACTTATTGATCATTGCAACAGGAGTCATATTATTTGCAAAACATAGTAGCTTCAATCCCGCTTTATACGGAATAAAGTTTTTATTTGGTATAGTAGTAATCGCAATGATGGAAATGGTTTTAATTCGATTGAAGCTTGGTAAAAAGACAGTGCTATTCTGGTCTATCCTTATCATTGCTTTCATTATTACATTCTATTTAGGTGCTAAACTGCCGCTAAATTGGAACTGGTTTGCATAAATTTTCAGTCTTACCATGAAAAATGTAAAAACCATCGTAAATGGTTTTTACATTTTTCTTTTTGGTGACTTTTAGGCAATAGTTCATTAAAATAAAGTTAAAGATTATGGCAAAAAATGTCGAAATTGATACAGCGGTGGTGAAGGGCAACTTGAGTAAATCATATACTTATATATATAAAGACAAAAACGATTTGCTTGATTTTATGAACACGCAAAATTTTGCGAGCAATGAATTATATGTAATAAAAGCTTCTTTACCAGATTGGGAGAGTACAGAAATTAATCAATTAAAAAAATTTCTATTGAATTTTCTGCCTAATTCCGTGTTTATTCCAGTACATTCATATAATATAGACGAAGCCTCATTGACATTTAATCGTTATGGATCAATAACTGAAACGTTTAATCATGAAAAAGTAAATCACATTGAAAATGATTCAGCGATGGCTGATTTACTTAATATCACAACAAATCAATATATCAATTTATCAAAAAAATATAATGAAATAAAAGAATACTTTTTTTCCATCGTTGAGAATATACCAGATATCATTTTTACTACTGATTTAAACGGATGTTTCACAAGTATTAATACTGCATTTAAAGAAACATTTGCATTGAACATGAATGAAATAAAAGATAAATCTGCACTTGATTATGTTACTGCTAAAGATGTACCAATAAAAAGGTATTTTATAAAAGCAGTTCATGGAATCCCCGTTCAATTTGAACTTAATCAAATCGTTAAAACAGGAGATTTGGCTACTTTTATTATCCATATGATTCCTATTAATGTTCAGGATAAGACCGTTGAGGTTTTTGTCATTGGACGTAATATTACAAAGCAAAGAAAAATAGAAAAAAAGATGGAGAGAATTGCATATTACGATGCTGATACCGGACTTCCAAATCGTATGAAATTCGATGAGATTCTTCAAAAAAGAATCACAAAAGCAAGAAAGGGAAATAGTGAATTTATCATTATGTTTCTAGATTTAGATCGCTTTAAAACCGTCAATGATATGCTCGGTCATAAATCCGGAGATAAAATATTGAAGACAATTGCAAAAAGAATATTTTCATTAATTCCAAAAGATGCTTACCTTGGAAGATTTAGTGGCGATAAATTTTCTATAATAATGCCAGATGGGACAGAACCAGAGGTAGTGTTGCAAATTGGTAAGGAATTATTGCAATCCATCCAAATGCCATTGCATTTTGAAAATCAGGAATTGTATGTGTCAGCAAGTATTGGAATTAGTACATATCCTACAGATGCCAACGATAATGTTAATTTGATGAAGAATGCAGATGCAGCATTGAATCGAGCAAAACAACAAGGTGGAAGTTCAATTGTTTTTTTCTCGGGAGAAATGAATAAAGAAACATGGCAGCGAATAGAAATCGAACGCAGTTTAAGGAAAGCACTTGAAAATAATGAGCTATATATAGCGTACCAGCCGATTATTGATATTAAAACGGGAAATCTTTCTACTTGTGAAGCATTACTTAGATGGGACCATCCGGAGTATGGATTAATCCCGCCGATACAATTTATTCCCATAGCCGAAGAGATTGGTTTAATACATTCTTTCGGAAACTGGGTTTTGAAAAATGCATGTAAACAAACGAAAGAGTGGCATCAAAGAGGAATTGAAAACTTAAGTATTTCGGTCAATGTTTCAGCCTTTCAATTCCAGAATAAGTTTTTCATAGAAGAAGTTAAAGAAGCATTAAAATACTCAGGACTTGAAGCGAAATATTTACATTTAGAATTGACTGAAAGTGCCATGCTAAACCATACTATGGAAGCAATCAATACTATGCATATTCTAAATGAAATAGGTGTAAACATATCAATTGATGATTTTGGGACAGGATATTCATCTTTAAGTTATTTGAAACAATTACCAATTCATCGATTAAAAATAGATCGTTCCTTTATAAATAATATTAAAACAGACTCAAGAGAATATGCTATTGTAAATGCCATAATGACGATGGGACATGGTCTAGGATTAAATGTAGTTGCTGAAGGCGTTGAAACAAAAGAACAATTAACCTTATTAAAAAAATTAAAATGTGATTATATACAAGGTTACTTTGTCGAGAAACCAATGCCACCAAAAAAGTTTGAAGAATGGTATTATAGTACTGATTTAAAGTCAAAGCTATATTATTAATATACGTTTTTAATGTTGTCAGGAGGCAATAATATTGTTTAAAAAAGTTTTATGCTTCATTTTTTCTACGTTTTTACTACTTTCTGCTATAAATGTTCATGCTGATGAACAAAAATCTTGGGAAGATGAAATTATTTATTCTTTAATGGTCGATCGATTTAATAATGGCGATTATAACAATGATTTTGATGTCAATTTGACCGACCCTAATAGTTACCAAGGCGGAGATTTTAAAGGAATTAAAGATAAATTGGATTACTTAAAAGAGATGGGATTTACGTCTATACAGCTTTCACCTATTTTTGACAATGAAGATGGTGGATACCATGGAGCGTGGATTAAGGATTATTATAATACGGATGAACATTTTGGTAGCATTGAAGAATTTAAACAATTAGTTGATTTTTTTCATAAAAACAATATGCGTATCATATTGGAATTTCCTATTCAAAAAGAAATGGGTACCGATGAAATCATTGATGTTGTAAAATGGTGGATTAATGAAACAAAAATTGATGGGTTTAAAATGACAAATATTAATGCAAAGCCTGTACTATTTTGGAAAGAGGTTCTTTCTGACATATCGAGCTTTAAGGATAATTTTTATTTATCAGGGGCTGCTAGTAACTTAAGTGAAGAAGAAATGAACGAATACAGTGAAGCAGGATTTACTAGTATTTCTGATAGTTCTTTAGTAAGACCATTACGTGATGCCTACTCTAAAACAGATGTTTCCGCATCAGCATTGTTAAATTCGTACGGTCACTCCACATCAGGATTAAGGGAAGCTTTTTTTGATAATCAGAATACAGATAGATACACAAGAGAAATGGTAAATAATAATACTTATCCTGTTACTAGATGGAAAGTAGCTCTTAGCTTCTTATATACGCAACCTGAGATTCCAGTTGTGTATTACGCAACAGAAATTGCAGTTAATGGTGGTGAATCACCAGATAATACTCCAATGATGAATTTCAGAACAGATAAAGAGATTATTGATTATATTGCTGATTTGGGTAGAGTTCGAAATCATCAAAAGGCGTTGACTAGAGGTACGATGGAATTATTGTACGAAAAAGACGGGATGACCGTTTTTAAACGTCAATTTAATTCAGAAATAGTAGTAGTTGCCATTAATAACACAAGTGCCGATCAAAGTGTTACCCTCCATGAGGATAAACTTGAGAGTAATAAAGAATTACGAGGATTACTTGGAACAGACTTAGTACGAGTTGATAATAATGGCAATTACAAAATCGCGATAGAGCGCGAATCAGCAGAAATTTATAAGTTAACAGAAAAAAGTGGATATAATATCCCATTCATCTTATCAATTTTTGTTGTGTTTGCAGCCTTTATTCTCTTTATGTATATAACATGGAAACGCGGAAAGAAATTGAATCCAGAAGAAAAGTGAAACCGTCAAGGCTTGACGGTTTCATTTTTTTAGGTAGTTAACTTAGGCTTTCACTGTCTAAATTTTGACACTATCAGTAGGAGTTCAAAAATGAGAACCTGCTTTAAGGAAGGAGTATGAAATCCTTCCAGGAACAATTGCTTGTCGCTTAAGTTATGCACCTTTCACTTTTCTAGTTAGCCATTAATGACCTCTCCGCCATTAATGTGAAGCATTTGGCCAGTAACATAACTGGAATCATCGGATGCTAGGTAAACATAACCAGGACCTAATTCAGAAGGTTGTCCAGGACGACCTAATGGTTGGGTTCCACCAAATTTACTAACCTTCTCTGCATCAAATGTAGCTGGGATAAGTGGTGTCCAGATAGGACCAGGTGCTACACCATTTACGCGAATTCTTTGTGCTGCGAGTGATTTTGATAGTGATCTTGTAAATGAAACGATCGCACCTTTTGTCGCTGAATAGTCTAATAATTCTGGGCTTCCCGCATATGCAGTGATTGATGCTGTATTAATGATGGAGCTCCCTGCTTTTAAATGGGGGAGAGCAGCTTTTGTTAGAAAAAAATACGCATATATATTTGTACGGAATGTTTTTTCAAGTTGAGATTCGGTAATGTCTAATAGACTTTTTTGAGGATGTTGTTCCGCAGCATTATTTACAAGAATGTCAATTTTTCCAAATTCCTCCATCACTTGTTGTATTACATGTATACAATGCTGTTCTTGACCTACATCTCCTCGGATTAATTTACATTTTCGGCCCTCTTTTTCAACAAGTGCTTTTGTATTTTCTGCATCTTGCTCCTCTTCAAGGTAACAAATAACAATATCTGCACCTTCCTTAGCAAAGTGCAGAACAACAGACTTTCCAATGCCGCTATCACCACCTGTTACGATAGCAACTTTTCCCTCTAGCTTTCCACTGCCTTTATAAGATGGTTTAATTGATTCTGGCTCAGGGTTCATTAACGTTTCGAGACCGGGTTGCTGTACTTGTTTTTGCTTAGGCATCGTTTGTTTCTCATTATTCATGTGATCACTCCTAAAAAGATTGATAAAAATAAAGAACGGATATATACATTGATATACCCGTCCACTTGTTTTTTATTCTTATCTATAATTTACAAATTGTACATCTATCGAGAGATCTGCAGAACGGATACTATTAATGATCTGTTGCAAATCATCTCGATTTTTGCCAGTAACTCTAATTTGGTCGTCTTGAACCTGGCTCTTTACTTTTAATCCACTATTTTTAATGAGAGTGTTAATTTTTTTAGCGTTTTCTTTATCAATGCCTTGAACAATTTTCGCACGTTGACGTACAGTTCCACCAAATGCATTTTCCATTTTTCCATAATCCAGATTTTTAACTGGTACTTCACGCCGTATTAATTTTCCAATCAACACGTCTTTAAGTTGTGACATTTTAAATTCATCATCAGAAATAAGAACAAGTTCTTCATTTTCAAGTTTAATGTCACTTTTGCTGCCTTTAAAATCATACCGATTTTGGATTTCTTTCAAGGCAATATTAATTGCATTAGTGACTTCTGACATATCGACTTTAGAGACAATATCAAAAGAGTTTTCCTTAGCCATTTTCTACCTCCGTTGCACCATTTTCCACCATTATAGTTGATTTGCAACGTTCCAACAAGACTATAGAAAAACAGCTAATCAAAGTATTATAGGTGATCTGTTTTTTTAGAGTATTTGTCTTTACCTTCCTGGAGATTCTTTTCTCTTAAAAGGTTCTTTTCTTCGCGTGCAGCTTGATTGTCTCTTGGCTTTTTATCATTATCAGATGTATTGTAGCGCATTATATTTTCTCCTTTCAATAGGGGATTTATTAAATAGTAGTATCTCCCACTATTAGAGAAAAATATTATGCTTGTTTTTCATTTAAGAAAAAAATGGCCAATGTCCCTGGACCTGCATGAGCGGCAATAACAGAACCAATAATATTAATGTAAAAGTTCTTTGTTCCAAATCGATCTTCAATCATCTTTTTTACTTCAAGAGCTGTTATTTCATCATCACCGTGACTAATCCCTATTGTCTGGTTACTTAGATCGACGCCTCTTTCTTCCATCACGTCTAGAATTCTCTTAATGAGTTTTTTCTTTCCTCGAATTTTTTCGATTGGTACGAGTTTACCATCTTCAACATGTAATAGAGGTTTTATATTTAACAATCCGCCCAGAAAAGCGGATGCTTTAGAAAGTCGGCCACCTCTAGCAAGGAAATCTAAATCTTCAACTGTAAATAAATGTTCCATATGTTGGCTTTTGAATGTGATATTCTTAATTAATTCTTCTTTTGTAGTACCTTTTTTAATTTGTTCAACAGCAGACATAACGGTTAATCCATAACCAAGAGAAACACATTTTGAATCAATGATTGTTAAATCTAAACTAGGGTATTCTTCTAGTACTTGATCACGAATCATAACGGATGTTTGATATGTTCCTGAGAGCTCTGAAGACAAGGCTATATAGAGTCCTGATTCACCAGACTTTGCTAAGTTCGTAAATAATTCTTCAAATTGTTGTGGTGAAGCCTGCGATGTTTTTGGCATTTTTCCTGCACGAATTTCTTCGTATACCTTTACCGGTTGAATCGTTAGCAAATCTTTATACTCATCGTTATCAATATGTACTTGTAGTGGGATTAATTGAACATCATGTTCTTGAAAAAAAGATAATGGCAAGTCTGATGCGCTATCTGCAAATAGTTTAATTGACATAAAAATTCACCTCTTGTGGGAAAATAATGTTAAATTTTTTGGGTATATATTATTCAGAAAATTATTCCATATTTTTAGTGTACCGAGTTTATATGAAAAGTACAATCGTTTATAGGAAAAAAGAAGGAGGGGATGGTTGTTGGTGAAAAAACAATTTTCTCTTAGGACTCATACAAAAATTTTTGTAGTTGTGTTAATCGGTGCTTTTTTAAATGCCGTTGCATTAAATTATTTTTTAATCCCAGCAGGTGTTTATGCAAGTGGTGTAACAGGAGCAGCTCAGCTAGTTTCAAATATTTTATCTGATTTTACACCTATTCACATATCGACTGGAATACTAATATTACTATTCAATTTGCCGGTAGTCATTTTGGGCTGGCTTAAAGTAGGTAAATCTTTCACAATGTATAGCTTTATTTCAGTTTTGTTAATGAGTATTTTTTTAGAGGTTCTTCCAGTCATAGCAAAAACAAATGATATATTACTCTATGCAGTTTTTGGAGGGGTGATTGCAGCTGTCGGAATCGGTATTACATTAAGAGTTGGAGCTTCAACAGGAGGATTAGATATAATTGCGATGGTTCTTTCACGTATGAAGGATAAGCCAGTAGGGATCTATTTCTTTATCATTAATGCAATTATTATCGCTACAGCTGGAGCAATATATGGTTGGGATAAGGCGCTTTATACATTAGTTTCGCTATATGCATCTACTAGGGTAATTGATGCAATACATACAAGGCATCAGAAATTGACAGCAATGATTGTTACGAAAAAGTCTGCTGAACTAAAGGAAGCAATCCATGCTCGTATGGTAAGGGGAATAACAGTCGTACCAGCAAAAGGCGCTTTTTCTAATGAACAAAAGGAAATGATGATGATTGTAATTACACGTTATGAATTATACGAACTCGAACTAATTGTTAAAAAGGTTGATCCGAAAGCTTTTACAAATATTGTTCAAACAACTGCTGTTTTTGGTTTTTTTAGAAAAGATTAATAACATAGCCCGAGGCGATATTCTTGAGGAAGGAACATTTATAGTTCAATTTTTGGATGCTTTTTTTACTGAGATAGATTGGCACAAAGATTTGGAACCATTGAGGGGTGACGGGAATTATTCCTAAATAAATATAGCATGAATAAAACGGGAGAAGGACTCCCGTTTTGAATGTTATTGAAGACGATCAAGTACCTTTTGAAATTCACGAAGTTGCTCTTGCTCGGCGAACGTCGAATTGGCATAGGCAGAGGAAAGGGCGTTCTTCGCTACTTGTAAGGCACTTTCCTTTTCGTCTGTGGAACCTCCTGTTAGGAAGAGTTCTTCTGCGTGTTCAACAAAATCCCGAGCTTCCTGGAATAATCTGTTTCCCACTACTCACTACCTCCTAGAGATTCCTCATTTTATTTTCCGCTTCCTCTAAGGTTGATCTGTATGGAAAACGTTCTGCATGTTTTTCTATTGAATTCTTACCATGTATGATAAAACGTTTTGATTTACTCTTTTTACCCACACGTATCACTCCTCATTAGAATTGGAAAGGGAACGTTTACTTACGTTCTATCGTATTATTTGTAATTTGGTTGTTAAAAACACGTGAAAGATATGGTAGTTCTAAGCTCATTTTTTGAAATTCCCAAAAAAGGAGTGCTAATATGTTATATGAAGGCTGTTTTTATGAAGGACACAGCTCTTTTCTCATCAGAGTAACTAAGTGTTGAGCTTCATCTGATAATTTCAATTAATATAAAATAGCAACAATGTTTAAGAAAAGAGCATATGTGAAAGAAAAAAGGGAAAAGGGGATAGCATCGTGATTGAAATTAGAAAAGAACAAGTAAATGATATTCCGTTACTACATGTAGTAAGAAACGGAAATGAAGAACAGATGCTACCGCTTATTATATTTGTCCATGGATTTACTTCTGCTAAAGAACATAACCTTCATTTTGCTTATCTCTTAGCGGATAAAGGATTTCGTGTTCTCCTACCTGAAGCCATGTTTCATGGTGAAAGAAATAATGGAAGAAATGATGATACAATAATGTATCATTTTTGGGATATCGTTATGAACACGATTTCCGAATTGGAGGAAATAAAAGCCGATTTTGTTAGAAGAAGGTTAGCAGATTCTGAAAAAATTGGCTTAGCCGGCACTTCGATGGGCGGTATTATTACATTAGGTGCTCTTACACAATATGAGTGGGTTAAGACAGCCGTATCCTTAATGGGAAGTCCTCATTATGTGGCATTTGCAAAAGCGCAAATTGACCAACTTAAAAAATCAAATCCAAGCTTGTCTTTGCCAGAAGAAGAGTTAGAAAAAATGTATGAAGGATTGAAAAAATATGATTTAAGTAATCAGCCGGAAAAACTTCGGGGAAGACCAATAATGTTTTGGCATGGAAAAAAAGATCCAGTAGTTCCTTTTCAGCCTACATATAATTTTTATCAAAATATTAAAACGGATTATGAAAAAAATCCGTTCAATTTGAAATTTATTGTTGAAAATGAAGCCGATCATAAAGTAAGCAGGGAAGGGCTATTACAAACAGTGGATTGGTTTGAAAAGCACTTATTATAAATAGCATATAGGACAAATTGGTGTTAGCGTGGTGCCTTTATCCACAATTAGCGTATATTGGTCAAACTATTTGATATTGTGAAGCCCTCTGTCCAACATAAAGTATTTGACGCATCATTTGCTAATGTGAATCTTTTGTACAAAATAAAGTGTATATAAGACAAACCTTTTGTTAGTTTAATCCTAATGTTTTTACGTGGTAAATCGAAATTGTTAACACCATATATTGACAGAGTCTAATACACAAAAACATTGTTAATATAATAAGTTCATTTCAGTTTGTTTTTTTTTCATGTTTGGTATGATAGTAAGGGAAGCATTTTATTTCGTGAAGGAGTGTGTTGAAATGGATGAGGCTTTGAAGGAAAATATTTACGGCGCTCTTGAGCAAGTGATCGACCCTGAATTGGGTATTGATATAGTAAACCTAGGTCTAGTTTATGATGTAGACCTTAACGATGAGGGCGTTGCAAAAGTGACGATGACGCTTACTTCTATGGGCTGCCCACTGGCTCCAATAATTGTCGATCAAGTACAAGCTGCACTTGCAGATATTCCTGAGGTTAAACAAACAGAAGTTGACATTGTTTGGAATCCGCCGTGGACAAAAGACAAAATGTCACGATATGCTAAAATTGCACTTGGCGTAACATGATAAAGGAACGCCGTTATTAAGTACCCACATTTAAAAAATAGCGGAATGCTCCTTTTCATAAGAAGCTTTCCGCTATTTTTACATATGTTTTCAACTAAGGAGATGATTTCAATGGATTTAAGTAAAATGACTACGACGATGCAGGAAGCATTTGCAGAAGCGCAGCGAACAGCCATAAGGCTCAATCATCCGGAAATTGATATTGTCCATATTTGGAAAGCATTATCAGATCGAGATGATAGTCTCCTTAATAATTTATACGAACATTTAGGATTAGGAAAAAGTGCATTACAACATAAAATAAATGAAGTACTAAATAAAAAGCCGGAAGTAACAGGTTCGGGCGTAAAAGGCGGTCAATACTTAAGTTCTGATGTACAAAATCTTATGAATCATGCTGAGAAAGAAAAAGAATCCTTTGAAGATGAATACTTATCTGTTGAACATTTTGTACTCGCATTAATGGAACAAAAAGGAAATGAACTCGCCATATTTTTAGTTCAACATGGAATAACGAAACAACATTTACGTGCTGAAATTGAAAAAGTGAGGGGGGGACAGCGAGTGGTATCACAAAATCCAGAAGCAACATATGAAGCATTAAAAAAATACGGCAGGGATTTAGTAGCTGAAGTAAAATCTGGAAAGCTGAATCCTGTAATTGGCCGAGATAATGAAATTAGGAATGTAATTCGTATCCTTTCTCGAAAAACAAAAAACAATCCCGTGTTAATTGGAGAGCCCGGTGTTGGAAAGACTGCTATCGTGGAAGGGCTCGCTCAAAGAGTTGTTAGGAAAGATGTACCGGAAGGGTTAAAAGACAAAACCATTTTTGCGCTAGATATGGGTGCCCTTATAGCAGGTGCAAAATTTCGAGGGGAATTCGAGGAAAGGCTAAAAGCAGTTTTACAGGAAATTAAGAAAAGTGATGGGAAAATTCTTCTCTTTATTGATGAAATCCATACGATTGTTGGAGCGGGAAAAGCTGAAGGTTCTATGGATGCAGGAAATATGTTAAAGCCTATGCTAGCTAGGGGAGAACTGCATTGTATCGGAGCTACGACACTTGATGAATATCGACTTTATATTGAAAAAGATCCTGCACTTGAAAGACGTTTCCAAAAAGTATTAGTTCCTGAGCCGACTTTAGAGGATACAATCTCAATTTTACGTGGATTAAAGGAACGATTTGAAATTCACCATGGTGTCAATATTCATGATAGAGCACTTGTCGCAGCTGCAACATTATCAGATCGTTATATTACCGATCGTTTTTTACCTGATAAAGCGATTGATCTTGTTGATGAAGCTTGTGCCAATATTCGTGTTGAGATTGACTCGATGCCAAGTGAACTTGATGATATTACAAGAAGAGTTATGCAGCTCGAGATTGAAGAAGCCGCTCTCAGGAAAGAAGAAGATGAAGCGAGTAAAGAAAGACTTGGAATTCTTCAAAAAGAGTTGGCTGATTTAAAAGAAAAGGCAAATGAAATGAAAGCAAGATGGCAGTCAGAGAAAGATGAGATATTACAAATAAAAGATAAACGTGAAGAGCTGGAGAAATTGCGTAGAGATTTGGAAGACGCCGAAAATGAGTATGACTTAAACCGAGCCGCGGAACTTAGGCATGGAAAAATACCTTCAGTCGAAAAAGAATTAAAGACATTAGAAGAAAAGTTACAAATGCATCAAGAAGATGAACACCGTCTCGTAAAAGAAGAAGTGACTGAAGATGAAATTGCAGATATCGTTTCTCGCTGGACAGGGATTCCTGTTTCAAAGTTAGTAGAAGGTGAACGGGAAAAGCTATTAAGGCTTGAAAGTATATTGCATAAACGAGTAATTGGCCAAGATGAAGCTGTTGAATTAGTTAGCAATGCAGTTCTTCGTGCACGCGCTGGAATCAAGGATCCGAATCGTCCAATTGGTTCATTTATCTTCCTAGGTCCCACAGGAGTAGGGAAAACCGAGTTAGCAAAAGCACTAGCTGAAACACTATTTGATAGTGAGGAACATATGATTCGAATTGACATGTCTGAGTATATGGAAAAACACGCTGTTTCAAGACTTATTGGCGCTCCTCCAGGATATGTGGGGTATGAAGAAGGTGGGCAGCTTACCGAGGCGGTTAGAAGAAAACCATATTCTGTCATTTTGCTTGATGAAATTGAGAAAGCTCATCCTGAAGTATTTAATATATTGCTTCAAGTATTAGATGATGGAAGGATTACAGATTCACAAGGAAGACGGATTGATTTTAAAAATACAGTCATAATTATGACTTCAAACATAGGTTCCTCATTTTTATTAGAGCGTGAAAAAAATGAAGAGCATATTGATGAAAAAACAAAAGATCTTGTGATGGCTCAACTAAGAGCTGCTTTTAAGCCGGAATTCTTAAATAGAGTGGACGATATCATTTTATTTAAGCCACTAACTATTGAAAATATTAAAGGAATAGTCGGTAAATTGGCAGAGGAGTTACAGCTTCGTTTACGTGAACAAAGTATTCAACTAAAGATTTCCGAACATGCAAAAGAGTTTATTGCTCATTCTGCTTACGATCCGGTTTACGGTGCCCGTCCATTAAAAAGATATATACAAAGTCAGATCGAAACAAAACTTGCAAAGGAAATTATTGCAGGGACTGTTCGCCCATATGATTCTATATTAATTGATGTGGAAAATGAAGAACTGACAGTTTCTGTACAAAAATAACAAAATGGGAAAGGAGAGATATACTCCTTTCCCATTTTAATGTTCCTCAGCAGCAGCTGGAGGTGGAAGAATTGTTGAAACAACAAGTATCAATATAAAAGCACCAATCCCTAATATAGATGCTGTTTTAAAATCATATTGGGCAGATAGCATCGATCCCGCTACGTAAGTTAACATATGGACAAGAATAAAAGTCCAAATAAAACCCCATACAAATTTCATAAAATTCACCCCAATTCAAAATGAAATGTATGTAAAAGAATTTTTACCACATTGATATACCTATAAAATCATACCATACATAACAGTAATGTAAAAGTGATAATTCTGTGATCTAGGTAATACATTACTCCACTTGCATAGGATGTAAGTAAGGGATATTTAGAAAGGAGATGGACGACTTGAAATCGGCCGTTGTATTTGGGGCGAGGCAGCCTCTCGGTTACGAACTTTGTGTTCAATTACTGGAGAAAGGATATAAGGTATATGCAAAAGATTTTGCTGAATGGCAGAATGAAGATCATGAAGAAAAATGGTTATATATTGGAAGAAATGCTAATTTACAATACGAGCATTTGAACCATATTTTCGAAGAAAAACATGATTCAATTCAATATTTTTTCATTCCACTTGCTGATTTTTATAAGAGAGATTTTCCAGAGATTCAAGAACGTTTCACCCAATTATTAAAAGAATATGGCAAAGAGAATGTATTCTCAAATTCAAACATTGTCCTCATTCAATCATCCGCTATTCATTTTAGAAATTCAAACTTTTATTCAGAAATAGAAAGGTTTAAAAAAGAAATACAAGAAAATATAACAAATGTAATTGAATATTGTATACCTATCAATGAACAAGATAAATTCCTTCTTTCCACAACTAATCAAAGAGAGGATTGGTGCACTTTAAAAATCTCATTATCTTCGAATTCGATTGTAAATGAGATTATTGAACATATAGAGACGACTGCGTATTAAAAAAATAATGGTTATAATTATTATACTTTTCAATTATTAAGTGATAGGCTTAAGTGTAAAGAAAACAAAGAAGGGGGATAATTGGACAAGTATTTACATAATACATAAAATGGGAATGCCCCCAAACGAAATAGAACCAATCCCGATTTACAAGAAATCGCTCCGATGTTATAATTAGTACCAAGTCTTAATATATGATAATAATTTTATGTTTAACGAAAGTAGGGATCGGCTACATGAATGCTGGAGTAATCGGGGTTGGAAAATATGTTCCTGAAAAAGTCTTAACAAATAAAGACTTGGAAAAAATGGTGGATACATCAGATGAATGGATCAGGACACGAACTGGCATCGAAGAGAGAAGAATAGCGACCGATGATATGGATACAGCTGATATGGCGTATGTAGCT
The DNA here is from genome assembly GCF_022900255.1 of Lederbergia wuyishanensis. Classification (GTDB taxonomy): domain Bacteria; phylum Bacillota; class Bacilli; order Bacillales; family Bacillaceae_C; genus Lederbergia; species Lederbergia wuyishanensis. The sequence goes on from NZ_JALIRM010000001.1 coordinate 143,753, forward strand.
GCTCAAGAAGCAATAAAAAATGCGGGACTATCTTCTGATGATATTGATATGATTTTAGTTGCAACAGTTACACCTGATCGTCCTTTTCCAACGGTAGCATGTACATTACAAGCTAAATTAGGATGTACTAAAGCTTCTGCTATGGACCTTAGCGCAGCATGTGCAGGTTTTATGTATGGAATAGCTACAGCGAAGCAATTTATAGACAATGGTGCTTATAAACATATTTTAATAGTTGGCGCTGAAAAACTATCCAAAATTACAGATTGGAATGACAGGAACACTGCAGTATTGTTTGGAGATGGTGCAGGTGCTGTAGTTATGGGACCAGTTTCAGATGGAAGAGGAGTTCTTGCATTTGAATTGGGCGCCGATGGTACAGGTGGAAACTATCTTTACCAAGAACAATTTATTATGATGAATGGTAGAGAAGTTTTTAAGTTTGCAGTAAGACAAATGGGTGAATCATCGGTAAATGTACTTGAAAAGGCAGGTCTATCGAAGGATGATGTTGATTTCTTAATTCCTCATCAAGCTAATATTCGAATAATGGAAGCTGCAAGACAAAGGTTAGACCTACCTGAAGAAAAAATGTCCAAAACAATCCATAAATATGGAAATACATCATCTGCCTCGATTCCAATGGCACTCGCAGATGAATTGGAAGCCGGAAAAATTAAAGATGATGACATTATTGTAATGGTTGGTTTTGGCGGAGGACTAACTTGGGGTGCAGTAGCTCTAAAATGGGGACGTTAAATACATCGCTTTAAAACCTTCTTTGTTTATTTAAAGGAGCTGATATTGAATGAAAAGAAGAGTTGTAGTTACTGGAATTGGGGCTGTGTCTCCAGTAGGAAATGATGCATTGGAATCATGGCAAAATGTAATCGCAGGTAAATCAGGAATTGGTCCACTAACACGATTGGATCCTGATCAATATTCTGCGAAAGTCGCAGCAGAAGTAAAAGATTTTGATATAGAAAAATATGTCGAAAGAAAAGAAGCTCGCAAAATGGACCGTTTTACCCATTATGCGATAGCAGCTGCGCTTATGGCTGTTGAAGATGCTAAGTTAAAAATTGACGATAGCAATGCTGAAAGAATCGGAGTATGGGTTGGTTCTGGTATTGGTGGAATGGAAACATTTGAACAGCAATTTGAAACATTCCAAAAAAGAGGGTATCGACGAGTAAGTCCATTCTTTGTACCGATGATGATACCGGATATGGCTACAGGGCAAATTTCAATATACCTTGGAGCGAAAGGGGTCAACTCTTGTACGGTTACAGCATGTGCTACAGGTACAAACTCGATTGGTGATGCTTTTAAAGTTATCCAACGTGGCGATGCTGATGCAATGATTGCTGGAGGAGCAGAAGCACCGATTACACAAATGTCGGTAGCTGGATTTTGCGCAAATACAGCATTATCCACAAACCCAGATCCACAAACAGCAAGCAGACCATTCGATTTAAACCGAGATGGTTTTGTCATTGGTGAAGGAGCGGGTATTGTTATCCTTGAAGAATTAGAGCACGCGTTAAGTCGCGGTGCCCATATCTATGCAGAAATCGTTGGGTATGGTTCTACAGGGGATGCCCATCATATTACCGCACCTGCTCCAGGTGGAGAAGGTGGCGTTCGCGCAATGAGAATTGCTCTCCAAGATGGAGGTCTTGCTCCTGAGGATATAGATTACATCAATGCTCATGGTACTAGTACTCCGTATAATGATAAATATGAAACGATGGCTATAAAAGAAGTGTTTGGTGAGCATGCATATAAATTAGCAGTGAGCTCAACAAAATCGATGACAGGTCACCTTCTAGGAGCGGCTGGTGGTGTTGAAGCTATTTTCTCAGTCATGGCTATAAAAGAAGGAATCCTTCCGCCAACAATGAATTACGTAACACCGGATCCCGAATGTGATCTCGATTATGTTGCAAATGAGGCAAGAAAAGCTAATGTTAAGGCAGTCCTGAGCAACTCACTTGGTTTCGGCGGACATAACGCGACTATCGCTTTTAAAAAATATGAATAACCTTGAGAACACGATCTAATGATCGTGTTTTCTTTTTTTTTCGATGATAGCTGATTTTTGATAATAGAGCTGATGGAGACAGCCAACAGAATTTTTTCAGAAAAATCTATGTACCTCCCTTTGTATTTTTTAATAACATAACAAAAGGAGGCGGTTAATAATGGGGGTAATTGAAACTGATAAATGGTTAGAAAATTATTTTAATCAGCCTTGGGAGCTAAGCAGGCTAGCAAAACCAGAAGTTGATGATGCCGAGGATTTTTATGAATACTTAACGAGATTTGGTATGTACAGACCTTCACGAAATGCGTATGAAATTTTAAATAAATTAAAGGAAGAAAAAGTTTGGGATAAAATAAACAATATTTACTTAAAGTATCGTAAACAATGGAAAGGTCCAGCAGTAGATATTTATATATTTCCTATTCAACAGCAAACTTCTTTATTTCGCCGTAGAACTAATGGAAGATCGGGATTGGCTTTTCATAACAAATTATTTCTATTCATTTCTGAAGGACTTAATGAAAAAGAGCTTGAAGCTCTCTTTGTTCATGAATATCATCATTCCTCAAGATTGAGCAGGATTAAAAAGAAAGAAAATGATTATACATTATTGGATTCGATTATGTTTGAAGGATTTGCTGAATTAGCAGTTCTCAACAGTTGTGGAATAAAATACTTAGCTCCCTGGACGAATTTATATACTAAAGAAAGACTCAGAAACGATTTAAGACGTATGTATGAACCAAATTTTTATATAACTCGAAAAGCTCGTGAGCACGATGACCTATTATTTGGAAGAAGAGGAGTTCCATTAATGTTAGGTTATGCGATTGGATTTGAAATGGCTAAAGGTTATGTAAGGCGGAATAAGATAACAATACACGATACATTTTCGATGCCATCTGAAAAAGTCCTCTCAAATAATGAATTTCTGGAATCTTAGAGCTAATGAGACCGGGACATAACTATTTTCGACAAAGATAAATCCGAACAATAGGTTGATTAGTTTATATACCTGCTCCAGAAATATACTTCGTTTCCGTAGGCGGCTGGTGAGCCTCCTCGCTCGTCCCGTCCCGAGCTGCGGGGTCTCACCTATGTCTTTCCTTCCACAGGAGTCTTCGCATATTTCCTCCGCTAAGTTAGATCATTTTTCATCTTTAGGTTTAATTGTTTTAGTTATGTCCTAGCCTCTTCTTTTTTGTGCATGTCCTATCCATATAATACATATATTCAGAATGAGGACGAGCTAAGGAATAGGATGTGCAAAGCTATGTTTTTTAGAGGGTGTATTGTGCTGCTCGGTTTTGGCTTTGCGGTATCGGGTGGCGTAAGTATAATCGGCTATTTAAACCTACTTGCAATGGGACGAGGTTTTATTGATTATCTCATTTTTATTACTAGAAGACCTGAATGTTACCTTTTGCCAATTGGAATCATAATGATTACTGGGGCTATTTTTTATAATGATGAGAAAAAAAGCAATGACCAGATTTAAGAGGAATAATTTAACTTAACCCTGCCTATACTGATTGACAAAAGGTGATGAAGTGAGGGATATAAGGATGCTATATCTTCATGATGTATGGGTTAATTGGTTTGAAGGAGAGGAAAACGGCTATAATGTTTGCCATTTTCATGAGTGGCGAAGGGGAGAAGATGTCATCGAACTCCTCGATCAAGTACCGTTATTGTTGATAGAGCCTGTCCTCTTCCACTACATAGAAAATAATATGGCAGAGCTGCCACAGACTTTATTAAACGATGTTTATAAAAAAGCATATTTAAGAAAAAATCACGAGCGGGTTCAATTGGAATATTGCTTTGTAGTAACAGATGGAAAAGGAATAATAGCAGTTGATACAATCGGCTATTCAATTCCCCTCAGGAAAAGTAGGTTAATTCCTCGTCAAGAACAGTTAGTATTCGAAATGACGGCGAAAAATGAACCATTTCCTTATAAATTTGATCAAGAGAATATTAGTAAGGAACACCATATCTTGTCGCCGGAGCCTGAATTAATGTACGGTTTGACGAGGAAAGAACGGCAATTAAAACACTTAATGTTTATGGCGTTAGATCAACTATATACATCAAAAAACACTCCAGAAATTCGTTATTGGTACACGGAATGGGCTCCTGGTAAATATCATGAAATCCAAACAATGGATTTTGACGAAGTATGGAATTGTCTTTACGAAGAAACGAAGGTTGGTTGGTCGGAAAAACATGTTATGCTTTGTGAAAATCTTATAAAAGGTCAACCATTCTTTGAAAAACTATGGGATATGGAATGTGATTCAAAAGTGAACTAGTTTTAAGAAAATGAAAGAGCCAGTCTCAAATAAAATGAGATTGGCTCTTGTTTTGATTAACGTCTTTTTCTTCCTAGACCCATAGCATTTTCCATTTTCTTAACCATTTTATTTGCTTTTCTTGATGCTTTTTCTGCTCCAGCATCAAGAATATCATCTAGTTCTTTTGAGTCAAGCAATTCTTTATACCGATCTTGGATAGGGGTTAACGCTTTAATTACCACATTGGCAAGATCCGCCTTAAAATCTCCATAGCCTTTTCCTTCGTAATCTTGTTCAATCTCAGATATCGGTCTATTTTCTAAAATAGAGTAAATTGAAAGTAGGTTTGATACTCCAGGTTTGTTTTCTTTATCATATTTTACAATACCATCAGAGTCTGTCACAGCGCTCTTAATCTTTTTCTCAATTTGATTAGGCTCGTCTAATAATGTAATAAAAGCTTTTTGATTTGCATCGGATTTACTCATCTTTTTCGTTGGTTCTTGCAATGACATAATCCTTGCTCCAACCTTTGGAATTCTTACTTCAGGTATCGTGAAAATATTATTATAACGGTTATTGAAACGTTCAGCCAAGTCTCTCGTTAACTCTAAATGTTGCTTTTGATCTTCCCCAACTGGGACAAGATCAGCGTCGTATAAGAGAATATCTGCAGCCATTAGTGGTGGATAAGTCAGTAGTCCAGCAGAAACAGCCTCTTTCCCTGATGACTTATCTTTAAATTGTGTCATTCTCTCTAATTCACCAATATATGAAATACATTGTAGCATCCAAGCAGCCTGTGAATGTGCTGGAACTTCCGATTGAATAAAGAGAGTTGCTTTTTCAGGATCTAATCCAGCTGCTACATAAAGCGCTGCTAATCTTTTAATGTTTTTCCTTAGTTCTAGACGATCTTGAGGTACCGTAATAGCATGTTGGTCGACAACACAGTAGTAACAATCATAATCATGCTGTAATTCGATAAACTGTTTAATGGCACCTATGTAGTTTCCAAGTGTTATCACACCACTCGGTTGAATTCCAGAAAATATGGTTTTCATGTAAAAGCCTCCTTAATATTAGAAAAGCGCAAACGTCTTGTTAATCGACGTACAGGCCCACAGGTGGGTCCGTCGACGTTCCTTTATCGGCCTTAGCCTTGAGAGGAAAAGGAAGAAGTACAAGTCTGGCTTCATTACGTAAATGAAAAGGACAAGAGGTGTTTGCTAGTCGATATCTGCTTGTGCTAGCAAGCGAAAATCTTATTTAAAAAAATAATTGATTTGTATCAATTTATATTTTTAAAATATAAAAAACCATCCGCCTTGAAGAGGATGAATGCTTATCAGAAGTATGATAAATGCGAAAATCCTTAATTAATTATAACCTCATAAAATATGACAATCAAGCCAGGTCGAAAGAATCAACTTTACATTTAATCATGAATCATTCAATAAAACAATATCAATTATTTAGAATCCTTGTTAAAATAGAACAGGACATTAAATCTTATATTAAGACAAGAAACGCCAAAGGGAGAGAGTTAAGTTGAGATGGTTTAAGATTGTCACAGTTGCAGGACTTGCAGCTTCATTATTATGGCAGCTTCAAACAGAAGGTGCATCTGCTGACGAGCTAGAAAAGGTAAAAAACCTCGATACTAGGCAGTTGTCTATTCAGAAAAAGGTTTTGCCAGATAGTCTTCCTCGTTTTGTTTTTAATTCAGGTCGTCACTTTGAATATCCTGATGCTGTTCGAGGGATTTATGTGACTGGCCATTCTGCAGGTGGAAGCAGATTTAATGAATTAGTAAAATTAGTAGACTCCACAGAACTGAATGCTATGGTTATTGATGTTAAAGATGATTGGGGACAAATTACATATAAACTTCCTGATGATTCTCCATTTGCTCATTTAGGCCAAAATTATATAAAAGATCCTAAAGAAATGTTGGATGTATTGGAAGAAAAACAAATATATCCAATTGCTAGAATCGTAGTTTTTAAAGATTCTACATTACCGAAAACGAGGCCAGACCTTTCATTTATGGATGGTAAGAACGTATGGGTAAATGGTAGAGGCGAATCATTTGTGAATCCATTTTTAAAAGAAGTCTGGGACTACAATATCGATATTGCCATTGAAGCCGCAAAACTAGGTTTTCAAGAAATTCAATTTGACTACGTCCGTTTTCCTGAAGGCTTTGAAAAACGTGATGCAGAGTTGAAATATGGGATAGGGGATTATAAGGATTCCAAGGAAGACAATGTTCAGAAACGTGTTCAAGCTGTAACAGATTTTGTGGCATACGCAAGGGAGAAGTTAGCTCCTTATGAAGTTAAAGTGTCTGTTGATATTTTTGGATACACTGCAACTTTGCCAGAAGCTCCGGGTATCGGACAAAATTTCTCTAAAATATCTGAGAATGTAGATGTAATCTCGTCGATGATCTATCCTAGTCATTGGACTTCATATTTTGGTATTGCCAAACCCGACCTAGAACCATATAAGCTTATTAGAGAATATGCGAAGTTGGAGAAAGCAAAACTAAGTGAATTGAATAGTCCTCCTATATCACGTCCTTGGATTCAAGATTTTACAGCCTCTTATTTAGGAGCGGGAAATTATCAAGTTTACGGAAAAGAACAAGTAGAAGCTCAAATAAAAGCTCTTTACGACGAAGGCATTAAAGAATATCTACTTTGGAATGCAGGAAATAAATATTCACCGAATGTGGATTATACTTTTGATAAAAAATAGTGCCGGAATTTTTTCGGCATTATTTTTCCTTTTTGGGAAACTATATATTGAGAATCTTGAGAATCTCTTTTAATGAACTTGATTTGCTTCGAGTTTATTCATTTAACATTTACAGAAGCTAAGAAATGTAAAAAAAACAACAAAAAATATGCAACTTTTTGTTTAAAAATGATTTGGTGGTGGTATAAAAAATATATAAAAAAGGGACTATAACAGCAGTACATATTTCATAGTAACAGATTTAGAAATTCCTTAATAAATCTATTCATTATGCTAGAAATAGTGTATAATGAATTAATAAGGGTGTTTCTATATTTGGATTTATATTGAAACATGATATCTAAATTCTGTAATATAAGAGCAATTTTATAAAGAATTTAATTCTTAAAAAAGGAGTGTGATTTGTATTATGGTAACATTGTACACATCACCTAGTTGCACATCTTGTAGAAAAGCAAGAATATGGCTTGAGGAACAAAGCATTCCATATAAAGAAAGAAATATTTTCTCAGAACCACTTAGCTTAGAAGAAATAAAGGAAATCCTTAGAATGACAGAAGATGGTACAGATGAGATTATTTCTACACGTTCAAAGATATTCCAAAAGCTAAATATTGATTTGGATTCCCTTCCACTTCAGCAATTGTATGATTTGATCCAAAAAAACCCTGGACTTCTAAGAAGACCAATTATTTTGGATGAAAAAAGACTACAGGTCGGTTATAACGAAGATGAAATTAGACGCTTCCTCCCAAGGAAAGTAAGAACATACCAATTACGTGAAGCACAGAAAATGGTAAATTAAGCTTTTTGAACATAGATTATATGCAGAAAAAAGCGGCTGTTCCTAAAAGCCTGTAAGGCAAAGGGGCAGCCCCTTTTTCATTAGAATAGTTATAACAAAAAATCTAATCTCTTTATCTTCTTACATCTATGGACCCATGTTTGTAAGCTAGGACTTCGGTCGACTAAGCTTCCGCTTTTTTTGCCTAGCTGTAAGTGCCATCGCCTCGAGGTCAAATAACCCGAGTCTTTATAAAGTAAAGTATAACTTTTCACGTCTCAAAATATGGCTTTTCGCAGATAAGCGGTTCCGTTCCGCTTTTTATATAAAAATTTTGAAAATTGGCTTGATTTTAGTGAGTATGTTAGATAAAATAATCGAAACATAAATAATAGCTGTGTTGGGCACTTGACCATTTTTTAATTGGGAATATCTTTTATTTCCAATTTGACTACAGTTATCATAAAATATAAGTACAAGGAGAAAAGCATTAAGCACTAAGTACTTTGAGTACGGGATGATGATCCCTTCAACACCCAATTATAGAAGGGAGAGTTAAATGTATGGAAATAGAACGTATTAATGAACACACTGTTAAGTTTTACATTTCATATGTTGACATAGAAGAGCGTGGGTTTGATCGAGAGGAAATTTGGTACAATCGTGAAAGAGGAGAAGAATTGTTTTGGGAAATGATGGATGAAATTCATCAAGAAGACGATTTTGTTCCAGACGGACCTCTTTGGATTCAAATACAGGCAATGGATAAAGGGCTTGAAGTAATCGTAACTAAGGCACAACTGTCAAAGGATGGCCAAAAATTGGAGCTCCCAATCTTGTCAGATAAAGGCGATATCCATGTAGATGATAAAATCGAAGAATTTTTAGACCAGCATTTTCAGGTTAAGCATTATGATGATGAAAAAGTTGATGATTTAACTGAACTTGAATTTGTTTTATGGTTTAGGGACTTTGAGGATTTAGTTGCCCTTTCCAAAGTACAAGACCTAGCTGAAATGGAAACAAAACTTTATTCTTATGAAAATAAATATTATTTATTTGTTAAGTTCGACGAAGACCTATATGACGATGACCAGATTGACGATGCCCTAAGTGTTCTCCTTGAATATTGTACAGAAAGTAATTACACCATTCATCGTATTGGCGAATATGGAACAAGCATAATCGATACTGATGTTTTTAACACACTTCGTCAATATTTTAAATAATACGACCGATTTCATTATGATGGATCGGTCTTTTTTTGTGCTTAACAAAAACGACTTTCGGTGGATCAGAATTTTTGCTTACCTCTTAAGGTTCGAACCAGCTTTTGTTCTTAAATAAAGGAATTTGAGATATTTTGTAGAATAGTTTATATAAGAAAGGAAGTGGTGTTTATTGCTTACAGCGTTAAATAAAGAAGGAAAACAAATTACCTTAGTTAAATCTTTTCATAACAAAGAAATAATTGAAAGGATGCGTAGTGAAAAATATTTTTGTCCCATATGCAAGGAATCTCTTATTTTAAAAGCCGGTCATATTCGCATTCCTCATTTCTCCCATACCCGAGACTCTCTTTGTGCCACTTTTTTAGCAGAACCCGAAAGTCCTCAACATCTAAAAGGCAAAAAAAATTTGTTTGATTTTTTCATGAATGAAGGTTTAAATGTTTCTTTAGAACATTATTTACCTGAGATCAAACAGCGTGCTGATCTATTCGTACAATTTCAATCTCATTCTTTCGCTATTGAATACCAATGTTCTCCCCTTTCTAGAAGTATATTAGAAAAACGAACTAAAGGGTACAAAAGTATAGGAATTGAACCATTATGGATTATTGGGGGAAAACCTTACCAAAAAAGTCGAAAAGACATCTATCTTTTATCGGATTTTAACTGGGCAATGTTAAGGAGGAAGAGAAAAGGTGGACGTCATCTTTTAAGTTATGATACTGAGAGCAAAAAATTTTATTTGTTATCAAATATTACCTCATTTTCTCAAAATAAAGTTTCAGCAACTTTGTTTTCTCGCCAAATATCTACTGCCACGCTCCCATTAAGGTTTCCGCAAACTTCAAAGAGTATTAACCATACATTGTGGCTCCAAAACAAAAGAAAATGGCTCCATCATAAAGTTCAAAATGGTAATCTTGTAAATGATCTCTTTCTAAAAAATATTTATACCTCTGGACATAACCCTTTTTTACTACCTCCTATATGTGGTCTCCCGGTGCAATATATGGAGAATTTTTATTCCCACCCCATTGAATGGCAGTTTCTCATTTATCTAGAATGCTTACGAAAAATACAAGTAGGCAAACGTATCTCTTTAAAATATATTTATCAAAAAATTCAAGCCTGGGAAAAGGCAGGATTAATTGTTATTCGAAATTTTCCTTTAGATCAAATAAACAATTGGAGAAATGCTGTCGAAAATTACTTTAGCTTATTAACAGAATTGGAATATTTCTCGAATTTAGGCGAAGACTTATTTGAGAAAGAAAAACAAATAAAAATACCACATTCTATTGAAGAAGCAACACTTTGGGAGGATAAGGTTTTTCAAAAACTAAATAATCGGAGCTCAAATGACTCGGAAATAGACGAATCTTGTTTCTTATTTGAATATATAGCAGGATTCTCCAAATTTAAGTAGAATAGGTATAGGTACAATAACTTTCGATATACGAAAGAATTAAAGAAAAAAGAATGGAGGATTTCAATGGCCAACGAAAGTGCAGTTAAAACACTTCCTGCCCGAGCTGAGATACAAGAGGAAATGACATGGAGGCTGGAAGATATTTTTTCATCAGATGATTCTTGGGAGAAAGAATATGATGATATAAAAGAATTATTAAAAGATGCAAGTCAATTTAAAGGTAAACTAGGTGATAGTGCGGAGCAATTATTTGAAGCACTAGATTTCCAATCAAAAGTTTCAGAACGTATGGGAAGACTTTATACATATGCACATATGCGATATGATCAAGATACTGGGAATTCCCTTTATCAAGGTTTTAATGCGAGAGCGGAAAGTTTGTATTCTATATTAGCAAGTGAATTTTCCTATATTGTACCGGAGATTTTAGACATAGAAGAAAGCAAAATTTCTCAATTTTTAGAGGGAAATAAAGAACTTCAGTTATACAAAAAAGCTTTGGAAGAAATAAACTTGCAAAGAGGCCATGTGTTATCAGCAGAACAGGAAGCATTACTCGCTCAAGCATCGGAAGTGTTAGGTGCTTCAAGCACTACCTTTGGAATGCTGAATAATGCTGATTTAGAGTTTCCTGTCATGAAAGATGAAAATGGACAAGATGTACAAATTTCTCACGGCAACTATATTCGTTTTTTGGAAAGTTCTGATCGAAGAGTTCGTGAAGAAGCTTTTAAAAAGGTGTATGAAACATACGGCAAATTCAGCAATACATTCTCTAGTACTCTAAGTGGCGCAGTGAAGAAAGATAATTTTTATGCAAAAGCTAGAAATTATAAATCTGCAAGACATGCAGCGCTATCAGCAAATAACATTCCAGAAAGTGTATATGACAATTTAGTTGAAACGATTAATAAGAACCTCCATTTATTGCATCGTTATGTAAAGTTGCGTAAAAAAGTCCTTGGTGTCGATCAATTGCATATGTATGATCTTTATACGCCTTTAGTAAAAGATGTAAAGATGGATATACCTTATGAAGAGGCAAAAAATTTGGTAGTTGAAGGACTTGCTCCACTTGGAGAAGAGTATGCTAATATTCTTAAAGAAGGTTTTGAAAATCGTTGGGTTGATGTATTTGAAAATAAAGGAAAACGGAGCGGCGCTTATTCATCGGGTACATATGGAACCAATCCATATATACTAATGAATTGGCAAGATAATGTGAATAATTTATTTACACTAGCCCATGAATTTGGTCATAGTGTGCATAGTTACTATACAAGAAAATCACAACCTTATCCATATGGAGACTATTCCATTTTCGTAGCTGAAGTCGCTTCTACATGTAATGAAGCACTTCTCAACGATTATATGTTAAAACGGACAGATGACAAGAAGGAACAATTATATTTGCTTAACCATTACTTGGAAGGGTTCCGCGGAACGGTTTTCCGTCAAACAATGTTTGCGGAATTTGAACATATAATTCATCAAAAAGCTCAAAATGGGGAAGCATTAACTGCTGATATGTTAACCAAGGAATATTATGAATTAAATAAGAAGTACTTTGGTGATGAGGATATTTATATCGATGAAGAAATCGGACTAGAATGGTCGAGAATCCCTCATTTCTATTACAATTATTATGTTTATCAATATGCGACAGGATTTAGTGCAGCAGCTGCGTTATCTAGCCAAATTCTCGAAGAGGGAGAACCGGCGGTAACACGATATATCGATTTCTTAAAAGCAGGTAGTTCCGATTATCCAATAGAAGTATTGAAAAAAGCAGGTGTAGATATGACTACTGCCGCTCCAATTGAAGCAGCATGTAAGGTATTTGAAGAAAAGCTTGCTGAAATGGAACAACTATTATCAGAATAAAAAAACAAGGAGAGGTGCTTCCTGCAAAGTCGTAGTATTTTACTTTGGGAGGAGGCATCTCCCCTTTATTTAATTGGACATTGTTAATCTGGAATGTTGTTTTCTGCTATAGGTGTTACTTGCGAAGATCGAAATGTGGAGAACCTTATACCTAACGCCTGCAATATCTCAACTTTTCCATATTCCAGAAGGAGTCTCACAGCTTTGTTCAAAGTCCGCTAAGTCTTTTTAGTGGAGAAAAGGGAACCTTTTATCCTTAATTGTTTTTTGGGGAGCTAAATTAAAGAGCTCCTTTTTATCCGAGTCTTGTTCGGCACCATTTTCTTTTTTTAATGAAACCCACGAAATTTGTTTCTGCCGTTTAAAAAGTTCAATAATAAGAGCAATGAGATAAAAAGTAAAGGTGATGTAATATAAATCGGAATTAAGTTCATCAAACCGAGGATATTAAAGAAAAAGCAGAAACCGATGAATGTCATCATTATGAAAATAACAATTTTTCTCAGATCCCCGTCTCCTTTCTCGCATTATTAATAACTTATATGCAAAAAATCCACCAGTCATACTTTTAAAAGAATATCTTGTGAAAAAAACTTTAAAAAATAAATAGAATGCAGGGCAAAACCTAGCATTCTTTCCAAAAATGTAATATTGATTTTTTCTCTACAAGTGGTTTGGTTTATAGTCTACAACAAGTCGTACCTGTTCTTTTCCTTGCTCATAAGTCAACATTGATTCACATACGTTATGATTATTGATGCTCAGTAAAACTGATATTAGAGCAAGCTCTAAAACATTGCTATCTATAGACCACCGGATGTGTATTTCCAAAAATGTCCGTTTTTTGCGTTAATTTTTTGTACCTTTCGTTGTAGCTGCAATTTTTTCATTTGCTTTTCTATTTGTTGGACAGGTACATCATAAATCATAGCAAGATCTTTAGATGCCATGATTGGGTTAGTGGACAAGAAAAGTTCTAATGGGGGTTTTTCAGCTGGCTTTGGGAACCGTTCAAGCATTTCGGTTAATAGTTGGACGTAAATATCATATGAATATAGCCCGGTTATTTTTAAACCTTCATCTTCTATGTTCTCGTTAAAAAATACCATTGCAGGCATTTCGTTAACTTCCATTTCAGAGGAAATTTTTAAGTCACATTGAAATGCATTTGCAGAGCTTTGTGAATAAACATCACGAATAAATTCCTCTATATCTAAGCCTACATGCTTGGCACATTGTTGTATGACATTAATATCTGTAATATCAGCATTTTCCACGAAAAGTAATTCTTGCAGTCTTCTAATAAACCGAATTCCAGCTTTTTTTCCCTGCAGCTCAGCAGCTTTAATGCTAATTGCCGCCAAATGGGGTGTGGGAAAAATTTGATGATCATTTTTTAATTTCTTAATATTTTTCTTATCACCTAAATTAACACCCTTTTGATTCCAGAATGAAAGATTACCACATAAAACGTATTTTAAAGTAAAATAATCCCCATATTCAATTTGTAGCTTATTAATAATAGGTGATAATGACCAGCATTCCGCACAGAAAGGATCGATAAACAAGTAAATCTCCATAGGCTTATTGTCCATATAATGCGAGTTTATATTATTTGCTGACCGATTGTTATTCAATTCCATTCACCTGTTACTATAGGTATTATGTCAATATGCCTTTCGACATGGAATGTAATTTTAATATATTTATTAGCACTAAGTGCGTCATACGGCCCAACACGTTTCATAACCATATGAATCGCTCCTTTTTCTAAAATTGTATGTTTATTGTAGCAACGAGAACGTAATAACTCAAACAAATAGCATTGGATTAAAAAACAATAATAAAAAAACTGCCCAACAATGGACAGTTACATTCATTTATACTGATTTTCTTAACTATAAAATGTCTCAGTAACTTTACGAACATAGTTCTGTGTTTCCGTAAAAGGTGGAATACCGCCGTATTTATCCACATTTCCTGGCCCCGCATTATAGGCTGCTAGTGCTAGTACAAGATTACCATCATACTTGTCTAGCATAGTTCGTAAATACTTGCTTCCACCCATCACGTTTTGCAATGGATCAAAAATATCGGAGACACCTAGACCTTTTGCCGTTTGTGGCATAAGCTGCATCAATCCGGAAGCTCCAGCATGACTGACAGCACTAGAATTAAAATTTGATTCATGCTTAATGATTGATTTTATTAGTTTAGCAGGAAGGTTGTACACTTCAGAAGCTTTTTGTATAATTTCTTCTAAACTTTCCGGTACTTTAGTATTATCCTTAACTGTTGCATGTATGTTGGATGCCATTTGAATGGCACTTTGACTGGATAAAATAGGTGAATGATTCAATTGCATTTTGTATATAGCACCTAGAGTATTATTATCTAACGTTTGTGGTGCAGAAGAATTAACAGAGCTCATAACTGTTTGCTGTAATAATTGTGCAAACGAATTATTATCTTGATTAAGTTGATTTTTATCTATGGAAAAACTCTTTAATAATTGTATGTCAAGAACCGTTTTTAATTGCCCAAGTGTATTCATGGCGATACGTCCTTCTTTCCTTGTGTTACTTTGTATAGCCTGCTAATTTTATTATCGGCATATTGAATCTTGATGTTTAACTTATCAAGCAGCTTATAAAATTTTTTTTCGCCTTCATCTCGATTGCTTGTTTCATATTCTATCTCAAAGTCTTCAATTCCTTTATAAAAACTATGATCAAATACTAGAAGACCATTTTCATATTCTATTTCAGCTCGTTCCGTACGAAGTGACCCAAAAAGAATGAATTCATTCAAATTGATGTGCATTTGAAGTAATTCGTCTTTTACTTCACCGCTTGGAAAAATAGAATTTTTCATTAATAAATCTGCTTCTGACTGACTTATAGTATCATTTATCTCCCAAAGTCCATTAACTGCGGGTTTTTTTAATGTTAGCTCATACTTTTCGGATAATTCTCGAATACGTAAAGCGGCCCCTAATTTTTTTAAAGAGTAATTTTTCGTATCAAAATAGTGATTTGTCTGTGAGAAAAAATTTTTTTTGGTAATTTGAAAAGTTTTCAGAAGAAGTTGGAATTCTTCTTCGGTAACCATATTTTTAAATTCAATTTCGAGGTTTTTAGACAAATTCGGTCTTCCTTCCATATAAAGCTATTCTTATTATTACCTTAATATGGATTGATTTCAATAATTGATGATAGTCAAACTTTAAGAATTTATTGTTTGTGCTAAAATAAAGAGGTAAATCTTTCATAAAGTGTCAGCTCCAGCGTCAATCGACTAGTAAACTTCTTGTCCTTTTCTTTTGGGTATGAGAGTGCAGATTCGTCCTGTCAGACTTATCGTGCTTCCTTTATCTTACTCTTGGTCCGAAAAAGGAACGTCGACTAAAACAGCTACTTCCTGTGGCGACGTCCAAGAATCCACATCCTGTGTGCCACAGTACGTCGATGAGCAAGGCGCTTACGCTTTTCTTATTAGGCATTATTTAAGAGGTGACAATCTAGTGAACCACTGGGAACAATTTTTAGCTCCATATAAGCAAGCGATAGATGAATTGAAAATTAAATTAAAAGGCATGAGAGGCCAATTTGAACAAGAACATATACATTCACCAATTGAGTTCGTAACTGGACGAGTTAAACCGATTGCGAGCATATTAGATAAAGCACAACAAAAGAATATTCCATTGGACAAAATTGAATATGAAATGCAAGATATTGCTGGACTTAGAATGATGTGTCAATTTGTTGATGATATTGAAACAGTTGTAAAGCTACTGAGAAAGCGGAATGATTTCCGAATTGTGGAAGAACGAAATTACATATCAAATAAAAAGCCAAGTGGATATAGATCTTATCATGTTGTTATAGAATATCCAGTCCAAACGATTAATGGCGAGAAAAAAATATTAGCTGAAATCCAAATCCGTACACTTGCAATGAATTTTTGGGCTACGATAGAACACTCTTTGAACTATAAGTACAAAGGGCAATTTCCAGAAGAGATTAATAAGAGGCTACAAGGTGCAGCTGAAGCAGCCTTTCGTTTAGATGAAGAAATGTCACAAATTAAAGAGGAAATTCAGGAAGCACAAGTATATTTTACGAAAAATAAAGAAGCTGTTAAAAAGTTGGATAAGAGAACCGAATAGGGAGAATTCATATTTGCATGAAAGGATGAGAATTGTGAAATTTGCGATTACATCGAAAGGAAATCCAACATCCAATGCATTAATGCATAAAATGAGAATGTATTTGCAGGATTTTGATATGGTATATGATGAAGAACAGCCGGATATTGTTATTTCCGTTGGCGGAGATGGCACATTACTTTATGCTTTCCACCGCTATAGTTCGAGATTGGATAAAACTGCTTTCGTAGGGGTTCATACAGGACATTTAGGCTTTTACGCCGATTGGGTGCCGAGTGAGATTGAAAAACTGGTTATTGCCATTGCGAAAACACCATACCAAATTGTCGAATACCCATTGCTGGAAGTTTTAATTAGATACCGCCACGGTGGAAAAGAAACACGTTATTTAGGATTAAATGAATCTACAGTAAAGAGTATTGTGGGTACCCTTGTTATGGATGTAGAGATTCGTGGTGATCATTTTGAGCGTTTCCGGGGTGATGGTTTATGTGTCTCTACCCCATCTGGAAGTACTGCATATAATAAAGCGCTAGGCGGGGCAATTATTCACCCATCACTTCATTCCATTCAGCTTGCTGAAATGGCATCGATCAATAACAAAGTTTTTCGAACGGTTGGCTCACCGCTCATTTTGCCAGAACACCATACTTTAGTCCTGAAGCCTGTCAAAACTTTTGATTTTCATGTAACTGTCGACCATTTAACAGTCATGCATCGTGATGTAAAATCGATTCAATTCCGTGTGGCAGAAGAAAAAATTCGTTTTGCTAGATTCCGTCCTTTCCCATTTTGGAAAAGGGTCCACGATTCATTTATTTCTGATGGTGATTAATTATATGGATTACTACTCGTTAAAATGGACCATTGAAAAAGCAGATGCTGGGCAGATTATTAAAGAATTTTTATATACAAAAGGGATATCGAGAAGAGCATTAACAAACATCAAATTTACAGGCGGTTCGATAAAAGTAAATGGAGAAGAACAAAATGTCCGCTATCTTTTAAAGGAGTTTGATGTATTAATCGTTGATTTTCCTCCGGAAGAATTAAATGAAAGAATGAAAGGGGAGAATATTCCTCTTTCTATTTATTTCGAAGACCAAGATATTATTGTTCTAGAAAAGCCACCCTATATGAGCACTATTCCGTCACGTGAACACCCAACTGGAAGCCTTGCTAATGCACTCGTGTACTATTATGAGAGAACTAATAATACTTCAGCTATTCATATCGTAACACGATTGGATAGGAATACATCGGGCTTAGTATTAATTGCTAAGCACCGTCATGCACATCATTTGCTAAGTTTGCAGCAACAAAATGGAAAGATTCAACGTTATTATGAAGCTTTTGCAGAAAAAGCTTTTGATGAAATTTCCGGCTGTGTCGATGTCCCAATCGGAAGAAAACAATCCAGTATTATAGAAAGGGAAGTAAGGGAGGATGGCCAAAAGGCGGTTACTTATTTTGAAGTAATACGTAACTATCCTGAATTTTCCCATATAAGACTTAAGCTAGAGACGGGGAGGACTCATCAAATTCGAGTGCATATGTCTTATTTAGGCCATCCCCTTCTTGGTGATGATTTATATGGTGGTAATCAAAAAATTATTGGGCGCCAAGCACTTCATTGCAGAGAATTATGTTTCGAGCATCCAATTACAAGAAAAGAATTGTCATTTATTGCTCCACTTCCTTTAGATATGGAAACAATTATTAAGAAAGAAAACGTGTAAATTTTTCAGCAACAAGCGGCATTGTTGATGGGACAGATTCAGTTATAAATTCAGGATAGCGCAAAGCCGTCAATTTGCCACCAAAGACGGCTCCTGTATCTATATTTATCGTATTGCCAACTAAACGAGGCTCCTCGACAGGAGTATGTCCGTATACGATGAATGGCTTACCTTTATAGTTTTTCGCCCAATCACGCCGTACTGGCATACCATTAGGGAGAGTTTCACCCGTTACATCTCCATATAAAACAAAGGATTTAACACTTTTATGTTGTTTACCAATATAATCTGCTCTTATTCCTGCGTGAGCAATAACCAACTTCTCATTATCTAGCACATAATGTAGAGGTGATTCCTCATAAAGTTCCATAAACATTCTCTTATATTGATTCTGTTCTTTATGTGATAGGGCTTTTAGTTCAGCAACGGTTGTCTCAAGACCATGGGATATTTGCACATTCCTGCCGAGAAAATAACGATATAATTTATTGCAATGATTTCCAGGGACATAATAAGCTCCGTAATGTTTCCAAAGTGTCCAGACGATTTCTATCATTTTTAAAGAATCCGGCCCCCGGTCAGTAATATCGCCAACGAAGGCTAATTTTCTATTCTTAAGGCTAGGGACTCCTTTTTGCCACGAATAATCCATTTTTTCTGTTAAAGTAACAAATTCTTTGTAACAACCATGTATATCTCCAATAATATCGATATTCAACTTATTCACCCTATTTCATTTTTTTTGAGCTTTGTTGATGAGAAAGGTCGAAACTCCAACTGTAAAAAATTCACACCTCACAGGTACGATGACGCTGAAGAGTATTTGTTGTCATCAAAAAGAGAGCAACTGGAACGGGAAGCGTTGTATTTTTATTATGAAAGAAATCGAATATTGTAATACTTTCTTTTGATTATGTAGCGACAAAAGTAAACAGATTTGTTAGGATAGTGTAGACAAAAGGGAAGGAGGAGTCAATCATGGACAATATAATTGAAACAAATGGCCAAATAAATGAAGAACTTCTCATTAAAACAATAGAAGATGATAACATTCTTGGATTTCGAGAGGAGTTCATGACTCTTCACCCGTATGATCAAGCACAATTTTTTTTCAGATTATCTTCAGATGAACGTATAAAAGTTTACAATTTTTTATCTCCTAAAGAGCTTGCTGATTTTTTCGAGATGCTTGAAATTGAGGATTATGAATATAAAAGTATTTTAGCAGAAATGGATCCTAAATATGCGGCTGACATGCTTGCCAACATGTTTACTGATAATGCCGTTGATGTTTTAAATAACTTGGATAAAGATCAGACTGCCAGTTATTTATCCATAATGGACCACGTTGCTGCTCAAGAAATAAAAGGATTACTTCATTATGAGGAATATACCGCTGGAAGTATTATGACGACTGAATATATTGCAATTTCTGCAAATCAAACAGTCCGCTCCGCGATGTATATTTTAAAGAAGGAAGCACCAAAAGCCGAAACCATTTATTATGTTTATGTAGTAGACGAGGATGGAAGACTTGTGGGTGTAATCTCTTTACGTGATTTAATCATTAGCAGCGATGATACTATGATTTCAGACATTATGTTTGATCGGATTGTTTCTATTTCTGTTAGTGCAGATCAGGAGGAAGCTGCTAAACAAATGAGAGACTACGATTTACTTGCACTACCTGTTGTCGATTTTCAAAATCATTTACTTGGAATTATTACAGTTGACGATATTATTGACGTTATTGATGAAGAGGCTTCCGATGATTATTCTAAGCTTGCAGGGGTTTCTGATATGGATACGATTGATAAAAACCCATTTGCAGCAGCAAAAAAAAGATTACCATGGTTAATCATATTGTTGTTTTTAGGTATGTTTACTGCAAGTCTAATCGGCAGATTTGAAGACACTTTAAGTAAAGTTCCTATCGTAGCTGTTTTTATTCCACTAATTGCAGGGATGGCTGGTAATACAGGTACTCAAGCATTGGCGGTTGCTGTTCGAGGAATTGCTACTGGTGAACTAGTTGAATCAAGTAAATTAAAACTAATTCTCAGGGAATCGGGCACAGGTTTAATAACCGGAACTATTTGTGGATTGTTGGTAGCATTGATCGTATTTGTATGGAAAGGTGAATTATTACTAGGATTTCTTGTTGGTATTGCTATACTTGCATCACTATTTGTTGCCACATTGGCAGGATCTCTTGTTCCTCTAATTATGCATAAATTCAAAATTGATCCCGCTGTTGCATCAGGTCCTTTTATTACAACTATGAATGATATTACATCTATCCTTATCTATTTTGGTTTAGCCACGATGTTCATGAGTTATTTAATTCATTAATATATCTTCAGGATATTCTTGGAAAGTTGGTACACATCATGGGTCAAGAATCATCTTTGTTATCATTAGTCATTGTATTAGTCGTTGCATTTTTTACACCGCTTGTATTACATCGTTTTCGTCTGACATTTATGCCAGTGGTAATAGCAGAAATAATTATGGGACTTATTATTGGAAAGAGCGGATTGAATCTAATACATGAAGGTACGTGGTTGAACACTCTCTCAACACTAGGCTTTATCTTCCTAATGTTTTTAAGTGGGGTAGAAATTGATTTCTCTGCGTTCAAAGCTAGTAAAAAGAAAATAGTTTTGCCTAATGGAAAAACAGAACCAAATCGCCTTATCATTTCTACAGTAATATTTATTGGTATATTTATTTTATCGATTGGCCTCTCTTTTCTATTTGTGAAAATGGGTCTGATTGATAATGTGTTTTTGATGACTTTGATTATTTCAACGATATCACTTGGAGTTGTTGTTCCTACTCTAAAAGAAGCGAATATCATGAAAACGGGAATTGGGCAGATCATTCTCCTTACAGCAGTTATTGCTGATCTTGTTACAATGATTCTACTAGCCGTTTTTGTATCTGTTTCCGGAAATAGCCAAGGTAATATGTGGTTATTACTCATTTTATTTGCTGCTGGGATTATTTTGTATTTTTTCGGGAGACGTTTCAAAAATCGTGCAATTATGGAAAGATTATCTGAAGGTACTGTTCAAATTGGCACGAGAGCAATTTTTACATTAATCATCGTCTTAGTCGCATTATCTGAATCAGTAGGTGCCGAAAATATTCTTGGGGCGTTTTTAGCAGGTACTCTCGTCTCTTTATTGAATCCTAAGCAAGAAATGGTTAGGCAATTGGATTCTTTTGGATATGGTTTTTTAATTCCTATCTTCTTTGTAATGGTCGGAGTTGAACTTGATTTATGGTCTCTATTTAAGGATAAAAATTTGTTAGCATTGATTCCATTATTATTGATAGCACTATTAGCTTCAAAAATCTTTCCAGTTTTTATTTTGAGAAAATGGTATGATACGAAAACAGTACTCGCTTCAGCGTTCTTGCTTACTTCAACATTGTCCCTAGTTATTGCAGCTGCAAAAATAGCAGAGAGAATTGAGGTAATAACACCCGAAATGAGTGGCACGTTTATCTTGGTTGCGGTTATTTCGTGTATTTTTACACCGATTTTCTTTAGAAAGTGGTTTCCGAAAGAAATTACAAATGAACGAAAGCTTACTGTAGCTTTAATTGGAGCAAATCAACTGACTCTTCCTGTATCTAAGGAGTTAAATGAGGAGCATTTTAAATGCACTGTTTTCCATAAAAGAATGGATAAACCAGATACTCAAAATGGTGATACTGCATTTAATATTGTCGAAGTTGCTGGTTATGAAAGCGAGGAGCTCGAAAAAGCTGGAGTTTTCGATTCAGATATTATCTTTATTTCTACTGGGGATGAAAAGCTGAATGAAGCTCTGGCATACGAAGGAAAGGCCCTTGGGACTGAAAGAGTAATTGCTAGAATTGAAACACCACAAGTAGTAAAGCAATTGAAAGAAAATGATATTGAAGTATTTTCAACTATTTTGTCTACAACCTCATTATTAAAAGCTCTGTTAGAATCACCAAATATTGCTCAAATCATGACTAACGGTGAAACAGCTTTATACGAAATAGAAATGTTGAACAGACAGTATGCAAATATGACTTTACGAGAATTCCCTTTTCTTGGTGATGTAATTATTGTAAGAATATTTAGAGGGAAGGATTCACTCGTTCCCCATGGAGACACAGAACTTCAAATGGAGGACCGCCTGATT
The DNA here is from genome assembly GCF_022900255.1 of Lederbergia wuyishanensis. GTDB lineage: Bacteria > Bacillota > Bacilli > Bacillales > Bacillaceae_C > Lederbergia > Lederbergia wuyishanensis. The sequence continues at coordinate 166,283 of NZ_JALIRM010000001.1, forward strand.
GTTACTGGATCAAAGGAGTTTGTTGATCACCTGACGAAGGAACTTCAATACCAATAGAATGGACCATTTTAATCCTTTACAATAATCAAAGTTATCATGTATGATTAGGACTAGGTACTAATATCTTGTTAAAACTTTTTGATCTGATAAAAGGGGATGAATTCATGAGTCTTTCTTTAAAAGGAAAAACATATGTTGTAATGGGTGTAGCTAATAAACGTAGTATCGCCTGGGGAATAGCTCGTTCCCTTCACAACGCTGGGGCAAAATTGATCTTTACATATGCTGGAGAGCGTCTAGAAAAAAGTGTTCGTGAACTAGCTGATTCATTAGAAGGGGAACAATCCCTCGTATTACCTTGTGATATTACGAATGATGAAGAGATTGAACAATGCTTTAGTCAAATTAAAGAAGCTGCTGGTCCTATCCACGGTATTGCGCATTGTATTGCATTTGCAAATAAAGAGGAATTAAGTGGCGACTATTTAAATGTAACAAGAGATGGTTTTTTATTAGCTCATAATATAAGTGCTTATTCACTTTCTGCTGTAGCGAAAGCAGTTCATAAGCTAGACATCATGTCTGAAGGAGGCAGCATTGTTACATTGACTTACCTTGGCGGGGAGCGTGTCGTAACAAATTATAACGTTATGGGCGTTGCCAAAGCTTCACTTGATGCAAGTGTTAAATATTTAGCAAGTGACTTGGGTAAGTATGGGATCAGAGTCAACTCTATTTCAGCAGGTCCGATCAGAACTCTATCTGCTAAAGGAATCAGTGACTTTAATAGCATCCTAAAAGATATCGAAGAAAAAGCGCCGCTTCGTAGAACTACTACACCTGAAGAGGTTGGAGATACAGCATTGTTCTTATTCAGTGATCTGTCCCGTGGAATTACAGGGGAAAACATTCACGTAGATTCTGGGTTCCATATTTTAGCAATCTAATTAATAAGCGGTTGTCACTCTTGTTGTGGCAGCTGTTTTTATTTTTTAGAACTTGAAAAAAATATGTAACGGTTTGTAATCCGATCATACTTAATAACGCTATATTTAAGAATTTAGTATAGATATTAAATAGAACTACTTGAATTTCAAATTTCTTAGAGAATGGTGTCTTAATTCACGGCGAAGTATTATAAAAACCTTATTTAATAGGGAATCCGGTCTTAATTCCCGATGAATTCTATTTTGGTAGTGAATCCCTGTCTTAATTTACAATGAATCAACATGAAAACATGATTTCATAGAAATTTCTACAAATATCCACGTTGAAAATAATTCAAACTCAATGATATGAATCCCCACAAAATCAAATGAATATGGCGTATCATTCCAATTTGTTCTTTAGGAAACCTTAGGCTCCTGCTTGCATACATATAAAACGAAGTAAGAAGAACGGAGGTGCTCTTTCATGGAGAATAAGAATGAAGGAAATAAAGAGGAGCCTTTACTATATATCCACCAGCCGAAATTTAATAAACCCGGTAGAAGTATGCAGGATCATTACTTATCTGAAGACTTACCAGAAGAGGTTCAAGTAGATAGAAATTTAACGCAAAATAGGCAGAAAAAGCATTTATTTACTCTTCCTCCTCTAGAAAATGAAAAGGTTATTGAGGTAGTGGAGGAAATTCAAGAGGAAGCAAAAAATGAAACACAAAATGAAACAGAGGTAGAGACACAGGGGGAAGTACAAGAAGAAAATCAGGGTGAAGAAAAGAAGACGATTTCTGCAGCTGATTATTTTCGGCGAAACGCTGCAACAACTAAAAGAAAAAGTTGGAACCTCACACCAGTAAAAACTTTTAGGGACATGTCCATCCCGGAGAAATTGCAATACTTATCAGGATTTCCAAGCAGTCAACAGCCATACTCTTGTGAATTTATTACTGAGAAGGAACAATATAGAGGTACATTAAGTAAGTATGATAACAATCAAATTTTTGTCAAAAACTTTCAAGGTGACATTGAAGAAGTAGATGTTAAAGATTTACAAGCAATAAAAATAATATTGTGAAATGAAATGGGGCAAATTCGCCCCATTTCACTATCATACTTCACAAATTCCAAGATTAACATCTGCGATACATTGAACAGCGCAGAAGCAATGTAAGTCAACTGTGATACAGCTGTTACTTGAAGCCCAATTATTTACAGAACAAAGTGCGTCATAGCTAAGTGTTCCGTTAGGGAATAAGTTAACGACTGTTGTATCTTTTAAAGGAACTAACACACGTAATGTGGCGCAGCAATTATCAAAAATGTCTTCAACTCTGAAAAATACTGATACACATTTTCCAGCAGTACCTTTAAATAATGCTTTAAATAAGTCTCCGTTTTTATTAGTTAAAGTAAAAACACGAGTATCCGAACGATGACGGGCAGGAAGTGCTAATTCACCTAGAGGTTCTACAAAGCAGTTGGATGTACAAGCAAGACATTCTTCTTCGACTGCTTCATCTTGTATGTCCTTAATTGCACGGACTACTTGACATACGCAGTTCAGCTGACATCCGCAACCTGAACCAGAATGAGAACCAGTGTTATGCACTTCACTTGATTCCATCTCTTCAAAAGTCATGGATTTTTCCTCCTTATCTTTAAATTGATTCATTTACACTACTAACATATTAGGTAAATGCCAAATGAGTTACGGACAGACGCCCCATTTTGGGAAAATAGGCAGGTTAGGAGCTGAGAAATGGATATTTCTTGGATTAAATTCGTATTGGTAAGTCTAGCTATATTTCGCATAACAAGATTAATTGTTTTTGACCAAATTACTGCATTTATTAGGGCTCCGTTTTTAATGGAATATGAACAAACAAATTTATTAGGGGAGAAAGAATCTTATTTAGTTCCGCGCGAAAGTGGACTCAGAGGCTGGATTGGGAAGCTGATAAGTTGTTATTGGTGCACTGGAGTATGGACGGCAGCAGCTGTTGTATTTTTTCAGTGGAAATTTCCAGTCATTGTAGATCCCATCATCCTTGTTTTTGGGTTGGCAGGTATGGCAGCCATTATTGAAACGATAGTCCAAAATCTAATATCAGACTAAATTGGCCCTTTTTAAAAACAAATCCTGAATACATTTCATAAAATATAAAAGTTAGATTCTAAAATAATCAGGAAGTGATTAAATGCAAAGACCACCTAGAAGGCCGAGACCAATTACACCAACACGACCAACTAAATCTGGTTGTGGCTGTGGCAGACCGATAAAAAAGCCAAGAAGTTATTAAATTGAATAACATAAGTGAAAAATAGGGATGACTCAACAGAAGAGTTATCCCTATTTTGTTTTTTATGACAATAATTTTCCAAAGTTTCTATCTTTAACTTAAGATTTCTCTACAAAATTACTGACATATCTGTTCAAAAATAAGAAACCTCTGATCCAAAAAGGAACCTTTTGCTCATCAAAACAATTACACGTCGCCGATAGAAAAAACCTTACGCTTTTTAAAATATTAAGGTCCCGCTCCCTATATTTAGCCATTCACTTCCACATATCTTAAAAACATCCCATTATCATTCATAATTTATCAAATGTAGTGAAAAATATTGATAACCTTACTATCTTTTCTGTAACCGAATTGTAGAAATCTACACATAATGCTTAATCTGGGAGGAGTCCATGATCAAAAAAATACTTGTCTCCGTTTTATTATGTTCAATGCTAATATCAAGCGGATGTTCAAATCAACCTAGCGAAAAAAAGAGTAATGTATCTTTAGTCAAGAAGACACAACCAGCTCCTATAGAAATCACCTATAAAAAAAAGGAAAAATCTATTGCTTTCCAAGTTAGAGAAAAGATGAAAAAGATTAACGAAATTTATGATGTAGCTATTATTGAAGGTGACCACAAAATATTAGTGTCTTACAAAGTGAAGCATCTTCAGCGCTTTCGAATGAAAAAAATCGAGAAGGATTTAACGAAATTATTGAATAAAGAATTTCCTAAGCATAGCTTCGTCGTTTCAAGTGATTATAAAATATTTCTTGAGGCCATTCGCTTAAAGGAAGATTTAGAAGACGGAAATATATCAAATAAGGAAGCAAAAAAGCGCTTTGAGAAGCTTATTAAACTAAAGAAGGAAATGACATAAAATGGCTCAAAAAAATAAAACAAAAACTCCCGAACAAATTAAATATGATGCAATGCAAAAGAAGCATGAACTCAAAAGACCTATTTTAAAAAATTGTATTCGTGCTTTTTTCGTTGGCGGAACAATTTGTTTAATTGGTCAAGCGATTACTTATTTGTATATTTATTATTTTGATTTTACCGAAAAGACAGCGGGAAACCCAACGGTGGCAACAATGGTTTTTATAGCTATGCTTTTAACCGGTTTTGGCATTTACGATAGATTAGGTCAATTTAGCGGGGCTGGGAGTGCTGTCCCTGTAACAGGATTTGGTAATGCAGTTATATCTTCCGCAATCGAGCATCGAACAGAAGGATTTGTATTAGGGGTGGGGGGAAATATATTTAAACTTGCGGGTTCTGTTATCGTTTTTGGAGTTTTTTCAGCATTTGTAGTAGCGCTTGTAAAAACCTTCATTCTTCAATGGGGGGGATTCTAATGCTTCAAGGTTCGCAAACATGGGTTTTTCAAAATCAACCAGTCATTCTTTCTACAGGAGTCGTCGGTGGCCCCTTTGAGAAGGACTCCAACGTTGCCAACGATTTTGATAAATTTCATGATGATTTATGGATGGGACAAGATTCATACGAAAAAGCTCAGCGTGTTTTGTTGGAAGATGCAGTACAGATTGCGCTACGGAAAAAAGGAATAAAAGAAGATGCTGTTCAATTTTTTCTTGCAGGTGATTTAATTAACCAGATTACTCCTACAAGTTTTGCAGCTAGGACAAATCAAATTCCCCATCTTGGACTTTTTAGTGCATGTGCAGTATCCACACAAGGCCTTGCACTTGCTGCTATGATCATTAATAATGGCGGTGCTAAGCATATTCTTACGGGAGCAGCGAGTCATAACGCATCTGCTGAAAAGCAATTTCGCTATCCAACTGAATACGGTGGACAAAAACCTCCTACAGCACAATGGACAGCTACTGGTGCAGGAGTCGGATTAGTCAGTACAAATGATAATATTCGAAACCCTCATCCTCGAGTAGTTGCAGCTACAATTGGAAAAGTAGTAGATTTAGGGCTTACTGATCCTTTTAATATGGGAGGAGCAATGGCACCAGCTGCTGTCGATACGATACAGCGCCATTTTTTTGATTTAAAAAGAGACCCTTCATATTACGATTTAATTATTACTGGGGACCTAGCAGAAATTGGAAGAAACGTAGCCCTAGAATTATTTCGTGAAAAAGGATTAAACATTGAGGAGCAAAAATTTCAAGATTGCGGTTTACTGCTTTATAGTCCAGAACAAGAGGTATTTGCAGGAGCGAGTGGTCCAGGATGTTCTGCTACAGTTATGTATGGTCATTTACTAAATCAAATGGCTAAAGGGGTATATAAGCGCATATTAGTCGTTGCGACAGGAGCTTTACTTTCGCCATTATCATTCCAGCAAAAAGAAAGCATACCATGTATTGCCCATGCAGTAGCCATTGAATTTAATTAAAAATTAATCGAAAAGGAGTGAAGCATATGCTCGCAATGTTTTTTTGGGCTTTCGTGATTGGTGGATTAATTTGTGTAATTGGTCAATTAATGTTTGATGCAGCAAAATTAACTCCAGCACACACTTTAAGCATTTTAGTTAGTGCAGGAGCAGTTTTGGCGGGCTTTGGTCTTTATGAACCTCTTATTGATTTTGCTGGAGCAGGGGCTACGATTCCGATCACAAGTTTTGGAAACGCACTTGTCAACGGGGCCATGCTGGAAGCTGAGAGACATGGAATTGTAGGTGTTATTACAGGAATGTTTGAAGTAACTTCTTCAGGTATATCTGCTGCAATCATTTTCGGTTTTATCGGAGCACTTATATTTAAACCAAAAGGATAATAAGGCGATTTTTTTATCTTGCAACAAATTCGCCCAAACAGAATACACTTTCATCACATAAATTATTAAAGATATAACAGAAGTGAGGTGAAAGTCTATGTTTGGATATGGATATGGCGGTTTCGGAGGTTTCGGTGGCTGCGGTTATGGCGGCTATGGAGGAGGCTTCTATGGGGGCAATGCGTTTGTTTTGATTGTTGTTTTGTTCATCTTGTTAATCATTGTCGGAGCTAGCTTTTGCATTTAAAACGTAAGAATGATGGAATGCACCAATATGTGTATTCCATCTTTTTTTCTTTCCCATTTCACTTATTGAGCATCAGCTTCATATCATATAAAGATGAAAGGGAGGGAGCGGCTAGTAATGGAAAATCAATTTTTCAAAAACATTGAAAAGAAAACCGGAGTTAATATGAATGATATCTTTGAATTAGCCAATTCTCTGCAAAATGCTAATTTCAAAGATGAGAAAACGGTTCGTGGAATCATAAAAAGGGTGTCAGAATTGGCAAATAAACCTGTACCAAAAGAGCTGGAAGACAAGATGGTGCAAACCATTATCAATGATGGCAGTAAGCTTGATTTAAGTGCCATTAGCAAAATGATGAATAAGTAAATTAGAACTAAATAGCTACTCACCTGTTGGGTAGCTATTTTGTTTGGAATTATGTTTATTTTACTAGAATGAGGGTATAGTGAAAGAAATTACTTGTAGGGGTGAGGACGATGGGCTATATTGCACCTATAACAAATTATCAATACGTGCAATACCAGGAAAGAGTGAGGGCAAAAGAGAAAAAAATGGATCCTTACCCAATAAATAAAGTTCAGAAAATTAGTTTGAACCCTCAAAACGACTATAATATCATGAATGGGAAAAATAATTCTATAACAATTGAAAAAATAATTACAGGAAAAGGAAGGCATTTCAGCGAATATGTATAACAGCATATTTAGAAAGGAATGTCTTTTTTATGTTAACGAAAATATCAGATTCTTGTTTTTATATAAAAGGTCATGTAAATATTGGATATATTACTAAAAATGAAGAAGGATTATTAATCGATTGTGGATTGGATAAGGGAGCAGCCAAAAAAATCATTAAAATCCTTAAAGAACATAACCTTCCACTGAACTATTGCATTATAACTCATGGCCATGTCGATCATTATGGAGGAGCTGCTCAATTACAAAAGGAATTAGAAATTGAGCTTTATTCTACAAAGCTTGAATCATCATTTGTTACGAATCCAATTCTTGAGCCGATTTATTTATGGAATGGAGCCATGCCAATCAAAGAATTGCGAAACAAATTTTTAGAAGGGGAAGCTGCTTCAATTGCAGGTTTTTTGCATGAGGGAATCCAGAAGATAGGACCATTTTTATTTGAAGTACTGCCATTTCCAGGGCATAGCTATGGACAAATTGGAGTATTGATTGATGAAATATTATTTGCAGCTGATTCTTATTTTGGGATAGATGTGTTAAAGAAACATAAAGTTCCCTTTATTGTAGACGCTAAGGAGACGTTGGAGACGTTAAAAAAAATACTTAATTATAGCTTTCAAGGAGCGTTACCTGGGCATGGCGATTATGAAACAGATATTAGAGAAACAATTTATGCCAATATAGAATGTCATGAAAATATTCTAAAATTCTTGTCTTCAAGTTTTCAGGGCCAAGAGAATGGTATTTCAATGGAGGATTTACAATCACTCTTTTTTAACCAATTTGAATTGTATCCTGCCAATATTGGCTCATGGCTCTTATATAGAACGTCCTTTACCGCGTATATCTCCACTTTAATTGAAAGAGGAAACATTACTATTTCCATTAATGAAAACAAACTATGGCTGCAATGCTCATAAATACAAAAAAGCCTTGGTATGAAGATACCAAGGCTTTTTAGTTACATTTTAATATTTTTCTCCATCGTCTTATGTGGAATTCCAGCATCCATGAATTCATCGGAAACGACACTATAGCCTAATTTCTCATAAAATGGAATTGCGTATGTTTGCGCATTAAGCTTTAGTGTAGCAATTCCAATTTCTTTCGCATAGTTCTCTATTGCAATCATAATGAACTTCCCAGCACCAGTACCGCGGTAGTCCGATAATACACATATGCGCTCTATCTTTCCTTTTCCGTCCAACAATCTAAAACGACCAGCACCAATTGGGGATCCTTCAGAATATAGAATAAAATGATCAGAATGATTTTCAAACTCGTCTATTTCAAGTTCATATGGTACCTTTTGTTCTTCTACAAAAACTGTTTTTCTTATGTTAAATGCTTCTTGAAGCTGAGCTTCTGTATCAACTTTCAAAACTTTCATAATTACTGGTGATCCCTTCCTAAACGAAATGTTTCATATACTGACCAAGAATCATTTTCTAATTGATAGACCAAATGAAAACGGTCTATTATTTCTTCATGCTCGATTCCAAGCATACGTAAAGAGCCGTACACATCTGAATGTTCATCATTCGATAATTTTTGCGCGATAGTTACATGGGGAACAAAAGGATGTGATGGTTCCCCCCCTGGAAGTTGCTTGTAGCAATCGTGATGCAGACTTGTTAATGTATCATTATTTTCTGCCTTAAAGTAAATAGTGTTCGTAATAGGCTGAAAGGAGCTTACTTTATGGATTTTTAAATTAAATGGTTCATAGTTTTGAGAAATCTCTTCAAGTTTATCTGTCAAATTATCGGCATCCAAATCTGTATTAAATGCCTCTTTTAATGTTAAATGCGGAGGGATCAAGGCATAGTGAGGATCATACCGCTTCCGATAGGAGTTTGCCAGATCTTGTAACTTTTTAGATGGAAAAATAACGATGCCGTATTTCATTTTCTTTTCCTCCTTCACTGAGTGTCATGTTTTGCCAATTATAACATTCAATACCACTATATCAAACATTTAAATAACTTAACATAGGAACGATGGAGGTAATTTTTTGAAAAAGATGAATTAACCAAACATTACCTCCAATGCTCTTTTTACATCGGGTTGCCAATATTTCCATGAATGACCTCCATCAAACTCATCATAGAAAGTTTGGAATCCTTTTTCTTTAAAAAGTTGATGAAGCTTCCTATTTGGTGTCAGGAAATCTCGATTATTTGATATTTCTACAACTTTCTCCTCTTTTCCAATAACTTGGTAAACGTCAAGAAGAGAAGGATTTTGATGATTATTAACAGCATCAAGAACTGCGTCATTTACAAATGGAGAATGTAGAATTACTCGGCCAAATATATTTGGGTATTTTAAAGCAGACATTAATGAGACCGTTCCGGCTAGACTATCACCCATTAGTGTCCTACCTTTACCCATTCCTGTAGTTGGATATTCCTGATCAATCCAGGGCACAAGCTCGTGAGCCAGAAAACGAATATACGCTGGATTTTGTTCACCAGAAGGATGGTATTTATTTCTTCTATCCATTACATTTTTGTAATGCGAACCAACTATGATAATGTTTTCTATTTTCTTTTGATCAATTAGTTCATCAGAGTACCGTGCTAAACGCCCCATTTGAAAATAGTCTTTTCCATCTTGAACAATCAATAAAGAATATTTATAAAGTGGAGAAAATGAGGCAGGCAAATATACTAACAGGGACAATGTTTCACTAAGCTCTTTACTCTTAAAATCAATTTCAGTAATAGTTCCTTGCGGGAATGGCATTGTCATTCCTCCTAATAACTTGTTGATGAATATTTTACCACAGAAATCTTCACTCTTAGGAAAATAATGCATGGTTGTTCTTCATATAGGTCCAAAGTCTTGAAAAATCCTTTTATTGTTCATTTAAAAGAAATATATGATAAAATTGTGGACATAATTATCTAAAGGAGGAGAATACGTGAAAAGAAAAAGTCTTTTTTTAGGTGCAGCGCTTATTATCCTGCTGTCCATCTTCTTAACCGCTTGTGGCGGTAGTCAAAAGGAAGGCGAAAATAATTCGGGTAGTAACAAAGGGACTGAAAAAGCTGAAGGTGGAAAAAAGGATTATGGAATTAAATTCCTAAGTATCGCTACTGGAGGTACAGGAGGAACGTATTACCCGCTTGGTGGTAATTTTGCCAGTATCATTCAAGATGCAACTGGAATAGATTCAAATGCGGTTACTTCTAATGCATCTGCGGAAAATATGGCACTAATTAAGAAGGAAGAAGTAGAAGTTGCTTTTACGCAAACAGATATCGCCACGTATGCAAGTGAAGGTACGATGATGTTCAATGGTGAAAAAGTTGAAAATGTAAGAGGTCTTGGCACTTTATATCCAGAAACAATCCAAATCGTTACGACTGCAAAGTCAGGAATTAAATCTGTTGAAGATTTAAAAGGTAAATCCGTTTCTGTTGGAGAAGCTGGATCTGGAACGAGAGCTAACGCTGAACAAATATTAGAGATGTATGGTTTGACTGTTGATGATCTGAAAGCTCGTAATCTATCTTTCGATGATTCGACTACAGGGATTCAAGATGGAACAATAGATGCTGCTTTCATTACAGCTGGAACTCCTACTGGGGCTGTTGAAGGTTTAGCTGCAACGGAAGATGTAGTTATTGTTCCAATTGATTCTGATAAGATAGATTCGTTGATTGAAAAGTATCCGTATTATGCAAAGGAAACTATTGGAGCTGGAACGTATCCATCTATAAAGGATGATGTTGAGACTGTAGCGGTCCAAGCTATGCTTGTTGTACGCAGCGATTTGACAGATGATCTTGTCTACGATATCACTAAAGCTATTTTCGAAAATACTGATAAAATAGGTCATGCAAAAGGAAAGTTAATTAAAACAGAAAATGCTTTAAACGGAATGGGAATAGAAATTCATCCAGGAGCAAAAAAATATTTTGATGAAAAAGGCGTTTCAGCAAAATAATAAGGTGGAATACAGGAATAGACCGTTACAATACCCGGTCTATTCTTTCTACTTTAAAATTTTCGAACAATCACACATGTTAAGTAGAAATGTCGGAGACTAGATTGTGAAATATTTAAAAAACGTTTTAATAGTGTTTTTTTTATTTGGCATTTTTTGTATACCCTTCCAAAAATCTTTTGTAATTGAAAAAGAAAATACTGGAAAAATCCTCGCCTATTTTCCAATACAACAAACAAACAAAACCTTTCACATCCTTTATACTCATTCCATACATAAATCTGACGTGAAAGAGACATATAACATTTTAAATAACGGTACTATTCGCCTTATTGAAATCACTTATGAGGATACATCAATTGGAATGCCTTCTAATGCAGAGGAAGGTGAGATATTTGAAATGATTGATGGAAAATATGTGATTAGTAATATGAAAAGAGATTTTCAGTCAATAAGTATGCGGGTCGCTCAAGTAGTAGGTGACCACACTATAATCGTGAACGGGCACCAGATGCATTTTTCTCAGGTAGTGGCGCCGGGTTCATTAGTAAAGTTAAAAGTAAAACGTTTATCATTGTGGCAGTTATGGAGAGGAGTGAATATTGTTGGTAAATCAACATGAAACATTATCAGCGGAAAAACAGCAGGAAATTTTAGAGAAATATGATCCAGAATCGGCTACTAGAAAGTTGAAAGGGTCTATGAAGGTTGTAGTTTTTATTGGCTTGCTAGCTTTTTCTATTTTTCAACTTTACGCATCTATTTCTCAAACGGTACCAAGACAAATATTATTGTCAATTCACTTAGGTTTCGCTCTATCATTAATTTTTATATTATTTCCAGCTAATAGGAAAACGAGAAAAAAAGATTCAGTGGCTTGGTATGATTATATATTGGCACTGCTTGCAATCGGGGTAGGAGCATATTGGCCAATCATGTTGGACACGATTGTAAATAGGGTAGGCGTTTTGACGCCTTTAGATTTAACCGTTGGAACAATTGGAATTTTATTAACGTTAGAGGCGACAAGAAGAGCTGTCGGTCTCCCAATAACGATTATTGCTACATTATTTATCGCCTATGCTTATTTTGGCCAATCCATGCCTGGATTCTTGGCACATCGTGGATTGAATTTTGAAGGGCTTGTAAACACATTATTTTTTACGTCACAAGGAATTTTAGGGACGCCATTATACGTATCTGCTACGTTTATTTTCCTATTTTTACTATTTGGGGCCTTCCTTGTAAAAACAGGTGTTGGTCAATATTTTAACGATTTAGCATTAGCTATTGCTGGACGAAGAATTGGTGGTCCAGCAAAAGTAGCCATTTTTTCAAGTGCACTGCAAGGAACCATTAGCGGTAGTTCTGTTGCTAACGTAGTAACATCTGGCTCTTTCACGATTCCTATGATGAAAAGACTGGGATATCGTAAGGAATTTGCCGGTGCTGTTGAAGCAGCTGCATCGACTGGTGGACAGATCATGCCGCCAGTTATGGGAGCAGCGGCATTTTTAATGGTAGAATTTATCGGTGGAATTAGTTATTGGGATATAGCAAAAGCAGCGGCTATTCCTGCAGTTCTTTATTTTACAGGTATTTGGATAATGACTCACTTCGAAGCAAAGAGGGTCGGACTTAAAGGTCTAACAAAAGAGCAAATGCCAAATCGTAAAGAGGTTTTATCGAAAATTTATTTGCTTATTCCGATTTTAATGGTTATTGTCCTTCTTATGAGTGGAGTAAGTGTCATGCGTGCAGCTCTATGGTCAATCATAGGTACTATTCTAGTTAGTGCGATTCGTAAAGACACACGAATTGGTTTCAAGAAAATCATTGAAGCGCTAGTCGATGGAGCACGAACAGCATTATCCGTTGCTGCTGCGACTGCGGCGGCTGGAATTATTGTAGGGGTCGTAACGAAAACAGGTCTGGGCTTAAAATTAGCAAACGGACTCGTTGGACTTGCGAACGAACAATTGTTGTTAACATTATTTTTTACAATGATCACTTCCTTAGTTCTGGGAATGGGATCTCCAACAACAGCAAATTATGTTATTACTTCCACGATTGCAGCACCTGCTATTATTCTTTTAGGAGTACCGGCACTTTCAGCACATCTTTTCGTGTTCTATTTTGGTATTGTTGCCGACATCACTCCTCCGGTAGCTTTAGCTGCTTTTGCCGCAGCAGGAGTAGCAGGAGGAGAACCGATAAGAACAGGAGTGAATGCTTCGAAACTCGCCATTGCCGCGTTCGTCATACCGTATATGTTTGTCTTGTCGCCTGAATTATTAATGATTGACACGACTATATGGTACTTAATTTGGGTTATATTTACGGCATTTACAGGTATGATCGGGATTGGTGCAGGGATTATCGGATTCTGGTATAGAAAATTGTATTGGTTTGAAAGAATCCTAGCAGTAATTGCAGGACTAATGCTTATGTACCCGGAAGGAATTTCGGATACAATTGGTCTGATTTTATTCGCAGCCTTACTAGCAAGCCAGATAATGACAAAAAATAAGGGAAAGTATAAATTGGCTTAAATTTGAGTTCTTTTCCTTGTAGGAGATCTGTTCACGGTCACAATGTGCCTAACATTGTGGCCGTGTAGTATTTTTAAAAAACGAGAAATCCGGAAAAAAGCGTTGACTGTTAGCCAAGTTCATTGTATATTATTAATTGTCCAGTTTAATACATATGATCCGATAGTTCAGTGGGAGAATACATCCTTGACAGGGATGGGGTCGGGGGTTCGAATCCCTCTCGGATCATCAATGAAAAAAGCGTCAATCCTTTATATATAAAGGGGTTGGCGCTTTTTTCTTTTTTGAGAAATCCTTGTCATTTTTCCTAGAGTAATTATTTATAGTACTACAAATATACAAACCTGTTTTCGGCTGCTCTCATGTATTATTTTTATATACCATCTTATAAATTCATTAGGTTCAAAATTACTTATCAAATCTGGCAACAGTATTTCTCTTTAGTTGTATTAAGGAATTATAGTCATTTCATATCCCATTAAAGAGGAAATATGAATCCTGTAAATGATGATGAGAAGGTAGTTAATTAAATAAATAAGAAAAAAGAACAGGAATCATTAATATAAGAATTACACCTACAATAGTCACGGATATAACTTTATTTAAATCCTTTTTTACTTCCTTATTCAAAAAGCACCACCCTTAACATGTGTCTTTATTTTCAAAATAAGTAAAATCTATTAGGAAGATATTATTACATTTTTAACAATATTCCCATTTGGAGTGATCGTTGAAAATATTATCGGACAATTTTTGAATAATACTTCTAGTTTGTATTTCCTTATACACTTTGGAAATTTTCAATTTCATTCCCATCATATTTTTAATGTCGACTGCTTAAAATTTGTACGGATTTTCTAGCAACAATGTAAATAACAGAATGAATTTGCATAAATAATTATTTGAACCTTGATTTAAAGAGCTTAGTAGAAGCAAGTTATCCAGAGTGAAATAATTAAAAATTAAGTGTACACAGTACATCTTTCGTAACAGATGCAGGTGAAAATGTTGTGATAGAGTTTTTCTTTGCATATATGAATCAGGTGATACATTTTCTAAGAATGCTGATAAGGTAGAAGAGGTATTATAGTACACTACTGAAAAAATATTAATCCACCCAAATTCCCCTATTATTTATACGGAAGTATAAAAAAAATTCGCTACAATTGTTTATTCATTCGTTATAATAACTCTAAAACAATACACATAATAATGGAGTAGATAATATTGAAGAAAATCTATGTTATTAGGCATTGTGAGGCGCAAGGACAGCCACCGGAAGCACAACTTACAGATAGAGGTCTTGAGCAAGCGTTAGATTTATCTGAGTTTTTTTCCAATATTCAAATCGATCGTATTATTTCAAGTCCATATAAACGTGCCGTTGAATCTATAAGACCACTTTCAAAGAGATTAAATATTGAGGTGGAAATTGATGAAAAATTAACAGATCGTATACTGAGTACCAAAAATCTTTCTGATTGGTATGAAAAATTAAGAACAACCTTTGATGATATTGAACAGAAATTTGAAGGCGGAGAGTCTAGCAAAGATGCAATGAAACGAATAGTTCAAGTTGTAGAAGATGTTTTTAGCAGTAAAAATAAAAATACAATCATTGTTACTCATGGAAATTTAATGTCGTTACTATTAAAACATTTTAACAATGAGTTTGGGTTCGATAACTGGAAAAATTTAAGTAATCCTGACGTGTTTCTCCTAAAAAGTGAAAATAATAATGTAACTTTTGAACGATTATGGAAATAAAAAAGATATATATAGTTAGTTTGTGAAGTCTGTAAAAAACTAAACCCTGTTATTAGAATCTCTCTTTTCGGCTTATAAAAAGGTACTTTCCGTTTTGGGAAGTGCCTTTTTCATTTATTAAATACGATAGCAAAGTTTTTCTTTACAGGAAAAAATCTATATGTAAATATTTATATATAAATATTTACATATTAGAAACAATAAGCTACACTTTTGGTAACAAATTTAAGTTAAGAGGGATTGGTGAAATTGTTACTTAAAGAAAATAGCGCATTTAGAAATTTATTCATTGGAAGGATTTTATGTATCTTTGCTGATTCGGTTTTATTTTTTTCTTTATTGAAATGGTTGGAGGTCCAATCAACATCCGGTAATGACTTTACACTGTTTTATATTGCTTTTTATCTTCCTGTATTTCTTTTTGCCCTGCCTATTGGTGCTTGGATCAATAATAAAACATTACAAAAAGTAATGATGTATTCAAATCTTGTGCAAGTTTTCATGATTAGCCTTTTTTTATTATTTATTCCCTACATGCTATATCAATGGGCTTATCTTTTGTTAATTTTTATAAGTATTTTAGGACTGTTTTTCGTACCCGCTAACCAATCGCTTTTACCACATATTGTTGGAAATGATGATCGTCCAAAGGCCAATAGTTTATTACAATTAGGATATACAGCTGTAAAAATAATTGGACAAGTATTTACTGCAACTATGATTAAAGTGTCTTTTACACCAGCAACATTAATAACCATCTCTATTGTTTTATTAATTGTTTCAATATTTTTTATTAATAACATAAAACCTTTCGTAAAGAGGGATCAAACTATAAAACATAGTCAATGGAAATTAATAATAGAAGGAGTTAGTTATATCACAAAACACCCAAAATTAAAGGCTTTATTTCTATTCTTAGCATTGGCTATGTTATTTGCGACATCGGTTGATTTAATCTTAATTTCTTATTTGAGTGATATACTGCATGTAGGGGTCGAAAATTTAAGTTTTATAGGAACTGCATCGGTTTGTGGGATAGCCATTGGGGCGACAATCGTTCCTAAATACTATAAAAAAATAGAGAAAAAGTGGTTCATGATACCACCATTATTTGCATTGAGCATTAGTATAGGAAGCCTTTTTTTCATCACAAATTGGGTTCTCATTTTACCGTTTTTCCTTATTCAAGGAATTGCGTTAGGTTGCTTTAATGTAACGTTTGTCACCTATTTGCAAGATGTTGTTTCGAGCGAAAATTATACAAGAACGTTTAGCTTGTACAACATGATATTTAGTTCAATGGCTTTGTCAGGAATAATGATGACGGGATTATTTATAAATAAAATAGGTGTACTTAATACTATCCTTGTTATTTCTTTTATTTTATTTGTAATCGGAATAGTAGGAATCTATTTTACTCCTAAATTAGGGCATGGGCAGTTAAAAGAGGACAATCTTAATGAAGCATTGTGAGATTAGAAAGAAATTGAAAGGATGAAGGTAATGTCTTTGCGATTTGGAATACTTGGATTGTTAAGTGAATGGGAGGCCAGTGGATATGATATAAAAAAAGAATTCGATGATCTCATGAGTATATTCTGGCATTCTCATTTATCGCAAATATACCCGGAATTAAATAAACTTGAAAAAGAAAATTTAATTAGAAGTAAATTAATTCCTCAAGAAGGAAAACCAGATAAAATAATATATACAATTACAGAAAGTGGTAAAAAAGAGTTGATAAAATGGTTACTTGCTCCAACTGAAACTCCGAAACTTAAAGATGTTTTCCTGATGCAAACATTCTTTATGGATAATATTTCTGTTGAAGAGGTCCTTTTTAAACTCAATGCGTATAAAAAAGAGCGTACTCAAAGGGTAGTGAAGATGAAGCAAATTATGAGTGAAAGACTGAAAAGTATAAAAGAAAGAGATGTAATGAAAGCAAGGATTTTAATGAGTTCAGTAGTATTAAAACGTGGATATGAACAAGAATTACAATATATTAAATGGTGTGAGGATACTATCCAATTGGTTGAGTCATGTAAGTTTCTTTGGGAAAAGTCAGAAGGGAACAGAGCTCCAATCGTACCTTTTTCAGCGGTTGAAGAATTGTTTATGAATTACTTTTCGGATATTTTAGAGGAAGAAGAAAAGGAGATAAATTAATTTGGCATTACATTGTGATAAAGGTGGGAGTGAGGGTTCGAATTCCTGATACATAATTATTAAAAAGGTGCATTTTATAGAATGTACCTTTTTAATATTGTGAAGGATAATTACCTATATACATGTAATAAAAATGTATTCACATACAACATTAAGAAAGTTAAATATGAAGAAATAGGGGGAGAATATATAGTGTCAAATACATGAATACTTTTGATTGTTATCTAAAAAAAAGTGAGAATACACTTCTTGGTAACACGATTATAAAGATGCTGTGAATCGAATATTGCAAATCAACTAGAAGATGTATTAAAAAGTAATAGTGGCGGAAATTTTTATCAACTATCAATTCTTCTTAGGGGGCATAAAGATGCTAGTAAGTTTGAAACGTGCTAAAGAACTTTACCAAGCTTTTAAATGGAAAAGGATTAACCCTGCACAAACATTAGCTTTAGGATTCTTAGTACTTATCTTAATTGGTACGTTTCTTCTAATGCTCCCATTTGCAACAAAAGATCGTCACCATCTTGAATTTATTGATGCTTTATTTGAGGCCACATCAGCGATTTGTGTGACGGGCTTGATAGTAGTTGATACTGAAACTACTTTTACTTTATTTGGGCAAATCGTATTAATGAGTTTAATTCAAATCGGTGGTCTTGGATTTATGAGTTTTGGGATTCTTATCGCGTTGTTTCTTGGGAAAAATATAGGGTTAAAACGAAGGCTTTTAATTCAAGAATCGTGGAATCTCCTTTCAATCGGAGGAATTATTAAAGTCGTAAAATTTGTTTTTCGTTTCACTATTATTATTGAAGGAATAGGAGCCATTATACTCGCAATTCGCTGGGCGGATGAATATGGATTTCCTAGGTCGATTTACTACGGAGTATTTCATTCAATTTCCGCTTTTAATAATGCTGGGTTTGACCTGATGGGACATTTTCAAAGCGTCACTAAATATGCTGGAGATTTCACTATTATATTGACGCTTAGTTCGTTGTTGATAATTGGAGGAATAGGCTATACGGTTTTTTTGGATGTCGTGAAGAAGAAATCAATTAAAAAACTCTCATTACATTCAAAAATTGTTCTTTTAACAACACTCATTCTTAACGTTCTGGGTACTTTGTTTATATTTGCTTTGGAATATTATAACTCCGGGACAATAGGTGATTTTTCTTTAAAAGATAAAATTCTATCTTCTTATTTTCAAGCAGTAGTTCCAAGGACAGCTGGTTTTAATGCAGTGAACATGTCTGAACTAACATTAAGCTCTCAATTCATTACGATTATCCTTATGTTCATTGGTGGCGGCTCAGGTGGAACAGCAGGCGGTATAAAAGTAACTACATTTGCGCTTATCCTTCTTGCTGTTTGGAACCATATTAGGGGACATTCAGAAGTGAATATTATGGAACGACGTATTCCTAAAGAATTAATATACAGAGCATTTACGATTACAATCTATTCTGTATTAATTGTTCTGTTGATATTGTTTATATTAACCTTAACGGAAAAGGCACCAATGAATGTCTTGCTGTTTGAAGTTGTTTCCGCTTTTGGGACTGTAGGAATTTCGTTAGGATTGACACCAGAATTAAGTGATGTTGGTAAAGTGGTTATATCGATATTAATGTTTATGGGTAGAGTTGGGCCTCTTACAATAGCTTTTGCTCTAGCTAAAGCTAATAATACGCAACCTTATAAATATCCTGAAGAAAGAATTATGCTAGGATAAATGATTGTGAAAAATGGTTTTTAATAAATTCTATAGGGAAACAATGGAGTAATAATGAAAATGAAATATTATCCACTTTTTCTTCTCATTCTTCATTATTAAAGAATAAGGCAGCATGAAAAGTGCTGCCTTGAATTATTACAAAAAAAAGAACTCAAAGAAACCAAAACCAACAAAAGGTACAAAGATTGGAGGCCTGAAAAATGGGCCACCGAAAAATCCAAATCCATATCCACCATAGGAATTTGAATCGAGCTCGGATATTTCTAGGCCGTCATCTCTAACTTTAACAACTTTCCCTATTCTCCAATCTCCGTTTTCAGATCGAAAGCGTATCATTTGACCTTCAAAATGATGGCGCTTTTTATGATGGTTTTCCATTATGGAAACCCTCCTCTCTTAAGAGACCTACTATAGGGTATGAAAGGTATGAATAGCTTGAAAGGGCAAGTAACTAATTCTTGTCCTATTTTAAATGTAATTCAATCGTATTTTTTTAAGTGCTTTATTTTGATAAGGAAAAGATACATCAACTCAATATTGTCACGATAATAATTTTAGGAATTTAATGAAATGCAGATTAGCATCTTTTTATAAAAGATAATTTTTGCTAACCCAGTTCATACATTTTAGTCGAACATCAATAAATGATAAAATGAGTATTGCAATCTTACAACAGTGTTTTAAGCATGAGGAAAGAGGGGAACTAATGCGTAAATTATCTTCATTAACAACAATGTTTGCTTCCTTACAATGGTTATTTTTTATCTTTGCCAATATCGTTGTCGTACCTGTATCTATAGGTTTTGCCTTCGAACTATCGTCGGCGGACATCGCTTCTATTTTAAGAACATCGTTAATTGTGACAGGTATAGCATGTATGTTACAGGGACTATGGGGACATAGATATCCTTTGATGGAAGGGCCATCAGGGGTTATTTGGGGAATGCTTTTGAATCTTAGTTTATCTGCTCCAGTTCTTGGATTAAGTATAACGGAAGTTGGGGGAGGCATTGCTACTGGGATGTTGCTTGCTGGTGCGGTAACCCTTCTTATTGTTGCTTTTAATCTAATTCCATTTATACAAAAGATATTCAGTCCAATGGTGTTGAGTGTTTATTTATTCCTCCTTACCTTTCAACTTGTATTCGTATTTTTCAAAGGTATGTTAAAGGTGAATCATGATGGGACGTTGAATTTGCCAATAACTTTATTTTCATTTTGTATTGCAATTATTGTAGGGGTTATAAAGGTAAAGGGAAATAAGATTATCGGGAATTTTTCCATTTTAATTGGTATGATTGGTGGTTGGATTCTGTACAGTTTATTTTTTCCGACTGAACAACAGTTAAGTTCAGGGTCTGTCGGTCTATTTAACTTATTTCCTCTTGGGAAGCCAAATTTAGAAGTTGGAATTATTGCGATTACATTTTTAGGGTGTCTTATTAATTTGATTAATACTATTACATCAATCCAAGCTGCATCTAAACTAATGAATGAAAAAGCGGAGATGAGTCAATATCGTAATTCGTATATATTAACGGGTATATATACATTTGCAGCTTCTTTGTTTGGACTCGTATCGTACGCACCATTTGCCTCATCAATCGGATTTTTGGAAAGTACACAGATTTATAAGAAAAAACCTTTTATTATTGGTGGTGCACTCATTTCTTTACTTGGAATTATTCCTTATTTTTCATTACTACTTGCCACATTGCCAATTAATGTCGGAAATGCTGTCCTTTTTGTAGCATATCTTCAGTTGTTCGGAACTTCTTTAAAAAGTTTAGGGGGATATTCATTTAATTCTATTACTATTCATCGAATTGCTGCGCCAGTTCTCGTTGGAGTTTGTTTAATGACAGTGGGAACCGAACTATTCAGTAATTTTCCAGCTGTGATTCAGCCCCTTATCAGCAATGGTTTTATAATGGGAGTATTAATATCTATTTTTCTGGAAGCAGTAGTGAATTGGGATACATTAGGATTAGAGAATAAATCGGCGGAATAGATAATAGGAGGTCGTACATATGCATGTATATTTTGTTACAGGTGCTTCTAAAGGTATAGGTTTAGCAATTAGTAAGGAATTGTTGCAGGAAAATAATATCATTGTTTGTGTAGCTAGAACGAAAAATGAGGAATTATTAAAATGTACAGAAGAAAAGAAAGGTAAATTGATATTCCTAGAATATGATTTAGCTGAGAGTAGTGGCTTGCATGCATTAATGAAAGAAATGCTTAGTTTTATGCCGGAAAATCCACAATCCGTTACTTTGATTAATAATGCAGGGGTCATTGACCCGATAGGACGAGCAGAAAATAACGACCATAAGGCAATCATTAAAAGTATAGCCGTGAATCTAACAGCTCCGATGGTACTGACATCGACATTTATCAAGCAACTTGAATCACAAAATGTTCCCAAAAAAGTCATTAATATTTCATCTGGAGCCGGTCGACATCCATATTCAGGCTGGAGCAGTTATTGTGCTGGTAAAGCAGGGCTTGACCATTATACGAGAGTTGTATCCGAGGAACAAAAACATGTCCCAAATGGCGTGAAAGTTATTTCAGTTGCTCCAGGAATTATTGATACAGGTATGCAAGAAAGAATCCGTGAAAGTGATAGGGAAGATTTTGAATTACTCGATCGGTTTGTTGAATATAAAGAGCAAGGTAAGCTTAGTTTACCTGAACAGACAGCAAAAAAGCTTATCCAAATCATTCAAAGTGAGACCTTTGACGACCTTGAGGCTGTTATAGATATAAGAGATTTTCATATATAAAAATTGGATGTAACTATTTATATTTTTGTCTTTTATTAGATATATGCACAATCACGATTATCTAATTACATATTTTGTAGGGTGCATGTGTCGAAAGTGAAAGGAAACTCAAGGTGGAAAAACGAGAAGGTAAAGATGTATTTGACATTAATCGTAGTGGTGTTCATTTAACTTATAATCGAGGGTACTACATTTGTAGGCGGTGCAGGTGGAGGGACCCAGCAGTAATGGGTTCTTTCCATTCTTTCTGTTCTTCTGGTGGAAGTTTTTTGCGTGCATGCATTATGCTAGAATCAAGCTGTAAGGCAATTTCCTTTTGGGGGAGTTGCCTATTTTTAATATTGAATTATAATTTTTAGAACATCATATAATTTTTTGTTGTATTCGTTTGCGAGTTTCTGTCTCATGTGTTTGAATTCTATTGTTCGAAGAGGCATCGCTTAGGCTATAATCCTTGAAATTAGATCAATAAGTGATTATTAAAAAGAGACGAGGGATTGGGGAGAGCGTTTTTACCATGTTCATATAAAAAGGTCTGTCATCATTGATGGTAAGATTTGATGATCCGCCAGCTGGCTTAGATCAACGGATTGGAAAACTTTTATGGCTATTCTTTATGCCAAAGGTTACGATGGCGTGCTTAGCATTGAACCTCACTCCCATAATTGGGAAGGAGAACTTGGAGAAAGAGGAATTGACTACACTGTAGAATTTATGAAAGCTTTGGTCATATAATTTTATAGGGCATTCTATCAATATAACAAATACGATGATAACATGACATTCGGTATTTTATGTAACAGTAAATGGCTTACAGCAGAAGATTTTACAATCACTTCTAGTAAAGTTGTTGAACATGGAAATGGAAGCCGCGAAGAAGTAATGATTTTTATTGGAACGGAATTCAACGTTAATTATCATATAAAATCTTTCAATATTGTAGAAGAACGTTGGTTAGTAATTGAAAATACTTCTAAAAAGAACTTGACTATTGAAAGAATAGATACAATTAACGATAAAGTCTCACTTAGCTCTAAAAACATTAAGTATTTTAAAAGTGGATGGGGAAATGAGTATCAGCCATTTAGCGCCGAATTAACAGAAACACTCATTTTAGAATCAAGAGCTGGTCGTTCTTCCGAAGCTATTCACCCTTATGTCTTGGTAGAAGATGAGAAAGAATTATCTTTATATACGGTAGCGTGGTCTGGGAACTGGATATTGCGATTTGAACCTGAAGAAGATACTGTAACTATTAGCGGAGGTATCTCTAATTGGGAGTTTACAAAGACACTAGGGGTTCAAGAGAAAATGGAGAGTATTCATATAATAATTGCTAAAACTGCTTCAAAAGATATGAATATATTATCAAACGAAATATCTCGTTTTGGAAAAAAGTTCATTTACCCTAAAAATGACTCATTAAAAGAGCCTCTTGTAGAATGGAATCATTGGTGGTCGTATGAGGACGTCGATATTAATGAGGATGTATTTAAAGCCAATGTTGATGTAGGTAAGGACATAGGTGTTGACGTATGTACATTAGATGCTGGGTGGTTCGGTCCAAGTGATCAGGATAGTCATTGGTACGATTGGCGTGGGGATTGGGAATTAGTCAATACGGCAAGATTTCCTTCGGGGATCAAACATCTAGCCGATTATGTTCATAATAATGGAATGAAATTTGGATTTTGGTGTGAAATCGAAGGGTTAGGGAGATTGGCCAAAATTAGAGAGGCACATCCATTGTTTCCTGCAAAACGGGACGACGAGGATTTAGGATATATTTGCTTCGGTAATCCAGATGCGCAGAATTGGGCGTTCACTATGCTCGACGAGATCATCACAAATTATGGTTGTGATTGGATCAAATTGGATTTTAACTTAAATCCTGGCGCTGGGTGTAATCGTTGTGATCATGGATATGATTGTGGTGACGGATTACTAGAACATTATAATGGATATTATCAAGTCCTGAGCAGAATTCGTGAAAAGCATCCAAACATCATTCTTGAAAACTGCCCATCAGGTGGTTTACGGACAGATTTAGGTATAATGAAACAAACTCATTTAAATTTTTTAAGTGATCCAGATTATTCTATGCATAAGTTTCAATTGTTTTGGGGTTCATCGATTTTATTGCCACCGTCTCATATTTTACACTGGATGTGGTCAAAAACTAGGAAAAACAGTGAAGGAACTTACCCATTTCCACCTCTTGACTTGGAATTATGTACGGAAAAACAATTAAATTTTCATTTGCGATTAGGAATGGTTCATCGTTTTGGATTTTCTCATCCTTTATCTACATATAAAATAGAAGTAATCAAAAAGCTAAAGAAGGCAATTAAATTTTACAAGGCAGTCGTTTTTCCATTTATTTCAAATGCTGACTTATTTAGATTAACAGGACAAGCTTTGAATAATGGAGTAGATGGAGATTTATGGAATGCCTACCAATATGTAATGCCAAAAGAAGGAAAAAGCATTGTTTTCATTTTTTGTATGGATGATGAAAATAAAAAGCGAACCTTTAAGCTATTTGGGCTTGATAAAGAAGTTCAATATTGTTTAAAAAACGCTGATGGCAATAGAATAGAGCAATTTTCCGGTGAAGCTTTAATGACTAACGGGATTACGATCGAGGCAGATGAAAAGTGGGAATCTCACGTAATATTGATAGATTCGGTCGAATAATAAAACCAGCAAGTAGGAATAAGTTTATCTTCACTTGCTGGTTTTGCTTTTAAAAATAATTAACGGATATTGAATTTCACAATGGATCGTTTACTGTGTCCTTCAGCGATTAAAAATGAATCGAAATGCAGGTAACAATGAAACTTTCATCATCTAAAAATTTTAAAATCAATAAACATCAATACTTACTATCATAATTAGCCAAAGCCAATAACGGAAAAATATATCGATAGCCATGATAATGAATGTAAAATGCTCCGCCCATCCCTTGGCCGACAGGGTAATCGCTGGTCCAGTCGTCCTTATAAATAGCTTCTATTAAATAAGCAATTCCTGCTTGTATTTCTGGAGTTGGTTTATCATGAGCTGCAATTAAGGCATCAACAGCCCATGCGGTTTGGGTTATATTGCTAGCACCTAAAGGTGTGTACTCACGGTTTTTATCACTTTTGCACGATTCTCCCCAGCCACCATCTTTATTTTGGATGTCCCTCAACCACTTTATAGCTTTTTGAATTTTAGCGTCTGTCGGATCCCCCCCAGAAGCCATAAGTCCTGTAATCGCTGCCCAAGTCCCGTAAATATAACAAATTCCCCAACGACCGTACCAAGAGCCATCTTTTTCTTGATGGTTCATTAACCATTCTTTTCCTTTTTCTATCATATTTGTATTTTTGGACAGGTTTGTATAGAAACCAAGAAATTCAAGGGTTCTGCCTGTTAAATCAGCGCTACTCGGGTCTGTTAGTAAAAATCTTGCTCCTTCAATTGGTAGCAAATTTAAGATTTTCTTATCTACGTTTCTTTCAAATGCTGGCCAGCCACCATCTGAATTTTGCATAGAGGTTACCCAATATACACCTTTATCCCACGATTGTTGATATTGTTTATCTTGTTGAACAAGTGAAGAAATGGCTCTTAATGATGCTGTTGTATCATCAACGTCTGGGTCCATTGTATTCATATCAGAAAAACCCCATCCTCCGGGTGGAATCCCAGGATTCCGAATTGCCCAATCTCCATACTTATTTTGTTGTCTGCTAAGTAAATATTCATTTGCTTTTGTAATCACTGGATCTCTTGCTGAAACCCCGGCCTTTTGAAGTGTAAAGCTTATTAAGGAAGTATTCCATACATTAGCGGTTGTATATTGTATATGCTCATGGCCGTTAATTTTCCACTTCATTGCTTTCAATCCTTTGACTGCCTTCACGATGATAGGATCTTTGCGTGAATGCCCTAGAGACAATAAAGCAAATATCATTAAAAATGTAGCACTGAAATAATTAGATAGAGTCCCATCTGGTTCTATACGATCAAGCATATATTGCTTTGCCCGTTGAATGGCGAGTGAGTGTATATGCTGTGGCAAGCCGATAATGCTCTTAATCCCTTGCTCAATGGATGATATTATACTTCTGGATTCACGAGTTTCCGTCCAATTGAAAAAATCATCAGATCTTGAGGTATATAAATCAGATAAATCAGGGCTTCTTTTTGTTTTTTTACTAAACTTATTAGCCCCCAAAATCATTAACGGTGCTAAATTCGCCCTTCCAAACGAAGTGATATCAAAAAAATTAATTGGAAAGGAGGTTGGTAAAAGAATGAATTCAACTGGTATCGGGAGGTTGGTTTGCGGAGTTTGTCCGGTTAATGCAAGCATAAATTTTGTAAACATATGCACTTTTTCAATGCCGCCATGAGCAAGAATATATTCTCTAGCTTTACGAAGCTGCTCATCTTTTTTTGTATAATAGCCTGAATAAAGAAGAGCATAATAGGATTCCACTGTTGGAGTCACATTCCCTACATCTTCATCGTAAAATAACTTCCATGACCCGTTTTTTTCTTGCTTGCTTAAAATCCTCTCCGTTAATTCAATTATTAACTCTTCATCATTTATTCCTAATGTTCTTAATAATATAATCATGTAAGCGTCAGTCGATATGCCAGTATCAAATGGGTAACCCCAAGAACCATCATCTAATTGGTTATTTTGTAGTGTATGGATCAAACTTTTTATATGTTCTTTTACATGATGCTTTTCCAAGATAACAACTCTCCCTTATAGGTGTATATCCATATACATATTCCGCAATAAAATAAAGGATTCTCTATGGGGGTGATCTATCATCTTTTTTAATAAAAAATTAATGGAAAAGAAAAAACTCCAAGAAAAATTAGTATATATTAAGTCGGAATTACTAAAAAAGCAAGAGAAGATTCCTGTAAACGAAATGTTTTTGACGTTGGAAGAAAAGCGAATCCTTCAAAATATTCGATCACAGACTGCACGGTGGAATTTAAATAATGTGACGAGGACAAAAGCATATCTTGATTTTTTTTGCGGACATCCTGATATTCATTGGGCATTCCTAGGACATATGGTTTCAAGAAATGGTGGTTGGAATATGACTGATTTAAAGGGGGATATTGTTTCCAAACTAATGAATGACGAAACAAAAAATATATTTTTTTCTTTTTTAGAGCGTGGAAACTGGCTGATTTTCCAAGACGCTTTTCCACAATTTTTGTTGTATTCAGAGAGCGAACGAAGAAATAAAAATTTATTTTATCTGCTTCCATATTTGAATGTGTCAGTATTTATGCAAGTCATATGGGAGTATTATTGGCAGTTCCGAGATCGCTATGTTCTGGCCATTGCTCAAGTTATTAATGAACAAAGCTATTTAGAACACCGGATCATCCATAATCCAAAATATAAAGATAAAGTATTGAATTCTTTTCAATTTGTTTTACAGGATTTTTTATCGGTTAATCATATTTTATTTCCTTTTTTTAATGAGAATAAAATAACGCTTTTAGGGCAAACACTCCATCAATTTGATTCATTGCATGAACGAATCATGCTTGGAAAAAGATTGTATCGAATCCTTTTTCATGATAATGAACAATACGATAAATTTTTTCATTGGGCTATCTCTAATCCTCATACAGGTTCGCGCAAAGATTATTGGAAAAACATTTTTAATGATATTAATGAAGGTGTGCCGGGAAAATATTCTCGTCGTCTAAAAGAGTGTAGTGTAAAAAATGGCCAGCCGAAACTTTATAGCCCAATTCTTAGAAATGCTTGGAAAAATGTAAAGCACCCTGAGGCTGAGCTTGTAGATTGGTATACGCATTGGGAAGTAATACGATATTTACAAGATGATGACCAGGAAATTAACAGTGATATTGAAGGTGACTACTGTGAAGCATTGGAGAAACTCGAACTCGCCACTATGGCAAAAAACATTATTTTTAAATAGACATTTTGCGTATATCGTAATAATAGTTTTTGCGGCACTATTTGGAAGTGGTTTAGATTTATTTTTTGTGAAATATGGCTTTTACGAATTTCCTTTTCGTCCATTTCCTCACCTCTTCTCAATTAATATCGCTTTTACATTATGTGTTCTCCCATTTATAACATTTTTATATTTAGTCCTTATGAAGAAAATGAATAGACTAGAAAGATGGATTGTTATATTAATTATAAGCTTTCTAGCTCCTCTGGGTGAAATTATTTCGGAGGCATGGGGGCTATTTATCCATAGTGAAAAATGGAGCCACTATTATTCAGTTATAGGATACTTCCTCTATCTCGTATTCGTTTCGAAAATATTCTTCTGGCTAAGTGAAAAAACTCTTCGGAATTAATTGCTAATACGAAATGAAATAATATTATTTTTATATTAATAGTAAATAGTTTTTTCTTGAAGTGAGTATAAATGAAGGCAGTAGATTTTATCGGCAGCTTGTAATATGAATTGTATTTTAAAACATGCTTTATCGAAGTTATTAGTGAGATTGTTAATTTATTTAATACTTGTAATGTTTCTAAACGAGTGAATTCAACTTAAGAAAAATAAAGAATAAAATGTATGCTTCATTTTAAAAAACAATCGTCCGATTTGCTAATCCATACATAGCTGAAGAAGTAATTCGAGTGGGATGCTCTCCGATAAGTAAGAATAAGCACAGTCAACCCCGCAATATATGGAATTGGTTGGAAAGTATTTAAAGGATTAGCAGCTGCCCATCGTTTTGAAAATGCAGAATGATTCAGAAGCCATAATATGATTCGAATCGAAAGATACTCACAAATAAAAAGGTGAATAGCATATCTAAGCGAAATAATAATCTCCTACTTAATAGTAAAATTATATAATAGTAAAATATAACTATGAATAAATATACAAGAAATATAAATAAAAATATAAAAAGAGGTTGTAAAATGATTCAATACAAGCTATTATACTTATATTGAATACATTACAAGGGGTTGGCAGAATGAAAGTCTCATTCAAAAAATCATTATTTGCTCTTGTTGCCAGTTCTGCATTATTATTAGCTGCCTGTGGCACAGCGCAAAAAGATAATAATAAAAATGGTAGTAACGGAAATGAGAAAAAAGTATTACATGTAGGAACAGAAGCAACATTCCCTCCTTTTGAATTCGTTGATAAAGGTGAACTTACAGGATTTGATGTCGAGTTATTGAATGCTCTTGGTGAAGAAGCAGGTTATAAAATCGATATGAAAAATACAGGTTGGGACTCAATGCTTGCAGGTCTAGATAGCAAGGATTTAGACATCGGCATGTCTGGCATCACGATTAAAAAAGATCGCTTAAAATCATATGATTTTTCGGATCCGTACTATGAATCCGAAGGCTTTTTAATTTTATTTAAAGATAATGTAGAAATTAAAAATGCTGAAGATTTAAAAAATCTTAAAGTTGGTGTTCAGAACGGAACAACTGGTGCTGAAGCAGCTGAATCTGTAGTAGGTCAAAACTCCAAAAACATTTCCAAATACGAATCATCTGGTTTAATGTTCCAAGCGTTGCTTAGTGGAAGTGTTGACGCTGCGGTAACAGATAAGCCTGTTGCTGAAGAGTATATTAAACAAAATCCAGATAGCAACATCAAATCGGTGGAAGATAAAGAACGCTTCAAACCGGAATATTACGGAATTGCTTTCCAAAAAGGAAGTCCTTATAAAGAAGATTTCGATAAAGCATTAAGCACATTGATTGAAAATGGAAAGTACACGGAAATTTACAAGAAGTGGTTTGATGAAGAACCGAAACTTGATTCTTTAAAAGATGCAAAAACATATATCGATTCTTTAAGAGAAGAAAAATAATAGTAGCAATTGATTAAACAGATAATAAATTTTATTATGTAATTAGTGGCTGTCCAGGCTCTTTGCCAAGTTGACAGCCCCTTTTAATGAGAAGATATGAAGCTAATAAAATATGTTAATTGGAAATATTAGCAGAAGGGAGGAACAACAGTTATGGGTAATATTCGGTTTGATATCATTATTGATTATTTGCCATTATTTATAAAAGGTACATTACTTACTCTTGGATTTACAATTGCCGGAATTTCATTAGGACTTATTTTAGGGTTGGGTATCGGTTTAGGGAAAATGTCCAACAAATCATTTATTCGTATCCCTTTCGTATGGTATATAAACTTTTTTAGAGGGACACCATTCCTCGTTCAAATACTTTTAATGCATTTTGCCATTGTGCCGCTATTTATGTCCCCGGCTAACCCAATTGTTTCAGCCATTATCGCTTTGGCATTAAATTCAGCAGCGTATATTTCTGAAATATTTCGCGCTGGTATTCAGTCAATTGACAGAGGGCAAACGGAAGCGGCTCGTTCTCTTGGGATGACTCATACTCAAGCAATGAGGCACGTCATTTTACCGCAGGCAATTAAACGAATGATTCCACCGCTTGGCAATGAATTTATTACATTATTAAAAGAAACTTCACTTGCAGCAATTATTGCGGCACCTGAATTAATGTATTGGGGACGAGTGGCTGGCTCACAATATATGAGGGTGTGGGAGCCTTATATTTTTGTTTCACTTATTTACTTAGTCCTCACATTATCACTTACTTATCTAATGGATAAAATTGAAAGGAGACTGAAGACCGAATGATCTCCGTTAAACATTTAAAGAAATCTTTTGGAAATAATGAAGTTTTGAAAGATATTTCGCTTGAAGTTAAACCGCAAGAAGTACTCGTTGTTATTGGTCCTTCAGGATCTGGGAAATCTACCCTTATCCGTTGCTTAAATTTGCTCGAGTCTGTTTCTGGTGGACAAGTTGTTGTAACAGGAAAAGACTTAACCGATAAAAAGACAGATATCAATGAAATTAGAAAGAATGTTGGTATGGTATTCCAACATTTTAACTTATTTCCTCATAAAACAATCCTTCAAAACATTACTCTTGCTCCAATTAATGTAAAAGGGGTATCAAAAGAAGAAGCGGAAAAAAAAGCAAAAGAACTTTTAGCGAAAGTAGGCTTATCCGATAAAGCGGATGCCTATCCCGATTCACTTTCTGGTGGACAGAAACAACGTGTGGCGATCGCTAGAGCCCTAGCAATGGAGCCTAAAATTATGTTGTTTGATGAACCAACTTCTGCACTGGATCCTGAGATGGTAGGGGAAGTATTAGAAGTTATGAAGCAGCTAGCAAGAGAGGGAATGACTATGGTTGTCGTTACTCATGAAATGGGCTTTGCTCGTGAAGTAGGAGATCGTGTCATATTCATGGATAATGGATATATTGTGGAAGAAAATGTTCCAAATGAGCTATTCTCCAATCCACAACACGAACGGACAAAATCTTTTTTAAGTAAAGTTCTGTGACAATTTGAAGGCGCCTTTATTATAGGCGTCTTTTTGTCATAAACTTTTAGCAGGATTATTGTTTAAAATGTCGAAATGGACATAGAATACATTTTAATTTGAAAGAAGAAACGCATAATTTCTATATTACATCAGGAAAGAAAGAAGTGATAAATGTGAAAAAGCCTCTGAAAGAAATACTTGCGGGAATGACTACTTCCGAAAAAGTAAAATATATTTGGGAGTATTATAAATTTTTTATTATCGGTGGGATCATACTCGTTGTTTTAATTTTCTCCATGGTCAATAGCATTGTGAATAAAAAAGAAGTGGTGTTAAATGTAGTCGTAATGACTGGATTGTATGATCCCGAGTATATTGATCAATTAAAGAATAAGTTGTATGAAGAATTCTTGACTGAAGAGGAACGTGACAAATCAAATATTGTAATCCAAACAATCAATTCTTCAAGTGATCAATTAGATATGAAGATGGGGGCAGACATGCAAAAAATGGCTGCAGAACTTTCCGCAGGTTATATAGATTTCTTTATTGTTGACAAAGAATTTTTTGATAATATGAATGATCAAAATCAATTGATGTCTTTTCAAAAAACAAGTGGAATAAATGATTGGCCGATTCCGAGTGATCATCTACATTTTTCTAAGGAAAATAGTGAAGATATTACGGGAATTGATATTTCTACACTAAACTTATTTAAAGGCATGGTTAAGGACGAAGACAAAATAATTTGTGTACCAGCTAACGCAAAGAATACTAAATATATTACTCGTTTTCTTCAATATTTACATAAAAATATCTAGAGAGGGCGGATACTTAAGATGAAGATTTTAGTGACTGGGGCAAACAGGGGGCTTGGATATGCACTTTCCAAGGCAGCTGTTCTAAGAGGGCATACTGTTTTGGCATGTGCACGGAATGAGGATCAACTAAAGGATCTTATAGAGCAATATCCTAATCAAGTACATCCTCTGGAACTTGACGTTACTGATGAAAAATCAGTAGCAGTGGCTGCTGCGAAAGCAAGTGAAAAATGGGAATCCATTGATGTTATTATTAATAATGCAGGTGCTTTGTACGAACGTGATGCGAAGATTGAAGACTTGGATTTTTCTTTGTTAGAACGGACCATGAATGTAAATCTATATGGCCCGATGCGTGTTGTCAAACATTTTTTACCTTTGCTTTTTAAGGGCACAGACCAAACAATCATCAACATTTCATCCGACGCAGGAAGTATTACGACAGCGTATGGGGGAGACTATCCGTATGCTATTTCCAAAACAGCTCTTAACATGTTTACAAAACAGATTAAGCATTATGTATCCAACAAAAATATAAATGTTTATGCAATCCATCCAGGCTGGATCAAAACGGATATGGGTGGAGAGAGAGCACCAGGTTCTCCAGATGATACAGCAAATAATCTAATCGATATTGTAGAGAAGAAAAAAATAATAGACGAAGATTTGTTTTTTATTAAGCATGATGGAGAGTCTATGAAAATATAAGATAAATGAAAAAATCTATCCTACTATTCATGAAGTAGGATAGATTTTTTCTAATGATCTCTTAAGAAAATGTTCGACTGAAAAAGCTGCCACTCCTAAAGCTGTTGCTGGAAAAGAAGGATCAGAAAATTGGACTTTAACTTCATTTTGATGTGAGGTCATTGCTCTATTTTTTACATATTTTTGGACTATTTGTTCCATCCATGGTTTAGCTCCTGCTAAACGATTGCCTACAATGATTTTTTGTGGATTAAGAGCATGAACAATATTTACAATTCCCATACCAAGGTGTATGGCAGTTTCTTTTAAAAGTTCAATCGCTGTATCATTTTCATGTTCTGCAAGTTCTATGATTTGATCAATATTAGCATTTTCGTCTGAAACCAATTGAAGCTTTAACGCTTTTTGAATAACGTATTGTTCAGAAGCGTATAGCTCCCAGCAACCCTTATTACCACAGCGGCATGTTTCTCCGTTCATATTAATCGTCATATGGCCAAATTCACCAGAAAAACCGGATGATCCTCTATACAGCTTCTCATTCATGATAATTCCTGTACCAATACCTATCCCAGTACTTATATAGACGAGATTATCTATGCTTTTACCAAGTCCAAACATTTTTTCACCGTAAGCACCTGCATTTGCTTCATTTTCTATGATGACAGGTATTTGAAATGCTTCTTCGATTCCTTCCTTTAGGAACGAGTTTTTCCATCCTAAATTGGGTGCTAGAACTACAGAACTGTTATTGTCGACAATACCAGGAGCGCCTACCCCAATACCTACTATTCCATACGGTGTTTTTGGAGCTTTAGATATTAATTCTTGAACATCCTCATGTATTTGCTTCATTGTGTGCTCAAATGAAGTTGGGTTGAAAGAATGCCTCTTTTTTTCGATAATATTACCTTGAAGGTCAGTTAAAATCCCTAAAATATAATTCACTCCAAGGTCAATGCCTATGGTACTTCCTGCGTTTTCGTTAAACACTAGCATAACGGGTCTTCTTCCTCCGCTAGAGACCCCAGGCCCTGTTTCAATGATTAATTGTTCTTCTATCAACTCTGCTACAAGAGTTGATACAGTGCCTTTATTTAAGCCAGACTTAAGGGCAATGTCAGCACGGGAAATGGGAGCATTTTGCATAATTAACTGAAGCACTATTGTTTTATTTTCTTTTTTTATTAATTGTTGATTCCAAGTCGGATTCATAAAAGTTCTCCTTAAGTAACATTAAAACTAAAATATATATTATCATAAAAACTTTGTTTAATGAATAGACAAAGGGAAAAAGAAGATGTATACTATTGGCAAGAAGTGGTGGAAAAAAATACATAAATGTAATTGTAAACGCCATCATTGATATTTTATTTGGAGGGAAGAAATATGGCTTACTTTGACGAAATCAACAAAATTCAGTATGAAGGCTCAACATCTAAGAATCCTTTCGCTTTTAAGTATTATAATCCTGAAGAAACAGTTAATGGAAAGACGATGGAAGAAATTCTCCGCTTTTCGGTAGCTTATTGGCATACATTCACAGCTGATGGAACGGATCCATTTGGAGTTGGGACAGCGATTCGTCCTTGGGATCAGTATAAAGGATTAGATCTTGCCAAAGCACGTGTTGAGGCTGCTTTTGAACTATTTGATAAACTGAATGTACCTTTCTTCTGTTTTCATGATTCTGATATTGCACCCGAGGCAGACACATTAAAAGAAACATATGAACATCTGGATGTCATTACTGCAATGATCAAAGATTATATGAAAGATAGTAAAGTAAAATTACTTTGGAATACTGCGAACATGTTCACACATCCAAGATATGTACATGGTGCAGCAACTTCCAGCAATGCAGATGTTTTTGCTTTTGCTGCGGCGAAAGTAAAGAAGGGCTTAGAAGTTGGGAAAGAGCTTGGTGCAGAAAACTATGTATTCTGGGGGGGTCGTGAAGGCTACGAGACACTTTTAAATACAGATATGAAGCTAGAGCTTGATAACTTAGCTCGTTTCTTCCATATGGCAGTTGATTATGCTAAAGAAATAGGTTTTGATGGACAATTCTTAATTGAGCCAAAGCCAAAAGAGCCTACAAAACATCAATATGATTTTGATGTAGCCACTGGGCATGCTTTCTTGCAAAACTATGGTTTGGAGAAATACTTTAAATTTAATATCGAAGCAAACCATGCTACGTTAGCTGGACATACATTCGAACACGAATTGCGAGTTGCACGTATTAATGGCATGCTAGGTTCAGTTGACGCTAACCAAGGTGATACATTAATCGGATGGGATACAGACGAATTCCCAACAGACTTGTATTCTACAACTCTAGCAATGTATGAAATTTTACTAAATGGCGGATTAGGAAAAGGTGGACTTAACTTCGATGCAAAAGTACGCAGAGGTTCATTTGAGCCAGAAGACCTATTCCACGCACATATTGCTGGTATGGATAGCTTTGCAATTGGATTAAAAGTTGCAGCAAAACTTTTAGAAGATCGTGTGTTGGAAGATTTCGTTGCTGATCGATATAGCAGCTATACAGAAGGAATTGGTTTAGATATTGTAGAAGGAAGAGCAGACTTCCACAAACTTGAAGAGTACGCACTTCAATTAGGCAATATTCAAAACCGTTCTGGAAGACAAGAAAGATTGAAAGCTATTGTGAATCAATACTTGCTTGAAACACTTGCTGGAAAATAAGTGATTACACGTGCTGGAGTTGAAAAATTCCAGCACTTTCTCTACAAGGGGTGAGATTTGTGAAGTATGTGATTGGTGTAGACTTAGGAACAAGTGCGGTAAAAATTTTGCTTATGAATCAAGATGGGGAAGTATGCCAAGAAGTGTCAAAGTCTTATCCACTGATTCAAGAAAAATCAGGCTATAGCGAGCAAGACCCTGAACAATGGGTGGAAAAAACAATAGATGGTTTAAATGAATTAGTTAAGAATTTTAATGGAAACGTTCAAGATATTGAAGGGTTAAGCTTTTCAGGGCAAATGCACGGACTTGTGTTATTGGATCAAGAACACAATGTTCTAAGAAACGCAATTCTATGGAATGACACAAGAACAACAGAACAATGTAGAAAGATTGAGGATTTAGTAGGTAAAGAAAGACTACTTGCCATAACAAAAAATCCCGCACTTGAGGGTTTTACGTTGCCAAAAATTTTATGGGTGAAAGATCACGAAGCGGCAATTTTTGAAAAGGCTGCTGTTTTCCTACTTCCGAAAGATTATTTGCGCTTTCGACTAACTGGTCTTTTACATAGTGAATATTCGGATGCAGCTGGAACATTACTGTTGGATGTCGCAGAGAAAAAGTGGAGTGAAGAAATTTGTGAGCGTTTAGGGATAAATACTTCTTTATGTCCTCCACTAGTAGCATCACATGAACAAACTGGTACAATTATAAGTGAAGTAGCCGAAAAAACAGGCTTATCCACTAACGTCAAAGTATTTGCTGGAGGAGCAGATAATGCATGTGGAGCTATCGGATCTGGTATTTTATCAGATGGAAAAACGCTTTGCAGCATCGGGACTTCTGGAGTTGTTCTATCGTATGAACAAAAAAGTGATCTCGATTTTGGCGGAAAAGTTCATTATTTTAATCATGGAGAAGAAAATGCCTATTACACAATGGGAGTAACACTTGCCGCAGGATATAGCTTAAGCTGGTTTAAAGATGTTTTCGCTAGCGAAGTTGATTTTGAAGAACTCTTATCCTGTATAGACGAGGTTCCAATTGGCGCAAATGGATTATTGTTTACACCATATATAGCCGGAGAAA
Organism: Lederbergia wuyishanensis; assembly: GCF_022900255.1. Lineage (GTDB taxonomy): Bacteria > Bacillota > Bacilli > Bacillales > Bacillaceae_C > Lederbergia > Lederbergia wuyishanensis. The sequence goes on from NZ_JALIRM010000001.1 coordinate 202,901, forward strand.
GAACACCGCATGCAGATTCAGTGATCAGAGGAAGCTTCATCGGAATGGATGCATCCCATGAAAGAAGGGATTTTGTCAGAGCAGTCCTTGAAGGAATTACTTTTTCTCTAAATGAATCAATTGAAATTTTTAGAGAGAATGGTAAACAGATTGATACTGTGATTTCAATTGGTGGGGGAGCTAAAAATAAAACTTGGCTACAAATGCAGGCTGATATTTTTAATGTAAATATTATGAAACTAGTGAGTGAACAAGGTCCAGGGATGGGAGCTGCTATGCTTGCTGCTTTTGGATGTGCCTGGTTTTCATCCCTTAAAGAGTGTGCCGATAAATTTGTGCAAGTAAGCGAATCATTTACACCTAAAGTAGAAAATGTGGAAGCGTATAAGAAATTGTTTAACCTTTATAAAGATGTTTACAAGAGTACAAAAGCATTAAATGAAGGATTAATTGAATTTAGAAAATAATCAAAATGACCGTCAAAAATTGGCGGTCATTTAATATCAGCTTCAAGTTTAATTTCCACGTTTCCTTTTAATGCTCTTGAAATCATACAGCTTTTTTCCGCTTTTTCTGCAAGTTTTTGAGCTAATTCTACATGCACCTTTTCTTCTAAAATTACAGTAGGACGGTGGATGATCGTCTTATATGTAATGACTCCTTTTTCTATTTCAACAATTCCTTCAGAATCCATTGAAAGCTTAGAAACCGAAATGGTAGCACGCTCAAGCATTGCAGCTAAAGTAATAATATAGCACGTAGCTGCAGCCCCTAAAAGCATTTCATCTGGGTTAGTACCAACTCCTGGTCCATCCATCTCTGGTGGAATGGATATTTCTGTTTTAAGATTACCAGCATCAATCGTACCGATACTATTGCGTCCACCCGGCCAATCCGCTTTTAATAAGAATGAATGTAGAGCCACAATAAATTCCTCCATTTCATGAAACTCGTGTTATGATTATACCATCTTACTACATAAAGGAGCATGTAATATGAGTGAATTTCCTCAAGTGAAAGATACTATCCAATTGATAAAGGAATTAGTTTCAATTCCTAGCCCATCAGGTAATACACGAAGAGTAATCGATTTTTGTGAACAATATTTTTCAGGGTTGAATCTTGAAATGAAAAGAAATCGAAAAGGCGGCTTACTTATTACAATTCCAGGTGAAAATGCGGACAAACACCGGATGTTGACAGCACATGTTGATACCCTTGGAGCGATGGTAAAAGAAATTAAATCAAACGGAAGATTAAAACTTACGATGATTGGTGGATTTCGCTGGAATTCTGTCGAAGGTGAATATTGCAAAATTGAAACAGATTCAGGTAGAACGTATACAGGAACGATATTAATGAAGCAAACCTCTGTCCATGTATACAAAGACGCAGGGGAAGCCAAAAGAAATGAACAAAATATTGAAGTGAGAATTGATGAAATAACTAATAGTGAAGAGGAAACGAGAAAACTTGGAATTAATGTTGGTGATTTCGTTTCATTTGATCCGCGAGTAGAAATTACAACGAGCGGATTTATTAAATCACGACATCTAGATGATAAGGCAAGTACAGCTATTTTATTACAATTAATCAAACATATTCATTCCAAAAAGATTAAGCTGCCATACACCACACATTTCTTAATTTCAAACAACGAAGAAATTGGTTACGGTGGAAATGCTAATGTTTCACCAGAGACAGTCGAATATTTAGCAGTTGATATGGGAGCACTTGGAGAAGGACAAGCTTCCGATGAATACACTGTTTCCATTTGTGCTAAGGATTCCAGTGGACCATACCATTACGGTTTAAGGAAACATCTTGTTCAATTGGCAAAGGACAATAATATTGATTATAAAGTTGATATTTATCCATATTACGGATCGGATGCATCTGCTGCAATAAAAGCTGGTCATGATATTGTTCATGGTTTAGTCGGCCCTGGGATCGAATCGTCTCATGCATTTGAAAGAACCCATGAATCTTCACTTATTAATACACAAAAGCTTTTATTAGCTTATGTGCTGTCGCCGATAACTGAAATATGATTGTATTCTTGTAAACGTCCGGACACTTGAAATATACAAAAACGTCCTGGCGTTTACGCATTAAAGGAGTCGAATCCCATTAAAACCAATTTCTCAGAAGATGAATTGAAGGAACTTTTTTCAAATTATACTTTAGGTAACTATATATCCTCCAAGCCCTTTACTAATGGAACCGTTCAAACAAATATTAAAGTTCAAACTACAGAAGGTCATTTTGTTTTTAGATACTATGAAAATCGTTCAATTCAGTCCGTTTTATTTGAAACGAACTTCCTTAACTACTTAAAGAATCATAATTTTCCCTGTCCAAAACCATTTTTAGATAGGGATGGAAGCTTCGTTGGAAAATATAAACAGAAGCCTTATGTTGTTTTCGAATATATGGAAGGCGAACATCTTAAAGCTCCTAATGAACATCAACAAGCTCAACTCATTAAATTAGCAGCAGAATTACATAATATTAGTAAAAGTTATCAGCCTTTATATAGAGAAGCTAGATTAAATTATAACATTGAAACATGTCGTAATCTTGGGCATCAACAATCAGAACGATTAAATACAAAAAATGCAGAACAAAAGTGTTTATGGCTAGAAAATGAGTTGAAACAACTAATTTTTCCGGAAGAATTACCTAAAGGAATCTGCCATTCAGACTTTCATTTTACAAATATCCTTTATAAAGATGATAAGTGCAGTGCACTATTAGACTTTGATGATGCAAATTATACATACTTATTATTTGATCTAGTTGTATTAGTTGAATATTGGGCATGGCGGCACGATGTTGAACAATACCTTAATTTTATTGAAGCAAAAAAAATAATTTCTGAGTATACGAAGTATAGACCTTTAGACACTATTGAAAAAAGACATTTTTTTGATGTATATAAATTGAGTATTTTAATGGATTGTATTTGGTATTTCGATAGAGGTAATGTTAAGGATTTTTATGAAAAAAGAAAAATTGACTATCTGAATCAAATAGGAAGAAAGAATTTTTATGAAAAACTTTTCGAGTGAGTGTTTAGCTTTTTTAAAGTTACCGTTGAAATTCATTCTTGCAAGGAATAAGATAGAAAAAGACTGAACAACGGAAGGAATTATGTGTATGGCAAAAACATTAAAAGCAGAAGTGGAATCACGTAGAACTTTTGCAATCATTTCTCACCCTGATGCTGGAAAAACAACGATGACTGAGAAGCTTCTCTACTTTGGTGGAGCGATTCGCGATGCTGGAACGGTCAAAGGTAAAAAAACCGGAAAATATGCAACGTCCGACTGGATGGAGATCGAGAAACAAAGAGGAATCTCTGTAACCTCATCTGTTATGCAGTTTGATTATCATGGTTTTCGTATAAATATTTTAGATACTCCTGGACACCAAGACTTCAGTGAAGATACGTATAGAACACTGATGGCAGTAGATAGTGCGGTCATGATTATTGACTCTGCAAAAGGGATAGAGGAACAAACATTAAAATTATTTAAAGTATGTAGAATGCGGGGAATCCCAATTTTTACTTTTATTAATAAGTTAGACCGACAAGGAAGAACACCTCTTGAGTTGCTTGCTGAGTTGGAGGAAGTTCTAGGAATCGAATCCTACCCAATGAATTGGCCAATTGGTATGGGAAAAGAATTTTACGGTATTTATGATCGATTTAATAAAAGAATCGAACAATTCCGAGTTGATGATGATCAAAGATTTTTGGAATTGGATGAAGAAGGCGAAATTCTAGGGGATTATCCTTTAAAGGAATCGGATTTATACACTCAAGCTTTAGAGGAAATTATGTTATTAGACGAAGCAGGAAATGAATTTTCAGTAGAAAAAATAAATAATGGTACATTATCTCCTGTATTTTTCGGTAGTGCATTAACTAATTTTGGCGTCCAAACATTTCTAGAAACATATTTGAAATTTGCCCCGTCTCCTCAACCAAGGATGACAAATGAGGGAGAAATTGATCCAGCTTCTGAAGGTTTTTCGGGTTTTATTTTTAAAATCCAAGCGAACATGAATCCTGCGCATCGTGACAGAATAGCTTTTGTAAGGATTTGCTCTGGCCAATTTGAGCGTGGCATGAATGTAACTCTCTCACGAACTGGCAAACAAATTAAACTTTCCCAATCGACACAGTTTCTTGCAGATGACAGAAGCACGGTAAACGCAGCTGTAAGCGGTGATATTATTGGATTATATGATACCGGAACATATCAAATCGGTGATACTATTTATGATGGTAAGCAAAAGATTCAATACGAAAAATTACCTCAATTTACACCAGAATTATTTGTTAGAGTTCATGCTAAAAATGTAATGAAACAAAAAAGCTTTCATAAAGGTGTGGAGCAGCTCGTTCAAGAAGGAGCAATTCAGCTTTATAAAACATACAGAATGGAAGATTATATTCTCGGGGCTGTTGGTCAACTTCAATTCGAGGTTTTTGAACACAGGATGAAAAATGAATATAACTCCGACGTCATCATGGAATCCATTGGTTCAAAAATTGCAAGATGGATTGAAAATGACAAAATTGATGAATCTCTTTCAAGTACAAGAAGTCTCCTTGTAAAAGATCGATTTGATAAGCCACTATTCCTTTTTGAAAATGATTTTGCTCTACGTTGGTTTCAGGATAAAAATCCCGATATTAAATTATACAATCCTATGGATGAGCATGATTAAGGTGATCACTAGCCCTTATCTAAGCTGCGATTGGTGTTCTATTTCTACGATATTTTATTGGTGAAGGTCACCAATCACTCCAAGTTCCATGTATTTTACAATAAAAGCCCTCAACCCAGTAATTTACTAGTTGATGTGGCTTTTTCAATTTTCCGGACATACTATCCTTAAGGGAGGTATGTTTAATGGCGAGAAGAAATAGGACTCTCGTTCCTGGGGCTAGACCTGCTTTAGATGACTTTAAAGCGAAAGTAATGTCTGAAAAAGGATATCGAGTTAATCCAAGCAACCCAAATGAAGTAAAATATGAAATTGCGAAAGAACAAGGAATTCCATTGAAAAAAGGATATAATGGTCATCTGTCATCTGAAGAAGCGGGAAAGGTTGGAGGGCCAATCGGAGGCAATATGGTCAAAGAGATGGTTCGTCTAGCACAAGAACAATTAAGTAAAAATCCAAAAGGGTAATGCCGATTCGTCGGCATTTTTTTCCTGCGTTAAAAAAGAATAACTATCATTTCAATATAATTCCATTCGGGAAATTGCTATAATATAAAGCGTTAAGGGAGTGCGAAAGGGGTATCCATAGTGAATTTGAGTAAATTTTCAATAAAAAGGCCCGTTTTTACAATAGTAACAATGTTTCTAGTCATTATTCTAGGTATTGTATCTCTTTTAAAAATACCTCTGAAATTAATACCAGACATTAATCCTCCTGTAGCGGTGGTCGTTACAACTTACCAAGGAGCAAGTCCTGTTGAAGTTGTAGAGAAAATAACGAAACCATTAGAAGCAAGTCTTGCAACGCTACCAGGGATTAAAAATATTCAATCCATTTCAAGAGAAGGTTCAAATTTAATCCTATTAGAATTCTCGTGGTCCACTTCAATTGACGATATCCAAAATGACGTTCTTCAACGTATTGATCAGACCCCAATCCCTTCAGATGCTGGGAAACCAAGATTTTTGAAATTTGATCCATCTCAATTCCCTGTTATCCAGCTATCTCTTAAAACTGATAAAGATGAAAAAAATCTTAAAAATTTAACTGATAAGTTAACGACAGAACTAACCAAAGTAAAGGGAGTTGCAAGTATAAATGTTACGGGAAAATTAATGGAAGAAATTAACGTAACAGTCCACCAAGATAAGCTGAAAAAATTTTCTTTAGCACAATCAGATATTGTAAATGTTATTCAATCAAATAATATTTCAACTCCAGGGGATACCGTTCTTACTCAAGGAAAAGAACTCACAACTCGTATTATGAGTATGGTTCATTCAGCAGATGATATTGCAAATCTTGTTATTACGATAAATCCATTAAATGGTGAAAAAATTAGAATCAAAGATATAGCAACTGTTAAACAGCAAGAGCAAGCTTCGGATAGTATTACTAGAACAAATGAAAAGCCATCTGTATTACTAAGTGTGCTACAAGAGTCAGATGCCAATACAGCCGAAGTTTCTAAGGATTTTCAAAAAGAAATAAAAAAAGTTTTAAAAAAAGATCAATATAAAGGAATTGAATCAGATATTCTTTTTGACCAAGGTGATTATGTAAAAATTGCAATTGGGAATATTGCCAATTCCTTAATTATTGGTGGAGCATTAGCAATGCTCGTATTATTTTTCTTTTTAAGAAACATCAAGAGTCCTCTCATTATTGGCATCGCTATTCCTTATTCCGTCATCGTGACATTTGTATTAATGTTTTTTGCTGATTTCGCTTTAAATATTATGACACTAGGGGGACTTGCACTAGGTATAGGGATGCTTGTCGATAATGCCATTGTTGTTATCGAAAATATTTATCGACATCTATCTATGGGGAAAGAGCCGAAACAAGCGGCATTGGAAGGGGCAAAAGAAGTAGCTGGAGCTATCACTGCTTCGACTCTCACTACCGTTGCCGTATTCTTGCCTGTTGTTTTCATTAGTGGTCTTCTAGGTCAATTATTCAAGGAATTTGCATTTACCATTTCTTTTAGCTTATTTGCTTCATTATTTGTTGCTTTGACAGTTATTCCAATGCTCGCAAGCAGGTTTTTAAAAAAACCACATGGTGATTACGAAGCAATTAGACGTAGATCCAAACCTATCAATTTGCTTGATCGATCCATCCGCTGGTCATTACGTCATAGATTTCTCGTACTCTTTATAGCGATCGTATTATTCGTAGGTGGGTTATTCGGAATAACAACAGTTGGCATGCAATTTCTTCCGCCAACAGATGAAGGATTTTTCAGTATAAATGTTAAGCTCCAAAATGGTGCAGCACTTTCAGAAACTGAAAAAGTAATAAGCGTAATGGAAAACGAGTTAAAGAAAGAAAAAGATGTTGATGTGTATGTTAGCTTAATCGGAACAACGCAAGAGTCTACTTTCCAAGGTGGAGGTAGAGCAAATACTGCAGAAGTATATGTTAAATTAAAACCTCTGACAAATAGGGACAAATCATTATTTGAAATAGTTGATTATTTAAAGCCTAAAATAGAAAAAGAAGTAGTAAATGTTAATACCGAAGCTAAAATCCGTTTCAATGTACAGGCGGCTTCAGGAATGGCTCCACAAACAATGACATTTAATATAACAGACACGAGCAAAAAGAGATTGGAAGATAGTACATATAAAATTGTTAATTCATTAAAAGATTTAGAGGATGTAACAGATTTATCAACAACAACTGCTAATAAAGTTGAAGAAGTGCATATAACGATAGACCGTGATAAGGCCTTCGAAGCAGGGTTAGCTCCTGCACAAATAGCGATGATCTTTAATGACGTTACTCGGGGAGTACAGGCTTCGCAAATCATTACGGGTGATAATGACGTTTATGGTGTATATGTGAAGTATGACGAAGGTATTACGAGAGACATTGATAAAATAAAATCCTTATTAATAAAAAAACCTGATGGATCTTTCACACAGTTAGGTGACTTGGCTAATATTGAAATAGGCACAGGACCAGTTGAAATTCAACGTATTAATCAGTTAGATTCAGTTGAATTTACGCTAAAATATAGTACAGAAACCAACTTAGGAACAATGTCAAAAGCAGTTGAGTCAAAGATTGCCTCATTACATCTTCCTAGTGAGACTGAAATTAAGTTTAGCGGTGAAAAGGAATTACTGGAAGATTCAATCGATGATATGGTTATGGCATTTATTTTAGCCATTATCCTTATTTATATTGTTATGGCAGCACAGTTTGAATCATTCAAATATCCTTTTGTCATTATGTTTACAGTGCCACTCATGGTGATTGGTGTTGCAATTGCCCTTGTTGCGAGCCAAATGCCTATAAGTGTACCTGCTTTTATCGGAATTATTATATTAGCTGGAATTGTCGTGAATAATGCCATTGTTATTGTTGATTATATTAATCAGCGAAAACAGGCGGGATTATCTAGCTATGACGCACTCGTGGAATCTGTAAAAGACCGTGCACGTCCAATTTTTATGACCGCTTTAACAACAATTCTTGGTTTAGTTCCACTTGCATTAGGTATTGGAGAAGGAACCGAAATGAATCAGCCAATGGGCGTGACGGTTATTGGCGGATTAATAAGCAGCACCTTTTTGACCTTATTTGTCATCCCGGTCGTTTATAGTTTTTTTGATCCTGAAACTAGGAGAATGAATAGGAAAAGGAAAAGATGGAAGATGGAAAACTAGGATAGATAACAAAATAATATATATGAATATTGCCTTACTAGATTCCATACATTATAATAATAGTAAATAAATACATTTGACGTTAAGTCAAAGGGGAGTAGCGTTAGGTGAACGAATGTGATTCACCTAAAACAAAGTCGTCATTTCGTGAAGCAATTCACCGGCTTTGTTGGCATAAAATGTCCAGCAAGACCTTTGCCCATATGGCAGAGGTCTTTTTGTTTTCATTGAAATCAAAATTTCCTGCCTGAGGGGATGTAAAAAATAAGGGAGGAAATTTGATGGAACTATCAATGATTTTAGAGTATGGATGGGTATTTTTAGTACTAGTAGGATTGGAAGGAATTCTTGCAGCAGATAATGCAGTTGTTATGGCTGTAATGGTTAAACATTTACCTGAAAAACTGCAGAAAAAAGCTTTGTTCTATGGATTACTAGGAGCGTTTATTTTCCGTTTTGCAGCTTTGTTTGCAATAACATTTCTTGTAAATGTATGGCAAATTCAAGCTATTGGAGCTGCATATTTAATATACCTATCAATTCATCATATAATTAAAAATAAAAATAAAGAAAAGGCAAAAAAGACCGTGAAAAATGGTAATGGTCAATCGTTTTGGATGACTGTTCTAAAAGTAGAAATTGCAGATATCGCATTTGCAATTGATTCAATGTTAGCAGCTGTTGCTTTAGCTGTAACATTAAGACCGACTGGATGGTTTCAAGTCGGGGGAATAGACGGGGGACAATTTACAATTATGCTTTTAGGAGGCCTCGTCGGTGTTGTCATTATGCGTTTTGCAGCTACGACATTTGTAAAACTATTAGCAAAATATCCTACGCTTGAAACAGCTGCATTCTTAATCGTTGGCTGGGTTGGTGTGAAATTATCGATTTTCACTTTATCTCACCCAAATGTATCTATACTAGACGAACATTTTCCAGAGTCTACTGCTTGGAAATTGATATTTTGGATCGTATTAATTGGGATTGCTCTAGGGGGATATTTGATATCTAAGAAAAAAGCTGTTCACAATAGTCAATCTGCAAATTTATTCAATTAATCGAGAGAGGAAGCTGAATTCCATTATCAGCTTCCTCTTTATGTTTTAATGCTGTTTGCCACTCAATTGTGCTTGAGCTTGCTGCACTAATCTTTTTGTTATTTCTCCACCGACTGATCCATTAGCTCTTGAAACTGTATCTGAACCAAGTGTTACTCCGAATTCTTGGGCGATTTCATATTTAACTTGATCTAAATATTGTTCTATTCCAGGAACAAGCAATTTATTACTGCTTTGATTAGCCATTTGAATTCTCTCCTTTTAAATTAATTTACATCGTGCTTATAGTATGAACTTAATTATAAAAAGCATAACTGGTAAATCCATCTCTAAAAACTGAAAAATGGTATGATGGTAAAGCATGATAGGATGGATAAAATGTATGTTTTTCTTTTCAATATAGTATTTTTTCTTTAATATAGAAGAATGATGTTACGTTGGGGGATAATAAAAGGCATGAAGCACTTAAAGAAACATTCGCTGACTAGGCTAACGCCATTCCGGATCCTGGTTACATATTACATTTTAACGGTTGCTTTTTCGGCAATTCTTTTAAGCCTTCCGTTTGCACGAAAACCTGGTGCAGAATGGTCATTTATGGATGCTGTATTTACTGCGGCAAGCTCTATTAGTGTAACGGGGTTATCAACTGTAAACATCTCTGAGACTTTTACAACCCCTGGTATTTTTCTTTTGATGTTTGTCTTGCAAATTGGTGGAATTGGCATTATGACCATCAGTACATTTTTTTGGCTATTATTAGGGAAAAAAGTTGGACTGATGCATAGGCAATTAATTAGAACTGATCAAAATCAGATTAATCTTTCAGGTCTCGTTGCGCTATTAAAACAAATTATTTATATCATTTTAATTATTGAACTTTTTGGTGCATTAGTGCTTGGGACGTACTATATGAAATATTTTTCTACATGGCAGGAAGCACTATTACAAGGACTATTTGCTTCCATCAGTGCTACAACAAATGCCGGATTTGATATTACAGGGCAATCACTTATCCCATTTGCCCGAGATTATTTCGTTCAATTTGTGACAATGATATTAATTGTATTAGGAGCAATTGGTTTTCCAGTATGGATTGAAGTGAAAAGATTTTTACTTCATAAGGATGAAAAGATTCGATTTCGTTTTAGCCTTTTTACTAAAATTACGACTACCACATATTTTTTACTTTTAATCATTGGAACAGTCGTTATTGTTGCAATTGAATTTAATCATTTTTTTGTTGGAAAGTCGTGGCATGAATCATTTTTCTACGCTTTATTCCAATCTACGACGATGAGAAGTGCGGGATTGCTTACGCTAGATGTAAATCAATTAAGTGTTTCAACAATTCTCTTTTTATCATTTCTAATGTTTATTGGAGCATCTCCAAGTTCTGTAGGTGGCGGAATTCGAACAACAACATTTGCTCTGAATATTCTGTTCCTCTTTCACTTTGCAAGAGGGCGTTCATCAATTAAAGTGTTTCAACGAGAGATTCACCAAAATGATGTTATCAAATCTTTAGTTGTTTTAATGCTTGCAGTGATATTAACCGGGTTGTCCATTTTATTATTATCCATAACTGAAGATGCTAGCCTTATCTCCATTATATTTGAAGTTGCATCTGCATTCGGTACTTGTGGAGCTTCGATGGGCATCACTCCTTACTTAACTGATTTTGGTAAAACAATATTAATATTGCTTATGTTTATTGGAAGAATTGGCATTTTATCCTTTTTATTCATCATGTCAAGTAATGAGAAAGAGCCGGGCTTCCATTATCCAACAGAAAGAGTCATTATTGGGTAAGTTATACTATGATTTTTCTTTAAATAGATTTATCATGTTTTTATAAAGACAACAGGAGGGTTTATTATGGGAAACAAAATTAGAATTGGGATTACTGGTTATGGAAACTTAGGCAGAGGAGTAGAAGCATCAATAAAGCAAAATCCTGATATGGAACTTGTAGCTGTGTTTTCCAGGCGTGACCCAGCAAGTGTAACTGTTGCAGATCAAAATGTTAAAGTACTTCCAATCACTTCGGCAGAGGATTATAAAAACGATATCGATGTAATGATATTGTGTGGTGGATCTGCTACAGATCTACCTGAACAAGGTCCGGAATTTGCAGCACACTTTAATACAATTGATAGTTTTGACACACACGCCAAAATTCCTGAGTACTTTGATTCAATGGACAAAGTTGCGAAATCTTCTGGAAAAGTTAGTATTATTTCAGTCGGGTGGGACCCAGGGATGTTTTCAATTAATCGTCTTCTCGGAGAAGCAATTTTACCAGAAGGAGAAACATATACCTTTTGGGGAAAAGGCCTAAGTCAAGGACATTCAGATGCTGTAAGAAGGGTAAATGGGGTAAAAGCCGCAGTTCAGTATACTATCCCAATTGAAGAAGCTGTGAATCGAGTAAGAAGTGGCGAAAACCCTGTCTTGTCAACTAAAGAAAAACACTTAAGAGAGTGCTTTGTTGTTGCTGAAGAAGGCGCGGATCTATCTGAAATCGAAAAAACAATTAAGGAAATGCCACATTATTTTTCTGATTATAATACAATTGTAAACTTTATTAATGAAGAAGAATTTCGTGTAAATCATTCAAAAATGATGCACGGTGGATTTGTTATAAGAAGTGGGGAAACGGGTGAGGGCAATAAAGAAATCATGGAATTTTCTTTAAAGCTTGATAGCAATCCAGAATATACTGCAAGTGTTCTAACGGCTTATGCTAGAGCTGCATATAAGCTTAGTACAGAGGGACAGGCGGGAGCTAAAACGGTATTTGACGTTCCACCTGCAATGCTTTCTCCAAAATCACCTGAACAATTAAGGAAAGAGCTTTTGTAATTTGGAATTGAAATTCTTTTGTTTTTACAGATATTATTAAAACAAGCGCAATATCCAAAAACGGATATTGCGCTTGTTTTGTTAAAAATCATGGATGATTTTCTTCTTTAACTGACAGTTTTTTTCTGAACGATAATTGTATCCAATGGATAAATGGTTGGACTTCCATCTGCTGGTTCGAAATAAATTATTCCGAAAGAGGTTTGAGGAATAATGTTTCCAGTTTGCTGATACGTTTTTATGCAGAAAGGAAAAACCTCAATCTGAGTATGCTTATAAAGCTCTCGTTCATTTAAATTCAAATCGTTCATGAATTTTCCTTCTTTAATAAGCTCTTCGTAAAGTTCAGCACGAGTTTTGCGCTCAACTATATCATCCCACCATGCTTTTCTAGGTTTATATCGTCTATTTATTAAATAGTCATATTTCATTAGTCCCTCTGCCAAGTCAGAATCCTTTATGTTCTTTTCAGAAAGAAATTGTTTTAGTCGAGTGAACAAATCTTCTAATTGGTGTCCTATTCGCGACCAATTTTGTTTTTCCCAATACGTTCCAAATTCTTGGAAGAAATCAAACGGAGTATCAAAGCTCTGGGAAGTAAGAAATTTAACTGTTCGATCCATCCTATGATCGTTCCAATATTTTTCTAATACATCTTCAACTTGCTTGATTCTAATAATATCATCAAAATCAATAACATTATTACCTAAAATTTCATAAGGTGCGTGATCCATATACGTGTAGCCAAAGTGTTTTGCAGAAATTCTTAATCCAGTTCCACGAAGCATTTTCAAAAATCCAAGCTGTAATTCCTCTGGCTCTAGCTCAAACACATCATTGAATGTTTTCCGGAAGGAATCATAATTTTCTTCAGGAAGGCCAGCAATTAAATCCAGATGCTGTATGATTTTTCCGCCTTCTTTGACCATCCGTACAGTCCTCGTTAATTTTTCAAAGTTTTGTCTTCTTTTAACTAATTCATTTGTCAAATCATTGGTCGATTGTACACCAATTTCGAAGCGGAAAAGTCCTGCAGGTGCTTCCTTATTTAAAAAGTCGATGACTTCCGGTCTCATTATATCTCCTGTAATTTCAAATTGGAAAACAGCCCCAGGTCTTCGCTCATCAATTAAAAATTGAAACATTTCCATCGCATAGCTTCTACTGATATTGAAAGTTCTGTCGACAAATTTAATTGTTTTCGCACCGTTATCCAATAAGTACCTAATATCTTCCTTAATTTTTTCGCGATTAAAATATCTTACTCCAACTTCTATAGAAGAAAGACAAAATTGGCAGCTGAAAGGGCAACCCCGACTTGTTTCAATGTAAATAACTCGTTTCGACAAATGAGGAATGTCTTCTTCAAATCTGAAGGGAGATGGCATTTCACGTAAATCAACTTTGTTACGAACTGGATTAATTACCGGTTTTCCATCCTTCAAGTATCCAATTCCAAGTACTTTATCCAATTCCATATTTCCGTTTAACTCATCCAGCAGTTGTTTAAACGTTTCTTCGCCTTCACCTATAACGATATAGTTAATTTCAGGCAATCTGTTGAGCCAGTGAATGACGTCATAAGAAACTTCGGGTCCACCAAGGACAATTTTTACATCTGGCATGATTTTACGTATGATTTCAATGACTTTGATCGTCTCTTCAATATTCCATATATAACAGCTAAAGCCAATCAAATCAGGTTTTTTATTGTATAAATCTGTCACAATATTTAATGTTGGGTCTTTAATCGTATATTCCGCAAGCTCCACGTCATAATCTGGTGCTGCGTATGCTTTTAAATAGCGAATAGCTAAATTCGTGTGAATATATTTCGCATTTAAAGTACTTGCGATGATTTTCATTTATTTTGTTGCTCCTTTTATCAGTATCAATCTTTCTTATTTTACAAGACTTATTATAAAACCTCAATGACCGGAGATAGAACAAAAGCGCTATCCCCTGTTTAGCGACCTACAAACCTAAAGGATGTAGCGGTTTAGTAAACGTTTATTTTTAGGGTTCTGACGAAATAAAAAAAACATGGTGACCCATGAAAAGAGAAAGGCACTTGAAAGATGAAGAAAAGCTAAAAACGCAACGTCCTGATGCGGGTTAATACTTCCTGCTCCTAGACGCTAGGCGAGCCGATATTGACTTGGTGAAGGAAGAAACCAAAAGTTATGGAAGTCGCTAGGTGCCCCGGATCTAAAAGCATAGTTATTTCTTATGAAATGAAAAAGCGGGCAGATTTATTCGCTCTGCCCGCGAGGTTCACCAATATTTTCTTTAAACTTGCCAAATGTCCTTTTCCAACGAGACCATTTTAATTCGATGATTGGTTGTGTTGCTGTTGTGACAATTTTACTAGATAAGAGAAACGTTAGTAATAAGGAAACGATTAATAAAATAATGATTGTTTTCGAATCGTATAAATATGACTCAATTGTGCTTCCTCTAAAAGCGCGGACTATAAATCCATGAAGTAAATAAACATAAAGTGTATTTCTTCCCAATTTTGTAAAAAAGAATTTTCTTCTTGGAACAAAGGCGAAGAAACTAGCAACCATGAGGAAATTAATTGTATAAATACCAATTCGTTTGATGAATCCAATAGTTGAAAAAGTTTCTAAATAACTATACGGTTTTGAACCTAATAGCCATTTCTCATCTAGTTCCGGAAAAATGATAATTACCAAAGTAACTATTAAAATAGCCCCTGCCATTAAAACTTTTGTTTTAGATTCCGATAATAAATGGAAATGCTCCTTTTTGATAAAGTAGCCTACGATGAAAAAGGGGAAAAATACAAATGTTCTTGAAAGGCTAAGGTAATTCGAAATCCAATCTACATATCCGACTATCAGTCCGATAAACAATGCTAAACTGACAGCATATACAGGTTTCATTTTATTAAATCCAATCAGCATTATATTCCAGCAAAATAAACTTATTAAGAACCAAAGGGACCAGTGTGGATTTAAAAAATCAATGGTCAACATTGATTTGCTATATATTACATAATAAAAAACAGAGTAAATTACTTGGAAAATGAGATATGGAATGATTAACTTTTTTGTGATTTTCATAATATAGCCTTTTTCATAAATTCCTTTTGCAAAGTATCCTGATATAAGAATAAAGGCTGGCATATGGAAGGTATAAAGTAATTTATAGAGAGTAGAGAAGAAAGTATTGGAATCTATATACGATTGGATAAGATGACCGAAAACAACCAAAAAAATCAATAAAAACTTCGCATTATCAAAATAGTAATCTCTTTTCGCCATAACTATCACCAGTTTCATAGTTGTTGGCGTTATTTTACCCTGAAAATACGAAAAGTAACATTACGTTTTATTATCGATTGTATGACAATGACAAATTTTTTAGTCAATTGTTAAGAAATGGTGACATCTTTCAAAAAGAATGTCTAATTTTGCGAATCCATTTACAATTGAGAATAATGTTGAGATAATGACATAGTTGAGTTTTAAGGTCAATATATGGGGGAGAACAGGAAATGTATGGGAGAAATAAAGAAAAAGCACTATTTTTAATAAGAATTCAAGAAAAACGTGAAAAAATGTGTCTATTCGGTAAAGTTTATGGATTAAATTCAGCTAAGACAATTCAATGCAGTCAAGAGCTAGATTCTCTGCTAAACGAATATTATCGACTTTTTCAATCTAACAACAAGAGAAAATCGGTTACTGCACCGCGAATGACTGTTGCTAATACTTATGTCAGACACCATTCACTTCCATATGCAAAATAAAAAGGATTAATGCACGCGTAAGTCGAATAGTATTATGAAAGAAAAATAAAGTAGGAGAGGAATGAATTTATGGGTAAAGCAGCATTACAATTATACTCCGTAAGAGAAGCCGCTCAGAAAGATTTTCTTGGTACAGTACAAAAAGTTGCTGATATGGGGTACGATGCAATTCAATTTGCCGGATATTTTGATACCCCTGCTCAAGAATTAAAGCGTGTTCTTGATGACAAAGGGATCACTGTTGCAGGAAGCCATATTATGTTTGATGCTTTTAAAAGCGGGCAAATTATTGAAACGTTTAAATATAACCGAGAAATTGGCAATGATTTATTAATTGTCCCAGCTATTGGACCTGATTATCGTGATAGTGAAGATGCATGGAAAAGAACAGCTGAAGAATTTAATAAAATTGGACAAGCCTGTAAAGAAGAGGGCTTTACTTTTGCCTATCACAACCATAATTTTGAATTTGAAAAATTTGGTGATACTACTGGATTTGATCTTCTATTCGGAAATACTGATCCTGACTTAGTAAAAATAGAGCTTGATTGCTATTGGGCAACCTTTGCAGACTTAGACCCACTTGACCTTATTAACCAGTACGGCAATCGAATTGTATCACTTCATCTTAAAGATATGACTGTAGAGAACGGTAAGAAGAGAAGTATTGAAATCGGTTCAGGAAGCTTGGATATTGAAAGTTTAATTAATATCGGTACAAGAAATGACGTAAGATGGTTCATCATTGAACAAGAGCAGTTTGATGGTGATCCTATGGAAAGTTCAAAAATAAATATTGAGAACTTAAAAAAATTAATGAACAAATAAGCATATCACTTGAACTCCGATTATTTTTTAGTCGGAGCTTTTTCATAATAATACATTTTATAAAGTCACTAAATTTGATTCGGGGTTTCATTTATAGTTCTTGGGATCATCGGCGCTAGGTTAAAAAATCTGAGTCGCTAAAATTCTAATAATAAGCTTTTGGAGCCTCGGATCATTTGATTGAAGAAGTTAGCGGTAGTCTGCACTTTTCTTACGTAATAATATATTATGGAGGTTATTGAATAATGAGCTATGAAGTTGAGTTAATCCTTGATGTCAAAGCTGAACTTGGAGAAGGACCTTCTTGGGAAGCTGATTCTAACGTTTTATACTGGGTAGATATTCTAGGAAAATGCATTTATACATATGAACCTGCAACAGGCAAAACTGGAAAAATTCAATTAGAAGAGCATGTTGGAGCAGTTGTGCCTAAAAAGGGTGGAGGTCTTGCAGTTGTTCTACAAAGTGGATTTTATGAAATCGATTTACCTTCAGAGAAATTGACAGCGATTGCAGATCCAGAGGAGCATTTACCAAATAATCGATTTAATGATGGAAAATGTGATCCTAAAGGAAGGTTCTGGGCTGGAACAATGCCTTATGATGGCGAGAAAGGGAGAGGGAATTTTTATGTTCTTGAACCAAATGGTCAAGTTAAGAAGGTATTGGATAATATAACTTGCTCCAATGGAATAGCTTGGAATCCCGACTTTACAAGTATGTATTATATTGATACCCCAACTATGCAAGTGGCTGCATTTGATTATGATCTTGAAACAGGGGAGATATCAAATAGAAGAGTGGCAGTGCAAATCCCAGGAGGAATGGGTGCTCCAGATGGAATGACATCTGACGTCGAAGGAAATCTTTGGGTAGCACATTGGGGAGGTTACCGGGTTACAATATGGAATCCAAATACAGGAGAAATGTTGGACTCTATTCCAGTACCTGCACCACAAGTAACTTCTTGTGTGTTTGGTGGTGAAAATATGGATGAGTTATATATAACAACAGCCAGAACGGGTTTGAGTAGAGAGATACTGGAGAAATATCCTCATGCAGGAAGCCTATTTAGAGTAAAAACGAATACTAAGGGATCTTCCACATATAAGTTTGGAAATTAAGAGACTAGAATGGTCATAAATGGGTAAACTGTCCAAAGAAAATCGAAGGAGGTTTACCATATGGAAGATCATATTATGTCCTTAAAGAATAAAGTAGCCATTGTAACAGGAGCTGCGTCAGGTATTGGTGCTGCATCAGCAATCAGACTTGCAAAATCAGGTGCATCCGTAGGACTGCTAGACCTTAAAGAAAAGAAAGCGGAAAAGGTAAAACTAGAAATAGAGCAGTTTGGTGGTAAAGCAATTATTATGGATGTTGATTTATCCGATCCAGAGCGGGTAGAAAACTCAGTTAATCAGGTAGTATCAGAATTTGGACGTCTTGATATTGTATTTGCAAACGCTGGAATAAACGGGGTTGTTACTCCTATTGAAGACTTTGCCCCAGACGATTGGGATCAAACCATCTCTACTAATTTAAAAAGTACATTTTTAACTGTAAAATATTCTATCCCTCATTTAAAGAAAGATGGAGGGAGTATTATTATTACAAGTTCAATCAATGGAAATCGAAAATTTTCTGGAATAGGAATGTCTGCATATAGTAGTTCAAAGGCTGGTCAAATGGCATTTGGAAAGATGGCCGCACTTGAACTAGCAAAATATAAAATCCGAGTGAATATTATTTGCCCTGGAGCAATTGAAACAAATATCGGAGAAAATACCCATCCAAATGAAGAAAAGCTAAAAAAAGTGCAAATCCCTGTAGAATATCCTGAAGGAAGTCACCCTCTAGAGGATCGACCTGGTCAACCCGAACAAGTTGCCAATCTAATTCACTTTTTAGCATCAGATGCATCCAATCATATATCAGGTTCAGAAATTTACATTGATGGAGCGGAAACGTTGTTATAAACAAAAAAACTGTCCAAAACCATTTAAACTGCCCCGTAAAAGTTAGACACTGATCTAATTTTTACGGGGGGTTTTTTATGGCAAAATTATCAGTTGAACAAAAAATCCAAGTGGTTAAAAGGTATGTAAATGGACCTGAACCCATGAATGAAATTGCTTCACATATAGGTGTTTCAAAAAGGTCATCAGTGAAGGGGTCGTATTTATCAAGAAAATGGCATAGAGGCATTCTTATATAATGCAGTCATAGAAAATTTCTTTTGCTTATTAAAGTCTAAGCCACTTTATCTATAAGAATTTGAGAGCATGGAGCATTTCGAGAAGGAACTGGAAGAATATATTTACTATTATAATAACAAACATATGTAGGCAAAATAAAAAAGACCTAAGCCCGGTGGAATACCGAACTCAGGTCCTTCAAGCAGCCTACATACATATGTCTAACTTTCTTGGGTCAGATCATTACGGTTGGACAGTTTTTTCAATTATTCAGCGGTAACTAATGATATTTCATTCTCAGTTAATACAGCTTTCAAATTCTTTTCCTCAGGATGATCGAGAATATAGTCGGCAATTTTATCTTCCAATTGTTCCTGAATAATTCTACGAAGGGCCCGAGCACCAAAGTTTGGATGATAGCCAAGTTCTACTAATTTTTCTTTTACCTCATCTGTAACATCAAGTCTCATTTCTTGTTCAGTTAAATTATGTTCAAGTTCATTTAGTAGAAGTTGAATAATCGACAATAAATGGCTTTTTTCAAGCTTATTAAATTCAATAATGTTGTCGAAGCGGTTCAAAAATTCTGGTTTGAAAAAGGAACCAAGTGAGTCAAGAATATTTGATTCTTTCACAATATCGCTTTTACCAAAACCAACTTGTATTTGTTTTCCACTGCTTGTACCAGCATTGCTTGTCATGATGATGACTGTATCCTTGAAGCTTACTGTTCTTCCTTGACTATCAGTAAGGCGTCCGTCCTCAAGAATTTGCAGGAACATATGCTGTACATCTGGATGAGCTTTTTCGATTTCATCCAAAAGAATAATGCTATATGGATTCCTGCGAACTCTTTCAGTTAATTGTCCAGCTTCTTCATGGCCTACATAGCCAGGAGGGGAGCCAATTAATTTTGAGACACTATGTTTTTCCATATATTCACTCATATCGAGACGGATTAAAGCATCCTTTGTTCCAAATAGTTCTTCGGCCAAACTCTTTGTTAATTCTGTTTTACCAACACCAGTAGGACCAACAAAAAGGAAGGAGCCAATTGGACGATTTTTTGCTTTTAATCCTGCTCGGCTACGACGAATTGCTTTAGAAACTTTATTTACAGCCTCATCTTGACCAATTACTTTTTTTGCAAGGTTTTCTTCAAGATGTTTCATTTTTAACTGCTCATCGCTTTGAAGTTTTCCGACGGGAATCCCTGTTTTGAATTCAATAATTTCTTGAATATGATTTACTTCAACGATAGGCATTTCATTAATGGTTTGATCATTTAATGATTTTTCCAGACGTAACTCTTCGTCTCGAAGCTTTGCAGCAAGTTCATAGTTTTCTTCAGATAGCGCTGCTTGTTTTTCTTGATCAATTTCTGCAATACGTTGCTGAACATCTTCATATTTAGGCGATTTCATTGTTAAGTTTAATTTGGATCCAGCTTCATCCATTAAATCAATCGCTTTATCTGGCAAATAACGATCTTGAATGTATCTGCTTGAAAGTTCCACACTAGCCTTAATGGCAGCATCACTGTACTTAACTTGGTGATAGTTTTCGTATTTTTCTTTTAAGCCTTGTAGAATTTCTATCGACTTTTCAATTGAAGGTTCACCAACTTGCACAGGTTGGAAACGTCTTTCAAGAGCCGCATCTTTTTCGATCTGTCTATATTCCTTTAAAGTAGTAGCACCGATTACTTGAAGTTCACCTCTAGCAAGAGCTGGTTTTAGAATATTGCCCGCATCCATTGATCCTTCAGCAGATCCAGCACCAACAATGAGATGGATTTCATCAATAAATAATAAGATGTTCTTTCGTTCCTGCAGCTCTGTAATAAGCTGCTTCATTCTTTCTTCGAATTGACCGCGAATACCAGTGTTCGCTACAAGGGAAGCAACATCAAGCAAGTATATTTCTTTATTTTTTAGCTTAGCAGGAACGTCTTTTTCAATTATTTTTAAAGCAAGACCTTCCGCAATAGCAGTTTTACCAACACCAGGCTCACCAATCAATACCGGATTGTTTTTATTTCGGCGGTTAATTATTTCGATGACTCTTTCGATTTCCTTTTCACGGCCAATAACGGGATCAATTAATCCTGATTTTGCTGCATCATTAAGATTGCGGCCAAATTGATCAAGAAATCCATTATTTTTATTATTAGTTTTTGTTTTTACTTTGTTATTTATATGATTTTCGTGATTAGAGAAACCTTTGAAAAAATCTTCAAATCCACTTGGACCTTGCATTTGTGCATTTATTTTTTCTTTTTCCATTGCATAGCATTCAGAACATAAAGGTAATGTCTGTTTATGACCATTAATATTTAAGTGGAGTTGAATGTTTGCATGATTGGTTTGACATTTACTGCATAACATGAATATCAATCCTCCAATTTGATTTTGACTAACTTTGACCAATGAATTAAAAATAAGAGGTTTAAATAGGATAATTGATTGACCTATTTTGACCTTATATTGCTATTATACACTGACCTTTATTGACTTTCAACTATTTTATTTATATTTTTTGGATTTTTTTTAGTTTGATTACATATGGTGTAAAAGGGTTAAAAAAGCGGAAGAGGGGCCAATGTATTGAAAAAATGGACAGGCGCATTGCAAGTGGCTGCAGTATATGTGGGTACTGTTATTGGTGCCGGATTTGCGACAGGAAGGGAAATTGTTGAGTTTTTTACTCAATATCGTTTTTGGGGTTTTATCTCTATCTTAATTGCTGGCTATTTATTTATTTTATTAGGGACAAAAATAATGTTAAAGGCCATTGATATCCAAGCTACTTCGTTTGAACAGTTCAATGAATATTTATTTGGAAATATACTATCAAAAATCATGAACGCATTTACTATGATTATGTTATTAGGTGTTTGCGCAGTTATGCTGTCTGGAGCTGAAGCTCTTTTTACAGAACAGCTGGGATTTTCTAATACAGTAGGCTCGATTGTCACCATTTTTCTAGCTTTATTTGTCATGGCAGTTGGTGTAAAAGGACTATTTGCAGTTAATACATTTGTTGTTCCAATGTTAATTTTATTTAATTTCATTCTTTTGTTTAAGTCGATTGAAAGTTACGAATTAGTAACTTCATTATTTAATATACCAGAAGGGAATATTAGTATAAAAGCAATCATAGCCGCGTTTTCTTATGCTGCGTTTAACCTTGCACTTGCTCAAGCTGTCCTTGTACCAATTGCTGTGGAAATTAATATGAAAGCAATTGTGAAGCTTGGTGGATGGATAGGTGGAGCGATCCTCACCATCATTTTAATTTCGAGTCATATAATTTTGACATCACTTCCTAATCCAAGTCTTTTTGATATTCCGATGGCAGTTATAGTAAAAGGTGCTGCAAGTAGCATTTATTTTATCTATTTACTAATTATTTTTGGAGAAATCTTCACATCATTGATAGGAAATATGTACGGTTTGGAACGTCAAATAAATCGCTATGTTTCTTTGGGGAGTCTTTGGATACACGCGGGCATTATTGTTTTAGTTTTTATTATAAGTAGAGTAAATTACGGCGAATTACTTGGAATCTTATATCCCTTTTTTGGATATGTGAGTTTGATTTTTTTGTTTATTCTATGGATGAAGCCTATTTCAGGCAATGAAAAAAGCGGCTAATTAGATAGCCGCTACAGACTCGATGAATCTATAAAAATTCAAACTTCTATTTCTTTTCAATTGTTTCTGCCATTTTTAAGAAGGGATCTAAATAATTTTGCTCTTTTGTAGTAAAGACCGTTAACTTTAGGATAAGGTTATCCTTTTCCAATAAATAAGCAGTAACGAGTTCAACATCCTTCTCTGCTTGATATATATGTGCATTTTCCAACCAAGGAGAGTTCTTTACTTCTAATTGCGTTACTTCGGAATTAACAGCTGTTAACTGTTCTTTGATTGTCGAAACAGCATCATCCATATTTGTTTCGGATGGAAGAATTTCAATTCTCATAAAATGACGGTCATTTTCTTTTAAATAGAGTACATCTTTATTAGGTTCCTCAGCAGTCAATTCAAATTCCGGCAAAATATATAGTGAATAGTCCTGTTGATCGCTAGAGCGTAAAAAAGCAGTATCTTCCTTTTTTTCCTTATTCACTTCATACGTTAAATTCATTTCAAATAATCTTATTTTATCTGATGTATCCTCTTGCTCATCTTCTTTCACTTCTTCGTTAATCACTTCAGTGTTATCTTTATCTGTCTCCTCAACTATTTTTTCCTCTTTGGCAGGGGAACTTTTTTCTTCCTGATTTCCTCCTGCGCCACTACCATTTGTTAGATTAGCCTCCCTACCGGTAGTTCCGCATGCAGCTAGTAATAGTATTGCTAAAAAACAAGTAGCTACGATTTTTATTGATTTCAACATCTTAACTTCCTCCTTAAGTAATATTCCTTTGTCTTGTTAGACGATAGTGTAAAAAAAAACGTTACACCGTATTAAAGTACATATACATTATTATTGTAACGAAAATTAAATTTTCTTTGTTATGAAGTTAACTAAGAGAGAGGGAAGAAAACTAGAAGGAGTATATCAAAAACCAAATGAGAAACAATTAATAAAGGCATACTTCGTTTCCACGCGTACAAAATCCCCCAAACTAATCCACTTACAAATGCTGCGACAATGAGTATGAAATATCCAGTAAGACAAAAAGCAATAGCATTGAGAAAAGCAGAAGCCAGTATAGCTTTAAGGATACTCATTTTTTTCATTAATCGTTTTAAGATGAATCCTCTCCAAAATATCTCTTCACCAGGAATGATGATTAAAAACAGCACAAAATAATGCCATATCCATTCGAGAGAGAATCTGGTGTATAACTTTGCCACTTGCGAATTAAAGGATTTAGGTAAAAAGGAAATTAACCAATTGCCTGCAGCAAATAATAGATATAAGGCCACTCCTGAAAGAATTCCTATGGATAAATATTGTATAGTTGAAACTTCATCGTCCAGTTTTTCATTAATGATTGCAAAGCTTATTAAAAACAGCATTGTTGCTGTATATAAATACCAAAATACTTGTTTGCTTTCAAAAGATAAGTAAATTAAAAATAATGCCATCAAAAATCCAATTACTAGTTTCCAATCTATAATGTTCTTTTTCATCATGTCTTCCTTTCCTGTGAAGTGTCCAAACTTTAAGAAAAGCGCAAGGCGCCAGTATATCGGCGATAAGCAAATGTTCTGATTGCAAAAGTTGTTCTATGACTTTTAGCGAATCAGTTTATTTGACACCGAGCCGATGGCGCCTGAAGCTGGACAACTATAGCCTAAGTTTCAAAAAATAGATATTATAAAATTATATACTATATTTTCTCATAAAAAAATAAAATGCAAGCGTATCGCTTGCATTTAAACGTTTACAGATTCTTGAATGATTTTATAATTTTTATGATTTACAACCGTTTTTTCTTCTAAATCAAAGTCCCGATAATTTTCCATATACGTTAAATCTACAATGACAGAGTTTTCATTTATTTTTTCTACAATTCCTTGAAGACCATCCCTAAATTCAATGATGTTCCCAACCTCAGCAATTTTCATATGTTTCTCCCCCTTGCTATTCATCTATGACTAGTATTATTTCAAAGGTGTGAAATGCTTTTTTAATAATTCTTAAAACGTTACATATATGTATGTTTTAATATTTGTGTTTGTAAAGTATCAGCGCTACTTACTACTAACTTCCTAACATTTTATTTATATATTTGTAAGGCGCTTACACTTTTCTTATATAATGCACTATTTTATTTTAAAGTGCAAGATGAAATACACAATAGATGAAAAAAGAGGTAAAATATAGAAATACGTAAAAAGTAGACAAATATTGTAAAATTGTGATATTGAGGAGGAAAAAACTTGCTTACAAAACTAAAACAATTAAAGGATGAAGTTTCCAAAATACTTATTGGGAGAGAAACGGAAATTGATCTACTAATTATTTCTTTGTTACAAGGTGGACATGTATTATTAGAGAGCGTTCCGGGGACTGGAAAAACATTATTAGGAAAAACGTTTGCGAAAAGTATCAATGGAGTGTTTAAGAGAATTCAATTTACGCCCGATGTCCTACCAAGTGATGTAAGTGGAATACAATACTTTAATCCTAAAACGAAGGATTTTGAACTTAGACCCGGTCCGGTAATGACGAATATATTGTTAGCTGATGAAATTAACCGTGCTACTCCGCGTACTCAATCGAGTTTATTAGAAGTAATGGAGGAAAAACAAGTAACGATTGATGGGGAAACAATAAAAATTCCTTATCCTTTTATGGTAATTGCAACTCAAAATCCTGTTGAAACTCAGCAAGGTACATTCCATTTACCTGCAGCCCAATTAGATCGTTTTTTCATGAAGTTAAATGTACAATATCCTAGTTACGAAGAAGAATTAGAAATGATTCGCAGGTTTCGTGAAACAGACCCTTATAATGAGGTTGAGGCAGTTTTAACACCTGAGGATATTTTAAGTATGAGTAATGCAGTTAGAAAAATTATAGTAAATGAAGATATTGAAAAATATATATTAGCTATTGTACGTCATACAAGGGATCATGCAGACATTGAACTTGGAGCGAGTCCGAGAGCTGCATTGGCACTAATTCGAGCAAGTCAAGGTGCAGCTTTTTTAAAGGGAAGAGATTATGTAATTCCTGATGATGTAATGAATATAGCTCAAGCTGTTTTGGCACATAGACTACATATTACGATAGAGGCTTCACTTACACAAACAGCAGATGTCATTTTTAGTGAGATTTTACAAAGTGTTGAAGTACCTGTAGAGGCAAATGCAACATGAAACAATGGTTTCGAAATCCCAGTCCATCTAATAGGGTTTTAAATTATTTGCCCCATATTTTATTACTTTTAATCATTATCTCTTTTTTTGCTAATCAAATAATGATGATGTTTATTTTTCTTACTAGTCTAATGATTTTAAATATCCAATCATACTATATTAAAATTGTGGGTAATCGATTAGATTTAATAGTTGTAAAAGAAAAAAACTTTCTCGTTGTTGATGACGAAGGAAATTGGAAAATAACGTTAGTGAATACAGGTTTTCCTATTCTAAAAGCTAATTTTACAATTACTTTCGATGAGTCGGTGACTCCGCTAAATGCACCCTACAATAAAACTAATGGACTTATAGAAGTTATAATACCTTTTTTTATTTGGAAAAACGAAGAAAAGGAGATTGTCATTCCCGTTATTGCAAACAAAAGAGGGAAATCCCAAATCCGAGAAGTAACTGTAAGAATACCACATTTATTTGGAAGCGGGTATGTAGATCTTGAATACCAAAATCATATTCCTTCACAGATTCTTGTTTATCCGCGAAGAAATTTAGTACACATAAGAGATTTTGTTTTTATTAATAAACAAGGATTGCAAGACGTGAAAACCTCGTTATTTATAGATACGATGCAGCCAATAGGGGTAAGAGATTATACAGCAGGAGACCCATTTCAACATATACACTGGAAAGCAAGTGCCAAACTGCAAGTTTTACAATCAAAAGTTTTTTCCTCAATCGCGTCGCGTGGATGGCTGATTATAATGAATATTTCTGAATATTATTCCATTAATGCGAAATTAGAAGAAATGATAGGTCAGACTGCTTTTCTAATTGATTATGCCTTAAAAGAAGAAATACCATTTTCATTAGCTGTAAATGTAAGATCTTTTGGAAATACACCTTTTTATTATTTACAGGAGGGCTTTGGGTCAAAACATCGGCAAGCAGCTTTCGAATTGCTTACAGTATTATCATTTTCTTCGCTATTGTTTCCTCCAAATCAGATGCTAAGTCAATTAAAAAAGGAAAATCTGCCTTCAGTAGTCATATTTATAGGTTCTGAAACGGTTGACATACAAAAAGCATTGTTAGATCTTTCTTCAACAGGACGATCCATCTATGAAGTGGAAAATGTACATAATAAGGGAGTTTTAAGGCAATGGAGACAAAAGAATTTAGCAGTATGATGAATCTTGGCCATTCCCAATGGGGAATTATTAGAAGCTTCTTGTTAAAGGCGGTTTTTGTCAGTTTAATTGTGTCTCCTGTGCATTTGAAAGAGTCAATATTTATAACGGTTGCCTGGCCATTTTTACTATTGGTCATTATTGGTTGTGCAATTGTAATGAGCTTTCAATTTATAAATGCAAAAGGGTTTATGTTTAATTTTCTCTTGTTTACTGTACCTACTATTCTTTTGTTAAGTATATTTTTCCGTTTGCCTTTTTGGCTCTTTCTTTTCTCAGTTTTTTTTCTTTTCTTCGTATTAAAGAAGGAAATGGAGAACTATTCTTATGATTTTATTGATGGTGGGGAGAGTCTATTAGTCCTAACTGTCGTAATATCAATTGTCATTTGGTTTATCGCTGCTATTTTTTCATTACCATTTTTATATCCTGTACTTTTACTTGTACTGCTTCAGTTTATAGTTTTTTCGTTCGGAACCTTTATAAAGAGATATCGAGAAAGCGGAGCCGGAAATAATAAAAAGTCACTCTTTTTCAAATTTTCTTCCGGAGTGATCGGAATTCTAGCTATAGGATTTTCTACAGCTTATCTTTTGGCAACCTACTTGAGAAAGCTGTTTGACCAGTTACTTTCATTATTTGCAAATACACTGACTTTCATTAGTGAACGAGTTTTTCCAACAAAACCAATCTTAAATCAAGAATTAGAGCAAAAACAACTTATATTACCTGGAGGAGAAACAGGAGTACTGGATGTCGAAAATGTTTTAAATTTGCAGAGTTCTAAAGTTTTGAATGTCATTGTCATGTTTATCATTTTCATAATCGTTTGTCTTGTCGCTCTATATGTATATAAAAATGTTAAAAATTATAAGCGGCAATCTATTGATTCATATTCACCTTCCAATGGTTTTTTCTCATATATCTCGCCATTTATTGAAAGAAAAGGGATTAATCCTCGATATAGTGATGTAGATAATGAGATTAGAAAAGCAATAAGGTCACTTGAAAAATACGCAAATAAAAGGGATTTGGGTCGCTATTCAAATGAATCATTAAGAGAATGGATTAGTAGAATCGGTGTATCAATGTCTAAAGAATCCGTTACTATTTATGAAAGTGTGAGATATGGAAGTGTACAGGCAACAACTATGGAAATTAATCTTTTTTTAAAAGATATGAACACAGTAAAAGGGAAATTAGGAGAAATAAGTAAAAAAATGAAAGAATAATGGTGCAATAGTTGGGTATATATTTTTTTAAGTGCATTTTTGGTGCTCAACCATTGACGAATCACCTAAAATTGGCTACTTTTGTATTAGGAAGCACAATAAATTTTTGCTTTGGGAAAAGGAGACGATTAAGAATGATTGAAAAACAATTTACAGTAACGTCTGACACAGGAATTCATGCAAGACCTGCTACAATGCTAGTACAAACTGCAAGCAGATTTTCATCTGATGTTCAACTAGAATACAAGGACAAAAAAGTTAATTTAAAATCAATTATGGGTGTAATGTCGCTTGGAATCGGCAAAGGGGCTAACATTACAATCAGTACAGATGGAAACGATGAAGAAGAAGCAATGGCTGGAATTGAGGAATTGTTCCAAAAAGAAGGACTTGCTGAGTAATGTCCACTATTTTAAAGGGGATAGCAGCATCTAGTGGAATTGCCATCGGAAAAGCATATCGGCTAATAGAGCCGGATCTTTCATTTAGTAAAACCGCTATCTCTAATGCTGATGATGAAATCAGCAGGCTTCATTCGGCAGTAAATTCTGCCAAAGCGGATCTAGAAGTAATTCGGGGGAAAGCATTAGTAGATCTAGGAGAAGATAAAGCGTCGATATTTGATGCTCATCTCCTAGTATTAAGCGACCCCGAATTATTAACATCCATTGAGGATAAAATCAGAATGGATATGAAAAATTGCGAAAGCGCTTTAAAAGAAACAACGGACATGTTCGTTTCCATGTTTGAACAAATGGAAAATGAATATATGAAAGAGCGAGCGGCAGATATAAAAGACGTGTCAAAACGAGTAATGGCTCATTTACTCGGAGTCAAGCTACCAAATCCAGGCTTAATTGCTGAAGAAGTAGTCATCATTGCAGAGGACTTAACACCATCTGATACTGCCCAATTAAATAAACAGTTTGTAAAAGGATTTGCCACTGACATTGGTGGGCGTACGTCACATTCAGCTATCATGGCACGCTCGATGGAAATTCCTGCTGTGGTAGGTACGAAAAGTGCATCAAACGCGATTGAAAATGGCGATATAATTGTTGTAGATGGACTTCATGGCGAAGTACATATTAATCCAACACAAGAAGTCATTAAAAAATATGAAGATGAATTAAGAAGCTTTGAGATGCAAAAGTTGGAATGGGCTCTTCTTAAAGACGAGGCAACCGAAACTCTTGATGGTAAGCATGTTGAGTTAGCAGCAAATATTGGATCTCCTCAAGACATTGAAAAAGTACTTATCAATGGTGCTGAAGGGGTAGGTCTTTATCGAACTGAATTTCTTTATATGGAAAGAAATCAGTTACCTTCTGAAGAAGAACAATTTGAGTCATATAAAACAGTCCTAGAAAAAATGAATGGTAAGCCTGTCGTAGTTCGTACTTTAGATATTGGTGGAGATAAACAACTCCCATATTTAAATTTGCCGTCAGAAATGAATCCATTCCTTGGTTTTAGAGCGATACGTCTTTGTCTCGAGGAACATGATATTTTTAGAACACAGCTTCGAGCTTTATTACGAGCTAGTGCGTTTGGAAATTTAAAAATCATGTTTCCAATGATTGCAACTCTTGATGAATTTCGTTCAGCGAAGGCATTATTGCTTGAAGAAAAAGAAGCTCTTGTTGAAAATGGAATTTTGGTAGCAGATGACATTGAACTAGGTATCATGGTAGAGATTCCATCTACAGCTGTTTTAGCAAACCAATTTGCGAAGGAAGTTGACTTCTTCAGTATCGGTACGAATGATTTAATTCAATATACAATGGCCGCTGACAGAATGAACGAACGTGTTTCGTATTTATATCAACCGTATAACCCTGCGATTTTGCATTTAGTCAAAATGGTTATAAATGCAGCGCATAATGAAGGGAAATGGGCCGGCATGTGTGGCGAGATGGCCGGAGACGAAATTGCGATTCCAATTCTTCTTGGTTTAGGATTAGATGAATTTTCCATGAGTGCTTCATCTATATTGAAGGCAAGAAGTCTAATTAAAAAGCTTAGCCAAAATGAAATGAAACAACTAGCTGAGGAAGCATTAGGAATGCAAACGGCTAACGAAGTAATGGATCTCGTTAAAAATAAAATTTTGTAACAAATTTGTAATATGTTTTATGTGTATATTTTTGAAAAGGGTGGTATAGAATAATAATCATGATTGATATGACGATCTCCTAGTCATTTCATTCTCATTTTTCCCCCTTTTTTTTGCCGGACAAATTGTCTGGCTTTTTTTTTGAAATTTAATTGGAACGATAAAGAATAGGTGTGATTAGTCTAAATTGAGGAAAAAAGTTTTATAAAGGTAAGCGATAGATTTTGTATAACCAAATAACTTTAAAATATATATGTGTTGGAGGCGTCATTCAATTTAAGAAAAACCTAAGAAAAGCGATAATTCTTTTTATAGGTACTTCAAACGTATGCAATTCTATTTAGGTAAATATTTTAATTTGAAATTAGTATAAAAGTAAGTTTTATTTAATGTTTTTTTTTGACTATTTTATAGAATTGTATCATAGACAATGTTGACGTAAAGTGCTAGTATGGTAGTATCTCAGAAGAACTTAAAAATAAAAACAACTTACAAAGATATCAACTATTAATCGTGTGAATTATGATAATATTTCTTTAAAGGAATAGATTTTGTTATTCAGTTAAGTTATGGGTATTTTTACCGGTAAAATAATATAGAGTAGAGATTTTATTAATAACTAGAAAAGGTCTGAGGTGAAAAATATTTATTCCTAAAAAAGATAGCGTTTTCAATCAATGTCCATAAGAATGACAAGGTGCAACTATTTTAATAAATTATGTAAGAGGTGAATAATATGATAAAAGTGGCAATTATCGGTAGTGGGGCTATTGCTCCATCTCATATACAAGCCTATTTACAATTTACAGAAAGATGTGAAGTTATTGCTATTTGCGATATTTATCCTGAAAAAGCAAGAAAAACAGCAGAAAAGTTTCAATTAGAATCAGAAATATATGATAATTACATAGAGATGCTCAAGAGTACAGACATAGATTTAGTTTCCATTTGTACACCACCATACACTCATGCGGACATGGCTATTGATTGTCTAAATGCCGGGAAGCACGTGCTTGTTGAAAAGCCGATGGCGTCTTCGTTGGAAGAATGTGATCGGATGATTGAAGCGGTTGAAAAAAACAAAAAGATTCTTTCAGTCGTCGCCCAAAATCGTTTTAGGACTCCAATGATGAAACTAAAAAAAGTACTAGATTCTCAGTTAACAGGTCAAATTGTCCATACACAAGTCGATTCATTTTGGTGGAGAGGTCATAGCTATTATGATCTATGGTGGAGAGGAACTTGGGAAAAAGAAGGAGGTGGCTGTACTTTAAATCATGCTGTTCACCATATTGATATTTTTCAATGGATGAATGGAATGCCTAATGAGGTTACCGCTGTAATGAGTAATACCTCACATGATAATGCGGAGGTTGAAGATATTTCAATCGCTATTTGTAAATATAACAATGGAAGTCTTGCTCAAATTACAAGTTCTGTTATCCACCATGGAGAGGAGCAGCAGTTAATTTTCCAAGGTAAAAATGCCCGTGTTTCTGTTCCTTGGAAAGTAAAGGCTTCCCAATCACAAGAAAATGGCTTTCCATTAGATGACCTGCATTTAGAAAAGAAAATTACAGAATTATATTCTAGTCTTCCTGAAGTGGAATATGAAGGACATCCAGGTCAGATAGATGATGTCTTAACTGCAATTGAGGAAAATGACGAAGTATTAATCAGCGGGAAAGAAGGCAGACAGACTCTAGAATTGATTACAGCAATCTATCAATCTGCAAGTCTAGGCGGTACTGTTAAACTACCATTAGATAAATCATGTCCATTTTATACGAGAGAAAGTGTAATGAAAAATGCCATTCATTTTTATGAGAAAAAAACAAGTGTAGAGAATTTTACGGATAATAAGATTTCAACAGGCGGTAACTATTGAGGAGGAATGAACACATGAACAAAAATGACGGAATGAATTACGCTCCAAAAGGAACAAAATTAAAAAAAGTAGTCGATAAGGGAGAATTCTTATTTGCTGCCATTGGTTTAGATCATGGGCATATTTATGGTATGGCAAATGGACTGATTGAAGCTGGTGGAGAACTTGTGGCTGTTTACGATCCGGATCCTGAAAAAGTAAAAAAATTTTGTGATGCATATCCAAACGTACAAGCGGCTGAATCTAAGGAAGAGATATTAAATGATCCGTCTATTCATCTTATTGCCTGTGCAAGCATTCCTTCAGACCGGGCTGGTGTTGGATTGGAAGCAATGGATCACGGTAAGCATTTCTTTGTAGATAAGCCAGCATTCACAACATTAGAGCAATTGGAAAAGGCCAAACAGAAAACAGCCGAAACAGGATTAAAATGGGGCATCTATTACAGTGAAAGATTACATGTAGAGAGCTCGATATTTGCAGGTCAACTTATAGAAGAAGGTGCAATAGGAAAGGTTGTTCAAGTAATGGGGACAGGTCCTCACAGAGCAAATGTTCAAAATCGACCTGACTGGTTCTTTGATCCTAAATATTACGGAGGAATATTATGTGATATAGGCAGCCATCAAGTCGAGCAATTTTTATTTTTTGCAGGTGCAAAAGACGCTGAAGTTTTACATAGTAAAGTAGGAAATTATCATTATCCTCAATACGAAAAATTTGAAGACTTTGGAGATGCCACTCTAGTAGCAGATAATGGAGCGACTTTCTATTTCAGGGTTGATTGGTTTACTCCAGATGGGCTAGGTACATGGGGAGATGGAAGAGTATTGATACTTGGAACAGAAGGCTATATAGAAGCGCGAAAATATATTGATATTGCTCGCGATTCTAGTTCTGACCACGTTTACTTAGTAAATAAAGACGGAGAAAAGCATTTCGAATGTGCTGGTAAAGTAGGTTTTCCATTTTTTGGAGAGTTCATCCTAGACTGCCTAAACGGCACGGAGAATGCGATGCCGCAAGTTCATGCTTTTAAAGCTGCGGAATTATGCATAATTGTACAAGAAAAGGCAATGAGAATACAAACGAATGGCCAAATGCTTCATAAATAGGAGAAATGATCATGATCGAAATAATCGGAGTACATCATATTAGTTTATCAGTTACTAATTTAGAAGAATGTAAACATTTTTATGGGAACATTCTTGGCTTAGAGGAAATAAAGAGACCAAATTTTAATTTCAACGGTGCTTGGTATCAAGTTGGTCATCAACAGCTTCATTTAATTGTGCATCCTGAGGCAAATACATTAAGAAAAATAGAACAAGTTGATACGAAGGACGGACATTTAGCGATAAGAGTTGCTGATTATAATGCTGCTGTTAAACAATTAAAGGAACATAACGTCCCATTGATGGAAAACCACGGTTCGAAAAGTGGGTTTGTCCAAGTGTTTTGCCTAGATCCGAGTAATAATCTTATTGAATTAAATATCGATAATGCAGATAATATAACTTAAGCCGTAATTCTTTCGGCTTAGTTTTTTAAACAATGTATAGTATACTAGTATAATTAATATGGTAAGTGTTTTGAATGGAGGATTTTTTTGTGATTAATAAAGAAGCACATCGTGGTTCAACGAGGGATTATTCCTATAAAAAGCTAAAAATGAAAATTCTTAATCTTGAACTTGAACCTGGAACGAAGATATCAGAAAAAGAAATTGCCGACGAATTCAATGTGAGCAGAACGCCGGTCCGCGAAGCTTTTATGAAATTGGCACAAGAAGAATTATTGGATATTATCCCTCAAAGTGGTACGATCGTTTCTCGGATAAACCTTGATTATGTTGAAGAAGGAAGATTTATTCGAGAAAAAATTGAAAAGGAAATAGTGATGCTGGCATGTAAGGAATTCCCCGATGATTACCTATTTCGTCTTGAAACTAATCTTGCCCTACAAGAGCTTTGTATCGGAAAAAATAATTTTTATCAGCTTTATGAGCTGGATGAAGAGTTTCATCGAATACTGTTTTCCGGTGTTGGAAAAGCAAGAACATGGAAAATGCTACAGCTTTTAAATAGTCATTTTAATCGCTTAAGGCTATTAAGGTTGTCCAAAGATTCCAATTGGGAAAGTATCATTTCACAGCATAAAAAGATCTATAAACTAATTATCGAAAAAAATCCAGAAGAGGCAAGTCAAATGATGGAGCGTCATTTACAAATGGCCGTTTTTGAAAAAGAAATGCTGAAGGAGAAATACCCACATTATTTTATATAAATTATAAAAGGAGATAATCGATGATCGTTTCATTCAGATGGTTTGGTAGTAATGATGATAGTGTTTCCTTAAAACATATAAAGCAGATCCCAGGAATTGATGGAATTGTTGGGGTGTTATCAAATATTCCCGTTGGAGAGGTTTGGCCTTTTGAGCAAATAATAAAATTAAAAGAAGAAATTAATTCGAATGGTCTAAAGTTTGAAGTTGTAGAAAGTGTAAACGTTCATGAAGATATAAAGTTAGGATTACCTACTCGGGATCAGTATATTAAAAATTATAAAGAGACCATTCGAAACTTAAGCAAAGCTGGCGTAAAGGTAATTTGCTATAATTTCATGCCCGTTTTTGACTGGACTAGATCTGATTTAGAAAAAATGCTCCCCGATGGTTCCACTGTTTTAGCATATGAAAAAGAAAAAATAGAAAACATTCAGCCTGATGAGCTTATTCAAAGCATGGAGGAATTTTCTCGTACCTATTCATTACCAGGTTGGGAAAGAGAAAGGCTAATAGAAATAAAATCGTTATTCGAAAGCTATAAAGAAGTAACGGAAGAGGATTTGTTTAATCATTTACAATATTTTTTAGAGGAAATTATTCCGGTGGCTGAACAGTGCAATATAAAGATGGCGTTGCATCCTGATGATCCTCCGTGGTCAGTGTTTGGTTTGCCTAGAATAGTTATAAACAAGAATAATTTAGAACGAATTGTTAATATGGTAGATAGTCCTTCAAATGGTCTTACACTTTGTTCAGGCTCGTTAGGGGCAAATCCAGAAAATAATATTCCGAAAATCATGGAATATTTCTCCGAAAAAGGAAAGGTACCATTTGTACATATTCGTAATATTAAAATCTATGAGAATGGTGACTTTGTTGAAACTTCTCACAGGAGTGAAGACGGGTCTCTAGATCTTTATGATATTGTGGAAGCGCTTCATAGAACAAACTTTAATGGATATTTCAGACCTGATCATGGGAGAATGATTTGGGGTGAGAAAGCACGTCCTGGATATGGTTTGTACGATCGTGCTCTTGGAATTATGTATATATTGGGAATATGGGATAGTTTAGAAAAGCAAAGAAAGGGTGAAAAAAATGCTTCCAATCTATGAAGGCTTAAAAGGTAAAACGGCTGTAGTTACGGGAGGTGGTGGTGTACTTGGCAGTTATATGGCAAAAGAGCTTGCTAGACAGGGTATGAATGTAGCTATTTTAAATCGTACATTTGAAAAAGGGCAAAAGATAGTTGAAGAGATTACTAGTCAAGGCGGAAAAGGGATTGCTGTACAGTGTGATGTTGTAAACTTGGAAAGCGTTAAAAAGGCAGAAGAAGAAGTTTTTCAAATCTTTGGGAAATGTGACGTATTAATTAATGCAGCAGGAGGAAACCATCAAGAAGGCATCACGACAAATGAAATATTTTCTGTTAAAGATTTGGAGGATAATGAAGTTAAGACTTTTTTTGACTTGACTTTACAAGGTTTTGAATTTGTATTTAATTTAAACATAATAGGTACACTACTTCCTACGCAAGTTTTTTCAAAAAGAATGGTGGAAGGTAGAGGGAATATCATTAATATATCCTCTATGAGTGCCTATTCCCCAATGACAAAAGTGCCAGCTTATAGCGCTGCAAAAGCAGGCATTGAAAATATTACGAAATGGCTAGCCGTCCATATGGCAGAAGCAGGTATTCGTGTTAATGCAATTGCACCTGGATTTTTCCTTACTAGGCAGAATCAATCTTTATTAAAAAATCCAGATGGCACAAATACGAAGCGTACAGAAAAAATTTTAGCTCATACTCCAATGAAACGATTAGGAAATCCTGAAGATTTGCTTGGAACATTACTATGGCTTGTTGATGATACGGCGAGCGGTTTCGTTACGGGGATAAGTGTACCAGTGGATGGAGGATTTATGGCATATTCAGGGGTGTAAAACGATTAATAGGGAGGTTGTAATTGTATGAAGTATAGACCTTTAGGAAATACAGGAATCAATGTGAGTGAAGTAAGTTTTGGAACGTGGGCAATTGGTGGTTCTTGGGGGAAGACTAATGATGAAGAATCATTGAGAGCTTTGGAATATGCAATAGATAAGGGCGTTAACTTTTTTGATACAGCAGATGTGTATGGTGATGGACATAGTGAGGAACTTTTAGCAAAGGCAACAAAAGGTAAGGAAGATAAGGTATTTATTGCTACTAAATTTTGTAGAGCTGGAGATATACACTCTCCAGACAATTATACATATGAAGCAGTTCGGACTTATTGTGAAGATAGCTTAAAACGTTTAAATAGAGAAGCCATTGATTTGTATCAAGTTCATTGCCCGCCATTTGCCATTTTAAAAGACGGAAAAGTGTTTGAAGTGTTAGATCGCTTACAGGAAGAAGGAAAGATTCGTCATTATGGGGTAAGTGTAGAAACAGTAGAGGAAGGACTTTTTTGTTTAGACAATCCTAATCTTAAAGCGTTGCAAGTAATCTTTAACATTTTTAGGCAAAAGCCTTTAGAAGAACTCTTCCCAAAAGCAAAAGAAAAAGGAGTCGGCATTTTAGTGAGATTACCGTTAGCTAGCGGATTGTTGACCGGTAAATTTACTAAAGAGCATACTTTCGAAAATGATGATCATCGACATTTTAATGAAAATGGTGAATCTTTCAATGTAGGTGAAACGTTTGCAGGCCTGGGATTTCATAAAGGATTGGAGCTTTCAGATCAATTAAGATGGATTGCGGAAGACAGAACATCAATGGCAACAGCTTCTCTCAGATGGATTTTGGATCAGCAAGATATAAGTTGTGTCATTCCAGGTTTTAAAAACAAGAAACAAATTGAACAAAATTTAGGTTCACTTCAAGAGAAACCATTTTCAAATGAAGAACTTGAACGACTTAATACTTTTTATCGTGAAAAGGTCAAAGATTATATTAGAGGACCTTATTAAGTTATAGGCTTATCCCTATTGATATAGGGATAGCCTTATTTTTACGTCCTCCGAAAAAGACATATTAATATGTTTATATTGTAGGGAGTTAGATAAGAAGAAGTAGAATTCTATATTTGAATTGAATCCGAATCTGTTTCTCTATGAAAAACAAATCAAAGTGGATTTCATCGAGAAATTCGCCTCCATTCTCGACGAAAGTTATTCATAAATGGACTTGGTCGATAATCTACTTTTAATTCTCGATGAAAGTCATTCAAAAATGGATTTGATCGAGAAATCAGCTTTAATTCTCGATGAAAACATTTAATAATGGAGTTGGTCGAGAAAAACTTCATTATTCTCGACGAACACTCTCCAATAAAGATTAAATTAAAGGTCTTGTATTGATTTCTTCTAAAATCCGTCTGAAATATAGAAATATAAGGGATTTGATCAAAGTGATTTAGATTAACCTTACTTATTTCATTAGAAAAAAAGAGGAAAATGGTATAATAGGAATAAATTTTCATGATAGATGGGAGGACTTTTGATGGAACTAGGTCTGAAAGGAAAAAACGCATTAATCGTAGCATCGAGTCAAGGGTTAGGAAGGGCAATTGCAGAGCAGTTTGTAAAAGAAGGCACGAATGTTATGATTGCGAGTCGAAATGAAGAGCAATTAAAAACTGTACATACAGAATTAGAAAGTTTGAATGGTGGAAATGTAAGTTGGATCCGTTGTGATATTACAAATCCGGAAGAAATTAAGGAAATGGTTAACAAAACAGTTGAAGTTTTTGGTGGGATTGATATTTTAGTCAATAATGCAGGAGGACCTCCAGCTGGTGGCTTTGAAGATATGAGTGATGAGAATTGGCAAAAATCTTTTGAGCTTAATTTGCTTTCCTATATAAGAATTATTAGAGAAGCACTTCCTCATTTGAAACAAAATGGCGGGAGAATAATAAATATAGCTTCAAGTTCAATTCGTGAACCTATCCCGGGCTTAATCTTATCTAATACGTTTAGAGTTGGGATCGCGGGGTTGTCAAAAACTTTGGCAGATGAATTTGCTCCATATAATATTTTGGTGAACACAGTTGCACCAGGAAGAATCTATACTGATAGAATCAAACAACTAGATCAATCAAATGCTGAAAGAAAAGGTATTCCTGCTGAAGAAATAGCAGAAAAAGCACAAGAGAGCATTCCATTAGGAAGAGATGGTCAGCCTGAAGAGTTTGCCAAGGTAGTCGTGTTTCTGGCATCAGAAGGAAATACATATATGACGGGAAGCAGCTTTTTTGTTGATGGTGGAAAATTAAGATCACTATAGATACTAATGGAGGCGTAAATATTTTGAATACGAATAAAACAATTGGTTTTATCGGAATAGGTGTAATGGGAAAAAGTATGGCCAGTCATTTGTTGTCGGAAGGATTCAAATTATTAGTGTATAGCCGTACAAAAGAAAAGGCAGAAGTTCTATTGGCAAATGGTGCAGAGTGGAAAGAAACTCCTAAAGAAATTGCCCAAAATGCCGACATTATTATTACAATGGTAGGTTATCCTCATGATGTGGAAGAAATTTATTTCGGAGAACAGGGTCTATTTGCAGGAGTAAATAAAGGATCTGTCTTAATTGATATGACTACTTCAACCCCAACATTGGCTAAAAAAATCAATGATGAGGGAAAAAAGATTGGAGTATATACTTTGGATGCTCCTGTTTCTGGAGGAGACATTGGTGCTAAAAATGGAACTCTTTCTATTATTGTTGGGGGAGATTCTAACACCTTCGAAGAAATGAAGCCCATTTTTAAGATGCTAGGTGAAAATATCGTCTATCAAGGAGAAGCTGGTGCAGGTCAACATACAAAAATGTGTAATCAAATTGCCATTGCGTCGAATATGATTGGGGTTTCTGAAGCAATTGTTTATGCAAGAAAGTCTGGGCTGAATCCTGAAACCGTACTAAAGTCAATTAGTAGTGGAGCTGCGGGTAGCTGGTCATTGTCCAACTTAATCCCCCGCGTTCTTAAAGAAGATTATTCACCTGGATTTTTTATTAAACATTTTATTAAGGATATGGGTATTGCATTAGAGGAGGCGGAAAAAATGAATCTTCGCCTACCGGGACTTGAATTGGCCAAAAAAATGTATGATTCTCTTGCCGAACGAGGAGAAGAAAATAATGGAACACAAGCGTTAATTAAATATTGGGAATAATTATTGAAGGCATTGAAAGGTAGGATAGTATATGGAGGATCATTCCGGAATTCTGCTTGAAAGCGGAACGAATGAACTAGAAATCATTGAATTTGATATTAATAACAGTAAGTTTGGGATTAATGTTTTAAAAGTTAAGGAAATCATTAATCCTTTACCTGTTACACCTATTCCTCATGCACATCGGAATATCGTAGGGATTATTCAGCTGCGAGGGGAAGTAATGCCTGTCATTAGTTTAGAGAAAGCGTTAGGATTAACTCCAAATAAAGTTAAGAGTCCGTTGAATGAAAAATTTATTGTAGCGGAATTTAATTTACTGAAAGTTGTATTTCACGTCCACCATGTGTCAAAAATTCATCGGATTTCATGGGATAATATTGAAAAACCATCTGAACTATATGATGTTGACTCTTCACAAGTAATCGGAGTCATTAATAACCCTGATAACATGATATTGTTACTTGATTTTGAAAAAATTATTGTAGATATTAATCCTGAAGCAGGCATTCATAAAGGTCAAATTAAAAGACTTGGTGCTAGAGAACGTTCAAATAAAAAAATTGTTGCTGCCGAAGACTCACCATTATTAAGAAAACTTATTCATGAAACGTTGTCGTTGGCAGGTTACGAAAATGTTGAATTTTTTGAAAATGGTAGAGATGCACTTAGTTTTTTAGAATCTTTGGCGAATGATGGGAAAAATATTTATGATGAAGTTCAGCTTGTCATTACGGATATCGAGATGCCTCAAATGGATGGGCATCATTTTACTAAAAGAATTAAAGAGAATCATAGACTCTCAAAATTACCAGTCATTATTTTCTCATCTTTAATTACGGATGACCTTCGTCATAAAGGGGAACAAGTTGGGGCTGCGGATCAAGTAAGCAAACCAGAAATTAATGAGCTAGTATTAAAAATTGATCAGCATATTTTATAGCAAGCGTAAGCTTTCAGTGTTTGGTCCCAAGTAATAAAAACAGTAAATGTCTCTACTGTGAATATTAATAGCTGACCTTGAGTCAATGGTGCCATATATATAAACGAAAGCTTAAATATAAATGTTATGACTATTATAATATTTTATAATTACCTTGTATCAAAACCCGGATCTTTAATTAGTTCCGGGTTTTAATATTTCATCAAAAAAAACTATCACCTAGTTTTTTGAAAACAGGCTTCTGTGGTGAAGTCTGTTGATTTTTGCTATCTTCTTTTAAGCCGGTATATTGGATGAGAAGTTGTTTTGCCAAATTTAGTGACATGCGGGCTTTTGGGTTGCGGGAATGTTGATCAAGATGTCCAAGATGAGGCAAATGTTCAAAATCTTCTTTTGTTGGTGGAATATGAAAAGTATAGTCGCCACATTCAACTAATACATCAGATTGTTGCTGGCTAAATTTTGGATTTCTCGAAAAGTGAAGTCCAATTTTGGTTGCTTTTTTTTCTAGAATCATTTTATGCAAGGCGTTTTTTTTCAGGGAATATAAAAATTTGGGGTTAATTGCTGTTTTAGCATGACGATTTACTGTGAATATCGCTTGTGAAAGATTCTGTAATGTAGGTTCTAAAAGGTTGTTGGTTCGATTATCCATACATGGAACCCCTTTCCATCAAATTAAATGTCTGAATAATTAATATTATATCACTGAATTAAGTGTAAGGGAAGAAGCTTTCAATTATGAGAATATCGCTTTTACCTCTTGTACTTCTCTAATGTCAATGTTATATTTATCTATGCCCATTTTTACGCTCTACAAAGAATTGGAGATGATAAGATGAGGAAAAACAGTAGATATGAAATGATTTTCATACCAACAAACTCTGGAATGGTTAAAATATATATTTACGGATTCAAGCCCTACGGTTCTTGGGGGCATATCATTGCATCCATGAATGGTTTATCCGTCAATACTAAAGGGTATAACAGAAAAAGAACCATCGTTAAAGCGCTGGCCTTATTAAATGAATCAATTTTAAATATGAAAGAAGAATAAATAAAATTATTAACATTCCAAATAAAAACTGTCCGTTTGGACAGTTTTTTCTTTGCAGGAATTTTTAGAGGGAATCAGTGTTTTTAACTTTTAAGCAGGTATTCCGTCTGGATAAGCTGCCTAGCGCTAGATTAACTTTCTTTCGCTTTCTGTTAGCGTAAATTAAAAAAGGTTTGCCAAGGTGTCTTACTCTTGGCTATATGTGGTCATAAAGAAGTGTGTATGCTGTTTTCTGACCCACATTCTGCGAGTCTATGAAACAAAAATGTTCTACGGCAAAAGCTTCATGATTTTACTGACTGTACTGGTACAAACACAGCGACAGTGCGTTACGATTTTAGTTTTTTCTTGATCTTTCAGGGGCTTTCCGCTTTTGTTTATTTTTCGTCTAAAATGTTTTATTTTGCAAAGGCTATGGAGAGTAAAGAAATTATTCTTCTAAGCTTAGATATTTTAGTTTGATTTCTTCCTACATTCTCGTTTATAATTTTTTTGTCTTTCCAAAAGAAAGGGGCTTAAATAAAATGTCACAGTTATTAAGTATTATTCAAAGGCTTCAAGCAATGCAAAAAACAGAGGCACACGAGGATATACCTCAAAGGCTCTTCGAAGTTAACGGAAAAACGTTGTGCCAAGTTAAATATTTTCCAGGAACAAAAACATTTGAAGTTGAAGAGTATGATAAGGATTCAAACAAACAGAAATATCAGTTTGACGATATTGATATAACTGCAATTGAAATTTTTGAAATTGTACAGGAAGAAAAAAATCCCTCCTAACCCTATAGGAAATCATTTTGTATTTAGACATTAAATCGAGTAAGAATGTCATTTTCTTACCATGATTTATGTTAAAATAGAAATGAGAAGATAATAAAGAGATGAGGGAGTTTGCTTATGATTTCCTTACAAAGTCATGAATTTATGGATCCGAAAATTAGTGATTATATAATTCCATCTGAAAAAGTAGCTCATGTACAAATTGGAAATAGTCTAGAACATGCATTACTTGTTTTAACTAAAAGTGGTTATTCTGCAATTCCTGTCTTGGATGCCCGCTTTAAGCTGCACGGATTGATTAGTTCTGCCATGATAACGGAAGCGTTACTTGGTTTAGAGCGTATTGAATTTGAGAAATTGACAGATAAAAAAGTTGAAGATGTAATGGCTGTAAAAATTCCAAGAGTAGGGTTAAATGACAAATTTGAAAAAGCTTTAGCTCTTCTAATTGATAATCCTTTTTTATGTGTAGCAGATGACGACGGATATTTTGAAGGAATCTTCACGAGAAGAGCTCTTTTAAAAGAACTTAATCATTACATTAGAAAAATCAATCACGTATAACAAAGTTAATACTTAAAAAATCGGCTCCCACATAAAAGGGAGCCAAATTTTTTAATTTTACCCATTTAAAAAATGAGATTAAGGAGTTTCATTATGTCATTTTCAGATTACGAATTACTCGTCGTCCTTGCTAAAGAATCAAATATGAGAAAAGCAGCGGAAAAACTGTTTGTTTCTCAACCTGCTTTATCACAAAGGTTGCAAAATATTGAGAAACAATGGGGCGCCAAATTGTTTATTCGAACCCAAAAAGGTGTAATCCTCACACCATCAGGTGAAATGGTTGTTAATTTTGCTCAAAAAATGTTGGAGGATAAAGAACGTGTATATGAAGAAATACAAGAACTTAACACGAAAGTACATGGAACTCTAAAGATAGCCTGTGCATCTATTGTAGGACAAAACTGGCTTCCTAAGGTGCTAAAACAATTTGTAAGCGCTCATCCACACGCAAAAATTTCATTAATTACTGGATGGAGTAGCGAAATTTTAAAAAATCTATATGAAGGGGAAGTTCATGTAGGAATTATTAGAGGAGCGACAGATTGGAAA
This sequence comes from Lederbergia wuyishanensis, assembly GCF_022900255.1. Lineage (GTDB taxonomy): Bacteria > Bacillota > Bacilli > Bacillales > Bacillaceae_C > Lederbergia > Lederbergia wuyishanensis. Next base: position 246,663 of record NZ_JALIRM010000001.1, read on the forward strand.
GGAGAAAAGTTTCATTTATTTGAAGATAGTCTTTATCTTGTTGATCGGGAAATAAGTAATATTGAGCAAGTTATGGAAACCGATCGACCATTTATTCAATTTAAAAGCGACTCGAATTATTATCAAGAAATTCAAAACTGGTGGCATAGACAATTCCAAACTGTCCCGAAACGTACTATCATTGTAGATCAAATAGAAACATGTAAACAAATGACATACAATGGTATAGGATATGCAATTTTACCAGCTATTACGTTGACGGGATCTGAAAAAGATGTTTATAAAATACCTCTTTTGGACGAAAAAAATAGACCAATAAAAAGAGATACATGGTTATTAGGATATGAATCTGCTTTTGAATTAAAACAAGTTAAGGCTTTTTTGGAGATTGTACAAAAATATTTGCAATAATAAATAAGAACTTTTCACAACCTTTTTCGTCTAAACATATATAGGGATTCTCAAGGGGGACAATTATGGTCTATATAAAGAAATTATCAATATCATTATTATTTATATTTCTAGTTTGGCAAATAGTATATACACCTTCCGTTTTTGCAGAAAAGGCATCTATCGAAATATCTATGCAAGAGGGCTATGAAGGAATGATAAAAGGTGGGCGAGGCTTTCCCATAAAAGTTATTTTGAAAAATAACGGCCCAGATTTTAACGGAGATATGTTAATTTCATTTTCTAGTGACTACAATGCAGGCGGGGCAAAAGCTATTAAAGTTGACCTTCCTCAAAAAAGTGAGAAAACATATGAAGTCATAATGCCTGGTATTTCTCTATATGATTCAAATTTAATTAAAGAAAATATTTCTTTATACGAAGGAAGCTGGAAGAAAGGGAAAAAGGTTTCTACTACAGGTAGAGCAAAATTAACCTATCGTTCAGTTGAAAACAACCAAGCAACAATAGGGCTTATTAGTGAGAATCCTGATCGATTAAAAGAATTACAAATTATTAAATTCAATGGAAAGCAACCGATTATGGTTCACTTAACAAAAGAAAATATTCCAAATGATGCAACCGGACTGCAATTTTTTGATTATTTAGTTATAGACGACTATTCAGTATCGGAATTGTCTGAAAAGCAACAAAAAGCTATTACGGGCTGGGTAAATGGAGGAGGTTCAATACTTGTAGGTGCATCCGCTAAAGCCCAGCATACGTGGGGGGATCTTGAGCAATTTTTACCAATGCAAGCATCTCATAAAGAAACAATAAATGATTTATTCTTTTTGCAATCAATGGATGAAAAGCCATCTTTTACTTCACTTGAAATTCGAACAGGGGATGTAGCAAAAGATTCCGAAATAAAACTGGCTACAGGTAATATGCCGATTATTGTTATGAGAAAAATAGGTGAAGGAGAAGTTTGGCAAACGGCCTTTTCATTAGGTGAGGAGCCTTTATCCTCGTGGAAAGGATATTCAGAATGGTTGCATTCCATTCTATCTATGATGAATTCTAAATATAATAGCAATTTTAAACAAGAAGGGATTTTTCAACCAATTTATTATACGCTTGGTTCAACGAATGAATTATTTTCCGCTTCAACTTTTTCTATTGGTACAGTCGTGTTAATTATGATAGGATACATGGTCATCATTATTCCGATATTATATATTGTTTTAAGGAAACTAGATAAGAGAGAACATGCATGGTGGATAATACCAACTGTATCAATTATTATGTCGACTGGTATTTTTGTTATTGGTGCAAAAGATCGTCTTAAAAGTCCTCAACTCGCTGAGATGGGTGTATTTAAGGCAAATCAGAGCGGAGAAATTAGAGGAATGTATACTGCAACAGTATTTTCGAATCGCAGTGGAGATTATCAATTAACTGTTCCAAAAGAGCAGTTTTATGGGATTCCTATTAGTAATGGTGACGTATTCGTTGGGGATAAGAGGTTAGAAAAAGCAATAATATCAGAAACGAGAAGTGATTTTAAGTACGATTTTGCTGACGTAGAGTATTGGTCAGCTAGATCAATTGTGGGCTATGCTACAAAGCAAGTAAGCGGACAATTTGATATTGATCTTGAAGTTAATAATAACAGCCTGAAAGGAAAAATTGTCAATCATTATCCATATAATTTTGAAGAATTATATCTTTGGTCGGGGAATTTTGCCTATAAGCTTGGTGCGGCAAAAGAAGGTGAAACTATTGATGTAGACCTGAAATTGAAAGAAGCAATTTTAACAGCACCTACTGATGATGGAAACTATGGTTACCAAAATAATGGAGAACTTGAAGAGATGAAAAAAGAAGAACTAAAGATGGCGATTATTTCTAATGCCACTTCTTTCACCTCTACTGATAATTTGCCGATTGTTTTTGGATATACAAACAACAAAATTATTGAAGTTGGACTATCGAATAAAAAGGAAAAAAATAGTCGCTCCTCTGTTATCTACCAACCATTTTCTGCAAGTGGAAAGATTACAGGACCATTTGCCTTGCAGAGTAGTCAACTATCGATTGATATAACTCCAATCGAAGGAAATATATATGATAAAGTCGAAATGTATGAAATTGCATTGGAAGATGGGACTTATCAGATATTGTTAACATTACCTGAACAGATTGACTCGAGTAAGGCAGTGTTTGATTCTATACAATACAGTACGAATGGATACGGTTCTTACAAGCTTTACTTTTTAAATGTGAAAACGGGTGATTATGTTCCAATGGAAGAAGGGCAATCAGGAGTAGAAAAGGATCATTTAGGGGAGTTTGTTTCTGATAACGGGCAAATTACAATAAAGTTAGAAAAATTCAATTCAATTAACGAACCATATATTAGTATCCCGGAGTTTGTCGTAAAAGGAGCGGTAAAATAATGATAGAGATAAATGGATTAACAAAAAAATACGGCTCCTTTACAGCACTGGATTCATTAACAATTAATATAGGGAAAGGAATTGTTTTTGGAGTAGTAGGTCATAACGGTGCGGGAAAATCTACTGCATTTTCAATATTAGCTACATTACTTTCACCAACATCGGGTACGGCAGTAATTAATGGGGCTAGTGTAACTCAAGAACCTGAAAAAGTTCGGAAGCAAATAGGATATATGCCAGATTTCTTTGGGGTGTATGATCATTTACGAGTTAATGAATATTTGGATTTTTATGGTGCGAGTTATTCGATATCTGCAAGAGATCGAGCAGAGCTTATCCCACAATTATTAGATTTAGTTAATTTAACAGAAAAGGAGAATTCCTACGTGGATGTTCTCTCCCGTGGAATGAAACAGAGACTTTGTCTTGCTAGATCTCTAATCCACGATCCTGAAGTGTTGATTCTAGATGAACCTGCTTCAGGTCTTGATCCTCGTGCTCGTGTTGAAATGCGGGAAATATTGAAAGAACTAAAAAATATGGGGAAAACGATACTTATCTCATCTCATATTTTACCTGAGCTCTCTGAAATGTGTGATCAAATTGGTGTAATTAATAAAGGAAAATTAGTTGCTCATGGAACTGTTGCTGATATACAACATCAGCTCCAAGCCGATAAGGTGATTATTGTTACATTTTATAGAGATGTGGAAAGGGCTATTTCCTTTTTTGAAGATGCCCCTTCTGTTTCTAGAGTTACTAGATTGGAAAATAATACAATTCAATTCCAATATGCCGGCGCTGAAGAATCACAAATAAAATTACTAAAAAAAGCAATTTTAGCCGATTTGCCTATTTTAAGTTTCAAACAGCTAGAATCCAATCTTGAAGATGTCTTTATGGAAATAACGAAAGGAGTAGACTTAAATTGAAGAGTTTGTTTATCAACCCTGTATTAAATAAAGAATTTAAACTCAGATTTCGCTCTTTTCGCACTTTCTTAGGCCTTTTATCATATTTAATTGCGATTGGCATTGTAGTGATCGGCTATATGCTCCTTGAAACATCTTTTGGTGGAGGTACACAATATATACGCCCAGCACAAAGCAGAACAATGTTCATGGTACTTGCTTATTTACAATTAGGGCTAATTTTATTCATTACACCTGGATTAACTTCCGGAGTCATTAGTGGTGAGCGGGAGCGTCAAACGTTGAACATATTATTAACAACTGCTCAAAGCTCCACCAGTATAATAATAAGTAAATTAATCTCTTCCATATCATATTTACTGTTGCTTCTAGCTGCCAGTCTTCCGTTCTATTCCTTAGTCTTTCTGTTTGGAGGGGTTTCGCCGGCTACGATTGCAAAAGTGATGGGCTTTTACTTGTTTACAATTTTTGTTTTTGGAAGTTTCGGGTTATTTTTTTCCACATTGATTAGACGAACAATTGTATCCATGATTTCAACATACGGTGTAACCCTGTTTCTCTCAGGTGGTGCAGCATTTTTATTTGCAATTTCAATTAGCTATTTTAACTATGCCAATATTCAACCTCCTTTAGTGCTTCCATATATATTGGCAGCATTTAATCCACCAATTGTATTTAGCGGATTGTTTGAAGAAGGGATTAATCAAGCATTTATTGATACGACAGGGATATCCTTTCCTTTAATTTGGAGTTATTTTATCATCTATTCGATCTTAGCGGTTCTAGCACTATGGGTGAGCGTTAAAAAGCTACGGCCTAACATGAATCCGAAAAAAGGATGATTTCTATGAATGTAAGCAAAACTATTCATTCGCTGCTTAAAATAGTGAGAACGCAATTGATGGCTGAGCATGCTGTTAAGGAAATACAGAATTTTCTTTTGGTGTGCAGTGGTTTTATTTTCTGTTTGCAAATATTGGCTCGTTTTATCGTGATAATCGATACGAATGTTTATGCTATAGCATTCGTATTGATTTCAGCGATTGTTTTCTTCTCAAGATATTGGGTTTCGAGGCCAGATTTAAAAACTGCAGCGTTTTTATATGATCAATATTGTGAAGAAAATAGAGCCTCAACTGCTCTTTCGTTTATCGAAAAAGAAGAAACAGTATATATATTGCAAAGAAAAGAAGCTTTGATTCATATGAAAAAGGTTGAACCTAATGTGTTAAAAAGAAAGAAAAAATATGTATCACCTTTTTCCTTAGGATTAACGCTTTTCTTTATTGCGCTGACTTCTGTTATGTTTCTTTTACCTAATGAAAAAATGATAGAAGCCAAACAGTTGAAAAAAGAAAAGGCCATTGTTCAGGAAACGAAGAAAGAACTCGAAAATCTAATTAAGACAAAAAAGAATCCAGTTACTAAAAAGGCCATTGAAACAGCGATAAATGAGTTAGAAGATATAAAAAAAGCAAATGAAGCATTAAAAAAGCTTACAAAGCAAAGCAATGAACTAATGCTGAAGAAAACACAATCAGATGAAAATCAGACTGCATTAAATAAAGTTGTTAATATGTTGGAATCCGGAAACTTCAATGAATTAGCAAAAGCAATCCAAGATCAAAATAAGGAAATGCTTGAAAGAGAAATAGAAAAATTACAAGAGCAACTTGGGCAATTAAATAACGATCAAAAGGAATTGCTTTCCCAACTGATTCAAAATGGGGCTGACCATATTACTCCACAAGATTTAAATTCTTTAAAAAATCAGCTTAGCAGTATGATAGATAAGTCATCTCAATCTTCACAGTTGGCCAATTCCCAAAAAGTCATACAACAAGCAAGTCAATCACTAATAGAAAAAATGCTTGCTAATAATATCCAGCCTTCCAAGACGATAGCCATGGGCCCAAATAGTCAAAATGGAAAAAATCAAAATGGAAACAGAAATAATGATGTCCCGCAAAATGGACAACAAAACAGTTCTACTAACGGAAATGAAAGCGGAGGACAAGGTCAGGGTCAAGGACAAGGTCAAGGACAAGGACAAGGACAAGGTCAAGGTGGTTCCGGAGGGAATGGAAAAGGCGGTAATTCTGGATCCGATAGTAATGGTATTGGCAATAGTGGTGCGGGGCTGGGAATGGGGTCACGAACATTAACAATTCCTGAAACGGTAGATGGGAAACTAAATATTGAAAAAGATTCTGGGGAAATTGGTGAAGGAAAGCCTGCTGAACAAGGGGAGGGTAACGGTCCCGTATTAAAAGGGGCAATCCGACCTTATGAAGAGGTATACAATCAATATGAGAAAACCTCCCGTGAAAGTACCAATCGATTACAGTTGCCATCCGAATTAGAGTCTATTGTAAAAAGCTATTTTTCTAAGATAAAACCAGATCGGGAGTGAAAGGGATGTCTACCATCAGTGAACAAGATTTCATTCAAGCTACAGAAAAACTTAAAAAGATAAAAAGTGAAATCCAAGCATTTATCGTCGGCCAAGATGAAGTTATCGATCAAATGCTTTGGACCATTTTTTCTGAAGGCCACGCTTTACTTGAAGGGTTGCCTGGACTCGGAAAGACCATGCTCGTCAAAACAATATCAGAAGTTCTTGATCTTTCATTTTCAAGAATTCAATTCACTCCGGATTTAATGCCATCAGATATTACGGGTACAATGATGATTCAGCCTGATGAATCAGGAAAGCAGAAATTTGAATTATTTGAGGGGCCTATTTTTTCAAATATTGTGCTTGCAGATGAAATCAATCGGGCTACTCCGAAAACTCAAAGTGCATTACTGGAAGCAATGGGAGAAAAAACAGTGACCATTATGGGAGATACAAAGAACATGGAGAAACCGTTTTTTGTGCTCGCTACTCAAAACCCAATTGAAATGGAAGGTACGTATCCATTGCCAGAAGCACAACTTGATCGATTCACTTGTAAAATAAACGTCTATTATCCTGATAGACAATCACTAAAAGAAATTATTCACCGTACCACAGGAACTGTAAAACCACAGCTAAAAAAAATTATGACAAGCGAAGAGGTAGTACATATTCAAAAGCTTATTAAGCATATGATAATTTCTGATGACATTCTTGATCTTGCTGTTAATATAATTGCCGGAACTCATCCGGATGATGAAGGTGCATGCTCTTTAGTCAAATCATATGTTCAATACGGATCAGGTCCTAGGGGACTACAAAGTATGATCAATCTCGCAAAAACACGAGCTCTATTTTCCGGAAGATTTCACGTTTCAATCGGAGATATTAAGCAAGTAGCAAAACCAGTCCTACGGCATCGGATTTTACTCAATTTTGAAGGGGAAGCTGCTGGTATTTCTCCTGATAGATTGATTGATGAGACAATTGATTGGGTTCAAAATGAAGGTGCGTTATCATGATGTTTTCGCATGAATTTCTTGCGCGGCTAAGAAAGTTACGATTAGTTGTTGAATCAAAACGGACTGGAGCCCATAAAGGAATCCGCCGGTCCCATAAATTTGGAACCTCTTTGGAATTCTCTGATTTTCGAACGTACCAACCAGGTGATGATGTGAGACTAGTTGATTGGAATGTTTATGGACGGACAAGACGCCATTATATAAAAAGGTACTTAGACGAACAGGAAATTAATGTAGCCATTTTTCTAGACTGCACATCTTCTATGAGGGCATTAGAAACTAAATGGCTACTTGCGAAAAAGATTGCAGCAGCTTTAAGTTATATAACACTTGTTAATGAGGATAGATTATCATTTTCCCCAATCTCTGCTTTGGATACAAGAAGTATAGAAAGAAAAGGAAGCATTTATGCAAAACAAGTTCTTTCTGATATTCTTCAACTACAGCTTAGTGCAAGGACTTCCACTTTTACTAAGGAAATAGGAACGAATCTTCAAAAAGGAAAACAATTATCTATCATTATCACAGATGGAATGGAGCCAATTGCAGAATATGAAAAACTTCTTTTTAAAATTGCCTCTGTAAAATCAAAAATATTATTTATTCATATTTTAAGTAAAGAGGAGATAGAACCGGGGTATACCGGCGATGCAAAGTTGATAGACAGTGAATTGGAATCGGAAGTAAATGTCAGCATTAGTCCAAAACTTGTTTCGAACTATCAATTACGTCTTAAGCAGCACAATGAACGATTAGAACATACTTGCCGGAAGCATCATATTCAATATCTTTTTTTTAATGATGAAAAAACGGCCGAAGAATTACTTTTATCCGACTTTATTACTTGGGGAATTGTACAATGAGGTGACGAAATGGGATTAATGAATCCACTATTTTTATTATTGGCGTTTTTTATTGCATCAGTTCTAATTTTTTATATGTTTCGGAAACGCTATGAAAATAAAATGATCCCTTCTAATCTTCTTTGGGAACAAGTGATGAATGAATGGCAGGCATCGCCATGGATTGAGAAACTTCAAAGAAATTTATTACTATTTTTACAACTATTGATTTTACTATTATTAATGTTTGCTTTGACTCGACCATACTGGATGACTAAAGGTATTGAAGGTGAACATATTATCTTAGTCGTTGACACTTCTGCCTCAATGTCTGCGCTCCATGATGGAATTACAAGGTTTGATGAGGCGAAGGAAGAAATATCTGCAATCATAAAGGATCTTAAACACCAGGAAGTTACGATTATTACCGCAGGAAGTGTGCCAAATTTATTAATCAATAAAGAAGTTAATATAAATAAAATTAAAAAGGTTGTAGACGGCCTTAAATTGTCTTATGAATATAGCGATATGGAGAAAGCGTTTAGACTTGCAAACTCACTTGCAGTGAATAAGGATACAAGTCTATTTGTTTTTTCTGATTCTATTAAGGCAGAGGATTTAAATGGGATGACAGGTTCAATACCTATTTCCGTTTTTAATATGGGAAATGAAGGAAACAATGTATCACTTAAGTCTTTCGGTATTGGGGAAAAGGAACATCATGTCACAGGAATCTCCGTAATTGAAAATCAAAGTAAGGAACTAAAGGCGGCTACTTTACTAATTAATACAAATGAAAATAATGTATTTGAGGAAAAAGTGACGATAGAGCCAGGTGAACAAAAGTTCGTCAAGATTCCAAAACTTCCTGTAAGTGAGTATTATAAAGCCAAAATAGAGGTGAATGATGATTATTCGATAGATAATGAGCTTATTGCTGTAAGTCGTCCATCACTTATGAAAGTGTATCTGGTCGGTGATGTAAGTCCTTTTATAATGAAAGGGTTAGAAAATATAGGGTATGAAACGATCCAAATGACGGAGGAGGATGTTGAAAGAGACTTGTCCAATGGAATCGTCGTAGTAGAAAATATTCCAATGGAAGTATGGCCAAAAAGACCATTACTAGCTATCACTCCCGATAATAATAAAGAAATCACAATACAAAGTGAAATAAAAACAGAAAATGACCCTGTTTTCCAGTATGTTGAATTTAATAAAACTTTTATACAATCTGCTTTTTCAAGTAATAACATTAATCTTCCTGTGATTGCGAAGAGTGGTGATATCCCATTAATTCAAAAAGGAACTGTAAATGGGTTTCCTGCAATGGTTATTCAATTTCCTATAGAAAATACTGATTGGCCGCTGCATACCGGATTTCCTATTTTTTTATACCAATCTTTTCAATGGCTTGCTGCAAATGAAGAGTTTTTTGGCTTTTTTCTTCCAGGTGAGCATCGTTGGCTTAATGTTGATGCTGATAACAATGAATGGAAAGTATTTACTGGAAATGGAAAATTCATTGAATCATTTAATTTGCTTGAAGAAAGCTTCACTGCTCCACAAAAGCCAGGAATTTACCAAACAGTAGCTAATGAGAAGACGATGTATTTTGCGGTGAACTTGGACGACCGTGAAAAATCAATCCCATATTCACCATCTTTTAGAATAAACCAGCCTTTAAAAGAAAGTGATCAAAATGTCGTGAATCACCCCTATGATGGACTTTGGTTTTGGTTAGTCTTTGTTGCATTAATTGTTCTGTTTATCGAGTGGGAGGTGATGAGGCGTGGGACTCGAATTTAAATATCCGTATTTACTGTTAATATTAATTATTTCTGCCATCGTTCTATTTTTATTTATAAAGCACTCGAAAGGTTATAATCATATTGAAAAAATCTGGATTACATGTATAAGAGGGTTGGTGTTTACACTCATTATTATAAGTCTAGCCACGCCTCAGTTAGTTTTTAAAATAGATGAAAGAAATGTAGTTTTTCTTGTTGATTCTTCAGCAAGTATGATTGGTACTCAAGATGAAATATTATCTTGGATTGAAAAAGGTGTTATATCAAAAAGGGAAAAAGATCAGTTTGCTATTATATCTTTAGGAAAAAATGCGGCAGTTGAACAGTCTTTGAATGTCAATAAAGATGTGATTCAAGAACTATCAACAAATATAGATAAATATGATACAAATATTGAACAAGGAATCCAATTGGCGAGTTCTATCTTCCCGAGTAATTCTAATGGGCGTGTAGTACTATTTTCTGATGGAAATGAAACTGTGGGGAATGTTCTTGATGCGGCAAGATTGCTTAGGCAAAGAGGAATTGTGTTAGATTATATACCAATTACTAGGCATTTTGGACAGGACATGGCAGTAACGGAATTTTCTGTACCTTCATCTTTATACGAAGGGGAAACTGTTAAGTTAACAATGAAAGTGGAAAGTAATTATGCCGCAAACTCAAAAGTGCGAATTACTTTAAATGATGAAGAGATCATTGAAAAAGATGTAAAAATAAAAGAAGGTACAAATTTAATAACCTTTTCCCACGAAGCGACGGAAACAGGCTTTTATATATATAAAGGTGAAATTGCAGCTACAGGGGATACTTTTGCTGAAAATAATCATTTAAAAGCTATATCCAATGTTAAAGGGACACCAAGGGTATTAGTAGTTCAGTCCGAACAGAATGAAGGAGTAAGTGAGGCTCTTATATCTTCTGGACTGATTGTAGAACAAATATTACCGCAACAATTACCTTCTACTCTTTCTGGTTATTTGCGTTATCAATCTATACTTTTTAATAATGTTGCAGCTACTGACATTGGTGAAAAGAAAATGAATCTTATTAATCAAGCTGTAAAAGATTTCGGAACAGGTTTTGTGATGGCTGGAGGAGAAAACAGCTTTGGTCTTGGAGGTTATTTTAAGACACCAATAGAAGAATTACTCCCTGTTGATATGGAAGTGAAAGGGAAACAAGAGCTTCCATCACTTGGACTTATTATTGTATTGGATCGTTCAGGAAGCATGGAGGGGGATAAACTTTCACTTGCCAAAGAGGCAGCAGCAAGATCTGTTGAGTTACTTCGTGAAAAAGATACACTAGGCTTTATAGCATTTGATGATCGTCCATGGGAAATTATTGAAACAGCTCCAATTACCAATAAAAAAGATGCAATCGAAAAAATCCGCTCCGTGCCAGCTGGTGGAGGAACGGAAATCTATTCGGCTCTCGAAGCAGCTTTTAATAGACTAATACCTTTAGAGTTACAGCGAAAACATATTATCTTGCTTACAGACGGACAATCAGCAACAAGTAATGATTATCACTCTCTTATTGATAAAGGGAAAAAAACAAATATCACACTTTCTACTGTTGCTCTAGGACAAGATTCGGATAAGAGGTTGTTGGAGGATTTAGCTGATTACGGAGCAGGTAGATTTTACGATGTTGTAGACGATACAGTAATTCCAAGTATTTTATCGAGGGAAACAGCTGTTCTAACAAGGACTTACATTGTGGATGAGCCTTTTTATCCAACTATACATCCGAATTTTGATTGGGACCCATTATTTAAGGATGGAGTTCCAGAAATGAATGCTTATATTGCTGTCACTCCGAAATCAACATCACAAACAGTTCTTTCTAGCAATAAGGAAGATCCTGTCCTTTCGGAATGGCAATTTGGACTTGGCAGAACAATAGCTTTTACATCCGATTTTAGCGGGAAATGGGCAGGAAATTGGGCAAAGTGGGAGATATGGCCACATTTTATTAATAAACTAATTAGTAAAACATTACCATCATTTAACAGTGAGCCCTACACTGTTCACGTCGAAAATAAGAATGGTCAAACTGTTATTCAATTGCAGTCATCCAGTAGCGATTTAAATCCTATTGAAACAGTAGTCGTATCCCAATCTGGGAAAAAAGTTAATTCAAGTATGAAAATAACTGCACCCGGTAGGTATGAACTGGTTATGGATCAAGATCCTGGTATGTATTTTATTAGCATAAAGCAATTATCGGAAGACGGGGATGAGAAGTTATATAAAACTGGATTTACAATACCTTATTCTGATGAATTGTTGTTAAAAGGAGATAACTTTTCGCTACTAAAAGAAGCTTCAAACATTACCGGGGGAAAACAACTAACGAAAGAAAAGATGGCTTTTGCTCCTATTCCTCATTTTTCGGTAAAAAAGCAATCTATCACTTCTTTGTTGATCTTTATAGCTTTTTTATTCTTTTTTCTCGAAATAGCGATAAGAAGGTTTGGCTTACCTAATGTAACATCTTTATTTAGAAAGTATGTTAAACCTAGACAGCACCTTATTAAGGATACTGAAGTTCCAAAACTCAGAAAAAAAATACGTACAGAATCATATTCATCTAAAACTATTGAAGTAAAGGAGTTCTCGCCAAAGTTCAAAGATACTGATAAAGAGAATTCAAATAGAAATATTGAGGATAGGATTGAGGATAACAGTAAACGAAACCCTCATGATAGTATGAAAAGACTTCTTGAAGCGAAAAAACGGACTAACAGATAGTATTCGACAAAGAGCATTTTATTTTATTATTATTTTTACTAATGATAGGATTAAATTAGGAAGTTGTTGAAAATGGATGAATGACATCTCACAAAAATGGTGATAATAAAATTGAAATCACTATTTACTTATAGTTATTATAAATAAGTTTGACAAAGTTCGACATTATGCCTATAATATACTTTGAGACTTATTAATAGTTGAGAATTTCATCATCATTTTCTCAATGAAATAATAATAAAACGGAGGTTTTTCATCAATGGCAGAACGTATGGTAGGTAAACAGGCACCACGCTTTGAAATGGAAGCAGTAATGGCTAACAAGGAATTTGGTAAAGTAAGTTTGGAAGAAAATATGAAAAACGATAAATGGACAGTTCTTTTCTTCTATCCAATGGATTTTACATTCGTATGTCCAACTGAAATCACTGCTCTTTCTGACAGATATGAAGAATTCGAAGATTTGGATGCAGAAGTGATCGGTGTTTCCACCGATACAATTCATACTCATTTAGCTTGGATTAAGACAGATCGTAAAGATAATGGACTTGGTGACTTAAACTATCCACTTGCAGCTGATACAAATCATGCTATTTCAAAAGAATATGGTGTATTAATTGAAGAAGAAGGAATTGCACTTCGCGGTCTATTTATCATTAGCCCTGAAGGAGAGCTAATGTACTCCGTTGTTAACCATAACAATATTGGCCGTGATGTTGATGAAACTTTACGAGTACTTCAAGCTTTGCAAACTGGTGGTCTTTGCCCAGCTAACTGGAGACCAGGACAAGCAACATTATCAGTTTAAAAGTTTTTGGACAGGCATCCTCAATGCCTGTCCTTCATATTAATGAGGGGAGAATCATATATGAAACTTCGTGAACCAATGCCCGAGCTTGTAGGTGCAACAGAATGGCTAAATGGTCAAGTAACAAAAGATGAATTGATTGGTGAAAAACCAACTTTATTTCATTTTTGGTCTATAAGTTGTCATCTTTGTAAGGAAGCAATGCCACAAGTAAATCAATTTCGCGATGAGTTTAAAGATAAATTGAATGTCGTGGCTGTTCATATGCCTCGTTCAGAAAATGATCTTGATATTGAAGAAATTAAGAAGGTAGCTTCTGAACATGCTATTACACAACCAATTTTTGTGGACAGTGAATTGAAGTTTGCTGATGCGCTTGAAAATCAATATGTGCCCGCTTATTACGTCTTTGATAAAGAAGGAAAGCTACGTCATTATCAAGCTGGAGGCGGCGGTATGAAAATGCTTGAAAAGAGAGTTAATCGAGTTCTTAATGAAGTTGAAAAAGCATAATAATATTTATATTTGAATCAACGACCCAATTATTTATTGGGCGTTTTTTTGTGTGATGCTATAGTTAAAATAAAAAATGGAGAGTTCAATTTGTATATTATTTCAATAAAGGTATATTTGACATAGTCAGCTGTTTAACAGAAATCTAGTGTCTTGAGCGCTAATTTGCTTGATTTTTGACTAAAATTTTGTATTAATGGTTCTACAGAAAAAATATATACTCATTTCAGACTTTTGGAGTAGAAAGTTTCCGAAATTGGGAGGATTGGTAAAAAAATTTAAAAAAACAGTGGAAAAATATTTCGGAAGCCGATATATTAGTTATTACGGCCAATTGCCAAAGGGGAGGGAATTGTATGGACACATTTAAAAAGTTGAGGCAATATTACTGGCCATACAAACAATACTTTTTCATTTCAATGTTCTTTTTGCTATTTGTGACGGCGGTTACAGTAATTTATCCGATCATTCTTCAGCTAACGATTGATGAAGTAGTATTGAAAGGTCAGTACAACTTGATTGCACCATTAACATTTGGTTTTTTAGGAATTATGATCATTAAAGGAATTGTTACTTTTATCCAGCAATATACTGGAGAAATATTCGGAATCAAAGCTGTATACAGTTTACGTAACGCATTATATGAAAAATTGCAGTTTTTGCCATTTCGTTATTACGATAATGCAAAAACAGGTGATTTAATGTCACGTTTAACGGCTGATGTGGAATCGTTCCGTTTCTTTTTATCTTTTGGATTTTCAGAATTATTCCGCTTTATATTAATGTTAACTGTTGCGTTTGGGGTCATGTTTTATTACTCGATTCCACTTACACTTGCAACGATGATATCCCTGCCATTTTTATTTTTTGTAGTATATAAGTTTGATAGGGCAGTTCATCCTGCTTTTCGTGGAATCAGAAAATCTTTTGGGAAACTAAATACAAATGTACAAGAAAATATCTCAGGGATTAATACAGTAAAATCATTATCGAAAGAAGAATTTCAAACTGGAAAGTTTAACGATTCAAATGCAGACTACAAAGATAACATGATTTCTACTTCTAATATTTGGGCTAAGTATTTCCCGTTGATGGAGTTTCTTGGAAATGTTTGTGTGGTTGCATTGCTTTCATTTGGGGGCTATTTAGTTATTAAAGGATCGCTTAAACCTGGTGAACTTGTTGCTTTTTATAGTTTAGTAGGATATATATTATGGCCTATTATGAGTTTAGGTTTTACAATCAATATGTTCTCTCAGTCAAAGGCTTCTGGGGAAAGGCTTCTTGAAATATTAGAAGCTAAGGAAGATATTGTTGATAAAGAAAACGCTTATGCTCCTGACCGTTTAAAAGGTGAAGTGGAGTTTAAGAACGTATACCTTAGATATGCTGGTGATGATAACTCAGCTTTGAAAGATATTAGCTTTAAGGCAGAAGCAGGAAAGATTATCGGACTTGTTGGTTCAACGGGTTCCGGTAAAACAAGTATTACTCAATTGATTACTAGATTTTATGAGCCAGAATCCGGCGAGGTTTTAATTGATGGGAAAAATGTAAATGAGTACGCTTTAAAATCACTCCGAAGCAATATCGGTTTTGTACTGCAAGAAAGCTTTTTGTTTTCGTCAACAATTAAGGCAAATATCGCATATGGGAGACCAGATGCGACAATGGATGAAATCATTGACGCTGCAAAAAGAGCGGACGCGCATAATTTTATCGTAGAATTGCCTGATGGATACGATACGATCTTAGGTGAGCGTGGGATGGGATTGTCAGGTGGTCAAAAACAAAGGATTTCCATTGCTAGGGCGATTTGTCTTAATCCGAGCATTCTTATTTTGGATGATGCAACTAGTGCTGTTGATATGGAAACCGAATTTAAAATCCAAGGTGCAATGAGAGAAGTAATGAAAGGGAGAACTACCTTTATTATTGCTCACCGAATTTCCTCTTTAAAGCATGCGGATGAAATACTGGTATTAGAAGACGGTAAGATCGTCGAAAGAGGCACACATGATGAGCTAATTCATAATGGCGGTCAATACGAACGCGTCTATAAAATCCAGTTCCAAGATCAAAGGGCAATATTGCAAGGCCAGAGAGGGTGAGGCAAAGATGGAAAAGACTAAAAAAATTAATCCACTCGTATTGGAACGTTTTCGCTATTCATCTGAACAATTAATTGATAAACCATTTAACTGGAAGCAAATGGGGAGGCTGTTTGAATATTTAAAACCTTACTCAAAGAATTTATTGACTGCTTCCATCATAACTGTATTGATAAATACAGCAGTGCGGCTCATTATTCCGATTTTAATTGGGGTTTATGCGTTAGATAAAGCCATAAAGCAACAGGGAAGTATGTCTTACTTAATGTGGGTTGTAGCAATTATTGCCGTGCTTTTCGTTGTGTCATACGTTTCCAACATATATCGCATAAAATGGAGCAATGAACTTGGTCAAAAGGTAATATATGACTTGCGTAAACATGTGTTCACTCATGTGCAAGGACTATCTCATTCATTTTTCGATCAAAGGTCAGCAGGTTCAATCCTTGTTAGGATTATGAATGATACGAATTCATTGCAGGATTTGTTTACTAATGGGGTTATTAACATTTTTATGGATATGTTAATGCTTGCTGGAGTAATTGTAATCCTATTTACATTAAGCCCAGAGCTAACTCTTGCTGTATTAGTTATTTTGCCGTTAATGTTTTTAATTTCAACCACATTGCGTAAAAGCATTCGTAGAGCATGGCAGTTTATGAGAATTAGACAATCAAAATTGAATTCACATTTGAATGAAAGTATTCAAGGAATTCGAGTAACACAAAGCTTTACTCAAGAAAGAGAAAATATGGCATTTTTTGATGGTGTCAATCAAGAAAACTATGAAGCATGGCAAGTAGCAACGAAGAAAAGTGCATTTTTCCGTCCTTTGGTTGAATTGACTAATGCGATTGGTACAGGAGTGCTTATTTGGTATGGTGCACACCTAATACAAGCTGATTCATTAACGTTAGGACAGTTTGTATCCTTTGCTTTTTATCTTGGTATGTTTTGGGAGCCAATTTCAAGGCTCGGACAATTGTACAATCAGCTATTAATGGCGATGGCTTCATCAGAACGTATTTTTGAATATTTGGATGAGCGTCCAATCGTCAATGAGACAAATGATCCAATTGAGCTTAAAGATATTGCTGGACGTATTAATTTTGATCAAGTTGAATTCTCCTATGACGATAAGCGTCAAGCATTAAAAGGAATAACGCTTGAAATGTTACCGGGACAAACAATCGCTTTAGTTGGGCATACAGGCTCAGGGAAATCAACGATAGCAAACTTGATTTCGCGTTTCTATGATCCGACTGGCGGTTCAGTGAAAATAGATGGCCATGATTTAAGGGAAGTTTCACTTCAAAGCTTGCGTCACCAAATAAGTGTCGTCCTTCAGGATACATTTATCTTCTCTGGAACAATCATGGAAAATATTCGGTTTGGTAATCCGATGGCAACGAACGAACAAGTTAAAGAGGCGGCACGTGCAATTGGTGCAGACAAATTTATTGAAAATTTACCAATGGGATTTGATACTGAAGTAGAAGAACGGGGAAATATATTATCTGTTGGAGAAAGGCAGTTACTTTCTTTTGCAAGAGCATTGCTTGCAAATCCTCGAATCATTATTCTTGATGAAGCAACAGCAAGCATTGATACGGAAACGGAAATTCAAATCCAACATGCTTTAAAGACGTTATTGCAAGGAAGAACATCCATCATTATTGCACATAGATTATCAACAATCCGTGATGCTGACAAAATATTCGTATTAGAACACGGTAATATAATCGAAGAAGGCAATCATGATGAGCTCATAGCCCAAAGAGGCGAGTACTACCGTCTAATTGAAGCTCAATTTAAGGTTATGGATTCAATTTAAATAAAAAAGGGATGTGCACGTAAGTTGCACATCCTTTTTTTATGTTTTCATTTCTAAATGTGGGAGATGCATTGCATCTATTATCCTCTCCGGGTGTGAATAAATATTAAGCTTTTCCTTTCTAACAAATCCAATAACCGTTATTCCGAGATCCTTTGCCAGTTCAATTCCTAGAGTTGTAGGAGCAGATTTGGATATTAATATTCCTCCTCCTATTTTAGATATTTTTAATATTACTTCAGAGGAAATTCTTCCACTAAAAACGATTACCTTATCTTTAACTGTAATGTTATGTTGTAAGACATGGCCATAAAGCTTATCTAATGCATTATGTCTCCCTATATCGGAATAAGAAAAAAGAATATTATCATTAGTACAGAGTGCTGCATTATGAACTCCGCCAGTTTGCTGAAAATCGATTGAGCATTCCTGTAATTGTTTCATTAACGAGAAACATTCATTTATGGAAATAGTATGTCTACTCATAATCGTTTTTGCTGTGTTAGCATCATTATAAAAATAAAACTGTCTGCTTTTTCCACAACATGAACCGATCATTCTTTTTGAGAAAAACTCTTTATTGATAGATTGTTTAATTTTCAGATATACATATGCATATCCTCGATGTTCGTCAATATCTATTGAAGAAATTTGATCTACGTTTCTTATTAAACCTTCTGAAGCAAGAAAGCCAATGACTAGTTCTTTTATATTTGTTGGACTGCAAACAATCGTGGCGAACTCCTCGTCTTCGAGATAAATGGTAAGGGGATATTCTACAGCTGCTATATCAATGGTTTCAAGCAAATCATTGCCTTCGTATTTTAATATGTTTAGCTCACCTTTGATTTGATTGCTCATTACATCGCCTTCTTAACTAATATCTTGTTCAACATCTTCAATCCTTTTTTCTACATACTTTGTATCTTTTTGTGAAAGGTATAAATCAGCTTTTTCAACAATTACACTTGCGTTATATTCTGGAATTCCAGCATATTTTTCATAAACACCTTTAGGGATTAACACATTTCCTTCTGGCCAGTAAACTGAGATATTGCCTTTTCTTGTATTAGCGTATTTTGCTTTTCCTTGAAAGGTTCCATATTTGTTATAGACAACAATGGCTTCTCGATCTAAAATACCAAGAGATTTAGCATCATCAGAGTTAATAAGTACATCATATCGATCAGCATCATTAAATGGATCTGTATCACTGTATATCATAGAATTGAATTGCTTTCCTCGTCTTGTTGATAAATAAAATTGACCATCAGGCTTTCTCACTTCAGGCAATTCAATTGGTATAAGATTAGCCCTTCCATCTTCTGTAGGACAAATTCCATCTTCACACAGCCAAGCGCCTCCCCATTGAAATACATCACCACGTTCTTTTAAATGCTGGATTCCGTCATAATTAGGATTAGCAATAGAAATTTCAGCTCGTATTTGCTCAGCTTCACTAAAATTCAACAAATGCTTTTGTTCGGGCTTAACAAGTCTTGCAAGTTCAACGTAAATCTCCCATTCGCTACGAGCTTCTTCTATACGTGGACCTTCAATTTCTGGTGAAAAATAAACCATTCGTTCGGTTGAGGTGGATGTACCGCCTCCTCGTTGTTCGTATCTTGTCATGGCAGGGAGTACTATTACTTCTTCTTTTGCATCAACAAGAGTAGAGCTGTTTAAGATGATATCTTGATGAACACGTAAATCAATATTTTGTAAACATTTCTCTATAAATAAAGGATCAGGCATCGTTTCAAGAAAATTGCCTCCCGATGTATAGAAGATCATTGTTTTTCGCTCGTGGTTCTCAGGCAACATTGCATTTTCTAAAGATACTCCGACAATATCGCCTTGCCATTTTGGGATGTCAAAATTCCATATCTTTTCTAGACGCTCAATATTCGCTTTATCAAATTCTCCACCTGGAAGAGAAAAAGGATCAGCACCCATTTCACCCGAACCTTGAACTCCTGAATGTCCACGGATTGGCATTACTCCACAATATTTTCTTCCGATAAATCCTCTTAAAATTGCTAGATTTGCCACTTGTGAAATATTATCAGTGCCAAATCGATGCTGTGTTAATCCCATTGACCAGACAAAAACGCCGCTTTTTGCATTTGCTAGAAGAGTTGCAAATTCTAGCATTCTTTCCTTAGATATCCCTGAAGATTTTTCAAGAATTTCCCATTCTAACTTTTCCACATGTTCTTTTAAACTCTCTAAGCCTTTTGCATGATTGCGAATAAATTCATGATCAATCGCAGAACCAGGCTGATTGTTTTCCATTTCAAACCAATGTTTGATGACTCCATTCATAAATGCGATGTCTCCACCAATATTAACTTGGTAAAAATCATCGGCTATTTTTGTGCCGAATAAAGCTGAATCTGGGATGGAAGGTACCCAATAGCCATCCATCGCTGGTTCTCTATATGGATTGATGCAAATGATTTTAGTTCCTTTTCTTTTTGCGGCATACATATATTTGGTTGATACAGGTTGGTTGTTTGCAGCGACAGAACCCCAAAATATTAGAACGTCGGTACCAATCCAGTCTTGATAGTTACAACTTGAAGCACCAATTCCTAGTGATCTTTTCAATGCAGTCTTACTAGGTGAATGACAAATTCGGGAAGCGTTATCAATATTATTTGTTCCTAAAAATCTCGCTAGTTTGCCGGCTGTGTAAAAAACCTCATTTGTGATTCCTCTTGCAGTTAAGAAAAAAGCTAATTTCTTTGGATCTGTAATTTTAATTTTATTAGCTATTCTATTTAATGCTTCATCCCATGTAATTCTGCTAAACTTATTTTCTCCAGGTTTTCTTGATAGAGGATAAGGAATTCTGCCTAGTTTGCGTAGATCTTTGCTTTTTAATTTTCTTAGTTCACTAATATCACTATGCAATATTTTTTCATTTATTGCGGGCATCGTATTTAAACGCAATACGTTAAGTCGTGTTGTACAAAGATGCGGTCCCTTTAACGTTTGATCATTTAGTCCTGAAACTCCAAGCGCACAGCCATCACAAACACCTTGCGTAAGGATACGATAGGCGTAAGGGAGATTATCTCGATTTTCCATAACTACTTTCATCGTGTCACGAATATGTTTTGGCTTTACCTTTCCAAGGCCAAAAGGAATGGGACTAACCCAATGTGTTGGATCAGGTAATTTTGGTAGTTTCATAGGTCCAGGATGCTTAGTTTTACCCATTAAAATCATCCTTTCTCAGTTAATTTGAGCATTTACATAAAATTTCTGAAGATTATATAATATAATTCTATCATAGAGTTATAAATATCATAACCTAATTATTTTAGAGTTAGAGTATCGTGTTAGATTAAAACTAAAAAGTCGTTTACTTCTTGGGGGAACTTGAATGTTTCAATTATCAATGTTTAACTTTTTCTTTTATTGGGCGATGTCGATTATAAATGCTTTTTTTCCATTGTTATTCCGTTATAAAGGTCTTAGCCCTGGAGAAATCGGGATTGTTCTGGCAGTTGGTCCAGTTGTAGCGATATTTTCTCAACCGCTTTGGGGAATCATTTCGGATAAAAAGCAAACGGTTAAAAAAATAATCATTCTTTTATTAGTAGCAACTTTAATTATCGGATTGGCTATCTTTTTTAGTCCCACGATGTTGCTTTTAGTCATTTGTATGCTTGTATTTCATTTTTTTATGTCACCAATTCAACCGTTACTTGATAGTTTAACAACTACTTTTGCTAAAGAAAATGGAATCAGCTACGGATCTATACGTGTATGGGGATCCATCGGTTTCGCGACTGCATCATTTATTATCGGGTTTATTATTGGGAAAATCGGTATTCAATACTTATGGATTATATATACGATTATTATAGTTGGTGTTTTTTTAATTGCTTTAAAACTATCAGATTCAAAGGCTCCTAGAAAACCAGTTACAAAGGAAGGTTTTAAAAAAGCATTTCGTAATCCTCAGTTTTTTATTTTCTTAATTGCCGTTTTATTTATTGCGATTCCTCATAGGATGAACGATGGAATGTTAGCATTGTATTTAAAATCGTTGGGAGCAAATGAAGGATTGATCGGATTAGCATGGACTTTCTCTGCTTTAAGCGAGGCGCCTGTGGTAGGGATTATGTATATTTTAATGAGAAGGATTCCTCTTTTAGTTCTCGTTAGTATAGCAGGATGTTTTTATACCCTTAGGTGGTTTTTATATAGCCTTCTTTCCGAGCCAATATTAATTATTTCTTCACAAGCAATGCATAGTGTGACGTTTGCTATTTTTATGGTTGCATCACTTCAATATATAGCTTCTATTATCCCAAGAGAGATGATTGCGACTGGTCAAACCGCATACTTTGCGACGTTCAATGGTCTTGCTCCAATTATTGGGAGTTTGGCTGGCGGATACTTTATGGAACATTTCGGTGGCGGCTTTATTTATAGGATGGGTTCTTTTTCAGCATTAATTGGTACTTTCATTGTCATAGCTCTGTTTTTAAAAGAAAGGAAAACCAATAATGAAAAACAGTTCGCATAAACACAAGAGGAAATGAAATTTTTGTTTTCTTTATATTAAATGGTATAATTTGTCCTATTAACATAGGAATTACTGAAAGCAGGGATTAAATAGTGAAAGCCGGAACAGTAGTGACGCTCAGAGTCGCTAGAGAAGTGCCATTTGGATTTTTTTTAACTGATGGCGAGGAAGATGTGTTGTTGCATCGTACGGAAGCAACAGATGAAATTGAGATTGAACAGGAACTTGAAGTATTTTTATATCAAGACCACGAAGGAAGACTTTCTGCATCATTAACAATACCGACTGTACAAATTGATCATTATGATTGGGTTGAGGTTGTAGAAGTTAAAAAAAACTTAGGCGTTTTCGTAAACATCGGATTGAAAAAAGATATTCTTGTGTCAATGGATGATTTACCTGCGATATTTTCTTTATGGCCAACAATCGGAGATAAGCTATACTGTTCATTAAAAGTTGACAATAAAAATCGTTTATACGGAAAGCTTGGTACTGAAGAAGTCATGAGATCCTTAGCTATTCCAGCTGAACCACAAGTTTTTAATAAAAATGTGAAGGGAACGGTGTACAGACTTCTCCTTGCAGGCTCATTTATTATTACTGAAGAAGGATATATGGGTTTTATACATGAAAGTGAAAGAAAGGAAGAACCTCGTCTCGGTCAAGAAGTAGAAGGTCGGATTATCGATGTAAAAGAAGATGGGACAATTAACATTTCTTTATTGCCTAGAACACATGAACTAATAAATGATGATGCAAGTATAATCTATGAGTATTTACAGGGGCGTGGAGGATCAATGCCTTATTGGGATAAAAGTCTCCCTGAAGATATTAAAAGGCGATTCAATATGAGTAAAGGCTCTTTTAAAAAAGCTCTTGGAAAGCTAATGAAGGAAAATAAAATTGTCCAAGAGGACGGTTGGACGCATATAAAGGATCAAGAAAAGTAGGGTGCAAATAGTGCATCCTATTTTTTGTTTTTTTTTAAAAGTTCATTTTTATTAATGTAGTAAATTTATTGATACAAATTGCGTGAGTCTCCAGCAAGGTGTCTCGCCTAAGATGTATTGACCTATAGGATGGAGCAGTGGAAGAATGCATGTGTACTTAAAGATGTTGGAATAATCATGGGAGAGTGAAAGGCTAAGTTTCTACAAGCTAGGAATGGAATTATACAATCGCTTCAGCTTTGGATCCTCGCGTGAGACCTGATGAATTTAAGTAAATGCGGCAGAAATCAACGTTTCTATAAAAAATATTAAATAAATCCGCCTCTAGACGGAGAAAAAAATCAAGCTCTAGCTGGTTAATGATTCTTTTACTTTCCATTAAAGTTAAGTCATAGAGAACGGAAGGAGGAAAAAGTAATGAAAAAGTTTTTACTTATTACAGCTGCAGTAATTTTGGCGATTATCGCTTTATCAAGCATCGGTCATATTGTGGGGATGGCTATCAGCCTATTTATTGTTTATTTTTCTTATAAGCAATTTATGGCAACAAGTTCAACAGTAGGTAAGATAATTTGGGCTTTGATCGGGTTGATCGGTTTTTCAGGATTACTGGGAAGTCTACCAGCACTAGCAGGTATTGCTGCTGTGTATATCCTTTACACTGGATATAAAAATTGGGACAGAAAAAAAGAAGCTCCGACAGTTGCTAAAAGTGAAGATCCATTCGCAGGTTTTGAACGTGAGTGGGAAAGATTAAAACATCAAAAATAATAGCTTTTCAGGAAAATAGAAGAGCGAGAGCTAAAGAAAAAGGGCCGAATGAGGCCCTGCAAACAGAATGAAAATTATAAAAGTGAGGGACATAAAATGACAAATTTCTTCGAAAAAATGAAACAATCTATTATTGAGGATTTTCAAGGTGTTGCGGAAGTAAAAGTGAAACAAAATCCAATTGCATTATTAAACAAATATGTTCGCGATAGTGAGAAGGAAGTAGAAAAGGCAAGTAAATTAGTTGAAAGACAAAGATTGTTAAAAAATGAGTTTTATAAAGAATGGAAGCAAGCAACTACACTTGCAAACAAACGCAAAGAACAAAGAGATTTAGCGATTCAAGCCGGTGAGCATAGTTTGGCTGAGACTGCTCTTCTGTATCAAGCACAAGCTGAACAACAAGCTGATCGTCTTCAACAAGCTTATGAAACAGCAATTGAGCAATTGTCTGAATTAGAGCAAAAATATGAAGAAATGAAATTAAAAGTAAAGGATATGCACATCAAAAGATTAGAGTTAATGGGTAAAGAAAACGTCCTTTCAATGAAAGAGAAAATGAATAAATTATTAAGTGAATCAGAATTTGGTCATGCTGCTGAAAATTTTGAAACAGTAGCATCCGAAATGAAACAAAAAGAATCGAACTTTGATGACGAATATGAAATTACTATTTTCGACGCTAAGATTCAAAAGCTTGCAAAAGAAATTAATAATACAGAAAAACAAAACCATGTACAAGAAAACGTGGTACAATAACTACAGTTTAAGAAAGGCGTTCAATATCGCCTTTCTTTCCGCTTATTGTGTTTGTTGGAAAGGAGGAGGGGGAGTAAAATGAAAAATATGAGCAAAACGAGTCTAATCGGCTGGTTTATGTTAATTACCGCAATTGGAATGGGAATTGAAATTCTTTTTAATTGGCGGCTTTTTATCCCTCTAGTTATTGGTTGTTTTCTCTTATATACTGCGAGAAACGCTCGTAAAAAAAGTAATGTTCGATTAATCATTGGTTTGTTTTTAATTGCAATTCCAATTCTTTCATCAGCCTTTCTTAAATTTTTTATTTTTGTTGCAGTTATATATGCTTTAATAGAGTACTCAAAAACTAAAAAGCAATCCCATAAAATTGTTGTCCAAACAGTTGAACCGGAACCAAAATCTTCTGTAAAGAAAAAGCAACCTTTTATAAAGAACTTTTTTATAGGAAGTCAAAAAAAGGTTAATGAAGTTTTTGAATGGGATGATATTAATATTCAATGTGGACTTGGGGATACAGTTGTTGATTTGGGGATGACCATGCTTCCACCTGGTGAGAGTACAGTAGTAATTAGGAGTTTAATTGGAAATGTTCAATTGCTCGTTCCTTTTGATGCTTCCGTCGTTGTGAATCACTCTGGAATCAGTGGGAAATTAAAAGTTTTTAATGAGGAAACAGAAATATTTAATTCTAATATAATTTATCACCCTGATAGTAATGAACAAGCAATACGAACGATAAAGATTATCACAAATGTAATGATTGGAAATGTTGAGGTGAGGAGAATATGAGAATCCAAATCACATTCTCTATTTACTTTGCTTCAGCAACCTTTATCACATCTTTGTTTGTTGGGTTGGCCCTCTTTCTGTGGATAGATGCAGACTGGTATACTGGATTGCTTAAAGAAAGTGCTTTTTTGTTACCAAATGGTATATTTATATTACTTATTTGTATTATTTTCGGGGCAGTAACTGGTTGGATTGTTGGATATTCAGTTCGTCAAAAAAGTGATGAAGTGGCCGCTAGTTTATTAGAAATAGAGCAAGGAAATTACGACCTTAAGAATGAAAAAAGAAAGCAAAATGATGATTTTTTAATAATCTGGCATAGAATAGAAGGAATATCACGACGTCTTAAAGAACAAGCAATTATACAGCAAAAATTGGCAAACGAAAAAGTAGAATGGAATAATCAATTAAAAGAAGAAGTATTAACGAAGGAGCGAAACCGACTTGCCCGTGAACTACACGATTCTGTAAGTCAACAATTATTCGCTGCAACAATGCTTATGTCGGCAATCAATCAAAACCCAGATCCTGCGAGTGAAACAGCTGTAAAACAACGAAAATTGGTGGAAGGCATCATAAATGAAGCGCAAAATGAAATGAGAGCATTGCTTCTTCATCTTCGACCTGTTCAACTTGAAGGGAAAAGCTTGAAATCCGGAATAGAAGAGCTTCTTTCTGAATTAACTTCTAAATTACCTTTAGAGGTTATTTGGAATATTCAAGATGTTAAATTAGATAAAGGAGTGGAAGATCATTTATTCCGGATTGTACAAGAAGCCGTTTCAAATACTTTACGACATGCAAAGGCAAGCCGCTTGGAAGTAAACTTAAAACAAATTGACCAAATGATTTTTTTAAAAGTAATGGATAATGGTAGAGGATTTGATGTAGAGAATGCCAAATCGGGCTCATATGGATTAGCAAATATTAAAGAAAGAGCCTCGGAAATTGGTGGTAGTGTAAAGATGATAAGTATTTTAAGTAAAGGATCAAATATTGAAGTGAAAGTACCAATTTATTTTATAAAGGATGAGGAGAATGATTAAGGTACTTCTTGTGGACGATCATGAAATGGTCCGTATTGGTGTCTCGGCATATCTTTCTGTTCAAATGGATATAGAAGTAATAGGTGAGGCTGATAACGGTGCAAAGGGTTTTGAAATGGCCTTAGCCTTACGCCCAGATATCATTCTAATGGATTTAGTAATGGATCAGATGGACGGGATTGAAGCAACTAAAGCCATAATAAAGGAATGGCCACAGGCAAAAATAATTATTGTCACAAGCTTTTTGGATGATGAAAAAGTCTATCCTGCATTAGAAGCTGGAGCAACAAGTTACATATTAAAAACATCGACTGCCAGCGAAATTGCGGATGCTGTAAGGGCGACTTATAAAGGGCAATCTGTTCTTGAACCAGAAGTAACAGGAAAGATGATGGCGAGAATGAAAGAAAGAAATAAGCCGCTCCTCCATGAAAATTTAACAAATCGTGAATATGAAATACTATTGCTAATTGCAGAAGGTAAAACCAATCAAGAAATTGCCGAGGAATTATTTATTGGGTTAAAGACAGTTAAAACACATGTAAGCAATATATTAAGTAAACTCGAAATACAGGATCGCACTCAAGCAGCGATTTATGCATTTAAAAATCAACTTGTAAATAATTAACGATCACGAAGTGACAATACGGAGGAATTACGTTGAAAAAACAATTTGCAGTTATTGGACTTGGACGATTTGGCGGAAGTATTTGCAGGGAACTTGCAGAGCAAGGAATGGAAGTTTTGGCGATGGATAAAAATGAGGACCGCGTCAATGAATTTGCTTCAATTGCTACACATGCAGTTATTGCAGATACAACAGATGAAAATATATTAAAAAGCCTCGGAATACGCAACTTTGACCACGTGATAGTCGCGATTGGGGAGGATATCCAGTCAAGCATATTAACTACTCTCATGTTAAAGGAAATAGGCGTTAATCATATCACAGTTAAAGCACAAAATGATTATCATGAAAAAGTGCTTTTGAAAATAGGAGCAGATTACGTTGTGCATCCTGAAAGAGATATGGGAAGGCGTATTGCTCATTATATCGTTTCTAATAATATTTTGGATTATTTAGAACTATCGGATGAATACAGTATTGTAGAAATAAAGGTAAATGATCTACTTGCAGGTAAATCATTGATGGAACTCGATGTACGAGCAAAATACGGTTTGAATATTGTAGCAATTAAAAGAGGACCCGAGATTATAGTTTCACCTCAAGCTGATGATCCTCTCAAAAAGGATGATATCCTAATTGTAATTGGTGCAGACAGTGATATTAACAGATTTGAAAAGAAAGTAATGGAATAAAGGAATGGACCGTGGAATTTGTACCACGGTCCATTCACCATTTTTATTTAGAATTTGCATACATTGTATGTTAATTGGAGTGGAAATCAACATACCACACAAATTGTCAAACATTAATTAAAGAATTATACTTCCATAATTATAGGAAGAATCATCGGCTTACGCTTTGTTTTTTCGTATAAGAATGGAGTTAATGTGTCATTGATTTCGTTTTTAATCTCTGACCATTGGGTTGTTTTGCGTTCCATAATTTTATTTAAATGCTTACTTATCATTCTTTGAGCTTCATTTATTAAATCCCCAGATTCTCGCATATAGACAAATCCACGAGAAATAATGTCTGGTCCAGCAGCAATTGTATGATTTTCCATATCAATTGACACGACGACAATGACTAGACCTTCTTCAGAAAGAATTCGCCTGTCACGTAATACTATATTTCCGATATCCCCGATTCCACTTCCATCAATGTAAACAGAACCGGATGGTATTTTCCCAGCAATTTCTGCAGTTTTATCAGTTAAGGCAAGAACATCTCCGTTATCCATAATAAAACAGTTTTCTTCAGGAACGTCGCAATCTATTGCTAATTGCGCATGAGTTTTTTGCATACGAAACTCACCGTGAATCGGCATAAAAAATTTAGGCTTCATTAATCGAATCATTAATTTTTGCTCCTGCTGTCCACCATGGCCAGACGTATGAATATCATTTAATGATCCGGCAATAACATCAGCGCCTGCACGATACAATAAGTTTATTGTGCGATTAACACTAATCGTATTCCCTGGAATAGGGGATGAAGAAAAGACTACTGTATCTCCAGGTTGGATTTGGATCTGTCTATGAGTTCCATTCGCAATTCTGGATAATGCAGCCATAGGTTCTCCTTGACTGCCTGTACAAAGTATGGTCACTTTATTAGCTGGTAGTCGATTCAATTGCTGTGTCGAAATAAACGTATCTTTAGGTGCGCGAATATATCCGAGTTCTTGCCCGATTTCAATTGCTGCATCCATACTACGTCCAAAAACAGCGATTTTTCTTCCGGTAGCAACCGCCGCGTCTGTAACTTGTTGAAGTCGGTGAATATTTGACGCGAAAGTAGCGAAAATGATGCGACCGTCTACTTTACGGAAAATATCTTGGATGCTATCTCCAACTCTTCTTTCAGACATAGTAAAATGTGGAACTTCCGCATTCGTACTATCTGATAAAAGACACAGAACACCTTCTTTACCAATTTCGGCCATTTTCGTTAAGTTGGCTGGCTCTCCAACAGGTGTAAAATCAAACTTAAAATCACCAGTATGAACGATATTTCCGGGTGGTGTCTTTACAACAATTCCATATGAATCTGGAATGCTGTGAGTTGTGCGGAAAAACGTAACGGATGTTTTTCTAAATTTAATAACATCGTCTTCCTTTATTTCAAAAAACTTCGTTTGTCTCAAAAGACCGTGCTCTTCTAATTTGTTTTTGATTAGTCCAATAGCCAATTTCCCTGCATAAATTGGGATATTTACTTGACGAAGTAGGTAGGGAATACCGCCAATATGATCTTCATGGCCATGAGTTACGAATAAGCCCTTTACTTTGTCAATGTTTTTTACGATATAAGTGTAATCAGGTATAACATAATCTATCCCAAGTAATTCATCTTCTGGAAATTTAATTCCGGCATCAATTAAAATTATTTCATCTTGAAATTGAACAGCATAAGTATTTTTTCCAATTTCACCTAGTCCACCAAGAGCAAAAACTGCAGTTTGGTCATTTTTTACAAATTTCATATTGACAAGTTCTCCTGTAGTTTAAAATCCTCACTTTGCTTCTCGTATTCAAGATAAGCGCCTTCCAACAATTGAACATATTCTATATTTATCTGTTGGTCTTTCAACATTTTACGTACTGCACGTTCATTTTCTGCTTCAAAATACATTGAATTTGTTTTTTCTCTTACAGGCATTTCCAATTTACTATCTTGGTAATAAACTTTGTAAATCATTAAAATCTCTCCTTAACTCCGTTATCTAATTTTTAATATTGTTTTATAAACAAATTAATATAATAAAGAATAAGCCCTCCGAAAAAAACAGAGGGACCTTAATTGTTCATTAAGCAATTGTTTTTTTTCTTAGTAAATCTTTCCACCGTTTTAAAAGCTTTTCTCGCAGCTTCTTAAACATTGTGGATCACTCCTTAAATTCTATTTTAACCGATACTCGCTGAAAGTAAAAGCAACTTGCAAATAGAAGATGTAAATTTGTGCATATTTTATTTTTTTATTATATGCTTTCTATACGTTCTCTATCATAAGATACGTGAAATAGAAGATTTCAGAGGAGAAATGTCATGAAAAAAATAGTTTTCTTTGATATTGATGGTACTTTGCTTGATGATGAAAAAAATCTACCTGCATCTACTAAAGAGGCTATTAAGAGATTGCAGCAGAATGGTATTTATACAGCTATTGCGACTGGTAGAGCACCTTTTATGGTTACAAACTTGCTCGAAGAATTAAACATGGAGTCATTCGTTAGTTTTAATGGTCAATATGTTGTTTTTGGGAACGAGGTTGTATACACGAACCCTTTAGACACAAGGAAATTAAAAAAATTAATTGATACAGCGGAATTAAATAACCACCATTTAGTATTTTTAAATGAATCAACATTAAAATCGAACGTGGAATTTGATCAGCGAGTTAAAGAAAGCCTTGGAACGCTTCAAATGGTCCATCCTGAATTCGATCCAAGTTTTTATGAGAAAACGGAAATTTATCAAGCTCTTCTTTTTGCTAAAGAAGGTGAAGATTCATATCTAACAGAATTTGAGGATAATCTTACTTTTATTAGATGGCATGAGGAATCATTAGACGTTGTCCCAAAAGGTGGATCAAAGGCAGAAGGAATAAAAAAACTTATTGAGCGATTAGGATTTGAAATGGAAAATGTATACGCATTTGGAGACGGCTTAAATGATATTGAAATGTTGCAAACAGTCGGAACAGGGATTGCGATGGGAAATGCTCATGAAGCTGTAAAAATGCATGCAGATCTAATTACATCGAATGTTGATGACAATGGAATTGTAAAAGGATTAATTAAAGTTGGTTTATTAGAGGAAGATTTTGAATTAATAAAATAATGCCGGTATGTCAAAAAAGTTTTGAACTCATTGAAAAACGTGTAACTTAAGGCCGAATAATTACAAACTTTAGTGACTATTTATTTTAGATACAAACTATGCTCTTCTTAAAAAAAGTAAAGCTGCCATGTAATGTATGACAGCTTAACTTTTACCTTTCTATCGGTATAGCGCCTTCGGGAACGAAAAATGGATTATTTGTATCGATATGATCATAAAACATAATACCGTTTAAATGATCAAGCTCATGTTGGAAGACTATGGCTGGAAGACCTTTTAAACGCAATTTAATCTCATTTCCTTTAATATCGTATCCTTTAATTGTTATACGAGCATGTCTTAATACGTAGCCAGGAACAGTTCGATCCACTGACAAGCAACCTTCACCAGTTGTCAAATAAGATTTCTCTACAGAGTGGCTAATTATTTTTGGGTTTATCAATGAATATTGATACTTTTTACCGTTGTCATCTTCGAGTCGAACTGCGAACATTCTTTTTAGGATATTAATTTGTGGAGCAGCAAGACCAACTCCGCCTCTTAAACCATATTTTTCGCTGATTTGAGGATCTTGACTATTTTCTAAAAATTCTTGCATTTTATTTAAAATGTCTATATCTTCTTTTGTTGGGGGCAATTGGATTTCTTTCGCAACCTCTCTTAACGTTGGGTTGCCTTCACGGATAATATCTTTCATTAAAATCATTTTTTTCACTCCTGTTTAAGCAAGTAATGTATATGTGTAGCAAAAAAACAACTATTAATTTTATCTTATTTTATTATTTGCATTATTGTCAAATAGACGATATCCCAGTATAGTTAGGGTGGAAACAGTTAGGAGGATTTGGATGAGAAAAATACATACAATCATTTTTGTTGTATTAATAGCGGTTGTTTTGACAGCGTGTACCTCCAGTGGAGATAATATTTATAAAGCACTGGAAGCAACTGCTGCTAAGGAAGCAGATTTTGAAAATCAACAAGAACCCCTTAAGAAACTGGAAACTAGTGAAAAAGAAATCTTTGATCAAATTATGGAATTGGGCATGAAAGAGTTCGATCAGATTTCTAAATTAGCTGATAATGCAATAGCTAATTTAGATCAAAGAGAAGAGCATTTGAAAAAAGAAAAAAATTCAATAGAAGAATCGAAAAAGGAATTTCATCTTGCAACGGAAGAGTTTAAAAAAATTAAAGATGAAAAATTAAAGAATCAAGCAAATGAATTACAGGAATTAATGAATAAACGTTATGAATCGTATGATAAATTGTATTCAGCCTATTTGAACGGATTGCAAGAAGACAGGAAGATTTACGAAATAATTAAGAATGAAGATCTAAAGCTTGAGGATTTAGAGGCTCAAATTGAAGCATCTAATAAAGCATACGAGAATGTATTTGAAGCAAACCAACATTTTAATGAGCAAACAGAAAAATTTAACAAGGCAAAGTTAAAATTTTATGAGGATTCTGGACTAAAAATAGAAACAAAATGAACGTAAAAATGGAGGCGGTTTTCCGTTTCTTTTTTTTGTGTGATTTTCATGACAAAATTTGATTTTCTGCAGTGTAGATTGGCAGTTATATTCAAACTGTCTAATGTATAACAGGCAAGACAGAATTTCTTTTTTTATAAAACAGAATAAAGATATTTAATAGTACAGTTAACGTTTGTAAATAATGGTATTACGTCTCTCAAACTTATTTCATTGACGAATAAACTGTTTTCATGTACTCTAAATGTGGAAAAACTTTGTATTAATTTTTTTTTGTAATAGATTAGTACAGTTCATTTTTCAAGTTGGGAAAGTTTTTCTGTTTTTCTTGATGAGAAATGTGGAAAACCTATACTAGTATGAAGTCCGGTACATGAATAATCTCCCGCTGAAATAAGCAAAGCAGGGCAATTTTATTATGTCCGTTATCAAATAATATGTTTAGAAAGGATAGGTGGCTTCAATGGCTTCTAAAACAAAGAAGACACAATTCGATGCTGTTAAAACACTCGAAAATATTGAAAGTCAATTTGAAATGGTTCAGATCTTGAATGAAAAAGGAGAGATCGTGAATGATGAGCTTGTTCCAGATATATCTGATGAACAACTTACGGAATTAATGCGTCGTATGGTTTATACAAGAATTTTGGATCAGCGTAGTATTTCATTGAACCGTCAAGGTCGCCTTGGTTTCTATGCTCCTACTGCAGGTCAGGAAGCATCACAGCTTGCATCACATTTCGCACTTGAAAAAGAAGATTTTATTTTACCTGGATATAGAGATGTACCTCAAATTATTTGGCATGGACTTCCACTATACAAAGCGTTCCTTTTCTCTCGTGGACATTTTGTTGGAAATCAAATTCCTGAAGGTGTTAATGTTATCCCACCGCAAATCATTATTGGCGCTCAATATGTTCAAGCTGCAGGTGTTGCTCTTGGAATGAAAAAGCGCGGAAAAAAATCAGTTGCCGTTACATATACAGGTGATGGTGGTTCGTCTCAAGGAGACTTTTACGAAGGAATCAACTTTGCAGGCGCATATGGTGCTCCAGCAATCTTTATTGTGCAAAATAACCAATTTGCTATTTCGACTCCGCGTGACAAACAAACTGCAGCTACAACAATTGCTCAAAAGGCAGTTTCCGCAGGTATTCCAGGAGTACTAGTTGATGGAATGGATCCACTTGCTGTGTACGCTGTTGTAAAAGAAGCACGCGAGAGAGCGATTAATGGCGGCGGTCCAACATTAATCGAAACAATGTGTTATCGCTATGGTCCTCATACTATGGCTGGGGACGATCCTACACGTTATCGTACTTCAGATACAGATAGTGAATGGGAGAAAAAGGATCCACTAGTAAGATTCCGTAATTTCTTGGTTAATAAAGGAATTTGGAACGAAGAAATTGAAAACGAAGTAATTGAACAAGCGAAAGAAGATATTAAAGTAGCGATTAAAAAAGCGGATGATACTCCGAAACAAAAAGTTACTGATTTGATTTCTAACATGTATGAAGAGCTTCCTAACAATCTACAAGAACAGTATGAAATATATAAAGAGAAGGAGTCGAAGTAAGCCATGGCGCAAATGACTATGATTCAAGCTATCACGGATGCGCTTCGCACTGAATTGCGCAACGATGAAAATGTACTAGTGTTTGGAGAAGACGTCGGGGTTAACGGAGGGGTTTTCCGTGCTACAGAAGGTCTCCAAAAAGAGTTTGGAGAAGACCGAGTCTTTGATACACCACTTGCTGAATCAGGAATCGGTGGTTTGGCTATTGGGTTAACGACACAAGGCTTCCGCCCAGTTCCGGAGATACAGTTTTTTGGATTTTTATATGAAGTGATGGATTCCGTGAGCGGTCAAATGGCGCGTTGGAGATACCGTACAGGCGGAACATTCCATGCACCAATTACAATCCGTTCACCATTTGGAGGAGGAGTACATACACCTGAAATGCACGCTGATAGTCTTGAAGGCTTAATGGCTCAGCAACCAGGTTTAAAAGTAGTAATTCCTTCTACACCATACGATGCAAAAGGATTATTAATTTCGGCAATTAGAGATAATGACCCAGTCATTTTCCTTGAACATATGAAATTATACCGTTCTTTCCGTCAAGAAGTTCCTGAAGAGGAATATACAATTCCTCTAGGAAAAGCAGATGTGAAACGAGAAGGAACTGATTTAACAATTATTACTTATGGTGCGATGGTTCATGATTCATTAAAAGCTGCTGAGGAACTTGAAAAAGAAGGTCACTCAGTTGAAGTAATTGATCTTCGTACAGTTAGCCCAATCGATTTAGAAACAATCCTTGCATCCGTTGAAAAAACAAATCGTGCAATCGTTGTTCAAGAAGCTCAAAAACAAGCTGGTATTGCTGCAAATATAGTTGCAGAGATTAGTGATCGCGCAATATTAAGTCTAGAAGCACCTGTTCTACGAGTTGCTGCACCAGATACAGTGTATCCTTTCTCTCAAGCAGAACCGGTATGGCTGCCTAACCATAAAGATATTATCGAAACTGCTAAAAAAGTATTACTATTCTAATCACGCTTATCTTACAGGAGGGGAATACAATTGTCATTTCAATTTAAAATGCCAGATATCGGTGAAGGTATCCATGAAGGCGATATAGTAAAATGGTTTGTAAAACCCGGTGACAAAGTAGCCGAAGATGATGTACTATGCGAAGTGCAAAATGACAAGGCTGTTGTTGAAATTCCGTCTCCAGTAGCTGGAACAGTTGAAGAAATTCTCGTTGAAGAAGGCCAAACTGCTACAGTTGGAGACGTATTGATAAAATTTGACGCGCCTGGATATGAAGATCTCCAATTTAAAGGTGATCACGGAGAAGAAAAAACAGAAGCGAATGTCCAATCGACAGCAGAATCTGGACAAGAAATTAAAAAAGAGGAAGTTAAAGCTGAAGAAGCTCAAGAGGTAAAATCTGAGCCAACAGGTGCTGGTGCACAGCCTGAAGCAGAGGCTGATCCTAATCGCCGTGTAATTGCAATGCCATCTGTAAGAAAATATGCTCGTGAAAAAGGTGTAGACATTCGCCTAGTATCAGGATCCGGGAAAAATGACCGAGTAATGAAAGAGGATATTGATGCATTCTTAAATGGTCCATCAACAACTGAGACAGTCGAAACAACTGCACCAGCAAAAGAAGAAACAAAAGCTGCTGCTGCTGCTGCGCCGGTAATTCCTGAGGGAGAATATCCTGAAACTCGTGAGAAAATGAGTGGAATCCGTAAAGCAATTGCGAAAGCAATGGTAAATTCAAAGCATACAGCACCACATGTTACTCTTATGGATGAAGTAGACGTAGAAAAACTTGTTGCACATCGTAAGAAATTTAAAGATGTAGCTGCAGAAAAAAATATCAAACTAACGTTCTTGCCATATGTTGTAAAAGCTCTTGTTAGTGCATTACGTGAATTCCCTGCACTTAATACATCAATTGATGATGCGACTGATGAGATTATTCACAAGCACTATTACAATATTGGTATTGCTGCAGATACAGATAAAGGCTTATTAGTACCTGTAGTAAAACGTGCTGATACAAAATCTGTATTTGCGATTTCAAAAGAAATCAATGAACTTGCTGATAAAGCACGTAGTGGAAAGCTTGCACCTAATGAAATGAAAGGTGCTACATGTACAATCACAAATATTGGATCTGCTGGTGGACAATGGTTTACACCTGTTATCAATCATCCTGAAGTAGCTATCTTAGGAATTGGTCGCATTGCAGAGAAACCAATAGTTCGCAATGGTGAAATTGTTGCAGCTCCAGTATTAGCCTTATCATTAAGTTTTGACCATAGAATTGTGGACGGAGCAACTGCACAAAATGCTCTTAACCAAATTAAACGACTGCTTAACGACCCTGAACTTTTATTAATGGAGGCGTAAAACAATGGTAGTAGGAGATTTCCCAATTGAAACTGATACAATCGTCATCGGAGCTGGTCCAGGAGGTTATGTAGCGGCAATTCGTGCTGCACAACTCGGACAGAAAGTAACTATTGTAGAAAAAGGCAGCTTAGGCGGAGTGTGCTTGAATGTTGGATGCATTCCTTCTAAAGCACTAATCGCAGCATCACATCGATATGAGTCAGCTCTACATTCAGATGATATGGGAATAAAAGCTGAAAATGTAACAGTTGATTTCACAAAAGTTCAAGAATGGAAAGCTGGCGTTGTAAAAAAATTAACAAGTGGTGTAGAAGGCCTTCTAAAAGGGAATAAAGTTGAAATAGTTCGTGGTGAGGCATACTTTGTCGACGATCACAATATTCGAGTGATGGATGAAAATTCCGCCCAAACATATACATTTAAAAATGCTATTATTGCTACTGGGTCTCGTCCTATTGAATTGCCAAGCTTTAAATATTCCAAACGTGTTATTGATTCAACAGGTGCATTGAGTCTGGAAGAAATCCCTAATAAGTTAATTGTTATTGGCGGGGGATATGTCGGTACAGAATTAGGTACAGCTTATGCAAACCTTGGTTCTGAAGTAACGATTCTTGAAGGTGCAGACGATATTTTAAGTGGCTTTGAAAAGCAAATGACTGCACTAGTAAAACGTAACTTGAAGAAGAAAAATGTGGAAATTGTTACTAAGGCAATGGCTAAAGGCGTTGAAGAAACAGAAAATGGCGTTAAAGTTACTTTTGATGCTAAAGGTGAAGAAAAAACAATTGAAGCTGATTATGTTCTTGTAACAGTTGGCCGTAAACCAAACACGGATGAGCTTGGACTTGAGCAAGTCGGTATTAAAATGACTGATCGTGGAGTTATTGAAGTTGATAAACAATGCAGAACTAGTGTAAACAATATTTTTGCAATTGGTGATATTGTTCCTGGTCCGCCATTGGCACATAAAGCATCTTATGAAGGAAAAATTGCTGCTGAAGCAATTTCCGGCCATCCATCCGAAGTTGATTACTTAGGTATTCCTGCTGTTGTATTCTCTGAGCCAGAGCTTGCTACTGTTGGATATACAGAAGCACAAGCGAAAGATGAAGGCCTAGACATTACAGCTGCAAAATTCCCGTTTGCTGCTAATGGACGTGCTTTAGCATTAAATAATACTGACGGGTTTGTAAAACTAATTACTCGTAAGGATGATGGCTTAGTCATTGGAGCACAAATCGCTGGTCCGAGTGCATCAGATATGATTTCTGAGCTTGGGCTTGCCATTGAAGCAGGCATGACAGCCGAAGATATCGCTATGACAATCCATGCGCATCCAACGTTAGGTGAAATTACAATGGAAGCTGCAGAAGTAGCGTTAGGAACACCAATTCATATCGTAAAATAATTTTGTCAAAAAGGCTGTCTCAACTGAAGTGTTATTTACTTTCAGAAAAGGGACGGCCTTTCATTTTCAGTTATGTCTTTGCATAAAATTATATTAGCCTAAGGATTCGTGCAAAAACGATTGAAATGACGGTGATTCACAGATGGTAAAGAAATATGTAGCTCTTCTACTGCAATTAATGATTTGGAGCGGTTTTACTCTTGCAGAGTGGCTTTCAGGAAAAGATCATCTATTATCAAAAGTCATTTTATTTATTGTCTTTAGTTATCTTGCTATTATAATTGCTAGAAAAATAGTTAACTCTAATAAAGAAACTTTTATTGTTACTTTAACAAGCTTATTTGCCTATGGGTTGCTACACACTATGCTTCAATTATTTATTTAATTTATGTAAACTATAAAAATGAAACTCTATAATCCTACTTTAACGCAAGCATTTGAAAGGGGAGCAGTATGAGATTATCTAGCATCATAATGTCCGTTGCAATATTATTAGCTGCTTGCAGCGGTCAGACTGCCCAAAAGGAAGAATCTATAAAAAAAGATGAACCAGTAGCAGAAGAAAAAAAACCTGATTTGGTAGAACAAGAAGATGTACAATCGCCAGAAACTAATGTTGAAGAAGAAAAGGGTGAAGAGCCCATAGATGAAGTGGCTGCTCCTGAATATAAAATGAACGCTGTTTTTGCATTAGAACCAATCAAGGATGCAAATCCAAAAGTTGTTTTATTAACAATTGATGATGCACCTGATAAATATGCGCTAGAAATGGCTAAAACATTAAATGAATTGCAAGCACCTGCCATTTTTTTCGTTAATGGGCATTTTATCAACTCACCTGAAAAAGAAGCGATTCTAAAAGAAATATACAATCTTGGCTTTGAAATAGGGAATCACACATTCTCGCATGCTAATTTGACCTCACTATCTCCAGAAGAACAAAAGGAAGAAATACTTTCTGTTAATGATAAAGTTGAAGAAATAACAGGGGAACGTCCAAAGTTCTTTCGTGCTCCATTTGGAGCCAACACAGATGTTAGCAAGCAAATTGCTGCAGAAGAAAAGATGCTTGTCATGAATTGGACCTATGGATACGATTGGGAAAAGGACTATATGTCTCAGGATGCAATTGCAGATATAATGGTTAATACAGAATTATTAGTAAATGGAGCAAATTTACTTATGCATGACCGTGAGTGGACAAATGCTGGCTTAGAGCAAATAGTAAACGGTCTGAGGGATAAAGGATATGAAACTTTGGATCCGAAGCTAATTGAAACACCTCAATAAAAAAGGAGAGGCAGGGTTTAATGCCTCTCTTATTTATTCTAAAATGAATAATGCAAAATTTATTAATGGTTACTTTGAACTGTTTATTTCAGGTTACATGACTTATAGTCAATAGTCTTGCACCAAAGTAAAGAGTGCCTTGTGCTTTTCTTATTATCTAATTGCTTCAAATTCTTTTATAACCCTTATTGTCTTTAAGGTTTCATCTTCAAGTCCTTGGACGGGTAAGCCTACTTCAATGTTTTTTCTAATATACAGAAG
Organism: Lederbergia wuyishanensis; assembly: GCF_022900255.1. Classification (GTDB taxonomy): domain Bacteria; phylum Bacillota; class Bacilli; order Bacillales; family Bacillaceae_C; genus Lederbergia; species Lederbergia wuyishanensis. Next base: position 286,271 of record NZ_JALIRM010000001.1, read on the forward strand.
ATTTTCTTCTGTAATAATCTCACCTGGTATAAAGATTGGTATTCCTGGTGGATAAACCATAATAAATTCCGCGCTAATTCGTCCAGCAGACTCATTGAGTGGGATAATCTCCGTCTCAGAATAAAAAGCGTCTCTAGGGCTCATAGCAAGAAGTGGAATATCAGGCAGAATTACATTATGATGGTTTACGTCATTCTCTGCTTTTCCAAACTTCTCGGATAATTTTTCTAGAGCTTCAATTAGAATGGCTGCCTCTACATCAGTGTCTCCTGGAGTAACGATGCATAAAATGTTATACAAATCAGATAGTTCAACTTCTATTTGATATTCATTTCGGAGCCATTTCTCAGCTTCGTATCCATTTATTCCGAGATCTTTTACGGAAATAATGAGCTTGGTTGGATCGTAATCAAAAACTGCACCAGTCTCTAACATTTCTTTTCCGGGACACACGAGATGAGGGATTTTATTTACTTTTTGACGAATCTTTTCAGCGAGAGTGATAGCACCGCCTATAAGATCTCTTCCTTCTGTTGCAAGCCGTTTTCTAGCTGCGTCAAGTGAAGCTAACAATAAATAAGAAGTTGATGTAGTAGTTAGCATACTAATAATAGATTGAACCCGTTGTGGTGATACCAGTCCTTCGCGAACATTTAACACTGAACTTTGGGTCAAGGAGCCACCTAGCTTATGCACACTTGTAGCTGCCATATCTGCACCAGCTTCCATTGCTGAATAAGGCAATCCTTCATGAAAATGAATATGAACACCATGTGCTTCATCTACAAGAACTGGAACTTCGTAGGAATGAGCAATATCAACAATCTTTTTTAAATCAGCTGCTATTCCAAAATAAGTAGGATTAATAACAAGTAAACCCTTTGCATCTGGGTGAATTTCAAGTGCTTTTTCAACAGATTCTGTAGTAATCCCATGTGATATTCCTAGGTTAGGGTCAATTTCAGGATGAATAAAGACTGGAGTAGCACCAGAAAACACTATCGCTGACATTACTGATTTATGAACGTTACGGGGAACGATAATTTTATCGCCAGGTCCGCAAACTGACATAATCATTGTCATAATGGCACCACTCGTCCCTTGTACAGAAAAGAAAGTATGGTCAGCTCCAAAAGCTTCAGCTGCCAATTTTTGAGCATCTTTAATCATTCCTTTTGGGGAATGCAAATCATCTAATGGTGCTATATTTATTAAATCTATAGATAAGGCGTTTTCTCCAATAAAATCTCTGAATTCGGGATCCATTCCAGCACCTTTTTTATGACCGGGAATATGAAATTGAATTGGATTTGATTTGGCATGCTGCACCAGCCCTGTAAATAGTGGTGTTTCATATTGGGACAATGAAGTCACATCCTTTTATAAGTAATAGAAAAGATACTGAAACAAGAACAAATTATAACATCAATATATTGTTTTTCATAGACATATTTACACACATTATTGGTATACGACATAACAAGTGAACTCATAATACATAATAAGAACTAAAGGAGAGTTTAATATGGAATATCAGTACCCATTTTCACTAGATTGGACAACAGATGAAATAGTTGATGTTGTTCAATTTTATCAGACAATTGAAAAGGCGTATGAAACAGGAATCGAAAAAACAAAATTAATGAATTGTTATAGGAGGTTTAAGGAAATTGTCCCTAGTAAAGCGGAAGAAAAAAAGTTTGATAAGGAATTTGAAGAAGTAAGCGGTTATTCCTCCTATAAAACGATAAAAAAAGCAAAAGAAACTGAAAGTGATAAGATAATTAAAATGGGAACGTTATAATATTCATCTTCGAAAATGTATACGACGTTTATGTAAGTTTCTAAACGGGTACAAAAAAGCAAGAGCAGTTAGCTTTCATCCATACTTTTTAGACTTGCTAGGTGAACACACAATTTTGTTACCGCGTATATTGCGGCAACATACAATATAATAAGCTAAACCCGAAAGTTGAATAAATCTACCACCATTTCGGAAGGGGTGTTTTACCATGAAACAAGTAATGAATGCGTATAGGAAGAAAAATTTGGATAAACAAAAACTTGCAGTACTACGTTTGGAGTTAAATTATGAATTGGCCGTTCTTTTCGACGCCTTGCAAGAAAAAGATGAAGAAGTGAAAGTAAAAACGATGCGCAAATTGGAAAGAATTCGTTCTGAATTAATAAAACTTGAAGCGTTGTGAGTTATAAGATGTTCATGAAAAATTGAAACGGACTCCCATTTGTGCATTTAGTCGGGTGTTCGTTTTTTATTCGTAGAAAACACCAAAAACTTGATAATCAAAATTGTTTTCTCTAAGCTTATGGATAGGTAGAACATAATGGAGGAATCGTAATGGTCAATTGGTCTAGCGTTGATAAAGCGGCTAAGGAATGGCTAAAAGAAGCTGGTAAAAGCATTGTAGCTTCATTTGAAACTGCTTTACAAATAGATACGAAAGCGGATGCAAATGACTTAGTCACTAATATCGATAAAGAAGTTGAACAATATTTCACAAGCCAAATTCGAAAAACATTCCCATCACATAACATATTAGGGGAGGAAGGATTTGGTGATGAAGTTCAAAGTACAGATGGTGTTATTTGGATAATCGATCCGATTGATGGAACGATGAATTTTGTACATCAGCAAAGGAATTTTTTTATTTCAATCGGAATTTTCGAAAATGGGAAAGGAAAACTCGGTTATCTTTATGATGTAGTACATAATGAATTATACTATGCAATTTCAGGTGAGGGTGCGTATTGGGGTGATTTGAAACTCCCAATGCTAGAAAAAGTGGAAGTCAGTGAGGCGGTTATTGGATTAAATGCGATGTTATTAACTTCCAATGACGTGAAAAATCCGTTGATTTCTATAGTAAAGGATGTAAGAGGCACGAGATCTTACGGTTCAGCTGCTTTAGAATTTGCTTATGTTGCAACAGGACGACTTGATGCCTACATAAGCAAGACTCTATCACCTTGGGATTTTGCAGGAGGAAAAATCATCGTTGAAGAAATTGGAGGAGTTGTTACAGATTTTAAGGGCGAACCATTAAATTTATTGAAAAAAGGCTCTGTAATCGTAGCAAAGCCAGGGCTTCATGAAAAGCTTATTAATGAATATTTTCAGGAAAAATAAGTCTCCTAAAACCGCTAAAAAACCTTGTAGAGGTAGGCTTCGCGCCTTGTAAGAAACTCATTTTCAAGACCAGTCTAGAATAGTTTTATTCAAAAATGTCCTTATAAATATGGCGTATAACAAAGTCAGAAATAACTTTGTCTACGCCATAAAGTGAACTAATGATTAGTGAGACAGTTCCAGAAAGTATTAGGTTTTTTGAGTTTTTTATTTGGACAAAGAAAGCTTGTGGTCAAATTCCAGAGGTCATAGCTTCCAAATCTAAAACCCACGCAATGAAAGGGCAAGGAAATCTTTTTATTAGATCCGAAAGTAGAAGTTGCCTTGCGCTCTGTTATAATTTACCCCCATCTCTCATTTTTTTCTTAGTTCTAAATCCAAATCCCATTACAGCTACTAATACAATAAAGCATACAATCATTCCAAAATAACTATCTAACCCTACAGAGATTCCTATTCCCACTATTGAGAATGCTCCGATTGTTGCTAATAATAAAAGATTCCACTTAATTCCGTTCATATTTTTTTCCTCCTTAAAGGTATATTGTACAAAAAAAATTCCATTTCTTCTACTGTATGTGATATAATAGTTCAGTTAAATATAAACTTAAAATGTTTAGCGCAAGTTGCCGTTGACGAACTAAATTCTAGTCCTCTTCTTTCGTGAAAGTAAACAGAGATATGTCTATAAGACAAGTCTTGTTTCCTGTATCGCAAGCTTAGGCCAATAATATAGTTTTAACTTTATAATCCACGTCAATATGTTTTTATCGAAGAAGGACCTGTATCCTGTTGGCCCGAACTTCAATAAGCAGGCACTTGCGCTTTTCTTACTGCAGGAGGAAACACCTTGAAACTTAGAGAAGATATCCGTAATATTGCCATTATCGCACACGTAGACCACGGGAAAACAACATTAGTTGACCAGCTTTTAAAACAGTCAGGAACATTTAGGTCAAACGAACAAGTGGCAGAACGCGCTATGGATTCTAATGACATTGAAAGAGAGCGCGGAATTACGATCCTAGCAAAGAATACTGCCATTCAATATAAAGATACAAAAATAAATATATTGGATACTCCTGGACACGCCGACTTCGGTGGAGAGGTTGAGCGAATTTTAAAAATGGTTGACGGAGTACTTTTGGTTGTTGATGCTTATGAAGGTTGTATGCCACAAACGCGTTTTGTTTTAAAAAAGGCACTTGAACAGAATTTGACACCTATTGTCGTAGTTAATAAAATTGACCGTGATTTCGCTCGTCCAGAGGAAGTGGTTGATGAAGTACTTGAGCTCTTTATAGAATTGGATGCAAATGATGAACAATTGGAGTTCCCTGTCATTTATGCATCTGGTATTAAAGGAACTGCGAGTAGAGAGATTCAACAACAAGAAAATATGGAAGCATTATACGAAACAATTGTTGATTTTATTCCTGCTCCAGTAGATAACAAAGAAGAACCTTTACAATTCCAAGTTTCTCTACTCGATTATAACGATTATGTAGGAAGAATTGGAATTGGAAGAATTTTTAGAGGGACGATGAAAGTCGGTCAGCAAGTCGCTATTCTTAAACAAGATGGTACAACAAAGCAGTTCCGTGTAACTAAAATGTTTGGCTTTTTTGGCTTAAAAAGAGTTGAGATTAATGAAGCTTATGCTGGTGATCTTATTGCTGTTTCCGGAATGGAGAACATTGATGTTGGGGATACAATTTGTCCTATTGAACACCAAGAAGCCCTTCCTTCTTTACGAATAGATGAGCCTACTTTACAGATGACTTTTTTGGTGAATAACAGTCCATTTGCAGGAAGAGAAGGGAAGTATTTAACTTCAAGAAAAGTTGAAGAGCGTCTTCGCAGTCAACTAGAAACAGATGTAAGTCTTCGTGTAGATAATACAGATTCTCCAGATGCATGGATTGTATCAGGTAGAGGAGAGCTTCATCTTTCCATCCTCATTGAAAATATGAGGCGTGAAGGTTATGAATTGCAAGTATCTAAACCGCAAGTTATTGTAAAAGAAATAGATGGTGTTAAATGTGAACCAGTTGAAAGAGTGCAAATAGATATTCCTGAGGAACATACAGGAAGCATTATTGAATCTCTAGGAACCCGTAAAGGCGAAATGCTTGATATGATTAATAATGGTAATGGACAGGTTCGTTTAGTTTTCCATGTACCAGCTCGCGGGTTAATAGGATATACAACAGAATTTATGACTTTAACTAGAGGTTATGGAATATTGAATCATACCTTTGATAGTTATCAACCAATGCAACAAGGAAAAGTTGGAGGCAGAAGACAAGGCGTTCTCGTTTCCATGGAAACAGGAAAAGCGACTACTTATGGGATCTTGCAAGTAGAGGATCGTGGAACGATTTTTGTAGAGCCAGGAACTGAGATTTATGAAGGTATGATAGTAGGTGAACATACGAGAGAGAATGATATAACAGTAAATATTACAAAAACAAAGCATGCAACGAATGTAAGATCGGCAACGAAAGATCAAACAGCTGTTATTAAAAAACCTCGTCTGATGTCTTTAGAAGAAGCTCTTGAATATTTAAATGATGATGAATATTGTGAAGTAACTCCGGAATCAATTCGTCTTCGTAAAAAAATTCTGGATAAAAATGAACGTGAACGTGTAGCTAAGAAGAAAAAATATGCTGAAATGGAACAATAGATGAAACATTAATCTGCTTTATGTTATGCTATACTCGACCCAAAAGTTTTATGGGTCGAGTTTTTTACAGTAGAAAGAGGTATAAGATAAATGAATATATTGAATTTTGATGGATTTGTTCTTGCTCTTACACGTTCTGATTTAAGAGCTATTGATAACTTTTCGCCTACGTTAAAATTTTTTTACCAACTGACAGACAGTGCACAGACTTCTAATTGGCTACTTTGGTTAACAATTACTGGTTTGGCCATCCTCGTTTATAAGTTAGGCTTTGCTAAGAAATTGCCATTATTGAAATCGGCTATTATTTACTTATTTTTAATCGTTGGTTGCTTGTTTCTAACATTTTTAGCTATATTTCTTCCGATAGCAGAAGGACTGATGGTGGCGGCCCTCATCCTTATTATTTATAAAATAAGATTAAACCGTGAAAGAAAATCCGGAGCATTGGAAAGAAACTAATAAAAAACCCAGAATTTCACTAAGAAATCTGGGTTTTTTATATGATAAGAAAGCTTATTTGACTCAGGCTTACCGCTCCAAGCGCCCTGTTCTAAGTCAAATGACCTGAACAATGAAAGGTGATACTCTTTTAACTGTCCTTTCCTCCAAGCGGGCTCCTTAAGCTTTTCTTTATCGTTTAATTAAAAATCATCATCTTGTTTACTGTAGCTGTATAATTGGAATGCCCCACTTGCTAATCTGGCTTCCGTTTTTACCTTGATTCTATCATGACAGCTTTGACACATATATGTGTGAATGGGTCGATTTCTCAACTTTTTTGCTAAAGTGGAGTCATCTTCTAAATCTGAACGTTGGTCACATAAGATACATTGAACTTTCATTTTAACACCTCTGAAGAATCCTACTTTCATTCTTCACAGTATATCATGTAATGAATTGGTAATTCACTATTTTTTTTCATTAGATTGTTCTTGTTGTTCATTTTCCAGTTGACGATCATTTTTACCATTCATTTGATTTCTTGGCTTTTTTACAGCGTTTTCAGGATTTTTTCCCATTTCAGGAGTTGGGGCATCAGGAATAATTCTACCAACAATGTCTGATAATTCATTCATAATTCCTTGTACTGGCTTTCCAGCTGCCATGTCATTTCTAATTTCTCTCAACCTAGCGTTTATATCTGGATCCGCGACAACCAATGCCCCAGCTCCTTGAGGATCATGTTTCAAACTTTCAGCAACTGAATACTTTATTGTCCCTACTTTTGATCTATCCACGTTAGCGTCAACATCTATACCGACAATTGCGATATTACCAAGCACGACGGCTGTTGCTCCATGTACATTTGGGATTCCAGCAGCAAGATTTGCAAGATGATTAGCTCTTTCATCATCTGTATATTGATTATTTTTATTAATGCTTATATGACTATTTTTTACAGAAACACCTTGAGGCATAACTTCTGAGTCTCGATTGAATTGTGATTGTCCATTATTTTGACTACAGGCAGAGGTAATCAGAATGATGAATATAAAAAATATTGCATTACGCATTAATATCCCTCCAAAAATCACTACTTCTTGACTTATTTTGCTTTTTTCTTCTATCTTTATGCAGACTTTCATATATTTCATAAAATAGAATAATCATCTGTAAGGTTATTTCTCCTGACACCGGGCAGTGTCCGTGAACATAAGATATTAAAAAGGAGCAGGAGGCATCAATTTTGACAAAAATTTATGTAATAGACACAAATGTCTTACTACAGGATCCCAATTCCATTTTTTCCTTTGAGGAACATGATGTCATAATCCCAGCCGTTGTTCTTGAAGAGGTCGATTCTAAAAAACGGTACATGAATGAAATTGGTAGAAATGCAAGACATATTGCGAAATTGATTGACAGCTTCAGAGAAAAAGGCAAGCTCCATGAAAAAATTAAGCTTGAGAATGGGGGGACTCTTCGCATAGAACTGAATCACCGTTCCTTTCAGCAACTTCAAGAAATTTTTATTGAAAAAACGAATGACAATCGCATATTAGCGGTTGCTAAAAATATTGCACTTGAAGAAGAAACAAAGGTAGATGGCAAATCGGTGATCCTTGTTAGTAAGGATGCTCTTTTAAGGGTCAAAGCAGATGCGTTGGGCTTACATGCAGAGGACTTCTTGAACGATCGTGTCGTTGAGATAGATGATATATATACGGGTGTAGCAGAGCATTATATTAGTTTGGATAAAATTGGCCGTTTTTACGAAAAGGGAGAAATTTTATTACATGAAAATAAAGATAAGAAGTACTATCCAAATCAATTTCTAATTATAAGGGATGAACTTGGAAGTTCTGCTTCTGGAATTGGAATAATTGATGCTTCTGGTACAGTTATTAAAAAGTTGATAAATCATAATGATTCAATTTGGGGAATTAAGCCACGGAATGCCCAGCAAACAATGGCAATGGAATTACTAGTTCGAAAAGATATTCAACTTGTAACAATGACAGGAAAAGCAGGGACCGGCAAAACCTTGTTGGCTTTGGCTGCAGGATTAATGCAAACCGAAGATATGCGAATATATAAGAAATTGCTCGTTGCTCGCCCTATCGTTCCAGTAGGAAAGGATATAGGATATTTGCCTGGGGAGAAGAAAGAGAAGTTGCGGCCATGGATGCAGCCTATTTACGATAATCTAGAATTTTTATTTAATACAAAAAAACCTGGAGAAATAGATGCTATTTTGGCAGGAATGAGTTCAATTGAAGTAGAGGCGCTTACGTATATAAGGGGGCGGAGTATCCCTGAGCAATTTATAATAATCAACGAGGCACAAAACTTAACAAAGCACGAGGCGAAAACAATATTAACTAGAGTTGGAGAAGGTAGTAAAATAGTTTTTATGGGGGATCCTGAACAAATTGATCATCCATATTTAGATGAATATAATAATGGATTAACATATGTTTTAGAAAGCTTTAAAAACGAAGCATCTGCAGGACATGTAAAGCTAGTAAAAGGTGAGCGTTCAAGTCTCGCACAACTAGCAGCAGATTTACTTTAAATGAAATTAATTTTAACATAAAGGGTAAAATTGGAATTTTAAACTATAACATTCCGAAGATATAAGAATTCGTCCTTCTCAATATAGCTAGTCTAATCTTCTAAGGGGAAAGATCGCTTTTGGATTTATAAAAACTATGAACTTTACAAAAAAACTAAATGAAAAGATCCATCAGTGATGGATCTTTTTGTGTATTATTCAACTCTGAATGATTTTACACGTTTAATTGGATTTTGTCGATTTGAGCCATCTGGATATAAAATATGAACAGGACCATCTTCTTTTAATGGCTTGCCTTCCTTGGAATACTGAAGGATAAGATTGTAGCCTTCATTTAAAGGTATACTAAAATCTTCAGTTTCCGTTTCAACAACAAGGATATTAGCATCCTCTAATGGCTCTGCATTTTTTAAAAATGGTTCAAATTTAATTCCAAATGTACCTGTTAATACCTTTACCTTCTCAAATTGGCGTTCAGATTTCAAAGTTGGAGGAGATACAGCACCTTCCTTGATGACTCGGTCCCAGTGCTTAGAAACAACTGTTAACTCTTCTTCATCTTTCTCCTCGTGTTTTTCTTCCATAAAATATGTATTTAAGTCAATACGCCGATCGTCAAAAATCCAAACGCCGGCATCAAGAGTAATTGGAAATTTTACTTTTCCCTTAATGGACATTATTGTGTTCATTTTATAACCCCTTTCTCATATTCGTAAATTATAACTTGAAACTTTATAAAATAAAAGTTGTACAACTTTCGATATATGCTTAGATGTTATTCAAAAGATAAAATCTATAGTGGAAACATAAGAAATCCTATGGTGGAATCATATACAAAACGTCTCGTTGTACTTGCTTTTTATATATATTAGATGTAGAATTTACAGATAGGATTGTCTGTTTGTTTCAAGAATGGCAACAATTTAAATGACCTTGATAATAATTGGTACATGCGCTGTTCTAATGATAAGGGGGATTAATGTGGTGTCTGAAATTCAAATTGATCATAGGGAAAAAGCCTATGCACTACTTAAGGCGGACGCTGATAAAATTTTGCGTCTCATTCAAGTGCAAATGGACAATTTAACAATGCCGCAATGCCCTTTATACGAGGAAGTGCTGGACACACAAATGTTTGGTTTATCTCGTGAAATAGATTTTGCTGTTCGTCTTGGTCTAGTTGACCAAAAGGATGGAAAAGAGTTAATGGGTTCACTAGAAAGGCAACTTTCTGCTCTCCATGAAGCATCCTTAAAAAAATAAGGGTTGTACGCAGCAACTAAAATGTATAAAAACTCAAACAGTTTTATTAATTGTTTGGGTTTGTTTTATAATCTGATAATTATAAAGTATTTTTGGTTTTTGTAAAAGCACAAAAACCAAAGCAAGCATTAACCTTATAAGGAAATTTTCGAGCCTTATGAATTTGGTAGTTAGTTTTTTTCTTCTGAATGTTTATTTATGAGGATAATATCATTTTCTTATGATTTATTTTTATAAAAATAGCAGCAAAGTATGAGAAAAAAGCTATATTGAAAAACTCAATCATAGATTGGACGAGTTTTATGTTTAAAAAAATCTTAAAATCCTACGACTATTCTATTATTGCCGTATACATATTGCTATGTTTGTTTGGACTTGTAATGGTTTATAGTTCGAGTATGGTAAGAGCAGTCCAGTATTACGAATGGCCAGCTGACATATTTTATCAAAAGCAAAAGATGAATTTAATATTTGGATTTATCGTTTTTTTGGCTTTTGCTATCTTCCCTTATAAAGCATACCGTAATAAAACTTTTCTAATAATCATGACTGGAATGGCAGTGCTAGGATTATTTGCTGTATCGGTTATAGGGCACACTACGAATAACGCACAAAGTTGGATTAATGTAGGTGCTCGAAAAATACAACCATCTGAATTTGTAAAGCTTAGTGTAATCATTTATCTTTCAGCCGTATATGCAAATAAACAACGTTATATTGATAACTTCAATAAAGGTGTTTTTCCACCGATTTTCTTCCTTTTATTTGTTTGTTTTCTAATTAAGATTGAACCAGATAACGGGACAGCCTTTATTACACTCTTAATAGGCATATCCATAATTCTATGTTCTGGAATGAGTTTTAAATCCATATCTAAATTAATAGCCATTTGTATTACTATCGGGTTAATTTTTTCACCATTTATAGTAATGAAATTTGATAAAATCTTTACTGAAGGAAATAAGGGAAGGATTGTTGGATACCTAGACCCCTTTGGGACTTATCAAAATGAAGGGAATCAGTTGGTCAATTCTTATTTGGCCATTGGTTCTGGAGGAATTAAAGGTCTTGGGTTAGGACAAAGTGTACAAAAACTAGGATATTTGCCCGAACCACATACTGATTTTATTATGGCCATCATCGCTGAGGAACTAGGTGTTTTTGGTGTAGCAATTGTATTGTTAGGGATATCATTTCTTGTATTAAGAGGAATTTATATTGGAATTCGAAGTCGAGATCCATTCGGTAGTATGCTTGCGATTGGAATTGCTTCCATGATAGGTATACAATCTTTTATTAATCTTGGTGGGGTATCAGGGCTAATTCCGATAACCGGAGTAACTCTTCCATTTATTAGTTATGGAGGTTCTTCTATTCTCGTTTTATCAATTGCAATGGGAATACTTACAAATGTATCAATGTTTAAAAATTATGAAGAAAAATACGGGAACAGGAATAATCAACCTCAGGAGACCTTAAGGCCCGTTCAATCAACAATTCAACCAAAATATAATATTCGTAACTAAAGAAAAAAACTTGCTTAACTAAATAGTTTAGCAAGTTTTTTTATGTTACTTTTAATGGATTATTGCTTCAGAAGATTTTACCTTAGATCCAGAAGTGTTTTCAATTGCTTCCTCAACAGTTTTATCTTTGTTTCGGGTTAGCAGCATGAGGAAATAGCTAAGTAATCCGAATAAAAACGATATAAATAGTGCGTGTGCAAGTGCAAAATATATATTTAGACTTGTTATCACGACGATAGCTCCAGCTGCGACTTGCAATGTAACAATGACAAATGCAATTATCCAACCCCAATACATGACTTTTTGATGTTTATAGTGTTTGAGAGAAATCAACATGATATAGGCAATCCAGAGAAAAATGAGTCCGGCAGCAAGACGGTGTCCCATTTGTATCCATTGATACATATTATTAGGAAGCGTAAAACTTCCATTTATACACATTGGCCAATCTCTGCATACTAGACTGGCTTCTGTATGCCTCACAAGAGCTCCAGTATAAACAACAGCATAGCTATATATGGTTACGCCAATAATATGTTTTTTCATTCTTTTATCAATGACTAGTTTATTTGTATCGAACTTCTGATCTACCTCAAATATTAGCAGAGTCAATAAGAAAACAGCTGCGAACGATATGAGTGATATTCCAAAATGGAGTGCCAATACAAATTTTGATTGCGGCCATAGTACAGCAGCAGCTCCTATTAAAGCTTGAAGCAATAAGAAAGAAATTGAAAGAATGGCAAGGGTTTTAGTTTCTTTTTTATGTCCGATGACTTTCCATGACCATATTGCTAGGATCAAGACAAAAATTGCAGCACTCCCAGAGACTAGGCGATGGGCTAATTCAATAATAAGTTCAGATGAGATTTCTTTTGGTAACCATTCCCCGTTACATAGTGGCCAAGATCTTCCGCATCCCATTCCTGAATCTGTTTTTGTCACTAAAGCACCACCGAGTAAAACACCTAGCATTACTAATGTTGTAATGACTGAAAACCATTTTAATTTCCGGTGCAAATTTTCACCTTCTAACTTTTATATAATCATTTTTTCAATTAGTATTAGTAATTCCATTACCGATACTACATAAACATGCGCAAAAAAACAACTGACAATATTGTTACAAAGGATTTTTGCGATTTCGATTACTTGATTAACAGAAAGTTATTTGTTAAAAATGGATACATATAAACTACTTGTCAATATATTGTCATTGTTTGGACATACTCTAATTGCTTGGAACGTACAATGTTGAATTGAAATGTGATTTAATATTTAATTGGGATCGTTATTTTTATCATTGCAATTTTTACATTTTTTTTGCCAAAATATGCTACACTATAAAGGTTAGTCATAAGACTTCATACATAATTTAATTAGTGAACAAATACTGAAATTTCTATGAAAAATGGGAAAAGAAATGAAAAATGCATTATAGTTATGTATGAACCAATTATATTTAGGAAAGGAGGAAGAAGAATGAGTAACAGTCGTATTCTGACATCATTGGAAGAAACATCAAGCCCTCCGAAAATTGGCTTGAAAGATTTTACTGCACTTATTAAAATTGGAATTGTCAATTCTAATTTAATTACTACTTTTACTGGTTTGTGGCTTGCATTTTTATTTACTGGGAATCATTTTCTTCAGTCAATTGATATTGTAATATTTACATTGCTAGGCTCGTCACTCATTATTGCTGGCTCATGTGCTTTGAATAACTTCATAGATAGAGATATCGATCCTATCATGAAGCGTACAAAGAATCGTCCTACAGTAACTGGTAAAATAAGTGGTTCAAAAGTTTTGACACTTGGTTTTACATTCGTTGGTTTAGGATTGATTATGTTATTTATGACAAATATTACCACTGGCATCATAGGAATTATTGGTGTGTTCAGCTATGTTGTATTATACAGTCTTTGGTCAAAGCGGTTGTATGTTAGTAATACAGTAATTGGCAGTATATCCGGAGCAGTTCCTCCTTTAATTGGGTGGGCAGCGGTCGATCCGTCCTTACCGCCGTTGGCATGGATGCTATTTCTACTCATGTTTGTATGGCAACCACCACATTTTTATGCACTGGCTATGAGAAGAGTGGATGAATATAGAGCTGCTTCTATCCCAATGCTTCCAGTTGTTAAGGGATTTACCACAACAAAAAAGCATATCATAATCTGGGTAGCAATGTTATTGCCTATTCCTTTTTTCATGCACTCATTGGGAATACCCTTTATTATTCTAGCAACTATACTGAATGTTGGATGGCTTGCAATTGGAATTAATGGGTATAAAAATAGAGATGATAAAAAATGGGCAACTCGCATGTTCGTTTATTCGATAAACTATTTGACGATTCTGTTTACCGCAATGGTTATCTTATCGGTTTTTTAGGGGAATTCTTTCTTTAATAGAAATCCATATAATAAAGATTTGGTCCTGTGACCACAAAGACACTTAATGAAAGAGGGGTTTAAATTAACTATGAAACAATGGCTGCAAAAAGGGCGTCTATTGTCAGTTTTTGCGATATTAGCGCTTGTTCTTTCTGGTTGCGGCAAGCCTTACCTGTCTGCGCTACAACCGGCAGGTGAAGTTGCAAAACAGCAATACGACCTCATCATGTTTAGTTTAGGCATCATGACATTAGTTATTGTTGTAGTGTGTGTCATTTTCGTATTGGTTATCGTTCGCTTTCGCCGCACAAAAGAAAATGAACATAAAATACCAAAACAAGTTGAAGGAAGTCATACACTAGAAATTGTTTGGACAATTATTCCTATCGTTTTATTATTAATTCTAGCTGTTCCAACTGTTGCTGTAACATTTAGCCAAGGTGATGTATCAGCTATGGATGAGAAAGACGAGGATGGAAATCCAACTGCACTAATAGTGAATGTTCGTGCTCATTTATATTGGTGGGAATTTGAATATCCTGGTTTAGGGATTGTAACAAGCCAAGATCTAGTTATACCTACAGAAGAAAGAGTATATTTTAATTTGACTTCTGCAGATATTAAGCACTCATTTTGGATTCCTCCACTAGGCGGAAAGCTTGATACGAATCCTGATAACATTAATAAATTCTTCCTATCAGTAGACCAAGATAAAGCATCTAAAGCTGGTCAAATTTTTTACGGTAAATGTGCTGAGCTTTGTGGACCTTCCCATGCATACATGGATTTCAAAGTTAAGGCTTTACCTAAAAATGAATTTGATCAATGGGTATCTGACATGAAAGATGCTAAAGCACCTACTCCTTCTACAGAAGTAGCTAGAAAAGGTGAAGAAGTTTTCAACAATAGCTGTCTTCAATGTCACGCAATTGATCCAAGCAATGAAGCACCGGCTGCAACAAGAGTAGCTCCAAATCTTGCAAACTTTGCTGAGAGAGAAAAAATTGCTGGTATCTTAGATCATAATGAAGAAGAATTAAAAAGATGGATTAGAGAATCTGATACGATTAAACCAGGTAACAAAATGCCTGTGTTCTCTAAAGATCAGATCAGTGATGATGACTTAAATGCTCTTGCAGCATACTTAATGGAGCTTAAAGTACAAAATAAATAATAGCTCCGAAATGAAGGAGGTTTAAATGTGAGTAGTATTGCTCAAAAAAGAGGCTTCGGTGCTACAGCTTGGGACTTTATGACAACTGTAGACCATAAGAAGATTGCGATATTATATCTTGCCGCAGGTGGTTTCTTCTTCTTACTTGGTGGAATCGAAGCGATGATAATTCGTATTCAATTGTTTGTTCCAGACAGTGGCTTTGTTAGCGCTGGTTTATTTAACGAAATGCTCACTATGCATGGTGTAACAATGATTTTCCTTGCGGCTATGCCAATACTCATAGGTTTTATGAACTTGGTAATGCCATTACAAATAGGCGCTAGGGACGTTGCATTCCCATTCTTGAACTCATTAGGTTTTTGGTTGTTTTTCTTTGGAGGATTGCTTTTAAACCTTTCTTGGTTCTTAGGTGGAGCACCTGACGCTGGTTGGACATCATATGCTTCTTTATCACTTAATTCTCAAACACATGGGATTGATTTCTACGCATTAGGACTTCAAATATCTGGTTTTGGTACGTTAATGGGAGGTATTAACTTCCTTGTAACAATTATTAACATGCGTGCACCAGGTATGACATATATGCGTATGCCGATGTTCTCTTGGACAACTTTTGTTGCATCAGCATTAATCCTTTTTGCATTCCCGCCACTTACAGTTGGCCTATTCCTTCTTACATTCGATAGAATGTTTGGTGCGAATTTCTTTAATGTAGCAATGGGTGGAAATACAATTATCTGGGAACATTTCTTCTGGATTTTTGGTCACCCTGAAGTATATATTCTAATACTTCCAGCATTCGGATTATTCTCGGAGATTTTCTCAACATTCTCAAGAAAGAGACTGTTCGGATACTCTTCAATGGTATTCGCTACTGTATTAATCGGTTTTCTTGGATTCATGGTGTGGGCTCACCACATGTTTACAGTTGGTCTAGGTAATATTGCAAACGCAATTTTTGCTGTAGCTTCATTTGCAATCGGTGTTCCAACTGGAATTAAGATTTTTAACTGGTTGTTTACGATGTGGGGCGGAAATATTAAGTTTACTACTCCTATGCTTTATGCAGCTGCGTTTATCCCATCTTTTGTAATGGGTGGAGTTACAGGTATCATGGTTGCAACAGCACCCGCTGACTACCAATTCCATGATACATATTTCGTTGTTGCTCACTTCCACTATGTAATAGTTGGTGGTGTTGTGCTAGCTATTTTAGCAGCTACTCATTTCTATTGGCCAAAAGCATTCGGTACAATGTTAAATGAGACGCTTGGAAAGATTACATTTGTATTATTCGTCGTTGGTTTCCATTTAACATTCTTTATTCAACATTTCTTAGGGTTAATGGGTATGCCACGTCGTATTGCTACTTATCTTCCTGGCCAAGGCTTAGATACAGGAAACCTTATTAGTTCCGTTGGAGCAATTTTAATGGCTCTAGGAGTTATTGTTCTGTTAATCAATATTGTGATGACTTCTGTTAAAAATGTTAAAGTTGGGAATGATCCATGGGGAGATGGCAGAACATTAGAATGGGCACTTCCTTCTCCACCACCATTTTATAACTTTAAACAACTACCATTTGTACGTGGTATTGACACTTATTGGATTGAAAAGATGGAAGGTCGAGAAGGAATTACACCTGCTGAACCACTAGGAGAAATTCATATGCCGAACGGTTCTATTCTTCCAGTATTTATCTCTTTTGGTTTCTTCGTTGCAGCATTTGGTTGTATTTATAGAACCGAGCAACCATGGGGTCTTGCAGTGTTAATTATTGGTCTTGTCATTGCATTTGGATCTATGTTGCTTAGATCTTTAAAAGATGATCACGGATTCCATATTCCAAAATCGGAATTAATGGATGATAAGGATAAGGGGGTAAGGGCATAATGCATGTTGAAGAACAATTTACACCAAAAACATGGCCTGAGGCACCCGAAAAAGCAACTTTAGAAGGTAAAAATAAATTTTTGGGTTTTTGGTTCTTCCTTGGAGGAGAAACTGTTCTATTTGCTTCCTTCTTTGCAACATATTTAGCTTTGAAGGATAAAGTACCTAAACAAGGTGATCTTGTTTCAACTGATTTGTTTGAATTACCATTAGCGTTTATAATGACTATGGTCCTTCTTACAAGCTCGATTACAAGTGTATATGCGATGTACCATATGAAGAATTATCATTTCAAGAAAATGCAAGCTTGGTTATTAATTACAGTTCTATTAGGTTTAACCTTCCTTGGATTTGAGATATACGAATTTTATCACTATACTCATGGACTAGGATTTGGCTACACTCATAGTGCATTTAGCTCAGCATTTTATACACTTGTAGGATTCCATGGTGGGCACGTAGTTTTCGGACTCGGTTGGATCACTGCGCTAATGGTGCGAAATTCTAAAAGAGGATTAAGCTTATACAATGCACCTAAGTTTTATATTGCCAGCCTTTACTGGCACTTTATCGACGTTGTATGGGTATTTATTTTCACTGTCGTATATTTAATGGGGATGGTGTGATAAAAAATGGAAAACCAACAAATTAATTCTGGTAATGCCAGAGTAGATTATGAATATCGTCGAAGAAGAAATGCAGAGGAAATGCGTCATCAAGTTATTTCTTTTGCGATCTCCATATTTTTGACATTAGTAGCGTTCGGTGCTGTTTTGGCTGGATTTGATAAATGGTTTGTTATTCCATTTATTTTGTTACTTGCTGTAGTACAGGTTATTTTTCAACTTTATTACTTCATGCATATGAGCAATAAAGGACATGAGGCACCACAGCTGTTTATTTATGGGGGAGTAATTGTTGGGTTTGCAACATTATTGTGCTTCCTAACGATTGTATGGATCTAAATAAAAAGCCAGCCATTTTCGGCTGGCTTTTTATTTTTTGTTAGTAATTAATATTTTTGGGAAATTTTATATGTAAAATATCCGTATAGCTCTATCACCTAGCTAGCATTGCTATTCTTCTATAATTAGTTAACTTGAACAATCTCAAATGACGAGCATATAAGTCAAAATAGGGACTTTTTTTCTAAGAATAAGGAGTTATTACCTTGGTCAAGACCTCCCGTTATTATACATTGTTCATGAACTTGTCAATTGGCTGCGTTGAAGTGGGTGATATAAAAAAGGTATAATGGAGATGGGTTTTAATCCAATTCAACGAGGTGAAAGTGGAATGCCTTTAAGTATTTTTGGATTCCGGGCACTATGGAGTCCTTATTTTATTCTATTTATTGTGCTTTTAACTGTTGGATACTTTTATTTAACAGTTAAGCAGAGGCACAAATTTAAAGATAGTGAACCGCTCAAAAAAAGCCAAGCTATTTTATTTGTACTTTCAATGGTTCTACTCTATGCAACAAAGGGCTCTCCAATAGATTTGCTGGCTCATATAATGTTCACATTCCATATGGTACAAATGGCTTTTTTATATTTAGTTATCCCACCGATCTTCATTGCAAGTATTCCAAATTGGGTATGGGAAAAAATTATTGATTTGCCATTTATTAGAAAAGTATTTAAGTTCTTTACGAAGCCATTGATTGCCTTAGTGCTTTTTAATGGATTGTTCTCTGTTTACCATATTCCTATAATTATGGATGCTGTAAAAATGAATATTCTTTTGCATGCTGTATATACTATTATTTTGTTTATTTTTGCGATTTTCTTATGGTGGCCATTAATAAATAAATTACCAGGTCATCATCAACTTCACGGTCTTAAAAAAATTGGCTATATTATAGGTGATGGAGTTTTGTTAACACCTGCATGCGGGCTTATAATTTTCGCACCTGTAGCAATGTACGCAACTTATACTGATGGTGAAATGTGGTTAAAAGCGATGGCTCTTTGTGTGCCAGGAAGCACTTTGTCAGGATTATCAATTAGTGGTCCAGAACTTTTTACAAATATGCCTGCAAGAGAAGACCAACAACTTGGTGGCGTACTAATGAAAATTATTCAGGAAATTGTCTTGGGCTATATGTTAATTAGAATATTTTTTGAATGGTTTAAAAAGGAACAAGAGGATGCAGAGAAAATTAACGAGGCAGTTTTAGGTCAAAATGGACCTCATCCTATTGAATAAAGATACTATCTAATATTTAGATAGTAAATACATAAACTAGGGGATTGATGTAATAATATGATGGTTCCGTTATTGCCGACTATTAGTACTGCATGTATCGTGATTAGTGCAATACTTGTAGCGATTGGTTGGGGAAAAATTAGAAAACGAGATATTGATGGTCATCAAAAAGTGATGACACTTGCTGCAATTTTTGCTTTAATATTTTTTATAATTTATTCTAGTAGAACAGTTTTTGTTGGAAATACATCTTTTGGTGGGCCAGATGAATATAAAATTTTTTATACAGTATTTTTAATTTTTCATGTTACACTTGCTACCATTGGTGCGGTATTAGGAATAATTTCTTTAGTTACTGGATTTAAAGATAAACTATCAATTCATAGGAAACTTGGACCTATCACGAGCATCGTTTGGTTTTGTACAGGCTTTACCGGTGTAATTGTTTATTTATTGCTTTATGTTATTTATAAAGGCGGTACGACTACTTCTCTTATTAAAGCAATATTAGGATTTTAGAGTATAAAAAGGACGCTGTTTTTGAGCGTCCTTTTATATTTGCTTAATAACTTGATTGGTACGGGAAATTTAACATAATTAGATTTTAAAATTTAGTTTTATTAATCCCGCTTCTTTGGCAGATTTAAATACGATAAGTAGAGTTGGACCAATAATTAATCCTAATACACCAAGCAATTTTAAACCGAGGAACATGGAAATTAATGTGGCCAAAGGCGAAAGTCCCATATGTTGCCCCATCACTTTTGGTTCGACTGTTCTTCGGATGATGAGCAATATGACAGCTAATATAGCTAGTTTTGTTCCTAACGCGATATTGCCAGTGAAAAAATGATATAGTGACCATGGAGCTAAAATGACGATTGAACCAATAATAGGTATTAAATCAATGATCCAAATAACAAGTGTCATTATTATTGCAACCTTGGGTGCAATAATTATTAATCCAATAAATGCAGCTAGCATAATTATTAGGCTGACGAGAAACTGCGCCTTAAAAAATCCGAAAATAACAGAAGATAAACGCGAAGACATGAATTTAACCTTTTCGGAGGTTTTTTCAGTCATGTAATTGTAAATACTAGCCCTCAGTCTCGGGAGATCAATCATGAACATAAATAAAGCTATTAAATACACTAGGAAGCTGACTAAATAATTTGGGATATAAGACAGTAATGCACTTATATTTTCAATTTTGACATACTGTTTTAAGCTCAACATAAACGATTCTAAAAAGTTATTTACTTCATCCGTAATAGCTGTTACGATTTCATCCGGAAAATCTTGTGCAGCATTACTGAAATATTCTTCATAATGTTTCCACATAATGCTCAATTCATGAATATAACCCGGCGCATCCTCGACTAATTTGATTCCTTGTGAAATTGCTTTTGTTATGATGAAAAATATGGCAAATGCAAGTAATAGTGTAAAAATGGTAAATACGATAACAATGGATAATTGCCGCTTTAGTCTTAATTTGGATTGTACGAATTTAACAGCAGGTTCTAGCATCAATGCAGTGATTAAGGCAATGATTAAAGGAATGGAAATAGGTAATATGTAATAAAAAAACAACGCTATTAAAATAAGAAGAAAAATGGCTATAAAAATGACTTTTTTTGACAATCCGGACAATATATTACCCCTTCCCGTTACAAGTTCTTCCATTCATTATAAGTGGTAAATGGAAAAATTAACAATAATATAACAAAAAAGAGCACGAATATAAAATTCATGCTCTTATAACCTATATGACATTATTCTGCAAATACCTTTGCTTCTTCATATATTGATGACAACATTTTGTTGCATTGCTTTACAAGGTGTTCTGGGAAGAATTCATCTTCACCATATTCAATGCCATGAGGATAGTAGTACTTTCCTAAGTATGGAGTCATTAATTGAATATAGGCATCATACGATCCTACATCTCCTTCTGTTGCATAACCTTGAATGCGCAAATAGTAGATTCCCTCTTTAATTTGGAATTTATAATCGTATGTAACTCTTTCGTAATCCCATTGGCCAGCTCTAACCATTCCATTATGTTCCATTACTTGGTCCAAGCGATTTAAATCTACTGTTAATGTTTCAATACCTGTATTTTCAAATTTCATTTATTTATTCCCTCCTTAATCGATAAACGACGGTTCTAACTATTTGCTTTTAATTCCTCACGTCTAATAATAGTCGAAAATGAACGATGATGCAACGAAATGGAGTTATTGATTATTACCTTATTTTTATGTTGTTATTAAACGAAAAATATAGTAAATGCATAGATTTTTCTTGATTTGGTGAATATACAAATGGTGCGTTTCACCTAGAAAAAATAACAATTTTACAGGAGGATTTTGAAAAGATGACACAAATTCGAGATATTATGACTAAAGAAGTTCAAACCTGTTCGTTAAATGACAATGTATACGAAGTAGCTGTTAAAATGAAAGAAGACGATGTTGGTGTGATACCGATTGTAAATAATGATAAGCTTGTTGGCGTTATTACGGACCGAGATATTGTTCTTCGTTGTATTGCAGAAAAAAATCCTCCTTCTTCCAAAGTAGAAGAAATTATGAGTAGTCATCTTGTAACGGTAACCCCTGATACAACGACTCAAGAAGCAGCAGGAATCATGGCAAAAGAGCAAATTAGGCGCTTGCCAGTAGTGGAAAATGGAAAATTAGTAGGTATTGTAGCACTGGCTGATTTTGCTGTTAGAGATTTAACGGACAATCAAGCGAAAGTAGCATTATCAGAAATATCTGAGCCTGATGAAAACCAAGCGTATCATTAAGCGTTAAACCCTGAATTTTCAGGGTTTTTTTATGTAATGAATATGGTACGTGATAGATAAAATGTTATAATGATGAAAAGTGGTTATATCCTACAGCATCACCATAATAAACCAACAATGATATTACGAAAGGAGGGAGTGTACTGCGAACATTATTTCGTGCAATGGTTATTTCTGCAATCATATTTTTTATAATGATTTATTTCTATTCTGATTCTGGAACAAATGAACCTCTGAAAGATTACGCTAACCCTCCGAAAGTTGATCATTTAATTAATGATAAAAAAATGGATGATACAAATCGTCCAAAAGAAGGTTTATCTGTTTATATTGGAAAGCCGTCGACGAAATTAATAGATGATTATGGAGAACCTCAAAGAAAAGATCCATCTGTATATGGATATGAATGGTGGATCTATAAAAATTTTACTGGAACTTATATGCAGGTGGGTGTTTATAAAGACTCAGTTGTAACAGTATATGCAATAGGGAATCAGTTAAATGTATCACCTTACTTAATCGGCGAGTCAATTGAAGACATTTATCGTACTACTTATCTTGAAACTGAAATTATGATATCCGAAGATAAAGGTACTTATCGATTTGAGCTTTCAGAAGAAGATTTAAATATACGCCCTCTTGTCCAATTAGGAGATATTTTCGCACAGTTGTCTATCGATAAATATACAGGAACTCTTTCGAGCATTCGATTTTTCGATAAGAAAACATTGATTACCCAGCAGCCATATGAATTGACATATAGAGGAGATTTAATTACTCCATCGGAAATTGATGAAGAACAGTGGAGAGAAATAGAAAAAGGAAGCGAACAGCAAATTTTCGATATTACGAATGTTATTCGAAACCGTTTTGGTTTAGATGAGCTTAAATGGGATGATCAAGTAGCACAAGTTGCGTATGAACATAGCAAGGATATGTTTGAAAATGATTATTTTTCTCATGATTCTCCAACCTTTGGAACACTTTCTGACAGATTGGAAACGAATAATATTGAATATCTTTCGGCTGCCGAAAATATTGCTTCCGATTATATAGATGGTCCAGCTGCAGTTGAAGGATGGTTAAATTCTGAAGGACATCGAAAAGCACTATTAGATGGAAATTATTCCACTCTAGGTGTTGGGGTGTATGAGAAATTTTATACCCAAAATTTCATACAAATTGAGTAATGTAAAGACCTTTATTAGGTCTTTTTCTTATAGATGTAATCACCATTATCACCTATTACCCATAATCTGCATATAAGGATAAATGAAATAAAGAGGTGACATAGATGGCGAGTAAAAGTCTACATCCGTCTGTAGAACAATTTAAGTCTTTTGTAAAAGAACATCCTAAACTTTTACAGTCAGTCAGGAAGCAAGAGTATACATGGCAGGAATTATATGAAGATTGGTTTTTACTCGGAGCGGATGATCCAAAATGGTCAAAGTTTAAGGACAATAATACCGTACAGGCTGTAACTGAAAATAAAACTGAACAAAAAAATTGGGTAAATCATATTACAGGAATGATAAAAAATATGGATGCAAATCAAGTTCAGAATCATATCAATCAATTGAGCCAAGCAATTGGCGCAATTCAAGGTGTGATCAATCAATTTCAAGCTAGTAATCCGCCGCCAATCAATCCACCATCTGCCAACCACAATCCTTTTGCATTTAAAAAAGACTAATAATAATATCTAAATTTAGAAAATGTCAAAAGCCGGCTTTTTTCCGGCAAAAAGGAAGGTTGGCAACTCTTTTTATTAGTATAAAATGATTGTGACTTCGAAATACTTATCTTATTTTTATAATACTACTGTAAAACAACAATGTTTGAGAAGAGCAAAATAAATAAAGGGGTTGAAAGGTAGTGCGACAAGAAGTATTAGAATATATCCAATCAAAAAACGAGTTAAAACAATTTCTTCGGGAACAACCATATTGGTATCGAAAACTTGCAAGGGAACCAGAAACGTTAGAACAGTTTGAAATTGCCTCATTACATTATTTTAAAAGGACTATTCCTCATCAAGTAGAAAAATTCTCAAATGGATTACAAATGGCTTCGTTAATGATGGGAATGTTACAAACATTAAAAGCAAACTAAATCTTTTTCGTATGAACCTCATTCTTTAGTGAAAACTAAGAAAGAGGAGTGATGTAAGTTGAAAAAAATGATGGTTTGCTTATTTCTTTTTGTTCTGATTACTGGATGTAAACATAAACTTCCTGAGCCAGAGTCTTTCGTGGCGAAGGCATCTGACCATATTAAAAGACCACAAATCATGGATGTTCGTTATATTATTGATGGTAGCAACATTAAAATTGAATGCATCGTTTCGGGAGTATCATTTGTTAATAATGACAAACATAATCACGGGAAAATAATAGTTTACTTAGATGGAAAAAAACGTGGAGAATATTCTACCCCAGCATTTATAATAAAAAACGTAAGTTCAGGAACTCATAAGTTAAAAATAGAAGTTGTTAAACCTAATAACGAGTCATACGGTATAAATCACCAATTTATGGTTACAATCAAATAATACATGTCGCACCGATAATAAAAACATGATAAAATAACGATTGGAGGTGGGCTAATGCTTGCTACAATCGAAAGTGTCAAAATAATTGAAAAAGCAGAGTTAATCGCAGAGCTTGTAATTGCTTCAGAAATAGCTGACAAGTACAGAGTTTCTTATCATAAATTAATGAACGACAAAGCAACAAAAAAGAAAATTGTTGAGTTTACCAAGATGAAGGAATTATATGCTGATGTCCAGAGATTTGGCCGTTATCATCCTGACTATAAAGAGATTATGATTAAAACTCGAGAGCTAAAAAGGGAAATGGATCTCGATGAAAACGTAGCGAATTTTCGTAGAGCCGAAATGGAGCTACAAACATTATTGGATGAAATTAGTCTTATCATTGGAAGATCAGTATCTGAACATATTAAAGTGCCGACAGGGAACCCGTTTTTTGATTCGGGATCTTCGTGCGGCGGCGGTTGCGGGAGTGGAGGAGCCTGCGGTTGTTCTGCATAATGATGGAAGATAAAAAGGGGAAAGAATATGTTTAATGGAAGACAGGGATTGATTGTTTGGCTTTTTAGCTTAAAGAATTCAAAGGCACTAAGAAGATTTGGAAATGTTCATTATATTTCGAAAAGAATGAAATACGTAGTGCTTTATTGTGCGCAAGAAGAAGCTGAAACATTAGCTGATAAATTATCTTCGATGCCATTTGTTAAAAAAGTAGAACTCTCCTATAAGCCATTTTTAAAGACTGAGTTCGAAAATGCAAAACCGGATAAAGCAAAGGAATATGATTATCGGCTAGGGATCTAAATATTGACAAAGGCTGCCAAAAACTTATTAGGTAGCCTTTTTATCATGATGCTACATATTAGGAGTTATATCATTGAAAAATGTAATATTCTTTTTTATTACTTTAGTATGCTTAATTGGAGGCTTGCTTCTTTATCAGTGGGTTGGATATTCAACACACAAAGAAGAAGCTGTACAAAATATACAGCAAACGATTCAGATTAAACATACAAAAGACAGATTTCAAATTGAACAAACTATAACAGGTATTGAAGGTAAAAAATATACAATTAAAGTTCCAAAAGGTACAAGAGATATTTATTGTATTAATAATGATAAAAATGAATGCAATGTTTCAGCGGCAAATAAGATTGTTTTAGATGCTGGGTATGTTACGTTTTCTTACGAAATGTCAATTAGTCAAGATGCGAAAAGCCTTTTATTAGAAAATTATAGTTTTAAACTCCAAGATATTGAAATCGCCTCAACAAAAGTGCAAATAAGTGATTCTATATGGAGAAAAGGAAATTGGATCAGTTCATCTGAAAATACCAATATGAGAAAAATGGATTTAGTAGATTATTATGTAATTGAAAATAAAGGAACTGAACCTCTGCTGTATTGGCAAACTGAGCCCCTTAGTCGGATAGAAGTAAATAAGAAACTCATTATCTACGCAAATTCAAAAATTGATTATGACTTATTAAAAAACGAAGAAAAACTACCTATTCAAAACGAAGGCGAAGTTATTCACATTGTGCTGTCAAACATTCATGAAGAAGTGGAGAAAGATAATTTCCTTATATTAAGTGCAAAAAAACAACAACATGAGGTCCGTGAGAGGTTTACAAATGCATTCATTCATTCATTCTTTAAAAATTCTTCTGATTTTGCTTTGGTGACAGATCTAATTTCGTCTATCATCTTAAATAAAGCAATAGGTGATTCAAAATCTAGAAAAATGTATGAAGAATTGACGGACAAGATTACTAGCGAACAGCTAAACAGCTGGAAAGATAAAGTATTTAATTTACCCAGTCATAAAATAAGTCAAAATAAGCTTGATAAATTGTTAGAAGAAGTGACTGGTTTTAAGTCATCATTTTTTACAGAAAATGCTTCAAATGAAGAAACAGTTATCCCTTTATCATTTTTTGATAAGAGAGAATTGAATATCATGGACAAAAAGATAGAAGATGTCAAGATCATTCATGAAAAAGGGAAAATAATGATCGAGTTTGTTCCCTTGTTAAAAGAATTACAATTTGACGTGATGGAAGAGGATAATGATGTATTTAGAGCTGAAAAGGGAGCAATTAAATACAGATTTTATCCAAATAAAAGAATTTTTGAACTAAATGAGCAAAAATATGGTATGTCTCATGCTCCAGTTGTTGATATAGGTGGGCATTCTTTTATTCCAATAAATTTAGTTAATACACTTTTAAATGTAAAAATAACCGAGAGTGAAACAAAAATCGAGATTCGTTAATATATTTAATAAGTGATTTCGTTTCTTATCTACATTTGAAAACAAGCTTTTTAGGTTCCATATTTTCTTAGTAAAATAAAAAAAAACCTGCATCTCCATGCAGGGTCCTTCTATTTCCGAAAAAAACGGATAGAAGGCAAAGGGAGAGGAGAAACCGGAGGAAGAACTTAAGGGGAACGTAAGTCTTCTCCGCGGTTGGCAACAACATCATAGGATGTTGTTAAGGTCATTATCGCCTTATTGGAAATTTTTATACCCTTTTTCGGATAGCAGGAATGTTCATTTTAATTGGAATGCTAAATTGAATTGTGATAGGATGTAAAGGAAAAATCTATTACAAATTGGTGACGATATGAGAGTGATTTCAGGAACATGTAAAGGTCGACCGTTAAAAGCCGTTCGAGGCAATGAAACTAGACCGACTACTGATAAAGTTAAGGAAACGATGTTTAATGTTATTGGCCCATATTTTTCTGGAGGAAAAGGCCTTGATTTATTTGCTGGAAGTGGCGGTCTAGGAATTGAGGCGCTGAGTAGGGGACTGGATCATGTGATTTTTGTTGATAGAGATGCAAATGCAATCCAAACGATCTACCATAACTTAGCGCTTTGCAATATGGAAGAAAAATCAGAAGTTTTTAGAAATAGTGCGGAACGTGCACTTAAAGCAATCTTAAAAAGGAAATTACAATTTGACTTAATTTTTTTAGACCCGCCATATCAGAAACAAAAGTTAGAAGAATTACTGAATTTTATTGAGAGCAAGAATCTTATTGCTCCTAGTGGAATAATCATTTGTGAACATAGTACAGATGTCGAATTACCTCATAAAATAGGTCACTTGGAACAAGCAAAAAAAGGTGACTACGGAAGTATCGGATTAACATTCTTTCATCGTATTGAGAATGAGAAGGGGGTCTAATGATGGCCAATATAGCGGTATGCCCAGGTAGTTTTGACCCAGTAACATTAGGACATCTGGATATAATTCGTCGTGGTGCTAATGTGTTTGATGAAGTTTTTGTTGTTGTGCTTAACAATTCAGCAAAAAAAGCATTATTTACTGTTGAGGAAAGAATGAACTTACTTAAAGAAGTTACGAAAGATATGCCGAATGTAAAAGTCGACTCGTTTGGCGGATTGCTTATTGATTATGCGGAAAGTGTAAATGCGAAAGCGATAATACGGGGGTTGAGGGCAGTATCTGACTTTGAGTATGAAATGCAAATCACGTCAATGAATAGAGTGCTAAATGAAAAAATCGAAACATTTTTTATTATGACGAATAACCAATATTCATTTTTGAGTTCGAGTATTGTAAAAGAAGTAGCCAAATACAATGGCAATATTTCTGAACTTGTTCCAAAAGAAGTGGAATTGGCATTAGTTAAAAAATTTTCTTAGAAAAGGAAAGTGGATTCTACATATTAGCAGAATCCACTTTTTTATAAAATAAATATATATATAGTATAAGCGATAATATAGTAATAAGGGGGCCAACTAATACAAATATTTTCAATGTATTTTCCCACCATAAGTCGTGCTCTTGAAGCATTACGGGTATTGCATTATTTCCTGATACAATATGAAATTTTTCCGAAAAAGGCTTCCATAGCAAAAAGGTGATAACAGCAGCAAGGAAACCATGGAGAATTCTTGCCAAAAAAAACGGTTTAAATTTAATGTCTGTTTCGGCTAAAATGCTTGCGACTTGGGCTTGTACGCTAAAACCGCTAAAACCTAAAATAAAGCTTGTAATGATTGCTTGCTGCATTAAGGTTGCCTCGTTCACCTTACTCGCCATTTGGCTCCCCAATGTTATTTCAAAAACTCCCGCAATAATTGGTACACCTAATTCTTTCGGCAAATGGAACGCGCTTAATACAAATTCTGTCAAACTAGCAAGTACGAGAGTAATATTTAGTTGATAAAGTAATTTATTTAGGACGGAAAATAGAATAATAAACCCGCCGATCATCAACAATGTTTGAACAGAAGAGACGACAGCGTCGCCAAGTAATTTACCTATCGGCTTTTTGTTTTTCAGTCTTGTTTGATGGAGGGCAGATAATGCTTGTGAAATAATCCTCCATGGTGAACGGTATTGTTTGTACCTTACATTTTCTTTTTCTCCATAAAATCTCATGCATATTCCTACTAAAAAATTGCCTAAATAATGAGCAATCGCCAATAGAATTCCTAATCGTGGGTTTAAGAAAAAACCTACAGAAACAGCACCAAAAATAAAAAGCGGGCTAGATGAATTGGTAAAAGAAACTAATCGTTCTGCTTCGGATTTAGACAATTGTTTTTCCTGCCTAAGTCTGGCGCTTAATTTCGCTCCAGCTGGGAAACCAGTCGCCATTCCCATTGCCCAAGCAAAACCACCTACACCCGGAACTCTGAATAGTGGTCTCATAAAAGGTTCTAAGAGTACCCCCATAAATTTTACTACTCCAAACCCGATTAATAACTCCGAAATAACAAAGAAAGGAAACAAAGATGGGAAAACAATTTTCCACCACATATTTAATCCACGTAATGATGCTTCAAAGGATTCTTCGGGGAAAAGAATCATAGAGCATGCCATAATTGTAACTCCAGATGCCAGTAAAATAGTTTTAATTTTTGAAAAATTCAATGACTCTACCCCCTGTCCAACATCCACATAATCAATATACTCATATAATAGTCTTTTAGACCATAAAATGTGGTGGGGAGGAGATATGTGTGATTATGCCGAAAATTGGGCTAGCATTGGGATCTGGTGGAGCAAGAGGTTTCGCACATCTAGGAGTATTAAAAGCGTTAAAGGATCATTCCATACCCATCCATATGATTGCAGGAAGCAGCATGGGAGCCCTTGTTGGCTGTTTCTATGCATTTGGGCATGATTTAGAGCAAATTATTAAACTTTCTATTGCTTTCAAAAGAAAATATTATCTTGACTTTACTGTTCCTAAAATGGGATTTATAACGGGCAACCGAGTGAAAAGCTTAGTTGACTTATTTATGCATGGAAAAAACTTGGAAGATTTGCAAATACCTGTTTGTGTCATTGCAACCGATTTACGAACAGGAGAAAAGATAGAATTTACACATGGACATATTGCTTCTGCTGTAAGGGCAAGCATCGCCATTCCTGGAATATTTATACCTGAAAAACTAAACGGAAGACTTTTAGTGGATGGTGGAGTGGCTGATCGGGTGCCTGTTTCGTCTGTAAAAAAAATGGGGGCAAATCTAGTCATCAGTTCTGATGTTGCAGGTGTTAATACAGATATAGAGATTTCGACTGTTTATGATGTAATTATGCAAAGTATAGATATTTTACAAATGGAAATTGGAAAAGCGCGTGAAATCGAATCAGATATTATGATTCACCCACCAGTGGAGCATTTTAGTGCTCGAGCTTTTAAAAATATAGAAGAAATTATTCTTGCAGGGGAAGAAGAAACGTTAAAAAAAATTCCTGCAATCAAAAGATTAATCCAGGAATTTCAATTAAATAATTATGAAGAAAATTAAGGAGTCTATTACCCCTGCTCATACAAGATAGGTGGCTGTGCAAATTCTAGTTTGAGTAATGCTGAACGTTCTGGTTCAGGCAAAGCAAGTGCGTATATATCTGATGCTTTCAAATCAAGCAAAAGCATGTCATTTTGAAATCCGGATATTTTTGAAATGAGCGGAACTTGAAGCTCTTTTTTTATTGAATTTAAGTATTTCCTGCCTTTTTCGCTCATTCCAAGCAATCGAATATATTGTGGATTGTTATCCAATGAAAGAATCGTCTGTTTTTTAGTATTTGTTAGAATGTGTACACATGTTCTTTGTAATCTAGTCCAAGTATATCTTTTAGTTTTAATTGATTTCATGAATTCTTCAAAACTATTGGAGGAACGACTCGCTTTGATTAAGCGATTCTCTAAACCTTCGTTC
The DNA here is from genome assembly GCF_022900255.1 of Lederbergia wuyishanensis. Classification (GTDB taxonomy): domain Bacteria; phylum Bacillota; class Bacilli; order Bacillales; family Bacillaceae_C; genus Lederbergia; species Lederbergia wuyishanensis. The sequence continues at coordinate 317,182 of NZ_JALIRM010000001.1, forward strand.
ACATCATAAATTTCTTCTAAATCTTCTTTTGTCATGGAGAAGATTTTATATTGAAGAAAAGTCCAGTATTGCTCCCACGAATGGAATTGTCCAAATCTAGCATGATAATTAAGTAATTCGTTATAAGTACTTATTGGAAGATACTTACGGATTTCTCGCAGATCATGATGTAAATGAATGGATTTTCGAATAGATGTTGCACTTGCGATAGAAGTACTACTTAAAGATTTATCATGGTGTTCAGCGTTTTTTCTTCTTACTGTATGAAAAGATATGCTTGAATTAATTTTAGTACCTGCTGACATATAATGAAAGCCAAGAATATTATTCGGTTTTGTCAAATCAACTAAATTTCCATACGGTTTTAATTCTTTAAATGCAGCAGATAAAGCGGAGGGATAGCTTATCCCTTGTTTGACGAATTTCCGAATATAGTGATTATATTCGTCTCTATTATGATTAATAAAATGGACAGTCTCATAAAATTGATCAATGTTCCCAGATTCACTCCCGAAACAAATGTTTTTGCAACCGACAGCATCTAATAATAAAACCGCTCCATATGCAAATATTTCGGCATTTTGAACTGCATAAGCATAAGGTAATTCAATCACAATATCTACTCCGGCTTGTAATGCCATTTTTGTACGTGTCCATTTGTTTACTAGAGCAGGTTCACCTCTTTGTAGAAAGTTTCCGCTCATTACCGCAATGGCGATATCAGACTGGGCCAATTTTTTAGCTGATTGAAATTGAAATTCGTGCCCATTATGAAATGGATTATATTCAGCAACAATCCCTACACTATTCATTTGTCAATCCTCCAATGGCTAAGATAACTAGTAGTTAATTTATTCACATCATACTGGAAAAAACATTGTTTGAAAATAGCATGCATAAGAAAAGTTCAAAGCCATTGCTATACTCGTCAAGCTAGAAATCGAGTAGAAAAAGTCTTAATATTAAATTTTTTAGACTAAAAGTTCTCGAGGGGCTCTCCTAAAAAAATTCCAAAAATTTATACCTATATAAATATAATACTTACTAAAAAAACATGAGGGCATAATAAGCCCTCACGTTATAATTTACTCCCGATGGCCATGATGGTGACCATGATGCCCATGATGACCGTGATGCCCATGATGACCATGATGGTGGCCGTGATTCCAATGATGCCCATAATGACCATGATAGCCTGAATGATATCCAGGTGTAAAACCGACATTAATAGGATAACCTGGATAACCATAGTTTGGATATCCGGGATAAACTGGATAGCCTACGGGGCTTGGCATTACAATAGGGAATTGCCTTGAATTCGTCATATCATTTCACCCCCAAACGCGATGACTATAAATTAGTTTATGCAGACAAATGGTGTAGGTATAGATACCCGCCCGAATAAAAAACTGATGAGAAATTAGATAAAAAGAATATGTAAGGTGTAAAATAGAATAGAGAAGTATTTATTTCTCGTGTACATAATTTATTGACAAACATATAAGTGAAAGCTATAATTACTTTTGTTGCCTAGAGGTGATCGTGATGAAATGGACAGTTTTACAATTACAAAAATTTCGTGATGTGGAACTTGAAATAGATCAGATGGTTGATGTCTCTACGGATCTCAAACAAAGAGATCCAGAAATTAGAAGTGCATCTCCAATACATGTTACAGGTACAGCACGGATTGATTCTCAGAAAGCTGTGTTTCATCTTCATTTGACAGGAAATTTAGTATTACCATGTTCCCGTACGCTTGTGGATGTTACATTTCCAATTAATATTCAATCAACTGAGACTTTTTTAATAAAACCAGTGGAATATTCTTCTAGTGAGGATGAGGAGGTTCATGAGCCGATTGAAGGTGTTGTGGATTTAATTCCTGTTATTGAAGAGTTAATATTATTGGAAGTTCCCATGCAAGTCATTTCCGAAGATGCAAAAAATACGGAAACACTTCAAACTGGCAAGGATTGGGAAGTTATGACAGAGGATCAATTTAAACTTGAACAGCAAAGATCTACGAAAATAGACCCTCGTCTAGCGGGTCTCGCAGCATTATTGAAAGATAAAAAAGAGTAGCAACAGATTTTGAACAAAAAGTATTGTGTAATTTTTAGTCGCGAGCAATAAATCGAGACCTTTTTAAGGAGGTGGGAAGAATGGCAGTACCAGCTAGAAGAACTTCTAAAAAAGTAAAAAGACAAAGACGCACACATTTTAAACTTCAGGTCCCAGGAATGGTTTCTTGCCCTAACTGTGGCGAAATGAAACTTGCACACCGTGTATGTAAAGAGTGTGGAACATATAAAGGCAAAGAAGTAGTAAGTAACTAAAAAATATCTTAAAAAAGCGTGAAGGGATATCATCTCGTCACGCTTTTTACTATTTCTTTTAATTTTGAATCAAAGCGTGTGCCAAAAGGAGTTATTAATATATATTTTTACTAGAGCTGGATTCTATCTATCCCAACATCTGCATATACTTAGAAAAAAATAGGGGTGATAAAATGACAGCTGCACGGCAGGATGCTTGGACTTCTGATGAGGATTTAGTGCTTGCGGAATTGGTGCTTGCCTACATAAGGGATGGCAGCACACAACTCCAAGCTTTCGAGGAAGCGGGGAGAAGATTAAAAAGAACAGCAGCGGCATGCGGTTTCCGATGGAATTCTAACATTCGAAAAAAATATAAAGAAGGAATAGAATTAGCTAAGAAACAAAGGAATGCAAGTAAAAGAGAGAAAAATACTGAGATAAAAGCATTTGAAGAACAAGATGCTAATATCGGGAACATAAGCAAGAATGATTCCATAATTCTTTCAGATGCCATCAGTTTTTTTCAAAAGCTTGAGAACGAACTTGCTACCATTGAAAAATATAAACAAGAAAATGATCAACTAAAAAATATGATGATGGCGCACAAAGCTGAAAAGGAAGCAGTTGTTAGGGAAAAGGATGAATTGACAAAAGAGTATAATCAATTAAAGGATGAATATCGTTCCCTTATAACTCTTTTGGATAAGGCTAGGAAAATGGCAGGGGAATTGTCTGAAGCTGAAAAAGTAAGTACACTTTTTTAAGTTAAGTTATTTTCTTAAAGAGTTATTCGAAGAAACAAGTATCAAGATTTCACTATCTAAAAAGGTATGTAGCTAAATCTCTTTTTTAGGTAGAATATTATTAATTTAACCAAACTTTTTTTAATAAAAAAATACAAATAATATAGGAATAATATTTATATTAAGATATTGTATTTAGAGACTTGGGAAAGATATTTTTATATTTTATTAGTTCATACAAAAGAGCCGTGTACTTCACGGCTCTTTAACTTTCGGTGATTTTATAGGTTTTCTATATGTCCATCATTTGGGTTAGGAAGTAATGGCTTTCTGGCAAAGCACATAATTCCGCCAATTAAGTACAGCAATGCTGGTAAAAATCCGAAACCAAATGAAATGACTCCTACTACTACGGCTCCAATAATAAACATAAGTCCCGCAAGCTTAGGTTTTTTATTCCCTTTAATTGCGATAACTCCAATAATACCTAGAATTACGCCTAGAATTGCTGCGATTATTAATGCCCAGCCTCCACCAGAGAGAAAACCAAGAGCCATCTCGATATCTTCCGGATTAACTGAAGGATCATTTAATGATTCATCGATAACGATTGATTTTATTTCGTCTGACCTGCTAACCCACATTAAAAACATTCCTACTAGAGCAGTCAGTGCACTTAAAATGATCCCAATAATACCTAATGTAATTTCTCCTGTCCGTTTCAAATAATAACCTCCTGAAGTAAAAATAATAACTGCCACATATTATTATACGGGATAAAAGCTCAATAGTTTCAATTTTTATCAGTTATTTTAATAGGATAAAAGTTCTATTTTAATGCTTTTGCTCAGATACTCCCGAAGGATACCAAACAAGGGGATTCTCTCCTAGATCACGTTCCATATCATATTTTACTGGCTCAAATCCCATTTTTTCAAAAAAAGTACGAGAATTCATACGAGGATTAGTTTTTAAAGGCATATTATAGCTTTTTGCGTAATCAATGAGTTTTTTTCCATAATTTTTATTTTGATATCCCGGTAATACTTCTAGTTTCCATATTTCTAAATAATCTTGTGGGGGATCAAAATATTGATCGTAGCGAGAATCTCTTCGATAAAGACTCATTCGAGCTACGAGCTTATCACCGAAATAAATTCCGTAAAATGGTGAATGTGAATCGTCTTCAATCAAATTTGCTTGCAAATCCTCAAGCATAGATAATTCCTGGGCGCCATATTCTTTAAACTTTTTAAATTCTTCCAATGTTTTGTAGTTAATTCTTAACTTTTCAACTTTGGCAGTCATTATGAACTCCCCCAAACGTATTATTTAATGAACTCTTAAATCAACCTATATTGATAGAAAAAATCCTATAATCATGATGAATTACTTTAATTAATATTATATATCAAAGATCAAAAACATTCAGTGATTGTAAACTAAGGGACCAAATTAAAAGAGGAGGGTTATTAATGAAAACAATCGAATCACCTATTACTGGGATAGTATTGAGAGTCGATTCAACTGTAGGTGAGGAAATATTAGCAGGTGAGGTCGTTATTGTCCTAGAATCCATGAAAATGGAAATTCCCATTGAAATGATGGAACGAGGAAAAATATTAGAAATAAAAGTAAATCCGGATGATTTTATTAATGAGGGGGATGTGCTTCTAATTTACGAAACGTAATAAACAAGGAGGTCATTTAATTGACTGCTCACTTTGAAAATTTACAAGAGAGACGCAGGATAATTTATAAAGGCGGCAAAGAAAAATATCACGAAAAGTTGAAACTTCAAAACAAATTATTTGTAAGAGATCGCCTTTCCCTCCTTTTTGACGGTGGAGTGTATGAGGAGGAAGGCACTTTTGCCAATTTTTTTTCTAAGGATCTCCCTGCAGATGGTGTTGTAACTGCTATTGGAAAAATAAATGAACAAACTGTTTGTGTTATGGCAAATGATTCTACAGTAAAGGCAGGTTCGTGGGGAGAGAGAACAGTAGAAAAAATCATCCGTATTCAAGAAACAGCCGAGAAATTAAAAGTTCCTCTTCTTTATTTGGTTGATTCTGCAGGTGCCAGAATTACTGATCAACTTGAAATGTTTCCGAATCGTCGTGGTGCAGGGAGGATTTTTCATAACCAAGTGAAATTATCAGGGATGATTCCTCAGGTCTGTATATTATTTGGTCCATCCGCAGCTGGTGGAGCGTATATTCCAGCCTTTTGTGATTGTGTCATTATGGTAGAACATAATGCCTCCATGTATTTAGGTTCACCTCGAATGGCTGAAAAGGTAATTGGTGAAAAGGTTACCCTTGAAGAAATGGGTGGAGCACGAATGCATTGTTCTGTAAGTGGCTGTGGTGATATATTGGTAAAAACTGAAGTGGAAGCCATTGAAACAGCTAAAACATATCTATCGTACTTCCCTGCAAATTATCAAGAAAAAACAAAAAAAGCGGAATCTAAAAATCCCAAAATTGACAAATCGCTGGAAGATATCATTCCATTAAATCAAAATATCCCATTTGATATGTATGAAGGTATTGAAACGTTAATTGATGAAGGTAGTTTTTTTGAAATAAAGAAGTTGTTTGCACCGGAACTTATTACAGGATTTGCACTACTTGATGGGAGAGTAATAGGGATCATCGCAAATCAACCAAAAATAAAAGGAGGGGTGCTTTTTATTGACTCTTCTGATAAAGGGGCAAGGTTTATTCAGCTGTGTGACGCTTTTCATATTCCTTTGCTTTTCTTAGCTGATGTACCAGGATTTATGATTGGATCAAAAGTGGAACGTGCTGGAATCATTAGGCATGGGGCTAAGTTAATAGCCGCAATGAGTTCTGCAACAGTCCCGAAAATTTCGGTAATCGTAAGGAAGGCATATGGAGCTGGACTTTATGCCATGGCTGGTCCAGCTTTTGAGCCAGATTGCTGCCTTGCATTGCCAACCGCGCAAATTGCAGTAATGGGTCCTGAAGCAGCAGTTAATGCAGTATATTCCAATAAGATTCATGAAATCGAGGACTCCGCTGAACGTAAAAATTTTATAAAAGCTAAGCAGGAGGAGTATAAGGAACATATTGATATATATAAACTCGCTTCTGATTTAATCATTGATGAAATTGTAGGCGCAAATGAATTAAGGAACACCCTTATATCGAGATTTGCTTTATATGAAACAAAGGAAACAACTGAAGTTAAACGTAAACGTCCAGTTTTACCTGTCTGATTATTTTAAATTCCCAGATTGCGATATCTTTGCTACAATAGTCCTATACACATAGATATTAGGTGATAATGTGAAAATTGGTATTATTGGCGGGGGAGCTGTAGGGCTTCTGTTTGGGGCTTATCTTAGTTATTATCATGATGTATCCATTTTTACTAAAACAAATAAACAGGCACAATTGTTAACTAAACATGGGGTAACAATATTACGTGAAAATACTAAAAATACATGTACTGTAATTGGATTTAACGAATATGAAAATATTGAATGTCAAGATTTTATTATTGTAGCCGTTAAGCAATATGATCTCGATTCCTTGATTGAGGTTTTTAATAATATTCCTATTACGACGCCCATTCTCTTTATCCAAAACGGCATGGGGCATTTACAGCTACTTGATGCCTTGCCCCATTCTTTTATATTAGTTGGTACTGTTGAGCACGGAGTAATTAGGATTGATTATGAAACGATCAATCATACCGGTATTGGAAAAACGAATATTGCAGTTTATCGTGGAAAGTCCGAATTTGAAAAATTCCCTTCAATAAATGATTCTTTTTTTCCAATACAATTCCAAACAAACTTTAAAAATATGCTTCATTCGAAACTGATTGCCAATGCTTTGATCAATCCTTTAACGGCTATTTATCAAGTCCCGAATGGTAAACTAATCGAAAATCCTTATTACTATGAAACTTTTTTAATGTTGTTTAATGAAATCTTGCCTCTATTTCCCGAAATGGATGAAAAAGCTACATTAAAAGAGGTTGCATCAATTTGCAAAAAAACAAAATATAATACATCTTCAATGTTAAAAGACATAAAGGAAGGAAGAAGGACGGAGATAGATGCAATTTTAGGATACATAATTGAACAAGGAAATAAAAATGGACAGGCTCTACCCTTCACAGAAATAATATTCAACATGGTAAGAGGGAAGGAATTAGAAGGGGGATTTAATAAATAATGTTGTTTTTTCTTACCTCATTGGCTGCAATTTTCATTATTTTACCTGTACTTTTCTACGCTTTAGTATTTTATAGCACGAAATATTGGAGTAAAAACAACCGAAAAGCTAAAAGTGTAGCTATTAATATAACGACTTTCATATTAATTTTTTCGGTACATTATTTAATATTAACAATTTGGTCTAAATCTTTGCTATGGATGATTATTCTTTTCATATTATTGACTGCAATCGTATTTACATTTGTTTACTGGAAAACGAAAGAAGAGATTCATTACAGAAAAGTATTTCAAGGCTTTTGGAGATTAAACTTTCTATTGTTTTCCGCTATTTACATATGTTTGTTAATATACGGTGCTGCTTCACGTGCAGTTGAAGCAATAATGTTTGGATGACTCGATAGTACATCTTGTCTATATTTTTGAATTAAGCCATTTGCTATCCGCTCGAGGTGCAATCTTTGAGAGGGCAAAACTCAACTGCATTTTGCTTCTTAGAACATTTGCTTGTCGGTGATTACGGGCACCTTGCTTTTTTCTTAAAACAACATAATATCTTTTATAAAAATATTTTGGTATACTTACGCATAGGAAAATGCAGAAAGGAAGTACGACGTATGGATTTTGAAAGCATCGTCATTCCAGCTACGAACGACTTTGCTTCTCTTTATATAGAACAAAAAGAACCTGTTAAAGGTTTTTTTCATTACGATATAACGGAGAACACTGTTTATGAAAAGAGATACAACGATCTCATGTCTAGAAATATTGATCGTGCTGGGATCACTAGAGTAATTGAAAATTATATGATGAAATTTCCTCAATCGGAAAAAACGAAACGTTCCTTAGAAAAGTTACGTAACGAACAGTCTGTAGTTGTGATTGGTGGCCAACAGGCAGGTTTATTAACTGGCCCGCTTTATACAATACATAAAATCATTTCAATTATCAAACTTGCAGAAGAACAAGAAAGCAAACTAAATAAACCAGTTGTACCTGTTTTTTGGATAGCTGGAGAAGATCATGATTTTCTTGAAATAAACCATGTTTATGTAGAAGCAGGAAAGTCGTTACAGAAGATTTCTTATAAAACCAATAATGATGAAAAGAAAATGACATCTGATATTCATTATAATAAAGATGACATGTTTCAATATGTCAATACAGTTTTTATGCATTTTGGTGAAAAAGAACATACAAAGAAAATATTAACTTCCCTTCAAGCCGGTATAATGCAATACAATTCTATTACTGATCTTTTTTCTTATATCGTCATGTCCCTTTTTAAAGATTACGGCCTACTCATTATAGATTCCGCTGATCCCGGATTAAGGCAAATGGAAGAGCCTTTCTTTTCGCAATTAATAGATCAAAATGTAGAAATTACTCAAGCGGTTTTATCCCAGCAGAATGAGATTGGTTCTCACGGATTTAATAAAGCGATTGAAATGGATAATAACGCGGCTAACCTATTTGTTTATGTAAATAATGAACGTATTTTGTTAGATTATCTTGCGGAACGTGATCTATTTTATTCGAAAAAAGCTCAAGTTGAATGGGAAAGAGAGAACTTACATGAATTATTAAGGCAAAATCCAGAACAGTTCAGCAACAATGTAGTTACAAGACCCTTAATGCAAGAGTGGCTTTTCCCTACACTAGCTTTCATAGCTGGACCAGGTGAAATCGCTTACTGGGGCGAATTAAAACAAGCTTTTGATTTTTTAGGACATAATATGCCACCAATTATTCCTAGGATGAATATGACTTTTCTTGAGGCTGCAGTTGAGAGGGATATATACGATTTAGAATTATCAATCGAAGTAATTCTTAAAAATGGAGTTACAAAAAATAGGGAATTATTCTTGGAAAGTGTTGCCGATGAAGAATTGGAAAGTATTCTTGAGCAGGCAAAAACGTATCTGGAAAAACAGTACAATTCTATTTTCAAAAGATTAGAAGAGAGTGACCGAGGATTATTGCCACTTGCTAAAAAAAATCTTTCAATACATTTAAAACAACTTGATTTTATGGAGAAAAAATCCAACGAATCTCTTGAAATAAGACATCAAACCATATTGGATAAATACACAAGAATCGAAAGACATTTAAGACCACAGGGTACTCCTCAAGAAAGAATGTGGAATATTTTTTACTATTTAAATGAAATGGGAGAGAGCTTTATCCACCAATTGATGGAAGAAAAATATGTATTTGATGGGACTCATAAGTTAATAAGAATATAAACAACTCAAGCTATCTTAATGATAAGAGTAAACTTCTATCATTAAGATAGTTTTTTTTATTTTCTAACTAAAAATGGTGGTAGAAAGTGGGGGGATGTGGTACAGTAAAGTTAGAAAGTGGGGGCTTGTCTTATGTTTATGGGAGAATACCAACATAACATTGACACGAAGGGTCGTTTAATCGTCCCAGCAAAATTTCGTGAACATCTCGGGGAAACCTTTGTTATAACCCGTGGTCTTGATCAGTGTTTATTTGGTTATCCTGTAGAAGAATGGCGCCTTTTAGAAGAAAAACTAAAATCTCTCCCCATGACTAAGAAAGATGCAAGAGCATTTACGAGATTTTTTTTCTCAGGGGCCACTGAATGTGAAATAGATAAACAAGGCAGAATAAACTTGCCAACACCACTTCTTGGTTATGCTAAACTAATAAAAGAATGTGTGATTTTAGGGGTATCGAACAGAATTGAGATTTGGAGCAAGGATATTTGGGAAGACTATTTTGCAAAATCGGAAGAATCTTTTGCGGAAATTGCAGAGAACATGATGGATTTTGACATATAGTCGATTGCTTAGAAAGTGGAAAGGTGACATCTAATGTTTAATCATACTACCGTGTTGTTAAATGAAACTGTCGAAGGATTGAATATTCGTCCTGATGGGATTTATGTGGATTGCACTCTCGGGGGTGGAGGGCATTCAGAATTAATCCTTTCCCAGCTATCCAATGAAGGCAGGCTAATAGCGTTTGATCAAGATGAAACAGCTATTGCACATGCCAAAGAAAAGTTGTCAAAGTATGAAGAAAACTTGATTTTTGTAAAAAGTAATTTTAAATATATAAAAGATGAAATTAACAGACTTGGGATACATAATGTTGATGGGATATTATATGATTTGGGGGTTTCATCCCCTCAACTAGACACTCCAGAAAGAGGATTTAGTTACCACCACAACGCACCACTTGATATGAGGATGGATCTTCAAGGAGAAATTTCCGCTTATAATGTAATTAACCAGTGGTCATACGAAAATTTGGTAAGAATCTTTTTCCATTATGGCGAAGAAAAATTTTCAAAACAAATAGCTAGAAAAATTGAAGCCGCAAGGGAAAAAGCACCGATAGAAACTACCGGCGAATTAGTTGAATTGATAAAAGAAGGGATTCCGGCACCTGCTAGAAGAAAAGGTGGACATCCTGCTAAAAGAATTTTCCAAGCAATTCGAATTGCTGTAAACGATGAACTGCATGCATTTGAAAGTTCACTGCACCAAGCCATCGATTTGCTTAACCCTTCAGGTCGAATAAGTGTCATTACATTTCATTCGTTGGAGGATAGAATTTGTAAAACGGTATTTAAAGAAGCAAGCGAAGGACCTCCATTACCGCCTGGAATGCCTATGATTCCTGAAGGCTATGAGCCTAAGCTGAAGTTAATCAATCGAAAACCTATTATTCCGTCAGAGAGGGAATTGGACATTAATAATCGAGCTCGTTCCGCTAAATTAAGAATAGCTGAAAAAAGATAAGAGCATCTATTAACCCATTTTGTGCAAACTGATGTAGGGGGAGACATTTTGAGTAATTTAGCCCATAAATATAACCAACAACGTGTAGAAACACAACAACAAACTCAAGTTCAAGTAAAGACTGTAAGAAGACATGCGAAAATCACTCTTGGGGAAAAATTCCTTGCTATGTTGCTAATAGCTTTCGTTGCTATTATGGCTGTTCAAATTATATCCGCTCAGGCGCAAATATATGAAGTGAATAAAAATATTGAAGATGTCAAATCTGCTATCCATGAAAAGCAAAAAATTAATGGTGATTTGGAATCACAAGTAAAAGAATTACAAAGTCCTGAGAGAGTCATGAAAATAGCTAAAAATTCTGGGTTAGACTTGAATGAAAATAACGTCAGGGTTGTTGAGAAAAAATGAAGAGTACTAAAAAGAATATGAACATAGGAGCAGCGTTTTTCTTTATTTTCTTCAGCCTGCTCTTTTTTGTCTTGATTGTAAGATTTGTCACTATTCAATACACAGGTGAAGCAGAAGGAAGGGTTCTTTCTGCCAAAGCAGCGCAATTATATTTGCGACAAGAGAAAATCCCTAGTAAAAGGGGAACAATTTACGATCACAATGGCGAGGCAATTGCGGAAGACACAGCCTCATACACTCTAGTGGCGATACTTGATGAAAAACTTACTACCGACCCGGAACACCCTCGACATGTTGTTGATCCACAAATGACCGCATCTAAACTTGCCAAGGAACTAAAAATGAGTGAATCAGAAATATTTTCCCGACTTACGAAAGAAGGAAGAAAGCAAGTAGAGTTTGGCCCAGTGGGAAAAGATTTATCGCTTTCCGTTAAGAAAAAAATTGATGAACTAAAGCTCCCAGGAATTTCTTTTATTAAGGATTCAAAACGTTTTTATCCAAATGGCATATTTGCATCTCATTTAATTGGATACGCCCAAAAGGATGAAAAAACATCTGAAATTGTTGGGAAAACAGGGCTGGAAAAGAGCTATGATAAATTATTAAAAGGCAAAAATGGGACTATTAAGTATGAAGGCGATATTTGGGATTATGTTTTGCCGAATACAAGCAAACAAGTCGTCGAGCCTGTAAACGGAAATGATATTTATTTAACACTGGATAAAAAAATACAAACCTTTCTAGAAGATGCGATGAATAAGGTTGATGAGCAATATCAGCCAAAGAGGATTATGGCGATCGTTGCTGATCCGAAAACAGGGAAGATACTTGCAATGGGTCAAAGACCAACTTATCACCCTGCAACAAGAGTGGGTATTGATAAATCATGGCATAATGAGATTATTGAAACTTCCTATGAACCAGGATCAACGATGAAAATTTTTTCATTGGCTGCAGCGATTGAAAAGAAAGTTTTTAATCCAAATGATAAGTATCCTTCAGGAAGGTATTATGTAGATAATAAAAGTAAGCCAATTAAAGACCATAATGGTGGTAGTGGTTGGGGGTCAATTACATATCTTGAAGGTGTACAGCGCTCCTCTAATGTTGCGTTTGCTTATCTTCTTGAAAAGATGGGCACTGATGCTTGGCGGGAGTATATGGATAGATTTAAATTTGGAACACCTACAGGTATAGATCTTCCCAATGAAGTTTCAGGGAATATTTTGTATGACTGGCCAATTGAGAAAGTAACGAGTGTATTTGGTCAAGGTACGACCGTAACTGCCCTCCAAATGGTACAAGCCATGACTGCAATCGCAAATGATGGAAAGATGATGAAACCTTACGTTGTAGAAAAAGTTGTTAATCCAAACGATGGTACTGTTAAAGACACAAAGCCGGAGGTAGCTGGTCAACCGATCAGTAAAGATACTGCAAAAGCAGTAAGAAGTATTTTAGAAACGGTTCTTACATCTGAACATGGGACAGGTGCAAGATATAAAATTGAAGGATATAAAGTAGCTGGTAAAACGGGTACTGCTCAAATTCCTGATCCTAAAGGTGGTTATTTAGTAGGGTATAACAATTATATATTCTCATTTCTTGGCCTCGCTCCTGCGGATGATCCAAAATTAATTATGTATGTTGCTGTGGAACAACCCAATTTAAAAGAAGATGAAAATGGCTATCTTGAGAATGGCAGTGTTCCAGTTTCAATGATTTTTAATCCTGTAATGAAAAGCAGTTTACAGTATTTAAATATTCACCCTGAAGAAATACCAGAAACTAAGAGGGCTAGTCTACCTGATTTCTTGAATATGAACACACAAGCAGCAATGGATCATATAAAGGAAAAATCATTAATTCCTATTCTTTTAGGAGATGGAGATAAGATTACCGGACAGTCTTCACCATTAGGGGCCACTCTATTGGAAGGTGAAAAAATAATCCTTAAGACGAATGGGAATCTAACCCTGCCAGATATGTCAGGATGGTCTAAGCGGGATGTTCTGAATGCAGCGCAGTTGGCTAATTTGAACGTTAACATGGTGGGAGACGGATTTGTAACTAAGCAAAATATTAAGCCTAATTCACCTATTCGAGAAGGAGATCATCTAGTAGTTAATTTTGAAACTCCTAAACAAACAATTGAACGGGAAAAAGCCGAAAAAAATAAAGCCGATGAAGAAGATAAACCTCTAGATTGAAAGAAAGAAAAGCAGTTGCTTGGACTATTAGTCAAGCGACTGCTTTTTTTACTTTATATTAAACTCTCTGCTGTAGTTGTATGTTGATTTCCGTTCAAGGTAACTGCTTTCCTCTGAAGGTACTGTAGCCTAACTAACGCTTCTTTTCTAAATTCGTTCTACTAAATCTGGACAAGGCATAAGCTTAAACGAGCCGGAAAGTGAGGAGGTACTTTTTTTGAAACGTGTTTCGACTGTTACAGTTAGAAAAAGACTGTCATTTATTCTAGCTGCTGGTTTGTTTATCTTTTTTATCATTGACGTTAGATTAGGGTATGTTCAGTTTGGAATGAGTAGTGTTTTGACTGAACGTGCAAGAGATTCTTGGAGTCGTAATATTCCATTTGAACCGGAACGTGGAAAAATAATCGATCGACATGGAATTCCAATTGCGACTAATCAAAGCGCCCCAACTGTATTTGTTATTCCTAGGCAGATAGAAGATCCTGTAGATGCAGCAGAAAAATTAGCAGCAGCTCTTAATATGTCTAAAGAGAAATTATATAAACAAATGGTGAAAAACTCTTCAATTGAAAGAATTCGAGAAGGTAGAAAAATTTCTTTTGAAAAAGCTTTGGAGATTCGTGAGCTAAATATAAAAGGTGTTTATATTGCTGAAGATTCAAAACGACACTATCCTTTTGGAAGCTATCTTTCTCATGTACTAGGATTTACAGGTATTGATAATCAAGGATTAATGGGATTGGAACTTTATTACGATAAAGAATTAAGTGGAGAAAAAGGATCGGTACAATTTTTCTCTGATGCAAAAGGGAGAAGGATGCCCGAAATGTCAGATGAATATGATCCTCCAATTGATGGACTAGATCTCAAATTGACGATTGATACAAAAATCCAATCAATTGTTGAACGTGAACTTGATAATGCTGAGGCATTATATAATCCAGATGGTATTGTTACAATTGCAATGGATCCAAAAACTGGTGAAATATTGGCAATGTCAAGCAGACCTACTTTTAATCCAGCGGATTTTAGAGAAGTTCCTCAAGAAGTATATAATCGTAATTTACCTATTTGGAGCACATACGAGCCAGGTTCCACTTTTAAAATCATAACTCTTGCAGCTGCACTTGAAGAAGGAAAAGTGGATCTTGAGCATGATCATTTTCATGATCCAGGTTTTTCAAAGGTTGGTGGAGCAACTTTAAAATGCTGGAAAAGGGGAGGGCATGGTAGTCAAACATTCCTTGAAGTGGTAGAAAATTCATGCAACCCCGGTTTTGTAGAGCTTGGAGATAGACTAGGTAAAGAGAAGCTTTTCCAATATATTCGAGATTTTGGTTTTGGACAGAAAACGGGAATTGACCTAGCTGGAGAAGGTACGGGAATTCTTTTTAAAATGAATCAAGTAGGTCCAGTTGAACAAGCGACAACTGCATTTGGTCAAGGAGTTTCGGTTACACCAATTCAGCAGGTCGCTGCAGTAGCTGCTGCAGTAAATGGTGGCATCTTATATCAGCCTTATATTGCTAAGGAATTAGTCGATCCAATTACGGGCGAAGTTGTAATGAGAAAGACTCCTGTAGCTAAGCGCAGGGTGGTCTCAGAATCCACTTCAAAAGAAGTCCGTCATGCTCTTGAAAGTGTTGTCGCTCAAGGGACCGGTGGAAATGCTTTTATTGATTCTTATCGTGTTGGAGGAAAAACAGGTACTGCACAGAAGGCAAAGGATGGGCGATATTTGGAAAATAATCATATCGTATCTTTTATTGGATTTGCTCCTGCAGATGACCCGCAAATCGTTGTATATACAGCTGTTGACAATCCAAAAGGCATCGTTCAATTTGGAGGAACTGTAGCTGCACCGATTGTAGGTAAAATAATGGAGGATTCATTAAGAGCTTTAGGAGTGAAGCCAAGAAAAGATCAAATTGAGAAAGAGAAAAAATGGAATGATCCAATCATGATTAATGTTCCTGACCTAAAGGGAATGACAATTAAAGAAATCCAACAACAAATGTATAACTTAAAGCTTAATGTTAATGGTGAAGGATCAGAAGTAGTTCAACAAGTACCTGAACCTGGAGTTAAGGTGGAAGAGGGTTCGGTCGTAAGAATATACATGAAATAAAATATCTTAGGCGGCATGAGACTCTCATGGCCGCCTATTGTATGAAAATATAAAGGATTAACAAAATAGTGAGGTAAAAATGATACAGTGAATCTGTCCGATGGCTTGTTCTTTGCTATTTGGAAAAGAAAACCATCATTCCTGCGGGCGATGCGACATGATGTCTTTAACGCAGACTTGGTCTATTTGAACACACATAATATTAAAAAGTTTAAAACGATGATAGCTTCATTTAAAATAATTTTGTAGAATAGTAAAGAATGCTTTAATTGAAGTAAACGTGTTTACTCATAGGAGAACCATGTTGAAAGGACTGAATGAGAATGAAACTACATACACTTTTAAAATCAATTCCTTTGATTAACCTACCCGACAATAATCCCGAAATCACTAGTATTGTGAATAATCATAGACAAGTAAAGCCGGGAAGTTTGTTTATTTGTATTACTGGCCATGTGTTTGACGGTCATGCTTTTGCGAAGGAAGCAGTTGATAAGGGGGCCGTTGCAATACTATCAGAAAGAATTCTCGACTTAGATATACCAGTTATCGTTGTAAAGGATACAACAAGAGCAATGGCCATATTGGCAGATTCTTTTTATGGAAACCCAACACAAAAGTTACATTTAATTGGAATTACTGGTACAAACGGTAAAACTACTACCAGCCATTTAATTGAAACTATATTCCGCGAATATAAAAAGGTTACTGGATTAATTGGAACTATCTATATGAAAATAGGTGATCGGACGATTGAAACAAAAAACACTACTCCCGATAGCCTTGTCCTTCAATCCGTTTTTCATGATATGGTGAATGAGAAAGTTGATACTGCAATAATGGAAGTCTCTTCTCATGCTTTAGTACAAGGCAGGGTTAACGGCTGTGATTATGATGTTGCAATTTTTACGAATTTAACACAAGATCACCTTGATTACCATCATACAATGGAGGAATATAGACTCGCAAAGAGCCTACTATTTTCAAAGCTTGGCAATTCCTATAATAAAAATAAGAAATTTGCTATTTTAAATGCGGACGATGAAGCAACTAAGAAATTTGTCGTTGAAACTTCTGCTCATATTGTAACTTATGGTATTGATTCTCCGTCGGATTTTATGGCGAGTGATATTATTCTTGAAAATAGCGGCACGAGATTTACACTTCACACACCCGAAGGGAAAAAGGATATTTCACTGAGGCTGATGGGTAAATTTAATATATACAATGCTCTTGCTTCTATTGCTGCAGCATACGTATCAGATATTCCACTGGAACTTATCATTCAAGCTATTGAAAAAGCAACTGGAGTACCAGGAAGATTTGAATCAGTGAATGGCGGTCAAGATTTTTCAGTTATCGTAGATTATGCACATACACCGGATAGTTTGGAGAACGTACTAAAGACAATTCAACAATTTGCTAAAAAAAGGATTTTTTCTATTGTTGGATGTGGTGGTGATAGAGACCCGTCTAAGCGTCCATTGATGGCTGGAATTGCTTGTAAATATTCTACAGACCCAATTTTTACTTCAGATAATCCAAGGAGTGAAGACCCTATGTCTATATTAGAAGATATGGAAAAAGGAGCCCTTGGAAAATATCAAATCATTCCAGACCGAAAGTTAGCAATTAATACCGCTATTCAATCTGCAAGTGATGGAGATGTTGTTTTAATCGCTGGTAAAGGGCATGAAACATACCAAATTATAGGTGATGAAGTATTTGATTTTGATGATCGGCTTGTAGCCTTAATGGCAATAAAGGAGCGATGATTCCATGCTCACGTATAGTGATGTAGTGAAGCTTTATCCTCATACACGAGGAATTAAAGTCGATACATTGGTATACAGAACTGTGACTTTAGATAGCTCTATTCAGCAAGCTAAGGGCTTGTTTATTGGTTCACAAAGAGATAAAGATCTTCTAACAGCGATTGGGAATGGGGCTATATCAGTTATTTGGCCAAAAGATATACCACTCCCAGCCTATACACCTAATGATTTTCCTGTTATATATGTGGATGATTCAATAGAAGCAATGGTAAAGCTTGTCCGCAATTACACAGAAAAAATGACTATGAAAAAACGTGGAGACGCAACAATCATGATATTTACTAAAGATGAGTTACAACAAAGTAGTATGTATAAAGAAATTTATGGATTATTGAACAACGTGAAAGAAAGTAAGGAAATGGGGAATGAGGATCAATGATGGAAAAAGTAATTTTATTTGCGCTTATTATGGCTTTTTTGATTACGGTTTTACTGTCTCCTCTCTTTATCCCGTTTCTTAGAAGGCTAAAATTTGGTCAGAGTATACGTATTGAAGGTCCCAAATCACATCAAAAAAAGAGCGGGACACCAACAATGGGAGGAATATTAATTGTCTTGTCTGTCATCATTACTTCTTTAGTGATGACATGGAAATATTCTCAGCCAAGTTTGGAAATGTATTTGCTTTTATTTGTTTTATTTGGTTATGGTTTACTTGGATTTTTAGATGATTTTATAAAAATTGCTTTAAAACGAAATCTCGGGTTAACTTCAAAACAAAAATTATTAGGACAAATCGTTATTGCAATTGTTTTTTATATTGTCCTGAAAATAAATGATTTCTCTACAGCTATTTCAATTCCTTTTACTGATTTTCAGTTGGAATTAGGATGGATTTATCCGTTATTTATTGTTTTCTGGCTGGTTGGATTTTCTAATGCAGTAAATTTGACTGATGGACTTGATGGATTGCTATCAGGTACTGCTGCCATTGCGTTTGGAGCATTTGCAATTTTGGCATGGAGCAGTTCACAGTACGATATTTCTGTATTCGCTGTGTCGGTCGTAGGAGCTGTTCTAGGCTTCCTCGTCTTTAATGCACACCCGGCCAAAGTATTTATGGGAGATACCGGTTCCTTAGCTTTAGGAGGAGCAATCGCTGCAATTGCAATTTTACTTAAAATGGAGTTAATACTAATAATAATTGGCGGTGTTTTTGTTATTGAAACATTGTCGGTAATTTTACAAGTTGCTTCCTTTAAAACTACAGGGAAACGAATATTTAAAATGAGTCCATTGCATCACCATTATGAACTGTCAGGCTGGTCCGAATGGCGAGTTGTTGTTACTTTTTGGGCAGTGGGTCTCCTCTGTTCAATCTTAGGAATATATATTGAGGTGTGGATGTAGCATGTTAAACATAAATGATTATCATTATAAAAAAATTCTCGTATTAGGACTTGCGAAAAGTGGAGTTGTAGCTGCATCACTTCTTCATCAACTAGGGGCTTTTGTGACTGTTAATGACTATAAACCATTTGAGGAGAATCCTGATGCTCAGGGTCTTTTAGAGCAAGGAATAAAAGTAGTTTGCGGTAGTCATCCTGTTGAACTGCTTGATGAGGGTTTTGAATTGATTGTTAAGAACCCAGGTATTCCGTATTCTAATCCGCTTGTTCAAGGAGCTGTGGAGCTCGGGATTCCAATATTGACTGAAGTTGAATTAGCATATCAAATATCTGAAGCCGACATTATTGGTATTACAGGTACAAATGGTAAAACAACTACAACAACGTTAATTTATGAAATGTTAGATAAAGCAAGTCGCAATCCTTTAATTGCTGGAAATATTGGTACAGTGGCTTCTGAAGTTGCACAAAAAGCAACTCCAGATAATACAATGGTCGTTGAATTATCTTCTTTCCAATTGATGGGGATTAATACATTTAGGCCGCATATTGCGATTGTCACTAACCTTTATGAGGCTCATCTCGATTATCATAATAGTTGGGATGAATACGCAAATGCAAAAATGAATATTACTAAAAATCAACTTGAAAGTGATTATGTAATTGTAAATGCCGATCAACCTGAATTGATGGATTTGATTAGCTTTACAAAGGCGAGAATCATTCCTTTTTCTACAAAGCAATTTATTGAAGAAGGTGCCTCAATTAGAAATGGCATGCTTACCTTTATGGGAGAAGTAGTAATAAGTTTGGATGAAATTGTTTTGCCTGGTGCTCATAATTTAGAAAATATTTTATCAGCAACAGCTGCAGTAAAATTAATGGGAGTCGATAACGAATCAATTCGAAAAGTACTCACTACTTTTACTGGTGTAAAACATAGGACTCAATTTGTTGAAGAAATCGATGGAAGAAGATTTTACAATGATTCGAAAGCGACGAATATACTGGCGGCATCTAGCGCATTAAAAGCTTTTGACGAGCCAGTCATACTTCTAGCAGGTGGACTTGACCGGGGGAATTCGTTTGATGAATTAATCCCTTCCTTAAAAGGGGTAAAAGCTCTCGTTTTATTTGGCGAAACAGCAAAAAAATTAGAGCAAGCAGGAATAGAGGCAGGAATAGAAACAATCCTTCATGTCAACAATGTGGAGGATGCAGTACCTGCCGCATATGAAATATCAAATGTAGGAGATGTTATTTTACTTTCCCCTGCATGTGCAAGCTGGGACCAATATAGAACATTTGAAGTTCGCGGTGATATTTTTATCGAGGCAGTGCATAAACTTAAAAAGAGCAGTTAATTTTGAGAGCATGCAACTTGGACAATACTTCTAGGAATGCTCAAATTATGCTCAAAAATTGAGTATGCAGAGGTGTTCAAGTTGCCCGTAAAAAAAACAGCTCCTGATTTTATATTGATTTTCGCTACACTACTATTATTAGCTATAGGACTTATCATGGTTTATAGTGCAAGTGCCATATGGGCTAATTATAAATTTGCCGATTCCTTTTTCTTTGCGAAAAGACAGCTTCTCTTTGCCGGCTTAGGTTTTGCAGCCATGTTTATGGTGATGAATATTGATTATTGGATTATCAAAAAATGGGCCAAGCCATTGCTAATCGTTTGCTTTATTTTATTGATTGCAGTACTTATCCCGGGCATTGGAATGGAACGGAATGGGTCTAGAAGCTGGATTGGAGTAGGGGCATTTTCAATTCAGCCTTCCGAATTTATCAAACTGGCGATTATTGCTTTTCTAGCTAAATTTCTTTCTGAACAACAGCGTTATATTACAACTGTTAAGAAAGGATTATTCCCTTCATTAGGTTTAGTTTTTTTAGCGTTTGGCATGATTATGCTTCAGCCAGACTTAGGAACAGGAACTGTAATGGTTGGGACATGCGTTATTATGATATTTATTGCTGGAGCGCGAATTGCCCATTTTGTAGTTCTTGGTTTTCTAGGACTCGTGGGATTTGTTGCCCTTGTTATTTCTGCTCCATACCGAATTGCAAGAATCACTTCGTTCTTGGATCCTTGGCAAGATCCGCAAAATACAGGCTTTCAAATCATTCAATCTTTATACGCGATTGGTCCAGGTGGATTATTCGGGCTAGGACTTGGGGAAAGCAGACAGAAGTTTTTCTATTTGCCGGAACCTCAAACAGATTTTATTTTCGCAATATTAGCCGAGGAACTTGGGTTTATTGGCGGAAGTCTTGTCTTATTCCTATTTGCACTCCTTCTTTGGAGGGGAATTAAAATTGCACTCGGTGCACCTGACCTTTTTGGGAGTTTTTTAGCTGTCGGTATCATATCAATGATAGCCATACAAGTAATGATTAATATCGGTGTTGTAACAGGTCTTATGCCTGTTACAGGAATCACTTTGCCGTTTCTTAGCTATGGAGGATCATCGCTTACATTGATGCTGATGGCGGTTGGAATTCTATTAAATATAAGTCGATATTCAAAAATATAAAATTTGCCTACTGACAAACGTTAGTCTTTCGTTGCTCACCTTGAAAGGCTAACGTTTGTTTTGAATAGAGGACACTAATAAGTAATAAGAAGTTAATGCTATTGGCTTTTTTTAATGCAGATGAAGTAAGCACGAGACTTCGGCGGGAAAAACGTGAAAAGCGAGACTCCACAAATGCAATTATCTTATGATTTTCAGCACCTAGGAGAGCTACCCCCTTGAGGAAAATATCAACACCTACCGTTTAGATTGATTTTTTTATTAATGTCATTCCAACTTATTTAACATTATTTCTTAACATTGAAAGAGCCTTATTGACAAGGTTCTTTTTTCATTTAATTGTCTCCTCATCCTATCGACTAATAAACTTTGTGTCTTTGCGGCAATCAAGATCGATTCGAATTTCAAACTTAGCATCTTTATCCCAGTCTAAGGCACAAAAAAGGAATGTCGAATAAAAAGCCACATCCTCTAAGTTTATATGTCGATTATAAAAGCTCATATGCTTTTTTTATTACAATTACGTTAAGAACGCTTTTTTCTTGTGAAAAATATAGTAAGATAATAAATATGTGATTTTATATAAATATGTAACTTGCGATAGAGGTGGAAAAATGAAGATCGTTGTGAGCGGCGGTGGAACAGGAGGACACATTTATCCTGCGCTTGCCTTAATAAAAACGATTCAAAAACAAGATCCTAGTGTGGAATTTTTATACATAGGTACAGAAAAAGGACTTGAAGCAAAAATAATTGAAAGAGAAAATATTGCTTTTAAAGCAATCAATATAACCGGATTTAAGAGATCAATATCATTTGAAAATGCAAAAACGGTTTTCCGATTTATTAAAGGTGTCTATGATAGTAAGAAAATTATTAAACAGTTTAAACCCGACGTTGTTATAGGTACGGGTGGATATGTTTGTGGTCCCGTAGTTTATGCGGCTGCAAAAAGGAAAATTCCAACAGTAATACACGAACAAAATAGTGTAGCTGGCTTGACCAATCGATTTTTAAGCCGATACGTAGATAGAGTGGCCATTTGTTTTGAAGAAGTAAGGCCATTTTTTCCTCCAGAAAAAGTAATAATGACTGGTAATCCACGCGCTTCAGAAGTGTTGGAATCAAAAACGACAGGAATCTTACAATCGTTCGGGTTAAAGGAAAATGTGAAAACGGCCCTTATTGTAGGAGGTAGTAGAGGAGCCAGGCCTATAAACGAAGCTGTTATTAAATCTCTTTCTCAATTGTCTAATAAATCATATCAAATAATATATGTTACAGGTGAAGTACATTATAAGGAAGTTTCAAAAGAAGCTGAATTTTTAGGAATAAACCATAATGTAGCGATTGTACCTTTTATTCATAATATGGAAGAAGTTCTTTCTTCTATAGATGTGGTCGTTGGACGAGCTGGTGCAACATCTCTTGCTGAATTAACATCACTTGGAATTCCTTCGATATTAATTCCGAGCCCTTATGTTACAGATAACCATCAAGTGAAAAATGCATCAGCCCTTGTTAACAAAGGCGCAGCCGTCATGCTAGAAGAAAGCGAGTTGTCCAGTCAAAGACTTATTGCCGCACTTGATTCGATATTACTTGACGATGCTAGAAGAATTGCAATGGGGGAAGCAGCCAAAAAACTTGGCATCCGGGATGCTGCAGACAAGTTATTTGCCTTGTTGCTTGAGCTTGTAAACAAAGCCCCAATAAATAAATAAAAGTTGTAAAAGGGGTAGTGTGTATGCAAAAAGGGAAAGTTCTATCCCTAGAAGACAGGATTCCCAAAATTAAAGAACATCGTAAGAGAAGAGCAAATAGGCGTCTAATCTTTTTACTTACGTTATTCTTTCTCCTTATCGTTTGTGTTGTATATATTCAATCTCCTCTTAGTCAAATCAATAAAATTGAAGTTTACGGAAATAATTTAGTCTCGAAGAATGAAATAACGAAGGTTTCATCTTTGAAAAAAGGTGATAATATTTGGAAAGTAAATAAGGGACAAGCAAGTAAAAAAATAATGGAACTCCCTGAAGTGAAGAAAGCGGGTGTGCGTTTGGAATTTCCTAATAATATCGTGATCGATATAAAGGAATATTCTCCAATTGCTTTAATTGTTTCAGATAAAGAGTTCCTCCCTGTATTAGAAAATGGAACAATTCTTAAAAATAGCACCATGCTTGCAGACGCTCCTTTATTAATTAATTTCAAAAAAGGTCCATTTTTAGATGAGTTAGCGGCACAGTTAAAGGATATACCATCTGAAATATTAAATGCCGTATCAGAGATTCATTATGAACCGAAAGAAACAGACAAGTATCATATTTATATTTTTATGAATGACGGCTTTGAAATAAGCGCAACAATTACTACCTTATCTACAAAAATGATCCACTATCCTTCAATTGTCAGCCAATTAGATCCAAAGGTAAAAGGTGTCATTAATTTGGAAGTTGGTTCTTTTTTCAAAGCATACGATCTTGAAGAGGAGGTTAAAAGTGAAGAGGAGGAAGAAAGGTAAGTATGTTGTTTTTTCGTTAGTCTCCTTGAGTCTAGGATTCATAATTGCCTTCTCGTATAGTCAATCAAGTAAAAAAGATGCCAATTCGCTAAATATATCAGACAGACAATTTGTAATGGCTAATAACTTACGAAAACAAATACTCCTTGTACAAGATAAAAATAGAGAGTTGCAAAAAGATTTATACGATAAACAAGAAACAGTCCGGAAATATGAAAAGGAATTATCAGAGGAAGCAGAAATGTATTCGAGCTTGGCTGAGGAAACTGAAAAATATCGTTTGTTTCTTGGGAAAGTCAAAGTTAAGGGGCCAGGAATTGAAATTAGTCTTGAGGATGGAGAATATAGACAAAGTGAAGATGCAAATAATTATATTGTTCATGAACATCATGTGTTTAAAGTGGTAAATGAATTGTATATTGCCGGTGCTACTGCAATTTCAATAAATGGTCAGAGACTAAATCATAATTCCTATATTGTATGTAACGGCCCTGTAATTACTGTAGATGGTAATCCTTATCCAGCGCCATTTATAATATCTGCTTTAGGCGACACAGATACACTTGTTTCTGCACTAAATATTTCTGGTGGTGTTCGTGATCAAATTGTAAATGATAATATTGTCTTTTCAATTGAAAAGAAAAAACAAATTATTTTGGATCCTGTACTAGGAGAATCTTCATAATGGCTAATAATGCAAAAATCTATATTACCATCATTACTTTGATTATTGGTTTTATGATTGCGGTACAGTTTCAGACGGTACATGAACCTACTAAAAGAGATACGAGAGACATGTGGGAGCTTCGAGAAACATTATCCAATGAAATGAAGCTACAATCTAAATTACTAGAAGAAATTCGACTGAATGATAAGAGAATAAACGATTATGCATCAGAAATTGAGGGGAGTAAGGAGCAGGCTTTAAAACAAACATTGGAACAATTGAAAAAAGAATCAGGTCTTACTGAAGTAGAGGGACCAGGAATAATATTGACAATTGATTCAATTGATAAAGCATTGCTTTTAGGTCAAAGGGTTAATTCGGTTTCGCCAATAAATTTAAAAAGACTCATTAATGAATTGAATATGTATGGAGCAAAGGATATTTCTATTGATGGTGAAAGACTGATTAATACAACGATCATAAGAGATATTAATGGAGAAACAAAAGTCGGGACCCATTCACTCAAAACTCTTCCCTTTTATATTCATATCATTACAGATAATATGGAAGTAGCTGAAAAAATGTATAATAGAATGCAAGTTTCTTCAACGAAAGATGATTTTTTTATTGATAATTTAAAAGTCGAAATCTCAAAACCTAACAAAACGATTGTTGTTCCCGCCTATGTCGATCCGATAAAAATTCATGGAATGTCTCCTGTAGAAGAAAAAGGGGATGGCTAATATGTGGCTTCCCATTGTTGGTTTACTAATAGGAATTCTATTAGGTTTAATGACAGATGTAAAAATTCCAGAAGAATATGCAAACTATTTATCGATTGCCGTACTAGCTGCATTTGATACATTATTTGGTGGGATTAGAGCTTATTTGCAAAATGTATACGATAATCGAGTATTTGTATCAGGTTTTTTCTTTAATATAATTCTAGCAGCAAGTTTAGCTTTTCTAGGTGTTCATCTTGGTGTAGACTTATATTTAGCGGCTGTATTTGCATTTGGTGTAAGGTTATTTCAAAATATCGCTGTTATTAGAAGAATTTTAATAAATAAATGGGCAAATACTAGAGAAAATCCTAAATAAATATTATTATTAAACAGGAAAATACAATTAGATGACGAATAAATCTTAATAAGTAAATTCAAGGATGATCTGAATGGAAATTATTTTCAATGAGATAAGGAAGAGCAAGGTAGAAGGGGGTGCCAAAGAATGAATAACAACGAAGTATATGTCAGCTTAGATATAGGTACGTCCACTGTTAAAGTTATTATTGGTGAAATGTCCAATAATTCGCTGAATATCATTGGAGTTGGAACTGCCAAAGCGGAAGGGATTAGAAAAGGGTCTATAGTCGATATAGATGAAACTGTTCATTCTATTAAAAAGGCAGTTGAGCAAGCTGAAAGAATGATTGGAATGCAAATAAGACAATGTATAGTCGGAATTGCAGGAAATCATATAGGACTTCAACCGTGTCATGGCGTGGTAGCTGTTTCAAGTGAGAATAGGGAAATAAGTAACGAAGATGTTGCTAGAGTTATAGATGCCGCGGAAGTTATATCCATTCCACCTGATAGGGAAATTATCAATATTATCCCACTCCAATTTATTGTAGATGGTCTCGAAGAAATTACTGATCCAAGAGGTATGATTGGAGTTAGACTAGAAATGGAAGGAATTCTTATTACTGGTTCCAAAACCATCTTACATAATACACTTCGCTGTGTTGAACGTGCCGGTCTTGAAATAGTCGACATCGTTCTTCAACCACTAGCTTCTGCTTCTTGTGCCCTATCAAAAGATGAGCAAAACTTAGGTACTGCTTTAATTGATATGGGTGGTGGTTCTACTACTCTAACTGTATTCGAGCAAGGACATATTTTAGATACTGTTGTGATTCCAGTAGGTGGGGAACATATTACGAAAGATTTATCGATTGGTCTTAGAACTGCAACAGAGGATGCTGAAAAAATTAAAATTAAATATGGACATGCTTTTT
Organism: Lederbergia wuyishanensis; assembly: GCF_022900255.1. Lineage (GTDB taxonomy): Bacteria > Bacillota > Bacilli > Bacillales > Bacillaceae_C > Lederbergia > Lederbergia wuyishanensis. Next base: position 343,928 of record NZ_JALIRM010000001.1, read on the forward strand.
ATGACCAAGCCTCTGAGGATGAGGTTTTCAGCGTACCTATAATCGGAAGTGATCAACATCAACAGTTTAATCAGGTCGAATTATCTGATATTATTGAAGCTAGAATGGAAGAAATATTTGAACTCATTCAAAAAGAATTAAGGAAAATGGGAGTTTCCGATTTACCGGGTGGTTTTGTATTAACTGGTGGAGTTTCTAACATGCCTGGAGTAATGGAATTAGCACAAGTTATATTCCAAAATAGGGTACGAGTTGCGATTCCTGATTATATCGGGGTTAGGGAGCCACAATTTACAACAGCTATTGGTCTAATAAAACATGCTTATAAGAATGCTAGATTACAAGGAAGAAATGTAAATGCTGTTCCTTATCAGTATTCTGATGAAGCGAATGAAAAGCGCCTTGTTAAGGCAGCATCTCAAAATCAAAGAAAAGAAAAACATCCGGATGAAAAAATTAGCACAAAAGTAAAAAAGTTTTTTGAAAACTTTTTTGAGTAGGACATCCCGGTAATTAAACAAAATAGGAGGACTTGCCATGTTGGATTTTGATACAAATTTAGATTCATTAGCAACCATTAAAGTTATAGGCGTTGGTGGTGGCGGTAATAACGCAGTAAATAGAATGATTGAACATGATGTTCAAGGTGTTGAATTTATCGCCGTTAACACAGATGCGCAAGCTCTTAATTTATCGAAAGCAGAAATTAAGATGCAAATCGGCGCTAAATTAACAAGAGGTCTTGGTGCTGGAGCAAACCCTGAGGTTGGAAAGAAGGCTGCTGAAGAAAGCAAAGAGCAAATTGAGGAAGCTTTAAGAGGCGCTGATATGGTATTTGTAACAGCAGGGATGGGAGGAGGAACTGGTACAGGAGCTGCTCCTGTCATTGCTCAAATTGCTAAAGACTTAGGTGCATTAACAGTAGGGATTGTAACAAGACCATTTACATTCGAAGGAAGAAAACGTGCAAATCAAGCAAGTGGTGGAATTGATGCGATGAAGGAAGCAGTCGATACCCTCATCGTCATTCCGAACGATCGATTGCTTGAAATTGTTGATAAAAGTACTCCTATGCTAGAAGCATTCCGTGAGGCTGATAATGTACTAAGACAAGGTGTGCAAGGTATTTCTGAATTGATTGCAGTCCCTGGGCTAATTAATCTTGATTTTGCTGATGTTAAAACTATTATGACAAATAAAGGTTCTGCATTAATGGGTATTGGAGTTGCTACTGGTGAAAATCGTGCAGCAGAAGCAGCCAAAAAGGCAATATCATCACCATTACTTGAAACATCCATTGACGGTGCTCAAGGTGTGTTAATGAATATCTCGGGTGGTACAAATATTAGTTTGTACGAAGTTCAAGAAGCTGCAGATATTGTAGCATCGGCTTCCGACCAAGATGTTAACATGATTTTTGGTTCAGTCATAAACGAAAACTTAAAAGATGAAATAATTGTAACTGTAATTGCAACTGGTTTTAATGAAGCAACACCACAACCAGTTCAACAAAGACCTAGTTACGGCCAAGCCAAACAGAACTCGAATGTGCAAAGTTTTTCTCGTGAACCAAGAAGAGAAGAGGTTCAAGAACCTGTTCGTTCAAACCAGTCAGTTGAAGATACATTAGACATCCCGACTTTCTTACGTAATAGAAATAGAAGAAGATAATATGGAAATTACTTTAATACAAACCTGTAAGCGAATAGAATTTGCTTACAGGTTATTTTTTTTGTAAATTCCCGTGCTTTTCTTAGACAATCTTCGAATGAAATTGTGAAAACTTCTATTTTTTCATTACAGAAACTGACACATTCTAAAAGGCAACTAATTTATACTTTCTATGAGAGCTCTTATCCTATATTAATACTTCAAAACTTGTACAATTTCGTTCCCGTCTCTTACTTTTTCGATTTTGTCTGACTGTACGCCATTTATTTTTCTCTATCAAACTATAGAAAATTTACTTTCTGGGGGAGGTATGATTGGTTGTTTATTTAGATATTATCTGGTTCCTAAATTTGCTTATCGATAGCCTTTTACTATGGATAACTTCTATTATTTTAAAAAGGTCCACACATCCAATAAGAATCATTTTTGGAGGAGTAATAGGTTCTTTACTCATTTTAATGTCTATAACTCCCCTTTCAACATACACTGGACATCCTTTTGTAAAATTAGCTGTATCAGTAGGCATGATCTTAACAACTTTTGGTTATAAAAAGTTCGCCAATTTCCTTTCAAGCTTATTAACCTTTTATTTTGCAACTTTTTTAATGGGAGGCATTTTAATAGGACTTCATTATTTTCTTACCTATGATATGGATCTTAAGTCCACAGTAATCATACAAAGCTTGCGTGGATTTGGTGATCCCGTGAGTTGGCTTTTTTTATTCTTTGCTTTCCCGATAGCATGGCATTTCTCAAGAAGGAGAATAAATGCAATAACAATTTCAAATATTCAATATGATGTAATCGTCAATGTTTCTATTACAATTAACGGAATCATTTTACAATTAAAAGGATTAATCGATAGTGGCAATCAATTATATGATCCAATATCTAAGACACCTGTAATGATTGTTTCTATACAGTCTATTAAAGATAAGATTCCTTCAGAAATTCTTGCGATTGCAGAAGATAAAAATCAGCTGTATGATACCGTTTCTTCTCTTCCTCATGAATGGAGCAGTATAATGCGTCTAATCCCAGCTAAGTCCCTGGGTAAAAATAACCAACTTCTATGTGCTTTTAAGCCTGAAAGAATTAATTTTTATAAAGAAAATGGTAGCACTTCTGTAAATAAGGCATTGGTTGTATTTACATCACAGGCATTATCAAAGGATGAGAGTTTCCAGTGTATCATTCATCCATATATGACAGCGAGTGCTTTCGAGCAGCCGGCTTCATAATTACTAAACTTCTAAGAGTGAAAGGAGGACAATTTTTTGAAATTATTACGTTTACGAATTCAGTACTATTGGTATCGCTTGCTAAATAAATTAGGGTTAAAATCAGATGAAATATATTATATAGGTGGAAGTGAAGCATTGCCTCCTCCACTATCAAAGGACGAGGAAGAAATTTTATTAAAAAAATTGCCTAACGGTGATAAAACTGCTCGTTCCTTATTAATTGAAAGAAATTTACGTTTAGTCGTATATATTGCTAGAAAATTTGAAAATACCGGTATAAATATTGAGGATTTAATTAGTATTGGAACGATTGGTTTAATAAAAGCAGTAAATACTTTTAATCCCGAAAAGAAAATTAAACTTGCTACATATGCATCACGATGTATTGAAAATGAAATTCTTATGTATTTGCGTAGAAATAATAAAACAAGATCAGAGGTTTCTTTTGACGAACCGTTAAATATCGATTGGGATGGAAATGAGCTACTATTATCAGATGTCTTGGGTACGGATGATGATATCATTACTAAAAATCTAGAAGCTAATGTAGACAAAAAACTACTATTTACTGCCCTGCATAAATTATCAGATCGTGAAAAACAAATAATGGAACTAAGATTTGGACTTACAGGCGGTGAGGAAAAAACACAAAAAGACGTAGCAGATATGTTAGGAATTTCCCAATCATATATTTCTCGTTTAGAAAAAAGAATCATTAAAAGACTGCGAAAAGAATTTAATAAAATGGTGTGAGAGTATCCAAAGTGCCTTGACTGTTGACGTCCCTTTGTTGATTACCTAAATGATATAAGGGAGTTAAGTCAAGATCCGAAATACGTAAAGTGTTAATAGGGACTACAAGCAGATATTCCAAAATAAAAACGTCTGTATTTTAACTTCTTTGTCTCTGGTTAATTGATCTCAAACTCCATTAACTTGTAGCTAGACAAGGCATGATGAAGGATGTTTTTATACCCATAAAAGTGATCAAGAAGTTTGCTAGTTGATAAGCGGTGGAGCTGGACATAAAAAAATATTTTTCATGAAAAAAACCAATATTATATTGGTTTTTTCTCTGTTTATGACCTCTGTAAAAAAAAGTAAGTGCATAGATTTTCCTCCTTCGGAAATACTTAATTTTGTACATCAGCTCCTGCAAGGAGGGAAAAAGTTGAAGCGAAATAAAGTTGAAATTTGCGGTGTGGATACTTCTAAGCTCCCTGTCCTAAAAAATGAAGAAATGCGGGAACTTTTAAGGCAAATGCATCAAGGAGATCGATCAGCAAGAGAGAAATTAGTAAATGGAAATTTAAGACTTGTATTAAGTGTTATACAAAGATTTAATAATCGTGGTGAATATGTTGACGATCTTTTTCAGGTTGGCTGTATAGGTTTGATGAAATCCATTGATAATTTTGACCTTAGCCAAAATGTTCGATTTTCAACATATGCTGTTCCGATGATTATTGGGGAAATCAGGCGATATTTACGAGATAATAACCCAATTAGAGTTTCCCGGTCATTAAGAGACATAGCATATAAAGCATTGCATGTTAGAGAGCGCCTGATGGCTAAGACATCAAGAGAGCCAACTTCTGAAGAAATAGCGAAAGAATTAGATATTCCTCATGAGGAAGTGGTATTTGCATTAGATGCTATTCAAGATCCTGTATCATTATTTGAACCAATATACAATGATGGCGGGGATCCGATTTTTGTTATGGATCAACTAAGTGATGAACGAAGCCGCGATACCCAATGGATAGAAGAAATTGCACTTCACGACGGGTTGCAACGCTTAAATGAAAGAGAAAAAATGATCATTCGTAAACGGTTTTTCCAAGGAAAAACACAAATGGAAGTTGCCGAAGAAATCGGAATTTCTCAAGCTCAAGTGTCACGACTCGAAAAAGCTGCTATTAAACAAATGAATAAAAACATTCAATAATGGAGTATGATTCCTTTTTTATCAAAAGGAATCATACTCCATTTTATTTTAAAGTAAAGTTTGGATAAAACTTATTCAAGATTTGTAACTGAATAATCAACAAACAAGATTAACAGAACCTATTGTAAAAAAGATTTCCTCAGCATACATATAGAGTAAATGGGAAGAAGGCGAGGAATCAGAATGGTTAGGATATCTGAATTTCAAACGAAAGATGTTGTAAATATATCTGATGGCCGTAAGCTTGGAAATATAGGTGATATTGAAATTAATTTGGAAACAGGAAAAATTGAAACAATTATTATCGGGTATACAGGGAAATTGCTTGGATTCTTTGGTAAGGATGAAGAGGTAATCATTCCGTGGAATCAGATCGTAAAAATTGGCGAAGATGTGATACTTGTTAGACATCAGGCACAACAATATGTTCAACAGCAGCTAGAAGTACCAAAAAATTGATTTTTATTATCCGACAGACTGCTTTTGTGGTACACTAAAGAAAAATATCTTTTCGTGTAATTTTGACAAGGTTTATTATTATGGATCTTAAAACGAAAAAGTAGGAGCTATTGTACATGAAAGTGGAAACGAAGTTCGCTCTTATTAATGAAAACATAAAATTAGCGTGTAAAAGAGCGGATAGACAACCAGATGATGTAACAGTAATTGCTGTCACTAAATATGTGTCTAATGAAAGAGCATTAGAAGCATTAAATGCAGGAATTGAGCATTTTGGTGAAAATAGAGACGAAGGCCTGACTTCCAAATGGGAGGTTTTGGGAGACAGGCCAGTATTGCATTTTATTGGAACACTGCAAACCCGTAAAGTAAAGAATATCATTGATAAAGTCTCGTATATTCATTCGTTGGACAGGCTTTCGTTAGCTAAAGAAATTCATAAGCGTGCTAAAAACCGTATTAAATGCTTTGTACAGGTCAATGTTTCTGGCGAAGAGTCAAAACATGGAATTAATCCTGAAAAAGTAATACCTTTTATTCAAGAATTAGAATTATTTACAAATATTCAAATTGTAGGGCTTATGACGATGGCCCCAAATACTGATGATGAAGGAGTTCTTCGTAATTGTTTCAGTCGATTACGAAAAATTCAAAGTGAAGTCAAAAAATTAAATCTAGAATATGCTCCATGCAACGAATTATCAATGGGGATGTCGAACGATTATATTATTGCAATTGAGGAAGGCGCTACTTTCGTTCGCATAGGAACTGCCCTAGTTGGAGAATAAAAAAGGAGGCCTCAAGTCGTGGGAATAAAGTCAAAATTTAAAAATTTTTTTCTGCTTGAAGATGAATACGATTATGTTGAAGAAGAAAAAATTGTAAAGGAGACTCCAAAAGTGCCCGAGCAGGAACTAAGTTCTCCCAAAACACGTAAACAAAATGTAGTAAGTCTACAAAGTGTGCAAAATTCTTCTAAGATGATTCTTATAGAGCCAAGGGTTTATGCGGAAGCGCAAGAGGTTGCAGATCATCTAGTAAATCGCCGTGCTGTAGTTGTCAATTTACAGCGAATTCAGCGTGATCAGGCAATTAGGATTGTTGATTTTCTTAGTGGTGCCGTATACTCCATTGGTGGAGATATTCAAAGAGTAGGTAAAGATATATTTTTATGTACGCCGGATAATGTTGAAGTTTCCGGAAATATATCAGAACTACTAGATGAAAGTGATTATCAAGATACGAGGTGGACATAAAAATGGATATGATTTTGGGCATTATTGCCTCAGCAATTGGAATTTATTCTTGGATATTAATTATATATATACTTATGAGTTGGTTTCCAAATTCACGCGAAACTTCTATTGGGCAGTTATTTGCGAAAATATGTGAACCCTATCTTGAACCTTTTCGGAGATTTGTTCCTCCAATCGGAATGATTGATATTTCACCACTCGCAGCATTTTTTGTTTTAAAACTTGCATCAGCAGGCTTGTCAGAAATTGGTAAATGGTTTTAAAGATGGAGTGTGACCCATGTCTGCAATTTACCAGCATTTCAGACCGGAGGAAAAAGAATTTATTGATCAAGTTGCTAGTTGGCAGCAATACGTGGAAAATACATATTCAGAAAAACTAACTGATTTTCTTGATCCTCGCGAGCAATATATTCTTAGATCTATTATTGGAGAGAACAACGAAATTAAGTATCTCTTTTTCGGGGGTACAGAAAATAGTGAAAGAAAAAGGGCATTGCTCTTTCCGGAATATTTGCAGCCAAGCAATGAAGACTTTCAAATATCTTTATTCGAAATTGATTATCCAAAAAAGTTTGTAAATCTTGAACACCGGATGGTCTTAGGCTCTCTCATGTCCATCGGTTTAAAAAGAGAAAAGTTTGGTGATATTATCATTAATGGTGATCGAATTCAATTCTTAACTGCAAAAGAAGTCGAGGATTTTGTTACCCTTCAATTGAACCAAATAGGCAAAGCAAAAGTAAGTGTTTTAAAACAAGATTTACAAAATGCAATCATTTCGGATGAGGAATGGAAAGAAAAAGAGACTACTGCTAGTTCTTTACGTCTTGATGTGGTTTTAGCTGCCGCTTTTAATATTTCTAGGCAAAAGGCACAGCTTATGATTCAGCAAGGGCATGCTAAAGTAAATTGGGAAACAGTTGAGCGCACAGCCTTTGAATGTGATGAAGGAGATGTTCTTTCTGCAAGAGGATATGGTAGATGTAGTTTACTATCAATTCAGGGGAAGACAAAAAAAGACAAATTAAGAATTAAATTAGGATTATTAAAATAAATGTTTAATAAATGAAAAGATTCTAGCAGGTTTAGTCGGAATTTTGTATAATATGGATAAGTACATGTAAGACAGACCGAAGTGGAGGTGGCTTAATGTCTTTAACGCCAGTTGATATACATAATAAGGAGTTTAGTAGAGGTTTTCGTGGGTATGACGAAGATGAAGTAAATGAATTTTTAGATCAAGTGATTAAGGAATTTGAACTTCTTATCCGTGAAAAAAAAGAATTGGAAGATAAATTATCTTCTATGAATGAACGTTTAGGGCATTTTAGTACGATTGAAGATACTTTGCATAAGTCAATTGTTGTTGCACAGGAAGCAGCTGAAGAAGTAAGAGGTAATGCGCAAAAAGAAGCGAAGCTAATAATTCGCGAAGCTGAAAAGAACGCTGATAGGATTGTAAACGAGTCATTATCGAAAGCACGTAAAATTGCATTAGAAATTGAAGATTTGAAAAAACAATCAAAAGTGTTCAGAACAAGGTTTAAATTATTGATTGAAGCACAACTAGATCTTCTTGGCAGTGATGACTGGGAGCATTTAATGGAGTATGAGATAGATTCCTCAGAATTAAAATCCCTACAAGAAATAGAAGAATGACATTGACGAACGATATATCGTTCACATATAATATTTAATACTATTTATTTTATATTAAACGATGACAGGGACAGTACGTTTCTCAGCCCCTATAATAGCGATTCAGGGATAGTGTAAGCCTGGAATAGGAGAGGAATGGAAGATCACCCTTGAGTTCTTAATTCGAAAGCTTAAAGTTAGTAGATGAAAGCGGTCATTCCACGATACGGAAACTAGAGTGGGCAAATCTTTAATGATTTTGCTTATTTGGGTGGTACCGCGGGAAATATACCTTCTCGTCCCTTATTGGGATGGGAAGGTTTTTTATTTTTATGGAGGCGAAATAAAATGGATTACAAAGACACATTATTAATGCCAAAAACGGAATTTCCAATGCGGGGAAACTTACCGAAAAAAGAACCGGAAATTCAAACACATTGGGAAGAAATGAATATTTATAAAAAAGTTCAAGAGCGCACGAAAGGCAGACCACTTTTTGTGTTGCACGACGGTCCTCCATATGCAAACGGTGACCTACATATGGGGCATGCACTAAATAAAACATTAAAAGATTTTATTGTACGATATAAGTCGATGAGTGGTTATTGTGCTCCTTATGTGCCTGGTTGGGATACACACGGACTTCCGATTGAGCAAGCATTAACAAATAAAGGCGTTAAACGTAAAGAAATGACAGTGGCAGAGTTTAGAGAGCTTTGTGCCAAATATGCTTATGAACAAATTGATAACCAAAGATCTGAATTTAAGCGTCTGGGAGTAAGAGGGGATTGGGAAAATCCTTATATTACATTAAAACCGGAATATGAAGCTCAACAAATTCAAGTTTTCGGAGAGATGGCTAAAAAAGGTTATATTTATAAAGGTAAAAAACCGGTCTATTGGTCTCCTTCCAGTGAATCAGCTTTAGCTGAAGCTGAAATTGAATATAAGGATAAACGTTCTCCGTCTATTTATGTTTCTTTTCAAGTGGCTGATGGAAAAGGTGTAGTCGAAGAAGGCGTAAAATTCATCATTTGGACGACAACACCTTGGACAATTCCCGCAAATTTAGCAGTTGCGGTTCATCCTGATCTTGAATACGTTGTTGTTCAAGTTAAAGATGAAAAATACATCATTGCTAAAGATCTATTAGAATCAGTAACTTCCCTTTTAGAATGGGAAAATCCCGAAACTGTTCAAACACTTAAGGGTTCCGAACTGGAAAATGTGGTCGCAAAACATCCGTTTTACGATAGAGAGTCTATTGTCGTATTAGGTGAGCATGTTACAACAGATTCTGGTACAGGATGTGTCCATACGGCACCTGGTCATGGTGAAGATGACTTTTATGTAGGACAAAAATATAACCTAGACGTACTTTGCCCAGTTGATGATAGAGGTCATATGACCGATGAAGCGCCAGGGTTCGAAGGTCTATTTTATGATGCTGCTAATAAACCAATTACAGAAAAGCTTCAAGAGGTTGGAGCATTACTGAAACTTGATTTTATTACTCACTCGTATCCACATGATTGGAGAACAAAAAAACCAGTTATTTTCCGAGCTACTTCCCAGTGGTTTGCGTCTATAAAGGATTTCCGTTCAGAATTGTTAGTAGCAATCAAAGAAGTAAAATGGGTTCCAAATTGGGGCGAAACAAGACTATATAATATGGTTAGGGATCGTGGAGACTGGTGTATTTCCAGACAACGTGTATGGGGAGTGCCAATTCCAGTATTCTATGCCGAAAACGGTGAAATCATTATTACAGATGAAACCATTTCGCATGTTGCAAGCCTATTTAAAGAAAATGGTTCAAATATTTGGTTTGAAAAAGAAGCAGTTGATCTTTTACCAGAAGGATTCACACATCCTGGAAGTCCTAATGGCATCTTTTCGAAAGAAACAGATATTATGGACGTTTGGTTTGACTCTGGTTCCTCCCATCAGGGTGTCTTAGTTGAGAGAGATGATTTACAACGCCCAGCTGATCTATATTTAGAAGGATCAGACCAATACAGAGGATGGTTTAACTCGTCTCTTACAACAGCTGTTGCTGTAACTGGAAAAGCTCCTTATAAAGGTGTTTTGAGTCATGGATTTGTTCTAGATGGTGAAGGAAGAAAAATGAGTAAATCGATTGGTAATGTGATTGTTCCTACTAAGGTAACGAATCAATTGGGAGCGGAAATTGTTCGACTTTGGGTATCTTCAGTTGATTACCAAGCTGATGTTCGTATTTCTGATGCTATCTTGAAACAAGTAAGTGAAGTTTATCGAAAAATTCGTAATACATTCCGTTTCTTGCTTGGAAATCTTGCTGATTTCGACCCTGCTGTAGATGCAATTGAATATAACAAGCTTAGAGAAGTAGATCAATTTATTTTAGTTAGATTAAATAACTTAATTAAAGAAGTGCAAAATTCATATGAAGAGTATGAATTTATGAATATTTACCATGCTGTTAATAATTTCTGTACACTTGATTTGAGCTCTTTCTATATGGATTTTGCGAAAGATGTATTATATATCGAATCGAAAAACAATTATGAGCGCAGGGCTATGCAAACAGTTATGTATGAAAGTGTTGTGGCACTTGCAAAACTACTTTCACCAATTTTACCTCATACAGCGGATGAGGTTTGGATGTTTATCCCTGGTGTGCAAGAAGAAAGTGTTCAGCTTACTGATATGCCGGAATATAAAGAATTGCAAGGAGCTGAAGAACTTGAGGAAAAATGGTCTCTGTTCTTAAAGCTTCGTGATGATGTTTTAAAAGCTCTTGAAGAAGCAAGAAATGAAAAAGTAATTGGAAAATCACTAACTGCAAAGGTAATCTTATATGTGAATAATGATATTAAGGCATTATTAGATAGCCTATCAGAGAGCATGAATCAATTATTTATTGTTTCTGGTTTTGAAGTGGCTGGCTCTATGGAAGATGCTCCAAGCAATGCCTTAAAACTAAACCATGCAGCTATTATCGTAGAAAAAGCAGAAGGTGAAACATGCGAAAGATGTTGGGTAGTAACTCCTGATGTTGGCAAGGATAGTGATCACCCTACACTCTGCCCACGCTGTGCAAAAGTTGTCAAAGAAGATTATTAATAGAAATACGAAAGCGCCTGACTAGGAAGAAGCTACGACGCAGGCATAGGCAACTACGTTCAGTCGCTTTACCTGCACAAGTGCATCTGTGTACTTCGCTTCATAACTGTGCAAAATATCTGGTGGAGAGAAATTACATTTATTTCCTAAAGATATTTGAACTAGTAAGGATATGTGCTAGAGCTAGATAAAAAACAGAAAGCCTTCCGTTTTTTGCGGAAGGCTTTTTAAATCCTGTTTAAACTCAAATATTTATGCTAAAATGCACGAAGGACATCTTTCTTAGAATCGGGGGAAACATAATGATATATTATGCAATCGCGTTATTTGTGATCGCTGTTGATCAACTTACTAAATGGATCATCGTTCATAATATGGATCTAGGACAAAGAATTACAATTATTGATAATCTGTTTTATATTACATCACATCGTAATCGAGGAGCTGCTTGGGGCATACTACAAGACCAAATGTGGTTGTTCTATATTATTACAATCATAGTGATTGCTGCGGTAATTTATTATTTAGAAAAACATGCAAAAGGTAAGCCCTTGTTTCAATTAAGCTTGGCCTTTATTTTAGGAGGAGCTATCGGGAATTTTTTAGATCGCTTATTTAGAAAAGAAGTAGTCGACTTTTTAGATACTTATATTTTCACGTACGATTTTCCGATTTTTAATGTAGCCGATTCTGCTCTTACAATCGGAGTTGTGCTAATTTTCATCCAGATGATAAAAGAGGGACGAGAAGAAAAGGTGAAACCTAATGGACAGAATTGAGCATATAACAATCGAATCTGAAAAAGGTGACCGCCTAGATAAACTTATTACGGGTTTGAATCCAGAGTGGTCTCGTTCACAGGTTCAGCAATGGATTCGGGATGGGCATGTAGAGGTGAATGGGAAAAGAGAGAAGGCTAATTATAAATGTAGCGAAAATGATTACATTGTGATTACCATTCCTGAACCTGAACCTTTAAATATCGAGCCGGAACATATGGATTTAGATATTTATTTTGAAGATTCGGATGTATTAGTTGTTAACAAGCCTAAAGGTATGGTTGTCCATCCGGCACCTGGTCATTATACAGGGACACTTGTAAATGGGATTATGGCACATTGTAAGGATTTGTCGGGAATAAACGGAATTATGCGCCCTGGAATTGTGCATAGAATAGATAAAGATACTTCTGGCTTATTAATGATTGCCAAAAATGATGTAGCCCATGTTAGCCTTGTTAATCAGCTTGTTGAAAAATCGGTTACAAGAAAATACTTTGCACTTGTTCACGGTGTGATTCCGCATGATCATGGAACAATAGATGCACCTATAGGAAGAGATAAAGAAGACCGGCAAAGTATGACTGTTTTAGAAGGCGGCAAGCATGCTGTTACTCATTTTAACGTACTTGAGAGATTTGATCAGTATACATATATTGAATGTGTATTGGAGACTGGGAGAACTCACCAAATCCGGGTACATATGAAATATATAGGCTATCCATTGGTTGGAGATCCGAAATATGGACCACGAAAAACAATGGATACAGATGGTCAAGTTCTACATGCTGGCATTCTTGGCTTTGTTCACCCAAGAACAAATGAATACATGGAATTTTCAGCCCCGCTCCCGTCTTATTTCAACAATCTTCTAGCAAATTTGCGCAATTAGTAATTGACAAATGTTTATTGAAGTATTATAGTGTTTATAGTTTCATAAGCACCTTTAACTTAGTCCAGAGAGGCTGAGAAGGATACTGCTCAATGCTGATGTTATAATCGGCGATATTTTTGGGATTAGTGTACCCTCTTGCCTTATGGCAGGAGGGTTTTTTACTTTGTACTCAAGAGGTGAAAACAGTGGTTCAAAAAACAATTGTTTTAGATGACAAAGCAATTCAAAGAGCACTTACTCGTATAGCACATGAGATTATTGAACGAAATAAAGGTATTAGCGAATGTATCCTGGTTGGAATTAAAACGAGAGGGATATATCTTGCAAACAGATTAGCAAAACGTATTGAAAAGATTGAAGGACAACCAATTTCAGTTGGGGAACTTGATATTACGTTATATCGAGATGATTTAACAATAAAAACAAAAGATGCCGAACCTGAAGTAAAAGGTTCGCATCTACCAACAGATATCAAAAATAAAAAAGTTATTTTAGTGGATGATGTTTTGTATACAGGCAGAACTGTGCGGGCAGCGATGGATGCCCTTGTGGATTTTGGTAGACCATCCGCAATTCAGCTTGCAGTTCTAGTTGACAGAGGACATAGAGAATTGCCCATCCGAGCAGATTTTATTGGGAAAAATATTCCTACCTCAAGTCAAGAAAGAGTGATCGTTGAACTAGCAGAATCTGATGGCTGTGATCAAGTAAGCATTTATAAAAACGAATAATTCCCTTTTAAAAATAGTCCTGTGAGGCTGGCAAAGGGAGGTTGCATGAAGCTGTGCTTAGCTTCTTCTTTACTGTACCCCTCTTTGTCAAAATCAGACTTAGAGGGGTTTTTATTTTGAAAAATGGAGGCAGAACGCATGAAACAACACCTTGTGTCGATGAACGATTTATCCACGGAAGAAATAATGGATATCTTAAAAATGGCTGAGTCATTTGAAAATGGCGAACAATGGTCTCCAAGTAAAAAAACATTTGCTGCAAATTTATTTTTTGAACCAAGTACTAGAACGAAAACGAGTTTTGAAGTAGCAGAACGCAAACTAGGTTTAGATGTTATCCCTTTTGAATCAGGATCATCCAGTTTGCTAAAAGGTGAATCTTTATATGACACCGTCAAAACACTAGAATCGATTGGAATTGATGTTGCGGTAATTAGACACGAAAAAGACAATTACTACGATGAGTTAATCAATAAGGTAAATCTGAGAATTATTAACGGCGGAGACGGATGCGGCCAACACCCAACACAGTCCCTATTGGACCTCTATACAATCAAGCAAGAATTTGGAGCTTTTGAAGGTTTGAAGGTTGCCATTGTTGGTGACTTAAGACATAGCAGAGTGGCAAAATCAAATCGAGATGCATTAAAATCGCTTGGAGCAGACGTTATTTTTTCTGGACCTTCAGAATGGTTTATTGATTCAGCTGATGCTAAATGTAATTTTAATCTCGATGAAGTGGTCGAAACAGTTGATGTCTTAATGCTACTAAGGATTCAACATGAACGCCACTTTAGCTTGACTGCCATCTCGGCTGATCAATATCATCAAAAATTTGGTCTTACTGAAGAAAGAGAGAAAAGGATGAAAAACACAAGTATCATTATGCATCCTGCTCCTGTAAATAGAAATGTAGAAATTGCTGATAGTCTAGTAGAATGCGAACGTTCAAGAATCTTCAAGCAGATGGAAAATGGCGTATATATTCGAATGGCTGTATTGAAAAAATTATTAGAACAATAGGGGGATGAAAAAATGAATTGGCTCATTAAAAATGCTCTTTCAATTGATGGAACATTAACGGATCTTCGAATAAAAGATGGAAAAATTGCTGAAATAGGTGAAAGTCTTGTAAATCATGGTGAAGAAGAATTCAATGCAAAAGGATTAACAATAGCACCTGGTTTTGTAGATCTACATATTCACTTACGGGAACCCGGCGGCGAACACAAAGAGACGATTGAAACAGGTACTCTTGCTGCTGCAAAAGGCGGATTTACAGCAGTTGCCGCAATGCCTAATACAAAACCTGTGCCAGACAACGCCGAACAAATGAGATGGATAGTGAATGAATGTAAAAAACGAGGCTTTGTAAAGGTACTGCCATATGCTGCGATTACGAAAAATCAAGAAGGTAAAGAGCTTGTTGATTTTGCGGCATTAAAAGAAGCTGGAGCATTTGCTTTTACGGATGATGGAGTAGGTGTTCAAACGGCGTCAATGATGTATGAGGCGATGCAAAAAGCAGCTGAACTTGATATGGCAATCGTTGCTCATTGTGAAGACAATTCATTAATTTATGGTGGAGCTATCCATGAAGGCACATATTCGGAGAAATCTGGAATACCTGGTATCCCTTCAATTTGCGAGTCAGTTCATATAGCTAGAGATGTTCTTCTTGCCGAAGCAGCAGGCTGCCATTATCACGTTTGTCATATAAGTACGAAAGAATCAGTAAGAGCTGTAAGAGATGCCAAACGAGCAGGTATTCGTGTAACAGCCGAAGTTTCACCACATCATTTACTTCTTTCAGATGAAGATATTCTTGTTGAAGATACCAACTTTAAAATGAACCCTCCATTAAGAGGAATTGATGATCGAGAAGCACTAATTGAAGGCCTCCTAGACGGAACAATTGATTTTATTGCTACAGATCATGCGCCTCATGCTGCTGAAGAGAAAGCAAAGGGTATGAAATTAGCACCATTTGGAATCGTTGGATTAGAAACAGCATTTCCTCTTTTAAATACACATTTTGTAGGAAAGGGAATTTGCACATTAGAACAGTTAGTAGATTGGCTGACAGTTATTCCGTCAAAAACATTTGGACTTAAAAGTGGAACATTGGAAATTGGACAAGATGCAAATATAACATTGCTTGATTTAAATCTTGTGAAAGAAATTAACCCTGAAAACTTTGCGTCAAAAGGAAAAAATACCCCTTTTGGCGGATGGAATTGTAAAGGATGGCCAGTAGCAACTTTTGTAAATGGCAAATTAATTTGGTCTGAAGGGAATGAAGGACGATGAAACGGAAATTAGTACTTGAAGATGGAACTATCTTTGTTGGCGAAGCTTTCGGTAGTGAAGTTGATTCAATTGGTGAGGTCGTATTCCATACAGGAATGGCTGGTTACCAAGAAGTGATCTCTGATCCTTCGAATTACGGGCAAATTATTACATTTAGTTATCCATTAATCGGAAATTATGGCATCAATCGTGATGATTTTGAAAGCATTCAACCTGTCATTAAAGGAGTCGTCGTAAAAGAAGCAAGTGAGTTCCCTTCAAATTGGCGGAGTAATATGTCCCTAGACGAATTTTTAAAATTAAAGAATATACCTGGTATTGCAGGAATTGATACAAGAATGTTAACTAGATTAATAAGAGATAAAGGGACATTGAAAGGTGCGATATGTGGATCTGAAGAGGATACAGATGCAATCCTCTCACAATTGCGATTCGATAATCATTCTCATAATGCAGTTAAAAAAGTGTCAGTAACAAAGCCATTCCCAAGCCCAGGTCGTGGAAACAGTGTAGTCGTAATGGATTTTGGAGTCAAACACGGAATACTGCGAGAATTAACAGAGCGAGGTTGCGATATCAAAGTAGTTCCATATCACACGTCTGCAGAAGAAATCATTTCACTAAAACCTGATGGAGTTTTGCTTTCTAATGGGCCAGGAAATCCCCAAGATATACAAGAAGTTTGTGAAATTATTAAGGAGATACAACAACATTTTCCACTTTTCGGGATTGGTCTAGGACATCAATTATTTGCACTTGCAAATGGCTGTAAAATCGAGAAAATGGTTTCTGGACATCGAGGATCAAGTTATCCAGTCAAGGAGCTAGAGTCGGGTAAAATTATATTCACTTCTCAAAATCATGGATATGAAGTAGTTGAATCATCTATTGATTCCGAGGTTCTAACGATTACACACAAAGCGTTAAATGGCGGGTCAATTGAGGGAATCAAGCATAATCAATTCCCAGCATTTTCACTTCAATATGAACCAGAAGCATCACCAGGATCAGAGGATGGAAAAAAAGCATTTGATCAATTTTTAAAAATCATGAATGAACAAAATGGAAGGGTGGAGCAACATGCCAAAACGTACTGATATAGAAAGTATTTTAGTAATTGGGTCAGGACCAATCGTCATAGGACAAGCAGCAGAATTTGATTACGCAGGAACTCAGGCATGTCTAGCTTTGAAAGAAGAAGGTTATCGGGTCATCTTAATCAATTCGAATCCAGCCACAATAATGACTGATACTGAAATTGCAGATGCTGTATATATAGAGCCTATTACATTAGAGTTTGTATCAAGAATCATCCGTAAAGAAAGACCGGATGCCATCCTTCCTACATTAGGCGGACAAACAGGATTAAATATGGCAATGCAACTTGCAAAAGCAGGTGTTTTAGAAGAATGTAACGTAGAAATTCTTGGAACGAGGTTATCAGCCATTGAACAAGCTGAAGACCGTGATCAGTTTAGAGAACTAATGAATATGTTGAACGAACCTGTCCCTGACAGCGATATTGTTCATACACTTGAAGAAGCAATAGCTTTTACAGAGCAAGTAGGATTCCCAATTATCGTACGTCCCGCTTATACATTGGGTGGAACAGGCGGGGGTATTTGTGAAAATCTTGATGAATTAAAAGAAATTGTAACGAGTGGATTAAAAAATAGCCCGGTTGGACAATGTTTAATAGAAAAAAGTATTGCAGGATTTAAAGAAATAGAATTCGAAGTAATGCGTGACAGCAATGATAATGCGATTGTTGTATGTAATATGGAAAACGTTGATCCTGTAGGGATACATACAGGTGATTCAATTGTAGTGGCTCCATGTCAAACATTGAGTGATAGAGAAGTTCAGATGATGAGAAATGCATCGCTTAAAATAATTCGTGCGCTTGGAATTGAAGGTGGATGTAATGTACAGCTCGCGCTTGATCCTTATAGCTTTAATTACTACCTAATTGAAGTAAATCCGCGTGTAAGCCGTTCTTCTGCACTTGCATCAAAAGCTACTGGTTTTCCAATTGCTAAGCTAGCAGCAAAAATTGCAGCGGGCTATACATTAGATGAAATTATGAACCCTGTAACGGGGAAAACATATGCTTGCTTTGAACCAGGAATTGACTATGTTGTATGTAAAATTCCGAGATGGCCATTTGATAAATTTGAATCTGCTAATCGTAGACTTGGAACGCAAATGAAGGCAACAGGTGAAGTGATGGCTATCGGACGTACTTTTGAGGAATCATTATTAAAAGCAGTCAGATCCCTGGAAAGCAATGTATTCCATTTGGCACACCCAGACGGAGGTCAGTATGATCTAGATTTCCTACAGACACAGATTGCAAAAGCAACAGATGAACGCTTGTTTTATATAGGAGATGCGTTAAGACAAGGAATTTCCATCGAAGAAATTCATGAATGGAGTAAAATTGACCTTTTCTTCTTATTTAAAATGGAAAAGATCATAAAACTGGAAGAGAGTTTAAGAGAACAACCATTTAATGTTGAACTAGGAAGAAAAGCAAAAGAATTCGGTTTTTCAGATAAAACGGTAGCTAAATTATGGGAAGCTGATGAAAAAACAGTATATGACTGGCGCAATAAGAATGGAATTATTCCAGTTTATAAAAAAGTAGACACTTGCGCAGGTGAATTTGAATCAGATACACCATATTTTTACGGAACATATGAAACGGAAAATGAATCGATCAAAACGGATAAAAAGAGCGTAGTTGTAATTGGATCTGGCCCAATAAGGATTGGGCAAGGGATTGAATTTGATTATGCGACTGTTCATAGCGTATGGGCGATTCAAGAAGCTGGATATGAAGCGATTATTATCAACAGCAACCCTGAGACTGTATCTACAGACTTCAGTATTTCAGATAAGCTATACTTCGAGCCGCTTACGATTGAAGATGTTATGCATATTATCGATTTGGAGCAGCCAGAAGGGGTTGTTGTCCAGTTCGGTGGTCAAACAGCTATTAACCTAGCTGGAGCACTCGAAGAAAGAGGAGTAAAAATCCTTGGTACATCGCTTGAAAGCTTAGATCGAGCTGAAAATAGAAATAAGTTTGAACATGCATTATCACAACTAGAAATTCCACAGCCGAAAGGAAAAACAGCTTTCTCTGTGGAAGAAGCAGTGAAAATAGCAACAGAAATTGGTTACCCAGTGTTAGTTAGACCTTCCTATGTACTAGGTGGTCGAGCGATGGAAATTGTCTATGAAGAATCTGAACTGCTTCATTACATGGATAATGCTGTAAAAGTAAATCCAGATCAACCGGTGCTAGTGGATCGCTATTTAGTAGGGAAAGAAATTGAGGTAGACGCAATTTCAGACGGAGAAAATGTGCTTATTCCTGGAATTATGGAACATATTGAAAGAGCAGGGGTCCATTCAGGAGACTCGATTGCAGTGTATCCACCTCAAAATATTAGTGAAGAAATGAAAGAAAAAATTGTTGACTATACGATTCGACTTGCGAAAGGTCTTGAAATTATTGGACTTTTAAATATCCAATATGTTATTTCTCAAAATGAATTATATGTTATTGAGGTAAACCCACGTTCAAGTCGGACTGTACCATTTTTAAGCAAAATAACAGGGATTCCAATGGCAAATGTAGCTACGAAAGTGATTCTTGGTGAATCTTTACAGTCATTAGGTTATGAAACTGGAATTGCTCCAGAACAAAAAGGTGTTTATGTGAAAGTACCGGTATTCTCCTTTGCCAAGCTAAGAAGAGTGGATATTACGCTCGGACCTGAAATGAAATCAACAGGTGAAGTAATGGGTAAAGATAAAACGATGGAAAAAGCTCTTTATAAGGGCCTTGTTGCATCCGGTATGAACATTAAGACATACGGTACTGTTTTAATAACAGTTGCTGATAAAGATAAAAATGAAGCGCTAGAGCTTGCGAAAAGATTCTCTGCAATCGGTTATCGCATTATTGCAACGAGCGGAACAGCTTCAATCATTGAAAAAGCAGGAATAAAAGTCGAAGTCGTTGATAAAATTGGCTCAACTGGTCCAACACTTATAGATGTGATAAGGCAAGGAAAAGCACAAATTGTCATCAATACTTTAACAAAGGGTAAGCAACCAGAACGAGATGGATTTAGAATTAGACGTGAATCTGTTGAAAATGGCGTGGCTTGTCTAACATCACTTGATACCGCAGAAGCGATCCTTGGGGTACTTGAATCAATGGTCTTCTCTGCAGAGGCAATGGGAAAAGGGGAAGTTGAGCTGAAAGAGGCGATGTATAAATGATTCATCAAGAAAAAATGCTAGTCGTCTCCCAAAAACAAATTGCGAAAGACATTTTCGAATTGACATTACAAGGGAATCTAGTAAAAGAAATGGAGGAGCCAGGGCAATTTGTTCATATTAGAACAAACCCTGGGCTCGACCCCCTTTTGCGTAGACCGATTAGTATTGCTTCAATTGAAAAAGATAAGAATCAATTTACTGTTATATATCGATCCGAAGGAAAAGGAACGAGACTTCTTTCTCAAAATATCGAAGGCAACGAAGTAGATGTTTTAGGTCCGCTTGGTAATGGTTTTCCAGTTGACGAAATTAATTCTGGTGAAACTGCCTTACTTATAGGAGGAGGCATTGGGGTTCCACCATTATATGAACTTGCAAAACAGTTAAACAAGCAAGGTACGAAAACTATTCATATACTTGGTTTTGAAACGGCTGAGAAGTCATTTTATGAAAATAAATTCTCTGAACTAGGTGAAACTTTCATTGCGACAGTAGATGGTTCTCTTGGTACCTCAGGCTTTGTTACGAATGTCCTAGATGAAAATGAGATACATTTTGACGTACTCTATTCTTGTGGTCCAACTCCAATGCTTAAGGCATTAGAAGAACGATTTCATGGAAGAAAGGCCTACCTATCACTTGAGCAGAGAATGGGATGCGGAATTGGAGCTTGCTTTGCCTGTGTCTGTCATGTTGCTGATGATTCAACAGGTTCAAAATACGTAAAAATATGCAGTGATGGGCCAGTTTTTCCTATCGGGAAGGTGGTTTTAACATGAACCGACTACAAATAGAATTACCAGGTTTGTCACTGAAAAACCCGATTATGCCAGCTTCAGGCTGTTTCGGATTCGGAAAAGAGTATAGCCAATTTTACGATTTATCCGTTTTAGGGGCTATCATGATCAAAGCAACTACGTTAGAACCAAGATATGGAAACCCGACACCTCGAGTAGCAGAGACTTCAGCAGGTATGTTGAATGCCATCGGATTGCAAAATCCTGGGTTAGAAGGCGTTTTGGCAAATGAGCTTCCATGGCTTGAACAATTTGATGTTCCTATTATCGCTAATGTAGCAGGCTCAGAAACTGAAGATTATGTGGAAGTAGCGGAAAAAATATCTGTTGCTCCTAATGTGAAAGCTTTAGAATTAAACATCTCATGCCCTAATGTGAAAAAAGGTGGAATTGCATTTGGAACGATACCTGAAGTAGCAGCAGAATTAACAAAAAGAGTAAAGGAAGTTTCCTCTGTACCGGTTTATGTAAAATTATCTCCCAATGTTGCTGATATTGTCGGGATGGCTCAAGCAGTTGAAGAAGCTGGAGCTGATGGTCTAACAATGATTAATACTTTACTTGGCATGCGCCTTGATATTAAAACAGGAAAGCCTATATTAGCTAATAAAAGCGGTGGATTATCAGGTCCTGCGATTAAACCTGTTGCTATTAGAATGATTTACGAAGTGAGCCAGAAAGTGAATATTCCGATTATCGGTATGGGTGGAATAGAATCGACTGATGATGTCATTGAGTATTTTTATGCTGGTGCAAGTGCCGTCGCTGTTGGAACGATGAATTTTACGGACCCATTTATTTGTCCGAGGATTATCAAAGAACTTCCTGGTAAGCTTGATGAACTTAAAGTAACGCATATTAGTGAATTAACCGGAAGGAGTTGGAAAATGTATGGTGCAAAAGCCAATCATTGCTCTTGATTTTCCGGATAGGGTCTATGCTGAACAATTTTTAAATCAATTTCAAGATGAAAAACTATTTGTAAAGGTAGGAATGGAGTTATTCTACAAAGAAGGTACATCTTTTATTAATTGGTTGAAGTCAAAAGGACATTATATTTTCCTAGATTTAAAATTGCATGATATTCCGAATACCGTGTATAGTTCGATGAAAGTTTTGGCAGGTCTTGGTGTAGATATGGTTAACGTCCATGCTGCGGGCGGTTCCAAAATGATGGAATATGCACTTAAGGGATTAGAAGAAGGAACACCAAAAGAAATGGAAAGACCAAAACTGATTGCCGTCACTCAATTGACTAGTACGAGTGAAGAACAGATGCAGAGAGAACAATTGATAGATAGAAAATTAGAGGATTCAGTTATACATTATGCAAAACTTGCATTTAAGGCTGGCCTTGATGGAGTTGTCTGTTCTGCTCTTGAGGCAGGAGAAATTTCTGATGCTACGAATAAATCATTTTTAAAAGTTACTCCGGGAATTCGGATGATAGGAGATAACTCGCATGATCAATCAAGGATTGTAACACCATCCGACGCTAGAAAGCTAGGGTCTAACCATATTGTAGTAGGAAGGTCCATCACACAAGCTGAAAATCCTATGCAAGCTTATGAACGAGTGAAACATGAATGGGAGTTGAATTAAATGATGTCAGAAACAATTGCTGAACAACTACTAGAAATAGAAGCAGTATTTTTACGTCCAAATGATCCATTCACTTGGTCTTCCGGATTAAAATCACCAATATACTGTGATAATCGAATGACACTTTCATATCCAACATTAAGAAAAGATATTGCAAAAGGACTTGTAGATTTAATTAAAACAGAATTTCCTGATGTCGAGTTAATTGCTGGAACGGCAACAGCTGGGATTCCTCATGCGGCATGGATAAGTGATCTTTTAGAATTACCAATGTGCTACGTAAGATCGTCAGCAAAAAGCCACGGAAAAGGTAATCAAATTGAAGGAAAGATTTCAGAAGGGCAAAAAGCTGTTGTCATTGAGGATCTTATCTCAACTGGAGGAAGTGCGATTGCTGCAGCAGAAGCACTTCGTAATGCAGGCATTGAAGTTCTTGGAATTGTGTCCATTTTTACATATGAACTGGACAAAGGAAAGCAGCGAATGGAAGAAGCAAATATTAAAGCTGTTTCATTGACTAACTATAGCAACTTAATAAAAGTAGCTTTGAACAAAGGCATCATTGAAGAAAAAGACGTTGCTCTATTAGAAAGCTTTAGAGATAATCCGGAGACTTGGGGGAGCAAATATAAGTTGAGATAGAAGGAATCTGGGACATAACTAAAACAATCCAACCTAAAGTCGAACAATGATCTAACTAAGCGAAGTATATTTCTGGAGCGGGTATATACACTAATCAACCTAATGTTCGGATTTATCTTTGTCGAAATAGTTATGTCCCGATCTCTTTTATGAAAAATATTAGTAATATTGAATCCCTTAAATGTAAAGTGCAGGTAGAAAGTTAAAAACTCAGAATTTCTCTGAGTTTTTTTCCGGTTTATATTCCTAATTAATTGTTGAATACAAAACTAATAATTATGTTATTTGCAATTTTCTCTCCTAAAACGAAACCAGTTTCTGCTAACCTAGTAACTCTATTGGCTGAAGCAGGATGTGTGAGTATCCTGCCTTAATACAGGGAAAGGGAGACCACATAGGTCTTATAAGCACCTAGGAGGCTCCCCGGTACCACCCATGGAAAGCGGGCGTTTGAAGTACAAATCTACAGTGTTGAATATTGTTATTATTATTAAAGAGGAATTTTTGGTACCTTCAGTTAAGGCAAAATAGTTATTTTGTTTTTAGCTTCTAAATTAACTTCTCTGCATTTCCTTTACACTATCCTCATCAGGTGTAACATAAACCGTCTGCTGATTATCATAGATAACAAATCCAGGCTTAGAACCATTAGGTTTTTTCACATGTC
Source organism: Lederbergia wuyishanensis (assembly GCF_022900255.1). Classification (GTDB taxonomy): domain Bacteria; phylum Bacillota; class Bacilli; order Bacillales; family Bacillaceae_C; genus Lederbergia; species Lederbergia wuyishanensis. The sequence continues at coordinate 367,973 of NZ_JALIRM010000001.1, forward strand.
TTATTTTAGTAAAATCTACTGGTACAGAAGCTGAGTTTTTTGCTTTGCTAAAATATGCTGCTAATATAGCGGCTTCGTTAATGGTTTCAACCGACGGATCTTTGCTGCGGATGACGACATGAGATCCAGGGATATCTTTCGTATGAAGCCATATTTCGTCTCGACCAGCTAGTTTATTTGTTAAATAATCATTTTGTTTATTGTTTTTTCCTACAAGTATTTCCGTACCATCTGCTGATTCATATCGATCAATCACAGGTTTTGCGTTCGGATTTTTTCTTTGACCTTTTTTATTTCGCAGCCTTAAATAGCCTTGTTCTGCAAGTTCCTCACGAATTTCTTCGATATCTCTTGCCCGTGCAGAAGTTAGTTGTTGCAGTAATCCATCAAAATAGTTAATTTCATCTTTTGCTTTTTCAATTTGTTCCTTTACTACTTGAACAGAGTTTTTCGCTTTTTGATATTTTGTATAATAGCTTTGTGCGTTTTCGGATGGACTCTTTCTCGGATCTAGCACGATTGTCATTTGTCCGCCATTTTCATCATAATAATTGATAACAGTAATATCTTTCATACCTCTTTTAACTAGATGCATATTTGCTGTTAATAATTCTCCAAGCAATTGATATTCATCTGCTTTTTCTGCAGCTTCTAACGTCGCTTTCAGTTTTTTCACTTTCGTTTCGTTCTTAGTCTTTTCGTTTTTCATTAATCGCTCAAGATCAAATGCTTGCTGCTTTACACGATCGCGATCAGCTTTACCGAAATAAAAACGGTCAAGCATTTCACTAAGAGATGAAAACTTTTTAATTTCTCCTTTTATATGTGTTAAAGGAAATAAATAAAAATGTTCTTTTTCGTCTTCAACCGTAATAGAAGGCTCATATTGATGATTTTTTAACTGCTCCATCAGCAGAACAAATGACTTAGGAACAGTCACCCTATTAGCAAGTGCAGCCTTAAAAATTAATTCTTTTGCCAAAATAGGAGAAAAGCCAGAAAACTTTTCGACAATTTGTTTATCAAGCTTCCCACTGTTAAAATCAATTTTTTTCAGGACATCCTCTTCTGTGGCTGAGAGAGGATTTACTTTATCTTGTTCTGGTGGATAAATATAAGAAGAACCAGGTAGTATTGTTCGATAACTATTTAAAGCCGTGGGTATATGCTTAATACTATCGATAATTTTTTCTTTTTCTTTATCAACTAAAATAATATTGCTATGCCTGCCCATTATTTCAACAATTAATTGTTTATAAGATTCATCACCAAGCTCATCTCGGCCTCGAATTTCAAATATGATAATCCGATCCATATTAACTTGTTTAATATCTTGAATAATTGCTCCTTCCAAATGCTTTCTTAATATCATGCAAAACATCGGAGGCTCAGTTGGATTGTCAAAAGTGTCACCAGTTATTTGTACTCTTGCATAACTTGGGTGAGAAGAAATCAGGAGTTTATGATTTTGTCTTCCAGCTCTTACGGCCATAACTAATTCATTTTTATAAGGTTGGTGAATTTTACTGATTCTTCCTCCCATAAGTTCGGATTTTAATTCATTCACCATCGCTCTTGTAAAAAAACCATCAAAAGGCATTTAAAACATCCTCTTCCTATGTAAATTCGTTCATTTCTTTTCAATTAACGAAAATTATATCATGAAACACCATAACACTGAATAAACTTCCTACTATAATAGGACAACTTCTGTTTGTCGAGGAGGAAGAGAGTGATGGCCGCGTGTTGTATCATGGGATGAAAGAAACCGAAGTGGAACAGACTTTAAATACAAGCATAAAAAAAGGACTATCAGAAAAAGCAATCGAAGCGCGCAGAAAACGGTTTGGATGGAATGAATTATCAGAGGGGGAAAAACAATCAGCTCTCCTTCTATTTTTTAGTCAGTTTAAAGATTTCATGGTCCTCGTTTTACTTGGCGCTACCCTTCTTTCTGGACTTCTTGGTGAATATGTTGACGCCATCGCCATTATGGCGATTGTCCTTATCAATGGGTTGTTAGGATTTTTTCAAGAAAGAAAAGCAGAAAAATCTTTGCAAGCATTAAAAAATTTATCAGCACCTCAAGTGAATGTATTAAGAGACGGTAAATGGATGAAGATTAATTCTCGCGAAGTAGTCCCAGGAGATATTTTAAAATTCTCAAGTGGTGATCGAATGGGAGCGGATGTAAGAATTATCGTTGCCAATAACTTGGAAATTGAAGAATCTGCTCTAACTGGAGAATCGATTCCAACAGCTAAAAATACGGATTCAATAGATGAGGAATCTCCTAATTTAGGAGATATGAATAATATGGCTTTTATGGGGACACTTGTCACTCGAGGTAATGGAATAGGAATCGTTACTTCAACGGGAATGTCGACTGCAATGGGTAAAATTGCCGATATGATACAGACAACTACCTCCGTAATGACTCCATTACAAAGAAGATTAGAGCAATTAGGGAAAATATTAATAACCGTAGCATTATTTCTTACATTGCTTGTTGTTGCTGCGGGTATCACGCACGGACATGATGTTTATACAATGTTCCTTGCTGGAGTTTCGTTAGCGGTAGCTGCTATTCCAGAGGGGCTGCCAGCAATCGTTACCGTTGCTTTATCCCTCGGCGTGCAAAGAATGATCAAAAAAAAGGCGATTGTACGCAAGCTTCCAGCAGTAGAAACTTTAGGATGTGCTTCTGTAATATGTTCTGATAAAACGGGTACAATGACTTTAAATAAAATGACCGTTACTCATCTTTGGAGTGGAGGAAAAACTTGGCTTGTAAAAGGTCATAATGATGAAAATAAAGGAACATTTTATGAAAATGAAAAACTCATCGACCCACAGAAAGAAAAATCAGTTTCTCAACTTCTAACTTTTGGCGTCCTTTGTAATGATACAGAGCTGGTGATTCAAGATAATACTTTGGCAATTGATGGCGATCCTACTGAAGGTGCCCTTCTTTTTGCAGCGTTGAAGGCTAATATGCATAAGGAAGAATTGACAAAGCAATTTAAGATAGAAAAAGAGTTTCCGTTCGATTCTTCGAGAAAAATGATGACTGTAATTGTAACTGATGGAAATGGAAAAAGATTTTCAATTACAAAAGGAGCGCCTGACGTTTTAATCGAAAAGTGTGAATCTATTTTATGGGAAGGAAAACAGCGTATATTAAACGCTCAACTTGTAATAGAAACGAAGGAGGCGGTAGATAATCTCGCAGCTCAAGCGTTGAGAACAATTGCGATTGCCTTCAAACCACTACACTCGAACACAATCCCACAAAAGGAAGAGGAAGTTGAAAAAGGATTAACATTTATTGGACTTCAAGGAATGATTGACCCACCTCGTCCTGAAGTAAAAGCAGCTGTTGCGGAATGCAAAACAGCAGGTATTAAAACGGTCATGATTACGGGAGATCATAAAGCGACTGCATGTGCCATCGCGGAACAGCTTGGAATTCTTGAACATAAAAATCAAGTGATGGATGGACAGCTCTTAAATGAATTATCTGTTGAAGAATTAGAAAACGTCGTAGAGGATATCGCCGTTTTTGCTAGGGTTACTCCAGAACACAAATTAAAAATTGTGAAAGCTTTTCAAAATCGAGGACATGTTGTGGCTATGACAGGGGATGGTATAAATGATGCACCTGCCATAAAAGCGGCTGATATAGGGATTGCGATGGGAATTACAGGTACAGACGTAGCAAAAGAGGCATCTTCTCTTATATTACTAGATGATAATTTCGCGACGATTAAAGCCGCCATTAAAGAAGGACGCAATATATATGAGAATATACGAAAATTTATTCGCTATTTACTTGCATCAAACGTTGGTGAAATTCTAGTTATGCTCTTTGCAATGCTTATGTCTCTGCCATTACCGCTCGTTCCAATTCAAATACTTTGGGTTAATCTTGTCACAGATGGATTGCCAGCGATGGCATTGGGCTTAGATCAACCTGAAGAAAATGTGATGAAACGAAAACCAAGGCATGTAAAAGAAGGGGTATTTGCTCGTGGATTAGGTTGGAAAATCATTTCAAGGGGTTTTCTTATTGGGATTGCCACTTTAATTGCGTTTATAATCATCTACCATCGTAACCCTAATGATCTCCCTTATGCTCAAACGGTCGCTTTTGCAACACTTGTCTTGGCTCAACTAATCCATGTATTCGATTGTAGAAGTGAAATTTCCGTTTTTTCAAGAAATCCTTTTGAAAATAAATATTTAGTTTGGTCTGTTATTTCCTCAGCTGCCCTTATGGTTTCAGTTATATATGTACCGCTATTTCAACCTATCTTTCACACAGTATCTATAGCAGCAAATGATTGGCTCTTAATTATCGGAATGAGTGCTTTACCAACTTTTTTACTAGCCGGATCATTTTTTATAAGAAAAAAGAAATAACTTATGATATAATTCTAAAGGTGATAGAGCATACTCTATTGCCTTTTCTTTTAGATTGTAAAAAAATATAGAAAATAGTATAAAAATAAAGAAAAAAACCGATAGTTGGATTGGGGGAGCAATATGGCTATTAAGCTCTTGAACATAGGTTTTGGAAATATCGTTTCTGCAAATCGAATTATTTCAATTGTACGTCCTGAATCTGCACCAATTAAAAGGATCATACAAGATGCAAGGGATCGTGCTACTTTAATAGATGCTACTTATGGAAGACGGACAAGGGCCGTTATCATTATGGATAGTGAACATGTCATTCTTTCAGCAGTTCAGCCAGAAACGGTTGCTCAGCGTTTATTTGGGAAAGATGACAATGAGGAAGGGTAGGAACAACTTAAAATGAAAGAAAAAGGATTGCTGATTGTACTTTCCGGACCTTCAGGTGTTGGAAAAGGAACAGTGAGGCAGGCAATATTTTCTCGTCCAGGTGCCAAATTCGAATATTCTATTTCAATGACGACGAGAAAACCACGGGAAGGCGAAGTTGACGGCGTTGATTATTTTTTTAGAAGCCGTGAAGAATTTGAACAATTAATTAAAGAGGGTAAATTGTTGGAGTACGCAGAATATGTTGGAAATTATTATGGTACTCCTCTTGATTACGTAAATGAAACTCTTGAATCGGGTAAGGACGTTTTTCTAGAAATTGAGGTGCAAGGTGCTAAGCAAGTTCGTGAAAAAGTTCCAGAAGGTCTATTTATTTTTCTTATGCCGCCAAATCTTAATGAACTAGAAAGCAGGATTGTTGGAAGAGGAACAGAATCCGTAGATTTAATTCGTAATCGAATGGATGCTGCGAAAAGAGAAATTGAATTAATGAGCCTTTATGATTATATTGTTGAAAACGATCATGTCGATTTAGCTGTTGAGCGCATCAATGCCATCGTACTCGCTGAACATTGTCGCAGTGAGAGGGCGGCTTCGAAATACATAAAAATGCTGGAGGGTAAATAAATGCTATATCCATCAATTGATAAACTAATGAATTTCATTGACTCAAAATACTCACTTGTAACGATTGCTGCACGACGTGCGCGGAATTTTCAGGATGAAGAAAATCCAAAGCTAGATCACTATCGTTCACATAAATATGTTGGCAAAGCGCTTGAAGAAATTTATGGTGGTGCGATAAAAATTAAGGAATCAAACGAAGACAAATAATAACAAAATTCTCAATGGCAACCTACTCATGGTTGTCTTTTCTCTTTCTTTTGGACCATAATAATATTAATGAAGATAATTTGATGAGGGAGTAATAAAATGAGCGGAAAAAATATTTTATTATGCGTAAGTGGGGGAATTGCTGTCTATAAAGCTTGCACACTAACAAGCAAGCTTATACAAAATGGCTATAATGTAAAAGTAATCATGAGTGAATCAGCCACTAAATTTGTTTCTCCTCTTACCTTCCAAGCATTATCAAGAAACGAAGTATACACAGATACGTTTATTGAAAATAACCCTAAAGTGATTGCACATATAGATGTTGCAGATTGGGCTGATCTTGTAGTTGTTGCTCCTGCAACGGCCAATATGATCGGAAAACTTGCGAATGGAATTGCAGATGATATGATTTCTACTACTTTGCTTGCAACTACGGCACCTGTTTGGATTGCTCCTGCAATGAATGTCCATATGTATAGTCATCCTGCTGTTCAAAAAAACATAGATACGCTTTATAAATTTGGCCATCGTTTTATTGAGCCCGGAGAAGGTTATTTAGCTTGCGGCTATGTTGGCAAAGGAAGATTGGAAGAACCAGAGGCCATTGTAGAATTGATTCATGCACATTTTAGTCCTCAGTCTCTACCGCTAAATGGAAAAAGGTTTTTAATAACGGCAGGTCCAACTAAAGAAAAAATTGACCCTGTAAGGTATGTTACGAATCATTCTAGTGGAAAAATGGGATATGCACTTGCTGAGGAAGCAGCAAAGATGGGTGCTAAGGTTATTCTAGTTTCTGGTGCAGACAACATATCAGCTCCTGCTGGAGTCACGCTTGTCAAAATTGAAAGCGCGGAAGATATGTATAACGAAGTGATGAAATATTTTCCTGAAAGTGATGTCGTGATTAAAAGTGCTGCGGTTGCCGATTACCGACCAAGTCATGTTTATGATAAGAAAGTGAAGAAACAAGCAGGAAACCTAATGATAGAGTTCGAGAGAACAAAAGACATATTACAGGAATTGGGAAAAAATAAGGATCGTCAATTTCTTGTAGGTTTTGCAGCAGAAACGAATGATTTAGAAAAATATGCTCTGCAAAAGTTAGAAAGAAAAAACCTAGATATGATTGTTGGGAATAATATTCTTGAAGCGGGAGCAGGATTTTCAGGGGACACAAATATTGTAACGATTTTTCATAAAGATCACTCTGTGAAAAAACTTCCTTTATTAAGTAAACATGAAACGGCTAATGAAATTTTAGGAGAAATCATCCTCAAAATGGGAGATGACTAAAAATGAACATAGCTACTGTAATAGTAGACGTTCCTACACTTGGAACAGATAAAGAATTTGATTATCTTATTCCTGAAAAGTGGAAAGGAATCATTGAACGGGGAATGAGGGTAGCAGTTCCTTTTGGACCTAGAACGATACAAGGATTTGTCACAGGACTGAAAAGTAATAGTCCTTATAAAGACAAATTAAAGGAACTGAAAGAGCCACTAGATTTAACACCCGTTCTGAATAAAGAATTGCTTGAACTAGGAGAATGGTTAGCAACAGATACGCTTTCTTTTAAAATATCATGCTTTCAAGCGATGCTTCCTGCCGCTATGAAAGCAAAATACGAAAAAAGATTTCTACGAATTAATATGGAAGATAATCCTTTTCTGGATGATTTATTTGGTGGAAAAACAGAGATTACTTGGAAAAAGGCAGAAGAACGAAATATTCTTCCTGCCCTCCATGCTGAGATTAAATTGGGTAATGCAGAGGTTGTATATGATGTTAAAAGCCTTGCTAGGAAAAAAATGATAAAAGTCTACGAAACTATGATGGACAATGAAGAAATGCTAACATTGTTGAATTCTCTTCCTGCAAATGCAAGCAACCAAAAAATGATTCTTGAATACGTCTTAAAGCAGCAATCTGCACAATACACCGCAAAAGAACTAACAGACGCTGGGGCGCCCCAATCCTCTATTCACGGATTAGTTAAAAAGGGTGTCTTTACTGAAAAAAATGAAGAAGTATATCGTGATCCTTTTGAACATAAGCAATTTGATCGAACCGCACCATTCCTATTAACAAATGAGCAAAGAGAAGTGATTACACCAATATTAGATACGATTGAATCTAAAAAATATGAAACTTTTCTTTTATATGGTGTGACTGGTAGTGGGAAGACTGAAATATATTTACAATCCATTCAAAAAGTATTAGACAAAGGACAGGAAGCCATTGTTCTCGTCCCTGAAATCTCGCTTACACCTCAAATGGTTGATCGATTTAAAAGTAGATTTGGAAATGATGTAGCCGTTCTGCATAGTGGTCTATCAATTGGGGAGAAATACGATGAATGGAGAAAGGTACAAAGAAAAGAAGCTAGAGTTGTAGTCGGTGCCAGATCTGCAATATTTGCTCCTTTCGAAAATATAGGAATTATAATTATTGATGAAGAGCATGAGACAAGTTATAAACAAGAAGAACTTCCGCGATATCATGCTAGAGATGTTGCTATTTATCGAGCAAAATATCATCAATGCCCTGTAATACTAGGCAGTGCAACACCGGCCCTTGAGTCATTCGCAAGAGCACAAAAGAAGGTGTACCATCAACTTACCTTGTCCAAGAGGATGAATAATAAATCACTTCCTCCTGTTTCAATCATAGACATGCGTGAGGAAATGAGAGATGGAAATCGTTCCATGTTTTCTAGGGAATTGCATACTAAACTTGCTGACCGGCTGGAGAAAAAGGAGCAAACGATCTTATTCTTGAATAAAAGGGGCCACTCCTCCTTTATGATGTGTAGGGACTGTGGGTATGTAATGCAATGTCCTCATTGTGATATCTCGCTAACTTTTCATCGATATACAAATGAAATGAAATGTCATTACTGCGGCTTTAATACATTCGTTCCACACACATGTCCTGAATGTTCAAGCAACCATATACGCTACTTTGGTACAGGAACTCAAAAAGTAGAGGAAGAATTGTATAAAGTTTTCCCTGAGGCAAGAGTTGTTCGTATGGATGTTGATACAACAGGACGAAAGGGAGCACATGAAAAGCTTTTAGAGCATTTTCAATCAGGGAAAGCGGATATTTTGCTTGGAACTCAAATGATTGCAAAAGGATTAGATTTTCCCAATATTACGCTGGTTGGAGTTTTAAGTGCAGATACTATGCTTCATTTACCCGATTTTAGAGCAAGTGAAAAAACGTTTCAACTTCTAACTCAAGTGAGTGGCAGAGCAGGTCGGCATGAGTTAAATGGGGAAGTAGTTATTCAAACTTATACTCCAGAACATTACAGTATTGAATATGCAGGACAGCAAGATTATGATCGCTTCTATCAACAAGAAATGGTGATGCGCAAGGTCGGTTCTTATCCACCTTTTTATTATTTGACTCTTATTACAATAAGCCACGAAGATTTGATGAAAACAGTTTCGACGACGGAGAAGATTACAAAATATGTTCAATCGAGAATTTCTGATGAAGCAATTATTTTAGGTCCTGTTGCATCACCGATTCCTCGTATCAATAATAGATATCGTTATCAATGTTTGATAAAATACAAGCATGAACCAGAATTAAAACCAACATTACACAAAGTATTGGAACATTATCAACAGCAATTTATTAAAGAAGGTTTGACTATTTCGATAGATGTAAATCCTTATATGATGATGTAACTGAAAAGAAAAGAGTGAATATATTGTCGATTCTCACCATTGTTGAACACCCTTCCGATATATTGGAGCAAAAATGCGAACCGGTAACTGAGTTCGGAGACGAGTTGCACCAATTATTAGATGATATGTATGAAACGATGATTAAAGCAGACGGAGTTGGTCTTGCTGCCCCTCAAATTGGCATCTGTAAACAAATTGCAGTTATTGAAATTGATGAAGAGGATGGAAGGCTTGAGCTAATCAACCCTAAAATTTTTAAACAAAGCGGGGAACAAATCGATATTGAAGGTTGCCTCAGCTTTCCAGGACTTTTTGGTACCGTGTCTAGATTCCATACTGTTACAGTTAAAGCTATGGATCGAAGTGGCCGTGAGTTTACGTTAATAGCAGAGGATTACTTAGCACGTGTTATCCAACATGAAATCGATCATTTAGAAGGAGTGCTATTCACCTCAAAAGTAATTGAATATGTGGACGAAGAAGATTTAGAAAGTAGTGAAGAGGAATGACGAAAATTGTATTTATGGGTACGCCGGATTTTTCTGTACCAGTGCTAAGAACTTTAATCGAAAATGGATATGATACTTTAGCCGTAGTAACCCAACCAGATCGCCCTGTAGGTCGGAAAAAAGTTCTGACGCCACCACCTGTAAAAGTCGAAGCTGAACGTCACGGAATACGTGTACTTCAACCAGAAAAAATTCGTGATGAGGAATCTGCAAATGAAATTCTTAATCTAGAGCCCGATTTGATTGTCACTGCTGCTTATGGTCAAATATTGCCAACTACTATTCTTGAAGCACCTAAATATGGTTGTATCAATGTTCATGCTTCATTACTACCTGAATTAAGAGGTGGTGCTCCTATCCATTATGCCATTATACAAGGAAAAGAAAAAACAGGTATTACGATCATGTATATGGTAGATAAGCTGGATGCTGGAGATATTATTAGCCAAGTTGAAGTGCCGATACATGAAGATGATAATGTAGGTACATTGCATGATAAGTTGAGCATAGCAGGTTCCAAGTTGCTTATTGACACAATACCTAAGTTAATTTCAAGTGAAATTAAAGCTCATCCTCAAGATCACGAGAAAGCAACTTTTGCTTCAAATATTAAACGCGAACAAGAAAAAATTAACTGGCATGATGCTGGAGAAAAAATTTACAACCAAATAAGGGGCTTATGTCCATGGCCAGTCGCTTACACTACATTTAATGGTCAAGTTTGGAAAGTTTGGAAAGCGGAGAAAATAAAAGTTGCTAAAGAGTATCAACCAGGTAAAATAATTTTAGTTGAACAGGATGGCTTTGTTGTCTCTACGGGAAATAACATAGGAATAAAAATTCAAGAACTTCAGCCAGCTGGGAAGAAAAAAATGTCAGCAAATCAATTTTTGAATGGGGCAGGAAACGAAATAAATATTGGCTCCAGATTGGACAGCAATAATGAATAAACAGAAAAAGACTGTTAGAGAAGCTGCATTAGATGTTTTAGAAGCCATCGATAAACATCAATCCTACAGTAATTTACTTTTAAACCAAACTATCAAAAAATATCAGATTTCCGGTCCGGATACTGGTTTGTTGACAGAAATTGTGTACGGAACAATACAACGTAAGCTTACTTTGGATTTTTATTTAAAACCATTTATAAAGAAGAAGCCTGAACATTGGGTACTCATATTGCTTCGACTCTCACTTTATCAAATGGTTTATTTAGATAAGGTACCTGACCGTGCTATCATTTTTGAAGCAGTTGAAATTGCAAAAAAACGCGGTCATAGAGGGATTGTAGGTCTAGTGAATGGTATATTAAGATCAGTGCAAAGAGAAGGACTCCCATCACTTGATGTTATAAAGGATCCTATAGAAAAGCTTTCATTAGAGACAAGTCATCCTCTTTGGTTAGTAAAAAGATGGACAGATCAATTTGGTTTTGAAAAAGCAAAAGCAATGTGCGAAGAAAATTTATTGGCACCTGTTCAAACTATAAGAATTAATCAGACTAAGACAAATAGAGAAGAAGTATGCAAGTTACTCGAAGAGGAAGGTTTTTCAGTAGAGAAAAGCCCAATCATTCCAGAATCAATTCGAATTTTAAAAGGGAATGCTGCAAACTCCGACTTATATAAAAAAGGATATTTTAGTATTCAAGATGAAAGTTCGATGGCTGTTGCTTATGCTTTAGAGCTTTCGCCGCATATAAAAGTGTTGGACGCATGTGCAGCTCCAGGAGGTAAAACAGGGCATATTGCTGAATTATTGAATGGAACTGGAGAGGTGACTTCACTCGACCTTCATCCTCATAAAGTTAAGCTCATTAAGGAAAATGCAACGCGTCTAGGACTTAATAATATAGATGCTAATGTCATGGACAGTCGTCATGCAAGTGAATCAATTCAACCTAAATCATTTGATCGCATACTAGTTGATGCGCCGTGTTCTGGACTGGGTGTTTTAAGAAGAAAACCTGATATTAAATACACAAAGACAGACCAAGATATTCAATCACTTAGAGAAGTACAACTTTGTATATTAGATGAGGCTGCTTCTTTATTAAAAAATGGTGGACTTCTTGTCTATAGTACTTGTACAGTTGATTTAGAGGAAAACTTTGGGACAGCTGCTGCATTTCTTAAGCAACATGAAGACTTTGAGCCTCATGCTCTTACTTTGCCTGAAGCACTTTCACATTTTACCGAAGAAGGCTCAAATGCTATTCAAATATTTCCGCAAGATTTTGGCGGTGATGGATTTTTTATTTCATGTTTTAGAAGGAAGCAGCCTAAAGGGGACGAGAGTATGAAAGCTTTATTTAAAACAGACAAAGGCATGATCCGGCCACATAACGAAGATAATGGTGGTATTTTTTATAATGAAAAGGGAAACTGTTTAGCAATTGTTGCGGACGGAATGGGCGGACATCAAGCAGGGGAAGTAGCAAGTCGCATTGCTGTTACGAAGCTTCAGGAATTGTGGACTGCTGTTGAGAGTGAGTTAACACCTGAATCCGCAGAAAAATGGTTCCTGGAAAATGTGAGCAAGGTGAATAAGGAAATATTTGACCACTCACAACAATTTCAAGAATATAAAGGAATGGGTACAACATTAGTGGCGGCTATTAGTACTGCTACTTTTGCAACTATAGTTAATGTCGGGGATAGCCGCTGTTATCTTCTAAATGATAATGGATTTAATCAGTTGACTGAAGATCATTCTCTTGTTAATGAATTGATTAAGGCCGGCCAAATATCTCCAGAGGATGCTGAACTGCATCCCCGCAAAAATGTATTATTAAATGCAATGGGAACTGAATCCAATATTGATATGGACATTTCTACCATTACTTTTGAGGAAGGAAATAAACTGCTTCTTTGTTCGGATGGACTGTCCAATAAAGTTTCTAGTTCCGAAATGGCCAAAATCTTAATGGAAGAAACAAATTTAAATGAAAAGGCCGAAGCGCTTATTCAACTTGCAAATCATTATGGTGGAGAAGATAATATTTCAATTGCCATTATTAATGCTTGCCCTGAAAGCGGGTGCGAGTAATGTTATTGGGGAAAAGAATTAGTGGCCGCTATAAATTGCTGCAAATGATTGGCGGAGGCGGAATGGCCAATGTCTATCTGGCACATGATATGATTTTAGATCGCGATGTAGCGATTAAAATTTTGCGGTTAGACTTTGCCCATGAGGATGAATTTATTCGCCGATTTCAAAGAGAGGCCCAATCAGCAACGAGTTTGACTCATGAAAATATCGTAAGTATCTACGATGTCGGTGAAGAAGATGATATTTATTATATCGTTATGGAATACGTTGATGGAATGACGTTAAAGCAATACATACAGTATTATCATCCAATTCCGCTTGAACATACTCTTGATATAATGAAACAATTAACATCCGCTATTTCTCATGCCCATCACAATCATATCGTCCACCGTGATATCAAGCCGCAAAATATATTGGTTGATCATCACGGCCATGTTATGATAACTGATTTTGGCATTGCTATGGCTTTATCTGCCACCTCCATAACGCAAACGAATGCTGTGCTTGGTTCCGTACATTATTTATCACCTGAACAAGCACGGGGTGGAATGGCAACGAAAAAATCTGATATTTATTCTTTAGGAATTGTCATGTTTGAGCTTTTGACAGGTAGGCTTCCTTTTTCAGGAGAATCAGCTGTATCGATTGCATTAAAACACTTGCAATCAGAGACACCATCTCCCAAACGCTGGAATCCTGGTATTCCTCAAAGTGTAGAAAATATTATTTTAAAAGCGACTGCCAAAGATCCATTTCTCCGCTATGAAAGTGCTGATGAAATGGCAAGGGATCTTGAAACAGCATTGGATATAAATAGAATAAATGAACCAAAGTTTACGATACCAGAAGATATTGATGCGACAAAAGCAATTCCTGTTATTACAGCAGAAAACGATCCAAGTATAAATAACAAGACGATTCTTCATAAGAAAGAACAAGCAAAAAAATCAAATGAGCCCGTAAAAAAACCAAAGCGCAAGAAAAAATGGCCCTGGATCATTGGCATATTTATTATGTTGATGCTTTTATCACTTGTGTTTGTGTCGTATGTATTGCCTGCTATCCAAAACGCGAAAATTGTAAAAATTCCTGACGTAAGTGGTGAAGAATATGACGATGCGGTTGTTCGTCTTGTCGATGCAGGTCTAAAAATAGGGAAAAAAATTCAAGCTTCAAGCGATGAGGTACCTGAAGGGGTAGTTATTAAGACAAGTCCTAAAGCAAGTATGGAAGTGAAAAAAGGATATTCCGTCGACATTTATATTAGTACTGGAAAAGATAAATTCATATTACAAGACTATACCGGAAGACAAATTTCTGAAATTGAAAATCTTTTAAGAAATGAAGGATTCGAGGACCCTAAAATTGATGAGGTCTTTAATGAAGCACCTGTTGGTGAGATTATTGAACAATCACTAAGTCCGAATACACCTGTTATCCCTGAGGAAACAGTCTTATCTTTTGTTGTAAGCAAAGGAGAAGAGAAAATAACATTGAAAGATTTACGAGGATTGAATAGTAAAGGTGTGGAAAGTTATGCGGAATCCTCTGGGTTAAATATAGATATGACAAATGAACAATATTCCGATGAAGTTCCTGAAGGACTGGTAATATCACAGGATCCTGCTCCAAATAGTGAGCTTTCTAAAGGAGAACGCGTCACAGTTGTCATTTCGAAAGGAAAAGAAGAGATTCCTCCTAAAACTACGACGAAAAAAGTAACTATCCCATATGAACCTTCAGAAGAAGGGAAACCACAAGTAATTGTGATCCGAATTGAAGACTATAATCACCCCACAATGTCCGTTCCGGTGGACACTTTCACGATCACTGAAACAACAGAGCGGGAATTGGAATTCACTATTGCAAAAGGAAACACTGCAAAATATGAAATATTGAGAGATAATACTGTTATAGAGGCAGATGAGGTTCCTTATCCAGGTGATTAACTATTACCTGGATAGGGGTATAAACTCTCGTGAAATAAGAGAAAGGAACGGTGTTATGACTGAAGGGAAAATTATTAAGGCACTAAGTGGTTTTTACTATGTTCTATCGAATGGTGAGATGATTCAATGTAGGGGAAGAGGAGTTTTCCGTAAGAACAAAGTTACCCCCCTAGTAGGCGATAATGTCATTTTCCAAGCTGAAAATGATAAGGAAGGTTATATAATGGAAATTAAGCCACGTAGAAATGAACTTGTAAGACCACCAATTGCTAACATCGACCAAGCGATATTAATTTTTTCTTCTACAGAACCGGATTTTAGTCCATTATTACTTGACCGTTTTCTTGTCATTGTCGAGTATAGTGAAATACACCCAATTATTTGCATTACTAAAGCAGATTTATTAACGGATAATGAAAGATTGAAAGTGAATAGTTATTTGGAATATTACCGCTCTATAGGTTATGAAGTAATATTATTATCTTCGAAATCAGAAGAGGGGGTTAACGAGCTATACCCCTTATTGAATGGAAGGACAAGTGTTTTTGCAGGACAATCAGGCGTTGGGAAGTCATCGCTCATTAATGCTCTGAATCCTGAGCTGCAGCTAAAGACAGACGAAATATCAAGTCATCTTGGTAGAGGCAAACATACGACTCGACATGTAGAATTAATTGAAGTATGTGGAGGACTTGTTGCTGATACACCGGGTTTTAGTTCGCTTGATTTCACAGAAATTGAAGCGGAGGATTTGGGGCATACCTTTCCTGAAATCTCTGGAAAAAGTGACGAGTGTAAATTTCGTGGCTGCCTTCACGAAAACGAGCCGAAATGTGCCGTTAAAACTGCAGTAGAAAACAACGAGATTTTAAAAGAACGATATGAACATTATCTACAATTTTTATTGGAAATTAAAGAGAGAAAGCCGAGGTATTAAATATGATAAAAATCGCTCCATCCATATTGGCTGCTGACTTTTCAAAATTGGCTGAAGAGGTTAAGGATGTTGAAAAAGGGGGAGCGGATTATATCCATATTGATGTTATGGATGGCCATTTCGTTCCCAATATTACGATGGGGCCAATCGCTGTTGAAGCGGTAAGAAAAGTAACAAATTTGCCTTTAGATGTACATCTAATGATTGAAAATCCTGATCAATACATAAAGGCATTTGTAGAAGCGGGGGCAGATATTATTACAGTCCATGTTGAGGCAACTCACCATTTGCACCGTACATTGCAAGAGATTCGTAGGCTTGGGGTTAAATCAGGAGTGGTATTAAATCCAGCCACTCCAGCTTCCACAATCGCGCATGTATTAGAAGAAATTGACATGGTTTTGTTAATGACTGTAAATCCAGGTTTTGGGGGGCAAGCTTTTATTGATGCCGTTCTGCCGAAAATGAGAGAAGTCAGAAGAATGATTGAAGAAAAGGGCTTAAATATAGATATAGAGGTAGACGGAGGCATTCATGAAGGTACAATAAAGGCTTGCCAAGAAGCAGGTGCAAATGTATTCGTTGCTGGTTCTGCTATTTTTAATAAAAGTGATAGGCAGGCAGCAATCCATGAACTCCGCTCAAAGCTTATTACCAAATGAGTGAACAGAAAAAGATCATACATATTGTGGCTGGCGGACCACTTGATATGATTCCTGAGTTGACACACTATCCTAGAGATATCGTTTGGATTGGAGTCGATAGGGGAGTATATTATTTATTGGAAAATGGAATTAAACCTGATTATTCAGTTGGTGATTTTGATTCCGTATCAGATGAAGAGTGGTCTTTTATTGAACATAATATCCAAGGCTTTAAAAAAGTTCTGCCGGAAAAAGACGAAACTGACATGGAATTAGCATTGATGTGGGCAGTGCAAGAAGAACCAGAACAAATTAAAATTTTTGGAGCAACAGGTGGAAGATTGGATCATTTTATGGCAAACGCTCTAATGCTTTCCCAGTTTCAAAATCCTAATATTAAAATTGAAATGATAGACAAGCAGAATTCTTTATCCCTTTACTATCCAGGTCATTATCGAGTGGAAAGAGACAGTGAAAAAAAATATATCTCCTTTATACCACTTACAAAGGAAATTATCGATCTCTCATTAACTGGATTTAAGTACCCATTAATAAACCGAACTGTTGAATTCGGATCGTCATTATGTATTAGTAATGAACTTATTAAACAATCTGGTAATTTTTCGTTTAAAAAAGGCATATTATTGATGATAAGAAGTACTGATTAACAATTGGCCCATTTTTTGTTAGGGCGCGTACTTATCCATACATGACGAATATAATACATTGGTGACGGGCGGGTATCTTAGTTTAGGAGGGAATTTTAATGAGGTTTTATACAATTAAACTCCCTAGGTTTTTGGGAGGAATCGTAAGGGCAATGTTAGGTACATTTAAAAAAGGTTAATATTAAAATGGAAAAGGCACCTATACAGGCGCCTTTTTGTTTGGGATTTAAGAATTGAATTTTTGTGAATAACTCTTTAAAGGTACTCCGTGTATCGCAAGGAGCCGATCATTAGCAAACTCACTATTGGCATGTATTGCGATGGACAGAAGCTTCCGTTTTTTAGTTATACGCGTTCAACTTTTCCAGACTTAAGTGCTCTTGCTGATACCCATACACGTTGTGGTTTGCCATCAACTAGGATGCGTACCTTTTGAAGATTTGCCCCCCAAGTACGTCTGTTAGCGTTCATCGCGTGTGAACGTTTGTTTCCTGTACTTGTTTTGCGACCTGTAATAACACATTGCTTAGCCATATTTATATTCCCTCCTGTCGCTGAAGTAAGACTATTAGTTGGTTCATCACTTCAATTATTATTCCATTTATTAAAAATATACTTTAATAATTTATCATACTTACCTTTTGAATGCAATACTTCAACAATGTTATGCATGGATCCACACATGTAAAACTTTAAAAAAAACAGCTATTATAGTAAAATAGCCTTATCTATGTTGTGTATGCGATAACATTTTTTATCTGATGTTTTTTCGACCAATAAGGAGGAAATTACATGTCTATCGAAATGAAAACTAAGTTCGGCCAGATTGATATATCCAATGAAGTGATTGCAACAATTGCTGGGGGAGCAGCAGTCGATTGCTATGGAATAGTAGGTATGGCTTCCAAAAATCAAATTAGAGATGGCTTAACAGACATTTTACGCAAGGAGAATTTTACCCGAGGCATCATCATCAGACAGGAAGACCAAGCATTACACATAGACATGTATATCATTGTAAGCTATGGAACGAAAATTTCAGAGGTTGCCCATAATGTGCAATCGAAGGTAAAATACACACTTGAACAGACAATTGGTATATCAGCCGATACGGTAAATATTTTTGTTCAGGGGGTTCGAGTAACGAACCCGTAATGAGGAGGAAAAAGTACGTGTCTATTACAGCGTTAGATGGAAATCGGTTCGCCGAAATGATAATAATAGGAGCCAATCATTTAGCGGCAAATGCTAAAATGGTAGATGCACTAAATGTATTTCCTGTTCCGGACGGAGATACTGGAACGAATATGAATCTTTCTATGTCTTCAGGTTCGAAAGAAGTACAAAATAATAGGCAAGAGCATATAGGAAAAGTTGCCGCTGCATTATCAAAGGGGTTACTGATGGGGGCTCGTGGTAATTCAGGAGTTATCCTATCTCAGCTATTCCGTGGATTTGCAAAAGATATAGAGTCAAAACCTTTTCTTTCTGCAGATGAGTTTGCCCACGCTCTTGAAGCAGGAGTAAACACTGCTTATAAAGCTGTAATGAAGCCTGTGGAAGGAACAATTTTGACTGTTGCGAAAGATGCCGCAAAAAAAGCCGTCGAAGCAGCTAAATTCGAATCAGATATTATCGTTATAATGGAAAAAACGTTAAAAGAAGCAAAAGCTTCTTTAGAAAGAACCCCTGATTTACTCCCTGTTTTAAAAGAGGTAGGAGTTGTTGATAGCGGGGGACAAGGTTTAGTTTGTGTATATGAAGGTTTTTTGGCCGTATTAAAAGGGGAAGAACTTCCTGACACACCAGCACTTGCACCAACGATGGATGAGCTAGTTAGTGCTCAACACCATCAAAGTGTACAAAGCTTCATGAATACAGAAGATATTGTTTATGGATATTGCACTGAGTTTATGGTGAAATTTGAAAAAGACAAAAAGGAATTTTCCGAAAATGATTTCCAAAACGATTTAAGTGAGTTTGGAGATTCATTACTCGTCATTTCAGATGATGAGGTAGTAAAAGTCCATATTCACTCTGAGCATCCTGGAGAAGTTTTATCGTACGGTCAACAATATGGAAGCTTAATTAATATGAAGATTGAAAATATGAGGGAACAGCATAGTTCAATTGTAGGCACTGACAATCAACAACATGGACATACCGTCACCAATCAAAACCTTCCAAAAGAAAAACAAGAATACGCGATTATTGCCGTTTCAATGGGTTCAGGCATTGCCAATCTATTTAAAAGCATTGGTGCAACAGAAGTAATTGAAGGCGGACAAACAATGAATCCAAGCACGGAAGATATTGTGAAAGCAATTAAGTCAGCTAATGCAAAAAAAATCATTATTCTTCCTAACAATAAAAACATTATTATGGCTGCCGAACAAGCTTCTGAAATGGCTGATGAAGAAGTATTAGTCGTTCCGACAAAAACGGTCCCACAAGGATTAGCTGCAGTATTAGCATTCAATCCTACTCAGTCGCTTGAAAAAAATGGTCAGGGTATGACAGAAGCTATCTCTGCTATTAAAACTGGGCAAATCACCTTTGCAGTCCGTGATACAAATATCGATGGTCTTCAAATTGGCAAAGGTGACTATATGGGAATAAACGATGGGAAAATTGTTGAAACCAATAAGGAATTAATAAAGGCCGCTTATAATTTGTTAACGAATATGTTAGAAGAAGAATCTGAAATTCTTACTATTATATATGGTGAAGATACGAAACAGAATGAATTAGATCAACTCTTAGAGTTAATTAATGAAAATTACGAGGATATTGAAATTGAAGTTCATAATGGAAAACAACCGTTATATCACTTTATTTTTTCAGTTGAATAAAATATATAAATGATAAAAGAAATAGAAGGGATAATCCCTTCTATTTCCATGTGCACGATTTAAAAAGATTTAAAAAGTATATTGTCTAAGTATTTATCTAAAAGTATCTATGTAAAGACCTAGCGCTCATCCACTTGCAAACTTCTTATCCTTTTCTTTTACGAAAGAGAGTCGAATTCGTCCTATCGGATTTAGTGTTTCCTTTATATCAATTATTAGGATGAAGAAGGAATGTCGATGAGTAAGACGCTTGTGCTTTTATAACAAGAAAGGAAGATATCAATGAAATATAAAAGTGTCTTTGATATCATAGGTCCTATTATGATTGGTCCTTCAAGTTCACATACGGCAGGAGCCGCCAGAATTGGAAGAGTTGCACGAAGCTTGTTTGGTAGGGAGCCGAAGTGGGCAAAAATTTCGCTTTATGAATCTTTTGCAAAAACGTACAAGGGGCACGGAACAGATGTTGCACTCGTTGGCGGCCTTCTTGATTTTGATACAGATGACAAGCGGATTATAGAAGCATTGAACATTGCTAAGGAACGAAATATTCAGGTAGAGTTTATCGAAGAAACAGCCAACGCAGAACACCCAAATACCGCTCGAATCCTAATCGGAGATGAAAAGGGTGAACTAGAGCTTGTTGGAATCTCTATCGGTGGTGGAAAAATAGAAATTATTGAACTAAATGGTTTTCAATTAAAGTTATCTGGGCATCACCCTGCAATTCTCGTTGTTCACAACGATCGTTTTGGAGCAATTGCAGCCGTATCTAATATTCTCGGATCCCATGAAATTAATATCGGGCATATGGAAGTTTCCCGAAAGGAAAAAGGGAAAATGGCCCTTATGACCATAGAAGTGGATCAGAATATTGATGAATCAATAATTGAAGAAATCAGTAAACTTCCAAATATTACACAAGTGGCACGAGTTGTTGATTAAGGTTATTTTCAAATAGTCTGTTGTTTTTTGTAAAAATATTCGGCTTTAACACCTATTCAATAAAAATTATCTGTCCTGATCAAATTGGCAGCTCTTTTCTTAGCTGTATGATCAATTTTTAAAATAAAATCCATTTAGTTATATGAAAAATCAACAATGTTTGAGAAAAGAGCCTTGATAAAATAGCATCTAAGAGTTAGGAAGGAGGATTAGGAATGTTTAAAAATGTTTCTGAATTAGTCCATCTCGCCGAAACACAAAATAAACAAATATCAGAAATTATGATAGAACAAGAAATGGAAGTTATGAATCGAAGCCGCGAGGAAATCATTGCTCAAATGGATAAAAATTTGACTGTGATGGAAGAAGCTGTTGAACGTGGAATAAGAGGTGTAACTTCGCATTCGGGTTTAACTGGCGGAGATGCAGTTCTGTTGCAAAATTATATTAAGAAGGGTCGTTTCTTATCAGGTGAAACAATCTTGGATGCAGTCAGTAAAGCTGTAGCTACGAATGAAGTTAATGCTGCAATGGGAACAATCTGCGCAACACCAACTGCAGGCTCTGCTGGTGTAGTCCCGGGTACTTTATTTGCTGTCCGAGACAAATTACAGCCAACTAGAGAACAAATGGTTAAGTTTTTATTTACATCAGGTGCGTTTGGATATGTAGTTGCAAATAACGCTTCCATTTCTGGCGCCGCGGGGGGCTGTCAAGCTGAAGTTGGATCTGCAGCAGGGATGGCTGCAGCAGCTATAGTAGAAATGGCCGGAGGTACACCTTCTCAATGTGCAGAAGCAATGGCTATTACATTAAAAAACATGTTGGGGCTTGTCTGCGATCCAGTTGCAGGATTAGTTGAAGTACCATGCGTAAAAAGAAATGCGATGGGTGCGGCAAATGCAATGGTTGCAGCTGACATGGCACTTGCAGGTATTACGAGTCGAATCCCTTGCGATGAAGTTATTGATGCAATGTTTAAAATTGGCCAGCAAATGCCCAGATCTTTAAGAGAAACCGCTGAAGGAGGGTTGGCGGCAACCCCAACTGGGAAAAGATTAGAGGCGAAAATATTTGGGGTTCCGCGTGTAGAACGTGACTAACTCTCTAGGATTGCCTACTACTATTTTGAAAGGTGTAGGTGAAGAAACTGCTGAAAATCTTATGTCAATGGGCATTAACAATATTGGAGATTTATTGCAATATCTTCCATTTCGGTACGAAGACGTCAGACTCCGTGATTTAGCGGAAGTTAATCACGATGAAAAAATCACTGTTGAAGGTAAGGTTCACAGTGAGCCATCTGTCATGTATTATGGCAAGAAGAAAAATAGAATTACGATTCATCTTTTGGTTGACCGTTATTTAATCAAAGTTACCTTTTTTAATAGAGCCTATTTAAAAGGGCAATTATCACCGCAAGATGTGGTAACTGTTACGGGAAAATGGGACAAGCATCGGCAAACGATAACGGGCCAAGATATTAAAATTGGCTCCCAATCACAAACAGCGGATTACGAACCGGTGTACCCTGTAAAATCTCCTATAACTGTAAAATCCCTTCGAAGATTTATTGTTCAAGCATTTAATGAATATGGTGATGAAGTAGAGGAAACATTACCTTCTCAAATATTAAAGGAATATAAATTACCTGCAAAAAAAGAAGCTCTAAGAATTATGCATTTCCCTCATTCACCGGATGAGGTGAAACAAGCTAGACGCAGGTTTGTTTATGAAGAATTTTTATACTTTCAATTAAAAATGCAAGCCTTTCGCAAACTGGAAAGAGAGCAATCTAAAGGAGAAGCACACCATTATAATTTGGAAAAAGTTAAGTCTTTTATTGCCTCTCTTCCATTCCAACTGACAAAAGCCCAAAAAAAAGTTGTAAATGAAATATGTTCGGATTTGAAATCACCTATCAGAATGAATCGACTACTTCAGGGAGATGTTGGCTCTGGAAAGACAGCAGTTGCAATGATTTCCCTATATGCTTGTGTAACTGCAGGCTATCAAGGTGCGCTTATGGTACCAACAGAAATCCTTGCTGAACAACATTTTCAATCTCTCAAAGAATCATTAGCTCAAACAAAGGTAAACATCGAATTACTAACAAGCTCTGTAAAGGGAAAAAAACGTCAGGACATTTTAAAAAGCCTTGAACAAGGTGAGATTCATATATTAATAGGAACTCATGCATTAATCCAAGAGGATGTAAACTTCCAAAAATTAGGACTTGTTATTACGGATGAACAACATCGCTTTGGAGTTGAACAAAGAAGGATTCTCCGAGAAAAAGGAGAGAGGCCAGATGTTCTATTTATGACGGCTACACCAATTCCAAGGACATTAGCGATTACAGTGTTCGGAGAAATGGATGTATCCATCATCGATGAAATGCCTTCAGGAAGAAAAACTATCGAAACACATTGGGCAAAACATAACATGCTAGATAGAATCTTAGATTTTGTCGAAAAAGAATTAAGTAAAGGAAGACAAGCTTATATTATTTGCCCACTAATCGAGGAATCAGATAAACTTGATGTTCAAAATGCAATTGATGTATACGACATGTTATCTAATTATTTTTATGGTAAGTTTAAAATAGGTCTTATGCATGGCAGGCTCCCTGCATCCGAAAAAGAAGAAGTGATGCGTGACTTTAGTGATAATAAAATACAACTTCTAGTTTCCACAACGGTGGTAGAGGTCGGTGTTAACGTTCCGAATGCTACGGTTATGGTAGTGTATGATGCGGAGAGATTTGGTCTATCGCAACTCCATCAGCTAAGAGGTCGGGTTGGTCGTGGAAGTGAACAATCGTATTGTATTTTATTAGCCGATCCAAAAACGGATGTCGGAAAAGAACGGATGAGAATTATGACTGAGACAAACGATGGATTTGTTCTCAGTGAAAGAGACTTGGAACTTAGGGGACCTGGTGACTTTTTTGGAAAAAAACAAAGTGGACTTCCTGAATTTAAAGTCGCTGATATGGTCCACGATTATCGGGCACTTGAAACCGCTAGAAACGATGCGATGAAATTAATCGAAAAAAAAGAATTTTGGTCTGAAAAAGATTATGAGCATATGCGTAAATATCTACAAGATTCAGGAGCGTTATCTGGTGAAAAATTGGATTGAAATACTAGTAAGGAGTGGCGTTATTGTTGCGCTTAACTCCTTATTTTTATATACTACTGTTAATACCTAGTCTTAATATCGTGAATGGTGATGAAAAATATGAGACCTTCAAAAAAAGATCGCCAAAGAATGTTGAGCCAAACAATTAATGAAAATCCTTTTATTACAGACGATGAATTAGCAGAAAAATTTTCAGTCAGCGTTCAAACAATTCGGCTGGACCGAATGGAATTGGTGATACCTGAGTTAAGAGAAAGAATTAAAAATGTAGCAGAAAAGCATGTTGCGGATGAGGTTAAGGCGTTGCCTATAGATGAAGTTATTGGTGAAATAATCGATATTCAGCTTGACCAAACCGCGATATCCATCTTTGATGTGCAGCAAGAACATGTCTTTAAAAGAAATTCAATTGCTAGGGGACATCATTTATTTGCCCAAGCTAATTCTTTAGCCGTAGCAGTTATTGATGATGAACTTGCCCTTACGGTAAAAGTAAATATTCATTTTACTAGACCTGTAAAATCAGGTGAAAGAGTAGTGGCGAAAGCAAAGGTACGTATGCAAGGATGGCCATCTGATAGGACAATAGTGGACGTTATGAGTTATGTAGGAAAAGAGTTAGTATTTAAAGGGGAATTTGAAATGTTTCGATCAAGTCTTAAAGAAGGTGGGCCAAAATGAAAATAGCAATAGACGCTATGGGAGGCGACCATGCCCCTGAGGAAATCATTCAGGGTGTCAATAGGGCTTCCCAAGATTTTTCTGATACCGAATTCTTGTTATACGGTGATGAAGCTCAAATAAAAAAATATTTAACCGCTCAAAGAAATGTTCAAATCATCCATACTACAGAAAAAATTGAAGCTACCGATGAACCAGTAAAAGCAATTC
Source organism: Lederbergia wuyishanensis (assembly GCF_022900255.1). GTDB lineage: Bacteria > Bacillota > Bacilli > Bacillales > Bacillaceae_C > Lederbergia > Lederbergia wuyishanensis. The sequence continues at coordinate 392,913 of NZ_JALIRM010000001.1, forward strand.
GTAGAAAAAAGGATGCTTCAATGGTTATGATGGCACAAGCTGTTAAAAATGGTGAAGCTGATGCCTGTATATCAGCTGGTAATACAGGTGCGCTAATGGCAGCGGGATTATTTGTAGTGGGCAGGATTAAAGGGATCGACCGCCCAGCTTTAGCTCCTACATTACCTACCTTAGATGGAAAAGGCTTTGTTATGCTTGACTTAGGCGCTAATGCAGATGCAAAACCTGAACATTTACTACAATATGCGATTATGGGAAACATATATGCCGAAAAAGTAAGAGGTATTAATGCGCCAAGAGTTGCCTTATTGAACATTGGATCAGAAGAAAACAAAGGAAATGATCTTACTAAAAAAGCTTTTGAACTTTTAAAATCCGCCAATTTGAATTTTATAGGAAATATTGAATCCCGCGACTTATTAGAAGGACATGCAGATGTTGTTGTAACAGATGGTTTTACAGGGAATGTTGTTTTGAAGTCAATTGAAGGTACGGCATCGTCTGTTTTTTCCATGCTTAAAAATGTGATGACTGGAAGCTTAAAAAATAAAATTGCAGCTAGCCTTCTAATGTCGGATCTAAAAGGCTTAAAAAAAATGATGGATTATACAGAATATGGCGGAGCATGTTTATTTGGCTTGGAGGCCCCTGTCATTAAAGCACATGGTTCGTCTAATGCTAATGCAATCTACCATGCAATTCGTCAAACCCGTGAAATGGTAAGACATAAAATATCCGCAACAATTAAGGAAGCTGTAGACGAAGGGAGATCATAACTATGGGGAAAATAGCATTTGTTTTTCCAGGGCAAGGCTCGCAGTCTGTAGGAATGGGGCAAGTTGCTTTTAATGAAAATGAAAAATCAAAAGAAATATTTAAGATAGCTGATAATCGATTAGGAAGAGAACTTTCTTCGATTATTTTTAATGGACCACAAGATTTACTTACAAAGACTGTGAATGCACAGCCCGCTCTATTAACTACAAGTATTGCATTATTGGAATACTTAAAAGAAGAAGGGATTACTCCTGACTATACAGCTGGCCATAGTCTTGGGGAATACTCCGCTTTGGTTGCAAGTGGTGCAATTGATTTTTCAGATGCCGTTTATGCGGTTTCAAAGCGGGGAGAATTTATGGAAGAAGCTGTTCCAAACGGTGAAGGGACGATGGCGGCAGTACTAGGATTAGATCAAGGCAGTCTTAAGGAAATTACTGACGCTGTAACAATAGACGGAAATTCAGTTCAATTAGCAAATTTGAATTGTCCTGGTCAAATTATCATTTCTGGAACAGTGGCTGGAGTAGAAAAAGCTGGTGAACAGGCGAAAGAAAAAGGGGCAAAAAGGGTTTTACCTTTAAATGTTAGTGGACCATTCCATTCAGAACTGATGAAGCCTGCTGCAGAGAAATTCACTTCAATTTTAAACGAAATAAATATAAAAGACGCTGATATTCCTGTGATTACAAATGTAACGGCTAGCCCAATCAATAAAAACCAAGATATTAAGGAAAAATTAATCGAGCAACTATATTCCCCAGTATTATGGGAGGATTCAGTACAGAAAATGATCGAACTTGGAGTAGATACATTTATTGAAATTGGACCGGGGAAAGTATTATCTGGACTGATTAAAAAAATCAATAAAAATGTACAAATTTATTCAGTTCAAGATCCTGAAAGCTGTGTTGCTACATTAATTGCTTTAAGAGGTGAAGGGGAATGAGATTAGAGGGTAAAACAGCTATTGTAACTGGTGCATCAAGAGGAATTGGTAAGGCAATAGCAATAGCGTTCGCAAAAGAGGGTGCGGATGTCGTCGTTAATTACGCTGGCAGTGAAGAAAAAGCGAAGGAAACCGTTAATGAAATTATTGAACTGGGTAGAAGAGCTTTCGCCTATCAATGTAATATTTCAAACGGTGAATCAGTCCAAGAAATGGTTAAAGAAACGATTCAACAATTTGGAAAGTTAGACATCCTGGTTAACAATGCCGGCATCACCCGTGATAACTTGCTTATGAGAATGAAGGAAGAAGAATGGGATGATGTTATTAATACAAACTTAAAAGGTGTTTTCCTTTGTACGAAAGCTGTAACAAGACAAATGATGAAGCAGAGATCTGGAAGGATTATTAACGTTTCATCGATTGTTGGTGTAAGCGGCAACCCTGGACAAGCTAATTATGTGGCAGCGAAAGCTGGTGTGATTGGTTTGACGAAAACAAGTGCAATGGAATTAGCTCCTAGAAGTATAACTGTTAACGCCATTGCACCAGGATTTATTACGACGGATATGACAGATCAACTTCCGGAAGATGTTAAGGACACTATGCTTAAACAAATTCCTCTTGGACGTTTTGGTGAATCTGATGATATTGCTAACCTTGCCATCTATCTTGCATCCGATGAATCAAAGTATATGACAGGGCAAACGCTTCACGTTAACGGCGGAATGTATATGTGAGGTTTGTGTGTAATAGCTTTTACATTTAATAATATAGCTGTTCTTATGAGGATAGAAACTCTTTTCTAAAGTAATGATTGATGTTTGAGGTTCAATCCATTTTCGGTTACTGCTTAAATAATGAAAAATAAACATTATATAAAAAGATGATTTACTTTGTAGAAAATTTCTTTAAGGCTTGTTTATCTTTAATGGGATATCCTATATAATGTTTTGAGGGGAGGTGAATCAAATGGCAGATACTCTTGAACGCGTAACTAAGATTATTGTTGACCGTTTAGGCGTCGAAGAATCTAAAGTAACCCTTGAAGCTTCTTTTAAAGATGATTTAGGAGCGGATTCCCTAGATGTTGTAGAACTTGTCATGGAATTGGAAGATGAATTTGATATGGAAATTTCCGATGATGATGCAGAAAAAATTGCAACAGTAGGCGACGTTGTCAATTACATAGAAGGTAGCAAATAGTCGCTTGAGTAAGATAATGTCCCGTTGAAGTCGACGGGACATTTCTACTTTACATAAGGCTTTTTTCTTAAATTTTGTTGTTTTCCAATTATTATTGAATTAATTAATGGTTAGATAAATGTCCACCAGAACATGCTAGTTATGTGGGACTATCTCATTGAAATAACAATCTTTGCGAAAAAAGCTTTCGATATAGGTCTTTATATTAACTTTCTTATAATTGATTTGGACGGAAGCAAACATTTAAATTGAAAATAACGTAAACAAATGAATAGCAAGGTGGATTCTTGATGCGAAAATCATATCGTGAAAAAAATACAATGAATAAAATCATTCGTAGCTTTAAGGAATTTCAAGCAAAACTTGATCTTCAGTTCAATGATGAAAAGTTATTAATACAAGCATTTACACATTCATCTTATGTGAATGAGCATCGAAAAAAACCGTATGAAGATAATGAGAGACTAGAATTTTTAGGTGATGCAGTTTTAGAACTATCAGTTTCTAATTTTTTATTTAAGAAATACCCCATGATGAGTGAAGGAGAATTAACGAAGCTGAGGGCTGCAATTGTTTGTGAACCAGCACTTGTGGGCTTCGCAAATGAGCTCAAGTTTGGTGAATTCGTGTTACTTGGAAAAGGCGAAGAAATGACAGGTGGCCGTTCGCGTCCGGCATTGCTTGCCGATGCATTTGAAGCTTTCATTGGTGCATTGTTTTTAGACCAGGGATTAGAAACCGTTATTTCATTTTTAGAGAAGGTTATTTTCCCAAAGGTTGATTTAGGTGCTTTTTCTCATGTGATGGATTTTAAGAGTCAATTACAAGAATATGTGCAAAGAGATGGTTCTGGTGTGCTTGAGTATACGATTCTTCAAGAGGAAGGGCCAGCACATAATCGCGTATTTGTATCACAAGTCTCCCTAAACAAAGAAGTGCTAGGAGAAGGCTCCGGTCGCTCTAAAAAAGAAGCTGAACAGCATGCAGCACAAATGGCTTTAGGAAAACTCGAAGAATATGGATCCAGTGATGTTTTTTAATGGAATATAAGTAAAAGCTATATATCATTTGATTTTACAAAATAGTTTTAATGTCTTGTCCCAGTAGTTGTCGATTGGCAATCTTCCTTTCCTCTCCCTTAGTTTTTTTCTTTTCCATATTTTTTCTCTATTATTTCAAGGATTAGGAAGGAAGGGGCATTTTGCCATGGAATCAATTGACAACAAAGTCCGGAGGGTTTCTTGGTTATGAGCAAGACGCTTGGTCTTTTCTAATATGTATATTACATATAAGTTTTGAATTATGGGTGTTGCTGTCCAGCGCTTCTGGCGCCATCGAGTCGAGATCAAAAAGCCGCCAAAAATTGACTTAATGTGTCTCAGTACTTTATTTATTACGATGGGCGATCGCTTGGCGCTTTTCTTTAATAGGGAGTGATTTGTGTGTACCTTAAACAATTAGACATAATTGGATTTAAATCATTTGCAGAAAAAATTACGATAGAATTTGTTCCGGGAGTTACGGCGGTAGTGGGACCAAATGGGAGCGGAAAAAGTAATATTACAGATGCCATTCGTTGGGTACTTGGGGAGCAATCTGCAAAATCATTGCGCGGCGGAAAAATGGAAGACATTATTTTTGCCGGAAGCGATTCCAGGAAACCACTTAATTTTGCTGAAGTGGCTTTAACTTTAAACAATGAAGATGAGGCTTTGCCGATAGATTATAACGAGGTCTGTGTAGCACGAAGAGTATTTAGATCTGGTGAAAGCGAGTATCTACTAAATGGGCAAGGTTGTAGATTGAAAGATATTATCGATTTATTTATGGATTCAGGACTTGGTAAAGAAGCTTTCTCTATCATTAGCCAAGGGAAGGTCGAGGAAATCTTAAATAGTAAACCTGAAGAGAGAAGGACTATTTTTGAAGAAGCGGCTGGTGTTTTAAAATATAAAACAAGAAAGAAAAAAGCAGAAGGAAAGTTGCAAGAAACTAGCGATAACTTAAATCGTGTCAATGATATCCTTCATGAGCTTGAGAGTCAAATTGAGCCTTTAAAAATACAAGCTTCGATTGCAAAAGATTATCTTGAGAAGAAAAAAGAGCTTGAAAATCATGAAGTTGCATTAACTGTCCATGAAATTGGAGTATTGCACGAAAATTGGGAAACTTCTAAGCAGGAACTACATAAATTATCATTTCAAGAGAAAGAATGTTCCACTAAAATTCAAGCAAATGAATCGAAAACGGAGAAAGAAAGAAACAAGCTTGCATTATACGATGAGACAATTGCAAACTTACAATCTGAATTGCTGACTGCAACCAAAGATTTAGAGAAATTAGAAGGACGGAGAGAAGTTTTAAAAGAAAGAAAAAGAAATGCAACCCAAAACACCGAGCAACTCAAAAAAAACATTGATGATGCTACCTTGAAAGTGTCACAAATTACTGAAAAACGTAATGCAACTAAAAAGGAAGTAAGTCTAAAAGAAACTGAAGTTCAGACATTACAAAAAGAACTAGAAGTGAAAAGAAAACAGTTAAGTCAATTAGACGATACTATTGAAGATACTATTGAATCATTAAAAAGTGATTATATAGAAGTCTTAAATGAGCAAGCTTCTGCTAAAAATGAAATGCAATATTTGGACCAACAACTGAATCAACAAATGGCTCGAAGTAATCGTTTAGATGGAGAAAACGAAAAGTTTATTGAAGAAAGAAGCAATATTGCTGAACAACTAGAAAAAAAGATGGAAGAAATGCATTTACTTGAAAAAGAAATTGCAGAACAACTAATTCAATATAATGAAACGAAGAAAAACATTGAATCTTTATCACAACATCTAGAAAAACAAACATCCATGCTTAATCAAGCTAATCAGTTTATTCAAAAGGCTCAATCTCGCAAGGAAGCACTTGAAGAAATGGAAGATGATTATACCGGGTTTTTTCAAGGTGTCAAAGAAGTGTTAAAAGCTAAGGATAATATTCTTCAAGGCATTGAAGGAGCAATCCTTGAACTAATTCAAGTTCCAAAAGAATATGCTAAAGCAGTCGAAATTGCACTCGGTGGCTCGATGCAGAACATCGTCGTTAAAACTGAAAAAGATGCTAGAGAAGCTATTCAATTTTTAAAAAGGAAGCAATATGGAAGGGCAACTTTTTTACCGTTAAATACCATTAGAGAAAAGGGTATTTCGTCAAACCAAGAAATAATGGTCTCTTCACACCCGTCATTTATAGGAATTGCCTCCAAATTAGTAAAGTTTAAAGACGAGCATGCTGCCGCAGTCAATAGTCTTTTAGGAAATATTATTGTTGCTAGGGATTTAGCTGGTGCGAATCAAATAGCAAAAATTCTCCAACATCGATATAGAATAGTTAGCTTAGAGGGTGACGTTGTTAATCCAGGTGGGTCAATGACGGGCGGTGCCTCTAAACAATCAACAGGCTCTTTACTTGGGCGAAAAAGCGAATTGGAAGATTTAAAAGAAAAACTAGTGGAAATGAGAGAAAAAACGGCTATTCTTCAAGATTCTTGGGAGAAAGCGCGAAACAATTTAACAAATGAAGAAAAACTTCTAGAGTTAATTCGATCCAAAGGTGAACAACTGCGAATAAAACAAAATGATGTAGAATCAACTCTTGCTCAAATTAAAATAAATAAAAAGAATGTAGATGATCGCCTTGCTGTATATGACCTTGAAACATCCGAACTAAAAGTTGAAAAAAATAAAATTAATGACAGGATAAAGGCGCTTTCTGGAATCATCTCAACTTGCGAGGGGAAAATCCACTCCTTAAACGAGCGAATTAAACGATTAACTGCTCAACGAAATAATGAAAGACAATCAAAGGATTCATTGGCAAAAGAGATTACGGAATTATCTTCATTGCTTGCAGTATCTAGAGAGCAATTATCATCCACACGTAATGCCTTCCATTCACTTAACAATGAATTAACGGAGTTGGAAACACGTAAAAATTCTTTAGTGGAGGATCTTCAATGGCTTGAAAGTGAAATGACAGGACACTCATCCACCGAAGGAGATCTTGTTGAAGAAGCGATAAGGAAAAAAGCGGATAAAGAAGAAATTGAACAAAACTTATCCGCTCAAAGGGAAGAAAGACTACAATTACAAATTTCTATTGAACAAAGGGAAGCTGAACTTAAAGAGTTTAACAGAATTTATAATGGAATTACTGTTATGCTTAAAAATGAAGAGGTAAAAAGTAACCGATTGGACGTTGAGCTTGATAATCTTTTAAATAAATTAAGAGAAGAATATTCATTATCGTATGAACGTGCTAAAGAAATATACACTTTAACCTTGCCTGTTGAAGAAACGAGAACGAAAGTAAAATTAATAAAAATTGAAATTGCTGAGTTAGGGACTGTAAACATGGGCGCTATTGAAGAATATGAAAGGGTATCTGAACGATATCACTTCCTAAAAGAACAGCAAACGGACTTAACGGATGCAAAAGATCATTTGTTCCAAGTTATGGATGAGATGGATAGTGAAATGGAAAAAAGGTTCAGTACGACTTTCTTCGATATTCAAAGTGAATTTGAAGGTGTCTTTAAAGCGTTATTCGGTGGTGGAAGGGCGGAATTAACGCTCACAAATCCCGAAGATATGTTGAATACTGGTGTTGATATTGTTGCACAGCCTCCTGGAAAAAAGTTGCAAAATCTAAGCTTGCTATCTGGAGGAGAACGTTCACTGACGGCAATTGCTCTTCTTTTTTCAATTCTAAAAATTCGACCTGTTCCTTTCTGTGTGCTTGATGAGGTGGAAGCTGCGTTAGACGAAGCAAATGTCCAGAGATTTAGTCATTACCTTAAAGAATTTAGTAAAGAAACACAATTTATTGTAATCACTCATAGACAAGGAACAATGCAGGGAGCAGACGTTTTATACGGAGTGACGATGCAAGAATCTGGAGTATCTAAAATTGTTTCCGTTAAGTTGAAAAAAACAAACGAAATGGTGCAAATATAACGAATCGAGGTAGTGTAAGATGAGTTTTTTTAAGAAATTAAAAGAGAAGTTTACTTCTTCTACTGATCAGGTTTCTAGTAAATTTAAAGAAGGCCTAACAAAAACAAGAAACCAATTCTCCGGAAAAATAAATGATCTTGTCTCACGTTATAGAAAAGTGGATGAGGATTTTTTTGAGGAACTTGAAGAAATATTAATTCAAGCGGATGTTGGATTTGAAACGGTAATGGAGATTGTGGAACAATTAAAAATCGAAGTAAAGAGGAGAAATATTAAAGATCCTGCAGAAGTTCAATCTGTCATATCAGAAAAATTAGTTGAAATTTATGATTCCGGGGATGAACAATCAAATCACTTAAATATTATAAATGATGGATTAACCGTCATTTTAGTTGTTGGAGTAAATGGTGTAGGAAAAACAACAACGATTGGAAAACTAGCACATAAGCTTATTCAAGATGGAAAAAAAGTTATGCTTGCTGCCGGTGATACCTTCCGTGCGGGTGCAATTGAACAATTGGAGGTATGGGGACAACGTGTCGGTGCAGATGTTATCAAGCAAGCTGAAGGCTCAGATCCCGCGGCAGTTATGTACGATGCATTACAGGCAGCAAAATCCCGAAAAGTCGATGTTCTTCTTTGCGATACAGCAGGAAGATTACAAAATAAAGTGAACTTAATGAAAGAATTAGAAAAGGTAAAGCGTGTAATCGAGCGGGAAGTACCGGATGCTCCTCATGAAGTATTATTAGTACTGGATGCAACTACTGGCCAAAACGCCTTAATTCAAGCGAAAACCTTTAAAGAGGCTGTTCGTGTAAGTGGGATTGTTTTATCTAAACTTGACGGTACTGCAAAAGGCGGGATTGTGCTTGCCATTCGCAACGAACTAAACATTCCTGTTAAATTTGTTGGACTTGGAGAAAAAATGGATGATCTTCAAGAGTTTGATGCGGAAAAATATGTGTACGGACTTTTTTCCGATGCAATAGAGTCTTCCGAAGATACGAATTAAGTTTAAAAATGTAGGATTGTTGACTTTTTATTAATTGATATGTATGATTTGTGTGTAAAGGATTTTAACTTAACAAGGGGGATTTATATGACAATGCTAGAGAAAACAATGCGCATTAATTATTTGTTTGATTTTTATCAAGCGCTGTTGACTCCAAAGCAACGCAGTTATATGTCCCTATATTATCTCGATGACCTTTCACTTGGTGAAATAGCGGATGAATATGAAGTAAGCCGTCAAGCGGTATACGACAATATAAAGCGCACAGAAGCCATGTTGGAGGAATACGAAGTAAAATTGCAGTTGTTCCAAAAGTTTTTGGAGCGAAGCAATATTATCGAGCAAATGGAAAAAAGTTTGTCTCTTGGAAAATTGGACAATACCAAGTTAGGACAATTTTTAGTATTGCTTAAGGAATTGGATTAGGGGGCGGCAATATGGCATTTGAAGGATTAGCCGACCGGTTGCAGGCAACTATGCAAAAAATCCGGGGGAAAGGAAAAGTAACTGAAGCTGATGTAAAAGCAATGATGCGTGAAGTACGTCTTGCATTGCTAGAAGCTGATGTTAATTTCAAGGTCGTTAAGCAATTTATTTCAAAAGTAAGTGAAAGGGCAGTTGGCCAAGAGGTTATGAAAAGCCTCACTCCCGGGCAGCAAGTCATCAAGGTTGTTAAGGAAGAACTTACGGAGTTGATGGGTGGCGAACAAAGTAAAATTGCGGTTGCCAGTAGACCGCCAACCGTCATTATGATGTCTGGATTGCAAGGGGCTGGTAAAACAACTACAGCTGGAAAATTGGCTAATTTATTGAGGAAGAAATTCAATAGAAAGCCACTTCTTGTTGCAGCTGATATTTATCGACCTGCTGCTATTAAACAGCTAGAAACACTTGGTAAACAATTGGACATCCCTGTTTTTTCCTTAGGTGACAAAGTTAGCCCAGTGGAAATTGCTCAAAAAGCAATTGAGAAAGCGAAAGAAGATCATCATGATTATGTTTTAATTGATACTGCAGGAAGACTGCATATTGATGAAGAATTGATGAATGAGCTAAAAGAAATTAAAGAAGTTGCAAAGCCTGATGAAATTTTCCTCGTAGTTGATGCGATGACCGGGCAAGACGCGGTAAATGTTGCACAAAGTTTTAACGAGATGCTTGAAATAACCGGGGTTGTTCTCACGAAGCTTGACGGAGATACCCGTGGTGGTGCGGCATTATCTATTCGCTCTGTTACTGAAAAACCGATTAAGTTTGTTGGTATGGGTGAAAAAATGGATGCATTGGAACCTTTCCATCCGGAGCGAATGGCTTCACGGATACTTGGAATGGGAGATATGCTCACCTTAATAGAAAAGGCACAAGCATCCGTAGATGAAGAAAAAGCGAAAGAACTGGAGCAAAAGTTCCGCACAGCTTCATTTACATTGGATGATTTTCTCGATCAGTTAGGTCAAGTTAAAAATATGGGACCTCTCGATGAGTTATTAAAAATGATGCCTGGCGCTAATAAGATAAAAGGCATAAATAATCTCCAAGTAGATGAAAAACAAATAGGTCATGTTGAAGCTATCATTCGTTCCATGACGACAAAAGAAAAAGAGCAGCCTGAGATCATTAATGCTGGCAGACGCCGACGAATTGCAAAAGGAAGCGGCACAACTGTTCAAGAAGTAAACCGTCTTTTAAAGCAATTTGAAGAAATGAAAAAAATGATGAAACAAATGACTGGCATGCAGCAAAAAGGGAAAAAGCGTGGCGGCTTTAAATTGCCTTTTATGTAATTATTTTGTGTCAAGCTTCAGTTTTTCTAACCTGTTAAGAAAAAATACTTTACAAACAAATAAAACATCTGATATTATACTATCTTGTGTGAAACTATTCGGAGGTGCTATTAAAATGGCAGTAAAAATTCGTTTAAAACGTATGGGAGCAAAAAAATCTCCTTTCTATCGTATTGTTGTAGCTGATGCTCGTTCTCCACGTGATGGACGCATCATTGAAGAAATTGGAACATATAATCCAATCTCTCAACCAGCTCAAGTTGCAATTAATGAAGAAACAGCACTAAAATGGCTTAAAGATGGTGCAAAACCTTCTGACACTGTTCGTAACTTATTCTCTAAGCAAGGTATTTTGGAAAAATTCCATAACGCAAAGAACAGTAAGTAATTGTGATAGCCATGAATGATCTAATTTTGTCGATTGTAAAGCCGATTGTTGATTATCCCGATGAGGTTGGGGTACGTGAAGTAGAAGAAAATCATCGTATTACGTATCACCTTTCAGTAAATGAACATGATATCGGAAAAGTGATTGGAAGACATGGTAGAGTTGCAAAAGCAATTAGAACAGTAGTCTATGCCGCAGCAGGATTAAAACAACATAAGAAGGTTTACTTGGAAATCGACGAATAGGGAGGCGGAATACCTCCCTTTTTTGTTTATCTTAATAGATTTGTTATTAGTTGGATATGGCGATCATAAGACTCCTGTAGGAAAAGTGAATTAAGAATTTAAGATAACCTATCATCGACACGACTTATCTAGCTGCAGGCGCAAGGCGTTCAAGGTCCAAATTAACCCTACCTCAAAAAGTTTAAGAACAATTTCCTAGGAAGAAATGTTTCCTTCTAGCTAATGGTCAAGTGCCTTCCGATTATCCAATTTTGTCGTTATTCCTTAATCTAAATTAATAATCTAAAATAATCAGATACCATTTGACACGCAGGGACGAGGCTAGTAGCCTGCTAACTGCCTCTGCATATAGGCATGAATGGAAAACGAGTGCTATTTAGGAGAAAACCTACTAATACATTTAAATCAGCTAATTACATAATAGATTATCGGAGGATGATGATGATGAGAATTCTCCAAACTGTTTCCGTTAAACAGGTTTTAACGGAAATGAGTAAGTATAAACTACAAAAAAGATTTAAAGATAATAAACAGCAGCTCAAAAAAGAATGCGATCAGCTTCTTTTTGAATTGAAAAAATTAGAAAGAACTAGAAAGTTTACTCCCTCTGGATTGAAAACTCAGTTCGACAAAGAAATTGAAATGCGCAAGGAAAAAATTAAGCTAATTGACTTCCAAATTGAACAACTTGATATGTTATCTATTGGAAGTGAACTTCATGATCAAGATATACAAGCGATTATTGATATTAAAGTTGGCGATAATTGGGATGAAGTCGCAAAAGGCAAAACGATTGTAATTAAAGATGGCATCATAGTAGAAATTCGCGAGAGGTGAGATTTATGAATTGGTTTAATGTGGGAAAAGTAGTTAACACTCATGGAATAAAAGGTGAGGTAAGAGTGATTTCAAAAACTGATTTTCCAGAAGAAAGGTATTTCCCTGGAAGTTTACTTTATCTTTTTTTGCCAAAGAAAAAAGAACCCATCGAATTAATTGTAAAAACCCATCGTAAACATAAAAATTTTGATTTACTATCATTTGAAAATTATTCGAACATCAATGATGTCGAGCAAATGAAAGAAGGCATATTAAAGGTTACCGAGGAACAGTTAATAGAATTATCAGAAGGAGAATTCTATTTTTACGAAATTATTGATTGCACAGTTGTTACAGAAGACGGTGAAGAAATTGGCACGGTGAAGGAGATTCTAACTCCGGGGGCAAATGATGTTTGGGTTGTAAAAAGTAAAGATGGAAAGGAATATTTGATTCCTTATATTAAAGATGTAGTAATTGATATTTCGGTAGAAAATAAAAAAATTATCATTAATCCAATTGAAGGGTTACTAGAATAATGAAAATCGATATACTAACTTTATTTCCAGAAATGTTTTCAGGTGTTTTAGGTTCTTCCATTTTGAAAAAAGCTGCAGAAAAAAAAGCTGTTTCTTATAACGTTGTTAACTTTCGTGAGTTTTCAGATGATAAACATAAGACTGTTGATGACTATCCTTATGGTGGTGGAGCAGGGATGGTTTTAAAGCCTCAACCTATTTTCGATGCAGTCGACTATTTAAAAAATGAGCGTAACGCAAATCCGCGCGTTATTTTGCTTTGTCCACAAGGGGAAAAGTATACCCAGAAGAAAGCAGAAGAATTTGCTAAAGAAGATCATTTAATTTTTATATGTGGACATTATGAAGGATACGATGAACGGATAAGAGAGCACCTTGTTTCGGATGAAATATCGATTGGTGATTATGTTTTAACTGGCGGAGAGCTTGGGGCTATGGTCATGATAGATTCAGTAGTTCGCTTGTTACCAGGAGTACTTGGTAATGACGAATCACCTATTTATGACTCTTTTTCTTCAGGATTATTAGAACATCCTCATTATACACGTCCTGCTGATTTCAGAGGGATGAAAGTTCCGGAAGTTCTTTTATCAGGTAACCATCAAAAAATTAAAGAATGGCGTGAAAATGAATCACTTTACAGAACTAAGAGCAGGCGTCCTGATTTAATGGAAAAATACTTATTAGAAAAAAATAACAATATTGATCCTCTTAACTAGAATTTCTTAAAAGTTACAATTGCAATCAATATATGTGTATGTTAATATAGTTTTTGTGGCTAAGGCTGATAAGCCTTATTTAGCCTGTAACAACGGTGTTCCGCTGCATGTTTTCCTTTTGCAAGAGCGTCGGTTGGAAGGAGATGAATACGATGCACAAAATTATTGAAGAAATCACAAAAGAACAACTTCGCAATGATCTTCCGGCATTCCGCCCTGGTGATACTGTTCGTGTCCATGTTAAAGTAGTTGAAGGTACACGTGAAAGAATTCAGTTATTCGAAGGGTTAGTTATTAAGCGCCGTGGGGGCGGTATTAGTGAAACTTTCACTGTCCGTAAAATATCTTATGGTGTTGGAGTTGAGCGTACATTCCCTGTACACACTCCAAGAATTGCGAAGCTAGAAGTAGTGCGTCGCGGTAAAGTTCGTCGTGCGAAGCTTTACTATCTACGTAGTTTACGTGGAAAAGCTGCGCGTATCAAAGAAATTCGATAAAACAATGGCAAAAAGAGAAAGGAGCTTGATTTCAAGCTCCTTTTATTCATATAAACATATGATTTTATGTTTAATAAGCAATATTTTCAATGTCCAGCTTTTGCCCTTAGCCCCACGATGTTAAAACCAGCATAATTTATAGTCAAATGCCGGACTTTTTTTGCCCCAGAACATTTATTTGTCGGACTGACTAAGGTGCCTTACGCTTTTCAAGTGATAAATGTTTATTTTTCATTTACAATAGTGTATACATAAATAAAAACTATCAATTAGAAAATGATTGAGTTTATTGGATGGTGAAACGATGACAAAAGAAAAAAACGAATTATGGGAATGGACGAAAGCACTCCTTATTGCAATTGGACTGGCAGCCATCATTAGATATTTTCTTTTTGCTCCAATTGTAGTAGATGGTTATTCTATGATGCCTACTCTACATAATGGGGATCGAATGATTGTGAATAAACTGGGAAAACCACAAAGATTTGATATCATCGTTTTTCATGCACCCGAACAAAAAGACTATATAAAGCGTGTAATTGGGTTACCTGGCGATACGGTCGAATACAGAGATGATACGCTCTATATTAATGGAAAACCATATGCTGAGCCATATTTAGATGCTTATAAAAGTCAAATTGTTGAAGGTCCGTTGACGGAAGACTTTACATTAGAAGAAACCCCTGTTGGCCAAAAAACCGTTCCAGAAGGGGAATTATTTGTAATGGGTGATAATCGTAGATCAAGTAAGGATAGTAGACATATCGGTTCAATTCCATTAGAAAAAGTAATCGGTGATACGAATATTGTTTACTGGCCTTTTAAAGATATTAGATATGTTAAGTAGAATGTTGGAGGAATAGATTCATGACAATTCAATGGTTCCCAGGGCATATGGCTAAAGCTCGCAGGGAAGTGACAGAAAAACTAAAATTAGTTGATATTATTTTTGAACTGGTCGATGCGCGAATACCTGAATCTTCCTCTAATCCTATGCTGCAAGAAATTATTCAACATAAACCAAGACTTATTTTATTAAATAAAGCAGATATGGCAGATCGCATGTTGACTAATAAGTGGATTGACTATTACGCAGAAAAGGGTCAACTGGCATTGTCTATTAATTCACAAGCCGGAACAGGTATTAAAGAAATTGTGAAAGCTGCTGAAAAGATTTTGCATGAAAAAATCGAGCGTCAAAAAGCAAAAGGAATAAGACCAAGGGCCATAAGAGCTATGATTATCGGAATTCCAAATGTCGGAAAGTCTACTTTGATTAATCGATTAGCTAAACGAAATATTGCAAAGACGGGAAATACCCCAGGAATAACAAGGGCTCAGCAATGGATAAAAGTAGGCAAGGAACTTGAACTACTTGATACACCAGGGATATTATGGCCAAAATTTGAAGATCCTGAAACAGGTTATAAGCTTGCGTTGACAGGAGCAATCAAAGATACATTGCTTAACATGCAAGATATTGCTGTTTTTGGACTAAAATATTTACAAGAATATTATCCGGAAAGAATGTTAGAACGTTATCAATTAACCGAAATCCCGGAAGAAATATCCGTATTATTTGATAAGATTGGTCAGCTTAGAGGATGTCTTACTACTGGTGGCGATGTTGATTATGACAAAACATCCGAAATTGTGATAAGAGATATTAGAATGCAAAAATTTGGTAATATTACTTTTGATTTACCGGAGATAAAACCTGAATGAGATCCCATTATGGGGTCTTACATTTTTTTATGGAGCTAACATATGAAAAAAACATCAATTCAAGAGATAAAAAAAATTATAGACCAAATTCAAGATGAAAATAATCCATTCTTGAAACAACTAACATTAGATTCAAGAAAGGGAGTAAAAGATTTACTGGAAAAGTGGCATCATACGAAAAAACAAGAAAGAGACCAACGTAAGCAATATATCATAATGGAAACCTATGAAAGAAGGCTTAGGAAGGATGGGTTTAAATTAATTGCAGGTCTTGATGAAGTTGGTCGAGGACCGCTTGCAGGTCCAGTTGTATCAGCAGCTGTAATACTTGAAGAAAATTCGTATATTCCAGGCTTAAACGATTCTAAAAAATTGACTGAAAAAAAACGTGAAGAATTATATTCGGAAATTATGTCCAAATCTGTTGCCGTGGGAATTGGCATTTTATCATCCGAGGAAATTGATAGAGTTAACATTTATGAGGCAACGAAAAAATCTATGTTGGCTGCAGTACAAAATTTAAGTGTTCAGCCAGATTATTTATTATTGGATGCAATGAAAATTAATAGTATCTATCCTGAAATATCCATTATTAAAGGAGATGCAAAAAGTGTTTCAATTGCCGCCGCTTCTATCGTGGCAAAAGTGACACGCGACGGTATAATGAAGGATTATCATGAGCAGTATCCTCATTATGGTTTTCATTTACATATGGGTTATGGTACGAAGTTACACCTTGATGCATTAAATGATTTTGGACCATGTCCAATACATAGAAAAACGTTTGCTCCAATTAAAAAGCTGTTTGAATAGAGGTGGCATACTAATGGTCATGCAAGCAGTTATGAGAGCTTTGTTGCAAAATCAAGAAAATATTCCTCAAGGCTCTATTCATTTTCGGAATGGGCAAGTTTTTTATGGCGTTATTCAAAGATTGTTTCCAAATCAACACGCGGAAATCAAAATGGGAGTTCACAAATTAATTGCTAGACTTGAAGTTCCATTAGCTGCCGGGAAAGGTTATTGGCTCCAGGTAACTTCGAATGAAGGTGCGCCAAGGTTAAAACTTCTTAACTCAAACCCCATGTCCAATAATGAATCAACAACAAATCTATTACAACAATTAGGACTTTCAAACGATAAAGTCAACCAATCTCTTGTTAGACTTTTAATGAACGAACATATCTTTTTAACGAAAGAAGATATTGTTAATGCTGTCCAACTTCTTAAACAATCACAAAATCTTGAGGAAGGACTTCAAATTATAAAATTAATGTCCCAAAGAAATTTACCTTATAATGAAGGTGTTTTTAAATCGTTAATCGCTTCCGGAAATAATGATTCAACAGAACATTTATTAAAAACTTTACAAGCTTCACTTATATTAGAAGAGAATCAACTCGATTCAACGGGAAAAGAAATATTAAAGCTGCTGAAATCTTGGGATGTAGAAATATTACCTAATAATCGTGAAAATGCATTGTTGTTGTTAAAGCAGTCGTTACAAAGAACAGGGATATTTTATGAAAATACGTTGCTAGACAGTGAACAAAATCATGAATTGTTAAAAGAATCAATGAAACCCCTTTTAGTACAATTTTTACAAGAATCTCAATCCATCCAGAGCGAATCAAAATCCATAGCTGAACAACTGTTATTTAGAATGAATGGTTTTCAATTATTATCTTCTGAAAATGGACCCATTCACCATCTTTTGTATGAAATTCCAATTAAACTTGGTGATTATCCATCTGAGATTGCAATGCAATGGTCGGGTAAAAGAACGGAAGATGGAAAAATAAACTCTGACTTTTGCAGAATTATTTTTTATCTGGATCTGGAACATTTGAAAGAAACGATGGTCGATATGCAAGTACAAAATCGAATCGTCTCAGTTACCATCCTGAATTCAAGTGAAGAATTGAAAAATCTTTCTACAGATATGCTGCCTGCTGTAATATCTGGATTAAAGGAATTGGATTATCGATTGTCATCAATAAATTTTAAAACCCCTGATAATTACAATAAACAAGATTCTAAGAAAAATAGATATCATTCTAAACAATCCTATAATGGAGTGGATATCAGGATATGAGTAAACGAAGGGAACTACCAATAAAGGAAGCAGTAGCTTTACATTATAAAAGTAATATACACGACGCACCTATTGTAGTAGCTAAAGGAAAAGGAATCATCGCTGAAAATATATTATCTATTGGTAGTGAAAACGATATTCCCATACAACAAGATCCAACTCTTGTAGAATTACTAGGTCAACTAAATATTAATGAAACAATACCAGAAGATTTGTATAACGCTGTTGCAGAAATATTTGCATTCGTATATCAATTGGATAAACGAAAAGGAAAAGTCCGTCTTTAATATTGGACATCCGATAAGCGTTTTAATACAATATATAAGGCAATCTATTTTTGACATTGTGATTGGAGGATGCAAAATGAATATCCATGAATATCAAGGTAAAGAAATCCTCAGAAAATATGGGGTTTCTGTACCTAATGGAAAAGTTGCTTTCACAGTTGAAGAAGCTGTTGAAGCAGCGAAGGAGCTTGGTTCCGATGTTAGTGTTGTAAAAGCACAAATACATGCAGGTGGCCGTGGTAAAGCTGGTGGGGTAAAAGTAGCTAAAAACTTAGAAGAAGTGCGTACATATGCCAACGAAATTTTAGGGAAAACACTTGTAACTCATCAAACTGGACCAGCTGGAAAAGAAGTAAAACGCCTATTGATTGAAGAAGGCTGCGATATTAAGAAAGAGTATTATGTTGGTTTAGTAGTGGACCGTGCTACAGATCGTGTTGTCTTAATGGCTTCTGAAGAAGGCGGTACTGAGATTGAAGAAGTAGCAGAAAATACTCCTGAAAAAATATTCTACGAAGTAGTTGATCCAGTTGTCGGTTTAACAGGATTCCAAGCTCGTAGAATTGCATTTAATATTAATATTCCAAAGGAACTTGTTGGTAAAGCCGCTAAATTTATGCTTAGTCTTTACCGTGCCTTTGTTGACAATGATTGTTCTATTGCAGAAATCAACCCATTAGTTGTTACTGGTGATGGAAACGTAATGGCTCTTGATGCAAAATTGAATTTTGATGCAAACGCTCTTTATAGACATAAAGATATTCTTGAGTATCGTGATCTTGATGAAGAAGATGAAAAAGAAATCGAAGCATCTAAATATGATTTAAGCTATATTTCACTTGATGGGAACATTGGTTGTATGGTTAATGGTGCAGGATTAGCGATGGCTACAATGGACATCATTAAATATTATGGCGGAGATCCCGCTAACTTCCTTGACGTTGGTGGCGGTGCGACAGCAGAGAAAGTAACAGAAGCATTCAAAATTATCCTATCTGATGAAAATGTAAAAGGTATATTCGTAAATATCTTTGGTGGAATAATGAAATGTGACGTTATTGCAACTGGGGTTGTTGAAGCAGCTAAACAAGTAGGACTTGAAGTACCACTTGTTGTAAGACTAGAAGGAACAAACGTCGATTTAGGAAAGAAAATATTGAATGAATCCGGATTAAACATCATTGCTGCGGAATCAATGGCAGATGGTGCTCAAAAGATTGTTGGATTAGTCGGATAAACATATATGCTGACTTACTGTCTGCATCGAGAAAACTGAAAGGTAGGGAAAATAATGAGTGTTTTTGTCAATAAAGATACGAAAGTAATCGTGCAAGGAATCACTGGATCTACTGCACTTTTCCATACGAAACAAATGCTTGAATATGGCACGAAAATCGTTGGCGGCGTAACACCTGGTAAAGGTGGTACAGAAGTTGAAGGTGTTCCTGTTTTTAATACTGTAGAAGAAGCCGTAAAAGCTACAGGTGCCAATGCATCCGTTATTTATGTTCCAGCACCATTTGCTGCTGACGCTATTTTAGAAGCAGTAGACGCTGAATTAGATCTTGTCATTTGTATAACAGAGCATATTCCAGTTCTTGATATGGTAAATGTAAAACGTTATATGGAAGGCAAAAAGACACGTCTTGTTGGTCCAAACTGTCCTGGAGTCATCACACCAGATGAATGTAAAATTGGAATTATGCCAGGGTATATTCATACAAAAGGCCATGTAGGTGTAGTGTCCCGTTCTGGTACATTAACATATGAGGCTGTTCATCAGTTAACTCAAGCGGGTGTTGGCCAATCTACTGCAGTTGGAATTGGCGGAGACCCTGTCAATGGAACAAATTTCATCGATGTATTGAAAGCATTTAACGATGATCCTGAAACTGAAGCTGTCATCATGATTGGTGAAATCGGTGGTACAGCTGAGGAAGAGGCTGCAAGATGGGTTAAGGCTAATATGACTAAGCCAGTTGTTGGATTTATCGGTGGGCGTACAGCACCTCCAGGAAAACGTATGGGACATGCAGGTGCCATTATTTCTGGCGGAAAAGGTACTGCTGATGAAAAAATCCGCGTTATGAATGAATGTGGAATTCAAGTTGCCGATACACCATCTGTAATTGGTGAAACACTAATTAAAGTGATAAAAGAAAAAGGTCTTTACGAAAAGTGTAAAACACACTAAAATATGAGATTTTCATTAAAATAGCCTCTCCAAAAGAGGGGCTATTTTGTAAATTCTAAAAAGGAGCTTGATTGAAATTTTTAATAATAAGCTTTTCCACCTCGTTCATTCCAGGTTCTTAACGAGTACATCCATAAGAAAACTTCTGAAGCATGATCCTCAATTGAAAGATCTCTACAATATGTCCCCAGCAAACCTGCAACATATTTTTCAATTTGATTCGAGTACGATGGAAAAATTCACAAATGAATTCCTTTCAATTAATGTGCATAAACTTATTAAACTATATAAATCTAATAAAATATTTTTTATTACTTATAAAGATCCAGAATATCCAAGGCAGTTAAAAGAAATTCATGAGCCTCCCCTAATATTATTTTACATGGGGGATAAATCCTTATTATATAAACCTTCGATTGCTGTTGTGGGAGCGAGAGCTGCTAATCAATATGCAAAAAATGGACTTGATTTGATTTTGCCAAAATTAATAAAAAATAATATTGTAATTATAAGCGGTCTTGCCAAAGGAACAGATACGTATGCACATGAAAAAACAATTGAATTTGGAGGAAAGACCATTGCTGTTCTTGGTGGAGGATTCTTTCATTTATACCCTGCAGAAAATAAAGCGCTTGCAGCAAAAATAGTTAAAAACCATTTGCTTTTATCGGAGTATCCTCCAATAATAAAACCAGAACGTTGGCATTTTCCGATGAGGAATCGTATTATAAGTGGGCTTTCGAGAGGAACCGTAGTTATTCAGGCAAAAAAGAGAAGTGGATCACTAATCACGGCTGATTTGGCACTCGAAGCTGGCAGAGAAGTTTTTGCCTTACCTGGCCCAATCGACGATTCACTTTCGGAAGGTACCAATCATCTCATTCAACAAGGAGCTAAGCTGATTGCTTCTGGACAGGACATTTTAGAGGAAATATTGATTGATTAAACATTTTTTTTAGTTTCAGGCTTTAAAATAAATTATTATTCAAGTATAACTTTGATTAGGCTTAGATGCGAGACACCCTGCTGAAAAAAACACAAAAGAACCTCGCAGTAGTTTCAAGAGCTGAGGAGGCTTCATAGAGTGTTAAGATGCAAGTATTAGAGGTTAGCGGTCCATTTCTATACCTTACATTTGCTTGTCTCTCCTTTTCAAGCGCCTTCAATTTTTAAACTACCAGGAAAATGAGTTTTTAGAGCGGAAATCAAAACAAATGGTCAAAAGAGCTAAAATAAAAAGCTTGCATTTCCGTATATTGTAGGATAGATTTTTCATAACAATTTATTAAAATGTTAAAGATCATTTACACTCGACAATTTTCTTCATTGACAAAATGTTCTTTCCCATATAGTATTTACACTGATTTATAGGGAGGATTGTGTATGTCGGATTACTTAGTTATTGTGGAATCGCCTGCAAAGGCTAAAACAATAGAACGTTACTTAGGAAAAAAATATAAAGTGAAAGCGTCCATGGGGCACATAAGAGATCTACCAAGGAGCCAAATGGGTGTAAACGTTAACGATAATTATGAACCAAAATATATAACAATTAGAGGAAAAGGACCGGTATTAAAAGATTTAAAAACCGCAGCAAAAAAAGCAAAAAAAGTTTTTCTCGCAGCTGACCCTGATCGTGAAGGCGAAGCTATTGCATGGCACTTAGCTCATAGCTTGGATGTAGATGTTAATTCAGATTGCCGTGTAGTATTTAATGAAATAACTAAAGATGCCATTAAGGAGTCTTTTAAGCACCCTCGTCCAATTAATATGGACTTAGTCGATGCCCAACAGGCTAGAAGGGTGTTAGATAGGCTTGTTGGCTATAATATTAGCCCACTTTTTTGGAAAAAAGTAAAAAAGGGACTTAGTGCAGGAAGAGTACAATCTGTCGCAGTACGATTAATAATTGACAGAGAAAATGAGATTAAGAAATTTATTCCTGAGGAATATTGGTCAATAGAAGGGGATTTTAAAAAGAATAAAGAACGCTTTCAAGCCTCGTTTTATGGATTAAACGATAAAAAAACAAAGCTCAGCAATAAAGATGATGTAGATTCCATCATGAACAAAATAAATGGCGATACCTTTCTAGTAGAATCAGTCGAAAAAAAGGAGAGAAAGAGAAATCCTGCTTTGCCATTTACTACTTCTTCATTACAGCAGGAAGCTGCAAGAAAATTGAACTTTAGAGCAAAAAAGACGATGATGCTAGCTCAGCAACTATACGAAGGGATAGCAATTGGCAAAGAAGGCACAGTCGGTCTCATCACATATATGAGAACAGATTCTACAAGAATCTCCGAAGTAGCTCAGAAAGAAACAGCAGAATTTATTAAGGCTAAGTTTGGAAATGACTATTTAAAATATTCCAATTCAAAAGATAAAAAACAAACAAATGCTCAAGATGCCCATGAAGCCATTAGACCCACTAGTACTTTTAGAGACCCTATTACTGTAAAAGATTATTTAAGCAGAGATCAATATCGCCTGTATAAGTTGATATGGGATCGATTTGTGGCGAGTCAAATGGCACCTGCCGTAATGGATACAATGGCTGTAACTTTAACAAATGGTGAAGTGTATTTCCGTGCAAATGGATCAAAAATTAAATTTCCTGGTTTCATGAAGGTTTATGTTGAAGGAACAGACGATCAACAAGAAGAGAAAGAAAACATGCTCCCAGAACTGGTTGTAGGTGATAAGGTTAAAGCTGAAAAGTTAGTTCCAAAACAGCATTTTACACAGCCCCCTCCAAGATATACTGAGGCAAGACTTGTAAAAACACTTGAAGAACTTGGAATAGGCAGACCATCTACGTATGCGCCGACACTTGATACCATTCAAAAACGTGGATATGTAGCTCTTGATAATAAACGATTTGTCCCAACTGAACTTGGGGAGATTGTGCATGAGATAATGGTGGAATTTTTCCCAGAAGTTATCGATGTAGAATTTACTGCTAAGATGGAAAATGAGTTGGATGAAATCGAAGATGGTAAAATCAAATGGGTTTCAATCATTGATGAATTTTATAAAGACTTTGAGAAGAACTTGAAAAAAGCCGAAAAAGAAATGCAGGAAGTAGAAATAAAGGATGAATATGCAGGAGAGAATTGTGAAAACTGCGGAAATCCTATGGTCATTAAAATGGGGCGTTTCGGAAAATTTATGGCGTGCAGCAATTTTCCGGATTGTCGAAATACAAAGCCAATCGTGAAACAGATCGGTGTTCAATGTCCTAAATGTAAAGAGGGACATATTATTGAAAGAAAAAGTAAAAAGAATAGAATATTTTACGGGTGTGATCGTTATCCATCTTGTGACTTTGTCTCATGGGATAAACCTCTAGAACGGCCATGTCCAAAATGCAACGATGTTCTAGTCGAGAAAAAACTTAAAAAAGGGATTCAAGTCCAATGTGCCGCATGTGACTATAAAGAGAAGCCCGTTCAATAGCAAGACAAAAAAGCTATCTCCAAATCCAAAGGGGATAGCTTTGATTTTTTAGAGCTTATGAATGTTATTTGCTTGTCGAATAGTGTAAAATGCAATAATAATATATAACTTGAAAATTCTTAAAGATACGAGTGTTGTCGTTGCCATTTACTGAGCATTATTCCTAAAAAAAGTAGTAATTGGCAAAAGTTAGTAAGAACAATTCAAAACTTTGTGAAAAATTTGTAACATTAATTGCATCGATGATTAAATTGTGTTAATATTTAGTAGCCTTCGAGAGGTGAAGCGATGAATAAGTTTTCAGATGAATCAGTATACTCTTTTATAGAATATTTGCAAATAGAACGTAATTATTCGGAGTACACAATCGACTTTTATAAGAAGGATATTGAGCATTTTGCTTTGTTCATGAATGCACAAGGGCTAAAATCGTTTTCTGATGTTGAATATTTTGATGCGAGGCTTTACGTTACTGAACTTTATAATCAAAAACTTGCAAGGGCAAGTGCATCTAGAAAAATTTCATGTCTTCGAAGTTTTTATAAATTTCTTTTGAGAGAAGGACTGGTGAAAGAAAATCCTTTTTCTCTCATTATCCAACCTAAAACTGGAATCAAGATTCCTAGTTTTTTCTATGAAGAAGAAATGAATTTACTTTTTGAAGCTTGCATGGAATCAACATCATTAAATATTCGAAATCTTGCTTTGTTAGAATTGTTGTATGCTACAGGAATAAGAGTTAGTGAATGTGCAAATATTCAACTTAAAAATGTTGATTTTGATTTTTCGACCATCCTTGTAAAAGGAAAAGGCCGAAGAGAAAGATACGTTCCTTTCGGTAGTTTTGCAAATGAGGCATTACAAAATTACATACAAAATGGTGTAAGAAAAGAACTATTGAAAGGTCGAGAAGATCACCAATATTTATTCGTCAATTCACGAGGTGGCCCGCTTACAGACCGTGGAATCCGCCATATTTTAAAAACCGTTATAGAATCTGCGTCATTGACTGGAAAAATTCATCCACATATGATTCGACATTCCTTTGCAACTCACTTGCTTAACAATGGTGCAGATATGAGAACTGTTCAAGAATTGTTAGGTCATTCCCATCTATCGTCCACACAAGTATACACTCATGTTACGAAAGAACATTTGCGAAGTACGTATTTGAACCATCATCCTAGGGCATAAGCATAAAGCAGGGAGGAATGGAAAATGAACCAATTTCATGCTACAACTATATTTGCAGTACAACATAAAGGAAAATGTGCAATGGCTGGAGATGGTCAAGTCACATTTGGAAATGCTGTCGTAATGAAGCATACTGCAAAAAAAGTTCGAAAACTTTTTAATGGAAAAGTTTTAGCGGGATTTGCGGGCTCCGTAGCAGATGCCTTTACTTTATTCGAAAAATTTGAAGGTAAGCTCCAAGAATACAATGGAAATCTTCAACGTGCAGCCGTGGAGTTGGCAAAAGAATGGAGAAGCGATAAGGTATTACGAAAGCTCGAAGCAATGCTGATTGTAATGGACAACGATAATTTATTGCTAGTATCCGGAACTGGTGAAGTTATTGAGCCAGATGATGGAATACTTGCTATAGGGTCAGGTGGTAATTACGCATTAGCTGCTGGCAGAGCACTTAAAAATTATGCAGCTGATCATTTATCTGCTAAGGAAATGGCGCAAGCAGCTCTAGAAATTGTGGCAGATATTTGTGTGTACACGAATAGAAATATTATTGTTGAAGAGCTTTAAAAAACTGAAAACATCGCTTTTAAAGGAGGGTTCTGTTTGGCGGCTGATAAAAAAGGGTTTAATATGACCCCGAGAGAAATCGTTGAAAAGCTCGATCAATTCATTGTTGGTCAAAGAGAAGCGAAAAGGGCAGTTGCTGTAGCACTTCGAAACAGATATCGAAGAGGATTATTAAGTCCCGAGTTGAGAGACGAAATTATTCCGAAAAACATTCTAATGATTGGTCCCACGGGAGTAGGTAAAACCGAAATTGCCAGGCGAATGGCGAAACTCGTCGGTGCTCCATTCATTAAGGTAGAAGCTACTAAGTTCACTGAAGTTGGATACGTTGGCCGTGATGTTGAATCTATGGTCCGTGATTTAATGGAAACCTCGATAAGAATAGTTAAAGAAGAAAAGATGGATGAGGTAAAGAGTCAGGCTGAAAAGCAAGCTAATCAACGTCTAGTTGAATTATTAGTGCCAGCTAAGAAGAAAACAGAAGGCTTTAAAAATCCGTTTGAAATGATATTTGGCGGCGGGCAGCAAGACTCTGATGAGGATATTGAAAAACAAGAGGAAATGAGTATCCGTGAAAAAAGAAAAATTATTGCTGAGAAATTAGCTAACGGAGAACTCGAAAATGAAAACGTACAAGTGGAAGTGGAAGAACAACAGCCATCTATGTTCGATATGCTGCAAGGCTCTGGTATGGAACAAATGGGAATGAATATGCAAGATGCACTAAGTAACCTCATTCCTAAGAAAAAGAAAAAGCGAAATCTTTCTGTTAAAGATGCACGTATTGTTTTAACGAATGATGAAGCACAAAAATTAATAGATATGGATGAGGTTTCTCAAACTGCTATAAGTAGAGCCGAGCAAACAGGAATTATTTTTATTGATGAGATTGACAAAATTGCAAGTAAAGGTAATTCTGGATCCAATGTTGATGTTTCGAGAGAAGGCGTTCAGCGTGATATTCTTCCGATTGTGGAAGGTTCAACTGTTGTAACGAAGTATGGGCCTGTTAAGACAGATTTCATCTTGTTTATTGGTGCAGGAGCATTTCATATATCAAAACCTTCTGACTTAATCCCTGAGCTGCAAGGTCGTTTTCCGATTCGTGTAGAACTTGGTAAACTCTCAGTTGACGATTTTGTCAGTATCCTTACTGAACCAGATAACGCCTTAATAAAGCAATATATAGCTTTACTTGAAACAGAAGGTATACAAATCGAATTTTCTGACGATGCTATTTATAGACTTGCTGAAATAGCATTTAATGTAAATCAGGAAACGGATAATATTGGGGCTAGACGCCTCCACACCATTATGGAAAAGCTGCTTGAAGATTTATCTTTTGAAGCTCCTGAAGTAGGAATGGGGACTATTAAAATCACTAAACAGTATGTAGATGACAAACTAGCCGCCATTTCTAAAGATAAAGATTTAAGCCAATTTATTTTATAAAACGTTTTACACAATAAACGTATGGGAATGGTACGATAAGTAGTCTTTCTATTAACATTCGTTGCAAAGACTTTAAATATATGTGTTATTTACTTTTAGGAGGAGAATCCATGGAATTATTAACTAGAACAAGAACTATTAATGCAATGCTACAAAAAGCTGCAGGGAAACCAGTAAATTTTAAAGAAATGTCTGAAACATTAAGCTCTGTTATTCAAGCAAATGTTTTCGTATTAAGTCGAAGAGGTAAATTGTTAGGCTATGCCATCAATCAAGCGATTGAAAACGAAAGAATGAAAAAGATGCTTGAAGACAGACAATTCCCTGAAGAATATACAAAAAGCTTATTTCATATAACAGAAACATCTTCAAATCTTTCAGTAGATAGTGAATACACCGCTTTCCCGGTTGAAAATAAGGATCTTTTTAGTAACGGATTAACTACAATCGTTCCTATTATCGGTGGAGGTGAGCGTCTCGGTACACTAATATTAGCACGTTTGGAAGAAGAGTTTCGAGATGATGATTTAATCTTGGCCGAGTATGGTGCTACTGTGGTAGGGATGGAAATTTTAAGAGAAAAATCAGAAGAAATTGAAGAAGAAGCTAGAAGTAAAGCGGTCGTTCAAATGGCAATAAGTTCATTGTCATACAGTGAGCTTGAAGCAATCGAACACATTTTTGAAGAATTAAACGGCAACGAAGGATTACTTGTTGCATCGAAGATCGCAGATCGTGTTGGAATTACTCGTTCTGTAATCGTGAATGCGCTGAGAAAACTTGAAAGTGCTGGGGTAATTGAATCTCGTTCACTAGGAATGAAAGGAACATATATTAAAGTGTTAAATTCAAAATTCCTTAAAGAACTTGAAAAACTTAAATCAAACTAAAACTAAATAAATTGTTACAAAAAAGTTACTAGATTGTAAAATCTAGTAGCTTTTTTTGAGTCTAAAGAACTATTTTGTCTAGTTTTGACGTATTTTAGCTTAAAAGTATAGTCCGGTGTATAGACGTAATATGACAAAAACATTACAATGTAAATGTGGTAATTGTAGGTAAATAGATAAAAATGTAGAAATGCGGTGTCAAAATTGAAATTATTTTCTAGTAATTTTCAAACACTTGAAAAAGCCTTGGGTTATTCGTCACTTAAACATAAAACAATAGCTCAAAATATCGCAAATGTGGATGTACCGAATTACAAAGCAAAAGACGTAAGTTTTAAGCAAGTTCTAACTGAATCCACTAAACCTATTATGGCGAATAGAACCGATTCACGTCACTTTCAATTTAGCATTAGTACAGGTCAGTTAAATGTTTACACAAAGAAAAATACAGAATACAACCACAACGGAAATAACGTAGATATTGACAGCGAAATGTCTGACATGGCAGCCAATCAAATTTATTACCAAGCTTTAATAGAAAGATTAAACGGTAAATTTTCTACTCTTCAAAATGTGATTAAAGGAGGAAGATAACATGTCTATGTTTCAAAGTATGGGAATCACGTCCTCCGCACTCACATCTCAAAGATTAAGGATGGATGTTATATCCTCTAATATGGCTAATGTCGATACGACTCGTGGAAAATTAGTGGATGGTCAGTGGCAACCCTATACGAGAAAAATGGTCGTTATGCAGCCAAAAGAATCATCCTTTTCATCCATTTTTAATTCTAGTCTCCAAAACACTGGAAATAACAAAATGAATGGTGTGAAAGTTTCAAATATTGTAGAAGATGAATCTCCATATCGGCTTGTGTATGATCCTGAACATCCAGATGCTAACGAGGAAGGCTACGTTCAAATGCCAAATGTTGATCCACTAAAAGAAATGGTGGACTTAATGAGTGCCACCCGCTCATACGAAGCAAACGTAACTGTATTTAATGCGTCCAAATCTATGTATATAAAAGCTTTAGAATTAGGAAAGTAAATTTAGGAGGCACATGACTTAATGCCGATTAATAATATTAATTTTTCAAACATTCAACTCGCTCCTGTGAAAAATAATTTTAAACAAGATGGAGGAGTACAAAATAATTCAAGTTTTAAAGATATGTTAAAAAATGCAATTAATGAAGTTAATAACGCTCAAATAGAATCCGATGTTGCTACAGAAAAATTAGCAAGAGGGGAAAATATTGAGTTACATGAAGTAATGATTGCAGCTCAAAAAGCATCTATTACAATGCAAGCTGCACTTGAAATTCGCAATAAAGCTGTTGAAGCATATCAAGAAATGATGAGAATGCAAGTTTAACTTTGGGCTGATGAGGTTTGCCTTTTTAGATTTGCTTTATAGTAAGGGGCTTTTAAATGAGAGAGACAATAAACAAGAAAATAGCTAGTTTAAGAGAATACTGGACGACCAGAACAGGCAATCAAAAATTCATTATACTTGGTTCGATTCTTACTGCCCTTATTTTAGTGGCTGGCATCTTCTATTTTGCCTCTAAGTCCACATTAGTCCCGTTATATACAAACCTATCACCTTCAGAGACAGGCTCCATCAAGGAAAGTCTCGACGCAAAAGGAATTAAATCGGAAATTGCTGATGGTGGAAAGACAATCAAGGTACCCGAAGAACAAGTTGATACCTTGTTAGTAGAGTTAGCTGCAGAAGGTATTCCAAAATCAGGAAATATTGATTATTCCTTTTTTGGCGCAAATGCAGGTTTTGGCATGACAGACAATGAGTTTAATGTGCTTAAATTAGAAGCTACTCAAACAGAACTAGCAGAATTAATGAAAAGTATTGACGGAATAGAGCAAGCCAAAGTGATGATAACTTTGCCTGAAAAAGGGATATTTTTAAGTGATTCAAAGGAAGAAGCTTCTGCTTCTATCATATTACACACTAAGCCTGGTCATGAGTTTAACGAAAAACAAATTAAATCACTTTACCATCTTGTATCAAAAAGTATTCCGAATTTACCAGAAGAAAATATAGTGATTCGGAATCAATTCCTTGAATATTTTGATTTGAATAATGAAAAGTATGCTGATAATGGTTACACACAGCAAATGCAAATTAAAAGTCAAATTGAAAGAGATATCCAACGTCAAGTTCAAAATATGCTAGGAACTTTGATGGGTTTTGATAAAGTCGTTACATCTGTTACTGCTGATATAGACTTTACCCAAGAAAACAGGGAAGAAAACCTGGTTACACCAGTTGATGAAGAAAATATGCGTGGTATAGCAATAAGTGCTCATCGGATTACGGAAACTTTTACAGGTAAAGCTGATCAAGTCGGTGGTATTCCACAAGGTGGAGATACACCTGATGCAGGGACGAGTTATCAAGCAGGAAGTGATTCCAATGGTGACTACGAAAAAACTGAAGAAACAATTAATAATGAAGTTAATAGAATTCGTAAAGAAATTGTAGAAAGTCCATACAAAATTAGAGATCTCGGGATACAAGTCATGGTTGAACCACCGACTCCAGAAGACATTAATACATTCCCCGAGGATCGGAAACAAGATATCCGAGAATTACTATCTACAATTGTGAGAACGTCAATAGATAAAGACGCTGGAACCGACTTATCGGACGATTCCATTCAAAATAAGATAGTTGTGTCGGTACAACCGTTCAATGGAAAGGTTGATATCCAAGATATACCAACTCAAAAACTTCCATGGTGGATATACGTAATAGGTGGAGTATTACTAATCATAATCGGAATTCTTCTATTCTTAATGTTGCGTGCTAGAAGAAATAGTGATGAAGAAGACGAGGAATTTGAAGAAACGATGGAAGAGCCTATTGAAATCCCTGATTTACCAGAAGAAGTTTTAACAGAAGCTGGAATGCGCAAGAAACAGCTAGAAAAATTAGCAAAGGAAAAACCAGACGAATTTGCCAAATTATTGCGCACATGGTTAGCAGAGGATTAGGAGGAGTTACCATTGTCTAAAAAAGGATTAAGCGGAAAGCAAAAGGCAGCCATTCTCTTAATTTCGCTTGGACCTGATGTTGCATCATCTGTGTATAAGCATTTGACAGAAGAAGAAATGGAAAAATTAACACTAGAAATTTCAAGTGTAAGAAAAGTTGACTCCTCTGCAAAAGAAGAAGTAATGGACGAGTTTCATAATATTGCTATAGCTCAAGATTATATTACTCAAGGTGGAATAGGTTACGCGAAAACAGTGTTAGAAAAAGCACTTGGAGCTGAACAAGCTATGACCATTATCAACCGACTCACTTCCTCTTTACAAGTTCGCCCATTTGATTTTGCAAGAAAAGCAGATGCTGGTCAGATTTTAAATTTTATTCAGAATGAACATCCACAAACAATAGCACTGATTTTATCGTATTTAGATCCTGAGAAGGCAGGACAAATTTTGTCAGAGCTTCCTCAGGAAAAGCAAACGGATATTGCTAAAAGAATTGCAGTAATGGACCGCACTTCTCCTGAAGTGATAAGTGAGATTGAAAGCATACTCGAACGAAAGTTATCTGCGACCGTCACACAAGATTACACACAAACAGGTGGAATTGAGGCAGTTGTTGATGTATTAAATGGTGTTGACCGCGCGACAGAAAAAACAATTTTAGATGCTTTAGAAATCGAAGATCCTGTTTTAGCTGAAGAAATTAAAAAGCGAATGTTTGTATTTGAAGATATTGTCACGCTTGATAACAGGTCAATCCAAAGGATTATTCGCGAATGTGATAATGAAGATCTTTTATTGGCACTTAAGATATCCAGCGATGAAGTGAAAGATGTTATTTATAGAAACATGTCAACACGTATGGTTGAAACGATTAAAGAAGAAATGGAATATATGGGGCCAGTCAGATTGAGAGATGTAGAAGAAGCCCAGACGAAAATAGTTGGCATTATTCGCAGGCTTGAAGAATTAGGAGAAATCATCGTTGCTCGCGGTGGAGGGGACGATATCATTGTCTAGGATTATAAAAAATAATTCAGCACCACCTATTCAAAGTGAGTCAAAGGTGATAAGTGTAAGACGCATCCAATTGACTAGTCAAGAACACGTTGAGCAATCTATTGAATCTGTATTAGAAGAAAGAGACGAAATCCTTCATAATGCTGAAATTGAAGCAAATAAACTTCTAGAAGCTGCAAAAGCTGAAGTAAATCAATTGTTACAGAATATTGAAATGCGTCGTTCTGAATGGGAACTAGAAGAAAAAAAGCTTATAGACGATGCATATGAAAAGGGATTGAATATTGGGATAGAGGAAGGCAGACGAAATGGTTACGCTGAATATGAAAACCTTATTGAAAAGGCGAAAGAAGTAGTAAATACCTCAAAAATCGCCTTTAAAGAATATCTTGAAAGCTCTGAAACTGTAATCGTTGATATTGCCATAAAATCTGCGGAAAGAATCATTCATACTAGTCTGGCCGACCAAAAAGATAACTTCATACCTCTCGTTAAAAGAGCGCTTAAAGAAGCAAAAGATTTTAAGGAAGTACAGATTCACGTGCATCCTTTGCAATATGAACTTTTAATATCTGAAAAAAATGAATTGGATGCAGTTTTCCCAAATGGTACACAATGTTTTATTTATCCCGATGAAGATTTGGAAGAATACTCATGCTATATAGAATCCGAACATGGGAGAATTGATGCAAGTGTATCAAGCCAGCTTGTGGAATTAAAAAAGAACATGATGGAATTACTTAAGGGCGATGAATAATGGAAGCAAAAGAACTAATTCCCCATATAAAAAATCTTTCAACGTTCCAGCGGTTTGGACGGGTTAGCAGAGTTGTAGGCTTAATGATAGAGTCTCAGGGGCCAGAAAGTTCTATCGGTGATGTCTGCCTCATCCATATAGGTGGGAAAGCAAAGAAGAGAAAGATTATTGCTGAGGTCGTAGGCTTTAAAGAGCAGCTTATAATACTTATGCCATATACGAATATACAAGAAATTTCTCCTGGAAGTCTTGTAGAGGCCACTTCGAAACCTCTACAAATAAAAGTTGGTCCAGAATTAATTGGTCGAGTGGTCGATTCTTTAGGAAATCCAATGGATGATTTTCAAATGCCAATCAAAATGAAGACTATCCCGACTGATCGAACACCGCCAAACCCACTTAGCCGACCTCCAGTTTCAGAAAAGCTTGAAGTAGGAGTAAGGTCAATTGATAGTCTATTAACTGTAGGAAAAGGTCAAAGAATGGGAATCTTTGCTGGTAGTGGAGTAGGTAAAAGTACGCTGCTTGGAATGATAGCAAGGAATACGACGGCTGATATTAATGTTATTGCCTTGATTGGAGAACGAGGCAGAGAAGTAAGGGAATTTATTGATCGAGACCTTGGACCTGAAGGGTTGAAAAAAACTATTATTGTTGCGGCAACTTCAGATATGCCAGCACTTATGAGAATAAAAGGTGCATTCACTGCTACAGCTATAGCTGAATATTTCCGAGATAAAGGAAAAGATGTCATGTTCATGATGGATTCCGTAACAAGGGTTGCTATGGGACAAAGAGAGGTTGGCCTTGCTGTTGGTGAGCCGCCTGCAACAAAAGGATATACACCTTCAGTGTTTTCTATACTACCTCGTCTTTTAGAACGTACTGGAACAAATGAGTATGGGTCGATCACAGCCTTCTATACTGTATTGGTAGATGGAGATGATATGAATGAACCAATTGCTGATGCAGTTAGAGGAATATTGGATGGACATATTGTTTTAGATCGCGAATTAGCGAATAAAGGTCAATATCCAGCAATTAATGTTCTAAAGAGTGTTAGTCGACTTATGAATCATCTATCTACTAGAGAACACAGACAAGCTGCTGAAAAAATACGAGACTTATTAAGTACGTATTCAAATTCTGAGGACCTTATTAATATTGGGGCTTATAAACGTGGTGCTTCGAAAGAAATAGATGAAGCCATTTTAGCTTATCCTCATATTATTTCATTCCTTAAACAGGAAACAGATGAACACTTAACGATTCAAGAAAGTATTGATTCTATGATTGACCTGATGAAAATAGGTGAATTGAGTTGAAATATGAATACAAATTTCAAAAAATCTTAACGCTGAAAGAACGGGAAAAAGATGAAGCATTGTCCTTATACCAAGAATCAGTAAAAAAGTTTGAAGATGTTGCGGAACAATTATTTGATTTATTGAAGAAAAAAGAAAATCTTGAACAATATCAACTTCGTGAACTTACAGGTGGACTATCCATTCATAAAATCCGTCATTATCAGCAATTTATTAGTAATTTGGAAAAAACGATTAGCCACGTTCAACGCCTTGTTATGAATGCACGTAACACGATGAATTGGTATGAAGAGAAATTAAAAGAGACTAATATCGAAGTGAAAAAATATGAAAAATTAAAAGATAAAACATATCAATATTACTTGCAAATGCTTGATAAAACAGAAAATACATACCTTGATGAATATTCATCCGTTCAATATTTTCATCGAGGCGGAAATTAGGTGAAGAAGTGGAAAAAACCTTAAAAAATCAAAAAACAGAAAAAGAACCGGGCATTTTTCATCGGTTCATCTTTTGGTTTATAATTCCGCTTTTATTTGCCCTCTTTTTAGCTTTACTTATAGCTTCTGTGGCAGGTGTTAATGTTTTTCAAAAAGCTAAAGAGTTTAGTGACAATGTCCCGATATTATCAAATATGTTTGACGAGAAAGAAAAGGCCAATGTACTTGAATATGAAGAGAAAATTGTTAATTTAGACGCTGAAATTCAAAATAAAAACGCTCAAATTGATCAACTTAAATCACAGCTTGAAAAAAATGAAAATGAAAAAGAACGTTTTTTACTTGAAAAGCAAAGACTTGAGCAAACAATAGATGAATTAATGCAAATGAGAGACGAAAATAAACGTGCTTTTAAAGAAATCGTTACAACTTATGAAGCGATGGCTCCAAAAAACGCAGCCCCAATTATTTTAGAGATGAATGATGAAGAAGCTGTAAAAATTTTATCTAATATTGGTACCGAATCTTTAGCTAAGATATTAGAAAAAATGCCTCCTGAAAAAGCGGCAAAATATTTGGAAAAGCTAGCGGCAAAAACAGAATAAAACTTGTTTTTTGAAAGGGGGTGAAAGAGTGAAAGTTGGCAGTCTTGAATCGACGATGATACAGGCACCGTTTGCAACTTCTAGTCCTATACAATCGAATAATTTGAGCTTTCAAATGATTTTAGGTGCAACGATGGATAAAAGCAAAGAAATTATGCTTATACCATCACCTAACCAAGAGTTGGGATCTGTTGCTGATTTAATTGACATTTTAAAAGGAAATGTTGATTTAGAATTCAATGAACAAGATTTAGATGTAATAGAATCTAGCATGCTTGAAACCATTCATGAATTGATAAATTGGCTAAAGGAGAACGTTGATTCAAAACATTCACTAGATACAACAAATTTTGATGAGCCACTTCCTGCTGATTTTTTAGCTGCTTCTGTATTATTATTTCAGATTATTAATGAAGTAGATAATGAAACTTTGGAGAATTTACCTTTTGACAAAACATTACCTTATGTGAAGGCTGTTAAAGAATTTTTGATTATATCCAAAGGAAATACTGTTAGCCTTTCAGAAATTAAACAGCTTGAAGATTTAGAGACTTCCATTGATAATTTGCTATTACGACTTCAAGAGTTGACAAAAGAAAATAAATATCAAACGATGCGGAAATCAATCGATCACGCATTTTTTAAAGGGAAGGAGATAAATGATTTCCATCCTCAAAACAAAAATTCAAATGTATTACAGACCTTATTAGGAAAATCTCCAAACGATCAATTGTTGAACAAGCGAATTGTTAGTCCGGACGTAATGATAAATGCTAATCCTGCTTTACAGACAGAGTCATTTATCTTACGTGTTAGTGAACCAGTTAACGAAGAAACCGCGATGCGAGGATTGATTAAGGAATTTGCAAATATTTTAAGTAGATCAAGTCTTACTCAAGGTCCTAATGCTACAAAATTATTAATTAGACTGCATCCAGAAGAATTAGGAACATTAAGAGTAGAGCTATTACAAAAGGATGGACAATTGACTGCAAGAATCTTAGCTTCTACACATAAAGCCAAAGAAATACTAGATTATCAAATCAATAGTTTAAGACAATCCTTTACACAACAAAATATTTCAATTGACAGAATAGAAGTAACATATACCCAAGATGATCTTCAGCGGTATACGAATCAAGAAAAACAAGAAAATCAGCAACGTCAGGATGAACAAAATCAAAAACAGGGAGAATCTAACCCGGAAAATAGCGAGAAATTTAAGGATGCATTAAGTAATGTTTTATTCGAAACGGAGGTGTAGTTAAATGTCCATTTCTATTAATTCAGATTTGTTGTATTCCTCTGTTCAAAAAAGAGAAGTAAAAACGGGAAAAGATATTTTAGGAAAAGATGATTTTCTAAAACTATTAATGGTCCAGTTACAAAATCAGGACCCAATGAATCCGATGCAGGATAAAGAATTTATTGCCCAAATGGCTACTTTTTCGTCTCTAGAGCAGATGACTAATATGAACAAATCAATTGA
The DNA here is from genome assembly GCF_022900255.1 of Lederbergia wuyishanensis. Lineage (GTDB taxonomy): Bacteria > Bacillota > Bacilli > Bacillales > Bacillaceae_C > Lederbergia > Lederbergia wuyishanensis. Next base: position 429,383 of record NZ_JALIRM010000001.1, read on the forward strand.
ATCATTAGTTCAATTTCAATCACAATCTAGCTTAATTTCTCTTAGTCAGTTTGTTGGCAAAGAAGTGACATGGCATAAAGTTAATGAAGAAACTAGTACGTCTGAACCAACTTTTATTAATGGAAAAGGAATTGTAAGTTCAGTTCAATTTGTCGGTGATACTGTAAAGTTCACATTAGAGGACGGAACCGAATTAGCTCCAGCAAACATTTCTGAAGTTAATAATATTTCTGCTGAATCGCCTCTTATTTCCGCAACATCCATGATTGGAAAGAACATTTCTTGGATGGAAGATGAAGAAGAACTAAGCGGTATTGTGAAGTCAGTATCAATGAAAAATAATATTGTGTTTCTTCATACTGAGGAAGGGCAAGCAATCAAGAATAATGATGTCATTAAAATAAGCTAGTAAAGGAAGTATTGAAATGGAAAATATAATTCATAAGCTTCCTGTACAACCAATTGCCCTACATTCTAAAACCAAATCTAGTAAGACAACAAAATCTAGCAATCAAACCTTTTCTCAAATTCTTGATCAGGAAACTTCCAAGCAGACCAGACTAACAATTAGTAAGCATGCAGGTATAAGAATGAGTGAAAGAAAAATCTCAATCGAGCAGGACGTCTGGGATCAAATCGAGATAAAAGTTAATGAAGCAAAAAGGCAAGGGGTTAAAGATTCACTAGTCCTATTAAAAAATGCAGCAATGATCATAAGTGCCAAAAATAATACAGTCGTAACAGTCATGGATAGACAGGAAGCAGGAAGTCAAATATTTACGAAAATCGATGGGACCATCATTTTGGAATAATACGATAAAAAAGGATGCAGCTGGACCTAAAATAGGAAGCTGCGAGCCGCCGACTGACAGACGCGGTTCATTGAAGGGAGAACAATAAAATGATTCGTTCAATGTATTCGGGAATTAGCGGGATGAAAAACTTCCAAACAAAATTAGATGTAATTGGAAATAACATTGCGAATGTTAACACATATGGATTCAAAAAAGGCCGTGTTACGTTTAAAGATATGGTTAGTCAAACAATATCGGGTGCAAGTGCTCCAACACAAGGCAGAGGTGGAACGAATCCGAAGCAAGTTGGACTTGGTTCACAGTTAGCTTCTATTGATATGATAGATACCCAAGGAAGCTTGCAAACAACAGGAAGAGTTCTCGACCTTGCCATACAAGGTGATGGATATTTGACAATTGCCGAAGGGACTCCAAGTGGAGATACTTTCTTTGCAACGTCTACTTATTATACGAGGGCAGGTAATCTCTATTTAAATAATGATGGATACGTAGTTACAGGCACTGGGCATTATGTTTTAGCTACTAATCCTAGCGATAATAGTTTACAGCCAATTCGTATTAATGGAGGTAAAATACAAGAAATAGAAAGCTTTAGTATTTCTGAAAATGGAAAAATCAGTTTTATTAAAACTTCAAATCAAACTTCAATTGATAAAGCTCGTGAATTAATCGGAAATATAGCAGGTACTGCAAAAAATCTTGTAGAAAATCCGACTTCAAAGAAATACCTTGATTCTTTAGTAAAAATAACAGATGAACTAGACGAAGTGTTAAAAGAAGCAGAAAAGGAAGCTCAATTATTGAAGGTTGAAGCAGATAATTTACTTGCAAAAGCAAATGCTGGCACCGATGCTCGTGCAAAAACAGCTGCTACCGATGCTCAAAATAGAGCAGTAGATGCCTTAACGAAAGTTCAGGACATTAAAGCAAAATATGATGATTTAAAAAATAAAGTTACTGATGTTGACAATAAATTTACAACATACCAAACTACACCAAATGATACGAATAAAAAGGCAGTAGAAGATGCGGCAACTTTAGCACTTACTAGTGCAAATGACGCTTCAGCAACAATATCAGTCGCCTCTGACGGTGTTTCTAATGCAATGGATGCAATTGATTACATTCACGCTACAGAGCTAGGCCTTTCTAAAGACGGAGATTTATATACAACTAATTTTTCGATTACTCTCGCTCGCTTTTCCAATAGTGGTGGGCTTCAGAAAGTGGGAGAAAATATGTTTACACAAACAGCCGCATCTGGTATAGCGACATACACAGTTCCAGGAAGTGACGGTTCAGGGACACTAGTTTCAGGTTCACTTGAAATGTCCAATGTAGATCTTTCAGAGGAATTTACAGAAATGATAGTAGCCCAACGTGGCTTCCAAGCGAACACAAGGATTATTACAACATCCGATGAAATTTTGCAGGAGCTCGTTAACTTAAAACGATAATGTAAGGGGGGAGAAGGGTCGGGTGCTCCCTGCGATCCGGCCCTGATCATTCTTTGATCAAAATAACTAGATTAAATGGAAGTACATTTATATTAAACGCATTATATATTGAAAAAGTAGAGTCATTTCCAGATACTACAATTACCCTCACGAATGGACGAAAATATGTAGCAGCAGAATCAGAGGAGTTAATAAACAATCGTATCGTGGAATTCTATCAATCCATTAATCTCCTTGGCCGAAAAGAATTGGAGGATTTGAAAGATGAGTAAAAAAATATTTCCAACTATGATGGTTGTTTTAACATCAATTTTACTGCTTGCTACATTATCCTTAATTATTATCATGAATCTTGGTGATAAAGATAAAAAGGAACCAACTATAGATGAAGTTATAAAAGTATCCGTAGATGTCCCTGAGATTATGACAAATGTAAAAACTGGGGATTATGTTAAAATTTCTTTTAAAGTTCAGACAGATGGAAAAAAGGCAAAAGAAGAATTTAAGAAAAGAGATTTTCAAATTAAAAATCTAATCATATCCGAGCTTTCTGAAATGGAACCTTCCGATTTAGATGGAAAGGAAGGTAAACAAAATCTGGAAGAGACGATTAAAGGGAAAATAAACGATCTAATGCAAAACGGAAAAGTAGTTAGAGTGTACATCACCTCCTATGTCATTTCTTAAATTACTTATAATCTAATTTGAAACGGAGGTGCAGCTATGCCGGAAGATGTGTTATCGCAAAGTGAAATTGATGCTCTGCTATCCGCTATATCTACGGGTGAAATGTCAGCGGAAGATTTTAAAAGAGAAGAAGACGTTAAAAAGGTAAAAATATACGACTTTAAACGAGCATTAAGATTCTCTAAAGATCAAGTCCGAAGTTTGACGAGAATCTATGAGAATTTTGCACGTTTATTAACAACATATTTTTCTGCTCAACTAAGGACGTATGTTAATATTACCGTTGCTACTGCGGATCAAATTCCATATGAAGAATATGTACGTTCCGTCCCTAATATGACCATTTTAAATGTCATAGAGGTCCCTCCTCTCGAAGGTAGAATGATCATGGAAATACATCCTAATATTGCATATGCGATGATTGATAGAATCCTTGGGGGAAAAGGAACCTCAATAAATAAGATTGAGAACTTAACTGAAATAGAAACACGGCTTATGACTAACTTATTTGAGCATACGTTGGAGCATTTACAGGAGGCATGGTCGGGCATTGCAGAAATAGATCCCATTTTATCCGAACTGGAAGTAAATCCGCAATTTTTACAAGTTGCAACTCCAAATGAAACTGTAGTAGTTATTTCCATGAACGCAAGTGTAGGAGAAACGAGTGGGATGATTAATATATGTATACCTCATGTTTTGTTAGAGCCTATCATTCCTAAACTCTCGGCACATTATTGGATGGAAACAAACACAAAGATTAGAAAGCCGGAAGAGGTTGCATTACTGGAAGAAAAAATAAAAGAAGCACATATGGAACTAACCGTTGACCTTGGATTATCTACTATTACAATTGATGACTTTCTATCTTTAAATGTGGGAGATGTTATTGAATTAAATAGACGTATTGATGAACCTCTTACGATTAAGGTTGGAGAAAAACCTAAATTCATCGGACAAGCTGGTAAAAGGAATAAAAAAATGGCTGTACAAATTATTGATAATATAGAGGAGGGCGAAGGAAATAATGAATGGTGAAATGCTCTCACAAGATGAGATTGATGCGTTATTACGCGGTGAACCAGTAAATGAGGATGTAGTGAAAGAAGAAGTTCTTGAAGTATCTGATTATTTAACCGAAATGCAGCAAGATGCTATAGGAGAACTTGGAAATATTTCTTTTGGCAGTTCAGCAACTGCATTATCTACATTATTAAATCAAAAGGTAGAAATTACAACACCATCAGTTTCCATTATTGATAATGCAAAACTGGAAGAAGAATTTCCACATCCTTATGTAGCAATTCAAGTTAAATATACGGCTGGTTTCTCTGGAGTAAATATTCTTGTTATAAAGCAAAGTGATGCAGCCATTATTGCGGATTTAATGCTTGGTGGAGATGGAACATCGCCTGCTAACATGTTAGATGAGATACATTTAAGTGCGGTTCAAGAAGCTATGAATCAAATGATGGGTTCAGCTGCAACTTCAATGTCATCCATTTTTGAAAAGAAGGTAGATATTTCCCCGCCTTCTATTGAGTTATTAAATTTTTCTCAGGGGGAAGGAACTCAAACAATTCCACAGCAAAACCTTTTAGTAAAAGTATCTTTTCATCTATCGATAGGCAATTTAATAGATTCCGATATTATGCAAGTTCTTCCAATTGAATTTGCCAAGAAGCTTGTAGTAGATTTGTTTGAAAAAAATAGCAATACACAATCGGAGACAAACCCTCCAATTATTTCGAATGATGATAAGTTGCAAGTTTCAAAAAATGAACAAAGTTCACAGCAATCTCAAAACACAATAAATAATAATCAACCGAAAAATGAACATAACCAAGAGTCAAATAGAGAGGCTCCAAAAAGTCAATTGAACGTTCAATCAGCAACCTTTTTAGATTTTAATCAATCTAATACACCCGCGCCAGAGACGAAAAATCTTGACATGCTTCTTGATATACCATTGCAGGTTACTGTAGAGCTTGGTAAGACCAAAAAATCGGTTAAAGAAATTCTTGAACTTGGTGCTGGATCTATTATTGAATTGGATAAGCTGGCAGGTGAGCCTGTAGAAATACTAGTTAACAGCAGGCTAATTGCTAAAGGTGAAGTAGTTGTAATTGATGAAAATTTTGGAGTAAGAGTAACTGACATTGTCAGCCAATCCGATAGATTAAAAAAGTTAAATTGATATTTTAGGAGGAAATACAGTGGCAAATAGAATTTTAATTGTGGATGACGCCGCATTTATGAGAATGATGATTAAGGATATTTTGGTGAAAAATGGTTTCGAGGTAGTTGGAGAAGCAGTAGATGGAGTTCAAGCTGTAGAAAAATATAATGAGCTTAAACCAGATTTAGTCACAATGGATATTACAATGCCTGAAATGGATGGAATTACAGCTTTAAAAGAAATAAAAGCAATCGATCCAGCTGCAAAAATTATTATGTGTTCTGCAATGGGGCAACAAGCAATGGTTATTGATGCAATTCAAGCAGGCGCAAAAGATTTTATTGTTAAGCCGTTCCAAGCGGATAGGGTAATAGAAGCTATCCAAAAAACATTAGGATAATAAAAAATGAATTCAATCATCAAACAAGTGGCAATTGTTTTCACCATCATGTGTATACTTCTTAGCCAAGCGGATCAAATAATCGTTTTTGCTGAAAATAATCCGCTTGGTGGAACTGTAAAAGAATGTTATACGAACAATTGTAATGAAGTTAAAGATAAAGTACAGGATAAAGGCACGAAATTAGATCAACCGGATAACAAAAATTCATTTGGTGTAGGTGTTGCAGAATTTCTAAAAATGATTCTTGCATTAATTTTTGTTATAGCCATATTATATTTTTTATTAAAATTTATTAATAAAAAAAGTCAATCGTATCAACAAAATAGACTTGTTCAAAATTTAGGAGGAACGCCATTAGGTGGCAATCGCTCTATACAAATAGTCAAAGTCGGTAATCGTTTGTTAGTTCTTGGAGTTGGAGAAAATGTACAACTTTTAAAAGAAATAGCAGATGAAGAAGAATATGAAAACTATTTAAAGCAATATGAAGATCAGTTGGATCAGAGCTTACAGCCGGTAAATATGATTACGAATTGGATCAAGCGATTAAATAAGTCTACAAACGAAACGAGAGAAAATGAACAGCAGCCATTTCATATACATTTGAAAAGACAGCTTGATGAAATCAAAAAGGAGCGCAAACAGTCAATGAAAAAGCTTGATCATAAGGAGTCTAATTTAGATGAATGAGTTTATGGAGTTTTTTAATAATAGCTCATCAGATACTGTATCTACTTCTGTCAAGCTATTATTATTACTTACTGTTTTATCTCTCGCTCCAAGTATATTAATATTGATGACGTCATTTACGAGAATAATAATTGTTCTTTCTTTCGTACGAACATCTCTTGCGACACAGCAAATGCCACCAAACCAAGTGTTGGTTGGACTAGCTTTATTCTTAACTTTTTTTATCATGGCCCCTACGTTTAGTCAGGTGAATGAACAAGCACTAACCCCTCTTTTTAATGATGAAATTAATTTAGAAGAGGCCTATGATAAAGCGGCTATACCGTTTAGAGAGTTTATGAGTAAGCATACAAGGCAAAAGGATTTAGAATTATTTCTTTCCTATTCAAAAACAGAAAGGCCGGCGACCATTCAAGATATTCCATTGACAGTATTCGTACCTGCATATGCGTTAAGTGAATTAAAGACAGCTTTTCAAATTGGATTTATGATATTTATTCCTTTTTTAGTTATTGATATGGTGGTTGCAAGTATTTTAATGTCGATGGGGATGATGATGCTTCCGCCAGTTATGATCTCACTACCGTTTAAAATATTGCTTTTTGTCCTTGTTGATGGATGGTACTTAGTCGTAAAATCCTTACTGGAGAGCTTTTACTAAATTAAAATTTTGTTATGTTGTAGATTAATGGAGTGATCAAATGAGTGCTGAAGCTGTTATCTCACTCGCGGAAAAAGGGGTATATACGATACTAATAGTAGCAGGTCCACTGCTTGTTCTTGCTTTAGTTGTAGGTCTTGCAGTGAGTATTTTTCAGGCGACAACACAAATTCAAGAACAAACTTTGGCTTTCATACCGAAAATTGTAGCTGTTTTAGTTGGTGTTGTTGTATTAGGGCCGTGGATGTTGAGTAGGCTCCTATCATATGCATCTGAAATTTTTGAAAATTTAACTCGGTTTGTAGGTTGATTAAATGGAAGCCTTGCTACCAAATTTTTCAGTGTTTTTGCTTGTATTTACTAGAGTTGCAACATTTTTTGTAACAATGCCATTATTTTCATATAAAACTTTACCCGCTTCCTATAGAATCGGTTTTGCATTTTTTTTAGCTTTGCTAATGTATTATACATTGGATGTTCAATCAATAAATATTTCAGGGGAGTATTTCCTATTAATCATAAAAGAAGCAGGGATTGGACTTTTTATTGGTTTTATAGCATATATGATTCTTTCAGCAATTCAAATTGCTGGAGGATTCATAGATTTCCAAATGGGATTTGCTATTGCGAATGTGATAGATCCTCAGACGGGAACCCAAAGTCCTCTTATCGGACAATATCTATATATGTTTTCATTATTATTTTTACTTTCGGTGAATGGGCATCATCTAATATTAGATGGAATTTTCTATAGTTATCAATTTATTCCAGTCGATCAAGTTTTTCTCCCTCTTGGAGATAGTTCACTTGCTGAATATATTATTAAATCATTTAGTGCGATGTTTACAATTGCTTTTCAAATGTCTATCCCGGTCGTCGCTTCACTTTTTCTCGTCGATGTAGCACTAGGGATAGTAGCAAGAACCGTACCACAGTTAAATATTTTTGTTGTAGGTTTTCCAATAAAAATCGCTGTTAGTTTTATAATATTATTTATCGTTTTAGGTGTAATGTTTGGTGTCGTCCAGCATCTATTCGAAACTATGCTGTACGCTATGCGAAATGTGATGAGGCTTTTAGGAGGCACGTGATGAAACAACTAAATCTGGATCTCCAATTTTTTGCGGGAGAAAAAACAGAAAAGGCTACTCCTAAAAAGAGACAAGATGCAAGAAGAAAAGGACAAACTGCAAAAAGCCAAGATGTAAATACCGCTATCGGATTATTAGCTGTTTTTTTATTCCTTTTATTCTTTTCATCTAATATGGGAAAAATCGCAGTCGATACTTTTCGTCACTCCTTTACCAAGTTTTTATTAATGGAAGTTTCTGAGGATAATATTCAACTAATTTTATTAGATATATTGAAAGAAATTGTATTTTTGCTTGGCCCTGTTATGTTAATTGCACTTGTTGCAGGTATTGCTTCCAATTTGATGCAGGTAGGTTTTATGGTAACTGGTGAACCTTTGCAGCCAAAGCTAGAAAAACTTGATCCAGTAAAAGGGTTAAAACGTATTTTTTCTATTAGAGCAATCGTTGAATTATTAAAATCAATCTTAAAAATTGGCTTTGTTGGGGCGATTACCTTTTTTGTCCTATGGATTCGGATTGATGAAGTTCTCATTCTATCTCATAAGCCTGTTGCATCTGCATTAAAAACAGTAGGGAGTCTTACGATGCAGATGGGAATAGCAGCATCACTGGCACTATTATTTTTATCTATATTTGATTATTTATATCAGAAGTATGATTATGAAAAAAACATTCGAATGTCCAAACAGGATATAAAAGATGAGTTTAAGAACACCGAAGGGGATCCTTTAATAAAATCAAAGATCAAACAAAAGCAACGAGAGATGGCTATGTCGCGCATGATGCAGGAAGTACCAAAGGCAGATGTCATTATTACAAACCCAACTCATTATGCCATCGCCCTACAATATGATGATGAAAATGATGATGCACCAGTAGTCATTGCAAAAGGAATAGACTTCATGGCACAAAAAATTAAACAAATTGCTGGTGAACATAATATTATTATGGTTGAAAACAGACCATTAGCCCGTGCTTTATATGACCAAATGGATATTGGACAAAAAATCCCTGAAGAGTTTTTCAAAGCGGTTGCAGAAATACTTGCTTATGTTTATAGAATTAAGCACAAAATTTAGAACTTGTTAGTAATGTTTTTTAGATATTGAAGTGCGGATTTGAAACGGAAGCATGTAACTTCTGTGGGAATAACATTAACGGTAAACCCCTCAGACGCTAAGCCGATTTTCAGTGTCTTAGAGAAAGCTAGCGCTTGACCAAGGTACTAAAAAGACATTGAACAATCGCATTTCAACTTTTATTATTTAGGTTTTTTAGGAGAGATTGTTGTGAAAGTGAAAGATCTTGCAGTTCTATCAAGTGTAATATTGATTGTTGCCATGTTGGTTATTCCTTTTCCTCCATGGTTATTAAGCTTATTAATCATAATAAATATTTCACTTGCGCTTCTTGTATTATTAACATCAATGAATATGCAAGAGCCTCTTCAATTTTCAATTTTTCCTTCATTGTTATTATTATTGACACTCTTTAGATTGGGCCTGAATGTTTCAACGACAAGATCGATCCTTTCGAAAGGTGATGCTGGCGGTGTTGTTGAAACGTTCGGGACTTTTGTAGTTGGTGGAAATGTGTTAGTCGGTTTAGTCGTTTTCTTCATACTGGTTATTATTCAATTTGTTGTTATCACTAAAGGTGCTGAACGTGTATCAGAGGTTGCTGCTCGTTTCACCTTAGATGCGATGCCAGGGAAGCAGATGAGTATCGACGCAGATTTAAATGCTGGAATTATTTCAGAACACGAAGCACGATCAAGAAGAGAAAAAGTTTCGCGAGAGTCAGATTTTTATGGAGCGATGGACGGAGCAAGTAAGTTTGTAAAAGGTGATGCAATTGCGGGTATTATTATCGTTATTATCAACCTTTTATTTGGAATAATTATTGGAATGCTTCAACAAGGACTACCAATTGGAGAAGCCGCTGTAAAATATTCAATGCTTACCGTTGGGGATGGAATTGTAAGTCAAATTCCAGCACTCCTAATTTCAACAGCTACGGGTATTGTTGTTACTCGTGCAGCTTCTGAAGGAAACCTTGGATCTGATATCGTTGGGCAGCTATTTGCTTTTCCGAAAATGCTCTATGTTGCTTCAGGTACCATTTTTCTTTTAGGATTGGCAACTCCAATCAATGATATTTTAACAATGCCTATTGCAGCATTACTAGCTGTAGGTGGTTTCGTTCTCTCAAAAGTACCCGCCAGACAAGAAGTTGATCAATTAGATCAGCTTGAAGATACCGAAACAGATGACTTAAGGAGTCCTGAAAGTGTGATTAATCTACTAAATGTAGAGCAAATTGAATTCGAATTTGGTTATGGGCTAATCCCGCTGGCAGATATTAATCAGGGCGGAGATCTACTTGATCGTATAGTTATGATTAGAAGGCAGTTGGCACTAGAGTTAGGTATTGTTATCCCTGTTGTAAGGATCAGAGATAACATACAGCTTGAACCGAATGCATATCGTCTAAAAATAAAGGGAAGTGAAATGGCAAGGGGTGAGTTATTATTGGATCATTACCTAGCCATGAGCCCTGGTGGAGAAGATATGCTGGAAGGAATCGATACTATAGAACCTTCATTTGGACTACCTGCTAAATGGATAACAGAGGAAGTAAAAGAACAAGCAGAAATACTAGGTTATACAGTTGTCGATCCTCCATCAGTCGTTTCTACCCATATTACTGAAGTATTAAAAGCGAATGCACATGAACTATTAGGAAGACAAGAAACGAAGCAATTGATTGACCATATTAAAGAATCATTTCCAATTCTAGTAGAAGAAGTTACTCCTAACCCTCTTACAATTGGTGAAGTTCAAAAGGTTCTTGCAAAACTTTTGAAGGAGAATGTCTCTATACGAAATTTACCAATCATTTTTGAAACTTTGGCTGATTATGGGAAAATGAGCACCGATACAGATTTACTAGCGGAATATGTAAGGCAAGGCTTAGCTAGGCAAATTACCAATCAATATGCAGATGAGAATTCGATGTTAAAAGTAATAACAGTATCAGGTAAAGTGGAAAAATTAATTGCAGACAGTGTCCAGCAAACAGAACATGGGAATTATCTATCAATGGATCCAGATGATTCCCAATCTATACTTGAAGCAACAGCAATTCAAATTGAACAACAATCATTAATGCAGCAAGCACCTATTTTACTGTGCTCGCCTGCTGTTCGAATGTACGTAAGGCAATTAACAGAAAGATACTTTCCTCACGTTCCTGTTCTTTCTTATAACGAATTGGAAGCAAATGTAGAGGTTCAAAGCACTGGGATGGTGAGTGTTGAATGAATATAAAGAAAGTAATTGCTCCGACTATGTCGGAAGCAATGAAAAAAGTAAAAATGGAGTTAGGCGAAAATGCGGTTATCTTGAATTCAAAGGTCATTTTTCATGGCGGTTTCTTTGGATTATTTAGAAAAAAAAGCATAGAAGTTATTGCTGCATTGGATGAACAGCCAATGCATGTTCAACAAACAAGAAAAAATAAAAATAGAAAGATTCCTAACACTGGAATAAAGCCTTCTGATTTGAGTTCATCAAATCAAAAGGTAGGACAGAAAGATACGGATATACTTTCGGAAATTTCCGAGTTGAAGTCAGAGATTAAAGCAATGAAGAAAAGCAATCAATTCTACAATCAATATCCGGAACGAATCCAAAAATATTTGTTCAAGCTTATAGAAGAAGAAGTGAATGAAGCATTTGTATTAAAAATTGGAGAGGTTTTACTTGAGAAATGGAGAAATTCAGATAAGAAACCGAGTGATTTAGAACTTTCACAATGGTGTGAAACATTTCTAATAAATCAATTAAGCCATGTTAACTTTAACGGTATTTCTTATAAAAAGAAGTTTGTAAATTTTGTTGGTCCAACAGGTGTAGGAAAAACAACAACCATTGCGAAATTAGCTGCTGAAGCGGTTCTGGAACACAAGAAAAAAGTAGCATTAATCACTACAGATACTTATAGAATTGCGGCAATAGACCAGCTTAAAACTTATGCGCAATTGCTAAATATTCCTGTAGAAGTTGTGTATGAGGAAGATGACTTTCATTCAGCTGTTATCAAATATGAAGACTATGACATCGTACTTATCGATACAGCCGGTCGTAATTATCAAGAAAAACAATATATTCATGATTTGCAGTCATTGTTTGGAGATGAAACAAATATTGAAACTTACTTAGTTTTATCCATTTCAATGAAAGAAAAAGATATAGAGAGAATTATAGAAAACTTCTTAGAATTGAATTTCAATCAATTTATCTTTACGAAAGCGGACGAGACTAGAAGTTTTGGAATTATGTATAACTTAATTTGCAAATATAAAGTAGGGGCAGCTTACATTACAACTGGTCAAGATGTACCCGATGATATTATTGCCGCTACTCCTAAAGTGATTACCGAATATCTTCTCAGGGATGAATTATCATGAAAGATCAAGCTGAAAAGTTGAGATTGAAAATGACAGATATCGCCAAAAAAAGCCAAGCTAAAACAATTGCTGTTGTTAGTGGGAAAGGCGGTGTGGGGAAATCAAATATTTCGATTAATATTGCAATGCTATTAAACAAAAAAGGCAATAAGGTTTTATTATTTGATTTCGATATTGGGATGGGGAATGTAAATATTCTTCTCGGTAAACCTTCTCGATTAACCCTTTCGGAATTTTTACATGAAGAAGCAACATTAAAGGATTTAATTAACGATATTAATGAAGGAGTTTCATATATAGCTGCAGGAAATGGCTTAAATGAGACGATAGACATCGATGAAAGAATGTTAACAAGACTTTTAGAAGGCTTGAAAGATCTTCAACATCAATATGACTATATCATTTTTGATATGGGAGCTGGAGCGACTTCAGCTTCTTTAAAAGTATTGCTAGCAGTTGAGGATATTATCGTCATCACGACACCTGAACCTACGGCGATTACTGATGCGTATTCGATGATGAAATTTATTTGCCTTGAAGGAGCTACAGGTAATTTTTTCTTGATTTGCAATCGTGCAGATAACGAAAAACAAGGAAGAGAAACATTGGAGAGATTGAAACAAACAGCTCTAAAGTTTTTGCATAAAGAAGTTGCATCACTAGGAATATTACCTGAAGACAGCCATGTAAGAAAAGCAGTGATTAATCAAACAGCATTTTCTGTTTCTTATCCTAAATCTTCTATTTCAATAAAATTAGAAAACCTAGTACGTTTATATTTAGATGAACAGAATATGGATGATAGCAACAAGGCAGAAGATTCATTTATTCATAGATTGCGACGTTTTTTCTTTTAGTTAGGTTCTTTTCTCAAAAAAATATTGCCCTTTTTACAAATATTAATTTAATGTCATCCTGAGAAAGGGCTACTAACTTAATAGAGTGTTAAACATCTATATAAGATGTAGAAGTGGGCTACTGGATTTACGAAAACTAGCCTTTAGTTAAGATTAGAGGAGTAGTAATAAATATGACATCACGTATAGAGCGGCACAGAAAAAAAATAATATGCATCGGAACATCAACAGGGGGCCCTCGAGCCTTACAAGCTGTTTTATCTCAATTACCTAAAGAATTAGATGCTTCGATAGTAATTGTTCAACATATGCCTCCGAAATTCACTAAATCTTTAGCCGATAGATTAAACACTTTATGTGAAATTGATGTCAAAGAAGCTGAGGATGGGGAATTATTAAAAGAAGGAACTGCATACATAGCACCGGGTGGACGACATATGACAATCGTGCAAATAGCCGGTAAAGCAAAAGTAAAAGTATTAGACAGTCCTCCAGTTAATGGACATCGCCCTTCAGTCGATGTCATGTTTAACTCCATTCATCATTTAATTAATTTTGATAAAATTGCAGTGATTATGACAGGAATGGGCTCTGATGGAGCAGCTGGTTTGATAGAATTAAAGAAAGAAAATAATGTTTATGCCATAGCAGAATCCGAAGAAACCTGCATTGTTTATGGAATGCCCAATGCTGCTGTAGCAACAATGAAAGTCGATGCTATTGCTAAGCTTGATGATATTGCTGAAACGATCTTAACCTATATGAAAATAAGGACGTGAGCTTATGGATATGAATCAATATTTAGAAGTGTTCGTTGATGAAAGTAAAGAGCATTTATTAGCACTAAATCAAAATCTGCTTGAATTGGAAAAAGCCCCTCAAAACCTTGAGATTGTCAATAATATATTTAGAGCAGCTCATACGTTAAAAGGTATGTCAGCCACTATGGGTTATACAGATTTAGCTAATCTAACTCATATTATGGAAAATGTTCTAGACGATATAAGAAATGAAAAAACGAATGTGTCATCACAATTGTTGGATACTGTATTCCTAGCAGTGGATGATTTGGAAGCAATGGTAGAATCAATCGCATCTGGCGGAGATGGAATTCGTGATGTAAGTATAGCCATTGCAAAGCTTGAACAGATTGAAAAAGGAAAGATAACAAAAGAGCATGCCAAAGAAGAAATAGCTGCAACCTTAGAACCAATTACATATCCTAAAAATAAATATGACCAATATGAAAAAACGATTATCGAGCAATCAAAAGAACAAGGCTATGATTGTTATGAATTAACGATTTCTTTACGTGCCGACTGCTTATTAAAAACCGCTCGAGTGTTTATGGTATTTGAAGTTTTAGAAAAATGCGGAGATGTAATAAAAACTACCCCTGCCGTTGAGCAATTAGAAGAGGAACAATTTGATTCCGAATTTACTGTTACCATAATTACAAAAGAATCAAGGGAAGATCTTAAGAAGAAAATCATGAAAATTTCGGAAATTGAATCGGTAGAAACGAATTTAATAGACCCAGTTTCAATTACTGAAAATAGTGAAGACAAAATAGGGAAAATAGAAGAAAACAATAATAACGAGATTCAAGCTTCTTCACCTACTTCCTCTAAAAAGCAGGAAAAAGTAGAGAAGCAATCAAATAAAGTTGCTAATAAAACGATTAGAGTAAATATTGAGCGTCTTGATACGTTAATGAATCTTTTTGAAGAACTTGTCATTGATAGAGGTCGCTTAGAACAAATTGCTCAAGATATAGAAAATACTGATTTAACTGACACAGTGGAAAGAATGTCGAGGATATCTGGGGATTTACAAAGTATTATTTTAAATATGAGAATGGTTCCTGTTGACAATGTTTTTAATCGATTTCCAAGAATGGTTAGACAGCTAGCAAAGGATTTAAATAAACTTCTTGAATTGGAAATTATTGGAGCGGAAACGGAATTAGATCGTACTGTGATTGATGAAATTGGAGATCCTATCGTTCATTTATTACGAAATGCTATTGATCATGGAATTGAAAGTCCAGAAGTACGTCGTACAAATGGAAAACCCG
Source organism: Lederbergia wuyishanensis (assembly GCF_022900255.1). Classification (GTDB taxonomy): domain Bacteria; phylum Bacillota; class Bacilli; order Bacillales; family Bacillaceae_C; genus Lederbergia; species Lederbergia wuyishanensis. The sequence continues at coordinate 444,774 of NZ_JALIRM010000001.1, forward strand.
AAACAGGTAAAATTCAATTGAAAGCTTATCATAGTGGAAATCATGTATTCATTGAAATTTTGGATGACGGGGCAGGCATTAATCGAAATAAAGTAATTGATAAAGCTATTTCAAAAGGAATAATATCTCAAAATGAAGCAGCTGAACTAACGGATACTAAGGCATTTGAATTAATCATGGCACCTGGGTTCTCAACAGCAGAAACGATATCAGACATTTCAGGACGTGGAGTTGGTTTGGACGTTGTCAAATCCAAAATTCAATCATTAGGCGGTACAGTTTCAATTGATTCAGTAGAAGGAAAGGGGTCAACTTTTTCCATTCAATTACCATTAACTTTATCAATAATATCTGCCATGTTGATAGAAATTGGCCCGGAAAAATACGCAATACCGCTCTCATCTATTATTGAAACAGCGATTATTAAAAAGTCTGACATTATGATTGCACACAATCAAGAAGTTATTGATTTTAGAGGTAAAGTAGTTCCTCTCATATCATTAAAAGACATCTTCGGACTTCATGATAATCATAAATTAGACGAATTTATTTCCATTGTAATTGTGCGAAAAGGCGATAAAATGGCAGCACTAATTGTTGATTCTTTCATTGGACAACAAGAAATAGTACTTAAATCGCTTGGAAATTATTTAACTGAAGTATTTGCTATTTCTGGTGCAACTATTTTAGGTGATGGACAAGTAGCTCTCATCATTGACTGCAACGCATTAATCAAATAATTATAAGGGGCTGAAAACAATGAATAATACGATTGCCACTGATCGTAAAGTAATTGTTTTACTATTAAATGATAAAGAATATTCAATATCAGTTGAACATGTTACGGCAATTGAAAAAATGCTTCATATTACAAGAGTACCAAACGTTCCTCCTTTTATTAAAGGTGTGACGAATTTACGGGGTGTTATAATTCCGATTATTGATTTAAAAAGGCACTTTAATCTAGGAGATGCAGATTATACAGATCGTACGAGAATAATCATTGTATCTTATAAGAATATGACAGTAGGTATGATTGTCGATGAAGCAAATGATGTATTAGATATTCCACTGTCAGCCATTGAGCCATGTCCGGATGTAGCCGGAGCTGCGCCTGATGAATTTATCAGCGGAGTCGCGAACTTGGAAAAAAGACTAGTTCTATTATTAAACCTTGAAAATATTGTTAATCCTCTTTCTTTTAGGGATGGAAACTATGGAGCTTAAAAAAGTCATTACACCTTTTCATTTAGACGTTTTAAAGGAAATTGGTAATATTGGAGCTGGAAATGCAGCTACGGCCCTTTCTGTTTTAGTTGGGAAAAATATAGATATGAAAGTTCCATCAGTAAGGATTGTATCATTTGATGAAATGCTTGAAATGGCAGGTGGACACAATACTGTAGTCACAGCAGTATATTTGAGGGTGGAAGGCGATGCCTCAGGAAGTATGTTCTTTATTCTTCCTATAGAACAAGCGACTAAATACGTACAAATATTAACAGGCGATACTTCATTTTCATTCAAAAATCCACCTTATTCAGAGATGGGACTTTCTGCTATGCAAGAATTGGGGAATATATTGTCAGGATCTTATCTATCATCTCTATCGGATTTTACTGGATTGGATCTTTTCCCGTCAGTTCCGTCTATTAGTATTGATATGGCGGATGCTATTTTAAGTTATGGGTTGATTGAATTATCACATACTCAAGATTATGCAATTGTGATTGATACGGCATTAGATGAAGAAAATCCTAACTCCAATTGTGTAAAAGGTCACTTTTTTCTACTACCTGATCCAAACTCGTTTTCAGTTATCTTTAATACACTGGGAGTCGAATTGAATGATTGATACAGTTGTAAGAGTTGGAATTGCAGATATGAAAATAGTAAAGTTTCCTGACAAAATTAGAACATCAGGACTTGGATCATGTGTCGGGGTAGTTATTTATGATAAACAAGTGAATATAGCAGGACTTGCGCATATTATGTTGCCAGACTCATCTCTTTCACGAGGAGAAAAGGCGATTAATAAGGCGAAATTTGCAGATACAGCTATAAAAGAGCTTACAAGTGAACTAGTTTTAAAAGGTGCAAATAATAATAGGCTCAGAGCTAAAATTGCTGGAGGAGCGCAAATGTTTCATTTTTCCTCCCAAAATGATCAAATGAGAATAGGTCCACGCAATGTGGAAGCAGTTAAAAAAGAGCTAAAGTCATTAAAGATTCAACTCATTGCTGAGGATACCGGGGGCCATAGTGGCAGGACGATTGAATTCGATACAGAAACATGTATGCTGCAAATCAAAACAGTTTACCAAGATATTACGGAAATCTGATCAGCATACTATAATGGCCTGTAACTGTTTGGAGGAGAAAATATGTCAAACTCACCACCACTGGAAGAGAAGAAATATTGGGAGCTTTGGACTCATTCCCGTGATGCTGATGCAGGAGATATACTTGTAGAAAAATACTTGCCTTTAGTTTCTTATCATGTTCAACGAATTTCAGTAGGTTTGCCTAGAAATGTTAGTAGAGAGGAGCTAAAAAGCTTAGGGTTAATGGGCCTCTTGGATGCATTAAATAAATATGATATATCGAGAGATTTAAAATTCGATACATATGCTTCATTTCGAATTAGAGGGGCAATCATAGACGGACTAAGAAAAGAAGATTGGCTTCCAAGAAGTACTAGAGACAAGGTAAAGAAAATTGAAACTATAACTAATATGCTAGAACAAAAGTTGCTGCGTCATGCTTCAATCGAAGAAATAGCTTCAGAAAGTGGATTTTCCGAAGATGAAGTATGCAAAACTCTAAATGAACATTTTTATGCAAGTGTCTTATCAATGGACGAACAAATTTACGATCAAGACGACGACAGTCACAGCCATAACATACATGATGAAGAAACACTGACACCAGAAGAACAGATTGTAAAAAAAGAATGGCTTAATGACCTTGAAGTGGCACTTGCCGAACTCAATGAAAAAGAACAGCTTGTATTAAGTTTATTTTATAAGGAAGAATTGACATTTACGGAAATTGGAGAAATTTTGCAACTATCAACATCAAGAATTTCCCAGATTCATTCTAAGGCGATAGTTAAATTAAAAAATGTACTTCTAAAATAACGGAGCTATAATATATGAGCCTTAAATCGATTGAAATGCAAGTTGCCATCCCAAGAACAGTAGAAGCTGGAAAAATGTCCGAGCAGCTTCAGCAAAGAGGGCAAGTGATTGTTGAACAGGCAACGGAAGAAATGAAAGAAAAAGTGGAACGTGAACGTACCGGGATTATTGAAACAGATTCAAAGGGAAAATTATTGTTAAACGATAACAAATCATCTGGTCAGCATAATGATGGATTGCAATCAAAAAAAAAGAAAGTAAGACAATTAAAGAAAGTGGTGGCCAACCACCCTTATAAAGGAAAAACAATCGATTATAATGGGTAGTGATAACATTTGACCGGAATACTAATCTTTATATTATTTATGTTAAATATTTTTTTGATTTTGGCAGTCGTAATCTTATATCAACGCCAAAATCGTTTTATAGAAATGGAAAAAAATCAACGTAAAATCCAACAGGAATCTGAAGAAATGTTAGCTGCATTTCTAATGGAACTAAAAGAAGAAAATAATTCATTCATATCTAACTTTCAGCATGTAGAGAAGGATAATAGTTCAAATTTTCAGCCTGAAACTAGTGAGATAAATGATGAAGTAACAGTGAATATAAAGCAAGAGGAACCAATTAATTCTGAAGTATATTCTAGAATGTTAGCTTCAGATATTTATCAAAAAGCTAATAAACAGATAAGAGATTCTGAAGTATATATTGAAAAAACATTCGAGGAACAAGTAGAAGAACTCTCTCAAAAAGGTCTGAACAGCAGCCAAATAGCTAAACAATTAAAAAAAGGGAAGACTGAAATAGAACTTTTACTCAAATTTCACGAAAAATCGTAAGTATTACTTGATAGCATACTTTTTTTATGCTATATTCATTGATGGTGTTAATACACACGTTCCGTGATTTTGTTACATGGTGCTGCTCAAAAACAGAATGTACAAAAAATGAGCGGGGCGGAGGATAAAAAACCAAGGAGGAAAAAACACTATGTCAGTAATTTCAATGAAGCAATTGCTTGAAGCTGGTGTACATTTTGGACACCAAACACGCCGTTGGAACCCAAAAATGAAAAAATACATTTTTACAGAGCGTAACGGCATTTATATCATCGACCTTCAAAAAACAGTTAAAAAGGTTGACGAAGCTTATAACTTTATGAGAGAGCTTGCTGATAACAACGGAAAAGTCCTTTTCGTTGGTACAAAAAAACAAGCTCAAGAATCAGTTAAAGAAGAAGCAGAGCGTGCAGGACATTATTATGTTAACCATCGCTGGCTTGGTGGAACTTTAACTAACTTCGAAACTATCCAAAAAAGAATCGACCGTCTAAAAGCGATTGAAAAAATGGAAGAAGACGGTACTTTTGAAGTATTGCCTAAAAAAGAAGTCGGTGTGTTGAAAAAAGAATATGACCGTCTTGTTAAATTTTTGGGCGGTATTAAAGATATGAAAACTCTTCCTGATGCAATGTTCATTATTGATCCTCGCAAAGAAAGAATTGCAGTTGCAGAGGCACGCAAATTGAATATTCCTATCGTCGGAATCGTTGATACTAACTGTGATCCTGATGAAATCGACTATGTAATTCCTGCAAACGATGACGCGATTCGTGCGGTTAAACTACTAACTGCTAGAATGGCTGATGCATTAATCGAATCTAAGCAGGATGAAGAAGCAGAAGAAGCAGCTGAAACTGCTAACGTCTAACATATTAAAAAGCTATAGCACTGGAGTTTGACAGAGCTGTATCATTACGATAAAAGGTGATAAGAGTGTTAGACGCTTATCACCTTTTTTCAAACTATCATTTAGGAGGACTAGACAAATGGCAATTACTGCACAAATGGTTAAAGAATTGCGTGAAAAAACGGGCGCAGGTATGATGGATTGTAAAAAAGCGTTGACAGAAACAAACGGAAATATGGAAGAAGCTATTGATTTTCTACGTGAAAAGGGAATTGCATCTGCAGCTAAAAAAGCTGACCGTATTGCTGCTGAAGGAACTACTTATATTTTGAGCCAAGGCAATAACGCTGTCATCCTTGAAGTAAATGCTGAGACTGACTTCGTTGCGAAAAACGAAAACTTCCAAAGCTTAGTAAAGGAATTAGCTGAGCACCTTTTAGCAAACAAGCCAGCATCAGTTGAAGAAGCATTAGATCAAAAAATGTCTAATGGGCAAGCAGTTAGTGAGTACGTGAACGCTGCTATCGCGAAAATTGGTGAAAAAATCACTTTGCGTCGTTTTGAAGTTAAAACAAAAACTGACAATGGTGCTTTTGGTGAATACTTGCATATGGGCGGACGCATTGCGGTACTTACTGTATTAGAAGGTACTACTGATGAAGCTGTTGCTAAAGATGTAGCGATGCACATAGCTGCTATCAATCCTAAATATATTTCACGTGATGAAGTATCAGAAGAGGAAGCAGAACATGAGCGCCAAGTACTTACTCAACAAGCTTTAAATGAAGGAAAACCTGAAAACATTGTTGCTAAAATGGTAGAAGGTCGCCTTCGTAAATTCTTCGAAGATATTTGCTTGCTTGATCAAACTTTCGTTAAAAACCCTGATCAAAAAGTTCGTCAATTTGTAGAATCAAATGGTGGGAAAGTTGTAGAATTTATCCGTTTTGAAGTTGGGGAAGGTATCGAGAAGCGACAAGAGAATTTTGCAGAAGAAGTTATGAGCCAAATTAAGAAGTAATATTGAAGGGAACATTCTGTGTTCCCTTTTTTCAAAGAAAAGAAACTGTTAAAAAATATAAATGATTCTTTTCTTTGGCTCCAACGATTCAGGGCAAAAATTCGTAATGCCAAATTTCAAAGTACAAACTTGTTCTTAGAACATTTGTATAGAGAAGGTAGAACGTGTGCCTAGGGCTTTTCTTAAAAATGTCATCATTATTTCTCTTAGAGCAAAAAATATCGAAATATGGCTTCCATGCCATTTGGCTTATAGGAGTGGAAAACAACTTGTTTGGTTAATAAATCCAAGCAAAATAATACATAACTACATACGGAGGTTCTTATGGGCAACCCAAAATATAAACGAGTCGTGCTTAAACTTAGTGGTGAAGCACTAGCCGGAAATGAAGGCTTCGGTATTAATCCTGCTGTCATTAAATCAATTGCTGAACAAGTTAAAGAAGTAGCTGAATTAGGCGTTGAAGTTGCTGTAGTAGTAGGTGGAGGAAACATTTGGCGCGGGAAAGTAGGAAGTGAAATGGGAATGGACAGAGCAACCGCAGATTATATGGGGATGCTAGCAACTGTCATGAACTCACTCGCACTTCAAGATAGCTTGGAACATCTTGGAATTGAAACACGCGTTCAAACATCAATTGATATGAGGCAAGTTGCCGAGCCTTACATCCGTAGAAGAGCAATACGTCACTTAGAAAAAAATCGCGTCGTGATCTTTGCTGCTGGAACTGGAAATCCGTATTTCTCTACAGATACTACTGCTGCGCTTAGAGCTGCTGAAATAGAAGCTGAAGTTATTCTTATGGCTAAAAATAATGTCGACGGTGTTTATAACGATGATCCAAAAATAAATAAAGATGCTGTAAAATACGACCAACTCTCATACTTAGATGTTTTAAAAGAAGGTTTGGGGGTAATGGATTCTACAGCTTCTTCATTATGTATGGATAATGATATACCATTGATTGTTTTTTCTTTTACAGAAAAAGGAAATGTTAAACGTGCAGTCATGGGTGAACAAATTGGAACATTAGTGAGGGGGAAAGAATAATGGCGAAGCAAGTAATTTCTGAAACGAAAAACAAAATGGAGAAAGCAATCCAAGCTTATACTCGTGAACTAGCAAGTATTCGTGCAGGTAGAGCTAGTGCATCATTGTTAGATAAGCTGACAGTTGATTATTATGGTGCACCGACACCTGTGAATCAAATGGCTTCTATTTCTGTGCCAGAGGCTAGATTGCTTGTTATTCAACCTTATGATAAATCCATTCTCGGTGATATTGAAAAAGCAATATTAAAATCGGATCTTGGACTTACACCTTCGAATGATGGTACTTTAATTAGACTTAGCATTCCTCAACTTACAGAAGATCGCAGAAAAGAACTGGTAAAAGTTGTGAAAAAAGAAGGCGAAGATGCGAAGATCGCTATTCGTAATATTCGTCGTGATGGAAATGAAGAATTAAAGAAACTTGAAAAAAATGGGGAAATTACTGAAGATGATTTGCGCGGTTACTCTGATGATATTCAAAAATTAACAGATAACCATATTAAGAAAATTGATGATATTACAAAAGAAAAAGAGCAAGAAATATTGGCTGTATAAAAGGATATCAATGAATCGATTTATCTCCCTTTATCATGAAGGGGGATTTTTCTTTTTGTAAATTAATAATTAAAGCATGATAAATTCCCTTTCAGGCACTCACTTACAATTAGTGCCAAAAAGTGGAAAGTTCATGCCCTAGTCAAGATGAGTGGATAAGTCGATGATAACCTATGTAGGAAAAGAGCGGAAAGTTACTAAACGCTAGAAGTCGAAGCTGACAGATGGCCGTGGATTTCAATTGACACAAGTTTCTAAGGGGGACTTGCGCCTTCTGCTTCAATTGAAATGGTGTCAATTATTGATGCGTGTGTGATACTTAGAATCTACAAACTAATAAAAGTAAATTTAGTAATTACTTTATTAAAAGTTTGGTCTGACATCCATTTACACATTTTATTTTAATTATTTAAAGTAATTGCTATGATGTTGAACGCTGATGAACATAAGCTTTCGAACTTTACTATGTTATAAAATGTATAATATTTATACTTTCTGTATCATTCTCTATCCAAATAGTAATATTTTATTTATAATAGGAATTATGGTCTTTCGATTATATAAGGAAGCAACTCTGATGGAGGATCCTTTCATGTTAAATAAAATAAATTTATGGAAAAGCTCAAGAAAAACACTTTCAATAGATGAGAGAATAGAACATGTGTTAAAACAGCCCATACCAAATCATATTGCCATCATTATGGATGGGAATGGTAGATGGGCAAAAAAACGGGCTTTACCCCGAATAGCAGGTCATCATGAAGGTATGAGAGTAGTACGAAAAATTACGATGTTAGCTAATAAGCTTAATATTGATACGTTAACCCTTTATGCCTTTTCAACGGAGAATTGGAAACGTCCTAAACAGGAAGTAGATTATTTAATGGGATTGCCTGAGGAATTTCTTGGGAAATTTCTTCCTGAATTAATTGAAGAAAACGTAAAAGTTTGTATGATTGGCAATAATAATAGAATTCCTGAACATACAAAACGTGCTGTTCAAAAAGCGATAGATAAAACTTCTTCTAATACAGGACTAAAGTTAAACTTTGCTTTAAATTACGGAGGCAGAGCAGAAATTCTTGAGGCAGTTAAGGAAATATCAAATGATGTAAGGAATGGGAAATTAATTGAAAGCGATATTGATGATGAGTGCTTTTCTAAATATTTGATGACTCATAATCTTACAGATCCTGATCTCTTAATTCGCACAAGTGGGGAGCTGCGTATTAGCAACTTTATGCTTTGGCAAATTGCCTATTCTGAATTATGGTTTACAGATGTGTTATGGCCAGATTTTAAAGAGGCGCATTTACTAGAGGCAGTTGAGGCATATCAGCGGCGTACAAGACGATTTGGAGGAATACATAGCGAGGAGTCACAGAAATGAAACAACGAATCATAACAGCCACGATATTGATTGCGATATTTTTACCAATTGCCATACTAGGTGGAATTCCTTTTCTTTTTCTTGCATACGTAATGGCATCGATTGGATTATATGAACTTTTTCAAATGCGAAAGCTCTCAATTTTTTCTTTTCATGGATTAATAGCACTTATTTTACTGTGGATTTTCTTATTACCCAATCATTATTTTGACATAATTAATATTACTGGTCTTTCAAAAATTGAACTAGCTTTTGCAGCTGTACTACTATTTTTATCATATACTGTAATTGTCAAAAATTATTTTTCGTTTGATGACGTAGGTTTTATACTTTTATCCGTTTTATATATAGGGATCGGGTTTTTCTATTTTGTGCAAATTCGCGAGGAAGGACTAGTTTACCTTTTTTATGCTTTATTCGTTGTATGGGTAACAGATTCAGGTGCGTATTTTGTGGGAAGGAAATTTGGAAAACATAAATTGTGGCCAGATATTAGTCCGAATAAGACAATTGAAGGATTTTTTGGAGGAATTGCGTCAGGATTAATTGTAGCCATTTTATTCATTTTCTTTTCCAACATTCAAATTCCTTTTTTACAATTGCTAATCGTTACGATTATTGTTTCTATTTTTGGACAAATGGGGGATTTAGCTGAATCTGCATTGAAAAGACATTATAGCGTGAAAGATTCTGGTAATTTATTCCCAGGGCACGGAGGCATCCTAGATCGATGTGATAGTTGGTTATTTGTATTGCCCCTACTCCATTTTTTAATATTTTAATTCAGATTTTTTTCAAGGAGCGAAATAATGAAATACATAAGTTTGCTTGGTGCGACTGGTTCAATTGGTATACAAACTCTAGATGTTATACGCAATAATCCAAATCACTTTAAACTAGTTGCCATTTCTGCGGGGAAAAATATAGGGCTTGTTAGGAAAATTCTGCATGAATTTAAACCGGAATTTGTCTCAGTACAATATAAAGAGGATTATGAACGATTAAAAATTGAGTATCCACAAGAGATAACTTTTGGGTATGGGGCAGAAGGATTAATGGAAGCCGCCGTATATCATAAGTCAGATGTACTTTTAAATGCAGTGATCGGCAGTGTAGGTCTATTTCCAACATTACAAGCCATAAAAGCAAAAAAGACAATTGCGTTAGCTAATAAAGAAACATTAGTGACTGCAGGACATCTTGTTATGAGCATCGCTAAAGAAAATAATGTTCCTATAATACCAGTTGATAGTGAGCATTCCGCTATTTACCAATGCTTGCAAGGGGAAAAACTATCAAGTGTGAGAAGGCTGATCATTACAGCATCTGGCGGAAGTTTTAGAGATTATAGCCGCGAGGAACTTCAAAATGTGACATTAGAACAAGCACTAAATCATCCAAATTGGTCAATGGGCTCCAAAATAACGATTGACTCTGCTACAATGATGAACAAAGGATTGGAAGTAATAGAAGCTCACTGGCTATTTGACAAACCATATGAAAAAATAGATGTTCTTTTACACCGTGAGAGCATTATCCATTCCATGGTTGAATATGATGACAGCAGTATAATAGCTCAATTAGGAACACCAGATATGAGAGTACCGATTCAATATGCACTTACATATCCGGAAAGATATCATTTTCAAACAGACAATCGTCTAGATTTAGCTAAGATTGGTCAGCTTCATTTTGAAGAAATGGATTTTAAAAGGTTTAGATGTTTAGAATTTGCTTATGAGGCCGGAAAAAGAGGGGGTACTTTGCCTACTGTACTAAATGCTGCAAATGAAGTAGCTGTACATGCATTTCTTTCAGGAAACATCTCTTTCCTAGCGATTGAAGATATGATTGAAAAGGCACTTACCCGGCATACTTATATTAAGAACCCAGATCTTTATACAATTCAAGAAGTTGATGCAGAAACACGGGGTTATGTTAACTCACTAGTTTAGTGAGAAGCTATTTCTAAAGGAGGTTGAGTCATTTGAATACCGTTATTTCCTTTATCATAATATTTGGGGCTCTCGTATTTTTTCATGAACTGGGACATTTTATTTTTGCTAAGCGTGCCGGTATACTTGTAAGAGAGTTCGCAATTGGGTTTGGTCCTAAAATTTTTTCATACAAAAAAGGTGAAACGATATATACAATACGTCTTTTGCCTATAGGTGGATTTGTAAGAATGGCTGGGGAAGATCCTGATATACCGGAAATAAAACCTGGGCACCGGATCGCAATCCAATTTGATCATGGTGAAAAGGTAAATAAAATTATCTTAACAGGTAAAAATCGTTTTCCAAATGTAAAAGTGATTGAAGTTGAAAAAGCCGATTTAGAACATCGCCTTATTATCCAAGGATATGAAGAAGGAGAGGAAGATCTTCTTCAAACATTTAACGTCTCTCGTGAAGCAATTGTGGTTGAAGACCAAGTAGAAACACAGATTGCTCCATGGGATCGACAATTTGCTTCAAAAAAATTAAGTGCAAGAGCTATGACTATTTTTGCTGGGCCATTGTTTAATTTTATTTTGGCAATTGTTGCCTTTACGTTGATAGGGATTATTCAAGGGGTACCTTTAGAAGAAGCTAAACTTGGTAATGTGCTTTCAGATGGGGCAGCTCAAGAATCTGGATTGCAACAAGGAGATCTTGTATTAAGTATCGACGGTTCTGAAGTAAATACATTTACTGATATGACTAAGATTGTTAGAGCACATCCGGAAGAAGAGCTTGTTTTCACAGTTGAAAGAGACGGCAAAACTTTGGACATCCCAGTAACTCCAAAACGATTTGTTGAAGATGATAAAGAAATTGGCTTAATAGGAGTTCAATCATATTTAGATAAATCATTTTCAAAAGTCGCCCTGAGCGGTTTTATTGAAACCTATCATTGGACAATAAAAATTTTCCAATTGCTTGGACAATTGGTAGTGGGTAAATTTTCTATTGATATGCTTTCAGGACCAGTAGGGATTTATAAATCTACAGAAGAAGTTGCAAAAGCTGGCATACTTTATTTAATGAAATGGACTGGTCTTTTGAGCATTAATTTAGGCATAATGAATTTATTGCCGATTCCTGCACTTGATGGTGGACGACTATTATTTTTCGGAGTTGAAGCTGTCAGAGGAAAACCTATCGACCGCCATAAAGAAGGACTGGTTCATTTTATCGGCTTTGCACTTTTAATGGTGCTGATGATAGTTGTTACTTGGAATGATATTCAACGATTTTTTATTAACTAATCAATGTACTAAAAGATGGGGTGCTAAGTTTGAGACAAAGTATGACATTAATTCCTACTCTTCGTGAGGTTCCAGCTGATGCGGATATTAAAAGTCATCAGCTCCTTCTTAGAGCGGGCTTTATTAGACAAACTGCAAGTGGAGTTTATACATACATGCCACTTGCAAAAAGAACGTTAGATAAGATAGAGAGTATTATACGTGAAGAAATGGAGAATGCTGGTGCAGCTGAATTACTAATGCCTGCATTACAACCAGCTGAGTTGTGGCAAGAATCAGGCCGTTGGTTCACGTATGGCGATGAATTAATGCGTATGCATGATAGACATGGAAGAGATTTTGCGTTAGGGGCTACTCATGAGGAAGTAATTACAAGCATTGTAAATGATGATGTACAATCGTACAAGCGACTTCCACTTACACTTTATCAAATTCAGACAAAGTTTAGAGATGAGAAAAGACCAAGATTCGGCTTATTACGTGGACGCGAGTTTATTATGAAGGATGCATACTCCTTTCATACTTCTGCTGAAAGCTTAGATGAAGTTTATAATAAAATGTATACTGCGTACATGAATATTTTTACTAGATGCGGTTTAGACTTTAGAGCAGTTTTAGCAGATTCAGGAGCAATTGGTGGTAAAGATACTCAGGAATTCATGGTTTTATCAGAAATTGGTGAAGATACTATAGCTTATTCCGATACTTCTGACTATGCTGCAAATATTGAAATGGCTGAATGTGTTGTCGACTATAAGAGAACAACTGAGGAAGAAAATGAATTAGAAAAAATCTCTACTCCCAATCAAAAAACAATTGCTGAAGTATCGTCATTTTTCAATGTAAATTCACAAAAATGCATTAAGTCACTAGTATTTAAAGTAGATGATGAGCCTGTTATGATACTAGTTCGCGGAGATCATGACGTCAATGATATAAAAGTTAAAAATGTATTAAATGCTAAATCTGTTGAGCTTTGCGATCACGAAGAAACGGAAGAAATATTAGGATGCCCTACTGGTTCTCTTGGCCCTGTCGGGGTTAATGGTAAATTGAAAGTATATGCAGATCATGCAGTAAAAGTTATGGTTAATGCTGTTTGTGGTGCTAATGAAGATGGCTATCATTTCTCTAATGTGAATCCTGGAAGAGATTTTGAAGTTGATTTTTATGCAGACTTTAGATTTATTACCGAAGGAGATCCTTCTCCGGACGGACAAGGAAGAATAAGATTTGCCCGCGGAATAGAAGTTGGCCATATTTTTAAACTAGGTACAAGATACAGTGAAGCGATGGATGCCAATTATTTAGACGAGAATGGGCGTGCCCAAAACTATATTATGGGTTGTTATGGTATTGGGGTTTCTCGTACGTTGTCTGCAATTGCCGAACAATTTAACGATGAAAATGGACTAGTTTGGCCTAAAAATATTGCTCCATATCATGTTCATTTAATCCCGGTAAATATGAAAGATGACGCCCAAGTCTCTCTAGCAGAAGAACTATATGAATTATGTAAAGCAAATCGATATGATGCTTTATTAGATGATCGTTCTGAAAGACCTGGTGTCAAATTCAAAGATTCTGACTTAATTGGTCTCCCAATCCGCGTAACGATTGGAAAAAGAGCTAGTGAAGGGATAGTAGAAGTAAAGGTAAGAAAAACTGGCGAATCGTTTGAAGTGGATAAAGCAAATTTGCTGCCATTAATTAACGATTTATTAAAATAACAGTCATTGTAAAAAATTAAAATGCAGTTAAGTTGATTGGAGAAGAAGGTGCAAGACACCCGCGGGATAAGAGTATACCGGAGACCCCTTCGGCGCAGTAAGCGCCGAGGAGTCTCCGAACTCCCTGTGGAAAGCGAGTGCTCTAAGTGGAAAATCAACTTAACGGTTAACAAAGTCAAATAATAAATAATAGGTACCTATTTGGGTACCTTCTTCATTGGAGGCAGATATGGCAATGAATTCCGCCGAAAAAAGAGAGAGATTTCAGTTGCTACTGCAACAACTCAGTTTAACTGATGATGCATTTATTCAATATTTTTATAATGCAGAAATTACAAAGCTTATCATTGATCGATCTCAAAAGAAATGGCATTTTTCCTTCATGTTTGAAAAAATAATTCCGCATAATGTGTTTTCTACGTTTTCAAATCATCTTCAAAAATCTTTTCAACATATTGCTTCTGTTAGTTTTGTAGTAGAAACACAGGATGCAGATACTGTTCCTACTGAACAACTAATATTAGATTATTGGAATGCATGTGTTAAGGAAATAGATGGCATATCTCCAATGCTATTAATCTTATTAAACGAACAATCTCCTAAAATAAATGGAAATAAAATGATTATTCGTGCACGAAATCACACAGAAGCAGAGACTTTAAAAGTAAAATATGGTGGAATCATAGTTAATATATACAAGAGTTTTGGTTTTCCTCAGCTCCAATTTGATACAGAAGTAAACGAGGAGCAACAATCTGAAGAAGTCCAAAGAATCATAGAAGCAAATCGAAAAGAAGATGAGGAACGGGCTAGACAAGCTGTTGTAGATATGCAACGTACGGATGCTGAAAAAGAGAAAAGTAATGGGGAAACCGTTGGTCCACTTACGATTGGCCTCACCATTAAAAACGATGATGAAATTAAGAAGATTGAAGAAATTATTGATGAAGAAAGAAGAATCGCGGTAGAAGGATATATTTTTGATGCAGAAGTAAGAGAACTAAGAAGTGGACGTTCCCTATTGACATTTAAGATGACCGACTATTCGGATTCCATTTTAGTAAAAATGTTTTCAAGAGATAAAGAAGATGCTGAAATGCTGAATTTGGTAAAGAAGGGAATGTGGGTGAAGGTAAGAGGGAGCGTACAAAATGATACATTTGTCCGCGACCTAGTCATGATAGCTAATGATATTAATGAAGTAAAACCAAAGACACGATTAGATTTAGCAGAAGATGGTGCTAAACGTGTAGAATTGCATCTTCATTCTCCTATGAGTCAAATGGATGCAATAACTTCAATATCAAGCTACGTTGCTCAAGCGAAAAAATGGGGACATAAAGCAATAGCGATTACAGATCATGCGGGTGTACAATCTTTTCCCGAAGCATATAGTGCAGGGAAAAAAAATGACATAAAAATTCTTTATGGATTAGAGGCTAATTTAATCAATGATGGTGTACCAATTGCTTATAATAGTGACCACAGACTTCTTGAAACTGCCGAATATATCGTTTTTGACGTGGAAACAACAGGGCTTTCTGCTATTTACGACACGATTATAGAACTTGCAGCGGTCAAAATAAGAGATGGTGAAGTAGTCGACAAGTTCGAGAGCTTTGCCAATCCACACCATCCTCTATCAGCGACTACTATTGAATTGACTGGAATAACAGATGATATGGTAAGTGACGCACCAGAAGTAGAAGAAATGCTACAGAAATTTTACGAATGGTCGGAAGACGCTATATACGTAGCTCATAATGCAACATTTGATATGGGGTTTTTAAACACTGGATTCCAAAAGATTGGAATTGGAAAATCTAAGAACCCTGTTATAGATACGTTAGAGCTTGCTAGATTTTTATATCCCGAATTTAAGAACCACCGCTTAAATACTTTGGCTAAAAAGTTTGATATAGAATTGACCCAGCATCACCGTGCTATTTATGATGCTGAGGCTACAGGATTTTTATTTTTGAAAATGTTAAAGGATGCTAAAGAAAAAGGCATAGAATATCATGATCAATTTAATGATTATATGGGTGAAGGTGATGCCTATAAGCGGGCAAGACCGAGCCATTGTACATTGCTTGCAAAAAATGATATTGGCTTGAAAAATATATTTAAGCTTGTTTCTATTTCTCATCTAAACTATTTTTACCGCGTTCCTAGAATTCCTAGGTCTGTTCTTGAAAAATATAGAGATGGGATTTTGATAGGATCAGGTTGTGATAAAGGTGAAGTTTTCGAAGCAATGATGCAAAAAGGGCAGGCTGAAGCTGAGAAAGCTGCTGCTTTTTATGATTATTTAGAAGTTCATCCTAAATCTGTTTACGCTCCATTAATAGAAATGGAGCTAGTAAGAGATGAAAGTGATTTAAAAGATATCATTAAAAATATCGTAAACATGGGTGAGAAGTTGAATATTCCAGTGGTCGCGACTGGAAATGTCCATTATTTAAACGAAGAGGATAAAATTTACCGCAAAATATTAATTTCATCTCAGGGTGGCGCAAATCCTTTAAATAGGCATGAATTGCCAGATGTCCATTTCAGAACAACAAATGACATGCTTTCAGAATTTGCCTTTTTAGGAAAAGAGCAAGCTCGGAAGATTGTTGTTGAAAACTCAAATTTAATTGCGGATATGATTGACAACATTAAACCTATTAAAGACGATCTATATACTCCAAAAATTGAAGGTGCTGAAGAAGAAATCAGGACAATGAGCTATGAGAGAGCAAAAAGCATCTACGGTGATCCACTCCCTGATCTTATTGAAGCACGCTTAGAAAAAGAATTAAAAAGTATCATTGGACATGGTTTTGCTGTTATCTATCTCATTTCACATAAGCTTGTTAAAAAATCATTGGATGATGGCTACTTGGTAGGTTCCAGAGGATCAGTTGGATCATCTTTTGTTGCAACAATGACTGAAATTACTGAAGTAAATCCAATGCCTCCTCATTATGTTTGTCCGAATTGTAAGCATTCGGAGTTTTTCGATGATGGATCGGTTGGTTCGGGATTTGATTTGCCTGATAAGGATTGTATTCAATGTGGTACTGCATACAAAAAAGATGGTCACGATATACCATTTGAAACATTTCTTGGCTTTAAGGGAGATAAGGTACCAGATATCGATTTAAATTTTTCAGGTGAATATCAGCCTCATGCACACAACTATACAAAGGTACTCTTTGGAGAAGATTATGTTTATCGTGCTGGTACAATAGGAACCGTCGCAGAAAAAACTGCTTTTGGTTATGTTAAGGGATATGCTCAAGATAATAACCTTCATTTAAGAAATGCTGAAGTTGATCGCTTAGTTCAGGGGTGTACAGGGGTTAAGAGAACGACAGGACAGCATCCAGGCGGAATAATTGTTGTTCCAGATGATATGGAAATTTTCGATTTTTCACCAATTCAATATCCTGCCGACGATAGTGATTCTGAGTGGAAAACAACCCATTTTGATTTTCATTCCATACATGACAATTTATTAAAACTGGATATTCTTGGTCACGATGATCCGACTGTTATAAGAATGCTTCAAGATTTAAGTGGAATCGATCCTAAAACAATTCCAACTGATGACCCAGAAGTTATGAAAATCTTTAGCGGAACTGAATCCCTTGGGGTAACTGAAGAGCAAATAATGTGTAAAACGGGGACACTGGGTATTCCTGAATTTGGTACTAGATTTGTTCGACAAATGTTAGAAGATACAAAACCAACTACCTTTTCAGAACTTGTTCAAATCTCGGGCCTGTCACATGGTACTGACGTATGGCTTGGGAATGCACAAGAACTTATTCAAAATAAAACATGTACATTATCAGAAGTTATTGGCTGTCGTGACGATATTATGGTTTATTTGATATACCAAGGGCTGGAGCCTTCACTTGCATTTAAAATCATGGAATCTGTTCGTAAAGGGAAAGGACTTACTCCTGAATGGGAAGATGACATGAGGAAGAATAATGTTCCCGAATGGTATATTGATTCGTGTAAAAAAATCAAATATATGTTTCCTAAGGCGCATGCAGCTGCATATGTATTGATGGCTGTAAGAATTGCTTATTTTAAAGTGCATCATCCTTTGTTTTATTACGCTGCTTACTTTACCGTAAGGGCAGAAGATTTTGATTTGGAAGCTATGGTTAGAGGTTCCCAAACAATTCGAGCAAGAATTGAAGAAATCAATATGAAGGGTCTTGACGCATCTCCGAAAGAAAAGAGTTTACTTACAGTATTGGAGCTTGCACTGGAAATGAGTGAAAGAAATTTTAAATTTAAGCGGGTCGATCTATATAGATCAAGTGCTACTCAATTTATTATTGATGGAGACGCGTTAATCCCTCCATTTAACTCTATACCAGGTCTAGGAACTAATGCTGCGTTAAACATAGTTAAAGCAAGAGAAAACGGTGAATTCTTATCAAAAGAGGATTTACAGCAAAGAGGAAAAGTTTCTAAGACTATTATTGAATACCTAGAAAAACATGGTTGCTTAGAATCTTTGCCTGATCAAAACCAGTTATCATTGTTTTAGGGAATTTGTATGATTTGCATATACTTGACGGATATGGTATATTTTTAATGGAAATACTATGAATAACTCTCTGTTGACAAAAAAGAGTGGGCATCCCCCACTCTTTCGTATTGTTCTAAAGAAAAACAGAAGAGGCCAACATCTAGACAAATCAGCAAGTGGTTATGACTTACAGTTATATAAAAACCTAGTTATCGATTTCAATCCCAAAAACAAAACTATTGAAACTCTCATCATGGAGGTCATTATGAGTAAGGTAACAGAAATCGTTGAAGAACTCGTAACTCCTATCTTAGAAGATATGAAGCTTGAACTTGTCGATATTGAGTATGTAAAAGAGGGGAAAAACTGGTTCCTCCGCATATTTATTGATAAGGAAAATGGTATAGACATTGAAGAGTGCGGTATTGTTAGTGAAAGACTAAGTCTAATATTAGATGAAATCGATCCGATACCTCATAATTACTTTTTGGAAGTTTCATCTCCAGGTGCAGAACGGCCATTGAAAAAAGAATCTGATTTTAGATCTGCAATTGGTAAGAATGTCAATCTCAAAACGTATGAACCAATTGACGGTGAAAAAACGTTTGAAGGTAAGCTTATAGATTTTAATGAAGGAACGATTACACTTGAAATGAAAATCAAAACACGGGTTAAGACGATTGAAATTCCATTAGATAAAATCGCTAAAGCGAGACTAGCCGTCGTTTTTTAAAAAGACTTAGTTGTGGACAGTAGTTAAGGGCATACTCCTTTAGGAAAATGTACCAGTGATACTTAATATGTGCTTCAAAGCTACACATCTGTTCGCTGAATGCGAGAGCTTGGAACTGAAATCACAATATGATTTTAGGGCCTAAAATAAATGTTTGAATCATACAAAGGTAAAAAGTGAATTAAAGGGGATGACCATCAAATGAGCTCGGAACTATTGGATGCTCTCATTATTCTGGAAAGAGAAAAAGGAATTAGTCGTGATGTATTGATTGAAGCAATCGAAGCGGCTCTTGTTTCAGCATACAAACGGAATTTTAATCAAGCGCAAAATGTCCGTGTTGATCTCAATTTAGGAACTGGCACTATGCGAGTATTTGCGCGTAAAGAAATTGTTGATGAAGTATTTGATTCTAGACTTGAAATTTCTCTTGATCAAGCCAAAAAGATTAACCCTGCATATGAAACTGGAGATATTCTCGAGTTAGAGGTAACACCGAAAGACTTCGGAAGAATTGCAGCCCAAACGGCGAAACAAGTTGTAACCCAACGAGTTCGTGAAGCAGAGAGGGGTATTATTTACTCGGAATTTATTGACCGAGAAGATGATATTATGACAGGAATTGTTCAGAGGCAGGATCCTAGGTTTATTTACGTTAGCCTTGGTAAAATTGAAGCATTATTACCTCTAAGTGAACAAATGCCAAATGAAACATATAAACCGCATGACCGTATTAAAGTCTATATCACAAAAGTTGAAAAGACAACGAAAGGTCCACAAATATATGTTTCACGTACACATCCAGGTTTGTTAAAAAGGTTATTTGAAATCGAAGTTCCCGAAATATATGATGGCACCGTCGAAATAAAATCTGTTGCTCGTGAAGCAGGAGACCGATCTAAAATCTCTGTTAGTACAGATAATGCGGAAGTTGATCCAGTAGGTTCTTGTGTTGGTCCTAAAGGTGCTCGAGTACAAGCGATTGTCAATGAATTAAAAGGTGAAAAAATTGATATCGTAGAATGGTCCTCTGATCCAGTTGTTTTTGTTGCAAATGCATTAAGTCCATCAAAAGTATTGGATGTAGACATACACGAAGAAGAAAAGGCAACTACTGTTGTTGTTCCAGATTATCAATTATCACTCGCAATTGGAAAAAGGGGACAAAACGCTAGACTTGCAGCAAAATTAACAGGTTGGAAAATTGATATTAAAAGTGAAACTGATGCTCGCGCAGCAGGCATATATCCACGCGAAGAAGCTCTCTTCTTTTTTGATGATGATGAATCAAGTGACACATTCGATTTAAATGACGAAGAAATCGAATAGGGGTGAGTTAGATTGGCAGTTCGAAAAAAAATTCCAATGAGAAAATGTTTGGCTACCGGGGAAATGAAACCGAAAAAAGAAATGGTACGAATTGTCCGCTCTAAAGAGGGGGAAGTATCTGTTGACTTATCAGGTAAAAAATCCGGAAGAGGCGCTTACGTTTCTCTAGATCGTGATGCAATACTTATTGCACAAAAGAAAAATATATTTTCTAGCCAATTAAATGCGGAAGTGAATGATTCCGTTTATGAAGAGCTTCTCGCATTATTAGAAAAAGAAAGTAAACCTAAATAATGAAGCAAGAAAAATGGATGTCACTGCTTGGATTGGCAAATCGAGCAAGAAAGATTATTTCCGGAGAAGAATTGGTCGTTAAGGAAATCAAAAATAGAAGAGCCAAGCTTGTACTAATTTCCAAAGATGCCTCTTCAAACACTTCAAAGAAAATACAGGATAAGTGTACTTTTTACGACATTCCTTTTCATTTTGTAGAATCAAGAGAAAAACTTGGATTTGCTATAGGGAAGGACGAAAGAGTAGTTGTAGCAATCCTGGAAGATGGCTTTGCCAAAAAGCTTACTTCATTGCTCGATGAATAAAACGGGGGTGAACCTATGAGTAAAGTACGTGTATATGAATACGCTAAAAAGCAAAATACATCTAGTAAAGATGTAATTTCTAAACTAAAAAGTTTGAATATAGAAGTCACCAATCATATGTCTATGATTGATGGAGAAACAACTGGAAAGCTAGATTCGATTTATAATAGTAAAGGTCCACAAGCCGATGCAAGAAAACAAAGCCAACAACGTAATGGACAATCGAATAACCAGCAATCAGGACCAAAATCTCCTAGTAATAATCAAACAAGACAGTCCAAAGACAATAAACCAAAGCAAGTAAAAAGTACAAATGACAACCAACGCCGATCTGAAAATACTCAAACTAAATCAGCACCAAATCAAAGACCGGCTGGAAAACAACGCAATAATGAGATGGGGCAAAATAATTCTAATATGAAAAATGGTACGGGAAATACTCATAATAAAAATCAACAACAAAAAAACAATAATAGAAACGCAAATAAGAATCGTAGTAATGTAAATAATAAAAACAATAAGCAAAGACAAAGGCCGCAGCAACATCAGCCGGCACCACAAAAGCAAAAAGAGCTTCCAGAAAAAATAACATTCAGCGGTTCTCTTTCATTAGGAGAGCTAGCTAAGAAGCTGCATCGAGAACCAACTGAGATTATTAAAAAATTATTCCTTTTAGGAGTAATCGCGACAATTAATCAAGAACTCGATAAAGATGCGATAGAACTTATTTGCTCGGATTATGGGGTTGAGGTAGAAGAAGAAATCCAAATCGATGCGACAGATCTAGAAGTGTATTTTACTGAAGATAATGAGGAAAACTTAGTTGAACGTCCATCAGTTGTGACGATAATGGGGCACGTTGACCATGGAAAAACAACCCTACTTGACTCACTTCGAAATACAAAGGTAACGGCAGGAGAAGCTGGAGGTATTACTCAGCATATTGGTGCATATCAAATTGTTGCAAATGGAAAAAAAATCACTTTCCTTGATACCCCGGGACATGCTGCGTTTACAACAATGCGTGCTCGAGGAGCTAAAGTAACAGATATCACTATTCTTGTTGTTGCTGCAGATGATGGAGTCATGCCGCAAACTGTTGAGGCAATTAATCATGCCAAAGCAGCCGAGGTTCCTATCATTGTTGCTGTAAATAAAATGGATAAACCAACTGCTAATCCTGACCGTGTCATGCAGGAATTGACCGAGCATGGTCTCATTCCTGAAGATTGGGGTGGAGATACAATATTTGTTCCAATCTCCGCATTAAAGGGTGAAGGAATAGACAACTTACTTGAAATGATTTTACTTGTAAGTGAAGTTGAAGAGTTTAAAGCTAATCCAAACCGAAATGCTATCGGAACAGTTATTGAAGCACAGCTTGATAAAGGACGTGGATCTGTCGCTACTTTACTCGTACAAAATGGTACATTAAAGGTCGGGGATCCAATAGTTGTGGGTAGTACATTTGGTCGGGTACGTGCAATGGTAAATGATGTAGGTAGAAGAGTAAAAGAAGCACCACCATCCACACCTGTAGAAATCACAGGTCTAAATGATGTACCACAAGCAGGAGATCGCTTTGTTGTATTTGATGATGAGAAAACGGCTCGCCAAATTGGGGAAGTGCGCGCACAGGAAGCACTTCTTGCTTCAAGAAACGAAAGCTCTCGTGTCAGCCTTGATACATTGTTCGAACAAATGAAACAAGGTGAAATGAAAGATTTGAACGTTATTGTAAAAGCGGACGTACAAGGATCAGTAGAGGCACTTGCTGCAGCGCTTAAACAAATCGATGTTGAAGGTGTTAATATCAAAATCATTCATACTGCCGTTGGTGCTATTAATGAATCAGATATTACGCTTGCAGCAGCTTCGAACGCGATCGTAATTGGCTTTAATGTTCGTCCAGATGTGAATGCCAAGCGTGCTGCAGACTCTGAAAAAGTAGAGGTTCGTCTTCACCGAGTAATTTATAAAGCAATTGAAGAAATTGAAGCAGCGATGAAAGGAATGCTTGATCCAGAATTTGAAGAAAAAATTATCGGACAAGCGGAAGTTCGTCAAACTTTCAAGGTATCAAAAATTGGTACGATTGCAGGGTCATATGTTACGGATGGTAAGATAACTCGTGACAGTGGAGTTCGACTTATCAGAAATGGCATTGTCATATATGAGGGTGTAATCGACGCACTTAAACGTTTTAAAGATGATGTAAAAGAGGTTAGCCAAGGATATGAATGTGGTATTACAATTAAAAACTTCAATGATGTGAAAGAAGAAGACATTATTGAGGCATACCTTATGGAAGAAATTGAGCGTACTTGATTGGATTTGTTGAGTGCGAATACAGAATTTTTCATACCCATTCTTTAAAAGAGAAGAGGGCAGTCCTACAGCGTACGCTAACTAGACTTAGACAGAAATTCAATGTTTCTGCAGCTGAAGTTGATCACCAAGATGTATGGCAATTAACTAAAATTGCTATTACAACTGTTTCGTCATCAAGACAGGCTGCAGAGCGTGAACTAAATCATGCTCTTAGTTTTCTGGATTCTTTTCCAGAATGGGAAAGAGTAACTACAACCTTTGAATGGCTGTAAGAGAGGTGTTTGATATGAGTTTACGTGCCAATCGTGTTGGAGAGCAGATGAAAAAGGAACTCGGAGAAATAATCAGTAGGAAAATTAAAGATCCCCGTGTTGGTTTTGTTACTATAACGGATGTGCATGTTACAGGGGATTTGCAGCAAGCGACTGTTTATATTTCCGTTCTTGGGGATGAAGAACAAAAGGAAAATACGTTAAAGGGACTTGATAAAGCCAAAGGATTTATTAGATCCGAAATTGGCCAAAGGATCCGTCTTCGCAAAACCCCAGAAATTTCTTTTGAATTTGACGAATCTATCGGATATGGAAATAGAATCGAATCGATACTAAAACAAATTAAAGAAGACTAAGCAAGCTAAATTTCAGCCGTCCCATGTGCGCTTTGTATTAATCACTTATGGCAAGTAATATGTGATTGGTCTAAGCTCCAAGTGGTGACGGCTATTATTGTTATCTATAGGTGTTTAGTTAAGTTACATTATCGATTTGCCAACTAGTTGATTGGATTAGAAATTTACGAAAAGGAGGAAAGTAATATAATGGATGGAATATTGCCATTGTGGAAACCAAAGGGAATGACTTCACATGATTGTGTCTTTAAAGTACGTAAACTTCTTCGTATGAAAAAGGTCGGACATACTGGCACATTAGATCCAGATGTCGACGGAGTTCTTCCCATTTGTTTGGGAAAAGCAACAAAAATTGCTGAGTACATAACCGATGCTGGTAAAGTGTATGAAGGAGAAGTGACAGTAGGCTTTTCTACAACAACTGAAGATGCTTCAGGAGAGATTGTAGATAGAAAAAATGTAGACCGTGATATTTCTATTGAAGAAATAGAGATAGTTTTGCATTCATTTATCGGAATGATTAATCAAACTCCCCCGATGTTTTCCGCTGTTAAAGTAAAAGGAAAACGGTTATATGAATATGCACGTGAAGGTGTAACAATAGAACGACCATCTCGAACAGTACATATTTATGAACTAAGGCTACTTGGCGATATGATTGAAAAAAAGAATGGAACTATTTCATTTCGTTTTCGTGTCCACTGTAGCAAAGGCACTTACATTAGAACATTGGCCGTTATGATAGGAGAAAAATTAGGATATCCTGCACATATGTCTTTACTAACAAGAATCGCTTCTGCAGGAATAGAAGCAAGTGATTGTCTTACGTTCGAGCAACTGGAAAAAGCTTTAGAGGAAGACGAAATAATTCAATATATCTATCCCTTAGAAAAAGGAATATCTCACTTGTCCTTTTTTTCATTAGATAGTAATTTAATTGTAAAGATTAAAAATGGAGCTGTTCTTCCGCGACCAAATCATTGGCCAAAACATGGTCAAGTTGTAATGATATTCGAAGGAAAAGCTTATGCAATTTATCAAGTACATCCAGAAAACGAAACACTTATTAAGCCGGTAAAGGTTATACGAAATGAATAGCAGGTGAAAAAAATGAAGGTAATTATGATCAATCATCCCCATCAATTAAGTAAGAAAGACTTTTCACCTATGGTGATTGCGTTAGGATTTTTTGATGGCGTGCATAAAGGGCATCAAACAGTTATATCTACTGCAAGAAAAATAGCAATTGATAATAAGTGGAAGAGTGCTGTCATGACATTTGATCCTCATCCTTCTGTCGTACTAGGAAAAGAAAGAAAGACGGTTCAATATATCACCCCACTTGAAGATAAAATTGATTTAATTTCTACACTTGGTATAGATTTTTTATTTGTAGTAAGATTTACCTCGGCATTTTCGAGTTTAGAACCAGAAACTTTTATTAATGAATACTTAATCAACTTAAATGCCAAGCATGTGGTAGCAGGCTTTGATTATACATATGGAAGGTTTGGAAAAGGAACGATGGAAACTATGCCTATCCATGGAAAAGGAAATTTTGATGTTACCACAGTTTCAAAATTGGAAGAACATAATGAAAAAGTAAGTTCCACGAAAATTAGAAGCCTTTTACATGGCGGTGATATGTGTGGAGCTCAAAAGCTATTGGGTCGATTTTATATAACGAAAGGAACAATTATTCACGGAGAAAAACGTGGACGAACAATTGGTTTTCCAACAGCAAACATACAATTGGAAAGTGATTATCTTATTCCAAAAACAGGGGTGTATGCAGTCCGCTTTTTTGTTGCTGGTAAATGGTATAACGGCGTATGTAACATTGGATACAAGCCTACCTTTACCGCACCAGGAGAAACTAGACTTTCTGTCGAGGTGCATATTTTAGACTTTGACCAATCTATTTATGGCGAAAAAGTCAAGGTAGAGTGGCATATCCACATTAGGGATGAAAAAAAGTTTAATGGTATCGAAGAATTAAAAACGCAAATTTCGAAAGATGTCCAAACAACAATCGCTTACTTCGATAATATGAACAATTAAACTTGATTTTTACCTTGGAAAGATGTATTCTTATACAGTATCAAGAACCTTTGCTTGGCAAGGCGACTCACCAACGTTTGCTAGGTAACAGGGGATAGAAAAACAGGAGGTGAACAGGATGGCGATTTCTCAAGAGCGTAAAAACGAAATCATCAACCAATATAAGATTCATGAAAATGATACCGGATCTCCGGAAGTTCAAATTGCGGTTTTAACTGAAGAAATCAACAAGTTGAACGATCATCTTCGCGCGCACAAAAAAGATCATCATTCGCGTCGTGGCTTGCTTAAAATGGTTGGCCGTCGTCGTAATCTTTTAACGTACCTACGTAATAAAGATGTGCAACGCTATCGTGAACTAATTAACAGCCTTGGCTTACGTAGATAATATCCGTAAAGCCATGTAAAAAGCGGGATTTTTCCCGCTTTTTTGTTAGGTATTTTAGAAAGTGGTTTCATTGAGGTTTCATTGTTGCTGACCGAGGCAATACTGCTTAGGACTGTCAAGCAATGCGTGGCAGAACTGAACATTTGACATGGGTGCGAATTTTATATCGCCTAGCAAACGTATGACACGATCTTTTGTGTAAGTCATTGTCAAAAAGAACGTGGATTTATAACCACTATGTCTTATGACTTTACGTACTAAAGGTCAGAAAGTATGGACAGGCGTTTCCGTTTTTATTCGTACATATGTCTAATGTTCAGTAATCGGCTAGCGGCATTGATTCCAAAAAATGACAATAACTATTTACTATCACTAGTCCACAATATATTATGGACGATGGATTCGTATGAAAGTGAGGAATGAGTGCATGGAACAACAATTGAAACAAACATTTAGTATGGAATGGGCGGGAAGACCCCTAACAGTAGAAATTGGACAATTAGCCAAGCAAGCAAGTGGAGCAGCCTTAATCCGTTATGGTGATACAGCGGTGTTAAGTACAGCTACTGCTTCTAAAGATCCAAAAGCTGTAGATTTCTTTCCTTTAACCGTAAATTATGAAGAAAGACTATATGCAGTAGGTAAAATTCCAGGTGGATTCATCAAAAGGGAAGGCCGTCCAAGTGAAAAGGCTATTTTGGCAAGTCGTTTAATCGATCGTCCAATCCGCCCATTATTTGCTGATGGTTTCCGAAATGAAGTTCAAGTTGTCAGCGTAGTTATGAGTGTGGATCAAAACTGTTCTTCTGAAATGGCTGCAATGTTTGGATCCTCCTTGGCACTGTGTGTATCAGATATCCCATTTGAAGGACCAATTGCAGGAGTTGTCGTTGGTAGAATAGATGGCGAATTCGTAATCAATCCAACGGTAGAGCAAATGGAAATTAGTGATATCAATCTAACAGTTGCTGGTACAAAAGATGCAATTAATATGGTTGAAGCAGGTGCAGATGAGGTGCCTGAGGAAATCATGTTAGAAGCAATCATGTTCGGCCATGAGGAAATTAAAAAGCTAATTCAATTCCAAGAAGAAATTGCAGCAAAAGTTGGAAAGCCAAAAAGAGAAGTTGTTCTTTATGAAGTAGATGCTACTCTTGAGGCAGAAGTTCGTAACATGTGTGAAAAATCTCTTATTGAAGCAATTCAAGTAGAGGAAAAACATGCACGTGAAGATGCAATTCAAGCTGTCAAAGAAAAAGTAATTGCTGACTTTACAGAACGTGAAAACATTGAAGATGAAACCCTAAAGCAAGTAAAAAAAATATTGGACAGCCTTGTTAAAGAGGAAGTGCGTCGTTTAATTACTGTCGAAAAAGTTCGTCCGGATGGTAGAAAACCGGCTGAAATTAGACCTCTTTCTTCTGAAGTTAACCTTTTGGCCAGAACACATGGATCAGGTTTATTTACACGTGGACAAACTCAAGCACTAAGTATTTGTACACTTGGTGCGTTAGGTGATGTGCAAATTCTAGACGGATTAGGGATAGAAGAGTCCAAACGTTTTATGCACCATTACAATTTCCCACATTTTAGTGTTGGGGAGACTGGCCCAATTCGAGGACCAGGCCGTCGAGAAATCGGACATGGTGCCCTTGGAGAGCGCGCTTTAGAACCAGTTATTCCTAATGAAGTAGATTTTCCGTATACTATTCGTCTTGTTTCCGAAGTTTTGGAATCAAATGGTTCTACTTCACAAGCCAGCATTTGTGCAAGCACGCTTGCGATGATGGACGCAGGAGTTCCAATCAAGGCTCCAGTAGCTGGTATTGCAATGGGTCTAGTGAAGTCTGGTGAGCATTATACAGTATTAACAGATATTCAAGGAATGGAAGACCATCTTGGAGATATGGATTTTAAAGTGGCTGGAACTTCTAAAGGTGTAACTGCCTTACAAATGGATATAAAGATTGAAGGTCTATCACGTGAAATTCTTGAAGAAGCTTTAATGCAGGCAAAAGAAGGACGCATGCACATCTTAGAATCAATGCTAGAAACAATCAGAGAACCGAAAAAACAATTATCGCAATATGCGCCTAAGATTCTTACAATACAAATTAATCCAGATAAAATTAGAGATGTTATTGGACCAAGCGGTAAGCAAATTAATAAAATCATTGAAGAAACTGGCGTAAAAATCGATATTGAACAAGATGGAAAAGTATTCATAGCATCTGCAGATGAAGAAATGAACATTAAGGCAAAGAAAATCATTGAAGACCTTGTTCGTGAAGTTGAAATAGGGCAAATATACTTAGGAAAAGTAAAACGTATTGAAAAATTCGGCGCATTCGTCGAATTATTCCCTGGAAAAGATGGATTGGTTCATATTTCACAGCTTGCGGAGGAACGTGTCAATAAAGTGGAAGATGTTGTATCGATTGGCGACGAAATTCTCGTTAAGGTAATTGAAATAGATAACCAAGGTAGAGTTAACATTTCTAGAAAAGCTGTACTAAAAGAACAAAAAGAACAACAAAATAAGGAATAACAAACAATGAAGCCAAGGTATGGTAGTTTGAGATTGCTTTAACATTAATTTGTCTACAAACTAAAGCCAAGATATCTTGGCTTTTTTTGGCTGTATAAAGTCATATTCAATTTGCTTCCAGGCTTTTGTATGGGGCGGATAGCACACAGGCTTGTGGCAATAAAACATTCTGCATAGTGCCGAAGTCCGCAAGATTGGTGGAAGATGACTTGTAAGGATAATGTTTTCTTAATGTCACCTTATACTATAATCCAACTATTGTTCATAAGATTGAGCTCCTTAAGGAGAAATCTACGGTACTATAGCTTTTAACATATTTTTATTAAGAACTTGATTATGTACAATTGGTCTAACATGTCCACTATACTCATATTTTAAAATGAGGGAGGTAGGTACATGTTTAGTTCAAAAAACTTGATAGCCTTAGTTCTGATTGCTATTCTATCATTATCTGCAATATTTAATCCTTATACGAATCAATATGTAAAACAGTTACAAAGTAATAGTATCTTTGTCAGTAAACATCAAGGAGAATTATACGATTTAATCATAAAAGCTGCGGATTATTATCAAATTGAACCACAAAATGCTAAAATAGATCGAGTCTGGAAAGCAATGCCTGGTTATAATGGAATAAAGGTAGATATTGAAGCATCTTATCAAAAAATGAAAAAAGATAATAAATATGATGAGAAGAAACTAGTTTTCATTCAAATTCAACCAGATGTCCATTTATCTGATTTGCCCCCCTCACCAATTTACCGGGGCCATCCAGAAAAACCAATGGTTAGTTTTTTAATAAACGTTGCTTGGGGAAATGAATATATTCCCTCCATGCTGGCTACTCTTAAAAAAAATAAAGTACATGCTACTTTTTTTTTAGAAGGTCGTTGGGCGAAGGAAAATCCTGAATTGACTAAAATGATAGCAGATGGGGGACATGAAATCGGAAATCATTCTTATAGTCATCCCAATATGCAAGTGTTAAGTGCTGCTGAAACTCGTCAAGAACTTTCTAAAACAAATGAAATAATAGAAGCTACTACTGGAAAAAAAGTAACATGGTTCGGCCCTCCAGCTGGTGCTTTTCGTAAGGAAACAATCGACATAGCGCATTCACTTAATCTTAGGACTGTGATGTGGACAGTTGATACAATTGACTGGCAGAAACCTTCTACAAATGTATTAATCCAGAGGGTCACATCAAAAGTCCATCCCGGAGCAATGATATTAATGCATCCTACGGAACCAACCGATAAAGCATTACAAACATTAATATCAGAAATTAAATCCCGTAATCTTAGATTTGGGACGGTATCCAAATTAATGGACGAAGAACGTATTATTAAATTATATGGACAACAAAACATGGAACAAGAGAGAAGCAATCCATAAACCTGTTGGATTATGGACACTCGGCATGTTTGTGCACCAAGTTAGGAGGAATTGCTAAAATGAAAAAATATATATGCCAAAATGGAGTGAGAGTTGTCCTAGAAACAATTCCAACGGTAAGATCAGTAGCAATAGGAATTTGGATTGGAACAGGGTCACGAGATGAAAATCATCATAATAATGGCATCTCGCATTTTTTAGAACATATGTACTTTAAAGGTACAGAAAAACGAACTGCGAGAGAAATTGCTGAGTCTTTTGATTCAATTGGTGGACAGGTGAATGCTTTTACTTCTAAAGAATATACTTGCTATTACGCAAAAGTACTTGATAACCACGCCGAATATGCTTTAGATACATTAGCTGATATGTTTTTTAACTCTACTTTTGATAGAGACGAATTAAATAAGGAAAAGAATGTAGTTTTAGAAGAAATTAAGATGTATGAGGATACACCAGATGATATCGTTCATGATTTATTAAGTAAAGCTGCCTTTGAAACTCACCCTCTTGGATTTCCAATTCTTGGAACGGAAGAAACACTTGAAACGATTAATAGTGAATTGTTAAGAGAGTATATACATGATATGTATACGCCTGAAAATGTAGTGATTTCGATAGCTGGAAATATAGATGAGAACTTTATTCATATTGTAGAACGTTATTTTGGTTCTTTTGAAAGAGGAAAAAAACAAGTATCTGATATTAAACCTGAATTTTTTGCTAACAAATTCACGAAGCAAAAGGATACTGAGCAAGCACATTTATGTATAGGATTTAAAGGATTACCTATTGGCCATAAAGATATTTATGACTTAATTGTAATGAATAATATTTTTGGTGGAAGTATGTCCTCCAGATTATTTCAAGAAGTTCGTGAAGAAAAAGGATTAGCTTATTCCGTATTTTCTTATCATTCTTCTTTTAAGGATAGTGGATTAGTAACTATATATGGCGGAACTGGAGCAAATCAAATGGATGAACTATATAGCACGATCCATTCGACGCTTGATTTATTAAAGAAAGATGGAATTACATCAAAAGAGTTGCAAAATAGCAAAGAACAAATAAAAGGAAATTTAATGCTCAGTCTTGAAAGTACAAATAGTAGGATGAGTAGAAACGGCAAAAATGAATTATTACTAGGTAAACATCGAACTCTCGATGAAATGATTGAAGAAATTGATCAAGTTACCATCGATAGCGTAAACAACATTACTAACCAAATTTTTACTGATGATTATACGCTAGCGTTAATTAGTCCAGATAATCGCATACCAAAACGAATACAATAAGCCTTGTCGAAGTGATAAGGCTTTTTTTTGTTCTAAAAAGCATACAGACAACTTATATATTGTTAATAAGGCAAGTATCATATGTTGTTCAAAAAGTCAGGCGAAAATGACACATCAGTAATTCTAGTTGGCTTATTTCTCCATTACTCGAAGCCATACATCCTCGAAATTCTTGATTCTTTTTGAACACTAACTATAAGGAGGGGGATTATGCGTCTTAGTGAATTAGGGGGAAAGGAAATTGTTGATTACAAAAAAGCACAAAGATTAGGTGTCCTTGGACAAACAGATCTTGAGATAAATTCTAAGACAGGAGAAATTAATCATTTAATAATTCCTTCGGGAAAATGGGGTATGAGAAAAGGAAGCAACGAAATAAAAGTACCGTGGCACTATATAAGAACAATTGGAACGGATATGATTATTCTTGAAGTTCCTGAAAATAAGTAACATTTTGTTAGGGCGATAAAATCGCCTTATTTTTTTTGTCTAGATGAACGACAAAATATTATTTATTCGATTCCTGTGTTCATGCACAGTGGGATTTATCCTACATACACTATTGGTGCGGTGTTATTCTGCCATGCATAAAAAAGAAGGTGAAGAAATGTGATGTTGACAGATATGCACATAGCTGTTTTAGGTGGAGATGCCAGACAATTAGAAATTATTCGCAAGTTAACTGAACTAGATGCGAAATTATATTTAATTGGTTTCGAACAATTGGCTCAATCTTTTACAGGAGCAGTTAAGGAAAAATTGGAACATGTAGATTTTTCAATAATTGATGCTATTATACTTCCTGTTCCTGGAACGAGCCTTGAAGGTGAAATTGAAACCATATTTTCTAGTGAAAAAGTCATTTTGACAGAACAAATTCTTAATAAAACGCCTTCTTACTGTAAGATTTATTCCGGTATAAGTAATAGTTATCTCGACAAAATAGCAAATCTTTCGAAAAGAACATTAGTACAGCTTTTTGAACGGGATGATGTAGCGATATATAACTCCATACCAACAGTAGAAGGAACAATTATGATGGCCATACAAAACACTGATATTACTATTCATCAATCATCCATAGCGGTTCTAGGTCTAGGAAGGGTCGGTATGAGTGTAGCAAGAACATTTGATCTTCTAGGAGCAAATGTAAAAGTGGGAGCTAGAAAAAGTTCTCACTTAGCGAGAATTACAGAAATGGGGTTAAAACCTTTCCACTTTAATGATTTGAAAAATGAAGTTAAAGATCTAGATATATGTATTAATACTGTACCCCATATGATTTTAAATGCTGGTGTTATAGCAAATATGCCAACAAATACTTTGATTATTGATTTAGCATCCAAACCCGGAGGAACAGATTTTCGTTATGCTGAAAAGCGTGGTATCAAGGCCTTGCTTGCCCCAGGGCTGCCAGGAATTGTTGCGCCGAAAACAGCAGGGCAAATACTTGCCAATGTACTTTCGCAGCTTCTTGCTGAAGATCTTGAAAAACGGAAGGAGAATTCATAATGAGTTTAGAGGGAAAAAGAATAGGTTTCGGAATGACAGGTTCCCATTGCACTTATGATGCTGTAATACCTGAAATAGAAAGATTAATGGAGCAAGGAGCAGAGGTAATTCCTGTCGTTACATTTACTTTAAAAAACACAAATACAAAATTTGGAGACGGGGAAGATTGGGTAGCTAAAATTGAGGAAATCACTGGACGAAAAGTAATAGATTCAATAGTAGATGCTGAGCCTCTTGGACCGAAAATGCCTCTTGATTGTATGGTAATTGCCCCTTTAACAGGAAATTCTATGAGCAAATTTGCTAATGCATTGACAGATTCTCCAGTACTTATGGCTGCAAAAGCGACATTAAGGAATCGTAATCCTGTTGTGTTAGGAATATCTACAAACGATGCACTAGGTTTAAACGGAATCAATTTAATGAAACTGATGACTGCAAAGAACATTTATTTCATTCCTTTTGGGCAGGATGATCCAATTAATAAACCGACATCGATGGTTGCAAAAATGGAATATCTTTCTGAAGCGGTCGAGGCAGCAATAGAAGGATATCAATTGCAACCTGTTATTAGAGAGTATGGTAAATAATAAAAAAATCAAAAACAATGGGAGTAGATCAGGTAGGGGGAACTTACCTGATTCATTTTGTTTGCTTTATAAAAGCTAATTAAAATTGTATAAATATTCCACGATATAAATAAAAATATATTCTTAAAGAAAAATATCCGCAAGGAATCTAAGATTGTGATACGGAGAATTGCATTTTTATATATTATAAAATTGTTCTTTTAATCGCCTTTTTTTATCAAATATATACCGGTAGCAAAGATATATGTGATAATATGATAGTATTAATGTATTTAAATAATAAAACAACAAAGATTCACTTTCTTTGGCTGGAAGGAGTACTATAAATGGCAAATAAAGATGGTTTTCACGTAGCAGTAATGGGAGCTACCGGTGCTGTAGGACAACAAATAATTAAAACGTTAGAGAAAAGAAATTTTCCAATACGTAAATTAACTTTACTTTCTTCTGCCCGTTCAGCAGGCAAAGAAATTGTATTTAATAATGAAGTCATTACTGTCGAAGAAGCAGTACCCGAATCATTTGAAGGTGTAGATATTGCTCTTTTTAGTGCGGGTGGGAGTATATCGGAAAAATTTGCACCTGAAGCAGTAAAACGAGGAGCAATTGTAATTGACAATACTAGTGCCTTTAGAATGAATCCTGAAGTTCCACTAGTCGTTCCTGAAGTAAATGAAGAAGCTCTCCGTGAGCATAACGGAATTATTGCAAATCCTAACTGTTCTACAATCCAAATGGTTGCTGCTCTTAAACCAATTAAGGAAGCCTATGGATTAAATAAAGTAGTTGTCTCTACTTATCAAGCAGTTTCTGGTGCAGGTTCTGCCGCCATAAATGAATTATACGAGGAAACCAAGGCGATTTTAAACAATGAAGAGGTTAACCCTACTGTTTTACCAGTAAGCAGTTTAGATAAACATTATCAAATTGCCTTTAATGCAATCCCTCAAATTGATAAATTCACTGAAAATGGATTTACATTCGAAGAGATGAAAATGATCAATGAAACAAAAAAAATTATGGGAATGTCTGAATTAAAAGTAGCGGCAACTTGTGTAAGGCTCCCTGTAGAAACTGGTCATTCAGAATCAGTTTATATCGAAATTGGAACATCCGATGTGTCAGTTGAGAATATTAAACATGTATTATCAGATGCGCCAGGAGTTACACTTCAAGATGAACCAGAAAAGCAAGTGTACCCAATGCCTGCTATGGCAGTAGGAAAGGATGACGTATTTGTTGGTAGAATTCGCAAAGATTTAGATGAGCCAACAGGATTCCATATGTGGATTGTTTCCGACAATTTATTAAAAGGTGCTGCACTTAATACAATACAAATTGCTGAAAGCTTAATTAAATTGGGCTTAGTGTCTGCTAAATAACCCAGTTAAGGTTAAATGGGGTGAAACCATGAAAATCATCGTCCAAAAATATGGAGGAACTTCTGTTCAAAGCTTAGAAACGAGACTTCAGGCACAAGCTCATATTAAGAAAGCAATTGAAGAAGGGTATAAAGTTGTAGTCGTTGTCTCAGCTATGGGAAGAAAAGGTTCTCCTTATGCGACTGATACATTATTGTCATTAATAGGTGGAGATAAAACGTTATTAACCGATAGAGAGCAGGATGTTTTACTTTCCTGTGGGGAGACAATATCCAGTGTAGTATTTACACAAGAACTAAAAAACACAGGTATTAGTGCAATTTCTATGACTGGTGCACAGGCTGGTTTTGTAACTAACAACGATCATACAAATGCTAAAATTATTGAAATGAATTGTAAAAGACTGCTTAATGAATTAAGTACTAATGATGTGATTGTTGTTGCAGGTTTTCAAGGTGCTGCGAAAAATGGGGACATAACTACAATCGGAAGAGGCGGAAGCGATACTTCTGCTGCGGCGCTTGGAGCTGCCCTTAAAGCAGAATGGATAGATATTTTTACTGATGTTGATGGAATGATGACTGCTGATCCGAGAATTGTCAAAAAAGCCCGTCCTTTATCAGTTGTCACTTATAATGAAGTTTGTAATATGGCATATCAAGGAGCAAAAGTTATACATCCTCGTGCAGTCGAAATTGCTATGCAAGCTAAAATTCCGATTAGAATTAGATCAACGTATACAAACTCTCCAGGTACACTAGTAACGAGTTTGACAAGAGGGAATGAAACTGCAGAAATACATGAGAGACTTGTAACAGGAATCGCTTATGTTCCAAATGTATCTCAAATAAAGGTGTCTGCTGGTAAAAATCAATACAATTTACAAACAGATGTTTTTAAAGCTATGGCTAATGAAAATATTAGTGTTGATTTTATAAATATTTCCCCAAGTGGAGTTGTCTATACAGTGCCAGACGCTACCATAGATAAAGCAATCTCCATTTTGGAACGTGAAGGCCATCAACCATCAGTGATTAGAAACTGTGCGAAAGTATCAGTGGTAGGAGCGGGTATCGCAGGTGTTCCGGGTGTCACCTCAAAGATTGTTTCTGCATTATCTGAAAAAGATATCAGGATTTTACAATCTGCTGATAGTCATACAACAATCTGGGTACTTGTTGATGGTAAAGATTTAGAGCTTGCTGTAAACGCGTTACATGATGCGTTTGAATTACAGTATGATTTGTTGGAATATGAACGATAAGATTTGGGGTGTAAAAAAATGGTCCATTTTGGCCAAGTATCAACTGCAATGGTTACGCCATTTGATAGTAAAGGAAATATTGATTTCCAAAAAACTACTAAGCTTGTCAACCATTTAATTCAGAATGGTTCTGACTCCCTTGTTGTAGCAGGAACAACAGGAGAATCACCTACTTTGTCTACTGAAGAAAAATTAGCTTTATTTAGGCATATAACAATTACAGTAGATGGAAGAGTACCTGTTATAGCTGGAACAGGAAGTAATAATACGTATTCATCTATTGAGCTAACTAAAAAAGCCGAAGAAATAGGTGTAGATGCGATCATGTTAGTAGCACCATACTACAATAAGCCAAATCAAAATGGTTTGTATCAACATTTTGTTTCTATAGCTAAATCTACAAAGCTACCGATCATGATTTATAATATACCAAGTAGATCTTCCGTAAATATTGCACCTGAAACAATGATTGAACTTTCCAAAGTTGATAACATCGTTGCAGCTAAAGAAGCAAGTGGAGATTTGAATGCGATGGCAGAAATTATTTCTAATACTGATGATGATTTCCTTCTATATAGTGGCGATGATAGTTTGGCACTTCCAGTGTTGGCTATTGGAGGTTGTGGTGTTGTTTCAGTTGCAAGCCATGTTATTGGTAAAGAATTGCAGGAAATGATAAATCTTTTTAAAGAAGGTAAACACCAAGAAGCTGCTTCTGTTCATAGACGTCTTCTACCTCTTATGAGAGGATTATTTGCTGCACCAAGTCCGGCACCTGTAAAGACTGCCTTACAAATGACTGGGTTTGATGTAGGATCCGTAAGACTTCCATTAGTTCCTCTAACTGAACTAGAAAGATCAGATTTGTCAAATCTACTTGGAGATTTAAAATAAGTTAAATTATTTTTCGAAACAAGAAGCTGGTTCCAATTTCGGAATCAGCTTCTTTTCTTTTATTTTTTACAAAATAATCATTATATAGTATTTAGGATATAGAGCAATTGATTGAGATTAATTTCATTTATATAAGAAGAGAATATTGCTTTTCAATTTTTCTCCATGAATATGTTCCTTTTTATATCTTTATAGGTAAAAGTTGAACAGTGATTTCATATTCAAGTATAATGAGATTGACTGATGTAGATCGGGAATAAAAAATAGGAGGACATAGATTTGACAAAAACGAAAAACGAAATAATAAAGATTATTCCACTCGGTGGTGTGGGAGAAATCGGTAAAAACATGTACGTCGTCGAAGTAGATTCGGAGATTTTTATTATCGATGCCGGACTCATGTTTCCAGAAAACGAAATGCTTGGAATAGATATCGTAATTCCAGATATTTCATGGTTAGAAGAAGAAAAAGATCGGATAAAAGCAATATTTTTGACGCATGGACATGAAGATGCGATTGGAGCTTTGCCATATGTACTTCGTAAAATCAATGCACCTGTTTACGGCTCAAAGTTAACTATTGCCTTAGCTAAAGAAAAAATGAAAGAACATAATATGAATTCTACAGCTGGATTTCATACGGTAAGATCGAATTCAAAAATCAATTTTGATTATGCAACTGTTACTTTTTTCCATACCACTCATAGTATTCCTGATTCATTGGGGGTTTGTATTCATACTTCTGAAGGTAAGATTGTCCATACTGGGGATTTTAAGTTTGATCAAGCTGCTACTGGATTGTATAAATCAGAAATTGGAAAAATGGCTAGTATCGGTGATTCAGGTGTACTTTGTCTATTATCAGATAGTACAGAAGCGGAACATCCTGGATTTACAACCTCCGAATCTGTAACTGCCCGGCAAATTTCTAATTCCTTTCATACTGCGCCTGGGCGTGTAATTGTTGCATGTTTTGCTTCAAACTTTATTAGAATTCAACAAGCTCTTGATGCCGCATATGAAAATGGCAGAAAAGTTGCGGTCGTTGGAAAAAGTATAGAGAAAAGCTTTGAAATTGCACTTAAATTAGGCTATATTTCACTTGCTGATCCAGAATTGATAATCCCGATTCAAGATATTGGAAAATACGAAGATCAGGAAGTTGCCATAATATCTACTGGTAACATGGGTGAGCCTATTGAAGCTCTACAAAAGATGGCTCGCGGAAATCATAAACAAATCAATATCAAAAAAGGTGACACTGTTCTAATTACAGCAACGCCTTCTCCAGGATTAGAAACGAGTATTTACAAAACGATGGATATGATTTATCGTGCTGGGGCTATTGTAAGCTCAACTAATAGAAAGACACACATTTCTGGTCACGGAAGCCAAGAAGATTTAAAATTAA
Organism: Lederbergia wuyishanensis; assembly: GCF_022900255.1. Taxonomy (GTDB): domain Bacteria; phylum Bacillota; class Bacilli; order Bacillales; family Bacillaceae_C; genus Lederbergia; species Lederbergia wuyishanensis. Next base: position 483,504 of record NZ_JALIRM010000001.1, read on the forward strand.
TGTTAAACTTAATGAAACCAAAATATTTTATTCCAATTCAGGGTGAGTATAGAATGCTCTTTTCCCATTCCAAAATTGCTCAGGAAGTGGGGCTAAGTAAGGAGCAAATATTTATCCCAGGGAATGGGGAAGTGATTGAATATAAAAATGGAGTCATGACGACAGGTAATCGAGTTCCTTCCGGTAATATATTAATTGATGGTAGTGGAGTAGGGGATGTAGGAAATATTGTTCTCCGAGATAGGAAACTTTTGTCCCAAGATGGAATCTTTACAATTGTAGTTACCATTAATAAAAAGCAAAAGAAAATTGCATCAGGTCCAGAAATCATCTCACGCGGTTTTGTATACGTTCGTGAATCAGAACAATTATTAGAAGAAGCAAGTGATATTGTTCGCTCAATTGCCGAAGAAGCAATTGCTGGAAATTCATTTGATTGGTCCAGCTTTAAACAGGATATACGTGATCGACTCAATTATTTTTTATACGAAAAAACGAAAAGAAGACCGATGATTCTCCCAATTATTATGGAAATTTAAATTTAATTAGAAAAGGTAGTCTCAGAAATAAGAGACTGCTTTTTTTATGGATTGAAAAATGGTATGCAGTTCATACTATGGGTAATTCATTAAAGTAGGAGGCTGCTATGCTTAATCAAAACATGTCTAAAACCGACATAGAAGATGATTCAAATGAAACCCCAGAAGTAAAACCTGAAGGGATAATAGAGAAAATTCAACAACTTGGTCAAACGAATGTCCCTCAATTGTCCCAAGACACTAATATTCATTGCTTAACGATTATTGGCCAGATAGAAGGGCACATGCAATTACCTCCACAAAACAAAACGACAAAATATGAGCATATTATACCGCAGCTTGTAGCAATTGAACAAAACCCAAAAATAGAAGGGTTGCTAGTCATTCTTAATACGGTAGGTGGCGATGTGGAAGCCGGACTTGCCATTTCCGAAATGATTTCAACTTTATCCAAGCCATCAGTTTCAGTGGTTTTAGGTGGGGGACATTCAATAGGCGTTCCGATTGCAGTTTCTTGTTCGTATTCCTTTATAGCAGAAACTGCAACGATGACCATACACCCAATTAGATTAACTGGACTTGTAATTGGTGTGCCACAATCTTTTGAGTATATGGATAAGATGCAGGAAAGGGTCGTCAAGTTTGTTACAAGGCACTCAAATATTTCGGAAGAAGTGTTTAAAGACTTTATGTTCGCAAAAGGAAATCTTACGAGAGATATTGGTACGAATGTAATTGGTTCGGATGCAGTAGAATGTGGATTGATTAATGAAGTAGGAGGCATCGGAAAAGCTTTGAGAAAATTAAATGAACTAGTTGCACAAAGAGGGAAAGATAGAATGGAAGAAGGGTTAATACAATGATATTACACACCATTGTACCGCCTGAACTTATTTTTCAAAACAGTGATGAAGTTTTTTCTAGTCAAATCTCTATTACAAGAAGAGGAATTCCTATGATAGTTGAACAAAGTGGTCATACGTATAAAGTGGTTCGAATCATGAGTAGCAACCCAGATGATTACTTAAGGGCTGAATTCTCACCAGGCACTTATATTCCATTACAAGAATAGATTCTAAAAGCATCTTTCAAAAAAATAATGAAAGGTGCTTTTAATTTTATAATCGAAGCTGAGACAATCAAAAATAGTGCTTAATTCAAAAAACTTTTTTTGCATCTATTCTTTTATGTAATTATGTGATTAAATTATATAATCTGTATGAAATTGTAATTAGAAATAGGGGAACTATAAATGAAAAACTGGAAAAAAATATTATTGTTGGCAATACCTTCTATTGCTTCATTTGCATCAATGACTGTAACAGGAATGATCAATTTAATTATGGTAGGTAATTTAGGGGCACTTGCTATCGCAATAGTAGGTGTTTCAAACGTTATTATGTATAATGCATGGGCGATGTTTTCTGGAATAGGACATACGGTGAATTATCTAGTTGCTCAAAATTATGGATCTAATACGATGAAAAAAGGGTTGGACCGTACTTTTCTTGCTCTTATATTTGGATTAATTGCCGGAATAATAGTTATTTTCATTGGTTTTTTCGGAGCTGAAGGAATTTTGCGACTAATGGGAAGTCCCGAAAACATGGTAGAAGAAGGACGAATATATTTACAAATTCGTTTTTACGCTATGTTATTTTCTATTTTGACATTTACATTATTTAGCTTTTTCCGAGGTATTGGTGATACGAAGACTCCTATGTATGCATCTATATTAGGAAATGCTGTCATGATCTTCTTCACTTATTCGTTAACTTATGGTAATTTTGGCTTTCCTGAACTAGGATTAAAAGGAGCGGGAATAGCATTATTTTTAGGAGAGCTTTCAGCTTTCTCACTAATTACTTTCGCCTTTTTTAAAAATCTAAAAGAACGATTTTTTATACGATTTAAGCCTGTTTTTGATTTGTTAGAATCAAAATTAATCTTTTTTGAAAGTTTTAAACTAGGAACGCAAGAATTTTCAAAAAGTATGGCCATGCTTGTATTTACAGCATTTGTAACAAGACTAGGAACGAACGCGCTTGCTGCAAATGAAATAAGTTTAAGCGTCATGAGTTTAGGCTTTATGCCTGCTGCAGCATTTGGTTCAACTGCAACCATTTTAGTTGGACAGGAAATTGGAAGACATCAACCTCATCTTGCTAAAAAACTGGGTATAGAAACAGCAAAAATAGGTGCTATGTTTATTCTAGTTTTAGGAACTTTTGAATTCTTTTTTGCTGAGTCAATTTCAAAAATCTATACAGATGTACCAGAGGTTTTTACTTTATCAGCTAATCTCATTATGATTTCCGCATTTCTTCAATTATTTGATGCACTAGCTAACTTCTTCGCCGGAGGTCTGCGTGGTATTGGAGACACTACTTTCTTATTGAGGGCTTCCTTAATCCATGCATGGGGATTATTTGTACCACTTTCATATGTTTTGGTATTTGTATTTGATTTTGGAAGTTATGGAGCATGGATCGCTTTATACAGTTATTTGACTGTTTTCGGAACGACAATGATGATTCGTTATTTTAAGAGAGATTTTTCTCGTATTAAATTAAAAAGTGCACTCAAAAAGACAGGTTAACAGTAATAAAACAGGCTGCGGAATATTACGGTGGCCTGTTTTTTTGTTTTCTGCATAGGACGAAAGCTAAATATGGTATAATGTACTAATAAAAAGAGTTTGACAAGGTGATTGAATGGCAAAGAAAAAACGAAGAAGACGTACGTCTAAAAAAATGAATACAATTCTTAAATATGAAATAACGGGAATCGCATTAGTTGCATTATGTTTAATTATTATTGTAAATGGTGATAAGCTATCACCTTTAAATTCACCTTTCTACTTTTTACTTGGTGAGTGGCATATTGTTGGCCCGTTGACGATTCTAATAATAGCTGTATATATGATCGTTAAGAGAGAACTTCCCCCTATTTTTGGACAAAGATTAGTTGGTATTTATTTGTTTATCGCATGTTTCTTACTACTTTCTCATATTAAATTTTTTGATTTAAAGATGGAAAATGAAAAAATAAAAGGTTTTAGTATTATGAGGAACACGTATAACGACTTTTTTCAGATCATGAAGGGGAAAACGTCAACAAAGGAATTAGGCGGAGGGATGATTGGCGCTCTTCTAACAACTGCAACTTATTTTATTTTTGGGTCAATAGGAACGAAGATTTTAAGTTTTTTCCTCATGCTCATTTCCCTTATTCTCATTACTGGAAAATCAATTGGAGAAGTGTTAGGAACTGTTGCAAAGTGGATCGGAAAGTTAATAAAAACTCAATGGCAAGTATTTAAAACGGATTTAAAAGAATGGAAGGAAGAAAGAAAAGAAAAGAAAGTTAAACAAAAGTTGGAAGCAAGTAAAAAAACTCAAGAACAAATGCCTTCTCCTCAAATTCTTACTTCGATTGATGAACAGGAAAATATAGCAGAACCGATTATTTCAAGTTTTACGGAACGAGCATATTCAGAAGATGATGCTGCAAGTGAAGTAATAGTTGAGGAAGCACATAAAGAGGACGAGGTGGAGTTAGCCGCACCTATTGTTTTTACTGAGCATGAAAATAAAGACTATAAATTACCGCCTTTATCGTTGTTATCAAGGCCGGGGATTACAGATCAAAGCAGTGAATATAAGATGATTCACGATAATACTACCAAACTCAACAAAACGTTCCAAAGTTTTGGTGTAAAAGCTAGAGTCACCCAAGTTCATTTGGGACCTGCAGTTACAAAGTATGAAATACATCCAGAGGCTGGAGTAAAGGTTAGTAGAATTGTAAGCCTTAGTGATGATATTGCTTTAGCACTCGCAGCAAAAGGTATACGAATTGAAGCTCCTATTCCTGGGAAGTCAGCTATTGGTATTGAAGTACCTAATACTGAAGTAGCGGTTGTTTCCCTCAGAGAAGTTCTAGAATCAAAAGAACATGATAATCCGGAAGCAAAGCTCCAGATTGGACTTGGCAGAGATATTACTGGACAGGCTGTAGTAGCGGAGCTAAATAGAATGCCACATTTACTTGTTGCCGGGGCAACTGGTAGTGGAAAAAGTGTTTGTGTTAACGGAATTATTACGAGTATCTTAATGAGGGCTAAACCACATGAAGTGAAAATGATGATGATAGATCCAAAAATGGTAGAATTGAACGTATATAATGGTATCCCTCATTTATTGGCTCCAGTTGTGACAGACCCAAAAAAAGCATCACAAGCCTTGAAAAAAGTTGTAAGTGAGATGGAAAGAAGATATGAGCTTTTCTCACATTCAGGTACTAGAAATATTGAAGGCTATAACGAACATATGAGAAGATACAATTTGGAATCGGAAGAAATTAGACCGCTACTACCATATATCGTTGTTATTGTCGACGAGTTGGCAGATTTAATGATGGTTGCTTCTAATGATGTAGAAGACTCAATTACTAGACTTGCACAAATGGCTAGAGCAGCCGGGATTCATTTGATAATTGCTACACAAAGGCCTTCAGTTGATGTCATTACGGGGGTTATAAAAGCGAACATCCCATCTAGAATTGCATTTGCAGTCTCATCTTCAACAGACTCAAGGACCATATTAGATTCAGGTGGAGCAGAAAAGTTGCTTGGAAGAGGCGATATGCTATTTTTACCTGTCGGAGCATCTAAACCTGTCCGAGTACAAGGAGCATTTTTATCCGATGATGAAGTAGAAAACGTAGTAGACTTTGTTATTGCACAACAAAAAGCTCATTATCAGGAAGAAATGATTCCAGAAGATATTCCTGAAGTTACAAGTGAAGTGGAAGATGAATTGTATGAGGAAGCTGTTCAGTTAATTGCTGAAATGCAGACTGCCTCTGTATCGATGCTTCAGCGAAGATTTAGAATTGGTTATACGAGAGCTGCAAGATTAATTGATGAAATGGAAGCAAGAGGTGTTGTAGGACCATATGAAGGCAGCAAGCCTCGTGCAGTACTTGTGCCAAAACCTGCAGAAGAACATACGTCGTAAAATTTAGCTATCCAAAAATGGATAGCTTTTTTCACTGTCGAAAATTATAGAATTTAAACTTGTGGATAACTTTAAAAAGGTATTCCAGTCCCTAACACCTAGCAAACTTTCGGTTTCTTCCTCCGATAATCGGCTTGTCATATAGGCTCACCGTGTTTCCTTTATCTTATCAAATCCCGAATATGGAACGTTAACTAAAACTGCTACGTCCTTTGCAACGTAGACGGACCCAAATCCTGTGGGCATGTAAGTCGCTGAACAGACGCTTGCGCTTTTGTTCTAGTTATAATCCTTCTCGTTTTACTTTACTCGATACGATAAAAAATGTTATATTATGAGCGATTGGCAGGCATGATATAAATACATAGTTCATTTGCTTTGCCGAATCTGAAAATAATAGGAGGTTCTCTAAGTGAAGAGGAACAAAGGATTATTGCTATCACTAATTTTAGCGGTAGGCATGATTTTGGGTGCTTGTGGTAGCAGCAATAACAACAAGAATAACGAAGGAGCCAATGGAGCACAGGAAAATAAAAACTTTACAGCTGCAATGGTGACAGATGAAGGTGGAGTAGACGATAAATCCTTTAATCAATCTGCATGGGAAGGACTTGTAGCATTTGGTAAAGATAATAATTTAGAAAAAGGGAAAAATGGTTACAACTATTATCAATCAAAAAATGAGGCGGATTTCTCAACCAATCTAAATGCTGCGGTAAGAGATAAATTCGATATTATTTATGGGGTAGGTTTTAAATTAACGGACGCTATTGCTAAAATTGCAGATCAGCGTAAAGATAGCCATTTTGTTATTGTAGATTCAGTAGTTCCAGATAAAGATAATGTTGCAAGTATTACGTTTAAAGAGCATGAAGGCTCCTATCTTGTTGGTATCGTTGCAGGAATGATGACAAAATCCAACAAAGTTGGTTTCGTTGGTGGAATTGAAAGTGATCTAATTAATAAGTTTGCTGCTGGATTTGAAGCGGGAGTGAAAGAAGTAAATCCTAATGCTACTGTGGATATTCAATTTGCTGGTACATTTACAGATTCTTCAAAAGCACAAGCAATTGCTGCAGCACAATATAGCTCCGGTGTTGATATTATTTATCATGCTGCTGGTGGAGCTGGTCTAGGTGTATTCACTGAAGCAAAAAATCTAAAACAAAAGGATCCAAATAGTGAAATTTGGGTTATCGGTGTAGACCGAGATCAACATCCTGAAGGTGACGTAAAAATCGGAGATAAAACAGAAAACATTACATTAACTTCAATGGTTAAGAGAGTAGATGTTGCTGTTCAAGATGTTACTACAAAAGCTAAAGACGGGAATTTCCCAGGCGGACAAATTCTGGAATACGGAATGGAAGAAAATGGGATTAAAATTTCTGATTCAAAAGAACATTTAACAGATGACGTATTGGCAAAAGTAACAGAATATGAAGGCAAAATTAAGAACGGCGACATAAAAGTTCCTGATAAATTAAAATAATAAGCAAACTATTAACGGGCTTGGCTTTTATGGCCAACCCGTATTTTTCATGAATAAAATGATTCAATTAATGGGATAAGTGGTATTCTATCTTATGGGGTAAACCTTTTGGTATTATTGTATAGGTTAAAATATATAATGTTAGTCTTTTATCAAATAATGCATAATCTAGCTTTAATCACGATTGGATTGAGGCAAGATACCCGTGAAGCTAAAAGTTAAAAGCCGCTTTTTGGTTTTAAGAATATTTACTATTCTTAACGATTGGCCGGACCATTGCAGTCGAGGCAAACTGAAGCTCCGTACTCCCAACAGAACCGAAAAAAGGAAAGGCGTATAATAATTGCCTCGTCCTGTGGGGCGTCGATTGACCGGACTAGACTGGCGCTTGCATTATTGTTTATAGATAGAAAGTTAACAATTTATTAGCTCATTATTTTTGAACTCAGGCTTTTACTGGCTAGCCCAAGGGCACGGTTTGAGATCAAATAACCTGATCCGCAAAAAGTCGAAGAACGATCTTTTGTGTTTCAGAACGTTTGATTGTCGCCTAAGGCTGCGCGCCTTGCGCTTTTCTTTAATAAGGAGGATCAGAATGGATTATGTCATTGAAATGTTGAATATTCGCAAAGAATTTCCAGGCATAGTAGCTAACGATAATATTACTTTACAAGTAAAAAAAGGCGAAATTCATGCATTGCTTGGTGAAAATGGTGCGGGAAAATCAACATTAATGAATGTATTATTTGGATTATATCAGCCTGAACGTGGAGAAATTAAAGTAAATGGAAAAAAAGTTGAGATCACAAGTCCTATTATTGCGAATGACTTAGGAATTGGTATGGTTCATCAACATTTTATGTTAGTAGAGCCATTTACTGTTACTGAAAACATTGTTTTAGGTAAAGAACCAAGAAAAGGTCTATCAATCGATATTAAAAGTGCTGAGAAACAAGTACAAGAAATCTCTGAAAAATACGGTCTTTCTGTTAACCCAAGAGCCAAAATTGCAGATATTTCTGTCGGTATGCAGCAACGAGTAGAGATTTTAAAAACACTTTATAGGGGCGCTGATATATTAATATTTGATGAGCCAACTGCAGTGCTAACACCACAGGAAATTAAAGAATTAAGTCAAATTATGAAAACGTTAATTAAAGAAGGAAAATCGATTATTTTAATTACACATAAGCTAAAAGAAATCATGGAGATTTGCGATCGAGTTACCGTGATTCGAAAAGGTAAAGGAATTGGCACCGTTAATGTAAAAGAAACAAATACAAATGAACTTGCTAATTTAATGGTTGGTAGGGAAGTTTTATTTAAAACAGAAAAAACTAAGGCACAACCAAAGGATAATGTTCTCGAGATCAATGATTTGTTTGTAAAAGATAATCGCGGTGTTTCTGCGGTTAATGGACTTAATTTGACGGTAAGAGCAGGAGAAATAATTGGAATTGCTGGCGTCGACGGAAATGGACAAGCCGAACTTATTGAAGCGATTACGGGTTTACGCAAAGGTGACAGCGGATCGATTAAATTAAACGGGAAAGAAATCATGAACCTTAAACCAAGAAAAATTACTGAATCTGGTTTAGCTCATATCCCTCAGGATCGTCACAAGCATGGTCTAGTTCTTGATTTTTCTATTGGTGAAAACATGGTATTACAAACGTATTATCGTGAACCGTTTTCAAAACTAGGGGTTTTAGACTATAAAGAAATATTCAATAAAGCAAATAATTTAATATCGGAATATGATGTTCGCACTCCAAGTGCATTTACCCATGCACGTGCTCTTTCAGGTGGAAATCAACAAAAAGCGATTATTGGAAGGGAAGTTGACCGTGATCCTGATCTGTTGATTGCTGCTCAACCAACACGAGGCCTTGACGTTGGAGCAATTGAATTTATTCATAAGCGTCTTATTGAGCAGCGCGATAATGGGAAAGCTGTATTACTGATTTCGTTTGAATTGGATGAAGTTATTAATGTTAGTGATCGCATAGCTGTTATATTTGAAGGTAAAATCATAAAAATTGTGAATGCTGACGAAACCTCAGAACAAGAACTTGGGTTATTAATGGCTGGTATGAGACGGGAAGCAGTAGGGGGGGATTCTTATGTCTAATCGTTTAACAAATATATTAGTTCCAGTTATTGCTGTTATTTTTGGACTTATAACAGGGGCTATAATCATGTTGGTGAGTGGATATAACCCTATTGCTGGATATGCCGCCTTATGGAATGGAATATTTGGAGAATCATATTTAATTGGTGAGACATTAAGACAAATGACTCCTTACATTTTTGCAGGACTTGCTGTCGCTTTTGCGTTCAGAACTGGGCTTTTTAATATTGGGGTTGAAGGTCAATTATTAGTCGGTTGGGTGGCGTCCATTTGGGTTGGGCTTTCCTTCGATCTCCCGAAAATCATTCACTTGCCTTTAGCTATTATTGTTGCTGCCGTAGCAGGTGCGATTTGGGGATTTATCCCAGGTTTCTTAAAAGCTAAGCTTAGAGTCCATGAGGTTATTGTGACGATTATGATGAACTATATTGCTTTATATGTAACAAATTATATGATTCGTTATGTATTATCCGATCAAAAGGATTCAACAGCAATTATCCCTGATTCCGCTTCACTTCATTCTCCATTTTTTGAACGGATTACAGATTATTCAACCTTGCATAATGGAATTTATCTTGCACTTATAGCTGCTTTTGTCATGTGGTTTCTTTTAGAAAAAACGAAGGCAGGATTCGAATTACGAGCTGTTGGTTATAATCACCATGCAGCAGAATATGCAGGAATGAGTGTTAATCGAAATATTATCTCATCAATGGTTATTTCCGGAGCATTTGCTGGTCTTGCTGGCGCAATGGAAGGATTAGGAACATTTGGAAATGCATTTATCCATACAGGATTTTCAGGTGTTGGTTTTGATGGAATTGCAGTTGCTTTATTAGGGGGTAACACCGGAATCGGTGTTGTACTTGCCGCATTTTTATTTGGGGGCTTAAAAGTAGGGGCACTTCAAATGCCGAATGCAAATGTTCCAGAAGAACTGGTTGAAATTGTAATTGCTTTTATTATTTTCTTTGTAGCATCAAGCTATATGATTAAATGGCTGATAGCTCGTTTCCGAAGGAGCGTGAAATAAGTGGAAGTTACTACACTATTATCTCTTATCATCTCCTCATCAATTTTGGCGGCGGCTCCACTCATACTCACTGCACTTGGGGGAGTTTTTTCAGAACGTTCAGGTGTTGTTAATATCGGATTGGAAGGTTTAATGGTAGTTGGTGCTTTTAGCGGAATTCTTTTTAATTACTATACTGCTGATATTTTCGGTGCTGCCACTCCATGGATTTCTATCCTTGTTGCAATGATTTTTGGTGGAATATTTTCGTTATTGCATGCATTAGCATCGATTACTTTTAGGGCAGACCAAGTTGTAAGTGGAGTTGCAATCAACTTTTTGGCATTGGGGTTAACTATTTTCCTTGTTAAAAAGATATTTGGAAAAGGACAAACCGAAATGATTGTTGAAAACATAAGAAAGGTCGATATTCCTTTTTTAAGTGATATCCCAATTATCGGAAAGTTATTTTTCACAAATATTTCTTACGTGGCATATGCAACTATTCTTCTTTCATTTGTCGCTTGGTATGTCATCTATAAAACTCCATTCGGTCTGAGAATCAGGACTGTTGGGGAACACCCAATGGCAGCCGATACGATGGGAATAAGCGTAACACGTCTAAGATATATCGGAGTAATATTATCAGGCGTCTTAGGAGGAGCTGGAGGTGCGGTTTACGCACAATCTTTTACAGGAAATTTTAGTCATACAACAATTACGGGTCAGGGCTTTATGGCGTTGGCTGCAATGATTTTTGGAAAATGGCATCCGCTTGGTGCTATGGGTGGGGCACTATTTTTTGGATTTGCTCAAAGCCTGAGTATTGTGGGATCTAGAATACCGATTCTTCAAAATGTACCATCTGTATTTCTATTTATCGCACCGTATGTATTAACGATACTAGCTTTAGCTGGTTTTATCGGTAGAGCAGATGCACCAAAAGCATCAGGAACACCTTATATTAAAGGAAAACGTTAAGTCTTTATTGAATAAAGAATCTAATATGGTCATAAACTATAAAGAAGTTTTTAAAAGAACCATAAAAATATTATGTAAAGTGGAGTGGTTATTTCGTTCCACTTTTTATCGGAATGTGAAATTACTGTGAGTATTGGAGGAGCCAATATGGAACTTGTTAAGGAACATTTAGTTGAAAAGTCTGGATACACTCTTCATATCATTCCAACAGAAAAATACAAAACCAATACTATTGTATGGAAGATGAAAGCACCACTCGAGATAGAAACGGCTACATATCGTGCATTACTTCCAAATGTTCTTCAAAGCAATTCAAAAAAATACAATACTACAAGTGCATTACGTTCATATTTGGATGATCTTTATGGTGCCTCCTTTTATACAGATGTAAGTAAAAAAGGCGAGTATCATATTATTTCTTTTACTATAGAAGTAGCCAACGAAAAATTCTTACAAGATAAAACACCTCTCCTGCAAAAAGCGATTGAATTTTTAAGCGAAGTTATACAAAATCCTAATACAACAAATCGTGTATTTGATGAATCTACATTGAAAAAAGAAAAACACAGTTTAAAAAGACGGATACAATCGGTATATGATGATAAAATGCGTTATGCTAGTGTTCGTCTAGTTGAAGAAATGTGTAAAGATGAACCATATGCTATACAAGCTACAGGTGACGAAAACAAAGTGGATGAGATAACGGGTGCCTCTTTATTTGAATATTATGAGCGTGCATTTATGGAAGATCAAATGGACTTATATTTTATAGGAGATATTGATCTTAATGAAGTGGAAAATCTATGCTCATTATTTCAATTTCAAGCAAGAAGAACAAACCTGCATAAGAATTCAATTAACAAAGAAGTAAACAAAATAAAAGAAGTGAAAGAAACTCAGGATCTTAACCAAGGAAAGTTGAACATAGGATGTCGTACGAATATCTCATATGGAGATTCTGATTATTTTGCATTGCAAATATTCAATGGAATCTTCGGTGGATTTCCACATTCCAAGCTGTTTATCAATGTTCGCGAAAAAGAAAGCCTTGCCTATTATGCAGCTAGCAGGGTTGAAAGTCATAAAGGTTTACTTATGATAATGTCAGGTATCGATTCCCAAAATTATGAAAAGGCAGTTTCTATTATTAAGGAACAGTTGAAATTGATGAAGGAAGGCAGCTTCACTGATGATGAAATTACACAAACAAAAGCTGTTATTCAAAATCAATTTTTAGAAACAATTGATTCGGCAAGAGGTGTAATTGAAGTATTTTATCATAATACTGTTGCAGGCACGAATGTGAAAATTACCGATTGGATTGAAAAAACGAACTCTACCACCAGGGATGAAATAATTGAAGTTGCAAATAAAGTTGAGCTTGACACAATCTATTTTCTTTCCGGAATGGAAGGTGAGAATATATGAAAACAATCGAATTCGAGCAAATAAACGAAACGCTTTACCATGAAAAACTAGATAACGGATTACAAGTGTATATACTCCCTAAAACAGGATTTAATAAAACATTTGCTACTTTTACAACAAATTATGGATCCATTGATCACCAATTTAAACCGTTAGGGAAGGATGAGTATATTCGTGTTCCTGATGGAATTGCACACTTTTTAGAACATAAGATGTTTGAAAAGGAAGATGGTGATGTGTTCCAAAAATTTAGCAAGCAAGGTGCGTCTGCAAATGCTTTTACTTCTTTTACTAGGACCGCATACTTATTTTCAAGCACTAATGAAGTAGAGAAGAACCTAATTACGTTAATTGATATGGTTCAGGAACCTTATTTTACTGAAAAATCTGTTGAAAAAGAAAAAGGCATTATTGGTCAAGAGATTAGGATGTATGATGATAATCCTGATTGGAGACTTTTTTTTGGAACAATCGAAAATATGTATCATCATCATCCGGTGAAGATCGACATAGCGGGAACAGTGGAATCAATTTCTCATATTACTGCCGATCTACTGTATGAATGCTACCATACATTTTATCATCCGAGTAACATGTTGCTGTTTGTCGTAGGACCAGTTAATCCTGATGAAATAATGAATCTCATACGTTCAAATCAAGCAAAGAAACAATATAGCGATGCACCCGAGATTCAACGATATTTTGAGGAAGAACCCGAAACGGTAAATAATAAAAAGCAAGAATTGAAAATGAATGTTCAAACACCAAAATGTTATGTTGGAATAAAGTCGAAAAAAGTACATCAACAAGGAAGAGAAATGCTAAAACATGAGTTAGCTTTGAACATGGCATTGGAAATATTATTCGGAAAAAGCTCTAATAATTATGAGGAGCTCATTACAAGTGGTTTAATAGATGATACTTTTCAATATGACATTACTTTTGAGCAAGGGTTTGGATTCGGATATGTAGGAAGTGATACGAATGATCCCGATACTCTATCGGGACGTTTGCAAGCCATCTTATTAGAAGCTAAAAATGGTCAATATTTATCAGATGAGGCTTTACAACGCATAAAGAAAAAAAGAATCGGAGGATTTTTGCGTTCTATGAATTCTCCCGAGTTTATTGCCAATCAATTCACCAGATATACATTTAACGGCATGAATCTGTTTGATACCGTATCTGTTTTAGAAGAATTAGACTTTGACTATGTTAAAGAAGCCGCCAAACAGTTTATTGAAGAAAATAGAATAACTGTTTGCCAAGTCGTTCCGAAAAAATAAAGATCATGGCCCGGAAAATGACCGGGCTGTTTTTATGGGGAGAATTAGATGAAAAAGTATGCGCTAATTACCGGAGCAAGCGGGGGAATAGGTGCGGCAACTGCATTTAAGCTCGCTCATGAAGGTTGGAATTTGTATTTACATTATTATCGAAATGAAACAAATATATTAGAATTGATTGAAAAACTAAAAGTTTTTAATATCGAATTGATACCAATATGTGCTGATCTTACAACAGAAGAAGGGATTCATCAGGTTTGCAACTCGGTATTAAATCTTAACGCAATTGTCTACTCAAGTGGCGTTGCACCATATGGGTTATTTACCGATTTAAGTGAGCAAACGATTGATGATATGTTACAGCTGCACGTGAAAAGTCCATTGATTATTGTCCAAAAATTGCTTCCTAAATTAATGAAATATCCTGAAAGCAGCATTGTTCTTATTAGTTCAATATGGGGACAGACGGGTTCAGCATGTGAAGTTATGTATTCAACAGTTAAAGGTGCACAAATATCCTTTATGAAGGCGATTAGCAAAGAAATCGCAAGATCGGGAACAAGGGTAAATTGCGTTGCCCCGGGAGCAGTAAAGACAAATATGTTGAATGGCTTTTCTGAGGAAGAACTGGATGTGCTTGAATCTGAAATACCGATAGGACGGTTAGCTGAGCCAAAAGAAATTGCTGACGTTATTTCTTTTTTATTGTCGAAGGATTCCTCTTATATTACAGGACAAGTTATTGGAGTAAATGGTGGATGGTATACATAAACTGTGGAAAAAAATCTGCATAATGTCAGTTTCTCGTGAGCATAATAACGTCGAACGTTAAATTCCAAAGGAGGAAATGGCATGTCAGTACTTGAAAATTGGGATCAGTGGAAAAATTTCCTTGGTGATCGCTTAGACAATGCTCAAGAACAAGGAATGTCACAAAAGGTAATCAATCAACTGGCACATCAAGTAGGTGATTACCTTGCGAATCAAGTTGATCCTAAAAACGAGCAGGAACGAGTGCTTTCTGATTTGTGGTCTGTTGCTTCTGAAGATGAACAAAAAGCGATTGCAAGCGTAATGGTGAAACTTGTCGAAAATAATAGTTCACATTAATAATATTTAAGACTGTCCTATAAGCTGCATGAATCCTACCTAGGATTTGCTCTTAATTAAGGGCAGTCCTTTTTTTGTCTAATTATGACGATTTTCCTATATGTTTTTCTTTCATGTTTATTTAATATCAGCTATGATATAATCGAGACAATTATGAAGAAGAAAGATTTAGTGGCCATCTTCAAGGGGATGTTTGAATGGACAGAAAAGAATGGTATTTAGAATATGAAATTATGATTGATCGTCCAGGCTTACTCGGCGATGTTTCATCTTTATTAGGGATGCTATCCATCAATATCGTAAGCATTAATGGGATAGATAGTGGAAGGCGTGGATTACTCATTCGTGCCAGCAGTAGAAATCAGATATTGCGTCTAGAATCGATTCTGAAAACAGTTGAAACCATAAAGATTACAAAAATACGCGAACCAAAGTTAAGAGATCGCTTGGCAGTTAGGCATGGCCGATACATACAACGTGACATGGATGATAAAAAAACATTTCGGTTTGTTCGTGATGAACTGGGACTTTTAGTTGATTTTATGGCCGAGTTATTTAAGCAAGAAGGACATAAGCTTATTGGAATAAGAGGAATGCCCAGAGTAGGAAAAACTGAATCAGTTGTAGCTTCTAGTGTTTGTGCGAATAAAAAATGGCTTTTTGTATCATCTACTTTATTAAAGCAAACAATACGTAAAGAATTGATAAAAGATGAATATAGTGCTGATAATATTTTCATCTTAGATGGGATTGTTTCAAGAAGGAGAGCAGATGAACGTCACTGGCAATTGGTTCGCGAAATAATGAAGCTTCCAGCTGTAAAAGTAATAGAACACCCTGATATTTTTGTCCAGCATTCGGAATTTTCGATGGAAGATTTTGATTATATTATTGAGTTAAGAAATAATGAAGATGAAGAAATTACTTATGAAATTGTACAAGAACATAACTTGTTTACCGAACCGGACTTTGGTTTTGACTTTTAGGATTGGCAGGTGCTTTTAGTGACGGAATTAGGAAGCCGGCTTCGCATGGCTCGAGAAGAAAAAAGTATGTCTTTAGATGAGTTGCAAAATATTACAAGAATTCAAAAAAGATATTTAGTCGCAATAGAAGAAGGAAAATATGATATTATGCCGGGTAAATTTTATGCCAGGGCATTTATAAAGCAATATGCAGAAGCAGTTGGTTTAGAGCCAGACCTCTTGTTTGAGGAATATAGAAATGAAATTCCGCTTGCATATGACGAGAATTTACCTGATCAGCTTTCTCGGACACAGTCTCGAAGATCAGTATCACCGAGTAGTTCCAAAGCTCTAGAAATGTTCCCTAAAATTATTACAGCTATTTTTGTTCTGGCCATTTTAGTATTAATTTGGTTTTTGGTTGTAAAATATTTTAACCCTGGAGAGAAATCTTCTGTTAATAACAATAATAACGGAGCTGTAGATATAAGGGAATCAGAGGAAGTTACACCACCTGCGGATAAGAACAAGGAGGATACAACAAATCCTGATGAGGAAGAAACAACACCGCCTGAAGAAGAACCTATTTCAGAGGAAACAGTACAGCAGGAAATAACCATGGAAAGTGTAACTGGAAATACGACTACGTATAACTTACTAAATGCAGATAAATTTGAACTGGAAGTTAAGGCTGCGAACCCAGGAAGAAGTTGGATTAAAATCGCCAATGGTAATAACGAAGTACTCTTCCAAGGTGAAATAAAAAATGGTGAAGGTCAGAAATTTGATCTTACGAATGATACTAAAGCTTTTATTAGAGCTGGGGATTCCACTAAGACTGAGATATATGTCAACGGGGAACTGCTGGAATATGAACTAACTACTACTGTACAAAACATTAATATTCAATTCCAGAAGAAGGAATAGAATACTTTATTGCCGCCGTAATGGCGGTTATTTTTTCAAAAAATAAGAAAGTATAATAATTTTTTTATCTAAATTTTTGAACTTAATCTTTCATTGTCTAGTTCAAGGCGTTATTGGCTAAAGGGTAGAAACACGATAAGCAGAATAGCTTTTTTGCGTAATAGAACATTTGCTTGTCCCAAAGGCTGTGCACCTTGCACTTTTTCCTAAATGAAACATATTTTTAAAGGTGTTGTTTGAGGAGGTACGAAAATGAATTTGCCAAATAAAATTACTGTTGCAAGGGTCATCTTAATTCCGATATTTTTAATATTAATGCTAGTCCCCTTTAACTGGGGAAAAGTAAGCTTGCCTGGTACTGAACTTGAATGGGCTCATCTAATTGGTGCATTAATTTTTATAATAGCATCTGTAACTGATTGGATTGATGGCTATTACGCACGCAAGTTTAATTTAGTTACAAATTTAGGGAAATTTTTAGATCCGTTGGCTGATAAGCTTCTTGTTTCAGCAGCTTTTATTGTATTAGTTGAAATGCAGCTTGCTCCTTCTTGGATTGTCATAGTTATCATTAGTAGGGAGTTTGCCGTAACAGGATTGAGAATGATTTTATCTGGGCAGGGAGAAGTTGTTGCAGCAAATATGTTAGGGAAAATTAAAACGTGGACACAAATCATTGCTATATCACTATTATTATTACATAATGTATTTTTTGAAGCGATCGGATTTCCTCTTGATACAATCGCTTTATGGGTTGCACTATTTTTTACTGTATGGTCTGGATATGAATACTTTTATAAAAATCGAGCTATATTTAAACATTCAAAATAAAAAGTTTAAAAGAAAGGATTTGTTATATGAACGCAGAAATTATTGCCGTAGGAACAGAGCTATTATTAGGACAAATTGTTAATACAAATGCCAAATTTCTATCAGAGCAGCTTGCTGAAATAGGGGTCAATGTTTACTATCATACTGTTGTTGGAGATAATCCCACTCGACTTGAACAAGCGATTCAACATGCAGAAGATAGAGCAGATCTAATTATCTTTACTGGAGGATTAGGTCCAACAAAAGATGATCTTACGAAAGAAACGATTGCTAAACATATCGGGAAAACTCTTGTGCTTGATGAGGATGCAATGCAAACGATACTAACATATTTTCAGAAAACTGGTCGTACTATGACAGAAAATAATAAAAAGCAAGCTCTCGTTCTTGATGGAGCAAAGGTGCTTCCAAATGAACATGGAATGGCACCAGGTATGTTTTTATATAATAAAGAACATTCATATATGCTTCTACCTGGACCCCCGCATGAAATGCAGCCTATGTTTCGAAAATACGGCCGCTTAGCAATAATGGATCAATTAGAAACAAATGAAAGAATTGAATCTAGAGTATTACGCTATTTTGGAATCGGAGAATCGCAGCTTGAAGTAGAAATAGAAGATATACTAGATTCACAAACTAACCCTACTGTAGCTCCACTTGCTGGTGATAATGAAGTAACGTTACGAATTACAGCTAGGCATCATTCCGAAAGTGAAGCTCAAAGAATGATTGATGCGATGGAAAAAAAGGTAAATGATAGAGTAGGAAAATATTTTTACGGATATGACCAAACTTCAATTATGAAAGAGCTCCTTAAAGTATTGGAAGAAAAGAAAATGACGATTGCATGTGCAGAAAGTTTGACCGGTGGACTATTTCAAGCTGAAATGACATCAATAGTAGGCGTAAGTACTATGTTAATCGGGGGAATTGTTTGTTATTCAAATGATGCAAAAATAAAGCTTTGTAAAGTAAAAAAAGAGACAATTGATAACTTTGGAGTTGTCAGTAAAGAATGCGCAATAGAGTTAGCGGAAAATGTAAGAAGCATACTAAGTACGAACATCGGTATTAGTTTTACTGGAGTAGCAGGACCTGATTCACTTGAAGGTCATCAGGCAGGTACAGTATGGATAGGAATTTCTTTTGATAACAAACCGTCAAAGGCTTTCTTGCTTAACTTAGCTGGTTCTAGGAATGGAAATCAGAAGAGATCGGTTATGTATGGCTGTCATTATTTACTGCAAGAATTGAAAAACAACAATTAATAGAGAGCGCATTATGCGCTCTCTAAATTTTTTTAAAAGAAAGTAAAAATAGTTTATTAAATGATTATCTTGTACTAAAAATCGATTTTCCTATAAAGATATATTAAATTTAGGTATTTTTTAAACTTGAAAATAATCGAATAAATGTTCGCTTTTTACTTGGCAAACGAAATGAAAACCTGTATACTAAAGTTAGCTTTTGATATGAAACACACATTAATTTGATAGAATATAAGTGTATAAGGAGGAAATTTAGTGAGTGATCGTCAGAAAGCATTAGAGATGGCTTTAAAGCAAATTGAAAAGCAGTTTGGTAAAGGATCGATTATGAAGCTTGGTGAGCAGACTGATCGTAAAATTTCCACTGTTCCAAGCGGATCTTTAGCTCTTGATGTAGCTTTAGGAGTAGGTGGGTATCCACGTGGACGTGTGATAGAAATATATGGACCTGAAAGTTCTGGTAAAACGACAGTAGCTCTTCACGCTATTGCGGAAGTGCAAGCTAAAGGTGGCCAAGCAGCATTTATCGATGCAGAACATGCACTTGACCCAGTTTATGCCCAAAAATTAGGAGTTAATATCGATGAGTTATTACTCTCCCAACCTGATACAGGTGAGCAAGCACTAGAAATTGCAGAGGCACTTGTTCGAAGCGGTGCAATTGAAATTATCGTTATTGACTCAGTTGCAGCATTAGTGCCGAAAGCTGAAATTGAAGGTGAAATGGGAGATTCACACGTAGGACTACAAGCACGCTTAATGTCTCAAGCACTCCGTAAACTTTCAGGTGCTATTAATAAATCGAATACCATTGCTATCTTCATCAATCAGATTCGTGAAAAAGTTGGAGTTATGTTCGGAAACCCTGAAACTACCCCAGGTGGTCGTGCATTGAAGTTTTATTCCTCCGTTCGCCTTGAAGTTCGTCGTGCTGAACAACTCAAGTTAGGTCAAGACATCGTTGGTAATAAAACGAAAGTAAAAGTAGTCAAAAATAAAGTTGCTCCTCCATTCAGAGTGGCTGAAGTAGATATTATGTATGGTGAAGGTATATCTCGAGAAGGCGAAATCATAGATATGGGATCCGAACTTGACATTGTTCAAAAGAGCGGTTCTTGGTACTCGTATAATGAAGAGCGTCTTGGACAAGGCCGTGAAAATGCGAAGCAATTTTTAAAGGAAAATCCTGAACTGAAAAATGAGATTATGTTTAAAATCCGTGATCATTATGGATTGGACGAGGAAAAAATTGCACCACCAGAGGAGATAGACCCTGAAGAAGAATTTAGTTTATTAAATGATTAATTGGTTCAATAAGCAAAGCCTTTACTTACTGGCTTTGCTTTTTTCATTATCTGGAAAATGTAAGACTTGAACTTGTAGATAACTTTTAAGAAGGGAGTTCCCGTCTAGTGCAAAGAGCCAGCACCTAGCAAACTTCCGGTTTCTTTTTGATTAAGTCAACCTCATTGCCATATAAGCTCAACGTGTTTCCTTTATCTCGTCAGAATCCTAAAGAGGAATATTGACTAAAACCGCCACATCCTCTGGGCAATGTACGTTGCTGAACAGGCACTTGCGCGGTTGTTCTTTTTGATACTTTTTTTCTATATTTAAGTAGAATGAAAATAAATTACCAATTAAATGGCCATCCCTTGACAATGAAACGTCACAACTATAAAATTAACATGTATATTTTACATTTTTTTCGCATGAATTTTTGAGCTTGGCTCAGTATATTGAAACCTATGTAACAATGTACCAGCCGACATGTTAAAAACATGATACAAGTTAATAGCAAGAGGGGGTGAAATTATGCCTGATGTAATCATAATCATCATCTCCATTTTGCTTAGCCTTATCGTCGGTGTAGTTGTTGGCTATTTCATCTTTAAATCATTTGCTCAAGCAAAAATAACAGGTGCTAGAGGATCTGCCGAACTTATTTTGGAAGACGCAAAGCGTGAAGCAGAATCTATGAAAAAAGAAGCTCTGTTAGAAGCGAAGGATGAAAATCATAAACTTCGAACTGAAACTGAACGTGAACTTCGGGATAGAAGAACCGAATTGCAAAAACAAGAAAACCGCTTATTGCAAAAGGAGGAGAACCTCGACCGGAAAGATGAAACTCTTGACAAGCGTGAAAATATGCTTGAAAAGAAAGAGGAATCTCTTAATGACAGACAACAACATATTGAAGAGATGGAAAGCAAAGTGGATGAGATGATCCGCAAGCAGAAAAGTGAGCTAGAACGCATTTCAGGCTTGACTCGTGAAGAGGCAAAATCCATTATTTTATCTGGGGTCGAGAAAGAATTAGCACATGAATCGGCTCTAATGATAAAAGAAAGTGAAATGCGAGCAAAGGAAGAAGCGGATAAGAGAGCTAAGAATATTCTTTCCCTTGCCATTCAACGTTGTGCAGCAGAGCATGTTGCGGAAACAACAGTATCCGTAGTGAACCTGCCTAACGATGAAATGAAAGGACGGATTATCGGCCGTGAGGGCCGTAATATTCGGACACTTGAAACATTGACAGGGATAGATCTCATCATAGATGATACACCAGAAGCTGTCATTCTTTCCGGTTTTGACCCTATTAGGCGGGAAACTGCTCGGATAGCATTAGAGAAACTTGTTCAAGATGGCCGGATCCATCCTGCGCGTATTGAAGAAATGGTGGATAAAGCAAGACGAGAAGTGGATGAACACATACGTGAGATCGGTGAACAAACAACATTTGAAGTGGGAGTTCATGGATTGCATCCTGATTTAATTAAAATTCTTGGGCGCTTGAAATACCGGACAAGCTATGGACAAA
This sequence comes from Lederbergia wuyishanensis, assembly GCF_022900255.1. Taxonomy (GTDB): domain Bacteria; phylum Bacillota; class Bacilli; order Bacillales; family Bacillaceae_C; genus Lederbergia; species Lederbergia wuyishanensis. Next base: position 505,319 of record NZ_JALIRM010000001.1, read on the forward strand.
ATGTTCTAAAGCATTCCATGGAAGTGGCATTCCTATCAGGTCTTCTTGCAGCGGAATTAGGAGAAGATGAAACACTTGCTCGACGTGCAGGGTTACTTCACGATATCGGTAAAGCGATTGACCATGAAGTGGAAGGTAGCCACGTAGAAATCGGAATTGAGCTTGCCACAAAGTATAAAGAGCATGCTGTTGTCATTAATAGCATCGCTTCTCACCATGGTGACACTGAGCCTACATCCATTATTGCAGTTCTTGTTGCAGCAGCAGATGCTCTGTCAGCTGCAAGACCAGGTGCAAGAAGTGAAACGCTCGAAAATTATATTCGACGCCTTGAAAAGCTGGAGGAAATCTCCGAGTCTTATGATGGTGTTGAAAAATCATTTGCCATTCAAGCAGGTAGAGAAGTTCGGATTATAGTAAAACCTGAACAAATCAATGACTTGGAAGCACATAGACTTGCTCGCGATATCCGTAAAAGAATTGAGGATGACCTTGATTACCCTGGTCATATCAAAGTTACAGTTATTCGTGAAACTAGAGCTGTTGAATATGCGAAATAAGCAGTGTGATCTCACACTGCTTTTTTGTGCCTATGATGGTAGAATAAAAGTTGTATGAACTTAATGTTAGAAAGGGATCAGTATGGACATTTTATTTGTAGGCGATGTAGTCGGCTCACCCGGACGAGAAATGATAAAAGAATATCTCCCAGTATTAAAAAGAAAATATCGACCACACATAACGATTGTAAACGGGGAAAATGCTGCAGGTGGCAGAGGGATTACGGAACAAATTTATAAGCAATTTTTAGAATCGGGAGCTAATGTTGTAACTCTCGGAAATCATGCGTGGGATAATAAGGACATTTTTGAATTTATCGATACTGCCAAATATTTAGTAAGGCCAGCTAATTTTCCAGAAAATACTCCCGGAAATGGTTTAGTTTTTATAAAAATGAATTCTATAGAGGTAGCTGTCATTAACTTGCAAGGGAGAACGTTTATGCCGCCTCTTGATTGCCCATTTAATAAAGCGGATGAACTAATCGAAATAGCCAAAAAAAGAACAAACATTATTTTTGTTGACTTCCATGCCGAAGCGACGAGTGAAAAGCAAGCAATGGGATGGTATTTAGATGGTAAAGTGTCATCGGTCATCGGTACTCATACACACGTCCAGACTTCAGATAATCGTATACTACCCAACGGAACTGCGTATTTGACAGATGTTGGGATGACAGGTCCCTATGATGGGATACTTGGAATGGAAAAAGAAGCTGTAATAAAAAAATTTCTTACTGCACTCCCTTCCCGCTTTGAAGTACCGAAGAGTGGGAGAAAACAACTTAGTGCATGTTTAATTACGATTGACAATAAATCTGGGAAAGCATTGAAGATCAAAACTATTTTAATCAATGATGATCAACCAATGTTTACGGATTAATTTATAATCTTGTTTCTCCTATAATGGTTTTGGACAAACCGGAATAGTTCATAAATTACCTGAATATAGTAACAATGGAAAGGTTAACAGCGATTGACAATGACAAGGCAATCGTTATGGGGATATGACAAGGAGGAACAAGAAATGGAAATATTAAAAGTTTCAGCAAAATCTAATCCAAATTCCGTGGCGGGCGCGCTAGCAGGTGTTCTACGTGAAAGAGGCGGTGCAGAAATTCAAGCGATTGGGGCTGGGGCATTGAATCAAGCAGTAAAAGCAGTAGCAATTGCAAGGGGATTTGTCGCCCCAGGTGGTGTAGATTTAATTTGTATACCTGCTTTTACAGATATTATTATTGATGGAGAAGAAAGAACTGCCATCAAGCTTATAGTCGAACCTAGATAAATTAATAAAGATTGTGTAGTAGTGAATGTTTAAAAAGGAAGATTAAAAGTACCAAGTGGGCGGCTATGCTGATGTCCAGGGGCAGCACCCCATTAGTACAATCCTGTATGTCGGATATTCGAGTTGGAATAGTTTCCTGTATCCGAGAAACAGGCTAATTAGAAACACTAAGCCTCATTTTTACCGGACTTTTAAAACATTCTCTAAATGCTAAATAGGACTTGGTTGCTCAATTCGCAATCAAGTCTTTTCGAATTTTATGCAACAAATATTCCCTTATGTTGTATTCAAAAATAAAAGGCTATATACTAATAGAATGGATACATTTAAATAGAAACATTTTCGTTCATCGATTTTGTATAATAGGAAAGGGGATTTTCATGAACGAGAAACAACGTTTAGAAAGTCAACAAATTAATCAATCAAAAAATCCTACCTCGAAACAAGAAAAGGATTATAGTCAATATTTTCAAACGGTATACGTTCCTCCATCCATGAAGGATGCTAGACGACGTGGGAGAGAGGAGATTAAGTATCATAATGATTTTGAAATAGATGAGAAATATCAGGGGATGGGTAATGGCAGGACATTTTATATTCGTACTTACGGCTGCCAAATGAATGAACACGATACAGAAGTAATGGCCGGAATCTTCTTGGGTCTTGGGTATGAGCCAACCGACACAGTGGAAGATGCAGATGTCATTCTATTGAATACATGTGCCATCAGGGAGAATGCCGAAAATAAAGTATTTGGTGAACTTGGCCACTTAAAATCTCTGAAATTGGAAAAGCCAGATTTACTATTAGGTGTTTGTGGATGTATGTCACAACAAGAGTCGGTTGTAAACAGAATTCTAGAAAAACATCAATTTGTAGATATGATTTTCGGTACACATAATATCCATCGTCTTCCTGATATATTACATGAAGCGTATATGTCAAAGGAAATGGTTGTTGAAGTATGGTCCAAAGAAGGAGATGTCGTTGAAAATTTACCGAAAGTTCGTAGAGGTAATATTAAAGCTTGGGTAAACATTATGTACGGTTGTGATAAGTTCTGTACTTATTGTATCGTTCCATTTACAAGAGGGAAAGAGCGAAGCAGACGTCCAGAAGATATTATCCAAGAGGTTCGACAATTAGCAGCTCATGGTTATCAAGAAATTACACTTCTAGGTCAAAATGTAAATGCATACGGAAAAGATTTTGAGGATCTTGATTATCGATTCGGCGACTTAATGGATGATTTAAGAAAAATCAATATTCCAAGAATCCGTTTTACGACAAGCCATCCACGTGATTTTGACGACCATTTAATAGAAGTCCTTGCTAAAAAAGGAAATATGGTTGAACATATACATCTACCTGTGCAGTCAGGTTCTAGTGATATATTAAAAATTATGGGGCGTAAGTATACAAGAGAGCAATATTTAGAACTTGTAAGAAAAATTAAAGTTGCTATACCTGACGTATCACTTTCTACGGATATAATTGTCGGGTTTCCAAATGAAACAGATGAACAATTCGAAGAAACGATGTCACTATACCGTGAAGTTGGCTTTGAAATTGCTTATACTTTTATATACTCTCCGAGGGAAGGCACTCCTGCTGCAAAAATGAAGGATAATGTTTCGATGGAAGTGAAAAAAGCTCGTCTTCAACGTTTAAATGAGCTTGTAAATGATTTATCTCGTGAAGCAATGAAGAAATATGAGGGTCAAATTGTAGAAGTGCTTGTTGAAGGGGAAAGTAAAAATAATCCTGAAATTCTTTCGGGCTATACTAGAAAAAACAAGCTAGTTAACTTTAAGGGACCCAAATCAGCAATTGGTCAATTAGTTAAAGTTAAAATCAATGCATCTAAAACCTGGACTTTAGATGGAGAAATAGTAGAAGAACTTGAATCAATAGAGGTGATATAAATTGGGAAAATACACCAAGAACGATATTTTAAAACAAGCCCATGAATTGGCAAAAATGATTGCAGAAACTGAAGAAGTTGATTTTTTTAAACGTGCAGAAGCCCAAATCAACGAAAATCAAAGCGTTCGTGAAATGATTGCAAGTATAAAAAGTTTACAAAAACAAGCGATCAATTTCCAACACTATGGCAAAGAAAGAGCATTGCAATTAACAGAAGAAAAACTTGAAAAGCTAGAAGCAGAACTCGACGAGATTCCAATTGTACAAGAATTTAAACAATCTCAAATCGAAGTGAATGATTTGCTTCAATTGGTTGCTTCGGCAATATCTAATAAAGTAACAGACGAGATTTTGGTTTCCACTGGCGGTGACTTGCTAACTGGAGAAACTGGTTCAAAATTAAAATATAGTGAGTCTAGCTGTTCCTAAGATAAAAGCCATTATCCAAATACGGGTAATGGCTTTTTTCGTTTTATAAGAATGTTTAGAGCTTACGCTTTACTTATTAGATTATTAGTTCTATATTTTTGAACAAAAAGTTACGTTCCCTCCTTCCATGCAACCATTGCTTTAAGGTCAGAAACCAGTTTCAAAGAAAGGAAAACAGCCTTTTTCATTTATCTCAGGACATTAGCTTGTAACTTATAAACAAGATATCTTGCACTTTTGATTTGAGCCCAATTCATTGAAATAAGCATTAGATCTTAAACATAATTCATTGCCTTACATACAATATCGTAGATAGACCTAGTGAATTAGCCTTCACGTAATTAGCACATTCGTCTAGAGAAATGCATACGATGAAGGGAAAATGAATGAGGAGGGTTCGCTCGAATGGCAGAATATAGAGAAATAATAACAAAAGCGGTCGTGGCGAAAGGAAAGAAATATACACATTCCAACAATGCGATTACACCGCAGCATCATCCTTCGAGCATTTTAGGCTGCTGGATTATCAATCATAAATATGAGGCGCGAAAAGTCGGCAAAAAAGTCGAGGTAAGCGGTTATTTTGATATGAATGTTTGGTATTCCCACCACGATAACACAAAAACATCAGTAGCAACGGAGAGAGTCGATTATAAAGATGTAATTGACCTCCACTACCATGACCCCGATTGCTTAGATGACAAAATAGTATCGGCTCGAGTACTCCAACAGCCTAATTGTTTAGAAGCGGTAATTTCTAAAAAGGGGAATAAGATTATCGTAAGTACCGAAAGAGAATTTCTTGTGGAAGTCATTGGCGAAACAAAAGTTTGTGTAGCTGTTCATCCTGGTGAATGTCCATGCGATGATGAAGATGATGATGAAGATGAAGATTGGACTGAAGAACTATCCGATAGCGAATTGGCTGAGGAGATTAATCCAGACTTCCTAGTTGCAAATGAAACTGAATAAGTTCCGGGAAGATAATCTTCCCGGTTTTTCTTTTATAAAATTATCGACTATATTTTAAATTCTTCAGGATTGAGAATATGTCAGCCAAAGTCTTCATAACTTAGAAACGAATTTAATCCTTTGGCTAAACTTATCCTGTATTCCAATGGTAATGATACCCTTGCAGGCATCATTCCATATTAATATTTCAATTTTCTATCCTTTTGAATTATCTTTAGTTTGTATATTTTTTTGTAATTTCCTCTATTAACAACCTCTAGTTTAATCAATTTCACATATAAATGAATAATTGATGATTATCTTGCTTTTTTCAAGACAATTAATTCATATGGATTAACCGAAAAATATTCACCTACTACATTATGAATTACCTTATTATCATCATTAGTTGCTTCTATTTTCCATAAGCCCGGTGAAGGTAACTGTACTTCATAGTTTTCATCAGTAGGATTAATATAAATAGAAAAATCTTCATCATTTCCAAATAAAGTATAGGCAAATACTGGTTGAGGCACATGTAATATGTGAATTCTTCTTTTGATTTCTTCCTTAGATCGAAGACGAAAAACATCATATCTTCTTCTAAGACTAATTAGCATCCTAATAAAATTTATATTTTTCTCTTCCTTTTCTCTTCTCTTCCAATCTAATTGATTGATTTCATCACCTGATATATAGCTATTTTCAATGCCATTCTTAGTTCTAAACCATTCTTGCCCAGCATGTATAAAAGGAACACCTTGGCTTAATAACATAATCCCTGTGGCAAGTTGATGCATTTTTTTTCTAATATCATCACATTCATCACCGTTTGTTAAAAGCAATCTATCCCAAAGAGTATGATTATCATGGCATTCCACATAATTAATGGTTTGTTCGACACTGGATACAAGAGGATCTCCCCATTCTTCTAAGGAGGAACCTGTTACAAGGTGGGCTAGACGTTCTAAATATCGTCCTTTACCATTTACATAGCCTAAATCATCTGTATTAAATATATTTCCTTTTAAGGAATCTCGAAAAAAATCATTGAAGTATCGAACAGCCAATAATTGATTAGAATTTTTTGAAGTTGCTTTTTTATGTGAAGGGAGTGAGGTTGATAGCTCCCAACCTTCTCCCAGCAGCATTATGGGCGTGGGCTCTTTTTTACATCGTGTGACAACGGCATTCATTGTCTCAATATCAATTGCACCCATTAAATCAAATCTAAATCCAGACACTTGAAATTCTGAAAGAAAGAAATCAATCGTATCAATAATTAATTTCCGTACCATTACTCTTTCCGTAGCCAGGTCATTTCCTACTCCTGTTCCATTACTTACACTTCCATCCTCTTTATATCGGAAATAGTAACCAGGTACTAGCTTTTCTAATGAGGATTGTTCCATAACAAATACATGATTAAAAACGACATCCAGTATGACAGAAAGTCCTTCTTGATGAAAGGTTTCTATCATTTTTTTGCATTCATTGATTCGGGAAATAGGGTCATTCGGGAAATTTGAATAACTTCCTTCTAATGATTGAAAATATAGAGGATCATAACCCCAATTATAATAATTTTCGGGTTCAAGTTCGTTTACACGTGCATAGTCGTTGATAGGCAAGAGTTGTATATGTGTACACCCTAATTCCTTTATATAAGACAATCCCGTAGAATAGCCATTTTCGGTTGTCGTTTTTAATTCACTTAAGCCAAGGAATTTCCCTTTGTTTTGAACTCTACTCTCAGATTGAATCGTAGCATCACGAACGTGTAACTCATAAATAATGGCATCCTGCAAATCTTTAATAGCTGGCCTTTTTGTAGTGATTTGATCAGTTTTAGAGAAATCTATGACAACTCCTTTTTCACTATTGGCAAGCATTGATTTTGCATAAGGATCATTTACTCGAATTGTTTCTCCATTAACTGTCACTTCATATTCATATGAAAAACCATGCCAATTACCATTTATTTGGCACGTCCATATCCCTTTTTCTTGTCGATTTAACTTTTTTGACATATTATTCAAATATAATATTACTGATGTTGCTAAAGGACTCCATATTGAAAAATAGGTTGTATCATTTTTAGAATACGCTCCTAATATTTCTTCATTTGCTGAAAAATTTTCATCGAACCATTGAGTTCGAACAATTCCTCTTGGATAGATAGGAAAAGACTTTTCACCCCAAATCAATTCTAATGTTTCCCCCATAGGTAAAACATCTGAAAAACTAAAAATTACAGCTGATTCACTAATTTTTTCATTAATTGTTAATGGAAAACATTTATTTTTTTTACCCCAATAAATTACAGGCGATTTATTATCTAAAAGAAAAGAAATATTATTCGTATTTAAAGTAAGAAGATGAACATCGTCAATCCACGCGATATTAGTTTCCACTTAAGACACTCCTTTAAAGCTAGGTATTTGCAGTATATGTGTAATGCCTCGTTCACGTAAGCAATATAAACAAAGTACTCGTTATAACAAAAAAACTTACACTAATAATCATAACTATATTTAAATAATTTAATCGACAAACCCATACATAATCGTATAAAACCCTCAAATAACTGTCGAAGGAATCTTCGGTAAAACCACTTAAATGTCTCCTATAATAGAGTTGTTATGGTCTAGAAAGGAGATAGCATATTGTATTTCAACATTTCCGAAGATGACATTTTTTTATTTCATCAAGGAACTAACTATCATAGTCAGGATAGTTTAGGCTGTCACAAAATACAGTGGGAGGGGAAGGTAGGCTTTAGATTTGCAGTATGGGCACCAAATGCGAAAAACATATATGTTGTTGGAGATTTTAATCAATGGAATGGGGAATATCATCCGTTAAAACAAATCACAACTGAAGGTTTATGGGTAGGTTTTTTTACAAATATTCCAATTGGAATTGCATATAAATACAAAATTATCACGTCAAATGGAGAAACCCTTTTAAAATCTGATCCATATGCTCTTCAATCGGAGCTTCGCCCAGCTAATGCATCTATAGTAACAAGACATTCGATTTATGAATGGAAAGATCGAGATTGGCAAGAAACAAAAAAAGAGGTTCACCCTTTTTCATCACCGATTTCCGTGTATGAAGTTCATTTAGGATCATGGAAAAAGAAAAACAATGGGCAGTTTTATACATATTGTGAACTTGCAGATGAGTTGGTTCCTTATGTAAAGACATTAGGTTTTACTCATATCGAGCTACTTCCTCTTGCAGAACATCCATTTGATCTTTCATGGGGATACCAAATTACAGGCTATTTTTCCGTTACATCAAGATACGGTACACGAGATGATTTTAAATATTTCATAGATGTATGCCACCAAAACGGTCTTGGCGTGATAATTGATTGGGTACCTGGTCATTTTTGTAAAGATGATTTTGGCTTGCGAGAATTCGATGGTATGCCTTTATATGAATATCAAGATCCATGTAAAGCTGAAAAACTGTCATGGGGAACATTAACTTTTGACTTTGGTAGACCAGAGGTTCAAAGTTTTTTAATTTCTAATGCATTATTTTGGATTGAAGAATACCATGTGGATGGGATTCGTGTAGATGCCGTAGCAAGCATGCTCTATCTCAATTTTGATCGATATGATCAAGAAAAAATCTATAATTCGTACGGTGGAGAAGAAAATCTTGAGGCGTATGCATTTATTCGAAAATTAAATGAAGTTATATTTTCTTTTCATCCAAACGTGTTAATGATGGCAGAGGATAGCTCTGATTTACCACTTGTAACGGCACCAACCTATTTAGGCGGACTGGGATTTAATTATAAATGGAATATGGGTTGGATGAACGACATGCTGGAATATATGGAGAAGGACCCCATCTATCGAAAATGGCATCACCATTTACTGACTTTTTCGTTCATGTATTCGCATTCGGAAAACTTCCTGCTTCCATTATCACACGATGAGGTTGTTCACGGAAAAAAATCATTGCTAGATAAAATGCCAGGAGATCAGTGGCAACAATTTGCCAACTTAAGATTACTTTATGGCTATATGATGGGACATCCAGGTAAAAAGCTTTTGTTCATGGGCGGTGAGCTTGCCCAATATTCAGAATGGAAAGATCAAGAGCAGTTAGACTGGCATCTTCTTGAATATCCATTGCATAGAGGGATTTTTGACTATGTAAAAGCGTTAAATCACTTTTATATAGAAAATCCTGCACTTTACGAATTAGATCATGAACACTCTGGGTTTGAGTGGATTGATCCACATAACATTGACCAAAGCACTATTGTGTTCAGACGATGTGGTAGGACCCCAAATGAAGAATTAATTTTTGTTTGTAATTTTACTCCTAACGTTTCATATGACTATAAGGTTGGCGTTCCTGTGCCGGGCGTATATAGAGAAATATTTAATTCGGATAGATGCGAATTTGGAGGATCGGGACAGTTAAATGAAAATCCTCATATAAGTTTTCCTAAAAAATGGCACGGATTGCCACAACACATAAGAATAAAAATACCCCCTTTAGCCATTGCTGTTTTTAAACGAGAGGAATCAATCACTGAGGAGGATGGAAATTGAAGGAATGTGTAGGTATGCTTTTAGCTGGTGGAGAAGGCAAGCGACTAGGAAATTTAACAAAAGAAGTGGCAAAACCTGCAGTACATTTCGGTGGAAAATATCGAATCATTGATTTTACATTAAGTAATTGCACAAATTCAGGAATACACACTTTAGGGGTTATGACCCAATACTCTCCACTGGAACTTAATAAACATATTGGTAACGGGAAACCGTGGGACCTGAATCGGCAAGATGGTGGTGTGACTATTTTATCACCCTATACTGCTCAAAGCGGGGGAAGTTGGTATTCAGGTACAGCGGATGCTATTTATCAAAATATCCACTTCATTGATCTGCATGACCCAGAGTACGTTCTTGTCATTTCTGGTGACCATATTTATCAAATGGATTATACCGAATTACTTGATAAGCACAAACGCGAAAATGCGGATGTTACGATTTCTGTCATTACGGTTCCTTGGGAGGAAGCTTCCCGATTTGGAATTCTAAATACAACTGAAGATCTTAGAATATATGAATTTGATGAAAAGCCAAAGGAGCCAAAAAGTAATCTAGCTTCAATGGGAATTTACATGTTTACATGGAAAACATTAAAAACATATTTATTGGAAGATGCTAATAATAAATATTCAAGTCATGATTTTGGAAAAGATATTATTCCTGCAATGTTAAACGATCAGCGCAAGCTCTACGCATATCAATTTAAAGGGTATTGGAAAGACGTTGGAACGGTACAAAGTTACTGGGAAGCGAATATGGATTTATTAGATGAAGATTGGAGCTTATCCTTATCGAATAAAAATCGCAGATTGTATTCTAATGATTCCGATTTTCCACCACAATATATTGCAGAATCAGGTGTAGTAAAACACTCGCTAATTAATTCAGGGTGTTGGGTTTTCGGAACAGTTGAAAACTCAGTCTTATTTCAACATGTTGTTATCGAAGAGGGAAGCTATGTTCATCAATCGATCATACACCCGGGAGTAACTGTAGGGAAAAATTCCACTTTGGAGCGTGTCATCGTAATGGAAAATGTAGAAATTCCTGAAGGGACGTATATTCGAATCGAGAATGATAAAGAGCCACTTGTCATTGATGAAGGTAAATTAATTGAAGTTATTCAACAAAAAAAGGAGGCGTAGTTGAATGAATACTATGATGGGATTAATTAATTTAGAGCATGAGCATCAATTCTTTCATGAATTAACGTATTTTCGCAACGGAGCCTCCGTTCCTTTCGGCGGTCGCTATCGATTAATAGATTTTACACTTTCTAATATGGTGAATTCTAATATTGAAGAAGTGGCAATCTTTACGAGGAATAAATATAGAGCTTTAATGGACCATCTTGGAACAGGTGAAAATTGGGAATTAGATAGAAGAAATGGAGGTTTATTTATCCTCCCACCTGATTGGAACGATCCATCTGATATTTCAAGAGGCGATTTGCAATTTTTTCACAATAATCGTGATTATTTTCATAGAGGAAAGGCATCATATGTGCTTATTAGTGGAAGCCAATTTATAGCAAATATGGATTATAAAGAGGCTTTTACATATCATCTAGAGCGGAATGCTGACGTAACTTTCATTTCAACAAAGGCTGAAACAGAGCTGCCGGAACATGAACGTGTGTTTAGGATAGAAACAGATGATGTTGGATGGGTTAAAAATATTACAAATGATAGATCGAATCCCCTCTTATTTACAGGAGTGTACATTATTCATAAAGATCTATTGATGAAATTGATTGACAAGAGTATCGCGCATCACCAAGATAATTTTTTCGAGTATGGCATTAAGGAAAATATATCCAATTTGAATATTCAATCTTTTGAGTATAAGGGATATAGCGCATTTATCAATTCCATTGAAAGCTATTACCGCCATAATATGAATCTTTTAAATGAAAAAAATTATAAAGCTTTATTTTATAAGAAGCCTTTTGTTCGAACAAAGGTAGGGAATAACCCACCTGCTACTTATAGCGACAGGGCAAACGTGAAAAGATCGCTGCTTGCAAATGGCTGTGTCATTGATGGGAATGTGGAAGGAAGTATTCTTTTTAGAGGGGTTAAAATTAAAGAAGGTGCGACAATCAAAAATTCTATTATTATGCAACGATGCACAATTGAACCAGGAGTTTACTTGGAAAATGTCATTCTTGATAAAGATGTTTACGTAAAAGCAAATCAAAGATTTATAGGATCAAAAGATAAGCCATATGTTGTAGCAAAAAGAATAGAAATGTAAGTCGTCAAAGCCGGCGGAAGGAGATAGCAGATGAAAAATGTATTATTTGTAGCTTCAGAATGTTCTCCATTTATCAAAACGGGAGGGTTAGCTGATGTAATTGGTTCATTGCCTCAAGCATTGAAGGCAAATGAACGAATCGATGTTCAGGTTATACTTCCGTTATATGATGAAATATCAGATGACTGGAAAACTCAAATGGACCTCTATGCTACCATAGATGTTCCGCTTGGTTGGCGAAATCAAGAGGCAAGATTATATAAGATAGTAAATAACCAAATAACGTATTATTTTATTTCTAATGATTATTACTTTAGCCGTAAAGGTGTTTACGGGTATTACGATGATGGTGAACGTTTTGTATTTTTTAGTCGAGCAGTGATAGAAGCATTGAAACATTTAGAACAAAAGCCAGATATACTCCACTCGCATGATTGGCAAGCTGGAATGGCTGTTGCACTTGCGAAAATCATTCAGCCAATTAAAGGTCTAAAGACCGTTTTCACTATTCACAATTTAAAATATCAAGGAATTATGCCAATTGAGACGTTTGATGATTTCTTTCAATTACCAGCTGAGCATATCGGGGGAATGGAATGGCACGGAATGTTAAATTGTCTAAAAAGTGCACTATTTCACGCTGACAAGATTACGACTGTAAGTCCTTCATATGCAGAAGAAATCAAGGATCCTTATTACGGGGAAGGTCTCGAATCTATTTTACTAGAAAGAGCAAGGGATTTAGTCGGAATATTAAATGGAATTGATGTGAAAGAATACAATCCATTAACAGACCCAGCTCTTCTAGTAAAATATCGTTCTTCTCGTGTAAGAAAAATAGAAAATAAAATGCGCCTTCAAGAGAAATTCGGTCTTCCCATAAATGGCGAGAAGCCATTATATATAATGATTACTCGACTTGATGAACAAAAAGGGCTTCACCTTGTTCAACATATTTTAGATGAATTTCTTCAAGAAGACGTACAATTTATTATTCTAGGAACAGGTGATGAAGCGTTCGAAGTATATTTTGATGAGGTGGCTAATAATTATCCTGAAAAAGTAGTTTCGTTATTAACATTTAACGAAGAGTTGGCGAGACAACTATATGCAAGTGCAGACTTCCTTATTATGCCATCCAAGTTTGAGCCATGTGGATTAGCTCAGCTTTTAGCTTTGCAATATAAAGCAGTCCCCATTGTCCGTGAAACCGGGGGATTGAAGGACACAGTACACCCTTTTAATGAGATAACAGGTGAAGGAAATGGATTTAGTTTTACACATTATAACGCTCACGATCTTTTAAATGTCCTACGTTATTCGTTAACAATTTTTCATACTCCTGAGCTTTGGGCTACTCTTATTAAAAATGTAAATAAAAGTCAGTTTAGCTGGAGAAAATCAGCACAAGAATATATGGAGTTGTATGAGAGTTTAGCCGGGAATGTGTTTAAGGAGGTGTGAGGGCACTTGCCTCAATTTACTGTTAATGAATTGACGGAAAAAATTAAACATAAAATTATTGTGGAAAATCAGAAGGACATAAAAGATGCCTCAAATAAGGAAATTTATGGTGCTCTAGCGTCTTTGCTTATTGAAGAAATCCAATACAATTGGGATACTACGAATAAAAAATATAAAGAAATAGAATGTAAACAAATTTATTATTTGTCAATGGAATTTTTAATTGGTAGATTGCTTGAAAGTAATCTACTTAATTGTGGTTTACTTGATATTACTAATATTGCACTTAAAAATCTTGGATTTGATCCCGAACAAATATATGCGTTAGAACGTGATCCTGGTCTCGGCAACGGAGGGTTAGGAAGATTGGCGGCTTGCTTCTTGGACTCTTTAGCCTCACTAGAATATGCAGGGCATGGTTATGGAATAAGATATCAATACGGACTTTTTGAGCAACGTTTTATCCATGGGAATCAAATTGAGCTTCCCGATTATTGGTTGAATGATGGGTATGCATGGGAAACACGAAAAGAGGAAGAATCCCTCTGCATTCATTTCAATGGAATTGTTCATATGTTTAAAAAGAACGATGGCAACCTCGAATTTAAATACGAAAATACGGATAAGGTTATGGCTATACCTTACTACATTCCTATTGTTGGTTATCAAAACAAAATTATCAACACATTACGTCTTTGGAGTGCTGAACCAGTTCTTAATGAAAAAATGAATTCTACTAAAGAAGTGACTCGTTACCAAGACCTTAATCATCAGCACTCAATCGAACAAATTTCTGGTTTTTTATACCCAGATGATTCCACACATGATGGAAAGCTGCTTAGATTAAAACAACAATATTTTCTCGTTTCATCAAGCATTCAACACATTATTCAAACGTTCAAGAGAAATCATTCATCATCATTAACATGTTTGCCTGAAAAGGTAGCCATTCAAATAAATGATACTCATCCAAGTATGGCCATACCTGAACTTATGAGAATTCTTATGGATGATGAAGGATATGGCTGGGACATTGCGTGGGATATCACAACGAAAGTTATTGCCTATACGAATCACACTACTTTGAGCGAGGCGTTAGAAACATGGCCAAAGGAAATGCTGAATCAACTACTACCCCGTATTTATATGATAATTGAGGAGATTAACGAACGTTTTTGTATAAATATTTGGTATGAACATCCTAATCTTCGAGAACGAATTCCAGAGATGGCCATTATTGCCGATAACCAAGTCCACATGGCAAGATTAGCTATAGTAGGAAGTTTTAGTGTGAATGGAGTAGCAAGAATACACACTGAAATCTTGAAAAATAAAGAAATGAAGCATTTCTATACTTTATATCCTGATCGTTTTAATAATAAAACGAACGGAATTACACACCGAAGATGGTTGTTAAAGGTGAACCCGGAATTATCGAATCTAATTACTGAGATTATCGGCCCTGAATGGATCCGTCGCCCTAAACAATTGATCAGTCTAATAAAATATTCGAAGGACCGTTCTTTTTTGGAGAAGTTTTATGATGTGAAACAGAAAAATAAACAAAAGTTAGCAAATTTAGTCCATCAACGAACAGGGATATTAGTAGATCACCAATCTATTTTTGATGTACAGATAAAACGACTCCATGAATATAAACGACAGCTCCTTAATATTTTTCGAATCATTTCGATATACAACGATATAAAAAACAATCCAAATCTCGATATGATACCACGAACTTTTATTTTTGGGGCAAAAGCTGCACCAAGCTATCATTTAGCCAAAGAAGTGATTAAGCTAATTAATAAGGTAGCATCAATTGTCAATCATGATCCAGATATTCGTGGGAAATTAAAGGTTATCTTTCTAGAAAATTACAATGTAAGTCTTGCGGAAAACATCATTCCGGCTGCAGATATAAGTGAACAAATTTCCACTGCAAGTAAGGAAGCATCAGGAACTGGCAACATGAAAATGATGATGAATGGTGCATTAACTGTTGGAACTTTAGATGGGGCAAATATTGAAATAAGAGATTTAGTTGGAGATAAAAACATATTTATTTTCGGATTAACAGCTGAAGAGGTTATTCATTATCAACAGAATGGTGGATATAACGCAGTTGATATTTATAACACGGATGAAAGAGTGAAACGAATATTAGATCAATTACATCACGGCGAATTTGGGAAACACGATATAGAATTTAAAGATATTTACTATCATATTCTCTCACATAATGACCCATATTTCGTGTTAAAAGATTTCGATCCATTTATTGAAATCCATAACTTTGTAGAACAAGCATATCGTGATCAGTTTACATGGCTTCAAATGAGTGTAACGAATATAGCTCACTCCGGCAAATTCTCAAGTGATCGAACGATACAACAATACGCTTCTGAAATTTGGAAAATAAAACCCGTGTATGAGAGCTATCCTTAATGGGGTAGCTTTTTTTATTTTTATCATTATTTTATTAAGAAAAAGCTTTATAAACATGGAATATGAATAGGATTCTTCATTGGAATGGAGAATATTGCTAGACTACAATTATCTAGAACTTTGTCGTTTTTGATTGAATCTCGGCTTCTCTAAAAGTAAATGCTTAAGTGTTGAATCTGGAATACATTTATCCATAAAAAAATGAAGTGTTATCTATGATTATGTTATACTATTCAAGATAGAGGTTTGAACGGAAAGGAAATAGGTACAAATGGTTCAATATACGCCAATGATTCAACAATATTTGCAAGTAAAGGCAAATTATCAAGATGCCTTTTTATTTTTTCGACTAGGAGATTTTTATGAAATGTTCTTTGAGGATGCTATAAATGCATCACAAGAACTTGAAATTACGTTAACTAGTAGAGAAGGCGGAACGGAAGAACGCATTCCGATGTGCGGCGTTCCGTATCATGCGGCTGCAGGGTACATCGAGGTTTTAATTCAAAAGGGTTATAAAGTGGCAATTTGCGAACAAACAGAAGACCCTAAGCAAGCAAAAGGTGTTGTCAGGCGTGAAGTTGTCCAACTTATTACTCCTGGAACTGTAATGGAAGGAAAAGGGTTACAAGAAAAAGAAAATAACTATATCTCATCTATTACGATGTTTAATGATGCAACTTTCGGGATTGCCTATAATGATTTATCGACAGGTGAAAGTAAAGCAACTATTTTAGAAGGATCATACGAAGTTTTATTAAATGAATTATCAACAATCGGAACGAAAGAGGTTGTCGTAGATTCAAATTTTGACAGCGACCTGAAGAAAAAGATAAGTGAACGTATGAATGCGATTATTTCCATAGAGGAAAATATTAATAACGACCATGAATTTAATAATATACTGACTAAACTATCAAATGAGAATTTAAAAACTTCGGCAACTCGCCTCCTTCATTATTTGCGGAAAACGCAAAAGCGGAGTTTGGATCACCTCCAGCCTTTTTCTGAATACGAAGTAAATCAGTATATGAAACTTGATTATTATTCAAAGAGAAATCTTGAACTAACGGAATCGATAAGAGGAAAAGGCAGTAAGGGAACATTACTTTGGCTTTTGGATGAAACCGTAACAGCTATGGGTGCAAGGACGTTAAAGCAATGGATCGATCGCCCATTGATAAACGAAGCAAATATCGAAAGAAGACTCGATCTAGTTGAAACAACATTACAACATTATTTTGAACGCCAAGAGCTTCGTGAACTATTAAAAGGAGTATACGACCTTGAAAGACTTTCTGGACGTGTAGCTTTTGGGAATGCGAATGCAAGGGACTTTATTCAATTAAAAAAATCCTTAACCCAAATTCCGGCAATAGTTACATTAGTAAAACAACTAAATCATATTGAAGCAATAAATTTAGCAGATCATTTGGATCCATGTGAAGAATTAACTCATCTTCTTGAAAAATCAATCATTGACAACCCTCCGCTTTCCATTAAAGAAGGTGGAATCATTAAAGATGGTTTCCATAATGAATTGGATACATATAAGGATGCAAGTCGAAACGGCAAGCAATGGATTGCTGAGCTTGAGAAAGAAGAAAGGCAAAAAACTGGAATCAAGTCGCTAAAAGTCGGTTATAATCGAGTTTTTGGCTACTACATTGAAGTAACTCGCGCTAATGTACATTTATTAGAAGAAGGACGTTATGAGCGAAAGCAAACATTAACAAATGCCGAACGTTACATTACTCCAGAACTTAAAGAAAAAGAAGCCCTTATTCTCCAAGCGGAAGAAAAGTGTATTGATCTTGAGTATTCTTTATTTATGGAAATTCGTGAAACAGTAAAATCATATATTCCTAGAATTCAACAATCAGCCAAAATCATTAGTGAACTAGATGTATATCAAAGTTTCGCAACAGTAAGCGAAGCAAGACATTATGTTAGACCAATTTTCAATAATAAACGTCAAATTCATATACTAAATGGCCGACATCCTGTAGTTGAAAAAGTAATGGGTTCTCAGGAGTACGTTCCAAATGATTGCATGATGGATTCTGAGCGTGAAATGTTGCTTATAACGGGTCCGAATATGTCAGGAAAAAGTACATTTATGAGACAAATTGCATTGACAGCAATTTTGGCCCAAATTGGCTGTTTTGTCCCTGCTGAAAAAGCAAATATTCCTATATTTGATCAAGTATTTACGAGAATCGGCGCTGCCGATGATTTAATTTCGGGACAAAGTACCTTTATGGTAGAAATGCTTGAAGCTAAAAATGCGATTGCAAATGCGACAAAAAATAGCTTGATTTTATTTGATGAGATTGGTCGTGGTACTTCAACTTATGATGGTATGGCACTTGCACAAGCAATCATTGAGTATATTCACGATAGAATAGGTGCAAAAACTCTTTTTTCTACACACTATCATGAGTTAACTGTTCTGGAAGAAATACTTTCACAACTGAAAAACATACATGTAAGTGCAATAGAACAGAAAGGTAAATTAGTTTTTCTTCATAAGGTAAAACCAGGTCCTGCCGATAAGAGTTATGGTATCCATGTTGCCGAACTTGCGGATCTTCCTAAGGAATTAATTAATCGAGCTACTGAAATATTAAACGAATTAGAGAATGAAGAGGCAAGAAACAAAAATAATCTAGAAAAAAGTGAACATGTAAACGAACAACTTGCATTATTTACTGAACCAGTACAAACAAAATATACAGAACATGAACGTAATATTCTTGATGAGCTTCGGAAATTGAACATTATGGAAATGAATCCGATGCAAGCGATGAATAGCCTTTATGAAATACAAAAAAAACTAAAGAAATAGATACGAAAGGAGGCAGGGTTCCATGCACGAAATTATTGAATTAAATGATTCATTATCTAATAAAATCGCGGCGGGAGAAGTAGTGGAGCGCCCGGCCTCTGTTGTTAAGGAATTACTCGAAAATTCTATAGATGCAAAGAGTACAGTAATAGAAATAGATATTGAGGAAGCGGGCTTAAGCAAAATAAGAGTTATAGATAATGGAAACGGCATACAGGAGGAGGACGCTCTTCTAGCTTTTAGAAGACATGCTACTAGTAAAATAAAAGACGAAAATGATTTGTTTCGTATTAGAACACTAGGGTTCAGAGGAGAAGCACTCCCAAGTATTGCTTCAGTTTCAAATTTACAATTGGTGTCAGCTAAAGCAGGGCAAGATGGAACTAAAGTGATTCTTGAAGGTGGCAAGCTAATTCTACATGAAAAAGCCCCATCCCGAAAAGGAACAGATATTTCAGTAACGAATTTATTTTTCAACACTCCAGCCCGCTTGAAATATTTAAAAACAATTCATACTGAAATTGGCCATATATCTGATATAGTGAATCGCATTGCGCTTGCCCATCCTGAAGTATCAATCAGATTACGACATAATGAAAGACTTTTGCTTCATACTAATGGAAATGGTGACGTACGACAAGTACTGGCGGCCATTTATGGATTATCAATAGCTAAGAAAATGATTCCAATTCAAGCAGAGTCTCTTGATTTTAAAGTATCTGGATTCATATCGCTTCCTGAGGTGACACGTGCTTCACGGAATTACTTGTCTACAATGATAAATGGACGATTTATTAAAAATTACTCTCTTATTAAGGCAGTCTTGGAAGGATACCATACTCTATTACCTATCAATCGTTATCCAATCGTATTATTGTCAATAGATATGGATCCAATTCTTGTCGATGTCAATGTCCACCCTGCGAAAATGGAAGTACGTTTAAGTAAGGAAGCGGAGTTAAATGAGCTGATTACAGCAACAATTAAATCCGTATTTAAAAAGAGAGAACTGATACCGTCTAGTAATCTACCTACAAGCAAAAGACCCGTAACTATATCTGAACAAACAGCATTAGAATTGGATAACAGTCAAGTTAATACAAATAGTACATTCAAAAACCCTTCTAATAGCGGCTTGCAACAATATAGACAAAAAGAAGCTCTATTACCTACTGAGGAAATGAAAAAGCTATATGAACCAGCCGAGAAGAAGATATCTCCAGGTTTTATTGCAAATGAACCTCAAATTGAAGAAGTTCATGAAACAGAGGAATCTTTAGTAGAAAATCCTCCATCAAAGGAAAATAAGAGAATTCCTCCTTTGTATCCCATTGGGCAAATGCATGGAACTTATATTTTTGCACAAAATGATCAAGGTTTTTATATGATTGATCAGCACGCAGCACAAGAAAGAATTAAGTATGAATATTATCGCGAAAAAGTAGGAGAAGTTGATAAAGAAGTACAGGAAATGCTTGTCCCACTACATTTGGAATTTTCCCGTGATGAGTTTATTAAAATAGAAGAATACAAGCAAGATTTAGAGCAAATTGGAATTTTCTTAGAAGATTTCGGTATGAATAGTTATATGATAAGATCGCATCCAAGCTGGTTTCCCAAAGGGCAAGAAACGGAAATTATTGAAGAAATGATTGAACAACTTCTTACAATGAAAAAAATAGATATTAAAAAAATCATGGAAGAGGCAGCTATTATGATGAGCTGTAAAGCTTCCATCAAAGCAAATCAATATTTGCGGAATGATGAAATCCAAGCATTATTAAATGAATTACGCAGAACTGAAGATCCATTTACGTGCCCACACGGAAGACCAATTATTATTCACTTTTCAACAAATGAAATAGAAAAAATGTTTAAGAGAATTATGTAAAAGGTGGAGAAGAATTGACAACGTTTTTAATTATTGCAGCAGTATTTACTTGTATTGTTGCTCTTATAGGAACATTGCTCGTAGGGAAAGAGATAAGTGCAAAAATGAACGAATATGAAACTGAAGGAGACACAATCGAGAACGAACTTGCGAGATCACATGAATATGAAACAAAATCAATCAAAACCAATCTTAAATCTCTTTCATGGATTTATATTATATTGATTCTTCTTGTGATTTTTGTGTGTATTGGAATATTACTTTATGAATGAAAAGGGCCATCATGGTCTTTTTTTTTTTGTTAATTATTAACATCAGTAATATATATATACAATAATAATATTATGTAAACAAAATTATAATTTTAACAATTTTTCCCTCACTTTGTTATACTTATATTATTCTAATCGAAATTTTAGGAGTGGTTGCCTAGTGGAAAAATACATACTGTCCCTTGATCAAGGAACGACAAGTACGAGGGCCATTTTGTTCACGAATGAAGGGAAAATAAAGCATATTTCTCAAAAAGAATTCACTCAATATTTCCCACAGCCTGGATGGGTTGAGCATGATGCAAATGAAATTTGGGGTTCTGTTTTGTCCGTCATTGCAACTTGTTTAACAGAATCTGGTGTAAAACCATCTCAAGTATCTGGGATTGGGATAACAAATCAGCGTGAAACCACAGTCGTGTGGGATAAAGATACTGGAGAACCAATTTATCGTGCGATTGTATGGCAGTCTAGGCAAACCGAAAAGATTTGCAAGGATTTGAAGGAAAAAAACTTAGATGATTTTTTTAGAAAAAAAACTGGGTTGCTTATTGATCCATATTTTTCTGGAACAAAAGTAAAATGGATTCTTGACCACATTGATGGTGCAAGAGAAAAAGCATTTAACGGGAAACTTTTATTCGGCACGATAGATACTTGGATTATTTGGAAGCTATCAGGTGGCACAGCTCATGTGACAGATTATTCAAATGCTAGCAGGACCTTATTATATAATATTTTTAATCTTGAGTGGGATAAAGAAATATTGGAGTTACTTAATATACCTAAGATAATGCTTCCTTCCGTCCGACCATCTTCAGAAATATATGCTCATACAGCAACTTTTCACTTTTTTGGTCAAAAAATCCCAATAGCAGGCATTGCTGGTGACCAACAATCAGCGCTGTTTGGCCAGGCGTGTTTTGAAAAAGGAATGGCTAAAAACACTTATGGTACTGGTTGTTTTATGCTGATGAATACGGGGGAGGAACCTGTTAGATCTGAGAACGGATTATTGACCACAATAGCATGGGGGCTAGACGGGAAGGTCGAATATGCATTGGAAGGAAGTATTTTTGTTGCTGGATCTGCCATTCAGTGGCTTCGAGATGGGTTAAGACTAATTAGGGAAGCAAAAGAAAGTGAACAATATGCTCTGAAAGTTGATTCATCAGATGGAGTTTATGTTGTTCCTGCATTTGTTGGTCTTGGGACTCCTTATTGGGATAGTGATGTGCGAGGTGCCGTTTTTGGTTTGACACGTGGAACTTCGAAAGAACATTTTATTCGAGCTACATTGGAATCCTTAGCCTATCAAACGAAAGATGTATTAATGGCTATGGAAGCGGATTCAGGAATAAATTTGAAGACACTAAGAGTTGATGGCGGTGCTGTAGCGAATAACTTTTTAATGCAATTCCAAAGTGATCTATTACGAACAGCTGTTGAAAGACCAGAAATAAATGAAACAACAGCTCTAGGATCTGCATATTTAGCAGGATTGGCTGTTGGCTTTTGGGAGAGTAAAGAAGAAATCACTAAAAAATGGGAATTGAATAGGCGTTTTCAACCTGAAATGGATGTTGAAGCTTCAAAAGATTTATACGATGGGTGGAAAATGGCTGTACAGGCGGCTACTCATTTTAAACGTTAAGTGATTCTTTCATCCATATCCTTTTGAAAGGAAAGAAGAATTTGAATAAATTATCCGGACTTAATAGACAAACTCAATTTGATTTATTATCGAATACTCAATATGAGGTATTAATAATCGGTGGCGGTATTACAGGTGCAGGGATCGCATTAGACGCTGTTACTAGAGGTATGAAAACTGCACTTGTTGAAATGCAAGATTTTGCAGCAGGAACATCTAGTCGCTCCACAAAACTTGTTCATGGTGGTTTACGATATTTAAAACAATTAGAGATAAAAGAAGTTTCTGATCTTGGAAAAGAAAGGGCCATCGTATATGAAAATGGTCCGCATGTCACTACTCCGGAATGGATGCTCCTTCCTTTTTACGAAAAAGGTACTTTTGGTAAATTTACTACCTCAATTGGGCTAAAAGTTTATGATTTTTTAGCAAATGTTAAAAAAGATGAACGGAGGAAAATCTTATCCAAGGAAGAAACGTTAATAAAGGAACCACTAATAAAGAAAGATGGATTACTAGGTGGTGGTTACTACGTAGAATATCGTACAGATGATGCGCGTCTAACTATAGAAGTCATGAAATCTGCAGGTGAGCATGGTGCGAATTTGATGAATTACGCCAAAGTGGAAAAGCTTCTTTATGATGAAAAAGGGAAAGTAAATGGAGCAATGGTGAAGGATTTGATTACGGGTAAGGAATATACTATTCATGCGGACATTATAATCAATGCTACAGGGCCATGGGTTGATTATTTGCGTTCACTTGATCAATCTAAAGAAGGTAAGCACTTGCAGCTTTCTAAAGGAGTTCATATAGTTTTTGATCAATCAAAATTTCCCTTAAAGCAGTCAGTTTATTTTGATGCACCTGACGGAAGAATGATTTTTGCCATACCACGTGATGGTAAAACATATGTGGGGACAACAGATACCTTTTATAAGGGGGATATTCAAAACCCGACACCACAATTAGAAGATATAGGATATTTATTGGAATGTATACAATACATTTTTCCAACATTACAGATATTGAGAACTGATATCGAATCAAGTTGGGCAGGTTTGAGGCCACTCATATATGAAGAAGGAAAAAACCCCTCCGAAATCTCTAGAAAAGATGAAATATGGGTTTCAGAAAGTGGATTAATAACAATTGCGGGAGGAAAATTGACTGGCTATAGAAAAATGGCTGAAACTACCGTTAATTTTATTGCAAATAAATTAAGTAAAATAAACCTTAAGGATTATGGCCCGACTAAAACGAAAACTTTGCCAATATCCGGTGGGAAAATCGGTAGTTCAAAAAACATAAACATATTTATTAATAACCAAATTGAAAGGGCCAAAAACTTTAATCTTACATCTGGTGAGTCCTCTCAGCTTGCAGCTTTTTATGGTTCAAATATTGATTTCGTTTATTCATTTATCGAAGAAGGAAAATCGTTACCACCTATCATTTATGCACGACTAATGTATGCGATTCATCATGAAATGGCGATAAAACCAGTAGATTTCTTCATTCGACGAACAGGTTGGCTATACTTTAATATCGATGAGGTTAATAAATGGAAACAGCCTGTTTTAAACATTATGTCCGAAGTTTATCAATGGGATGATAATCAATATGAAGAATATAAAGAAGAGCTAGAACAAGCAATTATGACTGCTAACTTTCAAGTTTGAATAGAAATTGGTAAGATAGGGCTATAACGAATTAATAAGTCTTAATAAAGAGGTTGGCACAGTAAATGCAGAAAATAATCGTTATAGTAGGTCCTACAGCAGTAGGCAAGACAAAATTAAGCATAGAAACAGCTAAACGTTTTAACGGTGAGATTATTAGCGGAGATTCAATGCAAGTGTATAAAGGAATGGATATAGGGACAGCAAAAATTACCGCTGAGGAAATGGAGGGAATCCCCCATCATCTCCTTGATATTAAGGAACCACATGAAGCTTTTTCGGTTGCTGAATTTCAAAAACTAGTAAGAGAAAAAATTACCGAAATTACTAATCGCCATGCTATACCGATCATTGTTGGAGGTACTGGTCTCTATGTCCAGTCGGTTTTATATGACTATCAATTTTCTGATAGTGAAAGTGATCACCCGCCGATAGATATATACGATAAGAATCCCTTGGAGCTGCATAAAAAGCTTGAATCGATCGATCCAGAAAGTGCTAAAAAAATTCATCCTAATAATGTTAGAAGAGTGATAAGAGCTTTAGAGATTTTTGAGCAGACTGGAAAGACAATGACCCAATTACAAAGTGAACAAAAGAAGTCAATTTTGTATAATACCGCTCTTATTGGACTGACTATGGAAAGAGAGAAATTATACGAAAGAATTAACAAAAGAGTAGACATCATGATAGAAGAAGGTCTTTTGAATGAGGTCCAACATTTTTATAAAAATGGTATTTCAAGGGAATCTCAATCAGTAAAAGCAATAGGTTATAAAGAAATCTACGATTATTTAGATGGAAAAGTATCCTGGGAAGAAGCGATCATTGAATTAAAAAAGAATTCACGTAATTACGCGAAAAGACAGTTTACATGGTTTAGAAATAAAATGGATGTTACATGGTTTGATATGACAGAAGAAAGGGAACACTTGAAAAAAACAAGTGAGATTATTGATTTTATTGCAGGAAAGCTGCAAATAAAATCGAATACATAAGTATAGAGAAAAAGAGGAGGCCATTATATGAAACAACCAATTAATATTCAAGATCAATTTCTGAATCAACTAAGAAAGGAATCAGTACCTGTCACAGTTTTCCTTTTGAATGGATTTCAATTACGGGGAACTGTTAAAGGGTTTGATAATTTTACGGTTTTGTTTGAAAGTGAAGGTAAGCAACAGCTTGTGTTTAAACATGCTATTTCAACTTTTTCTCCTCAAAGGAACGTTCAGATTAATTTTGAGGAATAGTTTTTATTTTTTAAAAAGTAAAGGTCGCTCACCTATCATTAAATGGTCTTAGAAAAAACTGTTATTTTACTTTTCGTAGCAGGTAATTGACCTTGAGTGGATGGGAGCTAAAGCTAGACCGTTCTAAATTAGACAATATAAAATGTTTTTCTTTCTTGTAAAATAACCGTCCTTATTCTATTCCATAAATAGAAAAGGGCGGTTTTTTTCGTTTCATTTCCTATTCTTATTATGAATATAATGTAGAACGCATAGTTTGGCTCCTTTTTTGGTAATGGACCTTGTTAAACTTACTTATTATTTTACAACTAAGTTGATTAGAGCATAAGGTACCAGTCTTTTTCGGATAAAAGAGCTTAGCGGAGATTTCACAGTATCCTTAACCGCAGGGAGGAACAGGAACCTCTCCACAGAAGCTAACGCCTTTAACGGACATCAACTTTAAAGCAATATAGTTCATCAAAACATAAAAAATGGAACCAATCTCATTTCTGGGCGTATACTGTTTTTGAATGTGAGGTGATGGGGATGAATGAGCCAATTCGTATGAAAAATAATGGTCAAATCAGCATTATGTTAAATGTAAACAAGAGAGAAAAAATAAAGGTTCAAAATAAACCAATATCTTCTAAACCATTATCACATGAACATGCCGTCTTAAACGAAATCGAAAATGAAATGAATACACTTGTAGGAATGGAACAAATTAAAAAAATGATGAAAGAAGTTTATGCATGGATATATATTAATAAAAAGAGAGAAGAAGCTGGTTTAAAAGCTGGTCAACAAGTCCTTCATATGATGTTTAAAGGAAATCCTGGAACCGGAAAGACGACTGTAGCACGTTTAATCGGCAAGTTATTCCAAAAGATGGATGTTCTCCCCAAAGGACACTTGATTGAAGCAGAGCGGGCTGATCTTGTAGGAGAATATATTGGCCACACAGCCCAAAAAACACGAGATTTAATCAAAAAAGCATCTGGTGGTATTCTATTTGTTGATGAAGCATACTCATTAGGTCGCGGAGGAGAAAAGGATTTTGGAAAAGAAGCAATTGATACATTAGTTAAGCATATGGAAGACAAACAAAATGAATTTATTTTAATTCTAGCCGGGTATTCTAGAGAAATGGATTATTTCCTAAGTTTAAATCCTGGATTACAATCAAGATTCCCACTTGTTTTTCATTTCCCTGATTATACTGTAAATGAATTAATGGAAATTGGAAAAAGAATGCTAAACGAAAAAGAATACACAATTAATAAAGATGCCGAGACTAAGTTAAAAGATCATCTTTTATATGTTAGAGGAATTAAAGGCGATAGTTTTTCAAATGGACGTTATGTAAGAAATATAATTGAAAAAGCAATACGTTCCCAAGCAATGCGGCTTTTAAATGAACATAATTTGGAACGAACGGTTTTATCATCTCTCATAAGTGAAGATTTTATTTTTCCAGAAACAATGTGATTTGAATTTGGCTGTTCCTCGATTAGGAACAGTCTTTCAATTATTTGATTCGTTTTCCATAATTGTTTTTGATATGATGGGGCTATGGCATTTGAAAGAAAGTAGGGATTTTCTTGCAGGAAAAAATGAAGGAAAAAGCAATTCTAGTCGGCTGCCAACTTCAAGAAAAAGATGACAGATTTACATATTCAATGACGGAACTCGATTCTTTAGTTGATACTGCTAAGGGACAAACCGTCGCAACCCTTACTCAAAAACAAGAAAGATTGCATCCTGCAACATACATTGGAAAGGGGAAATTAGAAGAGCTTCAATTGTTAGAGTCTGAGCTTGAGCCAGATATCATTATTTTTAATGATGAATTGACTCCTAGTCAATTACGTAATTTACAAAATAGTTTAAATGCAAGGGTATTGGATAGGACGCAGCTTATATTAGATATTTTTGCACAACGAGCACGTTCCAAAGAAGGGAAATTACAAGTCGAATTTGCTCAACTTCAGTATTTATTGCCACGACTCGCTGGACAAGGAACAGCTCTTTCAAGACTTGGTGGAGGAATTGGAACGAGAGGTCCTGGAGAAACTCAACTTGAAACTGATCGACGTCATATTCGTAGAAGAATAAATGAAATAAAAAAACAATTGCAGCTCGTAGTGGAACAAAGGGAACGTTATAGGGAAAGAAGAAAAAGAAACAAAGCGTTCCAAATTGCCATTGTCGGTTATACTAATGCGGGAAAGTCAACATTATTTAATCGGCTTTCAACTGCGGAATCACTCGAAGAAAATCAATTATTTGCGACTCTTGATCCATTGACAAGAAAACTAGTACTACCTAGTGGATATTCTACAATCATTACAGATACGGTTGGCTTTATTCAAGATTTACCTACGTCCTTAATTGCCGCCTTTAGGTCGACTTTGGAGGAGGTCAAAGACGCCGATTTACTACTTCACGTAGTAGACAGTTCTAACCCTGATTATAAAAACCATGAAAAGACAGTTCAAAAATTACTGAAAGAATTAGAAATGGATCAATTGCCCCAACTCACGGTGTATAATAAAGCGGATGAAACACACGTTGATTTTGTACCGAGTTCTGGTGAGCATTTTATTATGAGTGCATTTGATGAAAATCATCGAAATCAGTTAAAGAAAAGAATAGAAGATATGGCTGTATTAAGTATGCATTATTATCAGGTAGTCGTTCCTTCTAATGAAGGAAGGCTTTTATCGGTATTGAAAAATGATACGATTTTACGAGAACTCATTTTCATAGAGGAAGACCAAGCATATAAATGTAAAGGCTACGTACATAGAGACCATCCAGTGATGGGATCTTTAAAATTATTTGAGCGTTAAAGGGGTATTCAGCATGAAAGATGGAAGGTTTTATAGTAACGAATTACAATCTATTATTGATGAAATAGAAAATCAAATTTTCCCTATACATCGGGAAATTGATAATATGATCGAAATAAATCAATACCGTGTGTTGAAAAGTTTTCAAGAACATCGAGTAAGTGACACTTATTTTACTCCATCAACTGGTTATGGATACGGAGATATTGGTAGGGATGCATTAGAAAAAATTTATGCGGACGTATTTGGAGCGGAAGCCGGGTTGGTAAGACCGCAAATTATTTCTGGGACACATGCAATATCCATTTCATTATTTGGAGTATTGCGTCCAGGTGATGAACTTCTATATATTACAGGTAAGCCGTATGATACATTAGAAGAAGTTGTTGGATTACGAGGAGAAAATAATGGATCACTAAAAGAATTTGGGATTGGATATAACTGTGTAGAGTTAACTGAAACGGGCGAAATTGACTATCCTGCTGTAAGTAATGCGATGAAGCCTAACACTAAAGTAATTGGGATTCAACGGTCAAAAGGGTACGCCGAGAGACCCTCTTTCACGATTGAAGACATTAAAGATATGATTCGTTTTGTGAAAGAGATAAATCCAGAAGTGATTGTATTTGTTGATAATTGTTATGGGGAGTTTGTTGAGGATTTAGAACCTTGCCACGTAGGTGCGGATTTAATGGCAGGCTCACTTATAAAAAATCCTGGTGGAGGAATTGTTAAGACAGGCGGCTACATTGTCGGTAAGAAAAAGTGGGTGGAGGCTTGTTCTTACCGTATGACTTCACCTGGAATTGGAGCCGAAGCAGGAGCATCTTTATATAGTTTACTTGAAATGTATCAAGGTTTTTTCCTCGCTCCTCATATTACCGGCCAAGCATTAAAAGGTGCTGTATTTACATCAGCTTTACTCGAGCGGGTTGGATTAATTACATATCCTAAATGGAATGCTAAGCGAACGGATTTGATTCAGTCAGTTCAATTCGATAATGAGCAAATGATGATTGAGTTTTGTCAAGCCATACAGTTCGCATCTCCGGTAGACTCATACGTAACACCGTACCCGAGTTATATGCCCGGATATCAAGATGACGTTATTATGGCTGCCGGGGCATTTATTCAAGGGGCAAGTATCGAATTATCAGCTGATGGACCTATTAGACCTCCTTATACAGCATACGTTCAAGGTGGATTGACGTATGCACATGTAAAAATTGCCATTACAATGGCCTTGGATCAATTGATAAAAAAAGGTTTAATTAATCTTAAATAAGGAATATATAGTAATGACGGCAAAAAAATTGCTGTCTTTTTTTTAATTTTTTTTGTAAAATTTTAAAGTAACTTTTTTCATAGTGTATGAACGTCAATTAAAACAGGAGGACTTAGGGAAAATGGGAATGTATACAAAAGAAAGTATTTTACAGCTATCAGAAGAACAAAATGTAAAGTTCATTAGGCTACAATTTACGGATATTTTAGGTACCGTAAAAAACGTAGAAATTCCAATAAGTCAGCTTGAAAAAGCCTTGGATAATAAAATGATGTTTGACGGTTCTTCAATTGAAGGGTTTGTTAGAATTGAAGAATCAGATATGTATCTTTATCCTGATTTAGATACATGGGTTATTTTTCCATGGATTGCAGAAAAAGGTGGAAAAGTAGCTCGATTGATTTGTGACGTGTATGGTTCTGATTTAAAACCATTCCCAGGAGATCCTCGCAGTAATTTGAAAAGAGTATTAAAGGAAATGGAAAAGTTCGGGTTTTCAAATTTTAATCTAGGTCCTGAACCGGAATTCTTTTTATTTAAGTTAGACGAAAATGGCGACCCAACGCTTGATCTGAATGATAATGGCGGTTATTTTGATCTTGCTCCGACTGATCTTGGTGAAAACTGTCGCCGTGACATCGTGTTGGAATTAGAGGAAATGGGATTCGAAATTGAAGCATCCCATCATGAAGAGGCGCCTGGACAGCATGAAATTGATTTTAAATATGCAGATGCAGTAAAAGCCTGTGACCAAATACAAACATTTAAGTTAGTTGTGAAAACAATTGCTAGAAAGCATGGATTGCATGCAACGTTTATGCCAAAGCCTTTATTTGGTGTAGCGGGATCAGGGATGCATTTTAATATGTCTTTATTTAAAAATGGAGAAAATGCGTTTTTCGATGAAAATGGTGAGCTAAAAATGAGTGAAACAGCTTATCAATTTTTGGCGGGAGTACTAAAACATGCTCCAGGATTTACAGCTATCACAAATCCAACAGTCAATTCATATAAAAGACTTGTACCGGGATATGAAGCACCATGTTATATAGCTTGGTCCGCGCAAAATAGAAGCCCATTAGTAAGAATCCCTTCTTCACGTGGATTAAGCACTAGAATCGAAGTGCGAAGTGTAGACCCAACGGCAAACCCCTACCTTGCAATGGCTGTACTATTAAAAGCTGGATTGAGTGGAATTGAAGATCAATTGACCCCTCCACATTCAGTAGATAGAAATATATATAGTATGGATAAGAATGAACGAATGGAAGAAGGAGTTCTAGATCTTCCTTCAAATCTCCTTGAAGCTCTTGAACAATTAAAACAAGATGAAGTAATCAAAGAGGGGTTAGGACAACATATTTTTGAGAATTTCGTAGAAGCAAAAGAAATAGAATGGGATATGTTTAGAACTCAAGTCCACCCTTGGGAGAGAGAACAGTATATGAGAATGTATTAGGAGAGCGCGGTTCTGACATATATTGTCAGAGTCGACTCGCCTATTTTCTAAAAATATCGACAGTAATCATTTGATATGATGAAATACCTATGATAAAATATTATGTACTTTCAGGTGGTACATAATCCAGCGTACAGGGACAGTTTATACCCTTTGGGAGATAAACTGTCTTTGGTTTTATTAAATCCTTAATTATATTAAAATGTATTTACAAATTAACTGTATTGTTGTTTTTTTTGGGAATAGGAGGAGATAAAATGAACGACACGATTGATCATAACGCTCGATTACGGAGCGATGTGAAAAAATTGGGCAATATCTTAGGTGAAATATTAGTTCATCATGGAGGTATTGAACTTTTTAATAAAGTAGAAGATATTAGAGAATTAACAAAAAGCTTGCGTAAGCAATATGACGAAAAGACATACTCCGAATTAAAGGATATGATAAGTAAACTTCAACCACCTACACGTCAGCAAGTTATTAGAGCTTTCTCTATATACTTTCATTTGATTAATATTGCTGAACAAAATCATAGAATTCGACGAAGAAGAGAATATCAGTTGCATGATGAAGGCGGTCAACCTTTTTCATTAGAAAATGTAGTTTCTAGAGTAAAAGAGTTAAATCTATCGAATGAAGTCCTTCAACAGGTATTGAATGATTTATCAATAGAACTAATCATCACTGCACATCCTACTGAAGCTACAAAGCGGACAGTTTTAGAAATTCAAAAAAGAATATCAACGATTTTACAAAAACTAGATAACCCGATGGTTACAAAAAAAGAGCGTCGAAACTACGAGGATAGCTTATTCAATGAAGTAACTGCTTTATGGCAAACAGATGAACTACGACATAGAAAGCCAAAGGTATTGGATGAAGTAAGAAATGGCCTTTATTATTTTGATCAAACATTATTTGATACGCTGCCATCTGTTCATCAAGAATTAGAGCTACAGTTACAAGAGAATATTCCTGACTATCATTGGGATGTACCGAATTTCCTCCATTTTGGTTCTTGGATCGGTGGAGACCGGGACGGAAATCCGAATGTTACTCCTGAAATTACTTGGGAAACATTGCAAATGCAACGAAGTCTTGTATTAAAGAAATACGATGAATCTGTCAATGAATTGATGAAAAGATTTAGTCATTCTACAGAACGTATCCATGTTAGCGATGATTTGATTTCATCTGTTGAAAAAGATGAGTCAATTTATTTAACAGAGGATGAAAGATGGCCGATTGAGTCCGAATTTTATCGAAGAAAATGTGCAATCATTTTAAAAAGACTTCATGAAATAGGAAAATCAGATCTAGGTTATAAGAATTCCGAAGAATTACTGGATGATTTGAATCAAATAAAGGAAAGTGCTGAAAAACATCAACCAGCTAGTAGAAAGCTTAAAACGATTAGAAAGTTAATAAGGCAAGTCCAATTATTTGGCTTCCATTTAGCTACATTGGACATTAGGAACCATAGCGGTGAACATGAAGCAGCCGTAAATGAATTACTAAAAGCTGTCAACATTACTGAAAACTATTCACAGCTTCCTGAGGAAGAGAAATTGCATATACTCAGGAAAGTATTAAGTGATCCAAGACCACTACTTTTGCTTGAGGAAGCTTATTCAAAAGAAACAATTGCCGTACTAAATGTTTTTAAAATGATAAGAAAAGCACATATTGAATTCGGCAAGCGTTCTATTGAAGTTTACTTGATCAGTATGACTCAGTCTGCTAGTGATTTATTAGAAATTCTTGTACTTGCAAAAGAAGCTGGAATCTATCGTCTCTTCTCGGATGGTAGAGTCGAAAGTGATTTACATGTGGCTCCACTTTTAGAAACAATCGATGATTTAATTGCGGGTCCAAATATATTGAAAACATTGTTTGAAATGGATGTATATCGTAACCATTTAACTAAACGTGGAAATCATCAAGAAATTATGTTAGGTTATTCCGATGGAAGTAAAGACGGTGGAACATTAACAGCAAATTGGAAACTTTTTAAGGCTCAACAAGAAATCCATAATATGGCAAGAGAATTTAATATTCGTCTGAAATTTTTCCATGGCCGTGGCGGTTCACTTGGCCGTGGTGGCGGATCATTAAATACAAGTATTCTCTCTCAGCCTGTTGAAACACTCGGTGATGGAGTAAAAATAACCGAGCAAGGAGAGGTGCTATCTTCTAGATATTTATTAGAAGACATTGCTTATCGTAACTTAGAGCAGGCGGCATCAGCTCTATTGGAAGCTTGCTCGAAAGTTGCCTCATCTAATGGAGATGCCTATTTGCGCAAAAAAGAATGGGAAATTGCGATGGAGGAAATTTCCAAGCATGCATTGGAAAAATACCAATCCCTCGTATTTGGTGATAAAGATTTCTTAACTTACTTTAATCAGGCGACCCCATTAAAAGAATTGGGAGCCCTAAATATTGGTTCACGTCCAATGAGTAGAAAGAATAGTCAGCGATTTGAAGATTTACGTGCCATTCCTTGGGTATTTGCTTGGACACAATCAAGGCAAATGATTCCAGCATGGTATGCATCTGGTACAGGTTTAGAAACCTTCCTAAATTTACAGGAATCAAATCTTGAATTGTTGCAAACAATGTATAAGCATTGGCCATTCTTTAAATCAACAGTAAATAATTTACAAATGGCTTTAATGAAAGCTGATATGGCTACAGCTAAAGAATACTTAAGCTTAGTTGAAGATTCGGAAATGGCTAATCGAATTTTTCAAAATATTTCCGATGAATATTACAGAACAAGGAAAGTTCTTTTACAAATTTCTGGAAATGAAGAATTATTAGCGCATACTCCAAATATTCAAGAATCAGTCCATAGGAGAAATCCTTACGTAGATCCTTTGAATTTCTTACAAGTTGATTTAATTAAAAAGTTAAGAGAAACCGAAAATCCTTCTGATGATCTTGTAACAGAAGTGCTGCTCACGATTAATGGAGTCGCAGCGGGATTAGTGAATACTGGTTGATAATGAACAAAAAGCCTTGTGGTTAAACCATAAGGCTTTTTTTCGTGCTTAAATTAGTAGTAGCGATTCTCTTCTTCTATCAATTTTTTTCATTAATCATTCATAGTCTATTATTTTTTTCATATAAATGGAGTGTAGATACAACTTATAAAGGGATGAAGACGATGATTAAAATTGCCGCAAGATCCTCTCTATCTGTCATAGCTGTGTTTTTTATTATCTCCGTAATAGCTTTTTCGAGTTTAAAGATTAGTTCATTTTCCTTCGTAGGAAATGAATCATCCCGTACCGATTCATTTCTTTATATTTTATCGTTGGAAAATCACTCGCTTCATTCCATATTGCCATCCCATCCAGATAGATCTCTTGGAAAAGTGGCATTAGAAATTTTAACAAATATTAATTTGGCTGATATGAAAACATTTTTATTTACGGAAATCCCTGGATTATATGCCTCAAGTCCCAAAATTCTGATTGCTGGCCAGGGAACGGATTTTACAAACCTACCTATTGAATCACCTCCTCCAAAGGATTTTGGCATGCATGAAGAACCAGATGAAACTGAAACCCAACCTGATGATGAAAAGAGAGAACTAACAAATGATTATATTGCATATATTTATCATTCACATACATGGGAATCATTCTATCCATTAGTCCCCGGTTCAAAAGATCCTAGTAATAAAGAAAAAAATGTCACATTGCTAGGAAAAAGACTCGGCGAAAAACTAGAAGAAAGAGGCATCAAAACATTAGTGGATGAGTCAGATACACAGGAAAAGCTCTTGAAACGAGGTATGAAATATTACCAATCTTACGCAATGTCAAGGGAAAGTGTTGCAGAAGCTATGGGACAAAATAAACAGCTGCAACTAATGTTTGATATTCATCGTGATTCCGCAAGAAAACATGTCACAACAAAAGAAATAAATGGAAAATCATACGCCAAATTATATTTTGTGGTTGGCACAGCACATCCGAACTATGGGAAAAATCTTCAATTTGCAGGCAAACTTAATAGTTTGATTGAAAAGAAATATCCTGGGCTTTCAAGGGGGGTCTTAGATAAATCGAAAACAGAAGGAAATGGAATATACAATCAAGACTTGTTCGAGCATAATCTAATAATTGAAATTGGTGGAGTAGATAACACCCTTGAGGAGCTTAACAGAACTGTCGACGTCTTGGCGGAAGTAATTAGTGACTATTATTGGGGAGAAGCAGTAGAAGCTAGCAAAAATAAATAGAGCCTGAACGGGAGGCTCTATTACTCTCTATTAATGTATAACTTGTCTATATAGTCCAATCACTTTTCCTAAAATAGAAACATCACGCAGAATAATCGGTTCCATGTTTGAATTTTCCGGTTGTAAACGGAAATAATCTTTTTCTTTAAAAAATCTTTTAACAGTAGCTTCGTTTTCATCCGTCATCGCAACTACGATTTCACCATTATTAGCGGTACTTTGTTGGCGTACGATTACGTAATCACCATCTAATATTCCAGCTTCTATCATACTTTCTCCAACAATTTCAAGCATAAATACATGGTCGTCAGAAGGAACAAGCTGTTCAGGGAGAGGGAAGTACTCTTCAATATTCTCAATTGCAGATATCGGCAAACCTGCTGTTACTTTACCAACTAAAGGAACACTGATTGTATTTTGACGTGGAATTGAATCATCTTCTGGCTGGATGATTTCAATTGCTCTTGGTTTAGTAGGATCACGACGTATTAATCCTTTGTTCTCAAGTCGAGCAAGATGCCCATGAACAGTTGAACTGGATGCTAGTCCAACTGCTTCCCCGATTTCACGAACAGAAGGTGGATACCCTTTTGATTTAACTTCCATCTTTATAAAATCAAGAATATCTTGTTGCCTTTTCGATAATTTTATCAATTATGCTCACTCTCCTTTATCTCATTAATAACTTAACCTCATTATATCATGTACTCACCATGTATACAAACATAAGTTCGAATTTTTGGTTGACAACAAACAGGCGTTCGTATTACAATCATAATAAATAAGAACATACATTCGAAGGAAGGTAATATATATGATTTCAATATGGAAAAAATACTCTTTTGTAATTTTATTTTTCCTAGTTACATTGTTAATGGGATTTTATTTATTATTTAGTGGAGATAGCAAAAATCATACAGAATTCGTAATTAATGTTCAAAATGGTGATACACTTTGGTCAATCTCTCAAAAGAATGCTGAGCGTTTTGGAATGACTACTTCAGATTTTATGAAACTATTAGAAAAGCAAAATCAATTAAAATCTACCACAATCAAAGGTGGAGATCAGCTCGTCGTGACCGGTTCCTTTTTAAATAAATCCAATGATAAGATTGAGCTAGCGTTTGAAGAGAAATGAGGTAAAGCTAAATATGAAGGCAGTTATTTATTGCAGAGTAAGTACGGAAAAAGAAACACAGGAAACATCTATTAGTAGGCAAGAAGAAGAATTGCTCGTTGCAGCAAAAACATGGGGGATGGAAGTAGATGCGGTAGTTTGCGACAGATCTAGCGGATATGATCTCGATAGACCCGGCATCTTGACTCTACTTGAAAAAATTAAATCTAACTCTATTGATGCCGTATTGATTCAAGACGAAACAAGATTAGGAAGAGGAAATGCAAAAATTGCATTGCTTCATACATTATATAAAGAGGGTGTGAAATTATTTAATCTTTCACATAACGGGGAATTACAGCTCTCTGAAACTGATTCAATGGTACTAAATATTGTTAGCATGGTCGAGGAATACCAAAGAAAACTACATAATATTAAAATAAAGCGCGGAATGAGAAAAGCAATTGAAAGAGGATATCGTCCCGAAAAGAACTTAAAAAAACGAGGAAATATCGAAGGAAGGGAAAGAAAGGAGGTTCCCCTAGAAGAAATTATCCGTTTAAGGGATAATGGACTTACGTTTAATGAAATTGCTGCAACCATGAGAGGCTTTGGATACGATATTTCAAAAGCAACTGTACATAGAAGATATATAGAGTATTCAGCAAAAAATGAAAATATTTCAAAGAGGGCAGATGATTTGTAGTCTCCCTCTTTTTTTAGTACGATTAATTTTAATCTTTACAAACCTTTTATTAAAGGAGTTATTAATATGATTTCAAATGAAAAATTAGCGAGAATCAATCAATTAGCAAAAAAAGCAAAAGAACAAGGTCTTACAAAAGAAGAAGCTAAGGAACAATCTAGCTTGCGCTCAGAATATTTAAAAGCTTTTCGTTCATCCATGAGAAAAACAATTGAAAATGTAAGAGTTTTTGATGAAACAGGGGAAGATGTTACACCGGATAAAGTTAAAAAGATACAATCCTTGAAAAAATTGCATTAATTTCTGATTAAGAAATTTCATATCATTTCTTGTTTAACTTTCACAATTTTTAAAAATGGTTGTTTAATCAATCATTTATCATTATTATAGATATATGTAAAATTAGATAGAAAGGTTGTTGTCAATGTTTGAAAAAGTAGATCAACTAGCGATAAACACAATTAGAACGCTTTCCATTGATGCTATCGAAAAGGCAAATTCAGGTCACCCTGGTTTACCAATGGGTGCTGCGCCAATGGCATATACTTTATGGACACGTTTTATGAACCATAATCCTAAGAACCCTGCATGGTTTAATCGCGATAGATTCGTTCTTTCTGCAGGACACGGTTCGATGTTACTGTATAGTTTGCTCCACTTATCGGGATATGGAGTTGAAATTGAAGATTTGAAAAACTTCCGTCAATGGGGAAGTCGAACTCCTGGTCACCCGGAATATGGTTACACTCCAGGTGTAGAAGCAACAACTGGTCCTCTTGGACAAGGAATTGCTATGGCAGTTGGTATGGCTCTAGCAGAACGTCATTTGTCAGCTGTGTACAACAAAAATCAATATGATATTGTCGACCATTATACATATGCACTTTGTGGTGATGGAGATTTAATGGAGGGGGTAGCTTCGGAAGCTGCATCCCTTGCAGGACACTTAAAGCTTGGCAAAATGATTTTATTATATGATTCCAATGATATTACTCTTGATGGAGAGTTGGATAAATCATTTTCTGAAAATGTAGGTGAACGATTCAAAGCCTATGGATGGCACTACATTAAAGTTGAAGATGGGAACAATTTGGAGGAAATCGCAAAAGCGATTGAAGCTGCTAAAGCAGAAACTTCCAAGCCAAGCCTAATTGAAGTAAAAACAGTAATTGGGTACGGATCTCCAAATAAATCAGGAAAATCAGCTGTTCATGGTGCTCCGTTAGGTGAGTCCGAAATGAAACTAACGAAAGAGTATTATAAATGGACATTTGAAGAAGACTTCTATGTTCCATCAGAAGTATATGATGTATTTGAAAAGACTGCTGTTCAAAATGGTAAGGATAAGGAAGCTGAATGGGAAAGTCTATTTGCGAAATATAAGGAAAATTATCCTGAACTTGCTGTACAGCTTGAAACAGCGATTTCTGGGAAATTGCCAGATGGTTGGGATAAAGATCTTCCGGTATTCGAAGAAGGAAAAAGTCTTGCTACTAGGAAGTCAAGTAATGAAGCTTTGAATGGCATTGCGAAAAACTTCCCTCATTTATTGGGAGGAGCTGCAGATTTAGCTGGCTCTAACTACACAATGATCAATGGAGAAACTGATTTAAGTGCAGATAATTTTTCAGGTAAAAATGTTTGGTTTGGAGTACGAGAATTCGGTATGGCCGCTGCCATGAACGGTATTGCTCTTCATGGCGGATTAAAAGTGTTTGGCGGTACATTCTTTGTATTCTCTGATTATTTACGTCCTGCCATTCGATTAGCAGCACTTATGGAGCTTCCAGTCACTTATGTATTGACACACGACAGTATCGCGGTGGGGGAAGATGGACCTACCCATGAACCAATTGAACAGCTAGCATCTTTAAGAGCAATGCCTGGCTTATCAATCATTAGACCAGGTGATGCAAATGAAACTGCGGCAGCTTGGCGTTTAGCAATTGAATCTAATAATAAACCGACTGCTTTAGTGTTAACTCGTCAAAATTTACCTACATTGCCAGGTACTGCTGAAAATGCAAGAGATGGAGTAGAAAAAGGTGCCTATGTAATTTCTCCTTCTAAGGAAAATGTAGATGCATTATTGCTTGCAACAGGATCTGAAGTGAATCTTGCAGTAGAAGCTCAAAAAGCTCTGGCTCAAAAAGGCATTAATGTTTCTGTTGTAAGTATGCCTTCGTGGGATCGCTTTGAAGCACAAACAAAAGAATATAAGGAATCTGTTCTTCCGCGTTCCGTTAAAAAACGGTTGGCAATTGAAATGGGTTCATCATTTGGTTGGGAAAGATATACAGGTGATGAAGGAGACATTTTAGCAATAGATAAATTTGGAGCATCAGCACCTGGTGAAAAAGTGATTGAAGAATATGGTTTCACTGTCGAAAATGTAGTAGCAAAAGTGGAAAATCTATTACAAAAATAAAAGTCATTGTAAAAAGGGAGGAAAAAATTCCTCTCTTTTTTCATCGAAATACGCAGGAATTATGAAATCTTTAAAGAATATTTAAGAATGAAGTAGATAATAAATACTATTTTTAATTATTCGTACAACTTTAGACAATTATTTTACAAAACCTCGTCTACAATAGGAGGAAAGGTGACTGAGGAGTGAAAATGATATGAGAATCTATCTAATATATTTAATAGAGGATGAATTTGCAGATTTTTTTTATGGTAGAGAAAGTAAATTTGTAGAACTTTTCATTGCCGAGCGAAGATTACGCGGCGAAATGAAGGAAATAGTTCAAAAACAAATTAGATACATAACGAAACCATTGCCATATTTAGATCTACATAAACATCTAGCTCACTCGGTCGAAAATAAGGAGTTTTATATAAAAGGAAAAGTTTATTGTACTGAAAATACGAACCTTCATCAAGGTGCTGAATTATCGATAGGCGAACATTGTTTACAATTAAAAGCTTGGGGAAGCTATGCCTGTGAATCGATATTTTTTGAGGTGCTGAGGAAATTTAATGGCCGTTTTCTAGCAATGGATATTGAAAATGATCAGTATGGTTGGGTAAAACCTATTAAAGAACGAAAATTCGTATGAAAACGTCATACATTATTGTATAATATTCGGGTATTTAGTAAACTGAGGTGTAGACAATTTGAAGGAGGAAAAAGGATGTTTTGGTATTTTTTCTGGGCTTTTGTGGGAATTTTAGCAGGCGTGGCACTTGGCTTCTTTATTGCCCGTAAATATATGATGAATTATCTTAAGAAAAACCCACCGATTAATGAACAAATGTTAAAAATGATGATGATGCAAATGGGCATGAAGCCATCCCAAAAGAAAATCAATCAAATGATGAGTGCGATGAATAAACAAATGAAATAATTAATATCTTTTCATGGATATGAAAAAACGGACGCCATAAAAATTTATGAAGGCATCCGTTTTTTTATTATTACTTTGTACTTGAATTTACTGTTTTTCAAATATTCCATAGTTTTACCACTGACTTATTGATTAAAGTGTAAAAACTTAATCACGCTTTTTTTAATAGTAAATACTGATTTATTAGAGTATCCAGTTCCATACTATACTGAAGAGACAATGTCGATGTCAAACCGGTTTGAGCAGCGACTGAAAGTAATTGTTGACGTTTTGTTTCAATTTTAGCAAGAAGCTGTTTATTTGACATAGTCTATTATCCTTTCTATGATGAAATTTGTTTCCTCATTATATTTTATAAAGGCATATTCATTTCGTTTTATAAGTATGTAGTATAAAAATATGTATAGTAATTATACGAATGAATGATTAAAACGTTTCAATAGAAAAAATCAACTTAAAGGTATTAAGACGATAATAACATATTTATTAATGTTATAACAACTTTTTTTATTCGACACAGAAGATTCACAATCGATAAGTGACAGTAGGGGCCAAATATTTGATAGAATGAATGCAAAAGATATTAGGAGTTGTCATATAATGACCGGAGATATTAATTTGTTCTTGGCTTTGGGAGCAGGATTCCTAAGCTTCATATCGCCATGCTGCCTACCACTATACCCTGCATTTTTATCATATATTACAGGTATGTC
Source organism: Lederbergia wuyishanensis (assembly GCF_022900255.1). Classification (GTDB taxonomy): domain Bacteria; phylum Bacillota; class Bacilli; order Bacillales; family Bacillaceae_C; genus Lederbergia; species Lederbergia wuyishanensis. The sequence continues at coordinate 546,543 of NZ_JALIRM010000001.1, forward strand.
TGTAAGTGAACTAAAAAATGAAAATGCGATGTTTAGACGTAGAAGTATGCTTCATACGCTCTTTTTCCTATTGGGCTTCTCTATTATTTTTGTCTTTCTAGGATTTAGTACTTCATATATAGGTAATTTTTTTCAGGAATATCAAAATTTAATTAGACAAATTGGTGCTATTTTTATAGTATTTTTCGGATTAATGGTAACAGGTATCTTTTCGCCGGAATTTCTCATGAAGGATCGCCGTTTTGAATTTAAACATCGTCCTGCAGGATATGTTGGTTCATCGCTAATCGGCATGGCGTTTGCCGCTGGTTGGACGCCATGTACAGGCCCAATTTTAATGATGGTTATCAGCCTAGCAGCATCTAACCCGGGTTCAGGAATGTTATACATGATTGCCTACACTCTCGGTTTTGCAATTCCGTTCTTTATTCTTTCTTTCTTTATAGGAAGGATGAATTGGATTCGTAAGCATAATGTTAAGATCATGAAAATAGGTGGGTACATTATGATTTTAGTCGGTATTCTCCTTTTCTTTGATGGTATGACCTTAATTATTAGTGTTTTATCCATGTTATTTGGTGATTTTGTAGGCTTTTAATTATGGCAGATATATATTGTTTCAATTTATAGTATCTTCGTGTATAATTTTCAAGTCAAATATTTTACAGACTTAAGGGATGATGGAATTGAAAATTTTAATACCTTCAATCTTAGCCGTCATGATGAGTATTGGAGTCATTTTTATTCGAATGAAGGCGTCGCATAAGCCTGTTTCTGCTAAGAAAATTATCCTTCCACCTGTTTTTATGAGTACGGGTGCTCTTATGTTTGTATCGCCCTATTTTCGAGTAACTGGCATGGAGATTGTAGAAGCAAGCATTGTAGGAATACTTTTTTCATTATTACTAATAAAAACTTCTAAATTTGAAGTACGTGATAATGCGGTATATTTAAAACGCTCTAAAGCATTTGCATTTATATTAATCGCTTTACTTATTATAAGAATTGTAGCTAAATCCATCTTAAGCCAGCAAATCGATGTTGGCCAATTAAGTGGGATGTTTTGGATATTGGCATTTGGAATGATTGTCCCTTGGCGAATCGCGATGTTCATACAATATAAAAAACTTGTTACTACATGAAAAAAAGCAGCTTAAGCTGCTTTTTTATTTTCCTATTGATATACCAATTGTAAGTCCTCCAAGGGCGAAAGTAATTCCGATAATATAACTTAAACAAGTATACAAGAACATCTTTTTATAATTGTTCTCTAAAATCATTTTCATGTTTTCAACCATAAATGTTGAATAAGTAGTAAAGGATCCTAAAAAACCAATACCGAAAAAAAGATTCATTCCTGTCGGTATAGATGCTCCTATAATAAAACCCAGGAAGAAGGAACCAATAATGTTCACTATAAAAGTGGGAATAGGAAATTGCGATTCACTAATCTTAATAAACTTACTAAAAGTATATCGGGCAATTGAACCTAAGAACCCACCTATGGCAACATAAAGTATTGTCATTCACTCATTACCTTCTTCCACTTTCCTCCGGAACCGATCAAAAAACCTATATATGCCATTCCTAATCCACCAATAAAACTTCCAATGAAATATATGAAGACTTGCATGTAAAGCTTGTCTAGCATCAATTGTACCATTTCATTACTGAATGTAGAAAAAGTGGTAAAGGAACCGATCAATCCGGTTCCTATGGAGAGTTGTATATAGGAGGGCAATTTAGGAAAACGACTGTAAAGCCCTGTTAAGAGTCCTAGTAAGTAAGAACCTAGTAGGTTAACGATCAAAGTGTCTAATGGAAGGTATTCATCAGATAGACCAAAATGAATATTGCTGACAAAAAAACGTAATAAACTTCCAATGATTCCGCCGATTCCCACTGCCAAATACTTCATATAGATCACCTAATATCCTCTATAAAAACAAATGTTCGTATGGTGTTGCATCAATATTCATTTCGGCAAGCTTCTTCTTTAAAAATTTATGATCTCTTTTTGGTGTTGCCATTATATAGCCTCTGATTAACACATCTAAATCAATTTTCTTTACTCTTTCTTTTAACGCAATTTCTCCTATTTTTCCTGCAATTTTTTGTCTTGCAACATCTCTGAACAATTCAGGTACTGGGCTGACTAGTTCATCAAGTAAGGATTTTTTATCTGGAGTCCATAGTTTTTGCGTTTTTTCAACATAGTATTCTTCCCAATCCATATCTGATTTTCCATCTTGTTTTGGCAACCTTTTTAAAAACTTTCGAAACATAAAAAAACCGCCTATCCCCATTAAAGATATGAGAACCACTACCCAAAAAAGAATAAACCACAAAAACCAACCAGAAAGAACCATACATTTCACCTCATTTCAAAACAAACCATCTCGTATACATTATAGCGAAAGAAAAAACTTAATGACAAGCGAGTAATATAAAAGGTGAACAGATATAATATAAATTTTCCGGAAATGTATATGTACAATCTGAATTTAAAAAAGGGAACTTATATTTTTGTGATAACCCCTATCTATATGTTTGGTATAATAGTAGAAAAGTGTTAAAGGGGTGGGGCGGATGAAGTTTATACATACGGCCGATTGGCATTTGGGTAAGCTTGTTCATGGAGTGTACATGACTGAAGATCAAAGATATGTTTTAAACCAATTTGTGCAGTTTATCGAAGAAGAAAACCCGGACGCAATTATAATTGCAGGGGATCTTTACGACCGTTCAGTGCCTCCTACTGAATCAGTGAGTCTTCTAGAAGAAATGTTGTTTAAAATAAATGTACAATTAAATGTTCCTATTCTAGCAATATCAGGAAACCATGACAGTGCGGAAAGACTTTCATTTGGATCTTCCTGGTATAAACATAGCAATCTTTACATTAATGGAAAAATAGAAGAAAGTTTTAAACCGATACATATAAATGGAGCAAATTTCTATTTAGTTCCATATACAGAACCAGGTATTATTAGGGAATATTTTCAAGATCAATCTATCTCTTCACATGATGATGCTATGAAGAGGATAGTTTCTGAAATTGAAGAATGTATAAATCCAAACGAACCAAATATTTTTGTCGGACATGCTTTTGTATTAGGTGGAAAAACAAGTGATTCCGAACGAACGTTATCTGTCGGGGGATCCGGCTGCGTTTCGATAGACCATTTTTCACCTTTTTCCTATACGGCATTAGGTCATTTACATAGCCCGGACGCAATTAAACACGATTCAGTTCGTTATTCAGGATCGCTGTTAAAGTATTCATTTTCAGAAGTAAATCATAAAAAGAGTGTTTCTATTATCGATATGAATCAAGATGGCTCATATGTGTTACAGGAAAAAACGATTAATCCACAAAAGGATATGAGGGAAATAAGCGGTTATTTGGAAGAACTATTAGATGTTAGTTTCTATCAACACCAAAAAGTAGACGACTATTTAAAGGTTACATTGTTAAATGAAGGTGCCTTAATCGACCCTATTAATAAACTTAGGCAAATTTATCCGAATGTCATGCATTTGGAAAGAAGAATTGAACTTTATGATTTAAAGAACAAACACTCCTTTACAAATAGTGGATTTGAGAAAAAATCTGAATTAGAATTATTTAATGATTTTTATCAAGAAATGACCACAAGTGAGTTCTCTGAGGAAAAAAGACGCTTAATGGCACAAATGATAGATGATGTGAAAAAAGGGATGGTGCTTGTATGAGACCATTAAAATTAATGATGCAAGCTTTCGGACCTTACGCAGAGACAGAAATAATCGATTTCTCAAAGCTTGAAAACCATACGATGTTTGTAATTTCAGGTAAAACTGGATCGGGTAAAACGACCATCTTTGATGGAATTAGTTTTGCCATATATGGTAGGGCCAGTGGAGACGATCGTGTTGGCGCTGATTTACGGAGTCAATTTGCCCAAGATGACCTCACAACGGAAGTTTCACTTGAGTTTTCATTAAAAGGCAATACGTATTACATATTGAGATCACCTCAACAAGAAAAGAAAAAAAGTCGCGGAGAAGGTTATACGGTTATTAATGCGAAAGCAGAACTATATATCATTGATCCTGCCGGGGAACGAAAGCTACTTGCTGCAAATGTTAGGGATACTGATGAAAAAATCAAGGAAATCATTCAATTAGATGCCAATCAATTTAGACAGATTTTGATGATACCCCAAGGCGAATTTCGTAAACTATTAACATCTGACAGTAAGGAAAAGGAAGCTATTTTGCAAAAGCTTTTTCATACGGAACTTTACAAACAAATTGAAGAAAAATTAAAAGAATTAGCCAGTAATCTAAAAAGAGAAGTTGAGCAAGGGATAACAGAAAGAAGCCGCCTTTTAAAAAACATTGTATACAAACAGAATGAGCAATTAGATGAAGCATTACAGGCAGACCAACTTAATGACACGAATATTTTATTATTATTAGAAGATCAAATCATTAAGATGGAAAAAGAAAAAGATTTAATGAAAAATAAAATGGAGCAACAAAAGTTACATAGAGACGAAGCTAAACGTCTTGTTGATGCAGCGGAAGATTTATTAAAGCAGATGAAGGTTCGAGATGAGCTCCTTGAAAAAAAGAGAGCATTATTAAACAAAGAGGAAGACATTGTTTTAGCAAAAAAAGAAATTGACATGGCTCACAAAGCTAATAAAATCCAGCATCAAGAAGAACTGTGTCAAAGATTAAAAATAGACCTAGAACATTTCGAAGTACGTATCAAATCTGAGAGTAGTCAATTAGAACAATTTGAAATTCAACTAAACAAGGCATATGAGCAACTCCACTTGGAAGAACAAAAGGCAAGTAAACGAGATCAATTATTTAGTGAACTATCAATGCTTAAGAACATGCGGGAAGGCGTTATTTCATATGCTTCAAGAAAAGCTAATGTTATAAAGTCGGAGAAAGACCTAATACAATGTCAAAATCAAATGACCATTACCAAAAGGAAATTAGAAGAAAAATCGAAAGAATTACAGGAACAGGAAAACAAATTAAAGGAACTAGAGAAGCTTCAAATTAAAGCTTTTGAATTAGATAGAGAAGTCGTAAAATTAGAAAGTGGGTTACGATATTTACAAACGCTAAATGCCTTTATCGAGAAGCATACTTCGTTAGAGGATAAGATAAGCATAAAAAAGTCAGAACTAGAACACGCCAAAAAAGTTGTAGATGACGCTAAAGAATCATTAAAAATAATAGAGAATCAATGGAATGCTGGACAAGCCGGACATCTTGCTACTTCATTAATTTCAGGACAGCCTTGCCCGGTATGTGGGTCATTAAAACATCCCAATCCAGCAATAGATAAAAACTTCCAAGTTGATGATAAAGACATTAAATCAGCTCAGGAAAATGTTGATTCCGCTTTTTCATACCACTCTCACATAGAAAGAGAATGGTTGATAATGAGCGCAGAATCAGATGTATTAAGGAATCAAATTGATGATACATTAAATAAAACATTAGATGCTATCCCTCATTTTTCAATAGAAGAGAAAGATGTATTTTTGGTTGATTATGAACTGCAGCTCTCGAAAACGAGTGAAGTATTAAGTAATCATAGATTACAAATAAAACGAATACCTGCCATTGAAAAAATCGTTTCACAACATAGAGAAGTGATAGAAGAGGTAAGGTTAACTTTAGAACATTTGCAAGAAAAAGAACGTCATCTTTCTATTATGCATTCAGAATCAGTTCTAATTCTTGAAAATCTTAGTCTTACTATTCCAGAAGAGCTAAGAGACATAGAAAAGTATAATAAAAAAGTGTCATACATTGAAAATGAAATAAAAAAAATGGATTATGCTTTAAAAACTGCGAGAGAGTCTGTTACGAAAAATAACGAGCAAGTGGCGCTAGTTAAGGGTACAATTAATACTCTACAAGATAATATCAAGTCTGTTTCAGAAACATTAAAAATTGAACGTAACATCTTTTTAGAAAAATTAGAAGAGGAAAAATTCACATCATTCAAGCATTATAGTGAATCTAAAAAGAATGTTAATGAAATTAATCAACTGGATAATATGGTTAGACAGTTCTATGAGGAACTAAGGTCAATTGCAGATAGGTTGTCAGATTATGAATCACGACTTGAAAACAAAGATCAGCCGGACTTGGAAAGCTTGCAAGATGCATTCATAGAAAGCGAAAAAATTCTTCAATTATTTGGAGAGCAATATTCCCATTTAAATATTCAGATTGAAAAAAATAATGAAATCAAAAGATCAGTAACTTTGATAAATCAACAAATTAAGGATTTAGAAAGTGAATATGAATTGGTAGGTCATTTGGCAGATATTACGAGGGGCCAAAATACATATAAGCTTTCTTTTGAACGCTTTGTACTTGCTTCTTTTTTGGATGGAATATTAGAATCTGCAAATGTTCGCCTTATAAAGATGACAAACGGAAGATACCAATTAATACGTAAAAAAAATCGCTCAAAGGGAAATATTCAAAGTGGATTGGAATTACTAGTGTTTGATCAATATACTGGACAAGAACGTCATGTAAAAACTCTTTCCGGTGGTGAAAGTTTTAAATCCGCTTTAGCACTTGCGCTTGGTCTTGCTGATATTGTTCAAGAATATGCTGGTGGGGTATCTTTAGAAACAATGTTTATTGATGAAGGATTTGGTACATTGGATCCCGAATCTCTTGATCAAGCGATTGAGGCGTTAATGGATATACAGAGCAGTGGAAGGCTTGTTGGAATTATCTCACATGTCCCAGAGTTAAAAGAGAGAATTGATGCAAGGCTGGAAGTGTTCGCTGACCATAATGGAAGCAAGACAGAATTTCAATTTATAGGTTGAAGGTGATTTATTGGAAAAGACATATTTCGTTATGACATTAGTATTTGGATGGATTATTACGGTAAGTCTAGCAATTTTTACTTATTTTGCATTTAAACTTGAATATTCTATTATTGGAATTTTCATCTTCTTAATACTTCTAGCATCCATTTCGATGAATATTATTATGATACGTAAGTGGAGGAAATAAAACGATTGAAGACCTGTTGATAATGTAGACAGGTCTTCAATCTTTATTTCTATTTTTTTCTTGGTTTTTAAGGAATACGATAAAAATGATAACAGCGGCAGTGAACATTACAAACATGACACCTGCTAGTAATACTGCAATACTTGTTATTCCCAATGCTATACCACCCCGTTTCTTTCAATCACTATTATTACCATATCATATTTAAATAAATAATTTGTTAAAAGTTTTTGAAGTTTATCATTTTCAAATAATTAACGATTACGAAAGTAAGATGGTTTCACGTAACATTGTAACTCTCTGGAGGGTTAAACATTGCAGGAAGAATAACCAGATGTAAAAACTATCCATTTTTAACTAGGTTAATATATACATTAATAACTCACGGAGTTTTGTCTCAAGCAAATCGCACCTAAAGCTTGACTAAGATTAATATTACTGGTTGCATTAAAAATTATATATCTTCAAAAAAGCGGTCAGTAAATTCTGACCGCTTTTAACGTCTAACCTTTAAAAGAAGAAAATAACTTAATTAATCCTGTTATTATGATTGCCAAAGCAAATATTACTACTACAATTACCGCAATCGTTAGCAAGATAGTAGCTAAAGCTCCAAGAAGGCTTGATACACTTGAAATAACGACTAATCCAATTAAAGCATAGGCAGCTAAAATACATGAGAGATATAAAGAGACGGTACTGTTATTCAGACTCATAATATACACCTCCTTAGAAGTATTCTATGTTCTTGTGAAAGTGAGTGTGTAGACAAGAATAAAACATAGTTAATTTTCCTAGATTTTTTGCATGATTAACTCCTTGTTTTAATTATTTGAGAAGAGGGTAATTTAAACAAAGGCACGGTATGCAAAATTGCCCAATAGATCAAGTAAGGAGAAGTGATACACATGGGAACTCAAATAGTTGGGATTTTTGACAGTCAGCAAGAAGTAATAAATGAAATTAAAAAATATGAAACTCAAGGTATTGACCGAGAAAAGTTCTCGGTTTTAGCAAAAGACGAGAGTAAAACTGATTATTTAACTGAGAAAATGGATGTTGATGAACAACATCCTGCTAATGAAGGGGCATTCGGAATATTAGGAGGCTTCCTTGCTGGTATTGGAGGAGGTGTTGCAGTACCGGGAATGTCAGTCCCAGGTACTGGACCTATAATGGCGGCCGGTCCAATGGCATCTGCATTTGTTGGGAATAATGGGGATTTACGGAATATGTTTTTATCAATGGGAAATGAAGAACTTACTGATCGCTATATGGAAGATTTGGATGCTGGCAAAATAATTCTTTTTTTAGAAGATTAAAGCGTAAAGCACCTAAGCGAATATGCTAAGGTGCTTTTTAATTTGTTTAAGAGGAAATAATAATTGAAACCGTGGGTTAAGTTTCCGTCTAGTACCTAGTAATTTTTGAGGAACTTTTCCTACAGGAATAAAATATTTACTCTCCCATGACCGCCGTTTCCCCAGATTCAGTTAACGAACTATAAGGACATTAAATAAGGTTCCCATGGTTCTAAACTGCTTGTAAGTTTTAAAAAATGTTTATCTTTATATTTTTGATATAAATTTTATTAACTTGCGATTTCTTTCTGTTTTTCCCATAATAAAAATTATACCTTTGGTTTGGAAATATTTTAGAAAGGAAGATCATCTCACCATGAATCATATAGAACAGAAAATGTATGAATATTTGAACACCCATGCGTCGAATATGACTTCAGAATGGATAAATCAAGCTTATACAAGCGGTACGGGAGTATACGCACAACCAAAAGATTCGGACGTTTATAGTCAATTGCGCCTTATGAATAAACAATTTTGTTTAACATTAACAAATAATCTATTTGGGAAAGAGGAATCTTTACAAGAATGGGCAACCTCTATTGCATCTGCAAGGACACGTACCGCAACACCTCTTTATGATGTTATTGTTAACTTTTCAATCTTTAGGAGTATTTATTATTCTTATATTGAAAAGTTTATTGAGGGAAATAGAGATGAAATATCAGGTAATATGGTTATAAAATGGGTTCGGATAATAAGTAAGAAATTTGATAAAGCAACACAACTAGTCACTAAAAAATATATGGATGATTATGAATACATATTTACTTCTCAACAAGAAACCATTCTTGAATTAGGTACACCAGTTATTAAGGTTGATAAAAAAATAGGAATTATCCCTTTAGTTGGTGAAATAGATACATACCGAGCATCAAAATTGCTTGAAACTAGTTTGAATAAAGCAAGTGAAATGGAGTTAGAATGGATAATTCTTGATCTATCAGGAGTACCGGTTTTAGATACTATGGTTGCTAATCAAATATTTCAACTTGGAGAAACTTTTCGCTTACTGGATATATCGATGATTATCACAGGAATGAGACCAGAAATAGCACAAACGAGCATTAGTTTAGGACTAGATTTCTCCCAAATGAAAACATTTGCTCATCTGTATCAGGCAATTCATTATTTACGAGATAATTTGACCATTGTAACAAATTGATCTTCTTTTCGAAATTAGGAGGAGAAATGTAGGTGAAGCAAATAAGCAAAAATAATAAATCAGGCAAGAACCAATCTCAAAGAAAGCGAATGGTTTTGCTTATTCTATTTATTCCTATTCTCACATTTATTATGTTAGGGATTTATTCTAATAATAAACCCAAACAATCCGAACCTGAACGATCTATCATTCCTGAGGAATTTATTCCAATTTACTATTCTGCTGAAGAAAAATTTGGTGTTCCATGGTATTTACTGGCAGCCATTCATAGAGTGGAAACTATTTTCTCATCAATGGACCCAATGTTATCTCCAGTTGGTGCTGAAGGTCATATGCAATTCATGCCATGCACTTTTGTAGGGTGGTCGCATCCCACGTGTTCTGATCTTGGACAAGGGGAAATCCCAGAAGAGGATAAAATGAATCCTGAAATTATCAAAAAATATAATGGTTATGGAATTGACGCTAATGGAGATGGTAAAGCAGATCCATGGGATATTGAAGACGCTATATATAGTGCCGCAAATTTTCTATCGAAAAGCGGGGCTGCAGACGGGGAAATTAGAAAAGCAATATTTGCATATAACCATAGTGATAAATACGTGGACGATGTTATGCATTATGTAAATCTGTATAAAAACTTAAAATAGGAACAGAAAAAACGGGAGGCCTGACCTCCCGCTCATTAAATATATTAAGTGTTTCGACGTCCTCTTGCCATAGAACCTAATATTAGACTTAATACGAAAACAAGAACTAACGATCCGATTAATGCTGGGACAATTGCAATACCTGCTACATCAGGACCCCAGTCACCAAATATTGCTCCGCCAAGCCATGCCCCAATTATACCTGCGATGATATTACCAATTATTCCTCCAGGGATATCCTTGCCTAAAATTAATCCAGCAAGCCATCCAATGATGCCACCTACAATAAGGTATAATAAAAAGCCCATTTTTCATTCATCTCCTTTAGGATTGTCTTTTCTTTGAGCTTGGTTATATTATTACCGGTTATATTAAAGGATAAACATTTTTATGAAAAGGATGATGAGAAATATATGGTAATGTATTTATTCATACATAAAAAACATAAATATTTTTCTTTATGTAAGATATTTGATATTATGAATGGTGGAGTTTTACTACATGTACGAAAGCTTTGATAAGTTTTCTTTATTGAAAACCATAACTTTCTCATAATTTACTTATGAGTAGAATTATCATAAGATAGTATTGTGAGTAAGTTTGGATAGTAATACTCAATTTATACTTTTTTTCTGATACTATTTATTAAAAAAGGGGGAATTAACATGGCACAAACTAAAAATGATGTTTTTGGTGCACGCTCTTCCTTCGATGTTGGCGGCAAACGCTATAACTTTTATCGTTTGGCAGCACTAGAGGAAGCAGGAGTAGCAAAAGTATCACGCTTGCCATATTCCATTAAAGTTCTACTTGAATCTGTATTAAGACAAATGGATGGACGTGTCATTAAAAAAGAACACGTTGAAGATTTAGCCAATTGGGCATCTGATGAGGAAAATAATGGTGAAGTACCATTTAAACCTTCCCGTGTAATTCTTCAAGACTTTACTGGAGTACCTGCTGTAGTTGACCTTGCATCATTAAGAAAAGCAATGTCAGATATTGGCGGAGATGCCGAAAAAATCAATCCTGAAATTCCAGTTGATTTAGTTATCGACCACTCTGTTCAAGTTGATACTTACGGAACTCCTGAAGCATTACAAGTGAACATGGATTTTGAATTTGAAAGAAATGCAGAGCGCTATGAGTTTTTAAGTTGGGCCCAAAAAGCATTTGATAACTACCGTGCTGTTCCACCTGCAACAGGTATCGTCCACCAAGTTAACTTAGAATATCTTGCTAATGTAGTTCATGCGATCGAAACTCCAAATGGAGATTTTGAGGCATACCCGGATACTCTAGTTGGTACAGACTCACATACTACAATGATCAACGGTGTTGGTGTTTTAGGATGGGGAGTCGGCGGTATTGAAGCAGAAGCTGGAATGCTTGGACAGCCTTCCTATTTCCCAATTCCAGAAGTTGTAGGAGTAAAATTAACAGGCGAACTACCAAATGGAGCAACTGCTACAGACTTAGCGCTTAAAGTGACTCAAGTTCTACGTGCTCATGGTGTAGTTGGAAAATTTGTTGAATTTTACGGACCAGGTGTAGCGAGCTTACCTCTCGCTGACCGTGCGACTATTGCTAACATGGCGCCTGAATATGGAGCTACTTGTGGATTTTTCCCAGTTGATGATGAAACATTAAATTATTTACGTTTAACTGGTCGTCCTGAAGAACAAATTCAACTTGTAGAGAAATACTTAAAAGAAAATGATATGTTCTTTAGTATTGATAAGGAAGATCCAGTATATAAAGATATCGTAGAGCTAGATTTATCTGAGATTGAGGCTAATCTTTCAGGACCAAAACGCCCGCAGGATTTAATTCCTCTTTCTAAAATGCAAAGTGCTTTCAAAGAAGCATTGCAATCTCCAGTTGGAAATCAAGGCTTTGGCTTAGATCCTGCTGAAATTACTAAGGAAGTAAAAGTAGAATTTAATAATGGCGACGAAGCTGTCATGAAGACAGGCGCAGTCGTTATTGCAGCTATTACAAGTTGTACAAATACTTCTAACCCTTATGTAATGCTTGGAGCAGGGTTGCTTGCGAAAAAAGCGGTTGAAAAAGGATTGCAAGTGCCGAAATATGTAAAAACATCACTTGCTCCTGGATCAAAAGTTGTAACAGGTTACCTTCGTGATGCTGGATTAATGCCATATATGTCTAAACTTGGTTTTGACCTTGTTGGATATGGATGTACTACATGTATTGGTAACTCTGGTCCATTGAAAGATGAAATCGAGAAATCAATTATTGAAAATGATTTACTTGTAACTTCAGTACTTTCCGGTAACCGTAACTTTGAAGGAAGAATCCATCCACTAGTTCGTGGAAACTACTTAGCTTCTCCTCCACTAGTTGTTGCATATGCTCTTGCAGGTACTGTAGATATCGATCTTAATAATGAGCCTCTTGGAAAAGATAAAGATGGCAATGATGTATTTATGAAAGATATTTGGCCAACTCGCGAAGAAGTTGTGGAAGTAGTTCAAAAAACTGTTACTCCGGAATTATTCCGTAAAGAATACGAACATGTATTTAGTGATAATAAACGTTGGAATGAAATTAAAACGAGCAATGATCCTTTATATAAATGGGATAATGACTCAACATATATTCAAAACCCACCATTCTTCGAAAATTTATCAAATGAATTAAATACAGTAAAACCATTAACTGGTTTACGTGTTGTTGGTAAATTTGGAGATTCAGTAACGACTGACCATATTTCTCCAGCTGGTGCAATCGGTAAAGACACTCCAGCAGGAAAATACTTGCTTGAAAAAGGAGTACAGCCTCGTGAATTTAACTCTTACGGTTCTCGCCGTGGAAATCATGAGGTAATGATGCGTGGTACATTTGCTAATATTCGTATCCGAAATCAAGTTGCACCTGGAACAGAAGGTGGCTTCACAACTTATTGGCCAACAGGGGAAGTAAGTTCTATTTATGATGCTTGCATGCGTTATAAGGAAGATGGAACAGGTCTTGTTGTGCTAGCAGGAAAAGATTATGGAATGGGTTCTTCACGTGACTGGGCTGCAAAAGGTACAAACCTATTAGGAATTAAAACAGTTATCGCTGAGAGCTTCGAGAGAATTCACCGTTCCAATCTTGCAATGATGGGTGTTCTCCCATTACAATTTAAAAAAGGCGAAAATGCAGAAGTTTTAGGATTAACAGGTAAAGAAGTCATCAATGTTCAAGTTGATGAAACGGTAAAACCTCGAGATATTATTAAAGTAACTGCTGTCGCTGAAGATGGTTCTAAGAAAGAATTCGAAGTACTTGTACGCTTTGATTCTGAAGTTGAAATTGATTACTATCGTAATGGTGGTATTCTACAAATGGTACTTCGCGGGAAACTAGCAGAATAATACTAGAAACACTTTGCTAACTAAGTTGGCAAAGTGTTTTTTACTTTATAAAAAGTTTGAAAATTTGGTTTAATCTTTCTGTTTTTTGACAATAATAATAGTAGAACAATTTGAGGAGTGAATGAATTGAGAAGACGTGGGAAAAAAACTTTTTTAGATCTTGTACAAGAAAATAAACAGGCATTATTAAATGATTCGAAAGCATTAGAGAGAATTGAAAGCAGATTAGATGAAAAGCATATGAGAAGAGCTTAACCTTATAATAATTCTTTCCTTTCTGGAAATAGTAATACAGAAGGGAGGAGAATGAATGAGTAATCCAAAAAGGGGCCAAGAAAATTTTACTCCTGATCACCTCGGTGAAAAGCAAGTTGCCGTCGATGCAAATAAAGGTAAAAAAATGGCAGATAAATCTGGTCAGCATCCTCATATTATTCAAACTAAAGGGGAATAATAATTCATCATGGAAAATCATCTAGAGAAGGGATGTAACATATGAACAATAATCGTAAACCTAAACCTGATGATCGCAGTGACAATGTAGAGAAACTTCAAGAAATGGTCCATAACACTATAGAGAATATGGAAGAAGCAGAAGCAACAATGGAATTCTCTAGTAGTGATGACCAAGAACACATTAAAGCAAAAAATGAAAGACGTCGTGAATCTATTGAAGGTATGCGAGAAGAAATAAAAGACGAAGCTTCAGAACAACATAATCAAGAATATTAACTACATTCCAAGTAAATTCTTCGTATAAAAAAACCGGCACATTGCCGGTTTTTTCATCTTTTTACAAAGTTGGAGTCCTAAGTGGAAATCAAAATCAGTAAAACACTTTTTATAAAAATCATATTAATTCAAACCGAGGATTGAATGTGATATTATTAACATATAAAAGAGTATAGGTGGCATACATATGGTTATTTCAGAAACGGAAATTGAGGTTCGTTATGCAGAAACAGACCAAATGGGGATTGTATACCATGCAAATTATTTAATTTGGATGGAAATTGGTCGCACTAAACTTATTGAAGAGTTAGGATTTAAATATGCGGATCTCGAAAAAGATGGAATATTAGCACCTGTAATAGATGTACAAGCTTCATACATACACCCTATTAAATATGGGGATATCGTAACGGTTAAAACATGGATAGAAGAATACAATGGTTTAAGAACTACTTATGGTTATGAGATATTATCATCAAATGGAGAGCTGGCTGTTACAGGATCTACAAAGCATGTCTGTGTAAGAAAAGACAGCTTTAAGCCAATAACGCTGCGTAAGTCATATCCAGATTGGCATGAGGTATATATGAACGCAAAAAAGCCAATTGACATTGAGGAGAAATAAAATGGCTTTTGGAATTACAAGAAATGAGTTGCTTCAATGGAAAAGTGATATTGATAAAGGAAAAATCGCCTTTCTTACCCATTATTGGCTCGATGATCGTTTTCCCGATATCCATACAGTTACAAAGGTCGGGTGTAAAGATTTAAAATTGCTTTCTGAGTGGGGTAAACAATATGGATTGAAAAAAGAATGGATTCATCATAGGAAAGATGGTTATTCCCATTTTGATTTGCTCGGCCAAAAACAAGTAGAAATTTTATTCAATGAAGGTTTGGAAGATCAATTGAAAACATTTTCTATTTTACATTCATAAAAGTCAGGGGGCTCATTAACATGCAAATTCATTTAACTAATAAGGCATCAGAATGGTTTCATAATGAGATGTTCCTAGAAAAAGGAGATTTTGTTCGTTTTTATGTCAGATATGGTGGGTCAAGTCCAATACAGCATGGCTTTTCTTTGGGAGTTAATAAAGAAGAACCAATTGATTTAGGTGTCTTAGAAGAGATAGATGGAATTAAATATTTTATCGAAAATAGAGATACTTGGTATTTTGATGGTCATGATTTGTATGTAGATTACAATGAAAAACTTGATGAACCTTTATATGAATATAAAAAAAATAACGGTTGATCCCTTTATGGGTCAACCGTTATTTTTTATTTTTTATTATAAAAAAACTTTTGAATTTCATCTCTACTATGCTTCGTAAATCCTTTATCTTTTGCAACATCAAGTGGATATAGCCTGTAAGTTCTAAAATTTATACTAGAAGAAAAGGTTGGCTCAAAATTTACTTTTTCGATTGAGGTAATGGAATTGTTACCTTTCACTTCTTTTTTTATAGTAATTTCAACCATTCCGCCAATGTCTTTATAATCCCATATTTGGCCAGATAAAAAGTTCCCTAAAGAATAAACAACGAGGCCTTTTTTTCCATCTGGTTTATCAAACCACTCCATAGGCTGAAGAACATGAGGATGATGTCCTAAAATAATGTCCGCACCTGCATTCATAAATTCGGCAGCTTGATCTTTCTGAATTTGATTAGGCTGCCGAACATATTCATCGCCCCAATGGATAGCCAATAAAACAAGATCGGATTTTGGTTTAGCTTCCTCAATATCTTTTATGACTTGTTTTGGATCTAATTGACTAACAAGGTATTCCTTTCCTTGAGGAATAGGAATACCGTTAAAGTGTGTTGCGTATGCTAGTACGGCAATTCTAATTCCATTTACAGTCATAATTCTAATGTTTGCCTTATCCTCAGGATCCTTAAATGTACCGGTATAAGGCAGTTTTTTCTTTTCATAATATCGGATAGCACTTAAAATCCCACGTTCCCCTTTATCAAGTGAATGGTTATTGGCTGTGGTTACCATATCAACACCAGCATTCATTAATGTGTCAACGATTTCATGTGGGCTATTAAATGACGGATAACTAGTTATACCAATTTCTGTTCCACCAGGAATAGACTCTTGATTTGCAATTAAAAAGTCAGGTCTTTGCAACAAAGATTTTACGGGTTCAAACATAGGATTAAAATCATAGCCGCTATTAGTTTTAGCGTCGTTATATACCCAATCATGAATTAAAATATCACCTATGCCGCCAATGACAGCCTCTGTTTTATATCCTTTTGGTTCAATCTCAATGTTTCTTTGATTTTGCGTGTTAATACTTTTATGTATCGTTTCTGAGGATTGTTTATTTTGGTATAAAAATAAAGTTATAATGCCTGACAGTAATACAATAATCAATATGACCCCAAATATTATACTTTTCCTATTCATCGGCATTCAATCTTTCTATTTTTTATTTTCTAAAGTAATTTTTTCAAGTTAAATCCATTTTACTTTAGGTTCTGTTTTATTAATAATCCTTTTTATGTTCGTTCGATGTCGGATTATAACAAATGATGCTAAAGCCACAGCGACAAGAATTAATGGTATATCTCTTGTAAAAAGTGAATAAATAACTGCGAATACTCCTGCCAATATAGATGATAACGATACGTATTTAGTCAATTTTAAACTTAATAGAAAAACTAAAACTAATAATATAAACAGTATAGGAACATAACCTAAAAGGATTCCGCCGGAAGTTGCGACAGCTTTCCCGCCTCGGAAACCTGCAAAGATTGGAAACATATGTCCTACTACAGCGAAAATCCCCGCAATCAATGGATGCATATCAACCCCAATAAACTTTGTTAATAAGATGACAATTGTTCCTTTTAATATATCGGCTAAAGTGACGGTGATTCCAGCCTTTTTTCCTAGTGTACGAAAAGTATTCGTACCCCCTAGATTACCACTACCATGCTGTCTAATATCTATTCCATAAAAGACCTTGCCTACGATCAGGCCTGAAGGTATGGATCCGATTAAATAAGCTCCTAGTAACACAAGTACATATTCCATAAACATTGCTCCTTTATCTAATACCTATCAATTCATTGTACCATGAAGATTCTGCAAAGAAAAAACAATTTTCCGCAGAAAATGTCATTCTGAGTATTGTACTTGCAACAATGCCTTTACTAAATTACCATAATATTCAACACCAATTTATTAATAGGGAGGAATTAGTTATGCCTATAGAAAATCCAAGCCGCGAAGAAATCGGAGAAATTTTAAAAAAAGCAAAAAGAATAGCTGTTGTCGGAATAAGCGATAATCCAGAAAGAACCTCATACATGGTATCTGAGGCGATGAAAAATGCCGGGTACGAAATAATTCCGGTTAATCCTCTCGTAGATGAGGTTTTGGGAACAAAAGCAGTGGCTTCTTTAAAGGACATCGAAGGACATGTAGATATAGTAAATATTTTTAGGCGTCCGGAGTTTTTACCTGAAATCGCCAAAGAGTTTACAGAAATTGATGCAGATGTATTTTGGGCACAATTAGGTATCGAAAATGAAGAGGCATATGAGTATTTAAAGGAAAAGGGATATACTGTTATAATGGATCGTTGTATTAAAGTAGAACATGCAATAACAAAATAATTTGGTTAAAACAAGCACTTAATTGGTGCTTGTTTTTTATTGATACACCAAAAGCAAATTTGCCAAAAGTGGATAAAGGGTTATAGAATAAGACATACGCGCTTTTTTTTGATAAAATAGATAGAGGGCGAACACCCGTTTGATTATTGTTTGGTTTTTGAAAGGGGTATATAAGTGACAAAAAATATAACAAACATTGAATATAATGATGATTCAATACAAGTATTAGAAGGATTAGAAGCCGTTAGAAAAAGACCGGGAATGTATATTGGTTCAACTGATTCCCGAGGATTGCATCATTTAGTTTATGAAATTGTAGATAACTCCGTTGATGAAGCGCTTGCAGGTCAAGGAAATGAAATTATCGTGAAAATCCATAAAGATAATAGTATCAGTGTAGAAGATAAGGGTCGGGGGATGCCTACAGGGATGCACCAAACAGGTAAGCCGACGACGGAAGTTATCTTTACTGTGTTGCATGCAGGAGGAAAATTTGGCCAAGGTGGCTATAAAACAAGTGGTGGTCTTCACGGGGTAGGGGCCTCAGTTGTTAATGCACTTTCAGAGTGGCTTATCGTTACAATTAAACGCGATGGCTTTATTTTTGAGCAAAAATTTCATAATGGCGGAAAGCCTGAAACGACTCTTGAAAAAATCGGTACTTCAAAGCAAACTGGTACGAAAATACATTTTAAGCCTGATGCATCTATTTTTAGCACTACGACATTTAATTATGATTTGCTATGCGAGAGATTAAGGGAATCTGCCTTTTTATTAAAAGGTTTAAAAATAGAAGTGATTGATCAGCGTCATGATCAACGCGACGTGTTTCATTATGAAAATGGAATTGAAGCATTTGTTGAATATTTGAATGAAGAGAAAGACGTTTTGCATCCAGTTGCTTCTATTGAAGGAGAGGCAAATGATATTGAAGTAGAATTTGCATTTCAATTTAACGATGGTTTTTCCGAAAACATGCTTTCATTTGTCAATAATGTCCGAACAAAAGATGGTGGAACACATGAGGTTGGCGCAAGAACTGCCATGACGCGGATTTTTAATGAATATGCAAGAAAGACAGGACTATTAAAAGAAAAAGATAAAAACCTAGAAGGTTCAGATATAAGGGAAGGTCTTTCCGCAATCGTATCTGTCAGAATTCCAGAGGGATTGCTCCAATTTGAAGGACAGACAAAAGGCAAGCTGGGTACAGCAGAAGCTAGATCAGCTGTTGATACGGTCATTACGGAACATCTAACTTATTTTTTAGCTGAAAATCACGATGTAAGTACTTTACTTGCGAAAAAAGCGGTAAAAGCAGCTCAGGCTCGCGAAGCAGCAAGAAGAGCACGGGAAGAAGCAAGAAGCGGAAAAAAACGTCGGAAGACTGACGCGCTTTTATCAGGAAAATTAACGCCTGCACAATCACGTAATCCCCAAAAGAATGAATTATACCTTGTGGAAGGTGACTCCGCTGGCGGTTCAGCAAAGCAAGGAAGGGATCGTAAATTTCAAGCGGTGCTGCCTCTTCGTGGAAAAGTCATTAATACAGAAAAAGCTAAGCTCCAGGATATTTTTAAAAATGAAGAAATTAATACAATTATTCATACAATAGGTGCTGGAGTGGGACCTGATTTCAGTCTGGAAGATGTGAATTACGACAAAATTATAATAATGACGGACGCTGATACAGATGGTGCTCATATTCAAGTGCTGCTATTAACTTTTTTCTATCGATATATGAAGCCACTAATTGAAGCAGGTAAAGTATATATTGCACTTCCTCCTCTTTATAAAGTGAGCAAAGGAAGCGGTAAAAAAGAAGTGATTGAATATGCATGGACAGATGATGACCTTGATTCAGCTACTAAAAAAGTTGGAAAAGGTTATATGCTTCAACGTTATAAGGGTCTAGGAGAAATGAATGCTGACCAGCTGTGGGAAACGACAATGAATCCGGAAACGAGAACCTTAATTCGTGTCATGATCGACGATGGAGCAAGAGCAGAAAGAAGAGTAACTACTCTAATGGGAGATAAAGTAGAGCCACGTAGAAAATGGATTGAAAGCAATGTTCAGTTTGGAATGGAAGATGATCAAAGTATATTAAATAATGATAACTTGACATCGGAAGGGGGACCTCTGTTCTAATGAGTTTACAAGAAAGATTTCAAGACTTACCTCTTGAAGAAGTTATTGGTGACCGTTTTGGTCGTTATAGTAAATATATTATTCAAGATCGGGCACTGCCTGATGCAAGGGACGGTTTAAAGCCTGTTCAACGTCGTATATTGTATGCGATGCATATGGAAGGTAATACTGCGGATAAAGGGTTTCGTAAATCAGCAAAAACAGTTGGTAATGTTATAGGTAATTATCATCCGCACGGTGATACATCTGTATATGATGCAATGGTTAGGATGAGTCAGTCGTGGAAGGTCCGGCAAATGCTAGTAGAAATGCATGGGAATAACGGAAGTGTTGATGGTGACCCTGCAGCTGCTATGCGTTATACAGAGGCACGCCTTTCACAAGTTGCATCAGAATTATTACGTGATATAGATAAAAGAACTGTAGACTTTATTCCTAACTTTGATGATACATCATCAGAACCAACGGTATTGCCAGCAAGATTCCCAAACCTATTAGTAAATGGTTCAACGGGTATATCTGCTGGTTATGCGACTGATATCCCTCCTCATCACTTAGGGGAAGTAATTGATGCTGTCATTATGAGAATTGAAAAGCCGAATTGTACCGTAGATGATACAATGACAGTTTTAAAAGGACCTGATTTCCCTACTGGTGGGATTATTCAAGGTGTTGATGGCATTAAAAAGGCGTATGAAACTGGCCGCGGAAAAATGATTGTACGAGCTCAAACAGAAATCGAATCAATTCGCGGAGGGCGCCAACAAATTGTTATTACTGAAATACCATACGATGTTAATAAAGCGAATCTCGTAAAAAAAATGGATGAATTCCGTTTAGATCGTAAGTTGGAAGGAATTGCAGAGGTTCGTGATGAAACAGATCGAACAGGTCTTAGAATCGTTGTTGAGTTGAAAAAAGAAGCAGACGCTGAAGGCGTTTTGAATTATTTATTTAAGAATAGTGATCTTCAAGTAACGTATAACTTCAATATGGTTGCAATTGATAATCGTAGACCGAAATTAATGGGTCTTATTGACTTGCTTGATGCTTACATCGGCCACCAAAAAGAAGTAGTGACAAATCGATCAAAATATGAACTGCAAAAAGCGAGAGAAAGACATCATATTGTCGAAGGGTTAATGAAGGCACTTTCTATACTTGATGAAGTGATTGCAACAATTCGCGCTTCTAAAGATAAACGCGATGCTAAAGATAACCTCATAAAGAAGTATGCTTTTACAGAAAAACAAGCAGAAGCGATTGTTTCTCTTCAACTATATCGATTAACGAATACAGATATTACAGCCCTTCAGACAGAAGCTAGCGAGTTAATTAATACGATTGACTACTTAACGGGCATTTTAGAAAGTGAAAAGAAACTTTTAAATTTAATTAAAAAAGAACTAAAAGACATTAAAAAGAAATATTCAGACGCAAGACGTACTGTAATAGAAGAAAAAGTTGCTGAAATTAAAATTAATCTAGAAGTCATGATTCCTAGTGAGGATGTTATTGTAACAGTAACGAAGGAAGGGTATATAAAAAGAACGAGTATCCGTTCCTATTCAGCATCAAATGGCCAAGAACTAGCTATGAAAGAATCAGATTGGCTCTTATTTATGCAAGAAATTAATACGACCAATACCTTGTTATTGTTCACGAATAAAGGAAATTATTTGTACATGCCTGTTCATGAGCTTCCAGATATCCGTTGGAAAGACCTAGGGCAACATATAGCTGCTATCATGCCGATTGCTCGTGACGAGGAAATTATTAAAGCTATTCCAATTAAGGAATTTAATGAACATGAGTTCCTTGTTTTCTTCACTAAGCAAGGGATGGTTAAGAAAAGTACTTTAGATTTATACAAAGCACAACGATATTCCCGCCCGTTAGTTGCTATCAATTTAAAAGATGATGACCAAGTTGTAGATGTCCATATTACAGATGGTAAAAAGGATATATTTATCGCAACACATACGGGTTATGGTTTATGGTTCTCTGAAGAAGAAGTAAATCAAGTTGGTGCAAGGGCAGCAGGTGTAAAGGCAATTAACTTAAAGGACCTAGATTATGTCGTAAATGGTGAAGTGTTCGTGCCTGATGAAAGTGGTATCGGTATTCTAATTGCTACTCAACGAGGGGCAGTCAAGAAAATGAAATTATCTGAATTTGAAAAAGCCAGTCGTGCAAAAAGAGGCGTCGTTTTATTACGTGAGTTAAAAAATAATCCACATCGCATAATTGGTATGAAAACAGTTAAAAATCATGATGAATTAACTCTTGTAACAGAAAAAGGCCATGAAGAAGTCATTAATAGTTCAAATGTCAGAAATAGTGATCGTTATTCAAATGGTTCCTTCATAATGGATGAAATGAAGAACGGACCTGCGAAATTAATGTTTAGGAATGTAAACATTGGGGTACAAGAAGAGAATTGAGAAAAATAAGCCTTCAACTATGAAGGCTTATTTTTTATAAATAAATTTATAAATATACTATTGTATTTATTTTTATTCAAAGTATAATAGAAAACATCATAAATAATTATTGGGATAACGTCTTATTAAAATTAATAAAAAAATTTTTTATACTCTAATATGCAATTGGCAAACTTGTAAGACTTTTTAGGAGTGAAACGAATGAGAGTAGGAATTGTTGGTGCTACGGGATATGGCGGGGCGGAATTACTACGCATATTACATACCCACCCATACTTTGAAATTACAGCATTATATACATCTTCTCAACAAGGAAGAAATATACATGAGCACTATCCGCATTTGACAGGGATTATCCCTCTAACTTTAGAAGAAATTAATCCTATAAAAATGGCAAAAGATACAGATGTTGTTTTTCTGGCTGTTCCGACAGGTGTTGCTTCACAATTAGCACCGGAACTCCTATCTGCTGGATGTATGGTAATTGATTTGACAGGTGACTTTCGCTTAAAAAATACTGAAGACTATGAATTTTGGTATAAGCGAGAGGCAGCTCCGAAGGAATGGATTCAAAAAGCTGTATATTCTATTCCTGAGTTAAATAATGCTTCAATAAAAGGCAGCCAATTTATTTCCAATCCAGGTTGTTATCCAACAGCCACCCTATTAGGTTTGGCTCCATTAGCAAAAGCAAAAATGCTGAAAGAAGGATCTGTCATTATTGATGCAAAATCAGGAGTCTCCGGTGCAGGTCAAACTGTAAGTCTAGGAAATATATATAGTGAACTCAATGAAAATTTTAAAATATATAAAGTCAATCAACATCAACATATACCGGAAATAGAGCAAATGTTAAAAGAATTAGGTTACGTTTCTCCTGTTACATTTCAAACTCATCTTGTTCCTATGACCAGAGGAATTATGACAACTATTTATGGATCGGTTGAGGAAAAAATAACAGAAGATGAACTGTGGAAACTGTACTATGAATTTTATATTGATAAGCCTTTTGTTCGTGTAAGAGAAATGGGAGTATTTCCTGCAACAAAAGAAGTTGCTGCGTCTAATTACTGTGACATTGGGATTTCATTTGACGAACGTACCGGAAGAGCAACAATCGTGTCAGTTATAGATAATTTAATGAAAGGGGCTGCTGGTCAAGCGGTACAAAATGCAAATTTATTATTTGGTTTTGAAGAAACCGCTGGATTACATTTCAGTCCTATATATCCGTAAAATTTTTAAAAACATCTAAAGAGGAGTGATTATAGTGCAAATAACGGGTAAAGAGCAAATATTGAAATTAGAGGAAGGATCAATTATTACCCCTCTAGGCTTTTCGGCTGCTGGGCTACATACAAAGGTGAAAAGAAAGCGCAATGATTTAGGGTTAATATATTGTGATGTTCCTGCGGAAGCTGCAGCTGTGTTCACATTAAATCAAATTCAAGCGGCTCCTCTGAAAGTAACAAAAGAAAACATAAATCAAGAAGGAAAACTCCAAGCTATTGTTGTAAATAGCGGAAACGCAAACGCATGTACAGGTAATCAAGGGTTATTTGATGCTCATTCAATGAAAACTGCAGTAGCTAATTTGTTATCTATTAAAAATCATCATGTAGCTGTTGCTTCTACAGGGGTGATCGGAGAAAAAATGCCTATGGAAAAAATTATTCCTGGTATTGAACTTCTAGTCCCACAAAAAAACAAACAGGCTGCACTTGATTTTAACGAAGCTATTTTAACTACGGATACATGCATGAAAACAACATGTTATGAAACTATTATAGATAATGTCAAAATTAAAATGGCGGGTTCTGCTAAAGGGTCGGGGATGATAGCACCAAATATGGCGACAATGCTGGGCTTCATTACAACGGATGCTAACATATCCCACAACTTCTTACAGGCTGCATTAAGTGAAGTGACAAATAAAACATTTAATAGAATTACAGTTGATGGTGATACATCTACAAATGACATGGTTATCGTTATGGCGAGCGGATTAGCGGAAAATACAGCTCTAACTCCTGAACATGATGAATGGGAACAATTTGTCCAATTACTTGAAAAAGTTTGTGAAGATCTAGCCATAATGATTGCAAGAGATGGTGAAGGGGCTACAAAGCTAATAGAAGTGAATGTACACGGAGCTATTTCTGATGAAGAAGCAGGTAAGGTAGCTAAAACAGTCGTTGGCTCGGATCTGGTTAAGACAATGGTTTATGGCTCGGATCCTAACTGGGGGCGGGTTATGATGGCGATAGGAAAGAGTGGTATGACGTTAGATCCTGAAAAAATTGATATTGCAATTGGCCCTTATTCATTATTAGAAAATAGTCAACCAGCAAATTATGTTGAAGAAACATTAAGCAATTATTTGAAAAATGAATCAGTTGTTATGAATATCAATTTAAATATTGGCAACGGGTATGGAAAAGCTTGGGGTTGCGACTTGACGTATGATTATGTGCGTATCAATGCCAGCTACCGGACGTAATTAAAGGGAGGTCAAGCGAATGGAAAAAATCATTGTCATTAAGTGTGGCGGAAGCATGATTGACACTTTATCCGATGACTTTTTTATAGCAATAAAAAAATTGCAAGAAACGGGCTTCCATCCTATTATCGTCCATGGCGGCGGACCTGCCATCAATGAATTGCTGGAAAATCTTCAAATAAAAACTGAATTTATAAATGGCTTAAGAAAAACCACTAAAGAAGTAATGGAAGTAGTGGAAATGGTTTTATCGGGCACAATTACAAATAAGTTAGTTCGCAAACTTCATAAACATGGGATTTCATCTATCGGTGTAACCGGTTCTGATGGTGGATTGATGTATGCTAAACCAAAAGATGTAGAGAATTTGGGTTTAGTAGGTGAAATAACCCGTGTGAATCAACAATTTCTTCTGAATTTGTTATCAATCGGAATGGTTCCAGTTATATCTCCAATTGCAATTGGAATGGATTTTGAAGATTATTACAATATTAATGCAGATACAGCTGCTGGAGAAGTTGCAGTTGCAGTAAATGCAGAAAAAGTTATTTTTGTAACAGATGTTCCAGGTGTTTTAAAAGATAATGAAATTATTGAAAAGGCAACTGCTTCTGAAATATTAAGGTTTATTGATGATGGTATTATTTCAGGTGGAATGATTCCAAAAGTAATGGCTGCCATCCACAGCTTAAAAGGTGGAATGAAGGAAGCTATGATTGTCAGTGGTCATACACCACTAATAGCTGGTGAAAATATTATTGGAACAACGATAAAAAGAGAATTGGAGGCAGTGAAATAGAATGACCCATTTATTCGAAAACTACGCAAGATGGGACGTTGAAATCGTCTCTGGTTCTGGAGCTAATGTTAAAGATACTACAGGAAAAGACTATTTAGATTTTACTTCAGGAATCGGTGTTTGCAACTTAGGTCATTGCCATCCACAAGTTGTAGAGGCTACGGCCAATCAGTTGGAAAAAATATGGCATACATCCAATTTATTTAAAAGTTCACTTCAAGAGGAAGTTGCTGAAAAACTTACTTCTCACTCAATGGGGGAATATGTTTTCTTCTGTAATAGTGGTGCTGAAGCGAATGAAGCAGCGATTAAACTAGCACGTAAATTTACAGAGAAATCAAAAATAATTACATTCCTACAATCCTTTCATGGACGTACTTTTGCGACGATGGCTGCGACTGGTCAAGATAAAGTGAAACAAGGATTTGGATCTATGCTTGAAACATTTGTACATCTTCCATATAACGATGTAGATGCATTAAAAAATGAAATAGGTCACGAAACAGCTGCCATCATGCTTGAGATAGTTCAAGGTGAAGGTGGTGTTCATGTCGCAGAAGAAGACTTTTTGGCTACAGTTGAACAACTATGTAAGGATTATGGAGTACTCCTTATTATCGATGAAGTTCAAACTGGTATTGGACGTACAGGTAAGCCTTTTGCTTATCAGCATTTTAATCTTTCTCCTGACATCATTACTTCAGCTAAAGGCCTTGGAAATGGCTTTCCAACAGGAGCGATGATTGGAAAAAAATATTTAAAAGATGCATTTAATCCAGGCAGCCATGGCTCGACTTTCGGCGGAAATCCCCTTGCAATGTCAGCGGCAAAAGCAACATTAGATCTTATTTTTGAAGAAGAATTTTTAAATGAAGTAACTAAAAAAGGTGAATATTTTGTATCGAAACTCGAGGAAATATTTTCTCAATTGGAGCATTTCAAAACCATTCGCCATAAAGGGTTAATGGTTGGGGTTGAATTTTCCGAAGAAGTAGGTTCAATGATTAGTTTATTAAGAGAAAATGGATTACTTGCATTAGTGGCTGGACCCAATGTCATCAGATTTTTACCGCCTCTTACAGTGACATATGGAGAAATGGACGCTGCACTCGGTATTATTAGTGGCACTTTGCTTGATTCCAAAAAAGTAACATGCTAATATTTTTTTATTTATAATGTATAAAAATACATCTTTAGAAATAAAAATGCGACGAGGTGAAGGTGCATGATGGAAGGTATTATTAATCTGTCTAATGGAGTTTCCTATACCGGCCATTGGCACGGAGAGAAAACAGAATGCTCTGGGGAAATGATCTTTTATACTGGAATGGGAAATTTATTAGAATTTATCTCTGACCCAGCTGTAAAAGGAAAAATTGTGTTAGCGACATATCCTAATATCTTAAACTGTTATATTGATCAGGAAAAATTAGAAAGTGATGATATTCAAATTGCGGGTCTCGTTATTCAGCAAGAGTATGGAGAATTTTCTGTATCAATGAAAAAATGGCTAACTGTATTTAAAGAAAAATGTATTCCTGTAATGACAGGGATGGATACACGATCAATTATTAAGCAGTTGTTAAAAGTAGGAGAAGTTCCTATTACAATGAAAGCAAATGTAGGAGATTTAATTTCTTCTGCCAAGCAAGTTAAAGAATTGTCAACTTCTACTTATAAAACCATTAATTCAAATGGTAAAACCCATGTTGTATTGATCGACTTTTTTGTAAAGAACTCTTTAATTAAGTGGCTGATTAAATCAGATTATAAGATTACTATTGTTCCTGCGGAAGTTACAGCAGAAAAAGTAAAAGCATTGAAGCCAGATGGCATAGTATTTTCCGGTGGTACTGGAAATCCTTCTAGCTATAAAAATTGTTATCCGGAGTATAGGGAAATAGCGAAAGAATATCCTACTATGGCATTTGGGTTAGGCCATCAAATATTAGCAGAAGCATTTGGTGCCCATGTTGAAAAAATGAAATGGGGACATAGGAACTTTAAACATCCTATTATTCATGTGGAATCAAAAGAAGTATATATGTCGAATCAAAATCATTGTTATTCAGTTTTAGAGGAAGGTCTAGAGGCTACCGGATTCATTGTATCGTATCAATCGATACAAGATAAGTCTATTGAGGGACTGTCCCATAAAATATATCCTATTACGACATATCAATTTCATCCAGATGGAAAAAATCCAAAACTTGAAAAAATCATCATATGTGCTTTTTCTAACCAGGTGAAGCAAGCAAAAGGAGTAAACATATATGCCTAAGCTAAAAGGTTTAAAAAAGGTTTTGGTTATTGGTTCAGGTCCAATCGTAATTGGTCAGGCAGCTGAGTTTGATTATGCTGGCACACAAGCATGTATGGCATTAAAAGAAGAGGGTATTGAAGTTGTACTAGTGAATAATAATCCAGCAACAATTATGACGGATGAACAATTTGCAGATATCGTTTACTTTGAACCAATGACTGTCCAATCCATTACAGAAATAATAATAAAAGAACGACCTGATGCAATATTAGGTACTCTTGGTGGTCAGACTGGGTTGAATTTAACTGTCCAATTATATGAGCAAGGTGTGTTAGGTAAGTATAATGTTAAAGTTTTAGGTACGACACCAGAATCAATTATGCAAGGGGAAGATCGTGAAGCTTTTCGAGCTTTAATGCATAAGCTTGGAGAACCTGTTCCGGATAGTTCTATTATTCATACAGTTAATGAAGCAATCGAATTTGCTAATTCTATTGGCTATCCTGTCATTATTCGGCCTGCATACACATTAGGTGGTGGCGGTGGAGGTATCGTAACGACAGAAGAACAATTAATATCAGTCGTAAAGAAAGGGCTTGATGCTAGTCCTATTACACAATGTTTAATAGAAAAAAGCATTGCAGGATTTAAAGAATTAGAGTTTGAGATGATAAGAGATGCTAATGATACATGTATAGCAGTATGTAGCATGGAAAACTTTGATCCTGTCGGGGTCCATACAGGAGATTCAATTGTTGTAGCTCCTCAGCAAACTTTAACGGATAAAGAATATGAAGCTCTTTATGCATCAGCAGTAAAAATTATTAGAGCTTTAAAAATTATTGGGGGGTGCAATATACAATTTGCACAAGACCCAAACAGTGATCAATATTATCTAATTGAAGTAAATCCTCGATTAAGTCGTTCATCAGCTCTTGCCTCCAAGGCAACAGGTTATCCGATTGCAAAGATAGCAGCAAAATTAGCACTCGGATATCATTTGCATGAATTAATAAATCCGGTAACAGGAACGACCTTTGCAAGCTCTGAACCAGTTGTAGATTATACTGTTGTAAAAATGCCTAGATGGCCATTTGATAAGTTTATGGAAGCAGACCGTAAACTAGGTACTCAAATGAAGGCAACAGGTGAAATCATGGCAATCGAACGCCATCTACCCGCAGCACTTCAAAAAGCGGTTCGGTCACTTGAAATTAATACAATTGGTCTTGAATTAAAGGGAATCTCATTTAACAGTGATAAGCAACTGTGGGATTCTGTCACCTTACCAGATGATAGACGCTTTTTTTCAATACTCGAACTGATACGCCGTGGGGTAACATCAAAAGAAATTCATAATGTGACCAAAATTCAGCCCTTCTTTTTAGATCAGTTGGTTTTATTGGTAAGTTATGAGAAAAAAGCGAGAGCTGTCAGCCTCGATACGATTACCCCTAATTTACTTAAAGAATTAAAAACACTAGGTTTTTCAGATGAGTGGTTAGCTTATATTTGGAATACAGATTTGAAAAGTGTCCGTGAAAAACAAAAACAGAATCATATTCAGCCTGTATATAATATGGTAGACTCATGCGCAGGGGAATTTCCTGCTGCGGCACCTTATTTTTACTCCACTTGGAAAGGTGCAGGAGACATTGTTCAGAGGAGCAAAAAACCAAAAATAGCAATTGTCGGTTCAGGTCCTGTTCGAATTGGTCAAGGAATTGAATTTGATTATTGTACTGTTCATGGAGTACTTGCTCTTAAAAAGGCAGGTTACGAAGCCATATTAATCAACAATAACCCTGGAACAGTCAGTACAGACTTCCAAATTGCGGATCGTCTATACTTCGAACCTCTTCGTGCAGAAGATGTTTTAAATGTACTAGAGTTTGAAAAACCTGAAGGCGTTATTCTTCAATTCGGTGGGCAGACTTCTATTAATCTAGCAAAAGAGTTGGAAGAGAATGGAGTTTCATTACTCTCTCTTTCGCAGGAGCATATTGATATAGTTGAAGACCGAGAACGTTTTTATTCTCTTCTGAAAGAATTGGATATACCTCATATTCCTGGATTAACGGCATTGAGTAAAGAAGAGTTGATTATTAAATCATCTAAAATCGGTTATCCTCTTTTATTGAGGCCATCTTATGTCATTGGTGGTCAAGGGATGTTAATTATTGATAATGAACATGAATTGCAAGCGAATTTTGATAAAATATCATACCCTGTTTTAATTGATGCTTATTTCAAAGGCACGGAGATGGAAGTAGATGTATTATCAGATGGTGAGAATATTTTCATTCCAGGATTTTTTGAACATATAGAAAAAGCAGGTGTCCATTCTGGAGATAGTATGGCTGTTACACCTCCAGTATCCATAAATGAAATTTATCAACAAAAAGCTTATGAATATACAGAAAAAATCGCAAAAAAACTTGGTTTTAAAGGTATTTTTAATGTCCAATTTGTTATTTTTGAAGGCACAGTATACGTATTGGAGGTTAATCCAAGGGCATCTCGTACCGTTCCGATAATAAGTAAAATGACAGGTGTTAATGTTATTGAAGAGTGCATTAATATTTTGACAGGTGGAAGCATCAAGGATAAACCAATAAACCAAACATATTACGCAATTAAAAACCCAGTTTTTTCAACTGGAAAGCTTGATGGTGTAGATCCGTTATTAACTCCAGAAATGAAATCGACTGGTGAATTAATTGCATTTGGTAAGACATTTGATGAAGCTTTGGCTAAAGCAATTAAATGGAATTCAAATAAAGGGAATTTAAAATTAGAAGTGTATCTAGATGTAGAGGAAAAAGAGCTTCCCCTTATACAAGATATTTTATCCCGACAAGGTGTTTCAGTCGCAAATGGCACCTATTCCTTTACTGAATGGTTAAAGCAAAGCAGCGGCTCAATTTTTCTAAGTCTTGGAAAATCTAAGGAATCAAAAGAAATGCGAATGGTAGCTTCTAACGCTCAGTTAACTGTTATAACAGAAATGGAAACATTATTAACAACAATTACCGCATACAAACAAGACATAGAAAAACCGAAGTCTATGCAAGAATGGCACACACAATTATCAAATAAAGAGAGGGTGATTTGATGGTGACAACAGCGGCTAGTAGTTTAAAAGGAAAGCATTTATTGAGCTTATTAGAGCTTTCAACAGATGAAATTACTCAATTAATCGATGTCGCTATCGGTTTAAAGAAAATGCAAAAACAAGGAGAACCCCATCAATATTTAAAAGGAAAGACATTGGCAATGATTTTTGAGAAATCCTCAACTAGAACTCGTGTTTCTTTTGAGGTTGGCATGAATCAACTAGGTGGCCACGCACTTTTCTTAAGCCGTAATGATATTCAACTTGGAAGAGGGGAAACTGTTCAGGATACAGCAAAAACACTTTCAAGATATGTTGATGGAATAATGATACGTGCATATGAACATAAGGCTGTTGAAGAATTAGCGGATAATGCAGGAGTGCCTGTTATAAATGCGTTAACGGATGATCACCACCCATGCCAAGCACTTGCCGATTTAATGACACTTTATGAAGTGAAGGGAACATATGCAGGGCAAAAACTAGCATATGTAGGGGACGGAAACAATGTTGCTCATTCATTAATGATTGCTTGTGCAAAGCTCGGTGTGGATTGTTCCATTGCTTCTCCAGAAGGATATGAACCTAAAGAAGAAATAACTCAACTTGCACTTGAAATAGCTAATGAAACAGGTGCTACTATTGAGGTATTAAACGATCCACAAGCAGCGGTAAATGGTGCAGATGCAGTATACACAGATGTCTGGACGAGTATGGGATGGGAAGAAGAACAAGAAATTAGATTAAATGCCTTCCAACCTTACCAAGTGAATAGTGAATTGATGTCTATTGCTAAAAATGATGCTATCTTCCTACACTGTCTTCCAGCAAAACGAGGCGAAGAAGTAACAGCTGAAGTAATTGATGGACCACAATCGTTTGTTTTTGAAGAAGCTGAAAATAGACTACATGTACAAAAAGCATTGATGGTAGCGTTGATGGGATGAAGACTAAAAAGATGCATACTATTATTAATAGTATGTGTCTTTTTATCCACAATAAAGTACCATACTAGCATACAAAATAAAACGACTTTTTGACGCTAATAGGAATGTATCAAAAGAGCAATTATGGATAACAAGGAGTATTTTTTACATAAGACTATACCAATGGCTGAAATGCATAGTATTAAAATGGCGATTCATCCAGAAAATACGCCATGGGAAATATTTGGTTTGCCGAGAATAATTACTTCTTAAGAAAATATTAGAAAGCGGCTAAAACTAGGTGATAGCCGATCCATTCTTATGCAGTGGGTCATTAGGGTGCAGATCCAAGAAACGATATAACGAAAATGATTAAAGAATTTGAGGATTGAATTCCATTTACTCATATAAGAAACATAGAAATCTATGAGAATGAGGATTTCTTTGATACTTTGCATCGAACGAAAGATGTATCGCTTAATATTACTAATATTGTAAAGACTTTTCAAGAATACGGTTTTACAGGATATGCACGTCCCAATCACGGAAGACTATTTTGGATGAAGAATGTAGACCAGGATATGTTTAAACGATAGAAATTTAGGAATCATGTATCTTTGAGGAATATGGGATTCTTTAGAGAATGGAAGACAATAGAACTCTGTATCATCACAATTAAATGATACTTTAAATGGTATAAGTCAATACAATTAGGAAGAAAGTATTAAAAAAAAATGTATTGATTATTTTAATGAATATAGTTATTATATATATAAAACTAACATACTAGTAGGTTAATTATAGATCTTTATGATCATTATCCGATTGAAGATGTTAGAAAGGAAGAAACATTTTTGAAAGCGCTTGACTACATTAATAATTGACACAGATGCATAGGGGGAATGAATGTGCAACAAATTGGCCAAAAGAGGCAAGTTGAAATATCACATAAAAAAACAACGAGATTATGATAGTTCTCAGAACGCTTTGGAAAAATTGTTAGCTGTACTCTTTATTAATACTATTAATCAATTATTGATTTTTTTAAAAATGAACTTTGTACATGGATGGGTTTTACATTATGAGAAAAGAATAAACTATAATATTTTATGAAAGAACTAAATATTATTGAAATACCAAAGTTATCTTGCTAAATTTATTATACTACCATACTAGTATTAATTAAATGAATGCTTACTGTGAAAAGAGGTGATAAAAATTTCTTAAAAACAAAAATGAAAGGGGATTCATAGAATCTATGAAGTTAATGGAAGGTAGCATTGATCTGAATAAAAAAAATGAAATTCGAAAGAGCTTAAATAAGAATAAGGGCGTATTTTATTATATAAAGCGTGATATTATACTCTACCTAATGTTGGTTCTTCCTGTGGCCTATATATTGACATTTAAATATGGATCCATGTATGGCATACAAATAGCCTTTAAGGATTACAACATGTTTGAAGGTATGAGCAAAAGTCCATGGAATAATTTTGAAACATTCAAGGAAATCTTTGCATCACAACAATTTTATCAGGTTGTTAGAAACACTTTGGTGCTTAACGGATTGGATTTAATTGTGGGATTTCCAGCACCAATCATTTTAGCAATCCTAATAAATGAACTAAGATTTAAAAAGTTTAAGAGGGTAAGTCAGACAATACTGTATCTGCCACATTTCCTTTCCTGGGTCATCATTGGGGGAATTGTTGCTCAGTTGCTAGCACCTACAGGAATGTTAAACTCATTAATTACCCGTTCGGGTGGGGATGTTTTACCGTTTCTAACGAACAAATTTGCGTGGGTCGGAACTTATACCTTAGTAGGAGTATGGCAGAGTGCAGGATGGGGTACAATTTTGTATCTTGCCGCTATGACGGGAATTGACAAAGAGTTATATGAGGCGGCTGACATTGATGGCGCCGGAAGACTAAGAAAAATTTGGCATGTTACACTGCCGGGAATAAAACCGACCATTGCAATACTTCTAATCTTGCAGCTTGGTAATATCATGGCAATTAATTTTGACCGTCCATTCAACTTGCAAAACAACCTTGTAATGGACTACGGCGACGTTATCAGTACCTATGTTTACCGTGTAGGTATTCAATCCGCAAATTTTTCAATTGGTGCAGCTGTAGGTTTGTTCCAATCCGTTATTTGCTTAGTATTTTTATTATCATCCAATTTTATTAGTAAGAAAATGGGTGAACAAGGAATATGGTGAGGTGGGACTGACTATGTCACAAAAATTAAAGAATAAAGGTTTTGACTATTTTGCAACATTTATAGTTTTAATATCCGTTTTTATATGCCTGGTACCTTTTCTTTATATTCTTTCGCAATCACTCAGTTCCAATCGGGCTATTATATCCCAGTTGGTTACCATATACCCTATAGACTTTAATATAGAAGCCTATAAAGTTGTATTCACTGACAACGCTATGTTGTACTCGTTGTTTTACACTGTGATACTCGTTCTTGTATATGCGCTCCTTGCCTTGACAGTCACTGTATTGGCAGCGTTTGCACTAAGTAGAAAAAGACTTAAGGGTAGAAATATTATATTGCTAGTGATGGTGTTTACCATGTATTTTAGCGGTGGTTTGATCCCAGATTATATGCTTGTAAAGGATCTAAATCTTTTGAACACTCCATATGCACTGATCCTTCCGGGAATGATGAGCGTATTCAATATGATTATATTAAAAACGTTCTTTCAGAATTTACCGGAAAGCCTAGAGGAAGCCGCATACATAGATGGATGCAATGATCTGCAGATACTGCTTAGGATCATGCTGCCTCTCTCAAAGCCGGCTCTTGCCACAATCGCTTTACTGTACGCAGTATTCAGGTGGAATTATTTCCAAGACGCACTATTCTATATTACAGACCAAACGCTGTATACAATACAGCTTAAGCTATACAATGTGATCAATATTTCACAACAAATGGCAGGAGAGAATGTCAATGTAAATCTTCCTTCGGAGGCATTGAAAGCAGCAAGCATTATATTTGGCACAGTTCCGATTCTTCTAGTTTATCCATGGCTGCAAAAATATTTTGTATCCGGAATTACGATTGGTGCAATTAAGGGGTGATATGGAGTTGCGATACAGTTAATTTTCACGATTCGCAAATTTATATAAAAATATAAAATATATAAAAAGGAGAGGCTCTTTATGGAAGTAAAGAAACCAAAGATTATCTTTGCTTTATTTACCGCTCTAGCACTCGCTGCTTTATTGGTGGGTTGTCAGAGTACAGCATCTAACGACAAGCAAAAAAGTGATAAAACAGAGAAAACAACTGAGCATCGAACATTGACTGTTGAAGTGTTTGACAGAGGCCAACCTGGTCAGCCAGATTTGAATGATAACTACTGGACCAGGTATATTAATGACAATTTTGGCAAGGAGAATAATGTAACAGTTAAGTTTGTTACAGTTCCTAGAAGTGAGGAAGTTGACAAGTTAAATGTATTGATGGCATCCAATCAGGCACCTGATATTTCCTTCACTTATAACCAAGGAGTTGTTTACAATTATGTGAAACAGGGGGGATTGGCAGACCTTGGCCCGGCCCTTGAGCAGTATGGTTCTACCCTTACAAATTATCTTGGTGATGAAGTACTAAAGTATGGAAAGTTTGACGGTAAACAGTTTGCAATCCCGGGCAAGAGAACCGTACTTATAGCTAATAACACATTTATCCGTAAAGACTGGCTCGATAAACTTGGATTACCTGTTCCAAAGACTCCGGAAGAGTTCTTCGATACTATGGTTGCCTTCAAGGAGAAAAACCCTGGAGATGTACAAGGCGTTATTCCTTACGGTTATGCACTTCAACCAGCATATCCTGGGTTAGGTTATATACCAGAAGCCTTTAAACCATCTAACCTGAGTGAAGAAGAATTTGCCACAACGCAGACATTAAATATGTTCTCGAATTCAAACTGGAATTTACCAGGATATAAAGACGCTGTTAAATATATGAACAAGATGTATCATGCAGGCTTGATCAGCCCAGGTTTCGGGACTGACAAGGATGGAAAACAGTTGGATGCTGATATTTCTAATGGAAAAGTCGGAGCATTTCAAACGAACTGGGATGGTCCGTACAGAACATCTCCAGGTACTTTAACCAATCTCAAGAATAATGTCCCAGGCGCTGAGCTTATTCCTATTGATCCTTGGGCAAATGATGCAGGAGAGTATCCAAAGGCCGGATACGCGCCAAATGGAATGTATATCATTATTCCTAAGTCAAGTAAAAATGTTGACCTTGCAATCCAATATCTTAACTGGATGGCAGATCCCGAGGTAACCCTCTTCCTTCAGAATGGTAAGGAAGGTGAAGATTACAACATGGTCAATGGGGTGCCAGTACAGACAGGCACGACAACTTCAGGTGATAAGATGATGACTGTTGCCAACAACCTTGATTATGATATACTTTCGAATGGTATTGAGCTTGGAGATCCGGAAAAAAATGCTGCAGCAATCTCAGCAGGATACCCAGGTTTTGAAGAACAAGTAGAGAATGCATTAAAGGTTGGGTCAGTGGGTTACTATGCTCCTTACTACCATTCAATACCTAATTCTGCGGATGCAAAGAACAATGCACAGCTAACGAGCTTATCCGCTCAGATGCTTGCAAAATTAATTGCTGCTAAGCCTGCTGATGTAGACAGCCTGTACAAATCATTAGTTCAACAGTACATGGATCAGGGCGGGCAGGAGGTTTATGATGAGTATGTAAAGAATTACAAGGAACAAAATAACAAATAATAAATTGATAGCCATTTGGAAACTGTCTCATTATGAGGCGGTTTCTTTTCATAACAGACTATTAGCTAATAAAGCACTTGTAAGAGAAGCAGTTTTCGAAATTAACCGAAAAACAATTTAAAAGAGATACCATATTACTTTGCATTGCGTGTTTTTCTTATACTAAGATTTATACTATTTATAAACGGAAGGGCGAAAAATGATGTTAAAAATTGGTGTTATTGGAACAGGAGCTATTTCTTCTTCACATATTGATGCATATTTAAATTTCCCTGAAAGATGTGAAATTGTTGCCTTATGCGATATCTATCCCGAAAAGGCAAAAAGCGCTGCTGAAAAATTCAAGCTAGACGCTGATATTTATGATAATTATCAAGAAATGTTAAATCGTGATGATATTCACATAATTTCTGTTTGTACTCCTCCTTATACGCATGCAGATACAGCGATTGATATATTAAATGCAGGTAAGAATGTAATTGTTGAAAAACCAATGGCTTCTTCTCTTGAGGAATGTGACAGAATGATTGAAGCTGCAAAAAAGAATAATAAAATATTATCTGTTGTCGCACAAAATCGTTTTAGAACCCCTATGATGAAATTGAAAAATCTTCTTGATTCAAAATTAATGGGACCAATTGTGCATACTCAGGTAGATTCATATTGGTGGAGGGGTCATAGTTATTATGATCTTTGGTGGAGAGGAACATGGGAAAAAGAAGGTGGGGGCTGCACATTAAATCATGCAGTTCATCATATTGATATTTTTCAGTGGATGAATGGAATGCCTCAGGAAGTAACGGCTGTTATGAGTAATACATCACATGATAACGCAGAAGTAGAGGATATTTCGGTAGCTATATGTAAATACGAAGATGGAAGTCTAGCCCAAATCACAAGTTCTGTCATTCACCACGGGGAAGAGCAACAACTTATTTTCCAGGGGAAAAATGCGCGAGTATCTGTTCCATGGAAAGTAAAAGCATCTAAGTCACAGGAAAATGGATTTCCTGAGGAAGATAAGGAACTTGAGGATAAATTAATAGAGACTTATAATGCCTATCCGGAAGTAGAATTTGAAGGACATGCTGGTCAAATTGATAATGTGATGACTGCAATTGAAAAAGGTAAGAGTATCCTAATCGATGGGGTACAAGGACGTCAAACTCTTGAACTTATTACTGCAATCTATCAATCTGCAAGCTTGGGGGGTACTGTAAAACTTCCATTAGAAAAGAACAGTCTTTTTTATACTAGGGAAGGCATTATGGAAAACGCCATTCATTTTTATGAAAAGAAAACAAGTGTAGAAAACTTCTCAGATAATAAGATTACAACAGGTGGCAATTATTAATTTTACAAGGAAGTTCAATAATGAGCAAAAAATGATAGCATGAAATATGCGCCAAAAGCTACAAAAATTACAAGAGTAGTTGAAAAAAGTGAACCCTTTTTACTGCTATTGGACTAGACCACGGTCATATTTATGATATGGCAAATGGATTAATAGAAGCTGGCGGAGAATTAAAATTTGTTTCCCGTATCGATAAGATCATATTGAAGAAGGTCGATTAAGTTAACTTTTATATTTCTGTAAGGGGCTAATTTGAATTTGGTTGGTTCCGCTTTTTAAAGTAAATGTTCATTGAATCGTAATATCATATAGATATGAAATATATCGTGCCAACTCACCTAAATAGGCATCTGCCATATAATACAGTAACTACGTAAAAAGGGGAGCTGCAAAATGGAAAAGCTGCAAACCAACCAGTTTACCGTAATGATTGCACCACCCGCCACCTCATATGGACCAGTAGATGGAAGGAAATACACACTTAGTGCATCGGAAACAGACAATTCCCGACATTTAACCATTGGTACAAAATATAATGTGAGCATATATAAAAATTGTGAAGATATTTTCACCGCTGAATGGAAATCCAAACTCGGTGAATACGTATTTTCCGGAAGAATTTATATAAGTGGTGGGGAGTACGATGAAGAACAAGCGGTAAATCGATTTAATTACTTGCATTCATTATTGCCAGAATTGCTATTTCTTATTATCAAATCCGATTACGACCTGTTTAAATATGTTCCTTGGCTCCTTGATGCGCCAATCTTAATCGAATATGTATCAAATTACCAGCAGCTGCGATCAATTAAAAACTATGGTACTCCAAGAAAGTTTTTATCTTTACAGGATTAACTTGTAAAAAAGGGATGAGAGGCCAATTCCTCATCCCTTTTTTAATTTGTTTTTTTCAGCAATTAATATTTGAAACTCCATCTCTAATTCGTCTGAAGGGTCAATGCTTAAACGACTTAATACATCTGAAATCTTCGTTTCTAATAAAAGTAACTCATCTTCTTTTGTATTGCGGTCCTTGGCTGGACTATATTGTAGATATTCTTCATATGTCCCATCAAAAATTTGAATCTCCTCATTTTCAATGGATAAAATTATATTTGCAATTGACTGAATGAATCTTCTGTCATGCGAAACAAGTATTACCGTTCCTTCATATTCCTGAAGAAGTGATTCCAGCGCTTCCACGGATTCAATATCTAAAAAATTGGTCGGTTCATCTAAAATTAATGTATTGATGTCACTAACAAATATTTTTGCAAATGCTACCTTAACCCTTTCTCCACCACTTAAGACATTCACCTTTTTATAAACATCATCTCTAAAAAATCGCAATCTAGCGAGTACGGTTCGAATAAAAGATTCATCTTGAGTGGAGGTAGACTGTACATTGGTAAGAATTGACTCATTTACATTTAAAATATCTAAATTTTGGCTAAAATAACCAATTTGTACGGAAGGGGAGATGGAAATCCCGTAATCTTTATTCATTATTTTCTTAAGGAGAGTAGTCTTCCCGCTACCATTTTTTCCGATGATGGCTAACTTATCTCCACCTTTTACTTCGAAACTCGTTTTTTTCCATAGTATTCGATTAGGTATTGAACCAGTCACATCTTTTAATCTTAAAACAGTTCGACCTTTAAAAGATTCCTCGTTAGGGAGCTTCATCTTTACAGCTGGTATGTCTTTCAGTTTTTCTACTTTTTCCAGCTTATCTAGCCTTGTTTCAATTGCTTTAGCAGCTTTTCTAAGTTTCTTCTGTTTATTTGCAAAATAAGGTTTTGCTCCAGTAATTCTAGATTCAGAGGGACTGACTTTTTTGGGAGTTTTTGTTGCGCGTGCTGCTTTTTGTTCTTTTAAAATCAAAGCTTCTTCTAATTGTTTTTTCTTACGTTCATATTGTTCATAAGAATTTTCTTGCTGCTTGCGCTCTAATTCTTTATAAGAGAGATAATCTGTATAATTACCTTTATATTCACGAACTTTCCCATCCTCAATATCCCATATTTTCGTACAAAGGGAATCCAAAAAAGCTCGATCATGGGAAACAATTACGATTGCTCCTTGCCATTTTTTCAATTGCTTCTCTAATTTTTCAATATGAAATGTATCCAAATTTGTTGTAGGTTCATCCGCTAGTAGTAATTCAGGTTTATTAGCAAGTGCTCGGTTTATATATTCTTGAGTGATCTCACCACCACTTTTTGTTGTGTGTGTATGTTTTAACTGAGGGAGCAGAACAGATTCTACATTTGAAGTAATATTTCCTTCATCTGGGATTAGCTTTTTCGAAAGAAGTTCCAATAGTGTAGTTTTCCCGCTGCCATTTCTACCGACAAGTCCTATACAGTCACGACTTTGAATCATTAAGTGCTCAATATCGATAAGTAAGCGATCTTTTATATAGAGTTTCAGTTCATTTGCTTCCAATAACATCATAATATCATCTCCATTTATACAAAGATGGAGACAAAAAAATGCCTCCTATTATTTTCAGAATAGGAGGCACGGGTGCATACCAAAACAGAGACTACGCCCTTAATGGTATACATGAAGATCCAATCCTATTCTGAAAACTGAATGAAAGCACCATAAATAAAACAGAGGTTAATCTGTTTACAGTAAATACTTTCATTTGTTTGTTTTCAATTAATAGGATTAGTTCCACATGTAATACATTCACCCTTCCGTTTTAAATTAATTTTACTATATGCTAAACGAAAATTTCTGTCAATTCATATGAGCGGTTTTTTTAGATTTTGATGTGTACATCTGATACAAAAGAAGTGCGATAATAGATAAAATGATTCCCGAAATATAAGGGAGGCCAATTGCAATGGAAAAAAGCAATCCACCGAGTGGGGGACCTGCTATTCTTCCTAATGAATCAAAAGATGAAAGTAATCCAGTTGCACTCCCATGTCCAGACGTAGATTTTTTCGTTAATAAGGCAGAGATACTAGGACGAATAACTCCATTTCCTATACCGAAAATGGTTAAGAAAAGTGCTGCTGTCGCAAAGTTGTTGACTAGTAAAATAAGAGCAAAACCGATAGCAGAGATAATAATACCTACTTGAATAACAAATCCTTCTCCGTATTTTTTTGTCATCCTACCGACTAATCCACCTTGAACTATGGCACCAGCCAATCCCATAATCATAAATAAATAGCCTAAGGTTACTGTCCCTAAACCAGCTTTTTTAGCAGCATAATAAGCAAATGTTGCCTCTAATCCAGATAGGGAAAGGGAAATAAACAATTGCAATATAAATAATATCGATATTGATCCATTAAAAGCTTTCCATAGCGATTCTTTTTCCGAATTGGTTTGGCTTCTATGTTCTTTCTTGAGTGATTCTTGGAGTAGAATCCAGACAAGGAAAAAGGTGATTAATGAAGATGTTCCTGCGATATAAAAAGGAGTATTTAAGCTGAATTTGGAAAAAATTCCTCCGATTGCAGGACCGAATACAAATCCAAGACCAACTGCCGCTCCAACTATTCCCATGCCTTTGCCGCGATCTTCAGGAGTTGTAATATCAGCAACATAAGCCATTACGGTAGGCATGTTCGCGGAAGATAAAAATCCCCCAATGATTCTTGCTGCAAAAAGCATCCAGAGCTGTGATGAAGATCCCAATAAGAAAAAAGAAACGGACAGTCCGAATATTCCAATCATTATTACAGGTTTTCGGCCAATCTTATCAGAAATTCTTCCCCACATCGGCGCAAAAATAAGTTGCATAAGAGAATAGACAGCCATTAATAATCCTAATTGAGTAGGGGTAGCTCCGACATTTTCTGCATAGAAGGGGAGTACTGGAATAATAATTCCGAATCCAACCATAACTAAAAACATGACTATAAATAAAATAGGTAAAGCTTTTTTTGTTTCGGACATCATACTCACTCCGTTTCTTGGTGAAAAATACGTTCAGATAAATGTTGAATAGTTTCATTTATAAAGGATAGATCAGCTTCGAGCATTTTTTTCTTATGATTCATTGCAATCATAACGCCGCTACTACATTCGTGAATCGAAAGATGTTTGATTGCTTCATATTGTTTCTCCAACTCTACATATTTTATTTTTAACGCCTCAATTGCCTCATATAGAGGTAATTGATCAATGAACATAAAACCAATATCTCCTTCAAAAAAAATGTTTTCAGCTTCAGAAAGATTTTTTAATAATAAGTGATAAAACTGCTTTCTACCTTCATCGTTAATTGAATAAACCTTTCTGGGCGGACGATTACCATCATACTCGACAGATACATCGATAAATCCCTTTTTACTTAATTTATCGAGTAGGGAGTAGGCAGTTGCCTTTTTCATATTTGAAATAAATTGAAGATTTTTTTCAATAAAATCATGTATCTGGTAACCATGCTGACTATCCGACATAAGCAAGCCGAGCAGAAGCAAAGATCGATGTTCCATGACAAATCTCCTTTGTTTATGAAAGAATATATTCATTATAAATATTTTTATTGTGAATAGTCAACTTCTGACTACAATTGGAAAATACCCAGATTTAAAAAAACTTGAAGAATATATGGAATAAATCATTGAATATTTGGACGGTAAACTGGAGAAGTTTATAATGTAAATTGACCTAAATGGAACGGAATTCCAATTGACAGTTTGGGATGTATTATGTCTAATTTAAGAAGGAAAGCAGAAACTTATTCTGGCAATGGCTTAAATAAACCAACCATCAGCTGTTCGTCAACAGAATCTTCAATTTTGCAATTGGCAAAAATCCAAATCGGATTTCTGGAATGGATTAAAAATGAAAAAGAAAACTCTGGGAATTAGAAAGTCATGTAAATAGGTAGAAAAAACAAAAAACAGAAACTTGTAAAAACCAAATTCCTGTTTTTTTATTTTTCGTCTCAATATTAATAGCATACTTTGGTTATGATACGCAGATATTGTTTTTGAGTTAACTTCCGATAATTTATATTATGTAAACTAGAAAATGAAGTAAGCAAAGAATGAATATTTTCCTCCCCCACGCCTGTCCATTGAAGAGAATCTCACTACATCAATTTATGTAGCAGTTTTCTGTTACAAAGTCTGCATTAAATTGATTGATTAAATTGATTGTTTGCAGAGTGTATGTGGTAACACAAGGTGCTGGTGGGTTTAATTATATAATATATAGGCTCGATTCCTATTTTAGTGGAATCGAGCCTATTTTTTCTATAATTACTGTAAATAATTATTCAGAAGACTATTTATGGAGTTATTTATTTCATTTATGTTAGGATTTCTTACTTTCTCATCGTTAATGCTATATTTCCTTTTTAGTTTAATAATTCTTCCTATACTTTCATTTAATCTTTGTTCGGAAATTTCCCCATTTTGAACAGCAGTTTTTAAAGAGGAGATAATCTTTACAACATTATTATAGTCATGCCCTACTAAAATAATATCGCTTCCTGCTTTAACTGATTCTACCGCTGCTTTACCAATATCAAAATGTTCTGTTATGGCTCCCATT
Source organism: Lederbergia wuyishanensis (assembly GCF_022900255.1). Classification (GTDB taxonomy): domain Bacteria; phylum Bacillota; class Bacilli; order Bacillales; family Bacillaceae_C; genus Lederbergia; species Lederbergia wuyishanensis. The sequence continues at coordinate 590,399 of NZ_JALIRM010000001.1, forward strand.
GTCATATCGTCCGTTATGATGACTCCTGTAAAACCAAGTTGTTTTCTAAGAAGATCTGTCTGGACAGCTTTTGACATGGTCCCTGGATTCGTTTTATCTAATTGAGGCAATAAGATATGGGCGACCATCACAACATCTGCTCCTTGATTAATCGCACGTTCAAACGGAATTAACTCTAATTCTTTAAGTTCCCTAAGGCTTTTATTTACAATCGGAAGGTCCAGATGGGAATCAACCGATGTATCTCCGTGACCAGGAAAATGCTTAATAGTCGTGATGACGTTTTGAGAATGTATCCCTCTCATTGTTTGAATTCCAAGTTTACTTACTATTTCCGCATTGTTCCCATATGACCGATCACCGATTACTGGGTTATTTGGATTGCTGTTAATATCAAGTACAGGGGCAAAATCGAGATTTAAACCAAATTCTTTTAATTCATTCCCTAAAAGTGTTCCAACCTTATAAGAAAAATCGGGATTATTCACCTGTCCGATCCGTTTATTTGGAGGAAAGTTAACAAGTCCACCTGGCAGTCTTGTCACACGCCCACCCTCTTGGTCAACACCTAGTAAAAGCGGTAGACTCGAACTATTTCCAGATTTCAGCTGATTCACAAGTTGAACGGTTTGTGCAGGGGTATCAAAATTATATTTGTAGAAAATAATTCCCCCCACATGGAATTTACCTATTAGTTGTTTTGCGTTTGCATCCATTGTAGTCCCGGAAACACCAGCAAGAATCATCTGACCAATTTTGTCTTCTACGCTCATTTTAGAGATCACTTCTGAAATGGATTGATTTCCTTGTTGATTCGATTGTTTCCCTACATCTTCTTGTTTATTTGGGCTTTCAACTTGAGCTTGCTGATTTGGTGTTTTTTTTACCTGTGTAAAGAGTGAGATATGGTGAACTTTAGGATTTGGTTCCTGCCCTGTTTTTACTGGTAAAACCCATAACAAATCAGTTGAAGACGTTGTATGATAGACAAGAATCATTTGGTCAACAGTTGAATCTTTATAGTATCGAATGGCATCGGGTTCTCCACCAGTTTTCTTAATTTCATTTAAAGAAATATTTTGTAGTCCTGTATCATATGACCGTATATCATTTACAATCTGATTGGCATAGCCGATTGTAGTATGATGACTTTCGTATTCCTCATACCTTCCTTTAGCAGTTTCCGAAATATGGTCTGATTTTCCCCACTCTTTGTTTACTTCCTTCCATTCTGTTTTACCGGAAACAAAGGGAATATTCGGAACCTTGCCATCCTTAGATAAGGAAAAAGTTTCTTCTACCAATTTCTCAAGATTTGAATTCTGATCATTCTTCGAATCCACTGTACTTTTATCGGCAGTTTGAGTTTCGGTAGGTTGAGTAATAGTTGGACCTTCTTTATCTTGCGTCGTCTGTCCGCTACTACTTTCTTTGATTGCATAATAATAAACGCCAAAAATTAAGGATAAAATTAAAAGTGGAATCGTAAAAATTAGTAGTTTATTTCGTGATTTTCTTTGTTGTCTTTTCATATCCAATTTCCCTTTCTAACTTATCGCCTTTAGCTATTATGACCTTTTTTACATTTTTCGAATTCAACTTCCGAAGGTTATTTCTATTGCGTTAAATCGATTCAATAAAGTCTGTAATTTAAAGAGGATGAAATCATCCTTTCATCCTCTATTTAAGTTGTTAATTATTGTTTACGTCTTAAAAGAAGCTCGTTACGAGTGGTTACTTTTTCGCTTCACATTATATTACCATTGTCTTCCCGGATCGTTTGACATATTATTAACTGTCCCCTTAGGGTAAAACACGGAGTAGTGATCCATTACCGGGTCCGGATTACTGTTTGTAGGCTTAGGAAATACTAACAAAATGTTGTATTCCGAATTTGCAACATACCCAATAATTTCCTCGCCATTACTTTCCACGTTATATGCCGGAGTTCCATACACTTTCTTTACCATAGAAAGTGATAATTCGTTTAATTTCTTATCAAACGATCTCGCCTCAAAAATCCGTGATCCTTTGTTGAAACCAAATACCACATTGTATTTTGAAAATACAGCATAATTTCCATTAGCATTAGGCACCCAATCAACCTTATCTGCATTTCCTAGTTTTTTCTCTACGTCTTCTATAACGGTAGTTTTAACAGGAAACTCTGAGTTGATGATTTTACCCTGCTTTGCCAATTGCATGATACTTGAAAGAAGTTTTCGCTGGGTATCCCCATTAGATGATAAAGCAGAGGTATTGTTATTCGATGCTTCCCCTTGGTTTGTATTATTATTTTGTTTTGCACTGTTTTGTGACGCTTGGCTTGTATTGTCTTGTGTTAGATCGTTTTGAGTTGCTTGATTTTTATTATCTTGTGTTGTATTGCTTTGTAGTGCTTCATCTTGAAAGATTATTTCTTCTGATGGAGTGGAACTACTTGTTCCACTATCTTCATTTGGGATATCCACTGAACTGCCTGGTTTAATGGTGCTTGAGCAGCCAACCATAATTGTAAGAGTTACAGCTAAAACTGCACATATTGCTGAACTTTTTTTAAATTGTGTAATCATAATAATTCTTCTTTTATTGAAATTATTTGCATATCCTAATGTCCCAGAAGTACTTCTTTTTTCTGAGAATAGCCTAAGCATATTGACCATGGTCTGACCGTATTTTTTGACTTCTTCTTTTTTCAAAGTGTTGATGACAGACGCATCACAGGCAACTTCACAGTCTTGTTTTACCTGATTAAGTGAATACCAAATTAAAGGATTGAACCAATAGATTGCCTTAACAATCAAAAGCAAGTTGTTTACCACCAAATCCTTGTTCCTAATATGGTTTAATTCATGGCTGATCACGAATTTAAACTCTTCCGGTGATAATTTATCTCTAAGCTCATATGGAATTAAAATTTTTGGTCTAATTATCCCGTAAACTGCGGGTGATTTCGAGTAATTACAATAAATAATTTTTACCTTTGAATTTATCTTAAGTCTTGTTTTTTCTACTTCTAGTAATTCAAGTAAATCTTCACTATCACAGATTGAACACTTTTTCAATTTAGCCATCATCAAGATATTTACGCATAGAAGATACAGTAAAATTAATGAAACACCTATTATCCACAGCACCGCTGCAGTATCATAACTAAAAATAGCACCTATAATTCCTGGATCAGCTAATGCGTTACTATCTTCTATAGACGGTGTATTTCCGGTTGTGATAGTACTGTTTGGTATTATGTTAGGAACATATTGTTCTGCTATAAAATGGGGATCAAGTTTTTTTTGTTCAATAGGAATAAAGTTCATAAAGCTTATATGACTTTGAATGTCTATTGGCACTATTAGCCTAAGTACAAGCAAAATCCAAATATAATAATGAAGCTTTGCACTAAGTCTTTGTCGAAAAATCGCCTTTACGGCAAGTATCCCCGATGCTAGAATACTGCCCATAAGTGACAGTAATAAGACTTCTTTAAATACTGCAGATAAAACCATGCACCATTACCTGCCTTTTAATCGTTATTTTTTTTACTAAGCAATCTTTCCAGTTCTTCTATTTCCTTCTCAGAAATCTTCTCTTCTTTTATAAAATTGGCGAGCATAAGGTGGATAGAACCATCGTATACCTTTTTAATAAACGACCTTGTTTCTTCCAGTACACAGTCTCTTTTATCTACCAAAGGATAATACTCATAAAGAGGCATCTCCTTATTTACACCTAAGGCACCTTTCTTTACCAGTCTACTTATTAATGAATGAATTGTTTTGGGACTCCATTTCTTTTTAGAACTTACAGCCTCAACTATCTTCGCAGAAGTTAATGGAGATGGAGTTTCTTCCCATAGCACCTTCATTACAATCCACTCTGCATCAGATATATTGCACTCTGCTTTCTTCATCTTTCTCCTCCATCCTACAAGTGTAATCTGCAATAAAGACTACACTTGTAGGACGGAGTTGTCAACGTCCTTTTTTTCCCAAATTGAATAACCCACAATGTTTTTGCTACAAAATTAAAAATGAATAATAGACCGAAGCTAACGCAAACAATTCATTTAATGAAGGTATGAAAAATGAGTAATTATGTACATTTTTAAAAAACAAGAAGGCATAGGCTCCAATTACTCTACCTATGTCTTCCTTCTCATTTAACATTTGTAGTAAACGTTCATGAAATGACTTTTTTATTAAGGCAGTGCAACTGTAAATAATTCAAAGCAAATTTAACCCCCGTTACTAAATGGAAATAAATACGTCTCAAATACATCTGATATATCCATAATAATGCAGGGAGTCTTCTATAGAAATCTCCTGCTTTGATGTTACTCAACCATTTTTATGTTTACATAGCACAAAAGGATTACATAACCACTTACCAGGTCAGAAATTAATTCTTGGGAATCTTGAGAAAATAATTAATCAAGTCATTGAAGAAGGAAAAATGAAAGGAGAAATTTCACAAGAGGCTAACTCTGAATTAGTTGCATATTCTTTATTAAGATTAAATCATAGCATTAAATTAATGTCTAAATATTAAAAAAGAAAAAAATCTAGCATACGAACTAGTAGATAAGACTATTGCTGACTTATAGTCTTTCTTTTTTTTAGTATTTTGGAACGAATGTACCAGAAAATAAACATAAGAATTGATACTGTTGACTAAAAAAGCAAACTTTGTGCTAGATTATCTTTCAATGCATGTATTTTAAATTCAGCTGTATATTGAATCGCACATCCGTTACAGAAGCAACATTTGGATTCGTTTCGTTCCCTTCTCGGGTAATTTATCCCTTAACTTCGTATAATTTCCTAGTTTATGACATTTTCATAGGTATATTGTCACGGAACAAATTTTTTTGAAATGTTGTTCATCAAAACATAAAGAATTGTAATGCCATGGTTCTGTAAATCAGATAAATGCCATGTTAGGTTAATATTATGATAATTTTACTGGAGGTAGCACACAGCATGAAGAATTCTATGAACTCATTTATTGTAGCTTGTGTGGCTACAATTACCTTAGGTGTACACACTACTACAGTGAAGGCGATCACCGAATCTTTCATTCAAAATGAATATGGCCTTCCGGTACATGACATACAAAATAATTTAGCCATTGGAAATAATGTGGTAAAACAAGATATTTTTATTGGAGAAATCTTGCAACCTCGGAGCTTATCCATCCAATTAGTAAAACCTGTGATACATGTAGCTGTAAAAGCCATTGAAATACTAGCAGACCAGTCAAAACCTACAGCTGAGAATGCTAATTTGACAGCAGAAGAAGAAGAAAAGATTCAACCAATTGAACCAAAAGTGGAAGCTCCAGTGGAAGAGCTTGAAACACCTGCGATTTCTATTTCAGATAAAGAAAAAGACTTATTTGCCAGATTAGTTGAAGCGGAGGCAAAAGGCGAATCCTATAAAGGAAAATTAGCCGTTGCAACCGTCGTACTAAATCGAGTGGAATCGCCTCAGTTTCCTGATACAGTGAAAGAAGTGATTAATGAAGTAGTCGGTGATGCTTATGCCTTTTCACCTGTTCAAAATGGTGAAATTACTAAACCGGCTTCAGAAGAATCAACTCAAGCGGTAGAAGAGGCTCTAAAAAGAGAAGATACTTTACATGATTCCATTTTTTTTTATAACCCTGAAATTGCGACAGATAATTGGATTCGTTCTCGTCCAATAGTAGAGACAATCGGGAATCATGTGTTTGCGAAATAGAATTGCCACTCGGACGGTTCTTACGGTTTATAGTGAGAATCGTCCTGTCATCAAGAACCGTCACCATGTAAGACCCATGTTAGTATTTGAATGGTCGGAGCATCAATTCCCAATTGTACCCATTTCTCTATTGCAGCCAATGAATCCCTGGATTTTAACTAAGTAAAGCTATGTGCATCATTGTAAACGATTCTTTATTATTAGCTTTAATAAGAATTGGATTTACTTTCTCATTCATTTACAAAAATAAAGATCAATCATAGTAATACGAAAATACTATAATCTCGCCCTTTTGTTGAATAAAGCTTTAATAAATATTCCTTATATTAATTTTTTTAAATGGCTTATCGAGGTTCGCCACTTTTATACATATTGTATTATTTTAATAATGCGATTTGTATATGTGCTAAGTGATGCTCCTCGTGCCAAGCTAATTTTGCAACTTTTGCTGCAACTGTTATTATACCGTTTATCTGGTGAGTAAAAGCTCGATCTAATTGCGCTTCAGATAAACTATGAACTAAAGATACAATGCGCTCATTTATACCTTCCAACATTTTAATAGAACTTTCTACAGGAAGCTTTGTATCCGGTTGAATAGCCCACTTTTCTTCATCAAAAGCTGGTACTGTTGGATTCTCATCTGTTAAAGCCAGCTTCAAACGTTGATACATGTTCAACTGAGAATCTGCAATGTGATGAACAAGTTGACGAACTGTCCAGCTACCTTCGCGATAAGTTCTGCTTAATTCCTCATCACTTAATGAGCCGACAGTTTCTCTTAATCGAATCGTGTAAGTTTCGATTTCCTTTAGCCATTCTTGAATATTTTCTAATGTTACTCTTTCAGGAACTTGTAGTTTCCCAATTGGGTATCTTACATCCATTTTCAATCTCCTTTTCCCTATTCGTTATTTCTTTTACTTATTTTTTATTACATAATGATTGTGTACGAATTACTCCATTAATCTGTTCAAAATGAGGTAAAGCATGATCTGAAAAATTCTTCATTTATTCATATCCTAAAGATATTGTTCCATAGTGTTTTGTATTTCGGTATTAACGTTTAAAAACCCTGTCTTTTTCTATATCTTTTCTAACCACTCTTCTATACTTCCTTCAACAAACACTATTTGATTATTCGACCCGGATTTTCAACAATTGTTTTATTAGCAGTTGTTTTAACCAGGAACTTATATAAAACAACTATCCATAACCTAAGAAACAAAACACTTCAAAACAACATTTCGAAAGGTCTTGTTTTTTTAGTCCTTATATCGAATAATAACACATAGGTTCTATACTTATCTTTTAAGATTCTTTATTAGCCTCATAGTCACCAATTACTTTATGCAGCCAAGAAATACCCAAATCAAACCATTTTGCAAAATCGTTATCTACAAAAGATTTCATTCCTGATGAAGTTAAGGATTTACCTAATGACAATCCATGTGTTCCTCTTTGAAAAATATGTGATTCAAATGGGATGTTTTTTTCACTTAAAGCTTTCATAAAGAGAATCGAGTTCTCAATTGGAACAAGTTGGTCATCAAAGGTAGAGAACAAAAAAGTTGGTGGAGTCAATTCATCAACTTTTTTGTCTAGAGAAGGTACGGGGAATGCAAGTATATTAGACATCGATGACAAAATACAAGGATAGCCTAACATTAATGCATTCGGTCTATTTTTCCCCATAGTACCAAGTGCTGCTGCAAGATGACCTCCAGCAGAAAAACCGATAACGGCGATTTTATTTTCATCTATATTCCACTTTGTAGAATTATTTTTCAACATAGCTATTGCGTCTTCTGCATCCTTAAATGATGTTTCAAATGTAATATCTTCACCAACAGAATAGCGTAAAATGAATGCATTAAACCCTTCAGCTAAAAATGCCATTGCAATTGGTTCTGCTTCGCGATCAGACGTATGATAATAACCACCGCCTGGAAATATCAATACAGCCGGACGAGTGGTTATATTACTGAATGCTGAGGAATTGTCTAATAAATATGCAGTTAGAGTGACTTCATTAATATTGTTTATATTAACTTTTTCGATTATCATAATTAGCCCCCTTTATACTGTAAAATAAGATTTCTTTTATCAATTTTAACAGAATTTACATATTTCAAAAGAGTTAATATGACTGAATGTAAGATAACCATGAATATAACCTGTAAATAATCAAACCAATTGTGTATACTAACAATAATATATTTTTAAGGAGTGATTGCTTTGTCATCTTCTAAAGCAAAAAAACATAGACAAAAATTAATTCGTGAAGGACGTAGGAACCCTGAAGAAAACAGAAGCCCTTTTGCTTTTTCTGATATGAGAACAAGAACAACTAAAACCAAAAAGGATCAATTATATAAGATTAAGTATAAAAACCATTCTTCCCATAACGGAAATGATGGTTTTTATTTTTTTGCACGAATAGCAAATAAAATTCACTCGATTTTATTGCGTATTTATTTGGAATTTACTAATGCCCTCCTTCCTGTTACTTATATAGATCAAACAGCGCACCTAAGAATTATCAAATAAATTAACTTTTAATTTATCATCAAATAATATGTAATTACACATTTTTACATAAAGCCCAGTTTAAGATCAATAAAAAATTATTACTATTACTTTCATTAATACATTTATTACTCCCCTATTTCGGCATTAATTTATAGAAATAAATTAATCCATCATAACTACTTTTAAAGCATTTTTTTTCTAAGGTTTATTGCTCTGTAATAGTTTATTTCTCATAGTACAAGTTGCATATCATCAAAATTAATAACTGACAAAAATACATTCTTTATACTGCCCCCCTTCTGACCTAATTTCGATATAAATAGACATTTAGCTGTTTCTTTATCATTCCATGACACATATAGATGTAAGGAAAATACTACATTGGGGGTAATAATTTATGAATATGGAAATGATGCTTACATTAGTAGGTAAGTCTATAAAAATAGGTAGAGGCGGGGCGGAATCTAGAATAGGTCAATTAATGACTGTTGCTGACGATCATGTTGCTCTGCTTACTCAAGATGAAGGTATAGTTTATTACAACACACAACATATTAAAAGTTTAACTGAAAATGCTAAAACCGAATCAACATCTAACATAGCGGTTTCCGAAGACTATGAATTTATACAAGCAAGAGATATGAATAGTGTTTTAGGGAACTTAAAGTATCATTGGATAAAAATTAACCGAGGAGGACCAGAATCTATAGAAGGGGTATTGGACGAAGTTAATGGAGATTATTTAACTATCATTTCAAATGAGGAAATAATCCGTGTATCTATGTTTCATATTCGTAATTTTAGCTACGGAGCTAAAGTTGATCAATCATTGACACAAGTAGATGTAGATTTGGACAAAGAAAAAGATAATAATCAACAAAATGCAAAAGAAGAAAACACAAAAGAAGATAAAAACGAAAAGAAAAAGAATAAAGAAAGCAAAAAAAATAAAGATAAGAAAGATAAAAGCAACAAACAAGAGAAAAAGCAAAAAGAAAAAGAAGGAAAAAAATCGTAAAACACATAAATATAATACTAAAAAAATAGAGATTGATAGGCTGCACTATGAACCTTTTAAAAATTTACATTAGATTTAGCAAATAATGCGCCAAACCAAGAAAGGAGGAGAAATCTTCATGGTTATTCTTTATTTTTCAATTATAGGTGGATTGTTTTATAAAATGTTTTTATATCCATCAATTGAAGATAAACATCGAAACAAATCAGCTAATACATCAATTACAAAAAAGGCAGCTGATTTAAATGCTTGAAACCTCTTTTACTATAATGTTGGTTGTTTTTACATTAACGATTATATTAATGTTATGGCGGCCACTTGGTATTAACGAAACAATTCCAACCACAATTGGTGCAGCTATTGTTCTATATACAGGTATTGTTTCCTGGGATGATGTAATAGGGATATTATTGATTGTAAACGGTCCTGCATTGACCATATTGTCTACTATTATGATGACAATTGTACTAGATAGTATAGGTTTTTTTCGGTGGATCGCATTAAATATAGTAAATAATTCAAAGGGTTCAGGAATTAGATTATACCTATTTACTAACTTACTTTGTTTTTTTATGACGATGCTATTTAATAATGATGGCAGTATTCTGATTACAACACCAATTATTATTTATATAGTTAAAATCTTAAAACTAAAACCTCATCAAATCCTCCCTTATTTAATTTCAGGTGCTCTCATTGCGACTGCTGCAAGTGCTCCGATAGCTGTTAGCAATATTTCAAATCTGATAGCCCTAAAGATTGTTGGCTTAAGTTTAAACAGTTATGTTCAAATGATGTTTATCCCCTCGATGCTTGGAATTTTAACGATTGCTGTATTGATGTTTCATTATTTTAAAAATAACATTCCAAAAAAAATAAATACTATTCAATTAAAATTAGACCCCCATAACATGCAGTATAAATACTCTCACCCGCTTGAAATAAAAAGTGATAATACAATAATTGATTGGAAACTGTTTAAAATCAGTCTGATCATTGTAGTTGCAACAAGAGCCAGCTTTTTTGTCCTTTCTCCTCTTGGAATAGCAACCGAATGGGTTGGCTTAATTGGAGCTGCAACTTTGGTTTTGTTAAGGTGGATAAAAACAGGTACAGGTATATTTGATATAGTAAAAAAGACACCTTGGCATATATTATTGTTTGCATTTAACATGTATGTGCTCGTTTACGGTTTGAAAAATATAGGTTTAAATGACTTTATTGTCTTATCAATTAAAGGTTTCGTAGAACTTGATCCTTTAAACGCTACATTTGTAATGGGATTACTTTCCACATCTTTTTCGAATTTATTTAATAATCTTCCAGCTGTTATGATTAGCACCTTGACGATAATAGACATGGATTTGGATCCATTGCTTCTACAGGTGGCATACCTAGCAAATGTAATTGGAAGTGATATTGGGGCTTTATTAACTCCAATTGGGACCCTCGCTACGTTAATTTGGATGTTTATCCTTAAAAAAAATTCAATAAATATATCTTGGGGTCAGTATCTAAAAATAACGCTTTTTGTAATTCCAATAGGCTTGATTGTTAGTTTATTAAGTTTATACTTATGGGTTATTTGGTTATTTGATTAATAAGGAGTGAAAAGCAATCTTGAAAAATATATTTCAAAGTCTTTCCAAAGAAGTTATTCTTTTGGAAATATCCGGAAAAAAATATATTCATGGTACTTTTATTGATTCAGGTAGTGATATATTGGTCTTATATAACGGTAAAGAGTTTGTTTATATTCCCTTGGTTCATATTCAAAATTTTAAAGTCGATAATAATAATGAATATTTTATAGAGGAACCTCCAGAATTTCAGGGTATCTATACAGAAGCTAATAAAGAGGAATTGTCATTAAGAAAAATACTTACATTGGCAAAAGGTATGTTTGTTAAGATTTATGTAACGAGCAGCCAACCTTTGAGCGGCTATATAACGAGCATAATGAATAATTATTTTGTATTTCACTCTCCAGTATATAAAACTATGTATATTACATTAAATCATCTTAAATGGTTGATTCCTTATTCCGAAAATGAAAGACCTTACAATTTAAGTGAAGAACATTTTCCTGTACAACTGACCGACTTATCTCTATCAAGAACTTTTGAAGTGCAGGTCAGTAAATTTAAAAACAAGATGGTAATGATTAATATAGGAGAGAAAGAGCACCATATTGGTAAAATTAATAATGTACAGGATCAGATTGTAGAGATTCAAACGGCAGATCCAACCCCATATTATCTCACCCTAAATCACATTAAAACTCTTCATCAATTATAAAATAGGTTTATAGATTAAAACCGCCAATATAGATAACTGTACTGCACCCCAATTGTTAGACACAATCTAATTAGAGGTGCAGTTCATTAATTCTCTGGAGTTCAATTATATAATCATTAACTGCATGATTTTTTTTTCAGTTTTTCTACTTCAATTGCAATATTTTCCACATCAACCCTATTAAATAAAGGATTCACTGTTTTCAAAGAAGTGGCGGTGCATTCTATTGCTTCCCACTTATAAGCGGATATTTCTAATAACTCCTTTATCTTCTCACTTGAAAATGGTAAAAACGGATGCAGCAGCTGTGCTAAATTTACGATAATATACATGCATGTTGCCATTGTATTATCACAATGTTCCTGTTGATCTTTAATTTGTATCCAAGGTTTCTCTTCATCGAAATATTTATTTGATTTTCTAATAAAATCAAAGATGATTTCCAGAGCATGTTTAAAGTGTGTATCTTCAATTAATTTACCTACATCATCATATAATTGTTGTACCGCTCCTTTGATTTGTTCAGCAACATTTCCCATTGGAATGATCCCTGAATACGATTTTTCAAGAAACTTTAAAGTTCTATTAACAAAATTTCCATATGCGCCTAATAACTCACTATTATGACTGTAGATAAATTCTCTCCACGAAAAATCGGAATCTCTGTTTTCTGGTGCATTGATCGTTAAAAAATAACGAATCGAATCTGGTTCATATTTTTTTATCATATATGGAACCCAAACTGCCCAATTTTTACTAGTAGAAAGCTTTTTCTTCTCTATTGTTAAATATTCATTTGATACGATATGCTTAGGCAGACTTTTAATCCCTGCCCCTAATAAAATAGATGGCCAAATGATTGTATGAAATGGAATGTTATCTTTTCCGTGTATATAATAGGATTTTGTATCTGTTTTCCAAAAGTCTACATCACTTTGATTACAATCCTTCGCCCATTTTTTGCTAGCTGAAAAATAACCTGCCACTGCTTCTATCCATACATAGATTTTCTTTTCTTCATAGCCTTTAACAGGTACAGAAACACCTATCGGTAAATCGCGAGAAACAGGGCGATCGTGCAAACCTTCCTTTAAATACCTCTCAGTCAAATGAATAGCATTTTCTCGCCACAAATGTTGTTTTTTTGCATGTTCAACATATTCCTTTAATTCAGTTTGAAATGCACTTAATTTAATATAAAAATGTTCTGTTTTCTTAGATGAAGGAGAATCACAACATATTTTACATCTTTTCTCTAAAAGGTCTAATGGATCTAATATTTCTGAACAGTAATCACACTGATCCCCCCTTGCTTCCTTCTTACAGTTAGGACAAATCCCTTCGACATATCGGTCCGGCAAAAATTGATCACAAGTATGACAATATGCTTGCTCAACCTCTCTTTTATAGATGTATCCGTTTTTTAACAACTGTAAAAATAGATCCTGAACGATCTCGTGATGAAGTGCTGTATCTGTACGTGTGTAACAATCATACGTGAAACCTAGCTTTTTAAAACAATTGCTAAACTCTTCATGATATTTGTCTGCAATTACTTTAGTAGTAACACCTTCCTGTTTTGCTCTGATTGAAATTGGTGTTCCATTACAATCACTGCCTGATACATATAGAACCTTCTCCCCCTTAGCTCTATAATATCTCGCTAAAATATCCCCTGATAATAAACTGGCGATGTGTCCTAAATGAAGAGATCCATTTGCATATGGCCATGCTCCACCAATCAAAATATTCATGATATTCCCTCCTCCTAAATCAAATAAAAAAACCCCGTCCCAAGACAAAATTGTCAAAGGACGAGGTTTACCTCGTGTTACCACCTTTATTTACTAATCACTCACATGATTAGCCTCCAGAAGTACGGAACTGAATCGTTCTTATACTTTGACATTTATAACGAGTGCCAAATCTCGTCGTAGCCTTACTGCATAAAAGCTCGGCTATACAACTCTGAGACCATCTTCAATCAACTCTCCTTTGCTTCTTTTCAGCTACCGAAGCTCTCTGTAAAAGAATTCATTGATCTACTCTTCTCTTCATCGTCTTTACAATAATAATTTTCCTTATTATTACATTTTCCTTAATGAAAAACAAGGTGATAATGAGGAATAAATAATAAAAACTTTACTTTTTCTCAGCAAAATTATTATTGACCACTATACATTTAAACAATCATTTTCTATACTATTTTTAAAGGAATTAAACTGGAGGTTTATTTTATGACGGAAGGTCCTAAGAAAATATCACTACAAGAATTGATGCAGAAAAAACTTGCCGACAAAAAAGCTGCACAAAAATCTCAAACTGGTTCAAAAGGCAGTACAGAAACAAAAAAATTAAAAAGTCAGCAAACTAAAAAAACGAATAACACAAGAAGAAAAATGGGAGTTTAACTCCAAAGAGGTTTATGGATTAATTAATTCCATAAACTTTTTTATTTCAGATAAAATACTGAAATTCTTAAATCACTAAAAATAAAAAAAGTATGAGAAGCAGTGACTCCTTCTCCCTCATCCTCTTCTATAATCTTGCATATATTTCAACCATTTTTTCTGCTTAGAGTTGGATATTATGTACCCTACACTACCAATTACAAATATACCAATCGCAAGTTTCCATAATATAGGGCTTGTCAAATAAAAACCAATTGGAATACCTATCATCCCAATGAGTATTAATTGATATAACCGTTTTTTATTATTTTCATAAATCGTAAATTGAAATTGTCTTCTTTGCTCGACTTCTTTCAAATGTTCTAACTGTTGAGGCAATGTTAGAAACTCTTTTAATGAATAGACAATTCTAAATAAAGGCTGTGATTGAATCCAATGCCACACAAATGACCACATATTATTTCCGTGTTTTTCTAACCAATCCATAAAAACAGGCTTAACCAAGACAATTATTTCTTCCTCTGGAACCAATTCACGGATCATACCTTCTATCGTAACAAAAGATCTACCAAGGAAAACAAACCTTGTTGGAACTTGTATAGGAAGGGCTCTAATTAAATCGTTCATTTCCAATTTTAAAGCAATTAAATCAATTTCTTTTAATTGTGAAGGGCTGAAGGACATAAGTTCAGCCAATAGTCTCTCCATCGTTCGAGTATCGGCTTCAGGAAGTAGAAATCCTAAATGAATAAAACTTTCAACAGCTTTAGAATAATTTTTGGATAATATACTTTCTATTAATGCTTGGAAATGGGCAGCATCCGTTTTCGTTATTTCCCCAATCATGCCAAAATCTAGTAATATTATTTTTCCTTCTTCAGTTACAAGAACATTTCCTGGATGTGGGTCAGCGTGAAACATACCAGCCTCTAACCATTGTGGGAGAAAAATAGAAATCAGATTTTGTGCCAACTCATTTCGATTAATCGATAATCGGTCCAATGCTTCTACATTAGTAAGTCTTACTCCTTCCATCCATTCCATCACAAGTACTTTTGACGTACTTAATTCTGTATAAACGGATGGGATGATTATATCTTCAACGTCTTTAAATCGTTCCTTAAATGAATGAAGTGAATTTTGTTCTTTTACAAAATCAAGTTCTCTTTCAATTACTTCTTTCAGTTCCTTAAATAATACCTTTAGATTTATGAAGCCTTTTGGTATAGGAATTAAGTGATCGACAAACCATATTATAAAACTAAGTGTACGAAAGTCAGTTCGTATTATCGATTCTATATTAGGACGCTGTACTTTAATTGCGACCTTACTACCATCATTAAGTATCCCTTTATACACTTCTCCAATAGAAGCGGAGGCAATAGCCTTTTTTTCTATCGACAGCAAGTATTGATCAATTGTTCCTCCCCACTCTTTTTCTAGAATATCCTGAATCTTATCAAAATCAGAAGGTGGAACATTATCAGTTAGATCTTGAATTTGCCTAATGAATGAGTAAGGAAGTAAATCTCCACGAATGCTTAGCATCTGACCAATTTTTATAAGTAAACCTTCTAATTCAAACAGTGTTTTTCTAAAACGCTCCCCTATTTTCTCCCACAGCTTATCCCAGTCAGCTTCTGACTTTCTAAGGATTTTATAGGAATAAATTTGGAGAAAACAAATAAAGAACATCGAAAGTACCTTATAAATACGAAAAAGCTTATTCGTTTTTTTCATAAAAAACCTCTCATGTTCAATGTAAATATCAATCCATTTACTAACATTCACATTGAAAATAAATTATAGGTCAAGAGATAAACGCACCATATCTACAGCTTGTATGCCATTTTCATAAATCACTTCATCATAATGTTTAATAAAAAAATCTTTATCAATTCCAGTTATTCTAAATCCACATTTTTGATATAAGGCAAGTTGACTTATACTTGAATTCGCTGTTCCAAT
Organism: Lederbergia wuyishanensis; assembly: GCF_022900255.1. Lineage (GTDB taxonomy): Bacteria > Bacillota > Bacilli > Bacillales > Bacillaceae_C > Lederbergia > Lederbergia wuyishanensis. Next base: position 606,364 of record NZ_JALIRM010000001.1, read on the forward strand.
TTCGATCGTTTTATATCCTTTTAACTTTGCTCTATCAATAGCATCAATGACTAATTGCTTACCTATTCCTTTCCCATGGAAATTTTCAGCAACGGCAACATTAACTAATTCTACTGTTTTGGGTCTTGTAGGTAAGAGGACAAAAACGCCTATAATATTATGATTTTCCTCGGCAACAAAGCATTCCCCTCTACTTATATATTCACTGATTAATTCATAAGAAGGGTCAGCTAACAATAATAGATTAATTGGAGGTTGTTCATTAACATTTAATTTTCGAATGTCCATTTACTAATCCACCATTACCGAACTCTAACATTAATAGCTAGTTTATCTAATATCGGGAAAAGCTCCTCTAAATGTTGAATTTCATAGGTTGGTATTACATCAGAGCGTTCTTTGTTATGACGGTTAATCCATACGGATTTAATGCCTGTCTGATTGGCACCAAGAATATCAGTGTTTAAATTGTCTCCAACCATCAGTACTTCATCCTTGGTCAATTCCATGAGGGATAAGGCATGTTCAAATATAGACGGATCGGGCTTTCCTTTTCCAAATCCTCCAGAAATCACAATGTGCTCAAAATATGGAGAAAGCTCAGGTGTAATCGTCAGCTTAGTGTTTTGTAAATCTGGTGAACCATTCGTCAAAAGTAAAAGGCGATATTTCCCATTTAATTTATTTAAAACATCGAAAGTTTCTTCATATACAAATGGAAGATTTCTTCTCTCTAGTGGAAAGCGTTCTGCTAACATAGCTCCGAATTCCGGATCATCAATGCCTACTATTTTTAGTCCTTCAGTCCAAGCGTCTTTTCGATACGTTGGAACAATATCTTTCATCTTTCTAAAATCCGGTTGATCATCTAAAAAGTTCCCCCAAAGTCCTTCAAACGGATTAATTCCAATCATCTGTGTAAATGAATAAGTTTCATAAGTTGAGTATAAATTACTAGCAGCTTTACGAACGGCCTCTTCTAATCGTTCTACTTCAATTCCGTATCGTTCCTCGGCAATTCTACATGTTGCTAAAAATGCTTCTTTTACACTTCTCTGATCCCAAAGCAGTGTATCATCTAAGTCAAAAAATATCGCATTAATCATTTTCGTCTCCGCCTCTTATGTAAATATTCTATTAATATGGATAGTTTACCATCTTTATAGATTAAAGAAATAGAAAAAACAGTTTTATTATCTTTTTTATAGGTTATATATATACTAATAGTAAATTACTAGATTTTGTAACGATTTTGTAACAATAGAAATATTTTTGTTAATTAGGTGAAACTTTTTCTGTTTCCATACGTCTAATAAGTATAGGACGAAAAGAGGAGTGTTAAAAATGAAATCAAAATTTTATGCCATTATCATCATGTCATTTGTTTTATTTATTGCAGGAGCGATTGGGCATGAAGGACTACATAGCAATGCCACACAACAAGAATCATCAGATATTTTGGAACACCCTCAAAAATCCAATAGTGAATTATCTAAGAGTCTTGTTCTTGAGGACGCAGTGATTGAAAATGAAAAAAGTGAAACAGTATCCTATATTGAAAAAGATTCCGAATCCACTGTTGTTACTGAAAAACTAGCGACGAATGAAGTAGCGCTGAATAAAAAGGATAATGAATTATTACCCGATGAGGTTACCATAGATGGTACTATATTTGTAAATATTATGAATGAAGAAAAATTTTCTGACCTAAGCCAATTGGCTCGTAAATATAATGCAGGTTTATATGCGATACCTGAAAGTGACGTTTTTGCTATTGTAAAAGATGGAAACCCAATCTTCTTCATGAGTACAGGTGCAAAATCAGCTTCAAAAGAATACTCTGACCTCCTTGCTGAATCTCTTGCTTTCAGTGGATTTGAAAATCTTGAAGAGGTTCGTGATAACTTGAATACTGTTTTAGAAACAGGTAAAGATGTAAATGTTGGAGATGATTATGAAGGATATTCCATTTTCCAAGAAGATGAATGGATATATGTATCATGGTAAATAAAGGATTAGCGCCGTTAAATTAAGCGCTAATCCTTTTGTTATTTTAATACTATGCTATTCATGTTACGATACTAATCTATTAGTTATAACATGAAAGGATGCATGTAATGGACGGTAAAACTCATTTTGTTGTAGGAGGAATCGCAGGAATTGGTGTAGCAAGTTATATAGGAGCGGAACTGCCAACCGCTATTTCTTTTACATTATTAGGGGCATGTATTGGCTTAGTCCCTGATCTCGATGTAAAGGGAATACTTTCCAATAAAATTTCTCTAAATAAAAATTGGATTGTTACCCTTTTAGGATTATTAGGTTTGTTAATAATTGTAAATAGCTTCATAGTGTATAAGGAAGTTGATCGTTGGCTTGGAGCTGGGTTAGGACTTGCTTTAATAATCCTCCCACCTTTTTTGATAAAGCAAAAGTATATGTTATTACTGACAGGTATAGCTACTTCATTAATAGGGATGTCTCAACAAAGCACATGGTTAATGATGCTTGGGGTATATATAAGTATTGCGGCTCTGCTCCCCCACCGTTCTCTCACACATTCATTAATTGGCTTGTTCTATTTTTCTTTAATCGGATATTACTTAGAAAAAGACTTTCAAATAAATGGAATTTTACTTGTATGTGTTTTAAGCTATGCCAGCCATTTATTATTAGATATGAAAATATTTCCAAAGAATCGTAAAGGTGTAAAGCTGTTACAGCCTTTCTCCAAAATTGAGATTTGAGAAAGGACCGATGCATTAACTCAATTGGGTTAACATCGGTCTTTTTGTGTCTCATTTAGTATTAATTCTAAAAACTTTTCCCTTTCTTCAAACATTGGAGAGTGTGCCGAGTGTTCAAACCAAATCCAATTTTTTTCGGTAGCAACGACATTATTAAAAAATGTAAGTGTCGGTTCATAGGGAATGGTTAAGTCATGTCTACCCATACAAAAATATATTGGTACAATCACTTCACGGACAACATTATTCAAATTGACTGTTTTCAATTCATCTTGAAGCATTTTCATACTAAAAAATTGCCCCTTTATATGATTGATCATATCTACGAAGGAATACTCAACACTAATTAACATCTCTTTAATCATTTTAGTAATTAGTTTTCCATCATGCGAGATACCACCACGAAAGACTTCTAAGAACTGTTGGTGTACTTTGTCATGTTTTAAATTATTCCATGGTGGCATTCCAATCTCCAATAATTTCTTAATCGCTTTTTGGTTATTTTCTTGCTGCGCTTTTTCCAAAACATATTTATATGAAAGTTGTTCACCTTCCATATAATTAATAAGTTGCGCAACACCAAAATATCGATAAAAAAGAGACGGCTCTTTATGAATAGCTAATAATCCGATAATTGTGCCCCAAGAATGTCCGATTAAGTAAATCCTTTCTTGCTTAAATTGTTTACGAAGATAATTCGTTAATTCAATTGTATCATCGACAAAACGATCAATGGTCATTGTTTCAGCCGCAATATTTTTATGAAAGGACAATCCAGATCCTCTTTGATCCCAATTTACGACTACAAAGTGCTTTTCAAATTCCTTTTGAAATTTGCGAATAAAGCCAATTTGAGCGGCACCTGGACCACCATGTACCATTAATAATACTGGCTTTTTCTGATCTTCTCCCCTAATATAAATCCATTGTTTATGATTTCCTATTAGTAATGAGAAAAGCTTTGATATTGAATTTTCCTTATGAATTTTATGGGCTTTTCTTTTAAACATTTTTTTCCCACCTATAGTTACCTCTGCCTGCTTATAGAATATCATAAAATGTAAATTACTAGCATTATCATTATATTTCCATAAATAGATCGATTTTTTTTCTTGCAAAATAAATTGAGTTGGATTTATTATTAAAACAAAGTATTTTTTTACACTAAATTTTGCATTAGGTAAACTTATTTAGATTGTTGCTAAATTTTAAGGGGTGAGAAAGTTGAGTAATAAAGATACCGTCTTAGATCATAAACAAGGTTGGTTAAAGAGGAGTTCAAGCATTAGCTTGGAAGAGGTAAATAATTCTGTTCGAATTCCTGAGAACGCAGGGTTTTGGAGAAAATTATTAGCATTTGCTGGTCCGGGTTCACTTGTAGCCGTTGGATATGTAGATCCGGGAAATTGGGCAACTTCTATTGCAGGAGGAGCTCGTTTTGGTTATACGTTGCTCTCAATCATATTAATTTCGAGTTTAATGGCTATTTTGTTGCAAACATTGTCTGCAAAACTGGGGATTGTAACAGGAAGAGATCTTGCACAAGCGACTAGGGATGCTACTGGGAAGAAAACAGCCTTTTTCTTATGGATCATGGCAGAACTCGCCATCATTGCGACTGATCTTGCCGAAGTCATTGGATCTGCAATTGCATTGAATTTGCTATTTGGTATTCCTTTACTAATAGGAATTTTGATAACGACTGTGGACGTATTATTACTTTTATTATTACAGAGAAAAGGATTCCGTATCATTGAATCAATTGTCATCGTATTAATGGTTACGATATTTGGCGTTTTTACGTTTGAAGTCATTGCTTCAAAACCGGAAGTTAGCGCATTATTAAATGGCTATATTCCTAAGAGGGAAATTGTGATGAATCCTCAAATGCTGTTCATTTCATTAGGGATTCTTGGAGCAACGGTTATGCCGCATAATCTTTATTTGCATTCCTCCATAGTGCAAACACGTCAATATAAAAGAACGGAAAAAGGAAAAAAAGAAGCTGTTAAATTTTCCGTCATTGATTCAACTTTTTCATTAAGTATTGCTTTTTTAATCAACTCTGCCATTTTGATATTAGGTGCTGCTGCTTTTCATGGAAAAGGAATACAAGTTTCTGAAATCGAAGAGGCTTATAAATTACTTAGCCCTACTGTAGGAGTTGGAATTGCAAGTACATTATTTGCAGTGGCATTATTAGCCTCAGGACAAAATTCTACGATCACAGGAACGTTATCTGGTCAAATAGTGATGGAAGGCTTCTTACATTTAAGGATATCTCCATGGCTAAGAAGGATTATTACTAGAATGCTTGCTGTTGTACCAGCATTTGTTGTTACGTGGATTGCAGGCTCAAGAGGAACAGCAGACCTTCTTCTTTGGAGTCAAGTAATTTTGAGTTTACAACTTCCATTTGCTGTAGTGCCGCTCATTCTATTTACGAATAGCAAAAAGAAAATGGGCATCTTTGCTAATAAAACAGCCACAAAAGTATTGGCATGGGTATGCACCGCTGTTATTATCGTTTTAAATATATTTTTAATTGGTTATATCCTCATAACCGGACAGGAATTGGGCTAATAGTATGAAAAAATTACGCTTTGTAAAAGATTATAAAAATGATAAGTGTTTAAGAAAAAGCTTCAATGAACTGGCAAACAAAGTATTTGGAATTGATTTTGAAGAATGGTACGAAAAAGGATTTTGGGATAATCAATACATTCCCTTTTCTTATGCAGATGGTGATCGTGTCATCGCTAATGTTTCGGTCAATGTTTTAAATTTAATCATTGACGGGGAAACAAAGAAGGCCATCCAAATTGGAACTGTCATGACCCATCCAGATTACCGCAACAAAGGACTTTCAGCCAATTTAATGCATAAAGTTTTGGAAGAATTTGAGGAAAAGAGTGACTTTATCTATTTGTTCGCTAACCCATCCGTATTGGATTTTTATCCTAAGTTTGGTTTTGAAGCTGTTGAGGAAAATGAGTATTCTATGAAGTTACAACTTGAAACTAATTCAGCAGTGAACTTATTTAAACTAGATGTGAAGAGTGCAAATGATTTACATTTCATTCATCAGTTCGTATGTGAAAGAGTCCCTGTTTCAAAAAAGTTTAGCACTGATAATGCTTTAGGGATTTTTATGTTCTATTGCCTGAATGTTTTTCCTGATGATATTTACTATTTAGAAAAAGAAAATGTGATCGTGCTCTTCAAGAAAGAACACGATCACCTGCATATCTTTGACATCGTAAGTAAAAATGATATTAACATTCAACAAATTTTACGTAATATTTCTGATAGAGAAACTAGAAAAATAATATTTCATTACACACCGGACTATACAAATATTCAAGTAGAGCAGAAAAAGCATAATGGCTCTGAAATTTTATTTGTTAAATCCAAACACAATCGTTTTCCAACACAAATAAAACATCCGATCACATCTCAAGCGTAGACGTTATCGATGAATAACCACTTTTGTCCCTATCGGAACACGTGACGATAAATCTAATACATCGTGGTTAAACATTCTAATGCAGCCATGGGAAACATTTTTTCCTATAGAAGAGGGATTTTTTGTCCCATGAATTCCATAATGAGGTCTTGATAGCCCCATCCACAGCACTCCAAACGGACCACCTGGATGGGGTTGTTTATTAACAATGGTATACGTTCCAGATGGTGTCGGAGTTAACATTTTTCCTACTGCAATTGGATACACTTTAATAATTCGATTTCCATCATGAAGTGCTAATTGATGCTTCGATGTCGAAACACTAATCCATTTCGCCATAAGATCACCTCATGATATCGTATGAGGGCTCTTATCCTTTTGTTTTTAAAATTGTTAAGATGTCGGAAGGCTTTTTCAGTTTTGGAAATCCTGTTATCTTTTCATTAATAAATGGTGGCTGAAACCATGTTGCATGGTACGCCATTAAACCAGCCTGAGCTGCCCCATTTAATTCATCCGATCCTCCATCTCCAATAAATAATGAATGTTCTGGTAATACATTTAGATTTTTACACGCGATATCGTAAATTTCTTTATCAGGTTTAGCGCATTTAACTCTATAAGAGAAAATAACAGTATCAAATAGATTGGCTAAAGAAGAATTCTCCCACTCTAATACTTCTTCAGGTGCACAATTACTAATTAGTCCGACTTGGATGTCCATTGCTTTTATTTGAATGATGGTATCAAGAATTTTTTCATCAATAGATTGAAAAAGAATCGCTTTAGCTTGGATTCTTTTTTCAATTACCTTATTAATATCATCCATATTAAATGAAGTTTCCAATTCACAAAACATATCGACTAAACAGCTTTTTGCATCCTTGAAGGTTCCATCCATTCTTTTATCTTTTCTTTTACCCCATTCTCTTTTGAAAATGTCTTGCTCCATTCCAAGCAATCTTGAAGGATTAAAGTCAGCTTTCTTTTTTTCATTCTCCCATTCTGTTATTAATGTTTCATATAAATCGAAAAACACAGCTTTTACCATCATTTCCACAACCTCCCCCCTAAAAAGAAAAGTGCAAGGCACCCATAATTGGTGATAAGCAAATGTACTGAAATGCAAAAAGTCCGTACTTCTAATTTTTACATCTCGTGGTTTTTTGACATCGAACCGAAGGCCCCTGAAGTGTATTTGGCAATTAAATAATGCTGTTTATTGAGGCATGTTGTATGAATGAAAAAAAGCTGAAATTATGCAGGAAATGAATAAAAACTTGTATGTTTTCGGCTTATTAATAATTGGGGATATTGAATAAACGCCACTTTTACTTTACGTGAAGTATTTTACATTGTTTCAGCAATTACTTTTGAATGTTTTAATTTATTTAAATCATAGTTAAATATCAATTGAACAACTTCTGTTGCAAAACCATTTCCCCACCATTTCGGTAAAAATTGATATGAGAGTTCAAGGTAAACTCCCTCGTGGTGAGGATCAAGTAAATAAACCCAACAAAATTACCCGTGTGTTTTTCTCTAACAACCCAATAATAAGAGTCACAACGCGTTATTTAAAAATGGCCCGTTTATTGAATAGGATTATCCATTTATTTTATTTCTTCCGTACAATTCACCCCCTGATTATTGAATAATTAATGAATCTTCAACGACCTTTTATTACGTTCACTAAGTAAGCGATCGAATTAACTTGGAAACTAATTAAATTTTTTTGTAATTTACTCAATGCTACTAGACAGCACATTTCTTTTTTTAAAACTTTCCAGCATATAGCAGATAGTGCAGATAGTTCACATTTTTTTAGTATCAGTTGCTCGAGCCTGTATCAAATAATAAAAGTTTGTAATCTTAATGCCTTTCCCCTTGGCATGCTGTTCAAAATTGGTAATAATTTTGTCAAGGCACATTTCTCTAACGTACTGTGTGTATTTTTCACTCTGCCCGAAACACTTCATAGCAAGGACATCTTCAGGTGAAGGAATCCATACAGTTTCCTGTAAGTGCCTAAACTGTATGTCGATAAGTCCGCTTTTAGCAAGTCTCTCCATTATCATATCTATTACCGGTGTTCCATTTGAGGGTGGAGGAAACAACCCTGGAAAGTATTCCCCTAACTCAGAACCTTTTCCATTACCATCTACCGGATGAAATAATATTAGATTACCTCCAGGACGAACAACTCTATTCCCTTCTTGATACCAACTTGTCGGCCCTTTTTTGGTATAAGCTACATCGAAGTAATCATTTGGAAAAGGTAAACCATCATGTGTACGACCTATCACGTACCTTACATTTGGCTTTTTATAATTATTAGCCGTTGTAACAAATCCTTCAGTCATATCATATCCGATGACTTCATCCGCAAAACTTGCCCATTTATTTGTAAATTCTCCATGTCCACACCCAACATCCAATACCTTTCCGTGCAGATGAGACTCTAACTCCTTCTCAAGTATTTTTTCTGCAACTAATCCTTCATGGTGAAAATTCCAGGTATACTCATACTTTCCAGTTAGAGACGCCAACTGTTGACACCATTCTTTGCTTTGAGCACTTAAGTAATCCGGATGTTCATTCATATTTGGAAAGGCAGTTTCATTAGGACGCATTAGATTTCCCCTTTATCAAATTATTGTATTCCCATAGTTATTCTATTTCTACAACGATATCCCTTCTTCAGTTGTCACTTCTTCTAGTCTTCGGACTTGCCAAACAAGTTTTTTAGAATAGAATCAGTAAATTCTTCCGACGATTTTACATGTGTATTAATTATTCGCTGCGGATTCTATACGGAAGAAATACCCAATTCAAATGTATGTCCATAGAGGGGGAAAGTGTAGATCAAGTTTGATTTTCGAGGGATACTATTCCGAAGTAATGATTAAAGCCAAATTTTTTAATTTAATGTTGAGAATTGAACTTTTTATATTTATTTAAAGTGCAAAATACCTCTTAAAATGGGTGTAAAATAACTTTCTAAGGTGACAGCCCAAGGTGTTGCCATTGCCTTACTTATCCCCTTTATTAGAATATTAACAGTCTCCAAAAAAAACCTCAAATACCTTCTTTTTTCACTAACCTTCCCATAAGTGCAGCAAGCACAAGTTCCTAACTATGTATAAATATTAGTGATAGTTCAGTTATCCTTTGAATAATGATTCGTATAGATTAATAGACATACTGCCAAACATACTTGTTTAATTGCCAGAAACACCTGAAGCTAATTCCAATTTAATAAAAAAACGCATCTAAAAAATAGATACGTTTTACACTGATTTCGTCTTCTTTATTTGTTTACTTCTTAGCTGTCCACATGCGGCATCAATATCTGTACCTTGTTCGTGGCGAATTCCACATTGTATACCTTTTTTCTTTAGTGTGTCGTAAAAAGCAAGGATGGATTTCTTTTCACTGCGTTCATACTGAATATGTTCATTTACAGGATTGTATGGAATCAAATTCACGTATGTGAGATGGCGCTTGTTATGAAGCAGTTTTGCAAGCTCCAATGCTTCCTTCTCATGATCGTTGACATCCTTCAATAAAATATATTCAATCGTCACCCTACGGTTATTTTTTTCTAAATAATAATCAAGGGCAGCCATTAATTTCTCAATTGGGAATGCTTTATTGATTTTCATGATTTGCGTTCTTAATTCATCATTAGGTGCATGTAATGATAAGGCTAAGTTGACTTGTAATTCTTCATCTGCAAACTCGCGAATTTTTTGAGCTAATCCGCTCGTTGATACAGTAATATGTCTAGCTCCAATTGCAAGCCCTTTTGGATTATTTACGACATGAAGGAAATTCATTAAATTGATATAGTTATCAAATGGTTCTCCAATTCCCATAACAACAATATGGCTAACCCTCTCATCTTTCCCTCTTGCATCAAGGAAGTGTTGCACCTTCATAATTTGGCCAACAATTTCGCCACTATTTAGATCGCGGCTTTTTCTCAAAATTCCACTGGCACAAAAACTACAACCGATATTACAACCAACTTGTGTTGTGACACATACGGATAAGCCATACGAAAAACTCATCAACACGGTTTCAATCAAATTTCCATCAGGTAGTTCAAATAGAAACTTAATTGTTCCGTCTGCTGATTCTTGTTTAATGGATTCCTTTAAAAGCTCAATTTCAAAATGGTCTTCCAATAATTCTAGACAATCTTTATTAATATTTTTCATATCAGAAAAATTAGTTACACGTTTTTTATATAACCAATCCCAAACTTGCTGTGCGCGATATTTTTTCTGACCATTTTCCAATAACCATTCGGTAAGTTGTTCCATAGTCAAACCATATATGGATTGTTTCATTATGATTCCTCATTTCTAATATTTACCTGAATTTCAATTTAAGACTCTCGGTAAATTATACATACATATCATAAGGCTAGGTTAAAATTAATTTATACATAGCCAATTTATCTATCACTTGATTTTCTCGAAAAAAATTACACCCTATTGGCGAAATAAAGATAAACATTAACCTTATCTATAATAAAGGAAAAACAATCGTATAACAACTACCAAATATTGAGTTGACCAATTATTTCATTTCCCATTCATTAAAAAATGTTTCTATGTATTCTTTCATATATAGATGTCTACTTTCAGCCATTTTTTTACCCATTTCCGTATTCATTAATTCCTTAAGTTTGAAAAGTTTTTCATAAAAATGGTTGATAGCCGTGGATTTTCTTTTCCTATATTGATCAGCATCCATTTTTTCAGCAGGCTTAATATCAGGATGATAAATAAGTTGATTTTTTGCACCTGAATAAGCAAAGGTTCTTGCAATGCCGATCGCTCCCATTGCATCAAGACGATCTGCATCTTGAACTATCATACCCTCGAGAGTTTTCATCGGCGGCTGCCCTCCACCTTTGAAAGACATGGTTGTAATAATTTCCAAGATTTTTGAAACATATTCGTTATCGACATTTACTGATAATAAAAAGTCTCTAACTTTTTTTATGCCTACTTCTTCAGATGTATTTAATTTTTCATCGGCAATATCATGTAGTAATGCTGCCATTTCACAAAGAAATAAATCAGCATTTTCTATTACTGCTATTTTATGAGCTATGTTCGTAACGCGATGAATATGCCACCAGTCATGACCACTAGCATCGTCATGTAAATGTTGATAAGCAAATTCTTTTGTTTGTGAAATGATTGATTCCTTATTCACTTGTTTAACTCCACCTTAATTGCTTTTTAAACCAAACAATATGTACTAAAAGCAGCTGTAAAAGCAACGATGATCAATAACAAGAGGTTAGAACGAACTTTTATAAACTTGGAAAGTTCCAACCACACTTTCATCAATTCACCTTACTATCTTACCGTCACCAATATTGCTTAGAAACCAATCTTTGACCAGTCAAACAATGACCAGGATCGGTTTTTCTCCCTGGTGCATAATCGTCGTGTCCAACAATATACGTACGACTTCTCTCTATTGTAGGATTTCGATTGATAATGTCTTCCAATAATATATTTAATGATTTGTATTGTGCATCAGTATAACCAATGAATGCTGGATTTATAGAATTATATATTTCTTCCTGTATCATCGATTCCATTTCTTCTTTCGTCCCAATTGCTAACATTTCAATCCCAATTGAATATTGATTCATTTTATTTCGGTATTTTGTAAAATAAGGCAAAACACCTGATCCTGCATGGTACGCAACCCTTTCATCAGGCACGAGCTGAAAGATCTCACCTGACCTGCCAATTAAGTAATGTGTTGAGACTCCGTATTCTAGAAATATTGTATATACATCTTCGAGATTATAAGGGTCTTGCGCATTATTTCCAACATTACTTATAAAATGTAAAACCACATGCGTAGGTTTTTCTGTACGAATCTCTGAATTTTGGAGCGGAAGAAGATAATCAATGATATCGATTGCCTGTTTGGTTGGCTCTAAAATTGGCTTTTCGGGTTCAGATACAACTTCAGACGTACAACCCGCTAAAAAAAGTACAACTATTAATAAGGATGCTCTTATCCTCAATGTAAGACTACTCCTAAAGTTCATACTCCCATTCTTCCTTTAATATTAAGTAGATGACGAGAAGCTTATTTTCCAAATCTTCTTCATGAGGATCTAATCCTAGTTTAGGGAATAATATTTCAGCGATTTTTTTTGTCATTACTTCTCTTTCTTTAAGAGGTAATTGCAAAAAACGATTGGAATAGATTTGGATTAATTTCCAATCTTGTTTATTAATAGATTTTAGAGCCCACTCATCAACCACAAGATCATTTTTAGATAAACCCCTAGCTTGAATTTCTTTTTCAATCGGAGAAAGTTTATTTTTTCGATTTGTTTTTCTCTCATGTACAACTATTGTACCTGCAACTAGATCACCAATTCGTTTATGTTTCGAATGAAAGAAAATCATTAATATTCCTAGAAAATATCCTGAAGGTAATGAATCGATAATTCTAAGGAGATTACGTATAAAACTTGATAATAAAGTGATACTATGCCCATTTTCTTGTATCACTCTAATACCCATCATCCTTTTTCCAGGAGTTCTCCCACCCGAAAAGTATTCAAATGCAAAAAAATAGCCCCAGTTAATAAAAAATAGCCCGATAATAATAATCGCTATAAGATAAGAATGCAAATCAAGAAAAACCAAAAAGTCTGGTTGACCAAACGAAATAATAAGAAAGATTATAAGAATTGCAATATTAAAAGCCATCAAAATAAGTTGATCGATTATAAAAGCAGAGGTCCTACTACCTAATCCTGCAATTTGAAACTGAAGAGATACGTATTCAGGTGTTTTTATATCTATCCGATCCTCATTCAAAGGAAATACCTCGTTTCATTGTTAATTTCATAGGAATTGTTTCTATTTTTTTACGATATTACTATAATAAGAATAGAAAATGATATTAAATATAATTCGTGTAGGTGCTAGGATGAATATTAAGCAATTTATTAAACAACACCGTGATGAATGGAAACAGCTCGAACATCTTATCAGCGTTTTACAAAAGCGTAAAAATACATATACAGCAATGGATATTGAACAATTTAATAGACTCTATCAAAAAGCAGCCCAAAATCTATCATATTGCCAAACGTATTTTTCAAATGAAGATGTTACAGTTTATCTAAATGGACTTGTTTCAAAATCACATAATCTTTTGTACAAAGACCAAATATCAAGTTTGAAACAAGTTCGACATTTTTTTAGCACAACTTTTATTGGCCTACTATTAGGACAATGGAAAGCAGTTGTAGTCGCAATGTTGCTTTTTAGCCTTGGTGCATTAGGAAGTTTTTTTGCCGTAATTAGCGATCCTCTCCACCTGTATTCCATTCTTCCTGGAGAAATCGCTAAAAATGTTGATCCTACCCAACTAGGGAGTCAAGATGGAGCCGTGGATTCTGCTCTTATGTCTGCAAGTATCATGACAAATAACATCCAAGTAGCTATTTTAGCTTTTGCTGGTGGAGTCACATTCGGCCTATTGACTGTGTATGTATTAATTTATAACGGAATAATTGTTGGCGCCCTAGCTGCATTATTTTGGCACTACGGAAAGTCGTATGATTTTTGGGCATATATTGTACCCCATGGAATGATAGAGCTCACAGCTATCTTTATTGCTGGTGGCGCTGGTCTTTTAATGGGATACAAACTTTGGGTTCCTGGCGATTTTTCGAGAGGGTTTCATTTAAAACACCAAGCGAAACGTTCAGTCCAGTTATTGCTTGGAACAATACCCCTCTTTATTATTGCTGGAATCATTGAAGGCTTTATTACCCCAGCTGCAATTTCGTTAGAAGCAAAATACATCGTTGCTATCATTACTGTATTTGGTTTAATTCTTTATATGTTGATTGGAAAAATATTGTTGAACCGTTCTCTCTCTAATAAATAAATTAATTCTACATTCTTTAGCGAATCTATAGCAGTCATGCTGATAGATTCGCTTTTTTATTGGTTAATTTATTTTTAATTCAGAGGTTGTTTTTGAATCCAGTCAGTCTTTTAGGGAAAGTCTATTAGCTGATTATCTATTTTTATGCGACATTATCAATCCTACAGCAAGTTTCGGTTCATAATATCGATATAGTGGGATACGGCGACAGTCGCAAGGTTTTCTTCTTTTGCTTCTATCATAACGAGCCCCTGCCTTTCCCACTTTGTTTTTTCCTTTTTCTTGAACATAATTTGCTGCTGTGCAATACTTTTAATCATCGTTGTTTGAACGGAATCCGGTTTTTCATTGGCCCTATTTTGAAGTGTCGAGTCTTCAATTCCAACCATGAGAAATAAATGCCTCTGTCTAAGTCGCTTCAAGTAAAGTAGAGCATGCTCTTCATACAGGAATGTTCTAAAATCACTAAACAATAGGAGAAGACTTCTCTTTTTTTGCATCGTTTCCATAAAAGAAAATACGGATGCATAGTTGGATTCTGCTGAATCAACAGTAACATTATAAATGGAATGGAGAATTGTCTGTAAATGAGCCATTCCTTTTGCTGCAGGGACAAATACTTTTACATCCTTTGAGAAAGCTAAAACAGAAACATAATCACCATTTTCAAGTGCAGCAGCCGCCACTAAATGTGCAGCCTCCAATGCTTTTTCAAGCCTATTCCCTTTTTCTAGCTCGGACCCCATCATTCTGCCACAGTCTATTAAAATTGTAATATATTTCCCATGCTCAGGTTCATATTCATTTGTCATGACTTGGCGCAATTTTGCCGTTTGCCGCCAATTGATTTTGCGCGGGTCATCCCCTACTACATAGTTGCGAATTTGTGCAAAATCACCAATGCCTGTTTGATGCCTACGAATTTTATTTCCTTCAAATAATAGATATTTCTGTGCATTTTCTAAAAATTGTTTTGTCTCTGTAAGGTCAGGAATCACTTTAACAGTATCTATTAAGTTCACAGTCATCTGTTTTTCCCACAAACCAAGCACACTAGAATAACGAAAATATAGCTTTGTTATTTCATATTCTCCTCGTACGGGGGCTTTTGTTTCATATTCAATGACTGAGGTTACTCCATGTTGAATCCTTCCTTTTAGCGGAAAATGCTGGTGAAAGCTTTGTGGAATCCCGTCAACTAATGAATAAGACATAAAATGATTCGAACGATTAGTCACTTCAATATTAACTTTATAGGCTAAGTTTCTTTCAAATTCATCTAGAATTCGCCGTTTGAAATAAAGATCCTTTCTCTTAGGAGAAAAAAACAAATCAATCAAACTTAATAAAAATAGAACGACATTCATGAATACAACTGTCCACCATGAAAAATATCTGAAACTAACCAATATAAGTACAAATGACAGAATGACAAATATGATAAGTAATCTCCAAGACGGAAGTATTCCATTACCTTGGAACAGGAACCGAGCCCACAAGTTCTTCAATGATCTGGTCAACAGACGCTCCCTCCAATTCTATGTGAGGAGATAATTGAATACGATGTCTTAACGCAGGTTTAGAGACCATTTTAACGTCATCCGGAGTTACATAATCTCTACCAGATAAATAAGCCCAGGATTGTGCAGCTTTTCCAATTGAAATTGCCGCCCTTGTGCTTGCTCCAAAGCGAATTGATTCAGTCTCACGTGTTCTTCTTACAATTTTCATAAGATAATCCATAACATTTTCGCCGATAGTAACACGTGAAATTTCTTCTTTTATTTCTAAGAATTCTTCAATATTGATAACAGCCGATAATGGAATTGAATTGCTTTTATTTTCGATAACTTGATGCAATACATTTTTTTCTTCTTCAAAACTAGGGAAATCTATATAGAGTTTAAAGAGAAATCGATCCTGTTGGGCTTCAGGCAAAGGATAAGTTCCTTCAAACTCAATCGGATTTTGAGTAGCGACAACGAAAAAGACATCTGACAACTTGTATGTTTCTCCTTGAATTGTCACTTGCTTTTCTTCCATTGCTTCTAAAAGCGCGGCTTGCGTTTTAGCAGGTGTACGATTAATTTCATCAGCTAACAGAATATTTGTGAATACGGGTCCTTTTATCGTTTCAAAAGTACTGTCTTTCATATTGTAAATAGTGCTTCCTGTAATATCACTAGGTAACAGGTCAGGAGTAAATTGAATTCGATTAAAGTTTCCGCCTAAAAGTCCGGCAAGTGTTCTAACCATTTGTGTTTTTCCTGTACCTGGCACACCTTCTAAAAGAACATGCCCACCAGCCAATATAGACGATAATAGTAGTTTTATATTTAAGCTTTGCCCTATAATTCTTTCCTCATATTTTTCTATTAAGGTTTGTAATTCCATTTTCATCGCCTGACAACCTCTTCTCTTAATCGATCTAATCTTTTCGACCATAATAAATATTCCTGCTTATTTAATTTTCCTTTTTGTAAAACTGGGCCAATATCTTTTAACATCTGCATATTACTAATATCGATTTTTTTACGAATTAATAAGTCAGAAATCTCAGTCCATTCCTTCGAAGCAGATATACCAAACCGCTCGTTCAACAATTGTTTAATATAATCTGCCTGGATTACTAAAGATTCATAGTATCTTTGACCACGCAAATACCATGCAGCTAAAGCTTTAATTCCTTCATCACCAAAACGCACAGTTTCTTCTCTAGGAACTAATATTGGTCCAAACCTCTTCCCTTTTGCCCAGAGCCAAAGAATACTTAAAACAATAAGTTGAAGCATCAAAATTAAAAACCATTTTGGATAAACAGTCCATATCGTAGAAGCATTTTCTCCCGTATGAACATATTCATCAAAGAATACGATATCGGCTTTTTCTTCATGAAGTAGTGAAAGAATAAGAGGTATATTATTATTTGATAAGATGTTGCCATTTGTAAGCCACTCTGGTGTTATAGAAACTATTAAATTTCCGTTTCCATACTTCTTTTTTAACGCAATTGTTCCCTCTTTATCTTCTAATAAGATTTTATCTTGTTTATTTGTTTGCAGTCTCACAGGAGAAACTACTGTTCCATTTAAAGAAGTTTTATGAGAATCCCTTATTTTTATTTTTTTACCTGAAAGATCCTCTTCCAAGAAGTTGGATTTAAGATCAAAAAATCCATCAGGTCTCTCACTGAATAATATAATTGTATTTCCCGCATTCATAAAATCTATATATTCATTGATTTCCTTAGTTGTTGGCATAAAAAATGGTTCTATCATAACAAGGAGCTGATTTCCTACATGCTTATTCAATAAGTCCGGCCTATGTTTCCATCTATTTACCGTGTCATTATTATTTTGCAAATATGTATATAAAGCCTTTACTCCCGTAGGGGAGGGAGAATCAGTTACATAATTTGGATAACTCTTTGGCTTTTGTGAAAACATGAGAAAGCTTGCCAATACAAAAATGACTAAAAGGATGATAAGCCAAATCCATGTCTTACTTATACTTCGTAGCATTTATTGGCCCCTCCTTTGCTTCACTAAGCCAATCTAATACTAGCGACTTATATTTTATGTATTCATGCTTTTCGATAGTCCGCTCTCCATATGTAATTTCATCGAATAAAAGAGCTAGATTAAAAAATCGATCTGCCCACTCTCTGTTCACTTTTCGAAGCTCGTCGTAGTATTCCCAATTCGTTTTCCAAATTTTTGCTACGAGCCATTCATTCTCGTGGAAGTATAAAAGTAAGGAGAGGAAGAGATGCCGAGTTGATAAAGTATATTCACCTTGCGATTCCAATCGTGTTGCCTCGTCAAAATGAGTTTGAAAGGTCCATTCCATTTCTTTTAATGACTGGAAAGGTTTATTTTCTTTATATTTTCGTTTGCGTACTTGCCTTCGAACTAGAAGAAAGGCCAAAATGGCAATCATGGCAACAACGACGACGATTATGGTAATAAGAATCGGACCTGCCGCAGAATTACTGGCCGATTCTAAAGAAGGGAACATTTTTTCCAATTGATTGGCAAGCCATTCTTTTGCTCGTTCCCACCATATTGTCAATATACTCTTTGACTCGTTCGCATACAATTGATATTCTTTTCCGTTCAAAATGTCTCGAATGTCTTCTTTGGCCTTATCTAGATTTTCCATCCCTTATCACCTATCGATTC
The DNA here is from genome assembly GCF_022900255.1 of Lederbergia wuyishanensis. Taxonomy (GTDB): domain Bacteria; phylum Bacillota; class Bacilli; order Bacillales; family Bacillaceae_C; genus Lederbergia; species Lederbergia wuyishanensis. The sequence continues at coordinate 624,711 of NZ_JALIRM010000001.1, forward strand.
ACGATTGTACCGCATTATAATCTTCTATCATTTCCTTTAAATCGTCCGCATCATGTCTTGTTTTTGCATCAAGGTACATGACTGCATATCCAACTGAAAAAATCATCGTAGTAAACAAACTTACAACACCTGAAATGATTGATAACAATACACTATTTCCTAAAAAGATTCCGAAAGATACTTCAACTGCATAACTAATACTAGAAACAATCAAAGAAAACACGATATACAATCCAAACAATGCCCATGTTCTTTTTTTGCTAAGCTTCCGGCTTCTTGAAAATCCTAAAACTTCATCGTCAAGTACTACAGAGCCAAAATAAAAACTCCAACGGGTAAGCAATAAACCTATTCCTATCGCAAACCCAATGAATAAAAGAATTGCCATAAGGATTCCTACAATTGGATTTGCGAGTGATCCGACAACTCCGACAAGGACGACGATGATAATTGGAATAAATACTAGTCCTATTACTAGAAGTACAAACAGTATGCTGCTCCCGAGAATTGGACCGTATCTTGAGAAGGCTTCTTTAATAACCGTACCCACTGTATATTTTTCGCTTTTTCTCATATGATTAATGGCAATAAGAATAGCAGCGCTAGCTACTGGAAATAAAAAGATGCTTAAAAATGAAACTGCGATAATGCTTAGGTCAGCTCCTAAACTAGCGGTTCCAGTATCCTCAAAACTTGAGAGTATTTGTTCATACCATACGTCACCAGACCCAAGCTCTCTAAAAAAACTAACTCCGGAAATAAGCTGAATAAATACTTGCAGTAAATAGATTGGCCCCATAAAAATAAGATTAATTAGTAAAAAATCCGAAAATTTATACTTGCTTAATCTAAAAGTGAGATCTAAAATCTCTCCGAACCCTTTAGGGCGGTTAAATTTAATTTCCAATTTCCATATCCCCTTACATATTAATTAAACTATCATAACGCTTATTTTATCATTATTTTGAAATAATTTGTCTAAAAACTTTATTATAAATAAAAAATGGCAATACCCAATGTAATCTTGGGCATTGCACTGACTATTTTACTTCGCCTATGAAATTTGCATAACCTTCTTTTTCCATATCTTCTAATGGAATAAACCGTAGTGATGCACTATTTATACAGTATCTTAAACCACCGTCTTCTTCTGGTCCATCATCAAAAACATGCCCTAAATGAATATCACCGGAACGGCTACGAATTTCGGTCCGATTCATATTGAAACTTGTATCCTCGAGGTACTTTACTGTTTTACGTGAAATTGGTTTTGTAAAACTTGGCCACCCGCAATCGGAGTCATATTTATCACTGCTTGAAAATAGCGGTTCACCAGTAACAATGTCGACATAAATTCCAGGCTCATAAAAATCCCAATATTCATTATCGTAGGCAGGTTCAGTTTCATCTAATAAAGCGACTTGATATTGTTCAGGTGTTAATTTATCCTTAATTTCTTCTTCACTTGGTTTTATATAACTCTCTGCATCGTTGTCAGCTTCATTTAAAATATTTAAATCAATATGACAATATCCATTTGGATTCTTTTCCAAATAATCTTGGTGATATTCTTCTGCTAAGAAAAAATTTTCCACTGGCAAAACTTCTGTTACGATTTCTTTATCGTATTTTTCTTGCTCTTCTCGGATGTAATCTTTGATAATAGCTTCTTCACTTTCATCTTCAAAATAAATGCCCGATCGATATTGAATTCCACGATCGTTTCCTTGCTGATTTATACTTGTTGGATCAACTACTTTGAAAAAATACTCTAGAAGTTCCGTTAAAGTAACTCTTTTGGGATCGTATTCAACACGAACTGCTTCGGCAAACCCTTGCTCTCCCTTGATTACATCTTCATATGAGGGGTCTATTCCTTTTCCGTTCGCATATCCAGACGTAGCATTTTTAACCCCTAATATTCGTGCAAAATATGCTTCTACACCCCAAAAACAACCACCAGCAAAATAGATTGTTTTTAGATCACTTGTTGAATAATTAATATTTTCATTTGGGTTATATGGCAAAGTATTATTACTAGCAATCTGGGAGTCAATTTGTGAACAAGCAGATAAAAAGAAGATGATAAGACATAACGATATACAATATTTAAGCCGCTTCATTCTAACTCCTCCCGAAATAACTTTTACTTTACTTTCAGTATATTCCATTTTCCTACTGCGGAAAATAATTTTTCATCAGCCCAACCATAACAATAATAAAGGACATCGTTCGCATCACTATTTTCAGCAGCTTCCAGTGCTTCAATTAAATGATCTTCTTCAATATTCCACATCTGGATGCCACTAAATATGTTTGTATTTGCCTTCGAAAGTTCACGGACTTTATCATTTTCATTTTTTACAAAGGATATCGGATAACCGTGTTCTCTAAATGTTTCATAAGTAATGTCGTATTGTAAATCGAAAAATGTTAGGAAAGCTTGAAATGCTTCTTCTTGTTTAGCAGGTGTATCTGCAAAGAATTCGATAAACCCTTGTACATCTGCACCTCCGCCAAGCTTATGATAAGGAAAATGTTTGAGTGTATTAGATGCTTTTGTTAAACGTTCGTAATCTTGCCCTAACAGCCATGCGTAGGACGGGGGCCATAAATCAAGCCATAATTGAATATCTGAGTTAACCTTCTGAACTTCTTTTAAAAGATCTTCAACAAAATTTGAGACACTATCTTGTCTAAATTGAATCCATTGTTTTATAACTTCAGATTGAAACAAAGTTTGAACGGCATAATGGAAATCCTGATTTTTTAGATGATTAGCAACTCTATTCATTGTATCAATGAGTACTGGAATGTTTATTCCTACTGAGTCCATTCCTTTTTTACAATGAGAACAAAAACAACTGAAAATTCCTTTTGGATTTACTTGTTTTCCTGCCCAATCGGGAAAGCGAATTCTATCAATCAAATATGTTGTATAGCCGTATTTTTCAGTTAAAGCACTAATTAATTTTGACCACATAGGAACCACATCTGGTCCATTTGGACACAACCAATACTCTACTTCATTTCCCAAGAAATCCACGACTCCATTATTAGCTACATTACCTTGAAAATCTCCATTAAGCAGATTTAGCCAAGGAATAATTTCGAAAGTCGTTTTTGACGAGCCTTCTTTTAGCAATTGTATGGAATCCTCACCTTTTTGAACAGAAGAGTCGACTTTTTGATATAAATTTTCATATATCTCCTTTACCTTAATTGGGACATGCCAAGTGCCTTCACCTTGTACAAATTCATGGACAGGATTATGCGGTAATATACCTTTAGGGTAAGGGTTTCGTTCAAAAATCGTGTTCACCTGTGGGAAGATATATTGTATATCTCCCATTACATTGAGTAAGGAAAAGATTTTCTCTGTCCCCTCATCTATAATGTCATGAGGATGAAGATGAATACCATTCATAAATAAATTACCTCCTTTATAGATAAAACACCGCAACAAATATTGTGCGGTGCTATGAGCTTTAAATTACTGTTTCTAATGCTATAATGTCTTTTTCTAAGATAAATAGTTTCTCAATATTAGATATTTTGCTTTTTTGCTCCTCTGTAAGAGCAGAATAAGCTGAACGAACAAGGGCAATTTTTTCTTTATCTTTTAGTTTAAGATTATTAGAATATAAGTTTTCGATACGTGTTTCAATGGCTTTCGTTTCAAACTGCATAAGAGTAGAAATATATTCTTGATTTAATTGACTATGCTGATCGTCGGTTAATAAATTTATTATTTCTCGAAGCCTCGCTATGTATAAGGCATCCGTCACTGTTGCTTTATTGTTGTTAAATCGTGTACCTACTCTACTAAAGGGAGTATCCAGTAGGTATCGTAATGCGGAGTTTACAGAGCCAACCAATTCGGAATCAGATTTGAAAAGATCAGGGAATGTCATTGGATCCTTTATTGTAAAGTCTACCCATGCTATTCCTAATTTTTGCCTAGTTACCTCCGCTAATCCTTCACCAAGTTTCTGAATAATCGGTGTATCTTCTGCATAATACCAAGTTGCATCTGGACTATAGCCAATTTGATATAGTACTTCATTTGGATAGAAGTGATCTGCCCATGCCTTAAATTCCGGAAGAAATCCGGGTTGCACCTCTCCATCCAAACTACCTAATCCTTGGCTATCATTGCAGAATAATAGATCACTACGGTATGTTGGTGGCAGCCAGCAATAATTATAATGTTTTAAAAACATACGATAATTTGGATTAATTGATTTAAGGTGATCATTCCATTCTTTAGCTATTGCATCAGTTACTGGAATTCCAGCATCTTCGGTGATACCGTAATACCACTCAACGTCTACACCAAAGCCGATTACGCTTTTGTGGTGTCCATATTTTGCAAAGATAAGATCCATTAACGTTTTCATATCGGCAAAGCCTGATTCAACCTGCAGATATACCTTTATACCTTGCTCGTCAAAGTAGTTTAAATAATCCTCATGCGAAAGATGCCCGGGCTTAGTCGGGTCACCAAAACTGATATTTTGCGAAGCATAGTCAATCCCATCATTAGGAGCTTCAAATTCTAAGTGTGTACCACCAATCCCTACTTCAGTATCTAATTTTCCAACAATCCAAACATACGTTGGCTGTGCCCCAGGGAAGTACCCATCCATTTTATCTGTAATATGCTGCCAATCTTGTATTCCCAACCATTCACCTCTAATACCGTATATGGAAGAACGGGTTCCGGCATATGCAATATTACTAGGTGTTTGGTGAACTGGTTGACGACTAAGTTTATTTTCCGCTTCTTTTAATTCAAGGTAATTTCCAACCATTGACTTTTGGTCACTTGACAATTCTTCGTATGCATCTCTTGCAAGTGTTACTTCAGCATCTACTATATCCATTCGATCAATGATTTTTTGTACCTCTACAGCTTTCTTGAAGTTTTCTTGTTTAATAGATTGAATTGTTTCAAGTTGAGCTTTAATACTCTCTATACGATCAATATTCGTAACAAATGATTGTTGAACTTCATTCAAATTATGATATTGTTCCAAAATGACATATATAAGACCTCCTGCAGCAGAGGTTACTTCACCAATACTATCAATCCAATGGCTAAGTATTTGTGCTTCTGCTTTGTCCAAAAGCTCTATATTTGTTATAGCTGCCTTTTGCTCATCACTTAATCTAATATATGCTTGCCTTGCATAGGTAACAGCTTCTCTGTCAGAAAGTGATGTAACGTTTAATTTAGCAATCATGTTTTCTATTATTTCTTCTTTTGATATAGACATAATTTCTTCCCCCTTTATTTAAGCGCTTTCAATTAAATTAAAATAAGAAAAGTCAGACAATTATGTTATACCCTATTACCGATTAAATGTAAAGAAAAGAAAAAGCAATTCGCCGTTTAGACAAATTGCTTCTTCCCTTTTAAGATTCATCACCAATAATTTTTACTTCCGTTTCTAGATCAATCCCAAACTTTTCTTTAACTGTTTTCTGAACATGTCGGATTAATTGAATATAATCAGTCGATGTAGCACTGTCTACATTCACAATAAATCCTGCATGTTTCGTAGATACCTCTGCTCCACCTATTCTTGTTCCTTGGAGCCCGCTATCTTGAATTAATTTTCCTGCAAAGTTTCCTGGTGGCCGTTTAAAAACACTACCGCAGGAAGGGTATTCCAGTGGTTGCTTGGACTCACGAAGAAATGTATTTTCATCCATTTTTGCTTTAATTAATGTTGGATCAGCTTTCTTTAAGGAGAAGACAGCATCCAAAATAATTAGATTTTCATTGGCAAATACACTACTTCTGTAGCCAAATTGGAATTCACCAACCTTTAAAGTACGAATCTCTCCTGATTGTGTGATCACCGTCGCGCTCGTTAAAACTTCGGAAATCTCACCACCATAGGCACCTGCATTCATGATTAATGCACCGCCAACTGTTCCAGGGATCCCACAAGCAAATTCCAATCCAGATAATTGATGTTGCAAGGCAATTCTTGATACATCAATAATATTTGCTCCGCTTTCGACTGTTATCGTTTCACCAGTAACAGAAACTTTATTAAGTTGATCAAGACTTACAACTATTCCCCTTATCCCCGTATCTCTAATAATTACATTTGTTCCTTTTCCTAAAACGGTCAGTGGGATATCGTGAGAAAATGCATATTTTACAATTTTCTGTAGATCATTTACATCAAATGGCTTTGTAAAAACGTCTCCAATGCCACCTGTTTTGATAAATGTATGTTTTGATAATGGCTCGGACATTAATATTTCAGCATTAGGAACCATATTTTGTAAATCTTTAAAAACCATTAATATATCTTTCATTTTATTCTGCCTCTTAATTTATTTTAAGTATATATTGATATTAAAATAATTACGATGCATTCGCAACGCTTCTTATTGATTTCATAATAAACTGATACTTTATTCACATATGAATATTCGTACCGTAAATATCATATTCATTACCCCGCATTATGTTTCTTATCTTCTAATTACATCTCTTCGGGTGCCTTTAATCCTAATAATCTTAAACCCTCTTTTAAAATTATGGTTATTGCTTCGACAAGTGATAGTCGACCTTCCAAACCATCGTCATTAGATAAAATTTTCACATGACTATAATATTTATTAAATTCTTTTGACAGATCAAGTAAATATTTTGCAATTTGGGAAGGTTCGTAATGAATAAAGCTCTTTTCAATGATGGATGGGAAATCCATTAATAGTTTAATTATAGACCAAGAATATTCATCATCCAAAGCCGTTGTGATTTGCGCTTGTCTTTTATGATCAGCTTTTCTTAGAATCGAGCACGCCCTAGCATGTGTATACTGTACATATGGCCCGGTCGTTCCTTCAAACTTTAGCATTTCTTCCAAGGAGAACTCTATATTATTTTGCCTTTCATTTTTTAAGTCCTGAAAAATAATAGCACCAATACCAACCATATGAGCCACTTCTTCTTTATTCTCAAGGTTCGGATTTTTAATTTCAATATTCTTTTTAGCCATTTGAATCGCTTCAGCAATCACTTCTTCCAATAATACCACTTTGCCTTTTCTCGTTGACATCTTTTTTCCATCTTTTAAAATAAATCCGAAAGGAATATGAACTATTTCTTTTGCCCATTCATACCCTAGCTTTTCAAGGACAAGGAATACTTGTTTAAAGTGTAGACTTTGCTCTTGGCCAACAACATACAAAGCTTTATCAAACTGATACGTTTCTTTTCTATATAAGGCGGCAGTAAGGTCTCTTGTTGCATACAAGGTTGCTCCATCTTTTTTCATAATTAAGCACGGAGGCAGATCATATTCTTTTAATTCAACAACTTGTGCTCCGTCGGATTGAGTAAGTAGATTATTTTTCTCTAATAATTGTATTATATTGGCCATTTTATCATTATAGAAGGCTTCTCCACTATATGAATCAAAATGAATGTCTAATAATGCATAAATTTTAGTGAACTCATGTAAAGACTCATCTTTAAACCACTTCCAGAGGTTTTGTGCTTCACTGTTCCCTTCCTCTAATTGTTTAAACCATTTTCTAGCTTCATCTTCTAAACTTGGTTTTTTTTCTGCTTCTTCATGAAATTTAACATAAAGGCTTAATAATTCTTTTATTGGTTGTTCTTTTACCTTTTCTTCATTGCCCCACAGTTTATAAGCAACGATTAACTTTCCAAACTGGGTTCCCCAGTCGCCTAAATGATTAATTCTAATTGCTTTAAATCCGCATTTTTCGACTATATTAGCAAGCGCATTTCCTATTACAGTAGATCTAAGATGTCCCATCGAAAATGGTTTTGCGATATTAGGTGAAGAAAAATCAATCGTGATGTTTTTCCCCTTTCCAATTGGAAGAGAGCCATAACTGCTTTTTTCTTTTAAAATTGTCTGCAAAATGTTTTGACTAGCCATATTTTTATTAAGAAAGCAATTTACATACGGGCCATTTGCCTCTACTTTTTCAAATAAGTCATGTTTGATTTTGTTTGCAATATCTTGTGCAATTTGGGCTGGAGCTTTTCTTAATTGCTTTGCAAGCGAAAAACACGGAAATGCCAGATCACCTTGATCATTAAATCTAGGCTTTTCGATTAATTCTATAACATCATCTAACGTCAATAAATTATTTAATGTATCTGTAATTTGTTCTGCATATGTTTTAATGAAATCCATTTACATTACCTCCTATTGTTAAAAATATAGTCTTTTTTAGATTTTCATGTTCATTTTTCGATCCTAGTAGCAATTTTCCAACGATTAATACGCTCCTTCTCGGCATTAGATTGCTCATTAACCCCTTTTTTCTTGAGGAGTCTCGCACTTTCTAGAAACTAACTAGGTGTCGATATACACACGCGCCTTAATAAAACCTGTAAAATAAAAAAATCCCGTCTCTAATAAGAGACGAGATTTACCCGCGGTACCACTCTGATTGTTCATAAGAACCTTCTTAAATTGATAACGGGGTCCACCCCGATATTACCCTACGTATCGTTTCAGGTATATTTCTCAAAAGTGCGCTTCATTATGGTTTATCTATTAGGCTTACACCATCCCTAATTCGCTACAAAACACTCCATAATTACTCTCTTTTTCATCGAAATGACTATATATTTTTTGTAAGTATAGATGAAAAAAATGTACAAATCAAGTACTGATTCATCGACGAAGTCTTAATTTTTGATTTTTCCCTTTTATGATTGGTATTTTTCTGTCTTGAGACTCTGGAATATTTATTAATTGAGTAGTTACGACAGAAATGTCATTTTCTTCTAATGTTTGTTTTGCAAGTGGATCAATTTTTTTATCTGTAATGACTACATTCACTTCGTTTAGCGGGAGAATTTGTGAAAACGCCCTTTTCCCAAACTTACTCGAATCCGCCATTAAGTAAACGCGTTCTGCTCTAGTCATCATTTGCTTTTTCAGTAATGCTTGTAGTTCATTTGAGTCACTAAGTCCATCTTGAAAATGCACTCCTGTACAAGATATAAACGCTTTATCGACATGATAATTTGAAATCGATTGTTCTGCTAAAGGTCCTACGTATGATAGTGATCTGGAAAGAAGCTTGCCCCCGGTTGAAATTACTTCAATTTTTTCCTTTTTGCTTAGCTCCATCACAACTTTAATGGAGTTTGTCAAAACAGTAAGAGGTATGTTTGGTAATTCCTTTGCCATATACCATGCTGTTGTACTTGCGTCCAGAATAATTCGATCACCGTTATTAACATGTTTAGCAGCTTCTTTTGCTATGGCTTTTTTCTCGGGAACATTTGTTGTAACCCTTTCTGAAAAATGTATTTCAGAATCGGGTTCTTGTATACTAACGGCCCCGCCGTGACTTCTTTGAAGTTTTCCTTCACTTTCTAACTTCTCGAGGTCACGACGAATCGTTTCTTCTGTCACTGAAAAGATATCGCTTAATTCGGATACGCGAATACTTAAACGTTGGTTCACGAGTTCTACTATTTTTTTATGTCTTTCTGCTACGAGCAACGCAAACGCCCCTGACTTTTGTTTGTTTTTGTTTGTCTGTGATAACGAAATTATAACACAACTATTCTATAAAAAGTAAGGACGACTATTTTATATAGAGTCGTCCCGAAGTAGTAATACTTTTGATATTTAAAGCTTATTTTTTATCGTTTTGATAATACTGTTTCTTCATAGGTTTTTATTTCATTTAACCAAGCTTCTTTAACAGGAACCTTCATCATTTCACAATAATAATCCCAAATTGCACCAAATGGATAGGTTTTAAACTCCTCAATTAGTGCCAGTCTTTCAGTATAATTCCCATCTTCTTGTAGTTGTTTCATATATTCATTAGGTGTAAGAAGTGCGTAAAGCATTGCTTTAATCATATTGCGCGTACCGATAGTCCAAGCTGCAACACGGTTAATACTAGCATCGAAGAAATCTAGTCCAATCAAAACTTTATCAAGGGCATCATTTCTAACAATTTCGAGTGCAATTTCCCTAAGTTCATCATCTAATGTGACAACATGATCGCTATCCCATCTAACAGGACGGGAAACATGTAAAGCTAATTGATCGCTAAACAAAAGCATGGACGAGATTTTATTAGATACCGTTTCTGTAGGATGGAAATGCCCTGTATCTAGTAAACATAATTTATTGTTTTTCAATGCATAGCCAAGGTAAAATTCATGAGATCCAACAACAAACGCTTCAGAGCCAATTCCAAACAATTTACTTTCAACAGCGTCAATATTAAGAGATTCATCCACATCTGCAGCAAAAATTTGATCGAGAGAATCCTTCAGTCTTTTTCTCGGTGTTAGTCGATCACTTGGCATATCTTTATAACCATCTGGAATCCAAATGTTTGTTAGACATGGCGACTCAAGTTCCTTACCAAAATATTCACCAATTTTTCTACTTGCAATACAATGTTCAATCCAAAACTGACGTATTTCTTCATCAGGATGTGATAAAGTAAGTCCATCTTCAGCCTTTTCATGAGAAAATAAAGTCGGATTAAAGTCTAAACCAAGACCTCTTTCTTTTGCCCAATTTACCCAGTTTTCGAAATGCTTTGGTTCGATTTCATTCCGATCAACGTTTATGCCATTTGTTTCAGCATAGATTGCATGTAAATTAACTCGATGTTTTCCTGGTATTAAAGATAGAGCTTTGTCTAAGTCCATTCTCAGTTCATCTGGATTTGTAGCTTTACCTGGATAGTTCCCGGTTACATCAATACCACCAGACAGTTCGCGTTGATTTACTTCAAATCCTGAAATGTCGTCACCTTGCCAACAATGGATTGAAATTGGAACCTTTTTTAAAGTTTCCAATACATTCTCAACATCTATGCCCCATTTTTCATACGCTTTTTTTGCCATATCATAATTTTCACGAATCATTAATTGGATCCCCTCTCTATTTTTGCTTCTTTAGTTTATGTTTCTTTGCATTGGTCCTTCTTATGATTAGCTAAAAGTTCCATTGCTTTAACGGTAAAATAATTTCAGAGTGCCCTTACCGCTTTGTTATTTCCTTTTAAGGCTAAGATGGAAGGTTCAATGTGCCCTCTCCTGGTTTCGGTCACGATGGGTGATTCTTCATGGCCATACCACCCACTTTTACTGAACATAGTCAGGATGAACTTTTTAAAGTGTCATTTTCATTGCTTTTATTCTTGAAAACTTTTTCCTTAAAAAGCTGAATGACCTCTGTACTGTACTTGGGACGCGGTTTATATTCTTTTATCTCAAATGACTTGCTTACGAGTATCCTTCCGTCTTGTAAGCTATCAATATTGTTAATGGAAATAAGTTGCATCAACAGATTTCCAATTGCGGTTGCTTCGACAGGCCCGCTGAATACAGTTTTTCCACTTAAATCAGCAGTCAATTGGTTTAAGAACTCATTTTGTGATCCTCCACCTACTATATGGAGTCTATCAATTTTTTTGCCAACGATTGACTCTAAATCTTGTAATGCAACCGCATACATTATTGCTAAATTATAAAAAACAGCTGCAGCAAGTTCACCTGCCGATTTGGGTACGGTTTGGTTCGTTTCGATACAAAAGGCTTGGATTTCAGTAATCATATTTTCTGGATTTAAAAAACGTTGGTCATCAAAATTTATAAATTGTTCGAATGCAGATACTTGTTTTGCTTCTAATACGAGCTCTTCAAAACTATACTCTTCTGGCAAATTACGCTGAACTTCTTGTAATATCCACATTCCCACTATGTTTTTTAAGAACCGATATGTTCCAAACGCTCCCCATTCATTCGTATAATTTCCTACAAAAGACGCTTCGTTTATCACCGGGGAATCAAGTTCCATTCCAAGAAGAGACCAAGTACCACTGCTAATATATGCCCAATTATTTCCTTGTCCCGGTGTTCCAATAATGGCGGAAGCGGTATCATGAGAAGCAACACTAATAATCGTGCAACTAGGTAATTCCAACTCTGGAAACCAATCATTTCGTAATTTGCCAAGAGTGGTCCCGGGATTAACTAGATTTCCAAATTGCTCTGCTTTAACCGATATTGTATCTAGTAACTCCATATCGAATGTTCTATTTTCAATATTCATTAATTGCATGGTCGAGGCATTGGTCATTTCTGTAACAGCTTTTCCTGTTAATCTGTATCCTAAATAATCAGGTACCATTAAAATTTTGTTTGCGTCATTCAATAATTTTTTGTTTTCTTCATACAACTGATATATGGTATTGAATGGTAGAAATTGTATTCCTGTTTTTTCATATATTTTTGCTTTCGAAATAATTTTTGTGAATTTTTCAATAGAATGATCTGTACGATGGTCCCGATAGGAAACAACATCCTGAAGTCGCTTCCCATCTTTACCAACTAACGCATAATCTACTGCCCACGTATCGATTCCTAATGTGCAATCTTCATAACCCATCGATTTTACAAGTGATAATCCATATAAAATTTCATATAGAAGATGGTCGATATCCCAGTAATAAGTCCCATCTCTATTCTTAAACCCATTTGAAAATCTATGAATCTCTTGAATTTCTAACGTTTCATTTTCTACTTTCCCTGCGACTAAACGTCCGCTAGATGCGCCTATATCAACGGCAATATGGAGCATTATTTTCACCTCCAAATAATGATTTCTATCTTGTAAACGCTGCTGGAACCCCACCATCAACCGTTATCATGCAACCCGTCGTTTTTTCGGCTTTCGATGATGCAAAAAATGCAATTGATTCTGCAATATCGTTAGGGTATATATTAACTTGCAAAGTTGTCCGTTTTCTATAATGTTCCTCAAGTTCATTCGGGTGGATTCCATAAGCTGCAGCCCGTTCTTCACGCCAACTTGAATCCCAAATGGCTGAACCTTGTAAAACTGCATCAGGTAACACAGAATTCACTCGAATTCCAAATTCTCCACCTTCAGCTGCAATACATCGTGCTAAATGTGTTTCAAGAGCTTTAGCCGAACTATATGCTGTTACATTTTTACCTGCATATAATGAGTTTTTGGAACCGACGAAAACCATATTTCCTCCGATTCCTTGTTTTTTCATCTGTTTAAAAGCTTCGCGAGCAACTAGAAAATATCCTGTTCCAAGAACATTAATATTTAAGTTCCATTCGTCTATACTTGTTTCATCGAAAGGGCTAGAAGTAGCAAGTCCTGCATTATTGACAATAATGTCCACCCCTCCATATATTAACGCAGAGTTTGCAAAAGCTGATTTGACTTGTGCTTCGCTTGTCACATCCATTTTTATCGCATGTGCTCTTCCTTCGCCAAATGATTCATTTATTTCTGTTGCTAGTTTTTTTGCACCTTCTATATTCAAATCGGCGATGAGGACATGGGCGCCTTCAGAAACAAGTCGGCGAGCTGTTGAACTGCCAATTCCTCCAGCACCACCTGTAATAAATGCAACTTTACGAGAAAACTCTAGTTCTGGTGGAGCGAGTGTTAGTTTATATAATTCAAGAGGCCAATATTCAACGTTATATGATTCATTTTCACTTAAGGAGACAAATCTTCCTAGTGTCGTTGAACCTTTCATTACAGCGATGGCTCGGTGATAAAGAGCTCCGCTTACTTTTGCCATTGCTAATGTTTTTCCTGTATTAACCATTCCAATCCCGGGAATGAGAATAACTCTTGGAGCGGCTTCGAACATTTGGTCATTTTCGCTTTTATTTCTGTTGAAATATTCTGCATACTCTGATTTGAAATCACCTATCCCCTCTATAATTCTAGTTGTTAATGTTTCTACATCGTCCACTTGAGGGTTCCAATCAATATAAAGAGGTGTACGTTTCGTATGAACTAAATGATCAGGACAGGCAGCACCTATTTGAGACAACTCATTAGCATTTCCACTATTTACAAATTGCAGAATGTCATGTGCATCATCAAAAGACAGAATCATCTTATTTTCCTTGCTGACTTCTCCCCTGATGACTGGCATTACTTCAGATAATATTTGCAAACGATGACTTTTTGGTAATGTTATGTATTTTTGTCCACCAAAAATCGTTTCTTCATTAATCATCCGCTGAATATAATCTTCAGCTTGATTGATGATCGAAAGTGTTTTTTCATATGACTCTTGGGATGTTTCTCCCCAAGTAACAAGCCCGTGTTTTTCCATTAATACAAGTTCAGCGTTAGGATTGTTTTTTACCCCTTCAGCGATCATTTTCGAAAGTGTAAAACCTGGTCTGATATATGGAACCCATACAAAGCGATCACCATAAATTTCCTTCGCAATATCCTTACCGTTATCTGCACAGCAAATGCTAATGATTGCGTCTGGATGGGTATGGTCCACATGATTAAATGGCAAGAATGCATGCAGCAATGTTTCGATGGATGCACGAGGATGCCTGCTGTCGATCATACAATGCGCAAGATAAGAAACCATCTCCTCATCGGACATTTCGTCTCTCTCAATCAATGGTCTTATTTCTTCCATTTTTAATCCTGTGAAGTTTTTAGATTTCATAGTGGCAAGATCGGAGCCGCTTCCCTTCACCCACATAACTTCGATATCGCGCCCGCGAAAATCTTTTTCTACTGTTTTCATAGAAGTATTACCGCCGCCCCAGTTACAAACGGAACGGTCTGAACCAATTAAATTTGAACGATAAACAAGTTCCTCTACACCTTGAGGTAACTGTGAAGTGAAGTCATGATCCCATAAATTTTTTACCATTCTGCCCCTCCATATTTTTATTGTTTGTTTTATTATATACTATATTTGTTTATTTTTGAATATGTTTATTTAACTTTGGTTTGTTTTTGTAAATCAGCATATATTACTGAAATAATTCATCATCATACAAATAAAAAAAGACGGGAAAATTTGATTCCGTCTTTTTGGTGGATTATATAAAATTATATTGGTTGATCGAATGATATAAAAAAATGCGATTGATAAACTCTCAGGTCGCTAGGAATCATTTTATTTGAACCATCCCTTTTTCCTTGAGTGAGTAATGGCTTCTATTCTGTTTGTTACTTCAAGTTTATCCAAGATTTGTGATATATAATTCCGGACCGTTGCAGCTTTAATACTAAGTTGATCTGCGATTTCTTTTGTGTTTTTTCCATCTGCTACTAGTTCGAGGACAGCTTTTTCCCTAGTTGTTAGCGGATTTTCTTCACTATATAAATCGTCCATTAACTCAGGAGCATAGACCCTTTTACCTGCCATAACACTGCGAATTGTCTCAGCAAGTTCTTCACTGGGGCTATCCTTTAATACGTAGCCTTTAACTCCAGCTTTAATTGCTTGCTGGAAGTACCCAGTTCTAGCAAAAGTGGTTAAAATAATCACTTTGCATCCCAATCCATTTAATTCCTCAGCTGCCTCTAACCCTGTTTTTTCAGGCATTTCAATATCCATGATGCATATGTCGGGCTGATATTTTCGTACAAGAGAAATAGCTTCTACTCCGTTATTGGCTTTTCCCACTACTTCCATGTCTTCTTCCAAATTTAGTAGTGAGCCTAATGCTCCTAACATCATTCGCTGG
Organism: Lederbergia wuyishanensis; assembly: GCF_022900255.1. GTDB lineage: Bacteria > Bacillota > Bacilli > Bacillales > Bacillaceae_C > Lederbergia > Lederbergia wuyishanensis. The sequence goes on from NZ_JALIRM010000001.1 coordinate 640,264, forward strand.
TCTTCGGCTATTACAATTCTAATCATATCAACTCCTCCTTATCCGTTAACTTTTTTGCCCGTGGTACAGTCATGTTAATTAAAGTCCCTGTACTCCCTGTACTGCTATTAATTTCAAGGTTTCCGTTAACAAACTCTAAACGTTCCTTCATTCCTAATAATCCATTCCCTTTTGATAAATCTTTTTCAGCTATTCCTACTCCATTGTCTTCAATTTTTATACAAATATCATTTTTGGATTGCTCAATGGATATTTTACATACCGTTGCTTTACTATGCTTAACAACATTGGTCACAGCTTCCTTCATACACATACTTAGTATGTTCTCTAAAAATAACGAGACATTGGATAATTTACAATTTCCATCAATGATTAAATCAATCTCTGCAGCTTTCAGTATTTGTTTAACACGAACTAATTCTTCCTTTATTCGAATCCCACGCATTTGCGAAACCATATTCCTAACTTCATTCAAAGCGGTTCTTGCAGTTTGCTGGACATCTCGTAATTCATTTCTCGCTTCTTCAGGATTTTTGTATACTAATTTTCTAGCTAAATCGCTTTTTAATCCGATAAGGGAAAGCTTTTGACCTAAAGTATCATGAAGATCTCTAGCGATTCTCTGCCTCTCTTCTTGTTTTACGAGGTCAGCAATTCTTTTGTTTGCAAATTCGAGTTGCTGTTCGAGTTGTTCTTGCTTCTTGCGGTTATATAAATTAAAAGGAAGGAGGATGACACTTATCCATATAATGATAATAAATGGCAGTTGTTTTATAAATAAATCATTTTTCATAACGAAGCTATAATTAATAGAGAAAGTCGTACAAACTAAATGAATAATATATAAGGTTAAAAAGGCGATTCGATTTTTTATGTTTCCATTATAATAAGCAATATAAAATGCAAAATAAATAAATTGAAATATGATTGTCATTGTAATGGAAATCGCAATTAAAATACTAGTCCAGAGATAAACCGGCCATTTTTTTGATATAAATGCAAGTCTGTAGATGATTAAAAAGACAATAGTTAACACAATTCCAACTATAATCTCAATCGTTGAAGAAGACTGAAAAATAAAATAGAAAGGCAATATGGTAAAAATACTCCATATATAAGGGTTAATCCCTGAACTTTTTAGGAATGATAAGTACTTCTTTTTCATTTAAATACCTCGTTTTATTAAAAAATGTAGCTCCTTGTTATCATATCACAACAGAGCTACATCGGTTTATTTGCTTATGCAAGAATGCTTGTACTTTTCTTTTTCTTATTTTTTTCAAGTCTTTTCACTTCTTTAAAGCCAATAAACTTTTTCCCTTGTTCATCCCAAAGTCGAAAGTTAAGTGAACGAAGACTTGTTTTAATTGTTATTGTTTGGACTTCTTGTAAGCGTTTATGATTATTATGAACTTCCTCGAGGTAATAATTCGGGACCCTCGGGCTTAAATGGTGTACATGATGAAAACCGATATTTCCAGTAATCCATTGAAGGACTTTTGGTAGCTTATAATACGAACTACCATCCAATGCAGCTTTTACATAATCCCATTCATCTTGATTTTCAAAATATGAATCCTCAAATTGGTGTTGTACGTAAAAAAGCCATATACCTAATGAACCAGATATTAAGAAAATCGGTCCTTGAACTAGCAGAAATGCTTGCCATCCAATTGCCCAACACAATAAACCAGCAATGGCAACAATTGCAATATTCGTAATATATGTGTTTCTACGCTCTCTTGCTCTAGCATTTTTTGTATTAAAACGGTATGAAATTAGGAATATATAGATGGGACCGAGAACAAACATAACGAAAGGGTTTCGATATAAACGGTAAGCTAACTTTTTCATTCTTGATGCTTCCGTGTATTCATCGACTGTAAGAACCCAAACATCACCAGTTCCTCTCTTATCTAAATTGCTACTAGTAGCATGGTGAATAGAATGGCTATGCTTCCACTGTTCATATGGGCATAAAGTAAGAATACCTGTAATAGTTCCTAGAATATTGTTGGCACGACGATTTTTAAAAAAGGAGCCGTGGCAGCAATCATGAAATATGATGAATATTCGAACTAGAAATCCAGCTGCAATAACGCAAATCGCAATAGTTAATAAATAGGAAAATGAAAGTGAGTAAAAAGCTAGAACCCAAAGTGAAAAAAATGGCAAAAGCGTATTAATAACTTGTCTTATACTGCTTTTTGTATTTGATTTCTCATAAGGAGCAATTTGCTTTCTCAATATTTTCGGATCAAGTTTAGACATTTAAGCATCTCCTTCTATCGTCTTTGTATATAATCATACACATAAGAAAATGATCTTTGAAGGCATAAATGTCATACAAAAACCATGATAAATATCATGGTTTTTAAACTTGTTATTCATGGTGGAAATTTATCATATCAATTAATCGTGGTATCTCGGAATAAATTTCCGCAATATCATCAATACCCATTCTAACAAGACCGCTAGATGAAGGAGCGACAAAGTCAACTACCCCAGGAATGATTGATTCTGATTGCTTTCCCCAACTAGCTTTCTTTCTACCACTATATTGTTGGTATACTCCTTTTCCTACAAAACATACGATCTTCGGTTGAAATTTTGCTATTTTAGCTTTTAACTCGTCTCTCCCTATCCGATACTCATCTGAAGAAATTTCCTGTGCATTTTTAGTTGGTCTTGCAACAATGTTGGTAAAACCATAACCGAGATCAAGTAATTTTTCGTCCTCTGTCGGTAAATATTTTCTATCTGTAATCTTGGCTTTGTATAATATTGACCAAAAACGGTTTGTTGGATTAGCAAAATGATGTCCGGTTTCACTCGACCGAATACTTGGATTAAATCCAACGAAGAGGACGTCTAAATTTTCTTTTATATGGTCAGGAATAGGTTTCATGAAAGTCTCCTTCCTTATGTTGTTTTTTCTCTGTTAAGGTAATAATTGTTTTTCAACTTTTATGGCGACAGACTAAGGAGAGAAAAATAAGGTTAATTGACATTCCGCAGACACTTTATGCGTTAGGAATTGTGTACTGCCCGAAAAAATTTAAGCGCCAAAAGTGAAGTTTAAAAAAATCATTTTTTAAATAAGTAGATGTAAAAAATACCCTTAATTATGGAAAAAGTATTTACCATAATTAAGGATATTTTTAAAGATAATTTTTTCTACTCTATATATTGATGATCCTTTAAATATTGTATAACTTTCTCTACAGATGCTTCAATTGTTTGTTTGTCACTCTCTATTATTATTTCGGGATTAATAGGTTCTTCGTAAGGTGCAGTAACACCTGTAAAGTCCTTTATTTCCCCTAGTCTCGCTTTTTTATATAATCCTTTAGGATCTCTTCTTTCACATTCTTCTATGCTACATTTTACGTAAACTTCAATAAATTCATGTTGATCGACCAAATTTCTGACAAGTTCACGATCTTTTCGATATGGAGAAATGAAAGCTGTTAAAGCAATAACTCCTGCATCTACCAATAATTTAGATACTTCTCCAATTCTACGAATGTTTTCCGAACGGTCCTCTGGACTAAATCCTAAATTTTTATTAAGGCCATGCCTTATGTTATCACCATCTAGTATATATGTGCTCAATCCTAATGCAAATAATCTTTTTTCAATTTCAACACAAAGTGTGGATTTTCCTGAAGCTGATAAGCCTGTAAACCATATAATAGTGCTTTTATGTCCGTGCAATGATTGTCTATCATTTTTGCTTACATGTTGATCATGCCATGTAACATTCGTTGATTTCATTCATAATCCCCTTTCTATATCCAAAAAGTGTAGATCATCAGAATAGTCGAAAGCATAACGATTATATTTAATGGGAATCCAATTCTAACGTAATCTATAAATTTATATCCCCCTGGTCCATAAACGATTAAGTTTGTTTGATAACCTATTGGTGTTGAGAAACTTGCTGACGCTGCAATCGTAATGGCAAGAACTAATGGTATAGGGTCTATCCCTATCTGCTGAGCCATCTCTAATGAAATAGGGAACATTATGACCGCAGCCGCACTATTAGTAATGATTTCCGTGAGTAAATTAGTTACAAGATAAAGAACACCGATGACAGCTAAAATTCCATAAGGCTTTGCTAAATGTACCATGCCCCCTGCCAAAAATGAAGCGGTTCCACTTTCCAATAAGGCTGTTCCGATTCCAAATGCACAAGCTATTAATAGTAACACAGGAATATGTAATGATTTTATTGCTTCCTCCGGCGTAATCACTTTTAACAATAACAATAAAATTACTAGCAATATCATTGCCTTTAACATTGAAAGAATATTTAATGTAACTAGCATAATCATGGTTAAAAGTAAAAACAGTGATAATAGGCCCTTACGCTGGTCCTCTAATAATGAAGGAGTCTTTAAAGGGGTAGTGACATAAAAATCATTTGATTGACTAATTTTTTTATCAAAATCTGGACCACATAAAAGTAATAGAGTGTCCCCTGGCTTTAAAGTAATATCTCCAATTTTGCTTTTTATCCTTTCACGATGCCTATGTACTGCTATTACTCCCGCATCAAATTTACTGCGAAAATTAGAATCTTGTATCTTCTTATATAATAGAGAAGAATGATGAGATACAACAGCTTCTATAAGCTGAGTGTTTCCGTTCTTTAACATATCTAAGGAAAAGTCAGAGTCTGTTCTTAGTTGCAGACCTTTAATTTTTTGTAATTCCGCTATAGTAGAAATAAGACCGGTAAAAATGAGTTTATCCCCTTCTCTTATTATTGTCGTTGATTTAACAGGGGACACTTTTTCATCTTTACGAATAATTTCAATTAAAAATAATCCTTTCAATCTTCTAAGCCCGGCAGTTTCAACAGATGCGTTTAAAAAAGGAAAATCTGCATCAACTTCCATTTGTGAAATATATTCTTTACTATGCTCATTTACTTTATCCAGCAGGTCTTTATGATCCGGAAGTAGCTTATACCCAAACAAAATGATATAAAGCAATCCAAAAAAAACGGCAGGAAATGCTACAAAACCGATTTGAAAAAACGAGAACCCTTTCTTTCCGGCATCCAGCAACATTCCGTGAACAACTAGATTTGTTGATGTTCCGATTAATGTCAATGTTCCACCTAAAATAGTTGCATATGATAATGGTATTAAAAACTTTGAAGGTGATAGTTGATGATCTGCACACCATTTTCTTAAGATTGGAGTTAAAGTAACGACGATTGGTGTATTGTTTAAAACACTTGAGAATGCAGTAACTGGCGTAAGAATTTTAAAAAGTGTCCACCTAATTGAGTTACTACTCCCTAAAAGTTTCCTTATTACCCTATCCGCTATACCACTTTTTTGAATGGAAGCAGCTACGATGAAAAGTAACGCTATTGTAAGCATTCCTTCATTTGAAAAGCCTTTAAGAGCTTCTTCCGTAGTTATTATTCCAGATAGTAAAAGTAATGATAAAGTGAAAAAAAGAATAATGTCTGGCCTAGTTATTTCAAAAACTAGACCTAGCAACATTAAAATTAGAATGAGTAAGACAAATCCTATTTCACTTGTCATTATTCACTTTTGGCACGAAGTCCACTAATTAAAATTTCTGCCACTTCCGGACGAGAAAATTCTTTAGGCGGCTTTATACCATCCTTTAGCATAGCTCTCACCTTAGTACCGCTTAAATGTAGATGATGTTCCTTACTGTGAGGACAGGTTTTAGCTGTAGCCATATTCTCGCACTTTTTACAATAAAAAGAGTGTTCAAATTTAAGGATTGTCATTCCAATTTCTCTTTCATAGATGCTAATTAATTCTTGTGCTTCATATGTTCCGTAATAATCACCAACTCCAGCATGATCACGTCCTACAATGAAATGTGTACATCCGTAATTTTTCCGAACCAGTGCATGTAAAATTGCTTCTCTCGGACCTGCATACCGCATGGCAGCAGGATAAATGACCAACCGCACACGATCGCTAGGATAATAGTTGTCTATTAATACTTCATAGCTCTTCATACGAATGTCTGCTGGGATATCATCTGATTTTGTTTGTCCCACTAACGGATTTAATAACAAGCCATCGACATTTTCCATAGCAATTTTTTGAATATATTCATGTGCCCGGTGTACAGGGTTGCGTGTTTGAAAACCAACGATCGTTTTCCAACCGAGGTTTGCAAACATTTCCCTCGTTTGGAGAGGATCCTTATAATAAGCAGCAAATTCTCCATGTTTCGGTCTATTTAGTAACGTAATAGGTCCGGCGAAATATATTTCCCCTTGTTCATATAACTTTTTGACACCAGGATGAGCGTTATCTGTCGTGCCGTATACTAAACGGGCTTCCTCTTCTTTGTCATATGAATATTTATCTTCAAGTTTTAAAATGGCGTATATTACATCATCTTGTCCTTTAAGAGCAATTTCTTGGCCAATTGAATATAAAGAAGCCTTATCATATGGAACTGGTAGTGTAATTGGGATGCTCCAAATAAGGCCATTTTCAAGTCGCATTTTATTAATAACAGAAAGATAATCTGACTGTTTCATGAACCCTGTTAAAGGACTGAAACCACCAATTGCAATTAATTCTAAATCAGAAATAGTCCATTCAGAAACAACTAATGCAGGCAATTGTAAAGCTCGTTTCAATTGGATGTCTCTATCTGATTCACTAACTTCTCTATTAATTAATACTCCACCATGTGGCTTGATGTTAGGATGATAGTGCAATGCGTGGACACTCATTAATAAACTCCTTTCTATTACAAATGTTAGACCTTGACTATATTTACGTTCATATTTCCTTTATATTTTCCAGGTGAGCAACCGACCATTTTACGGAATAATTTGCTAAAAAAAGCAGAATCATCATATCCAACTCGAATTGCCACATCTATTACCTTATCGTCAGTCTCTACAAGGAATTGTTTTGCTTTTTCAATCCTAATACTATGTAACATTTCAATAACTGTTTTCTTCGTTTCTTGTTTAAATAGTCTATTAAGATGCCGAGGACTTATATTAAAAATATGGCAAAGATCTTGGATCGTTACCTTTTGGTCATAATTTCTAGATAAGTAGCCGCAAATGCGTTGAACCAAAATGCTATTACTGCTTTCCGGTGTATAAGTATTTTCCGAAATAGAATTTCTTTCATTATAAATACGAGAAAGCAAAATTAATAATTCAACCATCTGCAGGCGTATTAAAGTCGAATAACAGGAATTCTCCCTATTGTATTCATGCATCATCCCTTCCAATAAAGATAGAAATCTAGTGGAATAATTAACATCTAAATTTAAGAGATGATGAAATCGTTCATTTCGATCTAAAAATGGATGAATATAGAAATAATCCATTGACTGCGACACGCCTAATTCTTTTAACCAAGAATCTTTAATTAAGCTTGGTAAAAATAAACAGTTAATAATTTCAAGGCTTTTATTCTTCTCCACTTCAAAAGTGTGGACTTCTCCGGGATTAATAATAAAAACATCATTTGTTTTAATTGTATACGATTGACCTTCAAAAACGTGTTTGGCATTACCTTGTATTACAAACACTAGTTCAATGAATTCATGTGAGTGAGCTGGTGGTACATTAGTAGAATCATGGCGGAATCTTTGAATCCAGAAAGGGAAATCCTTTGTCTTCATGTACTCACTACTCTGATATCTCATCGTACTCATTGTTACTCCTCCTATGAATTGATTCACTTGAAATATGAGTAATTGGTGTCCTCACTAGTTTTTGAAAGGGGCTCTCATAATGCTAATCCAAATGAATATTAATAACATTCAGCTAATTCAAAGCAGTTGTTTTCCTTCTTCTTTAATTTTGTTTACTTCAATAACTTTCCCATTCTCCTTTTGAGAAAGAATGATGGCTTCAATGACCTCTTGGGCGGCCAATGCATCTATTCCTGAACCAGAAATATCATCTGGAGAAACCTGATCTTTTATTTCTTGTAAAAATGTATTGATACGATTTTTAAAAGTTTCATTAAACCCATTGATTCCTGAAAGAACAGAATTCCTGTAAACTCTCAATTCCGAGTTATTATGAGGAAAAAAGGTCATTTCATTATATACGTCATTTATGATGAATCTTCCTTCTGTCCCTGCTACTTCACAAAATTCAATCGGATGTCTATTATCCATGTCATAGCTTCCTGTTAAATGACCAACCACTCCAGAAAAGAACTCCATATTGATGGATGCAGTCGACCAAACAGTTCTCCCCGGTGCTTTTGTCATAAATGCTTGCACTCTTTTTATGTCCCCGCAAAAATAACGCATGACATCAATAGAATGTGGATGTAAAGCTCTTAAATGAATCCAAGGACTAGTTTCATTTGGATTTCTAATTGTTAGTTTCATATTTATAAATAGAAGCGACCCCAGATCTCCATTATCGATCCATTCTTTAGCTTTATAAGCAGTTGGAACATATCTATGGTTAAGATTACAGGCTAGACGCACCTTTTGTTTTTTGGCAAAATCAACCATTTCTCTAGCTTCAGAAATGTTGTTAGATATGGGCTTTTCAACTAATACATCTTTTCCAAAGTCCATTGCAATCATTGCTGGTTCATAATGATGGGAACCATTTTCAAATCCACCAGTTGCAACACTTACTACATCTATTTCTTCAGACTTTAGCATCATTTTTATATCTGAATAGGCTGAAATACCATAACTTGCAGCAACTTTTTCTGCTAATTCCTTATTTAAATCGCAAACGGCTACTAATTGAGAATTAGGATTTTCTTGATAATAACGACAATGAAGCTTCCCAATATGATTTACACCAACTACAGCAACTTTAATCAAGTAGTCCTCTCCTTTCCAATATGCTAACTTTTTCTAAAGTTAATGAGAATGCTTCGAAAGTAACTCTTTCGAAGCATTTTCTTCTTAAACTTTTTCTTTATCTTTTGCTTGAAGCTTCTGAGCGGTACTAATTGATCCTATATACAATGAATCATATGCATCTTGGGAAGTTTTGAATGGACCATGATCACTTCCATGCCAATTTAAATTTGTATACATTGGGTTCGTTCTCCCGGTTTCAGCTTCTCTTTTAGCGATATATTTATTCATTCTTCCCATGAGCAAATTGACGATTTCAGGCTCTTGGTCTGCAACATTTTTCAATTCATTAGGATCTTTAATCAGATTATAAAGTTCTATTTCAGGCTTGAAGTGAAAATCTGGTTCTAACGAACATATCAATTTCCATTCTGGAGTACGCCACCCGTGCTTCCTCATCCAAGTGCACTCAGTAATATAAAAATCTGAAACTTGTTGAACTTCTTCTCGCTCGGAAACTAGGTCTAATAGATTTCGTCCATCAAAGGAAATTTCAGTTTCAATTTCAAGAAGTTCCAAAACTGTTGGCATTATATCTTTAATAAGTGAATAGTTTGAAATTCTTTTTCCTTCTGGAAGTTTTCCTGGGTATTTCATAATCAATGGCACCATTAATGTATTTTCATAAAGACCATGATGGTCATAATAACATTCATGCTCATTTAATGTTTCGCCATGATCAGAAGTAATTATGATTAATGTTTCTTCTTCAATTCCAAGTGCTTCTACAGTTGTAAATATGTTTTGAATGCATGCATCCATATACGCAATGGCACCATCATATTGTGCATCTACATACTCTGCATCTGTGCATCCTTCTGGGAGCCAAGAAGTGATGTAATCAGCAAAAGGTTTGAATTCTTTCAACTTATTTAATGAGTCATTGTTTGGATCACATTCATTTCCATCATAAAAGATTCGTTCATACGGTTCTGGAGGCAAATATGGGGAATGAGGATCCATATGTCTTAAAAATAGGAAAAACGGTTTATCTTCATTCACTAATCTTTTTAATTCGGGAATCGCAACGTTATTTAAATTTTCCGCTTTTGGACATTTGCCTGTTTCATCAGGTCCCCATCCTTCATAGTCTATATATTTTTGAAATCCTCTAGAGGAGGGATTGCCTGTGAAACCTACGCAAGTTGTATTATATCCATTCTCACCGAGCACTTCAGGTAGTGTTTTCACATGATTACCTAGAGGCCCTTTATGCCTGAGTGCGACAACATCTGTTCCGAAACAATCCATTCCAGTTAGCATTGAGGCATATCCTGGCGTAGTTGGAATACTCGGGCTAAAATGGTTTTCAAATAAAACCCCACCATTTGCAAATTTATCAATATGAGGAGTTGTCAAGCGGTTGTACCCATAAGAACTCATACGGTCTCTTCTAAGACTATCAATCCCAAAAAGAATGATATTCGCTTTCTTTTTCATCTAACCCTATCCTTTCTGAACGATATTTGCTTCTCTTGCACCAAGTGCTTTTAAACATGCATTTAAATAACCAAAACTTTCGGCAGCGACAATCGAAACGTCAGCTAGTGAATGGTTATTTGCTCCAATCACTTCGAGAACAACAGGGCCCGAATAATTTCCATCTACCAACACTTTACAATAAGCAAATAAATCGATATCCCCTCGTCCACAAGCCTGATTTTGAATTGGCCCAGGTCCTGCGGAACGCCCTTTGCAGTCACGTATATGGATATGTCTAACTTTGCTTAATACCTTTGGCAATTCTTCTTCTGGATTTTCATTACCACGATAAATATGGCTAGGATCCATATCAATACCAAATGCAGAAGAAGAAATTTCATCCATCGCTCTAAGAGTTGTTTCAGTATTATAGATGGCATTTCCTACATGGGCCTTCACGCAAAGTGTTACCCCATAACTTTCTGCTTTCTTCGATAAACGGTAAAGTGTTTCTATCGAATGTTCTAAATCCGTTTCTACTCCTGATTTTCCTCCAGGCCCAACATTGACAACTGGAATTCCAATTGCGGCAGCTGCTTCAAAAGCTAATGTAAGTCGTTCCTCATCCAATGAAGCAACTTCCATAGACAAAAATTCCAAGCCAGTTTCTTTTACAATTGAACGTAATTCATCTGCTTGTTCCTGCCAGCGCTCCAACTCAAGGTGCTCACACATGCCTTTAATGGCCGATATTTCTACTCCGTCATATCCGCATGCAGCAATTTGTTTTGCAGCTGTGGCAAAATCAAAATCCTTAAATAAAACGGAGTTCACTCCAAGTTTAATCATTTTACCCCTCCTGAGATGAGTCCTACTTCTTTTAAATCTACAATGGTACCAGTCTCCCAAGATTTTATTGCTGCTTCAATGATGAGCTGTGCTTTTAGCGCATCTTCACCTGATCCATCTACACGGTCATATGTAACACTAGAAGCAAGTTGATCAACAAAAGAATTGATACGACTTTTAAATGTTTCAGGGAAAGAGCGCATCCCTCCAAGATAACTAAATTTTTCCGTTTCAATGCTATTTCTAGGATAAAAAGTTAAATGTTCACAAGCATCTTCTAAAACAAAACGACCTTTTGACCCTACGACTTCACATAATTCAAGACCATAGCTTGCACCTGCATCATAACTTCCGACAAGGTTACCAATTGAACCATTTTCAAATTCCAAAATTACTTGGGCATTTGACCAAATTTCGCGGCCTTCTCCTTTCATCATAAAAGCAGCAACCCGCTTTACATCACCGCAAAAATATCGAATAACATCGAAAGAATGAGGATGCAACGCACGTAAGTGAAACCATGGTGAGCTTTCTACCGGATTGTTAATCCACATTCTCATATTAATCATATGGATTTTTCCTAATCTTCCACTTTCAAGCCATGACTTCGCTCTTTCAGCAGCAGGAGTAAAACGGTGATTTAAATTTACTGCATATGGAACATTGTTCTTCTTGGCTAATTCCACCATTTGTTTTCCTTCGTCAATGTTATTAGAAATTGGTTTTTCACCTAGAACAGGAATACCCGCTTTTAATAATTCCATCGTTGGTGCGAAATGCTCACTTCCATTTTCTTCACCCTTAGTACAAACACTGACAAGATCCAATTGAATGTTGCTAGAAAGCATCTCTTCAACACTGTAAAAGGCAGTTCCGCCAAATTTTGCAGCAGCAGCATCGGCTTTTTCCTTAACAATATCGCAAACAGCTACAATTTCAGTTTCTGGATTATCTTTGTATACCGATGCATGTATACTACCAATGTTTCCTACTCCAACAATCCCTACTTTTAACGTCATTTTTTCATCCTCCAATAAGATTATTTATTAATTAGCCGGATAACCCATAGTTGTAAATAACGCAAGAGCCTCTTGAGAAGTATCTAATCTACTATGCTGTACGATGATTGGTACATTACTTTCAACTTTAATGGCATATGGAACTCCTCTTGGAATTTCATTTCCTTCACTGTCCTTAATCTTATCTAAACGAATATGATGTGTTCGATTAGATCCACATTCGGAAAAAAATCGATCCATTGGTTCTCGATCTTCGAAGTATAATGTAAGATGAATATCAGCTGAATCATCCGTCAAATTCAATACACATACAGCTTCATGACTTATTTGATCACCAGTACTTTTAGGTTGTAAAAAGCCATCCGGTATAATCCAAGTCCGTTTTCCTATCAAATGTTTCTCCTCCGTTTCGACAATTATTGCAAGCGCTTTCCTTTGTAAAATCATTTTATCTTCGAACAATAAAATCATCATTGTTCATTCTGCCAATTTTATGGTCAATTTGGCCATTTTATAAAAAAGCTATATTTCTAAAGCTCTAAACTTTGTAATTTAAATTCAGTTGGAGTTAAACCCGTAATCGATTTAAAATTTCTACAAAAATAATGGATACTTGTATAGCCGAGCTTTAAAGATACCTCCTCCACTGTTTTTGCATCTAACAATAAAAGTTTTGCTTTTTTGATTCTTTCATTTATTAAATATTGTTTCGGAGAATAACCTATTAGTTCTTTAAAGAGGCTTGTAAAATAAGTTGGATGATACCCACTAATATCCGCTAATTCTTGTATTGTCCAATTTTTCTCAGGATGCTTTCTAATACTTTCCAAGGCTGGAGCTATTTTTCTCCTTTCCCCTAAAGACGGATTCCCGTTTATTTCATTCCTAATGATTAGTGTAATTAACTGAGTAACGAGTCCTCTTAGAATAAAAGTGAAGCCTGGTTCTTCATATCGGTATTCCTTAACGATATTAGCAAATAAACTTTCTATATTTGGCATGACAAAATAATGAGGAAAATTAATTTCCCTTTGCTCATCTATTTTTATTTTGTAAGTTGCTACTTTTCTATTTAATTGGCAATCCTTTATTCCATGAAGTGGATGAATTGGTTCCGGAGATTCAGCATTCCAATCAAAATGGATACTCATAAAAGAAAATGGATTACTATTAGACGAAACCAGCTTATGTGGGCTATTCGCGCCATAAAAAACACATTCCCCAGCATTTATCGAATAAGAGTTCGCCCCAAGTGTTAATGTTGCTGTTCCTGATTCCACAAATATAATTTGGCAGTCGGAAATAGTGCGTGGCCCCCAACTTTGCCCTGGTTTAGCTGTCATTTTATTTGCAAAATTTACTTTTGGTTTAAGGGTAGAAAGAACCCCAACATTTACTTCATTATTTGTGTCCATCTTAATCTCCTAGATTTTTTATCTAGTAACTAAACATCTGTGAAAAGTGCAAAGATTTTATTGAAAATTCTAACGACATGTCGTATCTCGGTTGCTATCATCTAATTAACGAATCGCCAAACCTTAACTTGAAAGGATGAGAAAATTGCTAAGTGCTGAACAATTAAAAGAATTTGAAGTAAATGGTTTTGTCAAAGGTGATGTCATTTTAAATGATGAAGAAGTAGAAATTCTTCGTGAACAACTTGATTTAGTAATGGAAGGTAAATCTGTAAAAAAACCGGTTTTGAATCGCGATATGAAAGATAACTCAGAATTTGCGATGAAAATGGCTAAAAAAGATACGGTTGTCCAGATTGTAAATATGTGGATGGCAAGTGAGGCATACTTAAACCACGCTGCCAATGAAAAACTATGTGAAGATGTTGCGCAACTTTGCAACACAGATACTTTACGAATCTGGCATGATCAAGTACAATACAAACCTCCAGTGCTTGGTGGACCTGGTGACTGGCATCAAGATCATCCTGCATGGCCGATAATTCAACCAGCAGACCTTGTTAGCGCCTGGGTTGCACTTGACGATGCAACGATTGAAAATGGCTGTATGTGGATGGTTCCTGGTAGTCATAAATGGGGAGATCATCAACAATACTTAAAAAACACAGCTGACTATAAACCGCTCCATACAAACCCTGAATTATTGCCGGATGGGGTTAGCATAGAACCAGTTCCTTTTGAAATTAAAAAAGGTCAAGTAGGTTACCATCACTGTCTAACATGGCATGGTAGCGGACCTAATACATCACAAAGAAAGCGACGAGCTATAGCAGTCCACTATATGCCTGGACATGTCCGTTACGAACCAACTGGATCACATCCTATGGAGCCATTCGTAACAGTAAAACCTGGTGAAATTTTAGTTGGAGATGATTTCCCTGTAGTTTATAGAAAAAAGCCTGCAGTACAACTGTAATTTTGTAAAGGGATGTCTATAAGACGTCCCTTTATTTATATTGAAACGCTGCCATTTCATTAAAATGGAGAACCCGATCTCGGATATCGCAGAAATTATTGATATTTACATACTCCATAATAAAAGGAACATCCTCTGTATATTTGTGGTACAAATGTAAAAATAATGGCCAATTAATATCACCATCTCCAATTGCTCGACCATACGTATCATTTACTTTTCGATCTTTCCCATGGAAATAGGCGATATGAGGAGATAAATAAGAAAACATATCTTCCTCTGAATTATTGGCAATTAAATTAGCTGGATCCAACAATACTTTCACACGATCGGAACCTACTTGGTTAATAAAATCAACCATCCGTTTTGCACTAGGGATGATATCTAATACACATGGTTCAATCGCAATTGACACTTTATATTTTTCTGCTTTTTGGGCTAGATATTTTACATTTTCTAAAATTCTTTGAAAATCAGCTTCATATGTATCTGCATTCACGCCTCTCTTACCTGGGATAAAACCACATTCGGTGGATACGTACGGAACATTATTTATACTCGCAATTTCTATTAATCGTTCAAAGTATGCAAGATTTTCCTCTGCTTCTTTTTCATTTGTTTCTAATAGATTAGTAAATACCCCTATGGCACTTACTTCTATACCTTCATTTCGAAAACTCTCAACTATTTTAATACTTTCTTCATCCGTAAAATTTTTCATATCCGACATTCCGTTATACACCCAATAATTTGAATCCGTTTGAGAGAAACAAAGTTCGGTCCATTTGAAACCTTTTTCAGACAAGAGCTTAGCAGTTTCTTCATTACTTAATTGAGGAAAGCTCCTTGATACGACACCGACATCCATTTTTTTAACCTACTTCCTTTTTTAAAATTTTGCAGAAACTTTATGATTCTTTCTTTTTGTTTTAATAAAAAGTGAGCAGGAAATAAATATAGATCCAATTAAAAACTCGCTAATTAGTAAATATATATTGGACAATTTTCCCTTGTCTAAAATGATCATGATGCTTTCACATATAAATAGTAATAAGGATTGGCAACCTGTAATTATTAAAAACAATTGTAGCAACTGACCATTTTGTTTGCCTTTGTTATAGAAATGGAACACGATAAAAACAAACACCATCCAAAGAATTCCGAGTATTAAAAAGCTAAATTGATCAGCTGCCGGTACCTTCCATTTATCTATTGAGTAATAAAGTAAAATGATCATTAAAGTATCTTTCAAAAAAAACCAAAGTACTAATCCAATTCCAGAAGTGATAATGCCCAGTAACATAACGAGCAGATAAGAAATCCATCCCTTTCCAAGAAACTTATCATTCATGAATTTTTTTCTCCTCCCAGCAATACCGCGTTTTTTCCAATTCGGAGAGGATCGATGAACGAGTTTCTTCACTATCTACTAAACTTGTTTTTTGTATATAGGAAACGATTTTATTTAGTTTCTTCATATAATCCCTTATTGCTATACTTTGTACTCTGTTTGCTTTTTCCAACTGTCCTTTATTTTCGAACTTCTTCTGTTTTTCTTTATATTTCCTAGACCAAATTTCAGGAACTTCTCCTTTAGTAAGCTCCTCAAGAACCATATGTTTTTCCCCGATATATTTTCTTGTAAAGACATTCATGAACCATACTGAAGCAGCCATAATTGAAAAGATGGCAATGATAAAAAAAATGAAAACCAAAAGAATAGGGTTCATATTGCAACAGATCCTTTTAGATCTAATTCTCCTGCAAAGTGACATGCTACGTGATGCCCTGGACTCACTTCATTGAAAGAAGGTGCTTGAACTTTACATATTTCTTGGGCATACGGACATCGAGGATGGAAATAACATCCTGATGGAGGATTGGCTGGATTCGCCACTTCACCCTTTAGGATGATTCTTTCCTTTTTTAACCTTGGATTCGGTAAAGGTTTGGCGGATAGCAATGCTTCTGTATATGGGTGTTTCGGATTTGAAAACAGTTCATCTGACGTAGCTGTTTCTACCATTTTTCCTACATACATGACACCAACCCTATCAGAAATATGCTGAATTACACCTAAATCATGTGAAATAAATAAATAACTTAAATTTAATGATTTCTGTAGATCTTCTAGTAAGTTAATAATCTGTGCTTGAATGGAAACGTCAAGGGCGGAAACTGCTTCATCACAAACAAGAAATTTAGGATTCGTAGCTAATGCTCGAGCAATACCTATCCTCTGTCTTTGTCCTCCACTAAAAGCATGTGGATATCTTTCTAAATGACGGCTATTTAACCCAACAATTTCCATTAAATTTTTTACTCTATCTCTTAATTCCTCACCTTTTGCTAACTTATTACAAATAAGCGGCTCGCCGATAATACTTAGAACTGTCATCCGAGGATTTAATGAAGAATAAGGATCTTGGAATATTAGCTGCATATCCCTTCTAATATCTCGTAACTGTCTATAGTCCAAGTCCATTACATCAACCAATTGATTATGCCGGTTTTTAAATTTCACCGATCCTTCCGTTGGCTCAATCGCCCTCAATAAGCTTTTTCCTAAAGTAGATTTTCCGCATCCGGATTCACCAACTAGACCAAATGTTTCTCCTTCTTTAACATAAAATGAAACATCGTCTACTGCCTTTATCTGTCCAACAGTTCTTTTGAAAAAACCTTTTTTAATAGGAAAGTACTTTTTCATCGACTGTACTTCAAGAATAATATCTTCCATATTGATAGATGCCCCCTATAATTGTTCTTCTGCCAGCACGCATCTGACAAAATGGTTTTCCTTTACTTTTACTAGTGGAATATCATCTACGTTGCAAACTCCATCTTTTGCAAATTTACACCTAGAATAAAATCCGCAGCCTTTCGGAAGATTCATAGGAATCGGCACTGTTCCTTCTATAGACTCCAGCCTTTGATTCTTTAAGGATATTGTTGGGATTGACCTTAATAATCCTTGTGTATATGGATGAACTGCGCCAAAGAATAAAGTATCAACGTCTGTATATTCAACCACTTTACCTAAATACATAACGGCAACATCGTCAGACATCTCTGCAATAACTCCCAAATCATGTGTAATAAAAATGACGGCAGATCCCACTTTATCTTTTAAATTATTGATTAAATCTAAGACTTGGGCCTGAACTGTCACATCTAATGCGGTAGTCGGTTCATCTGCAATGAGAATGGAAGGATTACAGCAAAGAGCCATAGCAATCATTGCTCTTTGTCTCATTCCTCCCGACAGTTCGTGAGGGTATTGATCGATTCTCTGCTCCGGATTGGACATTCCTACACTTCTCAGAGTATCAATTGCTATTTTTCTAGCTTCCTTTTCATCTTTTGTAACATGCAGCATAATACCTTCAATAAGTTGATTTCCAATTGTATGTATGGGAGAAAAGGCTTTCATTGGTTCCTGAAAAATCATTGATATTTCTCCGCCTCTGATGTTCCTTACTTCATCACCTTTAGGATGAAGCTTCCCAATATCAACAACGGTGTTATCACTGCGCCGAAACTTTATTTCTCCTCCAACTTGTCCAGGTGATTCAACAATTTGCATAATGGCCTTTGCAGTAACGCTCTTTCCGCTACCGCTTTCTCCGACTATTCCTAGAGTTTTCTTTTTCTTAATTCTTATATCTACACCGTTAACAGCTTCTAACAATCCCTCATCCAGCTTAAAATGTACCTTTAAATCTTTTGTTTCTAAAATAATCTCATCATTATTTTCTATATTCGTATCAATATTTTGATCCTTTGCTTCAATTGTCTCCACTTTTCCCATCCTCCTTTATTTATAAGGATCTGCTGCATCTCGCAAGCCATCACCAAGGAAATTGAATACAAGAACCGCCACTACAATAAATGCCGCGGGCCAGAGCAGCCATGGATGATGAGCTAGATTTTCTAACTTTTGAGATTCTCCTAATAAAACACCCCAACTTACAACTGGTGGCTGAAGCCCTAAACCAAGGAAACTTAAAGATGTTTCACCTAGAATCGTGGCTGGAATTGAAATTGTGACACTGATGATAATGTAACTTGCAAAAGAAGGAATTAAATGTTTTGTTATAATCCTCATATTGCTTGCTCCTGCAAGTCTTGCCGCCATTGTAAAATCTTCTTCACGAAGGGATAAAATTTTTCCTCGTACTACACGAGCTAAACCGGTCCAACCAATTATCGAGAATATCATCACCATGCCTAAATATATTTTGGCTGGTGACCAGTCAGAAGGAAGAGCAGCTGCGAGCGCCATCCATAGTGGAATAGTTGGAATACATAATAATAAATCGATTAGACGTTGAATCACTGTATCTGTGACGCCACCGAAATAACCTGAAATTCCCCCTAAAATAATTCCTAGAATTACTGTCAGAATGATACCAAGAAAGGCAAAGGATAAAGATATTCGTGAACCGTAAAGTGTTCTAGTAAATAAATCCCTTCCTAATGAATCTGTTCCCATAATAAAAAAAGGAGCATCAGGATCTTTTAATCCAATAATGTGGGTCTTTGTTTTAAATAATCCCCAAAATTTATATTCCTTTCCTTTTACAAAGAAATGAATTGGATGAGTTTTAGTCGTATCCTCTGTAAATGTTCGCCTGAATGTTTTCTCGTCCATTTCTTGCTTTAAATCATATACAAATGGTCTAATGCTAAAACCTTTTTCTGGGTGGATGAAATGCAGTTTTTGAGGTGGAGCATATTTATAATCCGAAAAGCGCTCTAATGGCAAATGTGGGCTTAAGAATTCAGAAAATGCCGCGATAATAATTAGTAGCGTAAGTATAGGTGCTGAAATAATAGCCAGTTTATGCTTTTTAAATTTCCACCACATCAACTTCCATTGGGAGGCAACTTCATAATCTTCTTCTGTTTTTTTATTGTCAATTGTTATGTTAGGTGTAGTCCTTTTATTAAAAACTAGCTTCATTCCTGTACACCCCCAAACCTAATCCTAGGATCTATCCATGCTAGCAAAATATCAGAAATTAACGTTCCTATAACAGTCAAGACGCTTAGTATGAATATAAAACTCCCAGCTAAATACATATCTTGTGTCATTAATGCATCTAACAACATGGGTCCAGTTGTTGGTAAATTTAGTACTATAGAAACAATTGCTTCACCGGATATAATGGCTGGTAACGTCCATCCAATTGTACTTATCAATGGGTTAATGGCCATTCTCACCGGATATTTGAATAATAATTTTCCTTCTTTTAATCCTTTAGCACGTGCAGTGATCACATATTGTTTTTGTAATTCGTCCAACAGCATTCCACGCATGACCCTAATTAATCCAGCTGTTCCAGCCGTTCCAATAATTAGAATAGGAACCCAAATCCTTTGTAGCATGTCTATGAATTTAGCTATACTCCATGGTGCCGAAGCATATTCAGGTGAAAATAATCCCGTTATGGCTACACCCGTATTTACAAACACGGTATAGATGACAACAAGCGCTATCAAAAAGTTCGGCAAAGCAAGTCCGATAAAACCAATTAACGTAAAAACATAGTCCAAAAAGGAATATTGACGAACAGCCGAATATATACCGATTGGAATGGCGACAATCCATGTGAAAATGAGAGTCATGATTGAAATAATAACGGTTAACCCGAGCCGTTCCCCTATTACATCTGCAACTGGTTCATTCCAAGTAAACGAACGTCCAAAATCACCATGTAAGACTATGTTTTTAATCCAAATAAAATATTGAATATATATCGGTTTATCAAGTCCATACTGCCGTTTTAAACTAATAACAGTACCTTCAGATACTTCAGTACCGGATAATTCCAATTGATTAATATAAGTAGTTAAATAATCGCCTGGTGGTAATTGAATGAGCGCAAAGGAGATGATACTGATGGCGATCAGCAATGGTATTAATTGTAAAAGCCTTTGTCCAATGTATGTAAGCATCTTTGAATCTCCTTTATTTCCGAATTTTAAGAGGATGTTCAAAAAGTCCGGTAAAATGACACTGCGAATTTCTTCGTTGGCTTGTTTCTCCGCTGCTCATGTATATAAAAACATACATTCCGCTGCTCGAAACTGCGCCGCCTCGAAATTCTGGGTCCTTTTTATCCTCCTTTTTGAACACGCACTTTAAGGAAAAACTTAGGCAGTAATACAACCTACTACCTAAGTTTTTTTGTTTTCTTTATTATTCTCTAAAAAACATTTGTTCCCCAGCAAAGTTAATGCTGATTGCGGTACCTTTATCTGTTATATTCCCTAGCTTGGAATTGACTATTAACGGCTGTTTTACATGCTCAATATGGACGAAATAGTAGATGTTTTCCTTCATTTTTCCCTTCAAAGTTTCCATTATTTTTACTGCCTCTTCAGGCGGACTTACATTCATTTTATTCATCAAACTATAAAATTCTTTTACGTCTTCTGGCGGTTCCTCACCTTTTTGACCACCTGAATTCCACCAAGCATTCCAAAGGTTACCCCATAATCCTTGTCCCCAATCTTGCATGTAGTAAAGAGGAGTATGTGTCCATATTATGGTTGCTTGAATCTCGTTTGCAGCATTTCTTGTGCCAAATAATGCTGAATCTAATGTTTTTA
Organism: Lederbergia wuyishanensis; assembly: GCF_022900255.1. Taxonomy (GTDB): domain Bacteria; phylum Bacillota; class Bacilli; order Bacillales; family Bacillaceae_C; genus Lederbergia; species Lederbergia wuyishanensis. Next base: position 661,440 of record NZ_JALIRM010000001.1, read on the forward strand.
CTGTGACATGGATGCCAATTTCCTTCCACATCTCAGTGAGTAATTCAGCTAGAGGAACAATATCTGGTGCAGCAGCTTGAACTTCAATTGGAATCGTAAATCTTTTTCCATCCGGCCCTTTACGGAATCCATCCGATCCTTTTTCCATTCCCATTTCGTCCAATAATGCGTTAGCCTTATCAAGGTCAAGTGTGCTATCAGTAATTGTTGATGGATCGGCAAATCCATAGTAAAGTGTGTCTATAATTTCATCACGATCAATGGCATAGTTCAATGCCTGTCTAAAGCGAACATCTCTTACTACTTTCCTCCAATTTTCGTTATCGTAAGTTAAATTTAAAAATATGTCAGTTGGAGTTACATGCATGTTTGCAAGGAGTGCTTCATAGCCGCCCTTTTCTGCGTTTTCTCTATAAACAGGCATTTTGGACAATGCAGTTGCTTCTCGGTTAAAGTCAACTTCCCCTGCAATAATCTTTAAACCTGTCATTTCGATGTCTTGAACAATAGCACTTTTCACCATATCAATGTATGGCAACTGATTACCTGCTGCATCGACTTTAAAATAATATGGATTTCTTTCATAAATCCCATGTGTTTTTGTCATTTCTTTAAGTTTCCACGGATATAAGACTGGGAATCCTACAGCGTTTGGATGACTCATTTCTCTCTCAGTAATATCCATATAGTTGAATAGATTCACCCAACTCACATCTTGATCTTCCTCAAATTTATGTTCGGCAATTAATTTCTTCAGCTCAGCTTCATCCGCATATTTCTTATGGAACTGCTTAAGATAATGAGCTGGTTTTAAAAGATCAGCATAACCTCTCCAGTTTTGGATAGCTAAGCTAATTGGAAAACCACCATTAGGTTCGTCAAAGGAAATTTTAAAAGTAAAGTCATCAACTATCTCAAGCTTTAAAGGTGTTCCCTCTACATTTCCTCCAGAGTGAAGCCATGCAGGTAAAATCGGTACCAATTCCTCATTAAGCTGGAAATCCTCTATTGCAAATCTTACATCCTCTGTCGTAACCGGCTCTCCATCAGACCATCTTAGCCCTTCCCTCATATGGAAAGTAAACTCTTTTTCGTCATCAGATACTTCATAATCTTTTAAAACATTTCCTGTTACTTCTTCACCTAGTATTCCAGGAGTATTAAGTAAAGGTTCATTGCTCATTACAAAAAAGTCCGGGTCCCAAGTAGGTGATTGAGCAACTGTATTTAAAGTGCCTCCATACTTTCCAATTTCAAATTGTAGAAATTCCGGTGGCATTTCATTAGGCAATTTCGGTTCTTTAGGAAGCCTATCTTTTACATCAGGCAAATCCATACCATCAAGCATAGGCGATTGATGAAACTCAGTAATTTCAGACACATCTACCACTTCAGGTTTGCTGTTTCCATTTCCATCAGGGTTTTCTTTTTGAGGTTCATTGGAGGATTGATTGCTTTTTGGTGAACAGCCGACGATTATCAACGAAAAAATAACAAGCAACATAAAGCCTAGTTTAATAGTTGATCGCATACATTTTCCCCCTACTGTTATTGTTGAACTATTTAACCATTTTAAATATTTAGTTATTTATACTTACAACACCCTCTCATTTTATTTTTCAATAACTTCCCTTCTTAACCTTGATTATTTATGCTTTCCTTGTTGCTAAATCAATTCTTTCTCTTTTCGGATTTGCTTTCCAATCATCCCAATTTAATCCATACTCACTTAATACTTTTTCAATCCTACGCTTAAATGGTAGACCGTGCTCTCTTAATACATACTTCATTGGATCTTCTTGAGATTGTATCTTCTCATTTACCCAATCTATTAATTGTTGCTGAAAAGCTGATGCTTGATCAGGAAGACTTTCAATCAGATTTATCTCTTCATTTGGATCTTCAATTAAGTCGTAAAGCTCCGCTGGAGGCCTCGTAAATGGTCCGGAATCATATGTTTCGATATATTTGTATTTCGCAGTTCGAATACCGCGGGCAGCTTGCCATGCGCATTCACTTAAGAAAACTTGGGTATGATGAACCTGCTTAGATCCATCAATTAGTGGTAATAGACTTTTTCCATCTAATCCTGGTGGTATTTCTAAATTGAGAGCTTCAAGTATAGTCGGCATAAGATCAGCATGCTGCACTAAGTTCTGAATCCTTTTACCTGCAGGAATGCCATTTGGCCACCTTATAATTAAAGGGATATGGACAGTTTGATCGTATAAACCGCAGTGATCCCAATAAATATCGTGTTCTGTTAAGCTTTCTCCATGATCCCCAAACAAGACAAGCATTGTTTCATCTTTTATGCCTAACTCGTTGAGATACTCATCTAATTCTTTTAATAAATCGTCTAAATATCTAATCTCCGCATCGTATAATGCATTAACATAGTTTGAATCCGTTATATTTCCAAGTAAATCATAATGGTGATATTTAAAAAAAGGGTATGCAGGATGATTAAATGCACGTTCCATGCTTTTATTATTTGGATCATATTGATTTTTGTTAGAATCGTAAAATGCTGGGATATAATCTTTTGGTGGTAAATACGGGGTATGCGGATCCCAATAATGAAGAAATAAAAAGAAATCCTTGTCTTTATGCTCTTTGATCCATGGTTTGGCGAGACTATTTATTGTCTTTCCGTCAATCCATCTTGTTTTACCAACGGTGTTGATATAATAATGATATCCTCTTGCAAACCATTCTTTTAAATTGTATAAATTGTCTACTGCAGCTGTCGTGTATCCAGCATTTCGCAATATAGTCGGCAACCAATCCACTTCTTTAGGCAAATATGTTAACGATGAACCGTGTGATACAACACCAGTAGATAAACCGACTTTTCCAGTAAATATACTAGTGTGGGCGACTTCGGTAGGAATATCGGATGCGAAAGCGCTTTCAAACAGTACACCTTGATTTGCAATTTCATCAATATAAGGACTGGTAGGGAGTTGATATCCATAACACCCTAATCTATTTGCTCTTAATGTATCTAATGAGATAAATATGATTTTCATTGTAGCCCCCTATGCTCTTGATACAAAATAGTTTTTATATGGAACTAAGTTAAGTATCATTGTACTTTCTAAAATTTCTTAATTCATGGTCAAAAAGGACATTTTCATAGCGCATTTGGCCAAATGTTGGATATACTTCCGATTTTCTTTATATATAATTGTTTTTTCGGAGAAAAATAAAGATAAAAGTAAATGAAAAAAGGCAAAGTCAAAATGACAATGCCCTTTATACCTCTCACTTTATTTATATTCTTCTCTTAATATAGGTAATGTACAGCAACGAAATGAACCCCCTGATTTAATGATTTCTGATATATCTACTTCAATTACTTCAAATCCATTTTCTTTAAGCTTTCTATTTACATCTTTATTAATTGGCAAGCTAAATACCCTTTTCTTCCCTATTGATAATACATTGGTTCCTAGTGTAAATTGTTCATCTTTCGAAACTTCGATTAAACGAAACCTTGTCTTTAAAAATTCAATCGTTTTTTGTTCCAACGCTTCAGGAAAATATAAAGCTTCATCAGGGGATAGAATATTAAATACACAGTCTAAATGGAGATACTTTTCTTTAAATGGGATTGGCACAATTTCGTAATCTGTTAAATGTTTTTTCAGTTGTTCCACAGCCTTGCTATTGGTCCGACTGCTAATCCCGATATATACTGTATTTTTGTCTATAATTACGTCTCCGCCTTCGATTATGCCTGTTGTTAAGTCTTGAACCTGGATTCCTTTACCCATTAAGATATTCTTTAATATCTCTTCCTCACCTAATCTAATATCACTGGCCATCTCTGCAACAAATAATGTGTTCCCTATAGTAAAACCGATATCACGAGTAAAAACTTGTTCGGGATATTTTTTGGATGGAGGAATAAGAATTACATCTACACCTTGTTGTTCAAGCGACCTTATAAATTCCCTATGTTGAGTAGTCGCAAGATCTGAATCGATATTTTCTTCTTTATATTGTTTTTGTGTTTCATTTATAACCTCTTTAATTTCCATATGCTTAGGCTGGCATAAAATTACTTTATGTAATGTTTCATATTCTGTATCACAAAAAACCTTCAATTGTCTTTCAAAAGCTAATGCCATTTGAAATCCTCCTAATAATTTTATATTATGTTTTCCAGACACGTATCTCCTATTCCCCTCACTACATTACATTTAAACAAAATATGGTTTCAAAAAAAGCAAGAGTTAGAAAAATTGATAGTTTTTCTAACTCCTGCTTTTTTTTTGATTGGCTAAATTTAAAATCGATAATTCATTCGTGGAACATTACACTCTGTTCGTTTGATTCTTAGCTTGCCGATGAATTTGATATGCTAGGTAATGAAAGATGCTTTTTTCTTAAATGTTTATTTAATTTCTCTGACACTAAAAGCATTGATACCACAAAAAGAACAATAAATAACGGGAACAGTTTTATTGTTGAATGAGATGCAATGAAACCAAATAGGGGTGGTAAGAAAGTACTTCCTGTGTAAGCAAAAGCCATTTGATAACCTATAATTGTTTGTGAATGTTCTTTACTAAAACGAGTTGGTGTTTCATGTAACATACTTGGAAAAATAGGAGCAAGACCTAGCCCAACCAAAATAAAACCTACTAATGAGAATATAGTGGTTAAGGGCAAGAGAAGAAATAATGCACCAATTAACGCAATGATTTGCCCACCTCTTATAAGCATTTTGTTTCTTACTTTTAACGTAATAAATCCTGTTATCAATCTTCCAACAGTAATACCACCGTAATATAAAGAAACCCATCTTGCAGCAACCTCTACTGGTAAATCTTTTACACTTACCAAAAAACTACTTCCCCAAAGCCCCATAGTTGCTTCCGCACCACAGTAGAATAGAAAAGATAATAGAGCTAACTTAACTCCTCTAATTTTCAAAGGTTTTATATTTCTAACATTTTCATCAGCGGAAGTGTTTGCGGCATCTTTATCCTCATTTGCAACATTATTACTTCGACTCGCGACTTTATCCCATAAAGGCAAGCTAAAAAAAAGAATAATAACTAGAGCAAACTGAATTCCTGCAATCGCAAAATAGCCATTTCTCCAAGCATTTTGTTCTGAAATAAACTGTGCCATAATGATAGGACCAAGAGTGGCACCTACTCCCCAGAAACAATGTAGCCAACTCATATGATGAGCTTTGTAATGAGTAGCAACATAATTGTTTAATGCTGCATCTACAGAACCTGCACCTAATCCAAGTGGAATAGCAAAAATTACTAACCATAATAGTGATGGTGCATATGTAAAACCAAGTAAAGCAGCCGCTGTCATTAATACACTCACAAATGTAACTTTTCCGGTTCCAAATTTATGAATAACAATACCACTAGCTAAACTAGAAATAATTGTGCTCCCAGCAATCGTCATGAAAAGCAGCCCTGCTGTTTCTAGCCTTGCCCCGTACTCAGGTTGCATTGCTGGCCAAGCTACTCCTAATAATGAGTCCGGTAAACCTAAACTAATAAATGCTAAATATATAATAATTAAAAAGAATGTTGCCATTTATTAAACCGCCTTTTACTATTATGTCGTGCTTCTCCTACATGCTTGTATTAGAAATCATTAAATCAATACCAAGACTTTGTAATCCGTGCAGATAGTCTTGTTTCCATTCACTCATTTTAATTTCTGGAAGATGTTCTCGAGGAATATATTTTGAACTTGATAATGTAATTTTCTCTATAATAGATGTGGTCACTTCGTCATTACAAAATATAAATGTATGAGGGTTAATGATAGCTGTAACAGAGGCAATTAATCTAGCAACTGCATCAATTTGATTATCCTCATGAAATGACTTACTTTTATTCCCTATTTCTTGAAGGAAATTATGATTGTCATATAAAGGGACAAATGAAACCTCCCCTGAGAAAAAAGTACTGCCTCTAACTACTTTTCCATTAATCAAAATCCCTGACCCTGGTCCATTTTGTCCGTAAGATAAATAGATCATTGATTGATCTTCCTTAATTGCTTTATATTTGTAATATCCTAGTACTGCAGCATTCATATCGTTTTCTACTACAACCGGGATGGAAAAATAATCTTCAAAGTACTTTTTCAAGTCAACATCTTGGAAATATTCGTAGTCTGGTATAAAAAATACTCGCCCATTATCTACAGAGCCTGGAACTCCAATGGCAATAGAACTAATCTTTGGATACTTCAAAAATATACCTTCTATTAGTTTGGTTAGTTTATCTATATTATCTACACTATTTGTTTTACTCTGTTCTTTAACTTTACCTAAGCAATTAAAAATTGAAAAATTTGTCTCTGTTCTTTCCAAAAATATTGCTAATCCTAACATATGCTCAGGATTGTAAGCATATCTTTTCGCTCTTCTTCCCCCGCTGGATTGATCGAGACCTACCGATATAATCTCTCCTTCCTTTTCCATCTTCGATAAAAACTTACTAATGGTGGGGAAACTAATACCCAATGCATCGCTAAGTTCAACTTTTGTTGAACTGCCTTGTTCTAAAAGAGTTGCACGAATTCTACGATGAATAACCGATTTCATTGTCTTTGGTGTAGTGAAATGATCGTTCAATAAAAACACCTCATTATCCTGCGAACTTATTAAACTTCTTTAATAAGTATTGTTCATAATATAGCATAGCCTTTTTTAGTAAACAACAAAAAAACGCTCATTCTGAACGTTTTTAAGTAAAGTATTATTAAGGCTTATGTTTTTTCAACATTTCTTGTAAATATGATTCTGATTTTCCTTTCGGGATACTCAAGCTTTCCCAATTATCACCTTTAAGTTGTTTACCAATATAAACAATCTGCCCAATATGATAGGAATAATGGGCTAACTGTCTTTCAATCGCATCAATAACTAAATGTTTTTCGCCACGGATATATATATCTTTCAATAAATCTGTTTCATTCAAACTTTCTAAGGTTTTGAAAAGGACACTCCAGCCTTTTTCCAAATTTAAGATCATTTCTTTTTTGGAAATTGTATCATCAGCGAATTCTATTTCTCGATTCCTATCAGGCTTTTCACCGTCCGAATGTAGAAAATCAGTCCATCTTGAAATCATGTTTCCGCTTAAATGTTTTGCAATAATAGCAATACTATTTGAATAATCATTCATTCTCCAATGAATCTCTTCTTCTGATAATTGTTCGATAGTTTTATCTCCGAGAGCTTTGACACTTTTAAATCTTTCAATAACGATTTTTAAATACTCAGTTCCAATATTCATTGGATTCCTCCTAAATATATAGTTCCTATAATATATTCCAAGGAGTCTATTTATATTTTGCTATTTTCACAACTTGTTTTGCAATTATTTCATTTGGATCAATTAAGGGAACCTCTGTTTTAACTTCGGATAAAATAATTGGAATTTCAGTACAGCCCATAATAACTGCTTCAGCTCCACTCTTAACCAAGGAGTCTGCTGCATCTTTTATTTTCTTTACGTTTTCAGTATTTTTCCCATGATACTTAAAGGAAAAGATGGCTTCATGCACATTTTTTTGTAAATCATCAGGAAGCAAGACAATGTTTAAGTTTTGTTTATCTAGGCTCTTTTGGAAAATTCCCGTCTTCATCGCTCCCATAGTCGCAAGTACCCCAACTTTATTAATATTGGATTCAATTAAATTATTCACTGTTTCCTCTATAATGTGTAAAACCTTAATCCCCACAGCATCATTAACATAATCATAATAATAATGTGCTGTATTCGCACAAATGATAATAACATCTGCTCCAGCCCTTTCTAAGTTTCGAGCTGTTTGCGCCATAGCAGGGCCAGGATTTTCAGTTCCTAGTAAAATAGCATCCTGCCTACTTGGCATTTTAGGATTACTATCAATGATGATTCTTAAATGATCCTCATCTTTTTCAGCAAATGTGTATTCAGTAATTTTTTGATAAATGTCGATGGTAGCTTCAGGTCCCATTCCACCTAGTAAGCCTACAATCTTCTCTCTGTGTGCACTCATTTTTTATTACCCACAATTGCGGCTACAACTACAGATCCAACAACATTTATAGTTGTAATTCCCATATCCATTATTCTAAAAATGCCTGCTAAAAGACCGATGACTTCGATTGGCAAGTTTAAAGAAGTTAAGAAAATAGTTGTCGCTACAAAGATTCCACCAGGAATGCCTGGACTTCCTAATGTCATCAGAACACCAAGTAAAACGGCTATAACTTGTTCACTAATTGACATTTCTAAACCCGTTAATTGAGTAACAAAAATGGCTACAACTCCAAACCATAGAGCATTTCCATCCATATTCATTGAAGCACCTAAAGGAATCGTTAATCCAACAACATCTTTTGGTAATTTTAGCTCTTCTTCTGATGTTTTAATGGATACCGGCATCGTTGCTTTTGTACTACATGTAGTAAAGCTTGTTATCCAAACTGGACTGATTTTTTTGAAAAATTGAAACGGATTTTTCTTTGTAAAAAGGAAATAAAGAATAAAATAAACTAATAATAATTGCAAGAATAAACCTACATAAATCGAGCCAATGAACTTTGTTAAAGGTCCAATGACAGATGTTCCATATTTACCAGCAGTAACAGCCATCAATGCAAATACACCGTATGGAGAAAGCAATAAAACGATATTTAATACTTTCATAATATAGTTGTTTAACGTTTGGAACATAATTTGGATTTTATTTCGATCATGTTCCTTTAACAATAAAATGGCTACACCCGAAAATAGTGCAAACACGATGACTTGTAGAATATTTCCTTCTGACATCGATTGAATAATATTTGTCGGAAACATTTCTGTTATGACACTACTAAATGTTGGAGCATGATCAACCTTGTCTACTTCTGGTAAGTCACCTAATACTAGTCCTTTACCGGGTTTAATCACATTTCCTACCAAGATTCCGATTGCTGCAGCAATTAAAGTAGTGGACATAAATAGAACAATCAATTTACTTCCAATCACTCCAAGCCTTTTGACATCTCCCATACTAATAATTGCTGTTACAACACTAAAAAAGATAAGTGGCACTACTGCCATTTGTAAGGCTCTCAAAAAAATAGTTCCTATAAAACCGATAGCTTCAATCTTCGGTCCTACTATAAAACCAATTATGGCGCCAAGCACCATTCCTATTAATGTTTTTGTAGATAATGATAATTTCATAAACTCTAACCTCTCTTGTTGAATTTATTATGTAAAATGAATATTAGAAAAACTCTTAATAAAAAGAAACCATAGCTAGTGGCATTTCCCACTTGCTATGGCAACTATGGAAATATCTCTTTTACTCCACATTCACTCTCCACCCAAATGGATCTTCTACTGCTCCTGTTTGGATTCCAGTTAATGAATCATATATTTTTTTTGATAACTCGCCTGTTTTTCCATTATTAATAATGATTTTTTCTCCATGCCAAGATAACTCGCCGATTGGTGAAATGACTGCTGCTGTTCCTGTACCGAAAGCTTCTTCCAATTCTCCTGCATGGTAAGCTTGGAAAATTTCATCAATGGATATTTTCCTTTCGGCTACTGGAATTTCCCAATAGTTTAAAAGTTCTAAAACGGATTTTCTAGTAATACCCTCTAGGATACTTCCATTTAATTCAGGAGTTACAACTTCTCCATTTATTTTAAAGAAAACATTCATACTTCCCACTTCTTCTATATACTTATGCTCTTTTCCATCAAGCCATAAAACTTGTGAATAACCATCCGCTTCTGCTTCTTCTTGCGCTTTTAAGGATGCAGCGTAATTTCCTGCGGTTTTCGCATTTCCTGTTCCACCTTTAACAGCGCGGACAAAATCACTTTCTACTGCAATTTTAACAGGATTAATTCCTTCCTTATAATAAGCACCTACAGGTGATAGGATAATCATAAATTTATACGTATTTGAAGGAGCTACGCCTAAGTAAGGTTCATCTGCAAAAATAAATGGACGGACGTAGAGTGAAGTACCTTCTACATTCGGAACCCAATCCTTATCAATAGAAATTAGTTTTTTTAATGCAAATAAAGCAAATTCTTCGTCAATTTCAGGTATGCATAGTCTTTCATTGGAGCGATTCAATCTTTTCATATTTTCGTCTGGTCTAAATAATACAACTTCATTTTCTTTCGTGACGTAAGCTTTAAGTCCTTCAAAAACAGTTTGACCATAATGAAAAATAATCGAAGCAGGATCCAAAGTAATTGGCTGATATGGAACAATTCTTGCATCGTGCCAACCTTTTCCTTTCGTATAATCCATTACAAACATATGGTCTGTAAACACAGTACCAAAGGATAGTTGGTTAAATGCAGGCTTTTCTTTTTTGTTTGTGCTAAGCTGCACATCAATTTGATAATCTTTCAAAAGTGCCATCTCCTTTAAGTCGTTCACTCTATTATATACGCACTTGGCCATTCCCATAAATAAAAAATTTACTAGAAGTTAGTGCTTGTAATCCCATTGGCCCTCTTGCATGTAGTTTTTGTGTACTAATTCCGATCTCCGCACCATATCCAAATTCGAATCCATCCGTAAATCGAGTTGAAGCATTATGATAAACAGCAGCTGCATCAACTCTATTTAAAAAGATGGCTGCATTTTTTTCATCTTCTGTAATAATCGCTTCAGAATGCTGAGTACCGAATTTATTAATATGATCGATCGCTTCTTCCAAAGAATTTACCACTTTTATACTTACAGCTAAGCCAAGGTATTCAGTCTCCCAATCTTCTTCATTAGCAATAATTGCAGACTGAAGTACTTTTACAACCTTTTCGTCACCATGAATCTCTACATTGTTTTCTTGTAGCTCTGATAATAGTTTTTCACCAAACTGAGCAAACCACTTTTCATGGATAAGAATTGATTCTACCGCATTGCATACAGACGGACGTTGTAGTTTGGCATTTAATACAATTTCTTGAGTCATTTGCTCTTTTGCGGTTTCATCAATAAAAATATGACAGTTTCCAGCACCAGTCTCAATAACAGGGACTGTCGATTCGCGAATTACAGTATCAATTAAATTTTTTCCGCCTCTTGGAATTAAAACATCTAAATAATCATTTAACTGAAAAAGTTCTTTTGCAGTTTCACGACTTGTATCTTCGATAAGTTGAATAGAATCAACCGGCACAGAGCTTTTTTCAAGGGCAGCATGAATTGATTTTATTAGTGCCATATTGGAGAATTTTGCTGAAGAACTTCCTCTTAATATCACTGAGTTTCCAGTTTTAAGGGCAAGTGTTGCAGCATCAATCGTTACATTTGGCCTAGCCTCATAAATCATCCCAATTACACCAATTGGTACACGTTTTTTTCGAATTTGTAAACCATTGTCTTTATTGATTGTTTCAAGTGTTTCTCCGATTGGATCCTTTAATTCAATTAGTTGATGTATGGCATGTGCCATATCATCAATGCGTTTCTCATTCAACATAATTCGATCGAGAACGGCATCTGTCAATCCATTGTTTTTACCTTCAGTTAAATCTTTTTCATTTTCAGAAAGAATGATCGCTTTGTCTTCAAGCAACTGGTTTGCAATTAACGCTAATGCAGCATTTTTCTCGTCTTCGGTAAGCGATACGAGTGAATAACTCGCTATCTTAGCCGCGCTACCTTTTTTCTTTACCTCACTCATTTTTACCCCTCCAAAATGTTAAACTTGTACCCATCGATTTCGATGAATGACTTCAACAGATGGTGCAAGAGCTTCTGTTCTTTTTTCTTCATTTCTTCTTTTTATTTCCATCATTAATTCGTTTGATGAATAGCTTACTTCCCCTTTACCAATTAAACCATTCATTCCATAAACTTCAACGACATCACCTTTTTGAAAAGTACCATGGATTTTAAATACTCCAGCGGGCAATAAGCTTTTGCCATTATAAAGAATCGCTTCTTCTGCTCCTTGGTCGACATATATTTTCCCAGTTGACTCTGAATGAAAGGCGATCCATTGTCTGCTCGTATTAATTGGGGGAAAATCCGCACTGGAAATGTATGTTCCATCTCCATTACCGTGAAGGATTTCCTGCAATTTATCAGGACCTTGTCCTTTCCCAATAAAAACAGGCACTCCAAGAGAAGTAGCTTTTTTTGCTGCGAGTAATTTAGATCTCATTCCACCAGTACCAACTTTAGATCCTACTTCATTCGTACCTTCGAGCATTTCCTCAGTAATTTCATTCAAAACATCTAATTTCTTTGCTAACGGATTTTGGCGTGGATTAGAATCATATAATCCATTAATATCCGTTAAAATAATTAGCTGATCTGCATGAATAAAACCACTGACTAAGGCTGAAAGCATATCATTATCTCCAAAAGTTAATTCCTCAACAGAAACAGTGTCATTTTCATTAATTATTGGCAAAATTCCGCGTTCAAGTAGTTCCATGATCGTAGCAAATGCATTTCTATATCTTTCACGATTGGAAAAGTCATTTCTTGTTAAGAGAATTTGAGCGGGGATAATTCGATACTCGCTAAATTTTTCAATATAAGACTGAATCAACACGCTCTGTCCCACTGCAGCAGCAGCTTGCCTACCTTTAATTGTAACTGGTCTTGAAGGATAACCAAGTCGAGCAAACCCAGCCGCAACTGCTCCAGAAGAAACTAAAATGACTTCATGTCTTGCTTGTCTTAATTTAGCAACTGCTTGAACATGATCATTTAACTTCTCTTGATCAATCTCGCCTCTATCATTTGTCAAAGAACTACTCCCAATTTTTACAACAATCCGTTGCTTTCTCATCTTCCTATCCCCTTGTTTTTACAATAAATGGAAATAAAAAAAGCTCTTCATCCCTTCATTTAAGGACGAAAGAGCATTGCTTCCGCGGTACCACCATAATTAGATGTAAAATACATCTCTCTTTGCCTCATAACGTGAGGTTTACGCTTATGTTTTTCATAAGACTCCAAAGGCAGGTTCCGTAAATTGATCGTGGCGAAATCTTTCAGCTCATAAATTTCGCTCTCTTTCACATCAAGACTTACGTACTAGTCCTTCGTCAACGTTCATTGATTTTATAATATTATGACGATGAAATTAAGAAAAGTCAAGTAGTTGAATCAAGTTGTTGAAAACAATAATCCTCTACCATTTTTTCCTCTTCTTCATCCAATGCAAAGTCCAATACTTGATTTGTAACTTGTTCAATAAATTCATAATGTGCTACTCGCTTTTTATCACCTATAACAGAAAAAATGACGCGTAATTGGATTCCATTTTCCGAAAAAAGTTCATCATCTTCAGGAACATCAATATTAAGGTAAAATTCATATCGATCTCCTTCAAGAATCCCTGTTGGATCTTGCAGTTGCTCTACTGTATATCCTGTAATTTCCATTTAAAGACCTACTTCCTTGACAATCTTTTTTTCATAAATAGTATGGCTAGTATAATGACTAATACTACTAAAACAATATATATGATATTTGAATAAACATCCATTATCTTAACAATATCTTCCCAAGATTCTCCTACTGCAGCGCCCAAATTAACCAAAACAATGTTCCAAATAAAAGTTCCAACAGCCGTTAATAATAGAAAAAGTCCAAAATTCATATTAGCCATTCCAGCTGGAATTGATATAAGACTTCGAATCAATGGGATAAAACGACAAAAGAATACTGTCCATACTCCGTATTTAGCGAACCAAGCATCCGCTTTATTCAGATCGTCTTTCGTTAATCTTAAATAATGGCCGTATTTACCTACTATTTTTTCCAGTCTATCAACATTAATAAGATGACCAATTCCATATAAGACGACCGCTCCGACAACTGAACCCAATGTTGCAAACCATACAACGCCCATAACAGTGAGTTCAGTTTTAATTGTCATAAAACCACCAAATAATAAGATTACTTCAGAAGGGATGGGTGGAAATATATTTTCAATTGCGATTAAAATTAAAATTCCGATGTAACCGAACTTTTCCAATATCTCTATTATCCATGTTTCCATCTTGTACACTCCCAAAATAATCATTACTTTATCATACAAAACATAGAGTAATTTTATTACTAGATTGCTAAAAAGTATATAAGGACAGATAAATCTCTTTATATGATAAGCTAGTAGTATATTACTTTGTGGAGGTTCGATTGTATGGAAAATTTGTCGATTCGTTCGCTGATAGAAGGATTTAGGAAAAAGCAATTATCACCTGTAGAAATAACTAGATTATATTTGGACAGAATTCACCACTTACAAGATTTAAATGCATACATAACTGTAACAGAAAATGTAGCACTTCAACAAGCTGAGATAGCTGAGAAAAAATATTTAGCAAATGAAGCTTTGGGAGTTTTAGAAGGAATCCCCCTCTCTTACAAAGATAACCTCGACACAAAAGGTATTCGAACAACAAGCGGTTCAAAAATTGATGAAAATTACATTCCAAATAAAGATGCCGGTGTAGTTTATACCCTTCAAAGAGAAGGAGCCATTAACTTAGGTAAAGTAAATATGCACGAATTTGCGTTTGGGATTACATCTAACAATCCGTTTTACGGCTCTGTTAAAAATCCTTGGAATAATGACTATACTCCTGGAGGATCAAGTGGCGGGTCAGGTGTAGCTGTTGCAGCTTCACTAAGTGTAGCTTCGATTGGAACTGATACAGCAGGTTCAATACGTATTCCTGCGGCTTCTTGTGGCGTTGTTGGATTAAAACCGACACATGGTTTAGTGGATGCTTCAGGTGTAAAACATATTTCGTGGACTCTTGACCATATTGGACCCTTAACAAGAAATATGGATGATTTAGCTATTATGATGGATGCTATGACTGGTAAAAATTATACTAAGTATTTAAAAGAGGATATTCGCGGATTGAGAATTGGTGTTCCGAAAAACTATTTTAATGAGGGAATTGATCAAAATACAGCACTACTTTATAAGAAAGCATTAGAAGATTTAGAGAGCCTTGGGGCGATTCTAATCGAAATCGATATCCCATATACAATTGAAGATCTTGCCCTTTCATTTGCAATTGGATTGTCAGAAGCAGGATATGTACACGAAGAGTCAATATTATCTGCATTGGATTCCTTCGGTTTAGATGTAAAAATGTCACTAGAAAATAGCCATTCCATCCCAGCCATTGATTATATAAAAGCGTTAAAGAGAAAAACTCAATTGACTGTAGAATTCGAGCAAATTTTTGAAAAGGTAGATGTCATAGCAACCCCAACTACTCCTATAACTCCTCAAAAAATCGGTGAGGAAATGGTAACGATCAACGACATTCAAGATAGTGTATTTAATACTATGATTCGGCTTCCAGCTGTATTTAATCTAACAGGACATCCCGCATTATCAATACCTTGCGGATTAGCTGAAAATGGCCTTCCAGTTGGATTACAGTTTGCTGCTGCAAAACATAAGGAAAAAGTTTTGATTCATGTTGGTTATGCTTATGAACAAGCATTTTTGAGATCATTTTATGAAAAGAGAAATAGATTAGCTGACTTAGCAATTGAAAGTAAGTAGAGTGTTTTCGAATAATGAGAGCGGGACATAACTAATTTCGACAAAATAAATTTGAAAAATAGGTTGATTAGTCTATATGCCCGCTCCGGAAATATACTCCGCTAAGTTAGATCATTATTAGTCTTTAAGTTTTATTGTTTTAGTTATGTCCCAGCCTATCTTATTTGTGAATCTAGTGGGGTTTTTATTTTTTTCAAATGCAATACTAAAAAAAGATAGTATCCGGCATAAGGTCATTAAAATTGTAAATAATTTCAATTTCAATGATATAATTAATTAAACTTTTTTCATAAAGGAGAAACGGAAAATGATTAATCAAGTCGGTCAAATTATGTTATATGTACATAATCAAGATGAATCATTAAAATTTTGGACGGAACAAGTAGGATTCGTTGTCATTTCTGAGACAGATACTGGACAAGGAATGAAATGGTTTGAAATTGCCCCATCAAAAGAAGCACAAACGAGTATCATACTCCATAACAAGGATTTAATTGCCAAAATGCAGCCTGAATTAAACCTTGGTACTCCTTCATTAATGTTTTTCACTGAAGATCTAGACAAGTTATATCAAGACTTTACTGAAAATAATATTACTGTTGGAGAAGTAGTAAATATGCCATCCGGAAGAGTATTTAACTTTGCTGACCGTGAAGAAAACTATTTTGCCGTGATGGAGAGAAATTAACAATTTTCTTTATAAAAAAATGCAGAGATTTTGTTCTCTGCATTTTTTTGAACATGTGACAGATTATCGCTATTCGTAATTTTTTTAAGATAATACCTCTATCGTTTCTAAAACATGATTAAGAAAATCCTCAATTTCATTCATATTTTCCTCATCTATTTTATGCTTGAATTTAGCCTCGATGGTGTTTAAGTAACCAGCATCTTCTTGTTGATATTCAAAACTTAATGTTTGTTTTATCTCGATTTCGTTTTCCCAAATTGAATTCAATGCTTGATTAATTATTTCGCATTCTTTGGAAACATTATCTATTCGTTTATAAAATTTTAACGTAATCGAACAGCCCGGATTAGCGCTCGGCAATTCTAGTATTTCCTCAGCTAAATCCTTTAAAGAAGCCTTCAAAGCAACTTCAGCTATTACATCAGGACAATCCACTAAAATAAATTGAATGGAAAAATTTCTAGCTAGGACTGCAAAATCCATTTGATCTACCCTGTTTACAATCGAAATAATTCCGTCAATGTTATCAAGATCATACACCTGATTTTCTATTGCAACTTTTAAATTCTCAAAAACTGTCGGATCGTACATTTATGTCCTCCAAAAGTATGTTGTTTTTCTTTTGTTATTCATCCAGTCATGAATTTTTCTAGGAATGTTTTTTGTTTATCCCAATGAATCATATGTTATAAATTATTCAAAAAAACAATCGTAACACATTCTACATTGTCTTTATTCATGTATTCCCCGTTTTCTAGCATTAGCTAACTTTTTAGGAATAGTCGAATGAATGAATGAATTGATTGGTGAAATAATATATGATTTAGTTGAGAAAAAGGTTTTAAAAAGGCTGTAATAATATAAAAGACAAGTGAAAAGCTCACATATCACTCATATAAAGTTAAAAATTGTACAGGATACTTTCCCCATTTAAAAAGGGTTTACAGTGTAATTTACAAAACAACGGCATTCGTTCTTTAATCCACTGATGGACTTCAACATTCTCCATATGATTTGCATAATAAAATATAATCGAAATCAGCATAAAACCTTCAACAATTAGTAATATATCTTTCGAATAAGTGGTGTTTCCAAAATAAGAATTTAAGAAAATATCCCTTGTTTCAGAAGTTGAATTCAATGCACCCATAGCAACATCTAAAAGATAATGACCGAAGCCAAATAACCCGAAATCAATAAAAGCTATTTCCCTTTTATCCGTCACAAGAATATTCCCCATATTTAAATCTCCGTGAATAATTCCCCAATCATTAACGTTTTCTTTACTACCAAACAAACGAGAATGAATTAAGTCGATTGTTTGTACGATAATATCATATTCATATAGTTCGAATAACCCTTTTTCCAAACCTTTAAAAATTTTTTCAAGCATAATCTCATTATAGTTTCTGGAATAATGTGGGCGTGAATTAAGTATTTCTATATTCTTTAAGGTTTTAAAATATTTATGCATACGAGCTAACTGTTCCCCTAACTGAGCTACTAGCTCACAATCGGAAAAATCTTCATTTTGTAAATTTCTACCTTCAATCCAGTTTAACAACGAACAATAGATTGGTTGGTACCCATTTAAAAATAATTTGGAAATAAGCTGACCAGAGCTGGTTCTCACGGGAGTCTGTAAAACTAAATCAGTTTCATCTGCCATCTTTTGAAGTAATGCTAATTCGCAAAGTATCCCTTCTTTCGCATGTTGTATTCCTTCGATATTTTTTGTAAAAGGATAGTGAATCCGTAATAAATAGGATTGATTAATAGTTGGATCAATAACTTTATATGTCAAATTTTCATTGTGCCTGATCAAAGAGACTTGAGGAGCGTGTATTTCATAATCCTGAAGTATCATATTAACTAATGAAACAGGTATAGATATCATTTTTTAACTCCCGTCTAATATTTAGAATTAATAACTTCTATAAAAATAAAGTAAATTCCTTTTTATGAAGAGGTTCATAATTCCATTTTATGTATTGTATTCTAGTTAGAATCTGATAAAATTTCAATATTGTATGAAAATACTAAATTCTATCCTTAAAATAAAATTGGACCTTTTCTCTCTTAAAACAGTGAAGTATGTTTTTAGTTTCGGCTCCAATTTACATATACAAATACAAAAATAAAGAAGGGTTCCAACAATGAGCTTATTTGTACGAGAAAAATCATTTTACAAAACTTTTTTTACCCTAACAGTTATCATCGGATTACAAAATGTTATTACTTTTGGAATTAACCTATCTGACAATCTTATGATTGGAGGATATAGTGAATCCGCTCTCTCAGGAGTTGCCCTAGCAAATCAAATTCAATTTGTCCTGCAAATGCTTGTTATGGGTGTTGGTGAAGGTATGGTCATCATGTCTGCAAGATACTGGGGAGCGAAAAACATTGGATCTATCAAAAAAATATCAAGTATTGGGATGAGAATATCCATTCTAGTAGGATTGGTCATGTGGGCAATTATCTTCTTCTTCCCTGAAGCTGTTCTTTCATTGTTTACGAATGATGTCAACGTTATTGCTGAAGGAACGAATTACTTAAAGATTATTTGTTTCTCTTATATTTTCTTTTCAATCACAAGTATTCTAGTTGCTATTCTAAGAAGTGTAGAAACTGTAAAAATCGGTTTTATTTTATCCACTTCTACTCTTATCATCAATGTTTGCTTAAATTACATTCTGATTTACGGCCATTTTGGCTTTCCAAGTTTAGGTGTGCAAGGTGCAGCTATTGCAACGCTAACTTCAAGAATCATTGAATTAATTATTATTATCATTTTTGTTAAGCGCTTTGATCAAAAAATTTACTTGAAACTAAGAGATTTCTTACAATTTGAGCTCGATTTATTCAAACAATATATTAATCTTGGATCACCTATTATTATGTCTAACTTTATTTGGGGTTTAGCTATGGCTGTACAAACTGCTATTCTCGGACATATGGGTGCTGCTGCAATTGCAGCAAATAGCATTGCGACAACAATATTCGGAATTGTAGCTGTTGCTGTATTTGCTTCAGCTAGTGCTACAACTGTATTAATAGGTAAAACCATAGGTGAGGGTAACGTTAATAAAATTAAATCGTACGCCAAAACCTTGCAAATTCTGTACCTTATAATTGGATTCTGCACGGGTATCATTTTATTTTTCACTAAGGACTTTGTTCTCGATTTTTATACTATTTCTACTGAAGCAAGAAGTTTAGCATTGCAATTTATGACTGTGTTATCTATCACAGTATGTGGAACAGCTTACCAGATGCCAGCTTTAACAGGAATTGTTCGAAGCGGCGGAGATACGAAATTTGTTTTAATCAATGACACAATTTTCATGTGGATGATTGTGCTGCCAGCATCTGCCCTTTGTGCATTTGTATTTGAGCTTTCACCATTAATCACATTTATTTGCTTGAAGTCGGATCAAATCTTGAAATGTTTTGTGGCAATTGTGAAGGTAAATCGATTTAAGTGGATTAGAACATTTGATTCGGCAGCGGATGAAATGGAGGAAAAAGTGTTAAAAGCAAACTGATTATAAATATAAATTCTATAAAAACTGCAGGTCCAATGTTTAAATGAGTCTAAACATTGGACCTGTATTTAATTTTGTACTCGTATATCATTTTCTCGATTTAGATATCAAGTATTTCTAATTAATTATTTTGTTCAAGACAATGATACACCGCCATCATATCTCGTTTATTCAACTCACGAATACGATTGAAAATTGGGATATCTGCAACAGCCTCAATGTTCGAGCTTTCATCAACAACATCCTTTACTGTACCTGTTAGCCATGTTTGGACATCTATGCCATCGACTTTTTCCTTCCGCCCTTCATCATCAATGCCACTTGCATAGCAACTAACACATGGAATTGTTAATTTAAACACACCTTCGTACAGATTATCTTCTGATATAACTTTTTTACCTTTACAAAATGGACATGGATTACTTTTTTTAATCTTATTAATTTCAGTGACAATTTTTTTGTAACCAAACGCTTCGTAGACATACGTTATTTTTTTGTATTTTCCTTTGGTGAAATACTTTTCAATAATAGTTTCTCTCGTTTCATCAATATTGGAAAAATCACAAATTGTGATCCGATTTTTGCTGCTTATTGCCTCTATATTCTCTTTGATTCTGTCCCAGAATGGAAAAACATTTTGTAAAACCATTTCATAACCTACAAAGCTTGCTAGTTTTAGTTCAAGCATTTTCAGCGATACTTGTGTTTCCCTAGGAAGTAAGGAGACATCTTCCGTAAGTGCAATATCTCCTCCAACAATGGCTTTTAGTTTTTCTAGTTCCGGTAATTTTCCAACTGTTTTAATGACCTGATCAATCGGTTGATGAATAACCTCACGAATATCCGTGTCACCAAATGTTAGTTTTTTATGGTGGTTAAGAACTGATCCTTCACAAATCGGACAAGTAATCATTTCTTTTGAAGCTTTCATATGCTCCTTAATCATTGATTTTGAAATAGACATATAGCGTCCAATTATTATATTAAAACCTTCCCATGTTCTCCGTGTTTTCCCTTCTTTATCATAAAAGGACTGTTCCCAATACCCGTATAAAAATGTATGCTTTTCTGCTTCTGTCATTTCATTATAACTTTTACTTATATCCTGACCGAGCTCATTTTTAATCTCATCAAAGAGGAATTGTAATTTCGAGTATTGATAATATTTTAATACTTCCATTACATCTGGATGTAATAATCCATCCCAGAATGGTACGTTTTTGTCTTGAATGACAACATCAATATCAAATTTTTCAATAACCCTGCGACCGGAACAACTTGGACAATGATTTTCTTGATTATAGAAATCGAAGCTTCTTGTATCTTTATTCGTCGGATGAGAAGCCACAATATGGTTGATCAAACCACCTATCTCATAAAGAAAACTATATTGACTATACAAATGCCTTTCAAAATCAATTGCGATGACAGGTGCAATCGTATCGGATTCGTATTCACCGTAAATTAAACGAGCCATTGATGATAAGCTTTTCAAGATTCCACCCTTATAGACATTTTCTGCATTTTTAAAATAGTCGATATGGTTTTCTTTTAAGTATTTAACGCCATTTTTTGAATCTAGTGTTGAAGAAATATGCATAGATTCAACTTTATGTATACTTTTATCTTGACTAAAATAATCATTATGAGTGATAACATCCAGATGTCGAACAGGTTCTAGCTGTCTTTTACCAAAATCAACAATAAAATCAGAGCTTTCTAGCATATAATCGTTATGTTCAATCATTATAATGCTGACATTTTCATCTTGCAGGATGGCCCTGACACTATCAATAAATTGATTTAAAATATTTTGTGATAAACCTTTAGAAGGCTCGTCAAAAATAAAAAGAGTATGTGGGTTTCTTGAGTTCGAAAACAGCTCAGAAACTAAATGAACACATTGAAATTCACCTGTCGATAAGGTTTGTGTCTTTCTTTCCAAGGTCAAATATCCGAGTCCTAGTTTAATCAATAAGCTTAAGCGCTTATAAGCGATGTCTTCTTTCGGAATATCCTCAATAATGTCTTCTATTGAGCGTTCAAAAATATCATCGATTTCGTCACTGAATTTGGTAAGTCTCCTTTTTATATCAAGAAACGTTGCAACAGTTGATCTACTGGTAATTGATTGGTTTCGATCTTGTCCAACCATTACAAGTTTATCTTTTGGATATCGCTTCACAAAATCTTTGGCTATACATTCATTGACTAGTGTTGATTTACCACATCCAGATTCGCCTGTAAAAGTGACAAGTCTATTTTTCGGTATCCTAATTTCATCCATTTGAATATTACGACAGTAAAGATCATGAAATTGATAGAATTCTGTAGGCATTGCCTGATTACGTTCCCAATACGTTGGTTTTGGACGAGGTGATACTTCTACAATCTTACCGCCATATTTCCCACTCCCAGGTCCAAAAAACAATTGCTCATCCGTTGTATCGAGCACCGTGTCTGAATGATCAATAAGCCAGATTTGATTCTTATAGCCTAATTGATTAATTTGTTCTAAAATGTTCAAAAGTGTTTGGTGGTCAAGACCCACGGAGATTTCATCAATAATAATAACGGTATTTTCACTAGAAGACATGAATTCTGCCAAGTAAAGCCTTGTTAATTCTCCACCTGACAATGTACCCATAATGCGATTTAATGTTAAGTAACCAATATTCATATTGATAATATTTTTAAGAATTAATTGTTTTGCTTCGCTAATCTGTAACTCTTCTGCTAGTGAAAGAATCGTTTCAATGCTCAACTCGTTAATATCGGAAATACTATGTGGTTGATTACATAATTCTATTCTTTTTTGTTCAACTTCCGGATTATACCGTCTGCCATTACATTTATTGCATTCTACATTTTTGGTTGTGCCACGACCTTTACAAGTTGGACACCAGCCTAATTCATTATTAAAAGAAAAAACTTCTGGAGAAAGATTAAATTTTTCAGCAAGACACACACGGATTTCTTTAAAAATGCCGGTATGTGTGCCAATCGTTGAACGCGGATTGGTAGAAATAGAAGATCTTCCAAGAAAAAGGACTAAAGGCATGTCTTCCATTTTAATGGCACTAAAATTCGTTTCCATTATATTAGAAAATAAATACTGATATTCTGCCTTAGGTAATAAGGAAACAAGACGCTTCTTGGATTCTTCACCAATAGTTTGACAAAACGTAGTTTTACCAGAACCCGATAAACCAGCAATTCCTAACGATTGATCTTCCGGTAAGACGGCATCTAAACGGTTAATATTATTGGCAATTAATTGATTGATTTTCATCAGCTATCCTCCCCATTCTCTAAATTTAGTATTGTCATGAAAGTAAACTTCAAATGAAATTAATTATTGTATTTTTTCTATCGAAGTAATTAGTTTTAGAAAAATTTCATCGCTTAAATCCAGCGATTAGTGGTGCTTTGATCAATAGCCACACAAAGTATTTACCTAATTATAAAAACTTCTACCCCATTCATTAGCTAAAATATTATTATTACAAAGCTTGTTATTTACCTCAATCCATTTTTATTAAAAATAATGCTCTCTCTAAATAGCAGAAGGCTGATTCACGTATACAGACTGTACTTTTCCAGATTAATTGTTATGTTCTAGTATCTATAGGAAAAGAATTAAATAGGCGCCTTTCTTGCTTCAGAAAAGCGCCCGATTGTTTAATAATGGTTTAATTGAATAAAACGTTTAATATGAATAAGGATGAATTTTTACTCGAATAATGTATCAAGCACCCAGGCATCCTTATTGATGAAGAAATCATCTTTATAATTCAGCCAACACTTTTTCTAGTTGTTCACCATTTTTTGTCCAAGCATATTTAGCCCCCTGGATCGCTCCGGCGCGTGCTTTTGTTGCTTCACTGAATCCAGTTTGCTCCATATGGAGATGGGTGGTTCCATTTTCATCTTCTGTTAAAGTCCATGTAATAGTAGTTCTTTCTCCAGCACTTTCCCAAATATAAGATAATGTATGAGGCTCGTTCACTTCGAGCACCTCGCCATTTACAATTCCATCCCACCATTCATTTGGCTCGGAACGGAATTGAAATTTATGTCCTACGATTGGTTTAAAGTCATTTTTCCATATCCATTTTGCAAGCATATCCGAATCTGTTAATGCATTCCATACTTTATCGATTGAACTTTTATACTGAAAATCTAATGATACATCTGCCATTTTTTACTCCTCCTCTAATAAACTTCTTAAAATTACCATTCTATCCGTCCAAAACTTCTCGTAAAAAGATACCCAATCTTTAATCTCCTTTAAGGGAGCAGCATTTAGGCGATATCTTGTTTCTCTACCAACTTTACGGTCAACAACTAAACCAGCATTTTTAAGAATGGCCAAATGTTTAGAAACAGCAGTACGACCCATTTGAAATTGAGGGGTTATTTCGTGAAGAGGTAACTCCTCTGATTCTGCTAACAAACTTAGCAATTTGCGTCTTGTTGGATCAGCAATTGCTCCATAAACATCTCGCTCTTGATTCTTCTCGTTCAAAATCACCCTCTCCTTACTTATTGGCCACCAATTGGTGCCATTATTATATGACACCAGACAGTGTCCAGTCAATATCTATTTTTGACATAATTGCATTCGTTTTATTCTCTTTTATGACATATAAAGGTTATTTTTTAATAAATCATTGAAAATCATTAATTCTATTAACTAAACTCCTCCTAAAGGATTATAAAACTTGAGCATTCTTGATTATAGGAAATGAAGTTCATATTCCTTTATAAAATGAGTCTATACAAATCATATTTGTAATACAAACATATGCTCCTGATAGAATAAGCGATATTCTGTTAAATTTTCTGAATAACTTTCTGTTGTTCTCATTTTCTCTTTTATTTAGCCATAATAAAAAGCACCTCTTTTTGTTAAATGAGTGTCTAACAAATTGAGGTGCAGTTAAAGAAATCTGAATTTCATTTTTTATTAGGAGCTACTTGGAAGTTACACATAAAATAACTTCCTCATTTTTTGAAACTTTACCAGTCGTAATCGAATGGTCAATATTTGCCATCTCATCAGAATTCGTAATAACAATCGGAGTTATGATACTTTTTGCTTTTTCTTTAACTTTTTCGAGATCAACTGTGACAAGGGTATCACCAGCCTTTACTTTTTCCCCTTCTACTACGTGAGAAGTAAAGCCCTCTCCATTCATTGAAACTGTTTCTAGTCCAATGTGGATTAAAATTTCTGCGCCATTTAATGCTTTAATTCCAATCGCATGTTTTGTGGGGAAAACTTGCATGATTTCCCCATCAACTGGAGATACTAATTTCCCTTCATGTGGTTCAATTGCAATCCCATCGCCCATCATTTTTTTAGAAAAAACAGGATCTGGAACATCTTCTAAAGATAAGATGTTACCTGAAGCGTATGCTTTAAGCTCGATTGTTTTAGAAGCTGATTGCTTTTTACCGAATAGATTTTTAAACATATAAACACAACCTTTTTAAAACTATTTATTATGAATTTGATATGAATGTAAGCTCCAATTTTTCAAACTAAATTTTGTTTTTCCGTCCACCGTTATTACACATTCGTTTTTAACAGCTTCCTCATAAAATCTGCTTGTAAATACAATTTGTCCATCGTTAATAAAAATTTCTAATGATGAACGGTCTAGATACATGTGGAGGTTTTGTAAATTATCAATTTTACATTGCCTAGTTTCAAGATTTAATTGATCAAAGCTTTTTCTTTCAAATGTTAATATCCCTTTTTCATTATTAAAAATGAGCTTACAATTGTTCTGGAGTTGAACTTCAAACTGTTTTCCAGCAAATTGTTCAATCTCAATCATAATTTCATTAAGGTCGCTGATTAATGGGATTTTTGTATGCTCATTGGCGATTGTTATGTTCTCTGAGTTTTCCTTATTTCGTAATTGCTTCATTTCCTCAACAGGCTTTTGATATAAACTGCCGTCTTGTATGAATATTTCTCGAGGAATGGTTAATGCATGAACCCACCCACTCTTAATTGAATGATGAGACTGTTCCTGTTCATCCCCCATACCCATCCAAGCTATTAAAATCCTTCTGCCTGTTTGATCTTCAAAAGTCTGTGGCGCATAAAAGTCAAAACCATGATCGAGTTCATTGAACTCATCATGAACAAAACTTTTTGATTTCATATTCCATTCGCCGATAAAATATCCGGATTGAAATAAATTTTCATATTTAAATGGTTCTGTCTTTAATCCTTGAGGAGACACCAATAAGATATCTGTATTATTTAGAGAAAAAAAATCAGGACACTCCCACATATATCCAAAATGATTTGGAAGCGATATGCCCTTTCCAGCTAATGGACCTTCCAATTGCCAATGCTCTAAATCGTCTGAAGAAAATAGAACAACTGTTCCGTCATGAGATGTAGTTTGTGCGCCAATGACCATAAACCACTTATTATCATGTTGCCACACTTTTGGATCTCGAAAATGAGGTGTGTATCCATCAGGTAAATGAATGACCGGTCCTTTTTTCTCAAAATGAATACCATCTTCAGATATTGCTAAGCATTGATATGTTTCCCGGCCACCATCTTCTGTTTTAACGTTTCCGGTATAAAAAAGGAATAACTTATGATCATATTCAATGGCAGAACCAGAATAACATCCGTCTTTTTCATACCATTCACTTGGAACTAGTGCAGGTGGGTGTTCCTCCCATTCAATTAGATCATTTGAAGAATAGTGCCCCCAGCATTTAAATGTATGTTTCGTATCAAACGGGTTCCATTGGTAAAATACATGATATTTTCCTTTATAATACACTAACCCATTTGGATCGTTCATTAAACCAACCGGCGGAGTCAAATGAAAAGCAAGTCGATAATTATCTGGACTTTTAGGCTGGAATTGCTTTATCCTTTGAAAAATATCATTTCTTAGCTGTATTTCCTTCTCCATAATGAACTCCTTTTAAAAAATATTAAGCTATAAGTTTTATAGCAGAAAAGCGGTATAGAGTAAGGTTTACTCTTCACCGCTCATTTAGTTTTATTAATTAGTTTTTATTCAAATCCTTTACCATTTTATCGGAGAATCCAAAAAGCCATGTTAAAATAAACGCCGTAACAATCGCAACAATATTAACGAGCAGGTATAACAAGATTTGTCCATTTAAATAGAGTAACGTACCAGGGATAACTGTAATTGCCATTCCTGTTGCCTTAAGACCGAATATGGCAGATAAGAAACCGCCTACTCCCCCTCCGATTAATCCAAAAATAAAAGGTTTAAAATAACGAAGGTTAACTCCAAAAACTGCCGGTTCGGTTATTCCTAAAAACGCTGAAAGAGATGAAGGCAGAGCTAGAGCTTTTAACTTCGCAGACTTCGTTTTTAATCCAACTGCTAGTGCAGCACCACCTTGAGCAGCAACTGAACAAGTAACGATTGCATTATATGGGTTATTACCATACGCTTCTAATAGCTGGATTTCTAACATATTAAAGATATGATGCACTCCAGTTACAACGATAAGCTGGTTCAAACCACCGATAATAAGTCCGCTAATTCCTAATGGCCATTCTAATATTGCTTTAAATATTGAGAGAATAATATTTTCTGCGGAATGGAAAATAGGTCCAATTACAAATAATGCTAGAGTAATCATTATTAATAAAGATAAGAATGGAGTTACAATTAAGTCCAACACCTCTGGGACTCTTTTCCGGATCCAGCGCTCAAGTTTGGCACCGACGATTCCTGTTATAAATGCCGGCAATACAGAGCCTTGATACCCTACTACTGGAATAAATCCTAAGAATTTAATTGGATCAGCATCACCTGCAGCTACTGCATATGCATTTGGCAGTGCAGGACTAACGAGCATTAATCCTAGTACTAATCCGATCGTAGGACTACCACCGAATACTCGAAAAGTAGACCATGCTACTAATGCTGGTAAAAATATAAATGCAGTGTCTGTAAGAACTTCAGTAAATAGAATAAAATTCTGCGAAATATCATTTGGTGTTAATCCAAACAAAGCTAAAATTTGTTCCTGCATGACCAGACCACGCAACCCCATAAATAAACCGGTTGCAACAAGTGCAGGAATAATAGGAACAAATACATCTCCAAATGTTCGAATAGCGCGTTGAAAACTGCTACCAGCTTTAACTGCTTCTTGAGCTTGATCAGATTTCGTCAAACCACTAATTCCTAGCTTGACCACTTCTTCATACATCCTATTAACAGTACCAGTTCCGAAAATAACTTGGTACTGCCCGGAATTGAAGAAAGCACCCTTTACTTTATCAATACTTTCTACACGTTCTTGGTCAATCTTTTCCTTATCTTTGACCATGATTCGTAATCTAGTAGCACAATGGGCAGCTGAAATAATATTGTCTTCTCCGCCGATTGCTTCAATGAGGTCTTTTGCAATTTGATTATTCTCTGCCATGTATTCTCACTCCTTATTTTATTGTTTACTACACTTTACCCACTTTAATATTTCATAGGCATCATTCTTCTACTTAGTATGGAATCGATTCCATAAAAGGTTTAATGAGTAAAGGTGATGTAAAATACTTAAATTATTCATATAGGGAATCGATTCCACACTGTGAAGAAAATAAAATATAATTTATGTTAATTATAAAGTATCTCCCTCTATTATTCTATAATTTAATACTATTTTATTCTCTCCAAATCCTCCCATCTTCATTTTTTCATATAATATCTCAGCCCCTGCCTTTCCAGCTTTTTCGTTTTCGTAATCAATCGTTGTCAGTTTTGGCGATATATATTTTGATAACTCCGACGTACCGATACTAACAATACTTACCTCTTCTGGAATTCTAATGTTTTCTTCTTGTAAGTAACTCATGGCACCGATCCCAATACGATCTGTCGCAGCAAAAACAGCGTCTGGTAAGTCTTCATTATTTTCAATTAAGTTTTTCATACACTCATACCCTGACTCCAGATTAAAATTACCGATTTCTATCCAGTTTTCACTTAAAGGAATATGATTTTCCTTTAAAGCATCGATATATCCTTCTTTTCTTGAGACACCTACCGCCTGGTCAGTTTCATGTACGCCAATATAAGCAATTTTCTCCTTCCCTTTGTTGAGAAGCAATTGCGTTAGATATTTTGCAGCATGATAATCATCATAATAGACAGAAGATATTCCGGGCATATTTTGTCCGATTACAACGAAAGGAAGTTTTAATTTTTCTATTTCCTTTATTAGTTCTTGCTGAACATTCGTTGCAACTAAAATGATTCCATCTACCTGTCGATTGGCTAATAATTTTAAGTACTCAATTTCTTTTTCAATTTGCAAATTGGTGATGGCTAATAAAATTTGATACCCATGTTCACTTAATACCTCATCAATGCCACTTACGACTTTACTTGAAGTGTCAGTACTAATTCTTGGTAAAATAACGCCTACAACTTTTGTTTCCTTTGTTCGAAGTGACTTCGCTTGCTGGCTGGGAACATATCCTGTTTCTTTTATTACCTTCATGACACGCTCCCTAGCCTCTTCACTTACGTAGCCATTATTATTTAATACGCGGGATACAGTAGTCCGAGAAACATTTGCCATCTTAGCGATATCTAAAATTGTAATCATAATATACTACCCCACATTGTTAATTCCATCATAATTAATATCAAATTATATATTATCATAAAAAACATAGGCTACCCTATTATACGTTAAATCTTTATCGCCCCTCCATCTACTCGTTTGAAACCACGTAATTTACTTATTTCTTCAACTAGCTTTAATGCAGCTTTATCTTTTGCTTTTGCTTCTATCATAATATCAGCTGATTTTCCGTATGTTTTTAATGCTTTTATAAAAGGCATCGCAAACTCCAGATCAACATATTCCGCATGTGCTCGAATCATTTGTTCTGACTTAGGAGAGGATAAGTGAAATTTAGGTGCTCTTCCTGTACGGCCCCATGTTGCATAGATTCTAGGTAGTAATTTCTCAAATTCCACATTTTCAAAATTTGCAATATGATGATGATAGTCAAAAACAAAGGGTACACCATGCTCTTCACAGATTTGTAGAGTTTCTTCTGCTGTATAAGTCTTGTCATCATTTTCAAGCGTCGTTTGCATTCGTATATCTTGATCAAGCTTAACAAAGTTTCTATTAAATCTATTTATAGCCTCTGCCTTATTGCCATACATCCCACCAACATGGATATTGATGGTTGATTCTTTGTGTAAATTCATTGCTTTTAACATTTCGTAATGATAGGTCATATCAATAATTGCATTGCTCGTAACATGATCATCTGGACTTGTAAACAATGTAAATTGATTAGGATGAAAGCTTACTCGCAAATGATATCTTCGTACCAATGCTCCAATTTCTTTAAAAAGATCTTCAAAAGGAGTTACAAAATCCCACATGACTTCCGGATGAGTTGCAAGTGGTACCAAAGAAGATGACATTCGATAGATTTCAATGCCATGTGCGATATTATAATGTAGGATTCTCATCGTATTTTTTAAATTTTGCTCTGTAAGGTGGTGTAGCTTCTTTGTTCTACTATCTTTATCTAGCTTCTTCCAGTTCGTAAACGTTAACGTTCTAGATGGAGAAGCTTCCCACAAAGAAAGTGCCGTTGAGACATAACCAAATCTGAGTATCATCATTCCACTCCAACTCATAATTATTGATGAAAATAGTGTTTGTTATTTAAAGAAATAATACCCTTATGTTACATTAACTATAAACTGGAATAACTCACCTGAATTCCCAAAAGGATATGTAACAGAGTTTGTTGAAATCGCCACCTGCCAATATTTTAACCAAATTTTTAAGGAGACCTCGGAACTCCTGCAGAATATACAGAATTCCGGACCACAATCAAACAACTAGACGAAGAGGAATACTGAGTTTTCGGAAGAATTCATATAGATGTAATATTGTAAATTAATTAAGGGGTGCCAATTACATGCAAACGCAGTTTTCCTATGCACAAGAAATGGATCAAAGCGATGTGCTAATAGAATACCGCAATGAATTTTACGTTTCGGAGAAAAAAATTTATTTTGACGGAAATTCATTGGGGCTTTTATCAAAACGTGCTGAACTTGCAACAGGGAAAATATTAGAAATGTGGAAGGAATATGCCATCGATGGTTGGACTGAGGGAGAACATCCATGGTTTTATTTATCCGAAAAGCTTGGTGAGATGTCGTCCAAACTAATAGGTGCAAAGCCAAAGGAAGTCGTTATAACAGGCTCAACTACAACAAATCTCCATCAACTCGTTGCTAGTTTTTATAAGCCGGAGGGAAATAAAACAAAAATACTTGCCGATGAATTAAACTTTCCTTCCGACATATATGCATTAAAAAGCCAGCTAAACTTGAGAGGCCTTGACCCCGACAAACATCTAGTTCAAGTGAAAAGCAAAAATGGAGACACATTGGAAACAGAAGATATTATCGCTTGCATGACCGATGAAATTGCCTTGATTGTTTTACCCGGGGTTCTTTATCGCAGCGGCCAAATTCTAGATATGAAGACATTGACAGAAGAGGCCCGAAAACGAAATATTATTATTGGCTTTGATCTATGCCACTCTATAGGAGCTATTCCGCACCAATTGTCAGAATGGGGTGTTGACTTTGCTTTCTGGTGCACGTACAAACATTTAAATGGAGGACCTGGAAGTGTTGGTGGTCTTTATGTGAATGAAAAACATTTTGGCCATGAACCTGGACTTGCTGGCTGGTTCAGCTCGGCAAAAGATAAACAATTTGATATGGAGCATACGCTGATACCAGCTGAAAGTGCCGGTGCCTATCAAATCGGCACGCCGCATTTATTAAGTGCCGCTCCATTATTGGGTTCATTGGAAATGTTTGAGGAAGTAGGCATCGATAAAATTCGTGAAAAATCACTCCGTTTAACAGATTACCTGATGAAATTGATCGACGCTGAACTGGTGGAGTACGGCTTTACAATTGCAAACCCAAGGAACGACCTGTCACGAGGCGCACATATTTTTCTGAAACACCCCGAGGCAGCCCGTATTTGCAAAGCTTTAAAAGCTGAAGGAGTTGTGCCGGATTTTCGCAACCCAAACGGAATTCGTTTGGCGCCGGTAGCATTATATAATACATTTTCAGAAGTTTGGCAAGTCGTGCAAATATTGAAAACAATCATGGCAGAAGGACGTTATAAAAAGTACGAAAACAAGCGAGGTGTAATTGCCTAATGACCAAATGGATTGATATTTCCCAACCGCTGACAAACGATATGGCGCATTGGCCGGGAGACACACCTTTTTATTTTTCGCTTACGTACACAAAGAAGCAAACCGGATCCGTTAATATCGGACAAATGACAACCAGTTTGCATACAGGAACACATATTGATGCACCATTTCACTATGACTCAAGGGGAAGAACAGTGGATCAACTCGATTTGGATCACTATATTGGCAAAGCGTTTGTTGCGGACGTAAGCCATACTGACAAAATAACTGCATCGGTATTACAGAAATTCAACTGGGACAATGTTACTCGAATTTTATTGCGGACAGCACTCCCAAATAATCCGAAATATTTTCCAGAAAAAATGCCCTTTCTGGATCCTGATATTGCTCCATTTTTGAAGGAAAAGAATGTAACTTTACTCGGTGTTGACATGCCTTCTGTTGATCCGCCTGACAGTAAAACGTTAGACACCCATCACGCACTTTACGAACATGAAATTCATATTTTGGAAAATCTTATGCTTGATCATGTCAAGGAAGGCTACTATGAGCTAATTGCCTTGCCGCTCTCAATTACAGGGGCTGATGGGAGTCCGGTGCGTGCTGTTTTACGGCCAATTTCGGAAGGAGAGATTTAAAAATGCGTGAACATGATCCGAATGATACATTCAAAACGGAAAAAAACATCCATACCAATTTTAAAGAAAAAATGACGTACGGTGATTATTTACAGCTTGATACA
The DNA here is from genome assembly GCF_022900255.1 of Lederbergia wuyishanensis. GTDB lineage: Bacteria > Bacillota > Bacilli > Bacillales > Bacillaceae_C > Lederbergia > Lederbergia wuyishanensis. Next base: position 694,236 of record NZ_JALIRM010000001.1, read on the forward strand.
TTATTATCCAGTCAAAAGCGATTATCCGACCATCATGATGAAATGTTATTTATTATCATTCATCATGTAAGCGAATTATGGTTAAAGCTGATTATTCATGAAATCCAAGCTGCCATAGGGGCGATTGAGCGGAATGAATTACAAACTTCATTTAAAATGCTAGCCCGTGTTTCAAAAATTCAAACTCAAATTATCCAGGCATGGGATGTATTATCAACATTAACACCTACAGAGTACATGGAATTCCGCGACAAATTGGGAAATGCATCCGGCTTTCAATCCTATCAATATCGGTTGGTTGAATTTGTCCTTGGCTATAAAACGCCTTATATTCTAAAAATCTATCAAAAGGATTCGGAGCTTTTTGAGATTTTGGATAAAGCATACCATAGTCCAGGGCTTTACGATGTTACGATTCAGGCATTGTCCCGTGCAGGATTTCCAATTAACCCAGCAGTTCTGCATCGCGATTTTTCAAAAACATATAAAAAGGATGCCACTGTCGAACAGGCCTGGCTAGCAATCTATCGAAATGTCGACAAGTACTGGGATTTGTACCAACTAGCGGAAAAACTAGTTGATATCGAAGATTGGTTCCAACAATGGCGCTTCCGTCATATGAAAACGGTTGAAAGAATTATCGGACATAAGACAGGAACCGGAGGCTCATCGGGTGTTGGTTATTTAAAGAAAGTTCTTGATCATTATTTCTTCCCGGAATTGTGGGAGATTCGGACAAAGATTTAAATGATTAGGATAAACGGATTTGGGATTGATGAAAATTGGGTCCAAGGGAATGTTGAAACCACTGAAAACAGAACTTTTTTCAACTCAAATAGTATTGTCATCTTTAAGCTCAAAAAATGACAATAAAATATGAATCCGTGAAATTTTTAGATGGTAGTATTGCTACTATCCTTTTTAACATTACCGTAAATGCGGTTAACTAGTTATTATTACCCTTTTGATCTATTTACTTTTGGCATTCAACACTAGATTTATGAATTGGTGAGCTGAGCTACCTTTTTCAGCTGTTTTCCCAAAAACAAAAAAACACAAACATTGATGTATCCACAGTTTGTGATTGTTTAATCGTTTCTTAATTTAACTCGTTTTTACATAAAGATACTGATGATCGTTCAATTATCGGGCAAATTGTTCTTGAGATACCCCTTCTGCTTCAAGCAGGAATTTAATATTATGAAATTAAGCCATGTTGATCATCCTTTTCCTCTCTTAAATTGAATACAAAAAAGACAGGAGGTAACCTGTCTCACCTTTTCGATGCTCTTAGTTTAAACTAAATCACCCAATATTTTCCTCAGCTTATCCAACTCTTCTATTGTTAATGTAACTCCCTTACCCATTTTCTCGTGATTTGGAGCCCAATCTCTTATGTCATACTTCGGTTCACGACCATTCCAACTAATAAGGTTAAGCTCTTTTGTCCATCCTTTTGGTGATTCCGAAAGGACAGCTATGTGCTCGGTAATTTCATATTTAAGGTCTGCCATGAAAAAATCCTCCTTGATAATACTTATTCATTTTCCTAAGACGTTCTTAATAGAGAGTTCCCTTCCATATTACCTTCAAATCCTCCAAGAGGAAAGCAATACCAATGACTACTACAGAGACTGAAATAGATATAAATATCTCTTTTGATAGCATCATCGACTACCTAATTGAAAAAACCATAAGCTTGTACAAACCAACGACAAAGAAAACACAAGGCCATATTCGTGCCAGGAGGCAGGAAGGATTTCGTATACCTGACTTTCAAAAAGTAATCGACATTAAATCAGCGGAATGGCTGCAGGATGACCATATGAAAAAATATTTACTCTCTGAGACATTATTTGAAATAAGTTTGAATGGTATTTAAACCAACAACCGGTGAAAAATGAAGGCGTGAGGAGGATTTTGATTTAGATGATGAAGCGTGAAACTTTTACTCTTCTAGCTTTAATTGCTTTGTATTGTGACAGTTTGTGGTGAACCAGAAAAAAATCGATGTCTGGAATCAAGCATTTGAGAATGAGGACTATGATTGTACTGGTAAAAAATCTACACATCCATGTTAAAGAATCACCCAACTCACCAAAAAATCGCTCAATTAACGAGAAAACTAGCAACAATTGATCGCATAATTCCTAGTTTTGAAGAGATAAGCCCGTACCTATTCTGATTGAAAAAAAACTGCACAAGATAATGTCATGCAAGAGGAATTACGAAAAATGAGGATCATGTTGGTGCTGGAGAATGATGTATGAAGATATATAGCCTGGCAGCAGAGGGATTACTGATTGCATCATTATTTTTAGGACATGCTCCTCAAGACATTTGTAAACGAAAAACTAGTGATAACCCGCCACTAAGACTTCAGCAAAATGAGAAATAAAGAATCATCTTATTTCAATGTTGCGAATTAACCCAGCAGTGAAAACATCTGAGTGACTCTCACCTATACATTATTTTGATTTAAAAAATAGCACTGTGTTCAGCATTTATAAATATATCCACGTTGGCCAAAATGGAACCCTGTGTATCCAAAAGCTATCATGATAAGATCTTTTGGGGACCCGGTAGGCTCACTACGCAAAGTATTCCTCCGGGATTTTGTTTCCCCCTCAACTCACCAACGGCATTACAATCTCGACCAAGGTTCCTTCCTTCACTTTACTATGATAAGTTATGGTGCCATGATGTTGTTTAATAATTTTATGACAAATCATTAGGCCCAGTCCTGTTCCTTTTTCTTTCAGAGTATAAAAAGGCTCACCTAAACGTGGGAGTATATCTTCCGGAATTCCACAACCCTCATCCCGAACAGAAATTATACACTTACCTTCTGCACCTTTTCGCAGGTTCAAATGAATCTCTCCACCTTCACGCATAGCCTCCATGGCGTTCTTTAATATATTAATAAAGACCTGCTTTATTTGATTTTGCTCACATGTAATAAAAAAAGATGATCCTTCATAACTCAATTTAAATTGAATATTGTTCATATTAGCTTGAGGCAAAAGTAGCTCGAGCGTGTTCTCAATCAAGTCTTTTAAATTCGTACGGTTCATTTGGATGACTTGAGGTTTTCCCAAGGAAAGAAGTTCGCTAGTAATTCTTTCAATACGTCCCAATTCGCTTAGGAGCAAGTCCGTATATTCAATAGCCTCATTGCTTTTATAAATTTGAACAAAACCTTTTATGGTTGTAAGTGGATTTCGGATTTCATGCGCTATACCCGCAGCTAATTCTCCTACGATTGATAATTTTTCAGATTGTAATAGCTGCTCTTCCGCTTTTTTGCGTTCAGAGATATCTCGGCTGATAATAACAATATGTTCTATGAGTGATTTCTCTCCCAAAACAGGCATACAGCGAGATTCAAATTCAATCCAAAACCCTAGTTTATGCTTTAAACGGAACTCTATCGTCTGAGGATCTGTATTTTCAAACAATATCTTAATCGTATTTCTAAATATATCAACATCATCGGGATGAACTAATTTAAAAAGTTCCATATTTTCCAATTCAGAGTTTTGGTAACCTAAAACGTGCACATGGGAAGGAGAATAGTAACTAACGTTATGCTCTTTACCGACAACCAATATGAGGTCAGATGTGTTCTCAGCTATTAGTCGGTATTTATATTCACTTTTTTCCAAAGCCTTCTTCATACTTATCTTTTCAGTAATGATTCTATACAGATTCTCATTTGACTCAATCAATAACCCCCCAATAATCACTCCAATCATCACAAATACTATATATTGAAGATGAAAGATCGGGCGATCCGGAAATACATTAAAAATAATTGGAACAGTAGTAACATAGATTACTACGTATGCTCCAAATAGAATGATGCATCTTTTTACAGGTGTGAAACGGAATATAAATAATTGCAATAATGAGAAAACAATCATGATAATGAGCCACCCCACAATAGCAGGAAGCCAATGAACACTGACCGATAGTCTGGCAATTAACGCGAATCCTCCAGTAATTATGCCCGCCAAAGGTCCAAGATAAGCAAAAACAAGAATGATTGCAGAGTACCGAATGTCATAAGAGTAGCCTTCTTGCTGGAAGGATAATGCAACAAGGATTGTGGATACAATTCCCGCATATATTCCAACCCAAATACGAAACTTCTTAAGTGGATAGTGATTAATTAACGAACGGATGACTAAAGGAGTACTGACCAATAGTGAAAAAATTGAGAGATTAATAATATAGTCTAAAAGAATCAACTGAGTCCCGCCCATTTCTAATCGTATGTTAAACTTCCATTACTAAAGGTGGAAATGTAACCCATTTTTTTTATCATACACTATATGACAAAATTATCCAACGTAAATTTTAATATGCGTTTAAAAGCCAAAAAGATCCCCTGTTACCAGTGGATAATTTTTCGGGAAGTGGAAATAACATCTTCACTTATTGAAGAAGCACAATGATTAGTTTAACAGGTACTACTATTAAAATTGTAGATATCCACTGACCAGCTTATTTTCACACTTTAACTTTATAATTTAGTGTAAGTTCATCTCCTGTCACTTCCCTAATAAAAAAATGCACTAAAATAATTCTGAAGTGTACTGGAATTGTGTCTGTGCTTGGAACATGTAAAGTGCCAGTCCTCCACTACTTTAAATCTTTATAGTAGAAGAAGACTGGCACTAGATTCCCGAAGGATTTGTTATGTGATTATAATTCCAATTTTTTTGATTATGGTTGTACATCATCCTGCATAGCTTGAAGGTTTATAAGTGATCTCTCCAAATGCCCTACAGAATCTTCTACACGCAAATGAGCGTCAAATAAAGGCTCACTAGAATTACCGTTTCCTTTCATTTCTTTTCCCTGGGCCTGTAAAATCCGCTCCTGTAGTTCATGTAATTGTTGTTTTACCTCTTGAACAGCTTCAATATCCGCACCATTTCTAGCAGCAATTGCTTCTTGTTCAAGTTTACGGGATAGTTCGATAAGTTCCCAGTTCTCTCTCGCATTCGCCATACAGCATTCCTCCCAAAATATTCTCAACCATATCTTTAGCTAATTTTAATTTTTGTAGACTCTTTTCTTAACTAAAATTGATTGTAAAATAAAGGAATTTATATCGACTACCTACTCCCTAAATTTCATGTTTACATTCCAGAAAAATAGGGGGAGGTTACCTCTTTTTGTATAGAACTAAATGCTATCATATGTAGAAAAGAAATAGGTTTAACAGTTAATTCACGTCCTTGTTTCTTTCTTCTATTCTCTCTCCAAGTTTAAATAAAAATCGATAAATTAACCGAAAAGCTTCCTCTAATGACATCTCCTCTTGGAACCCATTCACATAATTCAAGGCGAAATTCAAGTCCCATAAGCCATCGTTTTGATTAAACATCAATTCAAATCTTGCATCATCTCCTTGTAAATCTTTACGTAAGTTTTCTTTAATAGATATCTCAAACTTTTTCTGCTGCTTCAATCCTACCATGACGTCGTATGTTCCAAATACATCATTCACTTCCAAAGAAATTGCATCGACGCCGATAACTTCCAACCAGTTAGATTCTAAGTAGATAAATTCATTTTTATGTTTTTGCAGGTAGTCCAACGGTTGTTGTAAAAAAGCGAATGATTCTTTAGAAAGAGTTTCTTCTGTTTCTTTGTCACATCTTTCAATATACGCTTCTTGGAAACGTGTAGTAGGATCTTTTTCTATTAGTGTAACGTCGTTTGAGATTAAATCATGCTTCTCTATATACTCTTTTTCCTCTGTATATATCTCCAGCTTTTTCTCTTCAATCATTTGTGATGAAATGTATTGTTGCATTTGTTTATATAACATAGGTATCTCCTCCTATTATTATCAACTCTTTAGCGCGAACGTTTTCTACCTCTTGTCGTAGTGCCTGTATTGCCTTTCGGTCGGCTATTATTCGTTTTTCTACTAGAAGAAGGTGTTGCAGTTTTTTTACGACCTTCCGAGCGTTTACCAGATTGTTGCTTGCTGCCTACTCTCTCATAATCCTCACGATCAGGGATACTGACTCCTTTAATCACTTGTATTTCCAGTTTTTGATGAATCCCTTTTTCAATCATTCGTAGGAACTCTAAGTCCTTAGGAGCCACTAACGTAATGGCAACTCCAGCACCACCTGCACGGCCAGTTCGTCCAATCCGGTGAACATAGCTTTCCACATCATGTGGAATATCATAGTTGTAGACATGTGTCACCCCTTCTACATCAAGTCCCCTTGCAGCAACGTCTGTTGCAACTAAAAACTGAATTTTCGCATCACGAAAACGTTTCATCGCTTTTTCCCGTTTAGACTGCGATAAATCACCGTGCAATTCGTCTGAATTGTACCCGTTGGCAATTAGCGCTTCATGAAGTTTGCTGGCACGAATTTTTGTACGACAAAATATAATCGCTAAGAATGGCCGATGTTCATCGATTAAGTGGAATAATGTTGCTTGTTTTCTGCGATCAGTTGTTTCAATCACAACTTGTTTAACTTCTTCCACCGTTACTTTTTTTGCTTTCACTTCAATGAATTCTGGTTCCACCAAATATTTTTTGACAAGAGTTGTAATTTCATTTGGCATTGTCGCAGAGAATAGCATTGTTTGTGGGGAAGAAAGTGATTCTTGTATAATCTCATCTACCTCTGGGAGAAAACCCATCAGTAACATTTGGTCCGCTTCATCTAATACAAACATTTGAACAGTTGAAAGATCAATCGTTCCACGGCGAATATGATCTAATAAGCGACCAGGAGTTGCCACGACAATATGCTGTGCACCTTTCAACTTTTTCAATTGATGCTCCACATCTTGACCACCGTACACAGCTAACACATTGATGCCTTCTACATTCTCCATGATTCTCTTAATTTCTTTTGATATTTGCTGAGCCAATTCTCTTGTAGGAGTTAAAATAAGCGCTTGAACATCCGAATTGTGCACATCTATCTTTTCAATAATGGGAAGAACAAAAGCCAACGTCTTTCCTGTTCCCGTTTGTGCTTTTGCAATAACATCCTTCCCCTCCAGTACGGATGGAATCGTCCTTTCTTGGATGGGAGTTGGAGCTTCTATTCCTAATGACTTTAATGTATAGTTAATTTCTTTTCGAATACCAAGTTGTAAGAAGTCAGTCAAGGCTAATCACGTCTCTTTTCTTATATGAATGCCGTTATATTTGTATAAAGGCTTATTTACTATAGCATATTGGTTAGTATTTACAGAGTGATTCGCAATATTAATTTTGTATTTCAATGGATGTGGTTCTTTTTTGAAAAAAAGGGGCCTGACCCCAGATCCGGTAATGATTTAAGCTATATCAAACTTGTGGTCAGGCGCGGTGATCCTGTCCATCCAAGTCTAATAAAAACCCAGTTAGAAGAAACTACATTGAAAAGAGAGCCTGATTTAAGAAAGACACTAGAGGACAATTTCCCAATTCCACCGTATGCAGCAGAGCCTAGAGATCTTCCTATATGGTATTGTTCTTAACATCTGATGAGTCTAGTTATGCTACAGGAAGTGAATTTGTTGTGGATGGAGGATTTACTTCTAAATAATGGATAATGATCTACTAATTTTGTTAAAAAGATACTAACTAAAGCGTATAAAGTGGAGTTTAAGAAATTTAATAGAATAAAAGAAAAGATGATTTTACCTTCGTCAAGGTGCTTTATTCTATGTGGAATGAATTTCAATAATTAAACAAAACGTGTAGACTGTCCAACATTACGGAATAAATCTATTAAAGCTCAAAATAAAAATACTGTCTAAAAATATATTAATAATGTTAGACAATATCCGCTAAGCCCCCTTATACTATATAATTTCGTCATTACTCATCATTTAAATCATCTACATAAACAACAGCGCTAAATATATCTCCACTTACATCATCTTTCACAGACACCGTTACCTTCGACTCCTACACTTTTGACACGGCAAAAACTTAGAATATTAGGATCAGTCTCCCGTCACGGTAATTGTAACATTACACCAAAATCACAATACCTTTTCTTTAATTAACGAAGCCGAATCCTAATCCCCAAATAAAGGGTAAAATTATGATGACTTCTTAGATAGTTGCTGGTATTTCATTGGTGAATTTTTCACTTTCTAATACATTCTTAATGGCTTGTGCTTTTACTAAGAATGGAACCGGAGATACAATAAATCGGCATTGTAAGATTTGGTTAACAGACATCGTAATAGCTTGTGGAGGTACTACATCAATCGATGAAAACCAGCTTTCGCCTACTTGTTGTTCTTTACAAGCCTGATCGAGGTTAACGATAATAAATGGCTCTATTGTTTGAAAGTCTGCTGGCGTATCATTAAAAGCAATTTGGCAGTTTTCCCCAATACCGATAATGCCTAAATCAATGGATTCTTTACTAATTTCTTCATTTAAATTGTTTGATCATCTCGTCAACATTGCCTTCGCAATCTATAAAGTGAGCCTTTTTTAATGGAAGTTTACTAGTAAAGCGTTCCTTTAATTAATTTCGAAAGCTTGCAGGGTGATTCTCAGGCAAATGTATATATTCATCTAAATGAAACATTTCAACCTTTTCCCAATCAATAAGATGGCTAATCAAAAAAACGCATCCAAAATAGGTTGCGTTTAATTACTAAAATAAATCGGTATCTTCCTCTATATCAGCCGCTGATTGGAGAGTACCCAACTCTTTTTCAAGTTCTGTATCTTTTAAATGATACTTTTCTAGATACACTCTCCTGCTTTCTAACATGTTTAGATACTCATAATATTCCATTTCATCTAGATCAAAACCATGTTTAAAATATTGTCTATAATATGTTTTTATATCAAAAGCAAAACTAGTATGGAAATCAATTTGTACCATATTATTTAGCTCTTGGAACAATTTATTTTTATTATAGGCATCTACTAAGTCGGGGTAGTGCTTGTAATCTTTCATAATTAGGATATTTATATAATTAATTACTTTCTTTTTATAGCCATTTTCAATAGAATTAATAAATGAAACATAACCTAAAATTATATTGTTATTAGAATAATCACCTGTAACAATTGACTTATGTATCATTGCCCTAACTTTTTTCTTTAATTCCTTGTCAGCTTTCGTTTTTTGATGATCAATAGTTATTCCTGTTAATTTCTTATGGGATATGGGTGACAGAAACCTAGTTTTTGATCGATTTACCTCGAAACCCTCATCTACAATTATCCCCTCTAAAACTTTATACATTTTCTTTAGTGTATCCTTATTATCGCATGAAAAGGTTAAATCATCAGCGTATCTTGAGTATACAATGTCTCTTTTTTCACACAATCCCTTAATTCTTCGGTCCAAGTTGTAACATATTATATTAGATATATATGGTGAGGTGACAGCACCTTGTGGTAGTGAATTATCAAGCGTACAAAGATTTGATAGAACGTTTGATATAAAATTATTATACCCTAAGTTTTTGAATAGATAAAATACCTTTTCTCTTGAAATAGATGGAAAGAAATCTTTAATGTCTATACCAAGTATGTATAAGCTATAAAGATGGTAGGTAGCATTTTGTTTTATACCGTTAACACCTTTCTTAAAAGCAAGGGCTTCATCAGTAACATTAATTTTATAGAATACCTCTTCTAAAATCCATCTTTGAACTAACTTTAAAGAGTACGAAGGACTACTAATTTCCCTAAATGTATTGTTTTTTTTAGGTATCTGAAATTGCTTATAATATTTATTCGTTTGTTGAGATAATAAATATAACATTCTTTTGCTAATACCAACTTGATTTGATAAAGTATCTAAACTATCAATCACGGGTAGCTCTAACGAGTTTAAAATAAATGTATTTGTAAAATCCCTTTTCATATTAGTATCGCTCCCCTTACCAAAAGTAATTTATTGAAATTATGGGGTGAATTTCACTTATCGTGAGATTTAACACATAATATCAAGAATAATGAATGTCATTTAACCATAGGATGACGAACCGTCTCCCATTACCGTGTCTTATAGAGTTTGAGTAGTGCACCCTCTATAAAACTTGCAATAAAATCTAAGGGAAGCGAACTAATAATAAACTTCTTTGATTATATCAAACCTAATCTTATCGTACAACTTAGTTTTATTCGCTAACTTTACATTTTTCAGTAAATCATTTATGTATTTATATCCCTTTTCTGATAAAGAATAATTAATTTCTCCCTGTGCCATATGTCTAATTAAGAATTTATCTTTATATAATAATCTCAGAGATGCTTTATATGTAGCATTAAAATCGTCTATTCCATGATCATTCCTTGCCAACAGAAATTTTATTATTGTAACAACATTTTTAGAATCTATTTTCTTAAAGAAGTATAGCAATAATGGGATAAAATAATACATTCCAATTATCGTATTCAATGCTTTATTATTAGATGATCTGTTATCAATAATTTTTTTTCTTTTACTTTGATTTAAATTAAATATCTCATTTAAATCGTTTTCAAGTTTTCCAATATCAGATTCGTTATAAAATACTACGTTATTTTTATTTATTTTTTGTAGTATTTTAATAGGTCCTAACATAATAAAGCTTTTATCCCTTTTTCTTTTTTCGTCAATAACTGCCACAACTTTATTTACTGTTTTATCATTGTTTGTAAATGCTCCTAGTTCAACTAATGAACCAGCACTTTCACAAACGATACAAATAATATCACTATTATCAGCTAGGAATCTCTCCAGACTTAACAGGTCATAATTTTTATCTTTGTTTAACATCTCAATAAACATGTCTTCGGGATACAGTATTCTTATATTTGAATACTTTTTCATCTCGTCTCTTACCTGGTCCCTAATTGATTTTTTATCTGAGTTGCTTACTCCTCCACAGAGAAATACATCAATATAGTTTTGATTAATATTATAAAAAATTTCGTCATATATTTGGTTAATTATTTGCTCAGTAAAATTATCAATCTTAAATGCCATCTTATTCTCCTTACCCCTATATTATATACAAATTATACCAATATTTTATGACATTACAATTCTTTAGGCTAACTATATTATAGCTAGTTTTATATAAATATTATCTTTATACACTTTTGTGCTTTTTCGTATAACTTCTTCGCTTTCTCCAGTCTTTCATTTAGCAGCCCGATTAGTACGTCCTCTATATACTTTATTACTGAAGACATCTATTGCTTTTTCAAGAACTTCAATCTCTCTCTTAAAATCTTTTTCCTTTCTGTAAATGATTGTAAGTCTATCATATGGGTGGTTGCCTTCAAACTCTTCCTCTAAGTTTTGAAGATAAAGTTCCTTAGCTTCTTCGAATTTACCTTCTTTTTCGAGTTCCTTACCTTGGAGATTACGTTCAAATTGTTTATTAAATTAGGTTCAATATGCACAGCGTCAAAACCATGAACTGTATGCCCTAATGAATCTTTCAAATAGATTTTGGAAAGAAAAGGAATTGTTAACTCTCCAAACTCACCACGTTTTAAATATTTATCCTCTATATCATCATCTATACAACCGCCATTTAGATAAATGTCTCCTGTATCTACAAACCCTTTTATTTTATATATCGCTTTAGCAGCTTCTCCTATTTTAGTTACCATACTTGTATTTGGTGTACTAGTTCCCTCGTGGAAACCAAAAGCAAATTCGGGGATAACATCGATAAGTATATCAACCAATTCGTTTAATCTATATACACTGTCATTGTTGTCGTCAAGATCAAAACCAACAAAATATGTAGAAAGTTTTGCTTCGGATATATTATTTATAATTACATTTTCAGAACCAAAAACCGTCAATCTATAACACTCTCCTTTTAAATAAGAAAAGACGTATATTTAACCATCTACAAATAATTGCTAATTTCACATTTTATTTTTACACTATTTTACCAGTTATTCCGACACTTATTCCTATTAATAGACAATAATATACATAAAATAGGAGGGAGAATTTCTTATCTTATATAAAAAAGCAGTAGGAGATTCCCCCACTGCCTATTAATAGATCAAAATGCTACAATTTTATGTACAAAAATTTTTCATATTCTATTGAAGCTGCAATAATCTCGACCTTAGTTTTGGATCACTAGCATAAATATACAACCCATGTATTCCTCTCTTCATCAGAACATTAAGAGAATTTAATATGATTTTTTCCTTTACATTATCGCTATTTTGAAATTCATCTTTACCTCTAAACGCTTCCGTGTCCTTATAATTATCTGTTATAATTTTCATCTCATCTGTGCGTTCATCATACGAGATTGATGGACCTAAAATTACACCAACATAATTCAAATCGAAACCTTGTATTGTATAAATAGATCCAACTTCCCTTACTGTATCTGCATTCTCAGCCCATGTAACATTTCCATAATCTCCATTCCAAGGAAGTTTGAAATCATCTTCTTCGACGTAATATTCTTTATTGTCTTTCTTATGTATGTAATCAAATGTAGATACAATTCTAGCTAACCCATATTTATTATTCTGTTCTTTTATAACTTCGTACATTGCAGCTGCTGACTCAAAAATTCTAAAATCATATTTAGGGTCTTTTGGTATTTTATTAAACTTCTTTTCAATAAACTGATCAATCCAATTAACCATTTCATTATTAGCTTGCATTCGGAATTGGTTAGTTAGCCTATAAGTAGGCTCAGTATTGTAATTACCTATAATAGTATGAAGCCTTTCCTCATCCCAGTAGCTCTTCATCTTTAAAACTTGCTTATCATCATATACTGCAATAACAATCTTGCTATGCTTAATAATCTCTTGTAACTGGTTTTCCTCAACAAAATTATTATAGGGATCAGGTTTTGTTAGTAATAAATGAGCTTCATCAACTAATACAATATCAGCCTTCTTCATCAGTTTTTTTCTCTGATTAATAAAGGAAGTTGGTTTTTCAAAATTTTTTTTTGTGAGTGCTTTGACATTACCGGCTATTTTCTTGTATGTTTTTAACATCTCTGTATGATTTACTAGTAAATAATTATTGGTTTTATACAAAGGCGATGATTTTTCCTTTGATAGCTCTTGGATTTTGTTAATAACAGAACTTAAAACAACACTCTTTCCTACTCCCGCTTCTCCTTTTATTAAGAAGACAAAAGGCTCATCATCATTAATGTGTTGCTTACAAACCTCAATAATCTTTTGCTGAAGTTCCAACTGTTCGATGGATAATTCCTTGAATGGTGAAAGCTTGAATATATCTTTATTTTCAATCGTATGTCTAGAATTATCTACAATATCTCTATTTAAAAGCTCGTCCCATATTTCTTCAAACAATTCCTCATTAAAGAATTTTTTTTCATAATAATTGTGCATGACACTATTAACGGTTTGACTCTTGTTTTGTAATTTGTATCGTTCATCTGCGAGAAAATAATTGATCAACTTGGTTTCGATATTATATGTTGCCGATCTATTAAATTTTTCATGAATTATCAGGGACATTTTCTTTAATGATTTTCTTTCAGTATTATTTAAGTGGTCCCTCATACGATTTCTTATTGCCACAGTTTCACCAATATAGACCGTGGTATCATTATTCAGGAAGTAAACTACAGGATAATCAGTATAATATCCATAAATACTGTCTATTGATGATTTCTCAAAAGGCATTGTTTTAATATCCACTTTACTCATTTTGTATTTTCCTACCTCACGATTGCTGAAATATTAAGGATGACCTATTATTTACTTCTTTCCGCTGGATATTTCAAAGCATTCTTTTCCATTTTCTTAAATGCTTCCTCTACCAAATTTACATTCATTTTTTCGGCTAGCTGTAAAAGATATATAAATACATCTGCCATTTCTTCTTTAATATTTTGTTTAGAATCAGCAACAGCTTCTTCACTATTTTTCCACTGAAAATTTTCTAATAGTTCATTGGCTTCGAGAGATATGGAAATAGCTAAATCTTTTTCATTATGATAAGAGGCCCATCCCCTCTCATCTCTAAACTCAATGATTTCTTGCATTAAATCTTTCATTTATAGCCCACCCAGTTCGAATTCTATTTTTGTAAATATATTCTATTTTATCACTTATTTTATTGTAATTGTAAGTTGTAGGTTCATAGTTTTAAAAAGCGATAGTTTAAAAACTAGATTGTATTTTAAGAAACATTATCTTTTTCCTAATCTAAAATTATTTCTTTTAATGTGTGTATTATTTCTTTTCGTGAATAATAATAAAAATATTAGTGCAATTTGTATGTCTTAGAAGAAGAGGTGTTTAAAACCCCTTGAAGAATTCAATTCTTATCGTTTTCTATCGTATTCTCGGATAAGAAAAAACGCCCACAAACCTTGTTAAATCAACGTTTGTGAGCATTTAAAGTTCTTCTAAACGGACTAAAAAATTCCTAGGTATATCGGTGGTCGGGGTCGAAATTAATACACCTTAGGTGAATAAATGGTATTGCATAAACATTACAGCTACTTACGAATATATTCGCTATCGTTTCGAATAAAATTCCGAAACACCTTAGAACCGTTTGATATATGCCGACCTTTTCTGCTAAATATCCTTTGTTAACCCTGCCCTCTGTCCCAATACACGATTGACTCATAAGGTCTCAACGTTATCTTGTCCAACCTCTTTGAAGAATCAGCGTAATTCGATAGTAGGATTTGCGGGTTTTCTACTTCTTCTACTGGAAGCTCTATCGAAACTTCATTAGCATAAAAATTATTTACCACAATCAATTTTTCATTTTTCCATTCTCGTGTATAGGCAAAGATTTGAGGGTCATTTGCTAGAAGCAGATGATAGTCCCCATACGTTATGATGTCATATGTTTTACGAAGCTCAATTAGCTTTTGATAATGACTGAAGATCGAATTGGGGTCATTCATTGCTTTTTCAGCGTTAATTTCATTGTAATTTCTGGCTGGTTCAATCCACGGTACACCTGTTGTAAATCCAGCATTATCTACACTGGACCACTGCATAGGTGTTCTGGCATTGTCACGTGATTTTTGCTGAAGTATGGCGATAATTTCTTCCTCCGATTTTCCCTTTTGCTTTAGAATCTCATATGTATTCAAAGATTCCACATCACGGTATTGAGTAATTGAAGTAAACTCGGGGTTAGTCATCCCGATTTCTTCACCTTGGTAAATATACGGGGTTCCCTGCATCATATGGATTGTGGTTGCAAGCATTTTTGCTGATTCCTTATGATATGTTTTATCATCGCCAAATCGAGATACTGCACGTGGCTGATCATGATTACACCAAAAAAGGGCATTCCATCCCGCGCCTCTATGCATACCAACCTGCCAATCGGAGACGATTTTTTTTAATTCAATAAATTCAAATGGTGCCTTTGTCCATTTATCCCCATTCGAATAATCTACCTTTAGATGATGAAATTGAAAGGTCATATCCAATTCTTTTCGTTCTGGTTTTGTATAAAGGATGCAATTTTCTATTGTCGTCGAAGACATTTCCCCAACCGTCATCATTTTATAAGGCGCAAAAACAGCCTGGTTGATTTCATGTAAATATTCATGGACTCGTGGACCATCGGTATAGAACCTTCTGCCATCACCGGTATGATCATTTGGGAAATGCTGATCTTTTGAGATTAAATTGATCACATCAAGGCGAAAACCATCAATTCCCTTTTCTGCCCAGAAGCGAATCATTTCAATCAATTTCTCTCTAACCTCATCGTTTTCCCAGTTAAGATCTGCCTGTGTTACATCAAATAAATGCAAATAATATTGGCCCGTTTTCTCATCATATTGCCATGCGGAACCCCCAAATTTTGATTCCCAGTTTGTCGGCTCCTTTCCATCAACTGCATCCTTCCATATATAATAATCACGGTACTTATTTGTTTTGGATGAGGCTGCTTGTTTAAACCATTCATGTTCCGTCGATGTATGATTAATGACTAGGTCCATAATTAACTTCATACCACGTTTATGAGTTTCATCTAATAATTGCTCGAAATCAGCCATTGTCCCATACATTGGTTCAATGGCGTAATAATCACTAATATCGTACCCATTATCTTTTTGCGGTGATCTATAAATAGGTGTTAACCAAATTACGTCGACACCTAGTTTTTTGAGATAATCTAGCTTTTGGATAATTCCCTGAATATCACCAATACCATTTCCGGTTGTGTCATTAAAACTTTTTGGATAAATTTGATACACTGTTGCCTTTTTCCACCAAGCTTCACTCATTACTTTCACTCCCAGGTAATGATATCCTCCTTCTTGCAATAAAATACGTAACGATAAACGGAAAGACAATGACGATAAGCATGCCAATGAAAAACGATACCCAATTAGACGCCACAATCGATAATATCGCAGGAATGCCTCCAACACCGATTGATTTTGCTTTTACGCCTTGTAATGTGATAAAAGCCCCAGCAATCGCAGTACCAGTGATTGCTGCAAAGAACGGATATCGATACCGCAAGTTTACCCCAAACATTGCAGGCTCCGTAATTCCGAGCCATGCAGAAATACCCGATGTTCCCGCCAATCCTTTTAATTTTTCATCTTTTGCAACTAGCATCATGGCAAATACTGCTGCACCTTGGGCAATGTTAGATAGAGCAACAATTGGCCACAAGAATGTCGTTCCCGTACTACCGATCAGTTGCAGATCTACCGCCAAAAACGTATGATGCATGCCGGTGATAACGAGTGGAGCATATAATGCACCATATACTAGTCCTCCGATGATTGGCACTGCATCAAAGACGTATACCAATCCTTCTGTAATCCAATTACCGATTTTAAATGTAACAGGACCGATTAAAACAAATGCCAAAAAGCCGGTTACCAATAACGCAACTGGTGCAACCACCAATAATTGAAGTGAATCAATGACACGTTTCCTTAGAAAAATCTCTATTTTAGCCAGTACCCAAGAAGCAAATAATACCGGCAGAACTTGTCCTTGATATCCAACCTTATTTATTTCGAGTCCAAAGATATTCCAAGTAGGGATTTTACCTTCCGCAACTGCTGAGCCATATCCCCATGCATTCATTAAGTCTGGATGGACAAGAATTAAGCCAAGGACAACACCCAGTAATTCATGACCCCCAAACCTCTTAACGGCTGACCAACCAATTAATGCAGGTAAGAATGTGAAGGCTGTATTCGCAATGATATTAATCATATCCGCAATACCAGCCCATTGTGGGTATGTCTCGATAAGTGCAGGTGACCCTTTGCCAAAGATTCCTGGATTCGCTAATATATTATTAATCCCCATTAATAAACCAGCAGTTACAATGGCCGGTAAAATCGGAATAAAAATATCCGCCAATACTTTAATTGCTTTTTGCAGTGGATTTAGGTTTTCTCCACCTGCTGCTTTAACATCTTCCTTCGATGCTTCCTCAATACCTGTCTCATGGACCATCGCTTTATAAACCTTATCAACAGTACCTTGACCAATCACTATTTGATATTGGCCATTTGCCGAAAACGTACCTTTTACGATTCCCATATTATCTAGGGCTGCTTTATTAACTTCACTCTCATCTTTTAGCGCGAAACGCAGACGGGTGACACAATGGGTAGCTGCATTTATATTCTCTACGCCGCCGACTGCAGCTACAATTTCACTTGCTTCTTTACTATACTGAACCCCATTTGTTGATGAATTCTTTTGTTCCTTATTTTTCGACTTAGATTCTCCCTTTGGCACTGTTCCCAAAAGAACCGAGTCTAAGGCAATAACATCTTTCTCTTTTGTTTTA
The DNA here is from genome assembly GCF_022900255.1 of Lederbergia wuyishanensis. Classification (GTDB taxonomy): domain Bacteria; phylum Bacillota; class Bacilli; order Bacillales; family Bacillaceae_C; genus Lederbergia; species Lederbergia wuyishanensis. The sequence goes on from NZ_JALIRM010000001.1 coordinate 712,013, forward strand.
TGCAATTCTTCGAACTGATCTCCGTTTGTAACAATGATCGGAGTGACATGACTTTTCGCTTTTTCCTTAATAAAATCCAAGTCAAAAGTGACTAATGGGTCACCGGCTTTTACTTTATCCCCTGACTTGACATGTGCTTCAAAACCTTCTCCATTAAGGGAGACGGTCTCTAGGCCAATATGTATTAATAATTCAAGTCCCGAATCGCTAACAAGCCCAATGGCGTGCTTGGTTGGAAAAATTTGAATGACTTCCCCATCAAATGGAGCGACTACCTTCCCATCCGTTGGTTCAATCGCAATGCCATCCCCCATCATTTTTTGAGAAAATGTCGGATCTGGAACATCTTTTAAAGCTACCACATTACCACTTACGGGAGCATAGATTAAAATCTGATTGGATTCTCCATTAGTTGCCATTCAAAGACCCCTTTCATGTATCTTTGCCTATCAAAACAGCTATTTAAATAAAAAGTTATTATTATAATGTTTCCCAGAAAGCCATGGGTCAAAACAAAATATAAAACCGTTCTACCTTCAGACAACAAATCTCCCTTTTCAATATTGAAAAGGGAGATTTCTCAAACTGCTATATCACAAACTGCATATTGTATAAATGAGCATACGTACGGTCTAATGCTAGCAATTCCTCATGTGTACCTTCTTCAGTAATTCCATCATCAGTTAGCACAATAATCCGCTTAGCATTTCTTATTGTCGACAATCGGTGTGCGATCACAATCGTTGTACGATTTTTTGCTAAAGCTTCCAGTGATTCTTTGACGATTTTTTCGCTTTCATTATCAAGAGCACTCGTTGCTTCGTCAAAGATTAAAATAGGTGGATTTTTTAGAAAAACACGTGCGATGCTTAATCGCTGTTTTTGTCCTCCGGATAATTTGACGCCACGTTGACCTATATCGGTTTCATATCCGTTTGGCAAAGCAATAATAAAGTCATGTGCATTAGCATTTTTAGCCGCCGCTATAATTTCTTCTTTTGTTGCATCAGGTTTTCCGTAACGGATATTTTCAAGAACCGTTCCTGCAAACAAATACACGTCTTGCTGAACAATTCCGACATTCCTTCTTAGCGAATGCAAACTGATATCCTTGACGTTTATGCCATCTATTAGTACTTCTCCTGCGTTTACATCATAAAAACGCGGTATGAGTGAGCATAAAGTTGTTTTCCCTATACCTGATGGTCCAACCAATGCAATATAATCTCCAGAATTAATTTCCAATGAAATGTTATTTAAAACACTTCGATTGTTTCCGTTGTAATTGAAACTGACGTTTTGGAACTGTACATCTCCTTGTACATTCTTCAATTCCATTGCATTTGATGAGTCTTTGATAGAAGGTTCAATTTCCAACATTTCCATAAAACGATCAAATCCAGTGATTCCATCTTGAAACTGCATCGTTACATGGGTGAGCTTTTGAATTGGCTCAATCAAATAGGCAATATATAACAAAAACGTAATCAAATCAGCCAAATCTAATGAAGCATGAACAATATTAATGCCACCAAACACAATCACAGTAATAGTAATGAGTTGGACAAAAATATCCATTCCCGTTGAAAAATACGCTTCACTTTTATAACCGTTTTTTCTACTTTCTAAAAAGCGATTATTTTCATAATGAAATTTATTTGCTTCATAATCTTCATTCCCAAATGACTGAACTACCCTAATACCTGAAAGATTATCTTCCACTTGAGCATTAATATCTGCAATTCGATCTTTATTTCTCCTAAGTGCAATATTAACCTTTTTGTTAAAATAAAGAGCAAACACCGCCATTAATGGCAAAAAGCAAAAAATAGCTAATGTCAATTTAGCATTGATGAAAAATAAGATGATAAAAGCCCCGACAAATTTAATAAAATACTTTATATAATCCTCAGGACCATGGTGATATAACTCGGACAAGAGTAGCAAATCATTTGTTACCCTTGACATCAATTGCCCTGTTTTTTGCGTGTCATAAAAATTGAATGATAGTTTTTGATAATGCTCAAATAATTCTCTCCGCATATCACTTTCCATCATCGCACCCATTTTATGACCATGATAATCTACGACAAATTGACAAAGATTTTGTATGACCACCAAAACAAGCATGATCCCGCAAACGATATAAATCTGGCTTAATGCACTTGAAAGATCATTTTCTAAAATATCCTTCGTAATATACCTTGTTAACAATGGATACAACAGAGCAATACCTGAACCAACTAAGGCACAAGCCATTACAGTATAAAACAGTCTCAAATACGGTTTGTAATAAGATAAAAACTTCTTAATTCGATTATTCACAAGTTTACCCCTTTAATGTTAGATTTCCAGAATTCAAATCTACACATAAGGGGAACACCTTAATGTTTAATTTAGTGTTACACCCCTATATGTTTGTACAAGAATTGTTTGTTTTCTCATTGATATTGCCTCCTTCAGTTTCGATGCATAAATTATACAAAATAAACCAAATATTTGAAAGATAAAAAACATCTTAATCCATTTTCTCCTCATAAAACACTCGTATAGAGAAAGTATCCTCTAGCTAGTGGAATCCTTAATATGCAATTCTACCTTGGCTGATATTATATTTAGTCCTAATAAAAACTGTAAGACCATGTATAACATCACTAATAATTTTTAAAAAAGGATTTAACGGTCTTTTAAAGAATATATAAAAAGTGATGTATTCTTAACAGAATGAAGGTGGAAAAATGTCTATAGATATCAAGACATTGTTTTTAATCGATCAAAAGGATGGTTTGAGCGCAGAATTTAGTAAATTAGTTTCAATGATGAATTATTCAAGAGTTATGACGCTTGAAGAAGTAAAGAAATTAACCGTAGAAGAGCTGGATTTTCTCTTTGATGAGGAAGATGCCAATTCAATAGGGATGTTGCTTAGTCATATGACAGCTGTAGAAAAAGCATATCAAATTGAAACCTTTCAGAATCGCGATTTGACTGAAGAAGAAATTAATGAGTTGAATCCCGCTTTGGATTTAGGGAATAAAGCACGTGAACAGATTAAAGGTCATAGTATTGATTTTTATTTGGAAGAACTAGCTAGTGTTCGAGAACGGACAATCGAAACCTTTAAAACACTCCCAGATGAATGGTTGTTTCACCAAACCCCGTTTTGGTTTGGTGAGCAAGCCAACAATTATTTTAAATGGTTCCATGTATTTGAGGATGAATTAAATCACAGAGGACAAATAAGGATTATCAAAAAGATGATGGCAAAGCAGTTGCACGTTTAACAATTTAAGAAAAAGGCTGGGACATAACTAAAACAATGAAACCTAAAGAGAATGATCTAACTTAGCGGAGGAAATATACGAAGACTCCTGTGAGAGGAAGGCATAGGTGAGACCCCGCAGCTCGGGACGAGCGAGGAGGCTAACCAGCCGCCCACGGAAAGCAAAGTATATTTCCGGAGCGGTATATACACTAATCTACCTATTGTTCGAATTTATCTTTGTAGAAAATAGTTATGTCCCGGTTTCTTTCCAAATTAATACCTTCGATAATTTCAGTTATATAGCTTGTTCTTTTCCTATAAAAATTTCCTTAACAAAACGCTTACTGTCGACCTTCCACCCATCAGTAGGAGAAAACCTCATTAAGTGAATCTTTCCATTAAAAATATGACGTTTTGAATGATCATCAATCCATTCAACCTCTATGGGAATATCAAGATACAATTCGTCTTTTCCGTAAGGTCTTGTGGTTATTTGTAGCGGTTTTATATTTTCAACTTTTTGGAATTGCTTTTCCCAATTCATTTTTTGTACAGAAATTGTCGAGACAATACGGCGATCCTTTTGTTTTATTCCTGCTATATAAGCTTGTATAAGTAATTCTGGCTCTGCACTATTTAAATACTCATTCAATTTTCCTGCTGACTTTAAAATCATAAGCTGATGTGAAAGATCTACAGATTTTTTTCGATGTGTTTTACTTCCATTAAAATGAACACAGAAATGACCTTTGAAGTTATTATCAAGCTTTCCAGCACCATGTGGCATTCCATGCATCGAAGCAGCAATCCATTGATCGTTGTGTATTACAATGATTGCTCTTCGTTTCCAGCTCCATTTTCCATTATAAATATCCTTCATAATTTTCGTATCTTTAGATGTTAACGGCTGTACATCCGCATGCCCACTTCCCGCTCTCCTCTGTACATTAAATCTTTTTCCTGTTTCAACATCCAAGATTGTAAACTTGCTGTACTTTGGTATTATTCCATCGACTTCATCCCAAGGAAGCATATCAACCCATATTCCAATCCCTTCGTCCTGGGCAGATGCAAATTGTCCATTAACAAGTACGAAAGAAGTAAGTAGAATAAACGAAATTATATAACGCATCTAAACACTCATTTCTGAATTTTTACAAGAAGTTTTCCAAAAATGATTGGAACATATTCATGATTTATTGTTTTAAAATAGGGAAAAGTAAAATGAAAATAGCTGGGAGGTATGTCAGAATGGGAGCGATTGAACGAAATGGGTATATATTTGAGCCTGAATATAGTGTAATTGAGCAAAACGGAGCCGTTCATGTGTATCGTAATGGTCAATTCATTGAAGAATTAAAATTTACGTTTCAAGGAGAATATCCGGAATTGGACCTAATCGAACAGCTTGTTGCTGATTACTGTAGGTCAAATGGAATCTAATAACTGCATCACAATTATCAGTGTTTGCTACCTATCGTGGTGCAGTTATTGCAGGAGTGTAACTTGTTATGGACCGAAAGAAACAACGTAACCTATCATAATCATCATAAAAGCAAAAACGGAAATGGTGCTTATACAGACTAAATTCATTAGAATATAAAGTATTTTCTTTTTACCTTTTATAAAAAATGAATATATGAAACCAAATGCTGGAATTAAAAGTAAAAAGAAGAGAATAAAAATAATTAGTATTCTTTTTACATTAAATACGATAGTTGAATCAATGTCTGGTACATTTAATAATATGATTAGGAATATAAATGCTATTATTGTAGAGACCAAAGAAAATAGCGCCACTTTAGAAGGGTTTCGAAAAAACTTCTTCATATAAAATCCCCTTTTTTTAATAATTTTTCAATAAATAATCTTTGCTCTTAAAAAAAGATCTCCTTCTAAAAGTCTATTGTTTTTCAACAAAATGTTCCGTAGTAATAGGCAAATTATTTAATCCAGTTCTCAAATATCTTGGATATAACTCCATATTTATAATTTCACTAATAGGTGTCCATTTATAGATTAATCCGTCCCCTTCAAGACCATAAAAAGGTTCTATGCAATACAAAGAATGATTTGAGGTGATCATATAATAAAAACCAATCTCGTGAAATTCCTTTCCCCTATATTCAAAAAAGTTCTCCCCAATCCATACTAATCGATCAATATGAATGTCTACGCCCAGTTCTTCTAGAAATTCCCTTCTAATGCTTTCTCGTGATTCTTCTAATAAAGCCACTCTCCCTCCTGGAAGTGACCAATTTTCCTCATTGACAGCTCTATGAAGAAGTACATGGCCATTTTCTATCCATATTCCAGCAACGCGATAGTTGAAAATAGCTGTTTCTGTTTTAAAAACTGCATCCAAAATCAAACATTCCTTCCTATCCAATATTTTGTGAACGTTCCATTATAGTGTCCAATACCTTCTCCCATAATATCTTCATTTCATCTCTAACCTTCTCATCAGAAAGATGTTCTTGGTGAAAGCTAATGGTTGTTTTATTTTCATCTTTCGGCAAGAAACGAATTTGAACTGTCGAGGGCTTTGCCCAGTCCTTCCTTTGCCAAGTAAGTCGGATTTGCTGTAAAGGTTTAATTACACGAATTTCACCATTACCAGTTTCTGCACTGTATTTCTCATTCTTTTGTAATGGAAAACTCGTAAAGTCTCCTAACCATAATTTTAAGCCTTCATTTGAAGTTGCAAGGTCCCACGCTTTTTTTTGAGATATTGGAAATGTTCTTCTTACACCTATTTGAAAACCAACGTTTTTTGTTTGCCCCACGACTTTTGAATTCATATAACCATCTCCTTATTTCTTTATAAAATCACTCTATAATTATAACCTTTAAAAAATTCAATTAATATTGCATGCAATAATGTTATCATTAGTAAATGAATGTAAAAATAAATGGTTTATTATCTAAGTGTCTATCCTAATATCAAGGAGAAAATAATGTATATAAAAAATTTAACCAAAGAGCAAGCTAAGCAAATCATCAAATGGAGATATGAGACTCCTTATGATTTTTATAATATGGATGACGATAAGGATTCTCTGAATGAGCTTCTTCACTATTATGGAGTATTCGATGGTAAAGATTTAATTGGCTTTTATTGCTTAGAATCGTTTGCCCAAGTGCCCATAGGACGAGAAAAGGGTTTATATCCGGAAATGGAAGGATTAATAGATTTAGGATTTGGCCTCAAACCGGAATTAACCGGTCAAGGCTATGGTTATAGATTTATAAACTTTATCATTGATGAGATTCAACAAAAATATAATTTAAACAAAATTCGCTTAACTGTTGCCGAGTTTAACAAAAGAGCTATTTCACTTTATGAGAAATTAGGATTTGAAATGAAATCATCATTTACTGCGAACAATACTGCTTTTTTAGTAATGATAAAAAAGCTTTAATATATCAGATTAATTTTTCCAAGTCCAACCGAAAGCGATCAGCTCTTGAACATTCCTTTAAAGTCGTTCTAAGAAGCTTAAGCGTAATATCTTCTGATTTTACAAGGCCTTCATAGCGCAAATCTTTAATCCACTCCCAGATGTCTTCTAATTTTCTCTTTAGGAAATAAAATTCGAATGCATCTATATCAATTTTTGCATAATTCATGTGTTTTCTGTACTCTTTTAAAAACTGTTGTGCATAAGGCTCTGTCACGATTAAAATGAGGTCTTGTTCTTGAGGTGCCATTTTCACACACTCCCAGTCAATTAGCATCAGATTTTCAGCTTGCATTATGTTCCAATTATGTGCATCTGCATGGCATAATACGTATTTGAGGGCTTTGTGTTTTAACGTATTTGATAAATAGTTCATCCTTTCAATCTTATCCAATAAACAACTAGTGTAAGGATTAAGAATTTCTAAAACTACATCGTGTTTTTTATCAAGATCTTGAAGAATAAATGAGGATAATGAATCACAATATTCAATATCAAAGCTTTCAACTTTCTGCTGTTCTATTAATTCATTAGGTATAATGGAAGTATATGAATGAAGCAATCCAAGAATCCTTGCTAGATCATTAACCTGACTATGATTTAGAGGATTCTCGCCAATTGTTGTACCTTGTACATACTCGGAAAGTAAGTAAAGAAAGCATTCGTCTTCACATTTATTAACGTCAAATTTCGTGGAGATGGGACTTACAATATTGCTATTTAATTCTGTTTGATCGTAAATCCACTTTACAAGAGGGATGTATCTATCAATAGCATCGATCCACTGGATAACTGAAGGCTTGTGTTTGTTATACACTTTTAGAAAATACTTCATGTTCTTACCTTCAATTAAAAAAGCGAGCGCTGACCATCCCCCAGTCCGTTGTTCTATCCTAGTTGCTTCTATATCGTAGTATTCTCTTAAAATCGCCTCTATTCGATTGTTAATTTCCGTCCAGCTCCCACCTTTTTCTACTTCTTCAACCAAATCAGATTCGAGTCTTTTGAGAAATTCACAATATTATAAAGGAATAGAACTTCGTTTATTTCGTTCTCACTAATAAATTCATCAAGATCAGAATGGAAGTATCGCAAATCGATGACATATATTTCTTCAAAATGATTAGCTAGAAAGGGAATAAGTGCATGAGCATATGAGTCTTTGATAATGGCTAATTTCCTGCCATTTATCACATTGGATTTTATTGTTACTAAACTATGATTTCCATTTAAAAAGAAGGAATATTGATCTTTTTTACTTAAATAAGACCATTCATATAAAGAATTTTTATTTTTTCCATCGTATTGCACAGTATAGGATCTTTCATGAATAGGCTCGAACATTTCAATCGTGTCAGGCTCTACCCTGTGTCCTAATACTTTCGAGGCGAAAGTTCCATAAAAGTTGTTTGAAACTATTTTTTGATTAAAATCATTAATAAGATAAGGTTTGAATCCTAATGTATTTGCAGCTTGGACATATGCATAATATGCGCCGCGCATCGTCCAATGATGATCTGTTTTAAAGTAAATTTGTTCGTTTTTATGATCCGTTAATATGTTTGAAACTTCAATAAAGTGAACTGAATCTAATAGTTGCCTTTTCACATCATCGATGACTTCTCTTTGCGAAAATGACTGGGCAAAAAGAGGCAGCTTTTCATTATAGATTTCAACAGATGTCGGGACAAGTAACATATAATAATCAAGATTCTTGTTTTTCTCTGCAAAAAAATTGATATGCTCTATGTTCTTATTTAATTGATCTTTAGGCTTTTTAAATTCTTCTAATAAATATCCATCTTTCCCAAAGTAAATCCCATTCGATTCTTGCTTCATTAATGCTTTTTCCGCTCCAGCTTTTATACCTAACCATTCCTTTTTCCAAGCGAATTGATCTGAAATATATGTTTCATATCGATCCATGAATTCTCCGGATAGAATGTTTTTTAAGGAAAGTGTTGGCTTTTGTTCGAGAATACGATTTTCATCTTCGGAAAAAACAACGTCCTTCGATATCAAATTCAATATACAAATAAATCCTAAAAAACTTATAAACATGAAGGCTATGATTTTATCAGTATTGCGCATGTTTTTCCCTCATTAAAATCGAAAATATAAAAAAGGATTATATGATTCGTTTACAAGAAAAGCAGTTGATAGTAACAAAATGACAAAATAAATAATGGGCGAAATATCTCTCACAATTTTTCTATTGATGAATAGTTTGCCAATCGGAATGGCACCCATAATCCCAATAATAAACAGAACACCATTTGTATATAGCTCATACATTGTTTGTTGGTCTAGTACTTGGTTCCCCGAAATTCCAAACATAATAGATAAATATGTAAGTCCTTGAGTAAGATCCTCAAATACAAATAAAACCCAACCAATTAAAATGAAACATATAAAATAAAGATGCTGGAAAACGGGATGAGCACGGAGTAATATCTTACTAAGCCCCGCCTTCTCTAAAGCTATCAACACACCAAAATAAATTCCCCATACAACAAAATTCCAGCTTGCCCCATGCCAAAAACCTGTCAAACCCCACACAATCAATAGGTTTCGATAAAGTTTTTTCTGTCCCTTTCTACTTCCACCTAGTGGAAAATACACATAGTCTCGAAACCAACCACCAAGTGTCATATGCCATCTTCGCCAAAATTCTGAAATGCTTCGTGAAATGTATGGATATTGGAAATTAATCGGAAAGTTAAAACCAAACATTTTTCCAAGTCCTCTTGCCATATCAGAATATCCACTAAAATCAAAATAGATTTGTAGTGCAAATGCGATAATCCCTAACCAGGAAGATATTACTGTTAACTCTGTAAAGCTCCGACTCTCAATGCCGTTCCATAACAAACCGATATTATTGGCAAGCAATACTTTTTTTCCTAATCCAATTACAAATAAATTGACTCCATCAGCAAATTGCTGTAAAGAAACACGACGATGAATTAACTCTTTTTCAATCGATTCATAACGCACTATTGGTCCTGCGATAAGCTGAGGAAATAAACAAACATACATCGCCAAGGCAATCGGATTTTTTTGCGGTTGCACCTTCCCTCGATATACATCAATCGTATAACTCATCGTTTGAAAAGTATAAAAAGAAATTCCGATTGGAAGAGGCAAGTTTAATAGTTCAATATCCGTTCCAAGTAAGAAGTTAATATTTTCTATAAAAAAATCGGAATATTTAAAAAATGAAAGTACACCGATATTAATAATGATTGAAGATAATAAAAAGAATTTCGATAAATATTTTCCCTTATATTTTGCAATCAATAATCCGTGAAAGTAATCTGTAACTGCCGAGAAAATCATCAGAAAAATATAAACAGGCTCCCCCCATGCATAAAAAATCAAACTTAGTATGAGAAGGAGCAAGTTTTTCATTTTTCTTGGACTTATATAATAGAGCGATAATGTTATAGGTAAGAAGACAAATAGAAATACTAAGCTGCTAAAAACCATATGCTATCACCATAGCGTCAAAAATCATTTAAGCTTTTCATCAAATATTTTTTCTAACTTTTCCGGCTGTTCATATGTGATATAAATTAAATAAGGACCTTTTACTTTAATAATATTATTATTTACTTTTTCGTACTGATCAGGTAAGTATTGTTCCCAAGTCGTGACTTGTGCTTCTTTTTCTTTTTTCAACACTTCAATTAAGCCATCCACTTTTGAGTCGTCTTTCGCTTTGAGAAGAATAATTTCATCAGAATTTACGTTCATCATTGCGGCGATGATATAGCCTTCTTCAATATCATTTGGATCAATATTTAATTTTTCCATTAAAAATTCGCTATTAGGATTGTTTTCATCTTTTTCTACAAGGTCACTTTCTATGTATGCTTGTAAAACTCCATCCTTTAGCGCATCTTGCACACCATTTGCTTCTAAATCTTCAGCAATTTTCTCTTTTATTCCTTTAACAATTTCTTCTAATGAAATATTAGCAGTTCCCTCTTTATTATTTGCTCCAGCGCTACATCCAATAAGTGTAAAAAGTGCTATTACTATCATCCCTGTTAAATATAATGCTTTTTTCATGTTTGCACCTCATTTTTAAATTGTTCTCCATAATCTTTGACGAAAGTTTTGTGGTTTTGTTTCACTATATTCTATAATATTTTTATGTGATAAAATTCACAATATAGACTAAAGTATGTTGCAATTTAGTCAAACCCTTTAAGTAAAAACTCCTCTTAAACGGGTATGATGTATATTAGGAGAATGCTTCACCACTATCAATTAAGGGGAGTTATCACATGTATAAAAAACATGAAAAAGGTCTTATTTGGCTTGCATTTGGTGTAGCGACAATCATGTTAATTTCAATTTTAGGGAGAATATTCGGTTCGTAAAGGAGGAGAAACTTTTGGTTAATGAAGAAGCACTTTTTTTTAGCCGGATTTTAACAGAACTTACACTTTCTTTTCACATTATTTATGCCACCATTGGCGTTGGAATTCCACTCATGATCATGATTGCACAATGGGTTGGGATCAAAAAAAATGATGAACATTATATTCTTTTAGCCAGAAGATGGACACGCGGTTTTGTCATTACAGTAGCAGTTGGTGTTGTAACAGGAACTGCCATTGGGTTACAGTTATCCTTACTGTGGCCAAACTTCATGGAGTTAGCAGGTAATGTTATTGCACTTCCCCTGTTTATGGAAACATTCGCTTTCTTTTTTGAAGCAATATTTTTAGGTATATACCTATATACATGGGATCGTTTTGAAAATCAAAGAAAGCATTTGCTATTGCTTATTCCTGTTGCTGTTGGAGCATCTTTTTCTGCAGTATTTATTACAATGGTCAATGCATTTATGAATGCACCGCAAGGATTTGAGCTAGTAGATGGCCAGCTTGTTAATGTCAATCCTATCGTAGCAATGTTTAACCCTGCTATGCCTACAAAAGTAGCTCATGTTGTCGTAACTGCATATATGACTTCTGCTTTTGTTCTTGCATCTATTGCAGCGTTTCGTCTATTAAAAGGCTCCAATCATATTTATCATAAAAAAGCTTTGTCTTTAACAATGAAGCTAGGGCTTATTTTTTCAATTGCAGCTGCTATTATTGGAGACTTTTCAGGAAAATATTTAGCGGAATACCAACCTGAAAAGTTAGCTGCTGCTGAATGGCATTTTGAAACAGAAGGAAAAGCACCGCTCATTATGTATGGAGTATTGGATGATGGTGAGGTTAAGTATGCGATAAAGCTTCCATTTGCTTTAAGTGTATTAGCACATAACGATCCTACAGCCGAAGTTCTCGGTTTGGACAAATTTCCCGAAGACGAAATCCCTCCCCTTTATATCCATTATCTTTTCGATATTATGGTAACGATCGGAGTTTGGATGGTTGTATTATCGTTCGTATTTTGGATAGGCATGAAACGGAGATGGCCATTCATTCATAAGAAATGGTTTAGATGGCTAATCGTACTAGGTGGTCCCCTTTCTATACTCGCGATTGAAGCGGGTTGGTGGATGGCAGAGGTCGGTAGACAACCTTGGGTGCTTCGGGGTTTGATGAGAACTGCTGATGGAGCTACCTCAAGTAATCATGTGGACATTATGCTCGTATTATTCGCTGGATTATATATTGTCTTAGCCATCGGTACAATTGTTATTTTAAGTAGGATGTTTCGAAAGAATCCGGTCGAACGAGAATTAGAAGATCGTGCAGCGGAAAAAGGCGGTGATCCAAGATGAATTTAGAAATCCTCGGTATATTAGTTCTTTGGACATTCCTATTTGGATATGTAATCGTTGCTTCTGTCGATTTTGGTGCAGGTTTTTTCAATGCTTACAGTGTTTACTCCGGTAAAAAACATATATTAACAAATATCATTCAACGGTATTTGTCACCAGTTTGGGAAGTGACGAACGTTTTCTTAGTGTTCTTCTTTGTCGGAGTTGTTGGTTTTTTTCCTAAAACTGCATTTTACTACGGGACGATTCTTCTTGTACCGGCCAGTATTTCGATTTTACTTTTAGCGATTCGTGGTTCTTACTACGCATTTGAAACATATGGTTCCAGAGGTCATAAAGGATATGCATTTATGTATGGACTGTCAGGGTTATTTATTCCAGCATCCTTATCAATTGTACTAACAATCTCCGAGGGTGGGTTTGTTTCAATGGTTGATGGCAATCCAGTCTTGGATTATTGGGCTTTATTTTCTAGCCCACTTACATGGAGTATCGTTGTGCTAAGTCTTGCTGCTGTGTTATATATTTCAGCAGTATTTCTCACTTGGTATGCCCATAAAGCAAAGGATACAAAAGCTACTGAACTAATGCGAAAGTATGCGTTACTTTGGGCGTTTCCAACGATTGTGACTGCTGGGGGAATTATTGTTGAGCTTCGTTTTCACAATCCCGAACATTACGCTAGAATTCTGGATTTATGGTGGTTGTTCGCTCTTTCATTTCTGATGTTTATTGGAACGGTTTGGCTTATTTGGAATCGAAAGAATTATGGTCGAGCTTTCGGGTTACTTGCTGGCCAATTCGCTCTTGCCTTTTATGCATATGGGTTTTCACATTATCCTTACTTGCTTTACCCCCATTTAACTATTTATGACGGATTTACAAATAAAGCGATGGCCATATCACTAGTTACAGCCTTCATTGCAGGTCTTTGTTTGTTGATTCCTTCATTGTACTTGCTTTTACGATTATTTTTATTTGATAAAAAATATGTAGAAGGAAAATCTGATTATCACCCGTAAGGAGAGATGCTTTCATGACCAAATTCTTTATTTTTGCCGCACCATTTATCGTCTTATTTTTGTCAATTGGCGTAGCATTCTGGGCAGCTGCTCGAGAAAATCCATATTATGATGAGTAAAGTATGTGCCTAATTCTTAAAGGATTAGGCTATATTTACTTTTAAATTGGAGAAACTAGCTTTGTTATTAATCATCTGGGAGGATGCTGAATGAAAGAAATAAAACCGCCCAAAAAACCACTTATTTTTTATTATGGAATCACAATACTTGTGATATTGCTTCTTAATTCTTTTATTTTGCCAGCCATATATAATTATTCTATTAAAGAGGTTGATTATGGAACATTCTTAACTATGGTTGAAGAAGGAAAGGTAGAAAAAGTAGAAATTAAAAATAATGAGATTGTTTTTGAACCATTTGATACCTCAAAAGCTAAGCTTTACAAAACAGGAACAATAAATGACCCTAAATTAGTAGACAGATTGCATAATGCAAATGTCGAATTTTCTAAGGTTATCCCAAAAGAAACATCTCCTGTACTAACGTTCCTATTATCATGGATTCTTCCCCTTCTGATCTTTATACTCATAGGTCAATGGTTTGCAAAAAAAATGCAAAACCGCTTGATGGGTGGAGGAAATGCACTTTCCTTCGGTAAAAGTAAAGCAAAAGTATATGTCGAAGCTCAGACAGGAATCACATTTGCAGACGTCGCGGGTCAAGATGAAGCGAAAGAAGCATTGCAAGAAATAGTTGACTTCCTTCACAATCCGAATAAGTATAGGGATATCGGAGCAAATATTCCAAAAGGCGCTTTATTAGTTGGCCCACCAGGGACAGGTAAAACTCTTCTTGCCAAAGCCGTTGCTGGAGAATCAAAAGTTCCCTTCTTCTCCATTTCAGGTTCTGAATTTGTGGAAATGTTTGTTGGTATGGGAGCTGCAAGGGTTAGAGATTTATTTAAGCAAGCACAAGAAAAAGCACCTTGTATTGTTTTTATTGATGAAATAGATGCTATTGGGAAAAGCCGTAACTCAGGAATATCTGGAGGCAATGACGAGAGAGAGCAGACATTAAATCAGCTTTTAACAGAAATGGATGGTTTTGATGCCGATAAAGGTGTCGTTATTCTTGCCGCAAGTAATCGACCTGAAACACTTGATAAAGCACTTCTCAGACCTGGAAGATTTGATCGAAGGGTTCCAGTTGAATTACCGGATTTGGCAGGACGTGAAGCGATTTTGCGAGTTCATGCAAAAAAAGTAAAATTAAATGATGAAATCGATTTTAACGTAATTGCAAGAGCAACTTCAGGAGCTTCAGGTGCTGATTTAGCAAATATTATTAATGAAGCAGCTCTTAGAGCGGTTAAGATGGGACGAAATAAAGTAATGCAAAACGATTTGGAAGAATCAGTTGAGGTTGTAATTGCAGGTTACCAAAGAAAAAATGCTGTAATTTCCATGAAAGATAAATTAACAATTGCATATCATGAAATTGGACATGCATTGGTCGCGGCGAAGCAAACTCACTCTGCACCTGTTCATAAAATAACGATTATTCCAAGAACATCAGGTGCTTTAGGCTATACAATGCAAGTTGACGAACGTGAAACTGTTTTAATGACTAAGGAGCAAGCTTTAGATAAAATAACAACATATATGGGAGGACGCGCTGCTGAGGAAATTATTTTTAAAACCATTACTTCCGGCGCTTCCAACGATATTGAACAAGCAACTAAAATTGCCAGGTCCATGGTAACAAGATTTGGTATGAGCGAACAATTTGATATGATGGCACTGGAAACAGTGAATAATCCATACTTGGGAGGAGATACCTCTCTTTTAGTATCAGCAGAAACAGCTTCTAAAATCGATGACGAAGTTTTAAAAATAATTAAATCCTGCCACCAAAATGCTATCAAAATATTAGAGGAAAATATAGATAAATTGCACGAATTGACAAAATATCTCCTTGAAAAAGAAACAATCAGTGGCGAGGAATTTATGAATATTTTATCCCGAAATCAAAAGTAAAATCACAGCATAAAGTTAATTGCGAGGCTGGGACATAACTAAAACAATCAAAACTAGAGACGAACAATGATATACCTTAGTGGAAATATCTGAAGACCCCTGTGGGAGGAAGGCATAGGTGAGACCCCGGAGCTCGGGACGAGCGAGAAGGCTCACCAGCCGCCCACGGAAAGCGAAGTATATTTCCAGATCGGGTATATACACTTATCAACCTATTGTTCGGATTTATCTTTGTCGAAAATAGTTATGTTCCGTCTCTTTTTTTTAAAATTTAACTTGTACGTATAAGTTTTTATCGTGAATTAGTACCAGGTATCAAGACCGCTATACCGCTATTAATACCTCATAATAATTAATCTCAAATAAATATTATATCGATATAACTAATGAATTATATTGAAAAAAGACCCCGTTGGAGTCTTTTTGCTAATGCAATGGCCGATACACTTCTCGAATAACTTTCTCTAACAGATTAGGAAGTATTTTTTTCCGACGTACATTCAAAGTGCTTACTATTGCCTTCCTTTCTTCCCTTGATACATTCCATTCTTCAGGTATTAACGATACAGTTTCTTCAATTAAAAATGTAGGCATAGTTTGAATTAACTCTAACTGTTCATAAAAAGTATTTTCATCTTTAATAAACATTGCCATAAATTGATGAGTTGCACTTTTCATAATTTGTTCTTGTTGTATTTCCATATCAGATAGGAGCCAATTATACGAACCAAAAACCTCTGCATGGTCTATAGCCCATAATTGATAAGATTGAGGTTCTTTTTCGAGCAATAAAATATTTTTTCGTGTTCGATCATGATTATTTAGCCAATAATCAAATAAAATGATGCTTGCCAAAGTCTCAAAATTAATGATCTCTGTAACGTTGTTAACTTCGTGCCCATTGATACATTCAGGGATATACATAGATGCAAAGTGGAATTGAGTATCACTCATTTGTTGAAGTTCAGGTATATTTGCAGAAAACTCGGGTGGTACTTCTACTATCTTCGAGAAGGGAATCGGAAGTCCAAGATATCTTCCTAAACAATAGGAAACCCACTCATTTGGTAATGCTTTATCGAAACCTGGTTGAAAATATTTAACAACATAATCTTTTCCGTCGTCAAAAGTAATTAGATGAGCATTCGACTTTCCATCAAGTGTTTTTTTGTATTCAAGAGGCTTAATCATAACGCACTCAACTCATTTTTAATTTCATTATTGTTAGTAATTATATTTTTTATCAACTCGATATACTGATCTCCAACCTGTTGAATCGAAAAATGATTTTGTACATGGTTATTAGCTTCTATTGACATCTTTTGATGTAATTCAGGATCATCTAAAATCCGGTAAATTTGGGTCACTGCATCTTTTACATTCCGCTCTTTATAAAGCATTCCTGTTTCCTCGTGAATTACTAATTCAGTCATAGGCATTAATTTTGAAGCCACTACTGGTACCCCGCATACCATAGATTCTATAAATGTATTACCAAATGATTCAGTTTTTGTAGTCGCTAGTGTACATCCGCCAGATTGCCGAATCTTTGCATATATTGAAGGCATCTTCTGATAATGGATAACAGGAAACCATTTAACAATATCGGTAAGCTGCTCTTCTTCTCTTTTCATGGCAAATTCTTCACGTTGTACACTTTGTGCCCCGCCAATCAACCATATTTCAATATCATTTCTTTCTTCTTTAATCATTTTTGCGATTTCTAAAAGCATTGGCCAATTCTTTCGTTTATCTACTCTGCCAATCCAGCCAATAATCTTTTTGTTATTTGGTATTACAGGTAACTCTTCTTCATCAATTTCCTCATTAGATAATATTCGGAAGAAAGAAGTATCGATACCGTTATAAATCACATTTATTGGGATTCCATCAGAAAGTATTGAAACTAATCGCTTTTGATATTCCGATGGAACAATAATTGATTTTGGTTGTATTCCTCTAAACTTCCTTAAATGTGGTTGGAGTTTTATAAGCTCAGGTGTTCGTGCTTCGACAATAACTGGTCCTTTATATTTTGCTTTTTTGATCCATTTAAATGCAGCACCAGTATCAACAACAATAATTGCATCATAAGAATTGTTTTTTATGATATTGATAATTTTTTTTTCATCTTTGGTTAAATAAACTGATGCTACATCTTGCATGATATGAAGACCGCCATGGTCGGTTGTATAAAGGAATTCGGTATGAATTCCATGCTTTTTAAAATGAATTGCTCGATTCCTCCAACCTGCGTTAACCCCCCCAACTGTCAGTAGACGCCATATAACAAGTAATTTCATTCAATTATCTCCTCGTAAATATATTTGGGTCTTAGCAATTGATGTATATTAGGAAATAAAGAATATTTTTATTGTATTGGAACAATATTAATAAACTTAACTTCTTGAACTAATTCCATTTAATTTCTTGTATACGCGTAGGCCTTTTATAAGGGATATATTCATAAACATTAGTTTCTTCTTTCTTACGCTTTTTCTTACTTTTACGTTCCTCTTTTGAGTTGTTTTTTGAATCATCATGCCAATAAACAGTTGCATTTTCTTCATTATATATTAATGGCTTTCTTTGCTTTTGAGTAACTATTTCATATTCATACCCACCACTATCATCTGAAACTGAAGTTTTATTTTCATTAAAACTTTGTTCATAATTATCCCAATGCTCATCAATTTTTTTCATGACAGAATCTATATCATATCCTCTAGCAAGCATCGCTTTAATCCATTCTTCTTTAAAAACTTTATGTGAAAGGCCTTCAAGAAGTATTACATATTGTTTTTCGTCATTTGTGGTCAACAATCCTGAACTTAGATTTTGCAAACTGTTTTTCTGCGGTTTTTGTGCGATAAATGACTGTGTGATTTGTCGTGATATTTCTTCCATCCGAATATAATGAATCCATTCATCATATAATTCAGGCGCCAATTCTTGAACATGGGACAAAAACAAAGCTTTATTTTTTTCACCTAATGAAGTCATTAATTTGCGAGGATAAGGATATACACGGTCGCGCCAAACGGTCCTTGAGACATCAATTACTTTTAAACTACCATCTTCTTGTATGAAAATTTGTCTTTTATGATGGTCTATCCGTTGGAAGCCAATTTCTTTAAATGTAATGAGCATTTTGACTAATTTCTCAGAAAGAGCTTCTGTTAATGGTTGAGATTGTAAATATTCCCTTACATCGATTCCTTTAATAAGATCCATTACGATATAATTTGACCCTTTTGCATGAATCTTAGGAAAAAGATCTGTACGTTGTCCTAGTGACAATGCATAATTTTCTCGGTCACAGTCCTCCGAATTCCCAAATACTTTTACACAAGTATCATTATCAATTTGAAAAACTGCACCTTGACGGCCTTTTCCTATCATAACCAACGGTGATTTATTAACCACTTCCACGTCTTCATTTTCTATATTCTTAACTTTGATGTTCTTAATCCAATCATCCAGTAATTTAGTATCCATAACATTCTCCTTTTTCAGTAATAAAGGGATGACAGAAATTAAGAATGAGCAGAACAAGTATATACTTTCAGCACATTCTTCTAATATTTATTTATTACTTTAATTTTAAAAAATAGTTTAGTATCACCTCTTAATATAGTTAATTCAATGATGGATAAAAGTGTAAAGGCAAGCGTCTAAAAAAGGAAAATAATTAATCTGATTTCTGATTAGAAAATATAACTGAAGGTCTTCCAACAGGATAATATTCACCAATTTCAAGTAAATGCAACATGGATTCATCCAAGCAATTTCTCCCATCAAAAATGATAGGACATCTCATTTTTTTCAATATATTAGTAATATTTAAGTGTTTGAATTCATCCCAATCTGTAACGATAAACACTGCATCCGCATCTAGAATAGCTTCTTCCGGAGAGTTTGCATAACTAATCATATTTCCCAAAACTTCCCTTGCGTTATGAGTTGCTACAGGATCATAAGCTACTACATTTGCTCCTTCATTTGATAATAATCTTACAATTTTTATGGAAGGTGCTTCTCTCATATCATCAGTATTGGGCTTAAATGAAAGTCCGAACAATGCAATTTTTTTTGATTTTAAAGATCCAAAACGCTTTTTCGCTTTTTTTACAAGAAGTTCTTGTTGCTCATCATTAATTCTCATTGTTTCTTTTAGCAAAGAAAATTGAATTCCGTGCTTTTCAGCTGTCAGGTGTAAAGCTTTAACGTCCTTTGGAAAACATGATCCACCGTATCCAATACCTGCTTGTAAAAAGGATAATCCAATACGTTTATCTGTCCCCATGCCTAATGCAATATCGTTTACATCAGCACCTACCATTTCACATAAATTTGCAATTTGATTAATATAGCTAATCTTTGTCGCTAAAAATGCATTAGAAGCATATTTTATTAATTCAGCGCTTCTAATACTGGTCTTAATAATCGGCGCTTTTAATGGAAGATACATTTCTTCTATTTTGTCTGCTACTTTCTTACTATTTGCACCAATAATGATTCTGTCTGGATGCAAAGTATCATTAATAGCAGATCCTTGTCTTAAAAACTCTGGGTTGGATGCCATATTAATCGTGATGTCGTTGTTACAATGACTCATTATTATTTTTTCTACTAATTCGTTTGTTCCAACAGGAACGGTACTCTTAATAACAACGGTCACACCATCAGTCAAGTGAGGTGCAATATCCTTTGCACATTTCATAATATATGATAAATCAGCACTACCATCCTCAGATTGAGGTGTTCCAACTGCTAAAATAATAATGTCAGTGCCCTCTAATCCATTCAGGTAGGAGGATGTAAATTTCAATCTGCCTTCATCTGCATTTTTTAATAATAAATTCTCAAGAAATGGTTCATATATTGGGGATTTCCCTTGACAAAGCTGGCCGATTTTATGTTGATTGATATCAATACATGTTACGAAATGACCTATTTCTGCTAAACATACTCCAGTGGACAGTCCAACATATCCGGTACCTAAAACAGAGATTTTCATGTCATTTCATCTCTCTTTTGATTTTCTTTCTTGTACACTTCATTTATATATTCAAGAATCTCTTCTCTAATATCATTTCTTAATATGGCAAAATCAATGGTTGCTTTGATAAATCCTATTTTATCTCCAATATCATAACGGCTCCCTTCAAAATTATAAGCTAATACGGCCTGTTTTTTATTAAGTTCATTAATTGCATCCGTAAGTTGTAATTCTTTTCCATCCTTTATTGGAATCTTTTCCAAAATCTCAAATACCTCAGGTCTTAAAATATACCTCCCCATAATGGCATAATTGGATGGTGCTTCTTCTGGTTTTGGTTTTTCAATTAATGAATCTATGTTAAAGAGATTAGGATCTGTAGTTACTCCTTTTGGCTTAATCACACCATACTTGCTAATATCCTTTTCTAAAACCTTTTGAACTGCTATTACGGAGCTATTATAATATTCAAAAACATTCATAATTTGTTTTAGACATGGAGTTTCTGAAACTACAATATCATCACCAAGTAAAACAGCAAACGGTTCATTCTCAACAAAACTTTTTGCACAAAGAATAGCATGTCCAAGCCCTTTTGGCTCTTTTTGGCGAACATATACAATATTAACCAAATTTGATATTTTCTTTACTTCCTCTAAAATAGAAAACTGTTTTTTTCTAAAAAGAATATCTTCCAATTCATATGATGTATCAAAGTGATCTTCAATGGATCGTTTACCTCTGCCGATAATAATAATGATTTCTTCTATACCAGACTCTACTGCTTCTTCTACGATATATTGAATGGTTGGTTTATCAACTATAGGCAGCATTTCTTTTGCCTGAGCTTTTGTTGCTGGCAAAAAACGTGTACCGAGACCGGCTGCAGGAATAATTGCCTTTCTAATTTTCATCAAAACTGCCCCCAATAAATGTTCGTTAATCTTTTATATGCTAATGTACACAATCGGGACACGATAGACGCCTATCAAACCAATAAAAAAAGCATCGATAACGATGCTAAATAAATTAATACGTATTATATACATTTTCACACTCTTCGCCAGTCGGCTCATAAAAACAATGAAGCTTATATTTTCCTACAAAAGGTTGATTATACCATTTTGATGGACAATCTCCTTGTGGTCTAAAATACCATAAACTATATTTAGATGGCCAAAGACGGTGTCCGTTCACTGCTTTTCTTGCCAATGATCTTTCTTTTTCCCTTGCACCTTGATAAAAATATCCATGGATAACCGCTTCAAATGCATGAGGCTGATAAATCATTTGTGGAATAGTACGAATATCCTTAAAATCGGAACAATTTGCCCTAATTCGATTGATACCGACATTGCCGACCATCAACATCCCTTGAGTCCCTTCTCCTTCTGCTTCGGCTCTTAATAGGCGGGCTAACAAATTAATATCTGATTCTCTGGCCTTTACAACAGCCATACCTCCACCTCCATCAATCATTCACCTTTATCATATTTAAATTGGGTGTGATTGTTGCCGAAGTTTGGTTTAAAAATGCTTTCGTGCTAATTTACATATTTCTTCAGGAGAGAACACAGATAGAGGTTCTTGTTGTATAGTTTGGAAAAAACTCATATCACTAGTTCCAAGCTGTCCAATTGAAAATCTTGGAATAAGACGTACATGAATCGGTTGCTTAAGACTGGGATTTACTGTTAATTGCAAAGATAAATTAAAGCTAGGATATCCTTGTTCCTCTAATAATAGGAAAATGGCTGTTAAACCTTTAGCAAAATCTTCCCAATCCTTTTCGGTAATATCTTGTATTCCAAATGCATCTGGAAGTATTCCGATAAAATCATTATGGCTTTTCGGGGAAAATGCATGATTCCAGGCAAAATTTCCATATTCCCCAATCCATCTTTCATCCATTTCTTTCTCAATTTTGAGGAGCTCAGTAAAATATTCCTTACCCGTTTTTTGTTTAAACTCTGCTGCTTTTTCCATGACATTTGCCTGATAGTTTGTAGGTGATTCAGATACAATTACGTGTAAATGTGGATGAAGAATGCTGCCACCTGAATTAGGTAAGTAATTCCAATTTATAGAAACATATGATGAGGAAGAATCCGTTTCTAATACACTAAGAATATACTTTTGAGCAGCCATAAACGCATGTTTAATCATATCCATTGTAAATTCCTGCATACGAACGTAATGTTGGTTTGAGAAAATGACTACTCCATTATGTTTACTATATGGAAAAAGATTTGGGAAAACGATAGCATTTTCGTGAAAAATCCGTCCTTCACTTGCAATTTCTTGTTTAAAAATGGGTGTCATCTTAAGAATATTTTCTGAACAAAAAGGGCAATTTTCCCCTCCAGTTTGCTCACCTGCTATTGTATAATCTTCTGATTTCAACGCTAAACCATGTCCATGTAGAACGCGGGAGGTCTCACCAGTTAAAGGATCATAACGTACTTCTATTTTTCGTTCAATGTTATTTCCATTAGCATCAAAAAACGTAAACCATTCTTCATTTTTCGTAAATTTTATCGCCATAACCTTTCCCCCTATACATTTAAACGTTTATGAAAAATCCTTTCCCAAACCTTCCAGGGAATAAAATTTTTCAAAAAGAGTGTTAACTTAACCCCTTTTCCAATGGGATATCGCAGTTTTGTCAATTCTTTTTTTGAACATAGTTCAACGATAAGTTTGGCCACTTCAGTTGGATCACCATAGCTTGATTTTCCTGATTCTAATTCCTTTTCGATTGATTTCATATAAGAAGCATATGGTGAAGAAGGAAATGTTGATTTTTGAGCAATTTTCTTTCCTTTAGTCCATATATTTGTTTGAAAAGAACCTGGTTCTATAATAGCGACATCTATCCCAAAAGGTTTAACTTCAAGGCGTAAACACTCGGACCAACCTTCAAGTGCATGTTTAGATGCAACATATGGTGAGAGTCCTGGAAATCCTATTTTCCCTGAAATACTACTCATATTGATTACTTTTCCACCTTTTTGTTTCCTCATATATGGAAGAACAGCCTGAGTAACCGCAATTAACCCAAAAAGATTAGTATTAAATTGTTCTTTATATTCTAAAATACTCACTTCTTCGCAAAATCCACCAAAAGCAAAACCTGCATTATTAATGAGGATGTCAATGGAAGGAAGGTTTGATAATTGACTAGAGAGCTCTTCAATCGATTCCTTAGCGGTTACGTCAAGCTGCATAAAAGAAACTTTTGATTGGATATTGTTTTGTTTACATAACTCTATTATAGTATCCTTTGATTTTAGATTTCTCATAGTTGCGATTACATTAAATCCGTTTTTTGCTAATTCAATTGTGGCAAGAAGTCCAAATCCACTAGAAGCACCTGTAATAATTGCTGTCTTATGCATTTATTTCTAACACCACTGGACAGTGATCGCTACCCATCACATCACAATGAATTTGTGAATCTATTAACTTAGCTGCCATTCTTTCAGAAACAACAAAATAATCAATCCGCCAGCCAATATTTCGCTCTCTCACTTTGTTCATATATGACCACCATGTATAAGCACCCTCTTGGTTAGGATAAAAATGACGAAAAGAGTCTACGAAGCCATTTTCAAGCAAGGTCGTAAATTTATCTCTTTCTTCAAAAGTAAAACCTGAATTCCCTATATTCGATTTTGGATTTCGTAAATCAATCTCTTTATGAGCAACATTCAGGTCGCCACAGAGAATAACTGGTTTGTTTTTATCCAATTCCTTTAAATATTGAAGCATGCGGTCTTCCCAAGATAGACGAAAATCAAGTCTTGCTAAATCTCTTTGTGCATTCGGTGTATAGACATTGATTAAATAAAATTCTTCATATTCTAATGTAAGAATCCTTCCCTCAGGTTCTCCCTCCTCTTCACCCAAGCCATATGTTACGTTTAATGGTAGAATTTTTGAGAAGACAGCTGTACCAGAATAACCTTTTTTCTCGGCATAATTCCAATATTGATTATAGCCTTCCAGCTCCAGTTCAATTTGTCCGGCTTGTAATTTCGTTTCCTGTAGACAAAAAATATCTGCATCTACTTCAGAAAAATAATCTAAAAATCCTTTTTTTACACACGCTCTTATGCCGTTTACATTCCAAGATACAAGTTTCATAAAGCCTTTTCTCCTTCATTTCCGGTATAAAATTGAATCCATAATCGGTTCATAACCAATTTCCATATAGATTTTATTAGAAGTTGGATTATCTAAATCTGTATACAAGCTAGTTGTTTTATAGCCCTTATCCAGCATTAACTGTGATAAGGCTGATACACAGTTAGATGCAAAGCCTTTTTTTCTATTTTCAATTGGCGTAAAGACGTAGCTTATACAAATATTATTTTTTGTTGGACGACTTACACTTGCCATTGTAACGAGCTTGTCCTCATTTACCCAAGCATACAACCGAGCTCTTTGGATTAATTCAATGGCTTTTTCTTCAGATTCTTCTTGACTGATTTTCTCACCTATTTCCTCACAAAACAAATACAGCCATTGCTTTATAACTGAAAGGTCTTGCATTTTTACAAGGCGTAGCTCTCCATTATGATCTGCTACCTTTTTTATCGAAGTTAATATATATAGCCTTTGATTCATATGAACGCTGAAATGTGGATTATTAATCATTTTAACTACTTTTTCAGTGAAGTCCCTTTGCCCAATCAAGCCTGGAATATCTTCTACTTGCTCCTTAATAAGTTCCGCAATCTCTGCAATGTCATCATCTGCCATTTTTGGTGGTTTTGACAAAATAATCTGCTTAGGATGGGTTTGTAACAAAACAATTACTATTTCTTCACCCTTTGAAATCGTGGCCATCAAGTATATAGTTGATTCTTCTGTTAATGAATTTAGCACCCCTATTGGAAGATTGTTCTCTGCTTCATGTTTTTCTAAAAATGGTAAAACATCTGTTTGGAATTTTTCATAGTCATTGTATCTCGTAAATTTTAACATTTGTCCAACTCCTTTTTTATGTTGTTGAGACTCTTTGCAATTTCCTCATGAGGTAGTGGCAAATAAGGTTGTAATTCTGCCCAAGCATGTTCGTTTTCCTCTTCACCCATAGAGCCGAAAAAAAGTTGAGATCCATAATCTGAGATTTCTTGTAATGCCCAACGATATAAATAAAATTCAAAAACGTCTATATGAAATTTAGCGTTCTGATTATGTTTTACATATTCTAATAGAAACGGTTGGAAGAATTCATTTCCTATAAAAGCTACGATATCTCTTTCTATAGGTCCATATGCAACCTCACCAAAATCAATTAAGTATAGTTGTCCTTCTGATTCACGCATAATATTGGCATAATTAGGATCACCATGAGTAAAGGAGTAGATTAATGACAAGGATGTTAATTTTTCTTGCATTATTGTCATACGATGCAGTGTGGACAAAATATCCGCTTTTTCATTCTCGAATAATTTCCGTGCTTGTTGCCTATATGTAGAGACAGAATTATCTTTTTCCTTTAGGTTAGATAATATTTTTAATATGTTTTTTTCAAAAGGATTATCAAATTGCTCACTAGGTAAGCTAAAGATTTCACTTTTATCAATCAAATGAAAATCTGCCATCATCGTTGCTATTTGAATTGTGTCATCTAAAGTAAGTTGTCCTTCGTATATAGATATCCCGTTTATATAAGGAAAGACAGAAATTTGATATAATCCAAAACAAACAACAACATCACCCGATTTTGATTGAATCGGTGATAGTAAATAAGTTTTATTTTTAACTAAATGAAAATTATGTATTGCTGTTAAAGCTTTTGTAAGATTCCTTTCCGTTTTTATAACTTTTACAAAATACTTTTCTCTTGATTTAGTTTCAAGAGAATAACAATATCCTTCTTCCCCTTTAGGAATAAAGTCAATTTTTAAGCCTTCTCCAATATTATAGGATTTATTAATGAATTCTAGTAAACTTGGCTTATGTATTGAGCTATTATCTACCTTCACCCATGTTCCTCCTTATTAAAAAACTTATGGGCCAATATGGTCCATAAGTTTTTTTAGTTCCAGTCATAAGGTGTTTCTTGATATACATAATAGTTTAGCCAATTAGAAAACATTAAATGGCTATGAGACCGCCAAGTATTGATTGGTTTCTTAGTATGGTCATCATTCGGAAAGTAGTTTTCAGGAGGCTGAATATCGATCCCTTTATTAATATCTCTATTATATTCTTCAGCTAAAGTTGTAGTATCATATTCGAGGTGTCCGGTTATCATGATGTTCTTTTCATCTTTTGACAAAATGATAAATGGTCCTGCTTCACCTTCTGATAAAAGTGACAATTCCGGGTGTGCTTTAATTTCATTACTTTGAACACTTGTATTTCGTGAATGCGGAGCAAAAAATACATCATCAAATCCTCTGAATAATTTTACCTTTGGATCTGCAATATGATGTTGATAGATTCCAGAGCACTTTTCGGATAGCTCATACTTTTCAATACCATAATGATAAAATAAAGCGGCCTGTGCTCCCCAACAAATGTGCATCGTGGAAGTGACATGATCCTTTGTCCACTCCATTATTTGTTTCAATTCTTCCCAATATGTTACATCTTCAAATGGCAAATGTTCGATAGGTGCCCCTGTAATGATCATTCCATCAAAATATCTCGTTTTTACTGCCGAAAAAGTTGTATAAAACTGATCAAGATGAGACTTGCTAACCGTTTTTGATTGATGTGTTTCCATATGAAGAAATGAGACATTCACTTGAAGAGGTGAATTTCCAAGCAATCGTAACAATTGAACCTCTGTCTTCTGTTTTTGAGGCATCAAATTTAAAATTAAGATATTCAAAGGGCGAATATCTTGAGTTGTTGCTCGCTCCTCATCCATGACGAAAATTTTCTCTTTTTCCAATATTTCTCTTGCCGGCATTCTAGGTGGTATATTGATCGGCAACTTGAACTCCCCCTCACAAACAAAAAAAGCTAATAAGAATAATTATAAAGTTGTTTGAGAATTTCATCAATAGTGACTTAATTGAAAACTTTATTCTGACTTGTTTTCGTAAAAAATAATGCGATTAAAAAATGGGTCGCCAACTTTAATCTCTAGAGTATTCCATGGTGTCTCTTCAACCCCTGGTCTAGCGTACTTATATTGTTTTGAAATAAGTTTTTCGTGTAATTTTCTTATATCGTCTACCATGATTCTAATTGAGGATCCTGGTGAAGCATCACCATAATGTTCGGATAAATGAAGAAGACATTTCCCAGAAGATAATTGCATATAAATAGGTGTATTTTCTTCAAATCGATGTGTCCAATCAACTTTGAATTCCAAAAAGTCTACATAAAATTCTAATGCCTTTTTTTCATCAAAGATTCTTAATATTGGTATTGGATGTAACATTGTGATTTGATTTGTATTCATTTTCATAGTCCCCCCTAAACATCTATTTTTATCATCATAGTTCAGTTAAAGAAATTTTGCGAGTGAAATAGTTCTCATTTTTAAAAAATTAAGAGATTTAAATTGTTTATACAATAACGTTTATGGTATATATAAAGCAAGTTTATTTGAAAGGAGAATATTTTTGAAAAATTGGCGTCCTTTAATAGTAATCCTTCTTTCATTATTTTTTCTGGTTACAGCATGTAATAATGAAACTATCGTTATACCAAAGGAACCTAAAAAAGTCGAATCTATTCATAACAAGAAAGAATCAATAAACAAATATACTAGTTTGTCAGAAAAAAAAAATAGCGACATAGAACGGAAAACGGTACAACTTACTAGCTATGCGGATGTCGTAGATGCCTCTTTTTCGGAGCAAATTTATGAGTCAAATGAAGTAGAAAAGGAATTTACCATTTCAGGGATCGTTAAAAAATATGATCTATTAAAAGGTAAATATGTATGGATTAAACTTAAAAGTTTGGACACGGATGAAACGTTTGAATATTATTCTCCTATAAAAGAAGGGAAATTTTCGCAGAAGATTCATTTTTTCAATGGTAGTGGAGAGTATTCGGTTCAAGTTTTACTTCCTAGTGTCGACCAAGAAAATTATTATTCTGAACTAGCTTTATTTGAAGTTAAAAATAATAATCCAGATAAAATTCGAGATATAACATATACAACTTATGGTTTAGACGCAGGATTACATATTAACGAACCTCTCTCTGGTTTCGTTGAAGAAAGTGAACTAATTAAGATTTCTGGTAATGTAGCTGAAACCACTAGCACCGTTATGCTGCAAATTGAAAAGGACACGGATTCATGGCAACATATTATTCCTGTAACGAATGGAAATTTTTCCTTTGAACTACCTCTTTTTTTCGGGGAAGGAATTCATAATATCCACGTTCTTTTACCTGACAAGGATTTGGAAAATCGCTATCAATATGGTAGTACAATAAAAGTTCGCAATTCATCTACTAAAAATGTAACACCGATTGAATATCACCGAGGTTATGAGGAAAAAGGAATTACACTCGAATCACCAAAATACGGTGGGAACGAAATCAATTTATTATTACCAATTAAGGGGTATATTGATTCAAGCGCAGTGAATGCCGAAAAATTAACACATTTATATATTAAAACTAAAAAAGGTCAGTATGAAGCTTTAGACATTGTTCCCATTCATCAGTTTCGTTTTGACGAATCTATTTATCTGCGATTTGGACCAGGTGAATACGAAGTAACAATAAATGTACCCGAAATAAATCCCGAGAACAAATCGTATTTCAGTTTTTCATCTATTGCAGCCCTAAAAGTGACCAATATTGCAAAAGCAGATAAACGAGATTTACTACCTTCAAGAGGCATTCAATCTGATGCACCACAAATCATTTCTTTAGCAAATGAGATTACGAAAAATTTTAATAGTGACAAGCAAAAAGCGAAAGCAATTTATGATTATGTAGCGAAAAATATTTCATATGATGTATCGAAATATCAAAATAGTGCTTTTGAATGGGATGATAACGCATTAAAAACGTTATCGACCAGAAAAGGAGTATGTCAGGATTATGTTTATTTAGCAACTGCTCTTTTGAGAGCAAGCAATATTGAAGCTAGATTTATAGCTGGTGAAGCTGGGATTGGCGCGGCCAAAGAAAATCATGCTTGGATTGAGGCAAAAGTAGATGGAAACTGGCTAATAATGGATCCAACATGGGGTTCTGGATATTTACAAGGAGATCGTTTCGTTGCAAAATATACCGATAAATACTTTGATCCAGAAGAAGCTGAATTTAATAAAACACATATAAGAGATAAAGCAGAATATTAATGGAAAAGCCTGACATGTTATATGTCAGGCTTTTTTAAGGACATGTTTACAACAAATTATCGTCATTTGATTGATGTACAGTGCAAACGACGCTTTTAGTAAAAGCAGGTAACTTTGACATCCACCCACTCATACTAAACCTAATAACTAGCTGAAAACAACTATGTGTTTAACAAAACACTACGAACTTACTTCTTGCTTTAACTGACCATTGTACAAACCATAGTAGAAACCTCTATTTTTTAAAAGTGCTTCGTGGTTACCCTTTTCAATGATTTGCCCATTATCTAGCACTAAAATTTGATCTGCGTTTTGGATAGTATTTAGTCGGTGAGCAATTACAACACTTGTTCGTCCATTCATTAATCTATATAAAGCTTCCTGAATTTTCATTTCTGTTATGGTATCAATATTACTTGTTGCTTCATCAAGTATAAGTAGAGAAGGATCGGAAAGCATTGCTCTTGCTATTGACAAAAGTTGGCGCTGACCTTGGCTTATCCCACTACCATCTTGTTTCAAAACCGTATCATATTGGTTTGGCAGTTTCATAATAAATGAGTGGGCATTTGCCATTTTTGCAGCTTTTTCAACTTCCTTATCTGATGCATCTAATTTTCCATATCGTATATTTTCACGTATTGTCCCTTCGAACAAATAAGTATCTTGTAAAACAAATCCCATTTTGCTTCTAAGGTTATTTCGTTTTATTTTTCCAGTATCATGACCATCTATTAGTATGATCCCTTCATTTGGCTCATAAAAACGTGCAAGCAAATTAATGATAGTAGTTTTTCCAGCCCCTGTCGGTCCAACCAACGCGATAGTTTCACCCGGTGTTGCATGGAAACTCACGTTTTTAATTGTTTGACTATCTTCACCGTAAGAGAAGGAAACATTTTTAAATTCTACTTCACCAACTATTTCTCCTAATTTGCTACTTGCTACATCATCTTTTTCTTCTTCCTCATCAATAATTTCAAATACTCTTTCAGCTCCTGCAACTGCAGAAAATAAAGTATTGAATTGGTTAGCCAAATCATTTAAAGGACGTGTAAATTGACGTGAGTATTCCGTAAATACTATTATCGTTCCGATTGTGATATGACCACGCAGAGCTAGCCATCCACCAGCCCCTGCTATTAAGGCAAAACTTAAGTTATTTAACATGTTCATCAGCTTTGGAATAAAACCAGAATATGTTTGTGCCCAATAACCGGCTTTTCGCAATCTTTCATTTTTTTCCATAAAGTCATCTATCATGTTTTGCTCTTGCGAAAAGGTTTTGACAATTGTTTGTCCAGAGATTGTCTCTTGGATAAATCCATTTAGATCGCCTAGATGCTTTTGCTGTTCCTTAAATAATCTCCCTGTTCGATTCGTAATCCATTTCATTCCAAAAAACATGAGTGGGATAATAATCATTGTGATAAGAGTTAATAAGGGACTTAAAACAAGCATGACAGAGACGGTACCTACAAGCGTTAATACACTTGAAAATATTTGAATAACTGAGCTATTTAAAGTTTGACTTACATTATCTATATCATTTGTCAAACGGCTCATTAGCTCCCCATGTTGTCTTTTATCAAAAAACTTGATAGGAAGACGATGAAGCTGACTAAAAAGTTGACTTCTCATTGTAAAAACAGTTTTCTGACCAATCCCAATCATCCAATAGTTTTGGAGAAAACTTGATAAAGAGAAACAAAAATAAACTGCTCCAATCACAATTAGAATTAGAATTAGTGATTTTCCGCTATGTGTCGCAATATACTTATCTACTGTTCTACCAATTAAATAAGGACCTAATAACCCCAATCCAGAACTAACAACAACCATAAATAATACAAGGAATAATTGACTCCGGTAAAAATCTAAATACTTCCATATCCTTATAATTGTGGACTTTAAATTTTTAACTTTTGAAGATTGTTTTTTATTGGACATCGGCTAACCCCTCCTTTGAAAGCTGGGATCTGTAGATATCCTGATATAAAGCTGAGGACCTCATTAGACTTTCATGGTCACCACTTGCTATTAACTTTCCATCATCAAGTAACAATATTTGATCTGCTTCTTTTGCGGTACTAATTTTTTGTGTAATGATAAAAGTTGTACAATCATATTTGCGTAAAGACGCCAACAGCTTTGCCTCTGTCTTTAAATCAAGAGCACTTGTACTATCATCTAAAAAAAGTAGTTTTGGTTTTCTTATTAAGGCGCGAGCAATAGATATCCTTTGTTTTTGTCCACCAGACAAATTAACGCCTTTTTGACCAATTTTTGTATCATACATATCCGGCAACCTTTGGATTGTTTCGTGTATTTGTGCATCTTTTGTACTATCCACAATATCTTCCATCGAAGCCCCTTCTTTCCCCCACCCAATATTATTCTTTACGGACCCCGTAAACAGGATGGATTCTTGAGGAACAAAACCAATTTGCTTTCTTAATGAATTAAGATCCATCTTTTTAATATCACTGCCATCGATTTTAATCGAACCACTCGTTACATCATATAATCTTGGAACAAGTTGAAACAAAGAAGTTTTCCCAGACCCTGTTGCACCCATAATTGCAACCGTTTCTCCAGGTTTGGCAGTAAATGATATATTTGATAATACATTTGTGTTAGAACCCGGAAATTTGAAACTCACATTATTAAATTCTACTTTTCCAAAATCAATAGAACTTGATAATCCTTTAGTAGTATTCTCGAAATCTTCAGGAGTAACCAGTACCTCAGTAATTCGCTCTGAGGATGCTTTCCCCCTCGAAAATGCCATAATTATCCAGGAAAGCATAGAAAGTGCCATTGTAATACGGAAACCATAATTTACTATAGCTACGACTTCTCCAACGTTTACCTTGCTTTGATTTACTTCAATTGCACCTACCCAAAGAATGAAAAGAATACCAACATTCATAACAAATAATAGAACTGGTCCAAGTAATTCAACTAAACGTAATACTTTTATTGTTTGATCTCTTAATTGTTCGTTTGCATTTTCAAAACGCATTTCCTCGAACTTTTTCCTAATAAAAGCTTTTATTAAACGCATCCCGGTTAAGTTTTCTTGCATAACATTATTTACTTTATCCAATTTTTCTTGAACAATTCGAAATAATCTTCCGCTTTTATTCATCATCCATATTAATAAGATTACTAATATTGGGATTGGAAATATTAAAAAAAGTGCAAGTTTCACATTTACAAATAAAGCCATGGTGGCTCCACCAAGAATCAGTAATGGAGCGCGGAGTGCTATTCTCAAACTCATAAAGACTGTATTTTGTACTTGAGTAATATCATTTGTTAAACGTGTAATGAGTGATGATGATTGAAAGCGAGCCAAGTTATGAAATGAAAACGATTGAATTTTTTTAAATAATGCTGCTCTTAAATCAAATCCAAACCCTTGAGCTGCATATGAGGAGAAAAAGGAATTCGTAATGCCTGCCAAAAAACTTAGCAAAGACATACCTACCATAACTCCTCCCCACTTCATCACGACTCCTAAATCTTCTTTAAGAATCCCATCATCTATAATCTTCGCCATAAACATTGGATGCCAAAGCTCAACAATAAGTTCCGTTAACATCAACATCCATGCAATTATCATTGCACCTCGATATGGCTTTAAATAAGATAGTACTTTTCCCATTTTTTATGACCCCCAAGCAAAACAAAAAAACATTTAGTAACCCGTAATTAATTATAATCATAAATGACATAAATAAAAATGTCATCTAAATCGTTTTAATATTTTGAAATTGTAAGAATCAATATCATCAACTCCTGTAATATGAAGTAACTAATTCATTGCCATCATTATTTAAAAAAGGGATAAGTTTCTTTAATGCTTTTACTGTTTGAGAACGGAATCCCCCGGCGTCATGAAAAAGTATGATATCTCCAGGTCTATTATAAGGACCATCATCAAAAATTAAGGCAATTACTTTTTTATCTGTTTGAACTTACCAAATATTATTAAAATAGCTGTCCCAATGATTGAATGTCAATTTGGGACAGCTTTATTATTATCATGATTAGTATTTCTTTTTATTAGTATTTTGCTGACTATTCATATTTGATGCTGTGCTTTGTTGTGCTGAATTCCCTTTAGCAGTTTGTTGCGAATTTTCCATACTATTTTGTTGGGCTGTTCCTGTGGCATTTTGCTGAGCTGTTCCTGTTGTGTTTTGCTGCATAGTTCCAGTAGCATTTTGCTGTGTCATATTTCCTGCATTATTTTGATTTGAACCACCAGAAGCCATAATAGTAGAAAGCTCTTGTGAAAATTCCGTTAGAGGATTTGCAGTTGACCCAGCAAGTACGTTTTGAATACCTGTATTTTGAAACTTTTTCATGAAATTTTGGATAGGAGTCATGTATTTACCGTCTTTAAATTTGCGAAGACCATACATGGCTGCACTTATACCAACAGTAGTTAAAATCGGTACCCACATTTTGTTAGATTTTTTTTCTGTATTTTGTCTTAATGGAAAAATAGAATTTTTATTCACAGACACGGCTCCTTTTATATGCATTGTCCAAAACTGGACAATCTTATTGTCTGTAGTAAATTAGGCTTTATTACTGCCAACATTTTCATCGCTAACACAATTTTTCATTGTCATGGTATGATATTATTCATAAGGTAATGGAAGAGGAGTTGTACAAATGAAGAAAACATTACATATCGCTACATTTGCAGGAGGCTGCTTTTGGTGTATGGTGAAACCATTCGACCAATGGGATGGAATTGAAAGTGTTATTTCTGGCTATATGGGCGGTCATCTCAAAAACCCCACATATGAGGATGTAAAAGCTGGCGAATCCGGACATCTGGAAGTTGTCCAAATCACTTTCGATCCTGATTTGTTCTCTTATGAGCAATTACTTGATATATTTTGGCAGCAGATTGATCCAACCGATGCTGGAGGACAGTTTCATGATAGAGGTTTATCCTATCGTTCAGCGATTTTTTATCATGATAACGAGCAAAAAGCGGCAGCTGAATTATCAAAAGAAAAGCTTGCTTCAAGCGGAAAATTTAAAAAGCCGATTGTAACCGAAATATTGCCAGCTAAAACTTTTTATAGAGCAGAAGAATATCACCAAGATTTTTACAAGAAGAACGAATCTGAATATTTAGTAGATAGACAAAAATCCGGTAGAGATGAATTTATTACAAAACATTGGTGAAAATAAAGGTGAAGAAAAGCGTTTTTTCTTCACCTATTTTATTTTATCCGCATAGTCAATGGGGATGGTTTCTCCTGACCACGCACGTTTGGACGTCCAGTCTGCATTTCCTTGCCAAAATGCTGCATCAGCAGGTAGGCCCAGTGGCAAAAATACAGTTGCGCATAAATATAAGCTCCCGGTAGAGATATAATTTTCTCCTAATTCTGGTTGATGACCACATAAGCCAATTTGCAGCCACCCATCGTCGTTAAAGGTTCCTGGCATTTCAATTATTCTTTTTATAACTGCAGTTAAAGCACAGCGAATTTGAGCCGGCTCCAAACTTTCATCCAATTTCCCTTGTAGAGCCATCTGTGCTAAATGTTGGAATGCTCCAAAACGATAAGCTAGAGATCTCCCAAATACTGGAAACGTCCCTTCAGGTGATATACTTCTTTCCTGTATGATTCCTAACCTTTTCGCTCGATTAATGACTCTTTCTTTCATTTCTTGCCAATCTGATTCTTTATGTCCTATTAATTCAATAATATCTACTATCATTGGCTGTATGACGAAGCTATTATAGTAATCCATCCTAAACTCAGGTCCATCTCCATACATACCATCACCTTTATACCATTGATCATGCTGCTTTAATGCATAATCAATCCTCATTCGATCCCAATCTTCTTCGTTCATTAAGAATAGAGCTGTTTCAATCATTGCAGAAAATAATAACCAATTGCTAAAAAACGGTTTTTGCTTTCTAGTGGATTTCAAAGCCTTAACCAAATTATCGCGAACTCGAACATCAAGCTTTTCCCAAAGTTCTTTTGGCGCTCTAACAATAGCATGTGCCAAAAAAGCTGCATCAACAATTGGCTGATGACCGTAGGTAAAATTCATAAAATCAGGTGAATTTGGATCTGTTGCGGCATCAATGCATTCCCTAACTAATTGGGCATATTTTTCCCTTAACTTACCTTCTTCTCCCACAGTTGGCCCTGTTTCCAACCAAGGTGCTATACCACAAATTAATCTACCAAAAGCTTCTAAATGACTATATTGATCTCGATCAAATAATTTTGCTTCTATTGGCATCCTTATTTTTAATTGTTTTTCAGACAACGCTTGGAGTACCGGATCTGCTATTCTACACATTGTTTCAATCCAATATGTACGGTCATTATTTGTTCTCTGGCTTACTTGATTCATCTTCTTCTTTCCTTTCGTACAACATTCAAGAAAGGTGTTTTTTACCTCTGATTGGTACGAGTTATTTGACCTCGAGCCGTTGGCACCTGACCTCGACAAAGAAAGCCACAGTCTTAAATATTGACCTCATAAAATATTATACTTTCTGATCTTTTTAAAGAGACCGGGACATAACGATTTTCGACAAAGGGTAAATCCGAACAATAGGTTGATTATTGTATACCCGTTCCGGAAATATACTTTGCTTTTCGTAGGCGGCTGGTGAGCCTCCTCGCCTGTTCGGTGTTGAGGGCTCTCACCTATGCCTATCCTCCCATAACAGTCTTCGTATTTTTCCTCCGCTAAGTTAGATCATTGTTCGACTTTTGGTTTGAGTTTTATCTATGTCCCAGCCTCATCAATACATATACTCTGGATATCGCTCTTTCATTAATGTAATAACAGCATGCAGATTTATCTAAAAAGGTGCTTATCAAGTATTTACTTATTTTAAAGCTGACTTATTATTTTCTATTCCATTCTCATGATAAATTTATAAGACAACAATAGAAAATTGCCATATTTAAAGTCTATTAATAAGCAAACTCCTCCTCTAACTCTTTCATAAATCTCGCGTACTGACTAAATGCCTCTTCCGGTTCTTCAATTTCTGGACACCAAAGTTTTTCCCATTCTAAGGTAAAATAGCCGGTATATCCATTTTCTTTTAAAATATGATAGATTTTCCCCAAAGGTATGTCTCCATTACCAAGTAGACATAATTGATAGCCACGTACTGTATCTTTTTTAATATATGAATCTTTCCAGTGTGTGTATTTAATGTTTTCTCCCAAGGTATCCCAAGTTAATTGCGGGCTTTCACCAACTGTTCGATATGGATGATGAATATCCCATAGTACTTGAATGTGTTTTGATTCAGCTCTTTTTAATATTTCATGTACATATTCACATCTTGTCCAATCATCATGTGTTTCAAGTAATAATGTTATATCGTATTCCTCAGCAATTTTAAGCATGTCTCTCAAATTACTTTCGACAATGTTAAAAGCCTCTTCTCGAGATATATTACCAATGGATCCACCAAAAACTCGTATATATGGAGTATTAAATTCGTTACAAAGTTTACCGTATTCTTTTAATTCTCCTAAAAATTTATTAAGTTCTTCCTCTGAAGTTGTAAATAAGCGGACAGAGCTAGAAAAACAAGGAATTTCTAAAGCTGCTTCTTTAAATCTTTTTTTCGTTGTTTCTATCTCCGATGAAAACTCAGGTAGTTTATATATTTCCATTTGTCCTAAAAACCCTCTAAAATCAACTCCATCATATCCACACTCTACTGCCTGTGAGATAATAGTTTCCATATCCCAATTTGGACATCCTAAAGTGGTAAATGCCAGTTTCAAAGTAATCATCTCCTTTTATAACATACTTTCAACATTTATCCTTTTTTTCCTCCTATCATTACACCTTTAACAAAGTACTTTTGTAGAAATGGATACAAAAATATTATAAACTCAATCCTCCATTAATATGGAGTTCCGTTCCTGTCACTTGCTTTGATTCATCAGATAACAAATAAACTACTCCATAAGCCATATCCTCTTCTGTTTGCATTTCACCTGTAGGGATAACACTTTCAGCCCAATTTTTAAGTTCCTCTTCACTTGTTCCCATACTTTCATGAAGCTCTATTTCCCCTTCTGATGCTACCCAACCGACAGTAATCCAATTAGATCTTATTTTATGTTTAGCATAATGTGAGGCAATGCTTTTATTTAACGTGCGCATTGCACCTTTAGAACAAGAATAAGCTACTAAATTTTCCATACCACTATAAGCGTTAGTGGATCCAATTTGGACGATAGATCCGCCACCATTTTTTAACATTTCTTTTATTGCATATTTTGAACAAAAAAATGGACCTTTCATATTTACATCAAAAATCGTATCAAATAGCTCCTCCGTAGTTTCCAAAATAGTTCCTCTTGGAAAAATACCCGCATTATTGACTAATCCATCAATTTTACCAAACTGAGATATTGATTCTTCGATTAATTCACGACATCCTGATTCAGATGAAATATCTTTTTGGATAAAAATTGCCTCTGTGCCGTACTTTTGCTGAATATCTTTTGCTACCTTCATACCAGCTTCTCTATTTCTTCCGTTTACTATGATATTTGCTCCTTCACTAGCACAAATATAAGCAATCCCTTTGCCTATTCCTTTCGTTGCACCAGTAATAACGACAACTTTTCCTTGAAGACGCCCAGTCATTTTCAACACTTCCTTAACTAATCTTATTAGTAATGCCTATAAAATTATTAGTACGACATTGGAAGTGTTGTTTCCTGTTTTTACATTATAGTTTTCAGAAGATCACTACTTTCTTACCATATGTTTGAAACTAAGCTCGTCTTAAGAATACATTCGTTAACGTTTACTTTTACAAAATATTTTTTGAGTAAGAAAAAACTGGCCTTATCAATCAGTTTTCACTGATTAACAGGACAGCTTTCACAATTAAGAGGTTGTATAATCAATACTATTTGGATCTATTTTCTTAAGTGGTCTTTCGGCTGGGCCTTCAATAACATCCCCTTCTATAGAGAATCTAGAACCGTGACAAGGACAATCCCACGTTTGGTCTGCACTATTCCAATTAACTTCGCATCCCATATGGGTGCACGTAGTATCTACTACATACAGTTGCCCATCCATTGTCTTATATGCGCCAGCACGACCTCCTTTAATAGATACAACTGCCCCTTCCCCTTCTTTAATATCTTTCATCTCTTTATCAGGACGCTCAAATTTTCCACTAATTAAATTAGCTGCTACATTCATATTTTGCTTTACGATTGTTTTTATGCCAGGATCTGCTGTGAATCGTGAAGGTGAAAATATTTCTTCGTAACGATTTTCTTTTCCAATTAATATATCCTTCATAAGTTGAGCAGCCACCATACTCGTTGTCATTCCCCATTTTCTATAGCCCGTTGCAACGAGTACTCGTTTATCATCTGCATTATTACATCCTATAAATGGAAGCTTGTCTTCAGTCACAAGATCTTGGGCGGACCATCTGTACAGTATTTCTTTAGCTCCAAATTCTTCTTTTGCAAATTTCTCTAATGATTCGTAATGCTCCTTTTCAGGTTCGCCTTGTCCAGTTTTATGACCGTCTCCACTAAATAATAATATTTCTTCACCTTCTACCTTCACCGATCGAATTGACCGTGTAGGTTTTTCTGCATTTATATACATGCCACCTGAGAAAGATTTTTCTGGTTTGGCAGCAACAACGTAAGATCTTTCAGGATGTAGGCGGGCAAAATACCCTCGATTATCATGAAAAGGGAAATGCGTAGCTGATATAACGTGTTGTGCCGTGATTTTTGCACCGTTTTTTAAATGAACTATTGGTTTATCTTCTATATCCATATGGGTAGCTACAGATTGTTCGTAAATTTCACCGCCACTGTCTTTAATAAAATCCACCAACTCAGATAAATATTGGAGTGGATGGAACTGTGCCTGATTTTTCATAACAACTGCGCCTTTAATGTTCCCTAAGTCTAACGGGATACTATCAACAAAATCACCTTTGATTCCTAGTCTTTTATAAGCTTCATATTCCTTTTTTAGATTTTGTACATAATCATTCGAATTCGTATAAACATAAGCGTCTTCAGTTTTATAATCGCAATCAATTCCGTGCAATTTAATTATCTCAGCGATTTGTTCTGCGGCTTCTTTATTGGCTTCATAATAAAGACGTGCCTTTTCTTCACCAAAATGCTGTATCAATTCATCATAAATTAATCCATGTTGAGCTGTTACTTTGGCTGTTGTATGCCCTGTAGTACCATTTAAAATAGTGCTGGCTTCTATTACAGTTACCTGATAGCCTTCTTTTACTAGTAAATATGCAGTTGTGATTCCTGTAATTCCTCCACCTATAATAGCAACATCCACATTTAAATCTTGCTTAATCTGGGGAAACGATGGAAGGTTTGTTGACTTTAGCCAATAAGACGATAGTTGATCAGGAAGTTTTCCCTCTCCATTATTTTGTATATTCACGTGACGGTCCTCCCTTTTTATTCTCTATTACTTGATATCCCCCATTTCATTAAAAATCATGTACGAAAAAGAAAAAAACCGGATTTTATCCGGTTAATCTAACATTATTTTGAAATGATATCGCCAGTGCTCGTAATTTCTACATCAAAAGATATAGATTGCAAATAACGAAAAAATTGATCTCTATGGGCATCTTCAACAGGTATTATTTGTCCTTTTGAAAGGATATATGGATCAAAGTTCATCGATATTTGATCACCTTTAAACGTTACGTTTAATAAGCCTGTTTGAGCTGATTCATTTTTAACGTAAGGAGGAAATAAAAAATTACCGAGGGAATACGCAACTGGCATGCCATTATAGTATTGAAAACCTTGAAGCCAGTGTGGATGAGAACCAACGATTAAGTCAACGCCAATTTTTTGAAGTTCCTTGACGTATTCATACTGGTAATCGTCAGGAATGTTATGCTTCTCTTTTCCCCAATGAAAATAGACAACGGTATAGTCTGCGTCCCCTTTTTGTTCCAAAATCGTTTTCTTAACAAGTTCCAAATCATAACCGGTCGGAATACCGGATCGATCTTTATTGGCAATCCAATTAACATCAGGAAGAAAACGA
Organism: Lederbergia wuyishanensis; assembly: GCF_022900255.1. Taxonomy (GTDB): domain Bacteria; phylum Bacillota; class Bacilli; order Bacillales; family Bacillaceae_C; genus Lederbergia; species Lederbergia wuyishanensis. Next base: position 752,962 of record NZ_JALIRM010000001.1, read on the forward strand.
ACAAACGAGAAAAATCGAAACTTTTTCCCTTTAATCACAATTTCTTTAGAAGCATATGCTTCTTCTTCATTTCGTCCGGCTCCGATATAATCAAAACCAAATTGTTCTACAAATTGTAATGTATCATTAAGCCCGGGTCTTAAATAATCCAATGTATGATTGTTTCCAAGGTTGAGTATATCAAAACCTGTATTTTTTAGAGCTTGAAGGCCTCTTGGATCTGACTTTATCCAAAACAATTGTGATGGATCTTTATCTGTTTTATTTGTAAATACTGTTTCAGCATTTACAAAAGCATAATCTGCTTTTTGAACTTTATCTTTAATATAAACAAATGGATAATCATATCCATTTACTTCTAGTATTGGCCGTAGATCCCAATCAAACATTGTATCGCCTGCAAAAACAATTTTAATTTCTGGATCTATCTTTCGAGCTTCTGGTTTTGGAGCAGAATTTTTGTTTTCCACTTCTTGTTCCTTTGCTTTTTTAGGAATATGTGTATTCTTTTTAGTATTTTCTGCAAGTGTCGGGAGTGATTGTTTTTTTATATTGTCTTTCAAAGGCAACGCTTGATAATCATTCCACTGAACTAGTAAAATAACAAAACAAAATACTAGTAAAGTAAGTAATCCAATAAAGATTTGGTTATTTCTCTTTTGACGTCTCATCCTTCTAAATTTTGTTTTTCTATCCAATTTTTTCTCCCCCTAGAAAATTATAGTATCATAATTTTCTAGAGCGAAATAGCACATTTTCAAAATATATCTTACAAAATTATCCAAACATCATCTGAGTTATTGTAAAATTAAAAAAAGACTGTCAAAAAGGCAGTCTTTTCAAAAATCTTAACTTATTACCGGCAATATTCTTGTTTCCTTTTCCATCTCTGATTTACAGATAGGACAAACTGTTTTTTCATCTGAAGAAAAGGCATCCCTCATCCAACATGAACAATCAGCATTCGTGCATGACCAAACAATCGTTTCCTCTTCTGGAATAGGCTCCTGAGGTCCCCTTCTATAAGCCATGGCAAGATCCCCCTTCTTATTAATAATTCTATTATACGCTAATTTTCTGTTTTAACCAAATCACATTGGAAATATTGTGGAAATCCCTCTTTAAAATATGAGGTATCTATACCTACTATGAATACTTAAGTAGAACATGCTATAATATTTTGGAATATGGTTTAATTGGAGGAATGGATATACCTTGATTACTGTTACTAACGTTGGTCTACGATACGGCGACCGGAAATTATTTGATGATATAAATTTAAAATTCACACCTGGAAACTGCTATGGTTTAATTGGTGCGAACGGGGCAGGCAAATCAACATTCGTTAAAATATTATCTGGTGAAATTGAACCGCAAACAGGCTCAGTTTCAATTACACCTGGTGAACGTCTAGCTGTCTTAAAACAAGATCACTTTCAATATGAGGATGAGGAAGTGATTAAAGTTGTCATTATGGGACATTCTCGTCTTTATGAAATAATGCAGGAGAAAGATGCTATTTACATGAAAGCTGATTTTTCTGAAGAAGATGGAATGAAAGCAGCTGAACTTGAAGGTGAATTCGCTGAATTAAACGGCTGGGAAGCAGAATCCGAAGCCGCAATCTTACTAAAAGGCCTTGGTATTAAGGAAAGTCTTCACACAAAGAAAATGGCGGAACTTTCTGGAACTGAAAAAGTAAAAGTGCTTTTGGCACAGGCTCTGTTTGGAAAACCAGATATTTTACTTCTTGATGAGCCTACGAACCATCTTGATATTAAAGCTATTCAATGGTTAGAGGAGTTCTTAATCAACTTTGAAAATACAGTCATAGTGATTTCCCACGATCGGCACTTTCTAAATAAGGTATGTACACATATAGCTGATCTTGATTTTGGAAAAATTCAAATTTACGTCGGGAACTATGATTTCTGGTATGAGTCTAGCCAGCTAGCACAAAGAATGGCGCAAGATTCTAATAAGAAAAAAGAAGAAAAAATTAAAGAATTACAAGCCTTCATTGCTAGGTTTAGTGCTAACGCATCAAAATCGAAACAAGCGACATCGAGAAAGAAATTACTCGATAAAATTACTCTTGATGATATCCAGCCTTCTTCACGTCGTTACCCATTTGTCGGTTTTAGCCCGAATCGTGAAATCGGAAATGACTTATTAAGAGTAGAAGGACTTTCTAAAACAATTGATGGAATAAAAGTTTTAGACAATGTTAGTTTTATTATGAATAAAAATGATAAAATTGCCTTAGTGGGTAGAAATGAAATTGCCAAAACAACTTTATTTAAAATTTTGGCTGGTGAGATGGAGCCGGACTCCGGAACATATAAATGGGGAGTTACGACATCCCAAGCATATTTTCCTAAAGATAATACAGAATACTTTGAGGGATCTGAACTGAACCTAGTAGATTGGTTAAGGCAATTTTCACCTCAAGATGATAGCGAAAGTTTCTTACGTGGTTTCTTAGGAAGAATGCTATTTTCAGGAGATGAAGTTTTGAAAAAAGCATCTGTTCTTTCAGGTGGAGAGAAAGTAAGATGTATGTTATCAAAGATGATGTTAAGTGGAGCTAATGTTCTTCTTTTAGACGAGCCTACAAACCATTTAGATCTTGAATCAATTACGGCACTTAATAACGGATTAATTAATTTTAAAGGATCCATTATTTTTGCATCGCATGATCATCAATTTATTCAAACGACTGCTAATCGGATTATCGATCTTACTCCTAAAGGTATCATCGATAAGGAAATGACTTATGATGAATATCTTGAAAATGAGCAGCTTCAAAAGCAAACCGAAGAAATGTATGCATAATAAAGCAACAAGTACCCGGATGACAATTAACATTCCGGGTATTTGTTTACCCTTTAATCAATAAATGTTCTGTTTTCTTTATTATTTGTTCCATTTTATGGGCATTCTTTTTGTACATTTGTTTTGCTTCATCTGAATCAGTTTGCAACGAATAAGATTCTAAATCTGCCTGACACTTTTTTAATGCACTCAATAGGCTCTGTCTAGGTTTAGGTTCTGGAATTTGAATTTTATCATCGTAAATATCAACAGTAAGCTGCCCAAAAGAATCAACTTGACCTACATATACATTATCTATTGCAACATTTAATTTTGCTAATTCTAATTCTAACCATGCTCTAGTCAATCCACTAGCGGCTAATGCAGCATCCATGATTTCTCCCTCTAAAATAACAGTTTGAGGTACTTTTTCAGGTGCAACCTCAAGCTGTATATCAGATGGTGTAATTGGTTGTTTTTCCTTTTTAAGTAATACACTTAAATCTCCATTTGCTTCCAACACTGCAAACTCTACATCAGCAACTTGAAATGCGTTTTTCTTTCTAAGTAATTGCATTAGTTCATCAACTGAATACTGCTCTTTTTGTAAATTGTCTTCTTGAATTTTTCCGTCTTTAATTACAACAGTTGAAGATCCTTCAATAAAGTTGCGAGCTTTTTTACTTTTCATTCCAATCAATCCTGCAATAAAAGGAATGGCTGTCCAAACGAGTAAGCTGTAAATACCATTCATAAAATTACTTTCAAGGCCAGTTGAAATCTCTGCAGCGATACTACCAATTGTAATACCCGCGACATATTCAAAAAATGATAAATGGGAAAGTTGTTTTTTTCCGAGAAACTTCGTGAGTAAAAATAAGACCAATACGAGTATCGTTGATCTTACAGTAATTTCAAGCCAACTTGGGACATCCATAATTGTTATCCCCCTTACGAATTCCTATATTGCAATTCTTCGGCTTTCATAAATTCTACCCTTTTTTGTAGGTCATGTATTACATCATCTATCTCCATCATACAGTCATGAAAAATAGCACTTGCTTTTGGATCTTTCGTCATTTGAGCTAAACGACTGAATTCTGATTGAATTGATTTTGCACTTGCAAGGGTTGCTTTTACATTTGAAAATACAGTCATGAACTTTCCTCCGAACTATTCAAAGGAGAGATCGGGACATAACTATTTTCGACAAAGATAAATCCGAACAATAAGTTGATTAATGCATGTCCCCGCTTCGGAAATATACTTCGCTTTCCGTGGGCGACTGGTTAGCCTCCGCTCGTTCGAGATGCGGGGTCTCACCTATGCCTTCCTCCCACAGGAGTCTTCGTATATTTCCTCCGCTAAGTTAGATCATTGTTCGTCTTTATGTTTGATTATTTTAGTTATGTCCCAGCCTCTTTACTAATTTTTTTTCTCTTTCACTTTTCCTTATTGGTTATACTGCGGCTCTTCTTGCATAATTTCTTGCATACGTGGTGATAAAGAGTCAATTATCGATTGAGTTTGTTGAGCACACATTTTATATAATTGTTTTGCTTGTTGATTATCAGTATCCAATGCAAAACCTTCTAAGCTGGCTTGTGCTGTTTTTAATCCTGTAATTGTTTGCTGTACCTTATTGATAACTGTCAATTGATTGCCCTCCCTGTTTCTTGTTCTATTGAACGTTCCTATTTTGTGAAAAATGATTAGACAATATGAATTGAAAAAAATACCTGTCACTATGACAGGTATTTTACATCGCAAAAAATTCACTTGTTCTAAAAAACGTGATACTTTTAACACTTGCTTCCATATATTACTGATGAATGTTATTAATTTAAATTAACATGTATAGCACAAGTTAAAAACAATACAAATTAAGGTATAATTTTACTTTTTTCTATTCAAGACGGATGTAGCGATAAATGTGGCTTACGATCACTTTTAATAAGGCATAAGCAGGTACAGCAAGTATTAAACCAAGAAGGCCACCAAATTGACCTGCTACTAGTAATACAAAAATAATCGTTAAAGGATGCATGTTCAATGCTTTCCCCATAACAAAAGGAGAAACAAGATTACTTTCAAACTGCTGTACGACAACGGCAACAATAACAACTAATAGGGCTTGTAATGGAGAAGTAAATAATCCTACAATTACTGCAGGCAATGTACCTATCCAAGGTCCTACGAATGGAATGACATTCGTCAACATAGCAAGAACACCTAGAATTAGTGCATAATCTAATCCAATGATTAAATATCCTATAAACGCCAATGTCCCAACACAAAGACTTACAATTAGCTGGCCTTGAATATACGAACTTAGCGCCCCATCCATTTCTTCTAATATTTCATCAGCTTCTTTTTGATGTCTTTTTGGCAATATTTTTTCTAAAAATTTTGGAGCATGCTTACCATCTTTCAACATGAAAAATAATACAAAAGGCACAAGTGCAAAAATCATAACCATATTTGCAATAAATCCAACTGTACCAGCAATTTTCGAACCAAATCCTTGTAATATCATACTTGCATTTTGCTCAAATTGGTCTGTAAATTTCTCTACTGAAAAATAATTACTTTGTTGGAATTGAACAAACCAATTCTTTTCTGTAAGAGATGTAGCCCAAATTTGTATATTTTGAGCATATGCCGGTATATTTTCGATTAATAAATTAAATTGTTTTTGTAGTTCAGGACCAATTAATAATACCGCTCCTGTTGCAAGTCCTGCTATTGCAATAAACATAATAACAATTGATAATGTTCGGGGAATTTTTCGTGAAAGGAAGTTTACCGCTGGCCGCAGTATATAATATAAGACTCCCGCTAATAAAATTGGTGGAAATAATGTTTTTACGATAATAACAAGTGGTGTGAATATAAATCTTATTTTTGTTCCAAGCAAAATGATTAAAAAAATCATGATGATGGCAATTCCTAGTTTAAACCATTTTTCCTTAAGCATAACTCTCCTCGTTTCTCTCTTTTTCCATGGCTTTTTCTCAATATTATCGCATTTTTTCTATGAATTCCAACAGTTTCTATTTTTATCGTGGCATATATTAAAAAGGTCCGATATAATTTAAATGTTAGTGTATCGAAATAATTTATTTAAGGGGGATTAAAAATGGAAGCTACTGAAAAACGATTATTACGATCAGAAGTACCAGATAAACTTACTTGGGATCTACGAGATCTTTTTCAGACAGATGAAGATTGGGAAAAGGAATTAAAAGCTGTTCAGGAAAGTCTTTCAGGCATCGTATCATTTAAAGGGCAATTAGGACAAGACTCCCAAAAATTACTTAATTGCTTAAACGAATTAGAAGCTTTACAAAAAAGAGTTATTCGTGTCTCAACTTATGCTAGCTTACGTCAATCGGCAGACGGAACAGACCCTGTTAACCAAGGAAATTCTTCCAAAGTAGCTGCTATGCTAGCAAAAGTAAATGCTGATTTATCTTTTATTAGTTCTGAAATATTAGACTTGCCTGACGGTACAGTAGATACATATTTAAAGGAAAATAATGATTTACAGAAATTCTCTAAATATTTGTTAGATATTCTAGAAACAAAACCATATAAATTATCACCTGACACAGAGAAAGCCTTGGCATCTCTAGGAGAAGTACTAGATGCTCCATATACGGTGTATCAGTTCAGTAAATCTTCCGACATGCAATTTGATTCCATTCAGGATGATAATGGGAATGTTCTTCCAATGTCTTTCGCTTTATTTGAGGATCGATATGAACTTGTTCCTGATACAAATTTAAGAAGAAAAGCATATGATTCCTTCGTGAATACTTTAAAACAGTATAAAAATACATTCGGTGCCAATTATGCAACAGAAGTAAAAAAACAAGTGGCATTGGCGCGTTTACGTAACTATGAATCCGTTACACATATGCTACTTGCGCCACAACAAGTTTCTTTAGATATGTATCATAATCAATTAGATATTATACAGAAGGAACTTGCACCACATATGCGCAAATTTGCTAAGTTGAAAAAAGAGGTATTAGGCCTTGATACGATGAGATTTTGCGATCTAAAAGCTCCACTTGATCCAGAGTTCAATCCTACCACTACATATGAAGAAGCTTCAGAAACGATTTTATCAGCTTTATCGATAATGGGTGATGAATATAATGAAGCTATGAAAAAGGCGTTAACAGAAAGATGGGTAGACTTAGCAGATAATGTAGGTAAATCTACAGGCGCATTCTGCTCTAGTCCATATGGTGTTCATCCATATATATTGATTACATGGACGGATACAATGAGAGGTGCATTTATCCTGGCTCACGAACTTGGTCATGCTGGTCATTTTTATATGGCGGGACGCAATCAGGACTTAGTTAATACACGTCCTTCTATGTATTGTATTGAGGCCCCTTCTACTATTAATGAATTGATCCTTGGTGAGCACATATTATCTAAAGCGGAAGATCCGAGAATGAAACGCTGGGTAATTTTACAATTACTTGGTACGTATTATCATAATTTTGTAACACATTTATTAGAAGCTGAGTTCCAAAGAAGAGTTTATGACCTTGCAGAAAATGGTACACCATTAACAGCTAGCGTATTTTGTGAACAAAAAGCGAATGTATTAAAAGATTTCTGGGGCGACACTGTTGAAATAGATGAAGGTGCAAGCCTTACTTGGATGAGACAGCCGCATTATTATATGGGTCTTTATCCTTATACGTATTCGGCAGGATTAACAGTTGCAACTGCTGCGGCACAAATGATTAAAGATGAAGGCCAACCTGCCGTTGATCGTTGGCTTGAACTACTAAAAGCAGGCGGCACATTAAAGCCTCTTGATTTAATTAAAATTTCTGGTGTTGATATGTCTAAGCCTGATGCTATTAGAAAAGCTGTGGCATATGTTGGATCATTGATTGATGAACTAGAAAAAAGCTATAATTAAAATTTTAACCCGATATCTTTAATGATATCGGGTTTATTAATATATCTTTATAATAAATTATTTTACAGCAATTTCTTCAATATGACTTAATCTTTCTTTCACTTCTTCTTCTGTTAGACCATGTTCTTTTATATACATGTTTCTTGGATGAACGCGACACTCATCAGTACAGCTTCTCATATATTTATGCTCATTTTCTTCTGAGCAGAGGAATTGTCTATTACATTCTGGATTTGCGCAATTTACATATCGTTCACATGGAGTGCCATCAAAATATTCACGTCCAACAACGACATGTTCTTTTTGATTAATCGGAACAGCAATTCTTTGATCAAAAACATAACATTGACCGTCCCAAAGCTCCCCTTGCACTTCTGGATCTTTTCCGTATGTGACGATTCCACCATGTAATTGTGAAACATCTTCGAAACCTTCTTTAAGAAGCCAGCCTGAAAATTTTTCACAACGAATACCGCCTGTGCAATACGTTAGAATCTTTTTACCTTCAAATTGGTGCTTATTCTCTCTCACCCAATTTGGCAAATCCCGAAAAGTTTCGATGTCCGGGCGAATAGCACCACGAAAATGACCTAGATCAAACTCATAATCATTCCTGGCATCTAGTATGACCGTGTTTTCATCCTGCATTGCTTCATAAAATTCTTTCGGACTCAAATATTTACCAGTAGTTTGATGAGGATCAATATCATCTTCTAACCGAAGAGTTACTAACTCTGAACGAGGGCGAACATGCATTTTCTTAAAAGCATGTTGATCTGCTTCATCAATTTTAAATACCATTGTTTCAAAGCGTGGATCATTTTTCATTTCATTCATATACATTTCTGTTTGATCCCAAGTTCCAGAAACAGTTCCATTAATTCCTTCATTTGCAACTAAAATACGTCCTTTTAAACCAAGCTCCTTACAAAATGCTAAATGGTTTTTAGCAAATTCCTCTGGATCTTCGATATGGACATATTGATAATACAATAATACCCTATACTTTTGATTTTCTGACATGACAAATACCACCTATCAACTTATATTTGCAAGATATAAACGTGTTTAGGAGGATATAGTTTCGGACTATTACCGAAGATATACACTTTATTCTTACTCAAAGTATTTTACAGTTTACATTTAAAAAAATCAAGAATGATCTTTCTTCCAATATTTTTAATGCTTAATATTTTTCTGAAAGAAAATAATTCAGTTATAATATAAATATAGATCGTTTTTGAAAGGATGAGGATATGAGCGATGCAGAACAATTTGTAAATAAAATTACGCATAAAAGATTACCTAGGAAAATACTTCTATTCCGCATGCTCCTTGTAACAATTGGCGCTGCATTAATGGCGGTTGCTCTCGAACTATTCCTCGTTCCTAACCATATTTTAGATGGTGGCATTACCGGTATATCCATCATAATTGCCCATTTTACAGGTTGGCGTCTTGGAATTATTATCTTTACTCTTAATCTTCCATTTATTTATATAGGATATAAACAAATCGGGAAAACGTTCGCTTTAACAACCTTATATGGAATTTTTATTTTATCTATTACCTCTATCATTCTTCATAATATGATAGTTGTAACAGATGATCTGTTATTAGATACGGTTTTTGGTGGAATTATTCTTGGCACTGGTGTAGGAATGGTTATTCGTTATGGAGGATCATTAGATGGCACTGAGGTTCTGTCTATCTTGCTCAATAATAAACTCCCATTCTCAGTTGGCGAAATCATTATGTTTTTTAATTTTTTTATTTTTGCAACTGCAGGGTTTGTTTTTAGCTGGGAGCGAGCAATGTACTCTATTATTACTTATTTTATAGCATTTAAAGTTATAGACATTGTTGTAGAAGGATTGGATGAATCGAAATCGGCTTGGATTATTACGGATAAAGCTGAAGAAATTGGTGATGCCATCTTAGCGAGACTTGGCCGAGGTGTAACGTATTTAAAAGGTGAAGGTGCTTATACAGGTGATGATAAAAAAGTAATTTTTTGTGTTCTAACTCGACTTGAAGAAGCAAAATTAAAATCGATAATTGAAGAACTTGATAACAGCGCCTTCCTTGCGATAGCTAATATATCTGAAGTGCGCGGTGGTAGATTTAAGAAAAAACATATACATTAATAAACAAGGTACCATCCAATCGGCGACTAACAAATGTTCTGAAACAAACGTCATTTTTTTACTTTTTCACGCAGGTTTTTGACCAATAGAAATGGGAAAAGCTGTCATTAGGACAGCTTTTTTTAAGAATTATATTCTCTTACTTTTTTATCACTCGGTAATAACCATGTTAGAACACCAATTATTGGTAAAAAGCTACAAATAATCATGATAAATTTAATGCTAAAAATATCAGCTAATGTTCCAAAAAACACAGCTCCTACAGCTCCCATTCCGAAAGCAAATCCCACTATCAATCCTGAAACCATACCGATTTTCTGAGGGACTAATTCTTGTGCATAGACTACTGTTACACTAAAGCTTGATGTAATGATAAAACCGATAAGGAAAAACAAAGGTATTACCCAACCAAGTGACACATAAGGCAAAATAAGCGTAAGGGGTGCGGCTCCAGCCATTGAAAGAAAAATAATGTTACGCATTCCGAATCTGTCAGCAAGTGGTCCACCTAAAAAAGTGCCAAGCACACCTGCAAACATAAAAATAAACACATATAATTGCGCTTGTTCTATAGAAAGTCCATAATCTTTTATTAAGTAAAATTGATAAAAGTTTCCTATACCCGCTGAATACCATGAACGTGCTATAACTAAAAAGACTAAAAGAGCTATTGCCGCTTTTATTTTCGGGTGAATCGGAGTTCCATTTGTTCCTTTTTCTCGTTTAATAGGCTTAAATGCTTCTACCTCAAGTTGAGATTTATACCATTTTGATACGTATAAAAGCAGCAATATTCCCATTAACGCTACTAGTGTAAATCCGAGCGCCCCTTTTTGGCCTAAACGGACAAAAATAAAAGCCGTAAAAATTGGAGCTAATGATTGACCAAAATTCCCCCCGACCTGATAAATAGATTGAGCCAATCCTCTTCGCGTTCCCGCAGCCATATAAGAGACCCTGGAACCCTCTGGATGAAATACAGCTGATCCTAAACCGATAAAGAATACGGAAGCTAATATTACATAGAAGTTTGGTGATAATCCAAAGCCGATTAAACCCAACATACTTAAAAACATTCCAAAAGGCAAAAGGAATGGAAAGGGCTTCCTGTCCAAAAGTAACCAAAAACAGGCTGCATAACAGAAGATGTCATATTTAAAACAAATGCAATCCAACCAATTTGTGCATATGACAAGTTTAATGTTTTTTCAAAAATTGGATTCATTGCAGGTACTACTGATTGAATAGCGTCATTAAAAAGGTGTCCGCCACTTATCGCAAATAAAACTCCATAAACTGTCGCCATTTGCGGCATTGCTTTTGGTGCGTTAGTTGCCTTTGCTGTACTCATATTCACATCTCTCTTTCTAGGTAAAAACAAAAAAATGGTATGTATGTTATTATACAATACCATTCTATTTAATAATATTCATCAATATTTTACTAGATAGGAAAATTGTTTCTGCTGTTTAAAAGATGGCTAATTAATTAAAATACTTTCGTAAAAGAAATCAATAAAGTTTTCCAATTGAGTATTTGAAAAAATACGATAACTGGATTCTAGTGGGAACCAACTAACCACTGCTCTAATATTTGTAAGTTGCTCCAGTAATGAAAGATCTTCTTCATTTTTAATTAATACAACTTTAGGATAAGTGGAATATTTATAACCTTCAACTAGTATTACATCTAAATCAAAACCATTATATATTCCAATAATTTCTTCAAGTTTCCACTCATTATTAGTTGCTTCAATAAGTAAAGTGTCTTCCCCTGCTACAGTTGAAACGAGTGAACCTGAACGTAGATGACGTTTTGAATCCTTATTTATCATGTGATGATCGAGAGAGCCACCATGCCCATGGTGCTTGATTGAGCCAACTTTCAGTCCTCTTTCATTTCCTGTTTTTATTAACTTTTCCATTAAGGTAGTTTTTCCGCTATTTTGGTATCCTACTATTTGGAAAACTTTGCTTCCACCCATGGTTTGTCACATCCTAGTTGATCATCAAGAATTAATAGTTCAACTTGATCACCTTTCTTGTATCCTCTTGTACCTCCTGGAAGAATTATTAAACAGTCTGCCCAAGCAAGTGATGTTACAACCCCTGATTTATCTAAACCTACAGGTTCTGCAAATACCATACCATTTTCGTAAACTATCTTTCCACGAACAAATCGGCTGAATGGATTTGCTTTTAGAAAATCTTTCTTTAAAGTACCACGAATAAAACGTAAAAATGGTTGCTCCGAACGAAGCCAGTAACGTATGTAAGGGCGTACAAACAATTCAAACCCGATATAGCATGCAGAAGGATTTCCCGACAGTCCAAATAAAAACTTTCCATCTTTTTCTGCACAACTCGTTACACTACCAGGGCGCATAGCGATTTTATTAAATAATAAATTCGCACCGAGTTTACGATAAATTTCTGGCAAATAATCAAAATCACCTACTGAAACGCCACCAGTTGTGATCAAAATATCACACTCGTTTAATGCAATCATTATTGTTTCAAATAGGCTGTCCAAATTATCCGATATTGAACCGTATCGTTTAAATTTAGCACCGGCTCTTAAAATTTGGGATTCTATCATATACCCATTACTATTTCGGATTTTCCCTGGCACTAAATTTTCATCTGGATTTAAAAGTTCGGAGCCGGTTGCAATAATTCCTATGACTGGTCTTTTAGACACTTTTACATTGCTGTACCCAAATGTAGCAAGTAAAGCTTTTATTCCTGGATTAATAGCTACTCCTTTATTGATTAGTAGATTCCCTTTTTTTGTATCCTCCCCCTGATAGGATATATTGTCCCCCTTATTTAAGGAACGTTTAATCGCGATAAACGTCCCTTCACTTCGCTGTTCTTCTTGCGTTAATTCTAGCATGATAACACAATCAGCACCTTGTGGAATTTGTGCACCTGTCATAATTCGTATTGCTTCCATACATCCAACCTCAAATGGGCTTACCTGTCCAGCTCCAATCTCATCAATTACTTTAAAAGTTAATGGAGTTTTTCCTGAAGCTTTCTTCGTATCAATTGCTCGTAACGCAAATCCATCATAAGGAGAGCGATCAAATGGAGGTACATCGTGGTCGGCAACTAATGGCTCTGCTAAAAATCTCCCATCACAATCATCTATAGAAACAATCTCGGTATCTCCGTGTTTTTTTAATTGCATAACATAGTCAATTGCTTCTTTTACCCAAATTGGTTTTCTTCGTTCAAGCATTGTACGCCTCCTTATCCTCCGATATACGACATTTCTATTTTTTTCGTTGACGAGAGGGAACCTATAACCCTTTCATCCGAATAACGATCATCCCTTTTTTCCCATATATCACTTATTATTTTGAGTATTTGCTCGTCATCGTGATTGCTTCGTACAATCGTCTTTAAATCATGTCCTTTTGAAGAAAACAAACAAGTATAAAAATTCCCATTTGCTGATATCCTTGCTCTTGTACATGTTGAACAAAAAGATTCAGAAACAGATGTAATAAATCCTATTTCTGTTTCACTATTTTCATATTTATAACGTTTCGCTACTTCTCCATAATAATTAGAATCTACGGGTTCTAATTTAAAATGTTTGGATAGACTATCGTAGATTTCTTTTTTAGTAACAACTTGATCCCAATTCCATCCATTTGTGTTCCCAACGTCCATAAATTCAATGAATCTTAAGGTAACTCCCATCTCTTTAAAGTGCTTCGCCATAGGGATGATTTGGGAATCATTTACTCCTTTTTGTACGACCATATTGACCTTAATAGAAAAGCCAGTCTTTAATGCGGTTTCAATTCCTTTTAATACAATTTCAGATTTAACTCCTCTTCCATTCATCTTTTGAAAAATTTGATTATCTAAAGCATCTAAACTAATATTCAATCTCCGTAATCCGGCATCATATAACGGTTGTGATTGTTTTTGTAGTAGTACTCCATTGGTCGTTAACCCAATATCTTCAATTCCTTCAATTTGATTGAGCATGGTAATTAAGGAAGCGACATTTTTTCGCATTAAAGGTTCGCCACCCGTAATTCTTAATTTCTTAACACCTAGCTTACTAAAAATACGTGATAATCGTTCAATCTCTTCAAATGACAATATTTCATCTTGAGTTAAAAACTTGAAATCCGGACCGAATATTTCTGCAGGCATACAGTACTGGCAACGAAAATTACATCTATCCGTAACAGATATTCTGAGATCATGCAGTGGACGTTTTAGTTTGTCTTTTATCATTCCTACTGAACAACTCCTATCTGAACTCTCATTTATTCATTGTAACATCACCATTGTTTTATCACTAATAATGCGATTTTTAAGTGCAAGTGACAATAATCGCCAAATATTATAAAATAAACATATTGTTTTTGAAGGGATGGGGATTGATGAAAAAAGCGCATCTCCTTTTTATCATATTCGTTTTTACAGCAACATTTCTTACAAGTTATCATTCATATGCTGCAACAGTTCCTGAACCAGTGGGAGATATTTATGTACAGGACTTTGCGAATATTATAACAACAGAGCAAAAAAATGAACTAATTAAACTTGGTGAGTATTTAGAAAAGGAAACAGAAGTTGGAATCGTAGTTTTAACCGTCGAATCACTTGAAAATATTTCAGTGGAAGAATATGCAAAAGAAGCTGTTAATGCGTATGAATTAGATAGTGGAATAGAAAATATTGGTGTCCTTATATTGTTTGCATTAAATGAACGTAAAATTTATATAGAAGTTGGATCTGATTTACAAGATACGTTACGTGAAGATAATATAGGAAAAATAATAGAAACCCATGCATTGCCATACTTAGAAGATGGTGAGCTATCACAAGCTATCTCCAATACATATAAAAAGCTATTTAATGAAGTTGCTAGCGAATATGGAGTAGATAAACAAGTGAAGACAGAAAGCTTTGAATATGGATACGGTGAAGAAAAAAGTCGCTTGTTTTTGATTATCTATATTTTTATTATTCTTGGCATAATTTATTTAGATTATCGATTTTTAAAAAGTGCGATTGTAATAACTATACTAAAGATAGTTGCTGTAATTATTCGTGCTATATGGAGGCTAACTCGTAAGATTCGTTCAAAGATATAGGCTGTCGTTGTGACAGCCTTATATAATTGACTTTAAAAGCAGTTTTTTCAATAATGGCAGCAATAAATCAGGTAACTCTGATACCGTTTGAGCAACTAAACTATACGGACCATAAATATTTTGGAATACCTTTCTTTGTTCATCCCCTACTCCATATTGCGAAAGTAGTATATTAAATACCTCAATTCCCTTTTTCCTTGCCTCTGTAACTGCCGCATGGGTGTCCATTATACCATTTTGGTTATAACCAAAAGCAGCAGGTTCTCCATCTGAAAATACGATTAAAAACTTTTGCTTTTCAAGTCTCTTCAATAATCCCTCACTTATAATTCTTATCGCAAAACCATCACGATTATCTTCTTTAGGCTCAAGCTGCATGATTTCCGGTCCTGATTGCCCCATTAAAGATGTTGTAAAATCAATTACCCTTTTAAAATAGTTAGGTTGTTTATTTGCTGAAGCTTCATTTGCATCTTCCCAAAAGCCTATAATTTCATGAGGAACTTTAACAGATTTCAGTGCCTCATGAAAAAGAATGATTCCTTTTTTCGTTTCAGCCATTTTATCTTCCATTGATGCAGAACAATCAATAAGTAGACTAAATGCGGCATCGATATCCTTCGACTCATCCATTCTTTTATGAAAAATTCTAGGCTGTTCCTCTGTAAAAAATCTGATTAGTTTTCTATTTAATTTACCAAATTGCAAATCAGAACGTGGCAAAATCTTTTTATGCTCTAATGTAAGATCTATCGATTTTTTTAATCTTTTTTGATAAAGCTGAACATTATTTTTTAATAAATGGTAGTTAGATATGTGTTCACTTTGAGGCGGCAGCTTAGTTATAAAAATCGCTTCTGCATGTTTATTTTCGATACCATAAGGTGCTTTTGAACTGCTGAGTACTGAATCTTTCTTTTCGATTGCTTCTAGAGATGAAAAATCCTTATTTGTTGTTTTTTTAGTAGCTCCTTGTATGATGGCGAGTGCTTGGTCTCCTGCTTCCCCTTCTCTAGCATCATTAGTTAACATATCTGTTTTTGTGCCTTGATTTAAATCAAACTGAAGAAATGAATCACCAGGCTTTTCCGTTTCGCGATGCCATGTTTTTAATTCTTCTTCATATATTTCTTCTTTCCCACTATTTTCTTCATCTGACTTATCATCATTCACAAGCGGATCTTTTCTTAACAAATCATTAAATAGCATATCTTGCTTTTCTATTGGTGGAATGTATAAATGAAAATAATCGTTAATCATATCACGATTTGTGTTGTTTTCTAAGATTTCAACAATCGACCGGCAAATTTCAGCAACCTCCGCAGTGGATGAAGCATCAAAAAAAAGTTCAACCTTATTTTTCATTAACGGCATAATTGAATCCACATTTTCATGAAGTTCAGGTAAGCTGAAAAATGGCGTATCGCTATTCATAATCAAATAAACAAGACTAAAGATTGCATCAAGAAAATTACTCCGTTCTCTGTTTACTTTCAATTGAGTTTCGAAGTAATTATTGTATATATTTCGTCTAACTCGAAATTCTTGACCCATCCCAGGACGAGATTTTTTACACTGTTCCTCGATTCTTACATCTTCAGCCAGAGCAAAAAGCTGTTTTGCAAAGCGTGGAATTTTTCTTGTCTCACACCAATTTCCATATTTATTAACTTCTTGATCATCAGTAAAGTATATATTTCCATAAGCTCTTAAAAATACATCACTCTTCATACCTGCCTTCATATCCATTTCAGGTCGATGATTCCAAAAATGACTAACATAAATTTGTTTTTCTACTTTATTAATATATGAATGCACTCGAAACTCAGTTTTGTACTCCTCGTCTTTTGCCAAGGTTTTAGTCAAATCTGCTAATTCCATTAATAGTAAAGAATCTATTTTCTCATCATTAAAATTAATAAAACGATACATGTTCACAATTGTCCCCACCTATACAAATAAGGTTTGTGCAATATTCATAACAGCAGCTTTTTCCCTTTCATCTTCTAATTTATCTGCGATTCCTCTTTGAATAGCTCGCAGTGGTGGCATGAAGGAGGCTAAGTCACATGTATCAATTAATGCTCTAATGGAAGCAGCTTCTTCTGGAATTTGACCGTTTCGTACTTGAGTGATGAGATCGTCTGATAAAATAACGAATTTCTCAATCATTCCTTTATCTTTTAATATACTTTCATTGGAAAGTACTTCCTTGAGAATGTCTCCTTGAACATAAGGTACTTCTATTACAACAAATCGATTTTTTAATGCTTCGTTTAAAGGCACTGTACCAATATATCCTTCATTTATAGCTGCAATGACTCCAAAATGAGTTTGGGCCCTTACAACGGAACCAGTAAATGGATTAAAGACCATTCGCCGATAGTCCAATACACTGTTTAAAATAGGTAAAGTTTCAGGTTTTGCCATATTAATTTCATCTATATATAATAAATGACCTGTTTTCATAGCTTTTATTACAGGACCCGGCACAAATTCAATCAAATTTTGACCATTTTTCTGTTCTATTGTTTTAAAACCGAGTAAAGCTTCGGCATCCATATCAACCGAGCAATTGATACTATGCATCGGCTGATTAAAAATATTGGAAAGTGTTTCGGCAAGTTTTGTTTTTCCTGACCCAGTCGGACCTTTTAAAAGTACATTTTTACCTAAAGATAATGCAATGACTGCATCTGTAAAAATATAATCATTTGCTGATATAAATCCACCGTTGAAATTTATTTTTTCGTCAGAATTAGAAAAAGCTAAACGTCTTTCGTCAATTAAATTTTGTATTTCTTTTGGTATGTTCATAATGATGTTTCCTTTCTAATCTAAACTCCACATAATTAAACATATAAAAAAGCTTGCAGTTCAGCAAGCTTTTAGTTTCCAGATGTTATCCATATCATCCTAGACTTCTTGTCTCATTTTTATTATTTAGAGTAGTCTTTTGATAATAGTACAAACCTCTTCCTAATTTCGCAATATTATCATCTGATTTTTTTATAGTATTCATGAATGTAGTCATATTTGCAATCCTAAAACCAGTTCTTTCTTCAATTTCTTTCTGTAGAACCGTTCCTCTAATAGGTGCATCTTGCTCTTTTAATATTGTGATCGCCGATTCTCTCATTTTAGTCGTTTTACTTCTTCTAGAAGGGCGGCCTTTTCTAGCTTTGGGAGCAGTTTCTATGATGTTTGAAGGCGCATCCATTGTTATAGATTCTATAAAATGAACTTTATCAGTAGTTGACGTACCAATATCTGACATAGAATCTAACTCTCTGAGTCTATTAAAAATTGCATCTCTTTCTAATTGAAATTTAGAAAGTAATTGTTCTTCTGCATCTTTCATTTGTTCCAATCTCATTTTTAAAGCGTGTCTTTCATTGAACATTTCCCCGCCCCCTCACGAAACTTTCTAAATTGAATATATATTTTTAATTATAGTTTACACAAGTGATAATAGTAAAGAGTATAAATAAACTATTTTTTTATCGAAAAAGTAGGAAGTTGTCGAGTTTTACATAAAAACATAAAATAATGTTTATAATTATCTGAAAATATTAGTTGTATTTATTATTAAATACTACTAGAATAGAGTTTGGTAGCCGTCTATCAAGAATCTCTCTACAAAATTTAATAAATTTTAGGAGGTATTCAATGAGCCAATTGACTGTGGAAGTAAACGAAAAAGTGCAAAAGTTTTTACAAGGGACGAAAAAGTTGTATATTAACGGCAATTTCGTAGAAAGCTCATCCCGCAAAACGTTTGAAACACCAAATCCCGCCACTGGAGAAACTTTAGCCACTTTATATGAAGCCGAACAAGATGATGTTAACCGTGCTGTCATGGCAGCGAGAAATGCTTTTGATAATGGTCCTTGGTCAAGAATGAGTGCTTCAGAGCGAAGTCGCCTAATGTATAAACTTGCTGACTTAATGGAAGAAAATAAAGAAGCACTGGCACAATTGGAAACGCTCGATAACGGTAAACCAATTCAAGAAACAACAAATGCAGATATTCCACTTGCTATTGATCATATGAGGTATTATGCTGGTTGGGCAACGAAAATTACGGGGCAAACAATCCCTGTAGCTGGCCCTTATTTCAATTACACACGTCATGAAGCTGTAGGAGTAGTCGGTCAAATAATTCCATGGAATTTCCCCCTTTTAATGGCGATGTGGAAACTTGGCGCTGCACTTGCGACTGGCTGTACAGTCGTACTGAAACCTGCAGAACAAACACCACTTTCAGCATTATATTTAGCTGAATTAATTGATGAAGTAGGCTTTCCTGATGGAGTTGTCAATATTATTCCTGGATTCGGAGAAAGCGCTGGACAAGTATTAGTTGATCACCCTCAAGTTGATAAAATTGCCTTTACTGGCTCTACAGAGGTTGGAAAACTAATTATGCAAAGAGCCTCATCTACTCTAAAGAGGGTTACGCTAGAACTTGGTGGAAAATCACCAAATATTATCTTGCCAGATGCAGATCTAACTAAAGCTATTCCAGGTGCATTAAACGGAGTTATGTTTAATCAAGGGCAAGTCTGCTGTGCTGGTTCACGTGTTTTTATCCAGAAAAAACATTTTGACAATGTAGTAGCTGATATGACGTCCCATGCTCAAAACATTAGACAAGGAGCAGGACTAGATGTTAATACTCAAATGGGACCTCTTGTATCGTCCGAACAACAAAATCGAGTTTTAAATTATATAGAAAAAGGAATAAATGAAGGTGCTGAATTGTTAACAGGGGGACAAAAGCCGAGCGAAGAAGGATTTTTTGTAAAGCCGACCATTTTCGCAGATGTTAATGATGAAATGACTATCGCAAAAGAAGAAATATTTGGTCCTGTCATTGCTGCCCTTCCATATGAGGATTTAGATGAAGTTATCAAACGAGCAAACAATAGCGATTACGGACTAGCAGCAGGTGTTTGGACACGCGATGTAGCTAACGCACACTATATCGCAAACCGACTACGCGCAGGTACCATATGGGTCAATTGTTATAATGTCTTTGATGCGGCTTCCCCATTTGGCGGGTACAAGCAATCGGGAATCGGCCGTGAAATGGGGTCATACGCTCTGGAAAATTATACAGAAGTAAAGAGTATTTGGATTTCAATGAATTAAGAATAGAAACGTCAGTTTCTGTGTTTGCTTACCCAAACAGAGGCCGAAAGTTTGTCAATAGATTCATGCTTGCTTAGACACAGTTTAGAAGAAATACAGTTTATAAAATTACTGTATTTCTTCTTTTTTATTGTTATCGCTTTCTTTTTTGTTAGATAAAGAGTACAATTAATGGTATATAGAGAATAATCCAAATTCACGAGGAGGTTTTTTTGCTGGCATGAAAATCATGAGTAACGAGCTGCTAGTCGCTGCCTATCGAGACGCTAAAAAGAATGAGCACGAGAGTGAATGGATAAGGTTATTAAAATCGGAAATGAAAAAACGTGGTTTAAAACCATAATAGATTTTTAGTCAATTCTCTATGAAACTTTAAGATTAAGAGTATGCGTGCCCTTTTGGAGCACGCTTTTTTACTGCTTAGGAAATTATAAATATTAAAAGTTGTGGACATCTTTTTTTAATATAATTTCAGCCTAGCTCCAGGAGCCATCGGCTCGAGGTCAAAAACCCGCGAAGCTTAAAAGTCAAAAAGCGGACTTTTTGCTTCTCAGAACATTTGCTTGTCGCCTAAGGCTGCGCGCCTTGCGCTTTTGTTCCTATTTTTCAATTCTTTTAGAAGCTGGATCGCAATCGGGTTGAGTTGAATTTGTGGATTGTGCTAATTTCGTTAAGTAATAACACTCTTCTCTATACATATGATCAGCCATTAATGCGGGAAATGTACCAAGAACTTGTTTTGAAATTTCTAGTTCCAATAATTCATTTAGAAACATTTGAAATGCTTGGATTTCTAGCTTTGCTTCATTATTTAATCGGGAAAGTGCCGGGAACTGGTACATTTGAGTACGAAGGTAACCTGCAAATTCAACAGCTTTTAAATAGAGATCTTCAAAGTCCTTTAAAAAAACTCCGCTTTCATGTTTCAACATTTTTTCAGTTGCATCTAACTGATCCTGTATAGCCCCAGCATGCCCCGCAGCATCACTTAGCCATAATAAATGATGATGCAATTCATGTGTTTTAGGAGGCGATTCATTTTTCAAGAAATATCCGAGTATCCTTTCATATTCCTCCAACTCATTCACCATATGGTTAACAAAAGATGAAGATAAATGAAATTTAATTTTTTTGAACAATAATTTCTCAATTAAAGATAATTTAAATGCCTTTAACTCGGATGTAGCTGATTGTGCTTCAGATGTTAACCTATTTCCTTCTTCAAGGTTCGTTAATTTTCTTGCTTTAGCCAATAATTGATCAAATGTACTCTTAAACTTCTTAGCTAAATCAATATTAACTGTTTCAGATGGAGCTAAAGAATCCAATATAAATCTAGAATGATCCCCTAAAATTTGTAACCAAAATTCATGTTCAAACTTCACCTCTTTTAATGTAAGAGACAAAATAACGACCTCCTCATATTTGCATTCATTTCAGCATATTCTATGTGCTTAATTTCTTATGCATGAAATACAAATACACTTAAATGGTAGTTTTGTTTACATAATGTTTTTATGGTTATCTAAAAAAGAAACGCCGCCGTCCATCATCTTCCACTTAACGACAAACTGCTGATTTTTGTCCATTATTCCCTTTATTAGATAAAACCTTGATTAAATTGAAATTTTGTTTTATATATTATTCATATTAAACAATTTTTTAAAAAGAGTGATATTTTGTCCAACATTTCACTCAATTTGAAAAAAAACGCTTAAATTTAAGAGGTTATCCAACGAGCCCTTCTAATGGAAAACTCTTAAGCAAAAAACTTATTCTAAATAATTTTCAATCTAATACTTTTCTCCAAAAAAAAGAACGACCTAATAAAAGAGTCGCTCTTTTTTGCTTATTAACCTTGTAATAAAAGATCTTCAGGGTTTTCTAATAATTTTTTAATAGTAACGAGGAATCCAACAGCTTCTTTACCATCAATAACTCGATGATCATAGGAAAGTGCTACATACATCATAGGACGGTTTTCCATACGTTCTGCATCAATTGCAACAGGTCTAGTTTGAATTGTATGCATACCAAGAATACCAACTTGAGTTCCGTTTAAGATTGGAGTTGATAATAAAGATCCAAAAACTCCACCATTTGTGATTGTAAAGGTTCCGCCTTGTAAATCACTCAAGGCTAGTTTATTATCTCTTGCTTTTTTTGCAACTGCTAAAATATCTGCTTCGATTTCCGCGAAGTTTTTGCGATCACAATCACGAATAACTGGAACTACTAGGCCTTCGTCTGTCGAAACTGCAACACCGATATCATAGAATTTTTTCAATAAAAGCTCGTCACCTTGCAGTTCGGAATTGACAGCTGGATATTTTTTCAATGCCGCCACTACTGCTTTAGTGAAAAATGACATAAATCCAAGACGAACATCATTTTCTTCGAAGAATTTATCTTTTTTGCGTTTACGCAAATCCATAACAGCAGTCATATCAATTTCATTGAAAGTAGTTAACATTGCTGCATTCTGTTGAACTTCAACAAGTCTTTTAGCAATTGTTTGACGACGTCTTGATAAACGAACACGCTCTACAGGCTTACCTTCTTCTTGTGCAACAGGTGGTGCTGCTGCAGCTTTAGGTGTTGGCGCTGATTGCTGAACTGGCTGTTGCGGCTGATTAGAATAAGATGTAATATCTTGTTTTCTAACCCGGCCAAGCGGGTCAACTGTTGGAACCTCACTTAAATCAATGCCTTTTTCTCTTGCAAGCTTACGAGCAGCTGGTGAAGCGATAGGTCGATCTTTCTTCTCGTTTTCTACTGGGGCTTGTGTTTTTTGTGCTTGTTCATTTTGTGTTTCTTCAGCAACAGTTTCAGCTTTTGCTGGAGCTGCAGCAGGCTGTGCTTCTGCAGGTTGTTCTCCACCTGCTTCGACAATAGCAATAACTTCACCTACTTGAACTGTATCGCCTTCCGCTGCTTTCAATTCTTTAACAATACCTGATACCTCAGAGATTACTTCAACGTTGACTTTATCAGTTTCAAGTTCAACGATATATTCTCCCTTTTCAACATGATCACCTGGTTGTTTAAGCCATTGCGCGATTGTACCTTCCGTAATCGATTCTGCTAATTCAGGTACTTTAATTTCAGCCACTTTAAATCCTCCTCTAATATCAGTGCCGCCTAGGCAAAAATTAGTCAAAAATTTTTTATCAATCCTATTTACGTAAAAATCTGAGAAAACAGCCATAGGCTTTAGCTTAATTCAGCAAACTTTATTCCTCTATGTTTTAATTATTTCTTCAGACATTAGAAGATTTTGCTGAATTAAGCTATTCCAATCTAATCAAATATGCTTTTATTCTTAGTTCGTTTATTTTCCTAATGCTTCTTGAATAATGCGGTTTTGTTCTTTTTTATGAATAGTTGGATCACCTTCAGAAGGGCTAGAACGTCTTCTTCTTCCAGTGTATTTTACGTCTACCCCTTTCGGAGCAACGTCCCTTAAATACGGATCTACATGCATCCATCCGCCCATATTTTTTGGTTCTTCCTGTACCCAAACAAGTTCTTTTAAGTTAGGATAACGAGTTAAGATATTTTCAACTTCTTTTTTAGGGAATGGATATAATTGTTCTACCCGTAAAATATGAAGCCAATCCATATCAGAATCGTTTTTCAAATGTTCTTCAAGGTCAATTGCAATTTTCCCACTACAAAGTACAATCCGTTCTATTGTATCTTTATTTTGTCCAAGACCTTTTTGTTCAATCACTTGCTGGAAGCTGCCTTCTGTTAGCTCATCAACATTTGATGATGCAAGAGGGTGTCTTAATAGGCTCTTAGGTGTCATGATGACTAGTGGTTTTACTCCATCAGATCCAAGTGTTGCAGCCTGTCTTCTTAATAAATGGAAATACTGAGCAGATGTTGATAAATTCGCAACAGTCCAGTTATTTTCTGCTGCACTTTGAAGGAATCTTTCAACTCTTCCGCTTGAATGTTCCGGACCTTGACCTTCGTATCCGTGTGGAAGCAACATAACTAAGCCTGATTTTTGCCCCCATTTAGCACGACCTGATGAAATAAATTGGTCAAAATAAACTTGTGCCATATTGGCAAAATCACCAAATTGAGCTTCCCAAATAACAAGTGTTTCTGGAGCAAATACGTTATATCCGTATTCAAATCCAACTACCGCTGCCTCTGTCAAAGGACTGTTGTACACTACAAATGAAGAATTAACACCAGAAAGATGATGCATAGGAATAAATTCTTCACCTGTTTTTTCATCATGTAATACAAGGTTTCTCTGAGCAAATGTTCCACGTTGGGAATCCTGACCAGTAAAACGGATTGGAGTACCATCTTTTAAAATAGAACCAAATGCTAGAGACTCAGCATGCGCCCATTCAATTTTTCCATCTGTATCAAAAATATTTTCTCTTCTTTTTAAAATACGACTAAGCTTTTGGAACACATTGAAATTATCCGGCCATTGCAATAATTCATGGTTGATTGTTTTTAATTCTTCTTTTTCAACGCTTGTATTATATTGTGTTAAGCCATTCATAATGTATTCCGGTGGTTCCATTGCAATATCCTGGTCTTCTTCCCTATTTGCAACGACCTCATCATATTCTTTTTGCAATTTTTCTTGAATAGTATTATCGATTTTTACTGCGTCTTCTTTAGTAATGATTCCTTTAGAAATCAATCGATCAGCATAAATTTCTTTCACAGTTGGATGGCTTTTAACCATATTGTACATTAAT
Organism: Lederbergia wuyishanensis; assembly: GCF_022900255.1. GTDB lineage: Bacteria > Bacillota > Bacilli > Bacillales > Bacillaceae_C > Lederbergia > Lederbergia wuyishanensis. The sequence goes on from NZ_JALIRM010000001.1 coordinate 777,886, forward strand.
GGGTTTGTAACCATTGGCTCATCCATTTCATTATGACCAAAGCGTCTATAACCTATTAAATCGATAACAAAGTCTTTACTGAACTTTTGTCTGTATTTATAAGCTAAAATAGCTGCTGCGAATACTGCTTCTGGATCATCTGCATTCACGTGAACAATTGGAATTTCAAATCCTTTAGCAATATCTGAAGCATATTTCGTTGAACGTGAATCTGAACTTTCTGTCGTGAATCCAATCCTATTATTTGCGATAATATGGATTGTACCACCTGTGTTATACCCATTTAATTGACCCATGTTCAAGGTTTCTTGAGTAATTCCTTCTCCAGGAAAAGCCGCATCTCCATGAACCGAAATTGCAAGACAGCTTGCTACATCCTGTTCAGGATATCCAGGTTTATTACGATTTTCTTGAGCAGCACGAGTGTAACCATCGACAACTGGCCCCACAACTTCAAGATGACTAGGATTGTTGGCAAGTGTTATTCTCGTGTTTGCTGTGCTATCATGTTTTACTCTACGGTCAGCACCTAAATGATATTTTACATCTCCAGTCCATCCATACGTAATTCCGATTGAACCTTCTGACGGAATCATATCTTTATTAGGAGAGTGTTGAAATTCTGAAAAAATCATTTTATATGGTTTTTCCAAGACATGCGCAAGAACATTTAAACGCCCTCGGTGAGCCATGCCAATGTTAACTGTTCTTGTTCCAGTTTTAACCGTTAAGCTAATAATTCGATCCATTAAAGGAATAAGAGTGTCGACACCCTCGATCGAAAACCGCTTTTGGCCTACGAATGTTCTATGTAGAAACTTTTCGAATCCTTCAACTTCCGCTAAACGATTTAATAAATTAATTCGTTCCTCTTTTGTTAATGAAGGGTAGAAGCTTTCTGATTCAATTTGTTGCTGCAACCAGTTTTTCTCTTCCAAGTCATGCACTTGATGATATTCAAAAGCTAATTTTTTCGTATATACTTTTTTCAAATGGTTAATCGCTTCTAATCCATTTTTCAAATCTGAAGGTGCATTGGGTGAAATGAAAGATGCCGGTACAAGTTTCAGGTCTTCTTCAGTTAAATTGTATTCTGAAAGTTGTATTCGTCTATTTTCTTTTTCTTTATCGTCCAATGGATTAATATCCGCGGTTAAATGACCGTATGTTCGTATATTATCCGCAAGCTTAACTGCTGCAACAATCTTACTAAATAAATTTGGATTTGCTGGAAGCTGGAATGAAACATCCGCTTGCCCTATTGTTGACTCTTCTTCAGCATTCGAAATAGGTGCACCCCATTGATCAAAAAGTTGTTTCAAATCGGGTTCAACACTATCTGGATCTATTAGATATTGCTCATATACTTCAATAACATAACCTAGGTTTGGACCTGAAAAATTATGCCAAGGTGTCCCTTGAAATGAAGCCTTTTTACTCATTAATGATACGCCTCCACCATTTCAACCATAATTTTTGTTTTTCAAATATTATTCATAAAATTTTCGTAAAAAGCTCACAATCTCCATTTTATCACTGACTAACCTTAATATAAAGACTAAATGTGATTTTTAATCCTATTTTAGCTATTATTGTCGAATGAAAATTATTGATTTGATTTTATTGCCTTTTAACCATATCAATCTTACTATGATTGCTTGAAAAATCCAACGGTTTTGCTTATTGTTTTTAATCACTATTCCCAACTGAGCCTACATTCGCATATATTGTATAAGAAAAGCGTAATAGCCTTGTCCATTGCCGTACAAACATAAAGAGAAACTCTGGACCACGCCTGGCGAGAGATTACTTATATACACTAAAACGGACGGGATATTTGCTATTTGCTTATGGCTGATGCTAAATCGATAAAAATAGGACTTAATATAAAAAAGTCTATATCCAATAATATAGACTTAAAAAATCTTAAGAAATTCATGTTGGAGTGAGAAATATGTTTCCATGGGGGATGTTTCCTTTTAATGAAGATATAAAAAAGTTAACAGAACAATTGAATCCTTCGGACGTTCACTCATATGTAAATGATATGATGAAAAACCTTATGAAAAATACTCCAATGGATAATATGATTTCTCAACAAACGAGTAATTCAACCACTACTCAGCCACCCAATAACGGAATATCCGCCCAAGTGTTTGAAACATTTGATGATGTATTTGTTAGAGTACACTTACCTGAAAATGTTACGCTAAGTCAATTAAAAATCTTCCATACCTCAAACCAAGCAATAATTGAAAATTTACAAGGGGATGGGTCAAGGCAAGTAATTACATTACCGAGTTTAGTCAAAAAAAAAGGAGCTAGCGCTCAAGTAAAAAACCAAATATTGGAAATTAAAATCCCTAGAAGTGATGATCTACAATATACCGAAATCACTGTTTCAGAAAAATTATAGACGCTTAGATGCTAGTAGTTTTTCAAATTTATTTCTCATATCATTTGCAAGTTCAGGAACGGCAATCACTCTTAGTATTTCCTCGTAATTTTCACGGTCATGGAAAAATAACCGATGTAAATCTAATATATTCAAGCCTGGATTAGGGCGTTCTTGAAGTATAAGCTCTAAATCAGGTTTGATTTCTCCCTCTAGAAGCACTTTAGCAAAAAATCCTGTTTTACCAGTCCGAATAATTTCATTTAGCATTCCTTTTATTCCGTTTGATTGGTCAATGGTAATGCATGGAATTCTCCCCTGTGTAATCTGTAAAACGGTATCGCCCACCTCATAAACATCACCTATACAGACATTATATTCAAGCATATTTGTTACTGTTAAATTTTCTCCAAACGAAGGAATCGACAGACTTTTTCCAGTTCGCTCTTCCCACCCTTGATAATGTTCAAATGGGTAGAAACAAACCGCTCTATCATCTCCACCATGGTTCCGCAAATCAGCAACCCCATCAAGTTCAAAACCTCCAAACCGAAGAAATGCTGATTGGACAGGCTTTTTTCTTATCCCCGATTTAAATGTCTGACCATACTGATTACTAATTAACTGAGGTCTTCCTATGCTTACTGCTTTAATATACATTCATGCCCTCCTCCCAATAAATGCTCTGTGTATCATAGGATAAAAAATTTCTATAAGTAAATATTAATCTTACTATGCTTGAAAGGAAATAGCCATGGAGATTATTAATAAACAAACCTTATTCGAAAGGTATGGTAAGGAAAGAAAAGGAAACAAATGGGCGATTATAGCAATTGCCTCTATTCCCTTGATCATGACTTTAGGAAACTCAATGCTTATTCCAATCTTACCTTTAATGGAAAAGCAGCTACATATATCAAAACTTCAATCAAGTTTAATCATTACGGTGTACTCGATTGTTGCAATTTTTTTAATACCAATAGCTGGATTCCTATCGGATAAATATGGGAGAAAAAAAGTCATCATTCCCTCGCTAATTACCGCGGGGATTGGTGGAATACTATCTGGTTGGGCATCATGGCAGCTTGACTCAGCATTTACTTGGATAATCATCGGTCGGATTCTTCAAGGAATTGGTGCTGCTGGAGCATTTCCTATCGTCATACCTCTAGTAGGTGATATTTACAAAAGAGAAGAAGATGTTAGTTCATCACTTGGCATTATAGAAACTTCTAATACTTTTGGAAAAGTTTTAAGCCCTATTCTTGGATCCTTAATTGCTGGAGTGATTTGGTTCTTGCCATTTTTCGCAATCCCTATTTTTTGTCTTATTTCATTAATATTAATAATTGTTTGTGTAAAGAAGCCAAAAGATGATAATCACCAGCTGTCCTTCGGAAGATTTGTAAAGAATACTAAAAAGATCTTTTCAGAACATTGGAAATGGTTATTGGCAGTATTTATTATTGGTGCGATCATTATGTTTATTTTGTTTGGTATTCTTTTTTATTTGTCGTCCATTCTTGAAGATAAATATGGATATGATGGAGTGAAAAAAGGGTTTTTACTTGCAATACCTCTTGCTACTTTGTGTATTGCATCTTTCGTGGCTGGAAAAATAATAAAAGATAGTTTAAAAAAGATGAAATGGATTACTTTTTTTGGAATGGTATTAACAGGAGTTAGTGTTGCTGCAACAATGTTTTCAGAACGGTTTATATATTTAATCATTGTGATTTTATTTTGCGGAATCGGAATTGGTGCCTCCCTTCCTTGCTTAGATGCAATATTAACACAGAGTATTGATAAGGAGATGAGGGGAACAATTACGTCTATTTTTAGCGCTATGCGCTTTGCAGGTGTAGCCGCCGGCCCTCCCATCATTGCCATCTTAATGAAAGGAAAAATTTTAGACATGATTATATTATTGACTACCCTTAGTGTCATTGCAGCACTTTTAGCATTTAAAGCAATAAAACCTGGGAATGAGAAAAAAGTAATTGAAATGGAGCCTGCATTAGATTAAATGGTAAAAGTTGTATATAATTTATGTAATACTATACTAAGGAGTGTTGTAAATGGCAGTCAATGTTTATATGAATTTCAATGGTAATTGTCGTGAAGCTGTAGAATATTACGCCCAAATATTTAACTTAGGAACCCCTGAAATTATGACTTTCGGAGAACAACCTTCCCATCCTGATTATCCGCTTCAAGAGGAAATGAAGAATTTAGTTTTACACTCACGTCTTAATATTTTTGACAGCGATGTCATGTTTTCCGACACGATGCCTGGGATGCCTTTTACCGTAGGCAACAACATCACCTTAGCGATTGTTAGTGACAAATTGGAAGAAATGAAAACCGCATTCAAAAAATTGGGTGAGGATGGGGAAGTTAAAATGGAGCTTCAAGAAACTTTTTTTAGTAAGTGCTACGGTCAATTAATAGATAAATTTGGAGTTTATTGGCAGTTCAGCTACGATAATGAAGGTTAAGAACAAAATTACAAGAGCCATTTCATCGACGTGTTTGCACACTATACGTGGATTCTTTCATCTGTCGCAGCGGCATTAGCTAACGTTCAAATCCAGAATTCTGATGAAATAAATGAAAGTATATGAAAAGTAGAAGGCGAAAGAAAGATAAAAAAAGATTATGTCCTTTTTCGGACACGCAGTAACGTCGCAACTCCTTTCTAACCTGTATCCTAAGGTTCTGATACAACAAAATTAGCTCTCTGACTATTTGTTTTGTGTTTTTGCCCTATGGCAAATGGCAACTGAACCTAGCCGACTAAAGTTTAGTTTGAAAAACATTATTTTTTGATCTTGAAATATTGGATATGGGAAGATAAATTGACATCCCATATCCTTTCTTATTTAAACCAACCCTTCCGTTTAAACAAAACAAACATTCCAAATCCTAATATTACCATCACAAGAAGAGTTCCAAAATAGCCGTACTTCCATTTCAATTCCGGCATATTCACAAAATTCATCCCATAAATACCCGCAATAAAAGTTAATGGCATAAAAATAGTTGTAATAAGCGTGAGCACTTGCATAATACGATTTGTTTGATGGGCATTTAAGGATAAGTAACTATCTCTAATGTCCGTTGTTAGTTCACGATTTTCTTCAATCATTTCTGATAGTTTGACTAAGTGATTGTGGATATCGGAGAAATATTCCATTTTCGGACGAAATTCTTTTAAGCGTTCAGAATTTATTATTCGATAAACAAGATCTCTCATCGGCGATATTACATGCCGAATTGATAGTAAATCATGTCTTGTATCATAAAGATCTTGTAGAAGCAAACGCATTGGTCTTCGGTTAGAATTTTCATCAATATCATTTAATACGTCCTCAATTTTTTCAACAATAGGAAAATAATTATCAACGATTTCATCAAGAACATGATATAAAACCTGAATCGGATCCCAATGTTCCATAGTCGATGCATTGATGATACGATCCCACACTTTATCTATTTCTGTTGATCTTTCTAAATGAAAAGTTACTATATAGTTTTCACCTAAGAAAAAATTAACTTCTTCTCTTCTAAGGCTTTCGTCCTTTATTGCTTGAGCGACAAAAAAGAAGTGTTCATCATAATAATCTAACTTAGGCCTTTGAATATCGTTAATACAGTCTTCAATTGCTAAAGGGTGAAAACGTAAAGGATTTTTTAATAATTTTAATTCCTCTTCGGTTGGTTGATCAAAATCTACCCAATACCATAGGAAATCTCCACTAAGCAACTCATTGATACCTATATTAAGTTGGTACTCATGATTTTTATTTATAGCAAATGTTTTAATCATCGTTTCTCCCATCCCACTTACAATCCTTTATTAGTATATTAACCGTTTTTTCTATGCCACACACTTTTTAGGGTTTGATACAGTTTAAATAGTCTTTAATTCTACTCCAACAAATTGGATAGCAAAATCAGCAAAAAAAATTTAATACAGCTTACGAATTATTCATGCCATGCAGAAGAGCTGATTCTTTTTTAATGATGTTCCCGAAATGCCCTTGGATGGGTATGGGTCAGAGGAGATGTTGCAAAGCATTGCAACGGAATGTTGAAATTTAATGTGATTTAAGATGGTCACGTTCCTGATTTTCGCCTATAATTTTTTTGCCAGATGGATGCTAGATTCTTTTATAAAGAATTGAAAAGCAAATTACTGCTCAAAAGGTCTTTTACATTTTTGAATTAAATTAGAAAACCGCTGAAAGAAAATGATATATTGTTAATAGACAGTGAGAAGTACAGAAGCTATTGTTAATATGATAGCTACCATCCAACAAGATATGACAATTTTTTAATTTAATATCTTTTATAGTTGCTATTCTCAATCTCACATGCTAATATCATAATCGACACTATATTTAGTAGTTTGATAGAAAACTTAATACTATATATTGAATTCCAACGAGTGAAGGTGCCCATTCAGGGCTTAAAAGGGAATCCGGTGAAAGACCGGAACTGTCCCCGCAACTGTAAATGCGTACGAACGGGATTACCACTGTATTGATTTGCTTCATGGCTTCAATACGGGAAGGACCCTATTAGGATGATGCATAAGTCAGGAGACCTGCCTTACTTGTCTGAGTTTCTATTCTTCGGGGATTGGGAAGATGAAACGATAGTGAAAATACGTTTCTTCCCTTTCCCTATCGTTTGATCCACTCCTTTCCTGGAGTGGATTTTTTATTTTTATAAAAGAAAGGTGAATTATATGACCACAATATCGAAAGAACAAGGAAACCGTTCATTAGTATTTGATAAAAACCGACTGGAAGATTTTATTAAACGTGTTACTTCAATTAATTCAAAGGAATTCAACGAGAAAATCATAAGAAGCATAGAAGCAAAAGATGAATATAAAGCGGAGCATATTACCTCCCTTCTTATCAAAACAGCCTTGGAAAATGTTGATGAGGCAAGCACACAATGGACTTTTGATGCTGCAAAAATTTACCTTCAAAGCCTTTATAAAAAGGCAAGTGTAAATCGTTCATATGATAAGGAACTAAAATACGGTGATTTTTATGGTCTTTTAAAATCACTTGCTGGCAAGGGTATTTACTCCCCAAATATATTAAAAAAATATAGTAGAGAAGAAATTAAAGAGTTATCAAAATTAATAGATCCAGATCTTGACTTACTATTTGATTATATTGGCTTGCATACATTGGCAACAAGGTATCTTGCAACAGATCATGATAAAAATACATACGAGCTTCCACAAGAACGGTGGCTAGTAATTGCAATGCATCTTATGCAAGACGAACCGGCAGAACAACGTTCGCATCTTGTTGCTGAAAGCTATTGGGCTCTATCTAATTTATATATGACCGTGGCAACTCCTACACTTGCGAATGCGGGACTTGCTCACGGACAGTTATCGAGCTGCTTTATCGATACAGTTGATGATTCTTTAATGGGTATTTATAACAGTAATACAGATGTAGCAAGGCTCTCCAAAGATGGCGGCGGAATCGGCGTTTATATGGGAAAAGTAAGAAGTCGTGGCAGTTCCATAAAAGGATTTAAGGGTGCGTCATCTGGTTGTATTCCATGGATTAAACAATTAAATAATACAGCTGTCAGTGTTGACCAACTTGGGCGAAGAAAAGGCGCTATTGCAGTTTATTTAGATGTTTGGCATGCTGATATCCTATCCTTCTTGGATTTGAAGTTAAACAACGGTGATGAAAGACAAAGAGCACATGATATTTTTACAGGAGTATGTTTACCGGACGTATTCATGGAACAAGTGGAAAGACGCGGAGATTGGTACTTATTTGACCCACATGAAGTAAAAAACGTAATGGGTTATGCACTTGAAGATTTTTATGATGAGAAAAAAGGACAAGGTTCTTTCAGAGAAAAATATGAAGAATGTGTCCAAAATAATCATTTAAATAAAACAAAAATCCCAGCAATAAAAATCATGGCAAGGATAATGAAATCTCAGTTAGAAACTGGGACGCCATTTATGTTCTATCGTGATGAAGTAAATAGAAAAAACCCAAATAAACACGTAGGAATCATATATTCAAGTAATTTGTGTACAGAAATAATGCAAAATATGTCCCCCACTATTCAATATGAAGAAACTGTAGAAGGAGACACAATTATCAGCTATAAAAAAGCAGGTGATTTTGTTGTTTGTAACCTTTCTTCTATAAACTTAGGAAAAGCTGTGCCTGAGGACGCCTTAGAACGTTTAATCCCTATTCAAATAAGAATGCTCGACAATGTAATAGACCTAAATACAATCGATGTAAAGCAAGCAACCATAACAAATAAGAAATATAGAGCGATCGGATTAGGTACTTTTGGTTGGCACCACCTATTGGCACTAAAAAAGATTAAATGGGAATCCCAAGATGCGGTAAAATTTGCAGATAAACTATATGAACGTATATCCTTCTTAACAATTAAAGCGAGTCTAGAATTAGCAAAAGAAAAAGGTTCATATTCAAAATTTGCAGGCAGTGATTGGCAAACAGGAGATTATTTTATACAGCGTGGATATCTTGAGGGTGAAAATGCGGATAATTGGAAGGCATTAATGAAAGAGGTAGCTGAACACGGTATGAGAAACGGTTATTTAATGGCAGTTGCTCCTAATTCTAGCACTTCTGTTATCGCTGGATCCACTGCTAGCATAGATCCTATTTTTAAAACGTTTTATCATGAGGAAAAGAAAGATTATAAACTGCCTGTCGTTGCTCCAGATTTGGATCACAACACTTATGATATTTATCGACGTTCTGCCTATATCGTAGACCAGCGTTGGTCAATCTTACAAAATGCTGCAAGACAACGTCACATCGATCAATCAATTTCATTTAATTTTTATGTACCAAATCATATTAAAGCTCAGGTGATGCTAGATTTACATTTACAAGCATGGGATTCCGGTTTAAAAACAACATACTACGTTCGATCCACAGCTTCGGATATTGAGGAATGTGTGTGGTGCGAGTCTTAATTTGTTATGCAAGTTTTAGTGGCAATACGAAAGAAACAGCAGAATTAATTGCAGAAACCTTGCTAAAAGAGAAATGTAACATTGAACTTTATAGGATTGGGACTGGGAAGATTCCAGATCCCTCCCTTTTTGATGTAATGATGATCGGTTCCTTTACATGGGCTAAAGGTTCAACCCCTAATGATGTGAAGGACTTCGTATACGAAGTAGGCTACAAGCCTCCTAATGTTTTTGTTTTCGGTACTGGTGATACACAATTTGGCGGTGATTATTTATTTTGTAAAGCAGCAGAAAAACTTGCGAAATTCTATCATTCATCGTACGAACCATTAAAAATAGAACAAAGTCCAAGAGGATCTCAAGAAACAAAAGTGATTGCTTGGACGAAAGGAGTTATGAAACATTGTCAACATTACTTGATAGAGTAGTTATATTAGAACCCATGCATCCTAACAAATCAACCGCACTTTTTGGTGGAAAAGCAAGTGGTATACTAAATTGGAATGATCTTGCTTATCCTCATTTTTACAATCATCGCGAACAAATTCGTGCACTTTTTTGGCGTGCAAGTGAAGTGGATATGTCTGCGGATATTAAACAGTTCCCAAATCTATCTGATGAGGAACGAAACGCTTTTTTAAAAATCATTGGACTACTAGCAACACTAGATGGACCACAAACAGATATAGCTGCGAGAATATCACATTTCTCAACTGATCCATCCGTGAAATCTATAATGGCTACGATCGCTGACCAAGAAAGCGAACATAACCATAGCTATGCATATGTACTCTCATCTGTAACTAATTTGATTGAACAAAATGAATCCTTTGAAACTGGTCGTAAAGACGAGATTCTATTAAAACGTAACGAACGCATTATGGAAGTTTACAATGAATTCGCTGATACTCCAACCATATTAAATGTTTTGAAAGCAATGGTTTATACGTCCCTTCTGGAAGGTCTATTCTTCTATTCAGGATTTGCTTTCTTTTATAATCTTGCTAGAAACCAAAAAATGGTCGGGACATCGACAATGATCTCCTATATTAATCGAGATGAGCTCCAGCATGGACGTTTTATCAGTGATTTATTCCGAGCTACTCTTGCTGAAAATCAGGAATACAATACGAAAGAATTCACTGATTGGGTGTATGATCAATTTAGACATTCAGTAGAGCAAGAAACCATTTGGAGTAAGTATGTTCTTGGTGGAATTGATGGAATTGATTTAGTCGAAATGGAAGGTTATATAAAATATCGCGCCAATAAAATGCTTAGACTTCTTGGATTAAGTGATATATACGAAGATTATACACATAACCCAATGAAATGGATTCGTGCATATGTAGATAATTTTGATGATACTAAAACTGATTTCTTTGAACAAAAATCACGTCAATATACAAAAACAAGCGATCTTAATGGATTTGATGAGTTGTAATATTTACAGTAGATGTACCTGTCCTTAAAATTAAAATGTTGTGTACTAATAACTTTTCACCGGACAGGTCAGCTGCTACCGCGAATAGATAAATCTACTATAAAAAATGTGATTACCTATTTATTTTAAACACGAAAAAACTGCCCCTTGAGGCAGTTTTTGTTTGTGAACTTATTATAGTTTAACAACGTTTTCTGCTTGTGGTCCACGTTGTCCTTCAACGATTTCAAATTCAACTTGTTGACCTTCGTCAAGAGTTTTGTAACCCTCTCCTTGAATAGCGCTGAAGTGAACGAATACGTCGTTTCCGCCTTCAACTTCGATGAAGCCGAATCCTTTTTCACTGTTAAACCATTTTACTGTACCTGTTGCCATGCGTAAAAACCTCCAAAAATTTTTTAATATGTTACTCATATTTACGGTGTAAATAAAAATTCACATATTATAAGCAATACCCACAATTAGGAGTAGATATTCATTATAACATGTGAATTTAACTCCATACATATTCATTACTATCAAACATTTCTAGGTAATACAGGATAAATCGAAATGATCTTACATAATTCAAAACAACGAAAGCCCTTCCTCTCTCCCGTCCTTACGGCTCCAAAACCGTTCCAGTGAGATTTGTATTAGCAAACAATAGTTAATATACTTAACCATTGGAGAAAAAGGATTCTATATCTATTTTTTAGATATTTTTACTATAACTACTAATAAGTTTAAACTTATCATACATGAGTTATATGTAAAAAGCAAGAAAATGGGCAAAATCTTTTTTCGTCTTTTTTCGTCAAAAAGTCCGATGGCTCTAGGCTTTTCTCGACATTTTTTATACTCATGTTTTTCAAAAACAAGAATTGACTGTAACTATTTTACCCATTTAATTTAGCTTTATTCATTAAAAAGAATTTAGAATAAATTATTAATTATATTAAGCCTCTTTTTTAGTAGCCCTTTTACGTTTAGTAGGTTGTTTAGCAGCTGGCTTTGTTCGATCAATTGAAGCCTGTAATGCGGCCATTAAATCTGTCATTGGGGCTGTAGGCTCTTTTTCTTTAACTGTTACAAGTTCCTTTCCATTGCGTTTGGCCTCTATTAATTGCAAAACTTTATTTCTATATTCGTCTTCGTAATTTTCAGGTTGAAAAGTAGTCGTTAATTGATCTATTAATAATATTGCTGTATCAATTTCCTTCTTAGATACTTGATCACCTGTAGGAACATTCGGTACATCTGAAGATTTTCTGACTTCATCTGGGTAATGAATCGTTTCCATTACGAGAGTATCCTTATATACTCGAATAACGGCCAATTGTTCTTTTGACCGTATCATTATTTTAGCGATTCCAACTTTTTCTGATAAAGTCAATGCTTTCCGTAGTAGTCCATATGCTTTGACGCCTCCTCCATCTGGAGACATATAGTAGCTTCGGTTAAAGTAAATCGGATCAATTTCATTTAATTTAATAAAATCAATCATTTCAACTGCCTTTTCCCCACTTGCATTGGTAAGCTCTTGCAATTCGTCATCTTCCACAATTACAAATTGTCCTTTTGACACTTCATAACCTTTTACAATTTCTTTAATATCCAGTTCTTTTTCACAAGCTGGGCAGATTTTTTCATATTTTATTGGAGTATGGCATTTTTCATGGAGTGAACGGAATTTTACATCCTTATCTTCTATGGCAGCATGGAGCTTAATAGGAATATTTACAAGGCCAAAACTAATGCTTCCCTTCCACATCGTATGCATAATCTCACCTCATTTTCTTTCACTATAGTTTTTACTAATGAAAAAAATACATTCGCATAGAATACATGATGTGAGATTAATTTTTAATGAGGTGCAAACTTATGAAACCTATGCTTCCGACTCTAAGTTTTCAATCTCCAATACAAGGTGATTGGCTATATGAAATAAAATATGATGGTTTTCGTGGTATCTTAGAATGGACAAAAGAAGATAGCTTTTTGTGGAGTAGAAATGGAAAAGATTTAATGACTCAATTTCCGGAGTTGAAAAAATTTTTGAATAATAAGCAAGAAGAAGCTTCAGATTTACTTCCTCTGATTTTTGATGGGGAAATTACTATATTGGAAAATGAGAATAAAGCAAATTTTGGACAGCTCCAAATACGAGGAAGGATGAAAACAAAACAGAAAATAGAAGTGGCCTCATTGACAAGACCATGTAAATATTTAGTTTTTGATATTTTAACTAAAAATGGAGAATCTACAGAAAATTTAATATATACAAAAAGAAAAGAATTACTATTATCTATTTGTAAGAAACTTGATTTCTCTTTAATTCCAACTGTTGGAGAGGGAGCAATTATTCAATTTGTTCCTTCCATATCCGATTTTCATTCTATTTCTGAGGTAATGAAAAATTCAATGAGTGAAGGAATTGTTGCTAAGAAATCAAATAGTAAGTGGGAATCCGGTAAAAGAACAACTACATGGACAAAAATTAAAAATTGGAAAACAGTCAGTTGTTTTCTAACAGCATTTGATCAAAGCAATGGCTTTTTTTATGTTGGTGTATATAAGAATAATGGGGAAATCTACTCATTAGGCAATTTTATTAATGGATTAGATTCTGAAACTAAATCGGCTCTAAGGGAAGCAATTGTCAGAAACTCTCATGATAAAAATGGCGATATTTTTTTTCTCCATCCCAGCATCTGTATCGACTTGTTTTTTCTTGAATGGAATGGTGAGCAACAACTAAGAGAGCCATTTTTCAAAGAAATTCGATTTGATCTTCATCCAGATGATTGTACATATGAACAATTTTTAATTGCTGATGCTGCTTTTCCTGATGAGATTGTTATAACTCACCCTGATAAAATATTATGGCAACGTGATTCAGTTACAAAATTGGATTTTTTACGCTACTTAAGAAAAAGTTCATCCTTGATACTGCCATTTTTAAAAAACCGTGCATTAACAGTTATTCGTGCTCCACATGGTGAATTTGGAGAAACATTTTATCAAAAAAATCGACCCGATTCTGCTCCTGACTTTGTAAAGTCTTATTTACACGAATCTAACGAGATGATTGTATGTAACGACCTTAAGACACTTATGTGGTTAGGCAACCAGCTAGCTATTGAATACCATATTCCTTTCCAAACAATCAATAGTATGTTTGTAAGTGAAGTCGTTTTTGATTTGGATCCTCCATCTCGTGACGATTTTCATTTAGCAATCAAAGCATCACAAATTCTGAAAAAAATTCTTGATTCTTTTTCTCTTATAGCATTTGTAAAACTATCAGGGAACAAAGGGATGCAAGTATATATACCACTTCCAAATGAAACATTTACTTGGGATGAGACTCGGGTTTTCACAGAATTTATTGCACAGTTTATGATCAATTATGATCCGGAGTCCTTTACAATTGAGAGATTAAAAAAGAATCGTGGAGGTAAACTCTACTTCGATTACATACAGCATGGTGAAGGTAAAACAATTGTGGCACCATATTCTGTTCGAAACCATTCAAATGGACTTGTAGCTGCGCCGATTTTTTGGCATGAAATTGATAATAATCTTAATCCTGCTGATTTTACAATCAAACATGTTAGCCAAAGGATTACCTTAAATGGCGATCCTTTTTCAGCATTTTTTGCCTGTAAAGAAAAACAACCATTTGCTAAAGCTTTACAAATGATCAATGAAGGCAGATTAATTTAATTATAGTAAAAAAATTGCCAAACATAATGCCCGCTCATAATCTTTAATATTAGAATCCAAAATGACCATTGGAGTAGAGGAAGAAAAAAGCTTTTGTAGCCTAAGAGGCATTATTCCTTGGGAGACAGTCAGTATTTTTCTTCCGTTTTTTTTGACTACACAATGATACACTTTTTTTTGAATTTGATAACGATCTTTACCATTATTTGCCCAAAATTCCTTTTTATCAATTTTAGAAGCGATAAATACTAAGCTTTGATCATGGGAAAATACTTTAATAGCCTGCTTATCAATATGAATGGTCCATAATAAGTTTTTCTCATGGTCCATGGTTCGGAATATTCGCCCAGAATATTTTATTAATTTCTTTTCTTTACCTTTTACTTCCATTGCGGAATAACGACAAAGACCATTTCCAGTATATAACTTCCAATTATACGTAGAAACAGGTGTTGGCATTATCATAAATAGTGTAGAGCTTTGCTGATTTAATATTCGAGGACTAGGCAGAGAATTGCTTTTATATGTAAAATATAAATATTTAAGAAAAAAATATACTATAAGAATCAACACAAAAATCCCCGCACCGATTGCAGGGAAAAATTGTGTTATTTTAATACTAGGTAAAATCACGATGATAAACACAATCGTGCATAGTATTGTTTGGTGACTATATAAACGGGACATTCCTGTATAATAATCTTTTATATTCATGTGGCTCCCCCTGCTCTGCCGTGTGAAATCATTATATGACACGGAGGACAAGGATATGCTAGTCTTATACAGTCTTTAAAAACTGAATGGTGAACGGAATTTTATAAGCTTGCCCATCAAAAGCTTTGATTGCTCCAATAATAGTAAAAATGGTCATAAGCAAACCAATGATAGGCAAAAGAAGAAATCCAATTAAAACGATACAAAGTATTCCTGCAATGATTAAATAAATAGTATAGGATATTAAAAAGTTCAAATATTCTCTTCCGTGGAAATCGACAAGAGACGATTCATCCTTCTTTAAAAGCCAAATAATCAATGGGCCAATGAACGTGGAAAAAAAACTAGTTACATAAATTGCAGTTGCAAAAATTCTTTCATTTTGATCTCCCATATATTTCTCTCCCTCTTTATTGTTTCAATAAAATATACGTAATGAAATGAAAAAAGTTTCATAGAGTATTTATTTTTTTGATTAATACCTGTAGATGTTTCTTAGTGCTATCAACGAAAAATAAGCTTAATTTTTATTATAAGAAAATGCTGTCAAAATTAGTAGAAAATCGTCACTAATTAGATGCAATTTACTATTTTCAAATAGTGTTTTTTTTTGTATGATGTCATTAGAAATCAAAAACAAAATATAACTCATAATTGAGGGAAGGCAAATGGTGCGCCACCTATCCTTAGTAAGGAAGGTTCTAGTGGGTTCGATTCCCACCCCGAAATTTTTTATGCAATTTTAAAAAATTTCGAGGGTAGGAACGATAATACGGGACTGCCCTATTGGAGGGGTTCAATTGCTCAAAAAGCGAGAATTAAATGGGCATGAATGTCATGTATTATTTGAACTGATGACGCACCCGGATGTCTTCCCTTTTGTACGCCAAAAAGCTCATTCTTTTGAAGAATTTATGTTTTTAACTAAGCAAACGATTGAAGCGGAAGAACGAGGAGAATTAATTTCAAGAACTATTCTTGACGAATGGGAAAATCCAATCGGGACCATTAGTTTATATGATATTAAAGACCAAGCAGGATTCTTAGGAACTTGGATTGGGAAGCCGTATCACGGCAAAGGTTATAACAATCTGGCAAAAGGAGCATTTTTCCAAGAAGCATTTTTTGAAAAAGGGATAGCTACCATATATATGAGAATACGTCAAAAAAATGTTCGTTCTAGAAAAGCTGCTGAAAAGTTACCTTATACTGTAAAAGCAAATGATACACGACCATCTATTTTTCAACAATTAAATAAAGATGAATATATTTATGATTTATATGAGATACCAAAAGATTTATTTACAATGAATTATATTAGACAGTCTTCGGAACAATCTGAATTACAGCCACTTGAAGCATAACAGTTGGATAATCACAACCAACTGTTTTTTTGTGCTATAATAGATTTTATTATTTTTGCATTGGGGTTTATATATGAGGCAGACATTTACAATTAGAGATAAAATTAAGCAATTATGGACTATATTTATTCCTATACTAATCACTCAACTAGCAATGTTTTCAATGAGTTTTTTCGATATTATGATGACAGGTAAATATTCAGCCGATCATTTAGCTGGAGTAGCCGTTGGTTCATCCTACTGGGTACCTATTAATACTGGACTAAGTGGAATTTTATTATCTGTTACTCCTATTGTTGCCCATTTAATTGGAGCCAACAAAAAAGAAAAAGTGCCTTTTTCAGTTTTGCAAGGCGTTTATGCAGGAATAGCAATGGCTCTTTTCATTATCGTCATTGGCTTTTTTGTTTTAAATCCATTGTTGAATGGAATGAACCTGGATAATGAAGTGCGGAAAGTCGCAAAATATTATTTAATTTCACTTAGCTTTGGAATTGTTCCTTTGTTTGTATACAACGTTTTAAGATCTTTTATTGATGCGTTAGGTAAAACAAGAGTTACAATGATTGTTACATTGTCATCTCTACCAATTAATGTAACACTTAACTATATTTTGATTTTTGGAAAACTTGGATTCCCTGAATTGGGAGGAATTGGGGCAGGAATCGCTTCAGCTATTACTTATTGGATCATTACATTTATTGCTGTTTGGATCATTCATAGAAAGAAACCATTTATTGATTATAAAATTTTTCATTCTTTCCCTACAATCTCTTTTAATAAATGGAAAGAAATCTTCTCTCTTGGTGTTCCTATTGGTTTATCCATTTTTATCGAAACAAGTATTTTTTCTGCGGTCACATTATTCATGAGTGACTTTGGAACAAAAGTAATCGCCGCCCATCAGGCTGCATTAAATTTTTCATCGTTCATTTATATGATCCCACTTAGCATTTCTATGGCACTGACCATCTTGGTTGGTTTTGAATCAGGTGCCAAAAGAAATAAAGATGCAAGGCTCTATAGCTACCTCGGCATTGGTGGAGGAATAATTCTTTCCTTAATCACAGGGACACTTCTATTTATTTTCAGGGGAAATATCGCGTTTTTATATAGCAATGATTTGGATGTTGTTGATTTGATCACAAAGTTTCTACTTTTTGGAGTGTTTTTCCAATTGTCAGATGCAATTCTTGCTCCAATTCAAGGAGCACTTCGAGGATATAAAGATGTAAATGTAACATTTATAATGGCATTAATTTCTTTTTGGGTAATCGGACTTCCATTGGGCTATGTGTTAGCAACAATTACAGAATTAGGTCCTTTCGGATATTGGCTTGGATTAATTGCAGGTTTGGCTATTGGTGCTATGACACTTTCTTCCCGCTTGATATATGTTCAAAGAAAGCAAATCCGAATACAAAAAAGCGAACTTGCGTAACTTAAGAACTAGGTTACGAGTTCGCTTTTCTACTTGTATATTTTCTTATTTTCCAATGAATTGTTGTGTCCAGTAGTTACCGTTAGCAACATATCCAACACCGATATGTGTGTAGCTGCTATTTAAGATGTTTGCACGGTGACCTTCACTATTCATCCAAGCTTTTACAACTTCTTGTGGAGTTTGTTGTCCCATTGCAATGTTTTCACCGGCAGAACGATATGTGATGCCAAATTTCTTCATCATATCAAATGGTGATCCATATGTTGGGCTTGTATGGTCGAAATAGTGATTTGCAGACATATCTCTAGATTTTTCTCTTGCTACTTTGCTTAATTCGATATCCACTTTAAGCGGAGCAAGACCGTTTTTAGCTCTTTCTTGGTTTGTCAAATCAACCACTTGCTGTTCAAAAGCGTTTAATTGGGAACTTGCTTGCGTTGCGGGTTTTGCTTGTTGTTGTGCAGGCTTCTGAACTGGTTGCTGCTGTACTGGCTTTTGTACTTTTTGAGTTGGTTGTTGCACTGGCTTTTGTGCTGGTTGAGCTGGAACTGGTTGTTTTTGAGTATTACTTGGTGGTGCTTGTTGATAATTAAAAAATTGGTTTAAATCTATATTATATTGGTTCAAAATTTTGTACCAATCTTGTGAATCTGATAAATTAACTTGATAGTAAACTACTTTTGTATTTACAGGTTGTAATCCTGCTGCATTTGCTTTACCGGTAGTAAATGGTGCTGCAATTAGTGCTGCCGCTGCAACAGTTGAAAGGACTATTTTTTTCATTTATTTTTTCCTCCCTTAATCTCTCATTTCGTTTTGCATAATTATATTAACATATGATTTTATGTAATATTTATGGAAGGAAATTCCTATTAGACTATTTAAATGATAATGTTAATCCTTTTCAATCATATTATTCTTACAACCTAATATTCTAGCATCTTTTCTCTAAATTTTTATCATGGCTTTCATTAGTTCTTTTGCCATTCTTATTCAACTTTTACCATAAACTACAAGAAAGTTCATATTGACAACTTTTTAAAAATCTCATTTTATTACTAATATTACAATCAAGTTTCAATTATTTCATACTTCGTAAAGCGTAATCTTCTTATATAAGCAAATAATGTTTACTAATTTTGTCAATAATATAAATAAAAATTACTTAGGAGGACTTTATGAGCACTCGATACTGCTGTCCTAATTGTAAAACAAATCGTTCCCGATTTAATATTATTGAACAAAACGTTTATCCAGTCAGATTAGATCCGCAGACAGGAGAAACGATTGAACGGTATGAGAGCGCATCAGATGCAGGGCCCTTTCACACCATTTATAACGGACCTGAAAGAAGAGTTCAATGTGGTTCCTGCGGTTTAATTGAAGATGAAAGGACTTTTATCAAATTTGCTGAAAGATAATTTTCCTTCATTAAATAAGTTTTAAAGAAAGGGATATATAAAGGACTCCGCTTATTAAAAAACGGAGTCCTTCTTTTATTTTTCTTTAGATATTACTTCAATAGCTTTTTTTACTTGCGAATCGTTCTTTTGAATGTGTTCAGTTAGACTATTCATTAATTTAACTGTTGTTTCGCCAGTTAAAATACCATTTTCTTTCAACTTTTCATCTTTTTGAAATGTCTTAACAGCTTTTTCCGTATCAGTATCATAAAAACCATCAATTTTACCTGGTTTATACCCTAATACTTTTAACATTTCTTCAGCTGATTTTACTTCACCAGATGCTGATGAAAGCTTTAATTCTTTATCTGGATCGATATAAGATAAATTTGCGTATTCAGGTAAGGATACTTTATAGTCGGGCTCTATTCCTTTTTTATGGATCCAGTTGCCGTCAGGCGTCAACCATTTCGCCATCGTATATTTTACATTAGAGCCGTCCTCAAAATTATCAGCAGTCTGAACTGTTCCCTTTCCAAACGATTTGTCCCCAATTAAAGGAATGCCAACTGTTTCACTAACAGCTCCTGCTAAAATTTCTGATGCGCTAGCACTCCCCTTATCGATTAATACAACAGTTGGAACATTTATTTTCTTGCCACCTTTGGCAACCGTTTTTTCAATAGTGCCATCACGATACTCAACTTGAACTATATTTTTTCCTTCAGGAACAAAAAGGTTGGCTATTCCGATTGCCTGATCTAAAAGCCCACCAGGATTCCTTCTTAAATCGATAATAAGAGATTTCATTCCTTTATCTTCCATTTCCTTCAAAGCAGTAGTTAAATCGTCATACGTATGCTTTGAGAAAGTGGTAATTTGGATTTTAGCCACTCCATTTTCTAGCATTTCAGGATAAACCGTATTAATTGGAATTTCATCTCTTGTAATTGTCATTTTAATGATTTCATGATTATCAGGTCGTTGTATACCTAAGGTTACCTTAGTTCCTTTTTCACCCCTAATTAGAAGAACAGCTTCATTTGCAGACATACCTTGAATATTTTTATCATCCACTGTGATAATTTTATCGTTTGGTTTTAATCCTGCTTTTTCGGCGGGTGATCCTTTAATCGGGGAAACCACGACAATTTCTCCATTTAATTCTTGAATTTCTGCACCAATACCTTGAAAAGATGCAGAGATACTTTCTTGGAACTTTTCATTTTCCTCTTTTGTCATATAATCGGAATAAGGGTCATCAAGAGCTTTTACCATTCCAGCGATTGCACCGTCTATTAACTTTTTATGATCTACTTTTTCATAGTACTTCTCATCCAGCATATCATAAGCTTCATATAATTTACTGAATTCTTTTCTTTCTGGTATTGCTACACTAACGGCTTTTTCATCGCCAAACGAAAGTGCTATTAATGTTATACCAGCAGTTGAGAATACTAATAGGAAAATGAGCATTATAAATTTGAATTTTTTCATTCTTATATAACTATTTTCCTCGGAGTGACCCTCTAGCTTTTTTTCTTCTTCCATCTAAATCACCACTTTCATTTCAGCAGCTGAAACTAGCATAACTTGCTTTTTATTAATTGTATTGTAATTTCTTTATTTTATCAGCTTTTTTTACAATATTAAAGCCACATTAGTAGGTGGCCTAAAAAAGCCAAGCATTCTCTATGCCAGTGCATACTTTGAGAAGCTTGGCCTTCTAGTGATTTATATTTTGCGGACTTCTTTAAAAAACTCTTCAAGTGTCCAATTGTTTTTATACATTATTTGAGCATTCTTTTCTCCAACATATCGAAAATGCCATGGTTCAAACTGATAACCAGTTATGCCTTCCTTATCTTTGGGATAGCGAAGGATAAAACCAAAATGATGAGCATTTTCTTTTAGCCATTTTCCTTCCTTTGTTTCACCAAAATTATCGGTTAATAAATATTGTACACTTTCACTTGAAATATCCATAGCTAGTCCAGTTTGATGTTCGCTTTTTCCAGGAATAGCTACAGCTTGCATTGCTTGATCTTTACCAACTCGCTCAATTTCATTGTTTAAAATAGCTACTTGTCTATTATAGGAACGATATCCTGATACAGCAAAAAGGTAAATATTTGAATTTTCTGCAGCTGCAAACATTTTCTCTAGTGCTACAGCTGCTTCCTTTCGCAAATAACTTTTTTCTATATCTTGTTCTCCAAAGGAAAATTGAACATTAGGTTTCACTAAATCTTCCGGTATATACGTGCCAGGTAAAGCAAACTCTTTATTGACTAATGCTAAAACATTATCAGCATTAACAATCTCTTTCACCCCATTGACCTCTTTGATTGAATTAAAATGGGCGGCTTCAAGGGCAAATAATTCTTCATTCGATTGGTTGCTTCCGTAATTTTCTTTCGTTTGTTCATTCCGTTCTACAAGTTGTGGATTCTGTTCAGCTTTTTCTTCCGGCTTTTCATTTATAAACGGAATTTTTACTGAACAGCCTGAAAGGAGAGCAGCAGCAGTTAGTGTAATGATTATTTTTTTCATAATTACCCACATTTCTATTTTCTTATAACTTTTATGATTCTTTAATAGCCGCTTCCAAAGCTACTTCAATCATATCATTGAACGTCGTTTGTCTTTCTTCTGCAGAAGTTACTTCACCTGTTATTATATGATCGCTGACAGTGAGTACGGATAGAGCCTTTCTACCGAATTTTGCAGCAAGTGTATATAAAGCGGATGTTTCCATCTCGAGGGCAAGGACACCATATTGAGCCCATTTTTCATGTTCTGCATTATCGTTATAAAACATATCAGCTGTAAACACGTTACCTACTTTGACATGAAGACCTTTTTCTACTGCTCCATCATACGCATTTTTAAGAAGATCGAATGAAGCAGTTGGCGCATAATCGATACCGTTAAATATGAGTCGATTCATTTGTGAGTCAGTAGATGCAGTCATAGCTAGAATAACATCACGAACCTTTACATCTTTTTGGATAGCTCCACAAGTGCCCACTCTTATTAGGTTTTGAACATTATAACTTTGCATCAATTCGTTGATGTAAATGGATATAGAAGGAACTCCCATTCCAGTACCTTGAACTGATATTCTTTTACCCTTATATTCGCCTGTGAAACCAAACATATTTCGAACTTCATTGTAACAAACCGCATTTTCAAGGAATGTCTCAGCTATGTATTTTGCACGTAATGGATCACCTGGTAATAAAACTGTTTCAGCAATTTCACCTTGCTTTGCAGCGATATGAATACTCAAGAAAATCCCTCCTAATTTTTTTGTGTATAGCGTAAGCAGCCATCAACTGTGTAACTTCTTGTCCTTTTAATTGCATAATCTCATCAACTTGCCCTGACTAATGGTTTCCATTATCACTTGAATAATGTCGAAAGAAGAATGTCGACTAATATATCCATATTAAGAATCAATATAAACTTGTCTACTTTTTGCTACCTGTACAACAAAGAACAAGATGCTTACGTATTTCTATTTACCATTCTAATTCTTTCAATCCTTCCTTGCAAATTTTGTAGAAAGAAAATCGTGAAATGTAGAATTTTTGCCATTAAAAATACGCCAGTGATTTGGCGTTAATTGTAGAAAAGTATATGGCTATTCATCCCATTCTTCAATAATACATTTGGAAATTAAATAGTCAAAAGTGATATCAGCTAATTCTTCTGATTCAAGCTCCGTAGGTACATAACCTCTTTTTATTAGCTCACGATAGAAAAATTCAGCAATTTCCTCTGTATCAATGAACACCTCTGTTTCACGCATACCCTTCTCTCCCTTTCCGAATTTTCTATCTTGACTTATTTTTTTCTGATTCTAAATATAATTCCCAAGCATAATCAAACAGAGCCAATGTTGGTAAATAATCTCCATTTAGCTCTAAATAAGCACTTAATTCATAATAATCTTCAGAATGCTTAGGGAAACTGTGATCTTTATATGCTTCGTTTGCAAATTTGCTAATGTCATCTCTTAAATGCGGTTGTCTATATTTCATTAGGAAATGATAAAAGGATTTATTCATATGATGTTAATCCGCCTTTCTTTAACCACTCTTTGTAACAAATATAGCGGATTGGACAATATTCGTAAATGGATTTATTAGTTTACTTTGTATCAATGTATGCTTTAACCTAACTTTCATTCGAAATTTTTAGCCCCCTTTTTCAATAAGGGGGCTATTTATTATACCCAACAAGCGCCAATAATAATTAAAAGGATAAACAATACAACTATTAGCGCAAAACCATTTCCTCCTACGAATCCGCCTCCATAGCCACACCCACCGTATATCGGATAAGTAGGGCAGCAGCCATCGTAACCGTATCCACCGTAATACATATCATTCACTCCTCAATTCTTTAATATCTTCGTTCCTATATTATGTATGTGAGATATGGGCTGTTTGTGCGTTAGCCCATATAGTCAACAAAAGCCCGCAATACATGTCTAACTTATAAAAAAAATAAATGCATCCAAATGATTGGATGCATAACAAATGATTATTTTAAAAATTTCTAAGTAAAACCTTAAAAAAATAACTTCTCATACTCTTCATAGCCTTCTTTTTTCAAGTCCTCTTTCGGAACAAAGCGAAGCGCTGCAGAGTTGATACAGTATCGAAGATGTAAAGGTCCTGGTCCATCCGGAAAAACGTGTCCCAAATGAGAACCTGCCGTCTTACTCCTAACTTCCGTTCGTATCATTCCGTGGCTAAAATCTTCTTTTTCTAGAACTTCAGTGTCCTCTATAGGTTTTGTAAAGCTTGGCCAACCACATCCTGCATCATATTGGTCCCTTGAACAAAAAAGTGGTTTTCCAGATACAATATCAACATAAATTCCTTCAGCTTCGTTATTCCAATACTCATTATCGAACGGAGGTTCTGTCCCATTGTTCTGTGTTACATGATATTGCATCGGTGTGAGTTTATTTCTAAGTTCATCCTTATACACTTTAATTCCCCCAATGCTTATTAATAAAATGTTTCCTCCCAGACCCTAACTGATAGGCTTCATACCGTGCTGGATTTTTGCGATAAAAAGATTGATGATACTCTTCTGCAGGATAAAAAGTTTGAGCAGGTTCAATGGGAACAACAATTGGGCGAGAAAACCTACCGCTTTTTTCTAACTCCATTTTTGATTGTTCAGCAAGTTGTTTTTGCTTATCCGAATGATAAAATATGGCAGTACGATAGGATTCTCCTCGATCATAAAATTGCCCATTAGGGTCCGTAGGATCTATCTGCATCCAAAAAATATCGAGTAAACGCTTATATGGAAATATTTCCGGATTAAAAGTAATTTGTACTGCTTCCGTATGTCCGGTTAGTCCCGTACATACTTCCTCATAAGTAGGATTCTCTGTTTTCCCTCCGGTATAACCAGAAACAACTTTTTCAATTCCTGGAAGCTCGTCAAACGGCTTCACCATACACCAAAAACAACCACCTGCAAACGTAGCTACTTCATTTTGTATAGTTTTTTCCATAACCAACCTCCTTTCTTTATATTAATGAACAGGCACAAACATTTTCATAGCAATTCGATCATCTACTAAATTAAATTCCTCAATCCTTACTTGAATGCCACTTTTCAATTTCATTTGCTGAAGTGAAACATATATTTGTTTGTCATTTGGTTGTATGATAACCCAGTCCGGCAACTTGTAAGCATCGCTAATAAACTTTAGGATATACGTAACGGGAAGTTTAACATCCCCAAGCGATAAAGATTTTTGTTTTAGGATTAAATCACCGTTTTCTAATGCGATAGGCTCGAAAGTCATCTTTAAAAACATGCTTTCGGAAAAAACTTGAACCTCTCCATAAAGTTCAACTTCATCAGTCAACAATACACGGTAATGAATTGGACCGTCCAAACCTTCCTTCTCAATGTAATGATTAATCAGTTCATTGAGGTCCTGTTTTTGTGTGCGTATTAAAAATTCTGACATATTCGCTGTCGAGACAGTTGTTTCAGGGGCAGGTTCTTGATCGCCCGCTAGAAAAAACAATATTCCTATTCCTAGCAGAACAAGTATATTAAATGATAATAAAGCGATGAAAAGTAGTTTCCAAATGTTCTTATTCTTCATTCTATACCTTCCCAGTAGCTCTTTGTTATTTCAATTGCTTTTCTAATTTTCCCTTTTTACCTAGATATTCGTATATTCGATCTGCAATTAATTTATATCCTTCGTTATTTGGATGGAAATAATCAGTATAAAGTAAGCTTTCCACTTGATTTCGAAATATATCATCAACGGGAACAAATGATGTTTGGTTATATTTAGAGATTACAGATGAACTGGAATCATTCCAACTATTTACGATAACATCCATTTCTTTTAAATCAGAAAACCATCTCATGAATGGATTATAAATTCCTACAAGAAATATATCTGTATCATTGTTATATGAAATGATTGTATCAATTATATCAGTTAATCTTTGACTATACCCTTTTTCAGCATCTAAAAACATTCTTACATGAAGTCCCATTATATTTTCTCTAAATACTTTCATTACATCATTACCACCTATCGTAATAATGACAATATCTGCTTCTCTTATTGAATTTTTAATTTTTTCCTGCCCGAGACGTTTCATTAATTGATCTGTTCGATTGCCCTTTACTCCAAAGTTACTAAATTCGGCCTCTTTAATACTACGATTATTCTCTAATTTATTTTTCAAATAAGGAATATATCCTCCCTTTTCTTCTACATCGCCTATGCCTTGCGTAAGGGAATCACCAATGGATACTACTTTTATCGATAACGGCATAAAGTCATCAGGAGGCATTTGCTTTTCTTCACGATTTATATTATTAATTCCTTGTTTTGAGGAATGTACTGAACAACCTGTTAAAAATAGAATACAGCTAATCACAATGATGTATTTTCTTATCAATTATGCTCACCCTCAACTGTAAAGTCTCATTATTATAACATGCTTAGGCAGAGTGGAGACACATAAAACACAAAAAAGTGACCCGGTTTAGATCACTTTTTCTGCCTTACTCACTATTCTGTATAGTACATAAAACCAATAGCACCAGGGCCTGTGTGAGTGCTGATGACTGGAGTCGTATCCACAATTTCAATTTTATTAAAACCGGTAAGTTCTTCCACCTTTTTCTGAAATAAATGAGCTAATTCTAGTCCATCAGCGTGGCAAATGCATACACTTTTTAATGTTTTTCCATTAATGTCATGTAAAAATTCTTTAATGACATATTTAACTGCTTGTGCCTTACTTCTTACCTTTGTGACCGGAGAATATTCCCCTTCATCTAAAAGGGCTATCGGCTTTATGTTAAGAAGGGAGCCAATCAGTGCCTTCCCTTTTCCTATCCGTCCACCCTTAACTAGGTTTTCTAATGTATCGACTACGACATATAATTTTGTAGCTAATCGAACTTCCTCAATAGACGTAAGTATTTCTTCCAAAGACTTATCTGTATCTGTCATTTTTGCTGCTTCTCTAACTTGAAAAGCTAAAGCCTTAGAAATGAAAGTTGAATCAACAACAGTTACTTTGGAAGACGTCATTTTTGAAGCAGCTCTGGCAGAATCTACTGTACCACTTAATTTACCAGATAAATGGATTGAAAGAATTTCGCTTCCATCCGCTCCTAATTCATCGTATAGTTTCACGAATTCTCCCACTGCAGGCTGAGAACTTTTGGGTAATTCATCAATAATCTTCATTTTTTCCATAAATGTTCTTGGTGAAATTTCTATTCTGTCTAAATAAGTTTCACCTTGAATGGTAATGGATAAAGGAATTACATGTATGTTTAATTTTTCTACTTCTTCAAGTGACATATCACATGTTGAATCAGTAACAATTTTTATTCTACTCATTTGGCCACATCCTTTAGAGGTTCAACCTTCATTATACAAGTTCTAGATATGGTTAGAAAGCTTATTATAATGAATATATGTAAAAACATTGCTAATATGAATTCAACGTTCTATGATTAAAAGAGCGTTTAATAATAAGGATGGTGATAATATTGGAAACGATCTATTATACAGATGGTGAAACATATAATTGGAAAGAAGAACTAGCAAATGCCATTACCCATGGAATTGGCTTTTTACTAAGCATTCCCGCTCTCGTTGTTTTAATTGTCTCGGCAGCCAAAAATGGTGGAGCACTTCAAGTAGTAAGTTTTACTATTTTCGGAGTGACGATGCTCCTTCTTTATTTGTTTTCAACGATGCTTCATAGCTTCAAACCATCTAAGGCAAAAAATGTATTTGCAATATTAGACCACTCAGCTATTTATCTTTTAATTGCAGGAACGTATACTCCTCTTGTCCTTATAAGTCTAAATGGTGCACTCGGATGGACATTATTTGGAATCGTTTGGGGACTTGCAGTAGCTGGAATTACCTTTAAATGTTTTCTAATCAATAAATTCCGAATTATTTCCACTATCTTTTATTTGGCTATGGGTTGGCTTGTCATTATCGCTATAAAACCTCTTTATTCAAGCTTAAGTGGACCTGGTTTTGCACTATTGTTAACTGGCGGTCTCTTTTATTCTGTAGGTGCTATTTTTTATATATGGCGTAACCTTCCTTATTCTCACGCAATCTGGCATCTGTTCGTTATTGCAGGAAGTACGTTTATGTACTTTTGTATATTGTTTTATGTATAATAATTTAAATGGTTCAGCGCATTGCGTCAAGCAAGTTAAAATAAATAATAAATAACAGCTCTTAGAATTTTAATATATAATAATATAACCATGGAAGAGCCGAAAAAAAAGCGAATCATAATTGATTCGCTTTTTACTTTTTCACATATACTCTAAATTCATAATCATACGGATTTTTCTCATCTTTTGGTCCTTTTTGACTTGAATAAAGAACCCAATTATCCCAGTTCAATTTTGGAAAATATGTATTACCCTCGAATTGATGGAAAATTTTAGTAACGTATAAACGACTTACTTCTTCTTGAAAGAGATAAAATATCTCCGCACCACCTGTGACAAAAACAACGGAATCATTCTCATTAATCCAATGAAGAAGTTCATCTTTTGAATGAAATACAAGACACCCTTCTGCCCTATATTCTTTATCACGAGTAAGAATAATATTCGTCCTGCCAGGCAGGGGTCTTCCTATCGATTCAAATGTTTTTCTTCCCATAATAATCGCGTGGCCCATCGTTGTTTCTTTAAAGTATTTTAAATCCGCAGGAAGTCTCCAGGGCAAATCATTATCCTTACCTATTAGTCCATTTATATCCTCAGCCCATAAGAAAGAAATCATACACTGACTACTCCTTTTATAGCTGGGTGCGGGTCATATCCTTCAAGAATGAAATCTTCAAATTCAAAGGCAAATAAATCTTTTACTTCTGGATTTAACTTCATTGTTGGTAAAGGACGTGGCTCCCTTTGCAGCTGAAGTTCAATTTGCTCGATATGATTTGAGTAAATATGTGCATCTCCAAGAGTATGAACAAACTCACCAGGTTCAAGACCAGTTACTTGAGCCATCATCATCGTTAGCAATGCATACGAAGCAATATTAAAAGGAACACCTAAAAAGATATCAGCAGATCTTTGATATAGTTGGCATGAGAGCTTTCCATCCGCTACGTAAAATTGGAAAAGACAATGACATGGAGGAAGTGCCATTTTATCAATTTCGCCTACATTCCAAGCATTTACAATCATTCTGCGTGAGTCTGGGTTATGTTTAATTTGATGTAACACATCTTTGATCTGATCCACTGTTCTCCCGTCGGCAGTAGTCCATGATCTCCACTGTTTACCATAAACAGGGCCTAATTCACCATTTTCATCAGCCCACTCATTCCAAATTCTTACACCATTTTCTTGTAAATACTTTATATTCGTATCTCCAGCTAAAAACCATAAAAGTTCATAAATAATTGATTTAGTATGCAATTTTTTTGTCGTAAGTAAAGGAAAACCTTTCTGTAAATCAAATCTCATTTGATAACCAAAAGTACTAATGGTTCCTGTACCCGTTCGATCTTCCTTTTTCGTACCGTTTTCTAAGACGGCTTTACATAAATTTAAATATTGTTCCATCTAAACACATCCTTTAAAAAATCAATGTAAGCTATTAAAAAAGTGAAATGTTTCAGGCGCTTGTTTCTCCATTATAGCTCTACTATCATTCGAAAAAAAATAATAGGCAAAGCCTTCTGCAAAATATTCTTCTTCATAATTTAGGAAATAAGGATTATGAGGGAATAAATGATTGGCTTCATCAGCCCAAATTTGATTAAATTCACTCTGTTTATCGTTAAAAACAAAATGATAAAGGGTATGAGCTAATTCATGGTATTCAAGATTTAAAGAACCATGTCCCATTCCTTTTTCACTGCTTCCAATTTTCACCAATACAAATTTGGAACCACCAATACCTGGTACATCATCCCATGTGACGTTGTTTGGATAACCTCTTGGAATTTTTCCTTTTAAATAAGCAGCACTAGGATTATCCGTTAACTTTCCGTTAAAAAGAATAATTTTTATCCTTTTTTTGTTAGCTGCAGCCAATATTGACGAAGGAAGATGATCTAGCCTATTTATTACCTTAATAGCATCATTATGATTATATGATTCTTCAGGCAGTACTACAATATCCTTTAAATAATTGCCTGATTGCAGCAGCGTCATTTTATCATATAAATCGCTCTCGCCAAAAGGAATACCAACGTACGATTCTTTTGTCATGGCAGAAAGTGCAATAATAATCAAAAATAAGATAGGTGGAATGATCAACCATTTTCGCATAAGCCCCTACTCCCCAGCATTCTATGAATATATAGGTCAATTATATCATTTTTCATAGTTTAGGAGTATGGCCTTCATAATTCCAAAAATGGATAATAAAGAAAGCAAGAACGCAGAAGCGAACTTGCTTTCATATCGTTTGCCAATTAGGAGGCGTATTTTTATTCCAATCAATAGTACCGATAGTATAGTGTGTCTGAAATTGATCATGATAAGTATGATAGTGAAAATTAAACTTATATCCTTCTAGTGGCGGTTTATCTCTTCTTACATGAAATCGAATCACGTCTTGCTTTGTATGAATATTATATATGTTGAAAATTTTTTCGCTTACTCCAGCAGCAGGTGATTCTGTAATAGCCAGGTTATTAAGTTCTTCATCAGAAAACTGGGCAGCCGTCATTTCAATTGCAGCTTCAATGTTTGGTAATATGATGTCTTGAAAATCATCTAGGATTACATTCGAAATCTTCGGTCCAAATTTTATCAATGCCTGGCGTTCGGCTTCATTTGTCATTAATTCAATAAATTGTTCTTTATGAGACTTAACTGCAACCTGTATATCGGATTCGATAATCGGTTTTCGCGCACTATCATTTGATGGATTTCCACGGTGCTGTGCTTTTGGAAGATCATCATTTTCAGACCATAATGCATGTGAAGGAGTAACAGCTCCGAATGTTAATATTGAAACTAATACGATTAACGATTTTCTAAACCATAATTTCATCGCCGCTACTCCTTTCTCAGAAAAAAATATATGTATTTATCATATACTATTTTTAGCTGAACTTCGATAAAAAACTTTCATTTTTAATAAAAAAATGGCAAATATATGAATATCGGTTATAATTAAATTACTGTATTGACAAGGAGGGTTTTTCTAATTGAGCGTTCTTATTAATATAGGTGCATTTATAATGATAGGTTATTTCGTTTATTGTGCAATAGCTGACTAAAGCTGAGGTATACTTATACCCCAGCTTTAGTTTTGCTTTAGACATTAGAAAATAGATGAAAGTCAAAGTATTACGCAAACAGCTAATTCTAACATTACTCCGGTTTCTGTTTGCATAAGTCAATACCGGTTCGCCAAGGTCTAGAGAAGGCGCAGTTGGGTCTAAGTCCCAATAAGCTAAGTCCAAATAGCTTTTTTCATAATTGCCACTGATAAGAGTGCGGGTACCTTCTGCTTTCGTTCTTAAAAATATTTTGTAAAAGCACTACCCAAATTTTCCACGATTGTTTCTACATCGTTATCCTCAATATCTTCTCGAGGGATAAAATAAACTAAGTCTTTTCCTTTAAACAATGCCATTGAAGGGGATGAAGGTTCTTGCCCTTTAATATAACTTCTCATTTTATCTGTTGCTTCACGGTCCTGGCCGGCAAATACAGTAACGAGATGGGCAGGCTTTTTTTCACTTAACGATACCGCTTGAACTGCAGCTGGTCTAGCAAGTCCTGCTGCACACCCACATACTGAGTTGATTACAACTAATGTTGTTCCTGCAACATTTTCCATAAATCTTTCTACTTCTTCCTCAGTAAGCAATTCCTGAAAATTAGCATTCGTCAATTCTTCCCTCATTGGTTTTACAATTTGTTTCATATAATCTTCATATGCCATCGACATATATGTCACTCCTCTAATTCACTTTATTTTTTTCTTGCTTCAGTCATTTGCTTCCAAACAGATCCCTTTGCTTCTTCTCCACCTTCAATACGCTCTATTGCCATCTTTATTTGCAATTGAACTTCAAATTCAGGATCATTTTCGGCTTCTTTTAAGGCAGGCAATGCTCGTTCATCCCCTACCTCATATAAAAACATTGCCGCTCGCCAACGCACTATCCTACTGTTATCTTTTAATGCTTTACACATTTCCTCCATTGCATCCGGAAATCCAAGATCTGAAAGACAATCTCCCGCAGTTCTCCTAACAGTAACTGTTTTATCTTGTAATCCTTTATAAAGTAAAGGCAAAACTCGTTTGTCCTCTATCATACCTAAATAAACGACAGCCAAACGGCGAATGGATAGCTTTTCGTCCGATAATGCTTTTTCTAATACAGGTAAATCATCAATTGTTGGATCTTGCATTTGCTCTAGTAATTGGTATCTTTTTTTCCAATCAGTGTCATCAAGCATATTTGGTGTTAGTTTAATTAAAGTCCTAATTTGTTTTACTCCATCGGATGGATTAATTGCTCTATTTATTAAAGTCTGTAATCTATCTTCCGGGTAAGCTGCTCCTAATTCATCAACTACTTCTTTTCCTATAATATCAAGTTCTCCATAGCGTGCTCCTAGATCCTTCCACTTCCTAAGAAGAATATAATTATCATCTGGGAGCTGTGCTTTACTCATCGCTTCTTGGAATCTATTTGGGAGTCCGAATCTTTTTTCTTCATCTCTACTTGTAAGTTTTACTTGAAGTGGGATTTCTTTAAACATTTGTATTTGTACATTCACTTCTCCAAAATGTTCATCTGGCTTTTGAGTGCCTATGTTTGAAGCAGTATTTTCTTCCCCAAAAGCTTCTCTTACTTTAGGGAGAATTTCTTCCCAATTATATTTTCCATTTCGTTCAACAGCTAAAAAGTCAGCTACATGATATACACCGTTAACTCCCTCTATATTGAGGATCTTTTTAATTACCGCCGGTGCTCCTTCAGCATGTTCTTTTTTATAGTTATTGTTTTTTCCTGTAGCTAGCGCTTCGTTTAAAACAATTTTCATTGTATTCGGACTTGGAGTAGGTTCAATTGTAACTATATTCATCTCTATGTTCCCCCTCTAAGTTTTCTATTAATTTTTCCTATTGTATCATAAGAAATATTTTAGCATTTATATGTTGAATCATACTAGCTCCGATAAATAGGACCACCTTGAAATTAAATGCTCTAACCGGATATTTAATTGATCAATTTCATTCATTAATTTTTGTGCTTTTTCAAAATCACTTCCGATATGATCAAGCTCTTCTGTTAGTTGTGTAAGTTTAGTTTCTGTTTCTGAAATCTCATCTTCAATAGATTCCCATTCTCTCTTCTCATTAAAGGACATTCTTTTCTTTTTTGTTTCTTCATTATTATTTTTTATTGTCTGCGTTGTTTTTTGTACTATCTCTCTATTCTTTCTCTCTTCCTCAACTTCGGTTTCTAAATATTCGCTATAAGTTCCGTAGAATTGATCTATTTGACCATTCCCCTGAAAAACTAGTAATTGATTAGCTGTTTTATCAAGAAAGTAACGATCATGAGAAACAGAAATTACGACACCAGGAAATTCTTCAATATATTGCTCAAATATCGTGAGTGTGGCAGTATCTAAATCGTTCGTAGGTTCGTCCAGTAATAATACATTCGGTTTACTCATCAATAATCTTAATAAATACAACCTACGCTTTTCGCCGCCGGACAGCTTTTTAATAATGGTACCATGAGTACTCATCGGAAATAAAAATCTTTCAAGCATTTGCGCGGCCGAAATCGTTTCACCTTTATTTGTCTCTACAACTTCTCCCACTTCGCGAATATAGGAAATCATTCGCATATTTTCATCCATTTCCGCATTTTCTTGAGTATAATATGCGATTTTCACTGTTTGTCCTTTTATTAATTCTCCATCATCCAAGTTTAATTTTCCCGATAACAAATTTAAGAAGGAGGATTTACCACTTCCGTTCTTTCCCACGATTCCATATCTGTCACCTGGTTTAATAAGTATGTTAAAATCTTTTAATATGACTTGGTCGTTGAATGATTTTGATGCGTCAATAAATTCAAACACTTGTTTACCTAAACGGCTACCCTGTATTGATATATCAACATTCGCTTTATTAGGTACTTTACCTAAATCATCTTCTAATTTATCAAATCGCTGAATCCTTGCCTTTTGTTTAGTTGATCTTGCCTTTGCTCCACGTTTCATCCAAGCAAGCTCGTTTCGATATAAGTTCCTTCTTTTATCTTCAGTTTGTAATTCTTGTTCTTCTCTAATTGCCTTCGCTTCAATGAAAGCCTCGTAATTTCCATCATATGAAAATAAACGACCGTAATCCAGTTCCAATATTCGAGTAGTTGTCTGGTCAAGAAAATATCTATCATGGGTAACGAGCATGACCGCTTTTGGATATTTATTTAAAAATCCTTCTAACCATTTTATTGTTTCATAATCAAGATGATTTGTCGGTTCGTCTAGTAAAAGTAAATCCGGTGTTTCTATTAAAGCTTGAGCTAAGGCAACTCGCTTTTTTTGTCCACCTGATAATACTCCAATCTTTTTATTTAGGTCCGTTAAACCTAGCTTTGACAAGATTATTTTTGCATTGGTACTAGCTTCCCAACCATCTTTTGCATCCATTTCCTTTTGCAACTCGAATAAGGTATTTTGGTAATACGAATTTTCTGGATCTCTTTCTAATTGTAAAAGTACCCCTTCATACGATTTAACTAATTGAATTGTTGGCACATCACTATTGAACACTTGATCTAGAATTGTTATTGAATTATCCATTTCAGGAGCCTGAGATAAATAATAAATCGAATAATCTCTTGGATGACTAAAAGTACCTGAATCTGGGTCGTCAATATGGGCTATTAGCTTAAGAAGACTAGATTTTCCAGTTCCGTTAACACCAATGATACCAATTCTCTCTTTTTCATTCACATGAAAAGATATATTTTCAAATAAGCGCTTTTCTCCATATACTTTAGTAATATTTTCTGCTGAAAAAATTTTCAATCAAACCATTCCAATCATTTTTATAAGCTAATATTCTTTTAAAATAACCCGATCGCCATGCCATTTTCATCTACATCCATTCGATAGGCGGCAGGTTGTTTAGGTAAACCTGGCATGGTCATCATTTCACCAGTTAAAGCAACAATGAACCCGGCACCAAGTTTCGGTTTTAATTCACGGACATGTATCGTAAAATCTTTAGGTCTTCCAAGTTTTTGTGGGTCATCCGAGAGTGAGTATTGTGTTTTTGCCATACATACAGGCAAGGTTCCCCATCCAAAGTCCTCAAATTCCTGTAATTGCTTCAGTGCTTTTACAGAAAACTCGACATCTCTACCGCCATAAACTTTTTGAACAATTGTCCTAATCTTTTCCTCAATAGATGTATGTAAATCATATAAATATGAAAATGTATATTGACTTTTTTCTATTTCGTGAAGAACTTTCTCCGCTAAATCAACAGCACCGGCACCACCTTTTTCCCAAACTTCGGTTAAGGAAACAGGAATATTATTATTCATACACCACTTTTCCAAGACTGAAATTTCCGCTTTGGTATCAGTTGTAAAACGGTTAATTGCAACAACATATGGAAGACCAAATTGAGTGACAGTTTCAATATGTTTTTTTAAATTTTCCAATCCTTTTTCGAGTGCAAAGATATTTTCATGTGTTAATTCGTATTTTGAAAGTCCTCCATGCATTTTTAGAGCCCTTATTGTCGCTACAATAACAACGGCTTCTGGTTGGAATCCGGCACTCCTCGATTTTATATGGATAAACTTTTCTGCTCCTAGATCAGCACCAAATCCAGCTTCAGTCACAACATAATCCGCTAATTTTGACGCGGTTCTTGTTGCTATTACACTATTACATCCATGAGCTATGTTGGCAAATGGACCACCGTGAACGATTGCAGGAGTATGTTCTATCGTCTGAACTAAATTAGGCTTTAAAGCATCTTTTAAAAGCAATGTAATTGCCCCTTCAACACCTAAATCCCTGACGGTTACGGGTTGTTTATCGTAAGTATAAGCTATAACAATCCGTGATATGCGGTGTTTTAAATCAGACAAATCGGTTGCAAGGCAAAGCACCGCCATAATTTCCGAAGCAACTGTAATATCAAAACCATCCTGTCGAGGTATTCCTTGTACAGGACCACCTAAACCAACAACAATTTCTCTTAACGAGCGATCATTTAAGTCAATCGCACGTTTCCATACAATTCTTCTTTGATCTATATTTAACTGATTTCCTTGATGAATATGATTGTCGATGAGTGCGGAGAGGGCATTATTCGCAGTTGTGATGGCATGAAGATCCCCAGTAAAATGTAAATTAATATCCTCCATTGGAAGTACTTGGGCATAACCTCCTCCTGTTGCTCCCCCTTTAATTCCCATTGTAGGGCCAAGTGAAGGTTCCCGAAGAGCGATAATAGTTTTCTTGCCGAGCCTCTTTAAGCCATCACCAAGCCCCACAGTAACTGTAGATTTTCCTTCCCCAGCAGCTGTAGGATTAATGGAAGTAACAAGAATAATTTTCCCATCCTCGTTTTTTTGTAAATCACGTATTTTTTCATATGAAATTTTTGCTTTGTATTTACCGAAATATTCGATTGTCTCACTAGAAAGGCCTAAAGAATCGGCAATACTTTGAATTGGCAGCAGTTCAGACTCCTGTGCAATCTCAATATCCGATTTATATTCGCTCATCAACAACAACCCCTTCGGCTAATTTATCACTTATAATTGTATCACGGTAAGTACTAAATGCCACTTGCAGATAAAAAAAAGAACCTTAAATTGGTTCTTTATTCGCAGCTTCCTCATTTTTAATTTGCATGAGTTTTAATTCATTCAACCGATCTTGATTTTCCTCAAAAAATTGCACGAGATCGCCAATTCGGTCTATTGAATTCCAGCTTAAATGATGTTCAATTCCTTCTACATCTACGTATATATTTTCTTCCTTAACACCAATTAACCGTAAGAAATTTTCAAGTAAATCATGGCGTTCCACTAAACGCTTACCGATTTTTTCTCCTTTTTTGGTTAAAATGAGTCCCCGATATTTTTCATACACAAGATAACTATCTCGATCTAGTTTTTGAACCATTTTTGTTACAGAAGAAGGGTGAACTGCCAATGCTTCTGCTATATCCGAAACACGGGCATATCCTTTATTTTCAATTAATAAATATATTTGTTCTATGTAATCTTCCATACTCGGAGTAGGCATTCATATCCCCCTTAGTATATCTCTAGCACATTAAAGTTTACTATAATCCTACCTTATAAACAAGTTTTGGAAACTTCCCACTTACAGAAAATAATGAATTACACGAATTGAATAATTTTAATAAATAATTCTGCTTGTTTTCTTGACGCTGTTGAGGTAGTGGTGTATAGTTTACTTATCATTGAACAAATCATATTGCATATGTCAATTGTTTAGTGATAATATTTTTTCACGAGCACTCTGTGCTCAAATCTAGGAGGAAAAAGATACATGCAAAACGGTAAAGTTAAATGGTTCAACAATGAAAAAGGCTATGGTTTCATTGAAGTAGAAGGCGGAGAAGATATTTTCGTACACTTCACAGCTATTCAAAGTGAAGGCTTCAAAACTTTAGAAGAAGGTCAAGAAGTTTCTTTTGAGGTTGTTGAAGGAAACCGCGGACCACAAGCTGCAAACGTAACTAAATTATAATAACATACAATGACAAGGCTGGCCGTTTATGGCTAGCCTTTTATTTTTGATTGTTTATTAATATTTTTCCCTTTTCCTGCAGTTTCTGCCCTACTGTACATTGATTGATGCAAAACTTATGAGCGTAAGATTTACTGAATTCTTTTTTAAAATGAAAATGTAGGAAGCAACCTTCACAATATGTTGTGATTAAACCATCAATTTCCTTAAAGATTTCCGTTCGTTTCATTTAATCAACCTTCCTAGATGCATCAAACTATTTTCATGTGACCTTCGATGATGTTGTTTGTAAGTGCTTGCGTCGCGAGTTTATCGGCTTCCTTATTGTCACGTCGTGCAATAATTTCATAATTTGGCTTCAAGCCTAAATCTAAAATTTTTGCTTCAATTCTGTCGAGCCACTTGTTCAGAACTTTTTCATAGCATGGCCATTCGCCTTCTAACTGTTTAATCACGCCCTGTGAATCACCTTTTATCTCAACAGGAAGACTTTTCATTCCGAGATTCTCTAAAAATAATAGTGCATTGTACAAAGCTGCATATTCAGCTTCATTATTATTTTCTAATTGTTCGAGCTTTGCATTTGCACGATATCTATACTTTTCTTTGCCTTTTTTGTAATAAATAACAATACCTATTCCTGCTGTCCCCGATTGGATATCGAATCCTCCATCAAAATAGATAATCGGATCAACAGGTTCGAGTTCTAATTTTATCTTTAATTTAGAATATTCCTTTCGATTCCATTCTCTTTCCATTTCGTCGATGATGAGTAAATCTAAAACACGCCCCGTTCGCTGCAAATCCTCAAGGAGATTATCAATATAAATTTCATCGAGCCACTCTGTTTCCATTGACACTTTTTTCGTTTTAGCGCCTTTGTATTCAAATTTTACTTTATATTTCAATATCACCACACCTTTTCAATCAAATATGATTCACATCTTATCTTTCTTTAGGTAAAATATTTCCCATAGATATTATTTCTACACAATAATAAAAAGAGGGCTTAAATATGTTTTTATAAGTACATGGTTATGCCTAGCCTACTTGTAGAAGGAGTAAAACTAAATGATTGAAGTTTACATAGATGGTGCTAGTGCTGGAGATCCAGGAGCTAGTGGTGCTGGTATTTATATAAAAAATAACGGTAAAGTCGAATCTTTTTCTATTCCACTCGGTACAATGAATAATCACGAAGCAGAATTCCACTCACTAATTAAAAGCTTGGAAATTTGTATTGACCATGGGTTTTCTATCGTTTCCGTCAGATCAGATTCAACAACGGTCGTCGATGCAGTTGAAAAAGAATTTTCAAGGAATGTAAAGCATCGAGATCTTTTGACACAAGCTTTGTCTTTAGCATCCCAATTTGAGCTATTTTTTATAAAATGGATACCTTCTAAAGAAAATAAGCAGGCGGATCAATTAGCAAAACAAGCCATTCGATTAAATCTATAAAGCATAAATTCACCTGGAAAAGTCATGATTAAGTGAGCTTTTCTTTTATGTTGCTTGCACTATCTCAATTTTACTATCCATTTTACCAATATTCACCTTTATTTCGCCATTATTTACATGCCAATAGATTCCATGAAAACTTCTTCCTACGAAAAAAAGCACATACTCATTTATGTGCTTTTAACCCCATCTTTTCCATTAATCCATATGCTTCTGTTTTAGTTTTTATATTATGTTCCTTTAGTCTTTCCAGTATAGATAAATAAAAACTTCCATCAAATCGCTTCTGAGTTTTTAGTGTTAATTCAATTGCTAATGAAACAATATAATCATCTGTTCCTGTCGATTGTTTCCCAAAGTAAATAAAAGAAATAGCTTCGTCTTTAAACTTAAAGCCTTTTGCTTCGAGAGTCATGAGGTAGTTTTCCAAATCAATAAGTTCCGTGATCAATTAGCTTTTCTCCTTTTAATGCGTGTTCAAAAAAGAGGATAAAAAGGACTAAGTCGGCTAAGTATACTGACATTTTGACAAAAAAGCCAACACTAGTGCATCCTATACGTTGGCTGACTAAGTCCGAGCCGTCATGTCGCAGTGTCCGCACTAATAAAATTTGTAGTGTTATTTTTACCGGACTTTTTGAACATCCCCTTTTATAACCTGCTTGCGAATATATCTTTTTCTTCAAACCACTTTGTTTTCAATAAATGATTACGTACTGTCTTTAATTCGAATTCGTCACAAATGTCCATTGACGTAGATTGCGAAATACTCCATGCAGTATCATTAAAATCTATCGAAATTGGAACATTACATTCTATGGATGCCAATTGACGAGATAAATGCAACATTTCTATATCGTTATTAATTTTTTTCTGCAATGAAGGTGAAAGTGTTTGAATATTCGCAAGTAATCCTTCTATATCTTTATGATCTTGAATAAGTTTAAAAGCTGTTTTTTCTCCAATTCCTTTTACACCTGGATAACCATCGCTAGTATCCCCCATTAACGCCTTAACATCAATTAACTGTTTCGGATGTAATTTAAACTCTTCAAAATAACTAGACTTCGTATGATGCTGATAATTCCCAATTCCCTTTTGCATAATCAAGACAGAAATACGGTCATCTATGATTTGTAGTAAGTCTCGATCCCCCGTTAAAACAGTTATTTTTGCTTGCTCTTTATATTGATTGCTTATTGTACCAATACAATCATCAGCCTCATATCCAGCTAGTCCAATACTCATGATTCCAAATGAATCAGTAACTGTTTTTGCAAGATCAAACTGCGGAATCATTTCGACAGGAGGGGCTTGCCGGTTTGCCTTATACCCATCATACATTTCATTGCGAAACGTCTTACTCCCCATATCCCAGCATACGGCAACATGAGTCGGATCGAACTTTTCTACAGCTGTAAGCAAATGTTTTATATATCCCTGAACTCCATTTGTTGGGACACCTTTACTGTTAAACATGAAATTATTTCGTAGAGCCGTTGCATAAAACGAGCGGAACAATAGAGCCATGCCGTCTATTAATAATAAGTGTGGATTTGAAATTGTAAACACCTCTTATTCAAAATTATAATACCATTATATCAAACTTTAGGATTTTCGCCTGTTTCCACCGGATTTTCATCATACGAGACCCAGTCGGAATAACTGCCGGCATATAGTTTTACGTTTTTAAATCCACATGCTTTTAATGCTAAGATATTAGGTGTAGCTGTCACGCCGGATCCGCAATAAACTATGATATCTTCTTCCTTGTCTAAATTAGAAAATCGTTCTTTTTGCGATTCAATATCTTTCCAAGTACCGTTTTTGAATCCTTCTGTCCATACAATATTAATTGCTCCTGGAATATGGCCAGCTCTCTTATCAAGTGGCTCTACGAGTCCTAAATAGCGCTCTTTTGCTCTTGAATCAATTAATATTCCATTGTGGTTTTTAACTTGTTCAAATGAAGCAAGCATTTCATCTATAATAGAAGGCACAAACTCAACATAGTCATAAGTAGGAATTTCAACTGTTACTACATGCCCCGCTTCCTTCCATGCCTTATATCCTTCATTTAAAATATAAACATTTCCATGTCCTAAGTAAGAAAGTAGCCACCAAAAACGGCCAGCATAAGAACCTTCGCCATCATCATAGGCAATAACAGTTGTTTCTTGTGTAATCCCTACTTTACTTAATTTTTCGGTAAAAACATCAACCTCCGGCAAAGGATGACGTCCCCCATGTACTGAAACAGGAGACGATAAATCCTCTTCCAAATCGAAAAAAACAGCTCCTGGAATATGGCCTTCTAGATAAGCATTTTTACCGTATTCAGGGTCTGAAAGAGCAAATCTACAATCTACTACCTTGATGTTTTCATCTTTTAATTGTTCATGCAACCAAGAAACAGATTTAATAAATCTCATGTTCATCCCTCCAAACTGGACCGAATTCTTTTCCATCCAGCTAATTTTTCATGATCAGATAGTGCTTCTAGCCATCCCTCAAACTGATCGTTAACGTCTGAAGATACATGATTAATCAGTTTACTGAACTCCTTATCAATTAAAGTGTGATAATAATTTTCTAGTTCCACAAGCTGAATCTGTATATATTCATCTGTAAGAGGAGAGAGGAGATTTTCTAAAGCCTCTTCCATTTTCTTCTTTTCGTTTTGTTCAAAAAAGGACTTCGGATTTCTAAAGAATTTAAAGCTTCCTTCCAATGAGCTTCTGTCAATATTCTTAAATGCCGATTCAAACTCAGGTGTTTCGATAGGGCTGACTTCCCAACCAGAAACAGTCAATTCTTTCTTGATAACTTGAATTTCTTTTTCCAAATTTCCTATCCGGTTTAACATCACCTTTTGTATATATCGTTCAAGCCTTAATGATGTAGCCCTTAATTCTTGGGCAAAATCATATCCTGTAGACTGCAATAATTCCTCCAGACATTTTGCTAGCAACTTGCGACTGTTATTTTGGAGCACAGCTGGGTTAAAGGACTCTTTGAAAAAGTCTGGAAAACGGTAAAATACTCTTTGCTTTACGTAAAATAATAATTCTTTCGCTTCTTGTGACAATTGTTTCTTTAGTAAGCTTGGTTCCGATTCTTGAAGTAAAATCGCTATTTCAGCTTTTGCAGTTTGCAATTCCTCTATCCTTTTATTTTTAACCACTTCATCTTCACTTGCTGCATGTATCAATTGATCAAGCATGAAAATGATGCGATGATAATCTGATTCTGCAGATTGAATCGCTAATTGAGATAAATCATTATTTAAAAAGTGATTAAATTCTCGAGTAAATGAATCAATTTTTGATTCATTTCTGTTACTT
This sequence comes from Lederbergia wuyishanensis, assembly GCF_022900255.1. Taxonomy (GTDB): domain Bacteria; phylum Bacillota; class Bacilli; order Bacillales; family Bacillaceae_C; genus Lederbergia; species Lederbergia wuyishanensis. Next base: position 820,490 of record NZ_JALIRM010000001.1, read on the forward strand.
AATGCAAGTTTACTAGAAATGCCAAAGATTTTAGGAAAACGAATTCCGTTTGTGACCAGTTCTTGATGAACATAATCTAGTACATCTTTTAATTCTTCATCAGAACTTGCTAGGTCAATAGCATTTACAATAAAGAACATTTTATCTAATTCAAAAGCATCTTTTACCCTTCCTAATTGAATGAGGAATTCACGATCCGCTTTTGAAAAAGCATGATTGTAGTACGTGACAAAAAGAATCGCATCTGCATTTTTAATATAATCAAATGCAACGCCTGTATGTCGAGCATTAATTGAATCAGCTCCCGGTGTATCAACAAGTGTAATCCCTTGTTTTGTAAACTCACAATCATAATAAAGGTCAATCGATTCGACAAAGCAAGACTGTGTCTCCTGACCAACAAAACGATGGAATTCTTCTAAATCAGTTGTTAATACCGTTCCTAATTGATGTTGATGATTTTTAAAACCATTATGGAATGCGTTTAAAAAGGATAGATGTATTTTTTCTTTTCCACTATAATCTAAATCTCTTAGGATACTAGGAATTTTTGAGTACGCATCAGCCAATGATGTACAATGAATTTCAAATAATGATAATGAATGGGCAATATCGGCAAGCATTTGCTCTTCCGTTTTAAAATGAACATCTGCGGTACCATGTTTATGTTCGTTTGTCGCAGGACAAATCCGATTGATCGCAGCTGTCGTTGGGTTGGGAGATACTGGTAAAACCTTCTCTCCTAATAGTGCATTGGCAAATGACGATTTTCCAGCACTGAAAGCACCAAAAAGGGCAATTGTATACTCACGATTTTGTAGTCGGGCAAGCTTTTCCTTTAATTGAGAGGTAATTCTTTTAAAACTTGCTTCATTCTCAAGGCATACAATCGCCTTATCAATTTTTGAAATGACATTTTGAATATCTATTTCATCCTTATTTACAACGGGAGTATTAGTTATTACATCTGAAACTATATTTTCCTCGTTTTGATGAATGCTTTCACCTGTAAAAATCCGAATATCTTCTTGTTCCGTTTTCCAATTTACTAGTAGTGTTTGGAGTAGTGAATGCTCCTTTCCAGTTGGGACAGAACATTGATTAATTTTTTCTTCAAGATCACGTTCTAATTGGCGTAATGAATGTAAAGCCGAAGTAGTAATACCCATTTTGTTTAACTTTGTTTCAATCTCAGTTAAATGTATATTTATATTTGTTTTAAAGGCAGCGAAAAGGGATTTTTGAAAGTTTTCTGTTGCTTCTCTCGCCTTTTTCTTAATTAAGCTAGAAACATCTTCACAATATTGCAATATATATTCTCCTGTTAATCCTGCACCTTTTTTAATAGCATCAATAAATAATGACTTTTCAAAATTAACAGTTAGATTTTGAGCTTCAACTTGAAGATCCTCCTGTAAAACACCAGAATCAGATAGCTTTTTGGCTGCCCATTCTCTTAAGTGCCAATCAATTTGAGACTCTACTTGCTTTTTAACACTCTCTGCAAAGAGTTCTAATGATGCTTCTCTTTCCAATTCAGTCTTTTTCTTACTGAAAAAGAGTCCTGCTTTAAAGTTAGGTTGGTGAGTCTTTAAAAATTGAGCTGCAAGTTCACGAGTTTCATACGGCATTAGGTATGCATTCTGAAGCAAGCTCTCTCGTTCTGAAATAAAATCCTTTTCCCATTTTCCCACTGCGGCTAATAGAATTTCTTTTTGCGATAAAAGCTGTTTTTCTTCATCAAATACTTTTTCTAATTCTTCTTTATTCATATCTGCTAATAATTGCTCTAATGGTTCAGCAGCAGCTTTTCTTTCATCGGACAACCAATTTGTGTGTTCCTTCATCAATTGATTGGTCGCTTTCTCTATCGTTGTTTCAAGCCACTCTTCTTGATTGGAGAAACAATCATCAATTAACAATTTTACAGTTTCATATTCATTCTCGTGATAGTCTGCTTTTTTCAGTGATGTAAAAAAAACACCAGAAGGCTCTACATTCCATGCTGCAAAAGAATCGATGACCGTTTGTTTATATTGTTGGAATGAGAGCTCAGTATCATTATGTTTATCAATTTGATTAATGATTAAATATAATTTAACTCCGTGATCTAATAAATTTCGTGTATAAGTGAAGTTCAACTCAGATTGAACATGGTTATAGTCCATCACGTAAAAAACAACATCTGCTAGATGCAAAGAAGATTCAGTAGAAAGCCGATGGGCATCGTCAGTAGAATCGACCCCCGGAGTATCCATCACTGTCACACCGTACGGAAGGTTCGAATCTTTCCTTCCAATTTCGATTTCTGTTACATCTCCGTTTTTGCAAAATTCCTTAACTGTCGCAAAATCGTAAGGTGCATTAAATAATAAAGGCTTTTCAGAACGATAAAATACTTTTGCATAGTCTTCTTTTGCATGATGAATTTTAACTAGATTAGCACTTGTAGGGATTGGACTAGATGGGAGGATATTTTCTCCAACTAGGGAATTAATCATTGTTGATTTACCAGCCGAAAAATGACCACTAAATGCTACAATGAATTCACGATCCACGAGTTTTTTTATTAGCTTTTGAGCTTTATCAGCACTTTTTTGATCCCCGTGCTCCTGAAAGCGTTCCATTAAAATAAGTATCCTATTTAACTGTGCTTCAACCACAGATGATTGCAAGACTTTTGACATGTGTAACAACAAACCCCTCATTATAATCATTACATCCTATTTTACATGAGAATATAGGATTTTCATATAGTATTCAAAAACACTAAAAAAGTCCAGTTCCTAATAATATTGGAACTAGACAAATTTTAATCAAATCTTTCAGTGTAATCCGTATTTTCACTCAATGCCTTTTCTTCAATTGGTATTCTCACTTTAAGAATAATCTGATTCAAAATTAAAAACAAAGTAGCAGTTATGTACAAATTAAAAATCATTGGAATAACAAATAATTCTATTGTCACGATGATATAATTTGGATGCTTTACATATTTGAATGGACCCTTTTTTACTACTTTAATTCCTGGAAGTACAATTATTTTAGTATTCCAGTACTTTCCAAGCGAAGTGATAACCCATATACGCGCGATCTGTGCAACTATAAAAATTAAAAGAAATACTGGCCAAAACGCATTTAATGCATGATTACGGAAAAAATACTCCATAATTAAAGATATGAAAAATCCTGCATGCATAAGGACCATGAAAAAATAGTGATTTTGACCATATTCTTTCGCCCCGTGTTGTAACATCCACTCTTCATTTCTTTTTGCGATTCTTAGTTCTATTAGCCTTTGCGCAATCACAATTAACAATAATATAAGGAAAAACATCATTCCCACCTGACTAGCAGCAATTCAGAACTAAAGCCCGGCCCTAGTGCTGCAATGACTCCATAGTCGCCACGATTAATCTCCTGCTGCAAAAAACGTTCTAGAACAAATAATACAGTCACAGATGACATATTTCCATATTCCCGTAAAACATCAAGTGAGTTTGACGTTCTCTCCCTTGGCAAACCTAATGCTTCCTCATAGGCATTTAATACTTTTTTCCCACCAGGATGCGCAATAAAATGCTTTATATGAGGAATCGTTATTTGATTATGTACAAGCAATTTCTCTACTTCCGGTTTTAGCCACTCTTTTACAATGGATGGAATGTCTTTAGAAAATACAACATACAAACCATTATCTTTTATATTCCACCCCATTATGTCCAATGAATCATTCATTAATGTTGATTGTGTATCTATTATAGAAGGAATATTTTTTTCTATGATCTCAGAAAAGTTTATTTCATCTCCACCAATAAGCACCGCTGCTGCTCCATCTGCAAAAAGAGAAGTCCCGATTATGTTACTTTTACTTAAATCATCTTTTTGAAAAGTAAGACTACATAACTCTACTGCTACAACTAAAACTTTTGAATCAGGAAATCCACGGCAATATTCATATGCCCTTGAAAGCCCAGCAGCGCCACCTGCACAGCCAAGTCCCCAAATCGGAATTCTTTTTGTATTTTGGGAAAATGGCAATCTGTTCATAATTCGTGCTTCCAAACTTGGTGTTGCCATTCCAGTTGTATTAATCATAATAATTGCTTCTATTTCGTCATAAGAAATTGATCTTTGTAAAGTTGGTGATTTTAGGCAATTTTTTATTGCATTTATGCTTAAATCTACAGCTAAATCAATAAATTCATCGTTTTTATCCGAGAATGAGTGGTTCTGTCGGTACCATTCTATATTTTTTACAAAATGGCGTTTTTCAATTTCCCCGTTATGAAAGACTTTAAGTAGGCGATCAATATCCTTCACTGAATCGGAGAAAAGTTGTTTTGCGAATTCCATTGTCTCATCTTGAGAAATAGCATGTTCTGGGACTGCTGTTCCAACAGAAATAATTCGCGGCACACCGACATCTCCCTTCCTTTAAAAAAAATGAAAATTTATTGTTTTAGCTCTTCTAATTGCTCGAAAAATCCAGGATACGAAATGGTAATAGCCTCGGTATTTTGAATATGTGTTTCGCCCGACGCCAAGCAGCTTGCAATTGCGAGCATCATCCCGATTCGATGGTCTCCATGGCTGCTAACTTGAGCTCCATGCAAGTTAGATTTTCCATAGATTTTCATTCCATCTTCCGTTGCTTCTATATTGGCTCCAAGTTTCTTTAATTCATCTACAACGGTATCTATTCGATTTGTTTCTTTTACTTTTAATTCAGCTGCATCTTTAATAACCGTTATACCTTCAGCCTGTGTGGCAGCGAGAGCCAGGATTGGAATCTCATCAATCAGCCTAGGAATAATATCCCCGCTTATTTCGACGCTTTTCAAATTAGAATAGCGAACTGTAATATCTGCATAAGGCTCCATCACTTGGTCATTTACATTATGAATGGTGATATCTGCACCCATATTGGTTAGTATATCCAAAATTCCAGTTCTAGTAGGATTAATTCCGACATTTTTGATAATGATTTCACTACCTGGAATAATGGACCCTGCTACAAGAAAGAATGCAGCAGAAGAAATATCTCCAGGAACATTAATAGAAGATCCCTTTAGTGTCTGTTTTCCTCTGACAGTTTTTTTCAAACCTTTCGTTTCAACAGAACCACCAAATTCTTGGAGCATTCGCTCTGTATGATCACGAGAATTCTCGGGTTCTAAAACAGATGTTTCTCCATCAGCAAATATTCCTGCTAGAAGAATAGCTGATTTTACTTGTGCACTTGCTACAGGTGAATTGTAATTAATTCCTTTTAGTCCGCCGCCACGGACTGCTAACGGTGTGAATTTGCCCTCTGCACGACCGTCAATTTTAGCGCCCATTTCTTTCAATGGTATCGTTACCCTTCCCATAGGTCTTTTGGCAATCGACTCATCACCTATTACTGTAGTATGGAACGGAAGACTGGATAAAATACCTAACATAAGTCTAATAGTCGTACCAGAATTCCCAACATCTAAAAATTGACTAGGCTCCTTTAATCCTTCTAACCCTTTACCTTCAATCTCTACATGTTCTCCATCTAAATGGATCTCAACACCAAGTTTTCTAAAACAATCTATAGTACTTAGACAATCATCTCCAGTTAAAAGCCCATCAATCACAGTCTTTCCGTGAGCAATAGAACCTAGCATAACGGCACGATGTGAAATCGATTTATCTCCTGGTACTTTCATTTCCCCTTTTAGTCGTACGGTCAATTTCTCCACTCCTCACATACTGATATACGTCTCATACCCTCTGTTTTCTAAACAAACTTTTGCTCTCTCAAGATCCTTTTCGGTTTGAAAACTAATTCTAAGAACTCCGTAAACATCCTCGCGTGCTTCAATAATCCTAATATTTGTAATGCTGATATTTTCTTGGGCAAGAAGTGTTGTGATATCTGAGATAACCCCTGGTTTATCGAGTATATCTACATATAAATCATAGAATGCAGTAATGGCTCCTTTTGCTCGGACAGGTAATGAATCACGATATTTTTTTGCACCATCAAAATAATGATACAGCTCTTCATTGTCTCCCTCTTCAACCAATTGTCTTACTTCATTCATTTCTGACATCCATTGATCTAATAAAGAGAGCAGAATAGGTTGATTATGTTTGACAATATCCCTCCACATTTCCGGACTCGAAGAAGCGATTCTGGTTATATCTCTAAATCCACCTGCAGCAAGATATTTAACATGTTCGTTTTGGGAAGCATGATTTTCCACTTGGCGCACCAAACTAGCTGCAACGATATGTGGAAAATGACTAACAACACCCGTTACTAAATCATGTTCTTTTGGATCCATTATTATAAAGTTAGCATTTGTCCCTTTTAACCATTTTTTCAAAATATCGATTTTACCATTTGTGGCATTTTGGGATGGGGTTAACACATAGAATGCATTTTCAAATAAATGTGCTCTAGCACTGCCAGGTCCCACTTTATGTGATCCAGCCATCGGATGCCCGCCAATAAATGGAATACCATTATTAAAGTACTCTTCAGCTTTTTCCATAATTTTAGCTTTAGTACTGCCTACGTCTGTAATAATAACATCTTCTTTTAATGGTAGAACGGAGAGTTTTTCTAGAATCTGCTCTGCTTTATCTACTGGACAAGCCAAAATAATTAGATCAGCTTTAGATGCTTCCTCCTCGAGTTTCTCCGTAAAGTCATCAATAATATTTAATTTTTTTGCTAATTGGCAATTATCTAATTTGACATCAAAGCCAACAATATGGACATGATGTTCCTTTTTTATTGCCAGGGCGACCGATCCACCGATCAGCCCAACCCCTACCAATAATACTCGTTTCAAATCATCCATTTTTACACAGCCTATTCTTTACGAAAGTTTAACACTCGCAATTTCCGCGATGATTTTCATCAATTCTTCATTTTCCTCTTCTTTCCCTATCGTGATACGTACGCCATTGGGAAATGCACGAACAATCCAGCCTTTTTCCAATAATCGTTGAAATATTTCATTACTAGAAAGTCCGGAAATATTAATAAAAACAAAATTTCCTTGAGATGGATAATAAGAAATTTGATGTTCATCAAAAAATTGATAATATTTTACTAGTTCTTTTGCGTTTACAGCGACAGTATTTTCAACGAAATCTTTGTCATCCAATGCAGCAATGGCAGCTGTTTGTGCCAGTGCCGAAGTATTAAATGGGAGTCTTGCCACTTCTAATTGTTTAATAAGTGAAGGTGCTCCAATTCCATACCCAATCCTAAAACCTGCAAGACCGAATGCTTTTGAAAATGTTCTCATGATTAAAAGATTTTCATATTTGTTTAACAATGGAATGGTGTTAGGATAGTCATCATTCGTTGCATATTCGAAGTATGCTTCGTCTAAAACAACAAGAACATGATTCGGAACTTTGCTTAAAAATCCCTCTAACTCTAATTGATTAACATAAGTACCTGTTGGATTATTCGGATTACATATCCATACAATTTTCGTACGATCGTCTATTTGGTTTGCCATTTCTTCCAAATCGTGACGGCCATCCTTTAAAGGGACTTCCCTTAATTCAGCATTTTCAATAATTGCATGATGGCGATATTGCGGGAAAGTTTCCTTAGCCATTACGGTATTTGTTTCAGGCGATAACAAAGCCCTAATTAAATATTGAATTAATTCATCAAGACCACTGGAAAAAATGAGCTGGTCCCCATCCACTCCGAGGTATTCAGCGACTTTTTCTCTTAACTCTGTCGCCGCTCCATCCGGGTAAATCGCAAAGCTAGGAATTTTTGTCGTAATTGATTGGAGTACATTTGGTGAACATCCGTATGGATTTTCATTAGAAGCAAGCTTTACAATTTTGTCTAAGTTGTACTCCCTTTTTACTTCGTCAGTCGTTTTCCCAGGAATGTAAGGTTTTAATGTTAATAATTGTTCTTTAACCTTCATGGCGTACCCATCCTTTTAAAAATTTTTGGAGTATTCTTTATGTCTTTCAATATTATCTTTAATGGCAGATATTCGATCTTGCCCAAATTCTTCTAATAACGCCACTGCAAGTTCCCAAGCAACGACAGATTCAGCAACTACACTTGCTGCAGGAACAGCACAACTGTCGGAACGTTCGATACTCGCTTTAAAAGGCTCTTTCGTATCAATATCGACACTTTCTAATGGTTTATACAGAGTAGGAATCGGCTTCATTACCCCTCTTATAACAATCGGCATTCCGGTTGTCATTCCACCTTCAAACCCACCAGCATTATTCGTCCTTCTTGTATATCCATTTTCCTTATCCCATTGGATTTCATCATGGACTTGGCTTCCTGGACGATGGGCTGCTTCAAAACCAATTCCAATTTCTACACCTTTAAAAGCATTGATACTCATTACAGCCGCTGCAAGTTTTGCTTCAAGCTTACGGTCATATTGTACATAACTTCCTACTCCAATCGGCATTCCCTCAACGATGACTTCAACAATACCTCCGATTGAATCTCCGTTTTTCTTTGCGTCATCGATGGCTTGCATCATTTTTTCTCCAGCATCAGGATCAAGGCATCGAACTGATGATTCTTCAGTAATTTTCTGTAATTCTTCTATTGAGTTATAGTTAACTTTTTGAGCCCTCACTCCACCGATTTCGATGACATGCCCACCAACTTTAACGCCAAGTTCAGAAAGAATTGTTTTAGCAACAGCACCAGCTGCAACACGAACTGTTGTTTCTCTAGCAGATGAACGTTCTAGTACATTCCGCATATCACGGTGGCCGTATTTTATTGCTCCATTTAAATCTGCATGTCCTGGTCTTGGTCGAGTAATTTTTCTTTTTACTTCTTCCTGCTCTTCTGCACTAATTGGAGCAGCTCCCATTATTTTTTGCCAATGTTTAAAATCATTGTTTTGTACAACCAATGCGATAGGGGCACCGATTGTAACACCATGACGAACACCACTTAAAATTTGAACTTGATCCTTCTCAATTTGCATTCTTCGGCCACGGCCATGTCCTTTTTGTCTTCTATGCAATTCATGGTTAATCATTTCCGCTGTTAATTCAAGTCCTGCTGGCACACCTTCTAAAATTGTAGTTAGCTGCGGGCCATGCGACTCCCCTGCTGTTAAATATCTCATCTTTTTTTCCTCCCATTTATATGATAATGACTCTGTTAAAAATTATTGGTGAATTTTTTTTCTACATTGATTGTCTCTGAAAAAGCGAGACTCCTGCGGGGTAAGCGGGTCAATCAAGACCTCTCATGCATTTTATAGGCAATGGTTGCTCTTTAACCCAAAGCGGAAAGCGACCGCCTTAAGCAAATCAACATACAAATAATACAGAGCCAAAAAATACAAAAAAGCCCCTGCAAAAAATGCAGGGACGTTTTAATCGCGGTACCACCCTAATTGCGGATTTAAATCCGCCACTCTTGTTTGATAACGGTTAATACCGTCTTTTTTTACTAATCTGGAAAGGAACCCAAATATTCAAAAAAGAAGCTCAAGGGAGTAATTCATCTTCATGATTGTACTGATTCGCACCAACCATCAGTTCTCTGACGCTACAAATTCATAAACACTACTATGCCCTGTCTTAGCTTTTGATTCATATTATATAAATTCAATTTTTATCATATCCATGGATTCTTGTAAAGTAATATTTTGTTTTTTTCAAAAATAAAATATCACATTAACATTTTCCTATTTAAAACATAAAGTGTAATATATCAATTGTATGCTAATATTAATTAAATGTGACGATGAAACGAAAAGTTTTGCAAAATTAATAAAAAGTGCAAAAACTTTTCTTTAGCCTATTGACAATTATTAGGTTAGCGTCTATCGTATTGAGTTATCAACCAAAATATTTTCATACACGCTTTACAGCGTTGAAGTCTTAAAGTAAGATGATATTACCATCTAACTGGACAGAAAAAACATAAGGAGGGCTTATCGTTGTCAGAACTAGAAATGTTACGTTCGAAAATTGAAAAAACAACCTTGCAAATTTTAGAATTATTAAATGAGCGAGGCAAGATTGCACAAGATATCGGTAAATTAAAAGAAATGCAGGGCGTAAAGCGTTACGATCCAGTACAGGAGCGTAAATTGTTTGATCTCATCGCTGAGCATAACGAAGGCCCATTCGAAACTTCAACTGTTCAGCATATATTCAAACAAATTTTTAAAGCTAGCCTTGAACTACAAGAAGATGATAATCGCAAAGCACTGCTTGTTTCAAGAAAGAAAAAGCCTGAAAATACGGTTGTTTCAGTGTTAGGTGAAGAAATCGGAAATGGCACTCAACATTTTATTATGGGGCCATGTGCTGTAGAAAGCTATGATCAAGTAAAACTTGTTGCCCAAGCAATGAAACAACAAGGCTTGAAATTAATGCGCGGTGGTGCATATAAGCCAAGAACATCTCCATACGATTTCCAAGGTCTTGGATTAGAAGGCTTAAAAATTTTGAGACAGGTTGCGGATGAAGAAGGAATGGCTATCATTAGTGAAATCCTAAATCCAAATGATATGGAGACAGCTTTAGATTACGTAGATGTAATTCAAATTGGCGCCCGCAACATGCAAAACTTTGAACTTTTGAAAGTTGCAGGATCTGTAAGAAAGCCTATTTTATTGAAACGTGGCTTATCCGCAACAATTGAAGAATTTATGTATGCCGCTGAATACATTCTTGCTCAAGGCAACGACCAAATTATTCTTTGTGAGCGCGGTATTAGAACATATGAAAAAGCTACACGAAATACACTAGATATATCTGCTGTTCCAATTTTGAAGAAAGAAACTCACTTGCCAGTAGTTGTTGACGTAACTCACTCTACTGGACGTAAAGACTTACTTCTCCCTACTGCTAAAGCAGCGTTGGCGATTGGGGCAGATGCTGTAATGGCAGAAGTTCATCCAGATCCAGCAGTTGCTCTTTCAGATTCAGCGCAACAAATGAATATTCCAGAATTCAATAAATTTATGGAAGAAGCAAGAGCATTTGCTAATCTTGTACAAAAAACACCAGTTAGCTAATAAGAACTTAAGCGCACGCCCTGTTCAGCGATTTACAAACTTTTTATCATTCTGAAGAGATAAAGGAAACACTGTATTCGAGAACCGATGTACAGATATCGAAAGTTTGCTAGGTGCTAGAGCTAGACGGGAGCTACCTTCTTAAAAGTTATCTACAATATTCCAATATATAATTTTCTAAGATACAAAAAAGCATTTCATTTTTCATTAATACGAAGAATGAGATGCTTTTTTTAATCTAAGTCTACCTTTGATGGAAAGACAATTGGATCCTGTCTTCTCGACCTTTCAGAAATAATTAGTATTGATGAGAGTATAAAAACAGCCCCTATCATTTGTCCTATGAATAAGTTTTCATTAAAGATGGTGATTCCTATCAACACAGCCGATACAGGTTCTACCGTTGCTAAAATGGATGCCGTGCTGCTTTCAATTCCCTTCAAACCATAAGTGTATAGCAAATATGCAATAACTGTCGGAAATAGTCCAAGGCCTGTCATAAAAAGCCAAGCTTCAAGTGGCAGGGACTGTGCTTTTTTCCAAAACGGGAAGAAAGGGAGTAAAGTAATCGAAGAAACAAAAAACGTATAAAAAGTAATGATGAAACTATCATAATCTCTTAATGCGATTTTCCCAAAAATGGTATATAATGCATAGCCCAAACCAGAACACAGTCCAATGACAAAGCCTAATGTATTCCAGTCCCCTCCTACTTCTTTCCCGGCAAGCGCTATAATCGTACACCCTACTATCGTAGTAAAGACGGCAATCAACTTCTTTTTCATTAATCTTTCCTTTAAAATAATTGCGGAAAGAATAGCTACAAATGCAGGTGCCGTATAAAGAAGCATCACAGCGAGTGATATTGACATCATATTGATTGCCTTAAAATAAGCCCAGTTAAAAAAGACAATACTACATAACCCCGTGCCGATAAAATACCATATATGTTTCAATTGGATAATTAACTTTCGTTTATTTTCCATAAAAATGACAATGGGTAATAACCATAAAAACGCAAAGAAAACACGAATAGTGACTATTTCCATTTCCGTAAAACCATAATAAGTTAATTTTTTGATAAATATTGCAATGGCTCCCCATAATAACGCAGCAACCATTACCATTAATTGGTACATATTATCTCATCCTATATAAAAGAGATGGCAAAAATGCCACCTCTTATGATAGTTGATATACTTTAGAGAATTTTTCTTCTAAGTAGTTCCCTAAATACTTTGCACTTAAGCCTTCACCTGTTGCTAATTTAATAATTTCTAAAGGCTCTTTTGTTTTTCCGTATTGATGGACATGTTCAGTTAGCCAATTTTTAATAGGTAGAAGGTCTCCTTTTCTAAGCAACTCTTCATAATTTGGCAAATTCTTCGACATCGCATTTTTCAACTGAGCAGCATACATATAGCCTAATGCATAGGACGGGAAATACCCAAAGCTTCCACCAGACCAATGAACGTCCTGCAATACTCCTTCAGCATCGTTAGATGGTCTAATGCCTAAATACTCTTCATATTTATCATTCCAAACCCTTGGGAGATCTTCAACTTGAATTTCATCGTTAAATAATCCTTTTTCGATTTCATAACGAATAATGATATGCAGAGCATACGTTAAATCATCAGATTCAATACGTATGAAAGAAGGTTTAGCCTCATTGATTGCACGATAAAAATCTTCTAGGGAAACTTGATCGAATTGACCGTCAGCATATTCTTTTAATAATTCATAATTGCATTCCCAAAAAGCACGATCACGAGCTAAAATATTTTCATAAAATAAAGATTGTGATTCATGGATTCCCATCGAAGTTCCAGTACAAAGAGGGGTCCCAATTAAATCTTTTGAAATATTTTGTTCGTATAGAGCATGTCCACCTTCATGAATTGTCCCAAAAACAGCCATCCGAAAGTCTTTTTCATCATATCTTGTAGTGACACGGACATCCCCAGGATTCAATCCTATTGCAAAAGGATGCACTGTTTCATCTATTCTTCCGGCGTTAAAATCGTATCCCATTTGTTCCAGTATTTTAATACTAAATTCTTTTTGCTTATCTTTCGGAAACTTATGGAATAGAAAGTCCGTTTTCGGCTTATTTCCAGAATCAGTGATTTTCTTAACTAACGGAACAATGACATCTCGTAATTCCCCAAATACTTGGTCAATGATATCCACAGTAACTCCGGGTTCATACATATCTAGTAAAGTATTATATTTATTACCGCTATATCCCCAGTATTCAATGAATTTCTTATTAAAAGCAACCAATTTTTCAAGATAAGGTTTAAACATGTCAAAATCAGATGCTTCCCTTGCTTGCTCCCAAACATGTTCAGCATTTGATTGAAGAACGACATATTCCTCATATTCTTTAGCAGGTATTTTTTTATTTTTTTCGTATTGTTTTTTACATTCTTTTAATGTGAGTTTTCCAATCTCCGTTAATTTATCCTGTTTGCTTGATAAACTAGCTATGTATGCGGCCATTTCTTCTGATGTAGACATTTGGAAATGCTCTGAAGCAAGGACTCCAATTACTTGTGAGCGCTGTTCTACTCCATTTTTTGGTGCACCTGTTCTTAAATCCCAATACATCAGATTGAGTGCCTCTTCATATGCCTGCATTTTTTTTACGTATTGTAAGAATTCTTTCTCGATATCTAATATATCCGACATTTTATTTATCTCCTTTATCTCTAATCAAGTTTTATTTTAACATATTCAAAAAAAGCTGGATATTTATTAAAACGGAAGCTGCTTACGAATTCACTTATCGCTCAATGTGTAGTTCTGTTCCTCTATCGTCCTTCTTATTCAATATTATGGCGCGTAAGTTGAAATAGATTGGGTGAGACTGTGACTCAGGTTGTATGTTTGCCGAAGTCCTGCCCTTTCGCTTACCTCGTACATCTGTAAAAGTTGCAACAACCTTTATCCTTGCATCTTACAGACTTCCAAAATCAATTATCAAGTCAAGAAGTTCGTATTCAGGCTTCTCTTCTGCTTTATAGGGTTGGCGTCTTGACCTTTAAACAAATAATAAAATGACGCTTTTTTTATAAATTCAAAACACAAGTACAAAAAAGTGCACTTGTGTTTTTATGATGTTCTCTCTGTTCTTCTGTTTGATAATACATACTCTATTGCCTTGTTTAAACTTTCTTCAGCTTCTTTTAAACTAGCTAAAGCATTTTCTGCTAAAACTTCTTCTTTCTTTAGTAAATCATAGGAAGAATAAATGGCCTTTGAAATAATCTCCATTTCATTCAAGGTTTGCGCCATTTGAAATACCTCCTTGCAAAAGTTAATATACAATCAAGTATATTCAGCAAGGTGGCATTTTATTCGAAATTTTTATGATCTAGGTGGTCTTGGTCCCCAAAATTGATAATAATCCGTTCGAATAAATCCATTAAAAAGCTTTCTCTTTTTCGTTGCTTGTTTTCCATATAGATTTTCAAATTCGGGATGAGATGTCAAAATATAAATAGACCAAGTATCAAGATTCTTGAAAGCTTTACCAATTTCTTGGTACATGATTTCTACTTCTTTTTTATCTCCTATTCTTTCTCCATATGGCGGATTTCCGATAATGACACCATAATCTTTTTTCGTTGTATAATCACTAGCACGCATTTGTTTAAAAGATACTAACTCCCCTAAACCAGCCTCGAATGCATTTTTCACTGATATATCAATCATACGGTGATCAATATCAGAACCAGTTATTTCTAAATGCTGGTCGTAGTTTGCCAAGTCTTCTGTTTCTTCTCGAACTTTTTCCCAAATGTCTTTATTCATCCAAGGCCATGTTTCACTTAAAAACTCCCTATTAAAGCCAGGAGCAATATTTTGCCCTATTAATGCGGCTTCGATTGGAATTGTACCTGAACCGCAAAAAGGATCGTGCAGCGGGCGATCAGGATACCAATTAGTAAGTTGTATGAGTGCCGCAGCCAAAGTCTCTTTTATCGGTGCCTCGCCTTGATCAATTCTATACCCACGTTTATGCAGTCCAGCCCCACTCGTGTCTAACGTGAGGGTTGCTTTATCCTTTAATAAAGAAATTTCAATTTTAAATAGTGGACCTGTTTCCGCTAACCACGTCGTTTGCTTATATGAACTTTTCAGTCTTTCGACAATCGCTTTTTTAACGATTGCCTGGCAGTCAGGAACACTATATAGGGTTGATTTTACTGACTTCCCTTGGACCGGAAATTCCGCATCAACAGGAAGATAGTCTTCCCATCGCAACGCTTTCGTTTTCTCAAATAATTCATCAAAAGTGGATGCCTTAAATTCTCCTACAACAATTTTTATTCTATCGGCAGTTCTTAACCACATATTTGTTCTAGCAATAGCTAGTTCATCGCCTTTAAACATTACTTTTCCATTCTCAACAGTACATTCATAGCCAAGTTTTTTTATTTCATTTGCTGCTATGGATTCAATTCCCATTGCAGTTGTTGCAATTAAATTATACGTATCCATTTTCTTCACCCTCATAAAATTTGACTAGGATCCCATTCATTTAATAATTCAATTAGCTCCTGTAATTGAAGCGGTGGGCAAATATAGTTTCCCTGCATCATATCACAGTCAAGATGTTTTAATAGTTTATATTGCTTGTCATTTAGTACTCCGTCAGCTGCAACTTGTAAATGAAGATGCTTTCCCAATTGAATGATCGCTTCCACAATTGAGGCATCATCTTCATATTTCCCTAAGTTCTCAATAAAACTTTTATCAATTTTTAATTTATCGATTGGAAAACGATTCAAATAACTCAATGAAGAATATCCTGCTCCGAAGCCATCAATCGTTAGTTTAACCCCAAGTTTCTTAAGATCAACCAATTTTCTTTTTGCGATTGATGCTTGTGGCATAATGACACCTTCAGCCAATTCAAGTTCGATGGCACGAGCAGGAATGTTTGAGTTCTCTATCGCAAATTTAATATCTTTAACAAAGTCTTCCTGTTGAAAATGAAGAGGTGAAATATTGACAGTGGTCCTAATTCCAGTGAAGCCTGCAAGATGGATGTGTTTGATATCTTCACTCGCTTGCCTAAGAACCCAGTTAGCTAAAGAAATGATTAAACCACTTTCTTCAGCAAGTAAGATTAATTCATCAGGTGTAACTCCACTTTTCCAAAAGCAATATGCTTCTACCCCTTCAATTTTCCTGCTTCTGGCATTTAGAAATGGCTGATAAATTAAAGATAATTCATTTTTTATTAATGCATTTCTTAATTGGGCAGCCATTTTAATTTGACTTTTATCTGTATGGGATATTCCTTCATGATAGATTTCATATTGATTTCTACCGTTCAATTTGGACATATACATCGCTTTGTCAGCTTTTTTCAAAAGTATTTCAGAACTATCACCATCATTCGGATAAAAACTAATTCCTATACTTGTAGTAATATAAACTTCTTGTCCATCTATGATAAAAGATTTTGTTAAACTCTCTATAATCTTTTTAGCAATATGTACTGCTTCTCTTTGGTGTTTAATATTAGATAATATAATGACAAATTCATCGCCACCTATCCTTGCGATAACGTCTTTATTTTTTATTAGTTCCTGTAGTCTGCCCGCGACATGAATTAACAGCTTGTCCCCTGCTTCATGCCCTAATGAATCATTTATTTGTTTAAAACGATCAAGATCCAAAAATAATAAAGCTAATTTTTGATTAAATTGTTGAGAAATATAAAGTAGGTCGGAAAATCTTTCAGTAAACGAATGACGATTAGGAACACCGGTTAATGCATCATAATGGGCAAGCTTTCTAAGTTCATCTTCGGCTTTTTTTCGATCCGTAATATCAGAAAACACTCCAATATAACCTTGAACTATTCCTTCAGAATCTCTTACTTCTGAAATAGTAAGCCATTCTAGAAAGAGCTCTCCGTTTTTTCGTTTATTCCAAATTTCTCCACTCCAGCTTCCTTTTGAAGAGATTGTTTCCCATAATTTATGATAAAAATGTTTATCATGAAGCCCTGATTGCAAAATTCTTGGATTTTGTAAGTACACTTCTTTCCGATTATAACCAGTTACAATTTCAAATGCTGAATTAATGTATATGATTTGGCGTTTGACATTGACAACCATTACGCCTTCACTTATTTGTTCGAGAATTTTTGCGGATATATTTAATTCGTATAGAACATGATCTGTATGTATTTGTTGGGCTGTAATGTCGTCCATATATTTTGATCAACTTCCTGTTGGTATGTAATAAATAAAGAGACTTTCCTTTTTTCGTTAGATCACCTTGTTAGTAATGGATTTGTCCAAATACTAGGGTCCACGTACTTAGGGAAAGCCTCATTTCATCTAAATGTAAACCTATAATAACATTCTTATAAGCCATGTTCTGTACCATCGTACTACAATCGGCTATAGGTAAGCCTCGTACTCAGGCGGTAATCATCTATCTGCAGGAAAATAATTTCCTGCCTCTTTCTTCGTTCATTTCCTTCGAAAGAGTGCCTCTACCAAAATTTGAGTTTCTCGCTCGTGGGGTTTACCGCGTTCCACCTTCGTTGTTTCCAACAAAGCTACGTCACTGTGGCACTTTAAGGGTATTCATACCATATCATAAATGACTTAGGTACTTTCCCCGCCGTCAGTCTAGAATAATTCCAAACTGCCCTGGCTTATTGTTTCGCCAGGCACGATCACTACGTGCATCTCAGCACCGTGCGAGCATGGACTTTCCTCTGCTATATAAAGCAGCGATTACCCGAATGTTATTTATATATAAGATCATTGATTTCCTTACCATTTTATAACTTTTGCTATAACTGTGCAAGCGGTAATTTATGGTAGATGATTAATCATCTAACTTGCTTCCAAATACATGTCTTTCCAAATTGGATAGACGCTTTAATATATCAAAGTTAGTTGTTCCGGCTGGTGGAACAGGTTGTCTACGAGACTGCTCTTCTACTTGCTTTTTCAAACGCATATTTTCTTGCTGAAGTTCTTCCATTAATTGATGCATAGTTTCATAATCTTTAATGATTAAGTCTAAAAATTTATCAACATCTTCTTGTTTATAACCGCGAACACCTGTTTTAAATTCTTTTTCTAAAATTTCTTTTGCAGTCAATTGTAATCTTTCCGCTAACATTCAAAACACCACCTTAAATTCACACTACATTATCATCATTCTTCCAAAATAAAATGATTTTGTCAATTTTGCAAGAGGAATTTTGCAGGTTTCGAAAATTTGTTAATAATTCTCATCTTCCACAACAGACTGCAAATCATAAAAGTCAATCGTTCTAATTTCATAAGGGTGCGACTGCTGATACTGTTTTGAAATTTCAAAAAAAAACTTAGGAGATCCCTCTTTTTCAACATCATACAATATAAGTGCACAATCTGATTTTTGTACAAAAAATTTATTTTTATTACGGAATTGCCAAGGATCCGTATAAGGCTGTTTTGATAATGAGTCAACATAATCCGCTTGCATCAAGACTGATTCATACAATTCCTTGTTCTCTTCCTTCCAGTTTTCCTCTTGGTTTAAAAAAGGTGTGATGACCCCAAGCTTTAATTCAGGGTAAACCGGAATTAAATCAATAACAACTTCCGCAGCCCATAGTTCAACACCTAATTGCCCGGAAATGATCACCCATTCCATTCCTTCCTCAGCAAGTTGTGATAAAGCTTTACACAGTGCCTTTTTTATGTATTCGACAGCAGGATCATTATTTTTATAGATACCAAGTTCAAAAGGTTTGTACCCTGTAACGGTTGCAACTTTAAGCACTCTTCATCCCTCCCAAAAAATGCATAAAGAAAGACAAGGATGAAATAACTCTCACCCTTGCTCACTTATTTATTAATACGGAAATCCTGGTCCCGGACCAAATCCCGGTCTAGGTCCCGGACCGAATCCTGGTCCAAACCCCGGTCCTCCTGGACCAACTCCTGGACCAACTCCTGGACCAAACCCTGGTCCAAACCCTGGAGCTCCACCAAATCCCGGCCCGGGACCTGGCATTACAACTGATTGTTCTGTTACTTCATTTACAAATGATTCTGTGTGCGGGAAATAATGTTCGTTTATAATATTTTCGTGATTGACTGTTGTTGTATGCGTTGGATGGATATGCGGCACGATAACATTATTACAAGTATGATTTACACAGCACTTCGTTGGATGAACAACGGCTGGCATAACACAAGTAGGACAACCACAACCATGCGGATGAAACATGCCAATTGCTCCTTTCTAGTCATTAATCTCTTTACACTTACAACCTATGTAAAATGTCTAATACATGTACTAATGTAAATACCTATATTTGAAAAGAAAGATTAATTAAATGGGTGTGTTATTATTTGCAGAACGCTAATATGCCCTCCAACTTGCAATTCTAAAATTCCGACCTTTTTCTTCGTATAAACTGCAAATGAAGACGGAATTAACTACTTATAGTCGAAATCTGCGCTTCCCCGGGAAATGATATTATTTATTTCCGCTTTAATTTCCCATATAACCGGTTTAAGCGATGGCTTGCATTACGAATAAATAAATCACCTTTTCCGGAAGCCACTTTAGAGGAATTCTGATTTAATGTAATCGCTTCATTTGTGTGCTGGATTGCTTGTTCAATATCTTTAAATTGGTGTTCCATTAGTTTAGCGAGCTCTATATTCGCTGCTTTTTTCGTTGCCCGATCTCCCTTTTTAGCAGCTTCCCTCCATAATTGTTTTGCCTCATCATACTTTTTTGCTTTTTTATAGTAATAAGCGAGCTCGTATTTAGCTGAAATATCGTCCTCTTTCGCAGCTACTTCAAATGTGGATGCAGCCACTTCAAATTCGCCAATATAATCAAACCATTTCCCAACAAGCATTTTTTCAGTTGCAGTTTGATGCGGGTCAAGGCATAGTATTTGGAATGTTAAATGCGTATACAAAGTTATTAACGATAATATATCAATTTCATTATGCTTCAGCACTTTTAAAATGGCTTCAGGATTTTTCCGCTCTACAAAATCAAAGTAAATCATCGGAGCCAAATACCCTGGTACATCATCCACTCTTGATACCCCTAATATAGATTCTTCCACTTTAGACAACTTTACCGATTCCAGCCTATTTTTCCACATTCTTCTTGAAGCATGATATAAATCAAAATGGCCAAATGCAGGAAGTTTTGGGACGTGATCACGCACAAGTGTATGCCTAGTCTTTACTTGCGGCCAATCAAAGGCCTTTCCGTTATATGTTACTAGCGTGGTGTAATCTACAGTCTCTAAAAAACTTTTATATAAAGGGACTTCAAAACCGGGCTCCGGCAGGAAATGTTGGGTAAGGATGACCTCATCCCCCACAAATCTGGCATGACCGAGTAGAAAAATGGTATTACCTGCCCCACCATACAGACCTGTTGTTTCTGTATCGAAGAAAAATAAATCTGATGCAGTCATACCTTTTGCTGATAAGGGATGGGAGCCGGAATAATTTTCCCAAGCGTTCAATGCTGTATAAAAGTCTTTAAACTGATAGCTTCCATGCTGATAATCTAATGGGTAACGCACTTCGCGAATTAAACAATATTCTTCTTCAAGATTGTAGGGAGCGACACCAGCTTCTTTCCAAATTTCTTTAAAATGCAGTTCGAAATCATCAAATCTCTCAACTGGCTCCTGTTTTTGTAATGTTTCCTGTTCATCACGAATCATATGTGATTTGAAGCGGTTTAGTTTGTTTTTCAGAGACATGCAAAACATCACCTCATAGACTTATTGATGCATCGTACATTTTACTCAGGAGATCTATCGTTATTTCTTTTGCTCTGATTGTAGATGTAGATGTATCTGTTCCGATGCACGAAGGGCAGCCACTGTCACATGGACAATTTATGATCATTGATTTTGTTTCAGCGATAATTTCCGTCATCATTTCATAAACTTTGTCACTAATACCGATACCACCCGGATACTGATCATATATGAAAATCGTAGGCTTATCATTATGGGCTGCTTTTACTTGAGGAACAGTATGGATATCCCCAGGGTCACACATTGCAAATAATGGAATGATTGCCTTTAAAGCGTGAGCGGCTCCAATCATCCCATACTCAAGGTCTTCCAGCTCATACTTATTCAATTCTTTGTTCATGGATAGCCATGCGGCACTTGTGTGGAGTTCCATTTCAGGCAAATGGATCGGACCTGAGCCGATATTTTCATGTGTTTCGAATTTGATTTTCTTAAAAATAGTTGCCATTGCATTCACAGTTACATCTCCAAATGCAATCTCTGCGGCAAAAGTTTCTTTTCTTTTATCTTCTTCGAGAACACGAAGCTGAACGGCCAGATTGGCATCAGTAAAATAATCAACATCCACTTCGGCAACAAATGCCTTCTTCTCATCCCAATCGAGATATTCAACTTGATATTGAATGCCTTGATGTAAGTAAATTGCTTCATCATGTAAAAGCGTTAATGCACTAAAAGTGTCCATCTCCCCAATTACTTTCACATTGGAGCGGTCTGTTTGATCAATAATAACAACATTTTCCTGGGAAGCGGAGCGCAAACTGATGTTATGAGCAGGAAAAGAATCATTCATCCAGTACCATTTATCTCCATTTTTATGTAGAACTCTTTCTTCTGCTAAAAAATCTAAAATTTCTTCCACTTCTAAATCACCAAACTGCTCGCCTTCTTGAAAAGGCAATTCATAAGCTGCACATTTTAGATGGTCTACTAGAATAATCAAATTTTCTGGATTAATACGAGCAGTTTCCGGTGTTTGATGAAAGAAATAATTCGGATTTTCAATGATATATTGGTCAAGTGGAGAAGAACTCGCTACCATGATCACTAATGATTCTGCTCGTCTTCTTCCCGCTCTACCCGCTTGCTGCCATGCACTTGCAATTGTTCCGGGATACCCAGTCATAATACACACTTGAAGTTGGCCAATATCAACACCAAGTTCAAGTGCGTTAGTACTCACAACACCATATATATCTCCATTCCTCAAGCCTTTTTCAATTTCTCTCCGCTGAGTTGGCAAATAGCCTCCTCGATAACCTCTAATAGATTTAGGACCAAGCTGATTATTAACTAAGCTCTGTAAATAAGTAAGTATAATTTCTACTCTTACACGACTTCTAGCAAAGATAATTGTTTGAATTTTATTTTTCAAAAATTCCCGAGCAAGCTTTCGGACTTCCAAAGTGGCACTTCTGCGAATGTTCATTTGTTGATTAACAATTGGAGGATTGTAAAATATAAAATGTTTTGTTCCACGAGGAGCACCATTATTATCAATTAAGACCATGTGTTCCCCAGTGAGCTTTTCTCCAAGTTCCTTAGGATTCGCAATCGTGGCAGATGTACAAATAAAAACAGGATTTGCCCCATAAAATCTGCATATTCTTTTTAGCCTTCGAATGACATTTGCTACATGGCTTCCAAAAACTCCTCGATAAATATGGAGTTCATCCAAAATAACAAACTTTAAATTTTCGAATAAAGAAACCCACTTTGTATGATGAGGTAAGATAGCAGAATGAAGCATATCTGGATTTGTTATTACGATATTCCCCGCTTTCCTAACCTTTTGACGAATATTTGCCGGAGTATCCCCATCATACGTATAACTATTAATCGGTAATCCAGCTGCATCAATCACTTCATTTATTTCACTCTTTTGATCTTGTGCAAGAGCTTTTGTTGGAAATATATATAATGCCCTCGCCGATTGATTTTGCAAAATTGTTTGAAGAACTGGTAAGTTGTAACACAATGTCTTCCCTGAAGCTGTAGGAGTTACAGCTGTCAAGCTTTGATGGTTTATTGCTATTTCGAATGCATTTTTTTGATGAATATATAAATCCTCAATACCTTTATTATTTAAAGCTTTTACTAAAGAAGGATGTAAATCGTGAGGGAATGGAGTGGTTTTAGCTGGTTCCTCTTGCAATGTATGCCAGCCAACAATATTCTCTTTAAAGGCCGGATTTGTTTTTAACTCCAACAATATATCTTGAAAATTCTTTTTCCAATTCAAAGCTACCACCTCTCATCCATTTTACCGAATAAGCGTTCGTTTTCCTAGTAGTTTGGAAGAATAATATCCTGAAAAGAACTCTTTGTTTTTCATCTTCATACAATAGGATAAATTGAGAAGGAGGTGCTTTACAATGGCAGAAAATCGGCCGTCTAAAAAAGAAGAAAATCCATTATTCGAGCCGTTTACCCAATTAATGAATAATATGAATCGGCTTTTTTCGGAGCGTCCAGATAAAAACTTTTTGCAAAATATGGATGATTTCTTTTTCCATACAAAGCCGTTTGGCGGATTTGTGGTTGAACTCAAAGAAAACGATAAGGAGTATATTGTTCAAGCACAGCTCCCTGGAACAAAAAAAGAACAAATTAATATTGAAATTCTTCCCCAATATATAACAATAACCGTTAACCATCAGGAATCTATCACGAAAGAAGATACAGAAAATACTATTATCCAAAAAAAGGAGTCATGGAGGCAATCTTCACGAACGATTCCTTTCTCGAAACCAATTGATCAGGGAAATGTAAAGGCAGTTCACGAAGATGGAGTCCTAACCGTTACTATTCCAAAGAGAAAAGGCAGAAAAGTAAATATTGGTTAAAAATAAAAAAAAGGAATCGATTTCTGACGATTCCTTTCAATTTTTTTATGTTTGCCGGCTTCAACTAAAAAAGATGTTAAAGTTTTATATTTAGTTGGTGCCGATTTTTCAGCATAATATTAAGGCTCAAATTATTATTTCAGTTATGAAATTTATAAAAAGCAAAAGTGTTTGAGAAAAGAACCTTTAATTTAAACTTTGAAAAAACCACCTAGACCCTTTGCCATATTAGATACTTGCGTTATGGCATTTACTACTTGACCTGCTGTGTTCACCATTTTATTAATATCAAGGGAACCAGTTTGAGTTTTAAAAGAATTTAACACTGTGTTAAATCCTCCATTAGGAGGTTTGGGTATTTGAGGTGGTCTAGGGTATGCATTTGGAAAACTTTGTTGATTAGCATATTTTTCATAAAAGTAACCATCATCGGGCTGTAAAGGGTTTTGAAATAAATGACCCGCATGATTTTCTTTTCCATTATGATACATCCCTTGATCCATATATGAATTCTGCATACCGTTCATATAAGGCATTTGCGGATACGGCGACGGAATTCCTTGCATATTTGAAAATTGTGAGGGATACATGCCATATGGATAATACATATTTGAATTTGAATGTTGATACGGTGGTTGCATTGGCAATCCTGGTGGAATATGACCATTTCGATATTGATGCAGCATAAAGAAAGCCCCCTGAATAGTTTAAGGTACTATACAATATGCCTATATTATGTAAAACGTGTCATGAAGAAACTTCGAGACTTTCTAACATTCTCTTCAAAATATAATCATTTGACTGAATATGACTATTGAATTTTTTTAGACTAGTATCCGGAAAAAATGCTCTAACAGAAACCATTTGTAGATTTTCCGCTGTATTTTTTACTTGCATCGGATGTATGTTTTTGGGTCTTTCAATCATTACCCACTTCATTGCTTTTATCTCCCATTGCTCACAACAGTCTTTTACCTTGTCTGCAAAGGGTTTTACTTCATTATAAAAATCACCCTGTTTACCTGTTTCTCTGCAATGAAGAAAATTTATCTTAGCTTCCTCGTTATATTCAAGTAGTGTTTCTGTTAATTTTCGTAATTCATCGTTTTGCATAACTATAGCTCCCCTTGCATACGAAAAAGCAGCTTGAAAGCTGCTTTCTAGACATTTCTTTAAGTTTACTTTCAACTTGAAATAATTTCAAGTTTCCTTGCCTTTTGTTGGTATTGTTAGATTGCTTCACTAAGAGTTTCTGTTTGTCGGATTAATTTTTCTTCAAAAGAAATTTCCAATTTTCTTATTGTATGCTCAAGCTGCTGCTCACGTAAATCCATCGATTTATAAATAGCTCGTCTATTCTGTAATGATTTTTGTTCTACCAATTTTTCTAGTTGGTCTATTTGAGAGCTTATTGACTCAAGTCTTTCAATCATTTCTTTTTTAGTCATTTTGTCAGCCTCCATTCACATCCCTTTTCTATCATATTCTGTATAAATTTTTTACTTCCTTCATGACTGACAAAACTAGTAGAGATTCGCTAAACAAAGTGTAAAAGTTGGATTTTTTGCATTTTGTTCGACAACATTTCAAGTGGCAGGTCTATTAGGACCAGTTAACTTTGGATTTCCTTCTCCCGCTTTTTTATGATCATTTCTTTTATTTTCTTTTCTTTGACCTTTTTTATTTTCCATATTCAAACTCTCCTATTCATAATAAAATTTAGTTGATACGTTTCACGCGTTCTTATCCCTTTTTGCAAGATCACCCAAAAGCTACCAAGTAGTTATTTTTAAAAAAGTGAAACAAAATGATTACATCGTTCGTCAAATAAGATTACAATGTTAAAATGATTCTACTTCCATCATTAGAATGGCTATAAAACCATCTTTTATTCATTTTACGGCCAATTTTCTTTGCTGTGGTATAATTTAGCGAGTGAGGTGTAGTAAATGGAATTTCATTATCCTAACGGAAGGAAGTATAAGTCTGATCCAAAGTCCTTACCACAGAAAAAAGATAATATGATCTCATACGGAAAAAGAGGTATGACACTGGAAGAAGATTTAAATGATACGAATATGTATTATTTATCCAATGGAATTGCTGTCATTCATAAAAAACCAACTCCAATCCAAATTGTTCAAGTAGACTATCAATCTCGAAGCACCGCTGTTATAAAGGAAGCATATTTTCGCCAAGCATCTACAACGGATTATAATGGCGTATATAAAGGTAGATATATTGATTTTGAAGCTAAGGAAACTCAGAGTTCTACATCGTTTCCCTTACGAAATTTTCACGAGCACCAGATTAAACATATGGAAAATGTGGTAAGACATAATGGGATTACTTTCGTTATTTTACGCTTCGTTAAAACAGATGAAGTATTTTTATTAGAAAGCAAGGACTTATTTTTGTTTTGGCAACGAATGGAAAATGGCGGTAGGAAATCAATAAAAAAAGATGAGATCATTAAATGTGGACATCGTATTGAATATGGTTTACATCCGAGAATCGATTATATAAAAGTAATTCAACCATTATTACTTGAATAATCATCTCTACCTAGAAAGTGAGGAATACTGCTAATGGCAGAAAATTATAAAACTCGTGTGGAGCGCAGAAAACAACAAACTCCTGTTAATAAACAAAAAAAGAATAAGAAGTCAGTAAAAAAAATAATAAAAGTAATTTTTCTAACTTGTTTTCTATTAGGGGTTATTGGACTGATTACTGGAATAACGACTTTCGCAATTTATGCAAAAGATGCCCCCCCGTTAGATAAAGTGCTCCTTATCGATCCAATTGCATCTGAAGTTTTAGATAAAAACGGTGATGTATTTGCGGTACTTGGTACAGAGAAAAGAGATTACGTAGATTATAATCACATTCCAAAACAAGTAGAGGATGCTGTATTAGCTACAGAGGACGTCCGATTTTATAAGCATAGTGGAATTGATTTTCGTAGATTAGCTGGAGCAGTACTAGCAAACGTTACCCGAGGATTTGGAGCAGAAGGCGGTTCAACAATTACTCAACAAATCATTAAGTTGACTTATTTATCAGATGAGAAAAAGTTAAAAAGAAAGGCTCAAGAAGCTTGGCTCGCATATAAACTTGAACAAAACTACTCTAAGCAGCAAATTTTCGAAATGTACGTAAATAAAATTTACTATGGTAACGGAATTCACGGGATTGAAACTGCATCAAAGTTCTATTTTAATAAAGATCTTGATCAGTTAGAGCTTCAAGAAAGAGCATTTTTAGCTGGATTACCGCAATTGCCTAATGGATACGATCCTTACAAGCACCCTGAACGAGCTGAAAAAAGGAAAAATCTTGTCCTATCTCTAATGTATCAACATGGAAAAATTACAAAAGAGGAAATGGATAAGGCTAAAAAAATCCCTATAGCCAAAACATTGGTTCCAGAAGAAAAAAATAATGCAAACCCATATAAATATGATTCATTCGTCGATCAAGTCATTCGTGAAGTTGAAGAAATGGGTGATTATAACGTATACGCTGATGGCTTAAAAATCTATACTACACTTGATCCTGATGCACAAGAATACACCGAGAAAATGTTATATACTGATGAAATAGTTCAATTTCCAGACGATAAAATGCAAGCTGGACTTGTAATGCTAGATACAAAAACAGGTGAAATTCGTGCCATCGGCGGAAACAGGTATAAAGATATTAAGCGTGGCCGAAATTTTGCAACACAGTTGAACGATCGCCAACCTGGTTCTACCATAAAGCCAATACTTGATTACGGTCCTGCAATTGAAAATTTAAACTGGTCAACTTATGAACAAATAGTTGATGAACCATATAAATATTCAACAGGTGAAAAAATTAATAACTTTGATCAAGGTTATCTTGGTCGTATGTCCATTCGTGAAGCATTATATCGTTCTAGAAATATACCTGCACTTAAGGCTTTCCAAGAAGTTGGAGCTGATAAGGCTCGAGAATTCGCGGCAAATATAGGTTTGGAATTTGATAAAGATCTTAATGAAGCAGCTTCAATTGGTGGTATTGAAAATGTTTCCCCATTAAAACTAGCAGGAGCGTATGCTACTTTCGGCAATAACGGTATGTATAATAAACCTCATACTGTAAAAAAAATAGTTTTACGTGATGAAGAAACAGAAATAACAAATAAAGTAAAACCAAAACTTGCAATGAAAGATTCTACAGCTTATATGGTTACAGACATGTTAAAAGATGTACTGTCTTACAAGCAAGGAGCAACTGGAAAAACTGCTGTTATTCAAGGACTTCCGGCCGCTGCAAAAACAGGAACAACAAACTATTCGGCTAAAGAAATTCAAGATAACGGTTTGAATAATGGTGATGTGCCAGATGCATGGTTTGCTGGTTACACAACGAATTACACGATTACCGTATGGACTGGTTATGAAAAACGCAAAATTCCACTTCGTGCTGGAACAAATGATCAACAAATTGCGAAAGAACTATATAGAAATTTAATGTCCCATGTATCGTCAGGAATTGATACTCCTGATTTTCCAATGCCAAAAAGCGTTGTGAAAGCAGCAGTTGAAAAAGGTTCTAATCCCGCTAAAAAACCAAGCAAATATACTCCAAACAATAATATTATTTATGAATTATTTGTTGCTGGTACTGAGCCGAAAGAAGTTTCTATTGTATTTGATAAGCTAGATGCTCCTTCCGTTAGCGGGGAATATCATGAAACCGAAAATGAAGTTGGTTTCGCTTGGGATCATCCTGAGACAAAAGATAAGAAACTTAAGTTTGATGTGACAATTAAGACTTCTGACGGGAAAAAGCAGGCATTAGGAGTCTTAAATGAGCAAAGTTTTACAATTAAAAATGCTGAACCTGGAATTACTTATTCAATTGAGGTGACAGCAGTAACAGAGCATCAACGAAGTACACCTGGTACAGCAAGTGTTACTGTACCAAAAATCGAGGAAGAGCCTGCTCCACCTGAAGATAATCCAGGTGACCAAGAAAAAAATAAAGATAAAGATAAAAACAAAGATAAAGATAAAAACAAAGATAAAGATAAAAACAAAGACAAAGATAAAGATAAAGATAAAGATAAAGACAAAAATAATAACGGGAATAATGGAAATAACGGCAACAAGCCAGGTCAAGGAGATAATGGTTCTGACTCAGGAGAAATTGAACCCTCGGAGCCAGAGCAACCTGTAGACGAGAATCCTGGTGATCCTGTTGACCCCGTTGATGGTGAAAATGGAGGAAACTAAATATATTAATAAACCAGCTGCTTCCATTAAATGATAATGAAAGCAGCTGGTTTTTTTGTTAAGCGTAATTGTAATTTATAAATTTTTTTTACTATATTAGATTATTTACATCCACGCCTATCTTCTAGTGAGTGATTGGCATTTTCATTCCTCGCTGTGCTTCCTTTATCTCAGAAGAAGGTCATAAAAAGCAACAATAACTAGGAGCCGTGTCCTTATATCCACCATTACCGTAAAACATCCTATACTACGATGAAATTTAGTTAGTTAATAAGAAAATTAATAACTAGCAAGAATATGGGCCTTCATTAGGTTCCAAATTTCTTCTAGTGTATGTATAGCGAACTGCAGTGTCGTTTATGCAGGTTAATCTTAATTCGTTGACCCCATTAGAGAAGTGTAATTGACCGGCAACATCTTTATCTAGGAAATTAAGGGAACTAGGTGTTCCTAATAAAATTATTCTTTAACCCGCTTTTTCCCTTCCCTGCATACTACTAATAATGGACAAGTTGGACATTGCGGATTCTGTGCTTTACAGTGATATCTTCCGAAAAATATCATTCGATGATGTGTGATAGACCACTCATCTTTTGGAACTTTTTTCATTAATGTTTTTTCAACTTCCAAAACACTATCTTTCCAGCGACAAAACGCCAATCGTTTACTTACCCTCTCTACATGAGTATCTACAGCAATTGCTGGAACTCCAAATGCTACAGACATAACTACGTTGGCAGTTTTTCTGCCAACACCTGGAAGCTTTATTAATTCTTCGTATTCTGAAGGAACTTTACCATCATATTCTTCTAGTAGAATTTTACATAGTTTTTGAATGTTTTTTGCTTTATTTCGAAATAAACCAATTGATCTTATATCTGATTCAAGTTCACTTAATGGAACTGCTAAATAATCTTCAGGGGACTTATATTTTTCAAAAAGATTTTTCGTTACTCGATTGACTAATGCGTCCGTGCATTGTGCGGAAAGCGCAACCGCTACGACAAGTTCAAACGGGTTAGAATGAACTAATTCACAATGGGCATCTGGGAACATTTTTCCCATTTCATCCAAGCAAAAACGAATTTGTTGTTTATTTAGCATTTATTTCTCCTTCTTGGCAATTACTACTGCTCCAACCAGTTATAAAAAGGTACTGCATTAGAACTTTTACTTGGTGTACTTGTTTGTTTAGATTTTTGTCTGTATTTTAAACTGTGGATCTTTGCCTGTTCTACAGTGGTAATACCATTCTTTTTCCATTCAAATAAAATTCTATCTATATACCTGAAGTTAACAGTTCCAGACATGACAGCTTCACGTAAAGCTGCTTTTATGATAACAGGATTCTGACCATCCTGATCAATCCACATAGCAAGTGATTCACATTCTAGAGGAGAAAGCGGACGGCCAAATTCCTGCTCAAACGTTGTATAAATATCTTTTTCTTCCTGAAAGATAGTTTCAAGGTCTACTTTTTTCTTTTCTGCTATTAAAAAGTCAGCTAATTTTAACCATAAAGAAGATAAAGAGTATCTTTCATATCTTACTTCATCATCAGAGAAGCCTTTTTCTATTTTTATCATTTCAAGCTGAACTAGCCTTCTTAAAATGGAGGTACACTCCCCACTCGTAATTGTCATTCGGTCGGCTATTTGTTCAGGCGTCGGGAAATCATTCCCTTTTTCAATAAAAGATATAATTTGCAATAAAACAACCAATTCTTTCTCATCAAGGCCAATTTCTCGATACCTACTCATTAATAAGTATGGTACCTGGATAATACCTGATTCTATCCAAGAAAGCATTAAATCTTTATTCATGCTTACGCACCTCACTTAAATCGATTATACCATGTTCCGCGATTAATATTTTTTAAAAATATATCCATTAAAGGTGGGTTGACACTCCCTTTAACTCAAATAAAAAAGATTACTACTTCCATAAGAAAAGCACAATTTGTCCACCTATAGGGCATAAGCATACGTTTAGTTAAAAAAATAAAAGCTGCCCTAATACCCATCAATCGGTTATAAGATGGATAAGTATTAAGGCAGTTTTTGTAATTAAGGATATAAACGATTTAGCAAACGTGGGAATGGTATTGTTTCCCTTACGTGCTCAACACCAGAAATCCACGCAACCGTTCGTTCTAAACCAAGGCCGAACCCAGAGTGAGGAACTGAACCGTATTTTGAAAGATCTAAATACCATTGATATGCTTCTAATGGTAAATGATGCTCTTCTATTCTTTGTTTCAATAATTCATAATCGTGAATACGTTCTGAACCTCCAATGATTTCTCCATAGCCTTCAGGAGCAATCATGTCAGCACATAAAACAACATCATCCCTGTCAGGAGCAGGTTGCATATAAAAAGGTTTTATTACTTTTGGGTAATGTGTGATAAACACTGGCTTATCGAAATGATCGGCGATAGCTGTTTCATGAGGAGCGCCAAAATCATCACCCCACTGAATATCGTCAAACCCTTTTTCATGTAAAAACTTAATTGCATCATCATAAGTAATTCTCGGAAATGGTGTTGTAATATTTTCTAATTTTGATTTATCTCTTTCTAATCGATCTAATTCAAGAGAACAATTTCTTAATACAGATTGAATAATATAAGAAACATATTCTTCTTGTACTTTTAAACTATCCTCAAATTCATAAAAGGCCATTTCAGGTTCAATCATCCAAAATTCAATCAAATGTCTGCGTGTTTTTGATTTTTCTGCTCTAAATGTTGGCCCAAATGAGAAAACTTTTCCTAACGCCATTGCAGCAGCTTCCATGTACAACTGTCCGCTTTGCGATAAAAACGCATCTTCATCAAAATATTTTGTTTTGAATAATTCTGTCGTTCCTTCTGGAGCACTTCCCGTTAAAATTGGTGGATCGACCTTAACAAACCCATTTTGATTGAAAAATTCATAAGTAGCACGTATAACTTCATTTCTAATTTTCATAACCGCATGTTGTTTACGAGATCTTAGCCATAAATGACGATGGTCCATTAAAAATTCAGTACCATGATTTTTTGGTGTAATTGGATAATCTACTGCTTCATGAATTACTTCAATATTTGTTACTAAAAGTTCATATCCAAATGGTGAACGGGTATCTTCCTGAATCGTACCCGTAACATAAAGTGATGATTCTTGAGATAAAGATTTTGCTTTTTGAAATGTATCTTCACTTACATCGGATTTTACGACTACACCTTGGATAAAGCCCGAACCATCCCTTAATTGTAAAAAGGCGATTTTTCCACTTGAACGTTTATTAGCTAACCATGTTCCTAATGTTACTTCTTGACCTACATATTTATGAACTTCTGCTATTGTTGTTTTCACATTAACATTCCTTTCGGACCACTTATATCATTTACTGTAAAAGTATTTTAGAGGTTGTTACTTTTTTTCTCGACAAAAGAATGTATACGACTTACAGCTTCCTCCAATGCCTCAAGAGAGGTTGCGTACGATATACGAATATTATTTGGAGAACCAAAGCTCGAACCAGGAATCACAGCTACCAGGGCTTCTTCAAGCAACGCTTCTACTAGTTGATCTACATCTTCGTACCCAGCTATATGTGCAGCTTCTTTAAAGTTTGGATATAAATAGAAAGCACCTTGTGGCTTTTTACATTCTACACCTGGAATAGCCACTAGTTTATCATAAATAATATTTAATCTTTCTTCAAATGCTTGCCTCATTTGTTCAACAGCATCTTGCGGTCCATTATAGGCTTCAATAGCACCGTACTGGGAGGTTGTT
The DNA here is from genome assembly GCF_022900255.1 of Lederbergia wuyishanensis. Classification (GTDB taxonomy): domain Bacteria; phylum Bacillota; class Bacilli; order Bacillales; family Bacillaceae_C; genus Lederbergia; species Lederbergia wuyishanensis. Next base: position 853,256 of record NZ_JALIRM010000001.1, read on the forward strand.
GTCGGATTAGATGTTGAATGGCTAGATAAATCTGTCATCGCGGTTACAATTTTTTCATTACCAGCAGCATATCCAATTCTCCACCCTGTCATAGAATGGGATTTTGATACGCCATTTATGATAACTGTAGCATCTTTCAAAGATTGTGAAATTTGAGCAATGGATATGTGTTTGTTTTCACCATAAACCAATTTCTCATAAATTTCATCCGAAACAATAAGAACATTATGTTCTAAGCAAATTTCACCAAGCGCAGATAGCTCAGCTTGGGAATAAATCATACCTGTTGGATTGCTAGGTGAATTGATTATAATTGCTTTTGTTTTATTAGTTATTGCTGCTTTTAGTTGTTCTGGAGTAATTTTATAGTCATTGTCTTCTTTTCCTTCAATATAAACAGGAACCCCACCAGCAAGCTTAACTTGTTCAGGATAACTTACCCAATAAGGTGTAGGGATTATGACTTCGTCACCATCATTTAAAATCACTTGGAAAAGTGTATATAAAACGTGTTTCGCGCCATTTCCAACTATAATTTCGGAAGGTTTATATGTAAGACCTTGGTCTCTTCCCAGCTTACTTATAATTGCTTTTTTCAATTCTGGTAACCCAGCTGCAGGAGTGTATTTAGTAAAACCTTCTGTCATAGAGCGATAAGCCGCTTCAATGATGTTTTCAGGTGTATTAAAATCAGGCTCTCCGGCACCTAGCCCAATAATGTCAAGTCCCTGGGATTTTAATTCTTTTGCTTTCGCTGTAATTGCCAAAGTTGAAGATGGTGTTAAAGCATCAACACGTTCAGCTAAATTGATGTTCATCGTCATTCCTCTTTCTCTTATAAATTTTCTATTTTTCTCCACCACTTGCCTGTATCAAAATGGATATAATAATAATTTAGTTTTGAGTTCTGGTCCAAATAAGATAGTTCCCATACAGGTAATTCTTTCTCCATTCCGAGCCTAGCTCCAAGAACCTTCTTTGGCTTTTCTTCTTGAATTAGTTTGGATATTGCCTCTTTCTCAGATATTCCATCCGATGCTTTTTTCGTGATAATTTCTTGGTTGTTTTTTTCAGGAATCCAAACAATCGTTTCAGTTCCTGACTCATTTTTACCGATGATAACATAATAAGTCTTTGTTCCATGATACACAAAGAATTCATCATTACTTATAAGATGCCCTTCTGTTTGAGCCCTTTTTTCAGCATATTGTTCGGCTTTTAGAAGAGGTTCTCTAGCTTCTTTATAAATATAAGAAGACAGTGAAATAATTAAGATTAATGGAAATAAGAGTAAAATCCACTTTTTCATTGATTTCCACCTTATGTTTAATAGATATTAAAAAAATATTGGTTCCTTTATTCAAACAATAATTAACATCATAGTGCACTCATTTTTGGTGATACTACATATACGCATATCATCATTATAGCAAGAAATATCCTAGAGCATGATGAAAAAAATGCGTATACTGCAAAATTCACAAAATCAGCCCACAAACTTGAGGTTGTGTCTATATTGACACAGCCTCAACTTTATAGCCATTTTTCAATGGATGACAAAATAGCATTCAATGGGCCGCGTTCCACAGTAATGTCAGGTATAGAATTTAAAAAAGTTTTTCCGTAAATAGTTGTTTCGATTCTTCTATCTAATACAATTACTACACCGCGATCTGACTCCGTTCTGATTAATCTGCCAAACCCTTGCTTAAAACGTATGACTGCTTCAGGTAAAGCAAACAAAGAAAATGGATTCTTACCATTCTTTTTTATCAACTCATATTTAGCTGCTGTTATTGGCTCATCGGGTGGAGAAAATGGGAGTCTAACGATAACTAAACATGATAAATCTTCTCCTGGAATGTCTACCCCTTCCCAAAAACTACTTGTACCAAAAAGAATTGATTTATTAAACTGTTGGAAATTCCGAGTAAGTCTTGTTCGACTACCGCTAGTAATACCTTGCGCTAGAAGAATAAAGTCTTCTAAAGCTGATGAATCTTTAATCAATTGATATGTTTTTCTTAACATATCATATGATGTAAAGAGTACAAGCATTTTTCCATCAGTTGCATTAGCTAGTGAAATGATATGATTTGATATTGCCTCTATATATTCATCATTATCTGTTCCACGAACTTCTGGTAAATCTGATGGAATCATTAATTTAACCATGTCTTTATAACAAAATGGTGAAGGAATGATTTTTTCTACCACTTCTTCTTTTGGCAATCCCAACTCATTTAAGAAATAATTAAACGATTGATTGACCGTAAGTGTAGCTGAGGTCATGACGATACCCTTTTTCTGAATGAAGAAACGATCAAATAATTCTTCTCCCAGGTTGATTGGCTGCGCGTAAATGCCAATGCTATTGGGAAGTGCACGAATATCTCCTTCAACCCAAATAACATGTTGATTTGAAGGCTTTATAAACAATTGTTGAATTTTTTCCCCAATCTTATTCCAGTCACGCAAAAAACTATTAGTTTCTTCTAAAAAAGCTTGTTCTCTATCCTTTAAATTTTGGTTTTCACGTTTAATTAATGTAAGTCTTTGTTCAACCTCTTTACTAATTGTTCGGAAATAATCATAAACTCTTTCAGCGCATAATACGATAGGTATCCATTTACGATCTGAAATCATAGTTTCTGTTATTCGTAATTGTTGTTTTGTATTTTTATTTATTTTTCTTTCATAATGCTGAAAGACTTTTTTTCCTATCATGTTAAATAATTCGTCTATTTCTAAGTCAAGCTGTATGATAATATGTTCTAATTCCAAAGGATGAAGACTCGAAGATAATTCCTTGTCGTTTAAAAGTTTTTCTAATTTACTAAATAGATTGTTCTTTTCCAATGTTCCTAGACGTCCAATCCAAAACTTTAAACCATTATACTCAAGCTTCTTACCAAAACAATTTCTAGCTGTCTTTTCTAAGTTATGTGCTTCATCAATAACAATATATTGATAGTCAGGCAGAATGTTTTGATCGTTTTCTGTATCAAGGAGTAGCATTGAGTGATTAGTTATGACAAGATCAGCACGTGAAGCAAGATTTCGAGCATATAAATAGAAATCATGTGCAATCCAAGGATCTTTCTCTTTTTGAGAGAACCAGCCGTCGTGTTTAATTCTTTGTATATATAATTTCCCGCCACTTGACACATTTAGCTCGTCCATATCACCCGTTTCCGTGTCCACTAACCATACAAGTAATTGCATTTTTGTAATGACAGTATCATACTGGGGGTCTTTATCATACAAGGTTTGTTCAAATTTAAGCATGTTTATGTAATTGCTTCGCCCTTTTAATATAGAGGTTTGAAATGAAAAAGGAATAATTTCTTTCAATCGATCGATTTCATTAAATATTTGTTCTTGCATTTGAATGGTATATGTACTAATAATTACTGGTTGTCTTTGAATATTTGCAAAATACAAAGATGGCAATAAATATGCTAATGTTTTTCCTGTACCAGTCCCAGCTTCAATTACCGCATATTTATTATTTAGAAAAGATTGATAAACTGCATCCATCATTTCAATTTGTCCAATTCGTAGCTTTAAATCATTCATTTCCGAAAAAAGATTCATTTTTTCTTCTATACTTTTTGGAAAAGATAATGATCTTTCTTCATTGATTCTTTGTGGGAATATTTTCTTCTTCAGGGCAATTCCACGAAAAACTTCCAATTGATGGTGCAGGTTTTCTATGTTCTTTCTTTTTTCTTGTAAAACACCTTGGAAAATAATGTATAAATCACTTTTTAACGAATAAGCCATATCTGTTAACTTTTCTATAGTAATCAGAGGTAAGGAACTTACGCGTTCTATTAGAATTAAAAATAGTTCTGCTGTAACTAAAGCATCACTATCAGCTTGGTGAGGATTTTCATGTTCTAACTGCAACATTTCAGCAAGTTCAGAAAGCTTAAAACTAGAAGCCGTTGGCATAAGAATTTTTGCAAATTCTACAGTATCGATTGAATCTAAACCAATATTGCTATATCCTGCCTTATCCAACTCATTTCGCAAAAAACGAAGGTCAAAGATAACATTATGAGCTACAAAAATAGCATCTTTAAGAAGATCATGAATTATAGATGCAACATCCTTAAATTCAGGTGCATCATGGACCATTCCGTCATGAATACCTGTTAGTTCCTCTATAAAAGGTGGAATAGGAATTCCAGGGTTAATAAATGTTGTATATTGATCCACGATTCGTAGGTTTTCTATTACCACTGCAGAAAATTGAATAATACGATCTCCACGATCATGGGTATTACCTGTTGTCTCTAAATCGACAACTATATATTTTCGTGTCATACACATACCACACCTTATTAGAAAAGCGCTAGGCTTGACATTCTTTACATACTCTCGACAATTGTATCATATATATGCTATTCAGGAAAAAACCAGCCCATTTATATGAATGGCTCGTTAACTCATATGTTGATTTTCGATCAAGTCACTCACTTTAACGGGGCTGTATGCCTGTATGTCTATCGTGAACCGTTTTTCCCCATGAGTCTCTTGCCTTCAGTTACAGTCAGCGTAGTGATATAATCAACAAATAACTCTAAAATCGCCATTTTAATTTCATAACTGGACTGGTTTTAAGTTATATATTTCTCTCTTCTCATTACTAAAAAACTGTAGATTCTGGTTCGTAATGAATCATATCACTAATTTTATTATCCTTAGTCATTAGTGCAATTTTAGGTTGATGGGAACGAACTTTTTCTTCAGGCACTAATGCATAAGAAATGATAATGACGATATCTCCTGGTTGGACTAACCTTGCAGCTGCCCCATTTACGCATATAACACCAGAGCCTTTTTCACCTTCAATAATGTATGTTTCAAATCGTGCTCCATTATTATTATTTACAATTTGAACTTTTTCATTTGGTAACATCCCAACTTTTTCTAAAATGTCACCATCTATAGTAATACTACCTACATAGTTTAAATTTGCTTCTGTTACTGTTGCTCTATGGATTTTCCCATTCATCATCGTACGAAACATGATGTTGGACCTCCTTATGAATGTATGTCAAGAATGATATTATCGATTAATCTCGCCTTGGAAAACTTTACAGCAAGAGCAATAATGACTTTCCCATTTATTTGGTTTAATGGATTTAGCTCTGGAAAACTTAATATTTCAATATAATCAATTTTACCATTTGTGTTAGTCTTAATATAATCCTCAACCATTTGGATTATATTTAATGGATTTACCTCACCATTTTTTATGGCTTCAGAAGCTATTTGCAAGCCTTTATACAAATGTGGCGCCTGATTTCGTTCCTCATCTGATAAATAAACATTTCTTGAGCTTCTGGCGAGTCCGTCTTCTTCTCTTTCCGTATCTACAGGATTGAGTTGAATCGGAAAATTAAAATCCTTGATTAAAGAATCAACAACAGCTACTTGTTGAGCATCCTTCATGCCAAAGTAAACATTAGTCGGTAAAATAATATTAAAAAGCTTTATTAAAACGGTTGCTACCCCATTAAAATGTCCTGGTCGACTCCTGCCACAAAGTACATCGGTTCTTTTTGTTACATTTATTTCAAACGAAAGTTCGTTTGGATACATATCAGAGAGTTCAGGTAAATATAAAATATTTACTCCTGCATTTTCTGCAAGCATTTTATCTCTTTCAACATCGCGCGGATAAGCCTCAAAGTCTTCATTTGGTCCAAACTGTAGTGGATTAACGAATATACTCATAACTGTTATATCATTATGTTGCAATGATTGTTTAACTAGTTTTAAATGACCTTCGTGCAAATATCCCATCGTTGGAGCAAAACCGATTGATTTTCCTTGTTTTTTCAACTGCAAAGCTCGTTGTTGCATAGCTTTTGCAGAAGTGATAATTTCCATTTTATTTTCCCCCATAAAGCAACTCTAGTTCAGAATCATTCATCGTAAATGAATGTTTTTCCTCAGGAAAGGAAGAATTTTTCACTTCAGCCACATATTGTTGAATACTTTCCTTCGTTAATGTATTGATATCGCCATATTGTTTTACAAATTTCGGTACACGATTTACCCCGAATGTTAATAAATCATGATAGACGAGAACTTGGCCATCAGTTTCATTTCCAGCACCAATCCCGATAGTTGGAATATCCAATTTAGATGAAACAAGACTAGCAAGTTGTTTAGGAATACATTCAAGAACGATTCCAAAAGCCCCAGCTTCTTGACACTTAATGGCTTCATTTATTAATTCATTTGCTGCTTCTGCACTTTTACCTTGAACTTTATATCCTCCTAAAACTCCAACAGCCTGAGGAGTAAGCCCGAGATGTGCCATGACCGGAACACCTGCTAATGTAAGAGACTTAATAATATTAATAACATCTCCTCCGCCTTCTACTTTAACAGCATGTGCTCCCCCTTCCTGCAGAAGCGCTGCAGCAGACCTAAAAGCGTCCTCTTTGCTTACGTGGTATGTCATAAAAGGAAGATCGGAAACAATAAATGTATCTTTTGCTCCTCTTTTTACGGCTTTCGTGTGGTGGATCATGTCTTGTAAGGTCACAGGTATTGTGGAATCATACCCTAATACAACCATCCCTAAGGAATCCCCCACTAAAAGCATATCAACTCCCGCTTCTTCAGCAAGCTTAGCTTGTGGAAAATCGTAAGCAGTAACCATAGCAATTTTCTCTCCAGATTTTTTCATTTTAGAAAAATCCGTTGTTTGTTTCACTTTTCTTTTCTCCTCCTTTAATATCAGAGGATTCGAATTAATTCGAGCTGTCAGAAAGAAAGGAGTCCTCTCCAAATAGGCAGAAGGACTCCTTCAAATCTTCACTCGTTTCGGTCCTCTGTCCCCGTCCTTCTGGATCAAGGCAGAAATCAAATATTATTGGTAAATCATTGTGGTGCAGTTCACTAAGGATACCGCCCATTGAAAACTAATCATTCTTCAAGAGCATTATAACAAATTTTTTTTATGATGACTATGAAGGAAACTCAATATCCGCTGAATATATACGTTTAATATTCCCTTCATGATCTTCTATTAATAAAATGCCTTCATCTGTAATCCCAATTGCTGTACCGGATATCTCTCCAGTGATTGTTCTTGCAATTATTGGTTTCCCGATTCCTCCCGCATAACTTTCCCACAAAATTTTCAATGGAGCGAAACCTTTTTCCATGTAAAGCACATAATATTTTTCAAAATATTTTAAGATTTTTTGTATCATTTTAACCTTTGAAACTGGTTGTCCAGATTCAATCTCTAGGGAAGAAGCAATATCTTTTACATGCTCAGGAAAATCTTCATTTTTCTGGTTAACATTGATACCGATACCGATTATAAGGAAATTTACTTTATCCGCTTCACCTTGAAGCTCAGTAAGAATACCAGTCAGTTTTTTACCGTTATAAAGAATATCATTCGGCCATTTAATATTGGGTTCTAATCCAGTAACTTCTTCTATTGCTTTAGCGCAAGCGATTGCAGCGATAAGTGTAAATTGCGGAGCTTTTTCAGGAGGAAGCATTGGTCTGACAATTAAACTCATCCAGATCCCCTTCTGATTAGAAGAATGCCATGGACGAGCCATTCTCCCTTTTCCACCGGTTTGTTCCCCCGCAATTACAAGTGTTCCTTCTTGTGCTCCTTCTCTAGCAACCTTATGTGCGATAATTTGAGTTGATTCAACCGAGTCATAATAGAGAACATGTCGCCCGATTGTTTTTGTTTCTAAGCCAAATACTATTTCATGCTCAGTTAATGTGTCAGGTTTGCTAATCAACCTGTAACCCTTTTTTCTAATCGCTTCTAATTCGAAACCTGATTTACGCAACTCTTCAATATGCTTCCATATGGCAGTCCTAGAACAACCAATGATTTCAGCTAAGGCTTGTCCAGATAGGTACTCTCCATCAGCATTTGCGAGCGCTTCATATAATTGTGTTTTTATTGAAGATAACAAGACGTAACCCACCTTTTTATTTCGGCAACCTCATTTAAAATATCATTATTTATTACTGCTTTTTCTATACTTTCAAATACATCCTTTACCCAAGGGCCAGCGGGTTTATTTACCCATTCCAATAAGACTTCACCCGTAATCTTTAAATCGCCACGAGATGATATAGGCAGTTGTTTAAAGATATTTTCAATATTTTCTTCAATCGCTGAAATATCATTACACAAACTTGTTTGATAGACTCGCTCCACAATCATAGAAATATCTTTTCCAGCACGGTAATAATCATAAGAAGTCCATTCGTGTTCCCTTCTCCAACGTAAATAGAAGAGAGCACGTAATATGAACTGAATTTTTTTACTTGGTAGCTTCCATCCTTTTAATAATTCATTTGAGTTAGAATGATTGAACAAAAATGTGCAGAGAATCCATATTTCTATTTCTGTTAATTGCTTTGTTGGAAATGACAAAATAGATTGAAGAATGTTTTTTTGATTAAATAAACTTGGCCAATAGGAATATAGATTTGTTTCTATTGCTATAGATAATGCTTTTTCTCTATAAGTACCACTAAGCAGTTTTGTCATTTCTGCCGTAATTCTTTCAATTGAAATATGTTTGAGCAGATGAGCTGAGTTTGCCATTTCTCTTTCGGTGTTTCTATCCAAGCTGAACCCTAATTGACTTACAAACCTGATTGCCCTCATTACGCGCAGAGCATCTTCTTTAAATCTCTCAGATGCCTCTCCAACTGTTTCAATTATTTGATAATCGATGGCATTTTTTCCGTTAAAAGGATCGATTAATCGTCCCTCTCTATCCATAGCAATAGCATTCATTGTAAAATCTCTACGTCTTAAATCTTCTTCAAGTGATCTAATAAATGTAACGGAAGCAGGTCTTCGAAAATCTTCATAATTTGATTCCGATCTAAAAGTTGTTACTTCGAAACCTTGTCCTTTAAACAAGACAAGAATGGTCCCATGTTCTATTCCGACGTCTACAGTTGATGGAAAAATATTTTTTATTTCATGAGGTGTAGCCGACGTAGCAATGTCTACATCATGAATCTCCCTATTTAGAAGATAATCTCTTACAGCACCTCCGACAAAATAGGCTTCAAATCCTGCTTTTTCAATTTTTTCAAGTACCGGAGTTGCGGCAAGAAACGTTTGGTTCATGGCTACCATCCTTGTCCAACACTTTGCATTAAAGATTCATAGAGCTTTTCATATTTCTCTACAATCAAATTTGATTGAAAACGATCTATAGGAGTTTGGGACGCTTGATATGAAAATTCTTGAAGCAATGACTCATTTTGCAAAAGACTAATTGCTTTCTTACTAATTTCATCCAAATCTCCTAATTTACAAACAAATCCGTTATACCCGTCAGAAATCACTTCCGGAATACCGCCAATATTTGTCCCTATACAAGGAACACCACAGGCCATTGCTTCTAATGCAACAAGCCCAAAGCTTTCTTTTTCTGATAGCAATAACATTAAATCACTAATGGAATAAAGCTCTTCTAAATGATCTTGTCTACCTAAAAATAGTACTTTATCTTCGACTCCTAATTTCTTTACAAGCTTACAAAGCTTTGTCATTTCTGGTCCATCTCCAACTAGAAGTAGCTTGGTGGGAATTACAGCAGCTATTTTGGCAAAAGAGGCAACTACATCACTTACTCTTTTCACCTTTCGGAAATTGGAAACATGAATAATGACTTTTTCGTCATTCTTTATGCCATATGCCTCTTTAAGATGATTTGCGTCCACTTTTTTATAAATTCTTTCGTCAATAAAATTATGAATGACGTTAATTTCTTTATCAGCAGCAACGACTTCATTTGTTTGCAATTTTAATGCATGTGAAACTGCAGTAACTGAATCGGATTTTTCAATACCAAATTTAATTGCTTCCGCAAGAGTCTCGTCATAACCTAAAACAGTTATGTCAGTTCCGTGTAAAGTAGTTACAATTTTCACATTCGTTCCTGCCATTTGCTTAGCCAAAATGGCACAAACGGCATGAGGAATCGCATAATGAACATGTAAAATATCAAGTTGTTCACGTTTAATAACCTCAGCCATTTTACTTGCTAAAGCAATGTCGTATGGAGGATATTGAAAAACAGAGTATTGATTCACACAAACTTGATGAAAAAATATATTATGATGCAATACATCTAATCGAAAAGGAATATTGGACGTTATAAAATGAATTTGATGTCCCTTTTCAGCTAACATTTTACCGAGCTCTGTTGCTATTACTCCAGAACCTCCAACAGTAGGATAACATGTAATTCCTATTTTTAATTTCATAAGCCTTCTCCAAACAAATTTTTATTTAGCAATAAAGGTTTACTAGAAAGGAAACCTTCTGCATAGAATACCCCAACTTCTTTCCCAAACAGTTTATCTCTCGCTTTTACGCTTTCGATATATCCCTCTGTTAAAGGTGTTGGTACCCCACCTTCGGGAACAAAAAATTGCGAATTATATGCCAGTAACACTTCCACTTTTTTATCTATAAAGTCAGTTATGTCAATTACAAAATGAGGTTGGGAAAATCCATTAATCATGTATTGAAATAAAGATAACGCCTTATGAGGTGGAAAATTGTCCTCCACTTCATACTTTCTTATTCCCGCAGAAAAAAAAGCTTCTTCCACGAGACGAAAGCAATTTCCATGATCAGGGTGACGGTCATTATGATAAGGCGCGAAAATTACTTTAGGCTTGTATTTCCTAATAACATTTGCAACTTTTCTAATATGATTATCCGTTATAAATAATCCTCGATCAGGTAAATGAAGATTCACACGATCAAAAGCCCCAAGTATGTCTGCAGCTGTTTTAGCTTCTTTTCTTCTTGATTCCACATTACCATTAGATGATAATTCCGCTTCGGTTAAATCACAAATAATAATTTTCTTTCCTTCTTCAGCCCATTTTGCTAATGAACCTGCCATACCAATTTCTACATCATCTGCATGTGCTCCAAAAGCTAGAATGTCTACTCCTTGTTTCATAAAAGCCGCCCCTTAATAATTAATACAATTCACATTAAAGACTGTTTTCAAATGAATATGTCTCATGTTCTTTGTTAAAAGCTTTTTGCCTTGTATGTTGATTTTCACTCCGACTACTCAATTCAACAAGTTGCATTTAACAAAGCCTTTTTAAAGACAATATTCATTACGAAAACAGTCTTCATATGCATTATTCTAAAATATGCTCTAATCCGTAAACAAGTGTATTCAAGTTCATTACCGTTTCAACTGACATTTTTACTCCTGTCATAAAAGAAGAACGATTATACGAATCGTGACGAATTGTCAACGTTTCCCCTGGTGCACCAAATATTACTTGTTGATGTGCAACAAGTCCTGGTAATCTCACACTATGGATATGCATCCCATCGTAGTTAGCACCTCTTGCACCTGAAATTGTTTCTTTTTCATTTGGATGACCTTGTTTCTTTTTTTCTCGATTCACCGAAATCATTTTAGCCGTTTTCAAAGCAGTACCTGATGGTGCATCAAGCTTTTGATCATGGTGGAGTTCAATTATTTCAACATTTTTGAAGTATTTAGCTGCCATTTGAGAAAATTTCATCATTAATATTGCGCCGACTGCGAAATTTGGAGCGATAATACACCCGATATCTCTTTCTTCCGCCAATTTTCTTAATTCAGATATTTCTTCTTCCGTAAATCCTGTTGTCCCAACTACAGGGCGTACACCATGTAATAATGCAGTTTTAGTATGTACATAGCCAGTTTCAGGTACAGTCAAGTCAATTAAAACATCTGCATCGACATTTTGAAAGCATTCTTCCACATCTGTGTATATTCTTACATCAAGATTTGAAAAACCGTCTATTTCTGAGAGACGCATTCCATCAAATCTACGGTCTAGTACCGCTACCAATTCAAATTCAGGAGTCTCTTTTACTAAATTTACTGCCTCTCTCCCCATTCTTCCACGCGGTCCCGCCACTACTATTTTTATAGGATTCGCCATTTTATTCACCCTCACTTTTTCTTGTCCATCTGTCTTTATCTCGAGTATTAAATTTATTCATCACTATATCGTGAGCTGATTGTAAGTCGATATTTAATGAATTTGCCAAGCAAACTAACACGAAAAGTAAATCTCCCATTTCTTCCTCAATCGCTTTTTCTTCTTCTGTTGACTTTTTTGGTTTTTCCCCATAATGATGATTGAGTTCTCTAGCTAATTCTCCTAGCTCTTCAGTCAGCCTAGCAAGCATTGCAAGTGGACTAAAGTAACCCTCTTTAAACTGACTAATGTATGTGTCTACTTCTTCTTGGATTTGTTGTATAGTCTTCTTTTTAGTCATAATGTATCACCTTTCACCATTATGTTAGCTAATACTTTTTTTATATTCAAATAATAACGCTTTAGTGTAGTATTTTTGTACACTTTGTCAAAGATTGGTTATAATGAATTAGCTTCTATACCTATATTATAAATTCAATTCTTGATATTCGGAGGCGATAATGTGCTCGGCGGAATAAAGTTTAAAAATATCTTCTTCATCCTACTAGGTGCAGCCATTTTTTCATTTGGTATCGTTCACTTTAATATGCAAAATAATTTAGCAGAAGGTGGATTTACAGGTATTACCTTATTGCTTTATTTTGTTTTTAATATCGATCCTTCTATTTCCAACCTTATATTGAATGTACCCCTATTTTTTGTTGGATGGAAGCTACTTGGAAGCAAATCTTTCATCTATACAATTATTGGAACGTTATCAGTTTCTTTATTCTTGTTTATTTTTCAAAAATATCAAATTAGCATTCCTTTAAACGGCGATCTATTTCTAGCCGCTTTATTTGCAGGAGTATTTATCGGCATAGGTCTTGGCATCACGTTTCGATACGGAGGGACCACAGGTGGAGTTGATATTATCGCTCGTTTATTTCTTAAATATAAAGGATTTAGTATGGGTAGAACAATGTTTATGTTTGATGCAATTGTCATCACTGCGTCCCTTTTGACGTATTTAAATCATGTACAAGCTATGTATACTCTCGTAGCTGTTTTTGTAGGTGCAAGAGTCATTGATTTCATGCAGGAAGGATCATATGCCGCAAGAGGGGCAATGATAATATCCGAATTGCAGCATGAAAAAATAGCCGACGAAATTTTAATGCAAATGGGTAGAGGTGTCACGGTATTGCGTGGCTATGGATCCTTTACTAAACAAAATAAAGAAGTTTTATATTGTGTTGTAGCGAAGAACGAAATTGTTAATTTAAAAAGAATCGTAAATGCCATTGATCCTCATGCATTTGTCTCTGTTACAGTCGTCCATGATGTAATGGGTGAAGGCTTTACACTAGACGAAAATAAAAGACCCTATGACGTATAAATCTCCTTACCACCAAATATGTTTGTGAAAAGGCCTTTACTTGTTTTAGCACTACTAAACTTGTGTTTTTTTCCAAGGGCAGTTCGTTAGCCACTTCGGCGCTTAACGCGTGGCTAGCTTCGGCTACTAGCGTCTAGCGAACGAGCCTTTCCCACCTCACCTGCAATAAGTCAACAGTCGCTTGTACATCATCGTGTTTCTTTTATCTCAGTGTAGGTGAGAAAATAATAGTCGACTCCACCCTTATTATCAGAAGAGCTCGCTTTAAACTTTTTTCCTCAGGGGATCTTTCACTTCAACAACAAGTTAAAAAGACAATAATATTTAGCTATCTGAAAAATTTTACTAGAAAACGATTGTTTTATTTCCATCTACAATGACACGGTCTTGTAGATGCCATTTTACTCCGCGTGCTAATACGCTTCTTTCAATATTTCTTCCAATTCTTTTTAAGTCATCCACTTTATCGTGGTGACTGACTCTTTCAACGCCTTGTTCAATAATTGGCCCTTCGTCAAGATCATTCGTTACATAATGTGAGGTTGCGCCAATTAATTTTACACCACGCTCATATGCTCGCTCGTAAGGTCTAGCACCAATAAAAGCTGGCAAAAAGGAATGGTGAATATTAATAATTTGATTTGGATAATGTGAAACAAAATTAGGAGTCAAAATTTGCATATACCGGGCTAGAATAATGAGTTCAATATCATGTTCTTTCAATATCCTCATTTGTTTTTCTTCTACTTGCATACGAATATCCTTATTAGCCGGAATGTAATAAAATGGTATATTTAAAGATTTGGCTAATTGCTCAGCATTCTCGGAATTGCTTATGATACAGCCAATATCCATTATTAAATCTCCATTTTGCCACTCCCATAGAAGCTCCATTAAACAATGCAGTTCCTTTGAAACAAAAATAGCTGTTTTCTTAATGTCACTTACATATTTAAATTCATAATCCATATTAAATTTTGTAGATATTTCTTGAAAAGATTGCTCAATATCACTTCGTCTAGTATGTAAATCTGGGCAACTAAACTCCATTCTTATAAAAAAATTTCCACCTTCGGGATTTGCGGAATACTGACTGGATTCAATTATGTTAGCTCCATAATTCATAAGAAAAGTTGAAACTGCAGATACAATACCTGGCTGATCAGGGCATTTAATAAGGAGCCTTGCAACATCTTTATTTTGTTTACGAAAATGAGAATTAAATTCTATATTTGTCATCCATACGTCCCTCTTTAATGTTTTTAGCTATTTTACTTTTTTTCTGTAAATTTTGCAAAAAATAAATATAACCCGGTAAATGACCGGGTTATACATTCATTAATCATTTCTAGTAATGTTAGTAAAAATCAATATTAACCTTATCAATTCTAGGACTGCAACCGCTGCGGCAGCGACATATGTCATGGCAGCTGCATTTAATACTTTTCTTGCATCCCGCTCTTCCGCATTGCTGATAAGACCAAGTGAAACAATTTGGTCCATCGCCCTTGAGGATGCATTAAACTCAACTGGTAATGTAACCATTTGGAATATTACTCCCGCTGCCATTAAAATAATACCAATTAATAAAAAGTTAGGCAGCGCTGTTACAAGAATTCCTATCATAATGAAGATCCAAGCAAATTTTGAAGTTATATTGACGACTGGAACTAATGCATGACGGAAACGTAATGCAGCATATCCTTCTTTATCTTGAATAGCATGACCAACTTCGTGAGCTGCAACGGCTGCTCCAGCCACTGAATGATGGTGATAATTGGATGAAGAAAGATATACAGTTTTATTCATTGGATTGTAATGGTCACTTAAAACCCCTTGCGTCTCTTTAACAGCTACATTTTCTAATCCGTTTTCGTCTAATATCCTACGAGCAACTTCCGCCCCACTCATACCTGCAGAAGTTGGGATCTTTGAATATTTTGTGTATGCGCTTTTCACTTTCATTTGAGCCCAAATCGGGATAATGATAATGATCGCCAAATAAATTAAATATCCTCCCATTATAAACCCCCATTTCTAGTTGTTTACCTTCTATTTTATTTGATGGTAGGTCTTTGGTCAATCATTTAGATCTTTTCGTTTCTGCTGCTGAAGCTTTTGTCCTCGATACTTTCGCCAACTTACGTATGACAAGGTTGAAACGATAATGCCACCAGTCATGAACATCACCCACCAAATTGAAGGATCTGTGTCATCTTTATTAATATCCGTAAATAAATTTTTCAAATCCGTTTCTAAGCCTTCCAGTTCCTTCATCCATTTTTGTTCAGAAAACGTGCTCCGATATTGATCTATATAAGCAATTTTAGAATCAAGCATTTGCACTTTCCCAATTGGAATATCAATTTTTATACTTGGTTGAATAACGGAATACGTTGATAAAAATTCATTTAGATGGCTATTATATAGATTTTCATCCCCTTCTAATGCTGCATTTTTTACATCTGCAAAGGCATTCATTATCGGTCTTTCCATTTGAGACCATAATGGCTGATACTCTGAAATAATAGCATCAGATGCTAGACGGAATGCTGTTACTTTCTTTACTCTCTCATTAGTATTTATGTCGGAGCTGGTTAAAGCTTTCAAAGCGTCATGATGAGCTGCAGTTACAATCCTAAGTTCATCCATAGTAAATTGACGTTCCGTTACCCCTTTTTCCGAAAATAATTCTGCAAATCTTTCCATTATATTTTTTGCTTCTTCTAGACGACCAAATCTTGTTAACTTTAAAGCTTCATCGGCAAGCTGATCTAACTCAGTCATAGAGGATTTTGATTCTGCTTGTACAGAAAACCCAGAAAAAAATATGCAAAGCAATAGAAGGATGATTGATTTTCCCCTCATACTTGTCCCTCCCCATACTACTGATAAAATGTATGTGAGATAGGACAAGAATAGACCTACCAATTTCATATTTCTAGGTCAATATAACTGGAGTTGATTTCCATGTTTAAATCTTCGCGCATAATACATTGCAATTGCTATACCAATAACACTTAGCCAAAAAGTAAAGTATCCTATTTCTTTAATATAAATCTCTAGACCTGGATATTTAGGATATTGCATAAATACATAATCTATTACATCATTGTGCAAGGTCCAAGCTGCAGCAACAAGAACATGCCATAATTTCATTTTATAAAATGGGGCATATAAAATGCCTTGAATCGCCATAGCTGCATGTGAGCCTATCAACATATATCCTTGCCAGCCTATGTCGCCAATGACTGCAAGTGATAAGAAATTCATTACAACAGCCCAAATACCATATTTAAATAATGTAATGATCGCTAATGCTTCAAATAGTGGCCAATTTGTTCTTAACAAAAATGCCGCAACCACAAACACGAAAAATAAACTTGCTGTTGGACTATCAGGTACAAATGGAATAAAAATGGTAGGAGTCACGACTAATTGGCTCTCATACCAATAATAGCCGTATAAAGTTCCTACTATATTAATGAATAGCAAAAGCAATAAAAACCGGCGGTCCGCCAAATATGTATAGATTAAACTCATCGCACTCTGCCTTCCGTATAATGTGGAAAAAGCCGGCAAATTGCCGGCTTGAGTAGAATTTATTATTTTTTTGCAACGTCTGCAACATAGTCTGCAAGCTTATCCAATTCTTCATCTGTACCTTTGAAAATACCTGCAGGCATATTTTTGAAACCATTGCGGGCGATATCTTTAACTTCATCAGCTGTATGTCCGGAACCTACTAAAGCAGGACCTACTCCGGATTTACCTTCAAGATTTTCACCGTGACAACCTATACAGCTCGCTTGATAGATTTGATATCCTTCTGCTTCTTTATCAACTTCAACTGTTTTAGTTATTTTACCTTGTTGTTCTGCAGCTGCCCAATCGTGCATATCAACAGCTTGCCAAGTTAAATAGAAAATTGCTGCAAATGCAAGAAGCATAAAGCCTGTTGCAAATGGACGCTTAGATGGACGACGCTCAGGGCCACGATCAATAAAAGGTGCGAGCATTAATCCACCGAATGCAAGTCCAGGAATAACAACTGTTCCAAGAATATTATAAGGTCCAGAAGCATATGTGTATTTCAATAATTGATATAAGAATAAGAAATACCAATCTGGTAATGGAATATATCCAGTATCAGTAGGATCCGCAATACGTTCAAGCGGACTTGGATGTGCGACAGTTAAACATAAAAAACCAATTAAGAAAACAGCACCGACAAGCCATTCTTTTAAAAGAAAGTCAGGCCAAAATGCTTCTGTTTTTCCGGGATATTCGGAATAATCTTTTGGAATATTCGGTTTGCGTTCAGCGGAAACGCGTGAATCGCCGACGAATTTCATTCCTTTTCCACGATGCATTGTGTCCCCTCCTTCATGAGTAAACTAATTTTACAACGGTCCAGAAATTCCTTGTCTCCGGATCATAACAAAGTGAGCACCCATTAATGCCAACAATGCGGCTGGCAAGAAGAATACATGGATTGCAAAGAAACGAGTTAATGTTTGTGCTCCTACAATCGTCGGATCCCCAGCTATTAATGTTTTCGCATAAACACCAATGAGCGGAACAGATTCAACAATTTCAAGTGTAACTTTTGTTGCAAATAATGCTTTCATATCCCAAGGAAGTAGATAACCAGTTAGCCCTAGAGCGAGCATGACAAAAAAGATAAGTACCCCAACAATCCAGTTAAGCTCACGAGGCTTCTTATATGCTCCTTGGAAGAACACACGAAGTGTATGTAAAAACATCATAACGATTACTAGACTCGCACCCCAATGGTGCATACCACGGACAATTTGTCCGAAAGCAACTTGATTTTGCAGATAATATACGGATTCCCAAGCGTTTTTAATATCAGGTACATAATACATCGTTAAAAACATACCCGAAAGTATTTGGATAACAGTAATAAAAAATGTTAATCCGCCAAAACAGTATACAAACGCTGAAAAGTGATGAGCAGGGTTAACATGCTCAGGCACTTCATGGTCTGCAATGTCTCTCCATATAGGAGTAATATCCATACGCTCGTCAATCCAGTCGTACATTTTGTTAAGCAAGATTTAAACCTCCTTTACTTCCTTACGAATGGATTTGTTCCAGGTGAACCTAACATTAAAAAGCCGTCTTTTTCTTGCGTTGGATAAGCATCCAATGGTCCCCTTGGCGGAGTACCTGGTACGTTTTCGCCATTCTTATGATATAGACCCATATGGCAAGGACAAAAGAACATATCTGGATGTTTTTCGCTTCCTTCCCAAGCTACTGTACAGCCTAAATGTTTACAAACTGGTGATAAAGCTACAATCTCTCCATCATCGTTTTTGTATACCCAAGCTGTTTGTGTTACTTCAGAAGTGTACCATGCATCTTGTTGTTCGTATTTAAAATCGACGCGGACTGGATCTGCTGTAATATCAGCAATTTTCTTATCCGTCATTTTAAATTCACCAGCTGCATGAGCCTTCAAAACAGGATCTACAGCAAAACGAAGCATTGGCATCAACATTCCAGCAGCCATAAACCCACCTACTCCAGTGAGTGTGTAGCTTAAAAATTGACGTCTTGTTACAGGATTTTTGCTCATCCTTTTCCCCCCTCTGTCAGTAAGGTAAGTCCATCGGACAATTTATGCACATTATACAAACTAGGACATAATTATGATATATCAATAACTCGCCTTGGTCAATAATATTGAAAGCTAAACATTGTCAACTATGTGGCGAATTAGTTAATCATTTCTTGCTTGCCATGCCTGGACAATATCATCAATCAAAGATTTAAGCTGCTTTTCCATAATACTATGTTTATATTGATCATCCATATGTTCGAGTGGAATTGATGGAATATAAATTAAGGTTCCCTTACAATCATCCTTAATTGACTGCCACTTAGGGTCTGAAGTTAAGTAAAACACATAAGAAAATCCCACTTCTTCGGCATTCTTTGCCCAAGCTCCAAGTTCTTCCATCTCTTCTTTAGGCTCCTTCATATATGTAAAAGGAGGCAATATTAGAGTTCTTCCCTTAAACTGCCTTTCTAAATGCAAGCTTAAAAGTTGAATAAATTCACCTTGTTCTGCTGCACGTTTAATACCTTCACCGAGAGCAACTGGCATCAATGGAATAACAGCTGTATCAATATATTCTCTCTCCGTGCTGAAAATTTGGACATCCTTTGAGTTCCAATTCAAAATGTACACCTCTTTAACTAATATGTTCTATTTCGTATTCTATCATTCATCTTTAAAAAACGTATAAAAAATGACTTTTTAAACAGAAAAAATCCTCCCTTATCTTAGTGTGGGAGGAATTAAGTTTTGCGTAATTCATTTAATTGCTTTGCTAGTTTAGTAAAGGCTTCATTATCTCTTTTTTCAAGTGCTTGATCAATCGCCTTTAACAATTTGTCTTCATGAAACATTTTAATGCTTTCTTCTAATAATTTCTCTGCATACATTTTATCTTTTTCATTTAAATACACTTTATTCTTTACAAACGGATTTTCCTCTAGAACAGCTGCATACTGATGAGATAAATTTGATGACCTAAAATTAATTTGTATATATATATCCTCATCACGGTTAAGTCTAATATCATGAAAAGATTTTTCTGCATCGGTGGTCATAATATTTTCTTTATAAAATCTGAATGGAACTTCTCTCGTACAATGTGTAGACATTATTAGGCCTCTAGGACAACATTGGGCATCTTCTACAAAATGCACCTTCTCCATAAGTTGATCGTGACTCATTAAATAGTTGAGTATCCATACTGATTCCCTTCTTTTTAATTGATAACGATTTAGAAACCAGCGAATAAACTCTTTTTTCTCGTTGACAGAAACAGGGGTTGCCATTGTATTTCCCTCCTCTGCAAAATAATCATTCAATATTCTTCAAGTCTTTCTAATAAAGATACCCATTCCACATTAGCAGGATCTTTCTCAACAAGCATTTTAAAAATATCTGATGCTGCCCTTCCATTTCCTTCTTCCATTAAGAAATATCCATAATCAACTAAAAAGTCTTGATTATTTTTAAAATCATTATATGCTAGCTCATATTCATTTAATGCCTCTTGATATTGCTCTAAGTGTTGAAAACTAATTGCCGCATCCCAATGAAATTGAGGATCAGCGTCTCCTCCCTCAAAAAACATTTCTGTAATTTCCAAAACAGCTTCGTAACGTTCTTGACGAATTAAAAGCCTATTTAAAGAAATGGCTGCCTCGGTATATTCCGGGTCTAAAACTAACGCTTGTCTGAAAAATTGTTCCGCGTTATTTTCTTGCCCTATTTTTAGGGCAAGTTTACCTGCAAAAAAATGTAAATCTTTATTATATTCGTCTTCCTTTAGCCCCGCCTCAGCTATCTCTAGTGCCTCGTCCATTTTTTCTTCATGTTCAAGACTACGCGCCAAATATAAGTATAAAGAATGATAATGTGGGTCTATTTCTAGTAATTCTTTAAAAGCTTTAATTGCCACGTTGTATTGACTTGATTGATAAGCAGTTAATCCGTAAGCAAATAATTGATCAATATCCTTTTTATTTTTAAGTGACTTCTTATAATATGTCAAAGCTTCTTCAAATGCTCCACCAGCACTTAAAGCCTCTGCCATCCTACTATTTATGTCTATTCCTTCAATTTCTTTATCATTACCCTGAAGTAAAAAACTAAAAGATCTCGCAGCTTCAAGAAATCGGCCTTGAGTCATATAAAGTTCTCCAAGAGCATAGTCAATAACTGGTTCATTAGGTATAAGCTCTTTAGCTTTAAGCAATTTATTTTCACTTACTTCAAATAAACCTTGCATCTCGTATAAATCAGCTTCGACGAGTAATGCAGCAGGGTAATTAGGATCATCTTTTGATATGGTTTCTAAATATTGAAATGCATCATCATCTTGTCCCATTTCAACCAAAAGCTCGGCCAGATTTAATTTTAATTCTCCTTCATCAGGGTAAATATGGAGTAAAATTTCAAATAATTCCCTTGCTTCTTCTAAAAATCCGTACTGTGTCAAACTTAATGCGAGCATGTACTTTTCATCATCTGTACCACTAATCTTAACTTTCTTAAATTGTTTTTCCGCTTTCGAAAGATTTTGTTCTTCGATGTACTTAATCATTAGTTCAGCGTTGTTCATTACCAAAATCCTTTCTTTTGTAACTAACTTTATTTCCTAGACCAATGAGAACAAAAGATAAAAGGTCATAGACAATACATCATTTCTGATAATATTAACCATATCTTCAAACAAATAAAGATGTTTTGTTTATTCTAATCTCATCACCATATCCAGGCCTAAATATTGAACTTCCATCAATACTTACAAATTTACCTTTTTGAACACAGATAGAAGGGTTACTTTGATAGTCAGTTTCTTTATAGCTGCCCTCAACATTAGATTTTAAATATAGATTATAACTTATTTCGCCGCCCACTTTCAAAATCCCTTTTTTAGGGTACAAACCTATTTTTTTAATTATTTCCGTGCTTAGCGGTTGCTCTAGTTGCAGTGGTTGAGAGAGATGAGGAATTTTTTCATTTAGAAGAATACTACTCCATTTTTTCATTAGCAATTTTTGTCGAAAAGCCTTCACGGATGTAGGGAAAGTAGGAATAAAAATGGGGTTATATGGAAAAGACGCATCTTTGATCCATCCCCATGGAATACTTTCCAGTTCTTTGATACGGCTTATTTCTACGAATATAATTGGTATTTTTTCAGTCTTACATTTAATAATGAGCGAAGTGTTTAACATGCTCGCTGGAACTGTAACTCCAAGTAAAAAATCAATAGGGCTGTTAAGAAGCGTCTTTCGTCTAAGTTTAAGCATCTTTTCAAAATCGTTAAGACGAGAGATTCGGAAATTAGTAATAATTGTTCCGCATCCTTTCTTAACAAAATGATCGGAAAAATACACTTTAAAGTCTTTAAATGGTAGATCGGGTGTATCTGGAGCAAAATATATAAAAGAAGGCATAATGATAAAAGAACGAGCATCCATTTTAATTAATGAATGGTTTAAGCTTTTTGATCCAAAATAACGAATTTCCTGATTTCTAACTAGCATCGATACCTTCATCCATTGCCCGTCTTCTAATGATAATGCGTTTTCAATAATATAGTTCATAGTTTCCTACCTTTCAAAATCCTTTTAAACCAATCTATGTAAAAAAGGTAGGAAACATGAAATATTTCTTTTTAATTATATATTTTCTCTAATTTAGTAGATGAGAGAAAGGCTGAAAAGACCTTTTCCAATCTTTCCTTATCAAGTTCTTTTACAATAGGAGTGCCGATTTTTTCTAAAAGCACAAATCTAGGTTGATTAGAGTATGATTTTTTATCTCTTGTCATACTAGCAAAGGCATTGTCAAACTCAAATCTCTCTGGAATTTCTAGACTATATCCAAGATTTTTAACGAATAACTCGAATTCAGTAATATTAAATTCTAAATTTATCATTTCCTTACTTAGATACAAGGCATAAACCATACCAGTCATAACCGCTTCTCCATGGGATACTTTTCCATAACCTGCAGAAGACTCTATGACATGGCCTAACGTATGGCCAAAATTTAAGAATGCACGCACTCCGGTTTCTCTTTCGTCTTGAGAAACGATATTAGCCTTTATTTCAATCCCTCTTTGTAAAATATAATTAAGATGTTCATCTTTAATTGAACGTAAATCTGTTACATTAGACATTATAAATTCAAGTAATGAAGCATCAGCAATTAATGCATGTTTTACAGCTTCTGCAAAACCAGAACGGATTTCTTTTTCGGGTAAAGTTTTAAGAAATTCTGTGTAATAAATGACCGCTTCTGGTTGATGAAATGAACCAATCATATTCTTTCCGAGTGGATGATTTATGCCTGTTTTTCCTCCAACAGCACTATCATGTGCTAATATTGTAGTAGGAACTTGAATGAAGGGAATTCCTCTCATATAAGTCGCAGAAACGAATCCTGCCAAATCACCAACCGCTCCTCCACCAAAAGCTATAATACACGATTTACGGTCCAGACCTTTTTCTAAAGCAAATGACAAACTTGCTTCGTATATTGAGAATTGTTTTGCGTTTTCTCCAGAAGGAACAATGTATGAATAAGTCTCAGTCTTATACGATTGTGGAATAGCTGTTATTAATTCCCCTAAATGCATCTCACCGACAGTTTCATCTGTAATAATAAGAAGTTTAGTATAGCGTGTTGACTCCAAATGTGTTGTCAAGGAATGCAAACAATCGTTTCCTATATATACAGAATAAGATTTTGATGATGTTTGAATATCGATTTTCAATAGTTTTCCCCCTATGATTTGACTTTACGATAAAAAAAAGTGTCCTCGACTTCTAAATCATACTTCCCTGGATTAAATATTTGCTCTGTACTCCCTACAAATAGGACTCCATCATCGGCTAAAGATTTTGAGAATTTTTTATACAGATTATCTTTTGCTTCTTCTGTAAAATAGATTAATACATTTCTGCAAATGATTAAATCAAAATCTTTGTAAAATGCATCCCCTAACAAATTTAATTTTCGAAAATCGACCGTCTTTTTTATGACATCGTCTATTATATAAGAGTTGCCTTCCTTTTTAAAAAATTTAGTTAACATGGTAGAGGGAATTTCCGCAAGCGATCGTTCAGAATAAATCCCTGCTTTTGCAGCAGCCAGTGCTTGCTCATCAATATCAGTCGCCAATATAGAAATATGTTCCATTGATATATATTTTGATAATATCATTGAAATTGTATAAGGTTCCTCGCCTGTAGAAGATGCAGCGCTCCATATTTTCAGTTTCTTTTTATTCGACATTAATCGCGGTAAGATTTTATTTTCCAATACTTCCCACCGAGCTCTATTACGAAAAAATTCAGTAACATTAATAGTCATTTTATCCAGAAAATCGTTCATATTTTGAGGTTCTGATAAAATACCTGCATAGAAATCTTTAAAAGAAGAATATCCTTTTTTTTGATAGAGAGATGTAAGCCTTCTTTTCATTTGTGCTTCTTTATATAAGGATAGGTCTATCCCCGTTTTTTGTTTGATTTGTAAAATAAAATGATGATAATCCTGATCCATGAACCCCCCACTACTTTCTCTATATACTCATAATGATTATACCGTATTTATGTAAATTAATTAAGATAGAAAGACCACCTAGGATTGATCCCGGTGGCCTTTAATATATGTTAATATATCCAGCTGTTGATTAGCTTAGAATATTCTTCAAGCTCTTCTTCCTTAAAAAACAAAGATACTTCTCTTTCAGCACTTTCAGTTGAATCAGAACCGTGAATGATGTTTTTCCCTACTGTTAAGCCAAAATCTCCACGAATCGTTCCTTGTACAGCATCTTTCGGATTTGTTGAACCCATCATTTGACGCGCTGTATGTATAACATTTTCACCTTGCCAAACCATTGCAAAAACTGGTCCAGATGTGATGAATTCGACTAAATCACCGAAAAATGGACGCTCTTTATGTTCTCCATAATGTTGTTCGGCAAGTTCTTTCGAAATGGTCATTAATTTTGCACCAACAAGTTGGAAGCCTTTCTTTTCGAAGCGTGACACGATTTCGCCAATTAATCCTCTTTGTACACCATCTGGTTTTACCATTAGAAAAGTCTTTTCCATAGTTATCACTCCTGCAATTATCTCGGGAAAAAGTTCGAAATCCCATGAAAATAATACCATTGTTCTCCAACGATAGCAAATTGACAAGCAATTAATCATCATGTTTCTTCAATTAGATGAGAGAATACATAGAAATTTACTTTCTACTTAAATGTGCTATTGATAAAAATTATAGTGTTTCATTCTTGATTTCATTTAATACTTCCGTTTTCCGATGTAAAGAGCAATATCGCGAAGGATTTTCTTTGCTTTTATAGGTGGTAAATCGTCTAAAACGTTTATTGCTTTTTTTAGATACATTCTGCTCACTGAGTATGCTTGTTCAATTGCGCCTGAATTTTTAATAACTGAAATAATGTCAATCATATCTTCTTTTGAAGTGTGCTCGTTAACTTTCAATATACTAGGTCTTAGCTTTTCATTTCTTAAGGCATATAGGACTGGTAATGTAATGTTTCCTTGCCTTAAATCCTCTCCTGCTGGTTTACCTAGTTCTTTTTCCGATCCGGTAAAATCTAGTATATCGTCAATTATTTGATATGACATGCCAACAAAGTAACCGAATTTATATAATTTTCGGTGGGTCCTCTCATCAGCACCAGCAGATACTGCCCCAAGTTCGCAACTTACTGCGATAAGTAATGCGGTTTTGCGTTTAATTCGCCTTAAATAATCTTTTATATTTTGATTAAAACGATATTTATCTTTTATCTGGTCAATTTCGCCCATACAAACTTCTATAATCGCATTGGATAGAATTTGATGTGCCAATGCGTTTTGAATATTAGTCATGTATTCAAGTGAACGTGCCAAAATATAGTCGCCTGTGTACATAGCAATACGATCATTCCATAAATGATTAATTGTTGGTTGGCCCCTTCTAAGCTGTGCGTCATCAATTACATCATCATGGACAAGAGAAGCCATATGTATGAGTTCTAAGGCAACGGCAGTATTTTTAATTGTATGTATATTATAACTACCAAATTTGGCTGATAGTAGGACAAAAACAGGACGGATTCTCTTTCCCCCTGCTTTAAGTAGCTGAACTGACGCATTTCGAAGTAGCTCCATATCAGATTGGATTGCTAATTCCATCTCTTTTTCGATAATATCGAAGTCAGCTTTTAAGGTCGAATTTAGTAATGTTAGTTTCATTTCTTTTTCCACCTAGGCTTTATTTCTTTTTCTTTCCAATATGAGCTGCTGCAACACCACCGTTAAAAGATTTGTAAATTACATCAACAAATCCTGCTCTCCAGAACATTTGCGCTAATTGTTCCATTCCTGGAAAATCCCGGGCTGATTCTTGAAGCCATGAATATTCTTTAAAACTTTTAGCAAAAATTTTTCCGAATAACGGCATGACATAGCGGAAATATAAATAATAAATTTGTTTATAAACGGGGATAGTTGGTTGAGAAGTTTCCAGGCAAACAGCCATTCCACCTGGTTTCAAAACTCTATTCATTTCTTTTAAGACTTGCATGTAATCAGGAACATTACGCAATCCGAAACCTATTGTGACGTAGTCAAATGAATTATCTTCAAATGGAAGCTCCATTGCGTTTCCTTGAACCAACTCTATTTGATGTAACTGCTCACTTTCCTGTTTTTGTTTTGCAACTTGCAACATATTTTTACTAAAGTCTAAACCAATAACTTTACCATCACTTCCGACGGCATGTGCAAGCGCTAAGGTCCAATCTCCAGTGCCACAACATAAATCAAGAGCATGTGCACCTTTAGGGACATTCATCTTTTTCATCGTATCTTTCCGCCACTTTAAATGTTGTTGAAAGCTGATAATCGAATTCATTTTATCATAATTATCATGTATCTTTTCAAATACACTATGTACACGTTCCTCTTTTGATTGCATCTTTTTCAACAACCTCCGTTTAAAGTGTCAGACAATTCATTGATACGCAAATGAACGATTGAAGGAAGAACATTTAAGTCCTTCATCATGCAATCAAGCTTATCTCTGGATTCATTCAAAATATCCGTTAACATTTTTTTCTCCTCTTCTAAGGAAAGCTCTTTACTGTTCCGGATATGAATATTTTTTATTCCGTCCAAAAAAAATGAGAATTTCCCATTAACTAACCATTTCAATTCCTTCCCTACTCTTTTTAAAAATAGAAATTCAGAGAAGAACTCAATATATTTGATAGGTATTTGAAAATGGTGACAAAATTGTTCCAAAAGTCCCGACTCTATTTTTTTTACACTTTGAAGATAAGAATTTAAATTTTCACCCTTAAATTGGATGAGATTTATTTTATGTTCATTTATCGTTTTAATTGCTGAAGCAATAGATTTTATCAATTCTATATTTCGATATTCAGATAAAAGATTATAATACAATCCACTATAATAATCTCCGGCCAATACTTTTAACTGACGCGCCTTCATTGAGATATTTCGATTTGATACATTTTCATGTGTTTCTAAGGCCAAGTTGGCTAGCATAGTAGCTATTATGTATACTTCACGTTCTTCAGAAGATAAATTGGAATCACGTAAAGAGTATGCCATGAGATGGATTTGATCTACATCGAGCTCAGGCGGTTCAATATGTTTATATAAAAATTGATGAGAGCATATTTGCTGCAACTTTCTTCTTATTGAATCCACTTGCTGTTCAAAATTACAGACCGCCATAACAAAATCCTCGTTTCTATTACAAATAAATATCATGGATTACATACAAGTTTAATTATAACATATAGAATTACTGAATGGCGATTTTGAGGGATTCTAGGGTGTAAGTTTTCATATTATCTATCTTTTATGTTCACTCTCTATTTCACCAAATGAAGTCATAATTTCTGCATTCCCTCTAATTTTGATAGCTGAAGTATGTTCGGTAAACTGAGCAACCATCACTTCGCCGGCATCTAACTTTTCTGCATGATGAAATCTAGTATCCGAACCTCTTGTTAAACCAATAACGTTAACGCCATCTTCTAGTGCTTTAATGATTATAAAATCAGATTGTCCCCGACCGTTGCTCATTTCATCACCTCATGAAAAAGTTTCAATTTTTTATCAAGGAAAGTACTTCTGCTCGTGCTTGACCATCTGTGGCTAGAATGCCTCTAACTGCAGATGTTACTGTTTTGGAACCTGGCTTTTTAATACCCCTCATTGTCATACACATATGCTCTGCTTCTAAGATTACCATTACACCCTGTGGTTCGAGTTTTTTCATCATAACATCTGCAATTGTGGATGTGATTCTTTCTTGAAGTTGTGGTCGAGATGCTACCGTTTCAACAGCTCGTGCAAGTTTACTTAAACCCGCCACCTTTCCGTTTTGTGGGATATATGCCACATGAGCTTTACCAAAGAAAGGCACTAAATGGTGTTCACACATAGAAAAAAACGGGATATCTTTAACAAGTACAAGTTCCTCGTGATCTTCTCCAAAAATTGTTTCAAAATACTCCTCAGGATTTTTTCCTAATCCAGAAAAAACTTCTTCATACATTTTGGCTACGCGCTTTGGAGTATCAATTAACCCCTCCCTATTTGGGTCTTCTCCAATCGCCTCTAGTATCATTCTAACCGCTTCTTCTATTTGCGAGCGATTTACCTCTATCATTCTTCTTCCTCCTACTTAAGTGCACCAAGACATGTTTTGTATTCCCATAGTAGCATAAATAATAAAAGAAATAAAAAGGAACCGCCGTTGTTTTCGGCAGTTCCTTTTGTTACGCTAAAGAATGTATGTAATTATTTAACAGCATCTTTAAGCGCTTTACCTGGTTTGAACGCTGGAACTTTACTTGCAGCGATTTCGATTTCTTGACCAGTTTGAGGATTGCGTCCTTTACGAGCAGCACGCTCACGCACTTCAAAGTTACCAAAACCGATTAAAGCTACTTTATCACCGTTAGCCAAAGCATTTTGGATGGATTGGAAAACAGCATCAACAGCTTTAGTAGCATCCTTTTTAGAAAGCTCAGCCGTTTCAGCAACAGAATTAATTAGTTCAGTTTTGTTCATACCATTCACCTCCTCCCAAAAAAGAGAGATCTTGTCTTGTTCCGCAAGTGCTATTACATTTGTGAACAATTTTTAAGATTTCTAAACATGGAAATGTTAGAATCTGTATAAAATTACTGGTAAATAAGGGATTTATCAGCAATTCTGTTTAAAAGATTATCATATTAATTTTATGTTAGCAAGAATAAAAGGCTTAAAAAATGGAAAAGATGCCGAATATCGTCGCATTCAGCATCTTTTTATAACTATAAAGTACATTTCCACTCCAAGAGCGCTGTTTTCGCATTTTCAAAGACTTCTGCTACCTTTTGCCCTCTCTAGATCTTTCCCCTTCAATTTACGAGGTAACAAAGCCATTTATTAAAGAATTATTGCTATTAACCCGCCAGAACCTTCGTTGATAATTCTTTCTAATGTTTCTTTTAATTTATATCGTGCATTTTCTGGCATCATCGCAATTTTAGCCTGAATGCCTTCCCTTACTAATGAACTTAAGCTTCTGCCAAATATATCTGAATTCCAGATTGACAATGGATCATCTTCAAAATCTTGCATGAGGTAGCGTACAAGCTCTTCGCTTTGTTTTTCTGTTCCAATAATCGGAGCAAATTCAGATTCAACATCTACCTTAATCATATGAATGGATGGGGCCATCGCTTTTAATCTTACGCCAAAGCGAGCACCTTGCCTAATGATTTCTGGCTCATCAAGACTCATATCTGCTAAAGAAGGTGCTGCAATTCCATAGCCTGTTTGTCTTACCATTGCAAGAGCATCAGCTACTACATCGTATTCCCTTTTGGCATCTGCGAAATCTTGCATTAGTTCCAATAGATGGTCCTTGCCCCGTACCTCAACTCCAACAACTTCCTTGAGAACATTATCATATAGATCATCTGGAGCAAATAAATCAATTTCCGCGATTCCTTGCCCCATATCGACACCTGCAAGTCCTGCATTTTCAATAAAGTCAAATTCATAGAACTGTTGTACAACTCTATCTACATCTCTTAGTCTCTTAATATCTTTAACTGTTTCTTTCACAGCTTCTTGATAGTTTGTACGTAGCCAATGATTTTCTTTCAACACCATAACCCAGCTAGGGAGATTTACATTAACCTCAAGTACAGGGAATTCATATAGAGCTTCACGAAGGACGCTCATTACGTCCGCTTCACGCATGCTCTCAACTGACATTGCTAGAACAGGTATGTCGTATTTCGCTTCAAGCTGTTTTCGTAAGCTCTCAGTTTCTGCATGATGTGGTCTTGAGGAGTTAATGACCATAATAAATGGTTTCCCTACTTCTTTTAATTCTTCTATTACACGTTCTTCCGCATCTACATAGTCTGAACGTGGTATTTCTCCAATTGTACCATCTGTAGTTACTACCACACCAAGTACGGAGTGCTCTTGGATTACCTTTCGTGTACCAATTTCCGCTGCTTCATGAAAGGAAATTGGTTCTTCATACCATGGTGTATGGATCATTCTTGGACCATTTTCATCTTCATATCCCTTTGCACCTGGTACTGTGTATCCCACGCAATCAACGAGCCTTACATTGACTTCTAGTCCTTCCTCAACTTGGACGGCTACAGCCTGATTTGGTACAAATTTCGGTTCAGTCGTCATGATCGTTCTTCCAGCTGCGCTTTGAGGCAATTCATCTTGCGCACGCGATCTATCTGCTTCGTTCTTGATGTTTGGTAATACTGCTAGTTCCATAAACTTTTTAATAAATGTGGATTTACCTGTTCGAACAGCTCCAACTACGCCCAAATAAATATCTCCGCCTGTTCTTTCTGCAATATCTTTGAAAATATCCACCTTTTCCAAGAGGTTCCCTCCTATCATTGAGTTCAAGGGACAATACACCCTATAAACGATTGGACAATAGATGTTTATGATGTTGTCCGATTCTTATATGACCATATTAAGAAGTAAATAAAAATTCCTTCTTCCACATTATATTGAGTGAAAGAAGGAATATTCCTATTTTTCCATGTAAATAGGCTCATTGTTTTCATCTACTGTATAAGAAGGTGAATAAGCTGGAACAAACAAAGAATTTTTTGTGAGAATGCTTGTAATATCCTCTCCTTGTTTGTAATTTTGCCCACTTTCTTTTACTGCCAGATAGAGGTCACTTATATAATCTACGAATACTTCTCCCTCTAAATTAATGACTAGAGGTAAATTATTATGCGTAAAAGGTGAAATGATATAAGGCTCGCTCTTATAACCGATTTTTTGATAATCCAGACTATAGATATTATTTGAAATAGCCTCTTTAAAAGGAGGATAACCTTGAGTTTTAATTCTCAATTTTACTTCCCTTATCTTTTCGGCAATGCGTAAATCAAGAACTTTTACGGTTGGATTTGTCTCCACATCTATTAAAACATATTGAAATACTCCTCCGCTTTCGTAGGCATTTCCAGGAGGTGCAGCAAGAAATCTAGGAGCTAGCTTAGAAAATTCAATCGGGTATTTTATATAAATGGGTGTATCACTTTCACGAGTTTTAATCGGCAACAATCCATCATTCAATTCCCTATATTGATCGATGGCAGTTTGTACGGACTTAATCTGATCTTCATAAGGTATTTGGTTCTCAACTCTTTTCTCTTGAGGATACAAACACCCACTTAATAATACGGCGGCAAATACTAATATTGCAAAGTTCAAATACAATTTCATTAATAGTTTCATCCCTTTAGCATCTTCCTTGTTGGTAGTAAATTCAGCTGGTCGGACCAGTTAATACAACGAACAGCATGATGAGTCCACCAATGATCATAAAAACCCAAGCTGATATGGCGGTAACTATTTTTAATATTCTATTATTCATTTTATAACGACTTATGTAAATGGTAAACATCGCTAAAGCCAATAGAAACATCCCAATAATAGAAATCCACATTTTTTGCATAGATGGTGACATATATATTCCTCCACTACTTAATTGACGAGTTAAATATATTATAACATGTTTAATTTGGTAAAAAGGTGAAGATAAGTTAACAAAAAAAAAGATGAAGCAATGGACCAGCCTTTGCTTCATAGATGACAAACAATACCCATTCCACCCTGTTTAAGCAATTTACTTCAAAGCATTATATGCACTTAAAAAAAGAACGCATCCTCTTTTGCCTAGACGGTCTTATAGTTGTTCCATTTGTTCGCTCAATATATCGACAAGATCTTCCATCTCATTCGTTTTTAACCTTGCCATTAATTGTTCAACAGCTTCTTTTGCATTCACATCATTAAATAATATCTGATAAAGAATTTCAGTAATAGGCATACTGCAGTCATATTTACGTGCTAGTTGATATGCTGCTTTCGTAGTTCGGACTCCTTCTACAACCATTCCCATATTGTTTAGAACATCTTCTAACTTTTGTCCTTTTCCAAGCATATTACCTGCACGCCAGTTCCTAGAATGCACACTTGTACACGTTACGATTAAGTCTCCTATTCCAGCTAATCCAGAAAAAGTTAGTGGATTAGCCCCCATTTTTGTTCCTAAACGTGAGATTTCAGCTAAACCTCTTGTAATAAGTGCAGCTTTCGCATTATCGCCATATCCCAATCCGTCTGAAATACCAGCAGCTAATGCGATAATATTTTTAAGCGCTCCTCCTATTTCGACCCCGATTAAATCAGGGTTTGTATAGACGCGGAAATGTTGATTCATAAATAAATCTTGTATTTTTTCAGCCGCATCCATGTTTTTTGATGATACTGCCACAGTTGTGGGATGTCTTAGACTTACTTCCTCAGCATGGCTAGGTCCTGAAAGAACTACAATATCTTTAAGGATACGTTTTGGTATTTCTTCGTCAATCATTTCGGAAATTCGTAGCAAACTATCTGGTTCAATACCTTTACTCACGTGAACAAAGGTAAGAGGCTTCATTTGAAATTTTATGACTTCTCTTAATGTTTGCCTTATTGCCTTTGTAGGTACAGCAATGATGACCGTTTCAACCCCACTTAATGTTTCCT
The DNA here is from genome assembly GCF_022900255.1 of Lederbergia wuyishanensis. GTDB lineage: Bacteria > Bacillota > Bacilli > Bacillales > Bacillaceae_C > Lederbergia > Lederbergia wuyishanensis. The sequence goes on from NZ_JALIRM010000001.1 coordinate 886,347, forward strand.
CAAGTGATGTGCTAGCTGTAATTAGTTCTGGAAGAGTAATACCGGGTAAATATTTTTCATTCGTATGACTGTTATTGATTTCGTTTTTGTGTTCCTCATTTCGAGTCCACAATTGAACGGGATGTTGATTATCCGCTAGGACGATAGCTAATGCGGTACCCCAACTGCCAGCACCGATAACCGCAACTTTTTCTTTCTTATTATTCAAGCTAATCACCACCTTCATTTCTAAAACTTATGACCGTTGTCTTGTAATAATTTTTATAGGAGTTCCTTCGAAACCAAACGCTTCCCTAATTCTGTTTTGTAAAAATCTTTCGTATGAAAAGTGCATGATTTCAGGATCATTAACGAATACAACAAAAGTTGGTGGTTTAATCCCCACTTGTGTCACATAAAAAATTTTCAATTTACGACCTTTATCTGAAGGCGTTGGATTCATTGCTATTGCATCCGCTATTACGTCATTCAAAACACTCGATTGTACACGCATTGTGTGGTTTTCGCTTGCTATTTTTATTGCGGGAAGTAAGTTTGTCAAACGTTTTTTTGTTTTTGCCGAAACAAATACTATCGGTGCATAATCTAAAAATAAGAAATGAGCTCTAATTTTTTCTTCAAATTCTTTCATAGTTTTCTCATCTTTTTCAACTGCATCCCATTTATTCACCACAATGATGACGGCTCTCCCAGCCTCATGAGCATAACCAGCTATTTTTTTGTCTTGTTCTAATATTCCTTCTTCTCCATTTAAAACAACAAGAACGACATCCGATCGATCAATAGCTTTTAATGCTCTTAATACACTATATTTTTCCGTGTTTTCATACACTTTTCCTTTTTTACGCATTCCAGCTGTATCAATTATTGTGTATTTTTGTCCCTCAAATTCGTATGATGAATCTATCGCATCTCGAGTTGTCCCTGCTATATCACTTACAATTACTCTATCTTCTCCTAACAACGCATTAACAATAGAGGATTTTCCAACATTTGGTCTTCCAATTAAAGAAAATCTTATAACATCTTCTTCCACAATGTCTTCCTCGCTTTGAGGAAAATGTTTAACGACTTCATCAAGCAAATCACCTAAACCAAGACCATGCGACCCCGAAATTGGAAATGGTTCATTAAAACCTAAAGAATAAAAATCATAGATATCAGCACGCATTTCAGGATTATCTACCTTATTTACTGCTAAAACGACAGGTTTTTTGGATCGGAATAAAATTTTCCCTACTTCTTCATCTGCTGTGGTAACTCCTTCTCTACTATTTACAATAAAAATAATGACATCTGCTTCAGCAATTGCTATTTCTGCTTGTAATCTGATTTCTTCTAAAAATGGAGCATCTCCTATTTCGATTCCACCAGTATCAATTATATGAAATTCATGAGATAGCCAATCACCTGTTCCATAAATACGATCTCTAGTAACTCCGGGTGTATCTTCAACGATTGATATACGTTCTCCCACAATACGATTAAAAATTGTTGATTTACCTACGTTTGGTCGACCAACAATCGCGACAGTCGGTTTAGTCATTTCATCCACTCACTTTAAAGTTAATCTTTAGTTCTACTGAAAAATCGTACCATATAAATCGAAAAGCGCAAGCGCCTTGCTCATTGAAATACAAACTTCAGGGCTCTGAACAGAGATAAAGAAAAGACGATAAAGGAAGATTCTATATTGACATATAGTCCAAAGCTGAGAAGAAGTTTAAAATAAACTTAACGTATAATAATAATACCTTTATTTTAGAATTGGATTCAATTAATGGGAAATTTTCTTATTTCCTTTCATTCTCGTAATAGCCGTAATATTTGAGATGAAATTAATAAATATAATCGAAAAAACAGTGATAGAAATAATGTCTAAGTAACCCATGGAGCCTATTATATAAGGCATATTCCACTTACTTAAATATAAGGCAAATATTATATCTCCTTGTAGTGTACCAAGACATACTAAAAGCACCCTCATTAGCACAGAACTGGAATATAAAAAATAACTTAAAATAAATAATAAAAATGAAATAAGGGCAACTCTATCAATGAACATCCAAATAGGATCATACATTTCAAATAAGAGAAATCCGGTATAACCAATCATTAATGTAAATACAGAAAATATTAAATGAAGTTGCTTTTTCATTGGGAGTCTTGATGCCAAAAAATAACAGATTACTAAAATTAACAAGGATGGCATTGTAATATGAAGAGAGTAAAATCTAAATGTCATAGGTTTTATAATAATAAATAGTAAAGTAAACATGGCCAATGGCCATCTATTCTTTGATTTTTTGTCCATTATGAATGTTGAATATATCCATGTGGCCCATAATATAAGTAAACTTATCATACCTGACATCTCATCACCTCCGCTAACAGTATGGGAAAGGTGATGAATATTTAATCATTAAGAAACAAAAACATAGATAAGCATATTGTACTTTTCGATAAAAAAGCGATAAAAAAAGATTTTACTTAATTTTATTTTTGCCAAATGTTACTAAGGCATAAGCCGTGACACACTTTTGTAGATTTCCAAAAAACTAAATGACATTCTGGAGTGGTTTATAATAGAAGAGGAAGGACTTTTCGTTAAATTTAATAAATCTGAGCAAAACAATATACTAAAAAACATTGAGTTATTTACATCATAGTAACGCAGGGAAATAGTATACATTTGAATTAAGTAGTGTCTTCTAGATCAATAAGCCTCCCTATTTTATTAGACGGTTCAGACTTGTGACAAAAATTCGCATAAGATTTATCTTGCTTCCACCTTCCGCACATAAAGGCTATTTCCATTTGTGTCATTGATCTGCAGCGCGCTTTATATGATATGCAATATCAAAACAGCCCGAGAAATCATTTTCATCCAAAGATTTCCTTAAAAATAGAGCGCAGACTAAGTCAAAAGTGACTTTATCTACGCTCTGTTCTTCTTGATATTATCGAGAGATAGTAATTATTTAAATCTTTTTAACTTATCACCAATCATATCACTTAATTGGAAACCTTTCGATTCCTCTGGAAGTTCATAATCTTTTACTTCATCGTCTTGAACTTCAAGTTCTTTCATGCTTAAAGAAAGTCGTTGGTCTGCTTCATTTACATCCAACACTTTTACATTAACAGTTTGACCTTCTTGCAAAACTTCATGAGGTGTACCGATGTGTTTGTGAGAGATTTGGGAAATATGGATAAGTCCTTCTACTCCCGGGAAAACCTCAACAAATGCTCCAAAAGATACTAAACGTTTAACAGTTCCTTCTAATATCTTCCCTCTAGGAGCTCTTTCAGCGATATTAGTCCATGGTCCAGGTAGTGTTTCTTTAATCGATAAAGAAATTCTTTCATTGTCACGATCTACTGACAAGACTTTCACGTTTACCTTCTCTCCCTCTTTTACTACATCGGAAGGCTTATCAATATGTTCATGTGAAAGTTGTGAAATATGAACTAGACCATCAACACCGCCAATATCTACAAACGCACCAAAATCTGTAAGTCTCTGGATTGTGCCTTCGATAACTTGTCCAGGCTCCAATTTTTCAAGAATTGCTTGTTTCTCACGTCCTTTTTCTTCTTCCACTACAATTCGATGAGAAAGGATTAAGCGATTCTTTTCCTTGTCTAACTCGACAATTTTAAAAGATAAGGTCTTTCCTTGATAATCTGAAAAATCCTCTACAAAATGATCCTCTACCATTGATGCTGGAACAAAACCGCGGACCCCTAAATCAACTACTAGGCCACCTTTAACGATTTCATTAACTTCAGCCTCAAATACCTCATTGTTTTGAAAACGTTTTTCAAGTGTTTCCCATGCATTCTCGGCATCAACTTTTCGCTTTGAAAGTACGAGGAGCTCTTCTTCCACTTTAGTTACAACCAAATCTAAAGTTTCACCTTCGTGGACCACGTCAGAAGCTTTTTCTACATGAAGGCTTGAAAGTTCGCTTATTGGAATAATGCCATCAAGCTTGCTCCCTTCCAGATCAACTAAGACCTGCTTTTCTTCAATCTTAGTTACCGTTCCTTTAACTCGGTCTCCTTCAGAGAAACTTTTCACTTCAATATTATTCATATCCTCCGTCATATGTACTCCTCCTATCCTACTTTTCAAAAATGCAAGGACGTATATTGATAAATCCTCACATAATTCTAAAAAATTGTCTTGTAATAAACTTCTTATAAATGCATTATTTTGTCAAGCGATAGACTTGATTCTAATAAATTTAATTCATTTCTACATATTGGTACCATGGACTAGCATAATTCAATGTTACAGCTCCACTTTCCTATTTAGATTAAATTAAATAAAGAGCCCTTTACAAATTTCTATTTTTAACTACTAATTTCCTAATCTCTGACATAATTATTTCTGTTGCAGCTTCGGCAGATATTTTATTTTCTCTCATTTCCGTAAAATCAATAGGTTGTCCATATATAACCCTTAATTTTTTAAATGGTTTATACGGACCGATTATTGCACAAGGAACTACAAGCGCGTTTGATCTTAGAGCAAAAAAACCAGCACCAGCAAGCCCTTTACCGACTTCCCCGGAAGTATTTCTTGTTCCTTCTGGGAAAAGACCAACTACTTTTCCCTCTTTCAGATATTTTAAGCCGGTTCTTAGAGCCTCCCTATCACTTAGACCTCTTTTTACGGGAAATGCCTGAATATTTTCCATCAGCTTCTTACTTAATGGATGTTTAAACAATTCTGCCTTTGCCATAAAATAGATTGGCCGCGGTGCTGTAATGCCAACCACAGGTGGATCAAAATTATGAATATGATTGGTACAAAGTAAAACACTGCCTTCTTTAGGAAAATGTTCAGTTCCCCTCGTTTCAATTCTATATAAGGGTTTTAGGATACTGTTCACTAATCCCCTTGCAAATGAATAAAAATTCATTTAGTTTCAATCCTTTCTCTTGCCATGTTAAATATTTTTGCAGCTACTTCTTCTATTGATAATGTAGATGTATCCAGTTCTATAGCATCTTCCGCTTTTCGTAAAGGTGAAATCTCTCTTTCAGAATCTTGTTTATCACGGAGCATTATTTCCTCTTTTAGTATATCTAAGTTTGAAGGAAATCCTTTTTGTATATTCTCACGGTGGCGTCTTTCTGCTCTTATATCAACACTTGCAAGTAAAAATATTTTCAACTCCGCATTTGGCATGACTTTAGTCCCGATATCTCTACCATCCATTACAACTCCACCGTTCATGCCAAACTTCTGTTGTCGTGAAACCATTTCTTCACGGACGGCTTTAACAGCTGCAACTGTTGACACTTTATTGGTTACTTCTTCCCCTCGAATTTGATTAGAAACATCTTCTCCATCTAAAAAAATGAGCTGTCCATTGGTAGAGGGTTTTAATTCTATCGTAGTATGTAATAACAATCTTTCCATAGCCATTTCATCATTTATATCAATATCTTTCACTATTGCTTTATACGTTAAAGCCCTATACATAGCACCAGTATCAACATATATATATGATAGTTTTTCGGCAATCATTTTTGCTACTGTACTTTTTCCTGCAGCAGCTGGGCCATCTATAGCTATACTGATTTTCTTCATTGTTCTTCACCTGCTTCATCATTTTCTAATATATATTATCATATTAAACATTCCGATAAGCAAAATTGTAAATAAAAAAATGAAGACATTCATTAGTCCTCATTTTTAAAAACATTCAATTTCTCCTGCTCTTCAATTCCGGCCGTTCCTTCGTATAAAATTAATTTATTTGTATATTTAAGTAATCCCATCTCATGAAACCCTTGAACAACGATTAAGATGATAAGATGAATTAATACGAGTTTTAGCAAAATGCGTTCCATTGCATTCATATAATCACCCCATTATCACTTATCATCGGTCAAAAAAACAGTCTTTATACATTATGAAATGTTTAATTTGTTAGTCCTCTTTTGCGATATTCCAATTGTTTTTCAAAACAGAAACGCATTAATTGCTGCTGTTCTTTATTTGTTACGTTTAAAAATTGAATTGATGCGAGCTGACGCTTGTTTTTATCAAACGATCGAATAATTCTACAATCAAGGTTTAAGTAAATGTATTCTCCTGACTGCATTGGCAAAACAACACATATCTTACCTAATGCCCCTCTATCTATAGTTACATTTTGAGGTAAAATAACAGCGCATCCTCCAGCACTAAAATCATCGGTAATGGTTGGCAAAACTTCTCCCGTTTCGAGTAAATGTAATGAAACATCTATTGCTACATCGATTCGTACAAACTGTCTTCTTTGAATTTTCATTAAATTTTCCTCATCAGGAAAAGTAAGGATTAGTAAAGGAATTTGATTTTTTAAACGACCGATTACTTTTGTTTTAAATAAATATGCTCCCGATTCTTCATCAATAAAAGTAGCATACATATTTGTATCAGTTCGTAAGAAAATAGTTTTTTTACTTGTTACACCTAAAGGATAAGAAATATATATTTTATTTCCATCATAATCTGCAATTTTCGATCTATATTTTTCCTCATTTTGATTATCTGTTTCTAAGATAAGCTCCATTCCTACCTTTATCATGAATGCCACACCCCGTAGTATTAATAAGCAATTAATATCATTATCTCATGGAAATTTGGAAAAGTGCAATACCTTGAATAGTAAGAAAACTCACATTGCAAAAGCAATTTTTATAATATATTGTTCGGTTATTGTTTTCAGCAGGTAATAAAAATACAAATTTCTCCTATTTAACCTAAATTGTAAATAAAATCCAATAAGATTCTGAGGGAAATTTGACTTAGACGGACTGTTAAATATCTAAAATGCAAACCGTGTTCAAAAATTTTATATAAACCTAATTCTTTTTCTCTTCGAACAAAAGCGCAAGGGTCTGTAAATGGATAAAAATCAATTGTTATGAAAAAAGTTGTTCTTTGCTAAATAGTCGTAAAAGATTTTGACCTCGAATCCGATTCTGGGTATTTAGCAGCAAAACTAATGTTCAAAGATATATTTAGTAAAAAACTTATGCTTTTTATAAAAAAGAGGCAGAACTAATCATTCTGCCCATTTTCTACAGTTAAATTGTCTCTTCATAAATTGGTTCAGCATTTTTTAATTTTTCTACTTTTTCTTCAATCCCATTATCTGCATTAATATACATTCGGTAGGTGTCATGATCCATCGTACCAATAAACTCATAACAGAGAACTTCATTACCTAGTTCATTCATAATAATCGCAAGACGATTCTCCATTACTTTAACATTTGTATTTATATAGCCTTTTGCATCCTCAAGTGAGAGCCTTGGCTTTGAGATCTGCCTGTCTCTTCTTCCTTTTAAATAATCATTTGCAGAAAACCCGATAATTTGTCCATTATCTAGGGCTACCTTCACTTTAATGGATTCAGGATAAATCCTTACTCCGTTTTGATTGGTCACAAACGTAAACAATCCGACCGTATCATATTGCATGCTTTCGGCAGGTTCTAGTTTTTTATATCCATGATTTTTTAAGAAATCATCTGCCTTATTCATTGCATCATTTAAACTTACCTTCTGACTTCCAATATCCCTATGATTAATAAGCCATACAGGATATCCACCTTTTTTAGTTATATCTAGACTTGCCCCGTCACCTTTTCCGTCGTCAAGATTGACACTATAAAATTCAAATGGAGAACCTTTTCCATTTTCAACAACTCTAGATTCATTAACTGATTTAATCGCTGAATACTTTTTAGCAAGAGTAAGGGCTTCTTCTTTAGTAATGGTTTTCCCTTTTAAATGATCAAAATTTTGTTCCTTTTTTTGAAAAGCAACAACTGTTGGGTCTTGCAAATTTTCTTCATCATATCCTTTGGCTCTCTTTTCTACTGTTTTAAATCCATCAATAATAGTATTGTCAGTAGTTTCCTTTCCGGATGCGAGAGCTAATTCTACATCCATCCAACGCAAATTATTTTTCAATACTAAATGCTGAACTTTTCTTAATTCATTTCTAATTTCATCACTTTGCCCATACATTTTTTTCAATAATGCATATTCATTTTTTGATAATGGTTCTTTATCTAAATCTCTTACGGCAGTCTTATAGCTGAAATTACCAATATTCGTTAAAAAATCCTCCGTTTTATTAAATGGTAATAATGTTAACGGGAGCTGACCAACTTGACCACGTGCATCTGATGTTATTCTCCATACATCTGCAAGGGCAGGGGACAAAGATTTTTTGGAGTTCATAGCTAATGCAGTCCCTATTTTCTCATGAAGATTATCCATCTGATAAGTTAAATCATGGAAAGCTCTTTGATAATTATTTTCTGCGTTTATTAAAATTGCATTTTTCTCTTGATGTTCTTGGTATCCCCAATAGGCGGTGCCAGCAATTCCAATTGTTAGAACAACTATCAATATGTTTCTTATCATTAAAGTCACCTCCTAATTACATGCAAAAAATATGTTCTCCGATTTGTTTGATTTGTGGTCTTGTCCAAATCCAAGCACTTGTGGCTGTATTGGGATTAAAATAATATAGCGCACCCGTTGAAGGATCCCAACCATTAATAGCATCTAGTACCGCTCTTTTCGAAGTTTCATTCGGAGTCAGCCAAATTTGACCATCTGCAACAGCAGTGAATGCACCCGGCTCAAAGATCACTCCAGCTACAGTATTAGGGAATGAAGCACTATTTACACGGTTTAGAATAACAGCGGCTACTGCAACTTGACCCTCATAAGGCTCTCCTCTTGCTTCTCCGTGCACAGCATTAGCCATTAAATTGATATCATTTTGGGAAAATCCTGTTGGAGTATTAGTGGCAGTAGGCTTTTGTGGCGTCGTAGTATTTTTGCCTGGTCCTGTTTGTTTAGCTAAATCTGTTCCTCCATAATGGCTAAAAGATTTCCCTTTGTTTATTTGTTCTTTAACAAATTGCTTGTTATATTTAGATGCTTTTACGAGTTTTTCTTTTGTTTCCGAACCTGCTAAACCATCTACTTTCATCCCAAAATCATTTTGAAAATTCCTTAGTGCCCAATAAGTACCCCATCCAAATACACCGTCAATTTTTCCTGTATAAAAACCGATGTATTGAAGCCTCGCCTGTAGTTCAATTACATCATCCCCTACAGCACCTAATTGAATTACTTGATTGGTAAATGCGTTTGATTCTTTTACATTTGTGGTGGATATCATTAAGGTACATAAAAATAAAAGCAAGATAAGTCTTACCATTTTGTAATATCTCATTTCATTTCCTCCAACAATCGTTTTCATAGGTTTAGTTTCCGATTATCGTTGGTTTTTATACAAAAAATTCTTTATGAATGAAGTCAGACCTTAAATATCTTTAACTATTCATCAACGTAAAGTCCACAAAATGATAGGAATAAAAAGATTCTACAGGAAGCAGATATTTAGTTGAATTTTTCTTTTACTTGAAGCTTTCTTGCGATTCTTCACGTAATGTAAATGTCCACTTTCGTAAAAAACAGCAAAAAAATGTAAAAATATTTTTTCTTAGAAAAACAAAAAAACACTGTATTTAATCAAATTACAGCGTTTTTGTCTTTTTGCTTATCAAAATGATATTTTTTTGTTAGTATATGAGCATGCTTCACTTTCCTGAGACCAAAGAACCAAAGTAATAGCATAAAAGGAAGAATATAATAGAGCCATTGTTTTCCAGATATCAAAATGTAGTCATACAATCCGTGTAAAACAAAAGGTACCAAAAAAGAAGCTAGTAACCATTGTTTACTTTTTCCGTTTATATTAAATTTCGCTTTCCCGAAATAATAACCCATAAAAACACCAAACAAAGCGTGACTAGATACAGGGAACAAAGCACGACCAAAGGCATATTCGATACCGTTTGCTATTAAATATAATATATTTTCAACAGTAGCAAAGCCTAGTGATAAACTTGCCGCATATACAATTCCATCATAAGGCTCATTAAAATCTGCGTGTTCATAGACAGCAAAGAAAATAATAAACCATTTAAAAAACTCTTCCAGTAAAGAAGCCGAAATAAAAGAGTGTAACATTTCGTTCCCCAGTACCCCCTCCTTTGCGAGGACATACTGAAGAAACATAATTGGAAAAGTTAGAAAGGCACCAAATAAAAAAATCTTAAATACATTTACTACGGGTTCTTGCTCGTATTGATCGCGCAAATAAAAATAGCTAATAAGAGCTAATCCAGGAGCAATACCAGCAGACAACACGCCTAGCATAGTTATTCCTCTTTTCCTTTCTATTTCCTTAATGGTAACATGGAAAAGTTGATATTAAAATGCTTTATTAATAACATCCCTTTTTAGAATGACGTTTATATTGGCTAGATTCAAAATTTCAAAATAAGAATTCTCCTACTTTCATACGAAAAGATTATCTGGATTTCGATACTTACAATGATACTTCATGAGACAATAAGAAAACGCCAAGATTTTAATCTCAGCGTTATTGCAAGTGGCATAATAAATTTTTTTATTAATTACTTACATTATTCTAAATATCTTATTTGGTTCAATGAAATGTTAGGTAGTTTTCCCATCTAATTTATTTAAAATAGAATTCGCAATAATTCCTCCATGATGTCGTCCATTTTCAATAAAAATTTCATTGGCATCATTCCCAGCTGCTATAACCCCAGCAATGAAAAGATTTTCAATATTCGTTTCCATTGTTTCTGCGTTAAACAATGGTTTTCCTGAATCAGACTCAATTTCTACACCCATTTTTCGAATAAAATTATGATCCGGATGATAGCCTGTCATTGCAAATACAAAGTCATTTTTTATTTCATGTTTTACTGAGTCTACTTCGTAAATTACTGATTCTGGCTTAATTTCAACAAGATTCGCATTAAAAATCATATTGATTTCATTGCCTCTGACTAATGCTTGAAATTCGGGTATTATCCATGGTTTTACACTTGGAGAATAATCATTACCCCTATAGAGACAAGTCACTTTAGCACCCGCTTTATGTAATTCAAGAGCTGCGTCCACTGCTGAATTCTTTCCGCCAATTACTAATACTTCTGTATCGAAATAAGGGTGACCTTCTTTAAAATAATGGAAAACCTTACTTAATTCCTCACCAGGAATTCCCATATAATTAGGATGATCATAATAACCTGTTGCAATAACAACGTAATGTGCTTCATAGTTACGTATACTTGTTTTTATTTTAAAAGTATTATTTTCCTTTCTAACACTTTCAACCGTTTCGAATCGATTGATTCTCAGATTTTTTATCTTTACTACTTCCCGATAATATGTAAGAGCCTGATTTCTTTTAGGCTTCCTTTCAACAGTAATAAATGGAACATCTCCAATAGATAATTTTTCACTTGAGCTGAAAAATGTTTGATGTGTTGGATAGTGAAATAATGCATTCACAATATTTCCTTTTTCTATAATTAAAGGGTTCATTCCAATTTCTTTCAAAGCAATGGCCGCAGCTAGTCCACACGGCCCTCCCCCCACAATAATACAATCTTCACGTTGCATTTGACGACTCTCCTTCTTACAAATCAAAGGCTCCTCTAGTAGATTTGTACTTAATGATGTAGCCTTATATTTTCTTTAAAAAATCTCCTATCTATTATGATAGGAGATTTCCAAATATCGTGCAAAGATTATGATTCAAAAGTAATGATTCAAAGCTTGTATGGCATTATCCTTAATAAGTAATTTTCCATAATCCTCTAAAAACACAATAGGCATATTTACCAGGTCTCCATATTCCTCACAGATTCCATAAAGAGTGTCTTGTCTAATCCCTTCTTTATTAATAGCCAAAAAGTAATTGGAGTTAAAGAAAAATAAGGAGCTATGAAGTAATTGAGCATTAAGATTTGAAAGTCTTTTTGCCATTGAAATACAATTTTCAACTTCATCAAACGCAGCAACAATTACATGACCATTAACTGAATGATGTTTTTTTTTGTTTTCAGTTGGCGTATCTTTCACGTCTTCTTCATCCAAGGTTAAAATTAATACTAATTCCTTAGACGTTAATGAATATATATCAATTGATACGGCACCGTATGTGTCTAGCTCATATATACGGCTTGCCTCATCAAGCATTTCATCAAACAAGGAATCCCATATGAATGTATCCTTTACCATTTCCTCCTGTAAGAATCCTTTACATGATAACTCTTCGAATGAAATGGAATACTTTATTTGATTCGCCGATATGCGCTCCAGCTTCATGAAACCGCCCCCTGAATGTTGCTCTTACCCCATTGTATGAAAGAGGTGTTGGATGGTTCATGGTAATGGTCAATCAGAATTCTCACTTTTAATTGTAATTAAATGGGTTTCTGCATTAGCACCCAGTCTAAGCGGCACAAGAGTCGTACCATATCCATTGCTGATGAGATGGATCGTGTCCTCCACTTTTTTAATTCCACCTTTTTTGTATGGACCCATTCCGAAAATTCTAATTTGCCCACCGTGAGTATGACCACTTAATATTAGAGATATTTTTTGAATCTCAGGTACCATATGAACGGTCTCTGGATTATGGCAAATTAAAATATTAAACGAATCCTCATTAATTTTTTCCATAAATAAATCAAGTTCGGGTAATTCTTGAGAAAAGTCATCTAAACCTATTAGTGCAATTTTTTTGCCATTTTCTTTTATGTAATAAACCGAATTTAAAAGTTCGTTAATACCTTTTGAGTGAAAAGCTTTTCGTAATAAAGAAGGGTCCATTTCGTAATCATTGTTTCCCCATACAAAGAAAACGGGGGCTATACTTTTAAGTTTTACTAAATTATTAGTTACCCTTGAGAGAGAAACTCCCTTTTCAGTTAAATCGCCACCAATTATAACTATATCCGTTTTTCCTTTAATCTGATCTAAAATATACGCACTAATATCACGCTTATGGATATCAGAAATAAAAAAGATTCGGAACGAGCCTATTTCTTTAGGGAAGTTTGAAAAATGAAAAGTTTCAAATTTAATATCATCCCTAAATGCTTTACGATACATATAAAGGATAAGAATTACCGCAAAAATAGCTACAGCGATAATAATAATCTCCATAACATCACCTTATTTCCTTTTGGGATAATAAGAATTATATCATGTTCGTTAGTTTATATCTTAATTCTATTGTTGCCTATTCGAATTAAGACGAGTAATAATTCATACAATGGAATGATGACAGTTTAGGGAGGTATTGTATGCCAAGTTTTTATAAATCTTACATGCCTTATATAAGCCCTTTTGACCCTTGTCCCCCAATAACCGTTAAAACATTTTCCACTCCACCTAATTTATACATGGGATTTCAACCACCAAATTTACCACAATTCTCACCGAGGGAAGCGTTAAAAAAGGGTACTCTATGGAAAGCTTTCTATGATCCTTATTATAGTCCTTATGAAAGGGCAAGGGAGGAAGCAGACTCATGAAGCAGTTGCCTCAAAGATATTATGAATTAATGGAAGAACTACAGGCGGTTGATTTCGTAATAGTAGAATTAACATTGTATTTGGATACACATCCAAACGACCACGAAGCAATCCAACAATATAATGCATATGTCCAAACGAGACAAAAAGTAAAACAGCAATTTGAACAAGAATTTGGGGCACTGACAAGCTTCGGTGGCAGCTATTCAAAATACCCATGGGATTGGAAAGAAGCTCCGTGGCCATGGCAAGTGTAAAAAAACATGTAGGGAGATTATTCACATTTATGGTAGGAGGGGATAGTCTATATGTGGGTGTATGAAAAGAAACTTCAATATCCCGTAAGAGTTAGTCAATGTAATCCGATGCTCGCAAAATTTCTAATAGAACAATATGGAGGAGCCGATGGAGAGCTTGCTGCAGCTCTCCGTTATTTAAATCAACGTTATACCATTCCAGATAAAGTTATAGGGTTATTAACTGACATTGGAACTGAAGAATTTGCTCATTTAGAAATGATTGCCACAATGGTTTATAAACTAACAAAAGACGCCACGCCCGAACAAATGAAAGAAGCTGGATTAGGTGCCCATTATGCAAATCATGAAAAAGCACTCTATTACGAAAATGCAGGTGGGGTTCCATGGACTGCCACATATATCCAAGCTAAAGGAGATCCAATTGCTGATTTATATGAAGATATTGCAGCGGAGGAAAAAGCAAGGGCAACATACCAGTGGATCATTAATATGAGTGATGATCCAGATTTGAATGACAGCCTTCGATTCTTAAGAGAAAGAGAAATTATCCATTCGCAACGGTTTAGGGAAGCCGTGGAAATACTGAAAGAGGAAAGAGATAAAAAACATATATTTTAAAAATCTTCTTGTCTATGTTCATATACTTAAACACACCGTTTGGAGCTTTACAAGCGGTGTGTTACATTTATCAATAAACGGAAAATTGGTAAAAGATGAAATCATTATATACTAGTTCTAATATATTGCACTTTTGCTTTTGTCATGTTAGATATAGTTACTATCTTTTTGTCTATTCCATTAACCCAAGAAGTATATAAATAACCCCATTTACAGATAATAGGTGATTTTTTTGAGGTTTTTTACTGCATTTTCAGTTCGAATATCGTAAATTCCATCAATAGGTCCTTGATATAAACCCATACCTTTTAGCCGTTCTTGTACGAGCTGAACTAAATTTCCCTTTGAACCTACTGAAAGATTTTTATACTCCCCTTTTCCACTTCCAGTGATTGGCCCATCAATGTGAACTTTCGCTCCTCTGGGAATTATTTCATACAATTGTTCAACATCTTCATTCCGCATCCTAATACAGCCGCTACTTACGCTTTGACCAATAAATCTTGGTTTATTAGTCCGATGAATCCCAACATGCCCCAGGTACAGTCATCCCTAGCCATCTTGTACCAAAGCCTCCACCCCACGATTTTGCTTTAATTTACTTAGAATATGCCAATCGGTGTAGGTGATGAATCTGTTCCAGATGCAATCGGGTATCTTTTATTACTTCCTCTTTTTCTATCATTAAAAGTTCATTTGACCACAAATCTATTTTTATAAAAATGTTTTCTTTGCTTTCCGCATACATATTTTTATTTGGATTTAGCAATAAAAAAAGGACAAAAAAAAAACAATGAGTGAATTTTCATAAGACATACTCAATCCTAATCAATATCTTTACTCTTATTGTTTCATATTTTGTCGATTTTACGTAAAAACCTGACTTTCAAAATAAACTCATTTACTTTGATGGTATAAATTAATATCGTATTTATTTTTCATCTGTTCAAATACTCTATGCCTTTGTTTCCATTTGTCGTCTTTCCATAAGTCTTTGCTTTTATCAATGATTTCACATCTTAATGCGTGATATTCCTTTTCATATTTTTCTTTTTTTTCAAAAATCACTTTTACTGAACCAAACAAAGTAAAGGCAACGAAAAAGAGAGTTAAAAAGTGGTTTTTCTTTATAAATATAGAAAAAGTGTCAAGTATGGAATTAGTACTTGTCTCAATCGTTGTTCTATAAAAAAAATAAAAAACGAATAATCCAAATACAAAGGCGGTTGTAAGCATAAGAAAATGTAAATTTTTATATCGGTTATATTTAATCCTTTTGTTAATTAAATTTTGTAGCATTTGTTTTGTCGTTTGATCGGTATGATCACCTAAATCCACCAAAAATTGTTCCATCAATTCACCTTCCGACATCTAGTCCATATTAGATAATATGAACTAGATAGCCGAAGTATGACCATTACGGAAGAGGGATTTTTAAGGTTTGGCCTTCTTTAATTTCATTAGCAGTGATTCCATTCGCAGCTTTTATTTTTTCAATCCCGCTTTGGCTTTTATAATAGTTCATGGAAATTCTAAAAAGTGTTTCCCCTTTTTTTACAGTATGGTAAACTACTTTTCCTTCTTCTTGCTGTACCTCTTCATTCTTTTTATATTGTTCTACTTTATCGCTTTGGTTATCAGTCTGATTTTCAGGTGATTTTTGATCAATAGGTTTTTGATCATCAACTTTTGGCTCTTCAGGTAATTTGTCCTCTTCTTTTTGCTCAGCATCAGTATTTTTTGATCCATTGTCATAAGTATTCTCTTCATCTTCTTTTTTATCGTCCACTACAACTGGAGTTTTTGATGAATCTTTATGATCGATTGACGTGTCATTACTATTATCTTCCTCAAAGGATATTTCTTCTCCTACTCCGTTTGCAGAAGTAGAAGTAGGTATATTTTCTTTATTAAATAAATAGACTGCATATGCACCAGGAAGTAAAAGAAGAATAACAAGCAAAATGAGCGGAATAGAAAGTCTAACTTTCTTTTGCATTGGCTGCTCTTCATCACTGCTTCTTTTATTTTTTCTTTTTCGATTTCTATGACCGTGGACTTCCATCCTTGATGGAAGTTTATTTACAAGCTCGTCTGAATCGCGTTGCATTTCTTTTTCAAAATTTGACATTTTATATTCCCTTCTCTTAATCATTATGGATGGAATTACGACTCATTTTAACTCCTAACAGAAAATCAATCGTAAAATGCATGAGTATTACTGGTAGAATTTGATGATTGGACCATTCGTATAAGAGGCCAATCCAAATGCTTAATAAACATACATTTAACAATAAGTACCAATTTGATAAATACCGAATATGAACGAGTGCAAATGTGATACTAGCAATCCAAAAACCGAAATTTGTTTGTATTACTCCACGGAATAACATTTCTTCCGCAAAAGCGATTAATATGGAAAGTAAACCAATTTTCCATATTGGCATATCGGAAAAAATCTTTTCATTAATTCCACCATCATCATAATATTCACTGGGAACTTTTTTCATTAATAACAAATCAAATATAACAACAGCTAAACCGCTGCAAATACCGAAAATAATCCAAACATTCTCCCATTGAAATAAGTTTAAAAATGCTGACATATCCGAAAAAAATATCCAACTTAGGAAAGAGGCTAATACCACCAGTAGCAATTGTGTCAGAAGTAAATGAAAAACAAGTTCTTTACCAGTTAAATGCTTTGCGATTTCTGCTTGTCTATTTTTTTTCATACTGTTTCGCTTTCTAGGAGCAATAATTGTTGCAGTCTATTTTCCCAAGAATAATGAACCGAATTTTGGTTGATTTTCTTTTTTTCTTGAAAGTCTTTAAGATTGATTTTACATACATCACAGCAATTTGAAGGAGTTTGGATTAATTTTTCGTTAAAATAAGTCATAATACGGTTTCTCCTACACTCGTTGGAATGTACCCACTTCATTAAGTGTTGAAATTTATTTACTTTAAGTAAATATCTATTTTGTCTTATTTCTTTTACTCGCTCAATCTCTAAATTGGATGAGTGATAAAACTTTAAAAATCGGTATTGGGTTTCAGTTAAATTATGTTCCACTTGCATTTGTTCATAGCTTTGATTTGGCAATGAATAAAATGATTCTATTTGTGAAAAGCTTGGGAGCTCATTTTCAATTAGTTGAATCTGCAATGCATCATCTCCGCTGCAATACAACATGATTGCAATGCATGGTTCCCCGTCTCTGCCGGCTCTTCCAATTTCCTGTAAATATGATTCTATTTGTCCAGGTACATGATAGTGGATTATAAATCTAAGATCGTTCTTATTAATTCCCATTCCAAAAGCGCTTGTGGCACATACAATATTTATTTGGCCATATAAAAATTGTTGTTGGATCAATATCCGTTGCTCTTGTTCCATTCCACCGTGATATGCAGCCGTATTGAGAAAGCCATTTTGACGTAAATAATCTACCGTTTCCTCGGCAAGCCTCTTGCTGGAAAAATAAATGACACCCGGCTTTTCTAAAAATCTAACTAATTCAATTAACCTTTGTCTTTTCTCTATGTGACTTTCACATTTTTCAACAACTAAACTAATATTTGGCCTATCTACAGAATAAATAAATTCTTTCGGATTATTTAAATGTAAATATTGTTTAATATCATTCCGTACTTCTTTCGTAGCGGTTGCGGTTAATGCCAGAACTGGAGCATCTTCTAGTTTTGATCTAATAGATCCAAGATTTAAATAATCAGGACGAAAATCATGTCCCCACTGAGAAATACAGTGTGCTTCATCTATTACGAATAAAGATATGCGGATTGATTGAAGCTTTTCTATAATATATTCCGAACCTAACATTTCTGGTGAAATGTATATGAATCGGTAACGAGAGAGATTTTGTAATACATTATTCCGTTCTTTTATGTTTAAAAAAGAGTTAAGTGCTACTGCCCTCTTTTCTCCAATCATTCTGAGTTGTTCAACTTGATCCTGCATCAAAGAAATTAAAGGAGAAACAACTAGAACTGTTCCTTTTAAAACATATCCAGGCAGTTGATAGCAAAGAGACTTTCCTGTTCCAGTAGGAAGCATCGCTAACACATCTGAATTTTCTAATATTGCGTCAATAATCTCTTCTTGCCCACTTCTAAACGATGTAAATCCAAATATCTTTTTTAAAGTTTCTTCTTTATTCACATTTTTTCACCTGCCTTCGCGAGTACTAGGCGAATCTGAAAATAGGAGCTATTTTTCACTTTTTCTTTTATTGGTTTTAGTTTTTTTTGGCCAAGTTGTTTTGCCGTTTCTAATATTTCTATTGCCTGTTTTTCTTCAACAAATGGCTCAATAGAAAATTGAGAATCCATTAAAGCAATTTCAATAATATGATCTTCTACTGTACCTTCTTTAATATTTCTCATATTTGCAATTTGAGAAATTGTATAATCTTGTTTTAGTAATTTGTATGTACGAACTGTTGAATTGGTAAGCTGTAAGTGTCTATAAATGTCAGAAGTTAAAGAATATAAAATTGGATATTGGTCTTTTGCCGCAATAACCTTCTGAACCAGGTAATGCACCCCATTTAAAAATCGGAAATATAATTCTAATTCCTCTAGACCAAAAAGAACAGAAACTTGTTTTTGGGTTAGACCAATCATTTCAAATCCACTAAGTCGTGAAACTATAAAATATGGATCCTCCGGAAAATCATTAGAAAACACATCGTGTAATTCAACATATAATTCTTTGGAAATCTGCAAGCGATCACCGCTATATGTTGCAAAAAAGTTTCTTACCCAAGCAAGTATTTCTTCGTCCCGCTGAATAGGGAAATAACGATTTACAGAATGATTAATATGAGATAATACTTGGACGAACAACGTTAATCTTTTCCAAAAGTGAATGGAAGTATCTTGAAATTTCCATCCGTGAATGTACTTTAATTCCTTCCGTTCTTCGAAGTAATGAAAATACGCTTGCTTTCCTTCTTCAGTTACTACACACTTTGCTTTCTCTTCTTGGAGTGATATATATGTTTTTTTACAAAGTTCTTGAATATAAATGTTAAATTGCTGTCTTTTTAACCCCGGCAGCGTTTTAAAAAGGTGAGATAATTGGTATAAATGAGCATCTTGAATTGTCTGGGAGGATTTCTTTCCTGCAAGTAAATGATATACTGAGTACACTGTTCGTTCACCATTTATTGAATCCAAACATCTTAATATCAAAGCATGCAAAAAAGTCATAATTAAGCTTCTCCTCATAACTTTTGTCTCTATATTTTACCATGTATTCTTTTTTTCGACTATGTTTACATTTTTATGATCTAATTCGACAATGCTCTAGATGTTCCCATTTCCATATTGGTTGAAAAGTCATCTTAAGAGACTTAAAATATATATGTAGTTAAACCATTAGTGCTTTTTTGATTGCAGATGAGGATTAGGAGGTTCAATTCGTGCCAAAATACACGATTGTTGATAAAGATACTTGTATAGCTTGTGGAGCTTGTGGAGCATCGGCGCCTGATATATATGATTATGATGATGAGGGTCTTGCCTATGTAGTTCTTGATAATAATCAAGGAACAGCAGAAGTTCCGGAAATATTAGAAGATGATTTAATAGATGCATTCGAAGGTTGTCCAACAGATTCCATTAAGGTAGCGGATGCGCCATTTGATGGCGATCCGTTAAAATATGAATAGGAGATGCAAATATGCATCTCCTTTTGTATTATACATTTTTAACTGTCATATTTTTATTTAATCTGCTGCCAAGACGGCTATATAGCAAAATAAATACGATTGTTATTATAATTCCCTTCACAACATTAAATGGAAGTATAGATGCAACAACCATTTTTCGTAGTGCTGCATTACTCATAGGTTCCCAGCCAAGCAATCCAATATATGCAGGCAAAAGAACAAAATAGTTGAAAATACTCATGAAAACGGCCATGAAAATTGTTCCTACAATAAGGGAAATCATTAATCCCCACTTTGCCTTTAAAACTTTAAAGACATAATAAGTAGGCAAAACGAACAAGATTCCAGCCAGGAAATTGGCAATATGCCCAATCGGTATTCCTGTTCCACTGCCTGTTATAAAATAATCCAATATGTTTTTAAATAGCTCCACTAGAATTGCAGCGATTGGTCCAAACATTAACGCAGCGATAATTGCAGGGATATCACTAAAATCAACCGTTAAGTATGGCGGAAATGGTGGTATCGGAAATTTGACCAGCATTAAAATAAATGACAAACTACTAAGCATTCCAATTGTTACGAATGACTTTACACCTAATTTTTTCATTTTCCTCTCTCCTTAGAGATTCATCCCTTGTGGAAGAAAGGAGCCTTAGTATGCACCAATAAAAAACCCTCAAAGAAATTTTCTTCGAGGGAGTTTAATCAGGCATGCTTTAAAAAGCGTTCAAAACCTGCAATTTTGAACACAAGGCATCCTTCATCTTCTCCCATCCAGACTATACTGTCGGCTTTGGAATCACACCAAAATCCTGCCTTGTAAAAGGCTCGCGGGCTTGTAGGCTAGGCCTCATAACCGCCGGTGGGGAATTGCACCCCGCCCCGAAGATGAATCGTATTTGTTGTTTTCATATGCAATTATACACTATTTCCTCTCCCATGTGAAGAGGAAAACAAGCTTCAATTATCGCTTAATTAGATTAGGTGCGATTGGGACCTTAATAGGTTGATCGAATTGAAAACTTTCCCATTGCAATGGTTCTATGTTTTCAAACTGAACTTCCTTTTTTCCAAATTCTTTTGCTGTTAATAAAATACCTTCAATAAGTTGCATATTTTTTAATTGGTCGCCTTGATCCAATTCAATTCGTTTGTCAAACTTTATTGTTACATCCGACTCATCTTCTTTTACAACTTCAGCAGAAACTGCATCAGGAATTACAGTTTTATAAAAATCGTTCGGTTTATTTTTCATATCTTTTAAGGCATCTGCAAGACTGTCTGAAATAAGATCGGCTGGTACGAGATACTCTGAGTCTTTAGAAACAGGGTATAGGAAATACGCTTTTTTCATATTCTTTTGGATTTCAACATCTGGGACAATTCCAAAATGTGAAAGTTCAGCAGGTTCATCATTTTCATTTACAAATTTAACAACTCTAAAATTTTTAGATCGCATTAAATATTGAACCATATACTCTAATTGATACTCATTTGTTTCAAAAAACGGACGATTTTCCGGATTAATGGTGATATGAGCTTCTTTTGCTTCTACATTAATTTTCATTGCCTCTAATAATGTAGAAAAATCTCTAAAACCATAAGCTTGAGCATTGAACGCTTTTGCCTTTTCTCGGTTTTGTTTTAACCAATCTCCATCTGTACTTTCTTGCTCTAATAATGTAATAGGAATAGCTACGCCATCTTTTGTAGTAACTACACCAAAAGTATACACTTCTTTTCCTGCTGTTTCTTCTTCGTAAACAGCTGTTTTCAAAGTAGATTTAACATCCATTGCTTCTTCCGTATACATTGTAATTTTTTCATCAGCTTTATTCATATCTTTTTCTAGTTTCCTTGATTCAGCTGCCTGATTCATCGTACTGCCAGAATCTGCAGACTCTTGAACTTTAGATTGAGAACTTAAGTAATCTATCGGTGATGTTTGAAAAATGAACGGAAAGATGAGTAAGAATACTAAAAGTCCGGCAACACTTGTTAAAACAGGAACAAAAATTGGCTTCTTTTGTTTTTTATTCATGCCTAGTTTGATATTTCGATAAATTTCATCCATCGATCGCTTATCTTCTACTGTTGGCAGCTTTTTAAATAATTGGACAACTTTATCATCTTCACGATCAGATTGACGCATGATGATCTTCCTCCTTTCTCCGTTCGTTTTCCATTTTTGCCTTTATTGTTTTTAGTGCTCTATGTTGTGTAGTTTTTACCTTACTTTCGCTCCAATTTAAAGCCTCCGCTGTTTCAGCAATGGAAAGGCCATTTAAATAGCGCATAATTAATACGATACGATGATTCGTCGTACACGTATCCAGACACTCCTTCAAAATCTTTACTTCCTCATTTTGAATAACTGTATCTTCAGGAAGGAGATTTGAATCTTTAATTTCTCGGCGCTCCCAATCGAATTTATCAAATAAGCGATCCTTCCAACCCCTTTGCTTTCGAAAGTGGTCAATTGCTACATTTTTAGCAATGGAAAAAAGCCAAGTTTTCTCAGAACTTTTCCCTTCAAATTTATCATAAGCTTTCAATACACGGATGTAGACTTCTTGCACTAAATCCTCCGCTTCTACTCGATTTTTAACCATATAATAAAGAAATTGAAAAAGATCTTGATGATATTTTGTATATAGGTCATGAAAGACGGAGTTCATACTTTCCCCTCCCCCGTTAATGGATTAGTCGTTTTTTCAGGAATAAAGTTACATAATAATTTATTACAAATATGTTAAAAATTTATTTTATTTATTTTTATTTTCCCATATAAAAACGGATTGAACAACCTTACTTAAGATTATCCAATCCGTTTTTTTTTGTGTTTCTCATGAAACAAGATTTTCTATCAACTTTCTACATATTCACCTAAATTTCCGGAATAAAGAATGTGAATGTTGTTCCATTTCTTAATTTACTTTGGACGGAAATATGACCGTTATGCGCATCAATTATATTTTTTGCGATTGCTAAGCCCAAACCTGTTCCAGCCCTACCTCTTGTACGAGCTTTATCAGCTTTATAAAATCGTTCAAAAACAAAAGGGAGATCTTCTTCTGGAATACCTGATCCATTATCTTGGACGGAAATCGTTATTCCTTTTGAATTTCTTGTTTGAGTAATAATAATGGAGCCATGTTCATGAGTATGTCGGATCGCGTTATCAATGAGATTCGTCAATACTTGTTCAATTCTATCAGGATCCATATGGAAAGACTCACCATGCGATTCGATGTTATTTTGAAGATCAACCTTATTTTCTTTGGCGACCCCACCGAATTTATTCATAATACGATTAATAAATTTTTCGATATCAACATCTTCATAATTAAGAGTAATATGTCCTGCTTCCATCCTTGCCAAGTCTAATAATTCGTTAACAAGTCGACCGATACGTAATGATTCATCATAAATGATTTTAGCTAGTTCCTTTTTATCTTCCTCAGACTCAGCTATATCATCTATAATTGCTTCACTATATCCCTGAAGCATCGATATCGGAGTCCTTAACTCGTGAGATACGTTTGCAACAAAATCGATTCGCAATTTATCGAGTCTTCTTTCTTCCGTCATGTCTCGAATGACGGCAACCGCACCTCTAACACTTTCCTGATTTTGAGTATATAGAGGACTTACAATTATGACATAATAGCGACCTTGCAATATAAGTTCTCCTGTTTGTTCTGTTTCCGTCTTTATTGCTTCTGATAAAAGATTTGCCAATTCAGGAGGTACTGGATCCGCTTCGTCATCGCTTTCATAGTGCCACTGTTGCAAAAATCGTTCTGCTGGGGGATTTGTAATTAATATCGATCCCCCTTGGCTAAATGTCATAACACCATCAGCCATACTACTTAAAATACTTTTTAATTGCTCTTTTTCTTGGCTTAAAACACTCATATTAATTTTAAGCCTTTTTCCCATTTGGTTAAAGGCAATCGCTAATTCACCGATTTCATCGTGACTTAAGAAAGGAACTTTAGTATCAAATTTTCCTTTTGACACTTCAAAGGCTGCTTCTTTCATTTTTCTTAAAGGCGATGTAATTCTTGTTGATAAGAAAAAGGCAAAAAATGTTGTTAATATAATTGCAATCCCTGCAGCTAGCAATATAAGTTTCGTCGTTTTTTGTGTTGTTTCTTTTAAGACAGCTAGGGATTGGTATATATAAATAGCACCCTTTTGGTTATCAATATTAAGAGGAACACCTGCTACAATAAGATTATCATATCTGTTCCCTTTTAAATCAATATCAGAAGGAGCTATTTCCTTCATTACTTTTTTTCGTTCTGTAAAAACTTTCACTAATTCCTTATCCTTTAAAAAAATATCAACAGGAATGATTCCTTTATATGAGCCATAAGGAGAAAACAAAAAGTCATCCTTGTTATAGGCAATCGCTACTCCTAAGGGCTCATCTAATATTTCTAATACTATTTCTTCTCCGAGTCCATCATGAGCGTGCGCTTCGATAATACGTGAAATTTTCGTAGCCTGCTCGGTCAATCCTTGCTCAATTTGACTTACATGATATTTTTGGAAAAATTCAAGAAGAAGCATCGTCAAGATGATCAATACAAACGAAACTAAGAGAAGAATAGTCATCCATAGTTTTCCTACAACACTACGCCATAATCTCATTCATTACCTGCCTCGAATTTATAGCCTACTCCCCAAACAGTTACAATCATCCCTGCTGCCTTTTCTGATACTCGATTTAATTTTTCACGAAGTCTTTTTACATGTGTATCAACTGTTCTTAAATCTCCAAAAAATTCATATTGCCAAACTTCTTTTAATAAATGTTCACGGTCAAATACCTTATCTGGAGATTTTGCCAAGAAGTGAAGCAATTCGTATTCTTTTGGTGTTAAATTAACTTCATTTCCATCTGCCATTACACGATGGGCATCATGGTCAATTGATAAATGCGGATAGACAATGATATCCCTTGTAGATGCACCTGTTTGTGAAAATTCAGTTTGAGAAGTTCTTCTTAGTAATGCCTTTACCCTTAACACAACTTCTCTTGGACTGAATGGTTTCACTATGTAATCATCAGTTCCTGCTTCAAATCCTTGAATTCTATTCGTTTCTTCACCTTTTGCCGTCAACATGATTACAGGTGTAGCTTTTTGCTCACGCAATTCGTTACATACTTCAATACCATCTTTTCCTGGCATCATTAAGTCAAGAAGAATACAACTATAATCGTTTTGTAATGCCATTTCCAGTGCATCGTTTCCGTTATCTGCTTCATCAATTTCATAATTTTCGCGTTCTAAATACATTCTAAGTAATCTTCGAATACGATCTTCGTCATCAACAACAAGAATTCTAACCTTTTGTTCCATATACAATCCCCCTAGGCAAATAAACAGATTATATTTACATCATATTATAAAAGAGACCTCACTTAAAGAGTGAGGCCACTTATTAGTCTTATGCAGCATACGAATGTAATCCTGCAAGGACTAGATTTACAGCAATAAGGTTGAACATAATAATCGCAAATCCAATAACAGCTAGCCATGCAGACTTTTCACCGTGCCATCCTCTTGAAAGGCGCAAATGAAGAAATGCAGCATAGAATAGGAATGTAATAAGCGCCCATACTTCCTTAGGATCCCATCCCCAAAAACGTGTCCAAGCAATTTGAGCCCAGATCATCGCAAATATGAGGCCTCCTAACGTAAATACAGGAAATCCAATTAAAACGGAGCGATAGCCTACTTCATCTATTAAATCTAAATTAACTTTTTTAACAAGTGGTTTTATTAAGGTACTAATGCGTTTCCTGAAAATTAATCTAATCACCCAATATAGAAAAGTACCTGTGATAAGTGTCCATATAACAGAATTCAATCGTTTTGCATCAATGATAGCTGGCATATAAACTTTTGGGTTAAGTTTATTTTGTGTTATAAGTTCACCTTCATGTGGTCCCACAAGAGCTGGCATTGCATAAGAAGCAACTCTCTCTTTACCATCTTTATCAATCCAATTAAAATCCGCTTTGTAATCCGCAATCGAAAAAGCTGTTGATACAACCATGAAACCAATTGCTAGTACCATTGTGTACATGATTGCTTCCAACCAAAATGATCGTTTCCCTTTTGCTTCTGTATCCACAGCTTTTAATAAATAAATAACTCCTGCAACAAAACTTAATATAAGGATGGACTGCCCAATAGCCGCAGTCGTCACATGGATATAAAGCCAATGACTATTTAAAGAAGGTATGAGTGGACTAATATCTTTAGGAAACATGCTTGCATATGCAATTAATAGCATAGCAACGGCAAGTGCGAATATACCTAATGAATTCAATTTATAGATAAAATAAATAACGATAAATGCTCCTACTAACATCATTCCGAAAAACGTAGTAAATTCAAACATATTACTAACTGGAGCATGTCCGCCCGCAATCCAACGTAATATAAAATATCCTATCTGTGATAGAAACCCGAGAATCGTAATAAAAATTGCAATTTTTGACCATCTGTTAGGTCCTGCATTTTTATCTCGACCTCTATTTTCTCTAATTCCGCCACCAAAAAATAGTGTTGCAACTAAATATAAAATAAATGCAGTTTCTAAAAGATTACCGCTCAATTGTACGAGATCCTTCATTTGTTTTCCTACTTTCTTCGCCATAAATACATAGTCCCTCGTACAGGACGTGGGTAATTAGTATAGGCTGAGATTTTACTTTTTACATTTTACTGCTTACTCTTTTTTCTCGTTCTCGTCAGATTTTTTGTCATTCTGATCGTCTGGCTCCGGTATTGAAGTATTTTTTAGAATCATCTCAATCTCTCTTTTTAAGCCATACCAATTTTTATTAGTATGAGCGGCGATTAAGACGTCTCCTTTTATTCTTTGTAACCAAATACGGCGGTGATTCCAGTAAGAACCCTGAATAACACCTAGCATAAATATAGCTCCGCCAATTCCAAGAATCCATAGAGTTAAATCTTTCCTGACTATTAAAGCAGTAGCATTTTGTGTAGTAATCCCTTTAAAAGTCATTTTATATTCTGTTTCACCAAGTGGTTCTAATGTTTGTCTAATGGCTGTAAAACTTTTTTCCCCGTCAGGATGTTCAGGTGAAATCATATTAAACAAAAAAGCTGGATTATTAGGTGTCTGTGAATCTGTCTGAGGCTCTCCATTCTCTGCGAACCCAGAAAAATCAGGATAATAACCAAGAAGTTGTACTTTATACCCTTTTCCTAAATCATATTCTTCCTGCGGGTCAAATAAATCGATAGTGACTTCGCCTTTGATTTCCTCATTTGCCTTTTTCAAAAAATTAAAGGTCATCGTTTTAAATTCATCAAGTTTATAATCTATTTGATATACAGCATAGTTATCGAATTTCAAAGGTTCATTCACTCGTATAACAGCTTCTTTTATTTTGGTAAGATTATCATTATCCCCAATTGTGGTGTCAGGGCTACGTTCATAAAGAACGACATCCGAATTAAAGCTTTTTACTACATTCCCTACTCGATCAAGGGCCGCTCCGTATACTTGTTTATCTTTTTCTTTATCATACAATTCCATCGTAAACTTCTTATTTTCCAGAACATATTGCTTGTTCGTTCCTGGAATTGTTTTAATCTCGCCATCGCGAAGCCATAATTCTTCGTCCACATACATTCCTGGAACAAATCTAAGCATCCCACCAATGAGAAAGATAATGAGTCCAATATGATTTACATAAGGACCCCAGCGAGAAAATCTACCCTTCTCAGCTAATAAATTCCCATCTTCTTCTCGAATATTGTATCTTTTTTCTTTTAAGCGCTGCTTAACAAGTTCAAAGTCTTGATTCGTTTGGTTGGTTGCCTCCACACGTTTATATACCCTTTGTCTCTTTAAAAAACCTTCATGTCTACTAACACGTTGGTTTTTCAAAGCACGATAAAGTGGGACGAATCTATCGATGCTACAAATTACAAGCGATACCCCGATTGAAGCAATAAGGAGCAAATACCACCAAGAACTATACAAATCGTGAAAACCAAGAACATAATATAAAGTTCCAAATATCCCGTATTGATCAGAATAGTATGTAGCAGGATCAACATTTCTTGGTATATACATAACCTGAGGTAATAATGTTCCTAGAGATGAAGCGGTCAATGTGATAACTATTAACCAAATACCTACTTTAACAGATGAAAAGAAATTCCAAATCTTATCTATTATACTTTTGTTATATGTTTGAGATCTACGGGCACTTCCCTCGTAGCGCATATCATGCAAGGTTTCTTTTTGCGCCTCTTCCGTCAGGGCTAACCCACAAGCTTCACATAAAATCGTACCTGGTGGATTTACGTGCCCACACTCGCATTTTACTTCTTTCATGATTAAGCTCTCCTACTTAAGGCTTGATGCTCTCCATCATAGCTATTATTTTTTCTTCTGGCAGTTCTCCTTCAATTATTTCAACAATTTTTCCTTCAGGATTAATTAAGATTGTTGCCGGTAAATTATAAATATCATAAACACCCATTACGTCTTTATTTGAATCTTTCAAGATTGGAAAAGATAAATCGTGCTTTTGAACAAACTTTTTGATTGAAAATTCAGGTTGACCTACATTAACCGCGAGAATTTCTACACCATGGTCCTTAAAGGCTTGATATTGATTATCCATATAAGGCATCTCACGCTCGCATGGCTTACACCAAGTTGCCCAAAAATTCAAAAATACGCCTTTCCCTTTATAATCAGAAAGCTTATGTTTATTACCTTCCATATCCATTAGAACGAAATCGGGTGCCTGATCACCGACTGCAATTTTTTCATGCTTATCTTTTGTAAAATTTGCATATAATGTATATACGACTGCGGCAGTCAGAATCACTAATATTATGGTTCTTAATAAGTGCCGTCTTTTCTTTTTTTCCGACATTTTTCTTATGGTACCCCCTAGCATATTGCCAGACTTATCATTCATTATATCACTTACAATGCGTCGTATAAGGCCATGTTTTGAAGGTTATGTGAAATTTTCAGTGTATTCTATGCCAACCTTTTCCTGTTTCTGCAAGTGTTCTAAGCTGTTTCACTTCATGTGGAGTTAATTCCCTGAACTCCCCTGCATTTAAACCACGTAAAGATAAAGTGCCATATTGCTCTCGTTTTAATTTAAGAACAGGATGACCGATTGCCTCCATCATTCTTCTAACTTGGCGATTTTTCCCCTCATGAATAATAATCTCTATAATGGCTGAACTTTTGCGCTTATCTAATGACAATAATTTTACCGTTGCAGGTGCAGTTTTTCCGTCTTCTAAATGAATTCCACGTTCTAACTTTCTTAACGATTCTTTTAAAGGAATTCCTTTTACTTTAGCAATATATACCTTTTGAACACCATACCTAGGATGAGCAAGTAAATTTGTGAATTCTCCGTCATTCGAAAGAATTAGCAAACCAGAAGTGTCGTAATCCAGTCTCCCAATTGGATAAATTCTTTCTTCGATATGCGGAAAATAATCCGTCACTACTTTTCTGCCTTTATCGTCTTTTACTGCTGAAATTACTCCTCGAGGTTTATAGAACAGAAAATACTTTTTTTCTTCTTGAACGACAGGTACATCATTCACTTCAATTTTATCTGAAGGAGATACTTTTGTTCCGAGTTCCTTAACGATTTGACCGTTTACTTTCACTTTCCCTTGAAGGATCAATTCTTCTGCCTTTCTACGGGATGCCACCCCTGCATAAGCTATCACTTTTTGTAAACGTTCCATATTTGACCACCTCATTATCGATATCACAAAACTACTCTTATCCAGCTTTCACTTTATGAATTATTACACTAAGTATAGTGAAAATCAAAAAAATACAACTTTTTTAAAGACAAAAAAATAAAAAAATGTCCAGATTAAGAACTGAACATTATTGTTATTATAATTATGGCAGCAGAAATGCCTACAAGATCAGCTAACAGTCCTACTTTTAAGGCATCTCCCATTTTTTTAATTCCAACTGCACCAAAATAGACGGTTAAAACATAAAAGGTAGTATCAGTACTTCCTTGAATTGTTGATGCGAGCCTTCCAATAAATGAATCGGGGCCATACTGAGAGATCAAATCACTCATTAATCCGAGAGCAGCTGTACCCGATATGGGTCTAATTAATGCTAGCGGCACCACTTCTGCCGGTACTCCCAATGTATTTAGTACTGGTCTTAACAATTGTATAAAGAAATCGAGTGCTCCAGAGGTTCTAAATACCGTTATTGCAACAAGCATTCCTACCAAAAATGGAATGATAGAAACTGCTATTTTTATGCCTTCCTTACCCCCTTCAACAAAGTGTTCATAAGTTGGCACTTTTTTAAGTGTACTATACAGTAATATCATTGCTATGATAATTGGGATGATCCATAAAGATATGAGAGATATCAATTGCACCTTTACTTCACGCCCTTTCTACTTCGGCGCATATAAAAGAATCGATCTATTAATATGGCAGCAAACGTAGCGCAAGTCGTGGCCAATAACGTTGGTCCCACGATTTCAGTAGGAGAAGCAGATTGATAATTCATTCGAATGGCAATAACTGTGGTTGGAATAAGGGTTAATCCGGATGTGTTTAATGCTAGGAAAGTAATCATTGACCTGGAAGCATAATTTTTTCCTCCATTTAGCTCCTTCAATTGTTCCATCGCTTTAATGCCTAGTGGAGTTGCTGCATTACCAAGTCCAAACATGTTAGCAATAATGTTTGATAAAATATATCCTACTGCAGGATGGTCTGCAGGAACTTCAGGAAAAAGCTTTAAGATAATTGGTTTGAAAAGATTTGAAAGCTTATTTAATAGTCCAGATTCCTGAGCAATTCGCATCATACCGAGCCAAAAGACAAGAATACTTATTAATCCAATACAAAGAGTTACTGCCTCATTTGCAGATTGAAATATAGCTTCATTCACATCTTTCATTTTCCCATTTATTGCTGCAAATACTAAACCGATTATCGTCATCCCGACCCATATATAATTAATCATAGAAAATCACACCCATCTGGCTAAATAAAAGATTTTTTATTTTCTCCCACCAGCTTTCCTCATGTTTTTGGTGAATTTGTCTTATATAAATGGGTACTTTTTCTAAAGGTTTCTCTTGAAAATGGAAAATCGCGGTTCCTACCCTACCTCTATTTGTTTTTGCCAATATATTAGGATCTTGAAGTTTATACTCTATTCGTACATCACTAATTTCATCATTTGATAATGGATATCTAATTGAATTTTTCACGAATAATTCCTTGTTCTTGATTCCTTTAGCCTCGATTGAGAGATTCCCTTTTTCAACAAGAGTTTTAACTGGGTATTCATTAAATGCACGTTCATACATCGTAATATGGTCATTCCAATCGTCTGACGCATCCAACGTGACAGCAATCAGTTCAGTTGCGTTTTTTTCTGCTGTTGTTACGAGTGTTCTACCTGCTCGCTTTGTATAACCTGTTTTTCCTCCTGTACAATATTTATATTTTTCAGTTAGCAGACGATTTTTATTTATCCAGCTTTGGGGACCTTTTTCCCTTTTGAATTTATAAACTTTCGTACCGGATATTTTTTGATATTTTTTATTATTCATCGCATACTTCGTTAACAATGCCATATCGTATGCAGTTGAATAATGGTTCTCTTTATTATCCAGTCCATGTGGGTTAGCAAATTTTGTATTAGTCATTCCCAGTTCCTCTGCTTTCTGATTCATTAAGAAAACAAACCCCTCAATACTTCCTCCCACATAATCAGCTATTGCATTCGCTGCATCATTTCCGGACCTAAGCATTAATCCGTAAACTAGATCCTCTAGCTTAATCTTTTCACCAATTTGAAGATAGACCGAGGATCCTTCTGCATATACAGCCTCTTTTTTTATTGTGACAACATCATTCATTTTTCCTGATTCAATTGCTAGAATGGCAGTCATAATTTTCGTTATGGATGCAATTCTATGAATCTCATGGGCATTTTTTTCAAAGAGGACTCTCCCTGAATCTTTTTCCATTAAAATTGCACCCGAGGCACTCAATGGAATATTAGTAGCAGCAGTTATTCCAATTGGAAAATAAATCATCTGCAACAATAGCAAACATGTACTTAATATTGCTATTACTTTTCGTGCTCTCATTCTTTCGCTCCCCACAGATATGCCATTAATTTATTTTGTACAAGTCTATGCTGTTTGTCCGATGTTATGACAAGAAAAGGGATGAACAAGCTGATGTTGATTACACAAAAGAGATTGCAAGAAGTTTGCATGTCAATAGATGGTAGACACTAAAAGGTCAAAGCACTCGAAGATTTGCAAGACTAAAAGGAACTTTTTCATTATAAATAAAAAAAACTGCTGGCAAGCAGAACCAGCAGTTTTACATGTTATTCCATTTGGTCTTTAAATGTAGAGAAAAATAAATCTGCATCTTCTTGAAGTTCTTCATCTGTTTCCTTTGGGAGTTCAGGAAGTTCTTTTAAATCATTTAGACCAAAGTAATCCAAAAACTCCCTAGTTGTTCCGTATAGTTTTGCTCGTCCTGTTCCTTCGGCTCTCCCAACCTCCATGATTAAACCTTTGGCAACTAGAGTTTGTATGGGTCTTTCCGTCTTAACCCCTCTTATTTCCTCTATTTCTATTCTAGTTATCGGTTGTTTATAAGCTATTATAGCAAGAGTTTCAAGAGCTGCCTGGGAAAGTGTCGATGTTCCAGGACTTTCTACAAGTCTAGCCAAGTAATCGGCAAATTCTCTCTTTGTTGCAAGCTGGTATGTTTCAGCTAACGCAGTTACTGTAATGCCACGAGCGGAATCCCGCTCATAATTTTTTTGAAGTTCGTTTAATAACGATATTGCTTCTTCCTCGACAATTTCCATAGTGGTACAAATTTGTTTTAAGGATAAACCTTCATCGCCCGCTGCGAATAAAAGGCATTCGAGAATACCTATGAGATTAGAATTCTCCAATGGCCTCATTCCCCTTTCTAGCTGTCAAATATATATCGCCGAAAATACCATCTTGTTCGACGATGATTTCATTTCGCTTCATTAGTTCCAACATTGCGAGAAACGTAATGACCATATGTTGTTTATCTTCATGTGGAAAAAGATAAAAAAAGTTAATTCGATTACCCTTACTTCTTAGATCATGTAATATTTCTACCATTCTATCATCAATCGAAATATCTTGATGCGTAATTTTCGTAGCTAAAGGTTTTTGAAGTTTTTTCCTCCTAAGTAACTTATGATAAGCGCCAAGCATATCATAAATTGAAAATCCATATTCGATTAGCTCGTTCTGGCTTTTATCCTGGTATGGCGATAGATCGATAGGAGGTTTAGTATACATTTGACCTCTTTCGTATTCTTTTTGCTTTAATGATAGAGCAGCTTCTTTAAATCTCTTATATTCGAGTAGCTGTTCTACTAACTCATCACGAGGATCTTCCTCTTCATAATAATAATCGTCATCCAAATCTTCTTCATATTTAGGCAACAGCATTTTACTTTTTATAGCGAGGAGTGTAGCAGCCATAACTAAATACTCACTTGCAACGTCCAATTGCAATTCAGTCATTGTATTTATATAGTACAAATATTGCTCTGAAATTTCCGCCATAGGGATATCATATATATCAATTTCTAAACGATTGATTAAATGCAGCAATAAATCAAGCGGTCCTTCAAAAGCATCTATTTTGACAAGATATTCCATTTGATCACCGATTTCACTCTAATATTAAGGCTCTATTCGTTTACATTATTAATTTTTCTATAATTTTATATTTAAGCTATAAAATTAATCTTCAACAAATAATTAAGCAGAGAAAAGAGCAACCTACTTTATCAATACTGCTGAACGAAATTCCTTATTTGCTATAAAAGCCGACTTATGGGCTTTTGTAAATCAATAAACTTTATGATAACATCCAATTTTAATGAATATGCCTTATTATCATATAATAGTGCGACCTGAAAATGAAGAAAAATTCTTGTAAAGTACATAATTCCCTTACAAATATCGTGATATAATAGGTGTATTCATTAGAAAGGAGTAGGATGATTGACATTCTCAAAATCATATATTGCATTTTTAATCCATTTTCATGGTGATCGAGATTATTTTGAATGCCATGAAGTTTTGGAGGAACATTGGAAAATGAACGGAATGGAGAGAGATTCAATCTGGGTGGGGCTTATTCAAGTAGCCGTCAGTCTTTATCATTATCGACGAGGTAATATTAAAGGCTCACTGAAATTGATAAATAAAGCTCTCCATCTTTTATCATATAAAAAAGACGAAGTACTAGCTCTTAGTATCGATTATGATCATTTTATCAGTATATTAAATAATAGTAGAGTAAAGATTGCTAATCACATCCCATATTCACCCATTAATATTCCACTTAATAACCAACAGTTATTTGCTAAATGTAAAAAACAATGTGAAAACAGAGGGTATGAATGGGGAAATCATTATGATAAAGCTCCTGATTATCTTGTGCACAAGCACATATTACGTAATAATCCAAAGCCAATCTCTAAGCGACAATATGTGCTAGTATAGTAAAAACCGGGCAACTTTTATTATATAGGGCCCGGTTTTTTATGTTTGCGAACATTGAGGTCAATAGATTTTTATCATCCGACACTCAACATCGACTTATTATTTTCATGTAATCAATATTGAAAGGTTTTGCACCAGAAGGAACGTCTACGATGATGACTATACACTTCTGCTTATCTTTTAATAATCCATGTCACATTTATCAAAAAAAGCTGCTGTAAACTCTGAAGGAACAACATCCTTATCTTGGTAAATCTGCTTTATAGATAAAAGCATATTTTTACCTATTCCCTCATACCGATGTGAAGGATTAACGGAAATATGCTGGACTTCTACTTTATCATTAGAAAGAACTACTCCAATCAATCCAGTAATATCTTCTTCTTTCCATAAAAAAAGCTGCCAATTTTCTTCGGATTCATAATTTTTTATCGTCTGTTGTAATTTTTTTAAATCTTTCTCATTAGGCATAAATGAGAGAAGACCCATTGCGATCTTTTCATAGGCTTTCTTATATCGAATTAACATTTCAGACCCCTCGTTTAACTTTATTACAGCTTGTTGCTGTTACGGATCAAGAAGAGGTGTTTAACGATTTGGCGCAATAAAAAACCAATAACTAACTCCCCATAAAATGGCTATGATGAAGATCAAGACAAATACTATAAGATTTTTGTTACGCAAAGAACTAACTCCCTTACACCATCTTAAGCACACTCAAAAAAGGTGTGACCAATAAATATAATTGTACAGTCTAATTCTAATATCTGCAACTTAATAAGGTCATGCCAAAGTACTGTTTGCAATTAAATCTTCGTTTTTTCTTTAAAAGGAAGGTCTAACCTTAAAAGATCTTCATATGATTCCCTTTTAACAACAAGTTGATCATGCCCATTTTCCACAAATACAACAGGCGGTCTAGGGATACGATTATAATTATTAGCCATTGAATATCCATACGCTCCAGTACAAAATACCGCTAGAATATCATTCGTCCCTGCATCAGGTAATGGCAAGTCCCAAATTAACATGTCACCTGATTCGCAGCATTTTCCAGCGATGGATACTTTTTCTTTTGGTTGCTCATTTGCTCTATTTGCTAAAACGGCTTCATATTTTGCATCATATAGAGCCGGTCTAATATTATCAGTCATTCCGCCGTCTACTGCAATGTATTTTCTTATGTTTGGAACATCTTTACTTGACCCGATGGAATATAGTGTTGTGCCTGCATCTCCTACAAGTGATCTGCCTGGTTCAATCCAAATTTCAGGCATAGGAAGTGAAAGACGCTCAGTTTCTTCTTTAACCTCGTTTATCATTTCTTCTACATATAAAGAAGGTTCTAACGGTGCATCTTCATCCGTATATCGAATGCCAAACCCTCCACCTAGATTTAAAACACTTGGTGTAAAATGAAATTTTTCATGCCAATTTGCCATTTTCTCAAGGATTTTTTTTGCAGCCAAAATAAATCCAGTGGTTTCAAAAATTTGAGAACCAATATGGCAATGTAATCCTAATACATTCAAATAATTACTTTCTAAGGCAATTTGTAAAGCAGTTTCCGCTTGGCCGTTTTGTAAATCAAACCCGAACTTAGAATCTTCTTGACCAGTCAAAATATAATCATGTGTATGAGCTTCTATTCCAGGTGTAACCCGTAATAATATACTTACTTTTTGATCTCTTTCTGTACATAATTGGTGCAGTGTATGAAGCTCATGAAAGTTATCGACAACGATACAACCTATGTGATAATTCAACGCCATCTTAAGTTCATCGTCACTTTTATTATTTCCATGAAAGTGGATTTTTTCCACAGGAAAGTCTGCTTTGATTGCAGTATAAAGTTCTCCCCCTGACACTACATCAAGAGAAAGCCCTTCTTCTTTAATGAGCTGCAGCATTGCAATTGTGGAAAATGCTTTACTTGCATATGCTACTTGTGAAGCAATACCTAATTTTTCAAATGTATTTTTAAAAGCTCTTGCTCGCTTTCGAATAAGCTCAACATCGTATACGTATAGTGGAGTTCCATATTTTCCAGCTAGCTCCACCGTATTTTTTCCCCCTATTTCAAGGTGTCCATTTTGATCAATTTTAGCAGTACCATATAAATGCATGTTTCTCCCTCCACTAACTGACAAGCCACCAATACTCAACTTTTTCCTATGCTCGAACTGGAAGTATGTCTAAATTTCATCCTAATAAGTAGCATAAACTTTACCATACAATAAATAATTCTGCAATGGACACTTTACTCTTTAGGCGGCTGGCGAAAACGATCACGAGGATGTACAATACTCGGTCTTAGCAGCGCACCTGGAACAGTGCGTCTTATTAAAATATGGACAATAGCTGCTGGATTAAAAGGTAAAAGAGGCCATAAATAAGGAGCGTTTAAAGGCCTGAGTTGTGCTAAAAAAATGATATACACTGTCGCTCCAATAATAAATCCAGGTGCTTTAAATATCGCTACACTTATAAGAAGAAACATTCTAATTATTTTATTTGCAACACTTAACTCATAACTAGGTGTAGAAAATGTGCCTACTGCAGCAACTGCAACATACAAAATAACTTCTGATTGAAACAAGCCTACATCTACTGCTATTTGACCAATTAGTACAGCTGCAATTAATCCCATAGCTGTTGCTAAAGGGGTTGGTGTATGAATCGCTGCTATCCTTAAAAATTCAACACCCAAATCTGCAATTAGCAATTGGATGATTAAAGGAATATCTGATTGCTCATTCGGACCAATAAAGGCCAATTTATCGGGAAGCATAGAAGGCTCGATAGCAAATAAAAACCATAATGGAAGCAGAAAAATGGATGCCAAAATCCCTAAAAATCTTGTCCAGCGAACGAATGTCCCAACTGCAGGCGATTGCCGGTACTCCTCAGCATGTTGAATATGATGAAAAAGGGTCGCCGGTGTTATAATTACACTTGGTGATGTATCAATATAGATAAGCACGTGACCTTCAAGTAGATGAATGGCTCCAACATCTGCCCTTTCCGTATAGCGAACAAGTGGATATGGATTATAACCTTGTTTCACTAAAAATTCTTCTATTGTTTTATCCGCCATAGTGATACCATCTATATCAATGTTGGATAGTTCTTTTTTTATTGTCTCAATCAATTCAGGGTTAGCCACTCCCTTTATATAGCCAATCGCCACATCCGTTTTTGATCTCTCACCAATTTTTGTAATTTCAAATCTTAAGCGTTCATCTCTGATTCTTCTTCTTGTTAATGCTGTATTTACAATTATATTTTCCACAAAGCCATCTCTTGAACCTCGGATAACTTTCTCTGTATCGGGTTCCTCAGGTTGCCGGCCAGGATACGAGCGAACATCAATAATTAATGCCTCTTGCTCCCCTTCCACAACTAGAGCAATAAGGCCAGAAAGAATCTGATCGATCATTTCATCTTTTGTCTTTACTTTTTCAACCGACTCATGAACAATTCGATTCTCAATTAACTCATAAATTTTAGTTGTATGTTTTTCAGTATCATTAAGATTTACTAATTCCCTAATAATGTTTGTAATAAATAGTGTTTCTACTAAACCATTTACATAATAAATTTGCACTTGCTTCTTTAAAACAACAAACTTTCTATTTCCAAGGTCAAAACTTGTCCCTAATCCAATCCTCTGTTGAAAATACCTCTCTAGCTCATCAAGATTTTTGTCAATTGCATCTTTTGATGTTTGATACCTACTTGACATACTATCTACTCCTCTTTGTTGTTTCTGTGTCAAATAATATTAAAATATAGCCATTGGAACAATGAACCAAAAATCTTTCCAAGAACAATAGCCATCAATAACGTTATTAATTGTTTTTCAAGCCCAATCCGTTTTGATAAAATGGGAATTACATTTAGGACTTCGGTTAAGGCAGCTGCAAGCATGCCTATAAACAGACCGCAAAATAGACCGATTATGATCATTAATAAAGAAAAATTAATATGTAATGATTGATCTCTTAAATCTACCCATCCTGAACAGACAGCTCCCAGTATCACAGCCCACTCGTAAGACTGGATCATCTTATCTGTTTTGGATAATTGTGTAAGACGGGGAATTATTCCAAGAACAGTTAAAAAAGCGACAAAACCACTACCTACTGCCAGTCCACCGGCTAAGCCAATTAATATAACTACTATCGTCTCAATCAACATCTAAACGTTTTACACTTTCATTGTTTTCTTTTACTGATACATAATTATCAAGATCCTGTTGGTAATTGAACATTTCAATTTCAAGTGGACTCGGTTCTTCATTGAATCTTTTTTTGAAAATATGATTAAAAAACAAAATCATTCCCATTCCAATCCCAAATGAATATGGAATCTGTAATAGTAAAGGTTTTTCAACCTCTTTTCCTGTAATGATCCAATATAATTTTTGATGGACTGCTTGCATACTTACCTCTTCATGAAAATTTAAGATTGCTAAACCAGATCCCGTAAAAAGTAAAATCCATACAAAAATAAAAAATGGCCATATTTTTATTTTCTTTTCCTTTATTATTTCAATAATGGTTTGTGTTGGACCGATAGTTTGAACCTCACAGTCGGGAAAATGACGGGAAATAATATGAATGATACGCATTACGTCAAGAACAACAAGCTGATTGTCATCTTTTTTTAATTCATAAACAACAAGATTGTGTAGAAGCGGTAAATATCGATCTGGTGCTAAAATTTGTGACGTATGTGAAAGGAGGATTTTATTACACTCCTTTGTTTCTACACGACTACGCATTCGTATATAAATCGTACTTACCATCAGTTTCACTTCCTGAATTTCTTGTTTTTTCATAGTTTTTTTAGAAATAATAATCGATAATGCGTTTGACGAATATTCAATTACTTTTCCACTGATGACTCTTGAAGGTATTTATCCTCCCCGACAGAAACCCATTTCGTAGTAGACCACCTTTTCCTTATCTTTACCTAGAGGCCCACGATGGTTGCAAATAACCTTTTCAATCCTCGATGTAAATAAGGTAGTGAGCTTTATTAGTATGTGAAACACTGTATTATTTCATGCAGGAAAAGGGAAAACAGAAAGAACACATGAACGCCATTTTAGGCATCCATGTGTTCTTTCATTTGCTCTAATATTTTCTTCTCTAGACGTGATACTTGAACTTGTGAGATTCCGAGGCGATTTGCAACTTCCGATTGAGTCTGATCTTTATAATATCTTAGATAAACAATAAGTCGTTCCCGTTCATCCAATCCACGAATAGCTTCTTCCAAAGCAATTTTATCAAACCATTTGTGATCATTCTGGTCTGCAATTTGATCAATGAGAGTTATGGGATCACCATCATTTTCATAAACCGTTTCGTGAATTGAAGTCGGTGATCGTCCTGCATCTTGCGCCATAATAACATCTTCACGAGATACACCTAAATAATCGGCAATTTCACCTATGGTAGGGACTTTTTCATTTCTTTTTGCCAACTCATCTCTCGCTTTTCTTATACGGTTCGCCAATTCTTTTAACGATCGGCTAACTTTAACAGTCCCATCGTCACGTATAAAACGTTGGATCTCTCCTATAATCATAGGTACTGCATAGGTTGAAAATTTCACATCATATGAAAGATCAAATTTATCAACGGATTTCAACAAGCCAATACTGCCTATTTGAAAAAGATCATCAGGTTCATAACCTCTGTTTAAAAAACGCTGGACTACTGACCAAACGAGCCTTACATTTTTTTCTACAAGTATGTCCCTTGCCTCTTGGTCACCTTCTTGGCTTCTTCTAATATACTCTTTAACTTCAGCATCCTTCAAAAAGCCTTTATTTGCCTCTTTCTTTAGTTCCACATCCATAGGCGCGGCTCCTTAATTGCATAACGCTTTGTTTTTGGTTACATATTTGATTAAGCGGATGGTTGTGCCTGTACCCGGGTGTGATTCAACTTCTATTTTATCCATAAAGTTTTCCATAATGGTAAAACCCATTCCTGATCGTTCTAATTCGGGCTTAGTAGTAAAAAGCGGTTGTCTCGCTTCTTCTACGTCTTCAATACCGATGCCATTATCTCTTATGACCAAATCGATCATATCATCCTCAATTGCTACCGAAATATAAACAATTCCTGCAGGATTTTGTTCATATCCATGAATAATCGCATTTGTTACTGCTTCTGAAACAACAGTTTTAATTTCTGTTAACTCATCCATTGTTGGATCTAATTGAGCGATAAAAGCAGCAACTGTAACCCTAGCGAACGACTCGTTTTGGCTTAAAGCACTAAACTGAATTTGCATTTCATTTCTCATCTGTTAGGCTACCCCCAATCTTTCAAGTGCAAATTGTTCTGATGGTTCCAGTCTAATAATTTTAAACAAACCGGACATTTCAAACAATCTTTTTACTGGGGGTGTGATTGCACAAACAACCATTTCACCATTTTTTAATTTTATTTGTTTATACCTGCCTAACACGACTCCAAGTCCAGAGCTATCCATGAACGTTAATTTTTCTAGATTCATGACAATATGGAGGATATGGTGTTTTTCAATGGCATCAGTTACCTTAGTTTTCAGCTCCTCAGCCGTATGATGATCTAGTTCACCCGATAGTCTGATGCATAAAACGTCTTGTCTTATTTCTAAATCAATTGCTAGACTCACTTATCTTTTGCCTCCTCGCATAAGAGTATAGTGAGTCAATTCTACTTTTTATAGCCTGAATCCTTCTTCATGACAAAACTAGAAGAGATTCGCCACATTTTTCAATTAAAATACTATAGCAGGGTTTGAAAAACTCCTTACAACAAATAAAACTTGTGAAGAAATAGGTTTGGGTTATTTCACTTAATTAGATTTTGTAAACATTCCAAACGTTCGTTTATAAAGCTCCCACCAAGTAGCCTTTTTCACATTTTTCTCAGCTATTAGTTTTGTTTGGGCAAGGGTTTTCCCATCTTGAGTAATAATTAGCGCTCCTACTTCATCCCCCTTATTGATAGGAGCCTTTAAATGATTATTTATTTTGATATCTTTTGTAATTTTCGTTAATTGCTCCCCTTTTTTTGTCAATACAGATACAGGTTCACTTGTTACGGCTTTAATTTCTTTTACATTCCCTTTACTAATTTTTACTTTTCCAAGAGCTTCACCTTTTTTAAAGACTGAATGCGCTGCGTAATTTGCGAAAGCATAGTCAAGCATTTTAGTTATTTGAGCATTTCTACTTTTTGAAGTAGGAGCCCCGAATACTACTGCAATGACACGCATACCATCCTTTTTGGCTGTTGCCGTTAAGCAATACATAGCCTCTCTCGTAAAACCAGTTTTTAAGCCGTCTACACCCGGATAAAATTTTACTAGTTTATTTGTATTAACTAGCCAAAACTTTTTATCTGTGTCTTCCCTCAAATATGATTCATACATTTTTGTAAAATCAGTAATTTCTTCATATCTTAGTAACTCTTTCGCCATGATGGCCATATCATACGCGGTACTATAATGATCATTTACGGGTAATCCTGTTGTATTTTGAAACTTTGTATTTTTTAATCCTAATTCCTCAACTTTTTTATTCATCATACTTACAAAGTTTTCTTCACTGCCTGCTACTTTTTCTGCTAAAGCTACGGAAGCGTCATTTGCTGAACCGATAGCTACAGCTAGAAGCAGCTCATCTACCTTCATTTCTTCACCGGGCTCTAAAAAGATTTGTGAGCCCCCCATTGAAGCAGCATGCTCACTCGTCGCCACTTTATCTTTGAATGATAATTTACCATTATCGATTGCTTCCATAATAAGGAGCATCGTCATTATTTTAGTCATGGAGGCAGGTGAGTATTTTTCATGCATATTTTTTTCATATAAAACGGTTCCGGTATCTCGTTCTATTAAGATAGCGGATTTTGATTCACTTGAAAGCTCAACTTGCTTCTCTTCTGCCAATACAGATTGAGATAGTAAGGAAAAGAACATAAATATACCGATGCAAGAACTTATCCATTTCTTCATACTAGTCCCTCCAACTTTCATAGATATATAACGGAAATGATTTCCATATTTATTATTGTCGCCCATATAAAATTGATTTATACAAAATAAAAGGCTCTTTTCTTAAACATTGTTGCTATTTTATATTAAGTGAATTTTTCAGTGTGAATTTGAAACTCAACACTTAGTTACTCTGATGAGAAAAGAGCTGTATCCTTCATACAATCGCTAAACTCTTCTTTTAGGTGTAAAAGCCGACTCTTGGGCTTTTACATAATCACCAAACTTTAAGAACACAGTCAAATAAAAAGAAAAAAGCTTGTTGAGAATAACGAGTATTCCCAACAAGCCTTTATTTTCTGCGATAAACTTGTATGTTGATTTTTCTTCAACGAAGATTCACATTTAATGATAATCAAACTAATTTTTCTAAAAAACTTTTTCCTTCTCCTTGCCATTTAACATGAAAGTTATTGGCAACCGTTGCTCCTATATCGGCAAATGTTTTCCGAAGCGGAAGCTCACTGCCACCATTAAATTGCTTGGAATAAACAATAAGAGGTACAAATTCCCGTGTATGGTCAGTTCCGTGATGAATCGGGTCATTCCCATGATCGGCAGTAATAATTAACA
Source organism: Lederbergia wuyishanensis (assembly GCF_022900255.1). Classification (GTDB taxonomy): domain Bacteria; phylum Bacillota; class Bacilli; order Bacillales; family Bacillaceae_C; genus Lederbergia; species Lederbergia wuyishanensis. The sequence goes on from NZ_JALIRM010000001.1 coordinate 929,641, forward strand.
AATCATCTTCTTTTAGTCGATCGATAATTTCTGGTATCCGAGCGTCAAATTCTTCTAGAGCTTTTCCGTAACCTATTGGATCTCTCCTATGCCCATATAAGGCGTCAAAATCGACTAAGTTGACAAAACTTAAGCCCTTGAATTCTTGCTCCATCACTTCAAGCAGCTTGTCAACCCCATCCATATTAGATACCGTTCGTACTGCCTTAGTCACTCCTTCACCATCGTAAATATCATTAATTTTTCCTATGGCAATAACATCAAGCCCAGCATCTTTTAATTCATTCATCACTGTTTTATCAAAAGGCTTAAGCGCGTAATCATGCCGATTAGCTGTTCGCTTAAAACTTCCCGGTTTACCTATAAATGGTCTTGCAATTACTCGTCCAACTTTATATTCATCAACTAATGTCAATTCACGTACCTTCTCGCATATTTCGTATAATTCATCAATTGGAACAATCTCCTCATGAGCTGCAATTTGCAAAACAGAATCTGCTGAAGTGTAGACGATTAGCGCACCTGTTTTCATATGCTCTTCCCCGAGACGTTCGATAATTTCAGTTCCACTTGCAGGTATATTTCCTATCACGCTTCTTCCTGAAGCATGTTCTAGTTGAGAAATAAGTAATTCTGGGAAACCATTAGGAAATACTTTAAAAGGATGGCTCGTTATGAGGCCCATTATTTCCCAATGGCCCGTCATTGTATCTTTGCCTTTCGATGCCTCTTGCATTTTTGTGAAGTAAGCAAGCGGTCGTTCCGTCTCGTTTATTCCTTTTATTTTTTTGATATTTGAAAGTCCAAACTTTTCCATATTGGGCATGTTTAAACCCTTCATTTTTTCGGCGATATGACCTAATGTATCCGATCCCTCGTCATTAAAAGCTGCTGCATCAGGAGCTTCCCCGATTCCGACCGAGTCAAGTACAATTAAATGTATCCTTTTAAAATTTTCTCCCATCATGTTGCCCCCTCCTATGTTGAAATTTGAATATACTTGTATATTACCCATATTTACATAAGAAAAAAACCGCGTTGTGCGGTTGGACTTAAATCTAGCTTTTCTAACTTTCAACTAGTAAACCGATCGTCCTCTTCTCTAGTGTGAAAATCATCGTTAATCCTACCGACTCATAGTGGTTCTTATTATAGTAAAAAGAATAAGGACATAAATAACTATCACAAAAGTCCTTAAAATTTATCGACTCGCACTAAGTTTTTGCGCTTTTGTCGATGGGCAGATACTCCGCTTTCTATGCACGTGGATGAAATTTCGTATATACGTCTTTTAATCTTGTTTTAGTTACATGGGTATAAATTTGTGTTGTTGAAATATCGGCATGGCCGAGCATTTCTTGAACAGCTCTTAAATCTGCCCCATTTTCTAGTAAATGGGTTGCAAATGAATGACGAAGCGTATGAGGAGTTAACTCTTTTTCAATTTTCGCTTCAGAGGCTAACCTTTTAATAATCTTCCAAAATCCTTGTCTCGTAAGGCGGTTCCCATGATGATTAAGGAAAAGTGCCTCCGTTCGATTTTTAGAGTTTTTTAGTTTAGTCCGCGACTCCAATATGTACTTCTCAATAACATCTTGGGCAATTTTTCCGATTGGAATTATTCTTTCTTTATTTCCTTTTCCAATACAGCGTACAAAGCCCATTGTCAAATGAACGTTTTCCATATCAAGATTTATTAACTCACTAACACGAATTCCAGTAGCATATAATAACTCAATCATCGCTTTATCCCTCAATCCAAAAGGAGAAGATGGATCAGGAGTTTCTAATAGTGATTCTACTTCCCTAAAACTTAACACCTTCGGAAGTGTTCTCTCTAATTGTGGTGTTTCAATATGGACAGAAGGATCTTGTTCAACCGCTTTTTCACGAAGCAAAAATTGATGAAACGCTCTTATAGATGCAATATGTCTTGCCAGCGTTTTTGCAGATTTTCCTTCACTTTTTAAAAATGACAAAAACTGAACGATATGGACTCTTGAAACATCGTTCAGTGAATTCAATTGTTCAACTTGCTGTATATATTTTATATAACGCTTAAGATCACGTTCATAAGAAATAATCGTATTTTGAGCCAATCCTTTTTCTACGATCATAAAATGAATAAAATCCTGTAGCTGATCTTGCATTGTACATTACTCTCCATTCTGATAAAAAAGCAGAAGACGTGTAAACCAGCCGTTCTGTTCATCTCCAAACGGCTGAAAAGCCTTTACTGCAGTACCTTCGGGCTCATCATATCGTCGATAATTTTCATATTCTTGATTTATCCACATAATACCATAATAAAAGAGGATGGTGCATCCCGCAAATAATAAAAGCAATCTTAATGTTCCGAAGAAGACTTTGAGCATATTTTTCATGATACCATTCCTTTGTTATCAATACTTTTTAAAAGCATATGCCCAGCTTGTCTAAAATTATTCACGTAAACTAAAAAATAATAAAAGCCTCACCCAGAAAGGGAAAGGCTCAATTTATTTTTCTTCTTCATTTTTACTAGTGTCTTCTTCATCCGCTTTTTTATGGCAACGCCAGCAAATTCCGTGGAACGTGAGCCTGTGATCCTTAATTTTAAAATTCCAATCACGCTCAACAATTTTTTCGACATCTCCTAAGAGATCCTCTTGGATTTCATCTACTGACCCACATTCAATGCAAACTAAATGGTGATGAAAATGGGCTGCCCCTTCTTTCCGCAAGTCATAGCGAGAAACACCATCACCGAAATTAATCTTATCCACTACTTTCAATTCTGTTAGAAGTTCTAATGTTCGATAGACTGTAGCAAGACCAATTTCTGGTGCCTTTTCTTTTACGAGAAGATATACATCTTCGGCACTTAAATGGTCTTCTTCATGTTCAAGCAACACCCGAACCGTGGCCTCACGCTGGGGAGTAAGCTTATAGCTTGCAGAATGCAATTGTTTCTTTATGCGATCAATGCGACTTTCCATACTATGTATCCTCCCTCGCCACTATCCACTATATTATAGCAGAAGGGAAGGTATAATCAAACTAAAATGATTATAGTTTAGAAAAATTAAGATGATTGAAAATGGCAGAAATTCGTTTTTAATTCATCTTTCACGTAAATTTAAAAACATTTAAATTTAAATCAAATATATAATTCCAAGCTTAATTTATTGAACAGGAAAATCAATTTGTAATTGAAAGTATTATCGATTTCATTAACATTGGTGAAACATATGCTTCTAAGCTTGCGGCAATTGTAATGAAGGCTATAGCACCAATATAAGATAAAAAGTATCGCGTAAAAACAGGGACTAGTTGAAAAGGGAGTGATTGGCGTATAAAAATTTTCTTTATTAATCTCATGGAAAGTGCAATGGAACAAACCGAAATAAAAATAAAGATAGGAATAATAAACAAGTTTTGTGGAAGTAAAGAAACAAACGCTAATAGTAGCCCATGCCACCCCATTTGGTTTACAAGAAACCCTACAGAAAACCCTATAACAATCCCTTTAATAAAAATTAATACAAAAATAAGCGGAAAACCAATAATCGAAATTCCTAAAATCCAAATAAGTCCAGCAAATTTTACATTATGCCAAAAACTTAATTTTAATAATTCTTCTGAAGAAACCATCGTTCCTTCACCAACCTGACCAAAAAACTGGTTTAAGTAATAAAAAAGATCTTCCTTCTGATGGGGTGATAAGCTATTGACAAAAATGGAACCAAAAATAACCCCCATTAAAAAAAGGACCATGATGAATGTGTAGATGGATGAATGTTCTTGAAAATGACGACTGATAATATTAGTGGAAAGTCTGTTGCGCATCCTTTGCTCCTCCTGTCCTACGAATGCTACATTATATGATGGACAAGCAATAAGTATGCCAACAATGACCGTTCAATTCACTAATCTATTTTTTGAATGCTTCCATATTTTCCTCCTCCGCCTGCATTAAACTGAAGGGTCCCCTCTCGTGCTTTTACGATTAATTCGGCAAGTTCCTTTTTCACAACTTTCTTTAGATCCGATTCATTAATTCGATGCAATATATTCATCTCTGTTCCAAAATGATTCAATAAATTTTCCATTGCTTTTGGCCCTAAGCCTGGAATGAAATCCAATGGGACTTGGTGGATATAAGGTGGTCTTTTCGGTTTATCTTTAGCATCTGCTAATTGTGAAATGCGTTCAAACACACCCATAGTAAATTTTTTCGAGCCACAATTTGGGCAAAGCTCTTTTTTCCAAGGTATAAAACAATTTGCACAAGTTGTTCGGTAATATTTTCCTAATAAAGGATTTAACCCGTAATTGGATACAATCCTGTTTTCATCGATATTCTTTAAAGATCGTTCAATTGCCCTAAAAGTCGGTTCCTCTAGTTTTAACATTTGATATTCCCTTGCCATTTTTCCGAGGGAGTGAGCGTCGGAATTTGTTAAAAAACTATATGGGTGAAGTTCTGAAAGCTGATCGGCCATATTCGTATCGGAACTCAAACCTAGTTCGACTGCATCAATCAGTGTTGGATTAAATACTTCCGTTAATGTTAATTCGACACCTTTTCCATAGAGGCTTTTAAAAGGCGTAAAGACATGAGCAGGAATGAATAATCCATTAAGCTCTTTAACTTTTTCTTGAATGACAATTGCATCTTCATAAATTCTCTGAGTGCTAAGCTGGATATTTGTCACTCTTTCCGAGAGCCAATTTGAAAATTCCTTGAGTGATAGTATTGTTGGAAAGTATGCAAGGACATGGATTGGCCCTTTACAATGGTGATCGTTTATTTCTAGTTCTGCCCCTGGAATAAGAACGACGCCATTTTCATACTGGAAGCCCCCGTCTTTCATTTCTACGAGTTTTCCAATATCTAATAAATGTTCTATTTCAAGAATTACTTCTGGTGAATGGCAATCAATGATACCTACAATATCCAATCCCTTGGGAAATTTCGCTGCTTTTAATATATTCGTTAAGGTAAGATTTCTGCTGGCTGTTATTTTTACAGGCTTACCAGTTAGTGTCCTGCCTATATGAATATGCAAATCAATAAAAAATTCATTCATTAGACTTCAGCGCCATCCTTAATTGTAAATATGAGACTGCGTATACTGTTTTTGCATCATAAATCCGCTTTTCTTCAACATAATGTATTGCTTCTTCCAGTGTAATTTCATGAAGTTCTACAAACTCGTCCTCATCGCCAATTTTCGGATTATCGATTTTTGTTAAATCAGTAGCTATGTAAAGATGAATTAATTCATCAGCAAAACCGGGTGAAGTGTAAAACGATATTAGATGTTCCATCTTCCCTGCTGCATAACCCGTTTCTTCTTCAAGTTCACGTTCTGCAGTCACTAGAGGTTCTTCTCCGTATTCAAGTTTCCCTGCAGGAATTTCAAGCAAAGATCGTTCCAAAGGTTTGCGATATTGCTCAACCATAATTACTTTATTTTCATCATTAATAGCTATTATAGCTACAGCCCCTGGATGTTTTACAATTTCTCGTTTTGCCATATTTCCGTCAGGTAGCAATACATCGTCAACAAGTAAACGAACTATCTTTCCGCTAAATATCTCTTTACTATTTATTGTTTTCTCTTCAAACTTCTTCATCCTTATTCGCTCCTTATTTTTGTTTTTCCAATCATATCATAAAGCAGTTAGAACATTAACTTTGTTATACTGGATGACTTTCCAGTAAAATAAAGAAAAGAATACGGAAGGTGATGAGGAAATTGGAAAAAAGACAGCTAGGAAATTCAAATTTACGAATTTCTAAAATTGGATTAGGCTGCATGTCGATTGGAACTGAAATTAATAATGCTCAAAAAATTATTGAAGCGGCGCTTGAGGCTGGAATTAACTACTTCGATACAGCAGACTTATATGATTACGGGGTAAACGAAGATATTGTAGGTAAAACTTTATCCAGTAGAAGAGAAGATGTCATCATCGCAACAAAAGTGGGAAATCGTTGGAATGAAAATAAGAATGGTTGGAGTTGGGATCCATCGAAAGACTACATAAAAGAAGCTGTAAAGAACAGCCTTCGTAGGCTTAAAACAGATTACATCGACTTATATCAACTTCATGGTGGAACGATTGATGATCCCATCGAAGAAACGATTCAAGCTTTTGAAGAATTAAAGGAAGAAGGTTTCATTCGTTATTATGGTATTTCTTCCATTCGCCCAAATGTAATACGAAAATACGTCGAAGATTCTTCTATTGTTAGTAATATGATGCAATATAGTTTATTGGACAGACGTCCTGAAGCAGTAATGCCACTTTTAACAGAGCATAATATTAGTATCGTCACAAGAGGTTCAGTCGCGAAAGGCATACTAAGTGATAAGACACTTGAAGCTATAGAAGCAGATGACTTTAATGCGAAATTTCTTGATTATTCATCTGAAGAAATAAAAGAATTAATCGAAAGCATTAAAGCGAAACTTTTATTTTCACGTTCTTTAAATGAGGTCGCTCTCCAGTTTAACCTTGCCCACGAGACAGTAGCATCTGTTGTGACCGGCGCTAGTTCTGTAGAGCAATTACTCGATAATGTAAGAGCTGTATGCTCACCACCACTTTCTCAGGAAGAGATTGGATATTTAGAAATGATTACAAAAAAGCACAATTATACTGAACATATATAACTTTTTAAAATTTTTGTTCAACATTTTTCTTTTTGTTTCAGCAATGTTATTTACTTTTCTGCGTTAAAGCAAGATAGATTATTTTCCTTTTCCAACTTTTTATAACTTGTAATTTTGTTTTGCGACAAAAAGCTACTTATTAATGACTATTATTCTCGCTGCTCCATTCATTTCGACATCGACAATTTTTTTATAAATGAGACTTTTGTAATATGTATAATGATTCATGAATACAAATGAAATATTATTTAGATAAAGGCAAGTCTGAACGAAAGGCAGATACGCAAAGCCACAGGCCTAAGGTTTTCAACTATGGCAGCTGGGTTACCTAAATACTCTATGTATTTTAGGAGGTCATTATGCAGAAAGCGATAATGGTAAAGCCCGAGCAACTCGATGAAGAATGGGTAAAGTTAATATTAGCTGCATTAAATGCAGGAATTAGTCCAGAAAGCATTAGGGAGTTTCTACATATTCATAGGTTTAAAAAGCACTAGTTGATCCTTGTTTAAGATTATTTCTTACAAAAGTACAAAATTTTTCATTCCAATACGTTCTAAATATGAAACAAACCTTCGTTATATGGTATACTTTACTGTAAGGAAGGTGAAGATCTACATGATTGGCGAACGTTTGCGTGAGTATCGAAAGCAGAAAAAATTGTCTTTATCAGAATTAGCCGAAAAAGCCGGGGTTGCAAAGTCATATTTAAGTTCAATTGAACGAAATATCCAATCGAACCCTTCAATCCACTTTTTAGAAAAAGTATCGGAAGTATTAGGTATTTCTGTTAATGCTTTGCTCCACGACGAACAAGACGGAGCAATCGGGTTGGATTCCGATTGGGAGGAACTTGTTCGTGAAGCAATGACATCGGGTGTATCTAAAGAAGAATTTCGTGAATTTCTAGAGTTTAATAAATGGAAATTGGAAAATAAGTGACGAAAATAAATAACAACCATGGCTTGAGATGTATCAAGCCATGGTTTATTCAATAGGCATTCATTATTATATTTTCTGCAAGGTTTAAATCCGGTTCTGTTGATGAAATAATTTCTTCCACCGAATAGCCAGTGGCCACTTCTTTTAACACGAGACCTGTTTCCGTTACGTCAATAACCGCTCTATCTGTTATTATCCTATCTACCACCTGTTTTCCTGTTAAAGGTAGACTGCAGAAATTCAAGATTTTTGGTTCCCCAATCTTATTTACGTGCTCCATCATGACAATAATTTTTCCAGCACCGTGAACGAGATCCATTGCTCCTCCCATCCCCTTGATCATTTTACCTGGGATCATCCAATTTGCCAGATCTCCATTCTTTGAAACTTCCATTCCGCCTAATATTGCGAGATCAATATGTCCTCCTCGAATCATAGCAAATGATTCTGCACTATCAAAATAGGCTGCACCTTGAATCGCTGTGACTGTTTCTTTGCCAGCATTGATTAAATCGGCGTCTAGTTCTGATTCCTCCGGATAAGGTCCAATACCTAACAACCCATTCTCAGATTGTAGGACAACTTGTTTTTTAGGTGATAAATAGTTGGCTACTAGGGTAGGCATACCGATTCCTAAGTTTACGTAATACCCGTCTTTAATTTCTTTCTCAACCCTCATCGCCATTTTTTTTCGAATATTTGATCGATCCACATTCAATCCCCCCTTATGTTTTTATTGTTTTTCTCTCAATCCTTTTTTCCTGATGCCCCTGAATAATTCTCTGAACGTAAACACTCGGTGTATGGATTGTATTTGAATCTATTTCACCTGTTTTATAAAGAATTTCCACTTCTGCAATCGTCACTTTTCCTGCTGTAGCAATAATAGGGTTAAAGTTCCGTGCCGTTTTACGATACACAAGGTTTCCCATTTCATCCCCCTTCCAAGCTCTCACAATACTAAAGTCGGCAATAAGTGCCTCCTCGAGTACATATGATTTTCCGTTGAATTTCCTTATTTCTTTTCGGTCCGCCACCAATGTACCAACTCCCGCAGGAGTATAAAAAGCAGGAATCCCTGCGCCCCCTGCGCGAATTTTCTCCGCCAAGGAACCTTGCGGAATCAATTCCACCTCAATTTCCCCTGAAAGCACTTGTCTCTCAAACTCTTTATTTTCACCAACATATGAACCAATCATCTTTTTGATTTGTTTGTTTTTAAGCAATAATCCAAGTCCCCAATCATCAACTCCGCAATTATTCGATATAATCGTTAAATCCTTAACATTCTTATTGCGAAGCGCCAATATTAAATTTTCTGGTATTCCACAGAGACCAAAACCGCCCACCATCAGAGTAGAACCATCTTGAATTCCACTTATGGCCTCCTCAAAGGATGTATATACTTTTTTCAATTTTTCATCCTCCTTCATTATCCAACCGTTTTATCACGTGTTGTATCTTTCAAAAGATTGGTTTATTCCTTATAATAGATATGAATGAAACCTTTTTTTAACCATCAACGTAATTAATTTATATAGAAAAGAAGCGATAAGGAGTAGATGCGGGCATGAAACCTGTTTTTACATTTTTTCTCGGCATGTTTGCCGTCTCGGAAACCATATTACTATGGGTCATTTTATTTAGTGGTTCCGTCCTAGGATTTTTACCTTCTACTGTCACCGCATTACTAGTAGGCGGTCTTACATTTTTTGGGATAAAACTATATTCTGATCGTAAATTTTTGAAAAAAAATAAATTGACAAGAAAAGAATATGTGTATATACAAAAAAACTTAGCGGAAGCAAAGAAAAAAATTAGCAGATTACAAAAAGCATTTTTCTCTGTTAGAACGATGGGGGCCTTTAAACAGTTATATGAATTAAGCAGATTATCAAAGAGGATGTACACAATCATCAATAAAGAACCAAGACGTTTTTACCAATCTGAGCGTTTCTTTTTCTACCATCTTGATTCTGTAGTGGAACTCTCCGAAAGATATGCTTTGCTCGCTTCCCAACCTGTTAAAAATGAAAAAATGTATATTTCCCTTAAGGAAGCACAGAGTACGTTGGAAGATTTAAGTGAGTCTATCAAAAAAGATATTTATCGTGTTCTTTCAGCTGATATTGATGATTTGAACTTTGAATTGGATGTTGCAAAACATTCCTTAAAAAAATTGGAGTATAACCCCCTCGAAGATGAAAGGAGAACTAAATAATGAGTTCACAAAATAAAGAAACTGAAACAGTATTAAAAACAGATTTTTCAAGCCTTGATGATCTTCTAGCAAATCCATTTGGTGAACAAGAGATTGTGCCAATAAAACAAGAACCATTACAACAAGATGTTAAACCTGTCAGACTTGTGGACAGCTTGCCTGAAGAGAACAAGAAGCGCGCTCTTGAACTTGCCAAACAAATTGATCCTGCCAATCATCAAGCTGTAATTGCTTATGGGACGCACGCGCAATCTCAATTATTAAATTTTTCAAGTTCAATGTTGGATCATGTTCAAAGTAAAGACATTGGTCCAATTGGTGATATTTTAAACGATTTAATGAGTAAGCTCCGAGATGTTAATCCAGATGAGCTTTCCCCCGAAAAAAAGAACTTTTTCGCAAAAATGTTTGGTAGAATTTCTAACTCAATTCAAGAAGTGATGTCTAAATACCAAAAAACCGGAGCACAAATTGACCGAATTACTGTGAAATTGAATCAATCTAAACAAACTTTAATAGATGATTTAAAGATGCTTGAACAATTATATGAGAAAAATAAGGAATACTTTCATGCTTTGAATATTTATATTGCAGCAGGAGAGTTAAAAATTGAAGAGCTGACCACTAAGACGATTCCTGAGCTTAAGAAAAAAGCTGAAGCTTCGGGCGATCAAATGACGTATCAGGAAGTTAATGACATGGTTCAATTTGCAGATCGACTTGAAAAGAGGCTGTATGACTTAAAATTAAGCAGACAAATTACAATCCAAAGTGCACCGCAAATCAGAATGATTCAAAATACGAACCAGGCACTCGCTGAGAAAATCCAAACTTCCATTATGACAGCCATTCCACTTTGGAAAAACCAAATTGCAATTGCATTAACTCTTATTCGTCAACGCCAGGCTGTTGAGGCACAAAAGCAAGTATCTAAAACAACAAATGATCTATTACTGAAAAATGCTGAAATGTTAAAAACAAATACAATTGAAACAGCTAGAGAAAACGAACGTGGACTAGTTGATATTGAAACATTGAAGAAAACACAATCTAACTTAATTACGACACTTGAAGAAACAATCAAAATTCAACAAGAAGGCCGTGCAAAACGCGCCCAAGCAGAGCAAGAACTTGTCTCAATGGAAAACGAGTTAAAACAAAAATTACTAAAACTTACGTAATGTTCAAGGACTTAATGAAAATGACAATGCCTATAAAAATAGACTTGTTCCATTATTTAAAGGGAACGAGTCTATTTTCTTTTTTCTGATGAAATATAACTAGTTATTTTCTTGTCGGCGTAAGGCATTCTCGTAATGAGAATTGGATCCTTTAAATTTGTGTTGGGAATTTGCTGTGGTACCAAGCCACTTGGCATATATTCAATATTCTTGGCTTCTGGAGGAAGTGGGATAGAAACAGAGTCCATGATGATGATTTTTTGTTTATCCTGTTTACTTCTTGTTTCCTGCGCTATCTCCGTGTTGCTACAAGCAATTAAAGTAATATTTAACATAGAATTGAATGTACATAAAATAAACTTTTTCATACCACCACCCATATAATAGACGAAATAATAATCGCTTAGTTTTTAAAGGTTAGTTTTCATCTTTATGCAATCGAACATAAGCTGCCCTACTTTTCATATTTTAATGTAATAGCATTTTTTTCAAAATCTTCTTTTAGGAGGAGTTAGGTTGGTTTTACCAGAAAAGGTGACAATCATTGAAGTAGGGCCACGAGATGGATTGCAAAATGAAGACAATTTTATCGATACTGAGACTAAGAAAGAATTCATTAAGACATTGGAACTAGCGGGAATTCTGGAAATGGAAATCACCTCTTTTGTATCACCAAAATGGGTTCCGCAAATGAAGGACGCCTTTTCGATTGTGAATTCTCGACCAACAGGAATTCGCGGTATTGCCTTAGTTCCAAATCGAAAAGGAATTGAAAAAGTACTGGAAACCGATTGTAAAAATATTGCAGTTTTCGTAGGCGTGAGTGATAGCTTTAACAAAAAAAATATAAATAAATCAACGCGGGATAGTATGGAGGAATTATTACCGATTATTGCTGAATTAAAAGCTAAAGGTTTTTTTGTTCGCGCTTGCATCTCAACCGCTTTTTATTGTCCATACGAAGGGAAAATTTCGACCAAAGAAACCGTAAAGCTTTGCCGGGAATTCACTGCAGTCGGTGTCGATGAACTAAGTGTTGCGGATACAATTGGAATGGCGACACCTGTAGAATCTTTTATACTTTTTTCCGAACTAAAGAAGGAGCTGCCTTCTATGATGATTGCTGCCCATTTCCATGATACGAGGAAAATGGCGCTCACTAATATTTATGCTGCCCTTCAAGCAGGGATCGACCGTTTCGATACATCTGCTGGAGGGATAGGCGGTTGCCCATTCGCACCAGGGGCAAGCGGCAATGTAGCCACTGAAGATGTTGTATATATGTTTGAACGAATGGGGATTGAAACTGGAATTGACCTTGATAAACTTGTCAATGCGATTGATGTAGTAGCCCCTCACCTATCTAGAGAAATCGAATCGGGGTATTATCGACTCTCTAAAAAAGATATGGGCGATATGTAGTAGGTGGCTAGTGGAATTAACACGTCATCAGAAAACGAGTGTTGATTCCACTTCAAATCGTGATTGTGATCGACTTTCTTTAATTTTGGGCAGGATTAAGATTAAACTATGATATTATATTTCATCGCGAATCCTTCATTAATTCTCGATGTAACTCATTGTATTTCTAATTTCTTCGTGAAGACGCATAAAAGTTAAATTGACCCTTTTCAGTCCGATACGACATTGCAATTCATTCGCCCATTTAATATTTGTCCTGGGCTTGATAAACGAAATGATTGGGTTTCTTGAGAGTAATCAATTTTCAATTCTTCATCAAAAAAAATAGCTTTCGATTTTTCTATATAAACGTTCATCTTACCAGTTCCAATTAACATATCCTCTTTATGCAAATCTTGCTCACGGATTAATTGCAAGGTAGGGACACCACTGACCGCACAACCGCACCCGTCAGTTTCATATTTCAACTTTAAGATTAGTTTTTTTCCGTCCATTTTCCTCTTGATTTGCTGGGCAGCTTCTTCTGAAATTGAAATTTTCATTATCCAATCTCCTTTCTTTTTTTCCATTCTAACACATACCTTAAGTAGTAAGGTTGCATTTCGTCTCCATTCCTTCTACTATTAATAGGAGTAGTTTTTTAAGGGGGATATTAATTTGGAAAAAGTACAAATCAAAGTTATGGACAACGGCTCTTATCGAGTATCGGGTGACGTTGAATTAATTGATGTTGATGGAAATGTATTTGAAACAAAACAAGTTTTTTCTTTATGTCGCTGCGGGCTTTCCAGTCGCAAACCGTTTTGTGACGGCACGCATAAAGGAAATTTTGAGTCGTGTGTTCGTGCAGAAAAAGTATTAAATGATTAACCGAGATGCCCGCAGCTTATTGCGGGTCCTTTTTATTCCATAATAACCATCTGATCAATCTTCTCAGCGGAAATCCTTACCATACGTCCATTCTTATCCACTACACGAAATTCCTTATTTATTGCATCAAAATAATGAATTTTCCCTAATACTTCTTTGTAATGCCGATCGATAAAATGTGTAATCATCACTTCTTTCCCGAATTCCATTGCTACACCCGCTATATCATTTAGCATTTCCAATTTTTGTTCATCGGACTGCTTTAATTGTTCATACGTGTCTTCTTCTGTCCATTTTCGAAGCATTGTGACATGCTCCGGAAGCATAAGTGAATTCCATTTTATACGGCCACGATCTCGAATCATTACGGACACCTTCCTTTTACAAATCTTCAATATCATTAATTTAAGCTTTATGTCCTCCCACAAGAGCCGCCCTCTTCCTTGCCGTTCCCGCATTCGTATAAGAAATCGCTCGTAATAAGGACACTCCTCCATGGCGTCTACGAATTCGATCTACGGTGTAACCAAGCTTTTTTTCACTTACTTTTCTAGGTTCAAATAAATTTAACTGAACATATTTATCATCCACCACATTTGCTAATGCAATAGAAATTTGCCGTACCGTCTTTCCTGTATAATGTGTTTCAAACAATTTCAAGCAAATACGATATAAATCCATCGTTATATTTGTTGGTTCCTCTACTGTGTATGATCGTAAAAATCCACCACCAAACTCTTTATCGCTATATCCAATGCCAAGGCTGATGGTTCTTCCCGCCTTTTTACGCTCTCTTGCCCTTCGCGCCACTTCTTCACACATTTCGAGAATGACACAAATAATCTCCTCTTTATCCTTATAATCACGAAGCAAAATTTGACTCTTTCCAAAACTGATTTGCCCTTCTATAATCGGAGCCCCTAATTCAGACAAATCTACTCCCCATGCATGGTGGTAAAGTTGGTTCCCCATCACTCCAAATTTTTTCTCGAGTAAGTGTAAATCCGAATGGGCAAGCTGCCCCACATTAAAAATTCCCATACTGTTTAACGTTCTCTCTACTCTTCTTCCGATTCCCCACATTTCTCTAAGTGGAGCAACCGGCCATAGTTTTTTCGGAACATCTTCGTAGGTCCATTCCGCTATTCCGCTTTTTTTTGCCTCAAGGTCAAGGCAAAGCTTTGAAAGAAGCATGTTGGGTCCGATGCCAATAGAACACGTTAGCTGGAACTCTCGGAATAGCTCATCCTTGATTTTCTCTGCAACTAAACGAGCATCTCCCCATAGATCACTTGTTCCATCGATTTTGATAAAGCTTTCGTCCACGCTATACACATGAATTGCTTCTTTCGGAACATAACGATGAAAAAGACGGGTAATTTCAGTAGCAACTCGCAAATAAGTACTCATTTTTGCCTCTTCAAGCCGGATTCTTTCATCATCTGGTATTTCAAAAAGCCTAGAGCCCGTTTTAATCCCAAAATCTTTTTTCAAACGTGGAGATGCCGCGAGCACGACACTTCCAGGCTGCTTCAAGTTTCCAACAACTGCAAGATGGCATTCCAGCGGATCGTATCCGAGCATCACGGCCGAACAGCTAGCATAAAAGCTCTTCATATCAATACATAATATTTTGTCATGTGGAAGCTTGCTATAATCAACAACCATACCTATGCCTCCTAATAGAAAAGCGTAAGCGCCTCGTTAGCCCTGACAAGCAAATGTTCTGAGGAAAAAAAGTCGGTTCTTTGACTTTTATTCCTCAGGTTATTTGACCTCGAGGGGCTAGGCGCTGGAGCTGGACAAAGAAAAGCGTAAGCGCCTCGAAAGTGAAGGAAGGCTAAAAACACAACGTCCTGTTGCAGGCTCAGGTAGCGACATCCTGTCGCTTCGCCTGCACTAGTACATCCGTGTACGTCGCAACGCCTTCCTGACCCGCATCCTGCGGGCCTCCGACAAGCAAATGTTTTGAGGAAAAAAAAAGTCGGTTCCTTGACTTTTATTCCTCAGGTTATTTGACCTCGAGGGGCTAGGCGCTGGAGCCGGACAAAGAAAAGCGTAAGCACCTCGAAGGAAGGTTAAAAACACAACGTCCTGTTTGCTGCTTGGTGCTAAATAACTAACCGAACGTTTGTTCTATATATTATATGCAATATATTAGCTGAAAGTACCTATTTTTTCAAATGGTACTTTTTTCTAAATTAGAAAGCCCGTAATGAAAGGCTAGCCTTAGGCGACAAGCAAATATTCTGAAACGTAAAAAGTTGTTCTTTGACTAGCTTCACGGAACGACGGTGATTGGAGATAAACAGTAGAAATTTATGCCTTCTTTACTTTGCACAAAAAAACTCATAATTATATCTCGTTAAAAGAGACATAATTATGAGTTTATAAAGATATAGATAATGTTTTTATTTTTTGAAAAATGCTTTTCTACCTAAAGATTCAATAGTCCTTGGTGCTAATGTATACAAAGTCGCGGTCCAATTCATCCAGCGAGGCATATTAATTTCACGGTGATTTTTAAGCATAACGCGGACAATGTTACTCGCAACTTTTTGAGGATCTAGGATAAATTGACCTAGGCTTTTAAGATATGATCCCCCTGGGTCAGCTTTTTGAAAAAATTCAGTATGAATGGGTCCGGGATTAACTGCAGTTACAAATACACCGTACTCGGATAACTCCATTCGCAAGCTATTCGAAAAACCAAGCACTGCATGTTTCGTAGCAGCATATACACTTGACTTGGGAGTTGCAAGTTTTCCTGCCTGAGAAGCGATATTAATAATATGGCCGGATTTCCTTTTACACATATATGGAATAACTTCTCTTGTACATGCAATTAAACCGATAACGTTGACAGCAAACATTCCTTCCAAATCAGGAAGATTGATATCAATGGCATTAGAAAAAATCCCATAACCGGCATTATTCACTAAAATATCAATCTCTCCAACTGTTTCATAAATATGATTGAAGACTTGAGATATTTGTTCTGGCTTGGATACATCGAGCTCAAAGCCTTTACATTTCACTCCATATTTGTTGCTAATCCGGATAGCTAATTGATTCAACTTTTCGATATTGCGGGCAAGTAAGATTAAGTTAGCCCCGTTTTGAGCACACAAGTAAGCAATCTGCTCTCCAAGCCCTCCAGAAGCTCCGGTTATAACAACTGTTTTCCCTTTAATCCGTTCATTTTTCATAGCGCACCCTCAATAGCTGAAAATAATGCAACCCCGTCATCATCCACCTGCTTTTTAATAAGACCTAAGGATAGTAAATAATCTAACTGAGCTGTTGATTCAGATAAGGTTAATCCAAGTTCCTTTTGATACACAGCAGGAAAAAGTTCTTTCGTAATTGAGAAAGTCGTCAATTGACGGTTTTTCAGTAATTCAAGTACTTGTAATGCCCGTTCATGCTGGCGCTGCAAGCGACGTTTAACAAGTTCATGTACTCTCTGAATATCTACTCCATGACCTGTGTAAGCAATGCTAATATCCAACTCCAAAAGCTTTTCTAGAGATTCGTTATATTGCAACTGTGGTTTTGGACGTTCAGATGACGGATTTAAAGCCGGTTCAAGAAAAGGATTAGACGATATCTTCGCAAGTAAATGATCCCCTGATAACATAACACCATCATTTTCACGAAAAAAAGATAAATGGCTTTGAGCATGTCCAGGCGTTTCAATAATGGACCATTTTTCAAACCCTGGGATTATATCCCCTTCTGAAATTTCTTTCGAAAGCGGGGCTGCACTCGAATATTGAAGAGGAGTTTTCAAGTTATGCAACATTTGTTCCATATCCCCTCTTAAACCAAATTCTTTAAATAACCGTCTATAAAAATCATCATGGGCAGCCATAAAAGCAGGATTCTCTTCAATCCACGGGCGAACATATTTATGCCCGTAAATTGGTACCTCTGGAAGCCATTCTAAAAATCCAACATGATCTGGATGATGGTGGGTGAGAACAATTTGTTCAATATCTTCAGGTGTTAACCCGTGCTGAGCTAGATGAAAAGTAAATGCTTTCCAAGCGGTCTCTGTCTTTACTCCAGCGTCGATTAAAGTAAGAGCATCTCCTTTAACAACATAAACATTTACATCGCCGACCGCAAATGGAGTTGGCAATTCGATTTTTATAATTTTTTCATTAAAGCTAACCATTATAATCCCTCAACTTCAAAATAGATAAGTAATTACAGTGTATCGAGTATTAACAAAAAAGTCATTATATTCAAATTGTACTCAGAGTATTGAGAAAACTTTTTCTTGACAATTATCCATTCGATAATCATAATCATATATAATATTTTAACTAAACAATGATTAAACCGCGATGAACTGGGATTAGTAAAACGGAAATGATGCAAGAGATTGGAGTCCATAGGCTGGAAGGCTCCGACATCCCCTTTTTGTTTGAACCTGCCTAGCGAGCTGTCAGCAAAACTGACCGTAATCCCGCGTTAAGGGCCAGAGATGGTTGTTGCAACTAAGCAATCAATGAAGGTGGTACCACGGAAGCTATTCCCTTTCGTCCTTTTTTACAGGATGAGAGGTTTTTTTTATTTAAGTGGAAATAAACCATACAAAATTAACAAAAAATATTAAGAACAGGAGGGAAATCGATGAAAATATCATTTGTTGGAGCAGGATCTATCGCAGAAGCAATGATTGCCGGATTAATTGAAAAAAATATAGTTAATCCGAAGAACATCTGTATAACCAATCGAAATAATAAACAAAAGATGACAGAACTTGAACAAAAGTACGGAATTTATACAACTTATGATACAAATGAACTTGTTCATGATGCCGATATGATTATTTTTGCTGTAAAGCCAAAAGACGCTGGTGAAGCACTGGATAAGATCAGCCCCTACATTCGTGAAAATTCTTTCTTTGTTTCCGTTATGGCCGGAATATCCATTGAGTTTATAACCGATAAACTAAAAACCAATTGTGCAATTGCAAGAACAATGCCAAATACTTCTGCAAGTGTCGGAAAATCGGCAACAGCTATTACATTTAATCCTTTTGTTTCTAACGAGCAAAAGGAACTAGCACTCTCCATTTTTTCATCCATTGGAATTACTGAGGAAGTGGCCGAACATCAGATGGATGCCATTACCGCACTTTCAGGAAGTGGTCCTGCGTACTTCTATTATGTAGTGGAAGCGATGGAACGTGCAGCTGCACAATTCGGCTTAGAAAAAGACACAGCCAATCAACTTATTATCCAAACATTATTAGGTGCCGCTGAAATGTTATCAGTATCGGGGAAAAAAGCTTCAGAACTAAGGCATGAAGTGACAAGCCCTGGAGGTACAACGGAAGCAGGGATTTCCGTCCTTCATCAAGCTGAAATGCAGGAAGCGTTCATCGCTTGTATTAACGCAGCATATGAACAATCAAAGCAGTTAGGGATCATGTACGAATCCAAAATAACGTGACATAAGTCCTCAAAAATGCAAAAAATGTCTTCACCTTGCTATAATAGAACGAAAGCAATTTAGGAGGCAAAAAAATGTCTGTAAAACTTTTTACACCTTTTAAAGTAAAAAATATTACGATTAAAAATCGAATTGTCATGTCGCCTATGTGCATGTATTCCTGCTCCAATGAGGATGGAATGGTTGGAGATTGGCATTATACTCATTATACAAGTCGTGCTGTTGGCCAAGTAGGATTAATTATTGTTGAGGCAACAGCCGTAACACCGCAAGGAAGAATTAGTCCTCGCGATTTAGGAATATGGAGTGATGACCATATTGATGGGCTTTCAAAGCTTACTCAAATGATTGAAGAGCATGGTGCTGTAAGTGGGATACAGATCGCTCATGCTGGTCGAAAAGCAGTGCTTGATGGAGAAATCATTGCCCCAAGTGCAATTCCTTTTAACGAAAGCATGAAGACACCAAAGGAAATGAGCATTGACGAAATTAAAGAAACGGTTAGAGCATTTGGAAAAGCTGCGGAAAGAGCAAAAAAAGCAGGATTTAAAATAATCGAAATTCATGGTGCTCACGGATATCTTATCAATGAATTTCTTTCTCCTCTTACAAATAAGCGCAGTGACGAGTATGGAGGTACTCTCGAAAAACGCTACCGCTTCATGAAAGAAATTATAGAAGAAGTTAAATTGGTTTGGGATGGCCCTCTATTCGTGCGTGTTTCAGCTAATGATTACAGTGATGGAGGGCTTAACCCAGCAGATTATGTAACAATGGCACATTGGATGAAAGAACAAGGAGTCGATTTAATAGACGTTAGTTCAGGTGCAGTCGTTCCTGCAAATATTCCTACTTTCCCAGGCTACCAAGTTCCATTTGCAAATCAAATTAGGAATGAAGCAAATATCCCAACTGGTGCAGTAGGTTTGATTACAAATGGAACTCAAGCAGAAGAAATTTTACAAAACGGTCGAGCCGATTTAGTTTTTATCGCCCGTGCCCTATTGCGAGATCCGTATTGGCCGCGCACTGCTGCTAGAGAACTAAAATATGATTTAGAAGCTCCTGAGCAATACCGACGAGGTTGGATGATCTAATTTTTATGTGTATCAATTGTCGTTTCTAGGAAATCATATGCCATTTTCGTGTTAGGAAATATAGCTTTAGCTTCTTCCGTAAGCTGATTCCAATTTTCTTTAAGATAACGAGAACTAATATGATTTAAATAAAGGGTGTCTGCCTGCGCATTCAAGGCCAGTCTCGCTGCCTGGGCTGTTGTTGAATGGAAATAATTTCTTGCCATCTCATCACTGTCTGCGGAAAAAGTAGCTTCATGGATTACAACATCTGCACAAGACGCAAGAGTAACTGCATTTTCGCAAGGTCGTGTATCACCTAGAACACAAATGACCCTACCTTTTATTTCCGGACCTAAATAATTGATTCCATTTATCACTCTTCCATCTTCCAAAGTAACGGTTTCACCCATTTTTAGGAGCTTATAAATCGGCCCTGGTGGAATACCTTCGGAAAGGAGTCGGTCAGCATCGAGAGTTCCTTTTTTATCTTTTTCCATAATTCGATATCCGTAGCTGGCGATTCCGTGATCAAGTAATAAAGTTTCAATTGTAAATTGTTCGTCTTCGAAAATAACCCCATTTTCAATTTCAATGATTGATAAAGGGTATTTTAAATGGGTTTGACTAATTCTAAGAGAAACTTCAACATATTCTCGAATGCCTTTCGGACCGTAAATGGTAAGCTCTGTTTCCCCTCCTTGGAAGGAACGGCTACCTAATAATCCTGGAAGGCCAAATATATGATCTCCATGAAGATGGGTTATAAAAATTTTTTCGATTTTCCTAGGTTTTAATGAAGTATGTAATATTTGGTGTTGGGTCGCTTCACCACAATCAAAAAGCCATATAGAATTTCTCTCTTCCAATAGCATCAACGCTAAAGAAGAAACATTCCTGGGCTTTGCAGGTACTCCCGCACCAGTTCCGAGAAAGAGTAATTTCATATTAACCCTCCATATAAATAATACTTATTTTATCATAATTAATAAAAAATATTGAAAAATAGATACTTGACTAATCGTCTTTTTTCAGAATAATTGGTAAGATAGGGTATAATCAACATGCTGGAAAAGTTTAAGAAGGAAAAGAGAGGTTTTCATTATGATTCAAGCAGAAACACCCGCATCACTTATAATGATTTTCGGAGCAACTGGAGATCTAGCTAAAAGAAAGCTATATCCTTCTCTTTATCATCTTTTTAGAAAAGGGAAATTATCAGAGCATTTTGCAGTTATTGGGGTTGCAAGACGCCCTTGGACTGATGAAGTTTTGAGAGAACATGTTAGGGACTCTGTTTTAACATCTATTAAAGATGCGGAGAATATAGAGGAATTTGTTTCTCACTTTTATTATAAACCTCATGATGTCAGCGATTCACAATCATACATACAATTAAAAAATCTAGCAAATGAGCTCGATCAAACATATGGTCTAGAAGGAAACCGAATCTTTTATTTAGCCATGGCTCCAGAATTTTTCGGTACAATTGCTGAGCATTTAAAAATTGACGGATTAACAGATACAAATGGTTTCCATAGACTTGTCATCGAAAAACCGTTTGGACATGATTTAGAATCGGCTAAAGAATTAAATAAAAGAATTAGAAACGTATTTTCCGAAAACGATATTTACCGTATCGATCATTACCTAGGAAAAGAAATGGTCCAAAATATCGAAGTAATCCGCTTTGCAAATGCTATTTTTGAACCTTTATGGAACAATCGATTCATCTCAAATATTCAAATTACTTCAAGTGAAATGTTAGGTGTAGAAGAACGTGGAGGTTATTACGAAACGAGTGGTGCTCTACGCGATATGGTTCAAAACCATATGCTCCAAATGGTCGCCCTTCTCGCAATGGAACCACCTATTCGTCTCACACCGAAGGAAATTCGTAGTGAAAAGGTGAAGGTGTTAGGTGCCCTGCGCTCCATCGAGCACGATGACATCCCGAATTTCTTCGTAAGAGGACAATATGGTCCTGGTGAGATTAACGGGGAAAAAGTGATTGGATATCGTGAAGAGCAAAATGTAAACGAGGAATCAAATACTGATACGTACGTTGCAGGTAAACTAATGATCGATAATTTCCGATGGGCCGGTGTACCATTTTATATTCGAACTGGCAAAAGAATGACAGCTAAATCTACGAAGATTGTGATTCAATTCAAAGATATCCCTATGAACCTATATTATAAATCAGAAAAGGATTTAGATCCGAATCTTCTAGTCATTCATATTCAACCAGAGGAAGGAATCACTCTTCATTTAAACGCAAAAGACACAGGACAAATGATGGAAACGACTCCAGTGAAGCTTAACTTTTCCAATAATCACGCTCCTGGTCTTAATACACCAGAAGCTTACGAAAAGCTTTTGTTTGATTGCCTAAGAGGTGATGCAACAAACTTTACGCATTGGGATGAGGTTGCTCTATCTTGGAGCTTTGTTGATAAGATTAGTCACTATTGGGAAAGTCAAAAAGCGAAGTTTCCAAATTATAGCGCTGGAACAATGGGTCCTAAGGAAGCAGATGAACTGCTTGAAAAAGAAGGATTTAAGTGGTGGCCAGTAACTGATCTTGATGTGAAAGATTGCTAAAAAAATGCTTTAAAAAGGCTGTTTACATACAGGAAAGAACCTGTGCAAACAGCCTTTTTCTTTTGCAATTTAAACATACAGATATCTAATAATAACTGCTATACTAAAAATAGGATAATAAATTTTTAACAAAAAAACTACATACGGAATATATTACCGCGGAGGTGTTTGCCGTGAAAAGCCCCAATGTGGATGATTACTTACAAAAGGGAATGTACGGGGTAAAAGAAATAAAGCCCGAAGAACGAAGAAAATTTCTTGGGACTATTAGAGAGAGAATTGTAGTAGCATTGACTAAAAGCCAAGTAATGGAAAAAGGTGTTTATCCAGAGGTAATACAATTGATGAAAGAACATCCGCAAGCAACATTACTACTAAATGGAGATCTTGACTACACCTATTTATCAGATTACATTCATAAAGCAAGATTAAACCATATGCAATTTTCTATCGTAGCAAATAAAAATTATGATACGAATATCGGACTCGTTCTAACATACGATCATGCAATTGATAAAGAGGAAATCTATATACAAAAAAGTAAAGAAAAAATAGTAACCATTTCTAAGAAAAAAAGAAAGCTTTTAGCTAGACTTTTAAGTTTTCTAAAAAAATAATTCAATGTTTCTTTTAAGTTATTTCTTTTGAAGATCGCTTCCTTTTTGAAGGATCGATTTTCCATATTTACTTTTTATTTTATCAATGGCTTTATAAAGCGGCTCCTTTTGAGCTGCTTTTTCGTAAGAAAATAAATCGAGCTGTTCATATGCATGATCTTCATTGATCAAATCTTGACCTGTTATTCCTAGCAGTCTAACTGGATCTCCTTTCCAGTTATTTAAAAATAAAGATTTTGCCGCTTGATAAATATCTTTAGATTCTACAATGGGATTGATTATTTTTTTTCCTCTTGAAATGGTCTTTCGATTATAATAGCGGATCGTAATCGAAATATTTTTTGTTACATAACCCTTTTTCTTTAACCTGGTTGAGACACTTTCGGAAAGGGATTCAAGAATTTCTAATAACTTTGATTGATTTGAAATATCTTTTGGTAATGTTACCGAATTTCCAACACTTTTATTTTCCTCTGCTGCATCAGGGTCAACATGTCGAGTATCGATTCCATTTGCTCGTTCTTTTAATTGCAGTCCACGAATTCCTAAATGAGCTTTTAGAACAAAATCACTCGCCTTTGCTAAATCACCAATTGAATGAATGTGAAGTGTCGCAAGCTTTTCACCTGTTTTATTGCCAATTCCGTGCATTTCAACTGTTGGCAAAGGCCAAATAACTTCGGCAATATCTCTTTTTCTCAAGACAGTAATGCCGAGGGGCTTCTTCATATCTGATGCCATTTTAGCTAAAAATTTATTAGGAGCAATTCCAATACTGCATGGCAAATCAAGTTGATTAAGTAAGCTTTGCTGAATGTCATTAGCAATTTCGATTGGACTACCTAGTTCGTAGCATTCGGTAATATCTATATAACCTTCATCAATTGAAACTGGCTCTACCAATTCAGAATAACGCCGTAAAATCTCAAACAAGGCCATGGAAGCATTCCGGTAACGCTCAAAATTAGGTCTTTTTATTATTAAATGGGGACATAATTTTTTTGCTTCCCATAAAGGCATAGTTGTTTTCACACCATACTTACGCGCTTCATAGCTGCATGTGACAACAATTCCTTTACGTGCTTCTTCATCCCCCGCTATAGCAAGCGGCTTATCTTTTAATGAAGGATCATAAGCCATTTCAACCGATGCAAAAAAACTATTCATATCTACGTGTAAAATGACTCGACCTTTTTTTGGATATAATTCCTTCACTTTGATCACCTGTATTTAAGAAAAGTGCAAGGCGCCTGCTGCCTTCAACAAGTAAATGTTATGAGCAAAGATAGGCGTTATCATCCTTTCTTTATCTCTGGTTTCAGACTGCAAGCCGATAGCGCCTAGAGCTAGTAAAGCTAAAATTAAACACAATTTAAATTTCTTATCTTTTGAAAAAGAGCCTAATAACTAGGCCCTTCTGAATTTACGCTTTCTGTTTTTGCTCATTTAAATAATCTTTTATTTCTTTAACTCCCTCAAGGACTTCTAGCATGCTTACTGGGTCAATCATTGTTATAATTCTTTGATCAAGATTAGCAATGGAAGAAAAGTATTTTGTTTTATGGTAAGCAATTAAGCCCATTTGTTGCAGTGCATTTTCAGGGATTTCAAGAATTTCTTTTGCTTCGTTTACGAGTAAAGCGAATGAAAGTTCCTCCGTTTGAATGACAATCATTCTAACTTCGGTATCATATTGAATATGGCGATTGTATAAGATAAATCCAAGGTCTAGTACAGGAATTAATTCCCCTCTAGATTTTACAACTCCGCTTATATAATCCGGTAGATGTGGTACTGGATTCACACTTTCATATTTCTCTATAGAAATTACGAATTGTACAGGAATTGCATACTCCTCTTGTCCTGCATTAAAAACGATTGCGGTAACCGCCATCTCTCTCACCCTTTGTAAAAAACTATTATCTTTTTTGTGCTTCTTCTACAATTGCTACAACCATTTCTGCTAGTTTCCCAAGCTCTTCAATTGGCATCCGTTCGTTAGTCGTATGAATTTCTTCATATCCGACAGAAAGATTAACAGTAGGGATATTGAAACCAGCAATGACATTTGCATCACTGCCTCCCCCACTCTTTAACAATTCTGGTTTACGACCGATTTTTAATGCAGCCTTTTTCGCCACTTCGACTACTTCATCACCATCAGAATATTTAAATCCTGGATACATGACTTCAATTTCTACATCGGCAGAACCGCCCATTTCTTTAGCAGCTTCTTCAAATGCTTCTTTCATTTTGGCAACTTGAGCTTGCATCTTCTCATTTACAAGAGATCTAGCTTCTGCCAAGACGATTGCTTGGTCAGCTACAATATTTGTAGCTTGTCCACCTTCAAAACGGCCAATATTAGCAGTCGTTTCTTCATCTATACGGCCAAGCGGCATTCTAGCGATTGCTTTTGCAGCAATAGTAATAGCGGAAATTCCTTTTTCAGGCGCTACGCCCGCATGAGCGGTTTTACCATGAATGACTGCCTTAATTTTCGCTTGTGTAGGAGCAGCAACGATAATATTGCCTACTTTTTCATCACTATCAAGAGCAAATCCATATTTTGCTTTGACGAGAGAAGAGTCAAGGGCTTTTGCCCCGACAAGTCCAGATTCTTCTCCTACTGTAATAATAATTTGAATATCACCGTGGTCAATGTTTTGCTCCTTCAATACTTTAATGGATTCCAATAGGGCTGCAATTCCTGCTTTATCGTCAGCTCCTAGAATGGTGGAACCATCTGTTACGACATAACCATCCTTAATGGAGGGCTTAATTCCTTTTCCAGGAACTACGGTATCCATGTGACATGTAAAATAAATAGGAGTCGCATCTATATTTCCTTTCAAGTTACAAATTAAGTTCCCTGCACCATGCCCAGTCTTTTCCATTGTGTCGTCTTCAATGACTTCCACATCTAGTTGTTGAAATTTTTCCTTTAATACCTTTGCAATTTCTGATTCATTCTTTGTCTCTGAATCAATTTGAACTAATTCAAGAAATTCATCTAATAGTCTTTGTTCGTTAATCATTTGCATTTCCTCCAATTTTTCAATGATGTCATATATAAGGGATTAAGTTTGCAAAAACGGCACATTAAGTTGGCATGTTTCTTTGCTGCTCTTAACTGAACTGTTTAAAATTTGATTATAAAGGAATATTACCGTGTTTTTTATGAGGTCTATCTTCAGTTTTATTACGAAGCATTTCAAGAGCTTGGATTAATTTAATTCTGGTTTCGCGTGGATCGATGACATCATCCACCATCCCTCTTGCCGCCGCAACGTATGGATTTGCAACAGTTTCACGATACTCTTCCATTTTTTCCATTCTAGTTTTTTCAGGATCTTCACTTTTCGAAATTTCACGAGCGAAAATTATATTTGCCGCTCCATGAGGTCCCATTACGGCGATTTCCGCATTTGGCCAAGCGAAAACGAGATCTGCCCCTATTGCCTTACTGTTAAGGGCTACATATGCCCCCCCATACGCTTTCCGTAATATGACCGTAATTTTTGGAACAGTTGCTTCTGAATAAGCGTATAGAATTTTTGCTCCATGCCTTATGATACCGCCATGCTCTTGTTTAATACCAGGGAAAAAACCAGTAACATCTTCAAACGTAATTATCGGTATATTAAAAGAATCACAAAAACGAATAAATCTGGAAGCCTTATCCGATGAATCAATATCAAGACTGCCCGCCATAAACTTCGGCTGATTACAAACTAGGCCAACTGATTCGCCACGAATTCTGGCAAATCCAACGACAATATTTTTTGCAAACTCTTTATGTACTTCAAAAAAAGAATGATCATCTACAATTTGATTTATCACGATTCTTACATCATACGGTCTTACAGGATCAAAAGGAATAAGCTCTAGTATTTCGGGTCGCAAGTCTTCCCGGCCATCCCAGTCTGTGATAGCTGGTTTTTCATTATGATTTTGCGGTAAATAGTCCAAAAGAGTACGAACCATTGTCAACACCTCTTTTTCACTACTTCCCCTAAAATGAGCATTCCCGCTTATAGAATTATGTACTTTTGATCCACCTAAATTTTCGGATGAAATTTTTTCGCCGGTTACTGTTTCAATCACTTTTGGACCAGTAATAAACATTTGGCTCGTACTGTCTACCATAAATACAAAATCGGTAATAGCTGGTGAATAAACGGCTCCGCCAGCGCAAGGTCCCATAATAACTGAAATTTGCGGAATGACTCCGGAATAAATGGCATTGCGATAAAAAACATGTCCATATCCATCAAGAGAAACAACGCCTTCTTGTATTCTTGCACCCCCAGAATCGTTTAAACCGATAAACGGAGCGCCACTTTTTACGGCAAGGTCCATTGCTTTAGCTATTTTTTCAGCATGCATTTCACCCAATGCCCCACCAAATACGGTAAAATCTTGTGAAAATAAAAATATAAGCCTACCATTTATTTTACCATAACCAGTTACTACACCATCACCAGGATGCTTCACATTTTCCAATCCAAAATCTGTTGAACGATGCTCAATAAATGGATTAAGTTCTACGAAGCTGCCGGGGTCTAGTAGGAGATCTATTCTTTCCCTTGCAGTAAGCTTTCCTTTGTCATGCTGCTTACGAATCCTTTCATCCCCGCCGCCGAGTTCAGCTCTTCTTCTTCTGTCGTATAAATCATTAATTTTCTCGTAAATATCAGTCACTGTCATTCTCCTTCAGTGGCTTTTTTTCACATATTTCGTACAATACTCCATGGGCCGATTTTGGATGTAGGAAGGCGATCAATGCTCCACCTGCTCCTTCTTTCGGTACTTCATTCAACATTTGGATGCCATTGTTTTTGAGATCTGAAATTCGATTTTCTATAGAATCTACCTTTAATGCAATGTGATGAATACCCTCACCGCGTTTTTCGATAAATTTTGCTATAGCACCATTTGAATTTGTAGGCTCCAATAATTCTATCCTAACATTTATTGCATCCAAAAAAGCAACTTTCACATGTTCTGAATCGACGTTTTCAATTGCTGAACATGTAAACCCAAGAACATTTTCATAAAAAGGAAGGGATTCTTCCAATGACCGTACCGCAATTCCAATGTGATCAACGTTTTTCATAAAAACCTCCAAAGAAATAAAAGTTTTGAAAGTCTTATATAATCTTCGACATTTCCCTCCACCAATCCTGCTAATCCTTTTTTAGTAAATCAAAGATTGTCTCAATTGCAATTTCAAGATAATATATTAGTAAATACGTTTAATGTAGGGGTGCATTATATTGTCCAATAAAAAATTTCAACGAATTATCGTCTATCTAATGCTTTTCTCTATGATTGCTACTACCATCATAGCTGGACTATCTTTTTTATAATTTAAAAGGTGAGGCTCTCCTAATCGGAGGATCTCACCTTTTTCATATAATAATTCCTATTTCGTATGCCAAGCTTTCAAAGGAATTATCCGAATTAACGATAAGTACTTTTGACCCGATAAGTATTTGAGTATATAAAATTTCGAGTTGATTTCTCGGAAGTCTTATACAACCTTCAGATATATACTTGCCAATTGAGGAAGGGTCATTAGTTCCATGCATTCCGTAAATTCTTCCATCAGTCCCTAATGCATCAATTCCTATCCATCTTGATCCAAGTGGATTTTGTGGATCACCGCCTGGAATATTCGCTTTACGATAGTAAGGATTTTCCGCCTTCACTTTTACTGTAAATAAACCTTCAGGAGTCAATTCATTCGTCTTTCCCGTTGCCACTTGTACAACAAATTGAACCTTTCCCTCATTGACCCAGGCAAGTTTGTTTGTATGTTTGTTGACGATGACAAGTGAATCTCCAGGCAACACTTCTCTATCAAATGGCCAAAATGGAGAACTAATTAAAAGGAAAAGAGCAAAAAATAGATGCATGTTTATCATCCTTTTTCTTTATTTTATGAAAAAGGATTATTTTCATACTAAAAAACCCTGTATAAAGTCTATTTGACTTATACAGGGTAAAATTTATTATACTTCTTCGCAATATTGTTCGAAGTATTGCTGTAACTTATTTACAACAGACATCGGGTCATGCCCTTCAATTTCATGACGCTCAACCATCGCACATATTTTTCCATCTTTTAGTAAAGCAAATGATGGAGAAGAAGGTGGATAATCAGTGAAATAGCTTCGAGCCTTAGCTGTAGCTTCTTTATCTTGACCAGCAAAAACTGTAACAAGATGGTCAGGACGTTTGTCATAATGTACGGAATGTGCAGCAGCTGGACGTGCAATTCCACCTGCACAACCACAAACAGAATTAACCATAACGAGTGTAGTGCCTTTTTCTTCTAAAGCTGCTTCTACTTCCTCTGGTGTAGTTAATTGTGTATATCCTGATCTCTCCATGTCTTCACGAGCTTGTATAACAATATCATTCATATATAAATTAAAATCGATATTCATTTTTTCCACTCCTTTTTAATAACTATCGTTATCATAGCAATATTTCATACTGCATTTCAAATAATTTATTTTTTTGAAATAAATAGGTTTATTTTCGATGGAACTGGGTAAAATGAAACTACATCTAGATCCATACCCCTAAACTCCCTAGATGTTTTTGGACAGCACGATTTAGCTGTCCTTTTTTTTATATTCTCGAAAGAGGGCATCAACTGCCTCAGAAACTGTAGCTTGATCATTTATTATTTGATCTTCAATTTCGGGCAGCAACTTCCGTACATTTTTGTTGGAGAAAAAGTTTGTTTCTAAACGCTCTTTTATTAAAGAAAAGAGCCATTCCTTTACTTGCGATTGCCTCCGATCTTTAAATACCGTAGAAGACTGAATTACTTGAAAAAACTCCTGAATCCTCTTCCATATTTCATCAATACCTTCTCCCGTCAATGAAGAACACATGGTAGCTTTTGTTTCCCATCCGGCAGTTGAGGGCTGAATAAAGTGAAGGATTTGATTGTATTCACGCGTCGTTTTCTTAGCATTATTAACATTCTCTCCATCCGCTTTATTCACTACAATCAAATCTACCAATTCTAATATTCCTTTTTTCATTCCTTGCAACTCATCACCTGCACCCGTTAACACAAGCATTAGATAAAAGTCGACCATGCTTCTAACAATTGATTCACTTTGTCCAACACCTACAGTTTCCACGATTATGACGTTAAATCCAGCTGCTTCGCAAGCTAAGATGGATTCCCTCGTTTTTAAATGAACTCCTCCAAGCACGCCTCCTGAAGGAGAAGGACGGATAAATGCATTAGGATGTGTAGATAGTTTTTCCATCCTTGTTTTATCCCCTAAAATACTACCACCATTAATTGTAGAACTTGGATCAACTGCTAGGACCGCTACACGGTATCCTTGCTCACACAATAAATAACCAAATGTTTCAATGAAAGTACTTTTTCCCGCTCCTGGTACGCCTGTCACACCGATTCTAATCGTATTACCGGTATGAGGTAGAAGTTTTTGTAAAATGATTTGGGCTTGTTCTTGATGGCGTATCGCACTACTTTCAATCAATGTTATTACTTTAGCTAATACAGCTCTGTCTTTATTCAATACGCCTTCTATCATTTTTTCCGGGGTTTCTTCATTCCTTACACGTTTCACAAATTTGAGCTTTTTTTCATTCATCGGTTATGACCTCTTCCTCATATCCGAGTCTGGAATAAATTTCTTCAATCACTTTTTTAGCAGCTAACGGTATGACTGTACCTGGTCCGAAGATGGCAGAAACGCCTCTTTCCTTAAGAAATTCATAATCTTGTACAGGAATAACTCCACCGACAACGACAATAATATCATCACGATTGCTTGCTTTTAGAGCGTTCAATAATTTTGGTACAAGCGTTTTATGACCTGCTGCCAGTGAACTGACGCCAATGACATGGACATCATTTTCTGCTGCTTGTTTGGCTGTTTCTTCAGGTGTTTGAAAAAGTGGCCCAATATCTACATCAAATCCCAAATCAGCAAAGGCAGTGGCAATTACTTTTGCACCTCGATCGTGACCATCTTGTCCCATTTTGGCAATAAGGATTCGCGGTCGTCTTCCTTCATTTTCCAAAAATTCATCTGTCATTTCTTTTACAATCAAGATTTCTTTATCATCCGCAAAATTAGCGCTATATACACTATTTACGGAGCGTGTAAATGCACGATGCCTACCACAAACTTTTTCGATTGCTTCAGAAATCTCTCCAAGAGTCGCTCTGCACCTTGCAGCATCAATTGCAAGTTCTAATAAGTTCCCGTCACCTTTGGCTCCTGATGTTAATGCTTCAAGTGAAGTACGGACTTTCTCCTCGTTTCGGTTCTTTTTAAGCATGTGCAATCGTTCTATTTGTTTCTGGCGAACCGCCTCATTGTCAATGTCTAATATCTCAATGTGTGCGTCATCTTTAATCCGATAACGATTCACTCCAATAATGGTTTCTTTATTTGAATCAATATGTGCTTGTTTCCTAGCGGCTGCTTCCTCAATCCGCAGCTTCGGCAGTCCTGTTTCAATAGCTTTTGCCATACCGCCCAGCTCTTCTATTTCCTCAATATGTTTCCATGCACGTTCTATTAATTCATTAGTCAACGACTCTACATAATAGGAACCGCCCCAAGGGTCGATAACATCCGTTATTCCAGTTTCTTCTTGAAGGTATAATTGGGTATTTCTTGCAATTCGAGCGGAAAAATCAGTAGGTAAAGCAATGGCTTCATCTAGGGCATTCGTATGCAAGGATTGTGTATGACCCATTGCTGCTGCATGTGCTTCTATTAAGGTTCGGACGACATTATTGTATGGGTCTTGTTCCGTTAAACTCCAGCCCGATGTCTGACTATGAGTTCGTAGCGCAAGTGATTTAGGATTTTGTGGCTGAAACTGACTTAAAAGACTGGCCCACATTTTTCTAGCAGCGCGGAGCTTTGCTACTTCCATAAAATAATTCATTCCTATTCCCCAGAAAAAAGAGAGACGCGGTGCAAAATTATCTATTTTTATTCCTGCCTCTAACCCTGTTCTAACGTATTCCAAACCATTTGCGAGAGTATACGCTAGCTCCAAATCAGCAGGTGCACCAGCCTCCTGCATATGGTAGCCAGATATTGAAATACTATTAAATTTCGGCATATGTTTTGATGTATACTGAAATATATCTTTTATAATTCGCATCGACATTTCAGGAGGATAAATATACGTGTTACGCACCATATATTCTTTTAATATATCATTTTGAATTGTTCCTGAAAGTTGAGCTGTTTTAACACCTTGCTCCTCTGCTGCTACAATAAAAAATGCCATAATCGGTATAACCGCACCATTCATTGTCATCGAAACGGACATCTCGTCAAGCGGAATTCCTTCAAATAGTATTTTCATATCTAATACTGAATCAATTGCAACACCAGCTTTTCCTACATCTCCACCAACCCTTGGATGATCGGAATCATACCCTCTATGTGTAGCTAGATCAAATGCGACAGATAATCCTTTTTGTCCATTTGCTAGATTGCGTCTATAAAAAGCATTACTTTCTTCTGCTGTAGAATATCCAGCATATTGGCGGATTGTCCAGGGTCTGTTTACGTACATTGTTGCATATGGGCCACGGGTAAATGGAGGTAGGCCAGGCATATCATTAAGATGATCTAGGTTCTCCGCATCTTTTTTTGTATAGAAGGATTTAACCTGTATTTTTTCATTTGTTTCAAATGATGATATGTGTTCGGGCTTATCTTTTCTTAAGTTTTCATTGAAATTAAATGGATGAATCTTTTGAAAATCGGGCTTTTGTTTCATTAAAATTCCCCGCTTTCACTTTTTTCAGCAAGTCTAACTAATTCTAATGGTTCAATTTTTATTACATCGTCTTTCATTCGGTAATGATGTTTAGGTTTTTGTAATGATTTTATATTTGAATCTAGTCTAAAGGCATTAACTCCAATCATTAATTGTTCTTTTGTTTGTAGATCTTCGATTCTTTTCTTCAGTGTCTCTTTCACTTTGTCCTGTAACCAGCCACTCTCTAAAACTGAATAGATACCACCTTTACTATCAATCATTTGAAATAGCTCCCAAGCCTTTTCAACTAGATTAAAGGTTAATGTTTCAATATAAAAAGAGCCTCCAGCAGGATCGATTACTTTATCTAGATAGCTTTCTTCTCGGAACAGTAATTGGGTATTACGAGCAATTCTCATCGCAAACTGATCTGAAGGATTGGAAACGCTGTTAAATGGCGTTACATGTAAATAGTCAACTCCACCGATTACTGCGGCAAAAGCTTCATTTCCTGAACGTAAAATATTCGTGTATGGATCTAATAATGATTTTGTGAAAGCAGATGTTTCTGCACTTATCACTGGAACACTTTGTTCAGGAGGAACCTGATATGCGCAAGCGATTGTTTTCCATAGTGATCGAAATGCTCTTAATTTAGCAATTTCCATAAAGAAGTTGTTTCCAATCGAAAAATGAAATATCATTTTTGAGATTGCTTCATACGGTTCCCAGCCACTTTTTCTCAATTCTTCGATATAAAATACTGCTTCCGATAAAGTAATTGCAAGTTCTTGAACTGCATTTGCCCCACTATGATGATATGAGGAACTATCAATCAAAATGGTTCGCAAACTAGGATATTTTTCGTCTAACTTCGAAAGATTTTCTTTCCATTCTATCCACGTTTGCCCTTCTTGTTTATATAAGTGCCCTTGCTCAAGCTGAGATGAAATCATATCAACAGCTACGGAACCAAATACGTGATTAGTATTCATTAGTAATAGTCTACGTGCAATGATTTGAAAATTACATTTAGAAAATAGTAATAATGGGGTGCAACTTAAATCAAAAATCTTGTTTATTTCAGTAAAGTCTAATTGTTGTAAATCGTGAAAATTATCTACATCAAAAGAAACAGTTTCTTGTCCTAGTTCTTTCGCTTCCACCAAATGTTGCTTAAGTTCATTCCAATTCGAACTGCATAGTTTTTGTGAAATCTTCCAATTGTTGTTTGGTGGAGACCCGCAAATAAACGCATCTTCTAATCTATTTTTTACATCTTTAATAGTATAAATAGGAGATAATTTAATTCCTTCATACGTTTCATTATAAAGCGTTTCCAAAGAATCGCTTTTTAACGTTTTTAAAACGATTTTTTCCCATTCTTCATAGCTAGCTTTTGAAAAAAAGGCATTTTTATTTTCACGGATGGACATTGAACAACCCCCCATCAATTTCAGCACTATCTTTATTTTAGTACATTAGTTAAACTTGAGCAAAAAAATAAAAAGAAGCTGTCACTATGTAGTAACAAGCTTCATAATAGCTATTTGTATGTTTAGAAATAAAGGTTCTTGAATCCTGCAAGTCAATACTAAACTGGATATTCACCCAAAGTTAGGAATCCAAGTCCCAAGATGAAAATACATATGTGGTTCAAAATGGTTCTTTAATAAACTGATGTATTTTCTTTTGGAATATTTTCCAATATCTCTTTAACACGTTGCAAGAAGCGACCGCAAATGAGTCCATCAAGAACTCTATGATCAAGTGAAAGGCAGAGATTCACCATATCGCGTATGGCGATCCCGTCATTAACTACAACTGGGCGCTTAATAATAGATTCAACCTGAAGAATCGCTGCTTGTGGATGATTAATGATCCCAATTGACTGAACAGATCCGAATGATCCAGTGTTATTGATTGTGAAAGTTCCTCCTTGCATTTCTTCACTTTTCAATGTTCCATTTCGGACCTTTTTAGCAAGATCTGTAATATCCCTTGCAATTCCTTTTATTGATTTTTCATCTGCGTATTTTATTACAGGGACAAATAGTTCTTCTTCTTTTGCTACTGCAATTGAAATATTTATATCTTTCTTTTGGATGATTTTATCTCCTGCCCACATTGAGTTGATCATTGGAAACTCTTTTAATGCTTGGGCGACAGCTTTTACGAAGAATGCAAAATAAGTCAAACTAAACCCTTCACGCTCTTTAAATTCCGTTTTCAATTCATCACGATATTTGACTAAGTTTGTTACATCCACTTCCATCATCATCCAAGCATGAGGAATTTCTGCTTTGCTACGTAACATCTTCGTCGCAATTGCCTTTCTTACACCGGAAACCGGAATTTCAATATCCCCTGACTTAGCTATAACAGGTTCCGCTTTCTTGACTTGGCTAATTTGTTCCACTCTCTCCTCAGCCCTTGGAACTTTATTAGTATCTATAAGCCTTTGCAAATCCTTTCTCGTAATTCGCCCTTCTTTTCCAGTTCCTTTTACGAGTGTTAAATCAATGCCATGTTCTTGAGACATTTTTAAAACGGCTGGTGAATACCTTGTTTTTCCTGTAGATTGCTGCTGATCTGATATCAAAGTTGTCGCAGAATAATCTACGTTTGATTCGCTTTTTTCAACAGTTGTTTCATTCGAATCCTCACCATCTGCTTCATCCGTTTTAATAGTACAAATAGTTTCCCCGACAGCAAGAGTAGTCCCTTCTTCTACTAACAACTCTTCAATCGTTCCCGTAAAAGAAGAAGGTATTTCCGCATTGACCTTGTCAGTCATTACTTCCGCTAAGGGATCATATTTATTGACATGATCACCAGATTGTACGAGCCATCTGCTGATAGTTCCTTCCGTAACACTCTCACCGAGCTGGGGCATAGTTATATTTTTTTTTGACAAAATGATTTCCTCCTTTTAGCCACCATTGTACAGCTCAATATTCAGCTAACTCCTTCATTGCTTTCTCAACTTTTTCAGGATTAACCATGAAAAACTTTTCCAATGTTGGAGCATACGGCATGGCAGGAATATCCGGACCAGCTAATCTCATGATTGGCGCATCAAGATCGAACAAACAATGTTCTGCAATAATGGCCGAAACTTCACTTATAATACTTCCTTCTTTATTATCCTCTGTTAAGAGCAATACTTTTCCTGTTTTTGACGCTGCTTCTATAATCGCTTCTTGATCTAGTGGATAGACAGTCCTTAAATCCAAAATATGTGTTTCGATTCCATCCTGAGCAAGGCGTTCGGCAGCCTGTAAAGCAAAGTGTACACACAGCCCATATGTAATGACCGTGATATCATCTCCTTCACGCTTAACATCTGCTTTACCAATTGGGAGGACATAATCTCCATCAGGGACTTCACCTTTTATTAATCTATAGGCTTTTTTATGCTCCAAGAAAAGCACTGGATCATCATCGCGAATGGCAGCTTTCAATAGTCCTTTCACATCATACGGTGTGGATGGCATTACTATTTTCAGACCCGGTTGATTAGCAAAAATTGCTTCCACTGATTGTGAGTGATATAGCGCCCCGTGTATCCCACCACCATAAGGAGCTCTTATGACTAATGGGCAGGTCCAGTCGTTATTTGAACGATATCTAATTTTTGCTGCCTCTGAAATAATTTGGTTGATTGCCGGCATGATAAAATCAGCAAATTGCATTTCTGCAATGGGGCGATAACCGTACATAGCAGCTCCAATTCCCACACCTGCTATTGCTGATTCTGCTAGAGGAGTGTCAATAACCCTTTGTTCTCCAAACTGTTCGTACAGTCCTTGTGTCGCTTTAAACACTCCACCCTTTTTGCCTACATCTTCACCAAGCACAAAAACTTTCTCATCTCGTTCCATTTCTTCGCGTATAGCCGTAGTGACAGCTTCTATATATGATATAACAGCCATTTTTTATTCCCCCTATTACTCCGCAGCGTATACGAATTTTAAAGCATCCTCAGGATTTGGATATGGAGCTTTCTCCGCATAGTCCGTCGCTTCGTTCACTTGTTTCATGATACGGTCATTCATGTCTTTTTTGGCCTGGTCATCTAATAATCCATTATCACGAAGGTACGCTTCAAAAAGTAATACCGGATCCTCTGATTTAGCTTTTGCCAATTCATCTTCAGTTCGATAGCTACGTTCGTCATCATCTGAGGAGTGAGAAGTTAATCGGTGGCTTACCGTTTCGATAAGACTCGGACCTTCACCACGTCTTGCTCTATCTACGGCTTCTTTCATTACCTTATAAACTTCAAGCGGGTCATTACCATCAACTGTTACTCCAGGCATGCCATAACCGATTGCACGGTCAGATACTTTTTCACATGCTAACTGCTTATTAATCGGTACAGAAATAGCATAATGGTTATTTTCACATAAAAAGATTACAGGTAGTTTATGAACTCCAGCGAAATTTAATCCTTCATGGAAGTCCCCTTGGTTAGAGGAACCTTCGCCGAAAGATACAAATGTCACGATGTTATTTTTTTCCATTTGTGCTGCTAATGCTATACCAACTGCGTGTGGAACTTGAGTAGTTACTGGCGATGATCCAGTTACAATTCTATTTTTTCTTTGGCCAAAATGCCCAGGCATTTGACGTCCTCCAGAGTTTGGGTCTTCTGCTTTCGCAAAACCCGAAAGCATAATCTCAGCTGGAGTCATCCCAAATGTTAGGACAACACCTAAATCCCGGTAATATGGGAGTATATAATCTTTTTCCTTATCCAGGGCGAATGCTGCACCTATTTGAGCTGCTTCTTGACCTTGGCAAGAAATAACAAAAGGAATTTTTCCAGAACGGTTTAAAAGCCACATTCTTTCGTCAATCCGACGGGCAAGTAACATCATTTCATACATATCTAAAACTTGTTGATCGCTAAGACCTATTTCAGTGTGTCGATTTAATGTCAACATAATCCCTCCTTGTACACTTTGTTAGCGAATATAGTACCTATATATGAATGGATAATCCATCTACTGCTAATGCAGCTTCTCCAATAGCTTCACTTAATGTTGGATGCGGGTGTATCGTATTGCCTACTTCCCACGGAGTTGCGTCCAATACACGAGCAAGTCCTGCTTCAGAAATCAAGTCAGTCACATGTGGTCCAATCATTTGAATCCCTAAAATATCATTTGTCTTTTCATCAGCCACAATTTTCACGAAACCTTCTGCATCTCCCACGACTAGTGCTTTACCGACAGCTTTAAAAGGAAATTTTCCAATTTTCACTTTAAATCCTTTTTCCATCGCTTCTTTTTCAGTAAAACCGACACTTGCGACTTCTGGTGAGCTATATATACATTTCGGGACATTCTCATACACCATTGAAACAGGATTAAAGCCTGCAATATGTTCAACAGCTTTAATACCTTCATGAGAAGCCACATGCGCCAATTGTAAACCACCAATCACATCACCAATGGCATAAATATGGGATTCTTTCGTTTGGAATGTAGAATTAACTTTAATGGCACCATTAGTATTCATTTCAATTTCAGTATTTTGAAGCCCAATATTATCACTATTCGGTTTCCTGCCAACTGAAACTAGAATTTTTTCAGCTAAAAATGTCTGAATTTGTCCTTTTATTTCAGCATTGATTTGTACTTGTTTTTCTTTTATTTCAATGGATTCCGATAATACTTTCGCATTTGTCACTATATTTATACCCTTTTTTCGTAAAAGACGGGTAAGTTCCTTAATTATATCCTCATCTTCATTAGGGATAATTTGATCAGCATATTCTATAACAGTAACATTGACGCCAAAATCGGCAAGCATTGACGCCCACTCTATTCCTATAACTCCTCCACCTATAATAGTGATAGATTGAGGTAACTTCTCCATTTCGATTGCATCATCTGAAGTCATGACGTAGTTCCCGTCAATTTCTATTCCCGGTAATGAACTTGGTCTAGAACCAGTCGCAATAATAATGTTTTTAGGAATTAACATTTCATTTTCCGAACCATTGGCCATTTCCACAGAAATCGTTCCAGGCATCGGTGAAAAAATAGATGGGCCTAATATTCTTCCAAATCCATGATATATATCTATTTTTCCTTGTTTCATCAAGTATTGAACACCTTTATACAGTTGTTCGATAATACCAGTTTTTCTTTCTTGCACCTTTTTGAAATTTAATTCAATACCAGTGGTAAAGACTCCAAACTCTTCACTTTTTTTTGTTAATGAAAAAACTTCAGCACTTCTGAGTAATGCTTTACTCGGGATGCACCCTTTATGTAAACATGTTCCACCTATTTTTTCATTTTCGACAATGGCAGTTTTTAATCCGAGCTGTGCTGAACGTATAGCTGCAACATATCCGCCAGTTCCGCCGCCAAGGATTACTAAATCATACTCATAGGCCAATATTATCCCTCCCATTAAACTAGACTAGCTATCGATAGATATACTTGAAAAATGATTTTACACATAAAAGGAGCCGTCCTTTGGCATTTTGCAGTTCTCCACTTTTTTCAACGGGGAATTTCGGACAGCTCGTTTTTCAATCATCAACCATTCATTCGATTAGCCAATATATGTTTATTATTTAGAAGGAATTGACTTCTAGAACTTCGAATTTTTTCAATTCTTTCTTCTGCCATACGATCTGCAGCAACATATGTGGGGATATTATCTCTCTTCGATATTTCGATTACTTTAGCAACGTTATTATAAATTGTTTCAACCCTTTTTAATGCACGCTCTTTGTTATATCCGTATAATTCGTCAGCAACATTAATTACTCCACCTGCATTGATAACGTAGTCAGGAGCATATACAATCCCCATTTCATGTATTTTATCTCCATGTTTTGTATCTTTTAGCTGGTTATTTGCAGACCCTGCAATTACCTTAGCTTTAAATTGAGGAATGGTTTGATCATTAATAATAGCTCCTAATGCACATGGTGAAAAAATATCCGCATCGACACTATATATGTCATTAGGGTCTACCGCCTTTGCTTGGAAGGCTTCTACAGCACGATTAACAGCATCTTTATTAATATCAGTAACGAAAAGCTGTGCCCCTTCTTCGTGTAAATAACGACAAAGTTCAAATGCAACATTTCCTACACCTTGCACTGCCACCTTTTTTCCCTCTAATGAATCAGAACCGAAAGCCTCTTTTGCAGCTGCCTTCATTCCAACATAACAGCCGTATGCTGTAACTGGAGAAGGATTTCCCGATGAACCGAATGCAGGAGAAATCCCCGTAACAAAATTAGTTTCTTCATGGATAATATCCATATCTTGAACGGTTGTTCCAACATCTTCTGCTGTAATATATCGACCATTTAGACCTTGGATAAAACGGCCGAAAGCACGAAACATTTCTTCATTCTTATCCTTCTTTGGATCACCAATTATTACTGTTTTTCCGCCTCCTAGATTCAATCCGGCGGCAGCATTTTTATATGTCATCCCTCTTGCCAATCTAAGGGCATCTTCAATTGCAGCTTCTTCATTTTCATATGTCCACATCCGCGTGCCACCTAGTGCAGGGCCTAATGTTGTATCATGAATAGCGATAATAGCCTTTAAACCAGACTTTGCATCCTGGCAAAATAATAATTGCTCATAATCATATTTCACCATATATTCAAAGATTTTCATTTTTTACCTCCACATTATTTCTTATGACCTTATCATGGTACCTAATCCTAATTACATTGTAACGAAAAGGCAGTTCCTTGACAAATCTTACTGATGTTATATGATTTTTTTAGCATGAGTTTTAAGGAGTCGATACATCCGAATGGGAAGAGTCATTGCATTACTGTTACTTTTAATCCCCGGTATAATTTCGGGATATGGAATAAAATTAATGAGGGATATGCTTTTTGGTAAATTACAAGCCCCATTTCCATATTTATGGATGCAGTTTCTTTCGGGACTTATCTTTTTTGTACTAGGTTTAGGTTTTATTGCAGGTTTTATTTTGCACCGAGACCGCAAAAGAAATCAAGTTCAAGAAAGATTCAAACTGAAAAAGCGTTAATTTTCACAGAGGAGCTTCGTCTAAGACTTAGCTCCTCTTAATTTATTTTCTCCTTAGTTTTACTGCCTTTTCAGGAAAGTCTGTAATAATAGCTGAACAATTTATTTGCAATAGTCGTTTTATATCACGCTCTTTATTAACAGTATATGGCCGAACAGCAATCCCCTCATCCATTGTCGCTTTAATAATCGAATCAGAGATATATTTAAATTTCGGGTGAATTCCTTTAGATCCTAAGCATCTTGCATATTCCCATGGTTTATATAAAAGGTCACTGTATAGCGGGGCAGTCTCTATCTCAGGCCAATTATTAACAATATAAACGAGTGAATAATGATTAAAAGAAGAAATAATAATGCGTTCTTCATAATTAAACTCTTTTATTAATGCAATAACTTTTTCTTCCAATCCTTCATATGGAATATCATTATTTTTCAGCTCAATATTACAAATTAATTTATTTCCTTCCATCCATTCAAATACTTCCCTTAACGATGGAATTCTTGCAGTTTTTTTAAAAAAATGTTTGTAGTGATAATTTGCCTTGAATTTTTTTAATTCTTGCATTGTAAAATCAACCACTCTACCGGTCCCATCTGTCGTTCGATCGACAGTTGTATCATGAATCACCGCAATTTCCCCGTCTAGAGTTAAATGAACATCAAGTTCAATACCATCAGCTCCAAAGGCTTCAGCTGCCAAGAATGATTCCATTGTGTTTTCTGGATGTGTACCTGCTGATCCTCGGTGTGCGAAAATAGTTGTCATCTTTTTCACCGCCTAAATGTGTATATTACCATCATACCCCGCATTCATATAAGTTGATAATATTTTTCTACATAAAATTAAAAAACCTGTCCTATTAGCTAAGGACAGGTTCATTAATTAAAGGCTTGTTATTAAACTCTTATGATGCTTTATGCTCTAGTCGAAGCTTATCAGCTACCATGGCAATGAATTCAGAGTTCGTAGGTTTCGCTTTAGACATACTAACCGTATACCCAAATAAAGAAGAAATGGAATCTACATTACCTCTACTCCATGCTACTTCTATTGCGTGCCTTATCGCCCTTTCAACCCTACTTGCAGTTGTATTGAATTTCTTAGCAATATCTGGATAAAGGACTTTAGTGATTGAGCCAAGCAATTCAATATCATTATAAACCATTGATATTGCTTCTCTTAAATATAAATACCCTTTAATATGTGCAGGTACACCTATTTCGTGAATAACAGAAGTAATACTTGCTTCTAAATTTCTTGGTTTTGCTTCTGGTTGGTTTTTCGAAGTAGTCGATACTTTTCTCTTAATTTGAGTTGCTTTTCCACTAACTTGACGAATATGATTTGCTAAATGTTCCATATCAAAAGGTTTAAGAATAAAATATGAAGCGCCAAGTTCTACGGCCTTTGTTGTTACATCTTCTTGGCCAAATGCAATAAGCATAATAACATTAGGAAATACTGCGCTGGACTCACGAAGTTGCTCTAATACTCCAAGTCCATCAAGATGCGGCATAATTATATCCAAAATTAACACATCAGGATTCGTATCTTCAACTAATTGCAAGCAATCTTGACCGTTGTGTGCAGTACCAACAACTTCCATATCTTCTTGTGAAGAAATATAATCATCTAACAATCCAACTAATTCGCGATTATCATCCACAATACAAACTTTGATTTTTTTCACTTTCCATTTCCTCCTCAAATCCAAAAATAATTCAAAATAATGTCATTAATATTTAAATACGCCAAAGATGATGAAATTCCTTTAAAATTTTTCAAAATAAAAACAAAGTACAAGAATATCTTTAATTTTCTTTCGTTTACTCTGTTTTTCGACACACTTTGATAACAGGTAGTTAGTTTTGTCGAATAATCTTTATATACCTTATTATTCCTTATATTAAGCATAAAAAAAAGAGGGTAAATACCCTCAACTAGCTTTTTCTGTATCCTTCTCGTAAATATTTATTCCTGCTTCATGAAGCATCCATTCAATATGAACACCATAACCAGATGTTGGATCATTAACGAAAACATGAGTAACTGCACCAATTATTTTGCCATTTTGAATGATTGGGCTGCCGCTCATTCCTTGGACAATCCCTCCAGTTTTATTTAACAACTTCTGATCAACAACTTTGATAACCATTCCTTTAGTAGCCGGAAATTTTTGTGGTATCGTGCTTACTACCTCAATATCATATTGCTCAACTTTATTTCCTTCCACTACAGTTAATATTTTTGCAGGTCCTTCTTGCACTTGATTAGATAAAGCTATTGGAAGTGGCTTATCCATGACGCCATTCTTTATATTTTGTTTTAATACACCAAAAATCCCAAACGGACTATTTGTCTTAATATTTCCAATTACATTCTTATCTGAAGAAAAACGAGCTAGCTTTTCACCCGGTGTTCCATTTTTTCCTTTTTCAATTGATGTAACAGTGGAATTGACAATTTGTCCATCGTCGACTACGATTGGTTTTTTTGTGTCCATGTCGGAAATTACATGCCCTAAAGCCCCATATTTTTTGGTTTTCGGTTCATAAAATGTCATCGTTCCTATTCCAGCAGCTGAATCACGTATATACAAACCTAATTTATATGTCTTTTCCTTTTCATCCAGCATGGGATTTAGGGTTGTATCAATCGTTTCTTTTCCTCTTTGTATCGTTATTTCGAGCTTTTTCCCTTGTTTCCCAGCCTCATTAACAAATGATGCAATTTCGGCCATATGATTAATTTTTGTGCCGTTAATTTTCGTTATAATGTCTCCGACTTTTATACCGGCTTCTTCTCCCGGAGATTGTTTTTCGTTTTCTACAGATACTAAATGGTGACCGACCACAAGCACACCTAAAGTATTAAGTTTCACCCCAATAGATTGACCGCCTGGATACACCTTGAAATCCTTTAGGACACTTACATCAACTTGCTTAACAGGAAAACCGGCCATTTCTAAAAATATTTTTTCTTTACCAGCTTGTTTCCCTTGTACTGCTATCGCATGCTTACTCTCTTCAAACTCAATATGTTCACTTGTTGAAGATGCCGAAACATTTACCGGGGTTGCCTTAGAAAAATTATAATGTTGGCCTTCAAACAAAGTAATATGACTCGGAATTT
Source organism: Lederbergia wuyishanensis (assembly GCF_022900255.1). GTDB lineage: Bacteria > Bacillota > Bacilli > Bacillales > Bacillaceae_C > Lederbergia > Lederbergia wuyishanensis. The sequence continues at coordinate 973,681 of NZ_JALIRM010000001.1, forward strand.
GCAGATATTGCTGAAATGGCTTATAAACAATAAGCATTAAAAGTGAAACAAGGAGAATTCCACCTGTTATTTTTCTAATTATTTCAAACATCCTTCTGATCACTCTCCTCGCTTTCTAGCCCACAATTATAATTTAGCCTGCTTTAGGTTCATTTATAAGTGAAAGCAAGGAAAAAAGCTGTCCAATGAAGGATAGCTTTTCAAGTTAACTTTATGGTATAGGCAATATCTAGTAATTCTTTTGCATGTTTTTTGGTTATATCCGTTATTTCTACTCCAGAAATCATTCGTGCAATCTCTGAAATTTTTTCATTTTTACCTAATTTAGTCAGTGTTGTTCTTGTTCTTCCAGAAATAGCTTCTTTTGAAATTAATAAATGAGTGTCTGCCATCGCTGCAACTTGAGGAAGATGAGATATACAAAGTACTTGAGAATGTTTTGATACTTGATGAATCTTTTCGGCAATTGCCTGTGCAACTCGTCCACTTACTCCTGTATCAACTTCATCAAAAATGATCGAAGTGATACCTTGATGTTTAGAAAAAATAGTTTTTAACGCTAGCATCATTCGTGATAATTCCCCACCGGAAGCTACCTTTGATAAAGGCTTTAAAGGTTCACCAGGGTTTGTGGATATATAGAATACGACATCATCCAATCCATCTTTTCCAAACTCTGAATTTGATTCTGAATCTTTAATAAAAACCGGCTCAAAGACAGTTTTATCCATATACAGCTCTTTTAATTCTTGATGAATTGCAACTGTTAATTTTTCTGCCCACTTTTTTCTAATATCGGTTAACTGTTTTCCTTCGAGAGACAAATCTTCTCCAAGTGAGGATAGTTTTGATTCTAGATCTCCAACTCGAGCATCACGATTTTCGAGCATTTCAATTTCTTCTTCTATTTTTGAACAGTATTCGAGAATTTCTGAAACAGATGATCCGTATTTTCTTTTCAACTGATTAATTTCATTTATTCTTCCTTCAATCGCATTTAAACGTTCAGGATCGAATTCTAGGCGGTCTAATTCACCTCTTAGTTTATCTGCAGCATCCTCTAATAAGTAATAACTATTTGCGACTGATTCCAACACATTTTCGTATTGCTTGTCCAAGTCAGCTGCAGTTTCTAAATGACTCATTGTATGACTGATATAGTCGAGACCATGCTGCTCACCTTGCAAACCTTCGTATCCTGCTTTTATTGCAGCAAATATTTTCTCAAAATTAGCTAATTGCCTTCTTTCTTCTAATAAAACTTCATCTTCATTGATTTTCAAATCCGCCTGACGAATTTCTTGAAGTTGAAATTGCAGTAAATCTAGTCGGTGTGCCATCTCTTGTTCATTTAGTTTTAATTCTTTTATCTTTTTTAAAGTTGAATCATATTGCCTATAAATTTCCCTATAACTTTCCAATGCAGGTCTTATCTTCTCAAACCCGTATTGATCCAATAGCGAAAGGTGGGTAGATTCATCCATTAATTCCTGATGCTCGTGCTGTCCATGAATATCAATTAAAGTGCTACCTATTTCTCGTAACGTTGAGATAGTAACAAGTTTTCCATTTACTCTGCACACACTTTTTCCGCTACTTGAGATTTCACGTCTAAGAATAATCATGCCTTCTTCGATATCAATTCCAAACTCAGCAGCTTTTTTAAAACAAGGATGGTTGTTTTCAAGAAAGAATAATCCTTCAATATCAGCTTTATTTTCACCGTGACGGACAAACTCGACTGAACCACGTCCACCAACTAGTAAATGCAATGCATCAATAATGATTGATTTTCCCGCTCCAGTTTCACCTGTAAGAACAGTTAATCCTTTTTCAAAGGAGACGGAGATTTGGTCAATTATAGCAAAATTTTTGATAGACAGCTCTTGTAACAATAGAGTTTCCCCTCACTTCCTAAAGCATCTCTATAAATTTCTGGTTTATCAAAACCGCATCCTCGTTTGTTCGGCATATGATTAAACATGTATCATCGCCACATATAGTTCCCATAATCTCATTCCAATCAAGATGATCAATTAATGCGCCGACTGCTTGTGCATTTCCAGGGAGTGTTTTCATTACGAGTAGGTTTTGTGCGTGATCAATTCCAACAAAAGAATCTGTAAGAGCGCGCTTTAATTTTTGAAGAGGATTAAAGCGTTGATCTGCAGGTAAACTATATTTGTATCTTCCATCTGGTAATGGAACCTTAACGAGGTGAAGTTCTTTTATATCTCTAGAAACGGTAGCTTGAGTAACGTTGTATCCATCGTTTTTTAAATAATCGACAAGCTCGTCCTGTGTTTCAATTTCTTTAGTCCCGATTAATTCTCGAATCTTAATATGCCGTTGTCCTTTTGTCATAACGCTCCCCATCCTTAAAGAAAATCACGTGCATTTTTATACTATCTTATACATCATTATAATTATACATATTGAAAAGGGCAATCCTAATGGAATGCCCTTAATCTTTAGGTTTTCAAATGTGCGTGTGCTTCTGTAACAATATGGTTAATAGTTACAGGCAGGAGGTCTGTATTGGGTCTTTCAGAAGACCATTTCAAATGTATTAGAAACTCAATATTCCCTTCGCCACCGGTTATAGGTGAATATGAAAGATTAATGACATCATAACCTTCATGTAAAGAGAAATCCCTAATTCGTGTAATTACTTCCTCATGTACTTTTGGATCCCTAACAATTCCCTTTTTTCCAACTTGTTCTTTCCCTGCTTCGAACTGTGGTTTAATTAACGCAATAATATCACTATCATTACAAAGCAATTGTTTTAGAACCGGAAGTATTAGTTTTAAAGATATAAATGATACATCAATGGTCGCTAAGTTCGGCATTTCATTTATAAAATCGGACGGTTTTACATATCTAAAATTAGTTCTTTCCATAACGACAACACGGGGATCGTTTCTTAGCTTCCATGCAAGCTGATTATAACCAACATCAAGTGCATAAGATAATTTTGCTCCATTTTGCAATGCGCAGTCAGTAAACCCACCTGTAGAAGCTCCGATATCGAGTAAAATCTTATCTTGAACAAAAACATTAAATACTTTTAATGCCTTTTCAAGCTTAAGTCCACCTCTGCTTACATAAGGTAAAACATTCCCTTTTATCTGTAAGGGAATATCTTCATTTACCTTTTCACCGGGCTTATCAAGTCTTGTTTCATTCGAAAACACAATTCCAGCCATTATAGCCCTTTTTGCCTTTTCACGAGTCTCGCTTAAACCTCTTTCGACTAATAAAATATCAAGTCTTTGCTTTTTTATTTTCATACTTTACGCCCTTTTTTTCTTCTCTGGCAACATGGAATGAAGCTTCAAAGCAATATTATCAGCAGTCATTCCAATTTCATTCAATAGTTCATTAACGTTGCCGTGCTCGATGAATTTGTCCGGTATACCAACACGGTCAATCATAGCGTGATTGAACCCTTGATCGTGGGCATATTCCAATATTGCACTTCCAAATCCACCTTGCAAAATTGCCTCTTCAATCGTTAATACAGGCATTCCCGTTTTAAAAATGTCATAAAGCATTGCTTCATCAAGCGGCTTAATGAACCTAGCATTAACAACTTGAACAGATACACCTTGCTTTTCCAACATTAATGCTGCTTCCATAGCCATTGGAATCGTTGTTCCAAAGGTAAGGATGGTGGCATCCTTTCCTTTTCTTAAAATTTCCCATGTACCAATAGGAATTTCTTTTAATTGGCTATCCATTGGGACCCCATAGCCATTTCCACGAGGAAACCTCATAGCAATAGGACCATCATTGTATTTCAAAGCCGTATTCACCATATGCTGACCTTCATTTTCATCCTTGGGCATCATGACAACCATATTAGGTAAATGCCTTAAAAACGAAACGTCAAATACACCCTGATGTGTTTCTCCATCTGCACCAACAAGACCTGCTCGATCAACACCGATAAATACATTTAAATTTTGTCTGCATATATCGTGTAAAACTTGATCATATGCTCTTTGTAGGAAGGTAGAATAAATAGCAAGAAATGGTTTCATTTTTTGAGTGGCTAGTCCTGCTGCCATTGTTGCTGCATGTTGTTCAGCTATGCCAACATCAAAAAAGCGATCCGGAAATTCTTCGGCGAATTTCTCAAGTTTTGATCCAACAGGCATTGCCGGTGTAATTGCAACAATTCTCTTATCTTTACGTGCTAACTTTCGAACCGTTTCGCTTACAAGTGAACTCCAAGAAGGCGCTGAATTTACAGATTTAATGACATCGCCTGTCTCAATTTTATATTGTCCAATGCCATGCCATGTGCCAATACGATCGTCTTCTGCTGGACTATACCCTTTTCCTTTTTTTGTTATGACATGTAAAAGGACAGGACCTTCCGTTTTCTTGGCATACTGAAAGTTTTCAAATAAATCATTGAAATCATGCCCATCGATTGGTCCAAAATAAGTAAAACCCATTTCCTCGAAAAAAACACCTGAAACAAGTAAGTATTTTAAGCTATCTTTTACTTTTTCAGCAGTTGCAGCGAGCTTACCTCCAACCGCAGGTATTTTTTTCAATAAATATTCTAGTTCATCTTTCGCCCATTTATATTTTCCAGCTGTTCGTAGCTTGGATAATACATTGTGAAGTGCACCCACATTAGGTGCAATGGACATTTCATTATCATTCAAAATGACTGTAATATTTTTTTGACTATCCCCAATATGATTTAAAGCTTCTAGCGCCATACCGCCTGTAAGTGCACCATCTCCAATTACTGGTATTACGAAATTGGATTCTCCTTTAATATCGCGCGAAATCGCCATTCCCATTGCAGCTGATAGCGAGGTTGAGCTATGACCTGTTTCCCACACATCGTGAATGCTCTCTGACATCTTGGGAAAGCCACAAAGACCTTTATATTGTCTTAGACTGTCAAATTGTCCAGCTCTACCCGTCAATATTTTGTGGACATATGATTGGTGACCTACATCCCATAAAAATTTATCTTCCGGGCTGTTAAAGCATTTATGAAGAGCAAGTGTCAGTTCAACTACACCTAAATTCGGTCCAATATGACCACCAGTTTTAGATAAATTTTCAATGAGGAATTTCCTAATTTCTGAACTTAATTCCTCGAGTTCTGTTATATTCATTTTTTTGAGAAATGAAGGGTCTTTAATTGATAAAAGATCCAAAAGGACCACTCACTTTCGTTTTTTGGAATTTTTCTTTGTTTTTTTACTTTTATTGTCCTTAATAATGGTGATATGAAATTTCTCCTCAAGAAATTGTAATAATTTCCCTACTTGAAATATAATATCCCGTGAATATTTTATCGCAAATGATTTGCCAAATGCTTTTCCACCTACTGTAACAGCTGCGATTAAGCTCGTCAAACCAACATTAATTCCATATTCTAACGGGGAATTTTTTGATACCTCCATACTACTCGTAAGTTGAATAATTACAAGAGCTGAAGCCGTTCCACTAATGATTCCTGAAATATCCCCAATGACATCATTACAAAAGTTGGAGAATTTGTCCGCATTTCTTACAATCCTTATGGAATGTTTCGCCCCATATACTTTCCTTGCAGCCATGGAGTGAAAAGGTGTTTCATCAGCGGCCGTGGAAGCTATCCCTATCATATCAAAAATAATTCCAATAAGGACAATGAAAAGAACAACAAGAAGTCCCAATGTCCATGATACACCATGTAAGGCTCCAGTCGAAACGATTGAAAAAATAGCCGCTAGCACAAATGTGATAACGGCTATACTGATACTCCACTTAATTGATTTATTTACTATTTCTTTCATAAAAGAATTTTTCACCATTTTCGAAAAATGTAAGTTGGATGGTCATAAAAAGAGTAAAAATTACGGCTTAGGTCCAGTAGGTTTTCCCAGACAAGTACCAGATGTCGCCATCATGGGGGTTTCCCTTTAAACTCATCTTGACAGTGTCGCCAGCTGCCAGACTGGATTGCCACTTAGTCCGCACTATAATCCTCTTATTATGTCCGAAAAGAACAGTCTAGGAGATTTCCTCAACAACCTTTAACCTGATTCCTAGCCTCTTTTGCAAAACCGATTTCATATGGACGAAAGAAATCGGAACGATGGCCAACCATTCCGCGCTTCTATAACCATAATCCCCTCAAGCTTCACTCAAGGCAGGCTACGCTGCTAGTGATGCCCACATCACGTCGCAGGTCTATACTTCGCATTTCTCGCATGCATTTAAGCCAGCTGAAATTAACGAAGCCTCCGCGGTAAAGGGTCTACGCCCACATGCCTTTGTGGATCGCCCTTAAACCTTTACTCCCAGCTCCGACCCAAGTCTGGGCGACTCAAGCCGAAACAAGGAACTTCATCGATGTGCCCTTTAGTGAATTTTTAGCCTCACCTTCAGAACCGGTAGATTGACTAGAATACTGCACCATCCAAATATCTGTCAAAAGTATAACATATTTTCTTTTTATCTTCAATTTGTGGTATTCGTTAGCGATCTCTTCCAGCTACAACATCTGTAAGATAGTGTAGTAAATCTGTTTTAAGATTTGTTTTAGAAAGTGCCTCTTTTGCCTCATGTATATGACGGGCTAAATGTTCTTTTGCTCCTTCAAGAGAAAGTAAAGATGGGTACGTACTTTTCTTTTTTGCTCGATCACTACCTATCGGCTTCCCAATGATTTCCTCGTCTCCAATTACATCAAGAATGTCATCACTAATTTGAAATGCGAGTCCAAGGTGACGGGAAAATTTATCGAAGTGATCAAGTTCCTCTTCTGTCGCTCCTGCAATTTTCGCACCAGCTATTATACTATATGTTAGAAGTCGACCCGTTTTATGTTGATGAATATATTCTAATTCTTTTAAATGCAATTCTTGGTTTTCAGCTTGAATATCTGCAACTTGTCCTCCAACCATTCCTTCCGGACCAGCGCAAGTTGACAACATTTTCATGAGCCATACTTTTTGATGATCATCGAGATGTTCATCCTCGGCTATGAGTTGGAAGCTATATGTAAGAAGTCCATCGCCGGCTAATATAGCAAGTGCTTCTCCAAAAATTTTATGATTGGTCGGCTTTCCTCTCCTTAAATCATCATCATCCATACAGGGAAGATCATCATGGATTAAAGAATAAGTATGGATCATTTCTAATGCACATGCAGTTGACATGCCTGCTTCGGGATTTTTTTCGAAAGCCTCGATTGTTGCAAAAAGTAGAATAGGTCGAATCCTTTTTCCGCCTGCAGTTAATGAATATAACATTGCCGCTTTTAATGGTTGCGGAGCGTTTAGCTTATTAATGGACGCAGATAATTCCTTTTCAAGCATATCTTTATACTTCGATATGAATGTTTCGTGTTGGACTGTCAAGCCTTATCCTCCTCTTGAAGAAGAAAATCTTCCTCTCCATCATCAGTTAAAATTTTTGTAAGTTGCTGCTCAGCATTTTTTAGCTTATCGTGACAAAGCTTTGAATACTCAATACCTTTTTTATATATTTCTAATGCCTCCTCTAAAGGAATATCTCCTTCTTCAAGACGTACAACAATTTTTTCCAGCTTTTTCATCGCTTCTTCAAATGTTAATTTCTCATCCATTACTTTCACCTTTTTCTATATGATCAATTGTACAAAAAAGCTCTCCATCTGTAACCTGTAAAGTAATTTGCTCACCTATATGGGCTTTATTGGTATTATTCACAATATTTCCAGCTTTTGTATAGGCAACACTATAACCTCTTTTTAGAATATTTAAAGGACTTAATGCCTCCAATGTAGCCACTTTAGTGGAAAACTCGCTAGATTTTTGATTCACAATTATTTTAGCCTGCTGTGTAAGCTGCTGCCTAAGGTGAATAAACTTCTCTTTATGCATTTGCAGTTTCATCGCTGGATGATGAGTTGCTAAAACTTTATGTAATCGTTGAAATTGATCCATCTTTTGAAAAAGAATCTTTTCTTGACCTCTTTGCAATCTGTCTGTCATTCTGTCAACAGATTCCCACTTTTGCTCATATAACTTTCGAGGATTTCTTATCATATAAGAATTTTCTAGTAAGTTTAACTTACCTCTTTTTTCCTTCGTTATCTCCACCATCCCACGATAAAGACGATTTTTACGATTAAGAAGTCGTTCCATCAAATCTTCAATATGCGGCACGGCAAGTTCCGCTGCTCCTGTGGGAGTCGCAGCTCTTACGTCGGCTACAAAATCGGCTATAGTAAAATCTGTTTCATGCCCGACGGCAGAAATTATTGGAATTTGTGAATTATAGATGGCTCTTGCTACAATTTCTTCGTTAAAAGCCCATAACTCTTCAATGGATCCTCCACCTCTACCCACAATTAGGACATCAGCCACAGATAATTCATTTGCTTTTTTTATTGCTGCAGCAATAGAAGCTGATGCCTGCTTTCCTTGTACTAGAACCGGCAATACGATTAATTTTCCAATTGGATATCTTCTATTTATCGTTGTTAATATATCTCTAATTGCAGCACCCGTTGGAGATGTGATAATTCCAATTTTTTTTGGATACACTGGTATTTGTTTCTTTTTATCAGGATGAAATAACCCTTCGTTTTCAAGCTTGTTTTTTAACTGCTCATAGGCTAGAAATAATTCCCCAATACCGTCTGGAAGCATTTCTTGAACGTATATTTGATATTGTCCACTAGCCTCGTATACTGTAATGCTTCCTCGAATTAAAACATTCATACCGTTTTCAGGAATAAATTTCATAGACTGCGAGAAAGAAGAAAACATTACCGCCATGACTCTTGCGGATTCATCTTTTAAAGTAAAATAAAGATGCCCACTTGAATGTTTTTTAAAGTTCGATATTTCACCTTTTACATATACATTTGATAAATGAGGATCAACATCAAATTTTCGTTTAATATATTTTGTAAGTGCCTTTACAGTTAAATATTGCCGTTCAGTCATATGAAACACCTCATAAAAAAGAGCGTAATGATTGATTTTTTAATTTACTCTCGTATTAAGAAAAGCTGCACCTATTTTATTAGGAAAGCAGCTTTTCTAGTATGTTTGTATTTATTTTACTATAATTCGATCTTATTTACGATTAGCAAGTACTTTTTGGGCTGATTTAACAGTATTGTACAATAACATAGTAATTGTCATAGGGCCAACTCCGCCTGGAACTGGAGTAATATAACCCGCTTTATCAACAACATCATTGTAATCAACATCTCCACATAATCTACCATTTTCGTCTCTATTCATTCCTACATCGATGACAACTGCGCCCTCTTTTACATAATCGGCATTAAGCATTTTAGCACGGCCCACAGCAGCAACCAAAATATCTGCTGTTTTCGTAACGGAGGCAAGATCTGCTGTTTTAGAATGGCAATATGTAACAGTAGCATTTTCATTTAATAGCAATTGGCCGGCGGGCTTTCCAACAATATTACTTCTTCCGACAATGACGGCATGCTTTCCAGCAATTGGAATATCCATATACTTCAACATTTCTAACACACCGAAAGGCGTACACGGTAAGAATGTATCCTGTCCCGTCATCATTTTTCCAATATTCACAGGATGAAAACCGTCAACGTCTTTATTAGGTGAAATAGTTTCAATCACTTTAGTCTCCGAAATATGAGCCGGAAGCGGAAGTTGGACTAATATTCCATGGATGTTATCCCGATTATTTAATTTCTCTATCTCGTTTAACAGTACATGCTCTTCCACGTCTTCCGGAAGTTCAATTAGCTCTGAGTGCATACCGATTGCTTTGCAACTCTTCTGTTTAGAAGTAACGTAAGTTCTTGATGCTTGATTATTTCCAACTAAAATAACTGCTAATCCTGGTTGAATTCCTTCTGCAGTTAACTTGGAAACTTTTTGTTCAAGCCCTGCTCTAATATGATTCGATATTTCTTTCCCATCAATAATTGTTGCTTGCATCAAGATTCCCCCCTGTTTATTCTCCTTTGACCTTCGACAAGATTCCATTAATAAACTTTCCAGATTTGTCATCGCCGAATTTCTTTGCAACCTCAATAGCTTCATTGATCGCAACGTTTTCTGGTACATCTATGCTAAATTTTATTTCATAAATAGCCAGCCTTAATATGTTTACATCCACTTTCGATAGACGATCGATGGACCAATTTTCTAAATGCTTGCTAATCTCTTGATCAATTTCTTGAAGATTCTTCAACGTACCTTCAACTAGATTTTGTAAAAATAAATCAGCCTTTTGATCCTCTAAAACAAATTCAATTGCTTCCGCAGGCTCAGTCCCACTGATATCAATCTGGTATAAGGCTTGCAAAGCTTTTTCGCGAGCAATTCTTCTTTTCATGTAATGTTTACTCCTTCTATGATTGAAAAAGCCAAAGGAATCTCCTCTGGCTTTTATTCTTGCATACGAAACTATAAATCGGAAACTTGTTTATTATTTTTATTGAAAGTAGTTTCCGCTTTATCTACAGGCCAAAAGTTAAATGGCAACTGTATTTTTAATTATTGCTCTTCAAATTCTTGGCTGTTTTCTGGCTTTTGGGTTTCAAAAGCTACACCTACAATATGAACATTTACTTCTTCAGCTTCAAGTGCCGTCATATTATATAATGTTTGTCGGATATTATCCTGAACTTTTTGAGCAACTGTAGGAATGGAAACACCGAAATTCATTAAGCAATACACATCTACTTTTATTCCTTCGTCTGTTAGTTCAACTCTAATACCTTTACCGTGATTCTTTTTGCCGAGTCTCTCTACAACTCCTGTTGCAAAATTCCCACGCATTTGAGCGACTCCTTCAACTTCAGAAGCAGCTATCCCCGCGATTACTTCAATGACTTCTGGAGCGATTTCAATCTTACCATGGTTATGACCATTTTCCTGTGTCATTTCAAGCATGTTCAAATTCTCCTCCATTTAAAACACCTCCGCTTATTTTTGATGCATTACATCATGAATCTCAAGAAACTTTGTATTGAAGTCTCCACTAACAAAGGTTTCATGTTCAAGCAAATTCAAATGGAATGGAATCGTTGTTTTAATTCCGTCGATCACGAATTCTTCCAGGGCTCTTTTCATTCTTGCAATGGCTTCTTCACGTGTAGCCCCGTACGAAATAACCTTTGCTATCATTGAATCATAATATGGTGGAATTGTATAGCCAGGATATGCACCTGAATCAACTCGTACTCCAAACCCGCCTGGCGGTAAATACATTTCAATTTTCCCAGCTGATGGAAGGAAGTTTTTCTCAGGGTTTTCTGCGTTAATTCTGCATTCAATGGACCAGCCATTAAATTTAACGTCTTCTTGAGATAGAGATAATTTCTCCCCTGATGCTACACGAATCATTTCTTTTATTAGGTCGACTCCTGTTACCATTTCAGTAACGGGATGTTCAACTTGAATACGCGTATTCATCTCCATGAAATAAAACTTGCGATTCCTATGGTCATAAATAAATTCAATCGTTCCAGCACCTGAATAATTTACAGCCTTGGCTGCTTTAACTGCTGCATCCCCCATTAATTCCCGTGTCTCCATGTCTAGCGCTGGAGATGGCGTTTCTTCAAGTAATTTTTGAAGTCTTCTCTGAATTGAACAATCACGTTCACCAAGATGAATAACATTACCAAAATTATCGCCAATCACTTGGATTTCAACATGCCTAAAGTCTTCAATATACTTTTCAATATATACACCTGGATTGCCGAATGCAGTCAATGCCTCTTGCTGAGTAATATTAATCCCTTTTATCAGCTCTTCCTTATCTCTAGCAACCCGAATTCCTTTTCCTCCGCCACCTGCAGTAGCTTTTATGATGACGGGAAAACCTATTTTTTCTGCGATTTCTAACGCTTCGTCTGAATCGTTAATAATACCATTGGAACCAGGCACTATAGGTACACCAGCAGCTTTCATTGTTTCGCGTGCAACATCCTTCGTACCCATTTTTGAAATTGCTTCAGGACTTGGTCCAATAAAAATGATATTGCATACACGGCAAAGCTCGGCGAAGTCTGCATTTTCAGCTAAAAATCCATATCCTGGATGTATCGCATCACAATTAGTCAACTTTGCTACGCTTATTACATTAGCAGTGTTTAAATAACTGTCCTTAGACAATTTTGGACCTATACAATACGCTTCATCAGCTAATTGAACATGAAGTGCTTCGCGATCAGCTTCTGAATATACCGCAACTGTCTCAATGTCTAACTCTTTACAAGCCCGAATAATTCGAACGGCTATTTCTCCTCTATTAGCAATTAATACTTTTTTTATCATGGGAAACGCTCCTTATCTAGGCTTGACTAAGAATAATGGTTGTCCATACTCAACAAGTTCGCCATTTTTTACAAGGACTTCCACAATCTCTCCGTCCACTTCTGCCTCAATTTCGTTAAATAATTTCATTGCTTCAACGATACAAACAACTGTATCTGCTTTTACTTGTGATCCTATTTCTACGTAAGCTGGGCTATCCGGAGATGGCGATTCATAGAATGTTCCAACCATAGGAGAAACAACTTGGAGATAGTTTTCTTTATTTGTAGTACCTTCGATTTTCGCTTCAACTTTTTGAGTAGGAGCTGGTGTTTCAACAACAGCTTGTACTGGAGGTTGAACTGCTACAGGTTGTTGAACAATCTGTTGTTGAGGCTGTGCTACAGGTACTGAAGCCGTTTGTTTCTTTAATTTAATTTTAGATCCTTCATGCTCGAAACTAAATTCTTCAATATCAGATTCATCGATTAATTTTATGATTTCACGTATTTCTTGAATTTTTAACATAAGTGACACTCCTTCAAAATAATGAGTAGCTCCTAACATCATAATATAATACCTTATAAAAATTCAATGATGAAGACGGAATGTAATATTTTTTTATATTTTCTTGTATTAGACAGTTGATTTATATTCCATACGTTTACTTTCTGCTGGGAACGAAAAGTGGAGACGACATAACAGGAAAAACGTCAAAACTGTAGGAAAATCAACTGACTTAATTCATCCAATAGTCAAGTTGCTTTGTTTTTTATTCAGAGAAATGTTTTTGATACGGTCTAAATGTTAAATGTTCCTGTCTAAATTCTTGAACAATATACTTAAAGCAAATAACCTGATTTGCTAAAAAGTCAGTTCTTATGAGAAGTATCTTGTTTTTGAGTATAATCCATACAGGTACATCCAAAAAATATTTATTAATGCAAAAAAAGAAAAGACGGATGGGCATTATTCCCGTCCGTCCATTAATTATTTCGTATCAAATTCCACTGTAGGAATAAAGTTTGTTCCCATTTCATCTCTGACAAGTCTAACAATCTCCACAGCATCAGCTTTTGAGTGCTCCTCTGCTTTGACTGTAACATATACTTGATTATCTTCAATTCGGACAAGTGAATCACTATACCCTAGGGTTTTGATATAACTTTCAATTGTTCTTTCCTTTACTCCAAGTGATTCAATTTGTTTCATAGTTTCAAATAATTTATTTTTCTCATCTATCGATAATTCAGGTGCAGCCGCTTGTGTTGTTAATTCCTCCTGCTGCTTACCGCGTTTATCCATTAAGCTAATACGCACCGCGTCATATGCCTCATCTCCAGCTGATTCCGTAATAATTTTCATATCTTCATCACTCATTTTTCCGCTCGTATCAGGTGCATTTTTTCCGTTTGTTGCAATATCTTTTACAGCGGGTTCGGAAGTAACATAGTATACGGATAAAACGACAACGAGACTAAGCATTGTTAAGAGCCAGACAGTTTGCTTTTTTAAAAGCATTAAGAATCCCCCTTTGATTTTTTAGGCATGACTGCAACTTTATGACTTGGAACATCTAAGACACGAGTTACTGCTTCAATTATCCATTTTTTCACCTGAATGTTTTCTGCACCACCTGCCACTACAAGAACTCCCTTAATTTCAGGTTTTCTCGTTTCTGAAACGAGGGGGATATCCTTTTCCCCTTCTCGGATGATGACAAGCTCATCTTCTTTTGATTGATCTTCTATTTGACGTTGTCCACCTTTTTCATCTTCTTCGTGTGTCGTTTGATTTCTAAGAATACTATTTTTCTCGTACACCTTTCTTTCAGTAGCTTGAACATTCACGATGACTGTTACAGTATGAACACCCACTATCTCTTCGAGTGCTTCTTTAAGCTGGTTTTCATAATGTTCTTCAATAACCTTCATGTCATTATTGTCTGACTTTTTCACACCAAAAGTTTCTGAGCTATCCTGCTCCCTTGTATCTTCATTAAATACTGCATCAGAGGGTGGAGTGCCATTGTCTTTCCATATGCTACCCATTACCATAAATAAGGCACCTAAAATAAGTAGAAAAAGCAGATAATATGGTTTTGTTTTGTTTTTATCGCTTGGAGTTTTATTATCAAGGAATTTTTGTTTTATCCAATCAATTGGTCCAGAATATTTATTCTTCATTTCCTGGTTCCTCCCTCGAAACAATTTCAATCAATGATATTGGAATTTCCCAAGTATTGGCCAACATTGATTTCATTGTTTCGTAGTCGGTTGTATCCATTTTCGCATCTGTTTCCTGAAAGTTAATATTTACTGGCTGAATGGTTTTGATTACTTTTTCCGAAGGCGTTAGAGAGACAACCACATTATCTAATTCGTTGATTGTTCCATCACTATTTGGTGTTGCGGAAATCCGCAAATTACTAATTTCTGCACTATACTTATCAACCAACTCCTTTTCTACCATTTTTTTCATTTGGACAGCCATTTGCTCTAATATATATGCATGTTGAGAAGCTTGTATCTCTTTTTTTTTCGTTTTCAATAAATTTTCATTGGTTTGATCCTCAACATCTATATTTGTAGTGAAGGATGCGAGTACTTTTTCAAAGTCACTAGAAATTAACTTTAATACTGGTGTTAAAACAATTGCCATTAAAAGCAGTCCTGTTGCGAGTTTAGTATATTTTTTCATACTTGATTCAGGTAGTAGCATATCTACAACCATAGCAATAATTAAAAAAATGATAATATTAAATACCCACTCGCTTAAATATTCCAAGGAAGCTGCCCCCTTTATTTACCTAACCATCATTGTGATATTTCCGGAAGTAATAATGATAGTTATGCTTATAAAGAACATAAAAGATACAATTGCAAGAGATGCGAAAATATACATCACACTTTTACTAACTGCATCCAAACATTCAATGACTGGTCCATCACCTAAAGGTTGCATAAGTGCTGCAGCAAGCTTGTATATAAAAGAAATAACTAGTATTTTTAACGCCGGAAAAGCTGCTAGCAACAAGATAATCGCTACACCCGCTATCCCTACCGTATTCTTCAATAGAAGGGAAGCATTTAAAACAGTGTCTGCAGCATCAGTAAACATTCTTCCAACTACAGGAACAAAATTTCCTGCAACATATTTAGCTGTGCGAATCGCAACGCCGTCTGCAACCGCAGATGCAGCCCCTTGAATAGAAATAACACCAAGGATAATGGTGATAAATGCACCAAGTATTCCAATACTTATTTTTTTTAATAAATTGGAAAGCTGGGATACTTTAAATTGTGAGCTTAATGTATTTGCTATACTTAATAAAGTTGCAAGAAATAATAATGGAAAGACAGCATTTTTTATAACGATACTACTAATATTCACTAAAAATACGAGAACGGGATGGAAGAATGACGATGTAGCCACTCCACCAGACGAAGCGATCAATGCCAATAGTAATGGCAAAAGAGCTAGAATAAATTGACTCATAGAATCAATAGCTTCAATCGCATAATCTGCAGCTACTCTAAAACTATTTAATGCAATAATGATTAGTACCATAAAAATAATTGAATAGGCGACCTTACTGACAGCCCCTTGTTCAAATGCATTATGAAGCGATTGTAGAAACACACTTAAAATCGTCAGTAATAAAAGTGAACCTAGTAATTTAACATTTAGTATGATTTCTTGGAAAATGAATAATATGATCCCATTAATCCAATCCGAAAAGGAAAATGACTTGTCCCCTTTAACAAAATCAAGAAAAGTACCTCTTTTGCTTTCAGGTAAATACCCGCCATATTCGTGAAGAACTTTATTCCAATGTTCGGATAGCTCATCTAAACCAAGGTCCTCTAAATACCGTTCTACTTGATTATTTGACTGATTTAAATCATTTTCTGGTTCCTCTGCTGCAACTTTAGTAACTCCCAAAAATGGAATAATACATAATAATAATAGAATCTGCAGCCTTCGTCGCATGCATTCCACTCCGTTCAATTGCTTTGTCTAATGAATTGGCATTATATTTACAATGGTCTCAATTAAAGCCGTCATTATAGGCACGGCTATTGCTAGTATTAATATTTTTCCAGCCAACTCAACTTTTGCTGCCATTGATCCTAGACCTGCATCCTTGCTTATTTGTGCTGTAAATTCAGCAATATAAGCAATGCCGATGATTTTAAGAATGGTTTTTACGTATAGAGTGTTCACATTCGCAATGCCTGCAAGCTCTTCAATCATTAATATGACTTTATGAACTTGATCTACAAGAAATAAAAAGATGCCTGTCCCTGCAAATAACACAAGCAAAAAAGCGAAATTCGGAGTCTGTTCCTTAATAGCTAATACCAGGAATGTAATAATTAGGGCAATACCCGCAATTTGTAAAATTGCAATAGCGGTTACCCCCCATCTATTGGAATAGAAATACAGACTTTATTTTTTGAAATAATCCATCTACAATCGACACGACCATAAATAAAATATATATAAAACCAAACAATGTAACCCATTGTGCATATTCTTTCTTCCCTACTTGATCTAGTATGGTATGGAGAAATGCAACAACTATTCCTACTCCGGCAATTTTAAAGATGACATCTACATCTATGCCCATATCATTTCCTCCTATCACTACAAAAGCAAAATGATGATTAGCATACCGGTTAGGACTCCAAGGCTTTTCACCATTTTTTCATACTTTTTTTGTTTTTCTCGAGCAAGCTCTTCTTCCCTTTCTAAGTTAGTAAGAGTTAACAAGATTTGTTTCTGCTGTGTTTCACGATCATGTCTACCTAAATTCTCACCAAATTGAAGCAATATTTCGTATTCACTGTGTTTCAATGAAGTGGACTCCCAAATGTTTTTTAAGCTATTTTCCCAAGCAGATTTAACAACTGAATCCTCTTTCCTTAACAAACTAGAAAAGATTTTATAGTGAGTAGCAATAGGTTTGGGAATTTGCTTTGATATTTTTTCAGCAGCCTCTCCAAGAGGAGTATGACTATACATTATTTCCGCTTCCAGTGTTTCAAGAGAATGGCGAAATAATCGTAAATTCTTTGGCCTTTCACTTAATTGCTTTGAAAATTCAAAACCTGCCCAAGTTGTTGCTCCAACTATAAAAATAGCTCCGATTATTTTAATCATATAGACCTACTGCCCTTCTCTTTGTAGCTACTGGAGCACCGCTTGCATCCTTTATCGATATTATTGTGCCTGGACCATCTCTCCTAGACAGTTCGATAAATCTTTCAAAAACTCTATGTTGGATAATTGGTTTTAATAGGGGCCTTTTGCTAATTTCTTCAAAATTATTCCCATGGGTTGTCATCATTAATGTGATCCCAGCATTTATCGCCTCCATAATGGCTATCGTGTCTTCTGGTCTGCCTATTTCATCTACGATAAGAACATTCGGGCTCATTGAACGAATCATCATCATCATTCCTTCTGCTTTCGGACAAGCATCCAACACGTCTATCCTCGGTCCAAAATGAAGGTGAGGAATACCATGTACACACCCTGCAATCTCTGAGCGTTCATCAACAATGCCTGTTTTAAATGAAGGGATATCGTACTCCTGTACTCCACTTGAAATGAGTCTTGCAATATCCCTTAACAAGGTTGTTTTTCCGGTTTGCGGTGGACCGATAATCATCGTATTTTTCCAAGTGTGATCAAATAAATACTGAATATACTTATCGGCTACACCGACTTTTTCTCTCGCTATTCGAATATTGAATGAAGATAAATGTCTGATCGCTTTAACAGAGCCATTTTCAAGTATTACTTTGCCTGCAAGACCAACTCGATGTCCACCTTCAATCGTGATGTACCCCTTACGTAATTCTTCCTCTAATGTGTAAAAAGAATGGTTAGCTAGCTTGCTGATGAATTGCTCTGCTTCTTCTTTTGAAAATAGATAAGGGAGAAAATAGTGAAGTCCGTTATATGCCACTTCTACTTGCCGATTAACCCTTAATCTAATTTCCTCTATTTCGCTAAACGTCTTCGTAGGAAGCTTCATTATTAATTCATTTATTCGAGCAGGCAATATTCGAAGCACCGATTTCAACTTACTCTCCCTCCTACATCTTCACTATCTAATATGTATTCAGCTTGTCTCTAAATATGAAAATAAGGTGTGAAACCAATAAAAAAAACCGAGGAATTTTCCCTCGGCTTTCTGCTTTTTATTATTTATGCTCTTGATACATAAGATCCATCTGAAGTATTAATAACGAGCTTGTCTCCTGCATTTACAAAGAACGGTACTTGAACGACTAAACCAGTTTCCATTTTTGCTGGTTTTGAACCACCAGAAGCAGTGTCCCCTTTAATGCCTGGGTCTGTTTCAACAACTTCTAGTTCTACCGTATTCGGCAATTCTACTCCTAATGTTTCACCTTGATACATAATAATGTGGACAACCATATTTTCTTGTAGAAATTTTAATTCATATTCTATTTGAGAAGCTGGAAGTTCGATTTGTTCATAACTCTCGTTATCCATAAATACATGGCTATCCCCACTGGCATATAAATATTGCATTGTTTTATTATCAATTTGAGCTTTTTCTACTTTTTCACCAGCTCTAAATGTTTTTTCTTGAATTGCACCAGTACGTAAGTTTCTTAATTTAGATCTAACGAATGCAGCACCTTTTCCCGGCTTAACATGTTGGAAATCAATAACTCTCCAAATCCCTCCGTCTGTTTCAATCGTTAGTCCTGTTCTAAATTCGTTTACTGATATCATCTGTATTCCTCCTAAAAAGTACCTTATAAAATTATTAAATCTTTCGTCGAATGTGTCAACGTTTCATTTCCAGATGCGGTTATTAACGTATCATCCTCAATACGAACTCCACCAACACCAGGTAAATAAATACCCGGTTCAACTGTTACAACCATTCCAGGCACTAGCTTCGTTTCCGAACGGTGTGAAAGTCCTGGCCCTTCGTGTACTTCCAAGCCAATTCCATGACCTAAAGAGTGGCCGAAATACTCACCATATCCTTTTTCTGTAATGTAATCTCTTGCAATTGCATCAGCTTCAATTCCAGTCATACCTGGTTTAATTTGTTCCATTGCTCTTAGCTGTGCTTCTAGAGTAACACTATATATTTCCTTCAATTTATCAGATGGATCTCCAACAGCTACCGTTCGGGTGATATCAGATATATACCCTTTATGAAGGGCACCGTAATCCATTGTTACGAAATCTCCTGTTTCTATTGTTTTGTCACTTGCTACCCCATGCGGTAATGCCGCTCTCCAGCCAGATGCAACAATAATATCAAATGAAGACGAGGTGGCACCACATTTACGCATGAAAAATTCGAGCTCGTTAGCAACTTCCAATTCTGTTTTACCCGGCTTAATAAAATCAAGAATATGTTTAAATGCTGCATCTGCTATATCTGCAGCTTCTTTTAATATACTGATCTCTCTAGAATCTTTTATTAAACGAAGGTTTTCAATTACATTTGAAATCGGGATAAGTTCAGCTTCAACTGCTTCTTCATATTGTTTCCAAGTAGAAAAAGGCATATGATCTTGCTCAAACCCTAGTTTTTTAATTCCAAGTTCTTTTGCTTTTTCAGCTACTTCTTGAATAATAGGACCTGTATGTCTGTTAATTTCGAATCCTACAGCTTGCTTAGCTGCTTGTTCCGTATAGCGAAAATCTGTAATAAAAAGTGCTCTTTCTTCTGAAATAAGAGCAACCCCCGCTGTACCAGTGAAATTAGTCATATAGCGGCGATTATATGTACTTGTAATCAAAATTCCATCAATGTCGGATTGTTTAAATTGTCCCCTCAGTCTTTCTAATTTTTCCACTATACCTCTCTCCCTTTCAAATATTCTTTCATCGCATGTAATGCCATTTCATATCCATAAAATCCAAATCCTGAAATTTGTCCAATTGAAACGGGAGCCGTAACAGAATGTTTTCTAAACTCTTCTCTAGCATGAACATTTGAAATATGAACCTCAATAACAGGAAGATCAATAGATGAGATTGCATCCCTTAGGGCTATACTATAATGAGTAAATGCTCCAGGATTCATAATAATTCCTTCAAATCCATTATCAGCAGCTTGATGAATCTCATCTAATAAAGCACCTTCGTAATTGGATTGGAAACATTTTATTTCCACACCCAATTTTTCACTTGCTTCCATAATTCCGTTTTCGAGATCCTTTAATGATTGGCTACCGTAAATTCCAGGCTCACGCTTACCGAGCATATTTAAATTTGGACCATTTATTACGAGAATTTTCAAGATGGTTCACGTCCTAGCAAAGAATGATTACTAGAACATTCTACCATATAATTATTTAATTCAACTAGTTCTACTTTTCGTTCTCATTGCTTTTGATTTACTTTGCTCCAATTTAATTGTTCATCATATTCATAAGAGATTGAATAGCCGATGAAAAGCCCATAAATTAGAAAAAAGCAAAGTTCCGTTGCAATAGTATTAAAATTATAACGGAACAACCATTTTATGTCTGGAATCATTGGGTGCAAGGCAAGAAAAATAATGAGAAAAATAATGATGCCGTAAATCGCTCCCCATATAAGGGATTTTTGTTTTCTTAATACCATATAGTAGAGTAACGCCACTACTATAGAAAGCAACCCATACAATAGAGCAGTAACAACAAATCCAAGCCAGCCATCTGTCCATTTTCCTGTAAATGGTGATAAAATGACCTTAGGATTAATTTCCGTAAAATTAAAATAATTAACGAAATAACCAAATATAGTCCCAATGACACCTCCAAAAAAACCTGTAATAGACGCTAATTGTAATATAGACATTTGATATTTTTTTACCACTTCTATTTCTTTTTCATTTTTCATAAATTCCACCTCCATCATTATCATGTCCATGCTTAACAACAAATTGCATAAATTATTTTATCTGGTGAATTTCTAATTATTTTAGTATGATAAAAAGGGAAGATATATATAATCCAATAAGTTGGTGACAATCTATGAAAAACACAAATAAACCTGCTTATGGCGGGCAGGCTGTAGTCGAAGGAGTCATGTTTGGCGGTAAACATCAAACCGTTACCGCAATTCGCCGTAAAGATCAATCTATTGAATACTTTTATTTACCAAGAAAAACAAAGCCTGTTTTTAAAACATTAAAAAAAATTCCCTTTCTTCGTGGAATTGTGGCTATTATTGAAGCTAGCGCCAACGGAGCGCAACATTTAACTTTTTCAACAGACCGCTACGATGTAGACCCTAGTGAGGATAGTAAGATTCAAGAAGAAAAGATGTCTAAAACTACATTAGTTTTAAGTGTCGCAGTGCTTGGTGTCCTATCCTTTATTTTTTCTAAGTTTATTTTTACTTTAGTTCCTGTTTTCCTAGCAGCATTTTTTAAACCTATCTTCCCAGGGGATATGGCTCAAATTTTGCTAGAAGGACTATTTAAGCTAATTCTTTTGCTCTCCTATATCTACTTTATATCTATGACACCACTTATTAAACGCGTGTTTCAATATCATGGAGCAGAGCATAAAGTTATTAATGCATATGAACATGACCTAGACTTGACTGTTGAAAATGTTCAATCTATGTCTAGACTTCATTACCGATGTGGAAGTAGTTTCATTCTTTTTACAGTTGTAGTGGGTGTGTTTATTTACATGTTTGTGGATGTTAACCCACTTTGGGTCCGAATATTAAATAGATTAGCACTCATTCCAGTAGTACTTGGTGTATCATTTGAGGTTTTACAGTTAACAAATAAAATGCGTAACCTCCCAGTCCTTAAGTGGCTTGGATATCCCGGGTTATGGCTACAGCTGCTAACAACAAAAGAACCGACTGATGATCAAGTAGAAGTTGCGCTCGCCTCGTTTAATGAATTACTTAAAGTGGAAAAGCAAAGTGAAGGTAACATAAAAACAGAGAAAATTATCTAAAAGAGTATAAAACTAGTTCTTTTTGGGAAAAATGTAAATACTCCCGAGGAGGTGGCGCTCTTGAATGTACGAAATTTTTTGGTTGGATTCATTATAGTCATTGCAATAATAGGATTGGGTTCATATATTTTTAATAATCCAGTCGGTTTATTTAAACAACTCTTTATCATCGGGCTTGTTGCTTCTGCTATCTATTTTGTTTATCAATTTTGGGTTCGAAATAAACCCGAACGAAACGAGAGTAGAAATTACGCAAAGGCAGCAAGACTTTCCAAAAGAAGGAAACGAGTTTCACAACAGGCTAGCAGTCAGATGCGCAAAAAACCTATGCGTAAAAGATCGGCAGCACATTTGACTGTAATCGAAGGGAAAAAAAGTAAGAAAAAAGACCGGGCAATTTTTTAAGTTTTTATAAAGAAAAAAGTCAGGCACTCGCCCCGCTTATCGATTACAATCAAATGTTCGGAGAGCAAATTAGTATAATTAGTATTGATTTTCGTACGTCTTAAGTTTTAACCTAGGACCTATATGTCAGAAGCTAGAATGCAAAATCCCAACTTCAATAATAATTTAGACATAATAATAACTTATATTCCCTATTTCTTTTTTAGAAAGACCAAGTCTTCAGAAATTCAATTGTTTTCTCACGTCCTTTTTCTATTAGGGCGTGTTTTTTTTCTTCAGATAGAAAAAATTCAGTTGAAAAACTTTCATCTATTGGGATAAAAATAATATCTTTTTCATGTTTCCTAGATATATATCTTGCATCGTGAGCGTCTTTCATAGTACTAAACAAGGCTTCAAATAATGATAATCCATTTTTTATTACCCTTTTCGGCTGTTCTTCCATATTGAAACTAAGCTTTATACCTAAAACTGGCCTTGACTTTTTCTTGTCTTTATTTTCAAATAACCACATTGGAAAATTACTTAGGAGTCCTCCATCCACTATAATATTTTCTCCTGATAAAGAACGTAATTTAATTGGTTCGAAAAAGAACGGTATTCCACAACTCATCCGAATTGCCCTAGCTACTGGAAATGTCTCCTTGGGGATACCATAGCTTTCTAAATCGTCTGGTAGGACTATCAACCTTCCTGTTGAAAGGTCAGATGCAATTAATCTTAGTTTTCCATTAGGAAGATCTTTGAATGTATAAACCCCTTTATCCGCCATTTTTTTACCGAGCCATTCTTCTAGCTCATTCCCTCTATACATGCCCATTCTCCAATATAACAATAGCCATTTTGCAATCGCAAAAGGCAGCAGTGTTGTCCGTTGGTCTAAAAATATTTTCATATCGGTTTCATCCAATAGAGTTTCTATTTCCTTACTTGTATAACCCACTGCAATCAATGCTGCCATAATAGCCCCTGCACTTGTTCCTGCTAATCGATTAAACGTAAAACCTCGTTGTTCCAATACTCCATAAGCTCCTATGAGTGCGAAACCTTTAATACCCCCTCCAGAAAAAACACCATCGATGTTCATCAACACCCACTCCTCCAAATGGTCTTTATTTATCTTTAGGAAAAAGTGGCGAAGATTAGAACAAAAAACAGGCTTCTCAAACTGAGATAGCCTGTTTTTTCAAAAAATTATTATAGACCACACTTCAATTGGGCATTACAGTTGTCACATGTATTACAGCCGCCTATTTCTTTTACTTGGCCTTTTCTACAAACCGGACATGTGTCGCCGATCTCAGAACCAATAGTCACACTAGTTGAACGGAGATCTTGAATTGTATCTACTAAAACAACTGGTTCATTAAACGTCAATTGTTCACTTGCTTCTAGATTATTTTCCTCAGCTTTCAATGTCAGAACTTGGGAATCACGGCTTCCATCAACGTAAACTGTACCACCCTTAGCTCCGCCTTTATACAAGCGTTCATACACTTTTTCAACTTGTTCAACGGAATAGCCTTTAGGGGCATTTACCGTTTTTGAAATTGAACTGTCAATCCAGCGTTGGATGACACATTGAACATCAGCATGAGCTTCAGGTGAAAGGCTCATTGCAGTTACAAACCAATGTGGCAAGTTTTTTGGATCTGCTTCTGGGTGACGACTCAAATATTCTTCAACAATATCTGCTTTGACTTCAATAAACTTACCTAAACGTCCACTTCGATAATATGTGAAGGAGAAATAAGGCTCCAATCCTGTAGATACTCCAACCATCGTACCTGTTGATCCTGTTGGTGCAACAGTAAGTAGGTGGGAATTACGAATTCCATATTTTAAGATTGATTCGTTGATATCCTTAGGCATTTTTTTCATAAAACCTGTTTCAGTGAAAGCTTTACGAAGACGATTTGTATCCTCTGTCGCTTCACCTTCAAGGAATGGGAAGCTTCCTTTTTCCTTAGCAAGCTCTACAGAAGCCTCATAAGCAGTCGTAGCAATGGTCTCAAATACCTTATCTACTAATTCATTGCCTTCAATCGATCCGTATTCTTTTTCGCAATAGATTAATAGATCGGATAGACCCATTACCCCGAGACCAACACGACGCTCTCCAAGTGCTTGCTTTTTATTTTCCTCAAGGAAATATGGAGTTGCATCAATTACATTGTCTTGCATACGAACGCCGATACGTACTGTTTCTTTTAACTTATCAAAATTAACAGTTTTATTTTCTTTATCAGCCATTTCAGCTAAGTTCACAGCTGCAAGATTACAAACAGAGAATGGTGCAAGTGGTTGCTCTCCACACGGATTTGTTGCAACGACCTTTTGACCATAGCTCTTAGCATTCGTCATATCGTTGGCATTATCAATGAAGAAAATCCCTGGCTCAGCGGAATAAGTTGCACAAATATTAATGAGATTCCAAAGCTCTTTCGCCTTGATTTTACGATATGTGCGTACTTTGTAACCAAGCTTTTCCCATTCACGCACATCTCCTACTTTTTGCCATTCGGTATTATATGCTTTCATTTCTTCAGGACTGTAATTTTCTACATCTGGGAAACGAAGTTCATAGTCTCCATCATTTTCAACTGCGTCCATAAATTCTTTAGTTAGGCAGACGGAAATATTAGCCCCTGTCAGGAACTCAGGATTATGGACTGAATATGTACCGCCTTCAGTCAATTTTTCCTCGGCTTCACGGAAAATCCCTTCACTAAAACCACCAAGGCCAGGGATGTTGCGATAGTTAAGTACACCTTGATACATAGCTTCTTCCGTATTAGAAAGAGGTGTAAACTTCAACTTATCCTTCGCATGTTTCTTAATGATAGGATCCGTTGTATTTTCAATCAAAAATCTTAAGATACGTGGGTTTTGCATTTTAGAAATAATAAATTCAATAATATCGGGATGCCAATCCGCCAACATTATCATCTGCGCACCACGTCTAGAACCCCCTTGCTCAACAAGGTGTGTTAATTTCGCAATGTCATCTAACCAAGATACAGAGCCTGATGATTTACCATTAACTCCTCTTGCAAGTGTATTACGAGGTCTTAGCGTAGAACCATTCGTACCAACTCCACCACCACGGCTCATGATTTCCATCACTTGCTTACGGTGTTCTGAAATTCCTTCGCGTGAATCGGCTACAAATGGCATAACATAGCAGTTAAAATACGTTACATCCGTATCTGCGCCTGCTCCGTATAAAACACGACCAGCCGGAATAAAGTTAAGACTTGAAAGTTCTTTGTAAAATTTTTCAAACCATTCCTGTCTTTTTTCTTCAGTCTTTTCAACAGATGCTAGTCCTGTTGCATTACGCTTTGCAATTTGCTCATAGAAGATTTCGAGTGGCTTCTCGATAATATCTAGAGGGCGGACGATTAATCCAGTCTCTCTTTCTTTATCACTATCAAGGACACTGCGGTACTCTTCCTCTACAATAACTTCTGCTGTCTTTTCTTCCCAGTCAATAGATTTAATAAATCCGAGACCTCTTGCAGGAAACTTCGGATCTTCTTTTATTGTTAAAACAACAAAATCGCCTTCTGTTAAAGTAATCTTTTCTGTATCCTTAAAAGCATAACGGTCGATCATAACAAGCCTTGATACCCCTTTATGGGTAATCTTCATGTCAGGCGTAATTGGATGCACCGGCTTAAATAAACGGATATCTTGATTAAGTCTTTCTACGTTGAGATTTTGTTTCTGCGTATAAACTACAGACATTGCTTCAACCCCTTATACAATCATTCTATTCATTACGTTACCATATATATTACCTGTAAATCAATGACTAAACACTATATATTGTATTTTATTTTTAAACAACTACACTACATATAGTGATACAGTTGAACTTTGTTTGATTTTGTCAAATTTAAAATAGGCAGTAAAAAAAAGATTTTCAAAGATTTTATACGATATTTAAACAAATATATCGATTTTTGAACAAAATTTGCATTTGCTCTTTTTATTTCCTCTTTCATCGTTAATATGATAAGGTTTTATTAGAAAAAGAGTAAAAAATTTTTTTCAAATTATATTTAACAATAGAATAAATAAAAAAGATTTTGATTCATTGCCTAATGATGAATATAATAGACATTAGGGCTATTTACTAGAAAGGGGAAGGAAGAATATTGGAGGCTTTATACACATTACTAATTTTACTGGGAGCGATCATAGCTTTTTCCCTATATAATTACTTCCATCAAAAAAGAATATTAAAAACGCTAACCGAAGAAGAATTCCGCGCAGGCTATCGGAAGGCACAGCTTATTGATGTGCGTGAGCCAAATGAATTTGAAGGTGGGCATATCCTGGGAGCACGTAATATCCCAATTTCTCAATTAAAAACACGCATGAAAGAAATACGCCCAGATAAACCAGTATACCTATATTGTCAATCTGGAATGCGAAGCGGAAGAGCTGCTCAAACTCTTTACAGAAAAGGGTACCGAGATTTGTATCACTTAGAGGGCGGATTTAAAAAATGGTCCGGAAGAATAAAGAAAAAGGAAAAGTAAAATAGCTGAGATGATACCGCGGGTTTCCTCCGCGGTTTTTTGCTAGGAAAAGAGCGTGGTGGATCGATGATTTTAAAAGAAGTAAAGTTATTAAAAAATATAAATAATCGACAATTTCCTTTTACCCTTCCAATAATGAGAGATTTTAATCAGCTTTCGTTCAAGAAACCAATTACAATCTTAGTTGGTGAAAATGGAAGTGGTAAATCTACTTTTTTAGAAGGTATTGCAGCGTCATCCGATTTACCGATTGCAGGTGGAATTGAAATATCACAAGATAAAGAATTGGAACACGCTCAAATTTTAGCAGAAGCATTCAAATTATCTTGGATGCAAAAAACGAAAAATGGCTTTTTCCTAAGAGCAGAAGATTTTATTTCTTTTGTCAGAAGAATAAAGAGTATGAAACAAGATGCCGAAGAAGAGTTAAGAAATATAGAAATTGAATATACTAATAAATCTGCATTTGCAAAAGGACTCGCATCAATGCCTCACGCACGAACGCTTACTGAGTTAAATAAGTTATACAACGAAGGGCTAGATGTACGTTCCCATGGCGAGAGCTTTCTTGATTATTTTCAAGCACGGATAAGGCCAAATGGATTATATTTATTAGATGAACCAGAAACACCTTTATCACCAATGAGACAATTAAGTTTAATCAGTATTATTTTAGAAGCGGTTAAAGAAGATTCTCAGTTTATCATTATCACACATTCACCGATTCTCATGGCACTTCCTGAAGCTGAAATTTATAGTTTTGATGTTCATCCACCTCAATTAATTCAATATGAGGATATAGAACATGTTCAGATTACGAAAAATTTCCTTGATTCTCCACAATCATTTTTACGGCATCTATAAAGAAAGGCTTTTCTCCATTATAACAAACATCAATCACTTCTAAATTAACGAGCATGTGGTATGTATAAAGGGACAATAAAAATATTAGATAATTATTACACTTTATAATACACATAATGTATTATCTCTACTTCTATCGCTAAGCAACTTTTTTTCATATAAGCTTTATCAAAAATCTATTAAAAAGAGACAGACTTGATCATTCGAGTCTGTCTCTATCTTTAATTATTCTTTTATATACCTTAAAATCGGTTTTCTAGCAGCTTTCGTTTCATCGAGTCTTTTGACGATAGTTGTATGTGGAGCTTCTTGTACGATTTCAGGATTTTCTTCTGCTTCTTGTGCGATTTGAATCATTACATCAATAAAGCCGTCGAGCGTTTCTTTTGATTCGGTTTCGGTCGGTTCAAACATCATACATTCTTCCACGTTAAGCGGGAAATAAATTGTTGGTGGATGATAGCCAAAATCAAGCAATCTTTTAGCAATATCCAGTGTACGTACTCCTAACTTCTTCTGACGCTTTCCACTTAAAACAAATTCGTGTTTACAATGACGGTCATATGGAAGATCAAAATAAGGAGCTAGCCTTCGCATCATATAGTTAGCATTCAGAACTGCATATTCTGTAACAGCTTTTAATCCATCAGGTCCCATAGAACGTATATACGTATACGCACGTACATTAATTCCAAAGTTTCCGTAAAAAGGTTTTACTCGTCCGATAGATTGAGGACGATCATAATCAATCACAAATTTGTCGTCTTTTTTCGTAATGACTGGCTTTGGCAAAAATGGAATCAAATCTTCTTTTACGCCTACTGGCCCGGATCCTGGTCCTCCACCACCGTGTGGTCCAGTAAAAGTTTTATGAAGATTTAAATGGACAACATCAAAGCCCATATCTCCAGGACGTGCTTTTGACATTACAGCATTTAAATTTGCACCATCGTAGTAAAGCTTACCACCAGCACCATGGACGATTTCCGCCATTTCAAGGATTTGTTCTTCAAATAATCCGAGGGTATTTGGATTTGTCAGCATTAACGCTGCAGTATCAGGTCCAACGAGTTCTCTTAAATGATTCAAATCAACTAAACCGTCCTCGCCAGATCTTACCGTTACTGTTTCTAATCCAGCTACAGTTGCTGATGCAGGATTTGTTCCGTGAGCGGAGTCTGGAACAATCACCTTTGTTCTTTCATTATCACCATTAGCCTCATGGAATGCACGAATCATCATAAGTCCGGTCCATTCACCATGAGCTCCAGCCGCAGGTTGCAAGGTTACTTCGTGCATTCCTGTAATTTCAATTAAATGCTGTTGCAAATCATACATTAATTCAAGAGCACCTTGAACAGAGGATTCTGGTTGCAACGGATGAATATGGGCAAATCCAGGGAACCGAGCAACTTGTTCATTAATTTTAGGATTATACTTCATCGTACAAGATCCAAGGGGATAAAATCCTGAATCAACACCATGATTATGAGTGGAAAGTTCAGTAAAATGACGCATTATATCAAGCTCTGAAACTTCAGGAAGCTCAGGTTCATTTTCTCTTACATATCCTTCTGGCAAACATTCTACTATATCAATTTCTGGAACATCCATTTCAGGCAAACTATAGCCAATTCTTCCCGGAGTAGACATTTCGAAAATTAATTTTAAGTCATGGTTACTCACAGCTCTCCCCCACTTCTTTTACAAAGCTATCAATTTCTTCCTTCGTTCTAAGTTCCGTTACTGCAACAAGCATATGACCATCAAGTTCAGGATAATCTCTACCCAAATCGTAACCGCCAATTATTCCTTTAAGAAGCAATTTCTCATTTACTTCACCTACAGGTTTACCAACTTTCACTACAAATTCATTGAATTGGTAACCATTGAACGGAATTGTAAATCCTTTTTCATTAAAAACGTTTTTTGCATAATGTGCTTTTTGAATATTTTGCACAGCCATTTCTTTTACGCCTTTTTTACCTAGGGCCGTCATAGCTACAGAAGAAGCTAATGCATTTAATGCTTGGTTTGAACAAATGTTCGAAGTAGCTTTATCACGACGAATATGTTGCTCCCTAGCTTGCAAAGTTAAAACGAATCCTCTTTTTCCATTTTCATCAGTAGTTTGACCGACTAAGCGACCAGGAACTTTGCGCATTAATTTAGATGTTACGGCAAAATATCCACAATGCGGTCCTCCATAAGAGGCTGGAATCCCAAATGGTTGAACATCTCCAACAACAATATCTGCACCAAAATCACCTGGAGGAGTTAGCGCTCCAAGTGCAAGTGGATTACTTGAAACGATCAATAATCCTTTTTGTTCATGAATCAATGGTTCGATATCCTTTAATGGCTCAATTTGGCCAAAAAAGTTTGGATATTGTACAATGACGGCCGCAACTTCATCACAAAGTTCATTTTTCAAAGCATCTAAATCTGTTTTACCGTTTTTGTACGGGATTTCCACCACATCGATATACTGACCTTTTGAATATGTTTTTAACACATCTCTTGATTCAGGGTTGACTGTTTTAGAAACAAGAATCTTTTTTCGCTTTGTTTGACCTGCACTTAACATGGCAGCTTCTGCAAGAGAAGTTCCTCCATCGTACATGGAAGAATTGGCCACATCCATTCCTGTTAATTCACATATCATCGTTTGAAACTGGAAAATCGCTTGCAGCTCACCTTGAGAAATTTCAGGTTGATATGGAGTATAGGCAGTATAAAATTCAGATCTAGATATAACATGATCAACAATTGTTGGGATATAATGATCGTATACACCAGCACCTAAGAAAGAAACATTTTGTTTCAAATCCGCATTTTTACCAGCAAGAGAAGCTAGCTCCTTTAGTAAGGCTGGTTCTGATTTCGCTCTTTTAATATTGTACTCGCCTTTAAAACGAACTTTTTCCGGGATATCTGAAAATAATTCATCAATTGACTCTACACCGATTGTGTCAAGCATTTCTTTTTGATCCTGTTCAGTCATCGGTAAATAGCGATGTTTAATCATAAATTTCTCCTCCAACTTAATTTTTGGCTCTCTTATAAAATGGAGTCGATACAACAACAGCTTTCAGCCGTTTCCCCCGAATCTCCACGGTAAGCTCATTTCCAAGTTCCTTATAATCAGATTTTATAAGTGCGAGTCCAATATTTTTTTTCAATGTGGGAGATTGCGTTCCCGATGTAATCAAACCTATTTCCTCGTCACCAACAAACACTTTATACCCATGTCGCGGTATCCCTCTATCAATCATTTCAATTCCTACGATGGATCGAGGAATACCTTCGTCCTTTTGTTTTTTCAATGCTTCTTTTCCGATAAAATCTTCTTCTTTATTTAGTTTAACAGCAAAGCTAATCCCTGCTTCTAGAGGAGTGATATGCTCTGACAGTTCCTGTCCGTATAATGCTAAGTTTGCTTCAAATCTTAGTGTATCCCTTGCACCTAGGCCACAAGGTAGTATACCTTCTTGTTCTCCTACAGAAAGAAGATCATTCCAAATAGTTACGGCATCAGATGCATTGCAATAAATTTCAAATCCGTCTTCACCTGTATACCCTGTTCGGGAAATAAGTACGTTTGACCCGTTATAATCGATGTTTTCTTTAAATTTAAATAATTTTATTTCTTTTAAATCTGTACCTTTAACTAATTTTTGTAGTATTGACTCTGCCTTTGGCCCTTGAATGGCGATTAGCGCATATTCATTTGAAACATCATGTATTTCAACATCTCCCTCTACATGGTCCCTTAGCCATTTAACGTCCTTCTCGGTATTTGCTGCATTAACTACAAGGAAGAAATCCTCCTCAGCTAATTTATAGATAAGGAGATCATCAACAGTTCCACCGTCTTCATAGCACATCGCCGTATATTGCGCACTACCAGTCTTAAGCTTTGAAACATCGTTTGTCATCATTTTTTGTAAAAATAAGAGACTGTCCTTACCTTTTACCGATACCTCACCCATATGCGAAACATCAAAAATTCCGGCTTTCGTTCTTACAGCTTCATGTTCTTCCTTAATACTAGAAAATTGGACGGGTAGATCCCACCCACCAAAATCAATCGTTTTTGCACCTAATTCTTTGTAAAGCGGATACAGCGGAGTTCTCTTCAATTCTGTCACGTTTAAAACCTCCTTTTATTAGGTTGGTATGTAGAGAAATACAAAAAAGGACAGAGAAATCCCGTAGTATGGGATTCTCTGTCCTGGCACCTGAGAGTTTGACCTTACGGCTTACCCCTTTGGTGGTTCACACTTTAGAACACTCTCCAGAGTTGCGTCAAACAAGGGTTCTTTTGCCTGAGAGATTCACAACTATGTTGCTTGCTCCTTCGGCGCTGCATATGCAGTCTCTCCCCGTGTCTTCATTCGCCAATATTATGTTGATTTTCTGGGCATACTAAAAATAGTTTTTCTTACAATATACTGTAACATCAACAACATCGTATCACCATTTCAATTAATTCTCAATGCTTTTCGTTATTTGGGAGGTAAATATGTCAATACGGGTAGACTTTCAACAAGATTGGCAAAAAAACTTTTTGCAAAAAATAGATAAAGATGGACCATGGGCAAATCGTGCATTATTTAATTTAGCGATACAAGCTGAAAAATTTTTAAATGTACCGTCATTTGAAGGATTAGTTGCACCTAAATTTCTTCCAAATCTAACTCCTTTGCCCCACCAGCTTGAAACTGCGCGCCAGGTTGTCGAAAACATGAACGGAAAAGCAATATTAGCCGATGAGGTTGGACTTGGAAAAACCATTGAAGCTGGCTTGATAATTAAAGAATATATGATTCGCGGTCTAGTAAAAAAGGTTTTAATTCTAGTTCCCGCCTCATTAGTTTCTCAATGGGTTTCGGAGCTCAATTCAAAATTTTTCATCCCTGCTGTCGCTCAACGAAAAAGTTATGTGTGGGAACAATATGATTGCGTTGTATCATCTATTGACACAGCAAAAAGAAGTCCGCATAAGGAACTAATCGCAGAGCAAAATTACGACCTTATCATTATAGATGAAGCCCATAAACTTAAAAATCATAAAACCAAAAACTATGAATTTGTACAATCGTTAAAAAAGAAATTCTGCTTATTATTAACTGCAACACCAATTCAGAATAAAATTGAAGAAATTTTTTATCTTGTATCCTTGCTTAAACCAGGACATTTAGGTAGTCAAAGCGGGTTCATAGATAAATATAAGGATAAAAAATTATCAGTTCATGAAGATGCATTTTTAAAGGAACTTGTCAATAAAGTTATGATTCGTAATAGGCGTGGTGATACAGGAATAGAATGGCCTGATCGGCATGTTGAAACAATTCCAATTGAATTTACAAGAGAAGAACGGGAATTATATAACGCAATTGAAATGCTGAAAGGAACTCAGTTACCGATACACGGTTTTTCTCTAATTACACTGAAAAGAGAGGCATGCAGCAGCAGGGAATCAGTTTATTTCACATTGAAAAACATGCTTTCAAAATATGAAAATCCTTCAACTCAACTGATTGAAGCACTTCAATTTATTCAGCAAAAAATTGATGCAGTTACCCAGAATTCCAAAGCGAATAAAGCATTGGAATTAATAAAATCAATTGATGATAAAGTAATAATTTTTACTGAATATCGGGCAACACAAATGTATTTACAATGGTTTTTAGGACAAAACGGTATTCGTTCCGTTCCTTTTAGAGGTGGTTTTAAACGTGGAAAAAAAGATTGGATGAGAGAATTATTTAAGAACCATGCACAAGTATTGATTGCTACTGAAGCTGGTGGAGAAGGGATTAACTTACAATTTTGTTCACATATCATTAACTTTGATTTGCCATGGAACCCAATGCGCCTTGAACAGAGAATTGGACGAATTCATAGACTTGGTCAAGAAAATAACGTTCATATTTATAATTTTACAATTATAAACACTATTGAAGAGCATATTGTTAACCTACTATATGATAAAATCCAACTATTTGAACGTGTAGTTGGTGAATTGGATGAAATCTTATCGAGGTTTGATTTTAAAAATTTTGATGAGTACTTAAGAGATATATTTGAACAATCAAAATCGGAAGGTGAAATGAAAGTGAAAATGGGAAATTTAACTTCATTGATCCAGTTTGCGGAAACGGTAAGATCGGAGGAAATTGCTGATGCTACAAAAGGAAATTCATCAATATCTTGAAACATTTTTTAAGGAAAATGATTGCGCAATTGAAGATAACAGTCCCGGACATTTAACAATTCAATTAACAATTGATATGGATAAAGAATTGATGAATCGCCCTTTTTATTGGACCTATTTAGAAAAAACCGGCGGTATTCCGAATCCTATGAAATTAACCTTTATTACCGATCAAGAAAAAACACCGGATAACATAAAAGGAGAAGTCATCCATTTTGGGGCTCCAAGACTTCACCAAATTTTTAATGTAACCAAAAAACTTTCAGCTAATATTCGATTGTATGAAATACCCAGTAAGGCGGATAGCACTCAACAGATTCCTCTTCATCCTTGGCTCATGCTTAATGTGAAGATTTCATATCGTTGCGATAGAAAAAAAGATTTGATCAAATCAATTGGTCTAAATTTAATTAATGGATCACTATTTGAGGATTTTTATGAAAAAGCGGAAACTTTAAATCTTCAGCCAACGATACCGGACTATTGCTTCACCATTTCACCTATTATTAAACCTATGAGCGGAATAAAACGAATCGAAAATCATTTAATCAATGAAGTAAAGAAAGAAGATCACCCATGGGCAGAGGATGCCATTAACAGATGGAACGAGGATTTACAACTTTTAGATCATTTTTATGAAGATCATAGTGAAAAACCTGAAACATATGAAATTGAAAAAGAAGCATTAAAGGATCAATATGAACCTGTCGTTAATATTGATATTATCAATGGTGGCCTCTATTATTTGAACACACATCCATACAATATAATTGAAAGAGGCTGAACTTGATCAGCCTCTTCTTTTAATTAGCATACTTATGGAAACTGGAAGTAGTCCAAACCAATGCGTTAAAATAGGCCGCTTCGCAATTTTCTTATCGAGTCTTAGCTGCTTCCTTTCATCCTTTGGCATCTCAAAATGCTTTATGAATGCTTCGGTTAAATATTTGACATAATCATTTGTAGACATGAATCTATTCCCACTCCCTAAAAAAGCTTTATTAAAATAATGTATTAGAGAGTATTGCCAAGTTTTATAGATTCATTCTATTAATAATAAGCTCAGCAGCTTCTTCAATGGATAAATCAGATGTATCAATCGTAACTGTGGAACTTTCCATATATAAAGGCAATCTTTTTTCATACATCTCTTTAATTTCCTCAACTGACTTATTCTTAATTAATGGTCGCGTTTGATCATCCTTTAGTCTATCTAAAAAAACATCAGGATGACACTGCAAAAATATCACCCTTCCACTCTTCTGTAAGAATTGTCGATTTTTTTCTTTTAAAATAATTCCTCCACCTGTTGTTATGATTGATGGATGATTAGAAAGGTTAAGCAATATTTCCGTTTCTTTTTCTCGAAAGCGCTGCTCGCCATATAGCTCAAAGAAGTTCCTTATTTCTATACCTGTAAATTTTTCAAACAGTTCATCCGTATCAATGACAGGCAGCCCTGTTTTTTTCCCTAATTCGTGTCCAATGGATGTTTTTCCAGCACCCATAAAACCGATTAAATAAATAGATTTACCTTCCACTTTTATCCACCTCTTTATCTTCTCCTATCATTATATAATAGGTAATCCTTCATAACATCCTCATTTTCATCAAAGGTGTTTTCTAGCAACTGGATTATCTGTTTTTCGTAGTAATCCTGCATTTCTTTAACATAGCTTAATTCTGTTATATATATTTGCGTGATTTCATATACGACAAATAGAGAAATGAATGCAAGCATTAATACGACTGGATAAGTGGCTCCTTTTTCATTTCTACAAATTGTACTTCCTCCTTTTCCGGCGGAATTACAAAACGCGCCTCTTCTTTTACACCACTTGAAAAAGTTACATTCACGATTAGCAACTGATCTATTTTAGAGAATTTTACTGATGAAACTTGTTGAAGTACAATTTCATGACCTCTATCATTTACAGTTCTTCTAACACTACTGCTGTACGGTTCGTAAATAATCATAAAATTTTTTTCAATTAGAATTCGATTAGGATGGCTATAAACATAAACTTTTTCTGCATCCTTTAATTCTTTACGAAGGTGAATCAAAAATAAATTCCATTCAAAATCTTCATCAACATATATCGTTCGATCAATCGTCGCGAACGATTGAAAAAGTAACGGCATCAATGACATGATGATCGATAAGATGAGCATACAAAATATTGAGTCTAGCAATGTAAATCCTTTTTGATCATTCGTGACATATTTGACGTTCAGCATATTTTACACAAGCCCTCCAAAAGTCATTAGCATTTTTCTCGATTGATAATTCATATTGAATATTTCGGAAGGTTCTTATTTCGTACGAAGGAGCTTTAATAGGTAATTGCTGTTCAACATGTTCATATAGGAGTCTACTTGCGATTAAATCATTTTTTCCATCAATTAAATTAAGAAGCATCTTAAAAAGTAATGGAAATAATAAGACACAAATTATTATGGCAATACTTAAAGACAATAGTCCTTCCACCATCGTAAAACCATCCTCATTGTTCCTCAACTAAGAACCGCCCCCTACCAATATAAAAAGTAATTTTCACATATTTTCCATTCACATTTAACAACATGGTTCCAAAATTAGAAACATTCCCATCAGGTGTAATATTAAAACTAGGAAGATTCGATTCTTCTATCCTTATCGAGTAAGGAAGCTTTTTATTGATTATTGCTTTATTTGCATCTTTACTTACAGCTTCATACTGCTGGCTAATACGAGAAAACCTAAATGTGACAGTTTCTTCTCGGTTTATTGCATATGAATGTGCAAGGTATAAATCAGATTGCAATTGATTTAAAAACATATTTTTCTGCATTAAAGTCGCAAAAGTTTTCAAGGTGAAAAAGCTAAAGGATAGAATTATTGTTGTAACGGAAATGACGATTAATGTTTCAAGTAACGTAAAGCCGTTTTGATTTTTACTTAACATTTCCATTTTCATCAATCGAAATAGCAACTCCATTAGGGCATATAAATTCAAAATCCTCATTTATATAATCATTTTTTAAATCTTCAAGGGTAGCTGGGTATTCTTTTTTGTCCATATAATAGGCCTGAACTTGTCCCTGCACCATATGTACTAATGCCTCACATCCTTTTTCGTTAATGCTCGAGCTATGCTTCGTCACATTTGGAAGCGCAACAAGTAGAATAATCGTAATGACCAAAAGCACAATCATCATTTCTATTAGAGTAAAACCTTTTTCGTTTTCCTTTAAAAATTTTCTCATGTGTATGAATCCCCTTTTAAATATTTTTCTTTTGTATTCTTCAGGCTTTCGTTTTCCAACGGCGTTATGAAGACTCATAACCCATGTGGCAGTGAAGTCTCCATTTGCCTTTTTCTCGAAATAAACTCGCATCTTCTTTCCAATCAATTAAATATTAGATTTACAGCACCGCAACAAATATTTTTAAATAGATTCCATCATCTGGAACATAGGGAAAAATATTGACATGTAGATGATAACAATCACAATCCCAATGATCGTAAATATGATAGGTTGGACAATTAAAAAGATATTTTCGGTTTTCTCCTCAAGTTTTTGTAGGCAATGGTTACTGTAATATAGTAGTTCCTTATCCATTCGCCCATTTTTATCACCATGATTTACAATATAAATCATTTCTTTTTCAATAAAGCTTAAATTGGATAAAGCGTCTCCAAAAGAATGTCCAATTAGTAGCGATTTTTTCAATTGTTGAGCAGATTCATGCAATAGAGGTCTATACAATTGACTTTCCATAATTGCTATAATTTCGTTCGTTGAAAAACCGCTTCTAAGCATATATCCCCATTCCCTTGATATAAAAATGGTTTGATACAGCTTGTAAAAAGATTTAATGAGAGGCAAGGAAGAAAGAAATGCTGCTATTTCCAACGCAGATTTTTTTTGAAATATCTGTTTCGCTCCTAAATACATAACAAAACAAAATATGAAAATCACAATTAAATATGTTGGGATGTTCTGCATAATGTGAAGGACTAGCTTTATCCCTACAGTCGGTTCATATCCCATTGACTGATAAAGATATTGAAATCGAGGCAATAATAATGTGTTAAGTAGAATGGCTACAAACAAGAGGATTATGATTAAAATAAGTGGATACTGCAAAAGCTTAATTAGCTTTTTTCTTTCGTTATCTTTCCTTTTTAAATACTCTCCCGATTCAAGTAATGCCTCAGCCAAAAATCCATGTTTTTCGGAAAAATACAGTTGAATACATGCAGATTGGTCAAACTGATGCTTTAAGAAAACTTCATGTATTTTATGTCCGCTTTTCAAATCATCAATCATAGAATTCATTAAAGCGTAATGTTTATTTTCAAGCTTACTAAAAAACTGCAATACCTCTAATAAGGTAAAACCATTATTCAGCATATCGCTCGCTCTAGTTAAAAAGATCCCTTGCTCCTTAAGAGTTAACTTTCTCTTTTTCTTCAACAATCCAACGGTCATATTCTTCTTGTCGCAAAAATCCAAGCGCAATCCCCTTTCTAATTAATTTTTGAAGTGTTTTATAACTGGATTCACCTTCCTCTCCCCTAGTTTCCTTAATAGCTTCTAAAAGTGCTTTTCCGTGAAGAATCTCATATAGTCCGGTACGTTTTGGACGATATTGACTATTACAGTACTTAGAGCAATCCTTTCCACAAAATGGACAATTAATTGTAACTAACCTTTGGGCTGTTATGGCTATTAATGCTTGTTCTAATACCCGCTCCCCAATTCCAAACTCAAGAAGTCGATAAATAGCTCCCTTTGCATCTCTTGAATGTAAACTTGTCAAAACAAGATGTCCCGTCATAGCGGCTCTTACTGCTATCATAGCCGTTTCTGCATCACGAATTTCACCAACAAGAATAACATCTGGATCATGACGTAAAATAGCTTTTAACCCCGTGCTGTAATTCAATCCTGCTTTCTCATTCACTTGAATTTGGAGAAGATGATCATGAATTTTTTCAACTGGATCTTCTAGCGATATAACATTACGATTTAAAAATTCTGAGCAATATTGAGCCAGTGCATACATCGTTGTCGATTTTCCTCCACCAGTAGGACCAGTCAGAATAATCATTCCAAATGCCTGGACCATCATTGAAGTCAAATGATTGATACTATAAGGAAATAAAGATAAATAATCAAGGGTTAAGGATTGTTGAGGTAAAATGCGGATGGCCATACTTTCTTTTGAGTGTGCAGAGGGTAAGGTTGAAATTCTTAAGGAAGTTTCTTGTTTATTGATAGTAGTTTGAAGGGAACCGCTTTGTGGTTTTCTTGTTTCGCCAATATCCATCGAGGCTAAAAATTTAAAATGAGAAATGAGTCTCTCTCCAACATCTAATGAAAAGTTTTTAACCGGACTTAACTTTCCATAAATCCGAAATTGGATAAGATATTTTTCGGGGGTAGGTAAGATGTGGATATCTGTTGCATGATTGTGCGACGCTTCAGAAAGTAATAGATCTGCCTTTCTTTTAATATTCATTCTTCATAAAACACCACCTTTAATTTATCGTTAATTATTACATTCGACATAACTCTGCATTCTCCTGCAAAAAAAATAAAGATTTTTTATATTATTATTTTTTTCTTTTGTGAGGTATAATAAATACGTGAAGAAATATGATAATATCACTCAATCGTCACAAACATCAGCTGCACATATATTTACATTATTAAGCTTATTCCTTTATAATAATGTATTGATGGACTTAAGGCTGCAAAGGAGGGATACATATGGATCGTATGTACAGGGTTTTAGGTTTTTGGACTGGTATTTTTACAATTATGTTTTATCTTGGCGGCATGGAAAAAACCGCATTGCTTTTTCTAGGACAAACGGGATTCTTTGTTCTTCTAAGTTATTTAAGATTATCTGAACGTATGTATATGTATGTGTTTGCTGCATATCTAACAGTATTTTTTGCTGGATTTACATACTATACATTGTTCCTAATGCCTCCAGGCGGTGGATTAGGTTAATCTCAAGCATAAAAAGGCGATACCTTTTGTTTAAAAGGTATCGCCTTTTTACTTTTTTATTGTAAAAATGGATTACTTACTTTTTCCTTCTTAATAGTCGTGGCAGGTCCGTGACCTGGAAGTACTTCCGTTGAATTTTGGAAAGGGAATAGTTTTGTTTTTATGCTCTTGAGTAATTGTTCATGATTTCCACCTGGGAGATCCGTTCTTCC
Source organism: Lederbergia wuyishanensis (assembly GCF_022900255.1). Classification (GTDB taxonomy): domain Bacteria; phylum Bacillota; class Bacilli; order Bacillales; family Bacillaceae_C; genus Lederbergia; species Lederbergia wuyishanensis. The sequence continues at coordinate 1,014,187 of NZ_JALIRM010000001.1, forward strand.
AATACTTCCATCAAAAAGAGTATCTCCTGCGAACAGAGCATTAGCCTCTTTAGAATAATAAGAAATACTGCCAGGAGAATGACCAGGAGTAAAGAGAATATTTAATAAAAACGGACCAATTTCTAATGGTTCCTCAAATGAAATAAGATTATCAGCTGCTCTTGAAGTTATAGTTATTCCATAACGCGCAGACCCATTTAATGTTGGATTAGTTAGCCATTCTGACTCTTTTTCGTGGATATATACTGGTATTTTCCATTGATCCCTGACAGAGTCAATCGCACCTATATGGTCGAAATGAGCGTGAGTCATCAAGATGGCAAGTGGTCTAAAGCCTTCGCTCTTTAAATATTTATTTAAGTCATCACCTTGATCACCTGGATCAAAAATAATACATTCTTTATCCGAGTTATGTAGAATATAACAGTTAGTTTGCAGTGGACCAAGTGGAATTTGTATCCATTTCATCGACTTATCCTCACCTTCATTTTATTTCATTATACCTCAGCTAAGGTTTGTTTTTCACAAAATAGGGCAATATAAATATGCTTCTTCTTTACATTCATAGAAGTGTCACTTTTGAAACTCGACAAAGCCAGTTAAAAGTAATAAAATATGTAAGAGCACATCATATTCAAGTACATAGTATTTGCTGAATTATTTTTTCGAAGGGAGCTTATAATAAATATGGGTACAGCTATTATTTTCCTTTTAGTTGCTATACTTGCAGTCTTTGGTACTTTTAGTGCATTAAAAAACAAAAACATTATGGGAATCCTTTTTGGAGCGGGTGCACTTGGCGTATTTGGCTTTTTTGCCATTATGACACTAATTCATCTTCCAAAATCACTTCCTCAATAAAATGGAATGAAAAGAGGTTATACCAAAACAACTTGTTTAAGGTATAACCTCTTTTCTTATTATTTTATCTAATGAACCAATTGAATTATCTTTCCTGTATTTAAATTAAGAACTTGTTCATACTGGTAACCATACAAGCATAGATCTCCCTCTTCGGAACATAAAATAGGCTTATTCTCTAAATCATTGAAAATTGTAGTTTTTTTATGCCTCTTTATATCCACACTTACTAAATCAAAACCTTCATTGTAATGTTCTAAGCTATCATGTTTCTTAGGTACAAACGTAACAAATAAACTTGACTTTTCGATAAAAGAATAAAATGGAATGAGCCAATCTGAATACTGCGAGATGTTGGGAAATGTGGCATTAAATATTTCCTTATGGTGCATATCAAAAAAAGAATATATTAATGACTCTTTATTCTTTTCTTCCACTTTAATTGTCATCATGTTATTGGCAAAAATATCGAATCTAAATACCTCATCGAAAATTATCTCAGATTTAGATGTATTATTAATAGATTTCTTAAGTACCGGTGCAAAAAAAGTAAGTTCCTCAGGTTGCCAATCTTGTTCTAAGATTTCGTTACCATTAAACCACTTAAAGAACGGTTGAAGGTCTTCTATTTCTTTAATTTTACCGGTTTTGCTGTTAATCAGATGTACTTTATAGGACCAATCTTCAAAGAAGGCTGTTACAAGCATTAATGAAGGATCAGTTTCGTTCCATTCATAAATGAGTTCATATGAATCTATTTCAGTTGAAAAATCAATGTTTCCTTTGAAATCTGTAAAAAAAACTTTGGCAGCGTGAGAATAAGGCGAGGTATGAATAAAAAGTTGTTTAGAATGTTTGTGGATTAAAACATTCATGATCGGTGCTTCTGAAGTAAAAATAACTTCATGGTGTTTAGAAAAGAGTTGATAGGATTCTAAGAAATATTTCCCTTCATTATTATAGGAATAAATTACCGTTTCATCATCCAGCCAGCCGTATACTTTTTCAAAAGATCCATTTTGAATGTTAAGTGGCTCTGGAATTTTTGTGATTACCTTCTCTTCCTTCTTATTTTCTTCTACAGGAAGCTCTTTTTTAGGAATATCAGGTGGAGGTGCATCTGTAACAGTTATAGAGCATCCCGAAACTACAAAAATAAAAATTAATCCTATTATTATATTAAAAAGAGAAATTCTATACATATGCACCCCCCTTTCAACTTTTCCACATATTTAATTATACATTTTTTTAAAGAGAATGTTTCACTTTCTTAACAAATTTTACAGTTATTTTACAAATTTTCTTTTACAAAAAAACCCCGGCAACTTTTTTTCGTTGTTAGGGTTTCTTTGTTTACTGTATTTGTTCATCCCTATTTTCATAGAAACGAAGCAAATCACCGTATATTATTTTATCAGAATAATCAAGTTCGACTCTTGACTTCTCTTTATATGGCTCACAAAGTGCTTCTTCGACGGGTTCCTCGGTATCTTTAGAATAACAAGTATTATCAGTAAATATATAGTCTTTTGTAATAAAACTACCATCCCTAAATACAGCGAAGTCGTGATGATTCGGTGAAAATAAGTCTTCTCCAAATTGAATATCATTTTTTGTATTGACACCTAAAAGATGAAGCAAAGTTGGTTTTAGGTCTATTTGCCCGCTAACCTTTGAAATTGTCTTCCCTTTTCCATGATCCGTTACGCCTGGAATATGAATGATTAATGGGACTCTTTGAAGCTGTGCACTCACAAATGGTGTAACTTCTTTCCCTAAATATTGGGCCATCGCTTCATTATGATTTTCTGAAATACCGTAGTGGTCTCCATACATTACAATAATAGAATTCTCATATATACCTTCATCCTTCAGCTTTTGGAAAAATTCCTTTACAGCTTCATCCATATAACGAACAGTAGTAAAATACCTGTTTAAAGTACCACTTTTTGAGTCATACTCTTGAATGAATTTATCCTCTTCGTCCAATTTAAATGGATGATGGTTCGTAAGTGTAATCATTTTGGTATAAAAAGGCTTTTTCATCGTCTTCATGATTTCTACAGACTGATCCAAGAATGGTCCATCTTTCATTCCCCAGCCAACAGAATTTTCGGGTGTAATCTCATAATCTACTGCCGAATAAAAATAATCGTATCCTAATGATTGATACATAATGTCCCGATTCCAGAAACTTTTGTTGTTCGCATGCATAGTGGATGTGAAATAACCTTTTTCACCTAGCTTTTCAGCCAATGCATCGTATTCATTTCCGGAATGGGTAAAAAACACTGCTCCGCGACTTAAAGGATATAAGGAATTTTCGAGTAAAAATTCAGAGTCAGATGTTTTCCCTTGTCCCGTTTGATGGTAAAACTCATCAAAGTAATAACTATCCTTTATTAACTCATTCAGGAATGGTGTAACCTCTTGACCGTATACATGATTATTTATGACAAAGTTTTGTAAAGACTCTAGTGAAACAACGATTAAGTTTTTATTTTCTGCAATCCCAAACATATCCTTATTTGGTCTTACATAGTTAGCTTTAATATAGTTATCAATATCGACTAACTCACTGCCATCTGCCATCGCCCTTTGAGCGGAAGATTTAGACTGTAAAAAAATATCGTATAAATGATAATTGTAGGTTCCAATATTTTTAACAAGCATTTCCCTATCAAATGTACGTGTCAACAATTGAGGACGTTCTGTCTCAGCTAGACCGATATTTAAAAACAGTATGGCTGCTGCAACAAGGAAGTAAGCACGACGATTAACCTTATTGATAGGTTTCATTTCTACATTTCTTTGTTGAAATTTAATTAACAAGAATAATAGAATTACATCAATAAAATAGATGAAATCAAACCATTTGATTTCTGTAGCAGCACTATCTCCTAAATCTCCAAAATTACTTGTTTGGAATAAAACAGGTAGAGTCAGAAAATCAGTGAAAAAACGGTAAAAAGCGACATTTGCATAAAGGATAAAACTAATAAGAAAACTTGTAATTAATATATACCGATTGCGCGCTTTTCTCGATTTAAAAAATAATGATAATCCAAAGATAAATAGCAAAAAGCTCAATGGGTTAATAAATAAAATAAGCTCTTGCATGAAATTTTCAATTTTGATGTTAAAGCTTGTTTTGTAGACAATATAAGTTTTAATCCAGAGCATCACGACGGCTATTACTGGAAGAACTATATTGGCTTTCTTAAGCCTATTCACTTATATTAACCTCCTTGCAAATAGAAAAGCTGAAGCGCCTTGGTCGACCTCGATATGCAAAACTCTAAGGCAAAAATGGTTTGTCTAACTCAAATTTGCCATTGTTTTTGATTACAAGGGTTTAGGCGCTATCGCTATAAATGTATTATTTAATATTTCCAAAAAATTGGAAAGGGCTAGAATAACTAACGACTATCATAATATGTTTCAGGAGAAAAATCAAATACCTAATTTTTTGGTAGACAACCACAAAAGAATCTTATTCTGTATTCCTTATATATAGACGTGTAAAACATAAAAAAGTTTCAAAAGTTGTCCGGAAATGGAAATTTCATACTTTAGACACATATTATTAGCAATCATTACGTGAGAGTTAATAAATCAAGCATAACCTCTCAACTTTGGGAATAATAATCTTTAATTCATATGAATTTTGACTAAATAAAAAATGATAGAGAAAAGGATAAAAATGAAAAAAGGCGAGAAGCTTATTCTCACCTTTTTCTTTGTTAATTTTTATTTGCTGCTAGCCATGCAGCTCCTGCAATACCAGCGTCGTTTCCTAGTTGTGCTAAAACAATTTCAGTCGACTCTCCTACTGGTTTAAAAGCGTATTTCTTGAAGTATTGTTCAATTTTACCTACTAAAAAGTCCCCAGCTTTTGATACTCCACCGCCAATGACAATTCGCTCTGGATTAAACAAACTACCTATATTGGCTAGTGCTAAGCCAAGATGATCAGCTAACGAATCAACAGTTGATAAAGCAAGTTGATCACCGGCTTGTGCAGCATCAAAAATATCTTTAGCTGTAATATCTCCGTTACTATCTAGCAAAGCTTTTAATTGAGAATCACCTTCATAATCCGCGAGCAATTCCTTTGCTGTACGTACTATACCTGTTGCAGATGCAACAGTTTCTAGGCAACCGGCCTTGCCGCAATTACACATATACCCGCCATGAGGAACTGCTGTAATATGACCTACCTCACCAGCAGCACCCTTTGCTCCATGTACAATATCTCCATTTACAATAACGCCACCACCAACTCCCGTTCCAAGCGTAATGGCGATTAAATCTTTCGCTCCTTCTCCAGCACCTTTCCACATTTCACCAAGAGCTGCAGAATTAGCATCATTTTCAATAGCAACCGGAACACCCACAGCTTCTTGCATCAAATCTCTAAGTGGGAAGTTATCTGGCCAGCCAAGATTGACAGCTTCGAACATTACTCCTTTTTCTTGATCAATTGGTCCAGGGGCCCCTACACCTGCTGCTTTTAACATATCATGGGACACGTCTAATTCAGAAAGCTTTTTGTGAACAGCTTCGCCAATATCTTGTATAATGTTACTTCCATTATTTTCAGTATTCGTTGGGATTTCCCATTTATGTAAGATGTCACCTTCTTCAGTTAAAAACGCCAATTTAACTGATGTTCCTCCAATATCAATACCTAATAACCATTTTTCATTTTCCATTTTCTTCCCCACTTTTCTTCCTATTTTTTTCTATATTTATTTCATTTCTTATGATTGAAAGTGCTTTGTGCAAATCTTCCTTATCAATAAGACTTGAAAAATATAAATCTTTAATTTCTGCTTCCATTATTTCCAAATCCAATAATCTCTCACCCAAATAAACAAATATTCCAAATCTCTTAAGTAATTGTTGTACTTCATAAAGCGTATTCATGTTTTCACCACATTAAAAAGTTCATAGTCACGTTATTTCTCTAGTATTAAGAATATCTTCTTCCCGCTGATAGAGCAAGATTAATTATTATGAAAACCGATGTATAATAATCCACTTACTATAATAAATGTGGAAAGTAAAAATAACGTTTGAGTCTTTTTGTTCCGCTTATTTGGAAAATTAGCCACTCCTGTTGCCAAAAACCCTCCTATTAATCCACCGATATGCCCCGCATTATCAATTCCTTGCACAGTAAAACCAAAAATTAAATTAATGATAATGACTATGATCACATTCATACCTATTGATCGAAAAAATACTTGCGAATTGGTAAAACCAAGATACAAAAGAGCACCAAAACATCCAAAAATGGCACCGCTTGCACCTGCGGATATTGCAGGAGTAAACACAAAGCTTGCAATCGTTCCCATAACACCTGAAAAAAGGTAGATCCAAAGAAAACGCAATTGACCAAACATTTTTTCTACTGTAGTACCTAAATAATATAAGGCTAACGTATTCATTGCAAGATGAAAAATCCCAATATGAATAAAAATCGGTGTAATGAAACGCCACCATTCTCCTCTTAAAATGAGTGGATTAAACTTCGCCCCATACTTTATAAGCGTTTCTAAATTAGTTGTTCCACCATTGAACTCTATCATTAAAAATATCACTATTTGAAAAACGATAAAAAAATAGGTCAAACGTGGTTTAGTGAACTCAAACAGTTTTTGTTCCTCTTCTCCATCCATGTATGCAGCCTTTTTTAATACTCCTTGGCGAAGAATAAAAATTTCTGCTTCTTCGTATTCTTCTTTAAGCAAAAAATCGATTTGGATGTTAAGGATATCACTGATTTTTTTTAAGGGATTATTATAATCCTCACTCGTTAATATGAAGGTAGAAACATTTGATTTTCCCACTGTTTCTGTAACGTTTTTTTCCTGTAAAAAACGCTTTGCATCAATCGGAAGTTTGTGGGTAACATAAATATTTAAAACGTTCAATGATCTACGAAATGAACGTTTCCTTAATACTTCGGCCTGACTTGCTGCTTTTTGTTGATCCCTTATCACAGGATTTGCCCAATATAAATCAGCTCTTATTATACGAATAAATGTGGCATCTTTATTATTTCTATTTTCAAACCACATTCCCGTTTGAGCATCATTAATATTTATTAATCGATATCCGCATTCTTCCATTAAAAAAAATGCAAGACGCCAAAATAAAAAAGTTTCCTTCCCTACAATTAATAAAACCTCCTAAGCGTTTACTTCTATTTATATTTTACTATACCAAAAAACAGACTGTTGCAAAAACTTAAAAAAGCTGGTATCTAGAAGATCCAGCAATTTGAATACAATTAATTTAATTATTTCCTAAAAGCTGTGCCCATTAGTTTTGAACGAACACCAGGAATGTTCATCATTGCATTGACACTTACTTTACGTAAAAAACTATTTCCAAGAAAAGCATTTAACAATTTGTAACGAAAGCGATAAGCCGTTCCTAAGACCGCGAGAGCTGAAAGCATTTTTATTATTGATCGTATCATTAGTATCCCTCCTAGTCTTATATTTACTTATCGGCTTTTTTTTATGCATTGCATGTGACTATTATCTCACTCTCTGTAATGATTTTTTCAACAGGAATATCATGACTTTCTATAGGAATATCGTCAAAGATTTGCATAGAAAAGCAAAGAGAGATGAAAGTACGATTAAATTCTGTTAAAAAACGATCATAGTAACCTCCACCAAAACCTATACGGTATCCTTTTCGATTGAATACTAAACCAGGGACAATTAATAAATCTATATCCAGCTTATCAACCATTATGGTTTTAGCTACGATTGGCTCAAATAAACCAAAGAAGACTGTTTCCATTTGATCAAATGCAGTAATTTGTCTGAATTCCATCACTTTTTCAGATGGATCACATTTAGGTATAACAATCTTTTTTCCTTCTTCCCATCCTCTTCTAATGAGTTGCCACGTATCAACTTCAGGAAAATGAGAAACAGTTATGCCAATGATTTCAGCATTTTTCCATTCACTAGATTGAAAAAGCTTATTTGCAATCATATATGATTTGTGTTCGTATGTAATACGATTTAGATTTTTTAAATGATCTTTTACATTTCTTCGAATTGTTTTCTTTTCCACAAAGCAATCAACTCCTTATATATAATGATATCAAAAAAGCCAGAAACACTGTATTATGGAAGTGTTTCTGGCTTTTTGAATTAACGTTGTTTATGTTACTTTGTTTCGCGGTGCAAAGTAACTCGTTTTTCTCTAGGGCAATATTTTTTAAGCTCAAGACGGTCAGTATTATTACGTTTATTTTTTGTTGAAATATAATTACGCTCACTGCATTCCGTGCAAGCTAATGTAATGTTCACGCGCATGTCTTTCCCTCCAAACTTCAATGCATTCTTCACTGTACATACGACTTTTTTATAATATCACTATTTTTTCCGAAATGCTAGTATCTATTTTCTACGGTAATTAATTTTATATGAATAGAGATAATCTTATGGTATAAATAAAGGAAGTACAACACATCTGGGGTGGCATATGGATACAATTATCATTTTCTTATTAGGTTTATCAATCGTTTTATTTATTATTTCATTTTTCCAAACTGATAAGGTCAAGGTATTAGAAAAAGAGGTTGAACAATTGTCAATGAATGTCTTACAAGACCATTACCTTATGAAAAAAAGACTTAAAGTTCTTGAAGAAGAATTATTAATGGGGCAGAATTTTATAGATGATATTCCAAGACGTGAATTGGATCAAGAACCGAATGAAATATTAAAAAATCATGTATTGGCTCTATATAATCAAGGACTTGAAATACAACAAATTTCCAAGCAGTCTTCCTTGTCCGTTGAAACAGTAAAAAATATCATTAAAAAGCGACAGGGTACTATTGGAGGAATTTAAGGATGAATAAACAAACAACAAGAGCCTTCGCTTCAGGATTATTAGTTTCTGCTTTAATTCTATATGCCTACGTTCAATTCTTCCAGAAAAAACCTGATCCTGTACCTGCTTTAAAGGAAGGTTATATTGAAATTAACCAAACTGAGTATGAACAGTTAAAACAAGAATCCGATGAATGGAAAAATAAATTTGAAACGCTCGCTAAGAAGAAAGCAGAACAAATTTCTAAAACTACTGAAAAAACTGTTAATCACTATGAAATTGTTATTCCCGAAGGCGTGTCTTCAATAGAAATAAGCACTGAACTTGAAGATGCAGGTATTATAGACAATGCAGAAGACTTCAATAATTATTTAGCAAATAAAAATTTGCAGCGTTATATCCAATTTGGAAAGTTTGAATTAAATGATTCAATGTCTTATGAGGAAATTTGTAATGTCATTGCAAAGAAGCCATAAAAAAAGAAAGCAGAATTCTGCTTTCTTTTTTATTCCTGTTCTTCCTCTTCATCTTTGGAGTTTCCTTGTTTAGCTCTCTTTTCTTTTAAGTCAAAGTAGGCTTTCATAACCCTTGTACCAATCTCCATATTGACATTATTTTCTGCTCCTCCTTTGACATATGCGGAAGGAACAACAACGGACATAGCTACTTCGGGATTTTGAAATGGGGCGTATCCTACGAGTGATAAATTCCATACACCCGTACCTTGGTCGACTGTTTCAGCAGTTCCTGTTTTACCAGCTGCATGGAATGATTTATAGTCTGGACCGTTAAATACTACACCAGTACCATTTGCTTCATGAAAGACTCCATAGAAAGCATTTTGTACATTTTTGATTTGATAATCACTAGCATCAATTCGATTTAAAACTTTTGGCTTTATTTCTTGGACAATCGGTCCAATATTACCTTTCTCATCTCCAGGATCACGAATTTCTTTTACAATATGCGTTTGCATTCGGTAACCGCCATTCGCAATAGTTGACACATATTGTGCAAGCTGAAGTGGAGTAAAAGAATCGAATTGTCCAATGGCGAAGTCAAGTGTAGTACCTCCAGGTGCCGTATCAACATTTCCTTTAAATCCTATTTGTTCACCAGGCAAATCTAAACCAGTACGGACACCAAGTCCAAATTGACTAAAATAATAGCGTAAATCATTAAAAACTTGATATTTATCAATCGTTAACTTTTGATAAGGTTGAGTATATGTCATTCCACCCATCAACATGGCAATTTTAAACATATACGCGTTTGATGATCGTACGATTGCCTGATGATCAGACAACTGCATAGGTCCTCTATAACTAAACCAAGATTTTTTTGGGGGTGTATCTTTAAGATAAATAACTTCATCACGAAGTATTCTACCTGGACTAATAGCCCCCGACATATACCCTGTTAACACTGTTGCGCCTTTTACCGCCGAACCTGGTACATAGGCGGTTGTAAAATTGCCCGATGCAAAATCGCTAAAGATATATTTTCCTTCTTTTTCATTATAGGAATATTGTTTTCCGGACATAGCTAGAATTTCTCCAGTAAATGGATCTATCATCGTGACAAAAGCTCTGTCTAAAAGGCGCGTTCCTGATTTTGCTTTAGTTTTACGGATTTCCTCTTCTAGAATTTTATCAATCTCTTGCTGCAACTCCATATCAATTGTGAGGACAAGATCCTTACCTCGTTCACCCTCATGAACGGGAATTGTTTCAAGGATTTCACCAGATTTTGTTATATTTTTTACTTTTTCTTTTTGTCCACGAAGGACATCTTCGTACTGTAATTCGATATAACTTTTTCCGACTCGGTCATTTCTGCTATATCCTCTTGATTCATAGTAGTCCAACTTTTCTACAGGTAATCCAGTTGTAACATTCCCTAAAATAGAGCGTAATGTATCTCCAAATAAATATATCCGTTCCCAATCCGTCGTAGTGTCAACACCAGGTAGCATCCCTAAATGTTCATTTACTTCTGCATATTCTTCCAATGTTACATCATTATTTTTAACAAATTGAGGATCAAGGGCATATCCTCCCGTAAACTCTCTGTATATCGCAAGGACTTCCAAGTCTTCCTTGGTAAGCGTTTCTAGTTCTTCTTCTGTCACTCGATCTCTTTGGAGTTTATATAATTCGGATTCTTTTCCTTTGTACTTCTCAATTTCTTTATTAGTCACTTTTGCTTTTGCTTCTTCAGGATGGAGCATAAGCCAAAAATCTACCTTATCCCTATGTGTAATTTTATCGGTATCTTTATGGATAATTTTTGCGAGAGTTCGAGCGGTTTCCAACGTTTTTTTCTGATCAAATTGATTCGGAGCTGTATACGTAATCGCTTTTTGAGGCTTATTTTCAACAACTGGATTGTAATTACGGTCATAAATAAGTCCTCGTGGGACAGATGTTTTAACTGTTACATCCTCCGTACGATCAATTTCTCTTTTTGCGTCCTCCCCATTTACGATTTGAACATATCCCAAACGAAGTATAAGCATCGAAAACATTATAAACACAACAAAAAACAACATGTTCATTCGTAAAGGAACATGAGTTTTTTTCTTTTTCTTTTTTTCCAAATTACCCCGTCCCCTTCTTTTCAATCATATCCTAATTGTAAAAGAAAAAAGAGGACAATGCCACCTAAAAATATTACAGCAAGTTGAACTTATTCCGTTTTTAACTTAAGTAACATGAATGCAGCCAATGTATTGCCAGCACCGAGAATAATAAGCAAAATTGGAATGCTTGTCTTTGGGGCAAAAAGATAGACTGCTGCTATGAATGACAATATGGATACTACCCTTCCGATATTCAAAAATAATTCTCTAACAACGATATATTCAATCCTCATTTCTGCAGCCTTCCAGCTTTTACCTATCGCGTCGTAAGTCATAGAAGAATAAGGTACGAGCATAAGCGGATAAGCAATTCCGATGCATGCAGCGTATATTAAGAGCCTTGTATATGTAGGGTCAAAAACGATAATAAAGATGGCAGCATATAGAATCAAGCCACCGACTACCATGATTTTCTTTCTCATATCTTTTTTAATGAGCTTCGTGGCAAGGGTGTAGATTATAAAGGAGATACCTGCATGGATTAATCCGAATGTACCAAGTGCTAACTCACTGTTTGTTGCAATAAAAACAAAAACAGAGATGACAAATACAAATGTCCCTTCCCTTAAACCTTGAAGAAGATGTGCATTTGTAATTATTCGCCAATTATGATTGTGTTTTCTTTCCTTGTAGATTCTTGTAAATAAATATTGCCCTGAAGATGGCCTGCGATTTATATAAAAACTTGTTAAGACTGCAGCAGAAAATAAACCTAGAGATATGGCAAAGATGATTGTATACCCAATATTTGAAACAAACCGTGTAATGATAAACCCCGCCGAAATGGGCCCTATTAATCCACCCGTTGATGAGAGCGCCCCCATAAATCCGTTGAAAAAATCCCTCGTTTCAGGTTCTGTTATTTCAAATGTTAAGACATTGAATGCAAGCCAATAAAAACCATATCCTACACCAAGCAGTGCACCTAGAAGGACAAGATGATGAGAGGATTTTTCTCCAAAAAGTAGAACGACTATAAAAAAAATTGCGAGAAAAATCACTCCTAGACGCAGCACAATCACCCTGTCGACTTTTTTAGCCCATCTTCCAGCAATTATGAAAATAATTGGTTGGATGACGACAATGGTTAAATTATAAATAGCAAGATCAATAAAACTTTTTGATTGCTTCCATAAATAAACATTTACGAATGTATTTGATAAAGAAATACTTAAAGAATATAGACCACCTATTAACAATAACAACAATAAATCTTTAGTTACTTCAATATCATTAAAAAGCTTTTTAAATTTCAACATAATAAAACTCCCCTTTTCCTTCCTTCTATCTTTAGTGAACAGGGAAGTTTTATACTAAAAATTTTGCGTTTTCTTGAAAACATAAATAACGATACATATTAAAAACATTTAAAAGAAGATACATCTTTGTGATTTCTTTAATCTCTTTAATGTCCCAGAAAAATAACGCTCCTACATCACATATGATATATTTAGAGTGCCGTGTTCAATATGGGATGTAGCTTTCTTAACATTCAAAGTTCCATTAATTCATAAATGAGGTACTTAAATCAATATACTTTTTCAATAAAAAAAACGAACTGCATTTAAGCAATTCGTTTTTTATCTGCTTATTTTGCAGCTTCGTATAATTTTTGAACTTCGTCCCAATTTACAACATTCCAGAATGCACTCATATATTCAGGACGACGGTTTTGATATTTCAAATAATATGCGTGCTCCCATACATCAAGACCTAGTAAAGGTGTTTTACCTTCCATAAGAGGACTATCTTGATTAGGTGTGCTTGTAATTTCAAGTTCTCCATTATTCAATGCAAGCCATGCCCAGCCTGAACCGAAGCGTCCAGCTCCAGCAGCTTGGAATTGCTCTTTGAATTTATCAAAGCTACCAAATTTGCTGTTGATTGCTTCTGCGATTGAGCCAGTTGGTTCGCCACCGCCATTTGGTGAAAGAAGCTTCCAGAATAACGAGTGGTTTGCATGTCCCCCACCGTTATTTCTTACAGCAGTACGAATGGATTCTGGAACTGAATCTAGATCAGCAATCAAATCTTCTACAGACTTGCTTGCTAGATCCGCATTCCCTTCAAGTGCACTATTTAAATTTGTCACATATGTGTTGTGATGCTTTGTGTGGTGAATGTTCAATGTTTCCTTATCGATATGCGGCTCAAGTGCATCATATCCATAAGGTAATTGTGGTAATTCATATGCCATAATAATTCCTCCTATGTAATTATTTTGAATCGTCTAACGATTCACGCTCACAATTATAGATTACCAAATTTAGTAATCGCATACAAATAATTTGCTTAGAAAATCATTCAAATTTCATAATGTGATAAACTTGTCACTTGAAACTAACACCTATTCACATCTAAACTAAAAATGATAGATCATAAAGGGCGTGACAAAATGCATAAAAAATCCATTTTTTCTATTTTTATAAAATGCTTATATTCATTCAAAGACATTGCTAAATTTAGATTTCTTGGCATTGGGAAATCTATAAACTATACTTTTTTTCTAGTTTTTCTATATTTTTTGCCAAGTCTATACAACACAATCATATTAAAGAGAGATTCATCAAGCTTGCTGCCAGATTTCGATACAGGCAGTATCGCTATCATGCTACCTATTTTTATTATCTTTATGTACTTATTAAATACAGGTATTTTCTTTTTAAAAATATCAATTTTAGCAGGTATTGCTGTATTACTGGCCAAGGTATTAAATAGAAAGCTACCATATCGGCAAAGTTGGAGATTGACAGCTTTCAGCATTACTTTACCCACTTTACTTTTCGGTTTAGAGCCATTATTAAGCAAACCAATCCCATATGGTACATTATTCGATTTCTTAATAAGTATCATTTATATATTTTTTAGTATAAAAAAAATACCTCGTCCCAAAATACTTTCATAAATGTCCTTTTCTCTTCATATACATCATACATCTTATGAAGAGGCGGGATAAATATGAAAAAAATCGTAGCATTCATCGCAATATCTATTCTTATCTATAGTGTCTATTATGATTTGACAATAGGAGTGATTCCCAGAAGTTCTGCCGCATCATCTAAATTAGTTGAAAATCAACCTATACCAGTTGAAAAAGAGCCTATTACTAGTGTTGAAATTAAGCCTGGGGATACCGTTATTTCTATTATCGAAGGACTGCAACAAGGCCCACTGCCCGTTCCAATAAGTCAAGTAGTATTAGATTTTCAGGAGTTAAACGAAGGAATAAAACCAGAGCAAATTCAAATAGGGAAAACCTATCAGTTTCCTGTCTATAACCAACAAAATCGTTAATTATAGCCAATCTGTTGTCAATTTCACGTAAAAGTTGATACAATATATATGTATTTCATTATATATAGAGATGAAAATCTCTATTTTTTTAAAGGAGAGAATTACCGTTGGGTGAAATAATACATCGTTCCAAAACGCGCCCGGTGAAAGTCGGTAACTTAACAATCGGGGGAAGCGATCAAGTTATTATTCAAAGTATGACGACGACAAAAACGCATGATGTTGATGCGACTGTACGTGAAATAGAACGTTTAGAAGAAGCAGGCTGTCAAATTGTTAGAGTTGCCTGCCCTGATGAAAGAGCTGCAAATGCAATTTCTGAAATCAAAAAAAGAATTAATATTCCACTAGTAGTTGATATACATTTTGATTACCGTCTTGCCCTAAAGGCGATTGAGGGTGGCGCAGACAAAATTAGAATCAACCCTGGAAATATTGGAAAACGTGAGAAAGTTGAAGAGGTTGTAAAAGCAGCTAAGGCAAAAGGTATTCCAATTCGTATTGGTGTTAATGCAGGAAGTCTCGAGAGACATATCTTGCAAAAATATGGTTATCCTACTGCTGATGGAATGGTGGAAAGTGCCTTACACCATATCAAAATTCTTGAGGACTTAGATTTTCATGATATTATTGTGTCCATGAAAGCATCAGATGTTAGTCTTGCAATTGAAGCATATGAAAAAGCATCTAGATCATTTGACTATCCACTTCATCTAGGTATTACAGAAAGTGGAACACTATTTGCTGGTACCGTCAAAAGTGCTGCTGGACTTGGAGCAATACTAAGCATGGGAATTGGTAACACTCTAAGAATTTCACTAAGTGCGGATCCAGTTGAAGAAGTAAAAGTTGCTCGCGAACTATTGAAATCTTTTGGATTAATTTCAAATGCTGCCACACTTGTTTCTTGCCCTACATGTGGAAGAATTGAAATTGACTTGATCAAGATTGCCAATGAAGTCGAAGAATATATCCAGAATATCAAAGCTCCTATTAAGGTATCAGTACTAGGATGTGCTGTTAACGGACCGGGAGAAGCTCGTGAAGCGGATATCGGGATTGCCGGAGCTCGTGGAGAAGGTCTTCTCTTTAAAAAAGGAAAAACTGTAAGAAAAGTTCCTGAAGCAACAATGGTCGAAGAGTTAAAGAAAGAAATTGACATAATGGCTGCTGAGTACTTTAAAAAACAAGAAGAAGAAAAGCAAAATTTAGTTAATTAACAAAAAAGTATAAGTGTTTGTGAATTAACGGACGTACTTCCATAACTTCGACTAATATAATGGTCGCAATGAGACAGAAAGGACAAATCGATTGTGACTTTTCGAAAGGAGAAGAATAAGAAGCTTTGTTTGTTAACAAGCACTTATAACTAAACAAAAGAAGGGGCTGTCTGATGACGGCTCCTTTATCGTACATAAAGGAGTTTGATTTTTTAATGAAAAGATTTGGAATTGATATTGATGGAACTGTTACCTGCCCCACTTCGCTTATTCCTTATATCAATAAAGAGTATCAGTTAAATATAACATTAGATGATCTAACAGAATATGAACTAACGGAATGTTTAAAAGTAGATAAGGATTCATTTTATAAATGGTTTGTTAAAAATGAACCTATTATGTATGCAGAATCCCCTCTTGCAGAAGGAGCAAAGCCTGTTTTATCTAAATGGGTTCATGAACATGAATTATTTTTCATTAGTGCTAGAAGCCAAACGCTGTTTGATGTAACAACAACATGGTTTCATACTCACGAAATACAATATCACCATATTGAATTAGTGGGCTCTCATGATAAAGTCGGTACAGCAAAAAAATACAAAATTGACTTATTTTTCGAAGACAAGCATGATAATGCAGTAGATATTTCAGAGGAGTTAAATATTCCAGTTATCTTATTCGATACACCATATAACAGAAAGCCGTCTCCTGAAAGTGTAATTCGCGTCCATAGCTGGAAGGAAGCGGAACATTGGGTAGATAACTGGATCAAAATGGAAGATGAAATAAAAAAGGATGCTTAATTTTCATATAAATGAAACGCTTGGGATGAAGTTCATTCCCAAGCGTTATTTATACTAAGCGCTTTTACTTTTCCTACAGTTAGGACACGTCCCATAAATCTCAAATTTATGATCCGCTACATCATAGTCTTTTAAGTCTTCGGTAACAAAATTCATTGGGCATGCTTCAATTGCCTTCGTACTTCCACAATCTAGGCATATAAAATGGTGATGGTGGTCATGAAGAGAGCATGTGTAGCGAAAATTTTTCTCGCCCGAAAGTTCTGTTGATTCAAGAATGCCAAGCTGGTTAAAAAGTGAGAGATTACGATAAATGGTATCAAAACTTAAGCCAGGGTAATCATCACTCATTATTTCCAGTAATTCTTTCGCAGTTAAGTATTTATCACTTCTTGCAAAGATTTCAAGAATCAGCTCTCTCTTCCCTGTTACTTTATACCCTTTATTCTTAACAATTTCAATTGCTTCATTTACGTTCATTTTCTCACCTCACCTTTACAGGTCTTTGACTTTGATTCCGTTTATAGAAAATAATCCCCAAAAGAATTAAGATCGAAATCATCACAATTGTTCCACCAGGAGCCAAATCCAGATAATAGGCACTGATCAATCCACCTATTACTGATATCTCACCGAATAATATCGATAAAAAGATAGTTTGCTTAAAGCCCCTTGCGATTCGCATACTAGCTGCAACAGGCAGCGTCATGAGTGCTGATACAAGTAATATACCTACGATACGCATTGAAGCAGCAATTACCAAAGCAATCAAAATCATAAATAATAAATGAATGCTTTTGGCCGGAATACCTGAAACTTTTGCGTGCTCCTCATCAAAAGATAAGAGGAAAAGTTCTTTATATAATAATAAGATGATTACTCCAACAAAAATGCTAATTCCTAATATTACATATAAATCTAATCTACTTACAGCACTTACACTTCCAAGTAAATAATTCAATAAGTCTGTATTAAATCCATCAGCAAGTGAAATAAAAATAACCCCTATTCCTATTCCACCCGATAAAATAATGGGAATAGCCAATTCTTGATAGTGTTTATATACAATTCTTAACCTTTCAACTAATACTGATCCTAGGACAGAAAATCCCATCCCAAAATAAAGAGGATTCACACCTGCGAACAACATTGTTTTTTTGCTTAAAAATAAACTTGCTGCAATCCCTGCCAGTGTTACATGACTTAAAGCGTCGGCAATTAAGGATAATCTTCTTACAACGATAAAAGTCCCCAATAAAGGAGCAATTAGTCCGATTAACAACCCTGTTAAAAATGTATTTTGTAAAAATTCATAATGGAAAATTGCAGAAATCATCTAGCTGTACCACCTTCTTCAATATGGACATGCTCATGGTCATGTGAAAGCAGATGGACATCATGAAGATAAATTGAAGACAAATCTTCCGAATGTAGTTTTTCAAAATCCTCTACTGCCCCATGAAAGTGCAAGGTTTTATTCAAGCATGCAACATGAGTGACTTTATTTGTAATTGTCCCAATATCATGAGTAACGAGTATTAATGTAATCCCTCGTTCTTTATTTAATTTTTCAAGCATATGATAAAACGATTTGACGTTTTCCTCATCTACACCAACAGTTGGTTCATCAAGTATAAGTACATCAGGTTTTGAAACAATTGCGCGGGCAATGAACACTCTCTGCTGCTGTCCACCGGAAAGTTCACCAATATTCTTTTTCGAAAACCTACTCATACCAACTGCAGCAATGGCTTCCTTAATTTCTTTTTGTTGCTCTTTTCCTATAAAATGAAATAAACCTAATTTTCCAGTTAAACCGCTAGCTACCACTTCAAAAACGGATGCAGGAAAGCCGCTATTAAATGAATTTGCTTTTTGTGAAACATAACCTATACGTTCCCAATCTTTCATTTTAGCTTGTGGCTGACCGAATAAAAATACATCGCCACTTTGGGGTTTAACAAGTCCAAGGATTATTTTTAATAGTGTTGATTTTCCTGACCCATTCGGACCAACAAGCCCTAAAAAAGCTCCTTTTGGAACATCAAGATTAATATGTTCAAGCACATTCTCTCTCTCATATCTAAAACTGACATTCTTTATTTTAATAACAGGTTCATTCTTCATAAAAAACTTCCTTTTCAAAATAAGAATCATTACGATTTGGTTCATTTGAATTATACACAATTATTTTTTCTTTGTAAATGAAGGCGTCACTAATGACAACCTTCTTACATACATTTTTGAATAGGGGTGATTCATAATGAAACTAATTCAAAATATGATCAACATGAAAATAAATGTAATTACCACAGATGAGTTATTGAAGTATTCAGGTCAATATAATATAAAAGTTTCAAGACCACAAGCGGAAAAGATAGCTGCATTTTTAAGAGGTAAAAATTTTGATATTTTTAATGATCAGACAAGAGCACAAATTATTAGAGAAGTTGCTAAAATAGCCGGACCGAATACTGCTAAAGAAATTAATAAACTCTTTATACAATTTACGAGATAGTAGTAACACTTAAGCTGTCTTACTCATTGCCTTTTGGATTGTATGAGGTAAAAGCAACACAACTAATTGATGTTGTTTTTACATAAGTAAGGGAACATCCATCAATACTTTCAAGGCAGACGAACAACAGAGCAAACGTTCAAATGCTTGTTCAGCAAAGCAACCTATATGGTGTAGGTAATCAATAATGCCGGAGGACAATAGTGGTTTAGTCATCGTATAACAACGAAAAAAGTAAAGACTGTCTATTTGTCTCTAATACATACGTATAGAGAAAACATATTAGACAGCCTTTACTTTTATTATTTTACTAAAGTACCCATAATTTCTTCACGTAATTGCTCGTTAAACATACCACTTCTAATCATTTCAATTTCATGCTTATATGGAGCTTTTTTATTATTTTTATCTTCTCCTACAAACGGTGTCTCCAGTATTTTAGGTACTTGCATTAGTTGAGGATGATTAATTATATAACTTAAGGCATTGAATCCTATATGTCCAAAACCTATGTTTTCATGTCTGTCTTTTTTCGCTCCACGTTCATTTTTACTATCATTAATATGGAGCACCTTAATACGATCAATACCTATAATTTTATCAAATTCCTCAAGAACTCCATCGAAATCATTTACGATGTCATATCCAGCATCATGGGTATGGCAAGTATCAAAGCAAATTGATAATTTATCATTATGTTTGACTCCGTCAATAATTGCCGCAAGCTCCTCGAATGATCTTCCACATTCAGACCCTTTACCCGCCATTGTCTCAAGGGCAATTTGTACTTCATCTTCCCCTGTTAATACTTCATTTAATCCTTCAATGATTTTTTTGATACCTGTTTCTGCACCTTCCCCAACATGTGCTCCAGGATGAAGAACAATTTGCTTAGAACCAATTGCTGCAGTTCTGTCAATTTCGGAGCGCAAGAAATCGACTCCTAATGCAAATGTGGCAGGATTCACTGCATTTCCGATATTAATAATATACGGAGCATGAACAATAATTTCATCGATTCCATTTTCTTTCATATGGAGTTGCCCTGCCTCAATATTTAAATCTTCTACTTTCTTTCTCCGAGTATTTTGGGGGGCGCCTGTGTATATCATGAACGTATTTCCCCCATAGGAAATTGCTTCTTCACTTGCTGCTAAAAGCATTTTTTTTCCACTCATAGATACATGCGAACCTATTTTTAACATATTTCCCTCTCCAATCCTCTAAATTTTATTTATTTCTATTGTTCACTTTTCTTTCACGTCTCTTGATTTGCTCTCGTTGCGCTTGCATTTTCTTTTTATATCCTGGTTTAACCTTTTGAGGTTTTCTGACAAGTTGTCTTGCTTTCACTTCTTCTTCAGATACTGTTTTAGTACGGTTTTTCCTACGATTACGTTCAGCTATTTCTACCCAATTTCCTTTATGAATGTCCATATAGGTAAAATCAATACCCATTTTATCCAAACGAACTAGTGCTTCCTCATCAGCTGGTTCATAAATTGTAATAGCTAGACCTTTATTTCCTGCTCTCGCAGTACGTCCTGTTCGATGGATATAAAAATCTAGGTCTCTAGGTAGTTCATAATTAATGATATGACTGACACCTTCAATGTCTATTCCCCTTGCAGCAAGATCAGTGGCAACAATATATTGAAAATCTAGGTTTCTTATCTGTTTCATTACTCTTTTACGTTCACGAGGACTAATATCGCCATGTAGTCTCCCAACTTTTAAACCTCGTTCTAGCAGCTGATCCGCAACCTGATCTGCCATATCCTTTGTGTTAACAAATACAATTGCTAAGTAAGGATTATAAGAACGTAATATATCCGATATTAATTCTACTTTTCTTCTGCTTTTTAAAGGAACTAAAATATGCTCAATGTTTTTTGCGGATAATTGTTGTGGTTCTACCTGTTCAAAGACCGGATTTTCCATATATTTTTTTAAAAAAGGTTTTAATTTTTCGGGAATTGTCGCAGAAAAAACGAGCATTTGCAAATTCTTTGGCATTTTCCCAGCAATTTGGTCAACATCGTGAATAAATCCCATGTCAAGCATTAGATCTGCTTCATCTACAACTAATAATGATGCAGTATGGACAAACAGCGCTTGCTCTTTTATAAGATCGTTAATGCGTCCCGGTGTTCCTACAACAACATGTGGCTGTTGTTTTAATTTCTCGATATCTCTTTTTTTGTCTGTTCCGCCAATATAACATCTAGCCGTTATTTTGTTTTCTTCATCATGTTTCACTATTTTCAAAATTTCTTGATAAATTTGATTAGCCAATTCTCTAGTGGGAGCTGTAATAACAGCTTGCACCTGCTGAATACCTGAATTAATTGATTCAAGCAACGGAAAAAGATATGAGTGAGTCTTACCAGTACCTGTTTGGGATTGTCCGATTGCACTAGCACCTTTCAATACTACAGGTATTATTTTTCTTTGTATTTCAGTCGGATTATGAAATCCGAGTTCCTCAATTGCAGTATTAATAAATGGTTTAAATTTATATTGAGTAAAATTATTTTTATCCATTTTCTTTCACTCCTTCATAGAGAGAAATCCCTCCGACCCATTATAAACTATAAAGTTGACATGTACAATTTAGTTAGTTGAAGCAAGACAAGCATTTTTTAGACATTAGCCTGTTCATTCCAATCGAATAACGGCTAATAACCAAACTTTTAACTTATTCCTGCATATTATATCAAGAGTAAGAAGGGAGTGAGATTTATTATGTTGGGTAATCGAATGCCTCCCCCACGAGGAATACCTCCTATGTTCAGAGGTCCTTCTATGGGACCAGGTGCTTTCGGAAGAGGATTGGGCAGGACACCTCAGTTAGGCCAAAATGCGGGTGGGGGAAATTTTTTGGCGAGGCTATTTCAAAGGCAAGGTGGATCAATGGCTTCGCAAGCTCCGCAAGCTGCCAATATGTTTTCACGGGGAGTCGGCCAAACATCATTTCTACAAGGCTTAACAAATCCTCAGTCAATTAATAGTTTCTTAACTAATACACAGCAAGTTTTAAATACTGCAAGGCAAATTGGTCCACTCGTCCAACAATATGGTCCTATTGTTAGAAATCTCCCAGCCATGTGGAGGCTTTACAAAGGATTTAAAGATATGCCATCATCCGATTCAGAGGATACTAATACAAACTCAGAAGAAACAAAAAATGACCAACCAAAATCTAAAAATGAATCAACGAAAAAATCAAATGTAAATATTTCAAGTACAGACGAAGAAGAAAAGAAACATGAAAATCAATCTGCACCAAAAAGAAAAAAAGGAGAATCAATTCCAAAGTTATATATTCCATAATTTTGATAAAATCCTCCATTCATTGGCTTTTTTATAGATGTCCTATATAATAAAGTTATGAGTTCAATAGATTAAGGCAAGTTGCCTCTAGTCAGGAGGATTTAAATGAAACTAATTAAAATTTCACCAAGGGGTTATTGTTACGGAGTAGTTGATGCAATGGTTATTGCGCGCAATGCCGCTTTAGATAAAACATTGCCGCGTCCCATTTATATATTGGGCATGATTGTTCATAATAAACATGTTACGGATGCTTTCGAAGAAGATGGCATTATTACATTAGATGGTCCTAATCGTAAAGAAATCTTGCAAAAGGTCGATAGTGGGACAGTTATTTTTACAGCACATGGTGTATCACCAGAAGTTAGGGAGCTTGCCAAACAAAAGGGACTTGTTACGATAGATGCCACATGTCCAGATGTGACAAGGACACATGATTTAATTAGAGAAAAAGAAGCAGAAGGCTATGATGTCATTTATATTGGCAAGAAAGGGCATCCGGAGCCTGAAGGTGCTGTAGGAGTAGCTCCACATATCGTCCACCTTGTTGAAACAATGGATGATGTAGAAGAATTACAAGTGAATAATGATAAAATAATTGTCACAAACCAAACAACTATGAGCCAATGGGATGTTCAGGCGATTATGGATAGAGTAAAGGAAAAATATCCTCATGCTGAAAAACATAAGGAAATTTGCCTTGCTACCCAAGTCCGACAAGAGGCTGTTGCGGAGCAGGCAGGGGAAGCTGACGTGCTAATTGTTGTTGGCGATCCTATGAGTAATAATTCAAATCGCCTAGCTCAAGTTTCTCAAGAAATAGCTGGTACGAAAGCGTACAGAATTGGGGATGTCACAGAAATTGAAATTGATTGGATAAAAGATGCAGAAACAGTAGCAGTTACTGCAGGCGCCTCAACTCCAACGCCAATAGTTAGGGAAGTTATTAATTTCATAGAACAATTTAATCCGTTTGACAAATCAACTTGGGTAAAAGAAAATAACGTTCCGTTAAACAAAATTCTGCCTAAAGTAAGGAATCCAAAATTAACAGCAAAATAATGGAATATAACGAAAGGAGCCGAATGAAGAACAATTCAGCTCCTTGTTGTTTTTATCACAAAAATGTAAATGGATTCGTATCGATTTCAGAAGGAAAAATCGATACTTCAAAATTTCTATTCTCACTCATCTTCTTAAGCACTTCCACTGTTCCTTTTTTCATGATTTTTTCAACGTTATGCCCTGGATCGATTATATTAAGATCTATATTCATTGCATCGTGAGCAGTATGATAATAAAAGTCACCCGTCACATAGACATCTGCCCCACTAAATTTCGCAGCGGAATAGTATTTATTTCCGTCTCCTCCAAGGACTGCAACCTTTTTTATCTTATCATACAAATTTCCAACTACTCGTACCCCTGGTGAGTCTAGCGCTTCTTTTACAATAGCTGCAAACTCCTGCAAATCCAGTGGATTTTCTAATTCACCTATTCTTCCTAATCCCAACACTTTCCCTTTTTGTGATAATTCGTATATATCATATGCAGGTTCTTCATATGGATGTGCTTTTAACATTGCTGAAACAATCTTTTTCTCCTTGTTTACCGGAAAAACTGTTTCTATTTTAACTTCGTGTACAGTTTCCAACTTTCCCTTTTCACCAATGTATGGATTCGTATTTTCTCCTGGCAAAAACCTTCCCATCCCTTCTGACGAGAAAGAACAATGACTATATGCACCGATCGCTCCGGCGCCAGCGTTTCCTAATGCAGAAAGAAGATTCTCTTCATTTTCCTTTGGTACATATACTGCAAGCTTTTTTAACGTTTCATAATATGTAGGTACTAATACAGATGTATTTTTTAACCCCAATGCATTGGCCAGCATATCGTTAACACCACCTGGGGCAACATCCAGATTTGTATGGGCAGCATATACAGTAATATCATGCTTGATGAGTAACTCTATGATTTTTCCACTAGAATTACTTGTATTTATGTTCTTCAAAGGACGATAGATAAGCGGATGATGGGCTATGATCAAATCTACCTTTTTTTCAATAGCTTCTAGAACAACATCTTCCAAAACATCTAACGCAATCATGACATTTTGTATAGGTTTGTTCAACGTACCGATTTGTAGGCCAACCGGATCACCTTCAAGCGCATATTCCTTTGGTGCGAATTCTTCAAATAATTGGATGAATTCAAAACCATTTATTTTTTTCATTTCAACTCCTCCATGACAATATCTATTTTATTCATAATTTCTTCTTTTTTAGAAGTAATTTTATTGCTGTCTTCAGCCTTATCTAGTTCTTTTAATATGTTTTTCCATTGTTTTAGCTCTAACTGCCACTTTTTAATAAATGCTTCATTTTTATTTTTTAATAAAAAGGGGCCAAGTAGTAATTCTTTTTTGAAATCTTTGTATGGAATGGAAGGACTACCTATATCGGCTACAAGGATTTCATAAAACTTTCCGTCCTCTTCCACTATTTTTTCATCAACAAGCTGCCAACCATGGTCATATAGCCATTTACGAATACTTTCAGCTCCAATATTAGGTTGGAGTATCAATCTTTTTACACCATCCAACTTTTCCTTGCCTCTTTCTAAAATATCGGTTATTAAGGCACCACCCATTCCCGCAATAATTATACAGTCTACTTCAGACGGACTAATAACCGCAAGGCCATCTCCTTTTCTAACATCAATTTTCTTTGTTAATTCAGACTTTCTCACTTGTTGTAAAGCAGACTGATAAGGGCCCTCTACAACTTCACCTGCAATAGCAGATTTAGCTATACCATTTTTCACAGCATAACAAGGCAAATATGCATGATCTGATCCAATGTCGGCTATTCTCATTCCAGATTGTATAAAAGACGTTACGGTTTCTAGCCTTTTTGATAGTTTTTCTATGTTCATAAGAAATCCACCTCTTATATTACGATAAAAGAGTTCTTCGCAAAATGCAAAGAACTCTTTTAAAGAAATTTTCATTGTCTAGCTGCAGGCGCCAGCCTCTCGAGGTCGGACTGATTGGGCGCCTTCCGCTTTTCTAATATTATTTTAAATTCGATACCCATTCTGCCATTTCATCAACATTTTCAGCTGGAATTAAGCCTTTTGGCATCATTCCTTTACCATTTGTCAAAATGTCGGCAATTTCTTCTTTAGAAAGACCTGTACCGTGAAGTGAAGGTGCGCCTCCAGCGCCTTCTAAGTTTTCACCATGACATCCGATACATGTTTTACTTGCGGCTTCAGGATTAAATTCTGCAGCCACTTCTTCTCCGCCACCTTCAGCTTCTTTCGCAATTTCTTTTGCGTCACCGATTCCTTTTATTCCAAGGAAAAATACGAGAACAAGTCCCATAACCATAATTAAAATATATGGAACAATTGGATTACGTTTCATGACTTACCCTCCTTATGTATGAACTACGTATAATATCAATTATGCAACAAACATCTATATTTTACTCGAAATAAGTCAGAAGGGAAAGCCTTAGCACTCAAATTTCATTCTTTTTTCGAATTTTGGACAAACATTTCCTTACGAACATCCTATTTCTCTTGCAATAACCATTCTTTGAATTTCAGATGTACCTTCACCTATTTCTAAAAGTTTTGCATCTCTCATCATTCGTTCAACTTCATATTCTCTCATATATCCATATCCGCCAAGGATTTGAACAGCTTGGCTAGTGATTTCCATACAAATTTCCGATGCATATAATTTGCACATGGATGCTTCTTTAGAAAAAGTTCTCCCTTGATCTTTAAGCCATGCAGCTTTATAAACCATATTTCTTGCTAATTCAATCTTCATAGCCATATCAGCAAGTTTAAATTGTGTAATTTGAAATTTATTTAATGTTTTACCAAATTGCTTTCTTTCTTTCGAATACGCTATTGCCTTATCAAAGGCTGCCTGAGCAATTCCAACGGCCATAGCACCAATACCGATTCTTCCGCCATCCAAAGTTTGCAAGAACTGTTTAAAGCCCTCACCTTCTCTTCCAAGAAGATTGTCTTCTGGTACTATTACATCTTCCAACACCAATTCGGTTGTATTAGAAGCATTCAGACCCATTTTTTCATATTGATCAATAATTGTAAAACCTTTTGTATCCGAAGGAACAATGATGGCACTAATGTCCTTTTTTCCATTGTTCTTTCCAGTTATAGCAGTCAATGCGAGAAATTTTGCAAAACTGGCATTTGTGATAAAACATTTATTACCATTAATAATATATGAATTACCCTTCTTTATAGCCGTAGTATTAGTACCCCCAGCATCTGATCCTGCATTTGGCTCTGTTAAACCAAATGCACCTATTGATTTTCCGGTACAGAGTGGTATTAAATATTTTTTTTTCTGATCTTCTGTTCCAAATAAATAAATTGGTGCTGCGCCAAGAGAAATATGTGCAGAATATGTAATACCTGTAGAACCACATGCTCTGCTTAATTCTTCCGTAACAATCGCAAAGCTTATTGTATCTGCACCAGATCCCCCATATTTTTCAGGAAACGGCAAGCCCATAATTCCTAAATTAGAAAGCTTAGTAATAATGTCGCTAGGAAACTTTTTATTTCGATCCCTTTCGACTGAGCCTGGGGCAACTTCCTCTTCAGCAAATTCACGAATCGTTTTTTTGATCATCATTTGTTCAAGTGATAAATCAAAATTCATTTGCCAAGCCTCCTCTAAAAGCGCAAATGCCTTGCCTCTCCGTATGGGCATACATATTGCAACACTGTCTACCAAGATATAAGGAATGGCAATTATTGGCCGACGATCTTCTTTTACCTTCGACTAAGATAAAGGTAAAATAATTAGCTTTTACCGCCTCGCTCATAAGCAAAGGACAAAAGAAGTTAGCTCGTCTATGGCTACTTGCGCTATACGAATTTATCAATTGAAGTAAGGTGAGATCTTATCTTCAACATATTCTTGACAAAAAGAAATAAGAACTTTTCACCAGATGAACATAAAAATAATCAAAGTGCCAACCGCTATTGTACCAGCTATAATAAAAAAAAGTTGCCTCCGCCATAAACCACCTAACAGCCAAGTGACGCAATTTACCAGTATTAAAATATATAGACTTTTTTTATTTGAGGAAAAGTATGTATCATTTATTTGAACGGAATACAAAAGGAATAAAAATGCTCCTGTAATAAAAATAAGTAAAAGGTTTTTTTTATTTTTTCTAAAAATAAAAAATGAAATGATTAGTAAAAAAAAGAAAAACGACAAAAAAAGCGTTTGCATTCCGAAAGAAACATCTGTAATATATGTAATTACAATCGATATTCCAATCATCGATAAAAATAAGAAACTAAAAAAGATTTCCATGTTTAAATGTTTTTTTCTCTTGATCATTTTTTCTTGTAATTGCTCTTCACCTTCAGTATATAAAGCAATTAAGTAATTACAATAATGTTCGGGAAGCATTTTGTTCTGTTTCCAGAAAGTAATTTCTTTTAAAATTATCTTTTTTCTTTTGTCATCCATAGGCAACACATCCTAAGCAGGAACTGTTTTTTTAAAAATGTCCTATTACAAAGCTTTACCAAGTTAAATAAGAAAAAAGTTTACTTCTGAAGCCAGAAGTAAACTGAAATCAATTTTATTCTAAAAAGTCTTTAAGTCTTTTACTTCTACTTGGATGGCGAAGTTTTCTTAGTGCTTTTGCTTCTATCTGTCTAATTCTTTCTCTTGTAACGCCAAACACTTTTCCTACTTCTTCTAGAGTGCGTGTTCGCCCATCGTCAAGTCCAAAACGGAGGCGAAGTACATTTTCCTCTCTGTCAGTCAAAGTATCCAGAACGTCCTCTAGTTGTTCTTTAAGTAGCTCATATGCAGCGTGTTCAGATGGTGAAGTAGCTTCCTGGTCTTCGATGAAATCGCCTAAATGGGAATCATCCTCTTCCCCAATTGGCGTTTCCAATGAAACAGGCTCTTGAGCGATTTTTAAAATTTCACGAACTTTTTCAGGAGTTAGATCCATTTCTTCAGCAATTTCTTCAGGAGATGGTTCACGACCTAAGTCTTGGAGTAATTGACGTTGAACACGAATCAATTTATTGATTGTTTCGACCATATGAACAGGAATACGAATTGTACGAGCCTGATCCGCAATAGCGCGAGTTATAGCCTGACGAATCCACCATGTGGCATACGTACTGAATTTAAACCCTTTATCATAGTCAAATTTCTCAACTGCTTTAATGAGCCCCATATTTCCTTCTTGAATTAAGTCTAGGAACAACATTCCACGCCCCACATAGCGTTTCGCGATGCTGACTACAAGCCTTAAATTTGCTTCTGCAAGCCTTTTTTTAGCTTCTTCGTCACCTTTTTCAATCCTCTTAGCCAATTCAATTTCTTCTTGGGCCGATAATAGATCTACTCGTCCGATTTCTTTTAAATACATTCGAACTGGGTCATTAATTTTCACCCCTGGAGGCACGCTTAAATCATTTAAATCAAATTCTTCTTCATCTTTCTGAGATGGAGCTGGAATTGATTCATCACCATCTTCATCTGCTTCTTCAAGCAACTCTATACCCTGATCAGTTAAGTGCTCATAAAATTCATCCATTTGGTGAGAATCCAAATCAAAATGGGATAACTTTTCTGCAATTCTTTCATATGTTAAGGTACCGCGTTTTTTTCCTTGTTCCGCTAATTGTTCTTTTGCCTGATCGAGGGTTAACTCAAGATCTGTATCATTGGAACGTGCTGATTTTTCAGCCATGCGTCCTCCTCCTTCCAACATTTGCACAATTACAAAGTATTACATAATAAAAATATTTTTATTACAATGATCTGCGAAGTTCAATAATTTCTTTAGCTATTTCTACTGCTTTTGCGAAATCATTTTTTCGTTCTGCAGCCTTTTGTTCAGCTTGCTTTTCCTTTATCATTAACAACTTAGGGTGTTTCAACACATGACTAACGTAATCATTTAATTCTTTTTCACTATATTCATGATTTATTGCCAACATTTCGATTTCAGATACAATAGCCCGAAGTTTTTTATCTGGTAAATAATTTAAGAAAAGACTTGGATCAGGACTATTACCTTCTTCATAATATCCAAATAAGTATGTTAATATTGCCTGATGTTCATCTATATGAAAGGTGGCTTCACCTAACATCTCGATTATTCGGTATGCCAGATCCTCGTCACGGAGCATTCTGGCAATTAATTGACGCTCTGCTACCAAATGAGCCTTCAAAGGCGTATGTGCCTTCTTTGGTTGAGGAATATTTTTCTGATTTATATGGCTCTGAATATGGTTTCTCTGTTGAGTGTTTTCGCTCGAAATATTCATCTGTGATAGCTGTTCAACGAGAGCTTCGAGTGATAAAGAAAATTCTTCCGATAACTGCCGTAAATATAAATCACGTTCTACCGCGTTTTCAAGCTTACTGATTTCTATTAATGCTCTTTCGATATAACTAAGCTTTTCTCCTTCATTTTGGAGATTTTTCCCTTTGCGAAAATAATGAAGCTTATATGCCATCCATGTTTGAGCATTCCCTATTACATGTTCACGAAATTTATCTGGCCCATATTTGCGAATGTAGTCATCAGGATCTAGTTTGTCTGGCAATATAACAACATTAGTATCAATACCATACTTTATAAGCATTTGTCCGGAACGAAATGCAGCTTCCGCACCTGCGGAATCTGAATCAAAACAAAGTGTAACTGCGTTAGTCAACCTATTTAATAGGTGTATGTGTTTGTCTGTTAAAGCAGTTCCCATCACGGCAACACCATTTTTAACATCAGCAGAATCTGCAGATATTACATCTGCAAAGCCTTCAAATAATACCACATTTCCTTGCCGCCGAATATGGCTTCTCGCTTCGTGGTAGTTATACAATAATGAGCTTTTATTAAAAAGGATAGTTTCAGGAGTATTTAAGTATTTAGGTTGGTTTTCTTCTGTTAGTGCACGAGCAGAAAAAGCTACAATCCTACCTTTTGAGTCGTGAAGGGGAAACATTATCCTATCTCGGAAACGATCAAAATAAGAACCATCTTTTTCACGTACACTTAGCAGCCCAGCTTTTTCCATTAAGTCATGAGAATAGCCACGATTTTCTAAGAATTTTACTGCAAAATCCCAGTCAGGCAAAGAATATCCAACTTTAAATTTTTGGATGCTTTCCTTAGTAAAACCCCTTTTTAATAAATAGTCTAGAGCTCCGGACCCTTCATTCGTGTTCATAAGTAAATGATGATAAAATTTAGCAAGTAATTCATGTGCTTCTATCATTAAGGAATGTTCTTTTGGAAGTTGTTGGTGTATATGGTCTTTAGTTATTTCGATATCAAGTTCAATATTACCTCTTTTTGCGATTCTTTCAGCTGCTTCCTGAAAAGAAATTCCTTCAACTTCCGATAGAAAAGTGAAGACATTCCCTCCCGCACCACAGCCAAAACAGTGAAAAATCTGTTTTTCCGTGGATACAGAAAACGATGGCGTGTTCTCTCCGTGAAAAGGACATAAACCAAAGTAATTTCGTCCTTGTTTCTTTAACTGGACGTAGTCACTCACTACATCAACAATATCAACTGACTGCTTGATTTCATTGATTTTCTCTTCAGGAATTCTAATTGCCAAAAAAAACATCCCCATTTTTAAAAATCTAACTTATCTTATTCGACACTTTTATTTAAACTCCTTCAAATTTCGACAAAAAACTTCGCAAAGATTGTTCAAAATTACGGCGGTCCTGTAATGTAAATGGTTTAGGCCCCTTGCCGTAATGTCCGCGCTCTCTTTCCTTAGCAGCCAAATAGCGAAAATTTAGTGCTGTCTGTATCGATTCTTCCTTATATTCCGTTCCCCTAGGCGAAAGTGCATAAACTCCTTTTGCTAAGGCGAGACTAGCAAGACCAATATCTTGTGAAATGAGTAGATCATTGCGTTTAATATGATTCATTATATAAATATCCACAGAATCTTTTCCGGGATCTACATAAATCCACTCACCACTTGCTCCCTTCCGATTCGATAAATGATCATAAGAAGCGATGAAACGAACATGCACCATATACTCTTTGGCAATTAAAGCAATTTCGAATTTAACAGGACATGCATCCGCATCCACGTAAATTGTGCTTGTTATGCGGTTATTAATTATAATTCTACATCACTCCTGTGATTCCTTCTTTCTTTGAAAAGTCTTTAAGGAATTATGTCGTTTTTTCTTTTATAACATTTATATGTTTAAACAATAATTAGTTTATTCCCGAAATACCAAGTCTAAACCTTTTTTTGTATTTTCAAACACAATTTTTTATTATATCTTATCTTTTCTTTTTTTTCCATTAAAAAATAGTAAAAACACAACAAAAGTTGTGTCTTTACCTTTCTCTCATTATCCACCGCTATTAGACATTCGCTTATGCTCTAGTCCTTTGCATGAAATTTATTATGAGATTGGCGGTTTCCTCAACTGCTTTATTTGTTACATCAATTACTTTGCAATTCAATTTATTGGCAATCGTATCAAAATATTCAATTTCTCTTTTTATTCTTTCAATATTTGCATAGCTTGCTGTATCGTCAAGTCCAAGAGAAATGAGCCTTTCTCTTCGTATATGATTTAATTTTTCTGGACTGATTTTAAGACCAATGCACCTTTTTGGATCTACTGTAAATAACTCTTTTGGTGGATCGATTTCAGGAACTACCGGAACATTGGCAACCTTGTAACTTTTTAATGCGAGATATTGTGATAACGGCGTTTTCGATGTACGTGAAACACCAATTAATATAATATCAGCTCTTAATAATCCTCTAGGATCACGACCGTCATCGTATTTTACCGCAAATTCTATTGCCTCAACTCGTTTAAAATAATCTTCATCTAACTTTCTTACTAATCCTGGTTTATTCAACGGTGCGTTTTCAAACGTTTTTTCAAACGTATCCATAAGTGGACCCATGATATCAATGGCATTGACATCATGCAATTCAGTCATTGTTTTCATGTATCCTCTTATTTCGGGTTTCACTAGAGTATATACAATCATTCCATGATCTTTCTTAGCTGACGAAATTATTTCATCAATATGACTCAGTTCTTCCACATATGGAATACGTTTTATAAGTGCGTTAGATCCATTAAATTGACTCATGGCTGCTTTAGTAACGAGCTCAGCGGTCTCCCCAACAGAGTCCGAAACGACATAAATAATAGGTTCTGCCATTTTTTTATCCTTTCTAAAAAGTTATCCATCCGTCTCAGCTAATTTAACCAGAACTCTTGTAATATTTGTTTTTGTTATTCTTCCAACCACTTCAAATCCATTTGTAGTTTTATTTACTACAGGTATAGCATCAATTTGTGCATTAATTAATTTCTTTGCAACTTCAATTAATAAATCATCCTTTTGGCACATCGTTATATTTGGCATTCTTGTCATAATTATATTTACAGGGAGTGCAGTTAGCTTTTGTTGACCTATACTGGCCCTTAATAAGTCTTTTCTTGACAAAACTCCTACTAGATGAGAATTTGCATCAATAACGAAAAGCGTCCCAACATCTTCTGAAAATACTTTTATAATCGCATCATAAACTGACACATTTTCATTTATGACAACGGGTGTAGATTCATGACCGTCAACAAGCATTATTTTAAGCTTTTCTGCTAAGAATTGATTGCTCGTTTTCCCTGTATAAAAGTATCCGACTCTTGGTCTGGCATCAAGAAATCCAGTCATTGTTAAAATTGCTAAATCTGGCCTTAACGTAGCACGGGTCAAGTCAAGCTTTTCCGCTATACATTCCCCTGTGATTGGTCCAAAATCTTTGACAATTTCTAATATTTTTTCCTGTCTAATGGTTAATTCGATTGTACTCACCACCAATATAGAACCGGACCTGTGCTCTCGTGCACAAGTCCTTTTCACAATAGCTAGCTAAAGCAGCCGACTAGCAAAAACTCTATCCTTTGCACCTCTCTATAATTTATCGCCTTTTGGGCTTGCAGTGATTCCTGTATCTCAGTCAAAGGATAAGAAGTTTTTACATTAACGAGTTAGGCGCTTTTGCTGTTTTTACTTAACTACAATAACATTCATGGATGCATATGCCCCAATAAGCTTTGCCAATTCTCTCATTTGAGTAAGGCGATTTCTTTTTATCTCTTCTTGTTCTGCCATTACCATTGTGTGATCGAAATAAGTTGAAATTGCTGTTTCTAATGATGATATTGCGTCAAATCGTTCTCTACTTGATGCTGTTGTTTCGAAATAATTAAGTAACTGTTTCCACTGTTCATATAGATTTGCTTCATAATCATTTTCAAACAAATCTGGATTGATTTCGCCATATAATTCTGCTTTTCCAGCAATATTTAATACTCGTGAAAGAGACTCAATCGTACCTTTAAATGACGCTTGATCTTTTCTTGACTGCAATGTTTCCGCACGATCAACGATATTCTTCACACTATTAAATTCTCCACCTAATACCGCTTCGATAAGATCATAGCGAATTTCTTTTTCTTCTAGTACATGTTGAATTCTTAATTTAAAGAAGGTTTCCAGTTGCTGATACAGCTCATCATCAAGATCACCTTTTTCAATGACTATAACTTTTTTCAATAACTCATTGAGGGAAATATTCCATTCCTTTTCAAGTAAAATTTGAATGATGCCTGATGCTTGTCTTCTTAATGCATATGGGTCTTGTGAACCTGTTGGAATTAAACCAATTGCAAAAGATGAGACTATGGAATCTAACTTATCTGCCATGCTTACAATTGATCCAATAGTAGTTTGAGGAACACTGTCTTCTGCGTGTCTTGGTTTGTAATGCTCCTGAATTGCTTTCGCAACTCCTGGAAGTTCACCTTGTTGTAGTGCATATTTTTCACCCATGACACCTTGCAATTCAGGAAATTCATTGACCATGTTTGTTACAAGATCAAATTTGCAAATTTCCGCTGCACGATCTGCTATTTTTAATTCTTGATCTGTTAAAGAAACCAAATGCCCAATTTCTTCTGTTATCTTTCTAATTCTTTTTACCTTTTCAGCCAATGTTCCAATTTTTTCATGGTAAACAATTGATTCTAACTTTTGCAAATTATGATCGATAGGTATCTTTTGATCTTCTTGGTAGAAGAAATCAGCATCAGACAGCCTAGCTCTTAAAACTTTTTCATTTCCTTTTGCTACTGTGTCAATATGACGATGATCTCCATTTCTTACTGCAACAAAGTATGGAAGTAATTTTCCACTCTTGTTTTTCACAGGAAAGTATCGCTGATGTGATTTCATGGAAGTAATAAGTACTTCTTCAGGAAGATTTAAAAAATCTTTATTGAACGTTCCAAAAAAAACTGTAGGGTATTCAACTAAATTTGTTACTTCCTCCAAAAGCTCCTCATCTACTGGTATGATCCAATTTTGTTCATCTTCAAGTCTGTTGATCTGTTCTTGGATCGCTTCTTTTCTTTCTTCATATTTCGCAAGCACAAATTGGCCAAGCAAAACTTTTTCATAATCGTTTGGTGCAATCAATGGTATTGTTTCACCTAAAAATCGATGACCATGTGTGATATTACTTGCTTTAACTCCGGCAATTTCAATTGAAACTGTTTCATTTCCAAATAAGGCTACTAACCATCTTATCGGTCGTAAGAAACGTAAATTTTCACTTCCCCAACGCATACTATTGGGAAAATGAAGTGACGATATTACGTTAGCAAGCTGTGGTAATAACTGGATCGTTTCTTCACCTTTTACAAATTTAGTAGCGTGTGCATATTCCACACCTTTAATTTCTTTAAAATAAATATCTTCTACTGTTATTCCATTGGACTTCGTGAATCCTAAAGCTGCTTTTGACCAGTTACCCTCTGAGTCAATGAGGATCTTTTTAGCCGGACCTTTAACCTCTTCTTCAGTATCGCTTTGGGCAGTTGCAACATCTTTTACAACGACTGCCAATCTTCTTGGAGTTGAAAATAACTTCATTTCTGTAAACTTAAGCTTATTTTCTTCAAACCAACTTTCAAGTTTTTCACTCAGTTCACGAATTGCATTATTAATAAATCGCGCTGGCATCTCTTCTATGCCGATCTCTAATAATAAATCTCTATTACTCATTTTCGGAGGTCTCCTCCTTTTGGGAATTATTTAATATTGGGAATCCAAGCTTTTCCCTTTCCTCGTAAAACGTTTTGGCCACTTGTCGAGCCATACTTCTCATTCGTCCAATATAAGCTGTTCGCTCTGTAACAGAAATCGCACCTTTAGCATCTAAAAGATTAAACACATGCGAGCACTTCAAAATATAATCGTATGCCGGATGAACAAGACCTAATTCCATTTGTTTTTTTGCCTCAGCCTCATAAGTATGAAAAAGATTAAAAAGCATTTCTTGATTGGAGGTCTCAAATGCATATTTTGAATGTTCATATTCTGGTTGATAAAAAATATCCCTTACTGTAAATCCGTTTGTCCATTCCAGATCAAATACATTTTCTTTTTCTTGTATATACGATGCCAGTCTCTCAATTCCATAAGTAAGTTCAACAGATACAGGTTTACATTCAAGACCACCAACTTGTTGAAAATAAGTAAATTGAGTTACTTCCATACCGTCCAACCAAACTTCCCAGCCAAGTCCAGCACAACCTAGAGACGGATTTTCCCAGTTATCTTCTACAAAACGGATATCGTGCTCTAAAGGATCAATTCCAAGTGCTTTTAATGAATCTAAATACATCTCTTGAATATTGTCTGGCGAAGGTTTCATAATAACTTGAAATTGGTGATGTTGATACAAACGATTAGGATTTTCGCCGTAACGTCCATCTGCTGGTCTTCTAGATGGCTCTACATAGGCTACATTCCAAGGCTCCGGCCCAATTGCTCGTAAAAAAGTATATGGGCTCATTGTACCTGCACCTTTTTCAACATCATATGCCTGCATTAATATACAACCATAATCAGACCAGTGCTTTTGTAAAGCTAAAATCATTTCTTGTATATTCATATAAATCTTCCTTTCTTATCAATATAAAAAACTCTCGTCCCTATGCTATACAAAAGCATAGGGACGAGAGTTAACCCGCGGTTCCACCCTATTTGCCGCAATTTAACGGCCATCTTTCAATAAAGTTGCTCCAGAATGCCTTCACTAATGTCCATAAACCGGCTCGCACCATCCCGGATTCGCTTAAATAAGGAGTGTCATTAATTACTTCTTTCTTTCTCAGCAACACATTATAAATTTAGTCTTATACAAAAAAATAGCTGATATTAGTCGAAATGTCAAATACCTTTTCACTATATTTGATCTTTTAATTTATCAAGTTGGTCCAGAAAACGTTTTGATTTCAAATTCAATCCAGAATACTCATCATAATATAGCGAAATGACATTCTTTAATTCTTTTTTTGTTTCGGGCTTAACAGAAATGGAGCCGAGTCGATGGATATCAAAAAAATAAAATAAACGCAGCAACTTTACGGAAGTTTGTGATAATGGAAAGAAATGTGGATCCTTTTCGAAACACTCATGACAAATTAATCCATTTTCTTTTATGGAGAAACCAAACTGAGCCTCAGTATTTCCACATACAGCACATCTATTCATTTCCGGATATAAACCTAAAACGTTGAGCATTTTCATCTCAAAAATATTGGTGACAATATCGGGATCATATTCCTCATTAATGTATTGCATAGTTTGATGCAATAATTCAAATAAAAAAGGATTTCGCTCTTTCTCACCAGTTGCTTTATCAATTAATTCAACGATATAAGTGGCATAAGCTGTCTTAAAAATATCCTCCCTAATTGCTCGTAGTGAAGATATTAATTCTGCTTGCTGCAATGCTCCCATCCCACGATTGCCATAAATCATGAAATATCCATATGAAAAAAGCTGGGTGGGACCAGCAAGGCGGCTATTGGTTTTCTTTGCGCCCCTTGCCATTCCCGCAATTTTCCCAGCTTCTCGTGTAAAAATTGTAACTATTTTATTGGATTCACCATAATCAATAGTCTTTATGACTATTCCTTCGTATTTTTCTACCATCTATTCATGTCCCCTTTCGAATTCGGGGCTGAAAAATATGACCTTACGTAATTGGGTAATCTATTTCATCCGAATTTTCCATATGCGGCAGAATATTCATATGCTCTTCTTTTTCAAGTTCCTTTAGAATCAAGTACGTATCAACATTACCTGTCTCTTTAAAAACTTTCCACGTGAATTCATACATGTTAATCCCGCCTTTCAAAGTAGTTAAATATTTTCTAATAATATTTTCTCACTTAAAACAAAGGTAATACTAAATAAAATTTGTTAAAATACCCAATATATTTTTGGAAAGAGTATTAATATTCATCCTCTTTAAATCCATAATCTCTTAGGTGAAAAGCTTT
Source organism: Lederbergia wuyishanensis (assembly GCF_022900255.1). Taxonomy (GTDB): domain Bacteria; phylum Bacillota; class Bacilli; order Bacillales; family Bacillaceae_C; genus Lederbergia; species Lederbergia wuyishanensis. The sequence goes on from NZ_JALIRM010000001.1 coordinate 1,052,183, forward strand.
ATTTCTCCAATCTTTTTGAACTTTCACCCATAATTCCAGAAATACTTTTGTTCCAAGTAAATTTTCAATATCCACTCGTGCCCGTTGCCCTATTTCCTTAAGCATTTTACCTTGCTTACCGATAACAATCCCTTTTTGGGAATCACGTTCAACAATGATGGTTGCCATTACATGAATAACATCTTGGTTTTGTTTATGCTCCATTTTATCAATCAGTACTGCGATTGAATGGGGTACTTCCTCTCTCGTTAAATGAAGCGCTTTCTCTCTAATTAACTCGGAAACGATAAATCGTTCGGGATGATCGGTAATTTGATCTTCCGGGTAATATTGAGGACCTTCTGGTAAATATTGTTTAATTTGAAGTAAAAGTCTATCAATATTATTTCCTTCAAGAGCAGAAATTGGAATAATTTCTTTGAAATTATACATTTCCTTATATTGATCGATAATCGAAAGAAGAGTATCAGGTTGAATAAGATCGATTTTATTAATAACCAAAAATACCGGAGTACGGACATCCTTTAATTTTTCAATTATAAATTCATCCCCACGGCCAAAGCCTTCATCCGCATTAATCATACATAAAATCAGATCGACTTCCTTTAATGTATTGATGGCTATTTTCATCATAAAATCGCCTAACTTATGCTTTGGCTTATGGATTCCTGGTGTATCAATAAAAATCATTTGAGAATCATTAGTCGTTAAAACGCCTTGAACTTTATTTCTTGTAGTTTGCGGTTTATCACTCATAATGGCAATTTTTTGTCCAATCACTTGATTTAGAAATGTGGACTTCCCAACATTTGGCCTACCTATTATGGAAATAAAACCTGATTTGTACTGATTATTCTTTTGCAATTGATTATTCATGTAAATCCTCCGGTGAAAATGCAAAGGGCAATAATTCTTCTACGGTTAATTCTTTAATATCCCCTTTTCTGTTAGCCAAAACCACTTTCATGTTTTTTGGGCATAATTCTGCAATTACTTGACGACATGCACCGCATGGAGGGACTGGTCTTTCAGTATCTGCTATTACAGCTAACATTGTAAAATCCTTATCACCTTCTGAGACTGCTTTAAATATCGCCGTCCTTTCGGCACAGTTTACAACACTGTAAGCAGCATTCTCAATATTGCAACCATGATAAACCTTACCATCCTTTGTAAGTAATGCCGCTCCAACAGGAAAGTGAGAATATGGGACATACGCTTTATCTTTCGCTTTAATTGCTTCATGCACAAGTTGTTCTTGATTCATTTTGTTCTCCCCGACTTTCATACATATATTTTACTACAAATTCCTAAAAAAAAGTGAAATCTTAGCATGAATTTTTTCAAAATTTAATATTTAATCGTTTTGTAACATTAACCGTGCAATCATTTTAACTTACTACTCGGTCAAGTTCAAATTGCTGAAACTCAAAAAGCTACCTCATAAAAAGGCAGCTTTATGTTAGGCTTATTAAATATGAATGTTAATTTCCTATTTAGGCACTCACTTTTCTTGGTCCTGTATTGCGGAAGTCGCTTGAACAGTGGCGAAAAAAAATGTTCTCCACCCGGTAGTTTTTTAATATTACAGGGGTAATCTTTTTTGCCACGAGTCTTTATTGCAAGTAGTTAACAAGTGCGTTAACCTGCTTAGCGTTTGATGTTGCCGAGCGCCACGTATTTCGTTTTTTACGCAGGAGTCTTGCTCCTATCTCTCCAATCAACGTTGAAAAAAATTTAATTAAACTTATAACAAGATAGAACTAGTCAAAAAATAAACTTAGCATTTTCGGTCCCAATATAACAATGCCTATTATTACGGACATAATGGCATAAACAAGAACTGCAGCTGCAGCTAGATCTTTTGCTTGCTTTGCCAATGGTTTAATATCTTGAGTTGCTATATCAACGGCCCTCTCAAGTGCTGAGTTAATAAGTTCTAGTGATAATACTCCAAATATGGAAATGATAATAAATAACCATTCTATTTTATCGATTTTTAAAATAATTGATAGTACACTTACAACGAAAGCAAAGATGATATGAATCTGAAAGTTTTTTTCAACTTTAGATGCATAGATAATCCCTTGTATTGCATATTTGAAGGCACAGAAAATCCTTACAATTGAAAATCTCCCTTTATCTTTCAAGGCCGTAACCTTCTAGTAGTTCATTTTGTCTCTTAAACATCTTCTTTTCATCTTCTTCTTCAATATGATCATATCCAAGTAAATGAAGAAACCCGTGAATTGTTAAAAACCCTAGTTCTCTCGAGAAGGAATGACCGTATTCTTTTGCTTGTTCTTCTGCTTTTTCAAGTGAAATAATAATATCACCAAGCATTCGCGGCATATCGGCTCCAATAATTTCCGGTTCATCTTCACCTAGTTCTTCCATCGCAAACGATATCACATCTGTGGCATAATCTTTCCCACGATATTCCTTATTAATTTTTTGAATCTCTTTATTAGACACAATCATTATAGATAACTCTGTTCCATCCTCGACATTCTCTTCTTTTGCTGCATAGTTTAATAAGTTCTCAAGTAATTCCTTATCCGAATCCAACAATTTGTTATTTTCATCAATTAAATCAATTTGCAGTGTCACTGCCGATCACCTTCTGTTGTTTTAAATCTGGGTATTCAATGCGAGAGTGAAATATTCCATTTAATGTTTCACAAAATCGTTTCTTCACAAGCTCAATTTCTTTTAAGGTAAGATTACATTCATTAAATTGGCCATCCAAGATTTTATCTTGTGCAATATTATGAACTAGTAATCGAATCTCGCTTGGTGTTGGGTTAGCCATAGACCTAACAGCGGCCTCTACACTATCCGCAAGACTTATAACTGCCGCTTCTTTAGTCTGTGGCTTTGGCCCAGGGTAGCGATATTCACTTTCCGGAGTATTTTCATCCAATTTTTTCGCTTTGTAATAAAAAAACTTTAACAAACTTGTTCCATGATGCTGTTCTGCAATATCAACAATTTCTCTAGGCAATTTATGCTTTCTTAATTCCTTTGCTCCATCTGTAGCATGAGAGATAATGATATCCTTACTTGTTTCAGGTGGAAGACGGTCATGCGGATTTTCTATATTCATTTGATTTTCAATAAAAAATGGAGGTCTTTTTGTTTTACCAACATCGTGATAATAACATCCCACTCTAGCTAATAAGCCATTTGCTCCTATTGCTTCACAAGCTGCTTCCGCTAAATTCGCTACCATTACACTATGATGATAAGTTCCAGGCGTTTCGGTCAAAAGCTTTTTCAATAAAGGATGGTTTGGATTTGATAACTCGATTAATCTCATTGTCGACAGAATCCCAAAACCTGCTTCAAAGAAAGGAAGAAGACCGATTGTAAAAACAGATGAAAGAATTCCAGATACAACTGAAAATAATCCAAAATAAAGATATTCCGTAATTGTAAACTGTCCGCCTCCAATTAATAATAAGAAAAAGATAAGCAAAAGATTAATACATGAAACTAATAAACCTGCTCGTAGTATATGACTTCTTTCATTTCGGGAAGAAACAAATAATACCCCAGCTAAACCACTAAATAAAATATAAACTGCAACTTCGATATCGATCGTATTCGATATCCCATCATGGAAAACAATGCTGCCACATGATGCTATTAGTATGGTCATAATAAGAGCCAATCTCTCATTGATCATTGTTTTAATTAACATTGGTGCCATAGCAGCCGGAAAAATATAGGCTATTTTATTTAAATTAGCGTTTTCCATTAACCCGATAATTTTCATAATGATAATGGAACAGATAAAAATTAAGCTTGCTAACAATAAGTAATTTTGCTTTTTATCCTCTGTTGTAGCCAATCTAGAAAAATACATATATATTGAACCAATTGCTAATATAACAAAAATCCCTAAACCTATGAGAGGTTTTATTGTCGGATTGCTTTTTAACAAACCTAGCATTTCAAGCTGACGATATGTCTCTCTATCAATTAAATGCCCTTCTTGAACGATGATTTGTCCTTGTAAAATTTTTACTGGTTCGACATCTTCCTTAGCTTGTTTTTTTCTATCATCGGTAAGAACAGGATCGTATAAATCATTTGGAATGATTGCATACTTACCTAAATCGATCGCGACATTTTTCAATTCATCTGACAGTCCTGACATTTTAATGTAATCTGCAACTAACTTCCTAGCTGCTTCGACACCATCTTCACGTATCTTATCATTCATGACAGATTCCACATTCTGAACAACAATATCTTTTGTGTTTTGTAACTCTGCTCCTTCTGTTTGCAATAATGTCATAAAAATTTGGTCTGATATTGAATTTGTAATGTCTTCTGAGACATTTTCAGTAAGCCTCGTTTTAAGTTGTTTTAACCTAGTTTGTAGAGTTATGGCCGCTTCTTCATTCTTAATTTCTGATGAATTTTCATCCACCACTTTATGAGATTCATAATTCGTATCCTTTACAAAATCAAATATAGAAGTAATTAATGATACTCTATTTTGAGCCATTTCTTTTTTAAATACATATACTTTATCAATTTGATCAGCAGCATTTTCCCTAGCTTCTGACGTCTTGATTTCATCCTCTACTGTCTTGGGGGATCGGATTGTTTTATCAGCAACTGAAAATAGTTCAATATCATATGTTTCAGGCTTAACATTATGAAATAAAATAACGAAGAGCAATAACCCAAGTATACAATAAATAAGAGTTGTAAATACCTTATAGCTTAGGAACGTTCGGATTTTGCTAATATATGCTTGAAAGTCCATAAAATCCTCCATACCCTGTTATCGCCGATTAAATTCAGCATTATACTAAAATAATAACAGTTTTATTAAGCGAAAACACTCGAATTTTGTAATTGCTACTAAAATGAGTATTCCAGTATATATAATAAGACGAAAGTAATAATAAAAAGTTCCTTAAAAGTTAAAAACCCCGTTTTTTTCTGACGGGGTTAGCAAATATATCAATCATGTAAGGTATCATGTCCTTCGAAAGCCTCAATAATGCGGCCGACAAGTGGATGTCTAACAACATCGGTTTGATTAAGATGAATAAACGAGATTCCCGGGACTCCATGTAATATAAGTTCCGCAGCCATTAATCCCGATTTCACACCTTTTGGTAGATCTACTTGTGTGGAATCTCCAGTTATGACCATTTTTGATCCAATGCCCAGCCGTGTTAAAAACATTTTCATTTGAGCTTGAGTTGTGTTTTGGGCTTCATCCAAAATAACGAAGGCGTCATCCAAGGTTCTCCCCCTCATATAAGCAAGGGGTGCGATTTCAATTGTTTCACGATCAATCAGTCTCTGGGTATGTTCTGCACCTAAAACATCATGTAATGAATCATAAAGCGGTCGTAAATATGGATCTACTTTTTCTTTTAAGTCACCAGGTAAAAAGCCGAGGCTTTCTCCAGCTTCAATAGCTGGACGTGTGAGTATGATTTTATTTACTTTATTGTTTTTTAAAGCATTCACAGCCATTACAACTGCAAGATACGTTTTCCCTGTTCCAGCTGGACCAATCCCAAATACAAGATCTTGCTTTCGAATAGCATCGATATAGTGACGTTGTCCTAACGTTTTAACTCGTATTGCCTTCCCTTTCGTATTTCGGGCAATTTCTTCCTCAAATAGTTCTGAAAAATATTCAATTCGATTTTGTTTAGCCATTTTTGCAGCATAGGCAACATCTCTCTCACTAATATGAATTCCTCTGCGGATTACAATTAAGAGTTGCTTAATCGTTTCTGTTGCCCGTTCAATAGCTGATGCTTCCCCAGATAAATTTACAGTTTCTCCTCTTGTCACAATTGTTACTTTAAATTGTTCTTCAAGTAATTTTAAATTGACGTCTGCATTTCCAAACAAGACAAATGCCTCGTCCTGATTTTCGATTTCAATTTTTGCTGTAGTTAATTCTGCTGACATTCGCTAGTCTCCTTGAATGATTGGTCTTTCCTCCGCAATATTTTCAACCACTTGAAAATTTATGGATAGTTTAACTTTACCATTGTCAACTTCTTGTTGCAAAATATATTCACCATCTACTCGAGCCTCAGGAGGAATATTATTCTCCAAATCACTTCTTGCTAATTCTTTCGCCTCTTCAATCGCTTCTTCCTTTGTCAAAGAACGGGGCATTTGTTCATTTTCTCTAATTGTTCTTTCAGAATAAACGATTGGAAGTTTCCATCCTAAAAAAAACAAATCATGGTCGATTGTTTCAGTTTCATATTGTTTAAAGTCTACGCTTTTAAATCCCCATAAACGTAAAGATAATTTGCCAAAAACGAGATAATGTCTTCTAATTTCCTGTCCAGTATATACTTTAAAATTTGAATTTAAAGGGAATTCCACTTTTGTATTGTACCAAGTAATCCCCCAAACTTCCCCGGTAGCTGAAACTAATTTTGGTTTTTCCTCACTGCCAATCATGCCAGATACTAGAAGTTGTCCTTTTTCGACATATTGATTGACCTTCACCATTGATTTCCCTTTCTCAACGAACATACTTGATATAACAGCTTTTTTCTTCGCAACTAAATGACTAGGATTTTTCAACTCCGGTTTTTTAGGATCATTTTTTTGAACAACACTAAAATGAAAGGTTGTCCCCTTTAATTCAACGCCAATCCATGTAATATTATCAATTTTTTCGGTTAACTTTTGCTGTATCATATCTGGTTTATCACTAAAAAGATGGAAAGAACCTACTTTAATACCAAGCTGTGTCAATTCTTTTCTCATTTTATGTTCAGTTTCAGGATCAGCTCCTTTAATCTCGATTCCCCACGTAACATTAGAGAGAATAAAGGCAATGAGGAAAAATAAGACAATCCCTACAAGGAAACCACTATGTTTAAAAGCTCTCTTCCAAATAAATGGTAAGCCCACACCTCGAATTAATGTTATTGTGCAGTCAGCTTTCCGAGCAGCATTTCGAAATTTATGTAAATCTGGAAGAGCAATAAAAAATAGAACGTCTCCACTTTTCCTTTTTTTTACCTTCCACATGATAAGCCCTGATTGAGCGAGTCGATTTATCAACCGCTCAATCCCTTTACCTTCTGCTTTAACTAATACTCTTCCAGTAATGAACGTCAGCCATTGATTCTTCAACAATGCCACTCCTATTCATCTAGATAATGAACTTCTTCTATTTTCCCTTCAAGTAATAGTTCATCTGGCAAAATCGTTTTTATGACAAAAGAATTTCCCTTTATTAGTAGTTGTCCTTGTTTTAATAACAGTCTTAATTCCTTATCTGTGAAAACGAGAAGGCCTTTATGATTTTCGATATAAATATGCAACTGACCTACTATCGTTACTCTTGGCAGATCCATAACAACGTCTGCGGGAAGTTCCGTTTTGAATGCCATCCATCTTCGTAATTTGTTGGTCCATTTTTTGGCCATAAAAAAGAACCCCCTTTCCTCTCATATGTATGAGTGGAAAGAAGGTTTCATCACTTTTAATTATGAACGTTTTATCTTTTCGTAAGGTCTTAGCGCACGTGGAGGGCCAAGTACCTCCGACATAACAATTCCTTTAAGGATATCATTAGCTTGAAAATGAAACTCCGGGACTTGTTCGTTTTTTATATGTTGATTAACCTGTTTTATTTTTATTGCTTGTAAACGACGCTTTTCTTCTTCGGCCTTCAGTTCTTCCAATTTTCTCTGTAGCTCTTCCTGTTTTTCATTTACGGTTGGTGGAGCTCTTGTAACTAGAATTTCTGCTGCTTCTTTTAAGTTCCGCGCTTTAGCAAGTTCAGGAAATACTTGCTGGATAGGTTTTACTGTTTCTTCAACTTCGTCGTGATAGGTTTGAATTGGTTTTGCAACAGGAGGTGGCATTCGATGCTCCCTTTGTTCCTGTTGATTAGCACCTCTTTTGCGATTAAAAATAAAACTGATGGCAGCAATTAAAAGGAAAAATAATATTGATTCCAAAGGAGTTACCCCCTTTCATTTAGCGATACGTATTATTCTGGTTTATTTCTATCAACTGGTTTTGACATTTTCCCTATGGAGTCGCGCATATCTGTATCAGCACCGATATTTTTCAATGAGAAGTAATCCATAACACCTAAGTTTCCTGATTTCAACGCTTCTGCCATTGCTTGAGGAACTTCTGCTTCAGCCTCAACAACCTTCGCTCTCATCTCTTCAACGCGAGCCTTCATCTCTTGCTCATTAGCAACAGCCATAGCTCTTCTTTCTTCTGCTTTTGCTTGAGCTATTTTTTTATCAGCTTCTGCTTGATCAGTCTGTAGTTGCGCTCCAATATTTTTACCGATATCAACATCAGCAATATCAATCGATAGAATTTCAAAAGCTGTACCAGAATCCAAGCCTTTAGATAAAACTGTACGAGAAATCATATCAGGGTTTTCAAGGACCTTCTTATGGTTATCACTTGAACCAATAGTGGAAACAACACCTTCACCAACACGGGCGATAACTGTATCTTCCCCCGCACCCCCTACAAGACGTTCAATGTTAGCTCTTACTGTAATACGTGCTTTTGCCTTCACTTCAATACCATCCATTGCAACACCCGCGATAAATGGCGTTTCGATAACTTTAGGGTTAACACTCATTTGTACCGCTTCTAATACGTTACGACCAGCAAGATCAATCGCTGCCGCACGCTCGAAAGTTAATTCAATATTTGCACGTTGAGCCGCGATTAATGCATTAACGACTCTATCCACATTACCCCCTGCAAGATAATGACTTTCAAGCTGGTTTGTACTAACATTAATTCCCGCTTTATGAGCTTTTATTAATGGATTAACAACTCGACCAGGAATAACCCTTCTTAATCTCATCCCAATCAATGTAAAAATTCCAATTTTTACTCCTGCCGCAAGGGCTGAAATCCACAGCCCGATTGGTACAAAAGTAAATAATACTGATAGGACAATAATCCCGATAACGATAGCTACAATTGCAAAAATAAGTTCTGGACCTAATACCATACCTAATGACATTCTTTTACCTCCTGTATTAAATAAAAGTCGTTCAAATCTCCCTTACTACTATTCGTGAGCCTTCCACTTTCACGACTTTAACCTTTGTATTATTTTCAATAAAACTACCTTCAGCGACTACATCTAAACGTTCATCATCCACTTTAACTGTGCCTGAAGGTCTTAATGGTGTAATTGTAACTCCTTCACGCCCAATCAATTCTAGACGATTTACGTTTGATACGTAGCCACTTTCCGTGTTTGTCGAATCTGTTAAAATCAGCTTCTTAAATATATTCATCCGTTTACCAAACACCTTTAACATTATGATAATAGCCAAAATAGATAAAAATAAAGCGATTACGATGGAAATAGCCATGTGTAATAGATTACCACCAGCCATAATGATACTGCCGATTACAGCCACTGTTCCAAGCAGCCCGGCAATCCCACCTGCCAGGAAAAACTCCGCTGCTATCAAGATAATACCAAGGACAAATAGAATGATGGATTCATAACCAGCAAGTCCTGCAACATAATGTCCAAAGAAAAATAGCAGCAATGCACTTAAGCCCATCCCTCCGGGCAATCCAAAGCCTGGAGAATATAATTCAAGAACGAGTCCCAAACTAGCTATTGATAGAAGAATGGGAACAACTACAGGGTGCGTAATAAATCTAGCAATTTTTTCAGCAAAAGTAGGTTCAACCTTATGAACATTGGCACCTTTATAGCCAAGCTTTGCAATAAGCTCATCTAAATCCTTTACAGTTCCTTCTGAATAACCAACTTTTTCAGCTTGAGCAGCAGTAAGCGTTAATAGTTTCCCGTTTTCTTTTAAGTCCGGAAAATCAATACTTGATGTAACCATTGCTTTAGCAATTTCAGGGTCACGGTCATGTTCTTGGGCTACACCTGACATTGCGGCAATCCACATGCTCTCTGCTTTTTCTCCAGCCGTATTTCCGGTTTGGTCAATAATTGCTGAAGCCCCCATTGTTGCATTAGGTGTCATATAAATTTCCTCAGTATGAAGAGCTATATAAGAGCCTGCAGAAATCGCCCACGAATTGACAAAAGTAACAGTTTTTATTTTCGTACTTGAAATAAGGTTTCCTATATCTCGTGCGGCAACAACTTCGCCTCCAGGTGTATTCATATCGAAAATAATTAATTCAGCATTATCTTTCTCTGCGGTATTAATTGCCCTTTTTAAATACGCATATAGGCCTTTCTCCACTTCGTCATTAATAGGTATTACATAAACGTTCGCTCCTTTGCCATCTGCTTGTGCAGGCAACACAGATAAAACAAGCGCTGCAAGCATACAGATAGCAATCAACACTCTTCTCATCCAATCCCCCCTTCCGAAGCGTTCATAACAGTAATACGAATAAAATCAGATAAAGATTCAAAAATTTTTTTGAGTTCTCTAACTATTATACCTGAAATATGTAAAAAAGCCGACAAGCATTATTGCTCATCGACTTTTCTTTAATGTTTATTACGATAAATGCCGCCCAACAAGCTTGCTAACGAGAGATCCGTCTGCTTTTCCTTTTACTTTCGGCATAAGAATACCCATTACTTTACCCATGTCAGATTTTGAAGTTGCGCCTGACTCTGAGATTGCCTCTTGCACAAGAGCTTCCACTTCTTCTTCTGAAAGTTGAGGTGGCATATATTTTTCCACAAAAGCTAGTTCCTGTTGAACTTTTTCCGCGAGATCATGACGATCCGCTTTATTAAATTCATGGAGGGAGTCTTTGCGTTGCTTTACTTCGCGAGAAAGGACTGTCAATTCTTCTTCTTCCGATAATTGTTGTTTGCCAAGCTTAATGGATTCATTTTGCAAGGCTGCTTTCAGCATTCGGATGACGGAGAGTTTTTCTTTTTCTTTATTCTTCATCGCTTGTTTCATATCGTCGTTTAAACGCTCAAGAAGACTCATTATTTCACCCTCTTTAGAACTTGCGCTTTCTGGCAGCTTCTGATTTTTTCTTACGTCTTACGCTTGGCTTTTCATAAAATTCGCGCTTTCTGTATTCTTGTAAAGTCCCTGTTTTAGAAACTGTACGTTTGAAGCGGCGAAGAGCATCTTCAAGCGATTCGTTTTTACGAACTACTGTTTTTGACATCTCTCTTTCCCTCCCTCCGAACATAGCAATAACATGTTCATACATGGAAATCCATGTACTTTGCAATTATAATATAAGGCTTTTGACAGGTCAACAATCTAATTATAAGAAAAGCACAAGTATCGCATTATTAAATGGACATGTATATGTTTTTAGACGCCTTAAAGTTAGCTTTTTAACGAATATATCTACTTAAATACTGAAAATAAAAAATCATTTCTATCATGAGATATACGACGATAAGCATGTCTAACAAATCACATCATATATTTTAATTAGAGGTGAAAGACATGCTCTATATTCTTTTATTTATTATACTTGCTGGATGCTTTTTACTTGGAATGACGATGATGAGGATCGGCTTATTTAATTTATCCGGCAGTACGATGGAAATTTGGCTTCAGAAAATGACTAGAACTCCTTTTTTAGGGTTTCTCGCAGGAATCGCAATGACAGTCGTTCTCCAAAGCAGCTCAGCTGTCACAGTCATTGCCGTCGGACTCGTTTCAGCTCGCATACTATCTTTCCCGCAGACGATTGGAATTATTTTGGGAACGAATATTGGTACAACTGTCACATTGGAGTTTTTTACATTTGATTTATCAACAATTATTTTACCGCTCCTTTTGATCGGAACGGTTCTCCAATTTTCTAAAAATTTAAAAGTAAAAAGCAGTAGCTTTATTGTACTTGGCATTGGTATTATTTTCGCATCAATGAATGGCTTTGAATGGCTATCTGGACCTCTAGCTAACATCAAACATATAGATAACTTAATATATGTAATGAAGGATCATTCTGTTATCTCTTTTCTCATTGGAACTTTTCTGACTGCAATAATTCAATCAAGCACCGTCATGACAGGTATAGCAATGAGTTTTTTAACCGTAGGTACATTTCCACTGGAAACAGGAATTGCAATAATGATCGGTGCAAATATCGGGACTTGTGCAACGGCTTTATTTGCATCGATTGGTGCTGGAAAGGAAGCAAGGCAGACGGCATTTGCTCATATTTGGCTGAATGTCGGGGGAGCAATATTATTTTTCCCATTGATTTCAATTATAGCGAATTTCAGTCGTCTGCTTGCTGTAGATCCGAATACCCAGCTTGCTCATGCTAGTGTCATATATAATGTTGTTTGCTCGCTTATTGTATTACCTTTTGCAAAGGAATTTGGGCAATTTATTATGAAACTACATGGTAGAAAAAAATAGACCTAATAGTTCCCTTCACCTGAAAGTCCTTTCATAATGGCAACTCCTGAGCTTGCACCAATACGTGTTGCACCTGCTTCAATCATTTTTTGAACATCATCTATTGTACGGACACCACCGGAAGCTTTTACTCCAAGTTCTGGGCCAACTGTTTTTCTCATGAGTTCAACATCTTTTACCGTGGCGCCACCTGTAGAAAAGCCTGTTGATGTTTTTACGAAATCTGCTCCTGCCTGTTTAGCAATTTTACATACGTTTTCCTTTTCTTGATCTGTTAAAAGTGAGGTTTCAATAATAACTTTTACTAATGCTTTTCCTTTTGCAGCTGCACAAACTGCCGCAATATCACGCTCAACCAGCCCGAAATTCTCGTCTTTAAGAGCACCTACATTAATAACCATATCGATTTCGTCGGCACCATTTTCAATTGCATCTTTCGTTTCAAATGCCTTTGTCTCAGGAGTTGTTGCTCCTAAAGGAAAGCCTATTACGGTACATACTTTCACATCTGATCCCTTAAGTAAGCTAGAAACGTACTGAACCCAAGTAGGATTTACACATACAGATGCAAAATGGTATTGTTTTGCTTCTTCACATAAAACAGTAATATTTTCTTTTGTTGCGTCAGCTTTTAATAACGTATGATCAATATATCTTGCAATATTGTCTACCATAATAAAAATGCTCCTTTACTTAGAAGTTAGATATTTTTATTTATATTATCATGAAAAATGGCTATCCCCAAATGATAAAGGGATAGCCAAGTTTTAACATGTTGATTTCCGTCCTAAGCGCTCATTTTTTTCCAAACCGGTAAGCATGTTACGACTTTAAAATGTACTAGTTTAGCCATAAGACATGATGTTGTATCTGGTAGGGAGGGTTGCCCCCTCCACTTCAAACAACCTAGCGTATATTCCAGAATAAGATTAAAAAAATAATATTATTTGTTAAATCGCCATTGAATTTTCTTCTGATACCTCGTCCATTACTCGTACGAATTGACCTTCGTTATATGGATAGCCCGCTTTTGTAATTTTAACTTTTACTAGCTTGCCAACCATATCTTCAGAAGCAGGGAAAACCACTTTTAAATAGTTGTCTGTATATCCTTCATATAGGCCACTTTCAGGATTTTCTTTAAATGGTTCTTCTGGAATCACTTCCAGCACTTCATTTTCAAATTGTGAGGAGTATTCTTTTGCCAGTTGGTCAGATAATGTAATTAATCTATGAACACGATCATTTTTAATATTTTCATCTATTTGATCAGGCATTCTAGCAGCAGGAGTACCTGTACGCTTTGAATATGGAAAAACATGTAATTCTGAGAATTTATGTTCCTTAATAAAATTATATGTTTCCATAAATTCCTCTTCTGTTTCTCCAGGGAAGCCAACGATAACATCGGAAGTGATAGCTAGTCCTGGAAGTGCCTTTTTAAGCAATTCTAATCGTTCAGCGAAAAATTCCATTGTGTATTTTCTGCGCATTCTTTTTAAAACAGTATTTGAACCAGACTGAATAGGTATATGCAGATGTCTTACAACTAAATTTGATTTATTAATTACATCAATGACTTCATCAGTAAGTTGACTCGCTTCGATGGAAGAGATTCGAATTCGTTTTAATCCTTTAACTTGGGATTCCAAATCACGCAATAATGCAGCAAGATTATAATCTTTCAGATCTTCTCCGTAACCACCTGTATGGATTCCTGTCAGAACGATTTCTTTATATCCTGCATCGACAAGCTGTTGAGCTTGGCGAATAACTTCCTTCGGATCACGAGAGCGCATTAAGCCTCGAGCCCAAGGAATAATACAGAAAGTACAAAAATTATTACAGCCTTCTTGTATTTTTAAAGAAGCACGAGTACGATCTGTAAAGGCAGGAACGTCTAGTTCTTCATATACACGATTTTTCATAATATTGCCGACACCATTAATTGGCTGACGCTCTTCTTTGTACTGATCAATATAATCTAGCATTTTTGTACGGTCCTGAGTACCGACTACGACGTCAACTCCTGGTATCGCCATGATTTCTGCAGGAGAAGTTTGAGCATAACATCCAGTCACACATATAACGGCATCAGGATTTTGTCTAATAGCACGTCGTATAACTTGGCGACTCTTTTTATCTCCAGTATTTGTAACTGTACATGTATTGATTACATATACATCGGCATTACTTTCAAAATCAACACGTTCGTAGCCTTGGTTTTTAAACAATTGCCAAATTGCTTCGGTTTCATAATGGTTTACTTTACAGCCCAGTGTATGAAATGCTACAAGAGACATATTATCACCTCATTAATTCAAATTGATAGGAAATAGCGGCTAATGCATAAAGTGGCGCTGTTTCTGTTCGTAATATTCTAGGTCCAAGTCCGCATATTTCAAAACCATGTGATGTAAGTTCATTTTTCTCTGGAACTGTGATACCACCTTCTGGACCAAAGACAATCAAAATTTTATCCTTAGGTTTGGCAGACTGGATGATTCTTACAAAATTGCTTTGCTCGTCTTCCTTAGCTGCTTCTTCATATGCTAGAATCTTCCAATCAAATTTATCACTATATTGAATAAGCTCGTTTATTGTATAAGGACTATGAACGAATGGTAAAAACTGGCGATGGGACTGTTCTGCAGCTTCTTTTGCAATCTTATTCCATCTCTCAAGCTTTTTCGATTCTTTTCTACTCTCCCATTTTACTACTGAGCGGGTTGCAATAAAAGGGATAAATTCTGATGCTCCTAGCTCAGTCCCTTTTTGGATAATCCATTCAAATTTATCCCCTTTGGGCAGACCGCTCGCAATAGCTATATATATAGGGAGCTCTTTATCCGCTTTTTCAAATTCAATCATATCCGCTTCGATATATGAATCCGATATTTGGCTGATTTTTACAGACGCAGCTTTTCCATCTTTAAAAACAACCCAAAACATATCATCTTCTTTCATTCGCATCACTCTAGTTATGTGATGAAAATCTTCCCCCGATATTCGGACAGATTTCTGATTGTTAAAGGCCTCATCTATAAAATAGCGTTGCACCTTGCCACCTCTTTATGAACGCTTAGCAATGAAAGCAACCCAGTCTTCCATCACTAATGTTTCTTCAATATCAAAACCAGCGGCAATAATTGCCTCTTTGACTTCTAATTTTTTTGGTTGAATAATTCCGGATGTTATGAAATAACCACCTTGCTTGACAATAGTTGCTGCGTCGTCTGTAAATCGAATAATTATGTCAGCTAAAATATTCGCTACAACAATATCAGCCTTATCCTCTATCCCTTCGAGCAAATTACCTTTTCGAACTTCAATTTGCTCAGATACGTTATTTATTTCAATATTTTGCTTTGCAGATTTCACTGCTACTTCGTCTAAATCTAAAGCTAATACATTCTTTGCACCTAATAACGCAGCGGCAATACTAAGAACGCCTGAACCTGTTCCCACATCAATGATATGTTGACCTTTTTGGACAGTTTTTTCTAATGCTTGAATACACATGACTGTAGTAGGATGGGTCCCTGTACCAAACGCCATTCCGGGATCAAGCTCAATTATAAGTTCGTCACTATTTACACGTTCATAGTCTTCCCATGTCGGAACTATTGTAAAAGTTTCGGATATTTTCACAGGATGGTAATATTTTTTCCATGCCGAAGCCCAATCCTCTTCTTTTACTTCTGTAGTTGTAACTCGATTCGTCCCAATATCAATATCGTACTTAATAAGATCGGTGATTTCCTGTTTGATTGAATCTACGGTTTCGCTAATAAAACTATTTACTGGTAAATAGGCTTTAATGATGACACCTTCCTCAGGATAATCCCCAGGATTCAAATCGTATATTTCACCAAACCAATCTTCTCTTTCCTTCGTTAGCTCTGAAGGGTCTTCAATCACAACACCACTTGCTCCCGCTTCATGAAGAATGTTCGAAATAGGTTCGATAGCCTCGTTAGTAGTATGAATACTAATTTCAGTCCACTTCATATAAAAACCGCTCCAATCTCATACAAATCATCAACTTTTAAAAGCACGTTTTACTTTATCAAAGAAACTCTCATGTTGCTCATCTGGTGTGTCTCCACTTATATCAGCAAAATCTCGAAGTAGTTGTTTTTGTTCTTCTGTTAGTTTCGTAGGGGTGATAACCTTCACCAGAATATGTTGGTCACCTGTGCCATATCCTCTGACATTTTGAACACCTTTTCCACGAAGTCGGAAACGCGTACCTGTTTGTGTACCTGCAGGAATTTTCAATTTCACTTTGCCGTGTAAAGTAGGTACCTCTATTTCATCACCAAGAGCCGCTTGCGCGAAAGTAATTGGCATTTCACAATAAATATCATCGCCATCACGTTCAAAAAATTCATGCGGCCTAACATGGAATACGACGTATAGATCCCCTGGAGGCCCTCCATTAATACCTGGTTCCCCTTCACCTGATACACGCATTTGCTGCCCATCATCAACACCATGTGGGATTTTAACATTAATTTTTCTGCGTTTTTTTACTTTACCGTCGCCGCCGCATGTTCGGCATTTTTCCTTTATTAATTTGCCTGTTCCATTACAATAGTTACAAACTCTTCTATTAACAATCCGACCAAATGGCGTATTTTGTTCTACATTAAGTTGGCCGCTTCCGTGACAGTGCGAACATGTTTCTGGTGTCGTTCCTGGTTTTGCCCCACTACCATTACAAGTATCGCATGTTTCTTCTCTAGGAATTTCTATTATTGTCTCTTTTCCAAATACAGCCTCTTCAAAGGATAAGTCAAGCGTATACTGAAGGTCCGAGCCTTGCCTTGGCGCATTAGGATCTCTTCTTCCGCCGCCACCAAAGAACGTATTAAAGATATCTTCAAACCCACCAAAACCGCCGAAGTCTGCTCCTCCAAATCCTCCACCAAACCCTTGAGGTCCTTCATGGCCAAATTGGTCATATTGAGCACGTTTTTGGTCATCGTTTAATACTTCATACGCTTCTGTTATTTCTTTGAATTTCTCATCCGCTCCAGCTTCTTTATTAATGTCTGGATGATATTGTTTCGACAAACGTCGATATGCTTTTTTTATCTCATCTTTTGTGGCGCTTTTTGATACTCCAAGCACCTCATAATAATCCCTTTTACTCATAAAAACACACTCCCGCGTCCTTTTCACATAAAGTATATTTTATCACAAATCATATAGTGATTAAAAGTGAAGATTCATAATGACAGCTAAAACAGATGAGAAAAGCCAAAGCCGTTGAAATGGGCTTTGGCTTTTCATCACTTTTATTATTTGTTATCGTCATCTTTAACTTCTTCGAACTCAGCGTCTACAATATTATCGTCGGAGCCTGCATTCTTGCCATCTCCAGCTCCTTGTTGTGCCTGTGCTTGTTTTGCAGCTTCTTCATATAGCTTCATTGAAAGGTTTTGAACGATTTCTTGTAGAGCGTCTTTCTTTTGACGCATTTCGTCTAAGTCATTTTTCTCAACAGCAGCTTTTAATTCATCCTTCGCTTCTTCTGCTTTTTTCACTTCTGCAGCATCTACTTTACCTTCTAGGTCTTTCAATGTCTTTTCAGTTGTGAAAATCAGTTGATCTGCTTCATTCCGAAGCTCAACCTCTTCTTTGCGTTTTTTATCAGCTTCAGCATTATCTTCTGCCTCGCGAACCATACGATCGACTTCTTCCTCAGATAGGCCAGAAGAAGATTTGATTGTAATGTTTTGCTCTTTTCCTGTACCTAAATCTTTGGCACTAACATTTACAATTCCGTTTTTATCAATATCAAACTTCACTTCAATTTGCGGAATTCCACGTGGTGCAGGTGGGATATCTGACAATTGGAAACGTCCCAGCGTTTTGTTATCTGCAGCCATCGGACGTTCACCTTGCAGTACGTGAATATCTACTGCAGTTTGATTGTCAGCAGCAGTTGAGAACACTTGCGCCTTTGAAGTAGGAATTGTAGTATTTCGATCAATTAGTTTCGTAAATACGCCACCCATTGTTTCAATACCAAGAGAAAGTGGTGTTACATCAAGAAGAACTACATCTTTTACATCTCCAGTTAACACACCACCTTGAATTGCTGCGCCCATAGCAACAACCTCATCTGGGTTAACTCCTCTATGAGGATCTTTGCCTGTTTCTTTACGAATTGCTTCTTGTACCGCAGGAATTCTTGTCGATCCACCAACAAGAATAACTTTATCAATTTCAGATGGAGACTTACCAGCGTCTTTTAATGCTTGGCGAGTAGGTCCCATCGTTCTTTCGACTAAATGAGAAGTTATTTCGTCAAATTTAGCACGAGTTAAAGTAAGCTCCATATGAAGTGGACCAGCTTCACCCGCAGTGATAAATGGTAATGAGATTTGAGTTGAAGTTACACCAGAAAGATCTTTTTTCGCTTTTTCAGCAGCATCTTTCAATCGTTGCAGCGCCATTTTATCTTTTGAAAGGTCGATTCCGTTTTCTTTGCGGAATTCTTGTACAAGATAATCAATGATAACTTCGTCAAAATCATCACCGCCAAGACGGTTATCCCCTGCAGTAGCTAATACTTCAAATACTCCGTCACCTAGTTCCATGATGGAAACGTCAAATGTTCCACCACCAAGGTCATATACTAGGATTGTTTGGTCTTCGTCTGTTTTATCAAGACCATATGCAAGTGCAGCAGCAGTTGGTTCGTTAATGATCCTTTCTACTTCTAAACCAGCAATTGTTCCAGCATCTTTTGTAGCTTGACGCTCAGCATCGTTAAAATAAGCAGGAACTGTTATTACAGCCTTTTCTACTTTTTCTCCAAGATAATCTTCAGCATAAGATTTTAAATATTGAAGAATAGCAGCTGAAAGCTCTTGAGGTGTATATTCTTTGCCTTCAATTTCTTGTTTGTACTGTGTACCCATATGACGTTTAATAGACATAACCGTATTTGGGTTCGTAATTGCTTGGCGTTTTGCTACTTCCCCAACTTGTCTTTCGCCATTTTTAAATGCGATAACAGATGGTGTTGTTCTATTTCCCTCAGGATTTGGGATTACCTTTGGTTCTCCACCTTCAAGTACCGCCACACATGAGTTCGTGGTTCCTAAGTCAATACCTATGATTTTACTCATATCTTTTACCTCCCAAAATATGTAGAAACTATTGATTCACTTTTACCATTGATGGTCTAATTACGCGGTCTTTAAGTTTGTAGCCTTTTTGAAACTCTTCTACTACTATATTTGAGCCATATTCTGCGTCATTCGTCTGCATAACAGCTTGATGAAAATTCGGATCAAATTCTTGACCTACCGCTTCAATCTGTTCTGCACCTTCTTGCTTTAACGCGTCGATAATATTTCGATATACCATTCGAACACCTTCAAGTAATGCTATGGCTTGTTCATCATTCGGCTCGAATTGCAATGCTCTTTCAAAATTATCGATTGCTGGCAGCAGGTTCGTGATTAAGCTCTGAGATTTATATTTTTCGCTCGCTTCCCTTTCAAGCTGGGCGCGTCTGCGGAAATTTTCAAAATCAGCATACAAACGCAAGTATCTATTTTCGGATTCATCAACCTTTTTCTCGAGTTCAGAAATCTTTAAAGCAGTTTCATCCACAACCTCTTCTTTACTAGAATCCTCTTCATTTACTTGTGATTCAGCTTGTCCAACCTCTTCAGTTTCGTTTACTACTCCATCAGTTTCTTCTAAAGTCTCCACTGTACTTGTTTCATCTACTCCACCATTTGTTTGCTCTTTCAGTTGATCTGTTGTTTCCTTAGTTCGATTGTTCATAACAACTTCACCTCCTTATATTTCATTTCTTATTGATGATACAATTTTGTTAATACTAAGCTCAAATCTTTTCTCAAAAAATCTAATAAACTAATGACACGTGAATATTCCATTCTAGTTGGCCCTAAAATAGCAATTGTACCTACGTCTTCTGTACCAATAGAATAGGTCGCAGTGATAAAGCTGCAATCTTCCATTTGTGAGTTCTCATTTTCCTTACCAATTTTCACATTAATCCCACGTGGCGTATGTTTGAACAATTCATATATTCCCTGTTCCTGTTCAATCATGTCCATAATTGAACGGATTTTTTCAATATTTTTAAATTCTGGTTGATTGAGTATGTTCATTTTTCCGCCAACATACAATCTTTCTGTTGTAGGTACATCTATTGTTTGTAGGATAGTATTAAGCAATAAGTCGTATTGTTGAATATTTCTTTGCAGCAAAGCAGCTACTTCTTTATAAATTGTTTCCCTTAGCTCTGCTATAGAAACACCAATTAACTTATCGTTTAAGATATTCACAAGCTTTTCAATCTCTTCTGGAGCCATATTTTCTGGAAGAGTAAAAACTCTATTTTCAACATGGCCAGTATCCGTAATAATAATGGCGACTGCCGTCTCCATATTCAACGGAACGATTTGCAATTTTTTTAATTTGTTTTCCTTTACAGCAGGTCCCAGTAATATTGCGGTATAATTGGTTAATTCGGATAAGATTTTAGCTGATTTTTGTGCAATATTTTCCAATTCATATATACGTTCTGCAAAAATGGAATGGAGTTTTTGAATATCTTTTGCATGTAAAACCTGTGGAGCAAGCAAATGATCAACATAATACCTGTACCCTTTCTCAGAAGGCACTCTTCCTGAGGAAGTATGTGTTTTTTCAATAAATCCCCATTCTTCCAAATCCGCCATCTCGTTTCTTATCGTTGCAGAACTAAGAGGAATATTAATTTTTTTGGAAAGACTGCGTGAGCCGACAGGTTGTGCAGATCGGATAAAATCATCAATAATCACTTGAAGTATGAGCAACTGACGATCTGTTAACACATTTATCACCTCTGTTAGCACTCTATTCTAATGAGTGCTAAATCTATAATAAAAGTATCAAAATGATTAGTTGATGTCAACGATTTTACACTTTCGAACTTAGCCAAAAATAATTAAAGAAGAAAGGCTTGAAATACTTCGTTTCCTAACAATTTCCCTCTATTTGTCAACAATAAATACCCATCATTTACTGTTAAAAGTCCACGATTCATCATTTCATGAATAGGTTTCTTAAAAATTTCCATTACATCTTCATTATATTTTTTATAAAAGTGACTTATTTGTACTCCTTTAATCTTTCGCAATCCAAGAAACATTTCCTCTTCCATTTTTTCTTTTTTGGTTATTTTGTTTTGATCAAAAATAGGTCTTTTTCCCTCACTGATCGGTACCATGTATTTTTTTAATGGACCAGCATTTGAATATCGAATGTCATTTATATAACCGTGAGCCCCTGCCCCAAAGCCAAAATACTCTTCATTGTTCCAGTAGACTAAATTGTGTTTACTTTCAAATCCTGGCTTCGAAAAGTTGCTAATCTCATATTGGTCCAAGCCATTTTTCTCCATCTCAGCCATTAACAATTTATACATTTCAGCCTCTACATCTTCATTTGGTAAACTTAATTTACCCTTTCTCATCAAGTTATAGAATACAGTTTTAGGCTCAACAATTAGTGAGTAACTTGAATAATGAGGTAATTTTAATGCTATCGCTTCTTTTAAGGTTGCATTAAAATCATCAAGTGTTTGTCCAGGCAATGCATAGATTAAATCGATGCTAATATTTGTGAATCCACATTGAGCAGCTTTTTCAAGTGAGGAATACACATCTTTAACTCTGTGAGAACGGCCAATCTTAGCTAACAATTCATCATTGAATGATTGTACACCAAAGCTAATTCTATTAACTCCGTATTCAGCTAAAATTTTTAGTTTTTCAGTTGATAAATCCCCTGGATTGGCCTCAAAAGTAAATTCCCCATCAGAAAAAGGCAAATATGATCTTATCCCTTTGCAGAGTGTTTCCAATTGTTGCTCATTAAGTGCCGTAGGAGTTCCGCCTCCAACAAAAATAGTTTCTATTTGTTGAATAGGTGTTTCATTATTTACAATCTCAAATTCTTTAATAAGTGATTGAACATACTCATCGACTGGCTGGCCTTTTAAAAATACTTTATTAAAATCACAATAATGACAAATATGTTCACAAAATGGAATATGGATATACGCGGCCTTCATTTCTATCACACCTTATATAAAATCAAAAACGAAAGGGAAGTGCGGCATGAACAATATCATACTTAACCTTCCCTTCCATAAAGTTATTATTTTGACTTTCCTTGATCGTCTCTTTTCAACACTGCCATAAATGCTTCTTGAGGAACTTCAACGGAACCAACTTGCTTCATCCGTTTCTTCCCCTCTTTCTGTTTCTCTAATAGTTTTCTTTTCCTAGAAATATCTCCGCCGTAACATTTAGCTAATACGTTTTTACCCATTGATTTAATGGTCGAGCGTGCGACGATTTTTTGCCCAATAGCTGCTTGAACAGGGACTTCAAATTGTTGTCTAGGAATTAATTCCTTTAGTTTTTCAACAATGACTTTTCCTCTGTCATAGGCAAAATCACGATGAACAATAAAGCTAAGTGCATCAACTTGTTCGCCATTCAATAAGATATCCATCTTCACTAGTTTGGATGGCTGATAGCCTATCATTTCATAATCAAATGAAGCATAGCCTTTTGTGTTTGATTTCAATTGATCAAAGAAATCATAAACAATTTCCGAAAGAGGAATTTCATATACAACGTTTACTCTTATGTCGTCTAAGTATTGCATGTCGACAAAGTGTCCGCGCTTTTGTTGAGATAATTCCATAACAGCCCCTACGTAATCATTTGGAACCATCATGGACGCTTTCACATAGGGTTCTTCTACATGATCGATTTTCTGTGGATCAGGCATATTGGATGGATTATCAACATTTAATTCTGTTCCATCGGTCATAAACACCTTATAGATTACACTAGGTGCTGTCGTGATCAAATCTATATTAAATTCTCTTTCAATTCGTTCTTGAATAATCTCCATATGCAAAAGCCCTAAAAATCCACAGCGGAATCCAAATCCAAGTGCTTGTGAAGATTCGGCTTCGTATTGAAGCGAAGAATCGTTCAACTCTAGTTTTTCAAGCGCTTCTCTAAGATCATTGAACTTTGCTGAGTCAATAGGATAAAGACCACAAAATACCATAGGATTTAACTTACGATATCCTGGAAGTGGCTCTGACGATGGGTTCTTCGCACTAGTAATCGTATCCCCAACACGAGTGTCCGCTACATTTTTAATAGATGCTGTTAAGAATCCTACATCTCCAACTGTAAGCTCCTCTACTAACATCGGTTTTGGAGCATGAACGCCGACTTCCAATACTTCAAATTCTTTACCAGTAGCCATCATTTTTATTTTATCGCCTGCTTTAACGGTCCCTTCCATTACTCGTATATAAGTAATTACTCCGCGATAAGAATCATATAACGAATCAAAAATAAGTGCTTTGAGTGGACCTTCGGGATCTCCAGAAGGGGCAGGGACTTTTTCCACGACTTGCTCAAGAATGTCTTCTATTCCTATTCCCGCTTTTGCAGAAGCCAATACCGCTTCAGAAGCATCCAAACCTATTACATCTTCAATTTCTTTTCTAACTCTTTCTGGATCTGCTGCAGGTAAATCAATTTTATTAATAACAGGCAAAATTTCAAGATTGTTATCTAGAGCTAAATAAACATTTGCAAGAGTTTGCGCTTCGATACCTTGAGCAGCATCAACGACTAAAATCGCACCTTCACAAGCGGCAAGACTTCTGGAAACCTCGTATGTGAAATCTACGTGTCCAGGTGTATCAATGAGATGAAATGTATAGTCTTCGCCATTTTTTGCTTTATATTTTAATTGTACGGCATTTAATTTTATCGTAATGCCCCGCTCTCTCTCTAAATCCATAGAGTCTAATAATTGATTTTTCATTTCTCGGGATGTGAGAGCTTTCGTTTGTTCAAGGATTCGGTCAGCTAACGTAGATTTTCCATGATCGATATGGGCAATAATGGAAAAGTTACGGATTTTTTCTTGTCTTTTTTTTCTTTCTTCTATATTCATCGTGTTCACTCCTGTTAATCGACACAAGTATGCTAGCGTAAATTATAACAGCAGTACATTCAATGAGCAAATGGGAAAATTAAAAAAGCTACCTATATTATAAGTAGCTTGCATCTTTCTTTACTAATCACGTATGTTCACTTCCGCTCTTATTGCACGCTTTCCTTGAGGTGGAGCGTGGGCTATAAGCGGATGTTCTCCAATAAATACTAGTTTAATTATCCTTATAATAAACTGGAAACAAATTCAAAGATTTTTTGTGTAATAGTGGTCACTATATTAGCTAAGAATTTACCAACTTCTGAAAAAAAATTATAAGCTTTTACTTCTTCTAATTTTTCTTTTTTCTCATCAAGGTTAAATGTTGGAAGATCTTTTCCCATAAAGCTGGTTTCCACTTCACCAACTTCGTTTTGCTGAATATTTACGGGAGTTTGGAATGAATCATCTGTAAAACCTTTCATATTAAGCATTCCGTCATTAGCTTTGTTCATACCGATTATAACTCCGATAAACAGAGCGCTAACAAGTAAAATGCATTTAACTAGAAAGTTTCTCATCATTCCACCTCCTCTATCATTCCGTCTACTAAATAGTATGCTTACAAAAAAATGATAGAACTTTTTTATCTAGTTTTAAATCCTGCATCTGTTTGATCTACAGCAGTATGAAGTGCAGCATTCAATCCGGATGCTATTAAATTTGCCATATCTTCAATGAAAACATCTACTTCCTTTGGCGTAACCATTAAATTATGTCCAAGAGGAGCTAGTACTTCGTGTATTAACCTTCTCTTTTCTTCTTCTTCAAGAGTTCCTACCATTCCTAAAAACGTTTGTCTTTGTCTTTCTTCAGGCATATCTTCTTCACTTAGCTTTCTTTTTTCTCCAAATGTCAAGCCGGCCGGGGATAGAGATCTGGATGGTCTCGCAGATTCCTTTATCTCTTTTCCAAAATGCTTAAGCAAAAAATCAATTGTGTCACTTGTAATCGTAACAGCATCTACAACCGTTGGAACTCCAATAGAAATGACTGGAACTCCTAAGGTTTCTTTACTTAATTCTTTTCTTTTATTACCAACACCAGACCCAGGATGGATTCCAGTATCTGAAATTTGGATTGTAGCATTGACCCTTTCAATTGATCTAGATGCTAGCGCATCAATAGCTATTATAAAATCGGGTTTAGATTTCTCTGCAACCCCAAATATTATGTCACTTGTCTCAATTCCTGTAAGACCCATAACACCCGGAGCAATCGCACTTACAGGTCTGTATCCCTCTTCAACTTGATGAGCTTCAAGCTGAAATAAGTGTCTAGTTATGATAAGATGTTCACAAACTTGTGGGCCGAGTGCATCAGGCGTTACATTCCAATTACCTAATCCTACAACCAAGCAACTAGCTGTCTTTGGGATGTTTAACATTTCTAAAAATCCACTGAATTCTCTCGCAAAAGTTTCTTCTACCTGTTGCTGTAAAACAGAATCCTGGGATCTAATTCCTTGAACTTCAATTGTCAAATAATGGCCAGCTTTTTTTCCTAACTTTTCTTCACCTTCGGAGGTGATGGTGGCTAAAGATATTTTTATATCGCCTTCCATCCTCTCTTTAATGATGACTCCATTAATTTCTTTCTGCTCTACTTTGTCTTTCTTTTTTCCCATCAATTGGGCTAAAGCCATTTCAAACGCTTCTTTTGCCAAGTCAGTTCTAATAGAATATCGACTTAAATCAAGTTCATTATTTTTCATTATTCTACCCTCCAAAAAGGAAACTACTTACTGTCCATCATTTCCTTTCATACCATTTTTCATTCAGAAGTATTGCATTCCTATTATTCGTCTGATAAAATATCTCTTGTTCTGATTGTTATTAAATAATGGTATTAGTGAAAGTCGAGTGATATAAAACCTCGATCATTGTCAGGAGGTGAATGGTATGCCAAACATTAAATCTGCTATTAAAAGAGTAAACATCAACGAAGCAAAAAACGCTCAAAACTCCGCTGCTAAATCTGCAATGCGTACTGCTGTAAAGAAATTCGAATCAGCTGTTGAGCAAAATGAAGAAAATGCTAAAGACCTTTTTAAAAATGCCGTAAAGCATCTTGATAAAGCTGCAACAAAAGGCTTGATCCATAAAAATACAGCTAATCGCCAAAAAGCACGTCTAGCAACAAAATTAAGCAAAATGGCTTAATAAAAAACGACGCTCCAATCATAAGATTGGAGCGTTTAGTTTTTAGTCAAACATACTTATGAAATTTTTAAATGACCTAATTTCAGCAAGAATAGCTCAAGCGAAACTTCTCTACCTGTTCCACCTGTTTTGAGCTGTTCATCTGTTAATGCTAATAGGTTAATAATTTCTCCAAGTTCCTGATCCGTAAAGGAACGGGCTTGTCCAGAAGCAAGCTTAACGCGAAAAGGATGAGTTTTAAGCGTACTTGCAATTTGTTGTTGCCCATATCCTCTTTTCATAAGTTCCTTCACTTGGTAGATTAGTCGGAATTGACTTGCTAATAGTGCTAATATTTTTATTGGTTCTTCATTTTGCTTCCTTAAATCATAATAAATTCTAAAGACTTCTTCCATTTTCCTATGTACAACTTTATCGACTAAATCAAATATATTTTGTTCCAATGATCTGGAAGTGAGTCTTTCAACAATTTCAGCTGTTATTTTTTTTGTTTCTTCAACATACAAAGAAAGTTTTTCTAATTCAGAATGAAGATTCATTAAATCAGGGCCAACTAAAGACAATATTAAATCAATTGCACTTTCATCTATTTGTTGACTTTTATCCTCTACACGGCCCTTTATCCAAATCCGCAACTCTCCTTCAGATAGCTTTTTTGCTTCAAGGACTTCTGCATTTTTTTTCAGAAGTTTTGTTATTTTCTTTCGCTCATCTAACTTTTCATAATATCCTGCAAAAACTAATATGGAGTAAGGAGAAGGCGCTTCAAGATAAGATTCCAATTTTTTAATATTATGTTCAACTTTTTCCTTAGATTTTTCAGAAGTTAAAAATATTGGATTATTAATAAACACTAATTTCCTATCCCCAAAAAAAGGAAAGGTTTCTGCATCTTCGAGTGCTTCTTCAATAGCGGTTTCTTCCATATCATATACGGATAAATTAAAATCCATTTCTTCTTCTGTTAACACATTTGTCACTAATTTTTGCTTCGTCTCGTTGATTATGAAGCTTTCAGTTCCATATAATAAATACAGTGGTGAAAACTGTTTTCTATCTATTTTTTCCCAAAGTTTCATGTTTTTTGCCCGCCTTATTCTAGTGTATACTAATATCGTATGAAAGCTAGGCACATTTGACAAGAGGCAAAGGGGACATTCCACCCGTAGTAAGTCCATAACTTACACAAGTGAAGTGCCCCCAAATCTATGATGAACGCTTCAAAATAAGGCCTAGGATACTTAATTTGAAGCGGATGTACTTTCATAAGCCTCCGGAGTTCTGATGACAAAAGTTTCGATAAGAAAGAAACTTGTATTCGTATTGTTGCCTACATATTAAAAAGTATGGGTGTCAACTCTTGTCAGCAGT
The DNA here is from genome assembly GCF_022900255.1 of Lederbergia wuyishanensis. Classification (GTDB taxonomy): domain Bacteria; phylum Bacillota; class Bacilli; order Bacillales; family Bacillaceae_C; genus Lederbergia; species Lederbergia wuyishanensis. The sequence goes on from NZ_JALIRM010000001.1 coordinate 1,080,141, forward strand.
GGTAATGGAATTGTGGATTTTTTTTTGAACTTCGTCTATACTATAGTGGAAATAGGAGGGGTAGTCGTGAATAAATTTGAACAAAATGTCCAATCAAAACGAAATGATGCGGTAGATTCCGGTGTTGGTTTTGCAGTCTCATTTGTTTTCTTTACAGCTATTTTCGTAATTGGAACAGTTATAGAGCTTCTTGGAAAATAATAAGGCTTGCACCCCGCAAAAGGAAGTTTGTTTAACAAACTTCTTTTTTTATTGCTTTAAACTGACCTTTATATTGTTCATCTTATTGCAGGATGGTTTGAAAGGTTCCACTTCTTTTTACAAAAACATAATGGATTGCACCTTGAATATCTGTTCGAAATATGTGTACTTTATTATCCTCTAATACATCGAGCACATCTTGATGAGGATGACCGTATCGATTATTATGTCCAGCTGAAATGACAGCATAGTTAGGATTAATGAATTTAACAAAATCAATTGTAGTAGAAGTTTTACTTCCATGGTGACCTACTTTTAAGACATGAGCATCCAATTTTGCATATGTATCCATGATTACTTTCTCCCCTTCTTTTTCTATATCCCCCATAAAGAGCCACTTCAATCCACCAAAAGCTGCAAATAGTACGAGTGAACTATTGTTCCCTTCGTAATCATCATCTAATGGAAAAATAAATTGAAAAATGCCTGATTTGTTTTCCCATCCTGATCCAGCTTTCACTTCTGAAATTGGTATTCCATAGATATCACTGAGATAAAGAATTTCTTCCATTAGTGCATTATCCCAAGAATTTGGTGAAATATAAATCTTTTTTATTGTTATTTCTCCAAATAAGTCCTTTGCTGCTCCAATATGGTCTGCGTCGCTATGAGTTAAAATCAGTTTATCTATTTTATGGATTCCCTTACTTTTTAATACTGGCAATAAAATTTGTGTACCAATTTGAAAAGGCTTTTTACGTTTTTGCCATTCCGGAACAGAAAAATGAATTTGCCCTCCCGTATCGATCAAATATGTTCCACGATTATAAGGCAATTTTATTAAAGTGCTATCACCTTGACCGATATCGATAAAGATTACTTCTCCTTTTGGAGAAAATTGGTTAAATGCGTTATTAATTAACAAAATCATTGTTAATGGCAAAACAGCTAGTATTTTTGCTTTATTATTTTCGATTAAAAAAACGTATAGATATGCACCAATAATCATAAAAATGATACTTATTGAGTTAGGTTTTCCTGTAATGATTGTTGAATATTTAAAGGCGCTGATTAGAAGAGCGAACTTTTCTGAATAAAAGACAATAGTAGCTATTAATTCCGAAAAAAATTGAAATAACCAATCATTAAAAAATTTCACTACGAAGAGGCTAAGCATTGCCGGCAATATTATTGCTGTGTAAAAGGGAACAAATATAACATTTGCCAATATACCTATTACAGAAAACTCAAAGAAATGGAAAGCGAGAATCGGAAAAGAGGCAAGTGTAGAAACGACAGAGATTTCCAACATCGTTTTTATATAAGTAGGATTTTTCGCAAAAATGGCTTTTGAAGATATAATCAAACAAAATGTAACACAAAAAGAAAGTTGAAATCCAGGATGATAAATCAAAAAAGGATCAAAAAGCAAGAAAATAATAAAGCTGATGGATAATGCATCAAGAGTAGTAATGGGAAGGCGCCATTTTTTTGCAGATAATAAAAGGAGTGACATTAAAACAGCCCTTATTACAGGAGGATTTAAACCACAAATTACCATATAAATTGGCAAGATGATATGAAGGAGCCAATAAATCGTGTCTTTTGATATGCCTAAACGAAGAAGAATTACATAAATTAATCCCACAAGAAAAGCGATGTGTAAACCAGAGATTGCTAATAAATGGACTACTCCTATTTGCTGATAAGAACGAAATGTATCTTCTGGAAATGAAGAACGGTCTCCAAATATTAACGCATTCGCATAAGGAATTAATTGATCTGGAAAATGTTTTTCTACAAACCATACTCCTTTTTCACGAATGTTTTGCAAATCATTTATAATTGTTTGATTGGAATAATAGCAATCATTCCAATCTATAGAACTTGTTTCCAATAACCAATGGATATGTTGTGTATACAAATATTGTTTATAACTAAAAGCATATTCGTTACGATTTTGCTCTGGTTGAATCAATTCACCAGAAATATAGCATGTTGCGCCTGCTCTGATATTTTCTTCCAACATAGATTTTTCAACTTCACTTTGGATTTTATAGGATAAAAGGAGATTTTCCTGATCGGATACAACAACTGCTCTTAATCGATCCCCGTCAATTTCAGGAACTTCTTTAAAGGTAATATGCATATTCGCAAATCCATAATCAAAAATCGTAACATTATGGTTTTTATTATATATTGTGAGACACACAAAAAAAATAAAGAACAAACAATAAAAAAAGAGCAACTTTTTTTGCCTTTCCAAAATAATTCGTATTGTCCCTATCGAAATAAGAATAATGGTTAATAAGTGAAATTCAAAAATAATCATTACACCTGATATTGCAGCAATTGCAGCATAAAACCAACGACCTGTAGCCATCGAAACTCCTTTCTGAATAGATTGGAGGGCTGTTTCCAGCCACTCCAGTGATAATGTATTACTGATTAACTGCAAATGTTTGAAAAATTTCTTTGTCAAATGGAACTTGTTCCACAACGACACCTGATTGTTCAAACAATTCGATTGCATGAGGGTGATTTTTATAATCTTCGGCATAGTAAACAGTCTTTATGCCTGCCTGGATGATTGCCTTACAACATTGCAAACACGGAAAATGAGTCACATATATCTCAGCATTTTCAGTTGGCACACCGAATTTCGCACATTGCAAAATAGCGTTCATTTCTGCATGAATCGTCCTTATACAATGATTATCAATTACATAACAGCCTTCATCAATACAATGAACACCACCTGCAATTGACCCATTATAGCCTCCTGCAATAATTCGCTTGTCCCTCACAATAGTTGCCCCAACTGTTAGTCTCGTACAAGTACTTCGATATGATAGTAGATGGCTCTGTGCCATAAAATATTGATTCCAAGATATTCTCTCCATAGAAGTCTCCCTTTACTGTTTTCTTCAGTTTATCTACAATTGTAGAAATTAGTCAATCACTTAACTGTAATTAAATCCTGTAATCTTTCAAATGTTTTTGGTCCGATCCCAGATATTTTTTGAAGATCTTCAATTTGCTTAAATGGCCCATTCTGTTCTCTAAATTCGATTATGGCAGCGGCTTTTGAAGGACCAATTCCAGGTAATGTTTCCAATTCACTCGAATTAGCCTTGTTTAAATTAACTTTATCATTTTGATTAGATGGTGAGGAACTATTTAAAAAAGGATTTTCAATTTCCTCACCAACCATCGGAATGTAGATTACCATTTCATCATAAATTTTTTGAGCAAAATTTATTTGTCCTTCATCTGCATTATCGAGCAACCCTCCGGCTTTTTGGATAATGTCAAAGACTCGATCATCTTCATTAGCTTCATAAAGTCCAGGAAGTTTTATTGCACCTTTTACATCTACAAAAAACTTTACTACTACCGGGTTATCAATTGCTTCTTCCTTTACTATAGGTATATCTGTTTCCGCTAATGGAAGATTGGCATTTACTACTACTTGTTTATCTTTTGGATGGCTTATAAACAGAAATAGAGCGATTCCTATTACAATTGCTCCTACCAATAGAGATTTATATTTTTCAAGCCAAATCAATTTAAAAACCACCTCACCGGAAATGAATATTTTATTTTTGTTAGCATACATTTGTTAGGAGAGATAGGCGAAGGAGGGACATAAATGAAAGTCGGGGTAATTGGGACAGGTAATATGGGTACAATACTTTCTGAGGCATTAATAGATGGAAATGCAATAACTCCTTCAGAAGTAATCATTGTAAATCGGACGAAATCTAAAGCAGAAATGCTTAAACATAAATATAAAGAAATTGTAGTCGCTAATAACGCTCGTGAAGTGATTAATAATTCCGACCTCATTTTTCTTTGTGTAAAACCAAATGAGTATTTCACACTAATTAAGGATACTGAGCAATATTTTCGGGAAGACCAATGTCTCGTAACCATCACGAGTCCAATTCAAATATCCTGGCTAGAGAAGTTATTACCATGCTCTTGTGTAAGAATAATACCAAGCATTACTAATAGGGCACTTGCAGGTGTAACACTCTTTACATTTGGAAATTCAAGCGACAAAAAATGGCAGAAACAATTGCTAGACATGTTTACACATATTTCCGTTCCAATCCAGATAAAGGAGGATATCACACGCATTTCTTCTGATATTGTTAGCTGCGGTCCAGCTTTTTTTAGTTATATTACGAGAAGATTTATAGACGCAGCAGTTTCGGAAACGTTGATTGACAAAGAAACAGCTACAAAGCTTGCTGAGGGGATGTTAATCGGTCTTGGAGAATTATTAAATAAAGGGTATTATTCTCTTCCTACTTTAGAGGAAAAAGTTTGTGTTAAGGGTGGTATTACGGGTGAAGGAATAAAAGTGTTGGAAAAAGAACTTGATGGGGTCTTTGAGAAGGTACTTCATGCTACCCACGCAAAATTTAATGAAGAAGTGGCAATTTTGAAAAAAGACTTTACGGTATAACCTATTATACTTGTTTCAATTAAAAGTTCAAGTTCTTATGATTTAGTCAGGACTGCTATAATGAATGCCGTCCTGACTAAATTCAAATACAAATGCTTTTTAAGACAATCGTCTTATTTTTTTTTGCAAGAAAAGAATAATCTTTCTGATGTTTCAGTAGGTGAATCACTTAAAAAATCAGCGGTTATAGATTTTATGATAAAACCTGCATCTGAAAGCCATTTTATATATTGATCTGTTGAATATGTACGCTGCTTATGAGTTTCATCAAATCGATTATACTTTCCTGATTGTTCATCTAATACAAAAAAGGTTAATTCGTGCTCTATTGATAGAGGATGCTCACCAGGAAAGGTTGTCCAAATATAAGAGACTTCCTCCTCTGCAAGCGAATACGATTCACTCATAAATTGTTCAATTTTATAAGGTGAGTGAACATCAAATAAAAATAACCCGCCATCGCTTAGATGGGCACTCACATTTTTAAAGGTTTTTTGGACATCATCTGGAGTATTTAAATAATTTAAAGAGTCACAAAATATAGAAATGATATCAAAGGTTCCAAGCTCCTCCAGCTGTGTCATATCTTGTTCAAATAAATGAATGTTAAGCCCTTTGCTCTCAGCCTTTTCCCTTGCGACCATTAACATATCTTCTGATAGATCAACACCAGTGACTTCATATCCTGCTTCCGCCAATAAAACAGATAATTCACCTGTTCCACAAGCCAAATCCAGAATGCGATTTCCTTTTACCGAGCACCTTTTCTTTTCGGTGTTTAAATACTCAAGCCAGTTCGAATAAGGTACCTCCATCATTAAAAAATCATAAACATACGCCAAACGTTCATACGTCACGATTTAATTCTCCTAAAATATCTTCAATTGGAGCATCTCCCCAAAGTCTCTCCAAATTATAGTAACTACGCTCATCTCTATGGAATACGTGCGCAATGATATTACCCATATCAATCAACACCCATTTCGCTTCTTCAAAGCCTTCCATCTTATTTACAAGAGAACCTATTTTGTTTGCTTCATCCTTAATTTCTCTAGCTATTGCCTGAACTTGTTTTTCCGAATTACCATGACAGATCAAAAAATAATCAGCTATTAAGGAAATCCCTTCCATATTTAAGACGATTATTTCTTCTGCCATTTTACTGTCAGCTGCTTTTACTACTGTTTTTAATATATCGTTTGTATTCAAACTTCAATTCCTCCTTTATTTCCTAAAAATGTAATTTCCCGCTTCTTGCGCTCACTTTCCCTAGGTACCTAGTGAGCTTTAATATCCTTCGTGATCTACCGTCTATTCCTAAAACTACATAGATCAATCGTTGTCCAGCTGAAGACTCCAGTAAACTTTCTGTCTTTTTATTTTGCTCTAAGTCAACATCAATTCGTCAAGCCGTTAGTTATAGACCAAGATAGGAAAATCGACATGCCATAATATATTGCAGGACAATATGTTGATGAGTGAGGCGCGTCTTTTAGTGTCTCCTCACTTCGACTCCAATCAACTTATTACTAAGTCAAAGTAGTTTTACTATCCTTATTTAAAACAAAACTGTTATAGGCATCAAAAGTATCAGGAAAAATCGCTGCTTTTTTAGCAAGTAAAAATGAAATGGTATTACTAATTGCTTTTAACACAGCTTGGTTTAGATCATTTTTTGCTAATTCTCTTGTTTCCTCAACACCTGGAAAATTCCGTCCAGGTTCAATATAATCAGCTAAGTATATGATTTTTTCTAAAAGACTCATATTTGCTCTACCGGTTGTATGAAAACGAATCGCATTTAATATATCTTCATTTTCTAATGACAATTTATTTTTCAAAATATATGCAGCGGCTGGACCATGCCAAAGTTCAGGATGGTACAGCAGTAAACGCTCATCTTCTTTTGCCTCAATGATAGTATCCCGCAGCTCACTAATTGGCATAAGTTTCGCATAATCGTGAAAAATTGCAGCGATCTCAGCTTGTTCTTTATCAGCACCGTATTTTTCTGAGAGCATAATGGCAGTTTCGACTACTCCCAATGTATGTTGAAATCTAGGCCCTTTTATTTTTTTTTCTACTATTTCCAGTGCTTGTTCACGATCCATACAATTGATTCTCCTCAATATAATTAATGACCCCATAAGGCAAAAGATAATTGATCGTTTCACTATTTTGAGTTCTTTTTCTTATCATAGATGATGATATTTCTATAAACGGCACTTCAATCGGGATAATAGGATAAGTACTTACAAGCTGATAATTTGGTCGATTGACTCCAACAAACTTGATCATTTTCATTAATTCATCAACTTGGTACCAGTTTGGCAAGTATTCCACCATATCAGCTCCAATAATGAAATAATATTCATTATTGGGGTTTCGTTCCATTAACATTTTCATCGTATCATACGTATAAGATCTCCCTTTTCTCTCTAACTCGATTTTTTCAATCGAAAAAAAAGGATTCCCTTGAATGGCTAATTCCAACATTCTTATTCGATCCCTATTCGTTGTATGACTCTCTCTTTCTTTATGCGGAGGTTCTTGGTTTGGCATAAATTGTATTTCATCTAGCTCTAATCGGTGAAATACTTCATTTGCGATTATTAGATGACCTAAATGAGGAGGATCGAATGTCCCACCTAAAATGCCAATTTTTCTCTTCATATCTTTCACCATTAGACTGGCAATTTAATTTCTTTATGCTCTTTTGATTCTTTATATAGAACAATAATATTACCGATAATTTGTACAAGCTCAGCATTAGTTCCTTTAATAATTACGTCCGCAACTGTATCTTTGTCTTCGTCACAATTTTGAAGAATACTTACTTTTAGTAATTCTCTTTTTTCCAAAGCTTCATCTATTTGCTTTATCATATTTTCATTTACTCCACCTTTCCCAACTTGGAAAATCGGATTAATATGATGAGCTAGTGATCTTAAATAACGTTTTTGCTTTCCTGTCAGCATAACTTTCCTCCTAAGTGTTTCATAACTATTTCCGACATACGGTTTGCATCGGGTGTTTGTCCAGTCCATTTTTCAAATGCAAGTGCACCTTGGTATACAAACATCCCTAGGCCATTTTGTGTTTTTGCGCCTCTTTCTTTAGCCTCTTTCAACAAAGCTGTTTCAAAAGGATTATAGATTATATCAGAAACAAATGCATCCTGCTGAATATTTTCTAAAGACAACGGACTTTCAGAAAGATTTGGGTACATCCCAATAGATGTAGTTTGTATAATAAGCTGATATTGTTCTAAATTTTCCTCTGCCTCTTTTAGGGAGATTGCATTGGAATTACCTTCGTACGGGCAATCATCGATTAATTGTTTAGCTTTATCCACGGAACGATTTCCAATATCAATATTTTTCATTCCCTTTGACAATAATGTGTAGAAAATTGCCTTCGCTGCACCACCTGCACCAATTATTAAGGCTTTTTCATTCTTAAAGTCCTCTTTCCAATCGGCCTGTAGCGCTTTAATATATCCGATTCCATCCGTGTTATATCCATGGAACTCATCGTTTATTCTAACAACTGTATTAACCGCTCCAATTACTTTGGCCAATGGGTCGATATAATCTAAAAATGGCATAATCGTTGTTTTGTGAGGGCTTGTCACATTAAAACCTTCAACCCCTATTGCTTTCATACCCTTTACTGCATCATGCAAATCTTTTCCCAAAATATGAAAAGGATGATAATGTGCTTCAATATCCAATTTTTCAAATTCCTGGCTTTGCATGACTGGCGACATTGATTGAACAATTGGATCACCTATAACTCCATACAATTTAATCAAACCAATTCCCCCATTGATCTCCTTTTTATATTAAAGATTTTCTGATAATAACATTTACACCTCTCGGAACATAGGCAGCTACTTTTGCCCCTGGCTCGTTAACAGTTACCCAACCTAAACCGGAGAACACAATATCCATTTTTCCTTCTTTAATCATGAATTCGTGCCTGACTAGTTCCGGAAAATGATCAAGTTCATCTTTTCTTGGCGGTTGTAACATTTCTCCTACATGGTTTTGATATAAGTCGTCAGCATTCTCTAATTTGGTTCGATGGATTAACAAATCATTTGATAAATAACAAGTAAATGAACGACGTCCTCCTTTTAAATAGTCGAACCTTGCTAATCCGCCAAAAAATAACGTTTGCTCTTCATTCAATTGAAAAACTTTAGGTTTAATTTCTTTCTTCGGTGTAATAATTTTCAAATCATTTTTATGAACATAATGAGCCATTTGGTGATGATTAATAATTCCTGGAGTATCAATTAATGCTTTGCCATCATCAAGTGGAATCTCAATAATGTCCAATGTTGTTCCTGGGAAATGTGATGTAGTTATTACATCTTGTCCTCCCGCTACTTCCTTAATGATTCGATTGATAAAGGTTGATTTTCCAACATTGGTACATCCAACAATATAAACATCTTTTCCTTTCCGGTAATATTCAATTTGTTCAAGAGCTTCCCTTATTTGGCTGCCCTTAGCTGCACTGACAAGAAGTACATCAACTGGCTTTAAACCAAGCTCTTTTGCTTGATTTTTCATCCATTGAATCAATTTATTTCGTTTTGCAGATTTCGGAAGCAAATCCACTTTATTTCCTACTAGTAAAATTGGATTATTACCAACAAAGCGGTGTAATCCTGGAAGCCAGCTACCATTGAAATCAAAAATGTCTATAATTTTAACGATTAAACTATCAGTTGAACCAATCTTGTTTAATATATTTAAAAAATCCTGATCAGTCAGTGAGACGTCTTGCACTTCATTATAATGTTTCAAGCGAAAGCATCTTTGACAGATAATCTCTTCTTTTTGTAAAGATGAAGGAGGTGCATAGCCAATTTCTCCAAGGTGTTCGGTCTGTATTGCTACACCGCAGCCAATACAGCTTATATCATGTTTACTCACTTTTCATCCTCCCAATCAATTAGCCCTTTTCGTTTAAAATTTGCCATAATTCGTCTTTCAATCGTTCGATTAAAACGAGTGAAAAAACCGTCCGAATTTGCTACGGGTATAACAAGAATTGTATAAAACCCCGCTCGATTTCCCCCAAGTACATCCGTTAATAACTGATCTCCAATAATGACTGTTTCGTCTTTTGTTGTTTCCATCATTTGAATAGCTTTTCTAAATGCAAATCCAAGAGGCTTTCTAGCCTTATGAATAAATGGAATTCTTAAAGGATCTGAAAATATTCTTACTCTTTGCTCATTATTATTGGACACAATTGTAACTTTAATGTTATTACGTTTCAATTCCTCTAACCAATTGATTAACATTGGAGTAGCATTTGGACGATCCCATTCCACTAAAGTATTATCCAAATCCGTAATAATCCCTTTAATTCCTTTTGCTTTTAAATCTTGAGCCTTAATGTGATAAATGCTTTTAACATATTCACTTGGCAAAAACTTTTTCAACAATCTTCTACACCTCATTACTTGTTCTGTAAGATAAATTTATCTTATCTAATTTTTGTCAGAATCGCATCTTTTTTCATATCTGAGTGATATTTTCACTTTTTATTATTGAATATTTCTAAAAGAATTTTTCGACATTTATCTACTTTGCAAAATCTGTGGATAAGTTTATACACAAAATAAGAGCCATTACGACAACACTCAAGTTATTTACCAACATTTTACCCACAAGTTATCCACTAATTCATGTGGATAAAGGAACGCTTGTTCCACAAAGTTTATTCTGGTAAAGTGAGGATAATAAAAGGGATAACTTAACAATCTATTCTAGAACTATCCTTTTTAGAACAAAATCTTTGATTGTTGGGGGTGAAGCTGATGAAAAAGTTATCTGATGAACTTTTACTCGAATCATATTATAAGGCTAAGAATCTAAAGCTAGGCTCTGATTTTATTCAGCTTATTGAATCTGAACTTCACCGGCGATCGTTAGTAAAAAAGACATCTTAATAATATCTAGGAATTAAAATAGCGCCTAACTTCTTGGCGCTTTTTGTATTCAGCAAAAAAGATAAGTTTTTAAAGTTTATATTTTTAACTTCCACTGTTGCTGCAAAACCTGATGTGTAACTGCTCGTGGTAACAACTAGCAACGCTAATAGTAAACTGAACAGATTATTTTTGCTACATACCTTTTCTTGCAGAGGAGCTAGCGATGTGTTTTCCCAATAAGTAAGAAAGAACAATATTTTTTATGTTTAATTAATGAACTATAGCTTCTGGTACCCTGGTAGTAACACGAACCATTATAGATTTTATTATTTATTATTTTACTTGCCCCAGTGCTTGTCCCACTCTTACCTCACTTGGTATTGGTATTTCTTGATATAGACGGAAAGAGTTTTTTTCAAATAGAAGAACCACAGTAGAACCAAATGAAAAATAAGCTACTTCTTCACCTTTATTCCATTCACGATCTTGATTAATAATTTCAACGGAGTTAATAAACATCGCACCAACCTTTACCATCGCAATTGATTTCCCATCATGCTCCAATTCAGTAACAGTTCGAAAATTTTTACTTAACGTTGAATCTCCATATTTTAGTCCTAAACGATTGACAGGATATGACTTTGACCCTAGTGAATAACGATTCATTATTTTAGCATTAATTGGACTATGAATGCGATGATAATGTGCTGGGCTTAAATAAAGAATCATATATGTGCCTTCAGCATATTTTCCAGCACGTTCACTACTACCAAGCATTTCAGATATTGAATATGTTTTATTTTTAACATATATTACACTATTTGAATCGATTTCCCCTATATCCTCTAAAACACCGTCTACCGGGCTTATAACAGAGTCCTCGTTTTCATCGATTGCTCTTATATTTTCCTTTAGCTTTCTTGTGAAAAACGTATGTAAATTTGCATAACTATTTATATCCTCCAACATTTCATCTAGATTAATGCGATAAAATTTTGCGTAAGACTTGATTAGGTGTCTGCTGAGCTTAGATTGTGTAAATTTTTTTATTAAATGTGCTGTAAATGGTCCATTTGTTAACTCTATTAATGTTCTGTATATCTTTTGCTTCAATCACTTAACCTCCCGGCAAATATTTCTTAACTTTTATGTCTAAAAGGAATATAATTTAGTATGATTAGATACAAGATGAAGGAAGGAGGAAAAAAAATGTTCCTAGTCGATGCCTTTGATCAAACAATTAGAAAATTAAAAGCACAGACGGCTAACGTCCTCACTTTGGCCAATCTAGGTTTAGGCGGATGCGCTATACTTGTAGGACTCAACGGCCAATTGCATCTTAGTCTCTTACTTATTTTTATTGCAGCGCTTGCTGATCGATTTGATGGAATTGTTGCACGCAAGCTGCAAATAGAATCAGAATTGGGAAAACAGCTTGACTCGATGAGTGATATTATCTCATTTGGTGTTGCTCCCGCCTTGTTATTATACCAAGGAATTCTTAATTTGTTTGGTTTTCCAGGTATATTTCTTACTGTTTTTTTTATCGGCTGCGGTGCTTTCCGTCTTGCACGATTTAACATCACAGAAAGCAATGGATATTTTATGGGGCTCCCAATTACTTCTGCCGGTTGTTTGTTAACACTTAGTTATTTAGCTATCCCATACTTCCCACCGAACTCATTTTTATTTATTACTTTAATCTTATCCATTTTAATGATTAGTACGTTTACATTTAAAAAAATATAATGAAGAAGCCATCTTCTCATTTAGAAGATGGCTTTTTTATAGGTATTTTCTTAAATTTATTTTTGTAAAAGCCCAACAATCGGTTTTTAGCCTTTTATGTTGGCAAATCTTTTTTTGCAGAATAAGAAGGCAGATACATTTCTAATTTTGATTTTAATAGACATTATCTTCGAGAATAGAGCTTTTTATTGTTCCTTTGTCTTTTTCAATTTTTCCTTTTCAGCACGATAAAATTCATGGAACATTTTCATTAAAGCTCTTTTTTCAATACGAGAAACATAACTTCTTGAAATGCCAAGTTCTTTTGCAATTTCACGCTGTGTTCTTTCCTTTTCCAAATTTAGACCAAACCGACCTATGATGACTTCTTTTTCTCGATCGTCCAACACATCAATATATTCCTTTACTCTTTCCAATTCCATATTTAACTGAATCGTATCAAAAATGTCTTCAGCCTCGGATTTTAATACATCAATTAATGATATTTCGTTCCCTTCTTTATCATGACCAATCGGATCGTGTAGCGAAACATCTTTTTTCGTTTTCTTTAATGCACGTAAATGCATCAAAATTTCATTTTCGATACATCTTGCCGCATATGTGGCAAGCTTAGTACCTTTTCCAAATGAATAGCTTTCAATTGCTTTGATCAGTCCAATTGTTCCTATAGAGATTAAGTCCTCCGAATCTTCTCCCGTATTCTCAAACTTCTTTACGATATGGGCCACAAGACGTAAATTATGTTCAATGAGGAGATTACGGGCTTGTTCGTCTCCATCAGCCATTTTCTTTAAATTAAGCTGCTCCTCTTCAGGGGAAAGAGGATGCGGAAAAGCATTATTCTTTACATAAGATACGAGAAAAACCAATTCCTTTATTACATAACCAATCGCCGTAAGGATACCGGACAACTCCTCACCTCCAACATCAATTATTCTTATGTTTTCATGTATATGTACAGATTGGGCTACAATTGCTTGTCTATCATAAATAACAACTTTTCCCCTTAAACATTAAAAAGATTTTATTATTCAGTAAAAAAAAACAACAAAGTTAACGAAAACATCTATAATAAAAGAAATGGGTTAAAGGAGGAAATCAATTTTGTCAGCAAATACATATGATTTAACTTGGGATTTAGATGTCTTTTTTAAAGGAGGAAGCGATTCCACTCAGTTCATACAACATTTAGAAAAACTAAAAACGGATTTACAAGCTTTTGAGGAAACAGTTGAGTCATGGGAAATACCAACAGATGCAAAAGATGATACATTGGTAGGGTTGCTCGAAAAACTTCAGAAAGTATCTCAAAATATTAGGCAGGCCGGTGCATTCGTAAGTTGTCTTCAAGCACAAAATACGAATGATTTAAGAGCGAATGAACTTAGAGGAATGGTTACAACTTTAAGTTCAAAATTTAGTACAATTTTAACTAATTTTGATGAGAAGTTATCAAAAATTGATGAGCAAATATGGAATGGTCTTTTAAATCAAGATTCACTTCAGGTAGTGTCTTTTGTCCTTAATGAAAGACGAAAAAAAGCTACTGAAAAGTTACCGAAAGAACAGGAAGCAATCATTAATGCGCTTAGCATTGACGGATATCATGGATGGGGAGAAATGTATGACACCATTGTTAATCATGTCAAAATCCCATTTGAAGAGAATGGACAAAAAGTTGAGTTATCCGTCGGACAGGCAGCTAATAAATTTTCAAACCCAGATCCAGAAGTAAGAAAGCAAGTATTTAAAGAATGGGAAAAAGCTTGGGAAGGTCAATCTGACCTTTTGGCTAATACATTAAATCACCTATCCGGATTCCGTTTATCAGTCTATAAACAAAGAGGCTGGGATCATATTTTAAAAGAAGCTTTAACTTATAACCGTATGAAAAAAGAAACGTTAGATGTGATGTGGGAAGTTATTTCCGATCATAAACAGCCATTTGCTGACTTCTTACAAAGGAAAGCCGAACTCCTAGGTGTTGATAAACTGAGCTGGTGCGATCTTGATGCTCCTGTAGGTGAAGTAAACACTACATATAGCTATCAGGAAGGTGCAGAATTTATTTTAAAACACTTCCAAAACTTCGGAGATAAATTAACAACATTTACGAAAAAAGCTTTTGAAGAACGCTGGATCGAAGCGGAAGACCGTCCCGGAAAACAACCAGGCGGATTTTGCACATCCTTCCCGGTAGACGATCAATCAAGGATTTTTATGACTTATTCTGGAACTCCTTCAAACGTTTCGACGTTAGCACATGAATTAGGTCATGCATTCCATTCATACGCACTAAAAGATACCCATCCATTAAATAGAGGATACGCTATGAACGTTGCAGAAACAGCATCCACTTTTGCAGAAATGATTGTTTCTGATGCTGCGGTTAATAATGCAGAAAATGATGACGTAAAACTCGCTTTATTAGAAGATAAAATTCAGAGATCTGTTGCGTTACTCATGAACATCCATGCGAGATTCCTATTTGAAACACGTTTTTACGAAGAACGTAAAAACGGTCTCGTTAATAAAAAGCGATTAAATGAGTTAATGGAACAAGCACAAAAAGAGGCTTATCTAGATTCATTAAAAGAATATCATCCACTATTCTGGGGCTCAAAGCTACATTTCTTTATTACTGGAGTTCCTTTTTACAACTTCCCATACACATTCGGCTTTTTATTCTCACTCGGTATTTATGCTCAAGCTGTAAAAGAAGGGAAAGGCTACGAGCGTAAATACATGGCCATGTTGGAGGATACAGGTTCTATGATGGTTGAAGAATTAGCTGAAAAACACTTAGGTGTTGACTTGACAAAGCGGGAATTCTGGGAAGAAGGACTAAAGCTTTGTATTAAAGATGTAGAAGAATTTATGGAGATGACGAGAAAAAAATAATAAGAATATGTAGACTAAAATTTTTGATATTATCCAAGCTAAAAGGACTCTCCCATTTATTTGGAGAGTCCTTCTTTTATAATAATTTGACCATTTCTAATACTAAATTTGCAGAGTTTACTGCTGCTTTATCTAAAAATTCATCGAAAGAAATGTGAGATTCTTGTCCTGCAATATCTGATAATGAACGTATGATAACAAAAGGGACATTGAATTGATAGGCAACCTGGGCAATTGCAGCAGCTTCCATTTCAACTGCTTGGAGCTTAGGAAACTTATTCCGAACAAATTCAACTCGAACTGGATCATTCATAAATGAATCTCCTGTTGCAATTAATCCCTTTACCGCTTGAATACCTTCAATATTTCCAACAGCTTTTTGAGCTGTTTCGATTAATGAAGAATCTGCAAGGAAAGCAGGAGGCATTTGAGGTACTTGACCATATTCATAATCAAAAATCGTTACATCTACATCGTGATGACGGACCTCTGTAGAAATAACTAAATCCCCAATCGTTAAATCAGGATTATAACCACCGGCTGAACCTGTATTTATGATAATATCCGGTCTGAATTTTTCTAATAGTATTGTAGTAGACATTGCCGCATTGACTTTCCCAATACCTGATTTAAGTAATACTACCTCCTTATCTCCGATAGAACCTGAGGTAAACTCACAGCCTGCTACTTCAACCACTTGTTTATCTGATATATACTCACGCAAAAGTGAAACTTCTTCTTCCATTGCGCCAATAATGGCTATTCTCAAAATCATAACCTCTTTTCAATTCTGTTAAATTATCTTCGATCATTTTCAATTAATTTTTTTACCTCAGTGGGTTTCCAGCCCTGACCGTCTACCCATTCAATATAAACCTCATATGTATCTGGGCTTCCTTTTGCTGAGACAGTTAAAACTGACTGTGTGTCTGGATTTTCTCCACGTCTTAACCACCACGTTGTCATCGATTCAACTTGAGTATTAATCGCATAAGCAGCGGCTTTTTCTTTTTCATTCCAATCCACAGAGCCCATTTCATACGACGATTGGTGTCCATTTGTTTGTTCTGTTCCAACTGGCTTCCAATCATGGTTAATTATTACTTTCTCTACATTAGGTTCATTGCTCTCATTCTCAATAACTCCAGAATTGTCGGTTTCTTCTTCTGTATTTTGTGGCTCTTTCTCATCCGTTTGGTCCTTTGAATTCTCATTCGCTACTTGATCTGGCTGTTTTTGTTCATGATTTACTTCATTTTTCGGAGTTTCTTGAACATCTGCCTGTTGAGTCTTAGACTCACCAAAAAAAACATTCTTAACAACAATAATAATTAGTATGACGACGATAGCTATCAATGTATTTAAGATAATGTTGGTCTTTCTCCGTTTAGCTCGTTTTTCTGAACGCGATTCTATCTTGTTAAAATCAATGGACACAAAATCCCCTCCATTTTCAATTGACATTATCATAACACGGATGAAGAAAAACGTGAATAAAAAAGCTAAATATGGGTCCCAAACTGATAATTCTCCACCCATGTCTTATGCTCATAGGTAACAAAAATACGACACTCAAGTGATATGCTATTTGGAACCAATCATTAAGATTTACACTCCCTAGATCTAACATCAGTCTTGTGTTTTAAGTGATATTCACTAATGTTTTTTTGACTTATGAGATCTCACTCTAAAGTAATACAATAACATATATTAATTACTCTTGAGTAGAGATTTTAGCATTAACATTTTCTTCTCGATTTTTATCATAAATCATGTTAACGATATCAGCAAAAAGAGGGTTAATGCCCCCCTGATCTCCGGGTACTCCTAAATTCACAACGACAAGAGCGTATTTGGGATTTTGAAATGGAAAGTAACCAGCGAACCATTTATTGTGAAGCTGAATATCATCTTTTTTTATACCCGTTTCTGCTGTACCACTTTTGCCTGCAACTTCATAGGATAATTGTTGAAAAAAGCTCCCTGTTCCTTCATTATCTGTTACAACACTCCGTAACAATGATTGTAGTCTCATTGCAGCAGAAGTCGAAATATGGTCACCCTTTACAGTTTGTTCTGGGAAATGAAAGAGGATTCCTCCGTCTGCATACTGAATATCTGTAACTGCTCGTACAGCTTTTCTTTCCCCACCCCTTGCTATGGTAGCCATCATATTAGCTACACCAAGAGGCGAAACACGAACCTCATGCTGACCGATTCCAGTTTGGCCTATATAATTTTGATCTTTTCTACTTTCATCAGATGTAAAAATCCTTCCAGGTGCATGTGTAATCTGTTTAAAATCTTTTACATAATAAACATTGCCTTCCCATCCAGAAAACCCTATTAAACCAAGATTTTCAGCATATTTTTCCAGAACGTTAGGGTGATCTTGCTGTACTCTAACTGCCAGTTCTGCAAAAGTTTTATTGCAGCTTCTTGAAAAACTTTCTTCTAAAGGCAACATTCCTAAATCTCTTTCTGCCGGCTCCCCTCTTATGTTAAGAGAACAGTTAAATTCCTCCTTGTTATCTACTAAGCCTTCTTCAATAGCTGCAGCCGCTACAACCGTTTTAAATATCGATCCTGGAATATGCTGCTCAAACATCATGTTTACTGAACCTTCGTCCGAAAATGGATGTTCTCGATTTAATGATGGTCTTGAAGCAGATGCTAAAATATTTCCTGAATTAATATCGAGAAGCAAAGCACCACCCTTTTCAATTTGGTGTTTGTCTAATAATGTTTCTATTTCATTTTGAAATTGCCTGTTAATTGTTGTTTTAATCATCAACGGATAATAAGGATTGCTTTGTCCGGAGTATTTTACATCAATTCCAAATAAAGGTGCTCCTTTTCCATCAACATGAAAAATAAGCTTGGAAGGATGTTCAGCAATTAAAAATTCATCAAAATCTTTTTGCATACCGGAAATGCCTATTTTTAAAGAATGGTAACCCTTTTTGTCTGGATACCTTTTCCAGAACTCATCTCTATTCTCACCAATTAAACCAATAAGTTGACTAGCAGGATTATTTTCAGGTAAGTATTTTTTTCTGATTGCAAATAATCCAGGTATATTCATTTTTGTTACATAATTCGCTTGAATTGGTGTTATTTCACGATAGATTATCGGTTTTTTGGCGTTATTTATTACCCGATCTATCTCTTCTTTCGAGACATTTATTATTTTTGAAAGCTGTTCTCGGTCCCAATTTATATTTTTTAGAAAGGGAAACAAAACAAGTACTGTTTTTTCATCATATGATAGTGGATTACCTTCGTTATCTAAAAACTGCCCTCTGCCATCATCAATTAATACTTCCTGGGTTCGTTGCTTCACACTTTCTTTTAAAAGATTGACATGATGTTTCGAAAAACTTTCTGTATGAAAAAGTTGAACTTGCATGAGTCTTGAAAACAAAAGTAATAGCACTAATAAGATACTTGAAGATAGTAGTCTAACTCGTCGTCTTCGCATAAAAACCACCTCAAAACCATTCTTGCCTAGTTTTCTAATTCAGATAACAGAATTAAGGTAGTTTTTACTCGTATTTCGGTATCCGCTCTTCGTATTACTTTCAGCATGTAACATAAGACTATTAGGTGCTTTATAGCTTAGAAAGATTTCTCATGAAAAGCCTCTCGCTTATGGAATCCTACTTACTCACTACAAAACAACATAGTAAAAATTAAAAACACGATTCCATCAAAATATGGAATCGTGTTCATAATGTTAATTAATTGAAACGAGACGAACCTTCATTTCTCCACCTGGTGTTTGCACAGTTACTTCTTGCCCTACTTTATGACCTAATAAACTTTTTGCAATTGGTGAATCATTTGAGATTTTTCCTTCAAATGGATCAGCTTCTGCACTGCCTACAATTGTATATGTTTCCTCGTCACCATCTGGTAACTCAACGAAAGTTACTGTCTTACCAAGAGTAACGATGTCTGCATTCATTTCATCATCTTTTATGATCTTTGCGTTTCTAATCATATTTTCAATTGTAGTAATTCTTCCTTCTACAAATGCTTGCTCTTCTTTAGCAGAATCATATTCGGAGTTCTCCGATAAATCTCCAAAACTGCGAGCTATTTTTATACGTTCTACCACTTCTTTTCTTTTAACAGTTTTTAAAAATTCTAATTCCTGTTCAAGTTTTTCTTTACCAGCTTCAGTCATAGGAAATACTTTTTCCGTAGCCAAATCCCTTCACTCCTTTTATCAGATACGTTACTAATTAGTTTGTGTATGTAATACATGATGACGCGCCTCTATCAGGCGCGTCATAGTACATATAATAGTATCTATGCTATCGTATTACAAAAATGACTTTTGTTCAAGAATAGTTTTAATCTTTGTTGCTAATAGATCGATGGCGACGTGGTTTTGTCCCCCTTCAGGAATAATAATATCAGCATATCGTTTGGTTGGTTCTATAAACTGATTGTGCATTGGACGTACAACATTTAAATATTGAGAGATAACCGAGTCAAATGATCGCCCCCGCTCTTCCATATCTCTAATTAAACGGCGGATAATACGCAAATCAGCATCTGTATCTACAAATATTTTTATATCCATTAAATTGCGCAATCTTTCATCTTCTAATACTAATATTCCTTCAATTATGATAACATCTTTCGGTTCAACATGTATTGTCTTATTTGACCTAGTATGCTGAGTGTAATCATAAACCGGCTTTTCCACTGCTTCATAACGCAAAAGTTTTTCAAGATGGTTATAAAGTAGCTCATTGTCAAAAGCAAGTGGATGATCATAATTTGTTTGAAGACGTTCTTCCATAGGAAGATGTCCTTGATCTTTATAATAGTAATCTTGCTCAATGACCAGTATGGAGTGACCTTTAAACGTTTCATAAATTGAATTAGTAACACTCGTTTTACCAGAGCCTGAGCCTCCAGACACCCCAATGATTACTGGTTTCTGGTCCATCTTACAGACCCCCAACATTATTTTTTTTACTGATGGCTAATCCATCGCCAACGGGAATTATAACAGTAGTAAAATCCTTTTGCTCAAAAACCCATTTGTTAAATTGCTTAATTTTTGAAGCAACACTTGATAAACGTTTATTTTCAGATGTATTTTCATTAGCTACTAGGCCTTTAAACAGCACATTATCCGTGTAGATACAGCCATTCTCTGTTAAAAGATCTTTATACATAGTAAAAAACTTTGCATATTGTCCTTTAGCGGCATCAATGAAAATAGCATCATACGGTCCGTGTTCAGCTACTTGTTCATAAAGATCCAAAGCATTTCCTTGTATCACTGTTACACGTTCTTCCATATTGTACCTTTTAATATTTTCCTTAGCTTGAGAAAATCTTTCATCGTCCATTTCTAAAGTGACAATATGTGTATTTTGAATTGTATCAGCCATTCTGAGGGCTGAGTATCCAATTGCCGTACCAATTTCCAATATCCTTTTAGGATCTTGAATTCTCATAATTTGTAACATCGTCTCAATCCCGGTTGATTCCATAATAGGTACACGATGCTCCAATGCAAATTGCTCCAACTCTTTAAAAAATAAGTTTCTCTCTGGAAGATATGATTCGAGATAACTTGTGATGGAATCGTCCAAAAAATGAACCCCCTATAGTCTAATCTCTTTTATTGGTTATATACTTTTCCTTTAATGCATTATGTTCTTGAAGCGTTTTAGAATAATGAACCGTTCCTGTTCCATACTCAGCAAGGAAATATAAATATTCCGTATCGGCTGGATTTAAGGCGGCCTCTATTGATGATTCACCAGAATTTGCGATTGGTCCAGGCGGTAGCCCTTTGTGAATATACGTATTATAAGGAGATTCGACTTTTAAATCCTCTAATAACGTTCTGTCTTTATGTTTCCCAAGTGCATACAATACCGTCGGATCGGTTTGAAGCGGCATTCCAGTCTCCATACGATTATAGAAAACACTTGATATATTATTTCTGTCCGCCTTTTCAGTTGCTTCCTTTTCAATTAATGAAGCCATTGTCAGAAGCTCGTGTACACTCATTGCCTTTTCTTCCATCATTCCTGAATATTTTATAATTACTTTATTCGTCTGTGAAAGCATTTCACCAATGATTGATTCCAAAGATGGTTTTTCCTCGTAAAAGGAATAGGTTGCAGGATATAAATATCCTTCTAATGGATGTTTAATATTTTCATTTAAAATGTCATCTGTCAATATTTCTGGATATTTTTTCATAAGTTGTTTAACCATTTCTGGATCATCTAGCTTTTTTAGGATATCATCTGATGACATTTCCGTATGCTTGGCAATAATTTTTGCAATTTGATCTAGTGAGAGCCCTTCAGGAACCGTCATTTTAAAAATCGCTTCCCTAACAAGCTTACCCGTTTTTAAAGTTTCCGTTATTTCATTAAGAGTCATTGATGGAGAGAACTTATAATTACCTGCTTGAAACCCGGAAATATTATTGAATTTAACATAATATTTAAAGATAGTCCCATTCTTTATGATGCCCTTTTTCTCAAGAAGCTTTCCTATCGAAGTCGTAGAGGATCCGATAGGAACGTCCACTTCAGTCAGCTTATTGTTATTTGCATCAACTGGCTCTAATGCAGATTTGACATAATTGTAGCCAAAAAAAGCAACTCCACCAACAGCAAGTAAAGCAATTAAAGTAATAATTGCTACAATTCTTCGTATGATTCTCGCCTCGTTTCGTCTTTCTAATAGGTTATTTCTTATTTTAGTTTTGAAATCAAGTTTATTTGTGCCACGGCTTTCTTTATCTGCCACTTTGGCAATCCCCCTTTAAATCACGCACTAGATAGATTTCTCCATTTTACCTTGTTCATTATACTACATATTGCACTATTTTTAATCGAAAAATGAAGAATTGTAGAATTACATACTAAATAAAAATGCCAATCCTTGACTCAGGATTGGCATTTAAACATTTATTCTTCCTCTTCTTCATCTAAAAATGTGTTTAACATTTCTTCGATCATATCCCATTCTTCATCCGTTTCAATTGGCTGTAAATTACCTTCTTCCCCGCCTTCTTCATTAGGGGAATAGGCTGAAGCATGGATTTCAATTTCATCTTCTTCGTCTTCTTCTGCACCAACTGGGAAGTACAGTACATATGATTTATTAAATTCTTCGGAATCAAATGTAAAAAGTACTTCGTAAAGCTGTTCATTTCCATTTTCATCAATAACTGTAATGTGTTTTTCGTTTTCCATTAAATTCACCTCGTAGGTTGGCTGTCGAGATATCCTTGCAATATCATCGCAGCTGCCATTTTATCAATTACTTTTTTCCTTTTTTTTCTACTAACATCGGCTTCCAATAAAATACGTTCGGCAGCCATAGTGCTTAGGCGCTCGTCCCAAAGTTTGACAGGGATGCTGAAAAGGGATTCTAGACTTTTAGCATATTCTTGTGAAGCCTCACCTCTTGGTCCAATACTGTTATTCATATTTTTCGGCAGACCAACAATAATTTCCTTCACATCATATTCTTTAATTATTTCACCTATTCGCTCGAATCCAAACCTTTTTATCTTTTCATCAATGGCAATTGTTTCAATGGCCTGTGCTGTCCAACCCATTTCATCACTAATAGCCACTCCTACCGTCTTTGATCCAACATCCAGGCCCATAACTCTCATATATTATCCCTCACGATGTTGTTTTAAATACGATTTCACCAGTTCTTCGATGATTTCGTCACGTTCCAGCTTTCTCATGATATTTCGTGCGTCATGATGCCTTGGAATGTATGCGGGATCTCCAGAAAGCAAATACCCAACAATTTGATTTATTGGATGATAGCCTTTTTCTTGAAGAGCTCCATATACATGAAGCAACACTTCTTTAACATCATGTTCCAAAGGATCTTCTTGATAATCAAAACGCATCGTTTTATCAAAAGAGCTCATTTACAACACCTCTCTTAAGACGTACCATTTACAGATAGGCCTGATTGTACAAATATTATCTTCATTGTACATGATTTAGAGTTTAAATCAAACGGATTTGACCCATTCAGTGACAAAGCCTAATGCAGAATCCAATTGTTCAGGATTTTTCCCACCAGCTTGTGCCATATCAGGGCGACCACCACCGCCGCCGCCACAACGTCCTGCAACTTCCTTAACTAGTTTTCCGGCGTGATAGCCTTGGCCAATTAAATCCTTCGTCACTGCAGCTATAATATTAACCTTATCATTCTGATTTGAACCAAGAACAATAATTCCAGAACCTATTTTCTGTTTTAAATCATCAGCCATATTTCGAAGTGTATTCATGTCAGACGCTTGAACTTTTCTCGCTAAAACCTTAATTCCATCAACTTCTTCAACATATTGGAGCATATTTCCTGCTTCAATATTTGCAAGTTTTGAGGACAATGATTCATTTTCTCGTTGAAGTTCTTTCATATCAGAAAGAAGTGTTTCTGCACGATGAACTAAATCTTTTGGCTTCGTTTTTAAAATATCTGCTGCTTGATGAAGCCTCATTATTTCTTCATTCATTACATTGTAAGCACCTTTGCCTGTTACAGCCTCAATTCTACGTGTACCTGCGCCAATCCCACTTTCGGAAACAATTTTGAATAGACCAATAGAAGAACTATTAGAAACATGGCAGCCACCACAAAGCTCTAAACTATAATCTCCAACTGATACAACGCGGACGATATCTCCATATTTTTCGCCAAACAAAGCCATAGCGCCCATTGCTTTTGCTTCTTCGATATTTTTACTTGCGATAGACACTTGAATATTTGCCCAGATCTTTTCATTCACAATTTGTTCAATTTTTTCGATTTCATCTTGCTTCACTTGACCAAAATGTGAAAAATCAAATCGCAACCTTTCAGGACCAACGTATGAACCAGCTTGGTTAACATGGTAGCCAAGGACATCCTTTAATGCTTGATGGAGCAGGTGCGTAGCTGTATGATTTTTTTCTATTTTTCTACGATTTTCCTCATTAACCTTTGCATGTACTTGAATTCCTTCATGTAAAGTTCCTTCTTCGATAATTACGGAATGAAGATTTTGCCCATTTGGTGCTTTTTGAACATCTGTTACGAGTACTTTTAATCCATCTGCGGTAACGTAACCTTGATCAGCAATCTGCCCACCACTTTCAGCATAAAATGGAGTATTTTCTAAAATGAATTCCACTTTCTCTCCCGCTTCAGCAGTTTGCACACGCTCTCCATTTTTTATGATTGCTTGAACTTTCGTATCGGTTTGCATGTTTTCGTAGCCAATAAAAGTACTGCTTACATGTAAATCCCCAAGAATTCCACCTTGAACATGCATTGATTCTGTATCCTGCCGAGCCAATCTAGCACGTTCGCGTTGTTCATCCATAGCTTTGTCAAAGCCCTCATGATCTACTTTCATTTTTTCTTCTTCAGCATATTCTTCTGTCAATTCAATAGGGAATCCATATGTGTCATATAGTTTAAACACATCTGAGCCATTGATGACATCTTTACCTTCATTTTTTGCTTTTTGAATAATAGATGAAAGGATCTCCAGTCCATCATGCAATGTTTCATGGAAACGTTCTTCTTCATTTTTAATTACTTTTTGTACAAAATCAGATTTCTCCACAACATTTGGGTAGAAATCCTTCATAATTTCGCCTACGACTGGCACTAGTTTGAACATAAAAGGTTTATCAATATTAATTTGTTTTGCATATCTTACTGCTCTTCTTAAAAGTCTGCGCAATACATAGCCGCGTCCTTCATTAGAAGGTAATGCACCATCAGCTATCGCAAATGCAACTGTACGAATATGATCAGCAATTACCTTAAAAGCAACGTCAGATTCTGTATTAACCCCATAGGAAGAACCAGATATTTTTTCTGTTTCACGAATAATTGGCATGAATAAATCTGTGTCGAAGTTCGTTGGTACATTTTGAATAACAGATGCCATTCTTTCTAGGCCCATACCGGTATCAATATTTTTCTTTGGTAGAGGTGTATATGAACCATCGGGATTATGGTTAAACTGTGAAAATACTAGGTTCCAAATTTCTAGATACCTTTCATTTTCTCCACCAGGATAAAGTTCCGGATCTTCAGGATCATTTCCAAACTCTGGACCACGATCATAAAATATTTCTGTGTTTGGACCACTAGGACCTTCCCCTATATCCCAAAAATTACCTTCAAGACGGATAATTCTATCTTTAGGAATACCGATCATATTGTGCCAGAAGTCAAACGCTTCATCATCTTCTGGATGTATTGTGACTGACAATTTCTCCGGCTCAAAACCAATCCATTTTAGACTAGTCAGAAACTCCCAAGCCCATTCAATCGCTTCTTTTTTAAAATAATCGCCAATAGAAAAATTTCCCAGCATTTCAAAAAAAGTATGATGTCTAGCCGTTTTTCCAACATTTTCAATATCATTCGTACGTATTGATTTTTGTGCATTTACAATTCGAGGATTTTCAGGAATGACCCTTCCATCGAAATACTTTTTTAGTGTTGCCACACCACTATTAATCCACAATAACGTAGGATCATCATGGGGAACAAGAGAAGCACTAGGTTCTATTTTATGACCTTTTTCCTTAAAAAAATCTAAATACATTTGTCTTATTTGAGCACCTGTAAGATTCTTCATAATAAATCCTCCTAATTTAGATAAGCGTAATTTGAAGAAGGTAGTGTCCTAGATAGAATATAACTAAAAAAATAAAAAGCCTCACCCCTAAACAGGGGCGAAGCTTATCGTACGCGGTACCACCCTGATTCAAAAGTAAAGGAAATCTTACTTTTATCTCAGTACCTTAACGCGGTTAACGGCAGGGATTAGCTACTCTCTGGATTGGCATATGTTATTCTTCATCTAGAATTCCTTTCAGCCTGGGAAATTCCTCTCTTAAGATGGACTATAACAATTAGATCCTTCTTCAATTTACGAATAATTCATTTGTATATTGAGATTATAGATAACTCGTGATTCTTTGTCAACGGTAAGTCTGTCTTGTTCTAATTAAATGGTCCCTAGAATGAATGATAGCGATTTTAATAATCGCTAAAATAGGAACGGAAACAATCATACCAATAATTCCGAATGCTTCTCCACCAATAATCAGAGCAGCAATAATAAATAAAGGATGCATATGTAGTGATTTCCCCACGATATAAGGTGATAATATATTTCCTTCAATAAACTGAAGAACAAAAACAATCACACCTGCAATGATCGCCAATTTAACAGAAGACATTAATGCTATTGCTACTACTGGAAATGCACCAATAAGTGGACCAAAATAGGGTATAACATTTGTTATAGCGATGACAATACCAAGTAATATTGGGTACTGCAATCCAATAATGCTAAAAGCGATAGCAGCTGCAGCACCAATAATCACGCAAATAAGAAGCTGACCTCGCAAATAACCGCCTAAAGATTCATTAACAGAATCTAGAAACTGAACTCCGTTTTTTCTCCATTTCTTCGGTGTCAAATACCAACATGCTTTTTTAATCACGTCTAAATCCTTAAGTATATAGAAAGAAATGAAGGGCACTACCAATAAGATGAGAATGAAGTCAAAAAGTTTCATAATAGCTTTCGTTGTTTTTTCAATTAGCTTATTGAACCATTGCTCTATTTCGTTTATCCGTTCATCAATTTGTAATTGAATCCCTTTAGGGAAATTTGAAGTTGATGCTTCTAAATGGTGCATCCATTCGCGATACTGATTTAAGAACACAGGAAGTTGCTCCGAAAATTCCTTCATTTGTTTTATAAACATAGGGATTCCTAAATAAATTGCATAACCTACACCGCCGAAAAAAAGCAGATATATAAGTAATATAGCGAGATATCTCTTCAAACCCAAACTTTCTATTTTCTCTACTAAAGGGTGTAGTAGATATGCGATTAGACCACTTAATAAAAATGGAAGAAGACCAATCATTAATGTTGTAAGAATAGGTTTCCATATCGGTCTTAATAATAAAAAACAATAAATAATAATAAAAATAAGCAACACAATAATTAAACGGTAAACAATCTGGAGATGGCGCTGGCTCACAAAAATTCCCCCTCCAAAATAGTTTTCCGATATGTAAAATTTTTATCCATTAAGTACAGCGCAAGATACTACATAACCTTCAATTTTCAAGTAGACAAAAAGTCTATTCATCGACTTCTATAGCATGAATCAATCGATTACGGACAAATACTTTTGTAGTTATACAACATCGAAATTAAATTTAAAATATAGAAATTATTTAGAACATATGGTTTCATTCTTTATACTAAAGAAAACTGCCCCTAATAGGGACAGTTTCTCTAGTTAAATCAGCTCAGTTTTCGTTCCTGTTCGTTAAATAAGTCATCTAATGAACTCAATGAGCCATCTTCTTCTACTTGATGTGTGTGTATCAAACGATTCCCAACTGACAGTTCTATGAAACAGTTCCAACAATAATATTGATTGATGCCTATTTTACCAAGATCCTTACTTTGGCAATTCGGACACTTCATCATGGGATTTGCCACCTCGCAACTTAGTTACCGACACGATGATGGCATCTTTTCCAATCTTTGGTGGGTGGGGAGTTCTGATTACTCGTTTTCCTTGAGTTATATCAGAAAAGAAACCATCCGTCAGCTCATACCCTACGATTGTGCCCATTTCTTCCATAAAATATACATCATCTAAGAGCCCAAGATGAACTCCGTTTTGAGATAATGCATTTTTCTTAATAAGTGGCTTATCGTGATTCATCGTATATTCTGACGGCATCCCTATATATTTCGTTAGAATGTCCTTGTTTTCAAGCAGTATCCCATCTTCTCCAAATGAACTTATGTTCTCAATTGGAATCTTTTGTTTTTTACTTAACAAACCTTTACATTGAAGTAAAAGATCTGATACTTTTCCGTTATCTTGAATGACAATATCACAAACTTCGCCTAGTAAGTCTCCGTTTGTATCATAAACAGGCATCCCTTTTAAAAGAGAAAATGTCCGCAAAGAATCCCCTGCCTTTCCGAACATTTATATTTTCCTCATCAATCCAAAAAATCATAAGGCGAAACATTTTCCATGCCGATCATTGGATCAATAAGTAATATTGTTTCCTCTTTCAAGAATTCCTGTTGTTCCATTTGTAAAGTGTTCGAATCAGAAACTAATTTTTCATATAAAGATGTTTTTCTTATTAAGTCATCCTTCCGTTCTACACCTGTACGAAATGCGCTTTCCTCACCGCATAAAATTAGAAATTGTTTACTTCGAGTTATGGCAGTGTAAAGTAAGTTTCTTCGCAGCATTCTATAGTAACTGCGAACGACAGGAAGAATAACGATAGGAAATTCACTACCCTGTGACTTATGAATCGAACAACAGTATGCATGTGTAATTTGATTTAAGTCTCCCCTTGTGTAGGTTACTTCTGTTCCTTCAAATGAGACGATAACCATGTCCTGATTTTCTGTGTTTTCTTTTGCATAGAGAATCGAAATAATTTCTCCCATATCGCCGTTAAATACATGTTGTTCAGGTTGATTTACAAGCTGTAATACTTTATCCCCTATTCTAAATTTCACATCACCGAAAATAAGCTCTTTTCTTTTTCCATCTTCATTTGGGTTATAAATTTCTTGAATTATTTTATTTAAATTATCAATTCCAGCGGGTCCCCTATACATAGGAGCAAGAACTTGAACATCTTTTGCTGGATATCCTTTTTGTTTTGCATTTAAGACAACTTTTTTTATACAATCGCTGATTTGAGCTGTTTGACATTGTATAAAAGAACGATCTTTTTGCTGTTTTACGATATCAGAAGGAGTTCTGCCATTTTTTATTTCGTGTGCAAGTTCTATAATTGAGGATCCTTCCTCTTGACGATATATATCTGTCAGTTGAACAGTTGGAACAATATTCGATTTAATTAAATCCTTTAATACTTGTCCAGGACCTACTGATGGAAGTTGATCTTCATCCCCAACGAATATTACTTGAATCGATTGTGGTAATGCCTTTAATAACTGGTGAGCAAGCCATGTATCAACCATGGACATTTCATCAATAATGACTAACTTGCCGTCAATTTCTCGAACTTCGTCAGAATCAAGTTGTTCTTGTCCTGTCATTCCGAGTAAACGATGGATGGTCATGGCAGGCAGACCTGTTGATTCGGCCATTCTTTTTGCTGCTCTTCCAGTTGGAGCTGTTAATAAAATCGGAAATGGTTCCTCTTTTTTGTATGTGTGAGGATCTAGAGATAGTCCATGTAATTCCGCATACAGTTCTACAATACCTTTAATGACTGTAGTTTTACCAGTGCCAGGTCCACCAGTTAAAATCATCATAGGGCTCGTTAAGGCCGTCTTAATAGCCTCTCTTTGCGAAGGGGCGTATTCAACATGTAATCGATCCTCTAATGAACCTAGAGCAAGCAAAAATTCTGATTCAGGAAATTGTTCAGCATATTCCTTTTGTTCCATAATTCTTTCAATATTAGTTACAATTCCTTTTTCAGAAAAATATAGGGAAGGCAAGTACACCCGCTTATCTTCGCCAATAATTTTTCCTTCCTCTTCAAGCTTAATTAATTCTGTTGCTATATTTTGAAAAGGGATGTCAATTTTCTGACTTTCTTCTAATAACAATTTAACTTTTTCAAGAATTTCAGCACTATCTAAATAAACATGTCCATTTTTCAAGCATTCTTGTTCCAAAACATATATACAACCTGCTTTTATTCGATCAGGGTGACTTCCTGTTATCCCTAGTTGACTCCCTAATTCATCTGCCCTTACGAAGCCAATTCCTTCTACATCTTCAATTAATCGATATGGATTTTTTTGAATAACCATAAGTGTTTCGTCTTTAAAAACTTGATAGATTTTCATCGATATTTGGGGACCAAAACCATATTGATTTAAACCTATCATCACCTGTTCAAGACCTTGATGCTGAAGTAACGCATCATAGAGCTGTTTAGCTGTTTCAGGAGCAAGCTTGGGAACTTCATCAAGTACAGAAGGCTGTTCAAGGATACGGGAAACAGCATTTTCACCAAGCGATTCAACAATACGTTCTGCTGTTTTTTTTCCGATTCCTTTAAATAAATCGCTCGATAAATAGGTAATTACTCCTTGCTTCGTTTTAGGCATATCTTTTTTGAAATGGTCAGCATTAAACTGGAGTCCAAATTTTGGGTGCTCCTTAAATTGACCGTAAAAAATATACGTTTCCTGTTCGTGAAGTTTGGGAAAATACCCTGTAACGACCGCCTCTTTATCCTTATGATCAATATTTGTCCCATCTATTCTTATTCGAATAACGGAATAAAAATTTTGCTCATTGTGGAAAATTGTCACAAGGTGTCTACCTTTAATATATGTTTCGTTTTCTTGAAATAAATCAAGAGAATCCTGAGCTTCCATACTTGATTCCCCCATTTGTAGCGACTATTGCCCTTTTTCTTCCGACAATTGCTCCACTAGTTTCATTCCATTTCCCGCAAGGAGATGATTTGGTTGGATTTCCAATGCTTTTTTGAAATATTTTTGAGCTTTTTTCACATCATTATGATGAGCTATATAAGCTACACCAAGATTATATAAAGCATCAGCGTGATCAGATTCAGCTTCAATTACGGTCTCTAATTGTTTTATTGTTTCTTCATAAACACTGCATCTTGCCAATGATAAAGCATATTGAAATCTCGCTTCCATATCATCACCATTAAGCTCAACACTTCTTTGTAAATAAGGTAGTGATAATTCATTTCTCCCTAGATTTACAAAGCACATTCCAAGCATATACTGGAGATCATTTGATTCTGGTCCAATTGCGAGTGCCTTTTCGAACATTCCTGCAGCTTTATCGTAAAGTTCTTTATTAAAAAATAAATTGCCATAACTATAATAAGCTGCCGAAGCTTGATCATCTATTTCAATCGCTCTTTTCAAAAATTGCTCAGCACGTTGAAGTTCACCAACTGATATTAGTACATTCGCAAAATTCACATACCCTACAGCATCTTGCGGATTTTCTTCTATCGCTTCCGTAAACATTTGAACCGCTTTTTCGACATTTCCTTCTTGTAAAAACTCAATACCTTGTAAATTTTTATCCATTTGATTCACTCCGAAACTTCAATTAATTGGATTATAACATATATACAATAAATGCTTTGAGTAATAAATTTATTATGTCTGGTTGATAAATCCCTTGTGTGAAAGCAAAGCAGCAGCCACATTATACAAGCAAATCACTGAGGAGCAAAAAATCTCTAACTTTTGACGCCCCGAGCTTCCGAACAGCGCCGTTTCAATATTTGGTCTCGATAGGTAAGTTCATAAGTAGACCTTATATATTCACACTTTAAAAAACTGCTTACCATAAAATGATAAGCAGTTAACCGACGTAAGAAAGTTTTTCGTTATTTTTATATATCGTATCGATTGTACCGCCACCTAGGCACTCTTCACCAATATAAAACACTACTGCTTGTCCAGGGGTCACGGCACGAACAGGTTTTTTAAACAGTACATTAACGTCACCATTTTCTTGAAGCGTTACCGTAACTTCTTCATCAGGTTGGCGATATCGAAATTTTGCCGTACATGTAAATTCATTAGGTTTTTTTCGATCCGATACCCAATTTATGTTGACAGCTTTAATAGAATCAGAATAGAGTGATGAATGGTCGAAGCCTTGTTCCACATAAAGTACATTTCGCTCCAAATCTTTTCCTACGACGAACCACGGTTCACCTGCTCCTCCAATTCCAAGGCCGTGACGTTGACCAATTGTATAATACATAAGGCCGTCGTGATTACCTACTTTTTTCCCATCAAGAGTTTCCATAGACCCTTTTTGGGCAGGTAAATATCCACTTAGAAATTCCTTAAAATTTCTCTCACCTATAAAACATATTCCTGTACTGTCCTTTTTGGATGCAGTAGCAAGTCCTGCTTCTTTAGCAATTTCTCTAACTCGTTTTTTATCGATGGAACCAATTGGAAACATTACTTTTTCAAGTTGATGCTGGCTCAATTGGTTCAAAAAATAGGTTTGATCTTTATTAGCATCTACACCTCGAAGCATTTTTACTTCATCATCACGATGTACTACTTGTGCATAATGTCCGGTTGCCAAATAATCGGCTCCTAGTTTCATAGCATGCTCGAGAAATGCTTTAAATTTTATTTCCTTATTACACATAACATCCGGATTTGGAGTACGACCTGCTTTATATTCATCAAGAAAATACGTAAATACCTTATCCCAATATTGCTTTTCAAAATTAACTGCGTAATACGGAATACCAATTTGGTTGCACACTTGGATTACGTCATTATAATCCTCCGTTGCTGTACATACACCATTTTCATCCGTATCGTCCCAATTTTTCATAAAAATGCCAATTACATCGTATCCTTGCTCTTTTAACAATAAAGCAGCTACTGATGAATCAACACCGCCAGACATACCGACAACGACACGAGTATCTTTCGGCGCTTTAATCATCTTTCA
Organism: Lederbergia wuyishanensis; assembly: GCF_022900255.1. GTDB lineage: Bacteria > Bacillota > Bacilli > Bacillales > Bacillaceae_C > Lederbergia > Lederbergia wuyishanensis. The sequence goes on from NZ_JALIRM010000001.1 coordinate 1,112,974, forward strand.
TCTTCCTTTCAGTTTTGAAACCTGCGAACAATATTTGCAGTCTCTTTTGCTGCTTCCCTTACTCCCTCTAATTTGTTCCCGAATCCGAAACTAAATCTAATAGAATTTCTGATTCGTTCAGAATCTGGTCCATACATAGCTACCAGCACATGAGAAGGCTCAATGGAACCAGCTGTACAAGCTGAACCACTTGAAGCAGAAATTCCCGCCATGTCCAAATTCACAAGCATTGCCTCTACATCAGTCATAGGGAAACTGATATTTAATATGTGTGGGAGAGAGCGAGCGTTAGAGCCGTTGATATGAAAATCAACTTGTTCAGATTTCAATGTTTCTATAAATGCTTCTTTTAACTGTCTATATTCATTATTTTTTTCTTCAATAGTTTCCAACGCAATAGATGAAGCTTCGGCGAATCCAGCAATTAACGGAAGGCTTTCTGTTCCTGCACGTCTTTTTAACTCTTGTTCACCGCCAAATGAACTTGGATTAATCTTTGTACCAGATTTTATATATAAGAATCCTGTTCCTTTTGGTCCATTTATTTTATGTGCTGATACTGACAGCAAATCTATATTTAATTCTTTGACATCGATCTTTATCGTTCCATATGCCTGAACTGCGTCAGAATGGAAGACAGCATGATGTGAACTCAATAGATCGGCAATTTCTCTAATGGGTTGAATGACCCCAACTTCATTATTGCCAAACATTATCGAAACAAGTATCGTTTCAGGGCGTAAAGCTTTTTGCACAGATTCAACACTAATGAAACCTTCTTCATTAGGCGAAAGATATGTCACTTCAAAGCCTTCTTTTTCAAGAAACTGACAAGTATGGAGAACAGCATGATGTTCCAATTTTGTCGTAATAATATGATTGCCATTTATTTTATTTGCACGAGCCGCTCCGATAATAGCTAAATTATCAGCTTCAGTCCCACCACTTGTAAAAACAATTTCAGAAAAAGAAGCGTTTATACTTTTTGCCAATATGGTTCTTGACTCATCCAATATCTTTCTTGCTTCCCTACCATATGAATGGATACTAGATGGGTTTCCAAAATTGGTTGACATAGTAGCAGCAATTTTTTCAACAACGAGTGGATGTATCGGAGTTGTTGCCGCATGATCTAGATAAATTCTATTCATGTTTTTCCACCTGTTTCTAAATTAAATATAGAACATATAAGCATCTGGAGTACCATCATCCGAATGATTAGCCAGATCCTCAACAGTTGTATTATCCAATACGTCCTTTACAGCATCTCGAATCCTCATCCATAGTTCACGTTTCGCCGGTTCTTCATTTTCAATACCTTCAACAGGACTGATAGGACCTTCTAATACACGAATTATATCACCAGCTGTAATTTTTGCTGGTTCATCTGCTAATACATAGCCGCCATAAGCACCTCTAATACTTCTAACAAGGCCTGCATTACGAAGCGGACCTGCCAATTGCTCTAAATAATGTTCGGACAGATCATGATTTTGCGCAATTGATTTTAAGGAAATCGGTCCTTCTCCATGTCTTTTTGCGAGTTCAATCATAATCGTTAATCCATATCTTCCTTTAGTTGAAATTTTCATATTAACTTGCACCTCGTTCTAATTCTTTTGCTACGTTATTGTTTATCCTTTTTCTTAATATCTTATCAGTTAATCCTTGACATTGCGGTAAAGCAAATCCAATAAACGTTCCTAGCGTTACACTAAAAATAAGCGTACCGACAAAAACAGGTCCACCTAATAGCCAACCTATGACTAGAACGACAATTTCCATTATCCTACGAACGGTCGACACTTTCCATCCTGTTTTTTCTTGCATAGCGAGCATAAAACTGTCTCTTGGACCTGCTCCTAACTTCGCCGATAAATAAATACCCATTCCATATGAATAAAGAATCATCCCAATCAAAAACATACCAATTTTTCCTAAGAGACTGTTTGGCTCAGTTAAAAATGGCAGAAGCATGAACATATCTATAAAAATACCAATGAGCAGCATATTTAAATAAGCACCAAATTGCGGCAACCTTTTCATCATTAATGCAGAACTTCCTAAGATTGTTACACCAACGAGAATCGACCAAGTCCCAATCGAAAGACCTAGTTGATAATATAAACCAACATGTAACACATCCCAAGGAGAAGCTCCGAAATTTGATACAATAATCAATACAATACCGAAAGACATAATGAGTAAACCTATCGTAAATATAATAAGTCTTAATAATAATTGAACGTTTTTTTGCATTCACTTATACTCCTTTGCATTGCTCCATTATAACACACACATATTCTTAAATGCATATATACGGCAGTTTTGATATGATAGAATGAAGTATAAGAACATAAGTTTGGAGAGATCAATTTGAAAAATCAACCTTTAGCCTTTAGAATGCGTCCCCAATCAATAGAAGAAGTTGCCGGGCAACAGCATTTGGTTGGAGAAGGGAAAATTATTGCAAGAATGGTAAAAGCAAAACAACTATCTTCCATGATCCTATATGGTCCTCCCGGAATTGGTAAAACATCCATTGCTAGTGCAATTGCTGGAAGTACAAAATATGCCTTTAGAACATTGAATGCTGTAACCAATAATAAAAAAGATATGGAGATTGTTGCTGCAGAAGGTAAGATGAGTGGAAAGGTCATATTATTACTAGATGAGGTCCATAGACTTGACAAAGGTAAGCAAGATTTTTTGCTGCCTTATTTAGAAAATGGAACGATTATATTAATTGGTGCAACGACAAGTAACCCGTATCATGCTATAAACCCTGCCATTAGAAGCCGATGTCAGATTTTCGAACTTTTTCCATTAACTGATACAGAAGTAAAAGAAACATTGCTGAGGGCATTGGAAGATCGTGAAAGAGGACTCGGATCCTATTCTATCAAAATTGAAGAAAGGGCTCTAAATCACCTTGCAACCGCAAGCAATGGAGATGCCCGGAGTTCATTGAACGCACTGGAACTTGCTGTATTGTCAACCGAGCCTGCTGACGATGGTGTTATTTACATTACAGAATCTATTGCAGAAGAGTGCCTCCAAAAAAAGAGCTTAGCGCATGATAAAGATGGAGATGCACATTATGATGTATTAAGCGGGTTCCAGAAATCAATTAGGGGAAGTGATGCAAATGCAGCTCTGCATTATTTAGGAAGATTAATTGAAGCGGGTGATTTACCGAGTATATCAAGACGATTACTTGTCATCGCTTATGAAGATATCGGTCTTGCTAATCCACAAGCCGGACCACGGACATTGGCGGCAATACAAACCGCTGAAAAAATAGGTTTTCCCGAAGCGCGAATCCCTCTTGCGAATGCAGTAATTGAACTCTGTTTATCTCCAAAATCCAACTCTGCCATCTGTGCAATCGATGAAGCATTAACTGATATTCGAGTAGGATTAAGTGGAGAAGTACCACTTCATTTAAAAGATGCTCATTACAAGGGAGCTAAGGAACTTGGTAGAGGGATTGATTATAAGTATCCACATGATTATGAGAATGGATGGGTAAAGCAGCAGTATCTCCCTGATAAATTAAAACATAGACAATATTACAAACCAAAGCTTACCGGGAAATTTGAGCAAGCATTGGCTACGGTATATGAAAAAATTAATAAAAGTTAAACTAAAAGGCAGCTAATTAAACTTTGCTGCCTTTGATTTCTTTATCCCTCATTTACTCTATGGATATGAATATCTTTCAAAATTTCTCTGACGACATAACTCGCCATGATAAGTCCGACTGCTGAAGGGACAAAAGCATTTGAAGAGGGTGGCATTTGAGCTTTTCTAATCTCCGAATCATCCTTTCCTACCGTCTTACGTACCTCTTCACGAATGACAATTGGACTTTCATCTGAGAAAACAACGGGAATTCCCTTTTTGATTCCTTCTTTTCTTAATCGCGTTCTAATTACTTTAGCAATTGGGTCTGTATGCGTTTTGAAAATATCTTTAATCATTAAGCGTGTTGGATCCATTTTATTGGCGGCACCCATTGAAGAAATAATAGGAATGTCTCGTTTTATACATTCTTTGATTAGATGGATTTTATATGAAATAGTATCTGAAGCATCAACTACAAAATCAGGTTTATGCTCGAAAAACGTTTCGTACGTTTCTTCCGTATAAAACATTTTTAAGGCAACTACTTCACATTCAGGATTAATATCTTCAATTCTTTTTTTCATTAAATCAGCTTTAGGCTGTCCTACTGTTGACAGTAACGCAATTAGCTGTCTGTTTACATTTGTAATATCAACATCATCTTTGTCAACAAGAATAATTTTTCCAATATTTGTTCTCGCCAAAGCTTCTGCTGCAAATGTTCCGACTCCACCTACTCCAAGTATAGCAACTGTAGTATTTTTTAATAATTCTAGCCCTTCTTTTCCAATTGCCAATTCATTTCTCGAAAATTGATGCAACATGTATATCAGCTCCAAGTATGTTCAATCTTTTTTATTCTGATATAGGATAAATGAAAAAAATTGGTTTTTCAATAGAAAAAGGTCATCGCCATTTAAATTGTCAAAATAAAAACAGCCATCTAAATAGAGGCTGCGTGCGTTTTAATAGGAAAAGTCCCAATCGTGCCGTCGGTTAAAGATCCTTTGTTTTGAACCCGCTCTTGGCAGGTGGGTGTCCTGCTCCAGGCCTCACGTGTCCTCTCTTGGAGGCTTGCGCTCAGTCTGAAAACTCCAAACTCCCGTAGGTATGAGATGTCGGTCAAAACGAAAAGGTATATAGACGAACACATCAGGACTTTTCTTGTTGATTAAATACTAACATATGAAAATTCATTTTTCAAACGTAAATACATGGGAATTTATCACTAATTTCACTGTTACAAAACGATTACAAAACCTTTTCAGCCTTTGCGTTTACAGTGAGATGCAGTTCTTTTAGTTGATCATCACTTACTACATCAGGTGCTTTCATTAACAAGTCACTTGCACTTGCGGTTTTCGGGAAAGCAATAGTATCACGAAGGCTATTTCTGCCCGCTAAAAGCATAACAATTCTATCTAGTCCTAAAGCGATTCCACCGTGAGGAGGTGTACCGTATTCAAATGCTTCCAGTAAAAATCCAAATTGCTCATATGCTTCTTCCTTTGAAAAACCAAGAACGTTAAACATCTTTTCTTGTATTTCACGTTCAAAAATACGAAGGGAGCCTCCACCTAATTCATAGCCATTTAATACGAGATCATATGCTTGCGCTTTGACCTCTCCCGGATTTGAGTCAAGCTTATCTATATCTTCGCGCGCAGGCATCGTGAATGGATGGTGAGCCGCATAGTAACGATTTTCATCTTCGTCAAATTCTAATAAAGGCCACTCGGTAACCCATAAGAAATTGTATTGTTTTTCATTAATCAATCCTAATTCTTTTCCAAGTTTTAACCTTAGAGCACCTAATGAATCTGCCACTACATTTTTCGAATCAGCTGCAAATAATAGCAAGTCTCCTTTTTCAGCTGAGAGAAGTTCACATAGTTCACTTTGCTCTGTTTCACTAAAGAATTTTGCTATTGGGCCTTTCAATCCTTCAGTTTCGACCTTGAGCCAAGCAAGACCTTTTGCGCCATATCGAGCTGCAAATTCACCCAAAGAATCAATATCTTTTCTTGAATATTTGTCAGCTCCACTTTTTACAACAAGTGCTTTTACTTGGCCTCCAGCAGCTACAGCATTTGAAAATACTTTGAAACTTGAGTTTTCGACTAGTTTTGAAATATTTTGCAATTCCATTCCAAAACGAGTGTCAGGCTTATCAGAGCCGTATCTTCCCATTGCTTCTTCATAAGGCATAATCGGGAATGGAGTTTGGATTTCAAGACCTTTCGTTACTAGCATTACCTGTTTCATCATACGTTCAATCATTTCTCTGATATCTTCTTGATTCATAAAGCTAGCTTCAATATCAATTTGTGTAAATTCTGGTTGTCGGTCTGCTCGCAAGTCTTCATCACGAAAACATCTTGCAATTTGATAGTACTTATCAAATCCGCTTACCATAAGCAATTGCTTAAATAATTGAGGAGATTGAGGCAATGCAAAAAATTCTCCAGGATGTACCCTGCTAGGAACTAGGTAATCTCTTGCTCCTTCTGGCGTACTTTTTGTTAATATTGGAGTTTCTATGTCTAAAAAACCCTCTTCATCTAAAAAGTTACGAATCGTTCTTGTAACAATCGAACGCATCTTGAAAACATCGAACATTTCTGGCCTACGCAGATCCAAATACCGATATTTCAAACGGATTTCTTCTGCAGCCTCTGCATTGTTTTCAATCATAAATGGCGGAGTTTTTGCTTCATTAATAATTGTAACTTCAGAGACGACTATTTCTATTCTGCCTGTTTTTATATTTTCATTAATTGTACCTTCTGCCCTTGCCACAACCGTTCCACGTACATCTACAACGTACTCATTTCGAACTTTTTCAGCTACTTCTAATGCAGTCCTTGAAATCTCAGGATTAAAAACAATTTGAACAATACCTGATCTATCTCTTAGATCTATAAAAATCAATCCACCTAAATCACGGCGTCTTTGTACCCATCCTTTTAAAACAACTGACTCCCCAATAGACTTTTCGGTAATTTCACCGCAATAATGTGTTCTTCCAAACATTCTAAATCCTCCTCATCGGCATAGCTTGCTAAATTCTTCAATAAAGTTTTCTAACGAAATTTCTGTTTGTTCACCAGTCTCTAAATTTTTCACAGCTATAATACCTGTCTGCAGCTCGTCATCACCTAAAATAATGGCGTATTTAGCACCTAATCTCTCTGCAGCCTTAAATTGTGCCTTCATTTTTCGTTCTAAATAATCACGATCTGAGGAGAATCCAGCTAGACGTAATTTCTGCAATAGAGTAACGGAATAGTCTCTTCCCTTTTCTCCAAGGGCAATAATATAGCAATCTGCAGTTTGTTCTGCTTCAATATTTATTCCTTCCGCTTCTAATGCACTTAATAATCTTTCCATACTTAAGGCAAATCCGATTCCTGGAGTATCCGGTCCGCCCATTTCTTGCACTAAGCCATTATATCTTCCGCCACCACATAAAGTTGTAATCGCACCGAATCCTTCAGCCTCACTCATAATTTCAAAAGCTGTATGATTGTAGTAATCTAAACCTCTGACTAGTGTTGGATCGACAATGTAATCAATGTCCATTGCTGTTAAGTATTGCTTTACTTTTTCGAAATATTGCTTAGAATCCTCATTTAAATATTCAAGTATTGAAGGAGCAGTTGCCATTAATTCATGATCACGGTCTTTTTTACAATCAAGAATTCTTAGTGGATTTTTCTCAAGTCTATTTTGACAGTCACTACAAAACTCCCCAATTCTCGGTTGAAAGTGATTGATTAGCGCTGTTCTATGTGCAATCCTACTTTCATTGTCCCCAAGGCTATTCAGGACAAGGCGTAATTTTTTTAACCCAAGAGATTTATACATTTCCATTGCAAGAGAAATGACTTCTGCATCGATAGCAGGATCCATGCTTCCTAATGCCTCTACCCCGAATTGAACGAATTGTCGGAATCTTCCTGCTTGAGGACGCTCGTATCGGAACATTGGTCCTAAGTAATAAAGTTTTACAGGTTGAGTAGGGTTTCCAAACATTTTATTTTCGGCAAAAGATCGAACAACTGAGGCTGTTCCTTCTGGTCTTAGAGTTATATTTCTTCCGCCCCGGTCATCAAATGAATACATTTCCTTTTGGACAATGTCAGTTGTGTCTCCTACTCCACGCATAAAAAGTTCTGTATTTTCAAAAATAGGAGTACGGATTTCATGGTATTGGTATTTATTACATATTTCTCTTGCTTTTCCTTCGATGAATTGCCATTTTTCAACGACGCCAGGAAGGATATCTTGTGTCCCTCTAGGTATTTGTATGGCCATATTACTTCCTCCTCTTTCTTATACTCAACTATCACATTAACCAAAAGGCTTCCCCTTCCTCTTTAGTTAGAAAGGTATAATGCTACTGCTATTATTAAAGAGCATGTTCTTCAACTTTTTTACGGCACGAGTTTCTATCACTAGCCGATGAGAATAAAGCTAAGTAGAAAAATAAAAAACTCCCGTCTCTTGTTTCGAAAAACAAGGGACGAGAGTTTAATTCACGCGGTGCCACCCTTTTTGAAGCCGAATAAACAGCTTCCACTTTAACAGTTATCGCCTGAATACGTCTATTCCTACTGAGATTATCTGTTCGAAATAGAAGCCTACGGAATGTCCTTCATTGAGTCGAATAGTAGAAATGCTCTCAGCCTAGGCATTTCCTCTCTTTCCGTTCGCGTCTCAATTACTTTTTCCATCATTGGCTTAATATGATTAGCTATGGTTAATTGAACATTGTAATTATTAACCTATAATACGAATATCATAAAACTTTGTCAATACATACCATACTTGTTTTTATTTTTAAATGTTAATATTTCTCCATTTTTTTCTTAAACGCTCTAATCCCATTCATAGAAAGTCCATATTCCATAAAAGGTTCTTCGATCATTTTATAACTTTCTTTTTCAATCGTATTTTTAAAATTCAAAGAAAAAAATTGCGATGTACTAAAGGAAGCTATTTGATTTTGATCATTTGCTCTCAATTTTATGCCTCCTTATCATTTTTAGTTAGTTTTGCCCATTTTTTTAAAATTTAAAAGGATTTTCCCTACTTTTTCTCGAATAAAAATTTGATTACAATAGAGTGAGATTGGTAAAATAGGTATTTAAGTTAATTGCTTCGTTAAACATGTATATGATTTGCTTTAATCAGCTTTATGGAAATTAACAATTTACTTATATTTTTATACTTTCTTTTGAGAAAGGCGGTTTCATTTCTTGGGGAAAAAAATATTTATATTTTTTGTAATTCCATTATTACTTATTATTATTTTCATTCGTTATTCGCCTACTTTGGCTGATTCAGATACGATACTGATTACGGGTGAAATTGTTAATGTTCGCGAAAAACCTGGTACAACTTATTCAATCATTACCCAAATAAAAAAGGGAGAAACGTATGAAATTAAAAATCAAAAAGACGGATGGTATGAAATAAAGCTTCCGTCAGGAAAAAGAGGTTGGATTGCAAATTGGTTAGCTCAAGAAAAACTTTCACCGGCAAAAACAAATAAGGGATTAGTAACAGCTGATCATTTAAATATAAGATCTGAGCCAAATCAGTCCAGTTCAGTTGTTGGAACTCTCAAAGCGGGTGACGAAGTAGTAATTTTGAATAACGATGATGATTGGTTGAAAATAGAATATTTATCAGGGAGTGCCTGGGTTAGCAGCAGTTACATTGAAATAATCAAGACGCATCAACCTACTGCCGATATTCAAGATGAAAATTACATTACCCCGTTATACAACAGTACAAATATTAGAAAAAAACCTACCTTAAAATCTAAAATTTTAGGACATGCCTCTTCAAAGGAAGTTTATAAAGTATTAGGAAAAGAAGGGGATTGGTATAAAATTGAATACGCGTCTGGTAAAGCAGGGTATATAGCAGGATGGGTTATAACAGGAACGAATGAGGTATCTAATAATGGGCCCAATGCAAAAACGATTGTAATCGATCCAGGTCATGGCGGTCGTGATGAAGGAGCTGCCGGCGCAAATGGAACATTAGAAAAAGATTTAACAATGAAGGCAGCGCTACTTCTTAGCGAAAAATTGAAAGAAGCCGGATTTAATGTTGTATTAACTAGATCTTCCGATGCTTATGTAAGTTTGCAAGACCGAGCTGAACTTGCTTATATTAGAAACGCAGATGTTTTTATTAGCCTCCATTTCGATAGTATCGAAGACAGTACGGTCCATGGACACACTACGTATTATTATTACGACAAAGAAGTAGAAATTGCCGAAATGATTCACAATCAAATTTCAAATGTGATTCAATTATCAGATCGTGGAGTTAGATTCGGTGACTATTATGTACTTAGAGAAAACCGACAGCCATCGATATTGCTAGAACTGGGATATTTAAGTAACCCCTCCGAAGAAGAAGTCATTAAGACTCATTCTTATATGGAAAAAATAACAGATGCGATTGAAAAAGGAATCGTTCAATATTATTCAAATTAATTAGTATAAGAAATTTGAAGAGTGCCCTTCAGCCTCTTCCATCCAAATGTTCTCGACTATTAGCGGATGACATCTGTAGCTAGAAAACATCACTTTGTGAAAAAATAACAACAATAACATTTTATTCTTTCTTTAATTACATGAAAAAGGGCTAACCATTTAGGTTATCCCTTTTCTATCTTTCTAAGACTAGTGTAACTGGCCCATCATTTATTAATTTTACATCCATCATTGCCCCGAAAATACCCGTTTCAACTTGAATGCCTTTTTCTTTTAATAGGTTATTGAAATGCATATATAACCCTTCTGCGTGTTCCGGTTTTGCGGCATTCATAAAGTTCGGCCTACGTCCTTTACTACAGTCGCCATAAAGGGTAAATTGGGAAATGGATAAAATGGCTCCTCCTACGTCAAGGAGAGAGCGGTTCATTTTACATTCCTCGTCTTCAAAAATTCGCAAATTAACTATTTTATCCGCGAGCCATTCACATTCTTTTTCAGTATCTTCATGGGTAATTCCAACTAATAGTACGTAGCCATTATTAATGGCTCCTGTAATATTACCACCTACTGTTACACTTGCCTCTTTGCTTCTTTGTAACACGACTCTCATTATTAAACTCCCTTAATTCATGATCCGTCTTACTGCATATATATCAGGAATCTGTTTGATTTTATCTACAACTTTATGAAGATGGCCGATATTCTGTATGGAAATTGACATCATTATCGTTGCCATTTTATTACGATCTGCTTTCCCTGTTACTGCTGTAATATTAGTCTTTGTTCCACTTACTGTTTGTAAAACCTCATTTAATAAACCTCTACGATCAAAGCCTGAGATTTCAATATCCACATTATACTCTTTGCGATTTGTAGAATCGGTCTCCCACTCCACAGGAATTAATCTGGTTTCCATTTCATTAGAATCTATATTTGGACAATCCGCTCGATGAACGGAAACACCTCGACCTTTAGTAACAAAACCGATAATCTCATCTCCAGGAACCGGATTACAGCATCTTGATAAGCGGATTAGCAAATTGTCGGCACCTGTTACTTTTACACCTGCGTCGTGACGTTTTGGAGCAGGATCCGTTTTAATTTCAGCTGAGATTTCTTTCTCAGCTTCTTCTTGGTCTCTTAATTTTCTTAATTTTTCTGTAAGACGGTTAGCGACTTGTAATGCTGAAATTCCATTATATCCCACACTTGCAAACATATCATCTTCATTACCAAAATTGAACTTATCTGCAACTTTTTTAAGATTTTCAGCAGTCATGACCTTTTTAAGATCAAAATCCATTTCCTTAATTTCTTTTTCAACAAGTTCTCTACCTTTTAGGATATTTTCCTCTTTACGTTGTCTTTTGAAAAATTGTCGAATTTTATTTTTTGCTTGCGAAGTTTGTACAAGCTTTAACCAATCTTGGCTTGGTCCATATGAATGCTTAGAAGTAAGAATTTCAATAATATCTCCAGTTTTTAATTTATAGTCTAAAGTAACGATTTTACCATTTACTTTAGCGCCTATCGTCTTATTCCCTATTTCTGAGTGAATCCGATAAGCAAAATCAATTGGAACTGATCCGGCAGCAAGCTCAATAACATCACCTTTTGGAGTAAACACAAAAACCATATCAGAAAAGAGATCTATTTTTAATGATTCCATAAATTCTTCTGCATTCTCGGACTCATTTTGGAATTCAAGGATTTCTCTGAACCAAGAAAGTTTTTTCTCAAAAGAAGCTTGAGGGGTCATTGTTTTGCCTTCTTTATATGCCCAATGAGCAGCTACCCCAAATTCAGATATGCGATGCATCTCCATCGTTCTGATTTGCACTTCTAAAGGATCACCTTTTGGACCTATAACAGTCGTATGGAGAGATTGATACATATTCACTTTCGGCATAGCAATATAGTCTTTAAATCGACCAGGCATGGGTTTCCAACACGTGTGGATGATTCCTAGAACGGCATAACAATCTTTTATACTATTAACAATAATCCTTACAGCAAGTAAATCGTATATTTCGTTAAACTGCTTATGTTGAAGGACCATTTTACGATATATTGAGTATATGTGCTTTGGCCTTCCATAGACTTCAGCTTTAATTTCCATCTCTTCAAGGCGGTCCTTAACCTCGGTCATGACATCTTCAAGATATTGCTCCCGTTCTTCCCTTTTTCTCTTCATAAGGTTTACGATACGATAATATTGCTGCGGGTTTAAATAACGGAGAGCAGTATCTTCAAGCTCCCATTTGATTTTCGATATCCCGAGTCGGTGTGCCAATGGAGCAAAAATTTCTAATGTTTCATTTGCAATTCTTCTTTGTTTTTCAGGAGGTAAATGTTTAAGCGTACGCATATTATGAAGTCTGTCTGCCAATTTTATCAAAATGACTCTAATATCTTGTGCCATGGCAATAAACATTTTCCGGTGATTTTCGGCTTGTTGTTCCTCATGCGATTTGTACTTTATTTTTCCTAACTTAGTAACGCCATCGACAAGCATTGCTACTTCACTGCCAAATTCAGACGTAATTTCAGCAATAGTGACAGAAGTGTCTTCCACTACATCATGGAGGAAACCACCTATTAATGTTGCGGGATCCATCTCTAAATCAGCAAGGATTCCTGCCACTTGAATTGGATGAATAATATATGGCTCCCCAGATTTACGAAATTGATCCTTATGCGCAGTACTAGCAAACTCGTATGCTTTTTGCACTAACGCAACATTTTCAGCATTTAGGTATTTTTTCGTACGAGTTATCACTTCTTCCGCTAATATTTTTTCATCTTTTGCCATCAGGATCACCTTTTTATGAAAAGTAAGTTTTTTCTACATTTATTGAGTATGTTATATATTATCGAGAAAAGAGATACACTTGTAAAGGTTTTGACAAGATTTTATTTTATTGAAAAGCGTAAAACTCCTGTTTATCGACAATAAGTGACTGCTCTAAATAAAAAAAGTCGTATTTTGTATGCATTGCTTTTAAGGATCGAGCACTATAGTGAAATAATTAAATAGTAAAGCTGCCCCCTCCATAAATTAATGGGGACAGCCATCACATATTAAAACATTAATGCTGAAGATCAAAAAGTTAGAAAGTAATTAATGAAAGAATATCATAGCCGTCTAATTTATCTCTTCCATCTAGGTAGGATAGCTCTATAAGAAATGCAATTCCAGCAACGACCCCACCGAGCTTTTCAACTAGCTCTATTGTAGCTTGAATCGTTCCTCCTGTAGCTAATAAATCATCTGTTATGAGCACTCTCTGACCAGGTTTAATTGCATCCTTATGTATAGTGAGCGCATCTTTCCCATATTCTTTTCCATAGTCTGCCTTTATTGTTTCCCTTGGAAGCTTTCCTTCTTTTCGTACTGGGGCAAATCCAAGGCCTAAAGCATACGCCACTGGACATCCAATAATAAATCCTCTTGCTTCTGGACCTACAACGATATCGATTTTCTTTTCTTTTGCATATTCGACGATTTGATCAGTTGCATAATGATATGCTTCACCATGGTCCATCAAAGTAGTAATATCCTTAAAAATGATCCCTTCCTTTGGCCAGTCAGGAACGATCGTAATAAATTGTTTTAAATCCATGCGTTAGCTTCCTCCTCATTTGACACTTTATGTGCCAGCCTTTCATCGAACCATGCCTTTAGCTCGTTAAACGATGAAAATAACAATAACTTTTCCATTTTTATTTGTTCTAGTTTGTTTCGATAAGTCGATGAATCCGCTAAATCTTTTTTCTGCTTATCAGGATTAATATGAATCAATCCATCCTTTATTGTAACAAAATTTAATTCAAAAAACACTTGTGACATAAACTTGACAGATTCTATTGACCAACCACGATGATTTGCTAGATCATGACCAAATTTATTTACATCAAATGTTTGGCGTTTTAATAGAAATGCGTAATACCATTTGAAATGATCCCTAGTTGGTAAAATAGAAAAAAATTGTGATTCTTCATTATAAAAATGTGTATATATACGATCAGGAGATTTGTCTCTAATTAGTGAATCGAGTATATCTAGTTCCTTCGGCAAATCAAATAATAAAATTTGTTTCCTATTTATTTCTACTTTACTTGCCGCCTCTTTGTTCCTAACTAATACATAGTTTTGGTTGCCGTTTAATTTATTTATATTCTCTTCAGAAAAAATAATAATTATCTTCATAGGATCAGCTAAATCTATTTGCTTATGTCCACGAATATCAAATAACTGCCATTCATTAATAGCTAAATCCTTCATCATTATTTGTGGCTTTCTCATATTATTCCATTCATTAATGGAAAGTTCACCTATAACAGACACCCTAGCATCTGTAGAAACCTCATCCGCTAAATAGCCAATATTAAACCCGACTCCGTCAAGTTTTGTCCCGTCTTTTTCCAATGTCATTTTCAAATGATTCTTATTTGCACCTATTTTTCTTACATCATAGGCAAATGTATCTTTAATCATAACTATAGGTTTAGGATTTCCCATACCATAAGGAGCAAGCATGCCTAATTGGCCAATTGTATCAACATTTATTTCGTCTATTTTCAATGAAGCGTCCAATTCAGTCACTGGAATAAAATCTTCAACTGTGAGTTGATTTCCACATGCTTCATTTAGTTTTTGACGTAACAAATCAACATCTTCAATATTTAATGTCATACCCGCAGCCATTGGATGCCCGCCAAAATGAGGAAGTAAATGGGAAAGAGATGACAAATTTTTATATAAGTCAAAGCCAAGAATACTACGAGCAGAACCTTTTGCCAATCCTGTAGTATGATCGTAGCTTAGAACGATAGCTGGCCTATAAAAACGATCTACTAATCTAGAAGCAACAATACCAATTACACCAGCACTCCATCCCTCTTTTCCAACAACAATAACGTTGTTTTCATCAGGAGGGAAATCACTTTCGACCATTTCAACTGCTTCATTCGTTATTTCTGTAACGTATTGCTGTCGCTCTTTGTTCATAATATCTATTTCTTCAGCTAGTTGCTTGGCCATTTCAACACTAGTGGTTCTTAATAGTTCCACTGCGGGACCAGCATGATTCATTCTTCCAGCAGCATTTAATCTTGGCCCTATCGCAAATCCAACCGTTTCTTCATTGATTTCCAATAATTTTGTTCCTGATATTTCACACAATGCTTGAAGACCAAGTCGGGAAGTATGAGTTAATCTTTTTAATCCAGCCTTCACTAGCAGTCTATTTTCTCCATGAAGCGGTACTAAATCGGCGATTGTTCCGATCGCAACAAGATCAAGTAATTCTTCAGGAAGCGCACCATTAATGGCGTGAGCAAGTTTAAACGCCACTCCAACACCTGCAAGTTCTGAAAATGGGTATTGAGAGTGTGGAAGTTTTGGATGAATAATAGTATACGCATCGGGAAGTATGTTTCCAGGCTCATGGTGGTCGGTAATAATTACATCCATACCAAGTTCGTTTGCAATTTTTATTTCATTTATTGCTGAAATTCCTGTATCCACGGTAATAATTAATTTTATCCCCCGATCGCTTGCCTCCCTGAAGGCATTCTCATTCGGACCGTACCCTTCTGTAAAACGATTTGGAATATAATAAGTAACATTGGCATTTAATTTCGTAAGGACATCCATCATAACAGAAGTACTAGTAACGCCATCAGCATCATAATCACCGAAAATCAAAATCGGTTCATTTGTTTCTATAGCATATTTAATTCGTTTAACACTTTTCTCCATATCTGCAAATAAAAAAGGATCATGAAATTCTGTCGTATCTGTATATAAAAAACTTTTTGCCTCGTTTACATCATTAATTCCACGATTTATAAGTAGTGAAGCTAAAAGTTGAGCGATATGTAATTGCTCTGCAAGTTCTTTAGCATTTTGACCATTCGTATTTTGAACAATCCATCTAGTTTTGGGATATAACATTGGCACACCTCTCTATCTAACATAACTTAAAGTATAAGAGTCTAATCATTTGTTTTCATCTGAATGATCAGGATTAATATGAACGAAAACATCATGAACGTCTGGATGGTCCAGCAATTTTGATTTTACTTTTTTTCCAATTTCATGACCTTCTTTTACGGTTATGTCAGGATCCACCGATATCTTTAAATCAATAATAACATAATATCCGTGTTCTCTCGCATGAAGTTCTCCAATTTCTTTCACCTCTGGTACAGAGGCAACCATCTCTCTAAATGTAGTTGTATCTTCTTCATGAAGAACATGATCTAACGTATTATGGATAGAATCTGCTCCTAGCTTCCATGCCATCTTTAATACAAGAAGCGATACAGTAACACCGGCAATGGGGTCACCGTACTCGAGCCAATGAACATTAATTTTATTACCTAAAATAGATGCCCCGATCCCTATTAATGCTGCTATTGAAGAATATACATCTGACCTATGTTCGTAAGCATTCACAATCAATGCATCGCTGTTTAATTTTTTCCCTAAACGATATTTGTATTGAAAGAGTGCCTCTTTAACAATAATTGAAAATATTACGGCATATATAGCCATAGCCCCCGGCACTTCAATTTTTGTAAACAAAGAAGTAATAGAAGTCTTTCCAATTTGCAGGCCAGCCAAGAAAAGGATGACTGCTACAATTATAGCAGCTATGGATTCAGCTTTTCCATGCCCATACGGATGGTCTTCATCAGGCGGTCTTTTTGCAGCACGAAGGCCAATATAAACAGCTAACGAACCGGCAATGTCTGATGCTGAATGGACCGCATCAGCAATTAAAGCCTTACTATTTGACTTCATACCGATTATTCCTTTTACGATCGTTAAAATAATATTAACAATGATTCCTAACCACGCTGCGAATTCTGCTTGTTTAAAACGATCATCCTGCTTCATAGTTTTACTCCTTTTTTCCATTCATCAATGCTTAATGTAGTATTAGACTCTGGCGGCAAAAAAAACCGCAGAATGTTCTGCGGTTCAGTAATTTTTCTATCCTGTTTCTGCATCTATAGACTATCAAGAAGCTTGAGCTTTTCTTTATACTTGTGGTTCATCGGACCATTTCTTTTTTTCTTTTACAGTATTAATTGGACCATTTTTCTTAAGTTCTCTCACTTTCATATCATACCACAACTGAGCGGAAATAAAGATGGAAGAATATGTTCCAGCAAGAAGCCCAACGAATAAAGCTATTGCAAAATTCCTGATCGATTCACTTCCCAATATTAATAATGCTACAACAGTAATAATAACTGTCAATACTGTATTAATTGAACGAGTTAATGTTTGTCGTAGGCCATGATTTACAACGTCTGCAATATCTTGCTCTGTTTTTAAACGTTTCTTTGCAGTCATGTTTTCTCGAATCCGGTCAAATGTAACGATTGTATCATTTATTGAATAACCAACTATGGTCAAAACTGCTGCGATAAAGGTTATGTCTACCTCGAGCCGTGTCAAACTAAAGAAAGCTACAATAAAAAATGCATCGTGCAAGAGACCAAGAACTGAAGTTAGCCCCATAGCATATTCAAAACGGAAAGAAACGTAAATGATGATACCAATTGCTGCAAACAACAAAGCGTAAATTGCATTCTTTGCCAATTCTTTCCCTACAGTTGAAGATACTGTACTAACATTAGGCTCTGAACCATATTTATCAGAAAAATGTGTTTTCAATTTAGCAATTTCAGCTTTGTTAAACACACCTTTATACCTGGCAACACCTATTTCATTATGTGCTCCCGCTAACACTATATCATCTGTAGGGAAACCTATTTCAGTAAGTTCAGATTTTACTTCTTCAGTTGTTAATGTCTTTCCTACATTAATGTCTACCCTTGTACCACTTGAAAAATCAATACCTAAATTTAATCTGAAGATACCTAAAATTATTGCTCCGCTCAATATTAAAATTGTAGATAACACATAGAATTTTTTTCGGTGTTTTACAAAATCAAACTTGTCAAAACGTGTTGGGAGATCGTGGGTTGTCTTATTATCCGATAATGAATAAATCTGTGAGCGTTTTATACCAAACCAACCTGGTCGATCCTTTAAGAATCTGCTATTCACCCATAATCCTAGTAATAGTCTAGATCCATAAACAGCTGTTAAAAAGCTCATTAATATACTGATGATGAGCATTGTTGCAAACCCTTTAACAGAGCTTGTCCCGAAGTAAAATAAAACAACTCCAGCTAAAAGCGTTGTAATATTCGCGTCTAAAATTGCAACGAAAGATGATTTATTCCCAGCTTCAAAGGCAGATTTTATTGATCTTCCAACCTTAATTTCTTCCTTTATCCGCTCGTAGGTTAAAATATTCGCATCTACTGCCATACCAACACCAAGAATCAGAGCAGCAATACCTGGCAAGGTCAATACTCCATTCATTAAATCAAAAATCAGCAGAATTAGATAAACGTATATGGATAGGGTAATCGTAGCAATAATCCCTGGAAAACGATAATAAGCTATCATGAAAATGAAAATGATCGCAATCCCTAAAAGTCCTGCCTGTATTGTTTTATTTAGTGCTTGTTCACCGAATTGTGCGCCGACTGAAGTGGAGTATACTTCAGTTAATTTTACAGGGAGAGCACCAGCATTTAAAAGATTAGCAAGGTTTTCCGCTTCTTTCTGCGTAAAATTCCCTTCTATCGTAACTTCTGTTGTATTAAAGACTTCATTAACATTTGGTGCCGAAAGCATTTTCGGATTCCCTTTAGCTACTGCATCTTTGTAAGAATCCACACCTTCTTCAAAGTCTAGCCAAATGACTAACTGATTATTTGGAGCCATGTCAAGAATCTTCTTCGTAACATCTCTAAATTTCTTTCTATCTTTTAATTCAACTAGCACGACAGGTTGATTATTTCTTGATGAAATGGTTGCCTTTGCCCGGCCTTCCTTTAAATCCGTTCCGGAAAGCATAAGATTGTCGTTGACATCCCGAAAAGAAAGAGTAGCGGTCGTTCCAAGTGTTTCACGTGCCTGATTCTGGTCTTCAACTCCTGGTAACTGCACCCTTATACGATCTGTTCCTTCTATTTGGATACTTGGCTCACTTACACCAATTACATTAATTCGATTATTAAGAGCTTCTGTCGTATGTACAAGAGTATCTCTATCGATTTTTTGATTTTTATTGACTGCCGTTACATCATACAGAACTTCAAAACCACCTTGAAGATCTAGTCCTAGCTTAATTTTTTTAAGTATAGGATTTGTAGTAGTCCCAATTAAACTTGCCATTAATAAAACGATAAGAAAAAATGCGACAATTCTGCTTCTTTTAACCATTAACTTTAGTTCCCCCTTGTCAATGATAAACATTGAACGTATGCATTAAGTATTACGTATTTCTCCAAGTATAAGATAACCTTTTATCATTATGAAGCAGTTAAAAAGCAGTGTCAATGTATCATTATCTATCTTTTGGCACCAATAACTCTTGTAATTCCTCGGTATCCAATTCCGAAAACCAATCTGGAGATTTAAACGCTTCAACTGTGGCGTAATTCATAAACTCGCCAACCTTCATCGATAACACGTCTGAAACTAATTCGTAACTCCTTATCCCTTCTTTAGGTTTTCTCCATTTTTTTTTCGTTAAAAAACTCCAAATGTCTTCAATTTTCACTTCACCATAACCAAGTATGGTAAATTCTTCGGATTTACTAGTAAGCGCGGGTGTTAACATATGAAAATAAGAATCATATGGATGATGAGAAGTATCCATAATTTAACCGCCTCCAAATAATTTCTCAATCGATATCCGACAACTTGTCATGCTTTGTCCACTTCCTTGCATATACTTCATTGTAATCGATTGATAGTGATTTGAGAAGGCAGGGACAAAAATGACTAAGTTTCTTAGAGGAACCATTATTCTAATGGTTGCTGGATTAATAACAAGACTTCTTGGATTTATCAATAGAATTGTCATCGCAAGAATGATTGGTGCTGAAGGCGTAGGGTTATTTATGATGTCATTTCCGACCCTTATTCTTGTTATCACTTTAACTCAGATGGGATTGCCTGTCGCAATTTCAAAGGCAGTCGCGGAAGCAGAAGCTAGAGGAGACAGAAAAAAAATCAAAAAAATACTTGCTGTCTCTCTGGCTGTAACAGGAGCATTATCCATTATTTTTACACCAGCATTAATTTTATTAGCCCCGTATTTGTCAAATGCACTTTTTACTGACCAAAGGACCTTATATCCTTTAATAGCCATTTCTCCTATTATTCCAATAGTGGCTGTTTCTTCCGTTATAAGGGGTTATTTCCAAGGAAAGCAAAATATGAAGCCTGCTGCAATTTCACAAGTGATAGAGCAGGTATTAAGAATTGCTTTAATTGCATTTTTCGCGAAAAAGTTTGTACCACTTGGAATAGAGTATGCCGCTGCCGCTGCTATGGGTGCCTCTGTCCTTGGAGAGTTAGCATCCCTAGCCTATTTATTTATGATATTTAAAGTAAAGAAAAGGTTCCCTGTCAGGAAAAATTTTTTCAAATCTTTAAAGTCTGGTAGACAGACTTTAAACGAATTAATGGAGGTTGCTTTACCCGCAACAGGCAGCAGAATGATCGGATCACTTGCTTGGTTTTTTGAGCCAATTGTTGTTTCCCATAGCTTACTCCTTGCTGGAGTTGCAGCAGGGGTTGCAACGAAGCAATACGGATTATTGACTGGATATGCACTTCCGTTACTTATGCTACCTTCTTTCGTAACATACTCGTTGTCCACTTCGCTCGTACCTGCCATTAGTGAAGCAAATGCTTATCGTAATTATAAACTTGTAGAGCACAGACTACAGCAAGCATTAAGGTTTGCTTTACTAACAGGTGGACTAGCCGTTGTGGTTTTATATGTATTCGCTAAGCCACTCATGACCTTAATGTATGGATCACCAAGTGGTTATGGATTTATTAAATTAATGGCCCCATTCTTTATATTCCATTACTACCAAGGACCCCTGCAGGCTATTCTACAGGCATTAGATTTAGCGAGGGCTGCTATGATTAATAGTCTTATTGGTGCTATTTTTAAAATAATCGTCATTTTCGCCTTTGCTTCTCAATCACAATTTGGAATTAATGGGGCGGCATTAGGTATTGCAGCAGGCACTGTTCTTGTTACAATGCTGCATTTTGCTACAGTTCTGAAAAAAATACAATTTACTATTTATTTGTTGGAATACGGGAAATTCATAATCGCTACAGTTCTAGCTGGTATTGCCGGTACAATTTGTTACAAGACAATTTTAATAGATCAACCTGAAGTAATTCGTCTATTGACTGGAATCAGCATTATCACTGTAACATATCTTCTACTATCTATTTTGTTTAAGTTATTAACTAAGAATGATTTATTAAGGATTCCTTTCATCAATCGCTTTATTCGATAGCTCTGATCCTACTTAGGATCAATATAATCAATGAAAAATTTTCCATCCTGAAAACTACAGAAAGATATTTGATCTATTTGATTGTGACCACGAGCATCTAGTTCTTTTCTAAGCCAAACTTCATCTTTTTGCATTTTTTCTAAATGGTCTTGCTGAATTTTACCATTTAATATAATGGGAAGGGTATACGTGGCTGGTTTCTTTTTATTAGATTTTTTTATAATTGAAAGTTCACCTGAAGTTTCAAGTATCGCGAATTCGACATCGGCAATATTCGTTATATCTTTCGTTCTAAGCTGCATCAGTAAATCATCAAAGTTATAACGTAGTTTTTTCATCATATTTTCATCGATTTTGCCATTACTTATGATTAAAGACGGCTTTCCATCAATGATTTTCCTAAATTTTCGACTCTTTAAAGATAAAAAAGCCATAAACATTTGGATTATCATAAGCAAAGCCATCGGAACAAGCGTATGAAAAATAGAATCTTTATGTTGTTCAATTGCGATAACCGCCATTTCACCTAACATAATAAATACAACAAGATCCAGTACACTTAACTCTCCTATTTCTCGTTTACCCATAATCCTAAAGATCAAGAGAATCACTACATACAAAAGTAAAGTACGAAATATTATGATTAAGTAATTTTCCATTTCATTTTCCTCCTCATTCATTACGCAATTTTTAGTATGTCCTATTAAATAAGAAAAATTGAGGAAAAAACATTCTAAAAACAAAGTAAATGAATAAGCATGTACAGAGATGAGTCAGTAGAGAAAAACGGAAGGAGTGAAGAATTATAGAAGCAAAAAAACTTGGAGTATCCATTTTATATGGAGTCATTGCTATCTTACTTTTAGGTGTAATAACAAGCGTGATTTTTTCCCTCATCCTCCAATTTACAGAAACTCAAGAAAAATCTATCAGCTTGCTGATCACTATCATTTCCTTCTTCTCGGTGTTTGCAGGTGGATTCGTTTGTGGGGGAAAAGGTAAACAAAAAGGATGGTTAATAGGAGGAACGACAGGTCTTGTCTATAGTCTGTTAATTTTTTTGTATCAATATTTAGGTCACAGCTCTATTTTTACATTAGAACAGTTAATCTACCATATTTGCTATATTTTAACTGCTATGATGGGAGGAGTACTAGGCGTAAATATTATATCTGGACCTGTTCACAATTAAATAGTGGCAAAGCATTATATCTTTTTAGTTATAGCAATATTTATTAATTTTTCTAAAGGACTAGCTTTCTTGCTAGAAAACTAATGGACTTATTCTTATATTTAACAATATATTAACTGGAACCCTTTATCATAGCAATAATTACAGTAATTTCCTTCGAGACTTTTAGATACGAAATCTATCTGGTTTAGGAAACCAACGATATCTTTGGTGACCTTATGAATGTGAAATTAACAAAGGCTTTGGCTTCAATCCAATCTTTGGTGACCTTTCATCTCGGCTTAGATCACAATTCCGACCTTGGCAGATCTTTCAAACAATTGATGATTAATGATTGTGTTATTAATACTTACAACCAAATCAACGAACGAAAAAAGAAGCAGTCAATTCTATTGACTTGCTTCTTTTTAAATTCATTGTTATTTTCCAGCAGCAGACTCGACTACATCGCGAATAGCAGCACGATCATATGTAAGCCTACTTCCATCGCCACATTTAATGACGACTTTTCCTTCATCGATAGCATCTACAATACCATGAAGTCCACCAATGGTGACAATCTTGTCCCCTTTTTGCAAATTACTTTGCATGTTTTGAACAGCTTTCTGACGTTTTTGATTTGGTCTTATTAGCAAGAAATAAAACAATACAAACATCAGTATAAAAGGCGATAATCCTATTAATGTTTCCATTTTTCAATTTCCCCTCCTTCATTACTATACTTATTAGAAATTTTTCGCGTCCGGAAGATTGAATCCATATCGCTCAAAAAATTCTTCTCTGAAGTCACCAAGACGATCTTCTTTAATCGCATTCCTGACTTGCTTCATCAATTTTAACAGAAAATATAAATTATGGTAAGTCGTAAGTCTAATTCCGAACGTTTCGTCACATTTTATTAAATGCCTTATATAAGCACGAGAGTAATTTCTACAAGTATAACAATCACAATTTTCGTCAAGGGGTCCAAAATCCTTTGCAAATGCAGCATTTTTAATAACTAATCTGCCATTGCTTGTCATACATGTTCCGTTTCTAGCTATTCTCGTTGGCAAAACACAATCGAACATATCAACACCACGAATAGCACCGTCAATTAATGAATCCGGAGAACCAACACCCATTAAGTATCTTGGTTTATCGTTTGGTAATAGTGGAGTAGTAAATTCCAATACTCTATTCATTACATCTTTTGGTTCACCGACCGACAATCCACCAATAGCATAGCCAGGAAAATCTAAGGAGACTAAATCCTTTGCACTTTGCGTTCTTAAGTCTTCGAATTCTCCGCCTTGGACAATCCCAAATAAACCCTGGTCCTCTGGTCTTTTGTGTGCCTTTAGACATCTTTCAGCCCATCGTGAAGTACGCTCCACTGATTTTTTCATATACTCGTGTGTAGCAGGGAAAGGAGGACATTCATCAAAAGCCATCATAATATCCGAACCAAGTGCATTTTGAATTTCCATTGCTTTTTCAGGTGATAAAAATAATTTATCTCCGTTTAAATGATTACGAAAATGAACGCCTTCTTCTTCTATTTTTCTAAACTCACTTAAAGAAAAAACTTGAAAGCCACCTGAATCTGTAAGAATAGCTTGATCCCAATTCATAAATGAGTGAAGACCGCCTGCTTCCTTGACAATATCATGTCCTGGACGCAGCCAAAGATGATATGTATTACTAAGAATTACTCCTGCTCCCATTTCCTTCAATTCTTCTGGAGACATCGTTTTAACCGTTGCAAGCGTCCCAACAGGCATAAACATCGGAGTTTCATAAGACCCATGAGGTGTATGAATGATTCCTAGGCGAGCTCCGGTTTGTTTACATGTTTTAATTAATTCGTATTTTATCGCAGTCAAGCAATTCATTTCCTTTCTACATATCCTAAATGATTAACATTGCATCTCCAAAACTAAAGAAACGATATCGCTCTTTAACAGCTTCGTTATATGCATTTAATACGTTTTCTCTACCAGCTAAGGCACTCACTAGCATAATCAAAGTGGACATAGGCAAGTGAAAATTTGTAATCATTCCATCAATCGCTTTAAATGTATAACCTGGATAGATGAAAATATCTGTCCAACCACTGCCTGCTTTAAATTGTGAATTACTACTAGCGTTCGTTTCTAACGTCCTTGTTGAAGTTGTACCAACCGAAATGATGCGACCACCTTGTTTCTTTACTTCATTTAATAAAGAAGCGGTCTCTTCTGAGATACTATAATATTCGGAATGCATATCATGCTCTTCGATATTTTCTACACTAACCGGGCGAAATGTTCCAAGTCCAACATGGAGAGTAATAAATGCTATGTTTACGCCCAATTTTTGAATTTCTTTAAGAAGCTCTTCTGTAAAATGGAGTCCAGCTGTAGGTGCAGCGGCTGATCCACGTTCCTTTGCATAAACAGTCTGGTAACGATCCTGATCTTCGAGCTGCTCTTTAATATATGGCGGCAAAGGCATTTTCCCAAGGGAATCAAGTATTTCGTAAAAAATGCCTTTATAACGAAATTCAAGAATTCTTCCTCCATGCTCCAGTTCTTCGATACATATTGCCTCTAAAATTCCATCTCCAAATGCAATAGTTGTCCCTTTTTTAACTCGCTTTGCAGGTTTGACAAGTGTTTCCCACCTATCCCCTTCTATTTGTTTTAATAGGAGGACTTCAATTTTTGCCCCGGTATCGTGCTTCGAGCCAAGTAATCTGGCAGGTAACACTTTCGTATCATTTAATACAAGGCAGTCACCTTTCTGTAAATACTTCAAGATATGATTAAAAGTATCATGCTTCGTTTCGCCTGTCTGCTTATCAAGAACCATCAAACGGCTAGAGGCTCGATTTTCAAGTGGCACTTGAGCAATTAATTCTTCAGGCAATTCAAAATCAAATATTTCAACTTTCATTTTCCAAGCCTCCCTACGATGTATAAAACAAATGTTAATAGAACGCTGATTATGATGGAGGTCATTATAGGAAAGAAAAATGTTGTATTTCCTTTTTTAATAACAATATCACCTGGAAGTTTTCCAATTTTTACAAACTGAATCAAAAAACCAATTAAAAAAATTGCTCCACCAATAAACATTAGCATTTTGGACATACCATTCATTTATGTGGTACCTCCAGCTTAAAATGATTGTACACTAGAGGAGTAACAATTCTCCCCCTAGGAGTCCGTTGTAAAAAACCTATTTGTAATAAATATGGTTCGTATACATCTTCAATGGTTGCTGCTTCTTCTCCTATACTAGCAGCTATAGTGTCGATTCCAACCGGACCACCCCTGAATTTTTCAATCATTCCCTTTAGTAGCTTATGATCGATATTATCCAATCCCAGTCGGTCTACTTGCAAAAGTTCAAGAGCCTCATCTGCAAGGATAAGTGAAATAATACCGTTCGCCCTTACTTGCGCAAAATCCCTTACTCTTCTAAGAAGTCTATTGGCAATCCTAGGTGTCCCCCGCGACCTTCTTGCGATTTCAACTGCAGCATTCCAGTCAATATCCGTATCTAAGATTTGTGCGGTTCTTACAATGATGTCCGTTAATTGCTCCTCATTATAATACTCCAGCCTGCTCAACACACCAAAACGGTCCCGAAGCGGCGCAGAAACAGCTCCTGCACGCGTCGTCGCACCTACTAGAGTAAAAGGAGGTAAATCCAATCTTACGGATCTAGATTCCGGTCCTTTCCCAATTACAATATCTAAGCAATAATCCTCCATTGCTGGATATAGCACTTCTTCAATTGCACGCGGCAACCGATGAATTTCATCTATGAACAATACTTCACCTGGTTCAAGAGATGTCAAAATTGCTGCAAGATCACCAGGTCGTTCGATCGCTGGGCCTGAAGTGGTTCTTACATTTACTCCCATTTCGTTCGCTATCACCACAGCTAATGTCGTTTTTCCGAGCCCTGGTGGACCATACAATAAGACATGATCCAATGTTTCCTTTCTCATTTTTGCAGCTTCAATAAATACAGCCAAGTTACTTTTAACTTTATCTTGGCCAATATATTGAGACAACTTTTGGGGGCGGAGACTTTGCTCGAAAGAAAGATCATTACTCATAGCTTCGCTAGACAGCACTCTTTCTTCCATTTTTTTCTACATCCCTTCTATTAAGTCATTAGCATTTGTAATGCTTGTTTAATATATTGGTCCGTTGTCATATCTTTATCTTGTAATTTCGGAGCAACTTTCTTTAACTCCCGATCTGAATATCCTAAGGCAGCAAGCGCGAGCATTGCTTCCTCTAACGCTTCGTTATTTTCATCATCGGTAGAGATTGATTTCATATTTTCAGTAGGAAGATATGATGTTTCGTCAGCTAAAACATCATGCAATTTACCTTTTAAATCAAGAATCATTTGTCTGGCCGTTTTTTTTCCGACCCCTGGAAACTTAACTAAAAATTTCTCATCTTCATTTTCAATTGCTCGAATGACTTGTGATGGCTCCCCATATGCTAGTATTGCCAATGCCCCTTTTGGTCCAATACCAGAAACGCCAATTAATTTACGAAACATTAACTTTTCTTCCATAGAAGGAAAACCATATAAGGCAATAATATCTTCTCGAACGTGCTGGTAAGTATATATAATAGTCTGAGTCCCTTTTTTACTAGAAAAAACATAAGGATTAGGAGTCAAAACTTGATAACCAATGCCATTATTCTCTATTACAATATATTCTGGACCTGTATATTCTACAGTGCCTTTTATGTATTCGTACAATGCTTTCTCTCCTCATTCATGCTATCCATCATTGTACCATATAATTCATATTTTCTTATACTAAAAAAACATATGTTCCATCTATGTTTAAAATAATTTAGATTTGGGTATTGTTAATTCAACATTGTCTACCGCATGATGTTCCTTAACCCTACCACTAATCAGGTCAATACTTCTTTTTAGGAGGAAATCGATCATGAAAAAAAATGTTGTTGGTGTATTTGCATCTAGTTTTGAGGCTTTGCGCACAATTGATTCAATGAAACAAGATGGGATTGATAGGAGTCATATTTACGTCATTGCCCATGATGATTACGAAACAAGGATAATTGAAGAAAAGTCAGGTGTGGCAGTCGATCATAACATTACTGAAGAAGAAAATCGTGGGTTTTGGAATGAATTAAAATCATTCTTTACAGGAAATTCAAGTGAATACTCCGCCTATTCAGATTACCTGCTTAGTCTTGGAATGACCCAGTACGATGTCGAACAATATGCGAAAGAAGTGGAAGGCGGAAAAATTCTTGTTTTGGTAGATAGTGAATATGATGAAGGCAGGACAGGGGTTTTAACATCGGAGAATGTTTCTGAAAGAACACATGCAGTCGAAAGGCATTTACCTTCGGACGATGAAATGTTGGATGATTCAGCAGTTGGCTTGTTTGAGGAAGAACAAACAACTTTGGATCAGGGTGAAGTCAGAGATCCGCTTTATGGTGCCGATAATAAGCAAATCCGCCAGAAAGAATATGAGGAAGAAGAAAATCCTTTTTATGATCGCTAAAAGTTGAGTCTTGTTTAGCATTATACACGCCTGCAGTATGCTGAGCCGTCGATTCACTATAGAACGAAGAACTTATCTACGCTCCTTATTTGGAATCTGAAGACATAATCGAAATACATTCCCTTGGCAAGCCGAAGTTGATACCGAAAAATTTGTAGGCACTATGCGGTGGAGCAAACAAAACGAACCTATTACTTACGCAGATGAGAACAATAGGTAGTTTGCTAGTGGACGACTGCTTGGGCTAGATGGAAACTAGCTTATAAAATATATTTACATTGTAATAAATGTTTCCTAATTCATTTTTTAAGAGAAGAAACCATCAATTTGGCTTCTTCTCTTTTTGCTTTTCCAATGAATATTGCTTCATTGTTTCCAATACTTCCGTATATATTTCTTTAGTCTTAACTGGTATACCTTGTTTAAGCTGTAAATGCTTCTTTCCCTCAAGCTTCTTAATATCTATTTGAAAAAAAGATTGAATGATATCCGCCTGTTCTGGACTGCCATTAAAGATGGTTAATGTACCATCCTCTGTAATACCAAAAAATCCATTTAGTTTTAAAAGTGGTGAAATATCATCAACAATTGTTTCAAATACTAATTTATCTTCATCCATATCTACAAGTTGCCAAGCTTCATATTTTGCCCAAAAATCTTCAAGAGCCCAGATGGTTTCTTGAACTGTTTCTTCACTTATTTCGCCATCCAGATATTTTCTTTTTAATACAACATTTAATAAAAGAGGGTCTTCATTCCCGAACTTATTGTTTATGCGATTTTCCGCGTTTGACCCGTCTTCTGTTTCAACTGTATATCCCCATGTATTCTGATTTGGACTATTACCGCCAATAAACATCAAACAAATCATTAGCAGCATGGCGATAAACTTCATACGGATCACCTCTATAGCATTAGAATATTACTTTCTAAGCTTAGAGTACCCATATTTTAACATAAATATCCGATATTTTTAGGATCCATATCAAGGAGATAATTGTCCATATTGGTGCTCTTTCTAGTTTAATCAATTTGCCATATATCAAAAAATTATTTACTAGTAGGGAAACTATTATTTTCTACAATATTTATTATTCTTTCATAAAACGCTAGTCTTTCTTTATATCGTTCGAAAGTCAGTTGTTTTACATAATTCCACTTTTTGGACTTTACTTCTAGTTGTGAATTAGAATAAAAAATCCATTCCCTAAAAATATCGGTTGGATACACAAGTGCAGCTAAAAAAGGGCGAACATTTTGCAAATGCCTTAATTTCTCAAAACTAAATAATCGATCTTCATTCCATTCCAGTGATGGTAGAATTCGATTACTAAATTGCAAAAAATCAATTTGGGGAGGAGCTATACTGATTAAGTCAAAATCAATCATGTAAACTTCTCCATTTTTTCCTTTAATAAAATTATGACTTGCCACATCACCGTGAATGATACAGAACGGCTCTTCATGAAAATATGACTTATGTTCCTGCATTTGTTGTAGTGCCCAAGAACCATATTGAGCTAACCTGTTCAAATGTGAGTATACTGGGTTAAATCTATGTAGATTGATAAAAGTAAAATAGTCAACTAGTCTCTTTTCCCATTTAGCAAGTTGTTTAAAGATTGGTAAGTGCTCAATGAAAGACGGAACAATCTTACTTGTTGCCGTATGAAACTGAACAATTGCTTCCAGGGCAACTTCAATATTTTTTTCGCTATTATAATGAAAAGAGCCACTTTCATTTGACTCAATATACTGCATAAGTCCATAAATGCGATCATCAATTTGAAATATATCAGGAAAAAAAGAGTACGTTTGAGCATACCCTTTTTGTTTTAACTCTTTCGAGAAGGTAATTTGGACGGATAATTTATATTTGGAGGGAAACTCCTTTAGTACCCAGGATTGATTGGATGATGATAAAAGCCAAACTCCATGTTTTATTTGTTTTATTTGTGTAAACGGTATACTCGTGTTTTTTTTCATAAAAAGAAGGAGACGGTCATTCAATCCGTCTCGATCCTTTATAAAATCTTTATTCATCTCCATTGCCTTCATCATGACGGACTGGCATAGAATATGCATTAGCATGGTCTGATGGCAATACCGAACCATATGGATGTATTGGTTGTGCATATACCTGCCTCATGTATGGGTGTGGCGCATAATATTGGCCGCCTCCACATCCGCAATTTCCTGGCATTCCTACATTTGTGTATGCAGGTGCTACACTAGGCATTACTGGATATCCTTCAGCTACTGGAGCCTGAGCGTAAGTCATTTGATAACCATGATAAGGCATAGTTGGTTGGGCAGCTGGCATTACGGCTTCTGGAGATTGCCCATAATACATTCCAGGATGACTTGATGACTCATCATGCCAATGTGGGACTCCAGCTTCATATCCAGTAGTTGGAACTCCTGGCATTGCAGCTGGTTGAACAGCCATTGGTTGCATCATCGCTCCTTGAACTTGAGGCATCATTTGTGGTTGATACCCATATCCATAAGGATTATAGCAAGGATCACAGATAGGCATTACTGGATAGCAGTAGTTATATGCTGGTTGTTGAACGTGCATAACTGGCATAACTGGCATCTCAACCGGCATTTCTTTTGGAACTTCCTCTTTTTGCTGTTGTACTTGAGTCTGAGATTGTTGCATATTCATCATATAATAATTACTAATGTCGATTTCAGGCAGTGGCTGGGGCATCACAGGTTGGTAAATTGGATATGGCTTTTCTTTTATAATCTCCTTTGTTGGTTGCACGATTGGAACCGGAACCTCCTTTTTTTGAATAGCTTCTACTTTAGGCATTTCCTTCGGTACGTGGTGCGGGATATGCTGTTCTTTTGGTACATGTTGTGGGACGTGCTGTTCTTTTGGTACATGATGTGGAACATGGTGTTCTTTCCCCGCACTTCCACTAGGCACTTTTATCTTCATGCCGGGCATGATCATATCTGGATTTGATAATTGGGCATTCATCTTTTTTAACTCTTCAAAATCCACTCCATATTTTTTTGCGATTTTCCAAAGAGTTTCTCCTTTTTGCGCAATATGGATTTTCACACATTTCCCCTCCTCAGACATAAGTCCATATAGTGTATGAATATATAGGCAAATTGCTAATAATCTTCACAAAAACTTATGATAATTAAACCAATTTTATGCTCGAGTACCTTGAAAAGAACGAGATATCTTATCTAAAAAGCTATGGAAAATATGGTATTATGTACTTTATAGAAGTTGGAACGGAGGAAAAATAATGGAGGAATCAAAAAAATTAAATGGTGATGAAAGGAGAGAAATGCTCCTCTCACTTTTAAAGGAAAGCGTCACACCTATTACAGGTAGCAGGTTAGCACAAATTGCGAATGTTAGTAGACAAGTCATTGTAGGAGATATTACATTATTAAAAGCTAAAGAAGAACCAATCATAGCAACAAGTCAAGGATATTTGTATATGAACTTGAATCCCGTTACTAAAACTTTTGAAAAAACAATTGCATGTCTCCATACACGTGAACAAACTGAAGAAGAGTTAAATATTATCGTTGATCATGGGGTAACAGTAAAAGATGTAAAAGTGGAACATCCTGTATATGGAGATCTCACCGCTTCTATCATGGTTTCAAATAGACAGGAAGTGCAAACATTTCTTAGTAAGATTAGAGAAACAAATGCCAACTTATTAGCAGACTTAACATTAGGGATTCACCTACATACGTTATCATCCTCAAGTGAAGAAGCAATCAAAAAAGCAGAAAAAGCTTTGAAAGATGCAGGGATATTAATGAATTAACAAATAGAAGCTGAAGAACTAGTCATAAACAAAAAATGATGGCTGTTCAAACTTCTTTTGACCTTAAAACTAGAAATAAAATAAACACGCTAAGAAAAGAGTAAATCTTGAAATAGTAAAAAGGTTGGATAGTCAATAACTGCTAGAACAATACATTCGTCTAAATAATAATACTCCGCTAAAACAATAAAAAACTGAGACCTATTTTAACGGTCTCAGTTTTTAGCCACCAGAGCTTAAAACATCTACTTTATCGACAAATTCCAGTCTTCTTAAACTTACTAATAACTCTTCAATATCTCCGGACATATTAGTGATATCAAGAGATAAAGTGACGTTTGCTCTTCCTTGTAAGGGAATGGTTTGGTGAATTGTTAAAACGTTGCAGGAATTTGCCGCTACAGTACCAAGCAGCTTTGAAAGAGCACCTGGTTTATCCTCAAGGAAAAAAAATAGAGAGATTATTTTTTCTTTTACAACTAAATGAAATGGGAATACAGTATCTCTATATTTATAAAAAGCACTTCGGCTTAAGTCTACTTGCTGAACCGCGTCCCAAACCGAATCTGATTTCCCACGTTCAATTAATTCCTTTGCTTCCAACGTTTTTTTCATAGCTTCTGGGAGTACGTCTTCCCGCACTAAAAAAAACTTTTGATCGTATTCTTTTTTCCCCACTTCCCTACCCCCCTATTCATAAGAAAAGCGCACGTCGCGCAGCCTTTTAGGCGACAAGCAAATGTTCTGATCCATCGAAACTCGCTTTTGACTTTTAGTAAGTCAATTTTTGACCTTGAGCAGATAGCGCCTGTCGCTAGATAACAAAAGCCAAATATAAGCGTTATGAAATATTATATTTTTTATCTGTCAAGAAAACTAATCTACAAATTCAAATTCGAATTCCAGCAGACGAATAGTATCTCCATCTTTTGCTCCTCGCAAGCGAAGTGCATCATCTACACCCAGACCTCTTAATTGACGAGCAAATCTTCTTACTGATTCGTCCCTTGAAAAATCCGTCATTTTAAATAAACGCTCGATTTGGGCTCCACTAATAACAAATGTACCATCTGGATCTCTTGAAATTGAAAATTCGTCATGAGGTTTTTCATGTTTATACATAACCCTGTTGACTGTATCATCTTCATCTATTATTTCATGAAGAGGAAATTCTGGCGTATTCTCGATTTGATCTGCAATTTCAAATAACAACTCTCTTAGACCTTGTCTAGTAATGGCTGATATTGGAAAAATTGGGTAATCTTCTTTAAGCTTTTGCTTAAATACTTCTAAATTTTCTTCTGCTTCGGGCATATCCATTTTATTGGCAACAATTATCTGTGGTCTTTCCAATAATCGAAGGTTATATTCTTTAAGCTCTTGATTGATAGTACAATAATCCTCATAAGGGTCTCTACCTTCCATTCCAGACATATCTAGTACATGTACAATGACCCTTGTCCTCTCAATATGACGTAAAAATTGGTGACCAAGTCCAATTCCTTCATGAGCACCTTCTATTAAACCAGGAAGGTCAGCCATGACGAAACTTCTCCCATCTTCAGTTTCAACAACCCCTAGATTTGGAACTATGGTAGTAAAGTGATATTCGGCTATTTTCGGCTTGGCTGCGGAAACAACCGAAAGGAGAGTAGACTTACCGACGCTCGGAAAACCTACAAGTCCAACATCAGCCAAAACTTTCAGTTCTAGAATAATATTTCTTTCTTGTCCCGGTTCTCCATTTTCAGCAACTTCAGGAGCTGGATTTGCCGGAGTCGCGAAACGAATATTTCCACGTCCCCCTCTCCCACCTTTTGCTATAACTGCTTGCTGTCCATGATTAACTAAATCAGCAATGATTTCTTCCGTATCTTCATCCGTGACTACTGTTCCCGGCGGAACCTTCACAATCATATCTGCTGCCCCGCGCCCATGCTGGCTTTTAGACATTCCATGTTCACCACGAGGTGCTTTAAAATGGCGCTGGTATCTAAAATCCATCAACGTTCGTAATCCTTCGTCCACTTCAAAAATAACACTGGCTCCTTTACCGCCATCTCCACCGGCTGGTCCGCCCATCGGGACATATTTTTCACGACGAAAAGCAACCATTCCATTTCCGCCGTCTCCGCCTTTAACGTATATCTTCACCTGATCTACAAACATAAATCTAACACTCCAATCTAAACGTCCAATTAGAAAAACACATCTATTACCATTTCCGAATCCGTTATTTCTTGAATATTAACGTCATTTGGGAAACTCTTTTCTTCTTTTAACCATCCAATTATATCGGACGAATTTTCAAAAGACCCATTGAAATGAAACTGAAAATAAATTTGAGCATCACGTTGTTCTATTGTAATATACAAATGATTTTCAAAGAGAGGGTTAGCGCAACGATTAAGCTCATCAAAAAAACTCCGAGTCCAATTTGTCAAGGCTATATCATCTATATAATCTGTCCGAATATTATCCAATATTTCATATTCAATTTTAAAAGCATATTTCCCCCAATTATGTGTTAATAACATAGCAGCAAATTGAGGCAGTTTCATATTTGTTAATCTTGCTTCGTTCTGTGTATCCAAAATAATTTCATTTATAACACGTTCGGCTTGATCGAGCTTCCCAAGTGAAATGTAAGCTTTAATTAACTGAATCCTATTTAACCAATCATGTCGAGTATTCTGAATCACATTTAATATATCACTCATCATTATTTCCTCTCTGTCCAACTTCAATCGTTATTATAGTATAACAGATATTGCCATGTGAGGAAGTATTTTTAGAAGCACCTTGTAAGAAAAGTGCAATAGTCTGATACATTTTGCAAATAAATGTTCTTATTAATAAAATCTATTTTCACTTTTAATTCTTTAAATTTTAAGTGAAAGCCAATAGCTCATGAAGTCTAAAAGTAAAATCAAGAATATTGTTCTTATATCATTACTTGTAAAAAAGAGAAAAAGCCCTAACCCGTTTAAGGTTAGAGCTTTGTTTTCTAGCTACATTATTGAGCCTTAGGATAAACACTTACTTTTTTCTTGTCACGACCAAAGCGTTCGAAACGAACGACGCCGTCGATTTTAGCAAAAAGAGTGTCGTCGCTTCCGCGGCCTACGTTTTCACCTGGGTGAATTTTTGTTCCACGTTGACGGTATAAAATAGATCCGCCAGAAACAAATTGACCGTCTGCACGCTTAGCACCAAGACGCTTAGCTTCTGAATCACGTCCGTTTTTAGTAGAACCTACCCCTTTTTTGGATGCAAAAAACTGAAGATCCAATCTTAGCATTTGTTCCACCTCCTGTTTATGAAAAGGATATTTTTATATAATCTTGATAATCTCTTTCAATCGTTTGAAGAGAAATAATCATACCTTCAAGTAAAAGTTGGACTTGATTAAAGGATTCGTCAGTCGATTCGGTATGAAATGAACATTTCAAAAAACCACTCTCTGACTGCTCAATCTCTGGTTCAATACCAGTTAAAGCAATTATGGCATTCACACTGCCAAAAGCAACAGCAGATGCTCCTGCACAAACGATATCCTTCCCTTTATCGGCGAAATCAGCGTGTCCGTCCATCGTGAAGGATCTGATCTTACCATCGTACGTTTTTTCGACGTTTACGAAAATCATAAGACAGCCGCCTTATGCGTTGATTTTTTCAACGACAACTTTTGTGTATGGCTGACGATGACCTTGTTTTTTGTGGTAGTTTTTCTTTGACTTGTATTTGAATACAACGATTTTTTTCGCACGGCCTTGTTTTTCAACTTTAGCTGTAACTGTTGCACCTTCTACAAATGGGCTACCTACTTTTACGTTTTCGCCGCCTACAAAAAGAACTTTGTCAAAAGTGAATGTTTCACCTTCAGTGACATCCAACTTTTCAATGTAGATTGCTTGGCCTTCTTCAACTTTTAATTGTTTTCCACCAGTTTCAATGATTGCGTACACGAACTGCACCTCCTTAATAGACTAAGACTCGCCAGATTCAGGTGTTTTATTAGTCAAATCCTATAAATTGGTGATTTGACATAATAAAAATCTTATGTACCTGTGCTGAGCGGTTGTAGCACGGGTGCTACAAACTAACATGAAAATACTATCATATGCGGATATGCATGTCAACAGCTTTCGATTTTAGATTTGCCGATTTACCCTAGTTTGACACGAATCTTTATCATCTAGGAGACCATCTTTTTTGTCAATTTTGAAGAATAGGTCTTGAGATTTTACAAATAGTTTGCGTTAGTAAGCGAGGTTGTAGAAGGCACCTATCCAAAAATCCTTTTATAAAATGATTCACTATGCCATTATCAGAGCCTTTTCCTTTGTTATCTCCCATTTCAACTCTTTCCCAGCTACAAATCTCTTTAACTCCTCCAGCATGTACGCTCCCATGCGATGGCATTCTCCCGACATGGATCCTGCGATATGCGGTGTTAATATAACATTATCTAAAGTATAAAGTAGAGAACCTTCTATTGGCGGCTCGGGATACGTAACATCAAGAATAGCGAAAAGATCAGGTCGTGTTTTTAGAACATCGATCATTTCCGGTTCATTAACAATTGCACCTCTTGAGGTGTTGATGAAGGTCGCATTTTGCTTCATGGAGGATAAAAGCTCGCCATTAATTAAGCCTTCCGTTTCTTTTAACCAAGGTGTATGTACAGAGACGACATCTGAGTGTCTGAAAACTTCTTCGAGGCTGCATAGTTCTAAATTTAATTTTTCTGCTTCTTTTTGTGATATATAAGGATCATACGCAATAACACGGACATCAAATGGCTTCAACAGTTCACATACTTTTTTCCCAATCATTCCAAGGGATACGATTCCAACCGTTGTACCATATGCGCCTGGAACATCTACCCTATTAACATGATTCTGTTGTTTCTTCGATTGAATGACAAAATACCATCCACGTTTTAACGAGAATAAAATTTGGGAAAGTGTAAATTCCACCACAGGCTCGGCATTAGCAGCATAAGCACTTGTCATTTTAATGTTACGCTCCCAAAATTCATCCGTTACTATGGATTTAACAGAGCCCGCCCCATAGAAAACAGCTTTTAAGTTGGGAGCTGCAGATAATAATTCATTGTCAAAAATTGGTGATCCCCAACCAGTGAAAATAACATCAGCATTTTTTAATAAAGTTATGTTTTGCCTAATTGTTAGCCTCGTTTGAGGTGGGGCGTAAATATTAACTAGCTTTCCAATCTCTTCATATGTACTTCCATAAATTAAGTCAAAGTCATCTAAAATATATAATCCTTGAAGCACTCCAATTCCTTCTTTCGTTAAGTAAATGGAACTAAGGGAGAAGGAATGTTCCCTCTCCCATTTTTTTAAACATGCTGTATATAACGTTCTTTCATTAATGCCAATACTTCGTCCCCTGGTGTATCCCATATTTGTTGGTTGAAAATTTCGACCTCAATTGGTCCATTGTAACCAGCTTCCTCAACAGCCAAGCGAATCGGACGTAGATTAATGACTCCATCTCCCATCATCCCCCGACCCATTAAAAGGTCTGGTGTCGGCACAATCCAGTCTGAAACATGATATCCGAGTATCCGTCCTTTTGCTCGTGTAATTTGTCGGAATAAATCTGGATCCCACCAAACATGAAACACATCAACGATGACTCCCACTTCATCGGGTGCATACTGATCAGCAATATCATTAGCGTGAGCCAAAGAAACGATTACAGATCTCTCAGCTGCATACATCGGATGCAAGGGTTCAATTCCTAGCTTTACTCCACGCTCTTTGGCATAAGGAACTAGTTGTTCAATCCCATCAGCTACCATTTTTCTCGCGGCGACTAAATCTTTGTCGGGTGCCGGTCCACACACTAAAACTAAAACATCTGTACCTAGTTCTGCCGCCTCATCAATTGCTCTCCGATTATCATCTATTCGCTTCTGACGTTCTAATTCTGTTGCTGCAGGGAACATACCTCCACGGCAAATACTAGATACTTTGATGCCAGCATCTTGAATGATTCTCTTACTATCTTTTAGACCAATCTCTTCAATTTTATGACGCCAAAGCGCAATCCAAGGTACTTCTGCTCTTAGACATCCATCAACGGCTTCTTTCAAACTCCATTTATCGGTTGTAATTTGATTTAAACTTAATCGATCAATTGATTGCAATTGGGTCATGATTACTTCCTCCTAGACAATTCCGGAAAGTTCCATTACAAGCTTCATTCTTCTTGCTGCAAGTTCTGGATCCACTAATAAACCTGCTTTGTCAGCCAAAACGAAAATTTCAGAAAGATGGATTAAAGACCGCGAACCTTCCGCTCCCCCAATCATCCGAAAATGCGATTGATGACCATTTAAATAGGCCATAAATACTATTCCGGTTTTATAGGCATATGTAGGTGCTTGAAAGATATGCCTAGAGAGAGGAATGGTTTTTTCCAAAATAGAATGGTATTTTTCAAGATTTCCTTTATCAAGTTCATGAAGAGCATTAGACGCAGCAGGTGCAATCGCATCAAAAATCCCTAATAAAGCGTCACTATAGCCGTGTTCATCACCTTGTATCAATTCCGCGTAATTAAAATCATCACCCGTGTACATTCTTACACCTTTTGGCAGTTTCCTTCGCATCGTAATTTCTTTCTCAGCGTCCAAGAGAGATATTTTAATTCCATCAATTTTATCAGCGTTTTTTTCGATAATACGAAGACAAACATCCATCGCCTGATCCAAATCTTTATTACCCCAATATCCAGCTAAAGCAGGATCGAACATATCTCCAAGCCAATGCAAGATTACAGGTTTTGATACACTTTGTAATAGATGTCCATATACTCGTTCATAATCTTCCGGCCCTTGCGCTACCGCCGCAAGTGCTCTACTCGCCATTAAAATAATTTGACCGCCAGCCGATTCAACAAATTCACATTGTTCTTCATAAGCGGCAATACAATCTTCAATCGTAACATCTTTCCCTGGTACTAAATGGTCAGTTCCCGCTCCACAGGCAATTCGCCCACCAACAGCATTTGCCTCTCGAACTGATCTTAAAATTAGCTCTTTTGCCATTTCCCAATTTAATCCCATTCCTCTTTGGGCAGTATCCATTGCCTCCGCTATGGACATTCCTAGAGACCAAAGATGGCGCCTATAAGCCAATGTACTTTCCCAGTCAATTTGGGCAGAGTTAAGTGGATCTGTGTTAGCAAGCGGATCTGATACGACATGAGCCGCGGAAAACGCCACTCTACTAAGAAAGGGTGTCTTTGGAACTTCTAATGGAGATGCTAGGCTTGTTTCGTAAGTGTATATAGAACCATCTGCTCTTGGTAATTTTAAAGAAACCATTCCATCTCCCCCTTAAATCGTTAAGTTTGGTACTCCAATCCAACGGCGTTCAGCTGATGATTGAAGTCCTAGGTCGGATAATTGTGTTCCTTTCGCTCCCTCTAGTAAATCCCAAGGAAATGGCTCGTCCGCAACCAAATGTTTCAAAAAGTACTCCCATTGAATTTTAAAAGCGTTTTCGAATACTTGATTGTTTGGTACTTCACTCCATTGTTCCGAAAAATTAAATGGATTTTCAATATCTGGATTCCAAACAGGCTTCGGTGTATTGACACGATGCTGCACTTTACACTCTCGTAAGCCTGCAACTGCGCTGCCTTCTGTACCGTCAACCTGAATCGTTAGTAAATCGTCACGATTCACTCTTACTGCCCATGAGGAGTTTACTTGAGCAATTATTCCTCCTTCTAATTCAAATGTCGCATAAGCAGCATCATCTGCTGTACATTCATATTCATTTCCATTTTCATCAACACGCTTCGGTATATGTGTCGTAGCAAAGCTAGATACCGCTTTCACACTTCCAAAAAGATTGTCCAGAACATAACGCCAATGAGCGAACATATCACTTACCATTCCGCCGCCATCTTCTTTCCGATAATTCCAAGAAGGTCGTTGAGCTTCTTGCCAATCACCTTCAAACACCCAATATCCAAATTCCATACGAATGGATAAAATTCTTCCGAAAAAGCCCGAATCTATTAATCTCTTTAATTTTAGAAGGCCGGGCAAAAATAATTTATCTTGAACAACACCATTTTTGACTCCAGCTTCTTTTGCTAATTTTGCTAATTCAAGTGCATCCTCAAGACTAGTAGCTGTTGGTTTTTCACAATAAATATGTTTGCCTGCCGCGATTGCCTTCTTAATACTCTCTGCACGACGGACCGTCGTTTGTGCGTCAAAGTAAACTTCATCATCAGAATTGGCAAGACATTGATCAAGGTCAGTACTCCAACGCTCAATGTTATACGCTTTCGCCAGAGCATGTAATTTTTCTTCATTTCTACCAACTAAAATAGGGTCAGGAAAAATGGTATCACCATTAGCCAGTTTAACTCCCCCCTGTTCCCTGATAGCAACAATTGAACGTATGAGATGTTGATTCGTTCCCATTCTTCCTGTTACACCATTCATAATAATACCGACTTTATGTTCCACTTATTAATCCCTTCTTCCTTATCTGTCATACTAGTATTTTATAAGTTAAAAACACTATAGTCTTACGAATATTAGAATTCCTTTCTCAATATTGGAACCGTTTTTAATATCTGATACACTTTAATATGTAGAGAAAAAGAATGGGAGAGAATACGATGACGTTGAAGGAAATACAACTACCTCAATACGGTACTTATCTGTACGAAAGCAGACATAAAGAAGGAGATATCATTCATGTCCACCACCACACCATCCATCAAATTCTTTACGCGATTGAAGGAGAAGGGAAAATTTCCATTGATGGGCATGAATATAAAATAACACAGGATCAATCCGCCTTCATTGCCCCACATTCTCAACATTCGATTTACTCTCAGTCTAGCTTAACATTACTAGTATTAGCATTTAATATTGGAACTCTAGAGTTTTTTGATGGGAATGAACTGAAAAACCCTATCTTTCAACAATCCCGATTTGTCCAACCCGATCTAATAGCCAGCAGCGAATTGCGACAGCATTTAAGAAAAATGCTTTACGAACAATCCAGTGAAAATCCATTTTCAAAATGGGCTTTGAAAATTCATTTGCTCAATATACTACTTACAATGACCCGACTGGGAGAAAAAACTCAATATCAAGATGCCAATAGTTTGCGAATAGAAAAAATAAAAAAATACATCGACACTCATTATTACGATCCTCTAACATCAAAAGATATTGCTGCAAAACTAGGGATAAGTTCTCGTTATATCAATTCCATTTTTAAAGACTATTATCATAAAACTCCTATACAATACTTAACAGAAGTTCGAATCGAAAGAGCTAAGGAATTATTATCTGAAACGGATAAAGAAATTATCACAATTTGTTTCGAAGTAGGATATGAGACGCTTTCAACTTTTTATCGAGCGTTTAAAAATACGATGAGTATGTCCCCGAATCAGTATCGAAATATGGTAATGAAGCAAAGTGAGTTGCAGCCCGTTGAATAGAGAGTGCTGAAAATGGCAGTCTCTTTTGTTAAATAACCGGAATAAGTTTTATGGCTCGTAGTTTTACTGCTTCAGCCTGCCATATTTCAGTAAATTGAGGTTTTTCCCTGACGGTATCTGATATCAACGATAATGTAAAAGTATCTCTGTGCAATTTAATCCTCCCAAGGTTGGAATTAACTTCTCGGTAAGGATATTGACAAGATTGGGATTCTTCCAAAATGATGTCTTCCTTTGGAATTACCTCTAATCTTTGTCCATTAACATTGACAACGTGTTTCTTTCCGCCATCCTCTGCCCAATCTACACCCTCTTTTTTAAAATTGACCAATACAACTTCGAAAGTACCAGGATTTACTACTTTGAAATCCCAAGTAGCCTGTTGTTTTTTCAGGTCTATATCCGCATGAACTAGGTCCAACTTTATCGTTCCAGATGCTTGTTGAATAAAACTCTCATCTACTTCCAACTGCTCGTCCAGCTCGAGGGCCATTACCGATACATATTGGTCAGGTAATTCTGATGGTAATAAAATCCTAAGTTCGTGATGATCACCCTCCGCTTGGTAACTTTGATTAGTCTCCAAAGGTATACCGTTTGCTAGGAAATATGCTTTTGCCACTTTACACTTTAATCCACATAAAACCAATTCATTTTGTGGACAGTACTTGTGATAAAGATGCAGATACACCTTTCCACTTTTCACCGTTATGGCTCCCCAATCAAATTCATAAGGAAAAGGGCTAGGGTCTGTTTCGTAGATTGCCTCACTGTTTCGATTTATCCAATCACCTATTTCCAATAATCTCTTGGTAGATTGTTCAGGAATAAGGCCTTCAGCCGTTGGCCCAACATTTAATAATAAATTGCCGCCTTTGCTTACAATATTAACTAATTTATAGATAATAGATTCAGGTTTT
The DNA here is from genome assembly GCF_022900255.1 of Lederbergia wuyishanensis. Taxonomy (GTDB): domain Bacteria; phylum Bacillota; class Bacilli; order Bacillales; family Bacillaceae_C; genus Lederbergia; species Lederbergia wuyishanensis. The sequence goes on from NZ_JALIRM010000001.1 coordinate 1,155,522, forward strand.
TTCCAATCCTGGTCCTGGATATGATAACCCCACGATTTATTTAATGTCATGGGCGTTTCCCACGGCTTTGTATCTTCCGCATACATAGGAATTTCATTATCACCTTTTGATTGATAATCTCCCATCCCTGGCCAGTGACTTACCCGACTGTTAACTAAACAATCAGGCTGGAGATTATGGACAAGATCGACCATTTCCCGACTATCTTTTTTCGACAAACCTCCTGCTGTATCAAACCACATCAGTCCAATTGGGCCATATCTTGTTAATAATTCCTTCACCTGTGGTTTAGCGATCTGATTCCAATAACGATAAAATGCTTTATCTTCAAGTTGATAATCCCATGTATTGTTATAATATTCGTGAATAGAATGTGGATGATGCCAATCGATCACATGTGAGTAGTAAAAACACAATTTAATCCCTTGCTTTTGACACTCTTCTGCTAATTCCTTAATCGGGTCCCTTTGAAAAGGAGTTGCATCAACAATATTGAATTTTTCTACTTTCGAATGAAACATGGCAAAGCCATCGTGATGTTTGGCTGTAATAACCAAATACTTCATCCCAGCGGTCTTCGCTAGGTTCACCCATTCCTTTGCACTAAATTTTACAGGATTAAACTGTTTCGCTAGTTGTTCATATTCAGCTACCGGGGTTCTGGCTGCGTACATCGCCCACTCGCCTTTTGCCGGCAATGCATAGAGCCCCCAATGTATAAACAAACCAAATTTTGCGTCTTTCCACCATTGCAGCCGACTTTTCTCATCTGTTTCCGTAATTAACATAAAATCACCTCCAAAGGTTTATTCGTATGAATTGAATGCAAAATATTCTGAACTGTTCATTCTTTTATTGAACCAATCATAACACCCTTTACAAAATACTTTTGCAGGAAAGGATATAAAAATAAAATTGGCAACGTCGCCACAATAATTGTCGCATATTTAACCGTTTCCCCAATAGGATATCGGTCTCCTCCTCCGACACCGGTAATGAAACCTTCCGTGCTATTTGTAATTAGGATTTCACGAAGGAAAAGTTGAAGGGGCCATAAACTATTATCCCGTAAATAAATCATTGCACTGAAATAGGAATTCCAGTGTCCCACACCATAGAACAAAATCATAACCGCAATAACGGGTAAGGAAAGCGGTAAGATGATTCTAAATAAAATCGTAAAATCGTTCGCCCCATCCATTTTTGCCGATTCTTCCAAACTTTCAGGAATTCCTTTAAAGGACGTTCTCATAATAATCAGATTCCAAACACTGATCGAATTCGGAATAATTAGCGACCATCTCGTATTCATCATTCCCAATTCATTAATTAATAGATAAGTAGGGATCAAGCCTCCACTGAAAAACATTGTGAAAATAATCATCATCATAATTGGTTTTGATAACATCACATTTTTGCGTGAGAGCGCATAGGCCCCAATACTTGTAAGAAAGATATTAATAGCTGTTCCTACAACCACATAAAATATGGTATTCACGTATCCTATCATAATCATAGGATTTTCAAAGACCAGTTGGTAAGCCTTGAATGTTAAACCTAAAGGTTTATAGAGGACTCCAGTGTTTTTAGCCAAAAGACCAGGGTCACTAACGGAAGAAAACAAAACATATAGAAAAGGATAGAGTGTTACAAGAATTAATATGCTCATAAACAGGACATTAGAGAAATCAAATAATCTTTCACCGATACTTTGCCTCATTTTCATAGTAACACCCCTTACCAAAGACTCGTTTCACTGACTTTGGCGCTAATTCGATTCGCCAAAACTAGTAATGTCAAATTTATTACAGAATTAAACAAACCGACAGCTGCACTGAAACTAAAACTCGCTTCTAATATCCCTTTGCGGTAAACGTAAGTAGAAATAACATCCGCAGTTTCATACGTTAATGGATTATACATTAAAATAATTTTTTCGAATCCGACACTCATCATGGAACCTATTTGAAGAATAAGCAGGATAATGATGATTGGGGCGATACCAGGAATCGTTACATGCAGTGCTTGTTTAAAACGACTTGCTCCATCAATTTTTGCGGCCTCATAAAGTTCGGGATTAATATTGGACATGGCTGCAAGGTAAATAATTGATCCCCAGCCGATTCCTTGCCATATACCTGACCCAATATAAAGGGTACGGAACCATTCTGATTTTTGGAGAAAGCCAATTGGTTTGACTCCAAACATGCCTAAGAATTGATTTATTAATCCATTTAAAGATGTGAAATCCACGAGCATTCCCACAACGACAACGACGGAGATAAAATGCGGCAAATAACTGACCGTTTGGACAACACGCTTAAACCACATTCTTCTAAATTCATTTAATAATAGTGCTAAAATAATCGGTGCAGGAAAGGCAAACAACAATTCATAAAAATTGATTAAAAAAGTGTTCCGGATTAGACGCCAAAAATGAAAGCCCTTAAAAAACTCCATAAAATAGTCAAAACCGATCCAACGGCTACTCCATATACCTTCTGTAATATTGTAATCTTTAAAAGCAATTTGAACCCCGTACATAGGTCCATAATGAAAAATCAAGTAATAGAGAACTACTGGGAAAAGCATAATATAAATATATTTATTTCGCTTTAGGTCTTTTCCTAGCCTCTTCCAAAAGCTTTCTTTTTTCCCTATTAGGAGAGGAGGACTATTCATCGTTTTTGTTTGCTGTTTCACTGTTTCCATACTCTGATACCTCATTTCAAGCTTTTTATGTAACTTTCCGGAAACTATACAATTATTGAAACGATAAGCGCCTAGTCTTTAATGACATAAGCGCTTATCGACAATAATTAGCGATTATTATAACGCTCTAATGCTGACTGTTGAATTTCAATCGCTCTATCTATTCCCATCGCTTTAATGGTATCCGCAAATTCGCCAAATTTATCTAGAGATTCTTCTCCCATAATAAATTTGTTAATCATTTCGGACCGATATGTGTTGATATCATTCATGATGGACGCGTATTCTGAACTCTCATCCTGTGTAGGAGTTACCATTGGCATAATCCGCTCGTTAGACCCTTTTTTCCATTGTTCAATCGCTTCTTGCTGAGCAGGCATTGACGTATACTGTTCAGCATATTCTTTCGCTTGGATAATAGGACCACTCCAACCAGCTACAACATACATAGCTAATGCTTCTGACATCGATTTTCCATCAGGATTATTTGTAATGACTTCCTTATAAGTTGGGTATCCATCAACTATCTCGTAGCTTTCGCCTTCAATCCCAAAGTTAAAGAGCTTAAACCCTTCTTCACCATACTTATAATCAAGCCATTTTACCGTTTCTACAATGTTTTTGTTAGATGTTGTGATAGCAGCTCCAACGCCATTATAGTTATTTTCACCAAGATTAAAATAAGGAACGTCGCCTTTATTAACAACCGGATATGGAGCACCTGTTAAAAAGAAGTCTGGATCGTCTCCCTTAAGCTGCATATAACGCAATATACTGCTACCTGTATAACCCATAAATGAACCTAGTTGATTGTTGGTCACTTTTGCATCTTTTAATGCATCATCCGTTGCAACGTATTCCTGATCTATTAAACCTTCTTTATACCAGTTATGAAAGAGTTGTAAAAATTCTTTATATTCTGGTTGTATCGGTCCGTAATTTACCTTTCCATCTACTTGATAGAATCCATTGGTAATACCAAAAGCTCCAACAAATGCATTCCCTGTTAAACCATCCGTACCGAGCAACAAAGGAATTTCATCAGCTTCACCATTGCCATTCGGATCCTTATCTTTAAACGCTTTCAAAACTGTATGCCATTCATCTAGAGTTTCTGGAACTTTCAAATTAAGCTTTTCAAGCCAGTCTTTCCTTAATACAGGACCATAGAAAGTCAAGTTTACATCAGCTTCCCGTAAGAAAGGAAAAGAATAAATACTTCCATCATCCGTGGAAATCATTTTTTTCCATTCGGGATGTTCGTCCAACACCATCTTAAAATTAGGAGCATGCTCTTCAATATAGTCATTCAATTTAACAATCTTATTATCTTTAATATATTTTTCTGGTCCACCAGGAACACTTGTCCAAATCCGCTCGATCACATCAGGTAATTCACCGGATGCCATCATTAAATTAAATTGTTGGTCTGCCTCACCCGATGCCGGATGATCAAATTTAACATGAACTCCGGTAATTTCTTCTAGTTTTTTATAGGCTGCAATATCATTATAATCCTTCAATGTATCAGGCCGATTATTGGAGACCCAATATGTTACTTCTTTTAGAGGAGCCCCTTCCTCATTTCCCTGATTCTGGCTATCTTTGTTCGTTTCCTTCGAATCACTACATCCAGATAAAGCGGTTACAATTACTAGTAAAAGTAGTAGCACGATTGCTGATGATTTCTTTAAGGAATTCCATCTCATTTCATTTGACCTCCCTATTTAATTATGTCGCCTTTTAAGCTAGCGGACTAAAATGGAATAATTTCCTCCTTCCCTATTTGACCATAAGCCCTTGGAAATTATCTTGGCATATTCCATTAATCCTGTGTATTACTCATTCTTAAAATGCGCTATACAGTTTTAAGGTAAGGGATTATCAAATTTTAAACTCGACTATCCATTTTTAATTATCGTTATAGGAAGGATACTCATAGTGCTAATTTGAAGCTACATCATCTTTAAAACTTGTACGATAACTACCCGGGGTAATTCCCTCATATTTTTTAAATAACCTTATGAATCCTACATCATTTGAATAACCAATCCGTTTTGCTATTTCCGTTATAGTCAATTCTTCATCTATGAGCATGGCTTTTGCATATTCCAATCTTATTTTAGCGATATGATCTGTTATATTTTCGCCTTTCTGCTTTTTAAAAAAGGATGACAAATATTGGGGTGTAATATTCATTTCTTCCGCAATTGATGACAAACTTAACATATTATCAGCATAATGTTTTTGAATATACTGAGTAATATTATGGATTAAACGCTCACTCTGGCTTGGCCGATTATCTTTTATATGATTGCACAGTCTCTTATAAATACTTTTTATTTTATAATGCATTTCTTCACCCGTTTGACATTTTAGCAGTTGAGTTACTGGATTTTCTTCCCCCGAAAAAATAACGTCATCATACTTTAAGTTAATATCGTTTAAAATTTTTAAATGCGTACTCATAATGTTAAAAAAGAGACATTTTCCAATTTGAAATGATATATTGCGTGATTCAAAGTTTTCTTCAAAAATATTGTCAAGAATTTTCTCAGCATTTTCGAAATCAGCAATTTTAATAAAATTCATTAATTGCGCTTCGATGCCTTCTGGATAATAATAATGATGTTCTGCTTCTTTTGTTTCATTAAAAGAAATGATACGGCTATTTCCTTTAATCATCCTATAGTTAAGAGCTTGGAGAGCTTCTCTATATGAAGTAACAATATTTCCGAAACCTTTATGCTGGTTGCCAATACCAATTGAGATAATGATTCCAAAACGTTCTTCTACGATTTCCTTTATTTCAAAAACCATTTTTCCAATATAATCCATAGGAAATTCATTTAAAGTAAAATTAAGTATGACCCCTACTCGTTTTTGGTCTAGTTCAATAATAAAGCCATTATGATTTTTATTTGCCAGTTCTTCACTAATATTGCTAATAATAAATCTAATAATGGCCCATTGTTTTTCATTATCTTCATATACAAACCGGCCACACTCCTCCACATCTATTACGAAAACAATGAAATTTTCACTAGCTATGGAGATATTCATGAATGCCAATGATTCCGATGTAATCGTTGTTTGATCAACAAACCCATTTATTAATCTTGTCAAAAAGTTCGCTTTAATTTGTGGAGTATGTTCTATAAGTTTGTTTCTTAATTTCATCTCCGAATCCCAGCTCTTATTAAGCGTCTCTCTTATTATATGGTATTCATTAAATGGCAATCGACCGTTCCTGTTCATTTTATTAACAATTGAGCTGACAAGCTCTTTTACAGGCACATAATGGCGATATGCCAAATAATATGAAGTAATCAAACCACCAACAAGACAAAAAATCAATAACGAAATTGCCAACGCTTTGACAGTATTTACCTTGGCCATCACAACCGATTTTGGGACGACTGAAATATACTTCCATTTTGTTTTATTTGACACTACGTAGGACACAATCAATTCTTCATGATCAATTTTGTCTTCAAGAACACCATGCGTACCAGTAAAGTTTTCATCAAGTGTATTGAAAAATGCATCTTCTTTTGCGGTTGTCATAATTTTATTATTTTCCTTATCAAGAATATAAATATCTCCCTGATTGGCCCATTCAAGATTGTGGAGAGTTTCCTTGATCATTTGTTCATTAATTAAGATAGCTAGATACCCTCTTGGATTTTTGGTTTCTCCGTATGGTAGCGTTTGCAAATATGTAATGATTTTTTCGGGACTAAACGATATTCCTTCAAAAATGGTAGTTGAAGGGATGTAAGTCTGTACTTTATTTGTGGACTGTATGGCTTTTTTCCAAGCATCGTAGTTTATGTTTTCATAACCATAGATGTAATCGTAAAATATCCTGGAGTTCGTTTTTACCTTGGGACTTACAATGGTGTCTTTATCAGGAAGGTAAACATAATAATCATGAATAAAAGGATTGGATATATTATAGTTTTTTATATCTTTCATAAAGTTATAATATTTTATAATATCGTCATCTTCCGAATGAATTTGACTTAGGATAAATTGTAATTTGGGATTAAAAGATATTTGTGCTGCTAATTGATTGACTCTATAAATTTCACTATCTATTGCATTGCCTGCTTGCTTTAGCATGGCAATATTAGAACGGTTAGCATTATCCTTAATGATTGACTCCATCTTGTCATATAGCCAAAACCCTACGGTGATCGGAAGCATTAAAATTATGATAAAAGATATAAATAAAGTTACAAATACACTTTTACGATTATAGTTCTGCATCGTGAATATTGCCCCCTTCATTAACAAACTTAAATCCGCCAAATGGATTAATTCTGTTTTTTGTATTTACTTATTATACTAGCCACTTTTTTTGTAAAAAAAGGGCTTTAGTACCAATTCGATCGATTTATTAATGAATTATACAAGAAAGGTACAAGAATTCAGAAATCCTTGTACCTTCATTTTAACTTACCTATGCTCTCTAAATAACCTGCAAATACAATTACCCATAAATAAAAAGCTTCCCGCTTCAAAGAGATATCCGTTAAGGCTATTTTTTTTCGAAAAATATTATTTCGCAGCACTAGCTTTAATCTCGTCCACTGTTCCAAATTGGCGGATATGATATGTGAATATATCGGATTGGATCACCTTAAAAATGATATTGATATGTAAATGCTCCTCTATTCTTACAAGATGGCGATTTCCTTCACCTTTAAATGTATCCATTGTTTCTTTGTCTATTTCAATTAAAACGGCTTCATGATTCATAGGAATTTCAAACAGCTCTCGTTCTAAGCGAAAGCAAACTGTTTCAGCACTATCAACAAGTCCTTTACCATTACAGGATGGACATTTAGTCTGAAGTGTTTTAGATAGTGATTGCCTTGTCCGTTTACGAGTCACTTCAAAAACCCCAAGTGGTGTGAATCCAATTATTCGTGTTTGTTTCGGATCCTTCTTAAATAATTCTTCTAATAATTTCTGTACTTTTCTTTTATCTTCAATTGTCTTCATATCGATGAAGTCAATTAAAATCATTCCGCTATAATCCCGAAGACGCACTTGTCTTGCAATTTCCTTTGCAGCAGCCATATTCGTTTGTACAACGGTCTCTGTAACGGCTTGTTTTCCAGTGAATTTCCCTGTATTTACATCAATAACAATAGCTGCTTCTGTTTCATTGATGACAATATACGCACCATTATTTAGCCACACTATTGGCTTAAGAGCTTTTTCCAACTCACTTTCAAGGCCGTATTTTGAAAAGATCCCTTCCTTATTTTGATGAAAATGAAAATTCCAATTTATTTTATCGAAATGTAGAAACCATTTTCTTATCTGTTCCAGAACTTGTCTATCATTAAAATAGAGTTCACCTTGTTGAAGACGCTTCATCTCACGGATAATTTCATCTTCAAATAATGATTTTTTTATAAGTAATGCCGGAGCCTTAACGTTGTTTTTATGTTTTTGTAAAGAGGCATATGTATCTTTAAGCTGCCCAACTTCATGCTCCCAATCCTCTTTACTACTTGTAAAGGCCTCTGTACGGATGATAAAGCCTTCCTTATCGTCCTTATGTTTGCTAGCAATTTCTCTCCACTTATTTCTTAATGATTCATCTGCTTTTTTTGATACTGCAATATATTTTCCTTCAGGCATATAAATCAACTTTTCACCAGGAATTTCAATAATGGCAGTCAATAAAGGACCTTTTACCCCAGTTTCATCTTTTTTTACTTGAACAAGAAGTTTTTCACCTTCTGTAATAAATTTCGAAATAGGCATTTCCTTTTTTCGAGGATCAGTTGAATGTATATACGATGGAAGCTGCTCCTTCTGTAAGAAACCTTTCTTTTCCTTGCCAATATCTACAAAAGCAGCATTCATCCCCTTTTTTACACTTTCTACTTTACCTAAATAAATATTCCCTACTTCTGAATGATCATTTGGAGATTCGACATAAAAATTTGTAACCTTCCCGTTTTCTTTTACAGCAAAACGTTTTTGAGCAGTCTTAGTATCTATAATAATTTCATTCAATATCAATCACCTGCTAATAAAAAAATAAAACTGGCTTTATGCCAGTCGGTTTTTCCTTATCTATACTTTATCCATGAATCTTTTCATAGTCAATCGTCATATACGAGGTCCTTTAACTGGGCACTAACCCGTTTCTCAGTGAAATAAGCATGAAGGATTTCGTTTTCATCCAGTTTTCCTTGACTACTGTTTTTTCCTTCAACATAGATTAAGTGTTTACATCCGCGCTTGAACCTTTCCAAAACTTCATGCAAATATTCTTCGCCCCTTGCATCAATAGGTTGCAATTGGGAAAAGTTTATGGTTTTTCCGTAATGTCTTTCTAATAAAAATCTCATAAAAACATATCTTTGCTGTTTCCAATCAGACCATAAGGTGAGGTCCAAATACAGTAATATGAGCCATATATTGATGTTTAATGGGTAAAAAAGAAGGAGCACAGTATGAAGCGCAATTAAAACAGCAAAAGAACTTACTAATGATATTCTACATGCTTTTATATATGGATGACGTGTAGAAAGGAAGAGCTGAATCAGTTTCCCTCCATCTAATGGCCATACAGGAATAAGATTGAACATAAGAATCATGAAATTATATAAGGATAATTGCTTAGCAACATCAGCCGACAAAAAAGAAAACATAACTAGCATAGGAATTATTGCAGCAATGATTAAATGTTGAAGAGGTCCCGCTACAATGACGATTAGATCCTCGTTAATTTCACGATTTCCATGTTCATCAACCTCACACAAACCTCCGAAAGGCAGAATAACAATGCGTTTTATTTTCCATCCAAAATGAGCTGCGGCAGCCGCATGCCCAATCTCATGAATAAAAACAATCATAAACAAGAATAGCAATTGCCAAAAATAACCCGTGATAATTGCAATTCCTGCAACTCCCCAAAAAAGTGGATGAATTTGTATTTTTTTTAAGAGAACTCCGTATTTATTCAAATTTTATCACCTGAATAGGATCAATGAACTTATCGTTTTGTTTTATCGCAAAATAAAATTCTCCTGACATCCCTTCTTTACCGGTCGAAACAATACCTAAACTTTTCCCTGCAGCGACGGTTTCCCTTGGTTTTACTGTAATTTTTTCTAGCATTCCATACCATGTCTCAGAATGGTCAGGGTGCTGTATGATTACCGTGTTACCAATATCGTCCTTTCGACCTGCAAATATTACTACTCCACCAGTCATTGCTTCAACCTCGGCATTTGTACCGGTTTCCATAATAATCCCTCTACCATCCACAGAAAAATCTTCTACTATTTTTCCAGACACTGTCATAGCAAAGTCCATTTCTTTTTCCGATTGACCTGACTTTTCAACATTTTCTAAAGGAGGAAGAAGTGCTAAAGGCTTTCCGAATTGATTTTCATACCAATTTGCGACAGTCGCAAACTGAAACTCCTTCTCCATCGTCTTCTTAACACCTATTTTTATTGAGTCAAGTTCAGGTGAGGTTGATTGAAACATAATCGCAATAACTAAAACGAGTGCTCCTGAGGCAAGAACCTTAAACAAAAAGACGTCACGATTCCAGAGTGGATGAAGAGAGTCTTTCGGGCTAGATTCAAATACTGGAGACTCGAATTCATCATCAATAAAAGGAGTGGGTCTAGGTCTCTCCCTGTTCGTACTATTTTGCTTACGCCTTCTGTTGATTCGTTTACGGACTTCGTCAGCTCTTCTACTCATTCTCCCCCATCTCCTTTTATTATTTTGTATTACACTATGACTTGTCCTTCAAGAATATGCCTTACGAGATAAAAGAAACAAGATGAGCATATAGAGGAGAGCCGATGTTGACTTACGCAAACAGATACCGAAAGCTTGCTAGACGCTAGGCACTTAAGCTAGACCGGAACTATCTTTTTAAAAGTTATTCATAAGGTTCTAATCTATAATTTCTTAGAAAATAAAAAAACCATACATTCAAAATGTATTGAACGTATGGTTCATTTATTCTTATTTAGCTCCAACACCAAATAGCTTTTTCAGTTTAGCAAATACACCTGGTTTTTCGTCATCTAAAGATTGTAACGGTACAGACTCACCTAATATCCTTCTCGCAATATTTCTATATGCAATAGAAGCTTTGCTACTTGGATCAAGTGCGATCGGCTCGCCTTGGTTTGAAGATCTGATTACGTCTACATCATCTTGAACGATTCCAATCAAATCTATCGATAAATGCTGAGCAATTTCATCAACATCCAGTACATCCCCATCTCTCATCATCTGACTACGGATCCGATTAATGATTAATTTTGGAGGCTCAACATTTTCTTCTTTTTCCAATAAGCCAATGATACGGTCTGCGTCCCGAACTGCAGAAATTTCTGGAGTCGTTACGACAATCGCCTTATCAGCACCCGCAACAGCATTTTTATATCCTTGCTCAATCCCAGCTGGGCAATCTATCAATATGTAGTCATACTCGGGTTTCATTTCATTTACGAGTTTTTTCATTTGTTCAGGTGATACAGCAGTTTTATCACTAGTTTGAGCTGCTGGTAGTAAAAATAATTTATCTTCAAATCTTTTATCTTTTACAATCGCCTGATGCAACTTACATCTACCTTGAACAACATCTACCAGATCATAAATAATACGATTTTCGAGGCCAAGGACAACATCAAGATTTCTTAGACCAATATCTGTATCTATGAGACATACTTTTTTCCCTTGTAGGGCAAGAGATGTCCCCAGGTTGGCCGAAGTTGTAGTTTTTCCGACTCCTCCTTTACCCGAAGTTATTACAATCGCCTCACCCATTGTATAGTCCCCCTTTTAATCTAGTAATATTTGGTCGTAAATGTTTTAACACTTGCAAGCGATCTATGACGATTTGATGTCTTCCATCTATATAAGCACATTCCATTTGATGATGTTCTTCTTTTTCATATTGATCAGGTGCTCGGCTAATACAATCTGATATTCTAAGTTGTGATGGAGTCATAAAAGATGCAACAATAACCGCTTCATTTCTTCCGGTATAACCCGCATGTGCAATTCCTTTTAGAGAACCCATAATAAAAATATTACCTGCCGCTCTAACAGTACCTCCCGGATTCACATCACCTATAAGTAATAAATCACCAGGAACTTCTAGTACTTGGCCAGATCGAACAACTGTCGCAACTGAAGTCACTTCTTGTTCATCAATAATTCGCTTTGCCTCAGTTTTTGTAATAATATTACTTTCAATCTCTTCAACTAATAAATTTTGTTTCTTTCGAATCATTTCTTTTAATTGTTCCTGCTGATCATCATTTAAAAAACGATTTCCAGAAAAAATACGTACAGAAATAAGAGGGCTGTCCGTATCTACCCCCTGTAAATCGGCAAGCTTTTCATCCAGCTCTACCAATAAATCCTCGTATGAGCAGCGATCATTTAATTGTAAAGAAAGACCGTTCTTTGTTCCTTTAATCATAACATTTTGTCTGTTTTTCATGAGTTCCGGGCAAGGAGACTAAACCTGCAATTAGTGCCCTCATATCTCCTTTCGCTACTACATCTGAATTACCTATAGTTTACCTTATTACTTGCTTCTCGTCATATATTGCTGAATTCGACAAACTCCTTTGATATTCCTCTATTCAAAAAAAATTTATTCATTTAGCTCTTCTTTTTTTCTGTTTAGTAATAATTTGTTGAATGGATAATAGACTATGAGAAAAAAGACTGCGTTTAATATAAGTGTTGGCACTAATCGATTCATTGCAAACTCATTTAAATCCATACTTTTTTGTAATACGAAGATATTCATACCATATACAATCGTTTCTACTAATGATATACATATTATTGTAATGATAAAAGCAGTAAAAATATTAGAAAAAATTAACTTTACGATTTTGGACGCTACATATACAGCAACCGGAAATAAAACTAAATATATGCCGATGACCTCTGTATAGTAAATGTCAAATAATAATCCAAATATTGCTGCATATATAAGTGTACGATTTCTAAAATAAAAAATCCCCATCAAAATGAATAATACTATTAAAAAATGAGGTACAAGAATCCAATCCACTCCAAAAGATCCAGGAGGTAGAAAGTCCACAAAAATACTTTCAATGTAAAAACACAAAGTTAAAAGGAAGGGAAGTATTAAACGTTTCATTATTCCCCCTCCTCCATATCCGTATTAGTTTCTGTTTCAGTAACATTAACAGTATCCATCGTACGAACAATGACCAATACATGTTCAAATCCGTAGAAATGTGCGGAAGGTTCTACATATGCTGTTTGAGTCAATCCGAAACGATCTACTTCAACTTCTTTAACTTTACCGATATCAAGTGCTTTGGGAAAGACACCGCCAAGGCCCGAAGTAACGACATTCTGCCCTTTTTTAATCTTTTGATCAATTACGATATCTTTCATAATGAGCATTTTCTTTTCTTTATCATAGCCATCTATGAGACCAAAAACATTCTCATCCCCTTGTATTTCTGCAGCGACTCTATTTTTCTTATTATCAGAGCTAAGAAGTTCCACAGTAGCGGTCATCGGGGAAGTACTAATAACTTTACCTATTAGTCCCTTTGCTGTCATGACAGCCATATCAGTTTTTACACCGCTTTTACTTCCTTTATTAATTGTAATTTTTTCAAACCAACGATCCGGTGCTCGACTAATAACTGTTGCTTGAATTGGAGTATAATCACGAAGATTCTCCGTTTTATTTAAAACATTTCGTAGTTCTTCATTATCTTTCTTTAGATCAGATATTTCTTTTTCAAGTTTTGCTAATCCTTCCAACCGGGCTTTCAACTTTTTATTTTCTGTATATGTATTTTTTAGATCGTCTACATTACCAAAAAAGTTTGCAACTCCTTGTGCTGGTATGGAAATAAGTGATTGACCAAAACCAACTACATCCTTAACAAATTGCTCTGGGCGAGTAATATTCTCTCTATCTCTTAAAGAAAACCCAATCAAGGATACAAGAATAATAATACTAATTAGAAGGATAATTAAACGTTTATTAAGAAAAAAGTGTGACATGATTAACACCTCATAAAAAAGAGCAAGCGCCTTACAAGTGGCACTATTACTAAACATATTTTAACAAATTACCTAAAAATGTCCTACACAAACTAGAAAAGAGCAAGCGCCGTAAAAACGGCGCAAGTCAGTCTTAACGCATATCTCTTACCTTATTTTTAAAGAGATGAATATGTTCCAAAGCTATTCCGGTACCTTTAGCAACACAATCTAACGGTTCATCAGCAATTAAAACCGGCATATCCGTTTCTTGGCTCATCACCTTGTCCAAATTATGTAGCAAGGCACCTCCTCCAGTAAGAACGATTCCTCTATCCATAATGTCTGCAGAAAGTTCAGGTGGAGTTTTTTCAAGCGTATTTCTTACGGCATCGATGATTGAATTTACCGTATCACGTAATGCCCAGGAAATTTCTTCAGCAGTGATTTCAATGGTTTTAGGAAGGCCTGTTAGTAAATCTCGACCACGTATTTCCATTGGAGGTATTCCATCTGGCTCTCCAGCAGATCCTATTTCAAGTTTTATTGCTTCTGCTGTACGATCACCAATTAATAAATTGTACGTTTTTCGGATATAAGCAATAATCGCATCATCCATATTGTCACCAGCAATCCGAATTGACATGCTTGTGACAATTCCACCAAGTGAAATAACCGCGACTTCGGTTGTTCCACCCCCAATATCAACAACCATGCTTCCAGTCGGTTCCCATACAGGTAAGTTTGCTCCAATCGCTGCAGCAAATGGCTCCTCAATAGGATATGCTTCCTTAGCTCCCGCTTCTCTTGTAGCATCTAGTACGGCTCTTTGTTCAACAGCTGTAATACCTGATGGAACACAGACCATTATATGTGGTTTACCACTAAAGAATCCTCTTCTTTTCGTAGACTGACGTATATAATATTTCATCATTGCCGCAGTTGTCTCATAGTCGGCGATGACTCCATCTTTCATCGGTCTAAGTGCAACAATATTTCCAGGTGTTCGACCAATCATATTTTTTGCGTCGTTTCCGACTGCAACAATTTTTCTGCTATCTGTTTGCAAAGCAACGACTGAAGGTTCACGCAACACAATTCCTTTTCCTTTTACAAAAACAAGTGTATTGGCCGTTCCTAAATCTATTCCAAGATCCTTCGTTCCAAATCCAAACATGTATGTATCTCCCTTTCTCATGCCAAATGCTTTTTATATCCGCATCTGCTCCCTATACTTTCAAATACAATAAAGATTTATTCTATAGCCTGTCCAATACATTATTTTCACATTTCATTTTGTATTGCTCCAGTGTTGAGGGATCTTTTTGGTTAGTTTTTTAGCAAACAAAAGTATGCGCAACTAAAATCATAAATATAATTATATCTTATCATTTTTTAAAATCCTAGTGTCACATATACCCTTTTTCTTTCATGCTCACATATTTTTTATCTCCGATGATTAAATGGTCAAGAAGCTCTATTCCTATCATCTTTCCACATTCTACTAATCGCTTTGTTACATCGATATCTTCCCTTGATGGTGCTGGATCTCCTGATGGATGATTATGGAGGCAAATGATTGAAGCTGCAGAACGACGAATGGCTTCTTTAAAAACCTCACGGGGGTGTACAATACTTGCATTTAGGCTTCCTATGAAGATTGTTTGACGGTGTATGACTTGATTCTTCGTATTTAAATAAAGTGCAACAAAATGTTCCTGTGTTAAAAATCGCATATCATTCATAACATAATTTGCACCATCTTCAGGACTGCGAATCACATATCTTTCATCATATTTTAGATTGCTAATTCTCCTACCAAGTTCAACTGCCGCTACAATTTGAACAGCTTTCGCTTGCCCGATGCCTTTTAGATTTGTCATTTCTTCCAAAGCTGCATCTCGAAGCCACATGAGTCCACCGAATTGTGTTAAAAGACGATTTGCCAATTGAATGACAGATTCTGCTTTTGTACCCGTCCTTAGTAGAATTGCTAGTAGTTCATGGTTTGATAAGCTTTCAGGTCCATTGTTTATAAGGCGTTCGCGTGGACGTTGATCTACAGGAAAATCCCGTATCATAAGGGTTTCAGTTTTCAAAAATGTTTTCCTCCTTTAATTTCATTTTGGGAGGAATGATAGGCCCATTTCTATCAGGGTGCGGTACAAACGAGAGATTGGCAGACCGACAACAGTATAATAATCTCCAATAATCTTCTTTACAAGAAGGGCTCCCTGGCCCTGTATGCCATATGCACCTGCTTTATCAAATGGCTCCCCACTCTTAATATACTGATTAATTTCAATTTCAGTTAACTCCCAAAATTCTACATCTGTTTTTTCATAAAATGTTTCCATTCTATCTTCATATATAATCGCAACACCAGTGTAAACAGAATGAACTTGTCCTGAAAGTTGTTTCAGCATATATTTTGCTTCTTCACAATTTTTGGGCTTCCCAAGAATGATATCATTACAAACTACAATTGTATCAGATCCAATAATAACAGCTTGTGGAAAATGATCGAAAGCAAGCCTTGCTTTTCGTAATGCAAGTGTTTTGACAAATTCCGAAGGTAAAAGTCCTGACGGTAAAGTTTCATCAGCATTTGGTGAAAAAGTAGTAAAAGGGATGTTTAATTTCTGAAGGATTTCTTTTCTTCGGGGTGAAGCAGAAGCTAATACGAGGTGATCCATAGGCAGTGCCATCCTTTCTTCATTAAGGAAAATGGTCTTCGTAAACAATTTGCATGATTAGGGACATACATAATTCTATCCTATCAGAGAGTGTTGCAAGAAACAACAAGAAAAGAGGCATTATGCCTCTTTCAACAATTATGAATCGATATCCTCATTATACAACTTTATAAAATCTAATAATGCTTGCTGAGCCATAAGGAGTTCGTTATTCGATTGGGTTGTTTGATATTCTTTTAGGTGTGCATGACTTGAATTGAGGCTTCCGTGAAGTTCCTTTGCTATGCCATCATTAAAGTTAGCACTTAATGAAATTTCTTTTATCCTATCATCATTCATAGAGCCATTTATATATCCTCCAGCCGAAAGTTCCGCAAGATTACGAAATGTCTCAACCTCACTGGCTAATTGATCTGCTTCTTCTTTTGAGGCTAATTCAATTGTTTTACCGCCAATTGAAAGTTCCTTTGCCCAAACATCCTCTAGTCCTTGATCCTTTAATTTACTTGCCCATGATTTAGCGGTTGACAAGTCACCAGCAACACCAATAAATACAAAATGTTGGCCATCCATTTCAATGACTGTTGTCCCTACCTTATAGGACGCTAATTGTTCTGCTGCTATAGTTGCTTTCTCATTGGTTGAATACACACCGCCCTGAACCACAGATATCGTTATGTTGGGAAGAGTTACAGAGTATTGTTCATTATTAGTTGCTTTACCTTCTTTCTCAACAGCGGGAGGTGAATCAACTTCTTGTAACACTACATGACTATCTTCTGACTGAATTGCCATTTTATATATTATAAATCCAAGAATAAGTCCAACAGCGATAGCTAGAAAAACAGAAAGAAACAATCCCGAATAATTCGATTTTAAATTTCTTTTCCACGTTCGAACAGGAAGTTTTTTTGTATTGTCATCTGTTGCGTTAATAATTTTATATTCCGGTACCTCGCTTTTTTCAGCATTAGGCAATATCCATTCAAATTCGTCTTCTACTATTTCTTCTGAGGATGCGGCAGACGCCTCTTTTGTTGCAGATTGCCAATCATGAATGGCCGCTTCCTCCGAAAATTTTTGCTCCTTTCCATTCAATTTTATTTTTATTGTAGAATGACTCTCTTCTTTTTCCTGTCCATTCATTTTCGATCCTCCCGCACATAAATTTTGTTTTATCCTATCATACAAGCATAAAAAAAAGACGAAACTTTTGTCGTCTCCTACAAAAAGGTTTTCGTCATTTTTTATTTCTTTTCTCGTTTAGTTACGGGAAAATTGTTGAATGGATCTTTCTTATTTGCAGGTGGAGGCGAATCTATCTTCGGCGCCTGATCGATGATATCTTTTAAGCTAGGAATATAAAAAGCTGAAATTGTAACATTAAAACGGAGTGGTTCTTGCAAATCAACAATCTTGGTCATTTCCATAGGTGCTGTTACAGAAATTTGTTCAACCTGAACAATCCGGTTTTGCCCTTCTAGAAAATTAAGAAAAGCTTCAAAATCAAAATAGTTTTGCGCTTCTAATGAAAGGGATAATGTTACTTTTTCAACATCCGAGAGTTGATTCCACTCTTTCGCTTCATCTCCATCCTTTATTTCCATAGATGGTTCAGATTGCCCTAATCCTACTTGATTGTCTTGTACAACTTCCGAAATGCTCATGTCCTTAATAAATACGTTAGAAACAGTTTCTGCTTTTTCAATATCTAAAATAAGTTGATCGGTTAATGGTTTAACAGGAATTCGCTTTTGCAAGGAAAAAGAGCTTTCTGCTGTATTTTTTTGTTTATTTGCAGTTTTCCCTTCCAAAACTGCCAGCATTTTCTCATCAGTTCTAAGTTCATTTTCAAGAGTCTTCACTTGAGTTGTGACAGGTCGATATTGTACGAAATAAATCGAAAGTAAAAAAAATAAAATAATGCTAATTGCTATAAAGATAATAAACCATTTGTTTTTTATCCATTGAAGTGGCATTATTCACTGCCCCCTTCAGATTGAATATCTTTTATATACTCTCTATTAATAGATAGCTGGTAAAATGCAACATATCGTGGAAGAAAGGTTTTCTTTCCCGTTTGCTTCTCTTCTTCCAAATCCTCTTTAGTAGAGATAGAAATAATTTTTGCATCTGTCAACCAGGAGGACTGAAGTAATTCGTGTAAATAATAAGCAGCATCTCGACTAGTATCAAATTGTACAGCCAATTGAATATCACCATTCAATACATAGCTGAAAGATTCAAAGAATCCTCTTTCAGGTAAGAGAGAAATAAGATGGCTTAAGAGAGGTACAGAATTAATTCTTTCGTTATCCATCAATGTAATCACATCAGATAATCTATCTGTAGATGTAGATATTTGAGATTCATTTAATTTGCTATTTTCAATTTCAATTAATTCTTGTATTTGATGGCGCTGTTTTTCCAATGAAAGGATGTGTTCTTTTTTTGAATGAATGTGTAAAAATACTAACGAACTAGATAAAATTGCTACGATAAAAATAATCGTTAAACTATATAAAAGAAAATAAGATTTTTTTTTCCTTTGTGGAATCAAATTTATATCTATAATCATTTTGAATCCACCTCTTTTAAAGATAAACCTAAGATAGAAAAGTATGAGGGAGTAATAATCTTCCCATCTATTGTTGCATATTCACTTAACTCTAGTTGATCAACTGGCAATTGCAGTCGATTTCTGAGTCTTTCTCTCACTATGTGTAGATTATGATGGTCTCCGCTCAATATAACTCTTTTAATCCATACTTTACCTTGATTCAACGTATATTGATAAAAGTCCATAACTTTTTCTATTTCCGCTATAGCATCATCTATATAAAAGGCATCTTCCTCACCAATCATCTCGATGGTATTTTGTAAAAGAAACTCGGCAGTAATCGGTCTAACAAAAATAGGAATGTCATCATGAAAAATAGAAATTGTCAATAAATCTTTATCATAATTTAAAAGTAAAACATGATCATCTTTTTTAGTCATGCTTGCACTTTTATATAATCGATATAAGGATAGTGGAGATATTTCAGCAACCTCTGCCTTTAATTTGACATCTTCAAATAGTTGAACATATGATTCAACAATCTCACGTGGAGCTGCGACAAGTAAGATTTCCTGATGATTCTTTTCTTTTTTAAGGATGACAGAATCGATAACTGGATCTTCAAAAGGAAGGTGAATGCTTGTTCCTGTTTCGAGAAATAAATAACCATTTAATTCATCTTCTTGAATGTCAACTGGCACATTTACTTGACGAACAATAATAAAAGGATCGGGAATTAAAAAACGAACATCCCTTCTTTTGATGTTCCAGTTAGTGACACATTGCTCCATAACAATTCGGAACATTTCAGGATTGGTGATTTTTCCTTCTTTGATCATGCCGGGAGTTAAAGGATGCTCTTTCATTTGTAAAATTTCCTGTTTAGGCTTCTGTATTGTCTCCATGAAACGAATGCTACTATCTGTAAAAACGATATTAGCTGTTTTTAAAGGTCGATTGAATAGGTTGAAATTCATCACGAAAACTCCCTTTACTGTCTACAAAAATGAAAAATACCAATCTAAAATACGCTGATGATAAAAATATACAACTAGAGTTCCAATACCGATAAAGGGACCAAATGGAATTGACTCACCTTTTTTGTACTTACCGAATGCCATTCCGATTAGTCCAAACACCCCTCCGAATACTGAAGCGGCAAAAAAGGATAGCAAGACTAATTTTGAGCCAAGAGCGAAACCTATAACACCAAAAAGCTTAATATCCCCTCCTCCCATTCCACCTTTACTTATAACAGCAATCGTAAGTAAGAGAGTGAAACCAATTGCTGCACCAAGGAGAGAATCCCACCAAGGATTGAGAGGTATCATAATTCGTTCAATTAGAAAAAGAGGTAAAAAGAATAAGAGAATGCGATCGGGGATAAGCATATATGTAATATCTGTTATAAAAATAATGATAAATAAAGATAATAACGTCCAGACAAAAATGAGTTCTAAGGACCAACCTATCTGCCAATATGCAAACAAGAATAATAAAGCTGTAGACAGTTCCATAATCGGATAAAGGGGTGAAATCCGCCTTTTACAATGACGGCATTTTCCCCCTTGAATAATATAGGAGAAAACAGGTATTAACTCAATAGCTCTCAAAGTATGAGCACAACCTGGACAAGAAGACCGTGGCGTAATGATTGACTTTTTTAATGGAACCCTAAGCCCCACGACGTTGAAGAAGGAGCCGAGGAGTAGGGAATAGAGAAAAATAAGAATAGTCATAGTTGTCTATTATAATTTGACTTGGCTTCTTTTTAAATTGAATGGATCTTCCCCAATAACAGTATTACTTTCGGATTTACCAATATAGATTACTTCTGGGTTTCCACCTTTAAGAATAATATTGTAAGAATAACTAATACTGTTATCTTTACCAATAGTTTTGGTTACAGTTATTACACTCTTGCCAGAATAATCACCCCCTGAAGGGTTTTTAACTTTATCTATATAATTTTCCTTCTCTAATTGACCTAATTCTACTGTTGCTACATCGCTAGTAAAATCCAATTCACTCGTTGTAACCATCAATTTCACAGCATTCACCATAGTTTGAGCATTAGCTATATGCGCATCCTTCTTAGAATTATTAATCAATCCACCAATACTCGGTACAGCAATCGCCGAAATAATTCCCAATATAACTACAACAGCTAGTAATTCTACTAATGTAAGTCCTCGTTGGTTTTTCAATAGTTTACAAAACTTTTTTACCATGGTTTTATCCTCCTCTTTACAGAAACTAGTAATCAACTAGTCCCTTATACCCATAATATCTCACACCATGCATTTATTGACAATATATATTTAAAAGTTTTGGATATTGTCGAAAATCTGAAACATCGGGATGACAATTGCGGTTACTATAACGCCCACTAAACCTGCTAGAATCACAATCATTATCGGTTCTATCAAGGCTTTCATTCTCTCTGCCGCAGCGTCCACTTCATGTTCATAAAAGTCGGCAACTTTTGCCAACATCGTGTCTAACGAACCTGATCGTTCGCCAATTACAATCATCTGTGATACAAGTGGAGGAAAAGCCCAGTGTTCTTCAATTGGCCCAGCCAGAGAGTTTCCCTCTTCCAGTGAGACTCTTGATCTCTTAACAACTTCAGCCATCACATTATTCCCGATTACTTTTTCCACCATATCCAGTGCTTGTAAAATTGGGACAGAGCTTGCAAGCATTGAACTTAGTGTTCTTGTCATTCTTGCAATAATTGATTTCTGTACAATTTGTCCAACAAATGGAAGTTTTAGGATAATTAAATCCAAATAATACTTTGTTTTTATATTTTTATTAAGAGCAAATAGACCTAAAATGAATAGCCCTATAAAAACAATAAGTAAAACCCAGTAATGTTTTGCAATATCACTTACTCCCAGTACAAATTTTGTAATTCTCGGCAGCTCACCGCCAAATCCATCAAACATCGAAACGAATGTGGGAACTACAAAGACTAAAAGGAAAATCACGACTGCAATAGCAATAATTCCAACGACGATAGGATATGAAATAGAGGATAACACTTTTTGCTTCGTTCGGTATTGTTTCTCATAATGCTCACTCAAACGCTCAAATGTCACATCCATCGTTCCTGATAGTTCTCCTGCTTTTACAAGGTTTATAAAAAGAGAATCGAAAATTTTAGGATGCTTCTTGAAAGCTTCTGATAATGATTGTCCTTCTGTTAAATCTTCTTTTACCTGACTTAACACATTACTGAGACTTTTGCTTTCTGTTTGTGCGGATAGAATGCTAGTTGCTTCGACCACTGTAATTCCAGCTTTGAGAAGCGTGGAAAATTGCCTTAAAAACACTACAATATGTTGAAGCTTAACAGATCGGTCAAATGATATATCCTTCGTTAAAATCGATTCAGGTATTTCCTCTATTTCTATAATCCGAACACCAACAGTACTCAACCTTTCCATCGCTTCACGTCTTGAGCTGGCATTTATTTTCCCGGTTACGATTTTTTGTCTATTTCTTCCTTTATATTGAAAACGCGCCATTATACGTCATTTCCTTTAAGGTAAGGATAAGCAACTTCCTTTGTAATTTGTTCCGAAGAAACCAAATCTCTAATACTCGTTTCTAATAGATGCATTCCTTCATTTCTTGATGTTTGCATCACATTTATGATTTGATGTATTTTTTCATTACGAATCAAATTTGCTATAGCAGCATTATGGACAAGCATTTCCGTTGCAGCTACACGTCCTTTTTTATCAATAGTTGGGAATAGCCTTTGTGATATGATTCCTGTTAAAACAGAAGCTAGTTGAATTCTGATTTGTGTTTGTTGAGTAGGTGGAAATACATCAATTATTCGATCTATCGTTGATGGTGCACTTGATGTATGCAATGTTCCTAATACGAGATGTCCAGTTTCAGCTGCTGTAATTGCTGTCTTTATGGTTTCAAGATCACGCATCTCTCCAACAAGAATTACATCAGGATCCTGCCTTAGTGCACTCCTTAATCCCTGATCAAAACTTCGTGTATCAAATCCTACTTCACGTTGGTCTATGATCGACAATCCATGTTTATGTAAATATTCAATTGGATCCTCCAACGTAATAATATGCTTACTCATTGTTTTATTCATATAATCTATCATTGCTGCAAGGGTAGTTGATTTACCACTTCCAGTAGGACCCGTTACAAGAAATAATCCTTGAGGTTTTGCACAAAGTGTTTTTAAAATCTGAGGCAGATTCAGGTCATCCAATGTTGGAATATGAGTCGAAATCACACGGATCGCTAATGCTACACAAGATCGCTGATGAAAAGCATTTACACGAAAACGTGATAACCCTGGAATTCCGTACGAAAAATCAATCTCGCCTTTTTCTTTAAAAACATTCCAAAGGTTTGAAGGCACAAGTGATTTAGCAATCGTTTCCGTATCGCTTGGCAAAAGTTCTTCTCGCCCATATCTTTTTAACGTTCCATTTATTCGCATGATTGGAGGTACACCAACTGTTAAATGAAGATCTGATGCACCTAATTCATAGGCAGATGTCAATAATGTATTACAATGGTTTTCCATTTATTCACCTACTCCAGTATCGCAATTCGTAACACTTCTTCTGTCGTTGTTATACCTTGTTGTACTTTTAATAGTCCATCATCAATTAAAAAAATAGTTTCATTTTCAATAGCTATTTCTCTTAATCTCGTAAATGGTTCGTTATTCATCATTGCTTTTCGCAAATCATCACTAATTTCTAAGACCTCTTGAATCGCAATTCGCCCACGATATCCTGTCATATTACAAGATGCACACCCTCGACCACGTATGACTCGTTCGATCTCCATCCCCCTTTTAGCGAAAATTTCTTTTTCTCGCTCCGTAGGTACATGTTCCTCTGCGCAATCACGACATACTTTTCTAACAAGGCGCTGTGCCACAATCCCAGTAACGGAATTTGCAATTAAAAATGGTTCAACACCCATATCAAAAAGCCGCGTTACTGTACTTAGAGAATCATTTGTATGAATTGTTGAGAGTACAAGATGTCCAGTAAGTGATGCTCGAATAGCAATCTCCACAGTTTCCTTATCACGAATTTCTCCAACCATTATAATATTAGGATCTTGACGTAAAATGGACCGTAACCCTGCCGCAAATGTTAAACCGACATTCGAATTGATTTGAATTTGGTTGATGCCTTCCAACTCGTATTCAACGGGATCCTCAATCGTAATAACATTCACCTGTTCATTATTTAAATGGTTAAGAGCAGCATAGAGAGTCGATGATTTTCCTGAACCAGTCGGTCCTGTTATTAAAATTATTCCGTGAGGTTTCTCGATTATTTTTAAGAGCCTTTGAAAGTTTTTCTTATTAAAACCCAATTGATTAAGGTCATTCAATTTGCTACTTAAATCCATAATCCTTAAAACAATTTTTTCTCCAAATATAGTAGGCAATGTGGATACACGTACATCGACATGACGAAAGTCGATATTAGTTTTAATCCGACCATCTTGAGGAATTCGGTGTTCAGTAATGTCAAGATTTGACATTATTTTAATTCTTGCTGTTAAAACGTTTTGCATATGTTTAGGAAGAGTACGATCAGTTCGCAGCAAACCATCGATTCGATAACGAATGACTATTTTTGTCTCCTGTGGATCGATATGTATGTCACTTGCTCTTAGTACGAAAGCATTTGTAAAAATTTGATTGACAAGTTTAACAATAGGGGAGTCTTGCTCTGTAATTTCTGCTTGCTCTGCTTGTTGAATGCCCCTAGGAATTTGGTCTACTATCTCATCGAAACCATCTTCCAAATCATAATATTTATTAATCGCTTTTAAAATATCATCTTTTGTTGCAATTGCAGTCTCGACGTGAAAACCAGTGGCAAGCCTTAAATCTTCAATCGTATAAAAATCCATAGGATCGGCCATTGCAACAAATAATTTATCTCCTTCTTTTTTTAAAGGGATAATTAGATTTCTTTTTGCAACCTCTTTGGAAATGATTGAAAACAATTTTGAATCAAAAGGATAGCGATACAAACTGATATGAGGAATGCCTAGCTGAAATTCCAGAACTTCAATTAGCTGTTGCTCCGTAATAAACCCTTTTTGAACGAGCGTGTCTCCAAGTCTTTGATTTTCATTTTGTTGTAATAACGCTTCTTTAAGTTGATCGTCGGTAATAATCCCAGACTCAACTAATAAATCTCCGAGTCGTTTCCTCGTCTTCACCATTTCTATCACCGCTTTAGTATTATTTCACAATATTTCCTGGTCCGTCTAAATAAAATTATCTGTTGCCTAGTTGTCTTGGGTATGCTCATCTTTTTCATCTTTGGAATGAAGTTTTTCCTTTATTTCAGCTTTATCACTTTTTTCCTTCGTTCCTTTATTTGAATCCACTTTTATGAAACTATGAATTTCAATTCGATGGACTGGCAAATAAAAGTCTTTTGTGATTATCTCTTTATTAAGCAAATTTCCTTCTATATCTATTGTTTCTTTCATAACAGTAACAGATTTTCCATCGTTACCTTTTTCCTTTGTTTGAACTTCACCATTTTTCAATATTGGACTAAATTGCTTTATGACCTTGGGTGGATATGATTGTTCGTCCTCAAAACTGATTTTATAATGTTCTTTTAGTTTTGGTCCAAGCAATCTTGCTTTTAATCCGTTGTCTGTAGGTTCCCATGCAAATTTTATAGATTGATCATTAGGGTTGTAAAAACTGAAATCCTGCTTCTTATCGAAATTTACCTTTGCTTCAAGCCCTAAGAAAATGTTGTCATTAAAAGTTGTGCTAATGTTTCTTTCCATTACGATAACATTTGAATTTAACACAAGCTCATATAGTATCGAGGCAACTTTACTAGCCGTTTCAGTATCGATGTTAGTAAGCTTTAAGCTTTTAATATGTTGTAATAATGAAAATTGAGATTTACTTTGAATCTCATTTGTTTGTATCGAATCTAAAAGTAATTTCATTTCAGGCGTGACATTAACAGTTTCTTTATTTATCTCACTAATAATAGAATTAAAATATGTATGATTAAGGTGATTTTCTTTTTCTGGTGAATCTTCTCGTTCGTCTATATCTTTAGCAGAAGCTGCAGAGGTGTTTGGTAAGTTTTCACTTATCTGTGAACAACCATACATCAAACACGAAAACAGCAGTAGGAATAACAAAAACTTTAATTTTCCTGCAGTCAATGTATATTCGACCTCCAAACAGGACTTTAGACCTGCGTCTATCATATCAATCTGTAAATATTGTATAATAGCGATAAGGAATTTGAAAGATGGTGAGGAAGTGTAGCGAAAATATTTTGTAAAAGATGAAAAAGGTGTGACATTGTAGTAAATTGTCATCTGGTCCGACGTCGTTACATTCATTTCCTACTAGCCTTCAATCAATAACAGAAAAACAAAAAGGAAGATAAAAAATGATATCCCCATTTTTTCCTCTTCCATTAATTTATTAGATATGCATACAGTCACTAATATATGTAAAACCTATTTTAAACGAATGACTATTTCCTCTTGTGAGGTATATTTTTCATCAACATTATTTTTTATAGAAGGAGTAATTTGATAAGTAATTACTATTCTATTAGATGTATCTAAATTTATGGAATTTATTATTAGTCGAAATTGATTTTCACTTTTGTTAAATTTCTTAGTAATTTGAAATTCCGGTAAAACTTGCAAAATGTAGGATTCCACTTTGTTCTTATATGCAGTTGGGTTATCTAAGGCATCTGCTTCTGTATTTATTTCATTTACAGACTCGTTCACTACACTTTTTATGTAAGTGATGCCCATTTCTCTTAATTTTTCAAGCTGTATATTTTGCTCAGCTTTTTTATACTGAAGTGCACCATTCATTATTTTTGAGATAAGTGGCGGAGTGATAATTGCTATTATTGTAATGATTAAAAGAACTACAATTAGAGCATAGCCTCTTTGTTTCTTTATAAGATAATTAATCATGATGCCCCTCCGATTTAATATAGCTAAATAACTCGGACATTGCTGATTTATCGTTTTTATTAACGAATATTAGGACATGGACAATCGAAAGATTTAAACTTTCTGGTGTTTCTTGCGTTTGATTTACATAAGGGTAATAGGTTTTTTTATTTATATAAACAGGCTCTATTTCTTTATATAATTCTCCTGAAATTACTCGTGTATCTCCTGTGTAAACAACTAAATCATTCTTTACATTATATAAGATTTTATCAGCGATATTTATTGAAGTAACACGATCCTCTGCTTTGCTCGAAAAAAGCATAGTTTGTGAGAAAAAAGTTAAGAAAGATATGATGACAATTGCTAATATGGTAATGGAAGCAAGTATTTCTATTAATGTTAATCCTTTATGATTTAAGTATCTTCTAATCATCTTTTCCATAATATAATCCTTCCACAAAATATCAAAATATTAAAAAGAGCGGTGAAGAAAGTTGATAAAAAAGTATTTATCGCAACAACAAGGAATTACTCTTCTTGAATTATTAACCGCATTAGCAATTTTTTCACTTATTATCGGCTTAACCTTTAGTGTACTTTTCTCATCTAAAAAGTTCAATGATAAAACACAAGCCCATATCAATTTAAGACAAGAAGCGAACATCATTATTACAAATATACGAAAACATCAACAAAATACGGAAAAAGTTTGTTACGAACAATTACTTACGAATGAAAAACTAATAATGGAAATGCAAATAGATGGGGTTAATTTTAAAAATGGGGATTGTTGGATTCCAACCGATTCAAAAGATATACATGTTGAATTTACACTAACTGATAAAATAGATCATTATAACTTTGCAATTGATACAATAATCGAAGGAAAAAAAAGAAAAGAATTTAGTATTACAATGCCTGATAGTCCAGTAAAGGATGAAACGTTCTTTGAGTACTTGAAGAATAATAATATTTTTGTCCATGGGACTGATTTAGGTTTTACTGGTTCAACAAAGGTAACAACAGAAAATAACTCTGGTACCATTGTCATTAATAATCTAAATAATTCTAATTTAGTATTCGACAGCAATACAGAAATATCGGTTAAAAGGATATACATTAATAAACAAGGAAACGATGTTTTTATTCAAAATAGTACTGTTCTTGGCGATCTAAATAAAACAGAATTAGTTAGGATTGTAGGAAATGTGCACTTAAGTAGTGGATCACCAAAAATTTACGGTGGGACAATTTTTATTGACGGAAGTGTTACTTTTGATAGCAATGCAGAAATAAAAGGGAAAAAAATAATAATTACTGGAGATGTTTCATTACAAAAAGGAACTGACATTTCCGGCGATGAAATATATATAGGTGGGACCGTTACATCCAAACATAATGATAATATTGAAGGTAAATTTAAGGACTTCAATCTACTCAGTGAAGACGATATACCGAAAGATATATATACCATCTCTCCAACTTTTCGACAAGATTCATGGTATCCTGATAATAATTATGAAATACGCTCCTTCGGAAGTATATTAAATAACAGCAAAATTTTCTCGCAAGGGAATTGTACACTAGATGGCACAAATAGTAATAAACAAAACGTAATAATTATTAGCAAAGGTGACATCACCGTTAAAAATTTTGAAGGCAGTGAGCTAACAGGGATATTATTTGCACCTAACGGAAAAGTAACTTTTAACGGTAAAGCTTTTAAAGGAGTTGTCATAGCAAGAGACGGTTTTTTTATTGGCAATAGTTCAACTGTTACATTTACTAATGTAAATGAATTTATTAAAAATCCCGAGCTTGTTCCCTTTCAATAATTAATAAATATTCATGTAAGGAAAAAAGATTAATATATTAAATATTAAAGTGAATTTGAATAGAGAAAAAGCAGATGAATAAAGACTCGTCTGCTTTTTCTGTTTCCTTATTTTGTCTTATTGATAAATCCGTTTAATATTGATTTAAATATTACTTTGGTTTTAATATCCCCTTCAAAAACGGCTTAATCGTAGAAATAAAATATAGGGAGCCAGTAATAGCCAGTACCTCGTCATCTTTTAAAGAAGATATCAATTTTTTTAATAGTTCCTCCCAATTCGAATCAGCCTTTGCCATTGGATTATTGCACTGTTCCATTAGTTCCTGAGCACTAGCCGCTCTTGGAAAATCAAATTCAGTTAAATACATTTCAACATCCAACTTATTAAAGGTAGAGAACATTTCGGTCAAATCTTTATCTTTCAATGCTGAAAAAACAATCTTAACTTTTTTATCACTGTAACGTTGTTGGATAGCATTTGCAAATGCTTGTACACCTTCAGGATTATGTGCCCCATCTATTAGAACAGTTGGGTGTTCTTGCATTATCTCCATTCTTCCCGGCCAGTAAGCTTTCTTTAATCCAGATCTAATTTTATTTTTATCTATATGAATAAAGCCATTACTATTTAAAAATTCCAACGCCGCTATTGCTCCAGCAGCATTTTCCGTTTGATGCTTACCTAGAAGTGAAAGTTCTAGATCTTTTAACTCATCAATTTTAGATGTATAAGTAAATTGTTCAAACTCTTTTAAAGAACGATATCCAGAAACAATGAAATCTTTCTCAATTCTAATCATTTCCGCATGCTTCTCACTAGCTATTTCTTTCAAAACAGCCAAAGCTTCTTCATTTTTCACACAAGTGATAATAGGGGTATTCTTCTTTATAATTCCAGCTTTTTCAAAGGCTATTTTACTAATTGTGTCGCCAAGAATTTGAGTATGATCCATCCCGACATTTGTGATGATAGAAGCAATCGGTTCAATTACATTTGTTGAATCGAACCTCCCGCCAAGACCTACTTCAATAACAGTAATATCCATTGGATTTACTTTTGCAAAATAATAAAGAGCCATCGCGGTAATGACTTCGAACTCTGTTGGGGAGCCAAGTTCCGTTTTTTCTAGTTCGTCAGCAAGTGGTTTTATAATATTGGTTAATTCTGTAATTTCATCATCATGAATCGGTTTGCCGTCTACACTTATTCTCTCGTTAAATTGTTCAATATATGGTGATGTAAAAGTACCAACTTTATATCCTGCTTCATTTAAGATTGAACGAAGATATGTAACGGTTGAACCTTTCCCATTTGTGCCGCCTACATGAATTGATTTTAGTTCCTTTTCAGGATTTCCTAACCTCTCAAGCATCCAGTCCATTCGCGTAAGTCCTGGTTTAATCCCTAGTCTGAGTCGAGAATGTATCCATTCTAGTGCCTCTTTATATGATTGTAACATTCCTCTGCACCTCAATTATCATTATCGAAGCGAATCCTAAAGTAGGATTCGCTTCTCTGTTTTCCAATTACTTCGATTTTAATTCTTGCAGTCTTTCTTCAACAGTTGCTCGTTTCTCTAAATAATCCTTTTCCTTCTCACGTTCTTCATCAACAATTGCTTGTGGGGCTTTGCTAATGAATTTTTCATTCGACAATTTCTTCTGCACACGTTCTACTTCTTTATTCCACTTATCCCATTCTTTTTCGAGACGAGTGATTTCCTCGTCAATATTAATGAGTCCTTCAAGTGGTAAGAAGAGTTCAGCGCCTGTTACAACGGCAGTCATTGATTTTTCTGGTGGAGTAATAGTTACTGCGATTTCTAACTCCTCTGGGTTACAGAATCTTTCGATGAAATGCTTATTCTTTTCTAATGCTTTAAGAACACTTTCATCTCTTGCCTTAAGCAACATTTTTATTTTTTTGCTCATTGGCGTATTAACCTCTGCTCTAATCGTACGAACAGAATGGATGATATCCATCAATAGCTTCATTTCGCTTGCTGCTGTTTGATCTGATAGACTCGAATCAACTTTTGGCCAATCAGCTATCGTGATAGATTCCCCTTTATGAGGAAGGTTTTGCCAAATTTCTTCTGTAATGAATGGCATAAATGGATGGAGTAAACGCATTGTGTTATCCAAAACATAAGCTAGTACTGAACGCGTAGTCAGCTTTGCTTTTTCATCGTCACCATATAATGGTAATTTCGCCATCTCAATATACCAATCACAAAGATCGTCCCATATAAAATTGTAAAGCGCGCGTCCTACTTCCCCAAACTCGTATTTTTCAGCGAGCTTCGTTACAGTATCAATCGTGTCATTTAAACGCGTTAAAATCCATTTATCTGCAACGGATTTTTCACCTGACAAATCGATCTCTTCATATGTGAGTCCATCCATATTCATTAATGCAAATCTTGATGCATTCCAAATCTTATTGGCGAAGTTCCAAACTGCTTCAATCTTTTCCATACTAAATCGTAAATCTTGACCAGGCGAGCTTCCTGTTGATAAAAAGTAGCGAAGTGAATCTGCGCCGTACTTGTCAATAACTTCCATTGGGTCTACACCATTGCCAAGAGATTTACTCATTTTCCTGCCTTCCGCATCACGAACAAGTCCATGAATTAATACGTCGCGGAAAGGACGCTCATTAGTAAATTTAAGACCTTGGAAAATCATTCTGGAAACCCAAAAAGTTATAATATCGTAACCTGTTACGAGACAATTGTTAGGATAGTAACGTTTAAAGTCATTTGCTTCTTCATTTGGCCAACCCATTGTTGAAAATGGCCAAAGTGCAGAGCTGAACCAAGTATCTAACACATCTTTTTCTTGTTCCCAATTTTCTTCATCTGCAGGAGCTTCATGACCAACATATATTTCCCCAGTTTCTTTATGGTACCAAGCTGGGATTCGATGCCCCCACCAAAGTTGACGAGAAATGCACCAATCACGGATATTTTCAATCCAATGCATGTAAATTTTTTCAAAACGATCAGGAACGAAATTAACTTTTTCCTCACCCTTTTGTATTTCGATTGCTTTATCAGCAAGGGGCTGCATTTTAACAAACCATTGAGTTGATAAATATGGTTCTACAACAGCTCCACTTCGCTCGGAGTGACCAACTGAATGTAGATGCTCTTCAATTTTGAATAGAACACCAGCATCTTGTAGATCCTTTACGATTTGTTTTCGACATTCAAAACGATCAAGGCCATTATATTTTCCTGCCTTTTCATTCATTGTGCCGTCTTCATTCATAACAAGAACTCTTTCGAGATTATGACGATTTCCAATTTCGAAGTCATTTGGATCATGAGCCGGAGTTATTTTTACGGCACCAGAACCAAATTCCATATCAACATAATCATCAGCAACAATTGGAATTTCACGACCAATGATTGGAAGGATTACCGTTTTTCCAATCAAATGTTTATAGCGCGCGTCTTCTGGATGTACGGCTACACCAGTATCACCAAGCATCGTTTCAGGACGTGTAGTTGCAATTTCAATACTGCCACTTCCATCTGCAAGTGGATAATTCATGTGATAGAAAGCGCCTTGGACATCTTTATAGATAACTTCAATATCGGAAAGTGCTGTTTTCGTAGCCGGGTCCCAGTTAATGATGTACTCACCACGATAAATTAGTCCTTCATTGTAAAGAGAAACAAACACTTCACGAACTGCATTAGAAAGACCTTCATCAAGGGTGAAACGCTCTCTTGAATAATCAAGCCCTAACCCCAGCTTAGCCCATTGCTGACGAATAAAGTCAGCATATTCTTCTTTCCATTTCCAAGTTTCTCCAAGAAATTTTTCACGGCCTAAATCGTAACGAGTCTTACCTTCTTCTCTTAATTTTTCTTCCACCTTAGCTTGAGTAGCGATTCCAGCATGGTCCATACCTGGCAGCCATAAAACATCGTACCCTTGCATTCTTTTCATCCGAGTCAAAATATCTTGAAGTGTTGTATCCCAAGCATGACCAAGGTGAAGCTTCCCGGTTACATTCGGCGGTGGAATAACAATTGTGTAAGGTTCTTTTTCTAAATCACTTTTCGCTTCAAAAAATTTCCCTTCTAGCCACCATTCATATCTGCCTTTTTCAATGCTTTGTGGCTCGTATTTGGTAGGCATTGTTAATTCTTTTTGTTCCATCTTTTTTCCTCCTTGTCTAGCTTTAGCGCCTATTGAATTCCTAACTTCTTTTCCGGCTATGTTACATAAGGCAAGATAGATTTGATTTTCAAGCTCATCAAATTTAGCCGAGAGGTTAAAACGTCAAAAAGCAAAACGCTTTTACTTTTCCACTTTACGAAAATACAAAAAGCCCCCTTCGTTAAAAGGACGAAGGGAGCTGGTTCGCGGTACCACCTTTTTTCACAAATCACTTAAATACACGTGATCTGGCACTTAAAATCATAACGGCTATTAACCGGCTTCTACTACTGAATGTTCATAGAAGCTGCTCAAGGGCGACCTTCCACGGAAATTGTTTAGGAACCTTTCACCAATGATTCCCTCTCTATAAAACAATCCTCTCATGTACTCTTCCCTGTCAATGCATTTATTCGTTCTCACTATTATTCATTATAGTAGCGAAATTTTATTCATAAAGCAATATTTTCACTATATTTTTTTAAAAAATGGGCTTTTTTCGTTTATTAATCACAGAATAACCCAAAAACACATATTTTATAATAGGGGCTTTAAGAAGGAGGTAAAAAAGTTGAAAAGAAAACTTAATCAGTACACCTTTCAAAATTGGTTTAGGAATATTAAAGCAGTTTGTAAACAACTCATCATCCCTTTTACCATTTTTCAAGCAATACGGACTTTTATATTTCCTACTACTATTGATGTATTATTGCTGGCAATTTTTATTGCCCTTTCATTGGCATACCATTATGAGTGGATATGAATAACCCCTTCCAGAAGTTAGTTGGAGGGGGGAGTTTGCTGTTCATTTTTTAATCTTTCTTTTTCCTCTAATTTAACGACCACATATTCCGTGTTTTTCATTCGCCAATAAAGATGTTGTAACTGATTTACAAATTTCATTTCATTTTTTTCTTTTCCTGTTGAAAAATATCTTTCCACCACTCTGAAAATCGCTCCAGGATGAGCTAAGTAGCTTAAAAACAATAACATTTCTTCTTTCTTAAAAGGAAAATGCCGAAAGTAAGTATCGAGCCACTCTAAACTTTCATCAAACTTTTTTGGCTGTGTACTCAAGGTACGATCCAAAAACGGCAATAAATCGTGAATGGGGGATGCTATTTGTGATTGTTCGAAATTTGTAAAGAAACCTAGGCCGTTTTCGTCGTATAGAAAATGTTCATTTGACAATTTACCATGAATTATTACACTTCTAGCTTTTGTTTCTTCACTTGTTGCCTCCTGCCATTCCTTCAGCTTATTTAAGGCAAAACGTTCTGCACCGTTAATTTCAGTGTAAAATGTACAAAAAAGAAGTTGAAATGGAGACATATATACTGTTCTCTCACTTCGTTCCACAAAGGCTAACAATGCTTCCTGTTCATTTTCCCATCTGGCTGTTGTTTGTTCGTAATGTTCTTCTCTCATTTCTTTCGTAACAGGAATTTCACGTACTGACAAGGTATGGAGACGAGCTAACTCTCTAAATAAATCTTTATGTTTTTGAATTCTCCCTTCCCTTTCTTTGTTTTCTAACCAAGGCATTAGGTAAAAAAGAGAATTTCCTTCTAATATGGCATATCGTCCATCTAAAGCAGGATAAATCGGTACAATCCTATTATATCCCTTCTGATACAAATGTTGAACGTAATGAAGAAAATCAATTCCTTTATTTGCTTCCATTTCCTTTAAAGCAAATTCCCCTTTATTCGTATAGACTTTATATACGCGCCCATGCTTTTCAACAAAATTCATAGACAAACCATAATGGTAGATCAACCTGCTAATGTCCTCATTTGTAAAGGTCATACAATCACCTGCTTAAAAAAGAGGACAAACTGCCGTGCAGGAGTCCTCCTTAAATAAAATTACCTATTATTTTTTAAAATACGAATGTGATTTCGCTGGAATATACAATACTTGCCCTTCATACACTTCGTGACTAGCTTCCAACTTATTTGCTCGTAATATTTGCTGAACACTTACATCATATTTATCAGCAAGTTGTTGAATTGAATCTCCTTGTTGAACGAGACGTACTCTCATCTTTGTATGAGATTCATCTTCTTTTCGAGCAAAGAAATCTGCAAAAGACATTGATTTATACTTATCTTTCTTTTTCTTTACTACTGCCTTCTCCTCTTCAGGACTAGATTCCATGCTGCTTGATGATTCAGATGAAGATTCATAATACTCTGCTGGAGACTCCTCGTGATATTGTTCAGTTGATTCTTCCCTATTGTCATATTGGAAAAAATCTAGTGTCGGTTGAGCCATTGTTTCTAAGGTAAGTTCAGGTATTTTTGGAATAGAAGGATGAAAATGGACCTTCTCTCCGCTTTCAAATGCTTCTTGAGGAAGAACTCTAGACTCCACTGAAAACGGTTCGAATAACTCCTCATCTTCTTCATCATCATCTTTATATTCTTGTTCTTCATTTTCCTTTGAGGAACGCGCTAATAATTCTACTTCTACCAGATCGTCCTCCTCAACTTCTTGAAACAATTCACTAGCTTCTTCAAACTCTGTATTCTCTCTAATCGGAACCTCTTCTACATCCTCTTCAATAGATTCAAATAATTCCGTTTTCTCTTGATAAATTCCATGCACATAAATATCTGCGTAAAGTTTTAATTTGCAACTATCTTCTAAATCATAATCAAAAGTATGGATTTCTACTTCCATTTCATCCATATTGACAATTCTTTTCTTTGGTATTGTTATATCGACTGGAAATTGATGTGAAAAATTACTCGCTTCATCATTTCGAATGTCAACAGCTTGAATAAACGTCATCCCGGTTTTAGGAAAATGATCCTCCACACCGCTATCAAAACTGTGATTAAACTCCCCAGTAAGCTGAAGGGTTCCTTTTAGTACTACGTAATCATCTTCATCAATAATCGATATATTAGGATCTAAAGATATAGATATAAGTTCATCTACTTCCTGTCCTTTTTGAAACCAAACTGTTTCTTCAAGCGGGAATTTGAGCGATGTTTGTTGGCGATCAGGCAAGATTGATTCCTCCTTTCGTTTCCAATGCAAATAATATCGGTCACTTACAGCCTATGAGGGAAGAGTAACTTTTATGATTACTCACATAAACTTCTGGGTTGATTTCCACTCGGCGTGCTCACTTTCATTTATGAAGAAAAACGGGAGGCTCTTTAACAGGGGTGACAAGAAAATGTTTATGCACTCTTTATGTTGTTTCTCAGCTTACTGAGTACTGGGTTTTTGATCTCGGAAAGTTGTCGCCTTGAAATAAACCCAAAACATTAGTTCAAAAGATATATCTAAAAAACATACAAAACTTAGCACGTCGTCTTTAAAATATATAAACACAGGATATGGCTTTTCGCCATCGCCAAAGAACTGGCGTTATAGTCTACGTTCCTTTATTGGCGTTCTACTGAGATAAAAGAACACGAATAGGAACGAGACGGAGCGATTTATCGCTGTTAAAGAACAAAAAAAAGAAGTAATAGCTTTGTAGCCATTACTCCTTTTATATTTAGTTTCGAATCTTATTGAATGTATTTTTTACAGCAGCTATTGTTTTTTCGATATCTTCATCTGAATGAGCACTAGATAGGAATAATCCTTCAAACTGAGACGGTGGTAAAAATACTCCATTATTGGCCATTTCCTTATAATATCTTGCAAATAATGATAAGTCAGACGTTTTTGCAGTCTCGTAATTTGTTACTTTTTCATTCGTGAAGAAAATTCCAATCATGGAACCAGCTCGATTAATGGTATGTGGGATTCCATTCATCTCTGCTGCTTCTTTCAATCCCGCTTCCAACATATCAGCTTTTTGGATGAACTCCTCATAAGTTTTCGGACTTAATTGACTGAGTGTCTCATATCCCGCTGTCATGGCAAGTGGATTTCCTGAAAGCGTACCTGCTTGATAAATAGGTCCACTTGGAGCTATTTTTTCCATAATTTCTGCCTTTCCACCATAAGCGCCAACTGGGAGACCTCCACCAATTACTTTTCCTAAACAAGTCAAGTCAGGTGTAATCCCAAAGTATCCTTGGGCACAATTATAGCCCACTCGGAAGCCTGTCATCACTTCATCAAAAATTAACAATGCGCCATACTCATTTGTAACTTCACGCAGACCTTCTAGAAATCCAGGAACAGGAGGAACTACTCCCATATTACCTGCTACAGGTTCTACAATAATACAAGCAATGTCTTCTCCATACTCTTTAAACGCATATTTAACACTTTCCAAGTCGTTGTAAGGAACGGTGATTGTATTTTTCGCAACACTATCAGGTACCCCAGGACTATCGGGCAAACCAAGCGTAGCAACACCTGAGCCAGCCTTGATTAAAAGGGAATCTCCATGACCGTGATAGCAACCTTCAAATTTAAGTATTTTATTTCGGCCTGTATAGCCCCTTGCAAGGCGCAAGGCACTCATCGTTGCCTCAGTTCCAGAAGAAACCATCCGAATAATTTCAATGGATGGAACACGTTCAGTAACAAGCTTGGCAAGTTTATTTTCTATAAGTGTAGGCGCGCCAAAGCTCGTACCACTTTCAGCTACTTTTTTTATCGCTTCTACTACTTGATCATTTGCATGACCAAGAATTAGTGGTCCCCAGGATAATAC
This sequence comes from Lederbergia wuyishanensis, assembly GCF_022900255.1. Lineage (GTDB taxonomy): Bacteria > Bacillota > Bacilli > Bacillales > Bacillaceae_C > Lederbergia > Lederbergia wuyishanensis. The sequence goes on from NZ_JALIRM010000001.1 coordinate 1,193,168, forward strand.
ATAATCTATATATTCATTGCCATCAATATCATAGATTTTGGAACCTTTTCCTCTTTCCATAAAAATAGGATCCATATCAACCGATTTAAAAGCTCGAACTGGACTATTTACCCCACCAGGCATTAGATTAATTGCTTCTTTAAAAGCCTGCTTTGATTTTTCGTATGAACGCACAAGAAAACCTCCACCCTATTTATTTCTTTCTCAGGAATATACATTTTAGAACTTTGTAGAAAAAGAAAGAAGTACCAGTCCAGCCTCAGTGCCTATCGACTAGTAATCTTCTTGTCCTTTTCTTTTGCGTAAGTCAACATAGGCTCGTACCTCGCCTGTTTCCTTTATCTCAGTCAAAGGACCGTAAGTTTTTACGTCGATGGACAGGCACTTACACTTTTGTATTTTGTAGCCATCTTGCAGCATCTTTTGCAAAGTAAGTAATGATGATATCCGATCCTGCTCGTTTTAATCCGGTAAGCATTTCCATTACAATAGCTTCTTCATTTATCCATCCATTGGCTGCTGCTGCTTTTATCATTGAATATTCACCGCTTACGTTATAAGAAACGATTGGAGCGTTGCAATGATTTTTTACATCTCTAATAATATCCATATAGGCTAGTGCGGGCTTCACAATAAGAAAATCTGCGCCTTCCTCTATATCTGACTGAGCTTCTCTTAATGCTTCCATTCGATTAGCAGGATCCATCTGATATGTTTTGCGATCACCAAATTGTGGGGCACTATTAGCTGCATCTCTAAATGGACCATAAAAAGCAGAAGAATATTTAACTGCATATGACATAATTGGGATATGATCAAAACCAGCTTCATCCAACCCTTGTCTAATCGCAGCAACAAATCCATCCATCATATTAGAAGGTGCAATGATATCAGCTCCCGCCTTGGCTTGGCTAATAGCTGTTCTAACAAGCAACTCAAGACTTTCATCATTTAAAACATAATCATTTTCTACTATTCCACAATGCCCATGGTCGGTATATTCACAAAGACAAGTGTCCGCCACGACAAGTAGATCGGGGTAATATTTCTTTACTTCTCTAGTTGCTTCTTGTACGATACCATGATCATGATAGGCACCGGAACCACAATCGTCCTTTTCTTTCGGAACTCCAAATAGAATTATGGATTTAATCCCAAGACTTACGATTTCGTCCAGTTCTTCTTTTAATAAATCCAAGGATATTTGAAAAACTCCAGGCATAGATGATACTTCATTTCTTTCATTTTCCCCCTCTATGATAAAAAGAGGGTATATGAAATCTTCTACGTGTAAATGAGTTTCACGAACCATAGACCTCATATTAGCGGAATGACGCAATCTTCTGTGGCGTTTAAATTGAACTTTTTCCATTCTAATCTTTCCCTCCATCTACTTGCTTTTTGACATACAAGCATATCTCATTGAACATATCATCAATTGTAAATGTTTTAGGACAAATATGTGTAGTATAACCTGCTTGTTCAATCGTTCGTTTAGTTACAGTTCCAATTGCAGCATATAAAAGCTTTTTCGCATGACTGCTAAGATGATGCTGAACGACTATTTTCATAAAATGATTAAAGGTAGAAGGACTTGTAAACGATGCAATATCCAGCAAATCCTCTTCCAACATACTGACTAATTTATCTGTTTCTTTTGAAGGATAATATGTTTCATATACGATCCATTCATCAGCAGTATATCCACGAGACCGAAAACTCTCAGCTATAATATTACTTGCAAGATTTCCTTTTGGAATCAACACTTTTTTCCCAATCAAGCCTTGGTTAAAAAATTCACGAGCAAAATCCTCTGCAGTATATACATTAGGCATAAAGCGAGAAGGAAGTCTGTATCGATGTAATGCTTCCCTTGTTTTTTCACCGACAACAGCATATTGAATATTACCTTTATGAAGGATTTGTTCATCAACTAAGCCCTTTATATGTTCAAAAAAATAATGAACCCCATTTTTACTGGTGAAAATAATCCATTCATATTGATTCAAATTTTTAATAAAATAGGATGCATTTTGATCATGATGTGCTCGAAAATCGATGAGAGGAACCATATGTGGCACCCCACCAGATGAAGCAACATCCATACAAAATTTTTCTCCCTGTTCTCCACCACGAGTAATGAGCACATGCTTGCCTTTTAACGGAAGCTCTCTGCTCTTCATTTCTCCAATTCATCCCTTACTTGATCAATCAATTTTTTTGCTCCTTGATCAATTAAAAGTCTAGACGCTTCTTCACCTACTAATCTTGGTTCCCATCCTGTCACTGTTTCTTTATAGACAATCTTTCCGTCAGGAGATGCAACTAGTGCCGTGAGCTCAATTTGATTATCATCTAATATCTTTCCGAAGCCTGCAATTGGGACTTGGCAGCTTCCTTCCATTTCATGTAGGAAAATACGCTCTGCTTCAACAGCACGGGCTGTAACATCAGATGTAAGTTTTGATAAATGCTCTAGCAACTCCATATCATCTGCCCTACACTCTATCCCAAGTGCTCCTTGACCAATCGCAGGTAGGCAGTTTGTTGGATCTAAAAATTCAGTTGCAATATCCGCCTTCCATCCCATACGTGAAAGTCCAGCAGCGGCCAGGATGATAGCATCGTAATCTTCAGTTTCTAATTTATTTATACGAGTTTCAATATTTCCACGTATCCATTTAATTTCTAAATCAGGTCGCATTGCCAAAATTTGAGCACTTCTTCTTAAGCTGCTTGTACCAACTTTTGCACCTGCAGGAAGATCCTTCAGCTTTACATGATTTTTTGAAATCAATACATCACGAGGGTCTTCTCTCTCAGGAATACACCCAATGACAAGGCCATCTGGTAGAACGGCGGGCATATCTTTCATGCTATGAACAGCCATATCAATTTCTCCATCCAACATCGCCTGTTCTATTTCTTTAACAAATAGACCTTTTCCGCCTACCTTTGATAGGGTAACATCAAGAATTCGATCACCTTTTGTAACAATTTCTTTTATCTCAAATTCAAAAGGAGCTCCAAGCTTTTCCAGTTGTTCACGAACCCAATTTGTCTGTGTTAATGCAAGTTTACTTCTTCTTGAACCAATGATGATTTTTCGCATGAAATAATCTCCTGCCTTAATTTATTTACTCATACCATATATGAAAGTTTGATAATCGACTTATAAAAATAAAATTTATCAATACAATTAAAAATGATGCAGAATTCCATAAAGCAAGTGTTTTTCCGAACACTTCTTTTTTTCTGTACAAATATAGCACGAAGCTATAAATCAAAAATACAAAAAATGAGCCAAGAATTTTTGGATCATACCATTGGAAGAATGAAAGTTTCATAAAAGCCCATTGCAACCCAAGAATGAGACTTAAAAGCAATAAAGGTACTCCAATTAAATTTAGTACATAGCATATTTTTTCAAGCTTAGCTAAATCACTTAGGCGCCATAGACGTTGAATCCATTTCTTTCCTTTTAGCAGTTTGTACTGCAATAAATAAAGTATCGAGAAAACAAAAGATAAAGTAAATGCACCATATGACAATATAGCCATTGTAATATGAATAAATAGCAACTCGGAAATTAGCTGCTCAGCCATTGCTGGCCTTTGGATTGGAGCAAATGCATGTATTGCCATTACGGTAAACCCTAGAAGGTTTGTAAAAAATACTGTAAAATCCACTTTTAAAATTCGATGAATCATCAGTGATAATGTGATAAGTATCCAAGAATAAAAATAGAGACCTTCAAATAACGTAAGTACTGGAAATCTCCCAGTTTCCATCATATATAGACATAAAAAAATTGTTTGAAGGATCCAAACAATCGAAAGAAGCAGGAAGGCAAGTCGATTTGCCTTCCGATTGTGTTCAAGAAAATCAAAAAAATATAATAATATCGATAAAGCGTATATAACGATAACAATTTCTGGCAATCTAACCATCATTAGCTCAATCATCACACACGTCCTCTTAAGATTGGTAAGTAGGAAGCGGGACAGACATTAGATGTTTATCTTGTTTGGTTTCTTTCAGTTCTTTTGCTTGTCCACTAATTGGCTCTTCTAAATCAAATATTTGTTTAAAAAGAGCAATTTTTTCGGTTGCCTGTGGCTGTCCGGAAAATTCCTTTACTTGTAAAATTGGATCTTTTAATAATTGATTAATAATGCTTTTTGTGTGCTTACTAATTATTTTGCGTTCACGATCTGTTAAATCAGGTAATTTTCGTTCAATACTTTCCATTGTATTCATTTGGATGGCATTTGCTTTTTCCCTTAATGCGGAGATGACAGGTACAACTCCTAATGTATTGACCCATTCATTAAAGGATTCTATTTCTAATTTAATCATAGAAGAAATCTTTTCAGCTGCTTTTTTTCTTTCAACCATATTGGCTTCGACGATTCCTTCTAAATCATCTATATCATATAGGAATGCACTTTCCAATTCGGAGACCGCTGGGTCAATATCCCTTGGCACAGCAATATCCATAAGGAATAGAGGGCGTCCTCTACGAATTTTCTCCATATTAGCGACCATCTTCTTATCAATAACATAACCCGTAGCGCCAGTAGAGCTTATTACAATATCCGCTTCTATCAGAGCGCATTGAAGCTCGTTAAGCATTTTGGCTTTACCAGAAAATTGTTCCGCAAGCGACTGTGCCTTTTCGAATGTTCTATTCACAACGGTTACCTTCGTAGCACCGTTCGAATAAAGGTTTTTAATTGCAAGTTCACCCATTTTTCCAGCACCAATAACAAGTACGTGTTTTTCCTTTAAATCACCAAATACTTTTTTGGCTAGCTCCACAGCCGCGTAACTAACGGAAACCGCATTTGCTCCTATATCCGTTTCAGAATGACCACGTTTTGCAACTGTGATCGCCTGCTTTACTAAATGATTGAAAATCGTTCCGGTAGTACCATTATCTTGTGCCATCAAGAAGCTATTCCTTATTTGGCCAAGTATTTGCGTTTCACCAAGAACCATTGAATTTAACCCGCACGTCACATTAAAAAGATGATCAACCGCAGATTCATTTTCTTGAATATTTAAATGGCTCACAAATTCCTCTTGGTTTAGATTGAACCATTCTGCTAAGAATTGCTTTATATAATAGCGTCCAGTATGCAATTGATCCACAACAGCATATACTTCTGTACGGTTACATGTGGAAACAATCATGTTTTCCAATATACTTTTTTTATTTTTTAAAGTTGTCATGGCTAAAGGCAAATCTGTTTCAGAAAAAGCTAGCCTTTCCCTTATCTCAACTGGAGCCGTTCTATAATTTAGTCCTACAACAATGATGTGCATAAAAATTCCGCACCTCCAGATTTATTGCTACTATCGTTTATTATACCACGACAGATTAGAAGAATTCTAAAAAGATGTGAACAGATCTTGAAACGTGTGTTATATTAAATATATATAATTCTCTTGATACATACTAAAAAGTAAGAGGCGTCTTTAATCCAACGCTCAAATGTTCTGATACGTTTAAAAATCTTTTATTTACTTTTGCAGCATCAGTTAATTTGACACAAGTCGTTTGAGCCAAAGCTAAACAGTAAAAGCCTAAATTTTAAAATACTCACTTATAAAAACTCATACTTAATTAAGGTATCAAATAGGTGAAGGAAATACAAGTTTACAGGAATGGTGTCTTATGAAAAAAAAGTCTTATCTCTCAGGAGTCATCCTAATAGGATTTGGTATATATTTTCTATTTCAACAATATCATTTTTCCCTTTTTGAAGGGTTTTACTCTTGGTCCACACTGCTTTTTATAGTAGGACTAGGTTTTCTAGCTAATGGTTATTTAGGAAAGGCATACGAATCCATACTTCCTGGAGTTGTATTAACTGGTTTAGGGCTCCATTTCCATATTGCAAACAAACTTGATACTTGGCCAGATCATTCGGGTATATTTCTTTTATTGGTTGCCTTAGGAATTTTACTTACATATGTTAAAACAGGAACGAATCTTTTCCAAGGTATTATATTCCTTGCAATGGCAACATTATTATTGTTTTTCGATAGATTACTAGTTTGGGCAAACCAACAAGGCCATAATCTTTCAAGTATAAGTCAATTTTGGCCATTCCTATTTATTATTTTGGGAGCATATTTTTTATTTTTTAAAAAGTCTAGATAAAAGTTAAAAGTGCATTCCATTTTTGGGAATGCACTTTTTAACTTTTATTTTAATTTTGGTTACTGACACACTCTTACCGCAGATAGTTTGGAAGCTTGCTGGCGCTTGAAGTGCTGCATGGTCTCCCATAAACTGTTCTTCTCACAACTGGGGAAGTGTCGGACGTTCTCGCTAATTCCCCTTTGTGGCAAAGAAATACTATATTCTTTAATTGCCTATTTTTTACTTCTACTCATTAATATATTCCAAACATTATCTTTCCCAAGTCCAGTTTCTGAACTGAATACAACTATTTCATCTCTAGGATCGAGATCGAGGGTTTCTTTGGCAACTTTTTTGTGTTTATCCCATTTTCCACGTGGAATTTTATCTGCTTTTGTAGCAACGACAATGCACGGAAGTTCATAGTGTTTTAGAAATTCATACATCGTTACATCATCTGCTGTAGGTGGGTGGCGAAGATCTACAATCAAGAGGACAGCCAATAACTCTTTTCTCTTTGTAAAATATGTTTCGATCATCTTTCCCCATGCCTCACGCTCTTTTTTTGAAACTTTTGCATATCCGTATCCTGGAACATCTACAAAATATAATGATTCTTCTATTTTGTAGAAATTGAGTGTTTGCGTTTTTCCAGGCTTTGATGATGTTCGTGCTAAACTTTTTCTATTAATCATCTTATTTATAAAAGAGGACTTACCTACATTTGATCTACCAGCGAGGGCAAACTCTGGGAGGCCCTCACTAGGATATTGTTCTGGCTTTACGGCACTAATAACAAGTTCTACTTGATTTACTTTCATTTATGTTCTCCTGTCAACGCGGTTTCTAATACTTCATCCATATGCGATACAGGAACAAATTTCAAATCACCACGAACACTTTCTGGAATATCATCAATATCCTTTTCGTTGTCTTTTGGTAATATGATTGTCGTTAATCCTGCTCTATGGGCACTTAATGTTTTTTCTTTTAATCCACCGATTGGCAATACTCTTCCGCGTAGCGTAATTTCTCCAGTCATTCCGACTTCTTTTCTTATCGGAATTCCAGTTAGAGCAGAAACTAAAGCTGTGGCAATTGTAATACCTGCAGATGGACCATCCTTCGGAACAGCACCTTCTGGAACATGAATATGAATATCACATGATTCATGAAAATCTTTATCTAAGTTTAATTCCTCCGCTTTTGATCGCACATAACTAAATGCAGCTTGAGCAGATTCCTTCATAACATCTCCTAATTTTCCCGTCAAAACCAGCTTGCCTTTTCCAGGAGCTATAGATACTTCAATTTGCAATGTATCTCCACCAACCGCTGTATATGCAAGTCCTGTCGCTACTCCAACCTGGTCTTCTAGTTCTGCCTGTCCGTAAGAGTACTTTTTCTTTCCAAGAATTTCTTGCAAATACGTATCCGTAACAATTACTCGTTTTCTCTCACCTGATACGATAATCTTGGCAGCTTTTCGGCATATGGATGCAAGTTGTCTTTCTAGTTCGCGGACACCAGCTTCACGTGTATAGTAACGGACCAAATGTTTTATAGCTTCATCTCTCATTTGCAGTTGGTTTTTCGTTAACCCGTGTTCACGAATCTGTCTAGGAAGTAAATGCTCCTTTGCAATATGAATTTTTTCCATCTCTGTGTAACCAGCAATTGTAATGATTTCCATCCTATCCCTTAGAGGTCCCGGAATAGTCGCTAAATCATTAGCCGTCGCTAGAAACATTACTTTTGATAGATCATATGTCTCTTCAATATAATGATCGCTAAAAGTGCTATTTTGAGCAGGGTCTAGTACTTCAAGCATTGCAGACGAAGGGTCTCCACGGAAGTCATTCGACATTTTATCAATTTCATCCAATAAAAATACAGGATTTATTGTTCCCGCTTTTTTCATCCCTTGGATGATTCTCCCGGGCATAGCGCCTACATATGTCCGCCTATGTCCTCGGATTTCCGATTCATCTCTTACACCACCAAGTGAAATACGGACAAAATTACGGCCCATTGACTCTGCAATAGATCTGGCAAGACTTGTTTTACCAACTCCAGGGGGACCTACTAAACAAAGAATGGGACTTCTTAAAGATTTCGTCAGCTGTTGAACAGCTAGATATTCTAATACCCGTTCTTTTACTTTTTCGAGACCAAAATGATCCCGTTCAAGTATTTTTTCTGCCTTTTGAATACTTAAGTCATCTTTAGTAGCTTTTTTCCAAGGAAGGGATACAAGCCAATCAATATACGTCCTGATAACAGAACTTTCTGCTGAAGTCGAAGGGATTTTTTCATAACGGTCAAGTTCTTTATATGCTGTTTTCTTTGCATGTTCCGGCATATCTGCTGCTTCAATTTTTTCTGTTAAGTCAGCAACTTCACCTGTTTTCCCTTCTTTATCTCCAAGTTCCTTTTGTATGGCTTTCATTTGCTCACGCAAATAATACTCCTTTTGCGTTCTTTCCATAGATTGCTTAACCCGTTGACCAATTTTCTTTTCTAAGTTAAGAACTTCTCTTTCATTATGAATAATTTTAATAATGTTTCCGAGTCGTACCTTAACGTCAACAGTTTCAAGGATTTGTTGTTTATCATGAAGTTTTAACGGTAGATGGGATGCAATAATATCCGCCATTCTACCCGGTTCTTCAATATCAGCAACAGTTGCGAATGTCTCCGTTGTTATTTTTTTGGAAAGCTTTATATATTGTTCAAAATACTCCAGCATTGTTCTCATTAAAGCTTGAACTTCGATATCCTTTTCAACATCATCTTCAAAAAGTTCCAGTTCTGCAGCTAAATATGTTCCTTGATTAATTATTGTCGCAAATCTTGCACGAGTTAAACCTTCAACTAGTACTCTAATGGTGCCGTTTGGTAACTTTAACATTTGTTTAACTTTTGTTAAAGTCCCCATTTTATAAATATCCTCTTCAGTAGGCTCATCTATTGCAACGTCTTTTTGTGTTGCTAAAAAAATTAAATGATCGTTCATCATAGCCTGCTCTAAAGCTTGAACCGACTGTGCTCGGCCAACATCTAGATGCAGCACCATTGTCGGGTACACAAGCATTCCCCTTAATGGCAATAGAGGAACGAGTGGCTCTTTTTGCTTCTTCAAATCTACACCTCCATAATAGAAAAGCTCAAGCGATGCAGCATACTTCAATCTTCCTTGGGATACATCGGCTAAGATTACCTATGATGTACAAGATTTAAGAAGTAACACTAGAAGCGCTCAAGCGAAATAAAATAAACAAATACCATTCCCCAGAGTCTTTTTTCAATTTTAGCCTATTGTAGGGGGCAATGTCGAGAAAGAGGCATTGAGGAAAATTAAACGCTTTTTTTATTATGCGCACCAAGTAAATTTGGTGATATTATTTCGTGATTAGGATGTTTTAATAATGCTTCTTCTAATACAGTTTCCAGTTTTTTAACGGGTATAACTGTTATATCTTCAATCTCTTTTAAACTTGATTGGTAATTGTCTGCAGGGATAAATACAGTAGTTGCTCCAGCATTTTTTGCTGCTTTCACCTTGGAGAAAACGCCTCCAACAGGTTTTACATCACCGAGTAAACCAAGCTCACCTGTCATAGCTACCGTATTCTTTACTGGGATTTTATATATGGCCGAATATATACCAACCGCCATTGCGATACCTGCAGAAGGACCATCAATTGGAACTCCACCTGGAAAATTAATATGTATGTCATATTGATTTGCGGGAACTCCCATTGTTTTTAGCACTGTAATTACGTTTTCAACTGAGCCTCTTGCCATACTTTTTCTCTTAACAGATTTACCTTGTCCATTAATACTTTCTTCTTCGATAATCCCAGTTATATTAATAGATCCGCGATCAGCTGGAATTACTGTCACTTCAATATCCAGAAGCATTCCACTATTTGGTCCATTCACAGCAAGACCGTTAACAATTCCAATATGTGGATTTTCGGAAATGCTTTTTTCATATCGTGGGGTTAGCTGACTGGAACGGATTACCCACTCAATATCTTCATCACGTATAAATTCCCGATCTTCAGTTATGGCTAATCCTGCAGCTATCTGCATCATATTTACTGCTTCACGTCCATTTCTTGCATAAGAAGACAATATAGAGAGACCAGAATCCTTGATTTCTAACTTAATTTTATTTGTAGCATTTTTAGCAATTTCAATAATTTCATGCTGTTCCAATTCCTTGAAGAAAACTTCCATACAACGGGATCGAATAGCTGGCGGGATTTCATTTGGTGTTCTAGTAGTAGCCCCAATTAGTCGGAAGTCTGCGGGCAATCCCCTTTTAAAAATGTCATGTATATGAGCGGGTATTTGAGAATTTTCTTCACTATAATAAGCACTTTCCAAAAAAACTTTCCTGTCTTCCAAGACTTTTAATAATTTATTCATTTGGATGGGATGTAATTCACCAATTTCATCGATAAATAGCACTCCTCCATGAGCATTTGTTACAGCACCTTGTTTCGGCTGAGGAATTCCTGCCTGTCCCATCGCGCCTGCACCTTGATATATTGGGTCATGTACAGAACCAATTAAAGGATCGGCTATTCCACGTTCATCAAACCTTGCTGTTGTTGCGTCCAACTCAATAAAGACTGAGTCAGGGCGAAAAGGAGAACGTTGATTTTTCTTAGCTTCTTCAAGAACTAACCTAGCAGCAGCTGTTTTTCCAACTCCTGGTGGTCCATAAATAATGACATGTTGGGGGTTGGGACCGCAAAGTGCAGCCTTTAATGCTTTGATGCCGTCTTGCTGACCTACAATATCTTTAAAACTTGCTGGGCGAACTCTTTCAGCCAAGGGTTCAGACAATCTAATACCACGCATTTTCCTTAGTTGTTCCATTTCTTTTTTTGATTCCTTATCAATTGTCACTTTTTGGGAGCGCTGATTTTTAAGTAAATTAAAAAAATACATCCCGATTACGATTCCAAAAAATAGCTGTATCAACAAAACAAGCACTGTCCAATTCATCGCATTCCCTCCTAGAAACACTGATTCACATAGTGGTTAGTATTTCCTCCACGTTATGGGAATAAACCGATTTTTTAGTGCTTCTAAAAAAATCCAAATCTAGACGATGTTGATTTACCTACCAAGCGTTGCTTACCCTAAGGTACGAAAGCATTCTTACCTTTCGCGGAACATCGTGTTGTTCAGTATTTTTCTCACAAAATCTCATGTTTTGAACTCCAATTAACATGGTTATTAATTAAAATCAGAAAAGCTCAATACACAGGTAAATGTTGAGAAGAATTAACTTTGACCTGTAATTCCGCGATATAACTTCGGAAATCTAGACAAATTCTAAGCGCGCTAAAAAATTGATTTCAAAAAAATTTTTCAAAATAAAAACCCCTAGATCATCTCAATGAAAGAGATGTCTAGGGGGTTATTTGTTAAGCGGATGTTTTTTCAGTGCCTTTTATTATCGTACCGTCATTAAGAACTAATTTTGGCGGCTTATTATGGACGACTGAATCTTTTGTAATGATACATTTTGAAATGTCATCACGTGAAGGTAATTCAAACATGACGTCAAGCATAATGGACTCAATAATTGAACGAAGTCCACGGGCTCCTGTCTTTCTTTCAATTGCCTTTTTAGCAATTTCATGAAGTGCTTCGTCTTCAAATTCTAGATCAACATTATCGAGTTCAAGCATTTTTTGATATTGTTTTACAAGCGCATTCTTCGGCTTTGTTAAAATTTCAATCAAAGCTTCCTCATCTAATTGCTCCAAACTTGCAATAACAGGTAAACGTCCAATAAATTCTGGAATTAAACCAAAGCGTAGCAAGTCTTCCGGTAGCACTTTCGTAAGAAGGCCTTTTGCATCGATTTCTTCTTGCTTTACATCTGATCCGAATCCAATTACCTTTTGCCCTAATCGACGTTTAATAATTTGTTCTACGCCATCAAAGGCACCACCACAAATGAACAAAATATTAGTCGTATCAATCTGGATAAATTCTTGATGAGGGTGCTTACGCCCGCCTTGTGGTGGAACGCTTGCAACAGTGCCTTCTAATATTTTTAATAAAGCTTGCTGAACTCCTTCCCCTGACACATCACGTGTAATAGAAGGGTTTTCAGATTTACGGGCAATTTTATCGATTTCATCGATATAAATAATACCTCTTTCAGCTTTTTCCACATCATAGTCGGCAGCCTGGATTAATTTAAGTAAAATATTTTCTACGTCCTCACCAACATACCCTGCTTCAGTTAACGAAGTTGCATCTGCAATTGCAAACGGCACATTAAGAATACGTGCAAGAGTTTGTGCAAGAAGTGTTTTCCCACTACCAGTAGGTCCAATTAAACAAATATTACTCTTTGCAAGCTCTACATCATCGATTTTGCTATTAGAATTAATCCTTTTGTAATGATTATAAACAGCAACTGCAAGAGATTTCTTTGCTTGATCTTGACCAATTACATATTCTTTTAATATTTCACGTATCTCACGAGGCTTCGGAACATCTTTGAATTCTACTTCTTCTTCAGTTCCAAGTTCTTCCTCAACTATTTCGGTACAAAGTTCAATACATTCATCACATATATATACACCAGGGCCGGCAACAAGTTTGCGGACCTGTTCTTGTGTTTTCCCACAAAATGAACATTTAAGTTGCCCTTTTTCTTCATTAAACTTGAACATAGAATTCTCACCCCTTTTAAAAGCTAAAACTATTTCATTCATCGAAATGCCAATAGTTATGTATTGCATTGTAACATATTATTCCGAATAATAACCATTAAAAACATTCATTAAACATCCATTTATTACAATTATGTATTTATGTTGGATAAAACAAGGCACGAACTATACCGTGCCTTGTTTTATCTTAAGTCTTATATCTTATGTCAGTGTTATTTACTATTATGCACCAGTTTTGCTGTTTTCAACAAGAAATTCAACTGCTTTTTGAATTTTCAAGTCTTCTTTTAAATTTTCTAAGTTTCCGCCAAGAAGTCTTTTAATTTCTTCAAGTTCCATTTTGTATGCTTCAGCCATTTTGTTCATTTCTTCATTAACTGCTTCATCGTCTACTTCAATATTTTCTGCTTTTGCAATAGCTTCTAACGTTAAGTTTGTTTTTACACGTTTTTGAGCATCTTCTTTCATTTGTTCACGAAGCGCATCTTCATCTTGCCCTGAGAATTGGAAGTATAGATCCAATGTCATTCCTTGCATTTGTAAGCGTTGTTCAAATTCCTTCAGCATTCTGTCAACTTCAGTTGTTATCATAACTTCCGGAATTTCAACTTCAGCATTTTCTGAAGCTTTATCTACAAGCTCATTACGAAGAGTTTGCTCTGCTTCGTTTTTCTTACTTTCAACTAAGCGATTTTTAATGGATGCTTTTAAGTCTTCAAGAGTTTCTGATTCTTCGCTTACATCTTTAGCAAATTCATCATCAAGTTCTGGTAGTTCTTTAGATTTAATTTCATGAAGCTTTACTTTAAATACTGCTGGTTTACCTGCCAATTCTTCCGCATGGTATTCTTCAGGGAATGTAACTTCAACATCTTTTTCTTCTCCAGCTTTCACACCAACTAATTGTTCTTCAAAGCCAGGGATGAATGAACCTGATCCAATTTCAAGAGAGTAATTTTCGGATTTACCACCTTCGAATGGTTCTCCATCTACAAAACCTTCAAAGTCAATAACAACAGTATCTCCTTCAGCTACTTCTCCTTCTTCTTTCACAACAAGTTCCGCTTGACGTTCTTGTAGCTGTTTTAATTCAGCGTCAACATCTTCATCAGTTACTTCAGTGTCCATTTTTTCTACTTCAAGGCCTTTATATTCTCCAAGCTTAACTTCAGGCTTTACTTGAACAGTGGCCTTGAAAATAAGTTCTTTTCCTTGTTCCATTTGCTCAATCTCGATGTCAGGACGATCAATTGGCTCAATGCCAGTTTCTTCAATTGCAGATATGTATGCATCTGGTAAAATTGCATCCAAAGCATCTTGGTAGAGACTTTCTACTCCAAAACGCTTTTCAAACATTGATCTTGGAATTCTTCCTTTACGAAATCCTGGAATATTTACTTGTTTGGAAACTTTTTTAAAGGCAGTATCAAGGCCGTTATTTACAGTTTCTACATCAACCTCAACCGTTAATACACCTGTATTCCCCTCTAGTTTTTCCCATTTTGCAGTCATAATCATTACCTCCAACAAATATATAATCGCTGCTTATTCTCCTATTTATAAGAACTGCTGTATATGAAACCCATTAGGATCTGCAGTTCGGCATAACCATTATATTATACCACAGCTTCAGTTCCTTTCAACAATTGTTGCTATTGAATAGGTGAAGAAATTTCCTCCAGACTTAATAAATATGAAAAAGCATCTACCATCTCATCACAATTTACACCATAAGTAGTCGCTATTTTTTCCTTGTTCCATTTTTCACCATACATTTCGTAACCCATACATCGATAGGCTGCAGCCCATAATTTCGGATCTACTGGGTTTACTTCAAATGGATATAGGATAAAAGCATGCCGTCCAGTCATTTCTTTTAATTGTTCCAATAATACTGGGTTATGGTCACCCAATAGGATTTCAAGATGTTTATTAATTTTCATCAGCAATGGCATTTCTTGAACTTCTAATAGATTAGCTGGAATCACATAACCATCATAATTTAACTTTTTTACTTTTACTTTTTTTTCAATCTTATTTTCTCTTAATACATTCAAAACGATCGTTTTTAGAAATGGATGTGTATTGTTATCCTCAAGCATGTTAAGAAGAGAATCTAAATAAGGATGTATATTTTTGTCGACAAGACTCCCTAATTGGATTGTTTGCTCATGCAAATCTTGACTATTAAAAACCGCTTGATCTGTTGAAAATTCATCGGCATAATTATTCGCATTATTTTCCACTACCTTTTTACTTAATTGTAAAATGGTTAAAAAATGCTCTGCCTTATGTGCAGGTACTTCTTTTTCATCAAAAAGAGCTTCTATCGTATCAATGACATACTGATGCTCATTTAATTGAATAAGAATCATCAAATAAACGTCGATGATTTCAAAATAATGACCAATGCCCTCACGTAAAATTTCCTCTGCAAGAATTTTTGCTTCAACATAATCTCCATTCTCATATAATGCAGCGAGAAAAGCTGAGTTTATATTTGGGTTTGTTTCATCCATTTCCTTCGCATGACGGAGTAATTGTACAGCGTCATGAAAATTATGAGCCTCTAAACAGGCAACACCTTTTTCATAATATCTTTGCTTCAACCCTGGAAAAGGAATAATTTTTCCTGTTTCATGAACACCTTGATCTCGTTTCATGATAGAACCGCCCATCATTAAAGAATTGAAGATAGTTTAACAAATGCGAGAAAAGAAAACAAATTCTGTAACGATTTTACTTATTTCCATTCTTTTTAAACTGAAAGTAAATCTAAAAAGGTGAGATTTACAAAAAGACAAATAAAAAACGCCAAACCATTGTATTTCAATGTTTGGCGTTTGAAAATACGTCCCAGGAGAGATTCGAACTCCCGACCCACAGCTTAGAAGGCTGTTGCTCTATCCTGCTGAGCTACTGGGACAATTATTTAAGACATTTTTCATTATAGGGAGATTAATAACTAATGTCAATAGAAAAAATGAAAAATTTATTATTTGATTATATCTTTATTTATCTTTCAAAATCTCTATGAACTCTAAACAATAATTATTAAAGGCTAAAAGTTCCCGGTAAGGCTTCTATTGTTTCATAATTACCCCCATACCCTCTAATACGATTTTTGCATCAGAATTTAAATAATGAAATATGTCATTTTTGAACAATAACTCAGTATGATTTTTTAATGTTAACTTTAATCCCCTTAAGTCAAAACTAGATGCATATGCGTTAATTGTTTGTACGACAAGCATTTCTTTCCTATTTAACGATGAAAGATTTGCCTCCATTAATACATCTACTAATTCTCGAGCATTTCTACTTAAGAAATGTTTTTTATCTTTTACAATTTCAATGTTTTCTTCAATTAACCTTCTGGCATAAACCAAGTCAAGTTCATCAATAGATTGATTTATTTTTTCAAATAACTCTCGAAGTTCCATAATAATCCCCTTAGTTTTTCATTTACATTCATAATATCGGATAAAATATTATCTTATAAAGGGGCATTTCGACAAAACACGACATTCTTTCCACTATTTTCATCTTTATTCTTTAGAACCTTATTCTATGAAAAAAACTTAAATAAATATTATTTAAAGAAGAAAGTAGGAGCCGATAAATTCAATATTTATCGGCCCTGTTCATCCCTATTTTAAGGCAGTTTCTAAAATTGCTTTCGGTTTACAACCTGTAAATAAATTTGATCCGTCTGAATACCCTTCTTCTCTGCTTGCGAGTTCTTCTATTAATATTTTACGGAGAATTGGAGCTTTTTCATTTTCGTAAAAAATATTATTTAATTCTTGTGGATCTTCTTCTAGATTAAAATACTGTTCTTCCCCAGTTTGGGAATACCATATATATTTTTCTTTCCCATTTGCAATAAAGTGATGTGATAGTTCACCATAAGTATGCTCACCATGGATGTAGTCTCTCCAATTGCATTCCAACCCTTTTGCTAAAGGAATAACACTTTTCCCTTCCACTGTTTCAGGAATTTCGGTACCCGCAGCTTCAAGTAGAGTTGGCATAATATCCCTAAGTTCAACAACCTTATCACAAGTTGTTCCTTTTTTTATACCTAGTTGATTTCCCGGATCAGCGAGAACAAAAGGAACTTTTGCACTACCTTCATATGCAAGTGATTTTGCTAAAAAGTGATGATCACCAAGAAGCTCACCATGATCTGAAACAAACAAAATCACAGTATTATGGTATAGTTGGTATTCAATTAAAGTTTGTATAAATCTACCAATTTGATCATCTATATGTGCTATTAATGCATAATAAGCGGCTCTTGCTCTTTTAAGACGTTGCTTAGGAACTATTCCACTTCTAGAAGTTGGGAGCAACCCATCCCCATTATCCTCTTGATTAACCCAATTTCCTATGACCCGCTCGTCCATCTCCAACCCCATATAATAATCAAAATAGTCTTTCGGAGGATCAAACGGTGGATGTGGCCGAACAAACGACATTTTTAAGAAAAATGGTTTCCTTGGATCACGCCTTCTTAAAAAATCAATTGACTGTGTTACAACCCAGTTCGTTGGATGAAATTCTTCAGGTAAATGCCACGGGCGACTCATAGCTGACGCATTGCAATCCAAACCTATATCAGTTAAATCTCTATGCCCTCCAAGACGTTCCCTGAGCCACGGCAAATAATCATCAGTTTGTTCAAATGAATCTTGATAAGGCGTGTTCTTAAAACGATTATGATGTAAATAACCATCATGCAAAACAATATTATGAAACCCACATAAATTTCTAGAAGGATAGACATGCATTTTCCCTACACACTGTGTATGGTAACCTGCTTTACTCATTTCGTCGGGAAGCATATGAGGGTAATTCCAAGGAATTCTATCCTGATAACCTACCCTACCGTGTGATTTTTGAGACATCCCCGTCAAGACAGCTGCTCGAGCAGGTATGCATGTTGGTGTGGCAGAATAGGCATTGGTAAAACGTACACCATCACGAACCAATTGGTCAATATTTGGCGTTTCAACGATAGGATGGCCTGCTGAACTCATACAATCAAACCGCATTTGGTCTACCATAATCATTAAAATATTTGGTTTCATTTTAATCTCCTTATCTTGTTTTCTATTATTATAATACTTTTTACCAAAATGGACAAAAGTATGTTAATATAAAATTAACGACACAAAACTTAAGGTGATAGACATATGAATCCAAACTGGAAGTTAATCTTACAAATCTTTATGACTTTTTTAAAAATAGGTCCTATTACTTTCGGTGGTGGATATGCAATGATCCCGATGATTGAACGAGAAGTGGTCACTAAAAAAAAGTGGCTTGAAAATAGAGAGGTGGCCGATATATTTGCAATTGCAGGATCAGCTCCTGGGGCAATTGCAATTAATTCAGCTGTATTTATCGGATATCGCATCGCTAAGATTAGGGGAGCTTTTGCAGCACTTTTTGGCGTGCTGTTACCGACATTTTTGATAGTTATTCTTTTAAGTATTACGTTTATATATGTAAAAGCGAATCCTATCATTGAGGCTGCCTTTGAAGGTATTCGTCCTGCTGTTGTTGCATTAATCGCTTTTGCAGGATACAAGATTGGGTTGACTGCCCTTTACGATAAGGCAACTATAGTTACTGCAATCCTAACAATAGTTGCCTTATTTTATTTAAATATCCATCCCGCCTTAATTATTATAATTGGCATTATAACAGGCATTATCCTCGTAAAAGTCAAAAATGCATTAGGTTTTACAACAAAACTAGAAAAAGATAGTAACACTAAACATAAGAAAAAAATTTTCAGCTTAACTAACAGCAGGCGGTGACATCTTTGATACTCATTGATTTATTTTTGACATTCTTTAAGATTGGTCTTGTCTCCTTTGGGGGAGGATATGCGATGATTCCAGTGATAGAAGCTGAAGTCGTTAGTAAACATGACTGGATGACGACACAAGAATTTACTGATGTCATTGCAGTTGCTAGTATGTCTCCAGGACCAATCGCTACAAATAGTGCAATTTTCATTGGATATAACACAGCAGGTTTGCCAGGCGCTATTTTTTCAACTATAGGTTCTGTATTGCCTTCATTAATTATTATTCTAATCATTGCTATGTTTTTTTATAAAATGCACGAACATAAACTTGTTAAATCTGCATTTTACGGACTGCGTCCAATTATTACGGGGCTTATCATCTATGCTGCAATTAGTTTTGCGATATCCAATCATGTTATTGGAGCCATCTCAACTCATACTTTCATACTATTTACCATTTTTAGCCTTTCATTATTTGCGTTGATTCGACTAAAAATGAACCCTATTCTCGTCATTTTTATTTCGGGAATAGCTGGAATCATTTTCTTTTCATAATAGAAAAAATCAGGTGATATTTTTGTATATAAAGGATTTTCTTATTGAAGATACAGCGAAACATGCCACCTTAAAAAAGGTATATCGTTTGATATATGATCACGGCCCTATGACTAAAGCTGATTTACAGTCAATAACAAATTTGAAACATACTACATTAGTTAGGATTATCGATGAGCTATTAATGAATCAATTCATTCATGAAAGTGGTTTTGCTAATTCCAGTGGTGGAAGACCACCTGTATTATATGAAATCGTTCAGAACCGAGGATTTATAATTGGAATTGACATTTCAAGAACTCATACTTCAATCGCTTTACTTGATTTAAAAATAACGATAATTGAGAAATATACCTTTTCCATGACTCGAGTTCATACTCCGGAAATTGTTATACAGAAAATCATAGATACTATTAAACATTTCTTGCAATTACATAGCATAGTATCTAACGATTTAATCGGAATTGGTGTAGGTTCAGTTGGACCACTAGATCGGAAACAAGGTCTTATTTTAAATCCTGATTCTTTTCCGAGTACCGGATGGAATCGAGTTCCTATTGTAAGTTCATTAGAAAACGAATTTTTAGTGAAGGTTTTACTTGAAAACGGTGCAAATACAGCTGCTTTCGGTGAATATCTTCATTCTTCTAATAAAGGTCATGATATTCTATATTGTATAAGCGGTGTTGGATTACGTTGTGGGATGCTTGTTAATGGACAAGTCGTACAAAATAAAACGGGTGTTGCTAGCGCATTTGGTCATATGATTGTGGATATTGATGGAAGACAATGTATTTGTGGTAGAAAAGGATGTTTACTTTCTTATACATCCCTTGATTCTATGAAAACGCAAATACTTGAACAAATTCCTACTGGAGTGAAATCATTAATAACTAAAGAACAATCCATTTCTTTTGAACACCTTATTCTAGCAGCCTATGCAGGAGATGAAGTAGTCAAAGGTGTTATACTTAATTCTGCACACTATTACGGTATTGGGATAGCAAACATGATTAATTCCCTACATCCAGATCAAGTGATTTTAAATGGTCCGCTTATTTATGAATATCCCCTTTATTATGAAAAAATTGTGAACACAGCAAAACAATATATATTTGATTCGTATGAAAATGCAGTCTTATTTAGCAAAGGTTCTTTAAAGGAAGATGCTGTTCCTATTGGTGCTGCCGCTCTCCTCTTTAACGCATTTTTCAATATATAACTAAAAAATGGAGGATATCATATGAAATCATGTTGTTCTGTATCTAGGGGAAGCATTGAGAATGAGGTGCAAGTAGATACAATAGAAAATAAACTTTCATCCTTCTCAAAAAAAGATATGGTCCTGATTCAAGGTGGAGAATTCATGATGGGAACGAATGATACAGAAGGCTTTCCAGCTGATGGTGAAGGTCCTATTAGAAAAGTAAAAATAAATTCTTTCTATATCGATAAATATGCAGTTACAAATGAACAGTTTATGCAGTTTGTGAAGGAAACCAATTATATCACTGAAGCAGAACAATTTGGTTGGTCCTTTGTATTCCATCTCTTCTGCTCAAAAGAAACATTAAAAAATAATCCTCAGCGTGTAGCTGCAGTCCCTTGGTGGGTAGCCGTTAAAGGAGCTTTTTGGAAACATCCCGAAGGACCTGGCTCAAGTATTGAGGACCTTTTAAATCATCCAGTCATTCATATTAGTTGGAATGATGCAAAAGCATTTTGTAAATGGAGTGGCAAACGTCTGCCGTCCGAGGCTGAATGGGAGTATGCAGCTCGTGGTGGATTGGAACAAAAGAAATATCCGTGGGGGGATGAACTAATCGTCAATGGAAAACATCAATGCAATATTTGGCAAGGTGAATTTCCTATAAAGAATACAAAGCGTGACGGTTATATCGGGACTTGTCCAGTAGATGCATTTCACCCAAATGGTTACGGTTTATACAATGTTGCAGGAAATGTATGGGAATGGTGTGAGGATTGGTTTAGCCCTGACTACCACAAAAGTGAATCGATTGAAAACCCAACTGGTCCAACGAAAGGAACAAATAAATCCTTAAGAGGTGGCTCTTATCTTTGCCATAAATCTTATTGCAATAGATATAGAGTTGCTGCCAGAAGTTCAAATACTCCTGATAGTTCAACGGGAAATATGGGTTTTCGCTGTGTAGCAGACATTTAGGAAAGAAAGCGAATGTGTGCAGCCATAGCCTTTCATTGGTTCAGGTTATTTAATCTCGAGCCGATGTCGTCTTCAACTAGATAACAAAAAATTCAGCTCAAAAATATCCTACTTGTAAAGAAGTAAAAAAAGAGATAAACAACAATTTTCATGTTTATCTCCTTTTATTATTTATTGAAAAACAGTTCTAAGTTGTGTCAATTCCTCATGTTGCTCGTTAAAGTATTGAACGGTAATATTAGAAAAATTTTTTGTAATGATTGCATACGTTTTTTCATTGCCTCCACGAGGAAGCAAAATACTTCCTGGATTCAGATATAATGTTCCATCAATCATTTCGGAACCATGCAAATGAGAGTGACCAAAAAACACAAAGTCCGCTCCAACCTCTTTCGCACGGTAAGAAATTGTAAGTAAGGATGTCTTAATTCGATGTAAATGTCCGTGTGTAACAAAAATAGTTGAACCATTTAGTTTTAATACAAGTTCATTAGGAAATGCAGGATCCATATCACAATTACCGCGGACAATGGAAAATCCTTCTAGAACAGAATCGTTCGCAGAAAGCTCTGAATCTCCGCAATGAACCATCGCATGTACTCGATTTTTATATGTAACCTTCAAGTTTTCCAATACTGTCCCATTACCATGACTATCACTCACGACAAGTATCTTCAACACGGTTCCCACCTCTTCAAAAAAGTGTTTCTATCACAGGCTTTAAATTATTCAAAGCTGCTGCCCGATGACTAATTTCGTTTTTTTCGTTTGAAGACATTTCAGCCATTGATTTACCTGCAGCCGTTGCATAAAAAATCGGATCGTAGCCAAATCCGTTTGTTCCTTTCCGCTCGAATAGAATTTTACCTTCGCACGTTCCACTTACAACAATTGTCTTCATGTTAGGACCTGATACAGCTAGTGCACAATAAAATCGCGCAGTTCTTTTCTCTTCAGGCACCTCTCTCATCTCATATAATACCTTATCAATATTTGCTTCATCATTTTTTTCTTCACCAGCATATCTAGCGGAAAATATTCCCGGTCTCCCATCAAGTTCATCAATAACTAGGCCAGAATCGTCAGCAATAACTATTTGTCCTGTTATTTTGGAAATTTCTTCTGCTTTAAGTGTCGCGTTCTCTTCAAAGCTATTTCCAGTCTCCTCTACATCTGGGGCATCATCTAAATCGACTAACGTTAATATTTCTACGTCTAAAGCTGAAAATAGTGTTTCAAATTCCCTTGCTTTCCCTCTATTTTTCGTCGCTATTATCACTTGCTTCATTTGATTTTACTCACTGTTTCACTTTTAATGAGCAAAGCAATTTCCCCTAAAGCTGTTCTTTGAACATTCATGAGTTCCTCCAAACCCTCCTCCGCAACTGCTAACATTTCTTGCAGCTGAGAGGAAGTGAATGTTGCTTCTTCTCCTGTTCCTTGGAGTTCTACAAACTCACCTACGCCTGTCATAACAATATTCATATCCACCATTGCTGTACTATCCTCAGCGTAATTTAAATCTAAAATAACCCCTTCATTCTCAAGAATACCTACACTTGTTGCTGCAAGAAAGTCCAATATAGGAAGCTCCGGAAGTTTTTTTTCCACTTTTAATTTATTTAATGCGATAGCTACGGCCACAAAAGCTCCTGTAATCGATGCTGTCCTTGTACCACCATCAGCTTGTATAACATCACAATCGACCCAAACAGTTCTTTCCCCTATTCCTTCTAGATTAACAACAGATCGAAGGGCCCTGCCAATTAGACGTTGTATCTCCATTGTACGACCAGATACTTTTCCCTTTGAAGATTCCCTAATATTCCTTGTACCAGTAGCACGTGGAAGCATCGAATATTCCGCTGTAATCCATCCTTTTCCTTCACCACGCATAAAAGGAGGTACTCTTTCTTCGATACTCGCTGTACAAATAACCTTTGTATCTCCAACTGAAATTAATACAGATCCTTCAGGGTGTTTAAGATAATCAGTTTCAATTGTTACATTTCTTAATTGATTTGAACTACGTCCGTCTACTCGCAAAAAAAATGTCCTCCTTTAATATCGTTATCTTTAACGATATTTTATAAATAACAAAAGAGGCGGCTATTTGCCAACCTCTACTTTTATTATATAGTATATCAAATTTTTCCTTTTAAAACCTACCAGTATTAACTTTTTCTGGACGTGTCACTGGTTCAGTTAAGGCTTCACCTTTTTCATTCATTACTTCACTACTTCCGTTCACCATCACTTTTACACTTTCTATGCCAGTTTGTTCAGTTAGTGAGAGAACAATCGAACGTAATGTTTCTTCTGAAATCACTTTATTTTCACTATTTCCAAGTATCGCTTCATTAAAGTTAAGGGTCACAACATGATCCTGTAGTTTAGGATCATCTACAAGCTTAACATCATCCATTAAACCAGTTTCAAGAGCAGTGAATATACCAGGTCCCTCTACGAGCTCATTTATTACTGCTACCACATCATCTTTAACCTTATTTGAAACCCTGCGTGTTACCGGTATATAAACGAAATCTTCACCGATTTGAGATAAGTAGTAAACAGTAACTGGACGAGTATTAGTAATATCAGCAATGTTTGTAAATTCCGTATTAATTCCATCTGCTCGACTCAAACCTTCACTGCTAACTGGAGTGCCATTTGCCGGCATTTCTGTTAGAGGATAGCCATTTACTCTAAGTTCCACTTTATCAACTGAATCAAATTGTGTTAATGTCCAAGTGATAGCTTGCAGAATTCTTTTTTCATCCTTTGGATCATAAGTCGTAAATTCTTCGGAAAAATCAACGGTCGCTTTTCCTTCATGGACATCTACATCTACTTCAGTTCCTGCAGGAAGGACTGTTCGGAAACCATTAGGTAAAATATCCGCTACAGGCCCATCAGTAACGAGATACGAGAGCACTTGTTTTGCAACACTTTCTGTTTTTGGAAGTGGCAAAGATTGTGCAACTACAAAACCATTTTTGTCAATCAAGTAAATATCCCTCATGACAACATCTTCTTTTTCTTCCGTGGCAGTCTCTGCATCAGGAGAAGCATCATCAAGAGCCTCACCATCTTTTAAATACGTCACATCTTTTGGCGGATCTAGACTTTCTTTCTCTTTCCCAAAGAGACCGCAGCCCGATAAAAATATACTCGCCGCCATTACTGCAGCTGTTGTTAAGGCTAATTTCGCCCTTATTGACATTTAGTACCCCTCCTAAGACAGTTTGTACTATGTATACGAGCTATATCTTAGGAATAGACCGCTTGGCCAAAGTTTTATTCAGAAAAAGTAAAAGTGAATGTGTAGCACGTACTAACTTCAGCACCTTCGACAGAGATAAAGGAAACAAGATGAGCCTATTTGTTGACGTTCTTAAATATGTAAAACAAGGAGTGTTCTATTCTATAACAGAAGGGTCGTTTTTTCTATAATTCTCTTCTCTTAAACATTGTTGCTATTTTATATTAATTTACATAATAACAATGAATCCGGAAAATAAAACTTAGTCATTCCGAGAAATGACTGCATCAATTATAAGAACAGTAGAAAACAGCTTTCAATAAAAATAGAAGGCGGGAGTCCCACCTTCTATTGATAGCAATCTATTAATTTACAACACGACGAACATGACCTTTAAATGCATTTTTCCAATACGTATTACTTAAAGAGTCAATCGATACCCCGTGAGAACTATTACTATTTAAAAATGTTCCATTTCCTAAATAGATACCCACGTGTCCATTGGTTTTATACGTATTGAAGAAGATTAAATCTCCCCTCTTCATCTCAGAAGTACTGACTTTTTTCCCTTGGGTTGAAAGTGCACTTGTTGACCGACCAATATTCACACCAGCAGAAGCATATGCCCAATGAACAAAGCCAGAACAGTCAAATCTTCTATTTTTCACATCTATTGCACCCCAGCTATAAGATGATCTACCAACCATAGTAGAGCCAACTTGTATTGCCTTTTCGATTGCGGAAGAATTATTACTTACAACAGGTGTTGAAGATTTTGCAGGTTCTTCTTTTGTTTCAGTTTTAGTTTCTTGCTTTGTTTCTTGCTTTGTTTCTGTTTTCTCTTTAACAGGAGTTACTTCATTTTCTTTTTGCACTTTTTCTTCATTGTTTTTAGTAGGTTCGGCTGAATTTGCTTCTTTTTCCATAGCAATTCTTTCGGCCTTTTGAGCCTCTTCAATCGCTCTTCTTCTTTCCTCAGCCTTTGCTTTTTCTATTAATATAGCTTTTTGATTTTCCAAATCTTTTAGTTGCAAAGTTGCTGCATTTCGTTGTTCTTCCATAGCTGCTAGTAAACTATTTTTGTCATTGATTTGGTACGTAAGTTGTTCTTTTAGTTCTTCCACTTCTTTTAACTCGTTTTGAACTTTATCTAACTTCACTTTCAAATCAGCCTCTGACTTTTCTAGCGCCGTTTTGTCGTCTTCTTGCTCTTGCAAAATATTTTTATCAGCTGAAAAAATGGTATTTATAACAAAAGCTCGATCCACTAAATCACTGAAACTTTCGGCACCTAGGATAACATCTAAATAATTCGTTGCTCCTCCACTTGTTTGGATGCTACGAGCACGTTTTTTTATTAACTCTAGACGTGCTTTCATTCTATTTTCCAATTCTTTAATATCTGATTCTAGTTGCTTTGCTTCTTTTTTTGTTTTTGAAATATCTTTTTTAGTTGCCTCTATTTTCTCATTAGTTTGATTTACCTGAGTGTCTAATTGTTCTAGCGTCTCTTTCATTTCTCTCTCTTGCTGTTGGATAGAATTAATTTCTTGTTGTTTCACCGTTATCTCTTGGTCTATATTTTCATCAGCAAAAACCGTTACACTTGGCAAAGAGGTAAATAAAACACTAGCACCAAGTAGAATCGAAAAACTTGAAGCTATAATTCTTTTTTTCACTTTTTGTTTCCCCCTGTTTTCATAAAAAATTTTTCTTTTTGATTAAACAATATGGTAATGAGTGAATTGTGGAATTGTTTTTATATTAAGGCTTGTGAGTATACGTTAATTGGGAAAGTGGATAGTATAGAGGAATAATGATTTATGAAAATTGACTCACCTTTATCCATATCCAAAATAAACTAATCCCCTTTTAGTCATAAACTCCCATGATAAAAATCTATTTATGTATATAATGTTTTTACAAAAACACAATGGTTGCTTATATCTATATAGATTATAACAACATTTTTCGCCAATTAGACATTACAATCATCTACCAATATTGTTTCAATTTGATTACAATGGGAAAATAAATTGCTATTCTTCGACAAACAGTTTGGTTATTTTTCGCGATAATCCTACTAATTTCGCATACCTACAACAGGTAAAAAGACTTAGTTTAGATAGATAAATAATTTACTATACCGTAATGCCTAGTTGAGGGATATCATGAACAATTAACAAATACCTCTATTAGTTAGTCATTTCTATCTTGTTGAAAAACTCTTGAATTGGAATAAAGAGACCAACCTTTCCATAATCCTCATGTTTCATTGTCGCAAAAACGACACCAATGACCTGACCATCTTCATTAAGTACTGGACTTCCACTATTCCCCCTGTAGACGGGTGCTTTTATCATGACGACCATATCTTGCCAATCTATTAACTGTGTGTAGTCTAAAATTCTTCCTTCATTGACAATTCCATGGAAATGAAGAGGATTGCCAATAAAAACAATTGGTTCATCTTTAAGAATCTTTGATTGGTTTGAAAGCTGTAAATATGGTAAGTTTTCTGAGTCTATCGTTAGTAATGCAAGATCAATCTCTGGAAATATTTCAACAACTTCAGCAATAAACATACCTTCCTCCGGAAACGCAACGATAACGCGTTCGTTTCCTTCTATAACATGATAATTGGTTAGTATCTTTCCATCACTAGATATAGAAAAACCAGTACCTTTACTGTCATCAGTTGAAATCGTTACAACTGATTTTTTATATAATTGAATATTTTCATCAGCTGATAATCTAGCGGATGTTTTTAAAAATTCAATTGCGGGAATTGAATAGATTTCAAAGAAAAACGAAAAAGAACTAAATAGAAAGATAGTTGTTATAAGCCAAAACAGCCATTTAGGAATAACGTGTTTTTTAGTGGGATTGCCTTTCTCTCTAGCTGCTCTTTCTAATGCCTCACGTTGGGCTTCTTTAACAAGTTCGTACATTTCCTCATCATTTATGTCTTCTTTTAGATCGCTATCAACATCATATTTACTTTTCATATCTCTTCGCCTCCCGCAAAAAGAATAGCTACAGTAATCGCATTTTTAATTATATATAGAAAAAACAGCCCATTTTAGAGCTGTCAGTTTGTATACATTTTAATATTGAATTACATTTAAGGCTGGTTGAAAACGTTTGTCTTGTGAAGCTCAAAGCCTTCATTGAGCAAAGTTCCCGTAACGGGCGAGAAACAAACGCAAAAGTTATAGTACCAAAAAAAGCAAACAGTAGTAAACGTTCTGAGAGTCAATGTGTGAGCATATAACCACTAATTTAATTCTTTTTCTTGATTTGCAAGATTAGCAAACTCAATATGTAAATCATTTTCATTTAACCAATCACATGCAATTCTCTTAAAGATTTTTCTAGAACCTGTAGTGAAAAAAATATGCTTTGGCTTTTCGGGTGATGTATTTAACAGATTTTTATAATCTAATATTGTACTTACTTCTTGTGCAGTTTCCTCGCCAGAACTAATTACTTTGACATTCGGTCCCATTACATTTTCTATGATAGGTCCGAGAAGTGGATAATGTGTACAACCAAGTACGAGGGTATCAATTTCACTGCCAATTAGAGGCGTCAACGTTTCAGCTACTACTTTCTTTGCTACATTACTTTGATATTCAAAGCTTTCTACAATTGGAACAAATTTTGGACAAGCTAGCTGTAGTACTTCAACTTGATGGTTAATTAGCTTCAATTCACGTGCGTAAGCCTCACTTTTAATTGTTCCAATTGTACCAAGTATGCCAATTTTTTTGTTTTCTGTTACTTTTAATGCCGCCCTTGATCCGGGTGATATGACACCTACTACAGGAATATTTAGTATCGTTTTTAATTCCTCTAAAACAACTGCTGTAGCTGTGTTGCAGGCAATAACGAGCATTTTGATATCACGTTTAACTAAAAAACCTGCCATTTGTAAGGTGAATTTTCTAACCTCTGCCTCTGGACGTGGTCCATATGGACATCTTGCCGTATCACCTACATAATATATAATCTCATTCGGCATTTGCCTCATGATTTCTTTCGCAACGGTTAGGCCGCCTACTCCTGAATCTATAACTCCTATTGCCTGTTCCAATTTTTCCGCCTCTTCTAGTAGGTGGCACCGAATATAATCTACAGTTTTTTTCTAAACTTCCTTATAATAATTCGGCGCCTTCCAAATTTAGTATCGTGTTTCATGTGCGCCTAGATTTTTTTTCATAAAAATTACTGATACATTATCCTTGGCGCATCACTGTGTGTAGTCGAGATAAATTGTCCTTTAACATCAATACATCTTCTGCAGTAAAACCATTCAATACATCTTGCAAATAAACTTGACGCTTTTTAATCACCACATCAATTATTTTTTCACCTTTATCTAATAAATGTATTCTTACAACTCTGCGATCTTTTGGATCTCTTACTCGCATAACCAATTCTTTTTTTTCCATTCTATCAATTAAATCGGTTGTCGTGCTACAAGCAAGATACATTTTATTCGATAAATCTCCAATTGTCATGTCACCTTCTTCAAATAACCACTGAAGTGCAACAAACTGAGGAGGTGTAATGGAATAATCAGTTAGTAATTCTCGACCCTTTTGTTTAATAATGGCCGAAATGTAACGGAGATCTTTTTCTAACTCCGCAACAACTTTCTCATTATGCTGCAGGAGCTGTTTTTCATCTATCATTATCAGCAACTCCCTATATCCTTTTATTGCATTGTCTCTTTTTTTCGGCAAAATTTCAACATAATTTCAATGAATGTATCATTTTGTAAAAAAGAAGTGCTCTTTTTTACATGTATGTAATTTCCAGCCAATCAAAATCATAAGTCATTTCATATATAACATTACAATCTACCGTAAATAAAGAGAAAGGCTTCTCACGTTTTTTGGTGAGAAGCCTTCTTCTATTAAAAATTTTATTGTAAATCTGCTTTAGCATATACTTTTGCATATGCCTTTCCTGATTTTTCTGCTAATATTTTCGCTGATTCCGTCAATGGTTCTTTCGTTAATATTTCTTGAGTTACTGAACCTTTATATCCGATTTGATTTAAAGCTTTTAAAAATCCAGCCAGGTTAATGACACCTTCTCCTGGAAATAGACGATCATTATCCAAAACTTCTTCAACTGGCACATCTTTTGCATCATTTAAATGAACATGTGTAATTTGTTCTGGACGCAAAGCAGTTAAATCTTCAAGTGTACCGCCAATTGTGTACCAATGGTAGCTATCCAATAATAGACCAACATTTGTTTCACCGATAGCATCAATCCAGTCCAGAGTATCTTTCATTTCCCATATAAAAGGATTTTTCCAAGCGGTTCTTAAATGATGTGGACCCACAAATTCCAATCCTAAGTTAATTCCATATTCTTTTAATATTTGTGCACATAATCTTAATCGCTTTGTAGCTAACACCATGAAATGTGCAGCATTATAATCTGTTGCCGGAAGGACATATGTACAACAGCTTGTACAGCCGAATTCTGCAGCAATTTTTGCATCTTCAAGCAAATTGCTTAATCCTTCCTTAAATTGTTCTTCAGATTGTCTCCATTCAATAGGCAAACCGATTGAACCAATTGATACATGATGTTCCTTTAAAAACGCTTTCGCATTTTCCAAACCTTTTTCCTCTACTAAATCTCTTAATTCTTGTCCAGATGTATCAACTGAACCAAATCCATTTTCGGATGCAAGGATAATAAGTTCCTCTAAATTTTTCACTTTTCCCAAGCCAGCAGTACTTAATCCCTTAATCATTACCATTTCCCCCTCTATTAATCTTTACTAGATTATACCAATATTTTGTCAAAGTTTGATGCTTGTTTTGGCAAAAAATTTAAGACCTGACAAAAGAACAATGCCAGGTCGCAAATCATTTAAGAAATTACCTTTTCATTTTCTCCTAGAGGATTGTACCCTGCTGCCTTATAAATCATTTCTGTAAGCTTTACAACTTCTTTTGCAAACTGACCAGGAACGAGAACTTCGTGTTTTCCTAGAATGGCATCAATAAAGCTTTTATCTTGATTTGTTGTTTGTTCCGGAAGTTGAGGAGTAATTGGCTTCTCACCTAAACGTCTTATTGTAATCTTTCCGTTATCATAGAAAATCCCACCATTATCTCCACAGAAGACATACGTTTCATGCCAACAAGGAGCAAAACCTACAATATTTAATCCGGCAATTACACCATTTTCAAAACGAATAGACGTAAATGAATCTAATTCAACAGGTGATTGATGCTTTTGCATTTGAGGTGAGACTTCTACAGGAGATAATCCTGTCGTCCAAAGAAGAACATCGACAATATGACTACCGGAATCCATCAACATCCCGCCTCCTGAAAGTGATGGATTTTGTCTCCAGCTTCCCACAGTTCCCTGACCCCACTCTTGATAAAGTGAAGCGGTAACAGAAGTCAGATTACCGATTTCTCCATTTGCGATTGCATCCCGAATAAATAAAAATTCAGGTTGGAAATGGCGTTGATACGATACTTGAAGTATTTTTCCAAGCTTTTCTGCAGTCTCTATCATTACATCAGCTTCTTTTTGTGAACATGCCATTGGTTTTTCAATTAACACGTGACAGCCACTGTTCATAGCATCCATTGCTTGTTGGAAATGAAGAGTGTGTGGTGAACAGATTACAACTGCATCTAGCTCTGAATTCTCAAGCATCTCTTTGTAATCGGTAAATTCGATAACTCCATCTAATTGATGTTCCGAAATAATTCTTTCCCTATTTTGAGCACTTGGATCAGTAATGGCAATAATAGCGACTTCATCTAATTCTTTAAGCTGTCTTGCATGCCAATGCGCAATACCACCTGTCCCAATCATTCCTACTCGAATTTTTCCCATTTTTATCGCATCCTTTTTTTAGAATCTCTTATCACAAACAGTAAATGATTATGTTTATTACATAAATTTAATGCATACAGGTTCTGATACTTTTATCGAATTGATTGGATCTGTTAATTGGCCAGTTTCTTCTTCTATTTCAAATATAATGATAGAATCGGAGTTTTGATTTGCAGCAAGTAAATACCTCCCATTCGGAGATATTGCAAAGTTCCTAGGCGTTTTTCCATATGTTGAACAATTCCCAACTTGTGTTAAAGAACCGTCCTTTTGATTAATTTGAAAAATTGTTATACTATCGTGTCCCCTATTGGAGGCATACAAAAATTTTCCGTTAGGAGTAATGTGTATATCGGCACCACTATCTTCGGTTAAATTTGTTTCAAATAAAGTTGGAATTGTCTGTTGAATTGTTAATGTTCCATCTAATTCAACTTTAAAAACACAAATCGTACAATCTAGTTCATTAATAACATATGCAAAAGGTAGTTTCGGATGAAAAACAAGATGTCTTGGTCCTGCACCTGGGTGTACATTTATTTCTTTAAATGCTACGAATGAATGGGGTTCTTGATCCAATTTATAAATAAAAATTTTATCTAAACCAAGGTCTGGAACGTAAGCAAATTCATTTGAAGCATTTAAGATAATTGAATGGGGGTGTGGTGCTTCCTGGCGGTCAGGTCTAATGCTTTTTCCTGAATGTTGAACCAGGTCATCAAATGGTCTAATTTGACCAGTTTCATCAACAGAAAACCGACAAACACTTCCACCACTATAATTCACTACGTATACATTTCGCCCACTATTGTCTACACTTAAATGGCAAGGTGCACCTCCATTTGTAAGCTGTGCACTTAAATGTGTTAGCTTTCCTGTTTCTTTACAAATTTCATACGACAAGATTTGACCGCCTTCTTTTTCCTTGGTCTTTGCCGTTTCACTAACAGCGAATACATAGTTGTTTTTTTCGTCAACACTGATAAAGGAAGGGTTTTCAAAACCTTCTACACCAGAAATGTAATTTACAGATCCATCGATTTCATTAAACGAAAAGATATTAATCCCTGTTGGATTTTTATTTGTATACGAGCCGACAATTAAAAGAATATTTTCTTCCATTACTTCATCTCACCCCAACCATATCCTGCTTCTGGTCTAATATCTTCGGGCATTCCTGGTAATATTAGCCCTCCATCAATTTTGATTGTTTCTCCTGTTATATAAGAAGCATGCTCAGATACAAGCCAGGTTACAGCTTTACCTATATCTTCAGGATTCCCTATCCGTTTTAAAGGAATTTTCATCCCAAGTTTTTTTAGATGTTCTTCATTTCCATCACGAACTTTCGTTGCTCCTGGAGCGATACAATTCACTCGAATTCCGAAAGGAGCACACTCTAAAGCAACAGATTCAGTTGCTCGAATCAAGGCTGCTTTTGTAGCTCCATAAACAGCATCATCAGGATATGCACGCTTCCCCCTTGTCGAAGAAATATTGATAATATTTCCTTTAATATGCTCTTCGATCATATATTTAGTAGCCGCTTTCATCATTAGCAATGGAGCTTTAAGATTAAGATTGAGCAAATGATTTATGTCGTTTATAGACATTTGAGCCAAAGGGCTTTTTATCGTTACTCCTGCATTATTAACAAGAAGATCAAGCTTTCCCAAAACATCAATAGAGTTTTGAACAAGGGTACTAGCAGTATTCTCATCCACTAATTCCGCAAAAATCGGATAGCATTTTTTCCCGTAATTATTCTCAATACTTTTTGCAACTTCCTCCGCTTCATCTTTGCCTGTTCGATAAGTAATCACGAGATCATATCCATTGGCGGCTAACTCTAGAGCAATCCCTTTTCCTATTCCTCGGCTTGCACCTGTGACTAAAGCGGTTTTTTTAAATAAATTTGAATCATTCACGAAAAATCCTCCTAATAATCCAAATCTTTGCTGGAAAGCTACTTCAAAAATCTTTAAAAATTAAAATTATCAGGATCTGCTCCTACTCGTTTATCTTCGTTTAACGCATCGATTTTTTCCATTTCTTCATACGTTAATTCGAAATTGAAAATATCCGAATTTTCAATAATTCTATGTTCTTTTATTGACTTTGGAATGGTCACTACTCCACTCTGAATATCCCAACGAAGAATAACTTGAGCAGCTGTTTTATTATATTTTTCCCCAATTTCACTAATGACTCCATTGTCTAAAAGCCCGCCCTGCATTAGAGGTGACCAAGCTTCAAATTGAATACCATGTTCTTTACAGTATGTTCGTAATTCTAATTGAGTCAGCCTTGGATGAAATTCTACTTGGTTAACCATTGGCTTTATTTCAGCGTCCTGCAATAAATCCTCAAGATGATGGACATGAAAATTACTTACACCAATTGCACGTACCCTTCCATCCTTATAAAGCTTTTCTAGCGCACGCCAAGTATCCTTATATTTCCCCTTTACTGGCCAGTGAATTAAATAAAGATCTAGATAATCTAGTCCTAATCGCTTTAAGCTTGCATCAAATGCTTCCAAAGTTGATTCATAGCCTTGATCGCTATTCCAAACCTTTGATGTTACAAAGATGTTTTCGCGAGGAACTCCCGACTCTCTAATTCCTTGTCCCACTCCTTCTTCATTTTGGTATACAGCTGCTGTATCAATGCTTCTGTAACCATTTTTCAAAGCTGCTTTTACG
Organism: Lederbergia wuyishanensis; assembly: GCF_022900255.1. Lineage (GTDB taxonomy): Bacteria > Bacillota > Bacilli > Bacillales > Bacillaceae_C > Lederbergia > Lederbergia wuyishanensis. Next base: position 1,227,445 of record NZ_JALIRM010000001.1, read on the forward strand.
GCATTAACAGCTTCTTTTCCATTTTCAACTCTCCAAACTCCTAGTCCAAACCAAGGCATTTCAACACCATTATGTAAAACAGTTGTACTTTGTAAGTTCTTTAACAAGTCACTGCCACTCCTCAAATAGTTTTTAACGAATACTCATTCGATAATTATGTCTTTGAATCCTCTTTTTTTAAAAACTTTTATCGTTCAATATGAACTTCTTGATTCATAAGAGCTTGAACCTCATCCCAAGTAGGCAGTCCCTCCCAATCACCTTCACTTTGTACGACGAGAGCTCCTACCATATTAGCAAGCTGCACTGATTCTTGATGACTTAATCCTTTTAGCAATCCTGCTACAAAACCGGCGCAAAATCCATCGCCTGCACCAATAGGATCAACCACTTTTTCAACAGAAACATAAGGCAAAGAAGTCACTGCCCCATTTTCAACTAATAATGTTTCATCACTGCCACCTTTTACTATTGAAACCGCCTTTAATTCCTTTAACTTTGAAAACACCATTACTTCATCATTAGTATCAAATAGTAACTTTAATTCATCTAAGCCAGGCAAAAAGTAGTCTGCTTTCTCAGCTAAAGGAAGTAAAACCTCTCTAGCTTCCTCTAATGTCCAAAGCTTCAGTCTTAGATTTGGGTCAAAAGATATCTTGACTCCATGTTTTTTCGCTATCCTTATTGATTCATAAACAGTATTTCTAGCTGATTCACTGATCGCGCATGTGATACCTGTAATGTGCAAAATTTTTGCATTCCTTATATAATCTTCATCTAAATCCTCTGGACTCAATCTACTTGCAGCAGATCCGCTTCTATAATAATAGACGGAAGTTTTTTCAGCGACTGTTTCGCGCAGCATAAAACCAGTTGGGCCATTTTCTGTCAGTGCTGTCCTAGATACATCAACGCCTTCTCCCCTTATTGCTTTTAAAATGTATCTGCCGAATGGATCCTTTCCTAATAGACTAAACCAACCAATCTGATGTCCCAATCGGGCCAGAGCAATAGCAAAGTTACTTTCTGCCCCCCCAAATGATTTACTAAATTCATGATTGTACTCAATTCCTTTCGTATACAATGGAGTCATTAAAACCATTGTCTCTCCAAAAGTAACTACTTGCGGATATACTTTATCCATATTTTCACCCCTGTAATTCTTCCCACCACGCCTTTACTCTTTTTAAGCTAATCTTTACGTCTTCCGTAGGGTCGTGGTGGTGTGGTTCATGTTCTATCGTTATTGTGCCTTCATATTGAATCTCTTTTAATACTGATAAAACACCTTTAATATCGACAATTCCATCGCCCAGGGTACATGATTCATGAGCTCCAGCCTCTTTTATGTCTTTCAGATGCACATGAACAAGGTAATCTTTCAATTCACGAAGAGCTTTTACATTATCATACCCGTGGGTGCCAAACCATCCTGTATCAACAGCAGCGCCAATCCACGGAGCAAATGGTCCAACTTTATCAATCACCTCTTGTGGTGTTTTTTCAGGATGATTTTCCAATCCGACCCGAATTCCATATTTTTCAGCTAATGGCATCACAATTGGACCATTTGCTGGATGGAATCCTTGCGCTAATACTGGAGTGCCGATTGCTTTTGATGTGTCGAATATTTTTGTAGCTTCTTCCGTAGTAATACCCGGTGTACCGAAGCCTGCTGTATAGGATGCCACAGTCATCTCGTATTCTTTTAAAATATGTAAAGCTTGCTCAATCATTTCTGGTGTAGCACGAAACGGATCTAAATGAGCAATCCATAATTCGATTGCATCAAAGCCCATATCTTTCGTCCTTGATATTAATTCTTCAAACTTTGAAGAAAATTGTAGGCCATGAAATGCATCAAATGTTGCTTGATGGCATTTCCCCCAATCTTCACTATTTTGATAATTTAATTCCTTTGCTACAAAGTTGGCAGTCATAAATGCCCATTTCATTTCATATTCCTCCAAATGTATATAAATTTTTTACAATATCCTTAATGTGATTGATTGACTGTTTCGCATAATCATCGTATTTATTAGATTTACTACTATGCTCTGAAACTAAATAAGGATTAGAAACTGAAGGTAGAAATTCCATACTAATGTAACCAGAGTAATTATTATTGCTTAGAAAAGACATGATTGGGCTAAAATCAGTTTGACCTAATCCAGCTGCCTCCCTAGTATTATCTGCAATATGTACGTGAACGAGATATTCCGAGATATTTGTCAAAGATTTCAGCATATCTTGCTCTTCTATATTCATATGAAAAAAATCAGCCATTATCTTTACATTTTCCAAGTCCACCTCTTCTACAAATCTTTTTGCGGTATGGAGATTCGTAACTAAGTAGGTTTCATAACGATTAATAGCCTCAATTGCAAGAATAATATTATGCTGTTTAGCGTATTTTCCAACTTCTCGAACACTTGCTATCGCATGGTTCCATTCTTCTTCTGATTCCGCTTTCACTTTTCCCACATAAGTTGGGACAACAATAACAATACGAGCTCCTAATGCTTTTGCCATGTCAATGCATTGTTTTGCATAATCGATTGCATTCTTTCTTGTTTGTATATTTTCAGAGGAAAGATCTCTATCTTCATAATAAATACCACAAATAGAACTGCACTCCATCTGATATTTTTCTAAAAGCTCTTTAGTTTTTTGAATATCTATGAATTCTGGTTCCCCAGCAAGTTCAACACCCTGATACTCATATTTTTGTAATCTTTTAAGACTTTCTTCCAAATTCTCATTGCCGAAAATCCACTGGGTTAGGCTGTATTTGAACATTAATAACTCCCGCCTTATAATTTATATAAAAAGACAATCACCAATCTATATATTCTATAAGGATTCTAATTCTCCTTTTTATTTCAGATTTCAATAAAAAAAGACGGTATTATCCGCCCTATTATATAAAATATTTCAATCCAACGAAATTTTCTTTTTCAAATCTGCTCTTTCTATTATTGAATCATGTCTAATATAGTGACAAACATAGGATCTTCTCCATCTGTTGCTTGTTCGATTTTTTCCAGAAGAATGGATAAGGAGATTGTGAAAAAATACGATATCGCCTTTTTTCATAACGACTGGGATTTGTTTGGACAAATCAGCCCCTTCAGTTTCATCAGTCCAAGATTCATGTTCACTCGTATCTTTTACCTTTCCGTGTGGAAGAAGTCCATCTTTATGACTTCCAGGAATTACCCATAAACATCCGTTTTCTTCGTCAACATCCTCCATTGCAATCCAGGCAGCCGTTAACGTGTTTGGTTCGTTATGAATATAATAATAATCTTGATGTGCTGCTTGTCCAGGCGAACCGGGAGACTTATAGAAATACATACTCTGTACCCCAACTGCTTCATCCCCTAGTAATTGAGCCAATGCCCCTCTTACTATTGGAAGTTTCATCAATTGCAATGAAAATCCATCATGAAGATGCGGATTAAATAGACGAAGAGAAAAACGGTCTTTCTCAGATAAAATTTTTCCAATATGAGGGTTCGCCCAGTCCTCTATTTTATCGGCTGAGCGAATTGTGTATATATAGGAGTTATATGCATCTATCAAATCATGACTACAGCCATCTTTTACTACTAGATAACCATCTCTCTCATATTGAGAAATTTGAGCCTCTGTAAGTGGCGACATTCTATTTTCCTTTACGGGTGTTTGCATAGTTCAAAAAACCTCCCTTTTACTAAAAAATATATGTTACAAATTTATGGAGCCAAACTAATTATTCACTAATTCTTAGATAATATATTTATGAATGACTACTATTATTTCATTTTATTAATCAATATTTCTTACTTCTATCGTTTTTCCTCTTTTTGCCCAAGGTATATTTCTTTCACTTGGCAATGTCCATTGTTCATAGCATTGAATAAGTGTTTCACCTAATCCTTCTACCCATCTTACATCTGCTTCTTTATCAAAATTAATTAAGTTCTCAGGAAATAATGTTATTTCAGGAACAGATTCGTGCATTGATATAATGGATTGTACGTGTGGTGTTGCTGTCTCAGGCACGCAAGGAATATCACAATTCTCGTTTGCTATAGCATTAATACAAGTGATTAATTTGTGTATATGATCCTTTTCAGGGTCTGGGTACATTTTCTCCTTGCCATCCTTAAATCGCACCATCACCTGAGAATCATTCTGACTCTCTGATCTATAAATAGTAGCTTGTTCAAATTCATATAAAAAGCGTGGGCCGTATGAGTCTTTCACGGCATGTGTTGCATAATAATAAATCTCCACGTCTTCTTCGGTTGTTATTTTTGCAGCACACGTATCAAAACTTTCAATTGGATTGGCTCGATAAAGTTCAGCGGTTACATTCTTTAGTTGAGCACTTTCGTCCATTTTTGCACCTAATAAATAAAACATATGATGTAGATAGTGTGAGGTTGCATTATTAGCCACACTATCTAAAATAGGTTCACCTGTATCACTATACATACGACCAGCCCAATTATTTCGGTTATAATATGCGCCATCACGCGGCCAATTTACAATGGTTTTTAAACGTTTAGGTTTTCCAAATACACCATTTAATATGTCTCGTTTTAAATCATGTACAGAAGGACTGAAAGACCAGTTAAAACCAATAGCCACGAACTTACCTGTAAGATTTCGTGTCTCAATTAATTCTTTTGCCTCTTGAAGGGATGCGCACATCGGTTTTTCACAAAGCACATTTGAACCATGTTTAAGAGCATAACAAGCTTGAGATGCATGAAGATGAATAGGTGTCGAAAAAACGGCAAGGTCTGCTTCATTGTTTTTATAAAATTCTTCTAGTGAGGAATATACCTTAATTCCATGGTTTTTTATTCTGTCATAATTGGAAATTCTCTCTACACTCGGTTCCACGATACCAACAATACTCGCATTCAATTCGATGCCATCATTTAGAAGTTTTTCAACATAAATATTTCCATAACCTCCTACACCTATTAATACAATTTTTACACTATTTTTCATTACTGCTTCACCTCTCTATAGATGTTGTCTCGTTTATTTCATTCATTAAAAATGATAAGGCATCCGTTTTTGTATATGTATTCATCGCTATTTTGATTTCTTTTCTTTTTTCAAAAACATTATCTAAATAAGAGATTATTGTTTCTGTAGTAAGTTCTTCTTCTACCAACGTTAGAGAATATCCTTTTTTTTCAAAAACTTTCGCATTTAAAATTTGATCCCCTCTACTTTGTTGTAATGTTAAAGGAATAATGATCATTGGTATTTTAAGTGCAAGAAATTCAAATATAGAGTTTGAACCTCCACGCGTGATTACTATGTCAGTCGCTGCTAAAATATCAGCTAGTTCCTCATGTATGTATTCAAATTGTTTATATCCCTTTATGTCAGTCATTTTTTGATCAATATTATTCTTCCCACATATATGAACAATCTGATATTTCTTTGTGAGCTGTACAATAGTACCTCGAATGGTTTCATTAATCTTTTTTGCACCTAAACTCCCACCCATAATGGTCAGGATTGGAAGCTTTCTATGAAAATCTAGATATGCCCTTCCTTTATCAGCTGAGCCTTGTAGAATTTCTCTCCTTATAGGTGATCCAATAAATGTAGTTTTATTTTTAGGGAAATACTTTATTGTCTCTTCAAATGATGTAAAAATCCTTGTTGCAAATCTTTGTGAAATTTTATTTGCAAGTCCTGGCGTTAAATCACTTTCATGTATAAAAATAGGGATTTTTAATAATTTAGCAGCTACAATAACTGGGACTGAAACAAATCCTCCTTTAGAGAAAACAATATGTGGTTTTAATTTCCGCAAAATTTTTCTTGCTTCCATGCATCCTTTAAGTACTCTAAACATATCAATAATATTTTCAAAGTCTATATATCTTCTTAATTTTCCACTGCTGATAGGATAATAGGGGGTATTTATTTTTTCAATTAATTCCTTTTCAATTCCTTTTTTCGAGCCAATATAAAAAATATCCCATTCTTTTTGGTTTAGTTCTCTAATCAATGCTAGATTAGGTGTTACATGTCCTGCTGAACCCCCACCTGTAAATACAATTCTCTTTTTTTCCATAAATCCTCCTTGCAATCACAACGATTTTATCATAATTATATGGCATTACAATCTATATTTTAACTGTAAAAGGAATTTATAATTATTTATCGAATTAGTATAAAGGCCAATAAATTTAGTTTTCTTATTTCAAAGGAGTTGTTTTAATGTCTTATTTATCATTAAGTACGTGGAGCTTGCACCGAAATCTGGGCCCACTTAATTGGACAACCTGGAATGATGAGCAAAAAAGTCATGTAGTACAAGTGGAACCTCAACCTGAACTTACTAATTTACTTGAGTTGCCGTCTATTTTGGCGTCTAAAGGCTTTAAAGCGATCGAAATATGCCATTTCAATTTCCCGAGTACTGACCCGGACTATTTACAAAAGTTAAAAAATGCTTGTACTGAGGCCAATATCTCATTCAACACTCTTTTATTGGATTATGGAGATATTACTTCTGATGATGAAGTTCGTAGAAATGCCGATATAAATCTTATTAAAAAATGGATTGAGATTGCGAGTAAAACTGGGGCAAAACACATACGAATTATCGCTGGTGACGCATCTCCAAACAACGAAGCAGCTCTAGAACGTTCATCAGACATATTAAATAATCTAATAGAATTCGCCAAAGGACTTGAAGTGCGAATTATCACTGAAAATTTTCATTCACTTACTTCCACGGCGGAAAATTGTATTCGATTAGTTAAAAATTGTAATGAAGAATTAGGGCTTATTGCAGATTTCGGTAATTTCAAAGGCGAAACGAAATATGAGGAGATTGAAAATATATTACCATTTAGCCAATCTGTTCATGCTAAGCCTGAAATGGATTCAGAAGGGGTTCCAGATGAAGATGAATTCCGTAAATGCTTAGATCGTTTAGCTGCTACGAACTATAACGGGCCGATTAATATAATCTACGATGGCCCGGGAGATATGTGGGAAGGAATAGAAAGGGTAAAGAAAATAGTAGAGTCCTATTTATAATTAGAATTTCCATACGCAAAATAAAGGTCTTTTCCACTATTAAAATAGTGGAAAAGACCTTTTTATATGGCAAATTAGTTACCAGCCATTTTTGCTTTGTTGTCTTGCCATTTTTTCGTTTTGAATTCTAGCATTTTACTATATCCAACCGCTTGAGCATCTTTTTCTGCTTGGTCCAGAATTTTTAGCACTTCTTCTTCATTCTTCGCATGAAGGGCTTTCGCTCTTGCTTCGTCATAGATATCGTTGACACGTTGCTCTGCTAAACCTTCTTCTGATTCAGGAAGCGGAGAAAGGTTAGAGAACTCTGTACCATTTGCTTGTGTCTTCCAAGTGATATTCATTTGATATTTTGTTTCCCAGTTTTGTTGATCTTCTGGTAACTCCATTTCATATGCCGTTTTTGACTTGTCGATGTATACGGTGTTTCCTACCCATTGGAAGCTGTTTGTCGTATTCATTAATTTCGATAAATTTTCAACATCTGTTAAATATTTGTCTGTGAATACTGGTGCTTCTGCAATGCCGTTAACGGATTGTGTTCCATCCCAGTATAGACCTTCAGGTCCCCAGAAAATTGTACGTTGTCCTTCAGGACCTACCATCCAGTCAAGGAATGCAAAGATGGCTTCAGGATTTTTTGCTGCTTTTGTAATGACACTTACGTTCCAGCCAAGCTGGTTCCACGTTCCAGGAGTGATGTTTTCTTTGTTCAATCCTTCTTTATGGATTGGCCAGATCATCTTAAGACCAGCATCTGGATCTTGTGCTTTCAATTGTGTATGGGCAAAGCTTGCATTTTCAGTTGGACTGCTGGATGCATATACTGCAAAACGTCCTGTTGTAACTTTTTCTTTTACTTGGTCAAGCGTTTGAGTCAATGTATCTTGGTCAAGAAGTCTTTCACGGTATAGCTTATTCATATATACCATTGCGTCTCTGAATACAGGATCTGTAAAGATGGA
>NZ_JALIRM010000002.1 GCF_022900255.1 Lederbergia wuyishanensis
AGTATTACAACAATAACCGGATTAAGCAAAAACTGGCTGGCATGAGTCCGGTTCAATACCGTCTTCACACCAGCCAACTAGCTGCGTAATATGAAACTCTAACTTTTAGGGGTCACATCAGGATTTTGATTTCCTTGGGTACATTTTTTATTCTGGAAGATTCAGTTGCCATGAAACACCATATTTATCATTCACCCATGCAAACTTCTTGCTAAATCCATACTCACCCAAAGGCATTAATACAGCTCCACCTTCGGACAGTTTTCCATAAAGCTCGTCGAGTTCATTTTCGGAATCGCAAGTTATAAAGATTGAGAAGGAAGGAGTAAACGTGAAACCATGTTTAATACTGCTATCATTACACATGAATTCTTGGCCTTTTATAGTAAAAGTGGCCTGCATGTTGCTCCCTTCTGGACCTCTACGATTTAAGCTTGTAATTTCAGAATCCTCAAAAATAGAAATGTAAAAATTAATTGCTTCTTCTCCATTTCCCTGGAACATTAGGAATGGTTTGGCGTTTGACATAGTCATCATCTCTCCAATTCAATATATTCTCTTAATAGTTTCCATTCATTATTTTCTTTTCTCCAAACAAACATACATTGAGCAGTATAAGGCAATCCACTAATGACATTTGTTTCTTTCCCTAAGACTAAACATTCCTCACCGTTATTGCGTTCAGTGATAGAGACTGCTTCAAAACTTTTTTCTGCATGGTCCATTTGCTTTAAAACACCGTCGAGATCGTAATCATGATAATAAGGGTCTGGTTGAATAATGTTAGATTGTGCCCAAAAGCCAACAAACTGTTTAGACATGAACCTTCTAATTTCATATCCATTTTTTGTGATAAAGCCTTTATTCCATGCTTTGAAATATTCAACTAATACTTCTTCGATTTCCATGCTATGTTCTCCCGCTAACTTAATTAATCTCATAACATAACCATTCCGATTGTTTTCCACCCATTTTATTATAGAGAGATTGAGCTATGATATTATCTTTTGCTGTTTCCCAAGTCATTGAAGAAAATTGATGTTTCCGAATGTAATCCAAGCATGTTTCAAATAGCTTTTCACCAACTTTTTTTCCTCTTTCTTGCGGGGAAACAAATAAGTCATTTAATACGGCTTGTCTCTTCACTTTTAACGTACTGAAAGTGAAATACAAAGTAGTGAATCCTATTAATCTATCATTTTCTATAGCCACAAACTGCATGCCGCTTGAAGGATGCTCCAATAAGTGCTGAATTAAGCTTTTTAAATCAGTTTCATTGGGTTCTGGTTGTTGATAGAAATCAACGATATACTGTCTCATGATTATGTATAACGCTTGGGTATCATCGTTTGTTGCTGGCCGGATTGTAATATTTTCACTCAACTATAACTCCTCCAACATATGGAATTTAGTCAATTATAGCATTTTTCATTTAAGTATTTTTGAACAATTAACAGCCTTAACAAGAAAAAAGAAATCCTACTCTACTAAGTACTGAAATACTTTTTACTTCTTTATATAAGAGATTTGGTTATTGAATTAGAGTGGAGATATTTTATTAGAAGGCATTCTATAAAACTTGGTATTGATTTTTTAACATATCTGAAGTTTAAGAGTATGGGAATCTACTCTATTACGATAGCCTGGTCTTAGCAAATTTCCGGCTAACAGTGATTTTTAACCTAACATAGTTAAATAAAGATATTGCTCAATCTTCCCCTTTTTCCGGCTACTTTTATTCTTTTTCCTCAAATAAAATAAAGTTTTCTAAAATTGTTGAACAAGGAAAAATAGAAAAAAGCAAGACAAGAGAAGAAATTGGACAGAAAAAGACCCAGAAATCGGAAATGTTTATTTTCACGAAATCAGGGTCGGGTTAAGAAATGTTTTTTTGGGTTATTCACCTACATACGTATGCAATGTACAACACTCGACATGCAAAGTGTGTGGAAATAAAACTACTAGTTGAACGATGTCTAATTTATAACTAAAAGGAATGAGCTTCTTAAGACTTTACGTTTAGCTTCGGAACGACCTATCCTGTGCATAACCTTTCCATTGTTTTATACACAATACTATCGATTACCAGGGGCAGGTTGGTCAACGCCCTTTACATGATGCCTATGTCCAGCGTCTTCGGTTGTGTAAAAATCATAGTAATGGACATGCATACCATTTCCTACTGGAATAGCTGGTCCTGAATAAGCCTTATAATGATGGTTATGCCCATCTTCATAGACAACATATCCCTCAGTATAATGGATATGGCTGCCATCCTGAGTAGGAATTGGAGGAGAAGTGACATCCAAACACTGATGAACATGGCCAGCTTCCATTGAAGTGTAATCAACGGAACCATGATTATGATGCGGGACAAAACCATTGAAAAAATCATCTTTTCCTATCTTAGCCATAATAGATCTCCTTCATTTTAGTAACCTTATATTATAAGTGTTGTTCATTCATCTTTTTTGTATTTAATCTTTCTTCTAAAATATGAATCATATAAAGGAAGTGGTTAGCTTCCCTTAAAACGTGATCAGCTAATAAAGGATTAATCACGTTCCTAATTTGGCAGGATTTAATGAGGTCCAGACCAGCCTGCTTAAAGTCACGGATTTCCTGGGCAGCACTCTCACTATCCTTATTCATTTTTCCGATAATTGGGTAAGTCGGCTGTTTCCGGTATAACATTGATTCCACATCTCTTGCTTGGTTCAACAGTATTTCAAAATCATCCCCAAATTTTAAGGCTGCCTTAACCAAGTTTCTTTCTGACTGATCAAGAAGAGAAGCAATAAAGCGGGAGTGTTCCATCATAATTCGTAACCAAAATATATTTTCACTGATAATTGCATCCTGTATAGGGTCCAATATTCCTTGATTAAACTTTTTGAGTGTCCGCATAAAATATTCGGCTTCCCTTGCAATATGGTCAACAAGCAAAGGGAAATTAAAACCACTTATTTTGCAATTAATGATTAATATAAGGAGGTTCCTTTTAAAATTCCGAAACCCAGAAACCAGCTCTATACTTTCCTCGTTTAATTTCCTCACTAATGTCACATTGTTTGGAACTTGATAAGCCTTTTTTTCTTGTTGTTCAAAGTAATAATGAAACCTATCTGTTTGTTGAATTAGATGAGTATCTTTCCGGTTAAATCCTTCACCCAAAAACAAAGCATGCTCCTTCATGATTCTTAGCCAAAATCTATTTTCAGTGAGTGATCGTTCAATAAATATTTGCTCTGTGAGGGATTCCGGTTGTGCAGCAAACGATTCAGGTGCAATTAACATTTGGTTAAACTGATCCACGCTAACGTGACCTGGCAGTTGAGGCTGATTTTGCATGATAGACCTCCTTTGCTGTAGCTTTAATACCAAGATATTTGCAAGTTATTCCAAATATGCTCCGGACAAGATATATATATTCGTTTTTAACATTTAAACAATCGTCAGTATGTTTGATGGTAAAAAACCAATCACCTGACTTAATTCGAATTTTTCTACTATGTGATTAATATGAAACTCCTCCTAACCCCCTCCCCAATCTCCTATTCCACAATCTCCGTTAAAATAAAGTTACCAGGCAAACCCTCAAAATTGCCGATTTTCGATTCAAATTAGTCGTTTGGTTTTATTTAGTTTTAAAAAAAGTTCTCTCAAAATGTTGGAGATAGGAAAGTGAGACAAGACAAGCGATTGGACAGAAAAAGACCCAGAAATCGGAAAAGTTTATTTTCACGAATTCAGGGTCGGATTGAGAGAGATTATTTTGGTTATTCACCTACATACGTAAGCAAGGCACAACACTCAACATGCCATGTATGTGGAAATAGATCTACTGGTTGAACGACTTCTAATTGATAACCAAAAGGAATGAGCTCCTTAATATCTGTCGCGAACGTATCCGGATTACAAGATACATAGACTATGCGTTCTGGTTTGGAGCGCCCAATTCTGCGCATAACCTTTCCGCCGGCCCCCGAGCGTGGTGGGTCAAGGAGTAGCAATTCCGGTTTTCCAAATGTCTCTAGTACTTGGTCAATCCCTAATCTTGCGTCTTTTGCTAAGAAATATGTGTTGGAAATGCCATTGTCCTCCGCATTTCGTTTTGCAGATTCAATGGAAGTTTCTACAATTTCAATTCCTGCAAGTTTAGCCACCTGGCTTGCAAATGGAAGTGAAAAAGTTCCGACTCCACAAAATAGATCAATCATCTTTTCTGTCTTTTTCGGTTTACCCATTTCCAGTGCAAGTTCAACTAATTTTTGCGCCTGTGTAGGGTTTGTTTGGAAGAAGGTATCAAACCAAAGACGATAACGGTATCCAAGTAACTCATCATAAATAAAATCTCTTCCAGCTAATACATGTGTTTTTTCAGCTTGAGTTCTGTCAGCCCATTGAGTGTTTTCTAGCCACAGTAAGCTTTTCACTTGTGGAAAATTCTTCTCAACTCTTTGAACTAAATCTTTCACTGATCCTTCAAGATGGCCAAAAGGAGCTTCTGTAGCGAACAGCGCTAGCATTATTTCCCCTGTTGCGAAAGATTGTCGAACCATTAAGTGGCGAAGCAAGCCTTCATGTGCATCTTTATCGTACCCACTTAATTTGTGTTCGAGTGCCCACTTTGCTACCTCCATTGCGGCTTCCACCATGTCTTTACCAGCAATGAGACATGTTTCTAATGAAATAATGCTGCGGAAATTTCCTTGTTCATGCAAACCTAGTGTCCCATCCGGAGCAAACGTAAACTCCATTTTATTACGATAATGCCAAGGATCTTCCATGCCAATCGTATCCCGAACAAGAGCTGGATCAAAACCTTGAGCTTCAACTGCTTGTTTTACATGATTCGTTTTTTGCTTCAATTGCCCGGAATAATCCCAATGCTGCCAAACACAGCCTCCACAAAGTTCAAAATGAGGACATGCTGGTCCGATTCTTTCAGGATGAACCTCTAATATTTCATCCGCCTTCGCTTTCCATCTTCTTACCCATGGTCTTTCCACAGTGACACGTACTTTTTCACCTGGAAGAGCGTAAGGAATCGTCAACTTTAATTTCTTCGGATTCCCAAGTTCATTTTCTCGCCACACGACCGCCTGCCCTGAGCCTTTTGCATCTAATTGATGGATATCGGCAATAAAGCTCTCACCTTTTATGTTCGTCATGCTGGTCCCTCCTAAAAAATGTTCCGCTTATATCAAATGATGAAATCATCTATCATTATCAACATACTTACCTATTATAGCGAAACAATGACGGAGTGGGAATAAGGGAGAAATGATTGCCATTGAAAGGGCAATTCGTTGCTCGTTTTACAGGAATCCTTATTCATACATTTAAATTTATCTCAGCCTCATTACCTTTTGACGAGAAATATTTTACCGCACCCAAAAAGGAAACAACCGACGTCGCCAACCAACTTAGTAGAGCAATGACCACTAGCATAGCCAATACACTCATTTCAAATATTGTACGTCCGAGAATTGTTTGAACTCCGATCAGTATAATAGAAATCAACCAAAAGGTACTGCCTACATGTATAAGAACTCGAGCTCGTTTATCGTTAAACTTTGCTCTTTCAGTTAACCATCCCAAGATAGGAAGTGTCTGGAGAGCATGAAATCCTAATCCATGTAAAACGATGAAATTTCCATCCGCTCCCGTATATCGACTTTGAAGAACGGACATGCAAATGCCAGCTGCGAAGGAAACCATTGTAGATAAAAAGGCATAACGGATACTTAGCGTAAGAAATGGATGTTGATTCTCATCCTTTATTCGGAAAAATGAAACAGCAACGATGACGGTCAAGGTAATTAGCACTAAAGATATTATTCCGAAGAACGTCCCGACAAATATATCCATGGTAGTACCAACCTGTGTGTATCTAGGATTAAAACCTCGAAAATGCTGTATCGTTTCGATTCCATATCCTATTAGAGTAGTTACGACTAATCCCCAACGAATCCATCTTCGACTGCTCATGTTCAATCCAGATACTTGTAGCAATGCGGCCATGGACAAGGTAAAGATAGCAATTGCAGCGTTAAAGGAAAATGCACTTTGCATGTTTCCTTCAGGATGGATAGTTGCTCCAAATATAGCGACGTAGGAGGCACAGATTGCAGCTAGTAAAAAGCCAATCATGGATACCGTGACTAACAGCTTTTCTTTACTAATCATTTTGACAAACGATTTTAAAACAGCTTTCATCTTCTTACACCCTCTCAATATTTATTTATCAATCAATAAATAATGCTTTGTAAAAAAAAGACAGAATATATTATTCTGCCTTTATTACTTCATTCAAAACAAAGCAATTGCGGTAATTCCAATACCTGTGCCACTGTAACCAAAAATCCTATACCTAAAAATTGAGTAGCACCTGCTTCGGGATTTGGATAGCCTGCCATTTTTAACTTTTCCGTGACTAATTCATGTACAAGCCGAAATTTTTCCTTAACATGATCACGGATAACTGTTTCTGAAATGGCGTGCGACTGCATCACTAAGATGATTTCATCTTTATGTGTCTTCATCATTTTCATAAATTCATGCCCCATCGTATCCATCAATTGGTCCGCGGGTGCATCCACCCCAGAAAAAGCTTCGTAAATTCGCTTAGATGCCCGATCAATAACCGCAATAAAAAGTTCTTCCTTATTTTTAAAAAAGTGAAAAACGTATGGTTGCGTTACTCCTGCCGCTTTGGCTATAAGGGCGGTAGTTGCTTTGTAATATCCATTTTCCGCAAAAATGCCAACAGCATTATCTAATATAAGTTCTTTTTTGTCTTCACGAGCAACCATTGTATAACTCCTTTTATTTATTGATTAATAAATAAATATTATTTTACATCATAAAAAATGTCAAGGGGCATATTTGTACAAATTGAACACTGTCTTTCGACTTCTTTTATACTCTTTTTAGTTCTATAATAAGTTATAAATAGATAGAACGAGGATATTAAAGATGAAAAAGGCGTACTTACGACTTATCCCCATATTAATTATTATACTAACTTCGCTTGGGTGTTCGAACAATAATTCCCACACATTCGACACGAATGTGGAGCTAACCATTTCAGCTGCAGCAAGTTTACAAAATGCATTAAATGATATCAAACTAATCTTCGAAGAGGAAAATCCTCATATAAAATTAAACTTTAACTTTGGAGCTTCTGGTGCACTTCAACAGCAAATTTCTCAAGGCGCACCTGTAGATCTCATCTTCTCTGCTGCAGAAGACAAGTTTAATAAATTGGTAGAAGACGGACGCATTAATCAAGAGCAAGGAATAGATTTAATTGGAAATGAACTTGTGCTAGTCGTACCAGTGGGTTCAAATAAAGGTATTAAATCTTTTGAAGACCTAGTTAATGCTAAGCAAATTTCCATTGGTACCCCTGAAGCTGTACCTGCTGGACAATATGCAAAGGAAACATTAGTAAACTTAAAACTATGGGGAAAGCTTGAAAAGAAAATCATATATGCCAAAGATGTACGACAGGTTCTTACATATGTAGAAACAAACAATGTTGACGCAGGGATTGTGTATAAAACAGACGCATTCATTTCATCGAAAGTTAACATCGTGGCAACAGCGAAAGAAAGTACTCACGCACCGATTATTTATCCTGTCGGAGTGATTAAGGATAGTCCACACCAAAAAGAAGCACAACGATTATACGAATTTCTTCAAAACGAAACTGCAATCGAAATTTTTGAAAAGTATGGATTTAAAGGACTGAAATAATTAAAATGGCCACCAACTTTTGGGCACCTATTAAACTATCATTAGAAGTCGCTACTTTCTCAGGAATCATCGTACTAATTTT
Organism: Lederbergia wuyishanensis; assembly: GCF_022900255.1. Classification (GTDB taxonomy): domain Bacteria; phylum Bacillota; class Bacilli; order Bacillales; family Bacillaceae_C; genus Lederbergia; species Lederbergia wuyishanensis. Next base: position 7,847 of record NZ_JALIRM010000002.1, read on the forward strand.
AGGATTACTATTCGGAAAGATGATGTCGAATAAAAATTTTAAAGGGAAGACTTTTTTAGAAACAACATTCCTTCTTCCGTTAGTATTACCGCCTTCTGTTGTTGGGTTCTTACTCATTGTGATATTTGGACGAAATAGCCCTGTTGGACAATTAATAGAAACATTATTTAAACAACCGATTATGTTTACGTGGTGGGCAGCAGTTCTCGCTTCTACCGTTGTCGCATTCCCGCTAATGTATCAATCTGCGAAAGCAGGTTTTGAATCAATAGATTATGATATTGAAAATGCAGCACGTGTAGATGGAGCGAATGAAATCAAACTATTTGCATTTATCACCATTCCTCTTGCACATCGAGCCATTATTTCAGGGGCCATTTTAAGTTTCGCGCGAGGATTAGGTGAGTTTGGAGCGACATTAATGTTTGCTGGAAACATCCCTGGTAAAACCCAAACGATTCCAACTGCGATCTATATTGCGATTGATTCCGGAAATATGCAATTGGCTTGGATGTGGGTCGTAAGTATGGTGGGGATTTCTTTTTTGATGTTATTAGCTGTACACTTAATGAAAGGAACTTCCTAATATGAAGTCATTCCATTAATATGGAGTGACTTTTTTCTTGTTAACAGTTCTTATATCAAGCGCCCCATCCCCACACTCAAGGCTCGTCTGAATTTCTCTTTGTCATCCACTGTCATGTACACTTTCATAATCTCTTGCTTTTTTCCTAGAATACCAGTAGTTGTAATCGGTTGTTTGAGAGTAATTTCAAATTGAGGGGTGTCGAACTCAAGTAAAACCCCTTTAAAGACATCTTTATTCTTTTTTTCTTCAAAAAACTTCCCTCCGCCATTAATAGAGGCAATCTGATTTAAAGGGATTGTAATCTGTCTTCTTGATCCTACTCTAATAAAAAGCTCACTATTTTGAAGTAAAATCGGAAGCTGAACGATTGCACGGTAATCACTAATCAGGTAAAGGACACCGTATACATTTAAGACCACATGAATCCATGAGATGAGTGGACTCCATTTATGAAAAAGGAAAAATAGACCCACACTTTCAAGTAGAATGACGGTTAATAAAACAATTAGAATGCCCTTATACCCGACGTTTTTATGATAAGAATAAGGACTAACCATCCCTTTATTGGACTTCCTTGAAAACAAATAATAAAACATCGTGATTTCTCTAGTTACAATCATCGCCACTGGCTTTGGAAGTGATTCCGAAAGAACCGTTTCGACCTTTTCAATAAAGGATTTTTCCTTTCCAAGCTTCTTATAGCTTTTTGATAGTTTATACACTCTAAAAATTAAGAAACTAATTAATATGATTTCGATGACAATAATATAGACCTTCATTCTAAATCCTCTTTTCGAGTTGATTTATTAAAGTATTTCGTATAACATTTAAGTAAACTTAAATATTTATCTAAGTTAAATATTAACATAATTTAATGATTGGAGGGAATAAAAAATGGACCTGAAAAAAATATTATTAGAGGCCAATCAGTTTTCTGAAGAAATTAAGTCTGTTTTTATAAACGAATACAAAAAAATATTAGACGAGCACGACCTTTCTTCTAAGCAATCGCTCGTTTTAAACATTTTGCATAAACGTAAAAAACTGACAATGAACGAAATTGCAGGAATTATTAATGCTACCCCGAGTGCAGCAAGCCAATTTATTCGAAAACTAGAAAAACAACAGTATGTTAAAAGGGAAGTCAATATAGATAATCGAAGAGAAGTATTTGTTTTGTTAGATAACAAAGGGGACGATTTTTATAAAGAACTAAAGGCAGTAGACGAAATGGTTTTGGAAAAATACTTTTTGCAATTGTCAAAAGAGGATCTTTTAAAATACCATGAAATATTAAAAAAGTTGCACGAAATTGTTGTTAAACAGGAGAAATGAACATGGACATTATTATTTGGCTGGTTATTACATTTCTTTTTCTTTACGAACCTATTTATGGCTACTTTGATTATCAAAAATTTAAAGAAAGAGTCCGTAGGAATCCAAATGAACGTACAAAATATTATAAAAAAGTAATGGTAGGTCTGTGGATTCCCACATTGGTCATACTTGGTTTAGTGATATTTGGACCTTTAACATGGCACGATATTGGCTTAAGGGGCATTACATTGGATACTGATCCATTAGGAACTTGGGTTACCTATATCGTGATTGGCATTGCTATTTTATACACCCTCCTACTTATCTATTATTTTGTAGGTTCTAAAGTAAGTAAAAAAATACAACAAGAAATTATAAAAGCAACAAAGCGAGATTTAGAGAAAAGTAAATTTGCGGATATCATGCCTGTAACGAAAGAAGATAAAAAAGTTTGGACGTTTGTTTCCTGGACGGCGGGAATTACAGAGGAAATCATTTACCGTGGATTTTTAATCTTTGCTATACCTCATTTATTCCCATCATTATCAATATGGGCTGTATTAATCATTTCATCTATAATTTTTGGACTCGCCCATACATACCAAGGTTTCAGTAATGTAGTAAGAACAAGTATCGTTGGTTTGTTTTTTGCTGTTCTGTATATGTGTTTACATTCTATTATCCCTGTAATGCTACTTCATTTTTTTATCGACTATATTGCAAAAATCAGTGATAGCGATGAAACATGATAATTACTTCAAGGTAAGTTAGTTACAAAAAGTATACCTAGACAAAAAGATTTCACTACTTACAATTTTCATAGTTGTCTTATACAATGAAAGGGATTACTTGATGAGGAGGAATAACAATGACTATTCAAAATATCAAGGATTATACGGTTTTAAACAATGGAGTACATATGCCTTGGCTTGGACTCGGCGTCTTTCAAGTAGAGGACGGAGACGAAGTGATTAACTCTGTTCAATATGCATTAGAGGCAGGCTACCGTTCGATTGATACGGCAGCTGGATATCGTAACGAAACTGGAGTTGGAACTGCAATTAAGCAAAGCGGGATTGCGCGTGAGGAGCTTTTTATTACGACAAAGCTAGCAAACTCTGATCAAGGTTACGAATCTACTCTACGTGCTTTTGAAGAAAGTCGCCAGAAGCTTGGTCTTGAATACATTGATTTATATTTAATTCACTGGCCGGGAAAAACGAAGTTCGTTGAAACGTGGAAGGCTTTTGAAAAGCTGCAGAAAGACGGATATATTCGTGCAATCGGCGTGAGTAACTTCAATATTCATCATTTAGAAACGCTTAAACAAAACAGCGATGTTATTCCTGCAGTGAACCAAGTGGAATTCCATCCTTTGCTTAATCAACAGGAGCTTCGTCAATATTGCATAAATGCAGGAATTCAATTAGAAGCTTGGTCTCCAATCATGAAAGGAAACCTAGACCTGCCACAACTTACGGAGTTAGCTGAAAAACATGGTAAAACACCAGCTCAAATCGTCCTTCGCTGGGAGTTGCAACACGGAGTTGTAGTCATTCCTAAGTCTGTACGCAAAGAGCGCATACAAGAGAATGCTAATATTTTCGACTTTACTTTATCTGCAGAAGACATGAAGGCAATTGATCAAATGAATCAAAACCACCGATTTGGATCAGATCCGGATGAGGTAATTTTTTAAAATAAGTTAGCGTAGAGCCCTATTTACAGGTAGGTTGTCTCTACGCTTTTTTAATAAAACACTATATAACTTGGTCATTACAACGGGAGTCGTACATTAAACAATACGATGATAGGATATATTTACATTTCGTATTCTTAATCTCGCCATAACATACCTAAGCCCATTGAGATCCCCAAATCTTCATTTCTTTTAATATTTTATGTAACGCTTGTCCTTTCTCTGTTAAGGAATATTCTACCGTAACAGGAACAGTTGGGGTCACTTTGCGTATGACTACTTCATTTTCTTCTAAGTGGCGCAGCGTATCTGTTAAGGCCTTTGGGCTAATTTTGGGAATTGATTTTTGGATTTCGCCGAAACGTTTTGTTCCTTCGAAAAGCTGCTTCAAAATAAGAAAAGACCATTTGCCGCCAATGATATTTAAAGCCTTTTCAATTGAACATTCTATTACTAGTTCTTCCTTTAATTCCTGCATTACTGCATCCCCCTAAAAGTAAATAGTAACTATAAATATTATAGTAAATAACCTATCTTTTATTATATCAAAAATATTTCACTACTTGTATTAAATGTTATAAACACCTATACTTCGAAGTGAGTAAGCGTTTTAATGTATGCCTAATCGAGAGGTGATCAACATGCCAAAAGTCGTCATAACTGGTGGAAGTGGTCTATTAGGACCTTCAGTAATAAAAGAGTTTTTAAATAACGGCTATGAAGTGGTCAACGCAGACACTAAAAAGCCAAAAGAGGAGCTTTGCAGGACTGTCATTACGGATCTAACAAACCTTGGAGAAGTACACGGGGTTTTGGTTGGAGCAGATGCGGTCGTTCACCTTGCTGCTATTCCGGTCGCGTATTCACATCCGAATGAAGTGACTTTTCAAAACAACGTCATGTCCACGTACAATATTTTAGAAGCTGCTGGTAATTTAGGCATTAAAAAGGCGGTTATCACTTCAAGCGAGTCGTCCTATGGTATCGTTTTTACCAGGAACTCATTAGAGCCAAAATATGTACCAATCGATGAGGAACATCCGCAATTACCAGAAGATAGTTATGGATTATCCAAAATTGTGAATGAACAAACAGCTGATATGATTCATCGGAGAACTGGAATGCAAGTCGTTTCTATGCGTTTAGGAAATGTCATAACTCCTGAGATGTATGCTAACTTCCCAAGCTTTATACGTGTCCCAGAGCAAAGAAAAACGATTCTTTGGAGTTATATTGATTCAAGAGATGCCGCAACAGCGTATCGACTTGCTGTTGAAACGGATGGACTTGGGTCTGTTGCGTTAAATATAGCAAATGATGAATCAAGTATGGATATTGAAAGTAAGCAGTTGATGGAGCTCGTTTATCCAAATGTAAAAGAGTTCAAAAAAGAATTAAATCGTTTTGAAACGCTATTTAGCAATGAAAAGGCAAAAAAGCTATTAAACTGGCAGCCTGTTCATAGATGGAGAAATTATGTGGAAGTCTCCAAATCCTAAACTAAAATGAGAATAAAGGAGAATAATTGATGGTTTATATTGCAGATGACAAAAGATATGACACTATGAAATACAACCGCACAGGAAATTCTGGACTTTTACTTCCAGCCATTTCACTAGGTCTTTGGCATAACTTTGGTGGTGTTGATACATATGAAAATGGCCGCGCTATGCTTAGAAGAGCCTTTGATTTAGGGATCACACACTTTGACCTTGCAAACAATTACGGACCTCCTGCTGGGTCAGCTGAAACAATGTTTGGTCAAATGCTGGCGACAGATTTTAAACCCTACCGTGATGAAATGGTCATTTCTACAAAAGCGGGTTATTGGATGTGGAATGGTCCTTACGGTGAATGGGGATCGAAAAAGTATATGATTTCTAGTCTTGATCAAAGTTTGAAACGAATGGGCTTGGACTATGTTGATATTTTCTATTCTCACCGTCCAGATCCAAACACTCCACTTGAAGAAACAATGGGAGCTCTTCATCAAGTTGTGCAACAAGGTAAAGCATTATATGTTGGAATCTCAAGCTACTCACCAGAGCAAACAGAAGAAGCAGTTCGAATTTTAAATGATTTAGGAACACCATTGTTAATCCACCAACCAAGCTACTCCATGCTAAATCGTTGGATTGAAGATGGCTTGCAAGATGTTTTGGATGAAAGTGGTGTAGGTTCGATTGCATTCTGCCCATTACAACAAGGGCTGTTAACGAACAAATACTTAGGTGGTATTCCTGAAGATTCACGTGCAGCGAACCCAACAAGTTTCTTGAAAAAAGACCACATCACTGAAGATGTGATTCAAAAGGTTCGCCAATTAAATGATATTGCCGCTGAAAGAGGTCAATCGCTTGCTCAAATGTCACTTGCATGGGTACTTCGTGGTGGACGAGTAACATCCGCCCTAATCGGAGCTAGTCGCGTAAGTCAGATTGAAGATAATGTTGCAACATTAAACAATCTTGAATTTAGTGAAGAAGAATTAGCTAAAATTGATGATATTTTAAAAGGTTAATAGTAATGAAAAATTCTTCGAGTAATTGTCGCTCGAAGAATTTTTCATTTAATTTTTACAATAAAATCTAGTAAATGATTATCACTAACAGGAAACTTAGTTTTTACATCAAGACTCTCACTATCTAAAACGATTATATGATTCTTGCTTTTAGCATTACTCATCTCTTTTACATAGATTTCTTTTTCTTCAGCGTTCTGATATAAGAGCTCATACCAGCTGTCCGTATTAGCAAATTCTTGGTTAAATAGCTCAAATACCGGTTCATCTTTTAAATGGAAAATACCTAATGAATGCTTATCTTCTTCACCGCTTAAACAATATAAAATTCTATGTTCATCTAAAGCCAACTGTCCATCTCCATAAATGTAATAATCTTGTGTCGGTTCATTTTTAAAAGGCTCAAATACCTTATACTGAAAATCTTGATCATATACATACATCTTCCCATTTGCTCCGAGTATATAAGCATGATTATCCGTTGAAAAAAGAGGGGTTAAATCAACGTTATCTGCGCTAAAAGTTTCGTATGTAATAGATTCCTTATTTAAGTCTGTAACTCCAATTCCATGATATTCGTATTCATCTTCATCTCCGACTGTCCCTGCTGTCGCATATAAAATCTTTCCTCCAAAATGTAAGATTGGCGAAGAAAGTGGAGACCGATGATAATCTGTTTCGATGCTTTGTTGTGTAGTAGCGTTTGAAATTGACACTTTGAAGCCATCGAAATTTTCATTATAGCGTTGGTCGCCCGTTTTATGTGATGCTAGCGTCTGAAAAACAATATCATCTCCATAGTGCTCTATATGGTCAACTCCAACCTGGTTTTCCAGATAATCAACATTCACTTTTTTAAATATATTTTTTTGAATATCATAGGTAAAATAATATTCACCACCCATACCGCCAAAAAAGGAAATATATAATTGATTCATATCATTCGGTTTCTGGTGTGGAATCATTCTTCCAAAGTCATCATCAAAAATTCTGTACTGTTTTACGACTTCTCCAGTATTGGTCACTTCTTTTACTAATGTAAATCCTTTAGAAAAACGATAATCCGTAGGATAAAAAAGAAGATAATGACCTTGGCTATCTGATGTCTCTGGAGAGAAATGTTCAATCCCATTTATACGATTATACTTATTTTTGCTTTGCCATTGTGTCAAAGGAACAATTAACAAAAATAAAAATGTAGAAAAAACAACTATATACAACCATATTTTTTTATTCATGATTCCTCCGGATTTATAATTGGAAAAATTTAAATTTTATACCAATTATATACATAAACTAGTTTAAAATCCTCTCTATTTCCCCAATAAAAAAAGTACTGCAAAGAGATGTCTCCTTGCAGGACCTTTCCATTAATTTTCTTCTATTTCTTTACGATTTTTCTTAAGCATCTTCGATAGTATTTCATATACAATCGGTACGATAATGAGTGTTAATAATGTCGAGCTTGTTAAACCGCCGATAACTGTAATTGCGAGGCCTTTTGAGATCATACCGCCTCCGCCTTCTGCGCCAATCGCTAATGGAATTAATGCTCCGATTGTGGCAATTGCCGTCATAAGGATAGGACGTAAACGAGTGGCGCCTGCTTCCAATATCGCTTCGCGCATATTCATGCCGCCACGCTCCATTCGAACAATTCGGTCTACGAGTACGATGGCGTTTGTCACGATAATCCCTATTAACATCAGGAGACCCATCATAACCGATACGGAAATCGTTTCACCCGCAATTAGTAGACCGACAAATGAGCCGATGACCGCAAATGGTAGTGAGAACAGAATTGCAAATGGTGCTGTTCCTTCGCCAAATGTAACGACTAGGATGAAGTACACAATGGCAATCGCAGCTAGCATTGCTACACCAAGCTGTGTAAAGGTTTCGGCCATGTCTGCAGCTACACCCGCTACATCCAATGTAACGCCTTTTGGTAAATCTAGCTTTTCAATCTCTTTATCTACTTCTGATGAAGCTTTGGAAACATCATTACCAATGACTGTTCCTGAAACCGATGCGTAGTATTCACCTTTACTGCGCGCAAGTGTATTTAAGGTAGTCCCTTTCTCCACTTTTACAAGATCAGAAAGTTTCATTGTTGTACCCATTGCTGTTCGTATTTCCGTTTTTAAAATATCATCAATTGATTTTGGTTGTTCCTTTTGTTCTTGTTGAACTATTACATTTAATGTCTCGCCGTCTTTTTTAACCGTCGTTAATACATCTTGTGTTTTATTCGGGCTTAACATCATCACAATTTGTCCAGTGGTTAAGCCATATTGGAGCAACTCATCTTGCTCTACTATAAAAGTATATTCAACATAGGCATCTTCTGTACTTGATGTGACTTTTTCTAATCCATCATTTTCTTTCATCACATCTTCGACCATTTTTACAGCTTTATTTAGCTTATCTAAATCTTCACTATAAAAAGTGTAACTGACTTCATTCGATGCCATCGACATTGATGTGAAGTTTTGACTTTTCCATGTTCCTGATTGACCAATATTAGAAAGTTGGTCTTCAATATCTTTGCGAACCTCAGGGAAGTCTTTCATATCAGGGTCAAAAATTAGGTACATTAATGCCCCTTTTCCTCCTCCACCCATCATTGCAGCCATCGGATCGCCACTATTGGTTATCGATAATTGAACGATATCAATATCATCACGTTTTAATAATCTTTGCTCTACAGCTTCAACGTTAGCTAACGTTTCATCCTTTAGCTCACCTGTCGCTGGAGTATATGTTAAATACATGACTTTATCTTCTTCACTGCCCATAAAGCTAAATCCAATGAGTGGAGTTAAACACAAGCTTCCAACTAATAACAAAATCGAAATAATCGATGTAATGACCTTGTGATTTAATGTCCAGTTAAGAATTCCCTTATACCAATTCGATAATTTCCCTGCTTCTTTATGACTCTTTTCTGTTTTCTCACTATATAATTTTTTCTTAAATAAGAAGTGAGAAAGTGCAGGAACAATTGTAATCGCGACAATTAATGAAGCTCCTAACGCAAATGTCATCGTCAATGCGAATGGCATGAATAACTCTCCAACCATTCCACCTACAAAGATAAGTGGCGCAAAAACTGCAACCGTTACGATGGTAGATGACGCAATTGGTCTGAACATCTCAATTGTTGCTTCACGAATGAGTGCGCGTCCCGTTAGTTTCTCTTCTTTTAAATGCAACCTTCGATAAATGTTCTCCACGACAACAATCGAGTCATCAATGACACGGCCAATAGCTACCGTAACTGCTCCCAATGTCATCATATTCAGCGTAATATCCAACCAATTTAAGATCATTAATGCCATAAAAATAGAAACTGGAATGGATACAATGGAAATTATAGTCGATTTAAAATCACGCAAGAATAGGAGGATAATTAATACTGCAATTAATCCACCGAATAACGCTTTTTCGACCATTGTTTTTATCGAATCTTCGATTGGTTTACCTTGGTCAAGTGAAACATCAATGATCAGACCATCAATCTTAGCCTTTTCCTCATCAATTAATTTTTTCACACTGTTTACTACATCCACAGTGTTTGCTTGTTGTCCTTTAACAATTTGAATAGCAATCGCGTCTTTACCATTTGTCCTAGAAACCGATTCTACTTTTCCGACTACCTCAATTTTCGCGATATCATCAAGCTTTACAAATGGAGACGGATTTGTTTCTGATGGGGTAACAGGAATGAGCATGTTCTTTAATTCATTAGCGGTCATAAATTTTCCGTCGACCCGAACGGCTTGTTCCCCTTCTTTAAACTCATATAGACCCAAGGAAACAGACATGTCACTCGCTTGAATCATTTGCTTTACTGAATCTTCAGTAAGTCCAAGCTCAGCCATTTTTTCTTTATTATAAACAAGCTCCACTTCTTCAACATGCTGACCAGTGACGGTTGCTGATGCAACTCCGTCAATCTTCTCGATTTTCGGCAATAAAATATCCTCTACTGTAGAGGTTAATTCAACAATATCTTCTTTTTCACTACTTACGCTGAGTGCCACGACTGGCATCATATTCATATTAATGGATGTAATCGTCGGCTTTTGTACCTCATCTGGTAATGTCACTGCATCCAACGCAGATTGCAACGCACGCTTCGCCTCATCCATATCAATCCCATATTCATATTCCACTTGAATACTTGACATGTTAGAATATGAATTAGAATAGACAGCTTTTATATGCTCCAGATTTTCAGCTGCCTTCTCTAAAGGCATGGACACATCTTTCATTACCTGTTCCGGAGTCGCTCCTGGATAAACACCCGTTACCATTAAATATGGAATGGTTATATCAGGAATTGTCTCTGTTTTCATACGTGTACCTGCATAAATACCAGATACGGTAATAATAATCGTAAGGAGCCACACGGCTAATTTGTTTTTCAATACAAAATTGACTAAACCCTTCACTGCTTACCTATACCCCCAATATTTTCTTTTTCTAAAAAATGCAAACCCACACTAATTGACTTTATTAACCTATTCACTTATAGTAATGACTAATCGGTCATTTGTCAACAATGGAATATAGGAGCGAAAGAATAAAGATGATTAAAAAACAATTAATTATGGAAAAGGCATTGGAACTGTTTGCAAAACAAGGATTTGAAGCTACATCCGTTCAACAAATAACAGATCATTGCGGCATATCAAAAGGTGCTTTTTATCTATCTTTTAAATCAAAGGACGAATTGATTTTAACATTAATCGACCATTTTATGATGCAAATCACCTCAGATATTGACCACATAGTCAAAACATCAAAAGATGACCGCTTGTTATATGACATTTACTATGCATCCTATAGTTATTTTTATAAACATTTGGATTTTGCTAAAATTTTTATAAAGGAACAATCACAGACATTTAATAACGAGTTCATTTTAAAAATGCGCTATTATGATAAATTACATGAAAAAGCGATATTAACGATGATTGAACGTTTATATGGAGAGGAAGTAAAACACACAAAATATGATTTAATTTATTGCATAAAAGCTTTCATGAAAATGTATGGCGAGTTATTCTTCTCCGAACACGAACCATTAGATTTTCACTTGCTCGCTGAATCACTTGTGGAAAAAACAAATATTTTGGCTAAATATATGACGATCTCATTTGTTTCAGAAGATTATAGAAAATTGAATGAATACACGAGCAATGAGGTTGTAACGAAGGAAAAATTGGTTGAAATAATCAATCAAAAAATAGAAGAAATGGAAGAATCCATCGAAAAGGAATCATTAATCCTACTCAAGGAGCAGCTAACAGAACCGACTCTCAGTCCCGCTATCGTCAAAGGTTTAATCGAAAATATTCGTAATCATCCTCATTGTAAATGGATTTCGTATTTGCTAGGAGATTATTATAAATCGATATTTTAAAGTGGTGATCATATGAAAACAAAACTTTATATAAACAATGAAAAGATCGTTGCTGGGATAACGTTAAAGGACGAATCTCAGTTAGAAAGCAATAACATGGCTCTTCATGCTTGTGATAACCTTGAGGATGTGTTGGAAAATCGTAAAAAGTTGGCAGCCTTTTTGGATTGTGGGCTTGATGACTTTGTGTGCGCTAAGCAAACTCATAGTGCGAATTTCCAACAGGTTACTTTTGATGACAAAGGGAGAGGCTCCGACCGAATGGAAACTGCTATTCCGGACACGGATGCCTTGTACACGTATGAGCCAGATGTTTTGTTATGCAGCTTTAATGCTGATTGCGTTCCAGTTACTTTTTATCATGAAGGAACTGGCGTTGTCGGTGTCATTCATTCTGGATGGCAGGGCTCCGTCAAAGAAATCACATTGAAGCTTTTTAAGCATTTAATACAGGAAGAAAATTGTCATCCAAATGATTTCCATGTTCAAATATGTCCTGCATTAAGCCAGGAAAAATTTGAAGTCGATGAAGATGTGTATATAAAATTTAAAGATCTAGGTTATGCTGATGATTTTATTTACTATAACGAACAGACGAACAAATATCACATCGATAATCAGCTAACTGTGAAGAAACAATGTATGCTGGCTGGTATTCCAGAGGAGAATATTTCGATCGACAGAACCTGTACGTATGTAAGTGACGAAGGGTTCTCTCACCGACAAGATAAACGCAGCGGTAGGCATCTTTGTTTTATTATGAAAAAAGAAGGCTAGTTGAATATTATCCCTGTTTTTTAGAAAGCTAAAAAACAGGTGATGTTATGAAGAAGATTTCAATGATATTCATTTTGTTGCTTATGATAAAGTTGCCTCCGACTGCATATGCCGCAACTATAAACGAAACAGATACGGAACTATCCGAATCACTTAAGTATGCATTAATTTTAAGTTTGAGTCAGCCGATAAGTGAAGCGATTGAAGCTATTTATAAGAATGACAAATCAGCACCAAAAGGTCTTACTTGGGCTGCTTATCAAACGGAAATCCTTAAAATCAAACAAGCAAATGGAATTGGCGGGATTTACGAAATTACCTTGAAGGTATACCCTTATTATCGTGCCCACATTACTTATGGTGAGGATATTGTAGTCATAAGAACAGATGGAAAAATAATCGATTATAAACATGTAAAAACATATCCTAAAATTGACTTTAACAAAAAACGCTCAGAGTGAGCGTTTTTTGCTGGAGTTACCACTATTAAGGAGAAGCTGGCAAACAAGAAAACACAGCCTACGTCCCACAATAGGTTCGATAAGGAGTATTTGACTCGGGAACGTTAGCGTATTCTTCTTGCTCATTTGAGTACTCGTAAGGATTTGAAAGTACAGCTAAAAGCCGCTCCATTACACTGTAATCCCCATGGTCTGCAGCCGCTTCTAATGCCGCTTCCACACGGTGGTTTCTAGGTATTACCGCAGGGTTATTGTTTTTCATTAATTCTCTTGAGGACGCTTTTGTTTCTGGCTGCCTTTCTAATCGTGCAAGCCATTTTTCCTTCCACTGAGTGTACTCCGGGGATTCACATGCATCCTTATCCCGTGTATCAAACCACAAAGTGCGGAAAGTATTCGTATAATCAGCTTGTTGATTTTTCATAATGTTGAGCAGGTCCTCGATTAAAGCTTCATCTTCTTTTTCTTCATTAAATATCCCTAATTTTGCTCTCATTCCGGTAAGCCAATATGCATAATACGCAGTACTAAAATTTGAAATCTTTTCCTGAGCTTTTTCAATCGCCTTCTCTTGGTTTTTATCCAATAACGGCAATAGCGTTTCTGCAAACCGCGAGAGATTCCATGCACCTATATACGGCTGATTTCCATAGGCGTATCGCCCTTGAATATCGATTGAACTAAAGACGGTTGCCGGGTCGTACGTATCCATGAAAGCACATGGGCCATAATCAATCGTCTCACCGCTTATCGTCATATTGTCGGTATTCATTACACCATGAATAAATCCAACGAGTTGCCATTTAGCAATTAATTCTGCCTGGCGCTTTATCACTTCTTCAAGAAGGACTATATATCGGTTGTCGTCAGCTTCAATACTCGGATAATGGCGTTCTATCGCATAGTCTGCCAATATTCGAAGGTCTTCTACCGTACCCCATTGCGCTACGTACTCAAAAGTACCAACGCGTAGATGACTAGCTGCTACACGAGTCAAAATTGCTCCCGGCAGCTCAGTCTCTCTAAGGATTGTCTCACCAGTTGTCGCTATCGCTAGGCTCCGTGTAGTAGGAATCCGAAGAGCATGCATCGCTTCACTAATAATATATTCACGTAGCATTGGGCCAAGCGCCGCTCTACCATCGCCACCTCTAGAATAGCGGGTTCTACCTGCACCTTTTAGCTGTATGTCAAACCTTTCACCTTGAGGCGTAATCTGCTCTCCCAACAATACAGCTCGGCCGTCCCCAAGCATAGTAAAATTCCCAAATTGATGCCCTGCGTACGCTTGGGCAATAGGTGAAGCACCTTCAGGAATCTCATTTCCTGCAAGCACCGCTACACTATCTTCGTTTTGCAGTGACTCAATGTTCAAGCCGAGGGATTCAGCCAACGGATGGTTTAGAATGAGTAACTTTGGTGATTGTACGGGCGTTGGGTTGGTAGGTGTAAAAAGTGAATTAGGTAATTTTGAATAGTAGCTGTTGTCAAAGTTCCATCCTACTTTATTAGTCATATTTTCTCCTCTCTTGATTTATTTTTTGGAAATTCATCAAGATATCATCAAGTGCTGTAGTATTCTTACCTTATTCTTTTATAGCATTAATTTTTCCACACTATGGATATGGATTCCTATATATTTGCGTCTTCTGAAACCTCGGAAATTAAATGAATACATTACAATTTTTTGATAACTATATCAATCATGGTTACAAAATCGCTGTCTCAATACTAGTAACAAAAAAGGCGTCAATGGTTATTATCCTGACTAATTACAGATAAAGTCTTACTATTCATTGTACACTACTCTCCTTTTACATAATGTTATTGTGACCTTTTTTTATATTAAGTACCACATAAAATACATTTCCATGTATTCCCACATAACATATAGATGCTCTAATACAAGCAAGGTGTCCTCTAAATTTTTAGAGCACAATAATATAAAAAAAATCGCCCAAAGAAGGACGATTTTATGCATTTAGTTATATTTCTTTAAAAGGTTGATTGTTTTTTGGACCCCTTCTCTTTGGTCTCCAGGACCTTCAAATTCTACTGAGTAGTATCCGTCATAGTTATGTTTTTTAGCGATTTCCATGCACTTTCCAAAATCAAATTGGACATGGCTTCCATCTGCATTGAATTCATATGTTTTGGCATGAACTAAAATTGGATCATTGAAGATCATATCAATTGCTTCGTAACGAACATCTGGCTCAAAGTTTCCAAAGTCAGGACATACTCTGAAATTCGAATGATTAACCATTTCAAAAAGCTTAATTATATTTTTTGGATCGGCAGACATTCCTCCGTGGTTTTCCAATACTAAAGCAACCCCTTTAGTCTCGGCATATTCAGCAAGCTCTCTATATGAGTCAGCTGTAATATTGAGGTCGAAAACACCTTCAGGTTGATGCCCGGTATTGACTCTTGCACCTTTACTTCCTAAATAAGCGGCAATATCAATCCAAGATTTAATAACTTCTAAATCTGATTTGCGTTTTTCTTCGTCCAAACCTGAAATATTGCCGTAGTCGATAGGCATATTAAGTACTTGAACTCCATGTTTTTCAAGGGCAGCCTTTACATCATCCAAATTTTGAGGTTTGTTTAGACTAACATTCTCCATGACTTCCATAAATCCACCAATTGCTTGTTGAATTTTCTCAGGATCTTTATCTGGATTACTAAATTGCTCTAGTGCAAACCTCATTTTTTCTGCACTTCCTGAATCCAAGTCTCCTACCATCCAATGAACCATTTCAACTGCGTCGGCTCCAAACTCCTCTTTCACTACACGAACAAAATCGACCATCGTCATTCCTTTTTCGATAAATTCCTTATTCATACTCCAGCTTGATACACCAATTTTCATACCGCCGTTCCTCCCTTTTATATGTATTTCTAACTCAATCTATCTATTTAAGCGCTTTACTTAGGTCTATCTTATTTTTCATAAATCACGTAAGTTCATAACTTACAAAAGCAAGGTGCTTACTGTCCGGTGACCAAGAATTCACGTTGATTGTACCTTGCCCACCAAATAGTTTTACTAGTAAACGAGAATCACCGCCTGAACTTGGCATTATACGTAGTTCTACGTCTTTATTTGGTGGATGATCGCCAGGCTCAACATCGCCTTTTTGATAAGTAATATAGGCCACACTTTCGCCATCCGGAGAAACATGCGGGAACCAATTATTACTTTCTTCGAATGTCATCTGAGTCTGATCGCTGCCATCCGCATTCATACGCCAAACTTGCATTAGACCTGAGCGCGTTGAGTTAAACCATATGTGTTTGCCATCCGGAGAATATTCTGGTCCATCATCCAGCCCCGGAGTATCCGTTAATTGCTTTTCTTCTCCTCCCGTTGCGGGAATAGTATAAATATCATATTGCCCATTACGCTCAGCGCAGTATGCCAAAGTTGTTCCATCCGGCGACCAGCCGTGCAAATAGGAAGGTGCCATCGGTGTAATCAGTGTCGGATTCCCACCCTCGAATGGCAAAATATATATACGCGAATGTCGATCTTCCAATGTGTGATGGCTCACAGCAATATGGGCCTCATCAGGCGACAATACATGATCGTTATTGCAAAAATTAGCAAACCCCGAATCAATGACAGTGCTTTCAAGAGAATGGATGTCGAAAGAGTAAATAAGACCTCCACTGTTATAAATAAGCTTGTCATCACGCGTCCAATTAGGCGCCTCAATCACATAATCAAACTCTGCCAGTGTTCTTCTCCCGCCGGTTTCTATATTTATTATTTCTAAGAAACTTCTCGTATTTTCCCGCATTTGAAAGCCGGATGGATTTTTTAATGTATCCATCTTCTTCCCCCTTTTAAATTAATTCCGACCATTAATAAATTCAATAAAAAACTCCAAAAACCTTCATTTTATATCAAATTAAGAAGCAACTTTGCATTTATCAAATAACAACTCAATTAGTCCTTATTATTTTCATTTAAAAATTGAGTAATTTGTCTTATGTGGTGATGATCATGATCTGTAAATTCCTTAACAATATATATAAGCGAATATGGAATTCCTGTATGCGGGCAATGGGTTACGCCGTTTGTTGGTAAGTGTTTAGTTAATATTTCAATCGGCATCTCGTTAAGTTCTTTTATTAGTTGTTCTCTACTATCCCTTGTTTCTTCAAGAAGTTTTGATTTTGAAATTCCAGACGTTGCATATTCAGATGCTTTTTTATTAAACGAATCAAAATCAGGAAATTCTATTCCCTTTTCATTTCGTACTGCTGGGAGCACTTCCGTTAAAAGATGATGATCCCAATTCATAATATGAGCTATTATTTCACTAATAGACCATTTACCTTCTGTTATTGGTTTAAGCCATAAAGTTTCTTCCATTCCTTCCAAAGTGTTTAACCATGATGAAAATTGACCATAATCAGCAATTATTTTATCAGGATTCATTTTTTCACACTCCATTAATCAATTAAGAAAAGTATAACATATAACAAACATATGTTCCTTACCACTGAAAAAACATTATAGGGAAACGCTAAAAAGAACCAAGGCTAAGAAGTAATTTCTTTGTACCTTGGCTCTTGAAGAAAATTTAGTTTTCACTTTTCACTGTTTTTAACCTAACCGTCATCCAATCTGTGCGATAAAAACGGATCATCACGCTAATCCCGAACACTGTTAAATACGCGTATAATGAAATCCATGCTCCTACACTGCCTAGATTTAATGTAAAGGTCAGTATATAGCTTAGTGGAACGAATAAAATCCATCCTAGTATCAGTGAAATTTTAAGCAAGAACGAAGTGTCACCTATTCCGCGCAGACCTCCAGCGTAGAAGTTCAATAATCCATCAAAGATTTGTAAAAATGCTGAGATCATAATAAGTTTAGCCGTCAAATGGAAGACCTGTGGATCTTTGGTATAAATCTTTGCAATTTGTTCTGCAAAGAAAAATTCAATAGTACCAAGCAACAATATAAATATACATCCTAAAATGGCCGTGTTTGTACCCGCTCTTCTGCCATTAAGAGGTTTTCCTTTTCCAATCTCTTGCCCCACTAAAATAGTAGCAGTAGACCCGAATGCAAAGGCAGGCATAAAGCCAAAGCTCATCACACTTAAAGCAATCTCGTTTGCGGCCAATGCTTCTGTTCCTAATCTTGTGACAAAGGCTGTAAATACGAACATTGCCATTGCTAAGGAGAATTCCTGGATGCCTAGCTTAGAACTTTCTCCAATGATTAATTTTGATTCTAATCGATTAAAAGCAATTCTTGTGCGCGTTCCATACTCTGGGTGCAATTTTATAAAATAGATATATGCGCAAATTAGAAAAGTAACCACCTCTCCAATTAAAAAAGCAATCGACGCACCAACTAATCCAATTTCAGGAAGCCCCATTTTTCCATATGTTAGTCCATATGTGAAAAAAATCATTAATGCCCCGCCAATTATTGTGCTAATCATTGGCGTTTTTGTATCTCCTATACCACGTAGAAATCCATGAAATACAAATGTAAAAATGGAGAAAGCCATTGCAAAGAAACGAATTTGCAAATAACTTTTACCTTCTTCTATCATTTCAGGTGAACTTCCCAACACCTTAAAAATTCCTTCTGGGAATAGCAATCCAACTAATAAAGTAAAAGCGCTGGCTGCTAAACAAAGATAAAAGGCAATATATGTTCGTTCAATCCCTTTTTTCATGTCGTTCGATCCATAATTTTGTGCAACTAAATAATTCGTGGTATGTCCAATACCCGAAAACAATGCCCAAGCATTATACATTACAATATTCGTGACCCCGACAATGGCAATAGCCATCGCTCCTAAATGACCAACTAAAATTAAATTTATAGTTCCCGTAAGCGTCGATGAAGCAAACGAGGCAATCGACGGAATCGCAAGTAATAATATCTTTTTCCATTCTTTCATCATCGTGTTGTACCCCTATCATAAGTATCAAATCTATTATACTTGTTTTTTTGGAAAAAGATTCTTTTTTTTGATTATTTATGATTCTGGTTTAAGTGAAATTTACAGTATTTTCATATATTTCCTCCTTTCCATGAACATATCCCATTTAAACTTGGAAACTTCCTTATGAAATTAGTGGTCTTAATTACAGCGCTGCTCTTAAGATAGTTACAAAAAACGTGATTCCGACCTTTACCCCGTTATGAAGTCAGGAGCCTATATAGAAGAAAATTCAGGTAAGAACTCTATAGAGATGACTTTGACCTTGGACTTGAACTGATATTAGTTGGGATTGAGCATTATCTTCTAGCAAAATAAAAGGAAGAATAAAGTTCGAACACCTAATTGGAGAGGAACTTGCCAATTTACGAAAATTTCAACAAGTGGATACAAAAATGCTCTTCTATTCATATTCAAGCCTCTATTAAATTATGGCCCCTCTTTGTATACTTAATTTAGGTGATGAACATGTACAAGGTGTTAATTATTGAAGATGATCATAAATTAAGAAACCTAATAGGTCAATATTTAGCAAAGTGGAGTTTCCTGCCCGTGTTGGTTGAAAATTTCGAGTTTATTGATCAAATAGCGTTAAAGGAAAATCCCCACATTATCCTTCTAGATATCAACCTACCTGGAAATGATGGTTTTTATTGGTGCAGTAAGCTTCGTCAACTTTCAGATGTACCGATTATTTTTATTTCATCCCGCTCACAAAGCATGGACATAGTTATTGCAATGAATATGGGTGGGGATGACTATATTCAAAAACCATTTTCACTAGAAGTATTGGTAGCAAAAATGAATGCAGTACTTAGAAGATCGAACTTCTTTCAACATTCGGAAAAAGATATACTTACGGTTGGTGAGCTTACCCTGAACCTGCAAAATTCCTTTGTCGAAAGCAAGGGCAAAAAGGTATCCCTCACTAAAAATGAGTTTCAGATTCTTTACCTCTTGATGAAAAAAACAGGTCAGATTATTTCACGTGATGAAATCATGCGGGCATTGTGGGAGGATGAGCAGTTTATTGATGATAATACTCTTACGGTAAATGTGAATCGGCTACGGAAAAAGCTAGAAGAAATTGGAGTAGCAAATGCTATCACTACTAAAAAAAGACAAGGATACTTATTACAATGAGTTGGAAAAACTACTTTCGTGATAACAGGTTGCTTTTACTCATTTTTTTCTTAGCATTAGCTTTCATATCTATCATTATTTGGCTAGATCCAAACATGCACATTCATCTAAGCAATCTACTCTATTTGTTGTTCATATTGACCCTTCTTTTTTCATTATTTTTTTTATATGATTATCGCAAGAAAAAAGAATTCTATCGTGAATTAAAAGAAAAAATAGAAGGCGGATATATTTTAGAACCTTCACAAAAGAGCAAATCCGAAGAGAAATTATTCATTGAACTATTAAACACTCACAAGCAACAGTATGAACAAAAGATTGAGAGCATAAAAAAGGAACAAAAGGAATTTCATGAATATTTGACATCATGGGTGCATGAAATTAAAACGCCCATCTCTGTCACAAAAATGATGATTGAGACAGACCAGCTTTCAAGTAGTCTAGAAGAGGAAATAGGAAAAATTGACCATTTAGTCGAACAAGCACTGTATTACAATAGAACGAGTGATTTTAGCAAAGATTATTTCATTCAGGAAATTGATGTAGAACAAATCATCAAGGAAGCCATCAAGGGGAATCGAAAGCTATTTTTATCTAAAAAAATCAGAATTCAATTGGACCTAACCTCATTGGAAGTCTTAACGGATAAAAAAGGCCTTCTATTTATCGTTAATCAGTTTTTATCAAACTCCTTAAAGTATACACCTGGTGGCGGGGAAATATCGGTACATATCCAACAAAATGAAAGAAGAATCATCATTCGTGATAACGGAATGGGAGTTCCCTCTGAAGATTTGCCTAGAGTTTTTCAAAAAGGATTTACAGGCAAAAACGGAAGACAGGTTGCCGCCTCGACCGGGATGGGGCTATATCTCGCTAATAAAATCGCTACTAAATTAGGACATCAACTCTCTATTCATTCTAGAGAAGGAAGCTATACTGAAGCCTCTATTTATTTTTCAAAAACCGTTGACTTGTTACGAGAGGAATATAGTCATAGATAAGGACGTGAATAATTGGTTCACGTCCTTACTTTCATATTTTTCCGGATAGGGGATTGGAATCCCTTAAAATTTATAGACTGTTTTGGAGTTACTATTTGTGATTTCACCAGCACATTTGATGTTTGATGTTTCTATTAGATGTTTTACGATTCTATTAGACGTTTTGATTGCTCTATTAGATGTTTTACAATTCAATTAGACGTTTGCTATCCAATACTAGGAGCGATTTACAATTACATTATATTTTCTTAGCGTTATAAAATAGTACACCAAATAAATTGCCATATAAATAGCGATGGTACTTAGAAATGGCAGGAGCAAGTTCATTTCTGAAAACCTGGCAAGTGCGGTAATTAAGAATGAACTATTTGGAATAGCAATCACTAATGGCAGTAAAAAGACAGGTAGCAATTGTTTGGCAATTGTTACTTGAATTTGCTTCGGGCCCATGCCAATTTTTTGCAACACGATATAGCGCCCTTGATCGGCGGTTGCTTCTGTGAGCTGTTTGTAGTGCAACATGCTGCCAGTGGCGAGCAAAAAGACAATACCTAAAAAGCCGCCTATGAAAATGAGCAACCCATATGTTTCCACTCCACGTTGATATTCATGAAAAAAAGAAGAAAATATCATAGAATCTTGATCAACTTCGAAATCTTTAAAAACTACATCTTGAATATCCTTTATTAATGTATCCATGGATTTCTCGTTTTTCACTTTATAAACTTGCAATTCTTTGACGATGGCGTGCTTTTTGATCTGCTCATAGTCAGCATCATTGATGACCATTGGTAAAGCATAATAAGTTTGATTTAGCAGTGGCTTCTCTACATATTTTTGAATCGTAAACGCATGATTCATAATCGTAACCGTTTTGCCTGTATAAGGATCCGTATTTTGATTAATATTTCCATCATTAAAAATAAGGGCTCTATCCTTCCCGACGACCTCGTTATGATTTCCAATTTTTTCAGCTAGACGTTGGTAATCCTTTTCCGATAAAAGCATAACTGGATACTGATTTGACCATCTTCCTATTTCGGAAAGATCAGCTTCAATCTCTATATACTCAACACGAGCCGAAAAGAGAATCTCGTGTTGTCTACTCTCCTTCAATAATCTAGCTATTTCATCATCCATCTCATTATTTTGTGATGTATACATGAGACTTAACGGATAATTGGTTTCAGCCATCGAAGTAACGTTATGATGTAAGCCAAAAATAGCCCCTAAAACAAAAAGAGTAAACGTGCTCAATAACGCAATCATAGATAATATAAGAGTATTTCCTCTCATTCTAAAACGCAGATGGGAAACACTCATTAAATTTGTTCCTCTAAAATAAAGCCTTTTTACTTTCAAGATTCTTTCTAAAAGTACTGCAAATACGGAGCCAATAAAAAGAAAAGACCCAATTAAGATCATTAGCAGGGAAAATAGGACGGCTCCGAATCCATATTCAATATAAATACCTAAATCACTTGGTTGGAGCAAAACATAATATCCTGCTCCAAGTGCCAGTAGAGACGCTATAGCGGCCGCTTTTGATACTTTGAGCTGTTTTTCACCTTGTTTATCAGCTTTTAGCAAATCCAATAACGTATAACGGTAAATCATCCTGTAATTATGAATAGATGTCACGACAATAATCACTATAAAAACAATTAACGTCTGAACGACTGCTACAGAGGATATTTCAAAGTTTGCGATAATTTTGAACCCCATTAGCCTTATCAAAAGCATTGTAAAGAGCTTAGACAAAAGGACGCCAATCGCCATTCCAATCCCAAGAGCGACGATTCCCATAATGAGATTTTCATAAAAAAGGAGTTTTCCAACCTGTTTTTTCCGCATCCCGAATAAGGAATAGAGCGCTACTTCTTTTTTCCGTTTTCTTATAAAAAAGTTATTTGAATACCAAATAAAGATCGCTGAAAACAATAACAGCAAAACAGATGCTGCCATAAAAGCAGGCTGGACTTTCCCAAGGGAAGATGCCGATTCATTAATTTGCTTATTATACTGAAGCGATACAAATGTGAAATAAATGACAATACTGAATACCATCGGATAAAAATACAGTAAATAGTGCTTCGTATTCAGCTTTATATTCTTTTTGGCAAGGTTAAATAACGTCATGGTGCCCACCTCCCCCAAGGGTAGCGAGGATATCAATGATTTGCGCGAAAAATTGCTTGCGGCTACGATCACCTTTTCTGATTTCTGTAAAAATCGATCCATCCTTAATAAATAGAACACGGTTACTAAAGCTCGCTGCGTAAGCATCATGAGTTACCATTAAAATTGTTGCTTTCTCTTGTTCATTTAATTCGGCGAGCGTTCCAAGCAGCATGTAGGCAGACTTAGAATCAAGCGCCCCTGTTGGCTCATCTGCAAAAATCAGGCTTGGGTTTGTAATAATTGCCCGTGCTGTTGCCGTTCTTTGCTGCTGGCCTCCGGAAATGCTATGAGGATAAGATTGTAGAATATTTTCAATGCCGAGCGCTTTAGAAACTCTCTCCACTCTACTTTCGATTTCATAATAAGGTACGTTTGCTAAGGATAGTGGGAGAATGATATTTTCTTTTACTGTTAGAGTATCAATTAAGTTGTAATCCTGAAAAATAAAACCTAATTTATCTCTTCTAAAATCAGCTAATTCTTCTTCTTTTAATGTAAGAATGTTTTGGCCATCTATCGAAATTTTTCCTGAAGTAGGTTCATCAATGGTTGATAAAACATTTAACAAGGTCGATTTCCCCGCTCCTGATGGACCCATAATTCCTACAAATTCACCTTTATACACATCTAACTCGATTTCATCCAATGCAGTGTGTATGTTTCCCTTCGAACCAAAAATCTTTTTAATATTGGCAGCTTCTAAAACAATATGATTTTCCATTTCATCAATCCCTCATTTATCTTATAAACCTACTATAAAAGAAACGAGGAGGCTCAACCATAACTTATCCTTACAATTTATCCTCTAACCTTACAATTTTGTAACTTATTATAAAGTGCGCAAGAGGAGATAAGTAAATGTTCTAAGACAAAGGCGCTCTTTGCCTTTCATTGGCTCAGGTAATTTGACTTCGAGCCACGGCGCCTTGAGCTAGACAATAGAAAAGCCCAAAGCAACCGCTATATTCGATAAGCAAATCTCCTGGTCAACCCAAGTCAGCTCTTTGAATTTTTAGCAGTTCGGGTTATTAGACTCAAATCTCATAGCGCCTGCATTACAGCTAAGCCTAAGTAAAAAAGAATACAAAAAAAATGTCTCAATCAAAGGAAATCACCCATCATGAGACAATTCTTACTTAAACAGTAGCTTTTTCTTTTTGTAATTGCATGGCTGGTCCAAAAAATTCGTAACGAATATTGTTCTCAGGAACACCTAGACTTTCAAGTATATTGACAACAGCTTTCAAAAATGGAACCGGACCGCAAACATAGCAGACTGTATTTTCATCAATTTTATTTTGCAAAAATTCT
Organism: Lederbergia wuyishanensis; assembly: GCF_022900255.1. Classification (GTDB taxonomy): domain Bacteria; phylum Bacillota; class Bacilli; order Bacillales; family Bacillaceae_C; genus Lederbergia; species Lederbergia wuyishanensis. The sequence goes on from NZ_JALIRM010000002.1 coordinate 32,262, forward strand.
TTTGTAAGATATCCAGTGAAATGATGATTTCCATTTGGATTCATTGGCTTTTCATAACCAAAATAAAATTCACCATTTTCTAACTTGGAAATCATAGTAGGTACATCCTCTGCGAATGCGTGAACTCCTTCATGTCTTGAAGAATGAATGTAGGTTACCTTTCTTTTCGAATCTGATTGCACCAATGCATCAAGCATACTCATCATCGGCGTTAATCCTACTCCACCACTAATTAATGCGATAGGGGCATCCTCATTTTCATTTAAATGGAAATCGCCAGCAGGTGCACTAACTTCTAATGTATCTCCTTCAGACACATGGTCGTGCAAATAATTCGATACTTTACCATTAGGAACAAAATCTGTTTCTTTTTTAACTGAAATTCTGAAGTATCCCTTATTAGGCGAAACAGAAAGACTGTATTGGCGATTTAATGAATAATGCTCACCTGGAATATGAACTCTGACCGTAATATATTGCCCTGGGTTGAATGTTGGAACCTGATTACCATCCGAAGGTTTTAAATAGAAAGACGTAATGACGTCACTTTCTTTTACCTTTTCGACAACTTCAAAATCCTTGAATCCATCCCAACCACCAGCTTGGTTTTTGGCTTTTTCATAAAGTTCATCTTCTAGGTCAATAAATGCTTGAGCTATGAAGCCATATGCTTCTCCCCATGCTTCCAATATTTCCTCGGTTGCGGCTTCACCAAGTACCTCTTTGATAGCAATAAGGAGGTATTTCCCAACAATCGGATAATGTTCAGGTTTTACCCCTAGCCCGCGATGCTTGTAAGCAACCTGTTGAACTGCAGGTAGAATGTTTTCTAATTGATCTATATGTTTTGCTGCGGTATAAACCATATTCGCAAGTGCGGTTTGCTGACGGCCTTGTGATTGATTTGCATGATTAAATATATTTAATAATTCCGGGTGGGCGGAAAACATCTTTTTATAGAAAACACTCGTGATTTGAACACCATGTACTTCTAATGCAGGGACAGTAGATTTAATAATATCTATCGTTCTTTTTGAGAGTGCCATTTTTAAAACCCCTTTAAACATATATTTAAAATACATCTTTAATGTACATCTTCTCATATACTTTTAACAATCCTCTTGAGAAAGCTTTTATAAAACTGTCACAAAAATTACTTTAAATGTTCAATATTGAACAAACTAAATCATTCCATTTAACCTTTTCTGCAGAAATTGTATAATGAACCCAAGTAGGTGAATACATGAGACTGACAAATTATACAGATTATTCCTTAAGAGTGCTTATTTTTCTTGCCTCAAAGCCTAAAGGGAATCTATCCAATATTTCAGAAATTGCTGCGGCTTATCAAATTTCGAAAAACCATCTAATGAAAATTATTCACGAACTAGGAAAAATGGGAGTGATTACTACGATCCGCGGTCGTGGTGGCGGCATTAAGTTGGCTGTCCCCCCAAGTGAAATCAATATCGGGACAATCGTCCGGAAAACAGAGGAAGATTTTCACCTTGTTCCTTGCTTTGAAAAGGGAGATGCCTATTGTGCTATTTCTCCAGTTTGTGGTTTAAAACATGTACTATATAAAGCCTTAGATGCTTACCTTGCTGTTTTAGATGAATATTCATTAGCTGACTTAGTAGTAAAGCCCGAAAACTATAGAACCCTTTTGGGGATTGGAGATATTGACCTTTCATCCACAAAAAAAAATAAAGATAATTAACTTTAAATGCTCCTTTTTGTAGATAAATCTTTCTACAAAGGAGCATTCTTTATGTCTGACGGACTTTTCCTATCCAGCTGTTATCGCATAATTTATATATACTTTGGAAAAATATCCTTAATATTCGTGATAAATAACTATTACTCAACGATATTTAATAAAAGATCCGGGTAAAGAACTTACATAGCAACAGATTGATAAAAATCAACTTGATCGCTACATATTTTATTTTTAATAATAGGAGGGAAATCATTCATGCTAGGTTTTTTACAAAGGATTGGTAAGGCATTAATGCTTCCAATTGCTGTTTTGCCAGCGGCAGGGCTGCTTTTGCGATTTGGACAACCTGATTTATTGGATATACCGTTTATAGCCAATTCCGGAAACGCTGTTTTTAATAATTTAGCTTTAATCTTTGCGATTGGCGTTGCCATTGGCTTTTCTAAGGATAACAATGGAGCCGCCGCTTTAGCAGGAGCCATTGGGTATTTGGTGCTGACAGAAGGGGCAAAAGCGCTTAATGAATCAATTAATATGGGCGTTCTTGGTGGAATCATTGCAGGAATCATTGCCGGTTCATTGTACAATCGTTACCATGATATAAAATTACCTGATTGGTTAGGATTTTTCGGTGGCAGGCGCTTTGTACCGATAATCACCTCTCTTGTTATGGTTGTATTAGCGTTTATCGCTGGATTTGGATGGCCCCCTATTCAAAATGCTATTGATGGTTTAGGAAACTGGATTATTGGACTTGGTGCAGCTGGAGCAGGATTGTTCGGATTCTTCAATCGCTTGCTCATCCCGCTAGGTCTTCACCACGTGTTAAATAGTTTATTTTGGTTCCAATTCGGAGAATTTAATGGGAAAACCGGGGACATTGCAAGGTTCTTTGCTGGTGACCCGACAGCGGGAACTTATATGACAGGATTCTTCCCGATTATGATGTTTGGTTTGCCGGCAGCCGCTTTTGCCATCATTGCGGCAGCCAAACCTGAGAGAAGGAAAGCCGTTTTTGGGATGTTCATTAGTCTTGCGCTAACTTCCTTTATTACAGGGATTACAGAACCAATTGAATTTTCCTTTATGTATGTAGCACCGTTACTATATGGAGTTCATGCTGTTTTAACTGGGGTTTCTTTATGGCTAACAACTGCACTTGGTATAAAAGATGGATTTACGTTCTCAGCAGGGGGAATCGACTATTTACTAAACTTTAATATTGCTACAAAACCGGTACTTTTATTGCTTATCGGATTAATTTATGCAGCCATCTATTTCATCATCTTCTATTTCTTAATTAAAGCACTAAATCTTAAAACACCAGGACGTGAGGATGAAGAAATCGTTGAGGACACAGATGAAGTTGTAAGTCCATCCGGCAATAAGTATGAACGGATGGCATATCAATTCATCCATGACCTTGGTGGCCGTGATAATATAACCGCTATCGACAACTGTACAACTCGCCTCCGTTTGAACATAAGAGACATGGACAAAGTCCAGGATAGCGCCCTTAAAGCACATGGTGCAAAGGGAATTTCTAAACTAAGCAAAACAAATCTTCAAGTCGTTGTTGGAACTGATGTTGAATTTGTTGCGGATGCAATGAAAAAGATGGATATGGACAATGTAAAGTTTACCGAATCTGATTCCTGCGATGTTGCTCCTGATACGAATAACCTTTTACCGCTAACAGAAAAGGATTTTGTGATGCCAATTACTGGAGAGGTAATTCCTCTTACGGATGTTCCAGATCAAGTCTTCTCTCAAAAAATGATGGGCGATGGTTTTGCAATTATCCCTGAAAAAGGAACGGTCGTATCACCTGTAGATGGGGAAATAATGAATGTCTTCCCGACAAAGCACGCCATCGGAATTATGTCTAAACAAGGCTATGAAATCTTGATCCATGTCGGAATTGATACCGTCAACTTAAAAGGAGAAGGGTTTACTTTACATGTAAAAGATGGCGATTCCGTATCAAAAGGACAAGAAATTCTTACTTTTGATTTGGACTATATTAAAAAGAACGCAACATCCACAATTACGCCGATTATTTTTACAAATTTAACGAAGATAAACGTAAAGAAAAAAGGAATAGTAGAGCAAGGAAATGAAGGGATTATTTCGATTGAATAATGATCAACTTGATTGGAATTTCTATACAATCTAGATGAAGTGTGCAAAACGCCTGCTACCTTCGACAAGCAAATGTTCTGAGCCACCAAAAGTTACTTTTTAGTGGCTCGGGTTTTTGATCTCGAGTCGATGGCGCCTGGATCTTAACAATGAAAGCCTTCGGAATCCTTCTGAAGGCTTTTCGCTTTCAAAAATCACCTTATTTTTTTGTATATGATAAACTAGGTAAAATCACTTTCTGTATACAAAGGTGTTGAACATATTGAAAACGACATACTTAGAGTACTTTATGGAAGTAGCCCGGACTGGCAGTTTTACCGAGGCAGCTGAAAATTTATATATTACACAACCTGCGCTTAGCAGAATTATAAAATCATTGGAGGATGAATTAAGCACACCTCTTTTTGTCCGTTCTCGTAAAAAGCTAATTCTGACAGATGCAGGTCACGTTCTATTCAAACATGCCCACATCATTGTGAAACAAGTTGATTTGCTTAAAACGGAGCTTGGCAATTTACTTACTCCGAAAAAAGGACATATACGCATCGGGTTGCCTACCATTACTAATTCTTTCTTTTTTTCCGAACTTCTCGCCTCCTTCCATCATGAGTATCCCGACGTGACGTTTCAATTAGAAGAAGATGGATCGAAGTTAATTGAGGAAAAGATTATCGACAATCGACTAGATATAGGGGTCATCGTTCTTCCTGACGATCATAATCAACTTGATTACTTTTCATTTATTAATGAGACTTTAAAGCTTGTTGTTCCTTCCTCCCATCCTCTTGTTAAAAAAGAGGAAATAACACTAGATGAACTAAAAAAAGAAAAATTCATTATGTTTAATCAGGATTTCGAGCTAAGAAATTTAATTTTAACAGCCTGTCTGGAAACAGGTTTTCAACCTAATATAATCTCAGAAACATCACAATTAGATTTTATTGAAGAAATGGTCGCTTCTAATCTTGGCATTACACTACTGCCGGAAAGTACATGTGCTGAATTAACTAGCCATTTACATACTATTACTATTACGAATCCCACGATTGAGTGGAATCTGGCACTCATATGGAAAAAAGATGCGTACTTACCTCAGATTGCCAAGGAATTTATCCGCTTCGCTAAATCAAAGCTCACAAATCTTAATGAAAACAGTTCAACATAAGCTTTCCTTATAGGCAGCTTTTTTATTTTTCCCTAACCGCTTTCATGTTAAATCGTTATGAACCCTATGTAGGATTGGCATTGTACATTCTTAATCAACAGAACTATAATTGCCGATGTGAAACGTTACATCACCATATTTTCGAAATACATTCTAATAAAAGGGTGATATCTTCATGGAAGCAAAAAAAATGAAAGAAACACGTGTTGTTCAAACTGATCAGGTTCTAATTAATGATTTGAACAATTATCATACATTATTCGGCGGAGTCTTAATGAAAAAGATGGACGCCTGTGCAACTTTATCTGCTCGCAGACACTCAAGGGTGAAGGAATGTGTTACCGCCTCAACTGATTCGGTCAATTTTATCGAGCCAATCAGACAAAGTGATTCCGTTTGTATCGAATCATTTGTAAGTTATACAGGAAAAACATCAATGGAGATTTTTTGCAAGGTCATTGCCGAAGATTTAGAAACAGGAAAACGTAGAATTGCCACTACTGCCTTCCTCACTTTCGTTCCACTCGATGAAAATAAAAGACCGATTGAAGTACCAGGCATTATTCCAGAGACTGAAGAGGAAAAATATCTTTTTGAAACTGGAAAAGAACGTGAAAAAATACGGAAATTAAAAAGGCAACAAAATAAAGAACTTGTATCCAATCTTGTATTGGACAAGCCTTGGGATTAACCATTTTTTGAAAGGAGAAATAACATGCTTGTAGCACCATGCTTAAACGAATTATTAGACACTAAGCAGGAAATTGAAAAATTAAATCAAACAAAACCAACTCTTTTTCAAAAGTTCATCAACGTCATCCAGCTTACTCGACAACTACAATACGGCTATCAGTTCATGGGTGCCTTGCTGATGGATGAAGATCCAAGTAATTTCTATCCAGCATCCCAAGATGATTACGTATTGTCTGTCTATAGACAGGAAATTGAGAAATTAAAAACCGACAGCAGATTCCAAGAACTAAAACAAATACTGGCCAAATATCGAGAAATAAGTTACGTAAATATAAGTAAATTGGCATTAGGTACTAACCCAAGAGTATTAGTTGGTCCGACTTTAATTCGCTAATAAAGTGTTCCCTTTGAATAGGAACTACTATTATATAAATCTAAAAATCCTAGAGACTTTCTTTGGGATTTTTTTATATTGTTAAATAGGATATTTTTTGCTACCTTCCTTTTATTAATACTTCTTATGTTGATTTTTGAGTTTAATGGGGTCCATGTTTCATTACATCAGAGATAATGAAATCCTGCTTCCCGTTCGATAAAACATTTAAAATGGAACGATTCATTCAAGAATCGTCCCTGATAGTGAAGTAATCATTTTTTTTTAACCACGTCCGGTCCAGTTATATTTCATTCAGTCTTTTTCATATAGACAGAAATCATAATCATTTTTTATATATCAAAAAGCATAAAAGTGATGATAAAATGAAATCGATTACATTATTTCGGATTAAATAATAAAGGAGAGATTTACATAAAGAGGAAAAGATATATTTATATGTTCATTGTTTTATTGTTTATCGTTTTTGTGATTTGGTACCATATGCCAATACATATTAATAAGTCGGTTTCCCTTAGTACTTTAGATGGTAGTAAGCAGGCTGAGGCTAAAATTGATGTTACTTGGCATAGATACTTCTTTAGTCCAACTGAATTGAAAGGCACCATTATTTTAGACGGTACCGAATATGTGAGTATCAATAAATTAATAAATGTGCAATATGGAAATGGTTTTTTTGATCAACTACCAAGTAAGTTTCGAAATGAGAGAAATGTTGTAGATTTCGTCATTCCACAAAAAAATATGGCTGAACCCACTAAAGAGGATATAAGAATTGGTGGTGTAGGGGACAAATTTGAAGTCATATTTTTGATAGTATCTAAAGACCGTGAAGATCTATATGAATTTTACGGACCAGCCAAAACATCCGAAGAAGCTCATAATGTTCTAGAAAGAATGAAAAAAATAAAAAACTTATATTAATATACAGGGTGTGGCATTTATGATGAGAAAGATGTTCTTCTTATTATTTTCAGTATAGTCTCCTAAATATTTATAAAGGTCACATATCTTTCGCTATAACATCGTTAATATTTGGATAAAGTCACTTTATAATCGAACTATTAAAATTTATACATAGTATGTGAGCATCTGATATATCTTATTTCATGATGGTTAAGTATGGGGGCCCATCCGAAATATCCCTTTTAAAAAAAGACAAAACGGCCACCAATACACTCCGTGACCGTTTTTAACGTTTTTCATCTAACCTGTTTTCGCCTTTGCTTTCGTCATATTCCGCTGGGACATAATTAAGCCATAATAGATTCCCTGTTTTTGCATCAGTTCTTGGTGAGTTCCGACTTCTGCGACTTTACCTTTCTCAAGAACAAACAATCGATCAGCATTCTTGAGTGTCGATAGCCTGTGTGCGATTGCTATGGTTGTGCGATTTTTCGTTATTCGTTGCAATGCTTCCTGAATGGCTGATTCGGTGTCAATGTCAAGGGATGCTGTCGCTTCATCCAATATTAAGATGCGTGGATTATGGAGTACCGCTCGAGCAATTGTAATTCGTTGCCGCTCTCCTCCAGATAAATTATTTCCGTTTTCTTCTAATCTGGTGTCATAGCCATCAGGTAATTTAATAATAAATTCATGGGCGTTCGCAATCCTAGCCGCCTGAATAACCTCTTCCATCGTTGCGTCTGGCTTGGAATATCGTATATTTTCCATAATGGAACCCCTGAACAGCATTGTTTCCTGAAGAACAACACCTATTTGTGATCGCAAAACTTCTTGCTTAATTGTCCTAATATCAATTCCATCTATTAAAATCTGCCCCTCGTTCACATCATAGAAGCGAGAAACTAAATTAATAAACGTGGATTTTCCTGAACCTGAATGCCCAACTAGACCAATCATTTCTCCCGGCTTAATCTCAACATTAATATCCTTTAGTACAGGTTCATATGACTTATAACCAAATGTTACGTCGTTAAATTGAATCGTACCATGGATAGAATGCTGTATGGATGTATCCTTATCTAAAATCTCCGGATCTTCGTCGATCACTGAAAAAATACGGTCAATCGCGATCACTGCATTTGCGACCCATCTTGGCATATTCATCATCCAGGCTAGAGGTCCAAAAATCATACTCGCATACCCTGTAAATTGGACAAGTTCACCAAGGTTGAGATTGCCTTTTAAAATCATATTACAACCTACTAATAAAACAAAATAAGTACTAATTTGGAGTAAATACGTTGAGATTGGTGTTAATACAGCATATACTTTTTCTGCTTTAAAGGCCGCCGCCGCATAATCCGTATTATATTGTCTAAATCGCTTTATTTCGCGCTCTTCCTTACCAAATGTTTTGACGACCCTAATCCCGCTCAGTACGTCATGCAGATAAGAGTTCGCCTTATCAAATATCCTCCATTGCTTCGTGAAGAGTCTTCTGACGATCACCCGCCACGTCATAAACTGCAAATAGGCAACAAACGGTGCAGGCAATAACACGATTAAGGCTAAACGCCAGTCCGTCATTAATAGGAGAACCGTTACCGCTATGAGCATAATCATCTGATAGATTGCCGTTGTGAAGACCTCTTCAATCAGCCTTCTAATTCGATTCGTGTCTGATGTGACACGGTTCATTAGGTCGCCTGCCCTTTGTGATGTTAAAAAGCCAAGCGAAAGATTTTGAATCTTTTCATAGACAAGCTTTCTTAAATCCGCAGCAATCGTTGAACCTACTGTAGCCATGACACGACCTTTTGCTACATTTAGAAGCTCCCCACCAACTAGCGAAAAAAGTATTCCGCCTATTGCAATAAAAAACATGGGCAAGCTTGGACTCTGCCCTTCCGGTGGCTGAAGCGATGAGTTAACAAGCAGCTTTTGAAAATATGGGCCTAATAAAGTAATTGCTGAAGTAAAAAATAATATTATTAATCCTAATACAAGCATTCTCCAGTGTGATTTAGACACACCTAAAAGCCTTTTCAGTACAGCTGCTTTGTTCATACACTTGGGACAAACTCTTGTAGCTTGATGAAGTCTATTCCCACAATTCGAGCATACTCGTTCTTCTTCCTCATTGTAGATTCGAATATCACTGTTCGTGGCCATATAGTTTAAGATTTGAGCGATATAAGAAAAACGTGCAATGTGTTCCATCGAAACTCTTACAATGATTCGTTTCCCAAGCTCATCAGTTGCTTCAAGAATGGCATTTCCAACAAGCGGAACCACTTTGTAGTCTTGCGCTTCCGCTATATGGCCACTTTCTTTTACATTTCCAGCTTCAACATAGGCCCACTTTTCATCACCAATTACAAAGTATCCTAAGGTTCTTCGTCCGGTCAAAGATAGATCGGCCGGCACACAATAGCGGATCCGTTCGCCTATCTCTTCGTGGACAGCTAACCGATCTTCATTTGAAAGTTCATAGTTTAAATTCATAATAGCTCCCTTTTAAAATTGGATCTTTTAAACTTTCCTACTGTCTAGCTACGACGCACAGGATGTGCTAGTGCAGGCGTTGCCACAGGACGTGGCGCCCTTAGCCTGCTAAGTCGCCTTCGCTCTTCCTTAGGCCATTAACATTTCGACCATTCGGTATTCTTTTTCTGTAAGGTCGTTTAGGTCTTTAATGATAAAGCGATTTCCGTCTACATCTGTTACTAGCACTCTATTTGCTGTAACGACTGTGACGTTTCCTCTCCCGGAACGCACTGTAAAATAGCAGGTTCCGGATCTTGTTTCTGTATCCCAATAGGAATAACCGAATTCCTCGTTTATTTTATTTATTTTTGTAATTTCTGGAGCGAAATAGCGCAAGTGGATATGTTCTTCAAGCAAAGTTACAGTATCACTTGGGAATTCATCCAAAGATTTTATCATGCCAATTTCTTCGTTCTCACCTGTTCTTACAGAAATAAATATTCTATTATTCATATGGGGAAAAGAGCAATGTAAAAAGACTGCAGGATAGATTTCCCCATCAACATGAACAGTCAACATATGACCTTCCGTCTCCAAAAAGACAGTATTTTCTTTCGTTAAATATTTCATTTTAGCCGCTTCAGCTAAGTCCGATTTCGTTTCGACTAGGTCGTGACCAGTGAGTTCGATATTAAGCTTTGTCATTTAAATCACCTCTTTCATCTTCAAGGCTTCTTCGTGCTTTTTCACCATGCCTGCATACTTCGCATCTAAATTCATAAGCTCTTCATGGGTTCCGTCCTCTACGACCTTCCCATTTTCCATTACATATAGATAGTCAGCATTTCGTAATGTCGATAATCGATGAGCAATTGCGATTGTCGTTCTTCCCTTTGCGAGTGATTCTAGCGCTTCCTGGATTTGTAATTCCGTCTTCGTATCCAGTGAAGCAGTAGCTTCATCCAATATTAAAATTCTTGGATCATGTAAAATGGCTCTTGCAATCGAGATCCGCTGCTTTTCACCGCCTGACAGACTATATCCGCCAGTGCCTACGACCGTGTCATAGCCTTCAGGAAGATTTTCAATAAAATCATGAGCGTTCGCAATTTTAGCTGCATAAATAATATCTTCAAGTGAACAATCTGGATTTGCATAAGCGATGTTTTCCGCAATTGTTCCAATAAAAACATACACTTCCTGAGAAACAATCCCTATATTTCTTCGTATCGTATCCGTTGATAGGTCTTTTACATTGATCCCATCAATCTTTATTTCACCTTCATTAACATCGTAAAGTCGCGAAATTAAGTTAACGAGTGTGGATTTACCAGCTCCAGAAGGACCGACTATTCCAATCATCTGCCCTTGTTCCGCAACGAGCGATACGTCCTGCAGTATCGGTTTATTGGGCTCATAATTAAAGGAAATGTTGGAAATCGTGATATCCCCTCTGAGCTTCTCCAATTGTAAAGCATCTTCTTTTTCGGTAACTTCTGGAACAGCATCCTGAATTTCAAAGATCCGCTGTGCGGCCGACATACAGTAAGACCACCAGCCGGCAATGTTATTCATGAATTGGATTGGACCAAATAGCATGTAAATATATGTAATGAATGTCATGATTTCTCCGAAAGTCATTTCACCACCCATTACTTTCCAGCCACCAAAAGCCCAAATCAATACTCCGCCTATTTGGGTTAACATATTTATGATAGGAAAAATAGTGCTGCTCGTTTTGTTAAATCTTTGTTCCGCATTGGAAAAAGAAACATTCGCTCCCTGAAAGCGATTAATCTCTACCTTTTCTTTACCAAACGCCTTCACGATTCTTGCGCTACGTACTGTGTCACTAATAATAGAGTTCATGGCACTTGCCCTTCTATGCCTTTTCCATGACATACGCCATAATTTTGGAAAAACCCATCGAATGAGTAAAATGACAAATGGCAAAGGAATTAAACAAATAAGTGTAAGCTTCCAATCCATCACGAGTAGTATTGCTGTAACCCCAATAATATTTATCGCGTTTACAACAAAATACGGAATACCGTCAACAAAGAAAAATTGAAGCTCATTCGCATCGTCGTTTACTCTCGTCATCAGTTGTCCTGTTTGCCTTTTTTGAAAAAACGATAAAGAAAGCCTCTGCATAGATGTAAAAATATTAGACTTTAAATCGAACACAATATTCGCGGCCATGCGGGCGTTGATTACCCCGAACAGTACACCAAAAACGAGTGACAATGTCCGGAAAATGATGATGATCAGAATGACAAGAGCGATTTTTCCAGCAAACTGCCCTGTCCCACCTAGCGCTTGGTCAAATAGTACAGTACCTTGGAAATAAGGGATGACAAGCCCGGTTGCTGAATTTAATAACATGAAAAAGATAATGAAGAAAATGGACCACTTATGATTCACTGTAAATCCTAACAGCCTTACAAAAATGGCACCCTTCTTTAAACATTTCGGACATACTTGCCGACCTTGTTCAGGATAAACCCTCCCACATTTAGGGCAGGCACCTTTATTCGTTTCATCATCTTCAAGGATTTCAATCGTTTCATTATTTTTTAGTTTTGTTATAGTGGATACGAATTTCGTTGCATCCCCCATGTAACCATTTGTAATTCCTGCTATAGCTATTTCCTCTGGAGCCTTTATGACAATAAGTCCTGAGGCAATAAGGTTTACCGTGTAAGCACTCTCAATTTCTTCAAGCAAAAATTGTTCCACATTGAATTTGTTTGTTTCTATAAAACTAGAACTCTTCTTTTTCTTGTCAACAACCTGATATCCTTTAAAAACTTTTTCTTTTTTCTTATACTCATCATTTGATAATCGATAAAGCGAATCATTTGTAAGAATTAAATATGTATCAACAAAACCACCATCAATACCACGGTCACAGTAAATCCAATCAATGATGTCCTCTTTCAATAAACTTTTTTCTTCCAATAACATTTTTAGTTCTTCTGACAATTTTTTCATACCTTTACACTCATGCACCTCACACAGAACGCATCAAATTTTTATCGGTCTCTATAAAATATCATATATTATCAGGCAAATTGAACAATTCGTACTAAAGTATGAGATTTTTATTACCATCGCCTTATATGAACAAATACACTAGGGCTTTTCAAGTGACGTACTTGTTCACCATTGGGATTTCACAACCTTTTTAAGAAATTAAGGAATTGCTCTTGAAGACGACATACAAAGAAAGAGCAGTTATAACTTACATTTTTTATTCTTCACTTTAATTCAACTATCCTGCTAATGATAAAAATTCATATTATGAATAACTATAAAAATATAAAGATAAAATAAAGGATTTTCTCTATACGAGATGGAACAAGTAATCAACCAACAAAAAGGAGTGAGATGGCATTGAGTCGATTAGAGTCAAAGCTTAAGCCGTTATTAAGAAGTTTTGTTGAAAACGGACCGCCGGGTTGTGCGCTTTCCGTTTCTCGCAATGGTGAAATGATTTTTGAAGATTATGTTGGGCTCTCGGACATTGATACACAAAAGGAGATAAAGCCTGATACGATTTATAGAATTTACTCCATGACCAAAGTTGTTACATGTACAGCTGCTCTCATGTTATTTGAAAGAGGACTATTTTTATTGAATGATCCTTTAGAGGAATATTTGCCGGAATTCAAAGATCCTCTCGTTTATCGAACTAATGAAAAAGGAGAAATATATACATCACCTGCTGCAAGATCGATTACAGTTAAGGATCTTTTTACGATGACATCCGGTTTAACCTATCCTGGAGAAGGAAACGAAACGGAGCGTCAAGTTGGGAAAGCAATGCAAGAGTTACACAAACAAGGAGAAAAGTTAACGAACCGGGCGCTTGCAAAATCATTAGCTTCCATTCCTTTAGCTTTTGATCCCGGGACGAAGTGGCAATACGGATTAAGCCATGATGTATTGGGTGCTTTCATTGAAGTTATCACAGGTAAAAGTTTTGGCCAATTTTTAAAAGATGAAATTTTTGAACCGCTACATATGAAAGATACATTTTTTCGCATACCTGAAGAGAAAAGAGACCGCCTATCAAGCAACTATACTTGGGATGAGAACGGCAAGTTAAGAAAAAACACAGACATGGATTCGCACATCCAACCTGATGCAACATTTGAAAGCGGTGGGGGTGGCCTATTATCGACATTAGGTGATTATAGCCGCTTTGCACAGATGTTAGCTAATGGCGGTGAATTAGATGGCGAGCGAATTATCGGACGAAAAACTATTGAGCTTATGTCTTCTAACCATCTAACACCGGAAAACAATCATAATTATAATTGGGGTTATCTTTCCGGATACGGGTACGGACTAGGTGTTAGGACATTGGTAGACCCAGCATTAGGAGGAATCAATAGTTCAATTGGAGAGTTTGGATGGTCAGGATTATTGGGGACTTGGGTATTAATCGACCCTAAGGAAAATCTATCCGCAGTGTACATGCAACAAATGCTTCCTAACTTAGAAGCTTACCATCAACCTAGATTAAGAGCAGTCATTTATGGGGAAGTCTAGTAAAAGTTAAAAGCCAATATTTTCTGTACACTACAGATTAGCATCAGAATTATAAATTTAATACGTTTTTCAAATATAAAAGCCCAATCTATCTATATCTAATAAATAAATTGGGCTCCTTTTCGTTATTTGATTAAAATGCTTGATTTAGGTAGATTAATAGAAGGTTTTCACGAATGCACCCGTTACTTAACAAGTCTTTGTTCTAACTCATCCTTTTGACGTAAGTGATGGCGAAAATGCATACCAACCAAATCATACCATTCTCTTGCGTTCAGCCAGCCGAATCCTCCATGCTCAACCTTATAATTTGGGTTTATATTATCCACTTTCGATTCCCATTTGCCTAGCCTTAGAATTACTTGTTCCATTCTGCTAATAAGCTCGTCCTTGCTATCCGAATTATTAGGTGGAGCATTTAATTCATCCGGTAATTTAATTTTAATAGGAGGAAATCCTCCGTTCTTAAATAAATGTTCACCAAACTCGGTTTTCCCCAGGGGTTGTTCATCATTTGAGATAGCACATGTTTCCATATTATCTAGATACTCATGAGCAACAAGAATTAAATGGTCATACATTTGTCCAATAGACCAAACCCCTTCTTCCGAAATATACCTTAGCTGTTCCAATGAATATTTTTGAAGCTCATTTTTGTAAGTATTAATCAGTTTAAATTCGGTCAATTTAATTCCTCCTTTATATTTTCAACTTTAATCTCTGAAATTTTATATATAGCTCATTTAAAAGTTCAATTTACTTGTTAACCATAGACAGCAATACTTTTTCCATTTCTTCTTTTGACAAATTATCTGCAATTAATGTGACTTTGTAGCGTTTTTCTGGTACAAATACCCTCATACCCGTTTTGTTCATTTCTTCCGAGTATACATAAATAAATTCAAATCCATTTAGAGAATAAGATTCAATTTCCTCAAAATTCTCCCACAAAGATTCTAAATCATTTGTTTGATTTAGTTCCTGCTGAGATGTCGAAAACCCAAATTCGCCTTCTTTATACTCTAAATTAACAATTGGTTCCTCACCCTTATTTTCAATATAGAAGAATTCATCAACTTGTTTATAATCTTTAGGTATATATGTTGGCTTTGCAATAGGGAAACTTGCCATCTGTTGAGCTAGAATTGGTGCATATTTTTTTTCGTAAGTCCGCATTGATTCTGTAAGTTGATGTAATCTCTTTGCTTCTTTTGAAGTGGGCTCTCTACTTTCTTCTTCTACTTTACTTTTTATCTCAACCAGTTCCTTTAATAATAGAGTATAGTTAGAAAACTCCTCTTCAGTTAAGTTCTCTTCTGCTACCACTAAAGATTGTTCCATCACATCGAACTTTTCTGGATCCTCATCAGGATACGTTTGCATTAAATTTTCTTTCGAACCAAATAATTGACTGATTAATGATTGAGCAGCATCTACAATGTATGAACTACCAAAAGTAAAACCTGTACCTATTAAAATGACTGAAGCAACTGCAATATTACGCCAAACAGGCGATTTTTTTCGTTTTTTTAGTACATGTTGTTTGACGCGTGCCTTTTCGATATCTGTTACCTCTAGTAACTCAAGATTATCGATGTCTAAATCCATCCATTCCTTCATACTCATAAAAATTGCTCCTTCAATTTCGTGTTTGTAGCTAATCTCTTCTTTCCTCTATATAGGCGATTATCAACGGCAGCTTTGGATAAACCTAAGTTTTCTGCTATTTCATTGTTCGGAAGCTCCATATAATACTTCATCACAAAAATATTACGGTCAATTTCCTCTAATTGACTAATAGCCAGTAATAATTCACTTTTTTCTTCTTGCTGCAAAATGAATCTATCTGTTTGTAAAAAACTAGCTTTTTGCTCTAGTAACTCATCCGATTGTTCACGTGCGAATTGTTTTTCAGCTTGGCGATATCGGTCGATTGCTTTATATTTCGTAATTATGCCAATCCATTTTTTAAAGTCTTTTGTATCACCTTGAAATTGATGAGCATTTTGCCAAACCGTTAGAAAAACGTCATTAATACATTCATCAATGTCTTCACGCTTCATATTATTTAAAATTTTTGTAGCGATTGTTTTCACGAGCGGCATATATGCGTTAATAATGTAATCGAGCGCATCTTCTTTTTGTTTTTTTATTCTCGTGATAAAGTTGGCTGAGGAACTTTTCATTTATTTCTCTCCTTATATAATTGAAAAAGCTTTTTCATAAAGTACAACGAACAATCAAACAGTTTATTCTCAAAAAACATTTTTTATTTACTCATTAATTTTACAATACCAAAAAAGGGTGTTCCTATATTCAAGGACCTTACCCTTTCACGTAACAAAGGACGCTAATCCTTTTTCGAAAAAGATTGTGAAAAAGATCATTTGAATATCCCGCCAACAAAATTTTTTCATTGGATAAAATTTTTTTGAATTTCCTATTGATATTTTTACTACATGTTGTTAATCTAAGAAAGAATTAATTTGGAAAGCTGCTATTCAATATTCTAGAGTCTTTCCAAGCAGATAATGTTTTGACCACTTCCTAAAGAAGTTAAGGCCATACGGACAGCCGGGTCAAATGCCGATTGGCGACTTTCGTTGCCTTATTGATTGAGTTAAAAGCTCAACTTTTATAAGTTGGTTACTTTACAACCAGTGCATATGCACACAACTTGTGAAACGGTCAATAAGAGTGGTAAAAGTAATTATTTGCTATATAGACTCTGATCCCATGATGATATATTGAATAGTAAAAAGCTCTCTACCATAATGACTTTTATGGAGATTGTATACGTATGGCTTTTAGTCATAGGTATACTTGTGCCTTTTATATTTGATATGTATTCTAAGCAAGTGTGTTGTGCGCAGTTAATGCGTTCTTTCGCACTTGCTTTTTTGTCGTTTCGCAACTGTAGGGATGAATTTCTCTTAGTACCACCAAATCTACTTAGTAAGGGGAGTAATAAAATGGGAAAAGCGCTTATTATCGGTTGTGGTGGAGTGGCATCCGTTGCTATTCACAAATGTGTTCAAAACAGTGAGGTATTTGAAGAAATTTGTATTGCAAGTCGTACAAAATCAAAATGTGATGCTTTAAAAGCGAAACTAGATGGCGGCAAAACGAAAATTACAACTGCACAAGTTGATGCAGATAACGTAGATGAGTTAATTGCTTTAATTGAAGAAGTTAAACCGGATATCGTAATGAACTTAGCATTGCCATATCAAGATTTAACAATTATGGATGCTTGTCTTGCAACAAAAACACATTATATGGACACAGCTAACTATGAGCCGGAAGATACGGCAAAATTTGAATATAAATGGCAATGGGAATACCGCGAACGCTTTGAAAAAGCTGGAATTACAGCTCTTTTAGGCAGCGGCTTCGACCCTGGTGTGACAGGAGTATTCTCTGCTTATGCCCTTAAACATCATTTTGATGAAATTGAATATATCGATATCCTAGACTGTAACGCTGGTGATCATGGTTACCCTTTTGCAACAAACTTCAACCCTGAAATCAATATTCGTGAAGTCTCTGCAAACGGAAGATACTGGGAAAACGGCGAGTGGATTGAAACGCAGCCAATGGAAATCAAACGCGTATATGACTTCCCTGAAGTTGGGGAAAAAGACATGTACTTACTATATCATGAAGAGCTTGAGTCTCTTGCAGTCAACATTCCTGGAATCAAACGTATCCGTTTCTTCATGACATTTGGCCAAAGCTATCTTACACATTTAAAGTGTCTTGAAAACGTCGGAATGACTTCAATTGAACCAATTGAATATGAAGGAAAACAAATTATTCCACTTCAATTCTTGAAAGCTGTATTGCCAGATCCAGCATCCCTTGGACCACGTACAAAAGGTAAAACAAACATCGGCTGTATTTTCAAAGGTAAAAAAGACGGAAAAGACAAAACGTACTATGTGTACAATGTTTGTGATCATGAAGAATGCTACAAAGAAGTTGGCTCTCAAGCAGTTTCTTATACAACAGGCGTTCCTGCTATGATTGGTGCAATGATGTTATTGACTGGAAAATGGAATAAACCAGGCGTTTACAATATTGAAGAATTCGATCCAGATCCATTTATGGAAGCACTAAATATTTGGGGACTTCCATGGAAAGAAGATTTAAATCCTGAACTTGTTGACAATGAGCCGATCAAAGAAAAAGAATTGGAGCTCGTCAGATAATATGCGCTTTGAAGAACTACCTACACCTAGCTATATAATTGATGAAGATTTACTTGAAAAAAACCTAAAAATTCTACACGGTGTTATTGAACGGACAGGATGCAAGATTATTTTGGCTCAAAAAGCTTTTTCAATGTTTAAATTGTATCCGTTGATCGGAAAGTATTTAAACGGAGCAACTGCAAGTGGTATATACGAAGCACGATTAGGCTACGAAGAAATGGGAAAAGAAAACCACGTCTTTTCCCCTGCCTATCGTGAGGATGAAATGGACGAAATCATCGAGATTTGTGACCATATCATCTTTAACTCCTTTTCACAGGTAGAAAAGTTTAAAGACAAGGTCTTAAAAGCGGGTAAAAAAGTGGGCTTGCGCATCAACCCTGAATGCTCTACTCAAGTTGGGCATGCGATCTATGATCCTTGTTCACCAGGTTCTAGATTTGGTGTTAAACAAGAACATTTCCGTCCCGATTTACTAGAAGGTATTTCTGGGCTCCATTTCCACACACTTTGCCAGCAAAACTCAGATGACTTGGAAACGACTCTTAATGCAGTGGAAGAAAAGTTTGGTCCATGGCTATCACAAATGGAATGGATTAACTTTGGCGGCGGCCACCATATTACGAGAGAAGATTACGATATTCCATTACTTGAAAAGTGCATCAAGAGAATGCAAGACAAGTATGGATTAGAAGTATATCTTGAACCTGGTGAAGCTGTTGCACTAAATGCAGGATTCCTTGTGACGACGGTTCTTGACACACTTGAAAATGGTGTGGAAATTGCGATTCTTGATACTTCCGCAACATGTCATATGCCGGACGTATTGGAAATGCCTTATCGCCCACCACTTCAAGGATCAGGAGAAATAGGAGAAAAGCCGTTCACATATCGACTCGGCGGACAAACATGCCTTGCCGGCGATGTAATTGGTGACTATTCATTTGACCAGCCATTAAAAAGCGGTGACCGTCTCGTTTTTGAAGATATGGCGATCTATTCCATGGTGAAGAACACTACTTTCAACGGCATGGCATTGCCAGCCATTGTTGTAAAGGATAAAAGTGGTGATTACCAGGTTGTACATGAATTTGGGTACCAGGATTTTAAGATGAGACTAGCATAGAATCGCTCTAGAATACTATGAAAAGAACCAGACTTCTGTAGATAAGAGTCTGGTTTTTTGTGATAATAGGTAATAGAATTAAATATTTCCATTATATATGGGACAAAGTTCTTCTATTCCATTTGCATTGCCAGCATATAGTCTTTATGGACAGTTTTCATAAATCCATGTTCGACAATTTTTTCAATTCCACGAAGAATATTAATTAGTAAAAAAGCAATATCTTTAAAACACTCCATATACGTTACATAGTATTATATTGGCAAATTCATTTATATTGAGAGGAAAAATTACATGACCAGGCGAAAAGCATTATTATTCGTTTTTGAGGGTTATTGCGAGTTTGAAATTGCGGTGGCTATCTCTATGTTAAGGAGTTCTCTTGATTTATTTACCTTTGGTCTTGAGAAAAAAGCAATTAAATCAGAAGCGGGATTGACAACTTTACCAGACTTAATAGTAGATGAGATAACAGTTGATGAGTATGATTTCCTCATCATACCTGGCGGGGATTTAAGACCTATTGCCGAGTTTGAGTCTAACCAATTATATGAAGTGACAAAACAATTTGTAGAGGCTGGTAAAGTAACTGCGGCGATTTGCAGCGGCGTCTACGTACTTGCTAAAGCTGGCGTTTTAACAGAATCTCCGTATACCGTTACATGGGCAAAAGAACAACGATCATTTCTAGGTTGCTTCGAGGAGGACAATTATTGTTACGCTCCAACTGTTAAGCATAAAAATATCCTAACTGCTCAAGGTCATGCCTTTGTTTCTTTTGGCATCGAGTTAAGTAAAATGGTTAGGGATGTCAGTCAAGAGACTCTCGACTTTTACAGTGGGAAGAGAAATAAAATGATGGAGTTAGGATAAGATTCTATTATAGGAAAAAGTGACAAATCGTATTTTCGAAATGTCACTTTTTCATTTGATTCAACCAATCGAAATCATACGCTCAATGGCAAGTTTTGCTTTTTCCGCTGTCTCCTCTGGAACCGTGATCACGTGCTTGTTTTCTTTTAACGCGGCCAATACTTTCTCTAACGTAATCATTTTCATAAAAGGACAAACGGCTGTACGATTGGCTGGGATAAATCGTTTTTCAGGATTTTGTTTTTGCATTTGATGAATAATCCCTACTTCAGTTGCTACGATAAATTCACTTGCCTCAGACGTTTTAGAGTGTTTGAGCATATTGCCCGTTGATAGAATATGAGTTTTATTTTTAGGCAAAATACCCTCTGACATTAAATACATACTAGATGTAGAGCAGCCACACTCTGGATGGACAAGCAGCTCTGCTTCAGGATGCTGTGTAAGAACATCGTCTACATGCTCTGGAGCAATCCCAGCGTGTACGTGACATTCTCCCATCCAAATGTGCATGTTTTCACGACCTGTTTCGCGCTGTACGAATGACCCTAGGAACATATCCGGTAAGAAAAGAATCTCTTGATCTTCGGGGATTGATCTGACAATGTCAACAGCATTGGAAGACGTGCAACAATAATCGCTTAATGCCTTCACTTCAGCAGTTGTATTGACATACGCGACGACAACGGCACCAGGGTGCTCTGCTTTCCACTCGCGAAGCTGGTCTGCGGTGATAGAATCGGCTAGAGAGCAGCCTGCTTCAAGATCTGGAAGGAGCACCGTTTTCTCAGGGTTTAACATTGCAGCTGTTTCTGCCATAAAATGCACACCGCAGAACACAATCACATCAGCGGTTGTTTCCGCAGCAGCACGAGCGAGAGCAAGGGAATCTCCCAACACGTCTGCAATATCTTGAATTTCTGGAAGTTCATAATTATGAGCGAGTAAAATGGCATTACGTTTTTTCTTCCATTCTTGAATTTCTGCAACAATATGGCTTTTTGTTTCAGTCATTGTCATTTTGAAACTTCCCTTCTAATATTATTTTTCAACTGCGACTTTGACGCTAATATCAAGCGCTTTAAATGAATGGGTTAAAAATCCTAAAGAAATATAATGTACTCCCGAATCGCGATAAGTAGCTAAATTGTTTAATGTTATCCCGCCGGATGCTTCTGTAACAATATGCGGAGGTACTAACTTGATCAATTCTTTTATTTCATTAGGTGTACGATTATCAAACATGATGACGTCTGCACCTGCTTCTACCGCTTCGATTACTTGTTCTTTTGACTCTGTTTCCACTTCGATTTTGACCATATGTCCTACATTCTCCCGAACTAACTCAACTGCACGTCTGATAGAGCCTGCAAAAGATATATGGTTGTCTTTAATCATGACACCATCATAAAGACCGAGACGATGATTATATCCTCCGCCAGTACGGACAGCATATTTTTCAAGCATTCGTAGTCCTGGTGTTGTTTTCCTCGTATCGCAAATCCTTGTAAAGGAACTGTCCAGCGTCTCTACTGCTTTTCGAGTTAATGTAGCAATTCCACTCATACGTTGAACAAGATTGAGGACAACCCGCTCTCCTTTCAAAAGAGCTGTAACTTCACCTGAGACGATTGCTAATTGCTGCCCTAATTCGATTGAATCACCATCTTTTACGAATAACTGAATTTCAATTTGGGAATCTAAAACGTGAAAACCCGTCTTAATGATGTCCTCCCCACAAAAAACTCCTGCTTCTTTTGATAGAAAAACAATCTCTCCTCTTGGATTGTCAGCAAAAATTAAATCCGTTGTGACATCCCGCTCTCCAATATCTTCAATGAAAAATTGCTCAATTAACGAGCGCAACTTCACCTTATTCATGGCTGATTCCCACTTCCCTTTTACGATTTTGGATGATTATTTTCTTGCACCAATTGGCATTTTCATATGGAAAATCACTTCTATAATGTCCACCGCGGCTCTCTGTCCGAGTTAACGCTGCTTCCGTGATTAGGGAAGCATTGATATACATAAAAATAGCTTGAATATCTTGAATTGAATACGAATCAAGGCTTGTTAAATCATTAACATTTAACTCCTTAATCCAATGTTTCTGTTCTTCTAAAAGTTCCTTTGACCGTACGATGCCAACTCTTTTCATCATCGTATCCTTTAGGATTTGAAGATCCGGTAGGAATGTCTTTTTTACATGAGTTTCTATTGTTCTAGGAAACTCTGAAATTGTGTATTTTTTTGAATCCGAATTAATAAATTGTGAGAGCTTTTTTCCCTGATAAAGACCCTCTAATAGAGAATTACTTGCCAACCGATTAGCGCCATGGAGTCCTGTACAAGAAGCCTCACCAATTGCAAACAGTCCTTCTAAAGACGAGCGACCAATCAAATCCGTTTTAATTCCCCCCATTAAAAAATGGCTCCCGGGAACGATTGGAATTTTTCCTTCTGATAGATCAATTCCATGATTCTGGCACATTGCAGTTATGGAAGGAAATCTATCTTCAAAATGCTTGATATTCCGAATATCCAGGTATACTAGATGTCCCTTTTCGATAAAATTTAAAATCGTTTGAGAAACAACATGCCTTGGAGCAAGGTCTGTTAAAGGGTGGACGCCTTCCATAATGGGAGTTCCATCCTCCGTTACTAAAATAGCTCCTTCCCCTCTTACCGCTTCTGAAATTAGCCCTTTCGTCATCCCGTCTTTATATAAAAGCGTTGGATGAAATTGAACAAATTCCATATCTGCGATGTCTGCTCCAGCCATATACGCCATCGCAATCCCGTCGCCCGTGATAGTCGGGGCATTCGAGGTAAAGGAGTAAATTTGTCCGCATCCCCCGGTTGCGAGAACTACATAATTAGCATAATAATTGCGGATAGTGCCATCTTCATCTTTAGTTTTTACGCCAATACAGCGCTTCTGTTTTTGATCTACGATTAACTTGTAAGCAAAAACGTTCTCTTCAACCTTTATATTTTCTGTTAGATTACTAATCAAATACTCTATTACATGCTTTCCCGTTGCATCTCCACCGCTATGAACGATTCGATTTTCACTATGAGCTCCCTCTAATCCAAGGTGTAAATTTCCATTTGTATCCTTGTCAAAAAGATTAAAGAAGTCGCGAATTAGTGAAGGTGCTTCGTTCAATACTTCACGTACTGAGGCATCGTTATTGTGAAATCTTCCTGCTTCAAGAGTATCGGCATAATGCTTCGAAGGATCGTCCCCTAGCCCAATAGCGGCCGCTATGCCACCTTGCGCCAAATAGGAATTGGCATTTCTTATCTTTGACTTTGTGAGAATCCTCACTTTCTTATCACAGCTTAATAAAGTGGCCAGTTGTAAAGCCGCAACTCCACTACCTACAATCAGCACATCATTCATTTCCATGATGAAAGCCCCCAAATATTTTACAGGTGTCTTGACATATATATTTACACATATTGAATTTAAAAACAATATATTTTTGAATAAATTATAAAAGGAAAAAGTGGATCGAGTGGATAATCCTTTGGGGGATTGAGTAATTATGATGTAATGTATTAATTTTCGATATTACTTCCATAATCGGCAATGATTCAAGAAAAACTTGTCAACCTTTTATTATTGTGAATATCGTCTTTATTCTCGATGAAACGTAGCAGCCTTCTATTCTCGTTGGGAATTCCGCCTTTATTATCGATGAAACTTGACAACCTTCTGTTTTCATCGAGAATTCCGCCTCTATTCTCGAGGAAACTTGACAACCCGCTATTTTCATCGAGAATCCTCCCACTATTATCGAGGAAACTTAACAACCTGCTATTTTCATCGAGAATCCTCCCACTATTATCGAGGAAACTTGACAACCTGCTATTTTCATCGAGAATGCTCCCACTATTATCGAGGAAACTTAACAACCTGCTATTTTCATCGGGAATTCCGCTTTTACTTTCGATGAAGTATCGGTCGATCACTATTTAAAACAAATAAAAAGAGCAAAGACCTCCCCTCAAGAGAGAGGTGTTCTTCGCCCAAGAGTAATATTGGTTTATAGTTTGTTTTTCATTACATGGAGGCTTTAGCTCCTTGTACCTCTAGCATTAGATTTGCCTTTTTTCTTTTGTTGTTCATCTGGTCGTTTTTCTTTACCATTTCGATTTTCTTTTTGCGCTTCTGAGTCTTTAACCACGTTATTCCCTCCATTGTCACTTTAAAATAGTTTCACTAAGATCATTTGCTGCTACATACAGTTTATTTTTATTTTGGCTTTACCTTTTAGCCAATATTATCGTAACCGGAATATGGTAATTTATTCAGCATGTCCATCATCGGCATTTTTCTCCTTGTTTCCGTTTTATCTTTTATCAAAAAGGTCTGAAAAAGAAGAAGGTTTATGAACTAATATTGTGGAATACATTGTATGAGACACCATGGAGATAACACCATCTTGAACGACTATTTAATAATGGAGGTATGTTCATGAGCAAAAAAGTGTTAATCATTACAGGTGATGCAGTAGAGGCACTAGAAGTATTCTATCCTTATTATCGTTGTTTGGAAGAGGGATTCGAAACAACCATTTCCTCACCTTCTGTTAAAAAACTTTATACGGTGAGTCATGATTTTGTTGAAGGAACGGAAACGTATGTCGAGAAGCCAGCATATGGTTTAGATTCTCACGTTGCTTTTGCAGATGTCGATCCTGGAGAATACGATGGGTTGATTATTCCTGGAGGACGAGCTCCGGAATATATTCGATTAGACGAATCTGTTCCAGCTATAGTCCGCCATTTCTTTGAGGAGAATAAGCCAGTAGGCGCTATCTGTCATGCAGCGCAGGTCCTTTCTGTCGTTCCTGATTTGATGAAAGGAAAAGAATATACAGCTTATATTGCCTGTAAACCGGATGTACAAGCGTGCGGCGCAACGTATATTGATGAGCACTTGCATGTACATGAAAACCTTGTTTCCGGACATGCTTGGCCCGATTTGCCAGGATTTATGCGCGAATTTATCCGTCTATTAAACAATTAAGTGCAATAGCATTCTTTCAGGCTTTACTAGCAGCTTACTAACATTTTTTTATTCCTAGGCTAGACAAGACATCTATGAAATACCTTGTCTAGCCTTTTAGAATTGGTAGTTTTTTAAGGGTCAGTGTTATTCTGAAGTTTTTGAAATGCAGTGATGAGGCAACTTTTATCTAAAACAATTAAAAATAATTTCCGAAAAAATAAGGGGCAAATCAAAATGAGTGAAAATCTACTAAATGCAATCCACTATTTTAGGATTCCTGTTGTCGATTTGGAGCGTTCAGTAACTTGGTACACGGAAATTTTAGGTTTTCAATTACGCTTTAATACGGGAAATTTAGCCGTATTAGCACTTCCATCAGGACCTCTTTTCGTCCTCGTAGAAGCTGATAAGGACTCTCGAGGACATTTTACAATTAATGGACAGCCTGAGTTTTCAGTAGGTTTTACCACATCTAGAATTAAAGATTTACATAACCATTTATCACATAATGGTGTTCAAGTAGAGCCTATCCAAGAAGATAACGGACATCACCTTTTTTATTTTTACGATCCCAGTGGAAACAAACTACAAGTCCATAACTAAACTTAATGAAGGGGGTTTTTAAAATGGTACAGCAGCAAACTATTTCATATGTAAAGGGAATTAATTGTATCTATCTACCCGTTTCCAATATCCAAGAATCAGCTAAATGGTATGTAGAAAATCTTCATTTAGAATTATTAAAAGAGGTACATGAGCATTCCACACAAGCACAACTGAAAATTTCATCTGAACAGACCATATTTTTAATCAAGGTTGCAAATATCTTCAACCTTACTTATTTTGAAGTAGATGGAAACGAACAATGTGTTTTAACCCTAGAGGTTTCAAATATCCAACAATTACATGAAAAACTGCGATCAAATTCAATCGAAATAGACGATATTGAAGACAACGACGGCTGTGGATTATCTTTTAAAATAAAAGACCCCGATGGAAATATGATTGATATTTGGGGTGGCTGGGCATAAAAGTTCTAAAGTTTTGATGTAGATTCATGTGGAGGTATAAGTATGCAAGATGATATTTTACTAAATCCTAGCAAAATAGTTAAACTAGAAAATTACAATTTTAGCGGGTTGGACGCTTCTTTAATAGGTGCGATTAAGTCTGTTATCAATTATTACGAACTCCCTATATCGACATCGTGGATATATGGCATGACAGGGTATGCTTTTTTACATGTTCTGGATGAAGGGCTAGTCAAACCAAATGCTGGACCACCAGAACCAGAGATTTTCAAACTTACTCGTAATATTGGTGTCGAGATAAATGGTTTCCATGTTTACGCTGAAGGGGAAGAATTTAAAAATTTACAAGCAGAGGCATGGGAGAAAGCAAAATTAGCAATTAACTCCAAACAGCCAGTTTTCGCAAAAAATATTGATATCCAAAACCAAACATCAGTTGTCTACGCTTATGATGATATCGGTTATTATACGAAATCATGGCATACAGGGTATGAACATAGTGAGGAAGTCTTACCTTGGAAAGCCCTTGGATTCGCTCTTTGTCCTTGCATCAACTGTGTTAATTCCCGAAATGAAGCTAAATTCGTAAATCCGACAGGTGGACTTATTTCTTTACATTGGGCTAGGCTCATTGAAGCTGTTAAT
This sequence comes from Lederbergia wuyishanensis, assembly GCF_022900255.1. GTDB lineage: Bacteria > Bacillota > Bacilli > Bacillales > Bacillaceae_C > Lederbergia > Lederbergia wuyishanensis. Next base: position 59,241 of record NZ_JALIRM010000002.1, read on the forward strand.
GAAAAAACCGCTTTAAAAGAAGCTTTAGAATTTATAATTCGATTAAATGAAGAAGGGATTTACAATTGGGAAGGCAACAAGTATTTTATTGGACAAAAGGCTTATGAACGTTGGTTAACCGCAATGGAAAACAACAAAATTAACAAATATTATTTTAGCCTATTCGTTGAAATTTTAAATGAAGGTAGACATCACGCAGTTACATTCTTAACAGAGATAAAAGAGAAAATTCCTTCAATAAATGAACAGCTTATCAATGAAGCAATATCTACATACAGCGAGATTGCCTCACGGTATAAAATTTTGAATAGCATGTACCCGTATGAGGAGCCTCCCGTCATCGAAATGGAGAATAAAGAACAATGTGTTGCGATTGTTAAAGAGTTGATGAGTTTAGAGGAAAAAGCATTGAACATGTTGAAAAAAATCCATGCTTGTTTACCATAGACTTGTAACCTAACAAAGAGGGAGAATTCATAAATATAATTCCTCCCTCTTCTGTTCTTCTAAAATAAAATATTATTTATCGATTAATATTTAGACCATGATTTTGAATCTTATCCTTTTTACGCACCTTTATTCCAAACAACATTCTTGTTACAGCTAGTCGTTTTATAACAAATTCATACAGTAAAAATGAAGCCAGTAGAGTCAAAAACATAATCATGAAGAATTTTGAGTAAATGCCCACGTTTAATTTTACAATATAATATCCCACGACTACTAAAATGCTCTGATGAATGATGTAAATCGGGAATGCCGCTTCATTCATATAAGTAATCGCTTTATGAGGAAAATTTAAAAGCTTATTGCCATAACCCAAAATGACAATTAATGTTAACCACATATTCATGGTTCGTAAAAAGGCAATGAATATATCCATGGCTGAAAATTTTTGAACATCTGGATATACAGTCATGAGTACGATATGGGTCGGCACCAATATCGCTATGGAAATCAAAGCTTTAAAACGGATACGGTTAAACATTTCTTGGTACCTTGAATCACTAGCAGTGATGAATCCTGCAATAAATATCACAAGAAAATAGAATGGATTTTGACCGCCAGGAGCAGGTAGAGCCTGGGTTATAAATAATACAATAATTAAGGAAATAAAAACAAATGGTTTACTAAAATTATGATTAAACTTATTTAATTGTTCTTTGCTACATTTCATGTACCTGGAGAATAGCGGTAATGCAATGACTGATAAAACAAATAAATAGAGAATAAACCATAAATGTGCCGGCGTAAATGTTCCAAAATAACCAGATAAATCACTGAAATCGATAAAAAAACCTTTTAAGAATGAGAAATAGTTACCCGCTTCACCTGAATGGTGCAACAATGCATAATAACCTTGTGGCGGCACAATGACTAGAACACCAAAAATAAGCGGAATCAATAAACGATCATTACGTTCTTTTAAGTATTGGGAGGTCGATCTCCTTTGGAGAGCATACCAACTTGCTGATCCTGCTACCAAGAATAATAATGGCATAAACCAATTACTAGTAATCGCAATAAACCAACTTAACCCCCAACTTAAACTATCATTCTTCACATAAAACGGATCCCAATAATCAAAAACCCGTGCTGAATGGAATGGGAATAACAATAGAATTGCTAAATTCCTAAGCCAGTCAATATCATATCTTCTTACCCCAAATGCTTTCTCTTTCACGTATACTCCTCCTGATTTAGGTCTAACTCTAAACTGTGAAATAACCAACTGACAAAAATAAATATAAAATCAGGGGAGTAAAAACCTAATTAAGACTCCTAATATCACATTTATATTGATTTCATTGGTTTCCTTGTTTCGAAAAGGCTTCCGTACCTTATTACAACATTGCTTTTGCCGTCAATCCCACCAAAAATACCAAACTGAAGAATTTTTAAGTGTTCCTGCTAGTGCATTCACTGTTCCAACCCCTTGCCAGACGATGTCGCCGCAAAATCCAAATTGTTCCCAGGCAAGGGACTCTGATTCTTTCTGTGTTGTAGGAGGATTTTCAACAAATAACTCCCATACATCAGGGGTAACGACGGCAGGGATGGCTCCATATTTTTCATACCAGTATTTAAATATTGCAACTTGCTGTTCTGGTAGCGGGCATTCGTTAATCCCTCCCATGCGGACCCAAGCTGCTACCTCCCAAGGTTTATCGGTTGGAATTTTAGCTAAAATTACTTTTTCACCAATTGCATCTTCTACTGTTAAAAAATGATTTGTCGGCTCTTTTATCGAAAACTCTCCCCTAATATCGTAATCATCCTCTTCGTCCTCCATTGGCATCACATCTTGTAGCAGATCTTTCAACAATTTTTTTACATCAATATCGTTCGCTTTTGTGAGGATGGATTCTCGATCATCACGCAAATATTCCTCATCCTTCTCTACATCAACAATCTCTAACATTTCCTCTGAAGGAATAATGATTAGAGGTGTATATCCTTCTTTTTTCCCTTCTATAAAAGCTTGATTGTACCGCGCCATTATATCATCAATATATTTCTCCTGAATAATGAGACAATCGCAGCCCAAGTTAGCAATGATATTTCCAATAAGATCTTTCTTTACTTTCGTTTTTTTAAATCGATCAAATATACCCACAACCTTCATCTCCTCTTGGGTTTATAGTATATAAGTTCGACAAAATTGATTTTTTTCCTTTGAGAAACGGCCTTATTCCTCTTTTAAAAAATTGTTCAATTAGCACATCAACAACAAATAACCTGAGTCCTATAATATAGACTCAGGTTATTACATTCAATAAGCTTTATTTTTTGTCATACAGTCATTGATTCTTTTTTTCTAATAAGATGAACAAGTAAATAGACAATAGGAGTCGTAAGAATCGCAGCAAAAAATTTAAAAATATATTGTGTAATAATTAAGGTCACAAGAACTGCGTTTGGCATCATTCCATAAAATGCAATCGTTATAAAGATGGTTGTATCAATTAATTGGCTCAGCATGGTTGAAGCATTATTCCGTAACCAAAGTTTTTTTTGTCCATGAATGCTTTTTAATTTATTGAATATATAAACGTCTAAATTTTGACTAACAACGTATGAAATTAAACTTGCGATTATCACTCGAAAACTTCCATTTAAAATGGTTTCGAATGACTGCTGATCTTTAAAAACCGGTGCGGCTGGAAGATGAACCGTAATCGTAATAAAGATTAACGCTAGGATTTGTGTAATCAATCCTGCCTGTACAGTCCTCCTTGCCTCTTTTTTCCCATAAATCTCAACAATGGTATCTATAATCGGAAATGTAAATATATAAATGATGACTGCAGCGGGCAATATGGCGAAATCTCCAATATTAAACAGCTTAACCGCTACAATGTTTGACAAAATTAATAATCCAACAAAAACTCCATTTAAATATAAAATCATATCTATGTTCCTTCTTTCATCGATTATCTATCTTTTCAGGATAGAGGTCATGATTCATTAAACGAAAGTTAGCTATCTCTTCGTACTTTGTTCCTGGCTTACCATAGTTACACCAAGGATCAATCGATATCCCCCCGCGCGGCGTAAATTTCCCCCAAACCTCAATATAGCGGGGCTCGAGCAAATTGATTAAATCATTCATTATGATATTGACGCAATCCTCATGAAAATCGCCATGATTCCTAAAACTAAAGAGATATAGTTTGAGTGATTTGCTCTCAACAAGTTTTTGATCGGGGATATATGAAATATATATCGTTGCAAAATCAGGCTGTTTGGTCAGCGGACACAAACTCGTAAACTCCGGACAATTAAACTTAACGAAATAATCATGGTTCTCATGAAGATTATCCACCGTTTCCAACACATCAGGCGCATATTCAAATAAATAAGCAGTACCTTGATTACCTAATAAAGTTAAATCGTCCAATCCTTGTTCAGACTTTCGTCCAGACATAAAAAAACCTCCTGTAGATGTATCTTTCACAGGAGGGTACACTTCACCAGTCTATGGCAAACCAAGGAAATAAAAAAAACAAAAGACCAGGTCCTTATGGACATGGCCTACTAGTCATAATTCCATAGTTTTTTATAGAGGGTTATTAGCTATGAACCTCTCCCGTGCAAGTACGGGTATATTATTTTCAATATATACTATAGAGAATGCTAAAGTATTCGTCAAATGTAAATGTTAAACGATAACCAGCTTCATTATTTGTATGGGATACAGGGGTAGGTTCCTTATCTCGGAATAAAATGTAATTATTGTTTTGAACAGTAAATCTATATTTTCACGGAATATAGTGGGTCAATTTTCTTTGTATTCCGAATCAGTGATAACCTTTATTTCACAACATACTTTTTTTAATTGATAAACTCTTGTGTTACTCTTCCTTCCCCTACTCGTTCATTGAATTGCCCATTTGTGTATTCATTAATTACGTTTCTCCAAAATAATTGTGCGGGTTTATTTTTTTCGATTTGGAAAATTTCCCATTTTCCCCTATGTAAATGAAATATATCTTTAGCAACTAATTTACCTAAACCCGCTCTTCGATACTTTTTCATAATAAAAAACTCAGAAATTAGAAAGTATGCTTTAGTGTCTGTTTTTATCCATTTTACGAGGACAAAACCTGCGTTATGTCCGTCCAACCTAACTAAATATGGGAAATGATCATCCTTTGTCCAATAGTCACTTAAAGGATATTCACTGAATTTCCCATCTTCTTCAACATGTGCTTCAATATACACTGAAAAGTCATAAATATAGAATTGCAATAAGTTCTTAAGTGTTTCTTGATGTTCCAAACCTACTCTAATAATCTCGTAACTAATCATTTTTGACACCTTTCTTATTTGAATCCTAAGATATTCAATATATCGCCTATGAATCCCTGCTAAAAATCAGAAATAAATTATGCTTTGTTAAAAATGTCTTTGTGTTTAATATTCCGTTTTAGCCTATTAGCACACAATTCATTCCACCGTCACCTATATTTATCTTTATCCTTCTCTACATAATATTGAACAATCCGCTCTAGTTCTTCCAAATATAGTTTGGCCATGCGGCTGAGTTGTGCCTTTTTACTTACAATCCAACCTACAGAAATCTCTTCTCCTTCTTCAAGAGGAACTGATACAATATCGGAGCCGTTTAAATCTGAACTTAAGATTCCTGTTGAAATGGTGTACCCATTTAGTCCAATTAATAGGTTGAAAAGTGTGGCCCTATCACTCACTTGGATGCTTTTTTTACTTGGTATTGTACTAAAAATTTCTTCAGAATAATAAAACGAATTATACTCTCCTTGTTCAAAGGTAAGACGGGGATAATCCTCCAAGTCCTCCAATGTAACAGATGATCTACTAGCGAGCGGATTTTGAGAGCTCACAAAAATATGCGGGGCAGCTTTAAATAGTAGATTAAACTCCAACCCTTCCTCTTTTAACAGCGGCATCATCACTTTTTCATTAAATAGACTCATATATAAAATGCCTATTTCACTTCGAAGGTTTTTCACATCTTCAATAATTTCATAGGTTTTCGTTTCCCTCATCGTAAATTGATACTTGTCAGAACCGTATTTTTTTATCATCTCTACAAAAGCATTAACTGCAAAGGCATAATGCTGAGTGGAAACAGCAAATAACTGCGGCGAAGGTGTCGTTTTAAAATAGCGCCGCTCTAGCAGTTCAACCTGCTCCACTACTTGTCGGGCATATCCCAGAAATTCTGCTCCATCTGAAGAAAGAATGATTCCTGCAGATGTACGAGTAAAGATCGTAATGCCTAATTCCTCTTCTATATTTTTTATCGCTTTTGATAGACTCGGCTGCGAAATATAGAGTCTGCGCGCAGCCTCATTCATGGAGCCACACATTGCAATTTCAATGACATATTTTAAATGTTGTAAATTCATTCATTGTCCCTCATCTTTCACGTTACCCTAGAGAAATCTCGTGGTTTTTTTTGAAATGCGTTATAGCTTATGGTTATAACTAGTGATACCTTTTTTCAGTTAGTCTATATCCCATACCCATGATAAGATTCATTATACATTCAAATTATTCATTGTGGAAAAGAGGGAATTATATGCAAGCAACGACTACAATTTTCCGAGCTGATCAAGTGGGTAGTTTATTACGTACGGATGTCATCAAGGAAGCACGATTACAGAAAGCGGCAGGGAAAATTACAGCTGAGCAATTACGTGCGATAGAAGATAAAGAAATTGCTAGAATCATGGAAAAACAAAAGGAAATTGGCTTAAAGGCTGTTACAGATGGAGAATTCCGAAGAGCTTGGTGGCACTTCGATTTTTTAGAAGGTTTAACTGGCGTGGAAGGCTATTGGTCTGGAAACGGGATTCAATTCCAGCAACAACAAACGAAATCCCGTGCTATTAAAGTTAAAAGTAAGTTGGATTTTGAAAGTCACCCGATGCTAGAAGACTTTAAATATCTTCATCAAGTTGCGGGGGACCATGTGGCGAAATTTACAATTCCAAGCCCAAGTATGCTTCATTTCCGCGGTGAAATTGATTCTACTGTCTACCCGGATGAAGAAGAGTTCTTTGATGATTTGGCACAAGCTTATAAAAAAGGAATTAAAGCTTTTTATGATGCTGGATGCCGTTACTTGCAATTAGATGATACGGCGTGGGCCTATCTCTGTTCAGAAGAGCAAAAGGAACAGCTTCGAGCGAAGGGTAAGAATCCCGACTTTTTAGTTAAAATGTATCTCGATATGCTTAACAAAGCAGTGGCAGATCGTCCGGACGATTTAAAAATAACGATGCATATTTGTCGCGGAAATTTCCGCTCTACTTGGATTTCTTCCGGTGGATATGAGCCGGTTGCTGAACCTTTATTTGGTCACTTAAATATCGATGGATTCTTCCTTGAATATGACAATGATCGTTCAGGTGGATTTGAGCCTCTTCGCTTTGTGAATCGCTCTGATCTTAATATTGTATTAGGTCTTATCACTTCGAAACATGGTGAACTAGAAGATAAAGATTTGATTAAAAGACGGATTGAAGAAGCATCTAAATATGTGGATATTAATCAATTGTGTTTAAGCCCTCAATGTGGCTTTGCTTCAACAGAAGAAGGCAATTTGTTGACAGAGGAAGAACAATGGGATAAATTGCGGTATGTTGTTGAAATTTCCCGGGAAATATGGAAGTAAGAAGGCGAAAAGAAGTCGTTTAACTATAAAAATGTAGGAAAGTGGCGGCTCGTGCACAATGTACCTGCCGACCGCCATTAACCTATATATATTAGCTTAGTTGGAAGTTTAATTTTCCCAACATTCAAAATAATACACATACAAGGTGATGTACATGCGCGTTGTTCAAACAGCTCAGGTTATAGCTGAAAGTAAATTTAACAAGTTTCATTTATTAGTATTTTTATGGTGTTTCTATGCCATTGCTTTTGATGGCTTTGATATTGCTCTGTTTGGAATTGGCTTGCCACTAATGATGGAAGATTACAAGCTAACGGTTGTAGAAGCCGGTGCTATTGGCAGTTATACTTTAGTAGGAATGATGTTGGGTTCCTTCATTCTAGGTTCTCTTTCAGACGTCATTGGTCGTAAAAGAATTTTAGCAATTTGTATGGCTTTATTCAGTATTTTTTCTTTATTAGCAGGTTTGGCACCAAATTCCCTAGTCTTTACAATCATGCGTTTCGTTGCCGCACTTGGAATGGGTGGATTAATGCCGGCCGTTATTTCAATCATGACAGAATATTCTCCAAAGAAAAATCGTGCCCTAATAGTGGCCACAATGTATTGTGGGTATTCCATTGGTAGTATTCTAGCATCGCTCATCGGGATGTATGTAATGGAAAGTCTTGGGTGGAGATTTTTGTATTATCTGGGTATTATTCCAATCTTTACATTGCCTTTTTTCCTTAAAAAATTCCCAGAATCACTGTCTTATTATATTCTTCGTAAACAAGGGGACAAAATCGCAAATATTTTAAATAAGGTAGATCCAAAAGGAAACTATCAGGCAACAGACGACTATGAATATGATACGGTAAAAGAACAGGCAAAAGGGTTTCTTGCCAAAAAACTTGTTTCAGATAACCGCTTTGTTAGTACGTTAGCGTTTTGGACAGCTGTGTTCAGCTGCCTGCTCATGATTTATGGTCTCAACACATGGCTTCCAAAAATCATGAGGGAATCCGGTTTTGGTATTTCGTCCAGCTTATCCTTTATTTTAGTTCTAGGAGTTGGCCAAATTGGCGGATCTTTACTAGGGGGACTATTGGTAGAAAAAATTGGTCACCGCAAAGTGCTGTTACTCATGTACGGCTTAGGGACCTGTTGTTTTGTACTTCTTAGTATAACATCGAACACCCTTTTACTATATCTATTAGTCGCCATCGGTGGGGCGTGCACAGGCGGAACACAAAACTTAGTGAATCCGTATATATCTGAATTTTACCCACGCGAGATACGAACAACAGGTCTCAGTGTCACAGTCGGCATCGGGAGAATAGGAGCTATTCTGGCACCTATTTTGATCGGGCTCGTCCTCGCTACCAATATAGCACCCCAACAAGCATTCATTGCTTTTGCCATCCCAAGTATTTTGGGAGGAATTGCGTTTTTATTAGTGCAAGAGAAATATGGAAGTTTTGATCGAGTTGGAAAGGCTCCTCAGCGCGAAGCGGCATAAGAAGAAAAGTACGAGGCATCCGTTACGTCGATAAGCACATTTTCTGAGGGACTTACCTTTTAATGTCGCAGTTTTCTGGTTTCGAGCTGTTGGCGTCCATAGCTAGCAATAGTTTTAGTTCAAATTAATAAAATTATATTTCCTATAAAAACTGACCTTTGTCTCTTTGGAATTTGCTATTCTTAAAAGCATTCCAAATGAGTTCAAAGGTTCTTTATTTTTTATGCCTTTTTTAAATACTAATTTCAGAAAGATACTTTAGATAGCCTCCATTTTAATTTTCGCGTTTTTTGTCGTAAAGATTTTGAAACATTTTTAATAATTTTTCCGACTATATTCTAAAAGGAAGGTGATTATGGAAAGATGCTTTAATGTTTTCTATTTTCGAATGTAATAATTAACAGATGACAACCTCAGTAATTAAATATGCAACTACTCTTATATATAGATAAGTCCAACTTAATAAATTTATATCATTTACAAAATACGACACAATCAAAAAATAAATTTTTGTAATATAATAGTAATAGTTTTAATAATAAAGTAAAATAATTACAAGTTTTTTAGATTATAGCTGGATGTCGTTGATTTCATGGATTAACAAATAGCGGAGGGAATATTTATGGGGGCGTTACAACAACCAGTTGTTGAACTTGAGCGGGGTAAGCGGCATAAACCGCGGACAAACCGAGATTTTATTGTCATTGGAAGTATTGTTATCGCTTTGGTTATTGCACTAATATTTGCTGGGCTTAGCTTTTATCAGGCAACCCGGTTTAATTCGAACGTTACGATTAATGACGTACAGGTTGGCGGTCTGACAGCTGATAAGGCGATACAAAAATTAAAGGAAACTACATTAACAAATAAAGTCTATGTTGGAGAAGTACTTATTCTAGATGAAGAAGATACGAAAATGGCGTTTTCCAATCAAGATATGACTGAGGTTAAAAAGTTATTAAAAGACCAGTGGACGTTTTTTCCATCCTCTGAGGCAAAAAACTATTGGTTGATACCCAATATGTCGGATAATTTCCGAAACGAAACGATGGTAAAGAAATTAGAAGAAAAACTGCAATCCATGAATGCAACCTTAGAAGCTCCTAAAGATGCAGTAGTAAAATTGGAAGGCGGCAAAATTGTTATCTCCGATGGCGCTGAAGGAGGACAGTATGATATCGCTGCTTTGCTCCAGAATTTCAAAGAACAAAAGTATACAAGTGATATCAAAATGGAACCTGCATTCATTCAACCAATCAAAGCGGACAATGAGATTATTAAAGAAGAAGAGAGAAATTACCTAGCCTTTCTTGAAAGAACAGTAGATTATAAGGTTCAAGACAAAGTGTATACACTTAAAGCAAGTGAACTAATTAAAGATGCTACGATAACAGACGGTAATGTAGTGACCATTACTGCAAGTGACATTCAGAAGAAAATAGATGAAATTAATCAATCTCAATCAACTTTAAATAAGAACATTGACTTTAAGACCCATTCTGGCAAAGTCATTTCGGTAAAAGCTCAAGGCTTTGGATGGGCATTAGATGTTGAAAAAGAAGCGGAACTAGTTCGAGCAGCTTTTGAAATTGGGGAAAAGGAAGTTTCCGCTACAAATATTTACGGCCATGGCTGGACGAACGAAGGCGTTGGCTATGAAACAACCGCGAATAACGGTATTGGCGGCAATTATGCAGAAGTATCTATTAAAGAACAACGAATTTGGATTTATAGAAATGGTAAATTAGCCGTTACAACGGATGTAGTGACCGGCAAACATAGTACTGGGGAAGATACGTCTCCTGGAATTTGGTATATACTTTTTAAACGTACACCTTACACACTAAAAGGCAGTGCAGTAGGAAAAGCTGATTACGAAATTGAGGTAAACTACTGGGCTCCATTTACAAACAGCGGGCAAGGATTCCATGATGCTAGCTGGCGGAGAAACTGGTCCAAAAACGCATATCTAAGAGAGGGCTCAGGTGGTTGCGTCAACGTACAACCTAGTATTATGAAACAAGTATATGATAACTTAAATACTTATGATCCGGTTGTGGTTTATTAAGAAGGACGGGGCTTGTGCTTCCTGCCACGGAAGTTCAAGACCCGTCCCTTTTTTTAAAAAAGCCTCATAATTAATGGCATATTTTTCACAATGTATGTTTGAAAGGATTGACTAAGCATGTTGCATTTAGAAACGATTACAAAAGACAATTGGCTCAAGGCCATTTCGCTACGTGTCCGCGAAGATCAAACAAAGTTTGTAGCATCAAATGCGGTATCACTAGCCCAACTCAATTTTCTTGAAAATTTCCAGGCAAAAGGAATTTATCATGGCGAGGAAATGATTGGTTTTACTCTCTATGGAATCGACGAAGACGACAACGAGTACTGGATTTATCGAATGATGATTGATCAAAAGCATCAAGGGAAAGGATTTGGAAAAAAGGCCATTCAACTCGTGATAGACGATATAATGCATATTAAAGAGAATCACCATCAAACGATTACACTATCTTATGAACCAACCAATGAACATGCAAAACGCGTTTACGAAAAAATGGGATTCCAGGAAATAGACGGACTGCTTATCGGAGGCGAACAAGTATCCCGCTTTACGTTTTAACTTTGAAACTGAACTGCCCCGTAAAAGTTAGACACTAATCTTATTTTTACGGGGGTTTTTTTATGGAAAAATAAACTTGTCCAATAAAATACGCCCTTCAATCTAAGTATCTACATCATCTTTATCCACCCCATCAATAAATAACCCAATTACGTGACTTTAGAATCATGAAAGAGTAAAAAAATTAGGTAAAAAGGATGGTTTCCGCGTAACTCTATGGAAATATTATGCAACATCATTATCATTAGAATAGGAGATAGTCATTAGAGATCATGAATCCGAAAAATTGGTAACATTCCTTACAACAAGAAACAGTATCCTAAATAAAGGATGAAGCTTTTTTAATATGTATTCGATGATCCTGCAAAGTTATTTAATACTTTTATAAACTTATATAATTACATATTGGAGTTGAAAATGCCGATGAAACAATGGTTGTTTATCATTCTATCTGTTTTTTTATTAATTACAACTGGTTGTAGCGCTGGAAAAACTGAAGGCGCTAAGGCAAACAAAGAAAAAATTGAGATAAAGAATGAGACAAAAAATGAAGAGCAGGCAAACGAAGAGCAAACCACGACTAATGAGAAAATTGAGGCTGATGAGAACATCGAGCCCCAGAAGGAAATTACTTGGTGGGAAGAAGAGGACCCTGTATATGAACCTGAAAACAGTGCCGTCGAAATGACTGAACTGGAACAGGAATTGATGAAAAAGCCTGGACTATTCGCAGAGGATTTTAATGAGCAGCTTGCCAAAGAAAAGATTTTAGAGCTTCCAAAAGGGTTAAGTGATGATCAATACAAAGAAGCCATCTTGAAGCTCATTAGAATGGATTATCATGAAGCAGTAGAGGCTTTTTTACAATTTGATACCTCTGTAAGCGCTGGAGAAGATCGTCCTGATGAACAAATTGAAGCACCGGAAGTTACCAGTACTCATTTTGCCATTTTGCTAGATGCTAGCGGCAGTATGAATGCGAAAAATGGTAGTGGAACACGAATGGATGAAGCGAAAAGTGCCATCTTGAGCTTTATCGAATATTTACCTGAAGACAGCTCTGTCTCGCTTCGTGTCTATGGCCATAAAGGTACTGGGAGCGATGCAGATAAGGCAGTCTCGTGCGCTTCTACCGAAAATATTTATACAGGCGCAAAAGATGCGGCACAATTGAAAAAGGCCCTCGCCACTGTGAAGCCAGCAGGCTGGACACCGATAGGAAAAGCACTTGCAACAACGAAAGAAGATATTCCAGATAACGCCAGTGCAATGGTCGTCTATGTCGTCAGCGATGGAATTGAAACATGTGGCGGCGATCCGGTAGCAGAAGCAAAAAAACTTGCTGGGGAAGGAATCCAACCAATTATTAATATCATTGGCTTCCAAGTTGATAATGAAGCACAACAGCTTCTAAAAGAAGTAGCAAAGGCCGGTAATGGAGAGTTTACCTTCGCTAATTCCAAGCAAGATTTAGATAAGTATTGGAAAGTAGAATATGAGAGATTATCTAAAGCATGGGAAGAGTGGCGCAATGCCGGATTGGAAGAGGCATCAAAGAAACAACAAGAATTAATGAACAAAGCCGAAGCAACGGGAAAATCCATCATGGATAACTCAGAGGAAGAATTTAAACGGGCGGAAGTATTACTGCAAGAGCTTGCCGACAAAGAAATATTTGATAATAACAAGAGTAGATCGGCCATTTGGAAAATGCTTTATGATCGCAAAAAAGATGTTTGGGCTTACGGCTATGACACAAAAAATGAAAAATGGCGAGAATCTTATAGAAACGGAATTGAAGAATGGCGACGCATTTACTATGACGGAAATGCAAAGTGGCGGGAATATTATTATAAAAAATAATAGGTTAGATATTTTCAGTATTTTGGGATGTTGTTACAAAACATCCCAAACTTTCATTAAGAAGGACGGGGCTTGCGCTTCCTACAATGGAAGTTCAAGACCCCTCCCTTTTTTTTTCAAAAACCTCATTTACTTATGGTACTGTTTACCGTAAGTAATCAAAATAAGGTCCTACTACATTTTGAAAAAATTACTTTACTGTAATTTTCGTAATTTTACTCTTATTTTTTGCCTTATCAACTGCATATACACTTAATATACTACCTTTTTTTTGCTGCGATATTTTTATCCGGAAGTTACCTTTTGAATCAACAGTCCCCTTATTTAGATACTTCTTTCCACGATAAACATACACTGTTGCGCCTTTTTCTCCTTTACCGCTAACAACTTTAGCTTTGGAAGTTACTTTATTTACAATTGGTGCAAGAGGTGGTGTTTTATCAATCACTATGACACTTTTTGTTTTACTCACATTACCTACAGAGTCTTTTGCATGAACTAAAATTTTATTTCCTGCTTTTTGCTTAGCAATAGTAATCTTATAATCACCTTTGGCTGATGCTTTCGCCGAACCAATCGTTTTTGAACCATTTTTTGCATATACGGTCACATTGGATTTCGCTTTTCCTTTAATCACTGTATGGCTATCCCATATTGGATTAACTGTTGGAATAGGTGGTGGCACTTTATTAATATTTGCCACAGTTAAGGACCTCGTAGTGACATTGCCAGCAGTATCTTCTGCTGAAAACTTATATGTACCATTTTTACTTACAGTAAATTTAGTACTATTTTTCGTGGTTATAGAGCCATCCGGTAGGATAATCCTTTTTACTTTTACATTATCCAATGCGTTAACCGTTATAATTACATCTTTATTTGTAGGAATCACGATATTTTGAGACAATCCAAGCGCAGGAGGAAGTTTATCTATATTAGTTATTGTTATTGATTTTCTTGTAACATTATTTGCCATATCAATAGCTTCAAAAGTATAGGTGCCATTAGAAGTTACAGTAAAGGTAGTATTGGAACTATTCACATATTTATTGGGTACCCAAATGCTTTTAATCCCAAAATTATCGGACGCCTTAATATTAAGAACCACATTTCCATTAGTCATCCCTATCACATTTGGTGTTATTGTTATTTCAGGGAAAATAGTGTCAACAACGAACTCTCCAAAATAATATGCCTGATCATAGTCATTTCTCTGACCACTACTCCTGGCATGAACGTAAAATTCAAACCATCCATCTTTAGTGGGATTCCAGACAATTACATTATTGGGACTATAATCCTGTAAAACTTCCCATTTATCATTCTCTCTAATTAAAAACTTATATTCTGGTTCAACTCCTCCTGTTGCAACAGCGGTGATCGTATATTGATCTGGTGATTTACTTCTATCCACCTCTACGCTGATTTTACTTACAGGCGGGATGAATGTCTTAAAATTGAATGTAATATTATGTTCAGCAAATTCCCCCAAATAATTAGTTATAGATCCCTTATTTATTGTGATGGTATAAATAGCGTTTTCCTTGAGATTCTCTGGTTTAATAAGTAATCGTCCTTCTTTGACATCACAATCAATGTTCAGTAATCCATCGGGACCTTCCATCGTTATTTTTGACTCGTCAGCTAAATTGATTCCTTGTTGATTAAATTGAAATGAGAATGAGCTATCGAGAGGTATGTTATCCATACCATTTATAAACTCGTTTTCATTTCCACTTGAATGATAAGAACTTTTAACAATTTTGGGAGATCCTACATCATAATCATCTATATACTCAAGAAATGTTTTCTCCCCTACTGTATATATTGCAAACAGACCATTGTTATAAAAAAGTTGACTAACATTTACATTTTGTTTAATAGTGGATAGGTACTTGTTTGAATTCAATTGATAAATATCAATACCGCCACCTTCTGAATTAGCTGCAAAGGTTAGCTGTCTATCCGAATTAAATGCAAAATCTTGGTACGATTTACCCAGACTAAATTTATATTTTATATCTCATAATTGATTATCTGTAATCAAAGTATCAGGCAAGTAAAAAACATGGCCATATGTACTATTGTATATATAATGACCATCAGGGCTAATCTTTGTAACATTCCCATGTAATGAATATTTTTCATGATAGTGCGAACGAAAATAATTTTCTATAATTCCGTTATTCACCTTAAATACAGTTACTTGGTTACTTATTTCTCTATTCATTGTATAAATAGTTGAAGTTTCAGGATTATACTGGATTGTACTATTTTGCCACATGGTAAGAAATGGATGGTTGCCGTTAGAAACTTCCTTTTTTTCTTTTAAAGAGAATACTTTCATAATTTCATATTGACCAGAACCAGGTGTGACATATAAGTATCCTTCTTTATCAATCGCAATATCATATGGGTCGGCGTTTATATCAAATAAATCAGTTAGTGTAAAACTCTCGGTATCAACTTTTGCTATCGCTGCCTCGTATGGGCCAAAATCGTATCGATCATGAGCCGTTTTATGCTGAGTAACATATAGGCCCCCATCATATAATTCCATTTTCTCAGCTGGATATGGCAAGTCTAGTGAAATTATATTTCCACTCTTGTAATCTACTGAATAAATTGTATTACTCCCCAATTTCGTCATGTATACAACTTGTTTTTCCGAATCAACTACTGAGTCGTAGGGATTAAATTCAATCTGAGTTAGGACACCATTAGCATAAACAGGGGAACTTTTAATTAGATTAAAGCTGATGAAAAATATTAAAAAAATGAAAAATGCACTTATAATTTTTTTCATAACTATCCCTCCCCCTATTTCTAGATATGTATTTTGTTAGTACTCTTCAACATCATAATATTGCAGCTTTTAAGTATCTAAATTCTCTAAGCAAATAGTTTTCCAGAGATTACTTAATTCTTATTTCTAATCAATTCTTTCCTTCAATTTCCAACTCAAATTCATTCAATATATTTATCCTTTTTTTACGGTATACTTTTATTATATCAATATTGAAGATTAATTTATAAAATTTCCCATAAAAAAAACAGTTCACTCTAATGTATCTATATGAGACTTTTACCATGAATAGGGAATCGATGTCCCTTTGTACATAGCACCACTTCACATTAAATGATTGAAAATGCAGTTAGACATGGACTGCTCAGCCAAATTAAAGGGGGAACGCTGCATATTCGGATTGCTCGTTGTCAGGATAATTTCACGCTAATTTAAGTAGCAAGAAAAAGTTAGTCAACTGTTAAACTCATTCATAAAAGGAACTAGTGGAATAGGACTCTCTAATACAAACAGACGTCTAACTCAATTATACGGACATGGCTTGTCTATTATAAGTAAGCCCAATGAAGGGACCACTGTATCCTTTATGATTCCAAACACACAAAGTTAATCAAAGTTACATTTTAATGGTTTAGTTTACGACTAACTTAAGACTGTTTCCTCGATTAACTTAAACCCTTCAATCTCAGTATCTTCATCCACCTCAATCAATAAACAACGTTTCCCGTTAAAAAGGACCTGCTTGACATATCTCAAGTCTTTAGGGCTAATCGAAATATTGGCTACTTTCGTACTAATTTTGATTGATTTTGAATTATATTTCGGCAGAATACTGCTAGCTTTAAGCTCATATTTCTCGTCATCGATGACTGTTTTAAAAGCCATTTCAACTTTATCCGTACTGACGTCTTCCACTCCACTCATTTTCAGTACACGTTCAACATCTTTGTAATCTAATTTCGGAGCATCTTCCTCCTCCTCTTCTTCATCATCCTTATCCATCATTCGATTGATTTCATCATATACATTGGAAAGCGTGTGAGTATCAACCTGGTCTCCAACCACTTTTTTTACAATTTCTTCAAAAACTGCTTTATCTTCAGCAGCCGTCATGATTTCATCACCATTCAAGACATTCTCGATAAAATGATAATCCGGCAGATTGGCTTTTCCTGAAGAGTACAGAACGCGGTTAACATCTGCTGAGTTGTCAGTGAAACTTGGAAACAAAAATCCCGCTACCGGAGATGTTAGATTAATAACGGAATCGACTACAACACTGGACTTAAATTCTTTTTCAATATAATCAAACACCAACGATTTTTTCGGCTGTTCCGTCTGGTTAATGCTGCAGAGAATAAAAGGATGTGTGTAAACCTCATCCCTATCACTCACTTCTCCATCCTCACTAGTCCTTTTCGTTGGCTTAAAATATTCCCCACGTATGAAAGTAACGACCATATCTTTTTCATACTGAACGTCCTTAAACATCTTCTCAACAATTAGAAGCATCTGATCATTCCATTCGTCTGCATTTTCCGCTTGCAAACCTTCATACAGAATAACCTGAGTGTGATCTTCCGCCTGCTCTTGAAACTTTACTTCAAATAACTTCACATCTAAAGCACCAGTTAGCACTTTTTTAAAATTTTTGATGAATAACTCCTGCTGTTCCCGATCCAACATCGAAAAAGGATTGCTCTCTTGATGGTAAATGTCGCTGCTTTCCTTTCGTATATACACATTAAAAATATCAGTAATTTTTAATAAATCATTATCTAATTTGAATTGTTTACGAATGTTCGCTATATCTTTCTTGTTCATAGAAATGCGCAACTCCTTAGCTGTTTGGTCTACTGGAAAAAGGTGGCTGAGATCTTATACCAGTTTCAGGAAAAAATAAAAAAAGGAATCCAATTTGTCATTTATGGACACCCTCTTATTATAACAAGATTGATAGCGAATCAGCTTTTTAATTTGATAGTTTTTTAATTTCCAACTAGCAGTCATTTGTGGAGGAAGATAATAGGCTGCAGTAGCATCCATTTGTATAGCGAAAATTACTTTAAGTGTATTCGCCTCAAATCCGGATTTATTGAGCGCTATTTGTAAATAATACGAGAGTAAATAATAAATTGAGGAGGGATTTGTATGCAACAAGATCAACATGCTAAAAAGAATTCGGCTTCTTTTATGAAACCAAAATTTGCAGGAACTGATGCACAAAAAGTAAAACAAGAAATTCAAAAAGATGTTAGCGAAGGACAAGGATCAATGACTTCCCGAGAAGCAGGATCAATGCGCGATTAAAAACCCTTATTCATCAACGAAACGAAAACCCTTGATTTGGCCTAGGGTTTTCGTTTCGATAGCTAATCTAACTGGGGATAGTATATTTGTATAACCATATGTATTTCTATTATCATCCCTCACTAGTTTTAATAAGATTTCTACAAAGATCACTCATTAGCCATAATTCTAGGAACTGTTTTTATTTATTTGTATTCTTAATGTAGAGTTTTTTATTTACCAAACAGTTCCAATGTTAGGTTACCTTTTTCTCCAATAGTTCACTTCATTTTCAAGCTTGTCATCCCATGCCTCATACACACTATCGAAACCAAATGACCTTAATAATTTTTCGGTTGCGTTAAATAATTGAATCTGATTGTCAGGATTGGCTGATTTTGAAACGGAAACAAGTAGTTCACTTAAGACTTCCTTTTCCATTGGAACGTGTTCTAAACGATTGAGTAGGATTTCAATTCTATCTAAATAAGGGGGAATGAGTCTATTTAAACTGAAAATACAATTGATAAAGTACACAATGGAAGATGATGCCTGAAGCAAAGCTCCTAGTTCATTATTTCTCCTTACCGCTTTCATAGATCGATAAAAAGAGTTTAAGTAACCATCCAGCCATTCTGATGCTTTGTCTCTATATTCCTGGTCAGACAGTGTACAAATTTCATTAATGATTGATGGTAGCCATGTAGTATTATCTAGAATGATTTGAGCTGTTAAAAAGGCATTCGCTCGCCAATCCGGTTGATTCCTGAGGTTTTTAAGTTCTTTCACTCATGTATGAAACATCCCATTTCCAAGCTGCCTCAGGCGGGAAGAATTTGGGCTTGGAATGCTCAAAGATTACAAGTAAATCTACGTCTGATAGATGATCATGGACGTTTGCAGAAACCGAGCCCATTAAAAGAATACCTAACAAATTTGGCTGATTAAATGTCCCGTCTAATAGCTTTTTGATTTTGGTAATCACTTCAGTACACCTGCCTTTTATAGATATATCTACTTAAACAAGCTCCAATATATTTCAGTTTTTTCATCACAATAAAATCCTTCTAAGTTACAGCAATTAACTATTCTTATTACTGTTTCTTTATCCGAACACAATATAGAAAAGTGGCTATCCTTTATGTAAGGGAAAAGTGTATGGTAATGATAGGAAGCAAAACAAGGAGTGACAAAACACAAAAAAGGAAAATCGAAGATAATAAGATAGGCTTGTTATTGATACTTGAGTAGCTCTAATCTTATCTTGTCCGATATCGTTGAGGACATAGGTACTTACTTTGAAAATGGAGATCATATGGCAGTGCATATGAAATAGGCGGTGATTAAAACTCTTTCCAGTTGAATTGATTAAAGACCCATTTCAGGTTCACAAGGAGCTGGGGAAATAGCATTGTCTTTAATAATTTGTTTTTTTAACCCTAATTCGTTCGCATAATAATCAAGCATTGCAAAAACAGTGAAGCGGTGAAAACTTCCGTTGATAAATTGTGGTTCATTTCTTCTGTTAGGGTCTATCTCCCAAAGAGAAAATGAAACTCTTCCAGTATTGTCGTCCAATTCATTGATTGGAACACTAAAATCAATATATTCGTTATATCCATTGGCTATAGCCATTACTGTGACTTCCCCCATATTTTTCATAGGAAATCTACTGTCTTTAGGCACTATTACGGGTATTTTTGCCTCCCCCTGAGAGTTTGTTAATTTTGTTGATATAATCTTACCTGCAGAATTTATTACAACTATCCGAGCATTCCTTATTGGAGTATCCCGTTTTTGAGATGAAGTAATCGCTTTCACCACTTTAACAGCGTACACTGAATTTTCATTTGTCTCTCCAAATACTATTAATGATGGATTTAAACAAATAACTATAAAAATAATCATCAGGCTCTTTTTAACCAAGGATTATCACTACCTTCTATTTCTTGATATATCCTTAGTATTTTTTGATTTTCATTGTAAAAAACTCGTAAAATTCTTTTTGAACTAAAAGGTTTTTCAAAAAAAGAAAAAGCAATTCTGATCAAGTAAGCACATACCGTTACAACTTGATTTAAGTTACATAGTTATTATCGATTCGCAAATAATAATAGCTAAAAACAAAGAAGGTATAGACATGAAAAAGCTACTAATTGGTTTATTTACAACATTTATTTTTGGTTCTAACGTTCTATCTCCACTAAATTTTATCCATACAGTATCTGCTCAACAAAAGCCAATTCCTTCATATGCAAAATGGGGTGTATTGGCAATGAAGAAAACAAAAGAAAGATATCCAAATGCAAGGATTATGGATTACCTCCATATCGGAAAATTAAGTGGAACTCCCACCTCTACAGAGCATTTTAAATTCTGGTTAAAAGAAGATGGAAAAGAATTCGGTGTATATGTAAATATTGAATTTAATAACAGAACGGAGCAGATTATTAATATTACTTTTAGGGAATCACCCAAATAATCGAATAATGATTCGGTTTCAAATAAACTGCCCCGCTCGCTGTAGTGACGTATAAATACTATCTGTGCGTATTTCACTACCTACCCCGTTGAAAAAGGTATTTCTATTTACAGAATAGAAAAAGGATTTTTGTTTTATCTTCCTATTTAATTAATACTATTTTGCGAATACATGATTACCAATTTTCTTCACTATATCACGAGTACGAATCCACTCATCTGATGCAATATCTGGGTTATAAAAGTAAATTGAATCATTTAAACGATCATTTCTCAAAAGTGCCTCTTCTACTGCTCGTTTCGCATCCTCTGAAGCCGGTTTATTAATTTCACCATTTTTTACAGGTGAAAATGCATAGCTATTGCCTACTACTTGTTTAATAACACCAGTAATTGTATCGGGGAATAAGGGAGAATCAACACGATTTAAAACAACTGTCGCAACTGCTACTTTTCCTTTATATGATTCCCCTTTTGCTTCAGCTTCTACTAAGCGAGCAAACAAGTCTTTCTCCTTTTGTGAAATAGAAACTACGGGTTTTGCTAGTTTATTTTCAAGGGTTTCTACTTTGGGTTTCGATAATTGTGTTGCTAATACTTTCGTTTTATTAGGAATTCGCAATACTTCTCCTATGTAAATCCGATCGTCATCAAGATTATTTTCTTGCTTTATATCATCAATTGTTACACTATATTTTTGGCCAAGTTCCGAGAGGCTATCTCCTTTTACAACTCTATGTTTGGTAAAAACTTCAGCCGTACTATTATGTAAATCTATAAATCCAGATGATGATTTTGCTA
The DNA here is from genome assembly GCF_022900255.1 of Lederbergia wuyishanensis. GTDB lineage: Bacteria > Bacillota > Bacilli > Bacillales > Bacillaceae_C > Lederbergia > Lederbergia wuyishanensis. The sequence goes on from NZ_JALIRM010000002.1 coordinate 80,776, forward strand.
CTAATACATTCTTTATGTCAGGGATTTTCAAAGTTTCCCCTATATAAATCCAATCGTCGTGACGATTATTTTCTTGCTTTATATCATCAATTGATACACCGTATTTTTTTCCAAGTCCCCAGAGGCTATCTCCTTTTACTACATGATATTCTGTATGAGCCTCGGCCGTTGTACTCTGTAAACCTATTAATGTAAATGTAGCTATGCATGCTAAGAATAATGTTTTTATGTAAGTGTTTTTCAAAGATGCTACCTCCTGAAAATTCATAATAATAACTATTACTCTAGCATAGAATAGTTCTCACTAACTGAACGATTAAGTTACATTCATTATAGTTTGGTGAGTAACATTACAGGTAAGGACCAATTATGACAGTATTCTTTTGTTAGCGTCATATATCATCTATTATTTGCGAATTTAGTTACAAAATTGAGTTAATTCCATTTTTTTCAAACCCATTTTTATATAACAAAAATACAACATATTCTAGCTGTATAATCTAGTATTCTCTTAAGTCATGTACTTTAACCTATTATTATTTAATACGCCCCTTACCCACCAACTGGTACTCTTCTTGGTTGGAAATTTGCTCTAGTCGATAAACATGACCAAATTCTTCATCTTTTCTAATTGATGATGCAGAAACCATGTATACTTTTCCTTCTTCAATAAGGTTATAGACCATTGCATCTTCAATATATACTTTAAAACGCCCTTCGTTCTCATCATAAGAGTTATAGCCAATAACCCACAATTCTAAATATTTTCCTGGTTCAATATGATGGTGTTTTGTCTCAATAAACATTCCTGCCATGCTTATACTTCTGGTTTCTTTTAAAAAGGAATTTCCAAAGAAGAAAAAACAGCTTATGATTAGGGCAATAACACACATAGATCCAATTAAAATTCCCTTATTACTGACAAACTTCATTTATAAACCTCCTCCTTCACTATACCTAAATTTATAAAATTGTAATGAGATATATTTAAAGACTTCCTTCTATGTTCAACTCCCTGCGAAGTAAGAAGATTTAGCCCAATTTTAAAATCTCTCTTGTACCCTTAATAGTTTTGTCCTTCCAAAATAGTCTATAAAACTATTTCTCCAAAGATACTAATTCTCCTCTTACAACAAAGGAATTTAGAAGTAGTATTAAGTACCCAGGATAACGCCAATTTACAAAATTGTAGGATATTCTTACATTCTCTTAATATGAAATATACAAGACCTTCATATTCTCCGTTTATGATTTTATTGTACAAATCATTGTTAATGGAGGTTGAGATTAATGAAAAAACATCTTGCTTTAACACTCACCGCTGCTCTGATTTTTCCATCAGCAGCTGCAATACAAGCTGCCCCGAAACAAGCTGAGGTACAAGCAGTCTCATTTAATGGTATGGATGCACCGAAAACAATCGAGGAAATGTCCAAAGCCTATTCAAATGCGACAATTGATGTAAAGTACAGTGATGGCACAACGAAAACATTTCCACTCCGTTACGAAAAGCTTTTTAAATCAACAGATACTTTTGGTACAAGTGGAAAACAGATTCCTGCTGGTACACCAATTGATGCAAATGGCAACCCGATTATGGACCATAGTGTTCCGAACGATCCAGTTCCATTTATTTCAGATGCTCCCGATTCTAATAGCTTGTTAGAACCTCTAAATGGTAATAGCGGCAAGCTTCATTTAGTTTCTCATTATGAGTATCAAACCGTGGACAACTCTGGTTCAAGCGCTTATGGAAGAGTCCCTGCATCAATGACTTTATCAACGTTACAGCAAGACAAAAAAACTGGTAAACTTACCGTCGCTGGAGTTGAAAAAATTGATTTCTCGGAAACTAAAGGTCTTTGGATTCCATGTAATGGCTCACTTTCTCCATGGAACACTCACCTTGGATCTGAAGAATACGAACCAGATGCGCGTATCTTTGAGCAGGAACAAGGAACAGACAAGGATTCTACTAACGTAAAATCATTCGCAAATTATTACTTTGGGGAAAAAGGTGCCAAGATGGCAAATCCATATTGGTATGGTTTCGTTCCTGAAGTAATCGTTCATCCAAATGGCAAAGCAAAAGCTGTGAAACATTACAGCACAGGGCGCTTCTCGAAAGAGTTAATGAAGATGATGCCTGACAGCAAAACGGCCTATTTCGGGGATGACGGCTCCTATACGATGATGTTTATGTATATAGCTGATAAAGCTAAGGATCTATCAAGCGGAACCTTATATGCCGCTAAATTCCATCAAACCGGGACAGAAAATGGTGGTTCTGGAGACCTTTCTTGGATCGAGCTAGGTCATGCGACAGACAAGGAAATAGAAAAATATATTGAAAGTGGCATTACATTCAGCGACATATTCGAAACTTCAACAGAACCAAAAGTTGGATTTACAGCAATAAAAACATACGCTAATCAACAAAAAATTGAATACTTGAAAGTAAAGCCAGGCATGGAAAAAGCTGCAGCCTTCTTAGAAACTCGCCGCTATGCAGCAACACTTGGAGCAACAAGTGAGTTTAATAAAATGGAAGGTCTTGCACTGAATACTGCTGATAAAAAGGCTTATATGGCCATTTCTGATCAAAGCAAAGGAATGGAAGTAAATCCTGCTGATCCACAAGATGACATTCGCCTATCAAAAATTAAATCTGGTGTCACCTATGAACTAGATTTGCAAGCAAACCAAACAGATCGGAATGGCAATAAGATTAACAGTAGATATGTAGCGGCCTCTATGAAGGGAATAGTCGTTGGCGAAGATATGGCAAGCGCTGACCAATATGGAAATACTGCTCATCCTGAGAAAGTAGCAAACCCTGACAACCTATCTTATTCAGATGCAATGAAAACACTCTTTATTGGCGAAGACAGCGGCATGCATACGAACAACTATATTTGGGCCTATAATCCAGAGACGAAAAAGCTTTCCCGCATTCTTTCGGTACCAGCAGGAGCAGAAGCAACAGGACTTATGGCAGCTGATGACCGCAACGGATTCTCTTATATTATGAGCAATTATCAGCATCCTGGAGATGAATTGGAAGGAAAAAACATTAAAGCTGTAGACAAAGCCAAGTTAATTGAAACTATTGACAGGGAAATCGGTGTGAATAAATCAGGGGATGTAGGTTATATTACTGGCCTTCCCACAATCAAAAGTACATCGCATCCATCAAAAAAATAAGTTTATTGCGCTAAACAACAAAATGACGTGTGAATTCACGCACGTCATTTTGTTGTTTTAATTTAGTTTCTTTATCCCTTATTTATACTCTCGTGAAAGAAGAAATTAATTAGGATGAGTTAGCTGTATTGCCTGTTTAAAATAATGATAATACCCTTCCTCTATCAGCTTCTCCACAGTATTAACTTCGAAGCTTTGTATTAGAATAGCGAAAGGTTTTTTATCGACGACGGGATAGGCCATTAACGTAATTTGGTCATCTATTTTTCTCATAAATATAGGGATATCTTCAACTTTATCAATTTCTTCAATAGATGACCCAGATTGATTATGATAATCAACCATTTTATCAACAAAATCCTGATAAGAGTCACTTGCTTCAAAATTCTCCATCAAAATGTTCCTTGTATTCTCTTCTCCTCCGCCAGTCGTTATATAAAAAACCCCCTCTGAAACCGTAATCGATGCACTATTATCATGTGGTACCATATCGATTACAAGCTTTGGATCATACCCAAGATTAATTGTTTCCCATGACTTAGGCATAACAGTAGTAAATGTCTCTGTTGAATTTTGAACAGTTGTCATATCGTCTGGAATTACATAATTATTACCCGATTGATTCTGATTAGAAATAAAGTGAAAAATCGTTACAAATGCTAGCAACAAACAGACGATACTGCCTGCAACATATTTAAATGTGGAAAAAGAAAAATGTAGTTTCGCTTTTTGTCTTTCTGGTAAGTTTTCAAGTGTATTGAGCATTCTTTGTTTTACTAATGGATGTATTTCAATTTGTTCCTTTTGAAAATGATTCTTCAAATCATAATCAATTTTATTACTATTCATTTTCCACACCCCTTTCATTCTTAGATAGATTGATTATAGATAAAAGTCTATGACGAGCACGATTCAGTCTTGATTTGACTGTTCCTTCCCTTACTTTTAGTATTTGTGCCATTTCTTTAATCGAAAATTCTTCATAGTAGAAAAGGATAAGTACTATACGGTGTTTATCGTCAAGCTTCAATAACGCTTCCTTTAGTTCGGTAAATTCTTCTGGATTTTTTTCACTACTTCCAAAGGCGTCAACGGATTCTAACAAAACTAGTTTTTTCCGCTTTTTTAACATATCATTACATTCATTGATTAAGATCCGAGTAAGCCATGTTTTAAAATATTTAGGTTGTTTTAGTTGAGTAATAGAGTGATAACATTTGAGAATTGTTTCCTGTATAGCATCTGCACAATCTGCATCATCTTTTAAGATGCCTTTTGAAACACGGTACAAGGTAAGTTCGCATTCTTCAATCAAACGAGTGAACGCTTCTTTATCTCCTTTTTGAGCTAAAAGCACATCCGTTTCCAGTCCGATCTCCCCCCTTCTGACCATTAGACTTCAACATTTGCAAAAGGTTCCATATATTTCTATTTAAACACAAAAAATCCGGTTCAAAATGAATATTTCACTTTGAACCGGATTGTTCGTTTGATGCATAAGACCTAATTATTTCAAAATAATGTTTCAAAACCAATTGGTAAAAACCAACTGACGAATATGGATGTCTATTATTGCTTATTCCCCCTGTACCTTCGCCTTGAATTCGTCATAATTCTTTTTAAACTGTTCTTTAGTTACAGCGTTAAATGTTAGTTTTTGATTGGCTTCCCAAAAAGATAAATCGAAACTACTTGCATCCCCATGAAAATTCCCTTTCATCTTAGTACTTTTTCCATCTACTGTAGTGTAAAATTGCAGCATATGCCCGTCTGTTATACCGTTCAATTCATATCTGATTTCTTCGTACGGGTTATTTTTTTCACCTGTTTGCTGCATCATAAGAAGCGATCCTGACAATTCACCTTCAAGCAGAGCCTCATCGATTTTCACGAACAGTTGGTACTCTCCGTTTTCTGCGGTGTATAAATACCCATAGATACTTTTTAGTTCAGAAAAAAACGTTCTTATGAAGCTTTTAAACTTTTCTTCGGATTCATCAATAGCTACTTGCAACTCTTCTTGTAATTCTTTTTCATAGTCATCCAATTCTTTTTTTCTAATGGATTGAAATAATTTTGCGTCACTCTTGCCATGTTCTCGGAAAAAAAGGTCACCTTCAGAATACGAGGCGTCAAATTGCCTATTTTCTCCACCACTCTTTAACACTAATTCAAAACCATTTTCAGTAGTTTTCCCAGTGAAAGAGTATTTTTTTTCTTCAATAAAAGGGACCTCACCGATTTCATCTATGATTTCTTTCTGATGATACGTACCTTTTATCTTTCCGTTTCTACTAGTCATTTCAATCCAATGAAGCATACCATTATCCTTGTAAACAAATTCTTCAGATTTCATAAATGTTACTAACCATACTGCTGCACCCATCAGCAATACAATTAGCACTGCCACTCCCAAATATTTTAATTTGCCCATCTTTCTTCCTCTCCTTTGCTCACATTCCAGTGTAAACAAGATCTCTTTAAATCAATTAAAAGATGAGAATTCTGAAGCAGAGTTTGCTGTTGGTTATCCTGTTCCCATTAATAGTTCTTTTTATTATTGTAATGGAAAACTGGAAATCCCATGAAGGAAAATTTCATTTATTTCAAGTAATATAGGCACTATTACCGATTGAAAAATATTTCCATTTTATAGTATTATTCCATTTAAGGATGCATCCTACTAATTTAAGGCATCCATTTGATAGAGTAGTTTCCCTTTCAAACACATCTCAAGACCTCAATTTATCCAGCTTCTATGTCTAAGTCTACTTCGTTCTGTACTTCATGTTTTTCTACAGTTTATTCATTAACAACTTAAGAGTTTAAACTTTTTCCTAAGAAGGTGATTCATAGAAACTTTGCAATTATTTTTGTCTCCCTTATTTGATAAAAAACATTGTGAAAGGAGAAAAAAATGACTAAGAGTAAGAAAGGAACATTCACATTGGCATTATTATTAAGTTTTTCACTGTTTGGGTCTACGGTTGGTAATGCAAAGGAAAACAATTTAGCAGCTCCTAGCAAAAATCCTGCTCAAGGAATTCATATTAATGTGGAAAGAAAGCATCAAGAAATTGATGGATTTGGGGCTTCTGGTGCTTGGGCGATGGACCCGATTGGGGCTGAGTGGTCAGAAAAAAATAAGAACAAAGTGGCTGATTTGTTGTTCTCACAAGATAAGGGAATTGGCTTATCCATGTGGCGTTTTAATATTGGCGCCGGGAGTGAAGAAACAGATAAAGACATTATCCGAGATCGCTTTAGAAGAGCAGAAAGTTTTAAATCAGGAGAAAATGAGTCTTATAATTGGTCTAAACAAGCTGGGCAGCAATGGTTTCTCCAAGCAGCAAAAGAGCGTGGTGTTGAGGATTTCATTGCGTTTGTGAATAGTCCGCCTGTCTGGATGACTAAGAATGGACATGCACAGCCTGACCCTTCAGTCGGCAGCACGAATCTAAAAGATGAATATATCGATGACTTTGCCGTCTTTTTAGCTGATGTTTTAGAACATTTCGAGCAAGAGCAAATGCCATTTGGTTATATTAGTCCGATTAATGAGCCGACGTGGGATTGGAACAAAGCGGGACAAGAAGGAAACCGCTACAATATAGACGATATGAAAAAAGTGGTTAGGGCTCTATACCAAGAACTGCAAGACCGCGGTATTGAGACTGAAATTGACGTTCCGGAAGCAGTTGAATATACATCGTTACTTGATGATGATATTTATTCTGCTTTTACAGGAAGGAATAATAGCAGATATAGTAGTGGAAATGCTAGTGGTGCGTATCCGGGTAAATACCGTGAATACATTAAAGAGTTTTTAGGAGACCCCGAAATAAAAAATATGGTTGGAAATAAAATCAGTGCTCATGCGTATTGGTCTGACTATTTTTCCGGTGAGGATCGCCTCATTCCTTTAAGACAAAAGGTGCGGGAAAATATTGAGCGATATGATCCGAATGCAAAAATCTGGATGTCTGAATACTGTATTTTGGGCGGTCATGGTCACGGGCGCGATCTATCAATGAAAACAGCCCTGGATGTAGCGAGACTCATTCATTACGATATGGTCGAAACACAAGCTTCCGCATGGCAATGGTGGCTTGCCATGTCACCTTATGATTACAAGGATGGTTTGATTTACACGAATTATCTTGAGCAAGGTGATGAAGAAACGATTATTGAATCTAAATTGCTGTGGGCTTTAGGCAATTACAGTCGCTTTGTGAGACCTGGGGCGTATAGGGTAGATTTACAAGGTGCAAACGATAAAGATGGTTTAATGGGTTCTGCTTATTATAAAGAAGAAGATAACCAACTTTCGATTGTCCTTGTTAATTATAGTGACGAAACAAAACCAGTGCAGCTTAATGTTGATGGGCTTCCTGGAAAAGTGAAACAATTTAAACCATACATCACATCTGCTAATGATAATTTGGAGCAAAAAAATCAATTCCCTGCACATAAAGTGTTTAATGTTCCGCCGAGATCCGTGGTTACGTTAGTAGGTAAATAATGATCAATTAGAAGAATGCCAATCTGAAATTTGAAGGATTGGCATTCTTCTTTAATTATTTTGACTTCGTAGCTTATCTAAGGTTCTCCGTGATGCAGCTAAATTCAGTCTCGTCTAATATTAAATACTTATTAGCTTTCGAAAAATGTCTCTTTCATATAAAGATAGATATGTACCATTCTATATAAAATACTTAAGCTTAATTCGACAAAAATATTGGTAATTCGACAAAGTCTGTTGACCTTTATGAAATAAACCTATAGAATTTTTACATATTTTCAATAAATGAGGGTTCAGTATGAAAAATGTATTATTCAGGAGAAAAAATCTCGAGGAGTTATTGATAAAAAAGGGAGATATCCAGCTACAGCAATCGTTAGGAGCCTTTGATTTAATGTTGCTTGGGGTAGGTGCCATTGTCGGAACAGGTATATTTATTCTTCCTGGGACAGTAGCAGCGGAGCACGCTGGACCAGGTATCATTTTTTCCTTTATTATAGCAGCTATTGTCTGTGCATTGGCAGCTATGTGTTATTCAGAATTTTCTTCATCCGTACCAGTAACGGGTAGTGCATATACGTATGGATACATTGTATTTGGAGAATTAGTCGCTTGGTTAGTTGGATGGGCATTGCTGTTAGAATATGGCTTAGCCGTTGCCGCGGTTGCAACTGGTTGGTCTGCTTATTTAAGTGCTTTGTTAGAAGGTTTTAATATTATTATTCCAAAGGCTATCTCCGGTTCATTTAATCCAGCAGATGGAACATATGTAAATATACCGGCTATAGCCATTATATTTGCCACTGCCTTTTTATTAACGCTCGGAATAAAAGAGTCTACGAAGTTTAATACGATCATGGTATTTATTAAAGTAGGTGTTATTCTCTTATTTATTGGAGTAGGTATTTTTTATGTTGAGCCTGCTAATTGGCAACCATTTACGCCGTTCGGAATGAATGGCGTTATGAGCGGGGCAGCCCTTGTTTTCTTTGCTTATCTTGGATTCGATGCTGTTTCGTCAGCTGCTGAAGAGGTAAAGAACCCACAACGTAATATGCCAATTGGAATTATAGGATCATTATTTATTTGTACAATACTTTATGTGGCTGTTTCGCTTGTTTTGACTGGGATGGTTTCATATACAAAGCTAAATGTAAGTGATCCAGTTAGCTTTGTTATGCAAATCGTTCATCAAGATTGGGTGGCTGGCGTTATTTCACTTGGCGCTGTTGTTGGGATGATGACAGTTATACTTGTCATGTCATATGGAGGAACTAGACTTCTTTACGCGTTTGGCCGTGATGGATTGCTGCCGAAAAGTATGTACGAGCTTAGTAAAAAATATAAAACACCTGTAAAAAATACGTGGGTATTTGCAACGCTTGTAGCTTTTTGTGCCGGCTTCGTTCCGTTATCTAAACTAGCAGAACTAGTAAACATAGGAACATTAATTGCATTTACAATTGTTTCGATCGGAGTTATTTTCTTAAGAAAAAATAAGAGCATACCATCCAATGGTTTTAAAGTACCATTCTTTCCAATCTTACCGATTTGTTCATTCTTATTATGTTTATTTTTAATTACTCAACTCTCTGTTTATACATGGATTGCATGCGGTGTTTGGTTTGTATTTGGATTAATCTTCTATTTTGCTTATGGTAAAAACCATAGCGTAATGAATCAAGAATAAGATTTAGAAATGCAAGGAGTGAGCTTACGATGTCATACAGAGACAATGTAAGCTCACTTTTTTAAAAAGGATGGAACACTCTGAAGAGAGACCGTATATTCTACCTATTTAAAAGAAGGCGATAGCTACTTCCATATTTACCATAGTACGCTTCACGCAACTACACTTACATCGTAGCTGCTGAGGATGCGGAGGAATGGTCAGCTTTTACACAATCAATTGCGACAACAAGCGCAATGATGATGGTCTCCATCTCTTCATTCAATACATTGACCTTGTAGCTATCACCCCAAGTGAACCACTCTTTGTTCACACTACCGACGACCTCTCCATACTGTAACACTTCAAAATCCATATCCCACCAGTTGCCATATACTTCGATCCCTGCAGCATCAATCGTGTAGCGTGCTTTTATGAAGGAAATCTCTTTCTTTATGGTTAGTATTTCTTGCCCATCTACTTCAACAAAAAACTTCGGTAAAAAACTGAACATCTTTTTCGAAATGAGCGCAACTTCATCTCCATTTGTATTCATAATGGAGAACGTCTTAGGGATTTTCAAGAAGCTTCCTTCTACATAATAAACATCATTTTCCTGCAGATCCTTTACTGTAAATTTACCACTTAGACTGAATACTTTTTGCTTAATATATAGCTCTTTCATCCTAATCCCCCTTCAATAAAGCGTATTATTAAAAGTATACTATTGTTCTGTTTTATTTAAATCATATTATTTTAAACTAATAGATATTAGATTGGATTTGCCTATTCATAATTGCCGAATTATGGGGCGATGCATATATTGAGGGCCAACCATCCCCAAAAAAGGAATTTTTCTCTTATGAAACAATATCCCACTTTAACACTCAAAAGGCGAAGTCTTACGTTTTTGCAGGAGGACTTCGCCTTAAAATATTCGGGAATTTGACACTAAAAGTAGAATGGCATTTGCAATTCATTGAGAGATGGTTTAATAAGATAAGTCAGACTGCTATTTCTACATTCTCAAGAGTTCAGTTCAGATTCATATTTTCAAGTTTTTCAAAAACAACATCAACCCATGCTTGGTTATCCCATAGTTTTGGATCATGAAGTTTTCTATCAGCGGGATGACCCGTAACAATTGTATCTACACCATCTTTGTTTCCAAAGTATAAATCAATCATTTTTAATGCCTTGTTTTCTGCTTGAACTAACATCTTGAAGTTCATTCCAGACCCTTGATTCGAAAAAGGTAAACTTACGTAGTAAAGATTTTCATCAAGCTTCTTGAACTCTGCTTCTCCGAATTCATTTTCCAAACCGAAAATTACACCGATGCCTCCCATTAATTCCTTTTCTTGTTCTAACTTTAACATTCTATTAGTAAATGTAAGAAGGTTCTCGTTAGATATGTAATATTTAAATGATACAGCTTTTTGTTCTGCAATAGCTCCTGTATATAAATTCACAAATGCTTTTCCAAATGCTAGAACGGTTTCTTGATCATCATCACTAACTTGATTTCCTTTAATTATAAATCGTTGATTTGCCAGGTCTCCTAATATTTCTGCTGCTGATTTCTCTGGTAGTTCAAAATCAATTTCTTCACCTGATGATATATTATTTGAGACAGTAATTTTTTCTAATTCATTTATCGACTTAATTTTAGGGTTTGCTATCAATCCAACCCCAACTGCTATCATCATGACAATTGAGAAAACAAGTACCCAGAATCTTGGTTTTTTATAATTCAAAACGTTTTTAATCCTCCCTTTTACATTTCCCTCACCAAAAGCAAGCGGACTTCCATTCAAAATCTGTCTATCCGTAGCAAGTGATAATAATGATGACGCGTAAGACTTTTTTGTATAAGTATCATAGTTCAGACTTTTCAGCACGCGTTCATCACAGGAAAATTCCATATCCCTACTCATTAACATGAATGCTACCCATACAAGAGGATTAAACCAGTGAACGGACAATACCAAGAAGGCTACTAACTTAATGATATGATCATATCGTTTAATATGAGTCTGTTCGTGCAGCAGGATGAAACTGCGCTCTTCAGCATGAAGTCCAACAGGCAAATAAATTCTTGGTCGTATCAAGCCAAGCACAAACGGCGTTTTCAAATTCGTAGCTTCGTAGATATTCTTCTCTATTAATTGTGCATTTTTAAGCTGTCTCTTTAAGAGTAATACAGATACTAGACTATAAATAAGCAATGCCATTATACCTAAAGCCCAAATATATGACCCAGTCTGTAAATAATTCTGCAAATGATTTACACTATCCCCAACAGTCGGTGCTGGTAGTGTACCGCTTACAAATGAATCGACCTCTTCTATCCCGCTATTACTCTGCGGACTTTGCTGATGTATACTATCTTGAGGGATTGGATTCCTACCCCCATTCCTTGGCAACAGACTAAATACACTCTCAAATGTGAATGGAACAATAAGCCGGAAAGCTACCACGCCCCATAACATATAAGAGATGACTTTCGGGGCTTTTTTAAGTAGTAGTCTGATTAACATCACCACAAGAATGACGTAGCTTGCTGTAAGACTCATATTTAAAACAGATAAAAACAGTTCGTTCATGGTTATCCCTCCTTGTGCTCATCAATCAGCTTTTTCAGCTCCTCCGCTTGGCGGGTGCTTAATTTTTTCCCTCCCATAAACGCTGTTAAAAATTTTGGCAATGAGCCCCCATAGGTATCTTCAACGAAACGCACGCTTTGATTTGCGTAATATTCATCCTTTGTAATCAAAGATGAAACTACTGAATTTTCATTTTGAAAAAACCCTTTTTGACACAATTTTTTTAGCACAGTATAGGTTGTAGACTTTTTCCAATTCATTTCTTTTTCACATAGTTTTACAAGATCACCAGAACCAATCGGTTCGTTTTGCCAGATTAATTCGGTAAACTTTATTTCGGTTTCTGTAAGTTTGTATCCTTTCATTTTACCACCCCTCGGTCTATAGGATATCGACCTATATTTTCAGTCTATATATTATAGACCAAATGTCAATAGTAAATTACTAAGATTTTAAATTATCACAAAAATTCCTAATTGTTTTTTCTTGTATCGCTTCCCTTTTAGCCTACTTATGATGCGGCTGACCCAATAGCCAGCCGTTTCCTAGTTTCGTTCAATAAAGGCCCCCTACTTTATGTTTGCCTTCTTCTACCTATGCTATTGATTGTAAGAGTTCAATTAATTCATTATTATGTTATTGATTTAATGAAATGATGGATTATAGCTAGTACAAATTTCCACCATATACTGATAAAATGAAAAAGGATTTAATGATGGGATAAGGTGAAGTTATGACCTTTATCCTTTAAAACTGAACCATTTCAAAATAACGAAAAAATGCCCGTAGTCGATTTGAATTCATTTTTATTTCTGGGTGATGGTATGAAAATTTCAATTGAAGAAATTAACAAAGAACTGGAAGAGGAAATCCTTATTAGGTGTCATGAGGTAGATGAGGAAATATACGAAGTCGTAAACAAGCTGAAAACAGATATTCTCACGATACTCGGATATCAAAATGATCGAGTGCACCGTATCAAGCTTAGTGATATTTATTATTTCGAAGCAGTGGACGGAAAGGTTTTTAGTTATTGCAAAGACAGCGTTTATGAGGTAAAACAAAAGCTTTATGAGTTAGAGGCATTATGCAAGGAAAAGAACTGTTTTCGTGCATCCAAATCAACTATTTTAAACATAGCTAAAATCTCATCTATTTATCCTTCAATAAGCGGCCGATTCGAAGCGGTGCTTGATAACGGGGAACGTGCTGTTATATCAAGGCAGTATGTACCTGTACTTAAAAATATGCTTGGATTGTAAAGGAGGGATAAAGATTAAGCTTTCCGAATATGTACAAAAGATAATGAAAGACTTCTTGATCATCTTCGCATTAATCATAATCGTTATTACATTTTTGCGGCAAATGTATTATCCCGATATGACCTTTGATTTGAACTCGATTTATATCATCATGGCATTTTCATTAATAAGTGCATTAACTGAATTTATTTTGTATTCTCCTTATGATATAAGTGAGAAGAAAATGCGTGTAAGAATGGCCATTCATTTTTTCACATTGGAGATCCTATTAATTTCGCTTGGAAGCATATTTGGCATTGTGGATAGCGCATCTGATGTAATCATCATGGCATTGCAAATTGCAGTCATCTATATACTTGTTCGTCTCCTATCTTGGCAAAAAGATAAAAAAGAAGCCGAAAAAATCAATGAAAAACTGAAAGCATTTAAGAAAGATGTTTTTGAGCAATAAAAAAATCAGTTGCCTGACATATTATTAAGCCGTAACTTTATAATTTACGGCTTTTTTTGCATCTTATTTGCTCGTAGATACAACTTACCGTTTTTCTATATACATCTTTTCAGCGTTTTTTTATGATGTGTTCATAAGAATTCATTCGAAAAGAAGGAGTATCTAAGATGGCAACTTTGTTATTATGTATCGTTTTGATTTTGGAAATTGCTTTTGCAATTTACTGTATCGTTACTAAGCAAAACCATAAAAAATTAAAAAACTGGAGTAGGATTGCTATATTTATAGCGTTTGTTATACTCACGCTTTCACCCGTAATTGTATGGAGTTTCCGCTGGGTCATGATTGCAATACTACTTTTCATTTTAGCAATAAAATCAACAATTTCACTAATATGCAACAAAGCAAATTACCGAGTATATAATACTTCTAAAATTGTATGGAAATTCATTCTTATCATTTTGGCATTCATATTTGCTCTGACACCTGCAATTGTTTTTCCGCAGCATTCATCACCAAAAGTAACTGGTGAATATGAAGTTGCAACCGCTACTTACACATATATTGACCAAAACCGAATCGAGGAATTTACCGACAAGGGGAAAAACAGATTTGTTAATGTAGAATTTTGGTATCCAAAACATGCAGATGGCACCTACCCACTTTTGGTATTCTCACATGGAGCGTACGGTGTCAAGGCAAGCAATACCTCGACTTATACGGAACTGGCAAGCCACGGTTATGTCGTTGTTTCAATCGATCATCCCTATCATTCCTTTTATACCTCTTCAGAAGATGGAACACCTGTTTTAATCAATGAAGATTATAACCGTGAAGTCACCAATGCCAATAAAGATGGTTTTTACACGAAGAAAGAAACCTATGAACTCATTCAAAAATGGATGAAGCTGCGAACAGACGATATGAATTTTGTTATTGATACGATACTTGAAAAAGTTAAAAGTGACAATAACCCCATTTATCAACATATTAATACAGATAAAATTGGTGTGTTCGGGCACTCTATGGGCGGCGCAGCAAGTGTTTGGCTAGGCAGAGAGCGAAACGATATCAGCGCAATTGTAAATATTGATGCTCCGTTCTTTAGTGAGTTCGTTTATAAAAAAGATATTGATGATTTTGTGGCTAGCGATGAAGCCTATACGACTCCGCTTCTTAACATTTATTCTGACGATGTTTGGGAGCAGCTGAATAGCAACTCTACTTATATAGCTAACAAACTCGATAATAAGCAGTTCAAAGAAACCAACACCGTTCATTTTAAAGGAGCAAAACATTTAAGTTTGACTGATTTGCCGCTGTTCTCTCCTATTCTTGCGAATGTTTTGCAAGGCGGAAAAGCGAGCATCGATCCATATTATTGTATTGAAAATGAAAATGAATTAATTCTTTCATTCTTTGACGATAAATTAAAGGGAGTTGGCCACTTTACTCCCCAAGAAACGTATTAATTATATAAAACATATAGGTACTAAACAAAGTTCCTGCCATAGAATGCACTGTGTTTAGACGTTATTTAACATTAATAGGTGAAGCCCTGATTAGCTCTACGCTAATAGGACTTCACCTATTAAATTACCTGATTGAAAATGAAGCTAGCTTTTTAGATTTAAGCTAGAAAGCCCGAGGCTCCTTAATCATTATTTCCGAAGTTCTTCGAGCACTACCTGAACATCGTACCCAACTTGAAAATCATACAATTCACTTGTTTTACCATCAATAGCATCAACAAACTGATTGATTAATTCATTCCAAAAATGGTTGTTCTCAACTTCAATCTCTAGAAACTCCTCCCCAATTTTCCCAGCCTTTATTTTCTTCAAATCTATGAGAGATAACGTACCTTCTGTTCCATATGCCGTTAATGAAAGATGTTGTTCTTCCAATCCAGCTATTCCACTAATCCCATTAAAGGAAATTGGAACACCATTTGCTAGTCTCATTTTCGCTATGATTCCTACTTCAGGGAGATTGGAATCGCTAGGAAATTCTAGTTCACTCTCTACATCGCTAATTTGTCCAAAGAAACGTTGGATCAGTTGCACAAAATGTCCTGCTACTTCAAAAACAAAACCGCCTTGTTCTCTTGTGTCGATCCAGCTATTTTGTTGCCAATGTCTCGGCCATTTAGGAAATTGCATGGTTAGTTCCACTTTACGTAACTTGCCAATATACCCCTCCAACCACAACTCTTCAAACTTACGAGTGTTATGTAAGTAATTTAGAGGAAAGTTCATTGCATGGACCACGTTTTGTTCCTTTGCGATTCGCAACATATTTTCAGCTTCAGCCAATGAGTTTGCCAATGGCTTTTCACATATTATATGCTTGCCCGCTCTCATGACATCAACAGCAATATCATGATGCCATTTTGGCGGGACGGCCACATAAACCATATCTATATTTACTTTTTCTAGTAACTTAATATGATTCGTGAAGCCTTCAACATTATAAAGAGCCGCACATTGTTCTACCTTTTCTTTGTTCGTATCACAAACGGCAACTAATTCTACCAATGGGTGCTCAAAAAACACCTTTACCATTCCCTCACCCAAAGCACCTATTCCAATAATCGCTACTTTCTTTTTGCTCATGATTCATAAACTCCTTGCTTCAAAAAAATTAGCCCCGTATTTAGGGCTTTTTATTAGAGACTTAAGTAAGTCTACATTCAGTTAACGAAAAAACAACAAACCTATTGCATCATCATATTCGCATCTACCATAATATCACGATTTTAAAGGGTGCTTTCATTAAAAAGATAAAACTTCATTTACCTATGTTGCTTATTAAAAGTTTTCTCATGCTGGAGCAGCCATTCTTTCCTCCACAGTCCCCCTGCATAACCAGTTAATTTCCCATTAGAACCGATAATTCTGTGACAAGGAATAACAATGCTTAGCTTGTTTTTCCCATTTGCACTCCCTACAGCTCTGATCGCTTTTTCATTCCCAATGGAAACAGCAATATCCTTATATGACCCTGTTTCTGCGTAAGGAATTTCTTTTAAAGCTTCCCATACTATTTTTTGAAAGTCAGTCCCTTCAATTCGATAAGGGAATGTAAAGTCATAACGATCGCCTTTAAAATATTCGTCAAGTTGGTTGTAGCATTCTATTAAAACCTGAGGTGTTTCTGCATGTAAAAAATTCACCTTTTGACTTTCTTCAGAGAACAAAATAGAATTGATGGTTTCATGGGTACCAATTATTTCCATTATTCCAATCGGTGATTCATAGTCTAATTTATATATTTTTGTCATATAGGGACCTCCAAAGATAAAAGGTAGCATATGCCTTCCAACCTTCCCAACCTGTTGCATATTCTTCTATTTCTTCTATAGTCGGTTTCTTCTCAAGATCTAATAGATTCTTCAATGCATTGTGGAGACCGACATCTGCAACTGGGAAAGAATTGGGACAGTGCAAGCATTTCATCATCACATAATCTGCCGTCCATGCCCCGATACCTCTTATCATCATTAATGATTTTTTTATTTGCTGATCATCTTTTTTCTGAAGCAATAATTCTTTTGTTAACTCGCCATTTGTCATAGCCTTTGCAATGTCAATGATATATTCAGCCTTCCTAGTAGTAAATTGAAGTTTCCTTAAGTCATCTAGATTTATTGAAGCAATCTTTTTAAAAGAGGGGAATAACCAAAACGTTTCTCCTTCGAAAGTTAGACTCTCGCCGTATTGTTCGACAAAGCGTTTCTTTAATGTGTAAGCAAATGTTAAATTAATTTGCTGTCCGGTAATGGCCCATACTAGGGCTTCAAATAAATCCGGAATGCACATAATCCGAAGCCCGTAATATTTATGAGCAAGGCTCTCTAGAACTTTATCTTGACTAGCCACTTGATAAAATTCACCTAAATCCTGTTCTAAATCAAACCATTCCCAAATATACTCTGCTATTTTTTGTCGATTCTGAACAGGTGGGAGGGTTATGGGAAATTCTATCATTATGCAATCATTGATACAATCAATTTTACATAAAATCAAAGATTCATTCACTTTTATTAGTTTATATACAGATCTTTCTTTTATTTGAAAAAGTACTTCCTGATTGGACCTGCTCAAAAAAACTAAACACTCTTCAAAATTAAATTCCTTAGGAGGGTAAATCTCCAGATAAATTTTATGATCAATCCAATTCATTTAAGAATTCCTTTCGATATTCACTAGGTGAACAATTTTTCAAGTTGCGAAACACTTTATAAAAATTGGATGGACTATGAAATCCTACTTCATAGCAAATCTCCAGATTCGTTAGGTTTGTGGATTTAAGAAGGTATGCTGCTTTATCAATTCTTATCTTTTCTAAATAAGTACGCGGAGTCTCAGAGGTTTCTTGTTTAAATAAGCGTTCCAAATAAAAGGGACTTAAACCAACTTGATCCGCTATATCCTTTAATGCTAAATTTTGTTTATAATGATTGACTAGGAACGTAATGATATTTCTGACAAGGGCAATATTTGGTGAGTGCTCTACTTCTGGCTGGCATCTTTTGCAAGGACGATAACCCGCTTTTTCTACTTCACTCATGTCAGAGTAAAATTCTACATTCATTTTTTTAGGCTTCCTTGATCTGCAGGAAGGACGGCAGTATATTTTGGTTGTTTTTACAGCTGTAAAAAAGATCCCATCATATTTACGATCACAAGCAATAATTTTCTCCCACATCTCATCAAATGATAGATCGATATTAGTCACCATATAACTTCACTACCTTTCCTGCACTAGTGCTAGTTTTCATACGAATGGCAAGTATCCACTAGAGTTAAAATCAATCCCTTTGTCAGAGAAGGCAATTCCAACTAAAACGTCTCATACCTCATTCTTTAAGCTTATTACAATTTGTTAGTCTTGGTAAAGACAATACATTTAATGGAGCGCTGGATGGTTTTCAGAAATAATATTTCTTTAAAAATTACATCTCATTAAATTTATTTCCTCCTAATGCTATTGGAGTCATTTTAACAAGTAATCTACATCTATTTCGTCCTCATTCTTGCTCTTATGGTCTGTCTTTTTAGATAACAAAAAAAGTGAAACACATTGTGCACCACTTTTATAGTCTATCTATCAAAATCTCATCAGTAACTTTCTTATTTCCTTGTACTCCATGGTCAGTGACCTCATTTATTTCCAGTAAGTGCTCCATCCCAAATTCGATTCCCGTTTTAAAACATGTTTGATAGATTCTTAACATTAGAAATAAAAGGCCCCGTACTTGTTTCTATCTTTATCAATTGTTATCTTCTGAATGAACAGACGTAATAACCTTTCACTTTATTTTATCAATCAGCTCAATATATTGTGAATCCCCATATCCTATTGTTGGGAATACCTCAAATAACCGCTTAACCAATTCAGTTGTAGGTAAATGTTTATTTTTTGAAATGTATTTTATGACCCTATTATTTTCTGTCTGCATTTCTAAAAATAGCTCTATAGCCTGATACATAACTATAGGTACTTCATTTGTTGGTTTCATATGATTGACCAATACTTCCTCATAGACAGAATAATAGTTACCTAAAGTAAGCTCAGTTTGGCTTACTTTAAATTCATCCTCTCTAAAACTATTTAAAAAAACTTTACCTTTATACTGGGACTGTTCAAGATAAGCAAGGATTGTTAGAAGATTCATCTGACAAAACATATCTTCCCCAAACCATAGAACAATATAGTCATAGTCTTTCTCAAACAGATTATTTAAGGGTTTCATTACCTTGTTCCTGTAATTTTCTTCAGACTCACCATGTCCTGCCGCTCTTGTTTGAATAAACGCATCATCGAAAATAGTTGTTGTAGTCGCATTTACACACATCGCTTCATTGCAAGGTACATAATCAGAATCTCCCATAAGCTTATTATTTTTAAATTCCTCATACATTACTTGACCATTTAATATGTTCAGTACATTTTGGTCAAATAACTCTCTCTTCCTATTTTTTAATTGTTCAACCTCAGTTTCTCTAGATATATTCATTCTACAACCAGCCTTCCCTTTATGAATAGTTAGCTTTGGAAATGATTGAACAGGCATTTGATTGACTTGAAATTCCCTTGGATTAACACCAAAAACTGTTTTAAAAGCCCTACTATAGGCTTCTTGTGATGAATAATTATAATCAAAGGCAATATCAATTATCTTCCGATTATTTGTTAAATCTTCCGTAGATAAATACAATCTTCTTAGAAGAATATAGCGTCTAATGCTTATACCTGTTACCTGATGAAATTTAAAAGAACAATAATAAGGGGAATATCCTATATAACTAGCCAAATCCTCTAGCGAAAACTCATCTTTTAAATTATCCTCAATCCAATCAATCATCAACTGTACATATTCATTCATTCGCCTCACTCCTGAATAAAATTATAAATTACATTGATTTTATTCTTTTGATAATTGTTGTGCTGTAATATAATATCGTCCCACAAATATTTTCCTAGTCATTCTTATTAAAGCCTATCCAACACTTATCTGTCATTGTTTGTATGGAAAACCTCATTTACTTATGATACGGTTCTCCGCAGCAAATCAAAATGGGGTGAGAAAAAGAATTTACTTACAAACAATCACTTCGCGAGTAAATGACCCTTTCTTAATGACAGCTCTGTCTATAATGACAAATCCTACCTTTATAAGGATTTCATCGATTGGTTCAACGGTTACCATTACCACTTTTCTAGCAAACCTGCGTGCACTTCGGAGCATTTCGGTCTGCTCTTCAGGTGTTATAACAGAACACAAATTGTAAGGTAAATCGATAATCGCTACATCATATTGATTTGTGATGTCACGGATATCTGCTAATTTCACTTCTCCAACCAGCCCAAAATAGGCGATATTCTCTCTAGCCCCTTTTAGAATAAGAGGATTCTTGTCACTCCCTACTATATCAATCCCCATTGATAAGGCTTCTACAAGTACGGTCCCAATCCCACAGCAAGGATCAATTGCCTTTATACCGATTGGATTAGGAATGCCGATATTCACAACTGCTCTTGCTACACGCGTGTTAAGCGCAGTGGAGTAACTATGCGGCTTCCGTTGATGCCGAAACCAAACAGACTCACTTTTTACATAATCACCAAATACCCATCTTCCATTTACAACCATGACGCCAAACAATCTCTTTGGGTGAAGAATATCAGCCACACCATGGATATGTAATCCAATTTCCTTCTCAATTGCACGTCGGTTTTCAAAACCTACCTTTTCAATATTTGAAGGACCACCATCTTTTACAAATATTACTTTAAACGTTTCATCTTTTATTTGTAAGGTTGCCACTTGCTTGAGAAGATTTTGAAGGCTTTCTTCTTCATAAATGACAGATATTCTTTCCTTAATAAACGGACTTCGAATTGGATCAATTTTCACATGGCTTTCCAAAATGCTAGTTTGAGACTCACCCCCAAATAATGAACGCGTTTCTAAAGCACATAATGAACGTTCTTCCTCATAACAGGCGTAAGTATATATATAGGTCGTTTGTTTTTTGTGTTTATAATCCAATCGTTCTCATCCTTTAATCTTTTAAATTATAAAAGGCAATAGGTTTGGTCTTAAATGACTGTACCTATTGCCGTCTTAATAAAGCTTCTATCTAAAAAACACTTTGTCTATATTGTACATAGACTTGAGTTCATTAATAATATACGTTTCGTAAATTTCTCTATGGACAGGGTCTTCAATAACACAAACCTCTATTTTAGTGACTTCATCTCTATGGGTTTTAATTGGGGACACAGTATCCTCAAAGTGCTTTTTTATTCTTGGTCTCAGCTTCCTTGCTTTACCTACGAACAATAGCTCTTGATTTTTGTTATAGAACATGAAAATACCACCCTTGTCCCTAGGGATAAGATGAAAATCAGTAAACCCATAAATATTACTTTGCTCAGGATTATTCTGTTTAGTAATGGTAACAGTTGGTTTTGGAATAGTTATATTTATCACTTACGTTCACTTCCTCCTTCAATATCTCTTTATATTGTATCATAATAGGGAAAAATCTTATTTACATATAGACAGTTCACCGCAATGTATTTAAATGATTCTTGGCATACTTCTCGGAATTAAACGCCAAATATTACATACCTCCTGTTACACCAATCACTTCACCAGTAATGGCAGTCGCACCGTCTGAGGTTAAGAAAACAGCTGTCGCACCAATTTTAGATGTTCAAGTAGATGCTTCATCCCATCCATTGTTTAGCTAAGATATGGTGATTAATTGGTTGCTCTATAGTTGTTCCGTCTTGTTCTGCTAGTTTTGGTAATTGCTTTTTGATTAATTCTGTTCGTACTGGTCCTTGCATGATGGCATTAATAGTGATTCCATTGCGCCGTTTCCACTTATCATACTCTATCATTTTTTCATTATGAAATTAATCTAAACCATAGTACCTGCATACTACATAACCTACCGATTTAGCAGCTACAATTAGTGCCTCTTCATCAATATCAAATTTTGGATGATGATTGAAATATGGCTTTTCCACACCTTTTGGCGTACAGCCAATATAGAAATAGCAGCCAGGGATTTTCTCTAAATAATAAGCAAAATCATCAGAAGGTGACATCTTCGGGTACTCGACCACTTTTTTAATTTCCGGGTCATTTGCACCTTCGAGACTCATCTTGACTAAATCTGTCATTTCCGGGTTATTATAAAGTGGCGGGTAATCAGGGGCAAAGGTCAACTCACATTGAACACCAAACTCAGCTTCAATCCCGCCTGCAATTCGATGTAGTTCCTTCCCGATAATCTCCTTTGATTCCTCAGACATATATCGGATATCCCCTTCAAGTTCCACACGATCCTTAATAACATTAAAGGTTCCTTTTCCATCGAAGGAACCAATGGTGATTACACCCATTTCAAATGGATTCAAACGCCGGCTAATAATTGTTTGGACAGCTGTTACAAAATAAGCACCAGCAATAATGGCATCGTTTGCCTTATCTGGGGAGGAACCATGCCCGCCAACACCCTGAATTCCTACCTTTAGATAGGATCTGCCAGCCATCGAATAACCGCTGTGATACCCGACAAAGCCTGCTGGATTTATTGGGAGTAAATGAATTCCAAAAATATTATCAACATCATCGAGCACTCCTGAGTCGACAATACTTTTCGCACCGCCTGGTGGCACTTCTTCAGCATGCTGGTGAATGATTTTGATAATACCAGGTATTTCATTTTTTAATTCAATAAGGCAATCAGCTAGAACTAGTAAGTATGCCGTATGTCCATCATGACCACATGCATGCATGACGCCCTCATTCTTTGATTTGAACGGAAGTTCCGTTTCCTCCAATATTGGAAGGGCGTCAAAATCGGCACGAAGAGCAATGGTTTTCCCCGGCTTTCCTCCTGTAATCGTTACGATAATTCCATAACCATTTCCTACATGGGACTGAATTTTAACATCCTTATCCTTATAAAAGTCTAAAATGTATTGAGCTGTGTTTTCTTCTTTAAAAGATAACTCCGGATTCTCATGTAAATGACGGCGAATTTGAATCATTTCATCTTTACGGTCTTCCAACATTTCCAGTAGTTGTTTCTTCATCTTTTGTACCTCCCACCATTTCAAGACCCTTTATAAATACCACATTATTTGCGTATTAAATTAACTTCACCAAAAATCAAATAAGAAGAATCCTCTTAGATTATCTCCATATTTTCAGAAAAAATATCTATAATTAATCTCAAATCCTTTCAAAACAATTTGTTTTTATTTCTATTTCAATGACATTACACCTTTGAATTCCAGCTAAATCGGTATATTTTTGAATGCAATACCACACCTCTCTTTCTACAAAAGTACCTAATTTCCAATATTATTTTCCATTTCCTTAGTAAACTTTTCCTATTTATAAATGTTTATCCCCAAAGATTTTCCGATTTCTCTATAACTTTCTTTCACATTTAAATAAAGAGTAACAGCTTGTTTTTTCCTTAGTAAATTTCAGCTATAAAAATACACCCCAATTGTTAGATTATGTGTCTAACAATTGGGGTGCAGTAAAAATTCGAAGTCTTTTTCCAATTATTTGAGTGACGCTGAACGTTTATCTACAAGCTTATGCTCTTGAATAAATTCTTTTAAAATATCACTTAAATTCGGGCTGCTAATTTCATCTAAGTCATAGTGTACACGTGTGCACGGTTTATTAATCGAAATGACACGTGTTAGATCGATTGGTGTGCCAATGATCACCGCATCACAGTCAGTCTGATTAATCGTTTCTTCAAGGTCTTTTAATTGCTGTTCACCGTATCCCATTGCTGGAAGGACATTTGCGATATGCTTGTATTTGTTAAAGGTTTCTTTTAATGTACCTACTGCAAATGGACGTGGGTCAATTATTTCCTTCGCACCTAAACGTTCAGCGGCAACGATACCTGCACCAAGTTTCATCTCTCCGTGTGTCAACGTCGGACCATCTTCAACGACTAATACCCTTTTCCCAACGATGCTCTCCGGTTGATCGACGGTAATCTTAGATTCCGCTTTAATAATCGTGCTATTAGGACTTGCATATATAATATTATTTTCGACGATTTGAATGGCTTCTTCTGATGCACTATCTACTTTGTTGATGATGGCTACATCGGTTGTTCTTAAACACACTTCACCGGGATAGTATTTTAACTCATGACCAGGGCGATGTGGGTCTAAGACAGTAACGGCTAAATCAGGCTCGAAGAAAGAAAAGTCATTATTTCCTCCGTCCCATAAAATAACGTCACAACCATCTGGATCATTTTCAGCTGCTGCCAAAATATCTGCATAATCAACGCCGGCATATATAATATTTCCACGTGCTACATGTGGTTCATATTCTTCCATTTCTTCGATCGTACAATTATGTTTCTTTAAATCATCCACTGTCGCAAAACGCTGAACACGCTGTGCGTTTAAATCGCCGTAAGGCATCGGATGCCTCACTGCAACGACTTTTAAATCATGCTCAAGTAGCGTTTCGATTATTTTTCTAGATGTTTGGCTTTTTCCTGTTCCAGTTCTCACTGCACAAACAGAAATGACGGGCTTATTGCTTTTTAACATCGTGCTTTTTGGTCCGAGCAACGTGAAGTTCGCTCCCGATGCATTTGCAATCGCCCCTACACTCATCACATCTTCATAGCTTACATCACTATATGCAAAAACACATTCATCTACTTGAAGCTCTTTAATTAACTCTGGCAGTTGATCTTGTGAATAAATCGGAATCCCTTCAGGATACAGTTCGCCCGCTAGTTCACTTGGATATTTCCGGCCATCAATATCCGGAATTTGTGCTGCTGTAAATGCAGCAACATGATATGATTCATTATCACGATAATACGTATTGAAATTGTGAAAATCCCTTCCAGCTGCACCAATAATTATAATATTTTTTCTTTTCATAGTACCTTCTCCTATAATTACAATGAATTATTATAATTATAACTTTGAACGTATAAAAATACAAAGGGTATTTTTATAAGTGCAATCTAATGTACTTTTTTGATATCGTTAGTTTTATTATCTAGCTCAAACTAGGGTTTAAAAAACACTATTTCCTATCTTTAATATCTGAGCAGTGCTTAGACGACCCGCCCCCTTACTTCGTAACGATATGCCTTCACACAAAAAGCCAGCTTAATAAAATAAGCTGACCTTTTGGTTCGTAACTTCTTTATGATATAAACATAATTAAGATTAATACACCTGCAAAACCCACTACAGAAGGCATGGTAACCATCGCAAGTCATGTTTTGAGTTGATTGTTCTAACTATGAAGGATTCTCTTAAATTTTAGCACCAACATCTACCCCAGATAAAATATATGGAATAGCAGATTTAATAAATTCTTCAGGTAATCTATTTTGGCTTTTTCTTTTCCATTCTACTGAAGCTCCGTACATTCCCCATGCAAGCATGATAGCAGAGATTTTCAAACCTTCATCCTCTTCCAATTTATATTGCCTCAACAACATTTTATAGAAAATGATCTCGAGCTGTTCCCTAATAATTCGAGCAATGGTGTCCTCGTACCCTCTATGACAACGATTGGATAATGATATTTGAAAGTTTGTGATGGCCTTAAAGATTTGAGTCATCGATTCTTCGTTTATTTCGTTTTCTTCGAAGTTATTGCAGTTCAAATTGATAAATAATACTTCTGATAAAGCTTTATCCAGTAAATCATAGATGTCTTCGAAGTGATAATAAAAAGTGGCACGGTTGATCATTGCCTCGTTTGTAATATCCTTCACGGTAATATCCTTGAATTCCTTTTTACTTGAAAGCTCAATAAAAGAATCCATGATTAGTTTGCGGGTACGCAGTATTCGGGGATCTGTCTTTGTTTGAGTCATGTTCTGTCCCTCCTACTTTTTAGACATATTCGTTAATGTGTCGTATAAACGACAAATCCACTGGTTTATTGGTGTTGATCATATGTAACATTCCCTACAATGTAATTGTACAGCAAATAAGGAACTTCTCAAATAAAAGAAGCTATAAATTAAAAAGCATATTAGGAGGAAACACCATGGTCAAAATTGGTATTGTCACTGGAAGTACAAGAGATTCAAGAGTAAATATACAAGTTGCGGAATGGGTAAAATCCATTGCTGACCTAAGAACTGACGCAGAATTTGAACTAGTGGATATCAAAGATTACAATCTGCCAAGATATAACGAATCGATTCCCGCTATTATGTCGCAGGATTATCAAACACCAGAAGCCAAAGTTTGGTCGAAAAAAATTAGTGAGCTTGATGGATTTGTATTTGTCACTCCGGAATATAACAAAGGCATCACATCAGGTTTGAAGGATGCAATTGATTATCTATACGTTGAATGGAATAACAAAGCGGCAGGAATTGTCAGCTATGGCTCATCCCTCGGTGTGACAGCAGCAAACAATTTACGTTTGATCTTAACTGTTCCAAAGGTTGCAACAGTAGGAACACACCCTGCCCTGAGCCTTTTTACTGATTTTGAAGATATGAGTATCTTTAAACCAGCGCCATTTCATGCAGATACCGTGCAAAAAATGTTGGACGAGGTTGTTTCATGGTCCACTGCACTGAAAACTATAAGGGATTAATGCAGGATAACTTTTTAAAAGGAGGATAAATATAATGACGAACAAAAACAATAATATGATTTGTGATTTGGAAACAGGTGTATGCGGAGTAGCAGGCGAGGAAGAAATGGAGATTATTGATTTTAATCAGCCACAAAAGACAATTGATGTGTATTATGTGACGGATCCGATTTGCTCCCATTGCTGGGCGATTGAACCGGTTCTACGCCGTTTTAAAGAGCAGTATGGTCATTATTTTAATTTCCATTCAGTGATGGGTGGATTACTAGAAAAATGGGGTGACGGACCTGTCGACCCTGCCAACGGAATATATGGTCCTGCTGATGTGGCTGGCCACTGGAGAGAAGTCGGAGAATACTCCCGTATGCCAATAGATGGCACACTCATGATCCATAATCCGGTTCAATCATCCTTCCCGCCATCCCGTGTTTTTAAAGTGATTCAAAAACATCATGGCGATGAGATAGCCTATGATTATCTGCGCCGTGCGAGAGAAGCACTTTTCGCATTCAATCAAAATATTGGAGAAAAGTCCGTGTTGGTTGATATCACGAATCACCTTGGATTAGATGGAGAAGCAATTGTAAATGAAGCTGAAATGCCAATTGGAGAGCAATTGTTGCAAGAGGATTTTGCCCTTGCCAGAAAGCTTGGAGTAATGGGATTTCCGAGTATTATTATGATCAATGAGGAAAATAAAGGCGTGAAAATAGTTGGCGGTCGGCCGTTCGACTATTATGTTGACGGACTCAAGCGTGCGCTAAACGAAGAAAATCTGAAACCAAAACAGCAGCCCTCTCTTTCTAGCCTGCTCAAAAAGGAAAAACTATTATTTTCAAAAGAAATTGAAGTGATGTACGACATTGACCAGCAGGATATAAATGCCTTTGTTGAAAAAGAACTAAATCAGGGCAATTACCAAGTAAAAGAACTTCTAGGTGAACTATACTTTATCATTAATGAATAAAAGGAGGATAAACATGGCATATGTATTGCAAGTCGATTTCAAGATGGACGGGCCATTCGGTAATGAAATGGCAGAGGCCTTTTCTGATTTGGCGAAAAGCATTACAGAAGAAGAGGGCTTCATCTGGAAAATTTGGACGGAAAATCAGAACGAGAAAGAAGCCGGTGGAATTTATCTTTTTAAAACCAAAGAAACGGCTGAAAAATATATTGAGATGCACTCCAAAAGGCTAGCTGGCTTCGGAATTCCAGAGGTCAATGCAAAGATCTTTGCCATCAATTCCAAACTTTCGGAGATGACTAATGCTCCTATTTAAGAAATCTAAGTAAAACATCTCAAAGGGCTTGCTCTATCCCCCCCTCTATACTTTTTGAGGTGGGGTTTGAGTAATTTAGGCAACTGCTAAATCCAGTACTCTTAAAAAAAAGAAAAATTATTTAAGATCAACCGAATTAAATATCTTCCGCTTTTCTACGGGAACATACCTGTTTCATCAATCTGAACCTACACGCTTTCGTTTTAATCATTCCCCTTAAAGACATCCCTTTTTTGATATAATAGTTTGATAGTTTTGAGCTTCATGGAGGTATTATAATGAAATTAAATAAAGGCATTGTATTTGTATTATAAGGTGCTAGTTGTTTTAGTTTTACACCGATAATCGCCAAATTGGGGTTTAGCCACGGCTACTCACTTGGCCAAATTAATATCGTTCAAATGATGATTTCCTCGTTTCTATTATGGTCTTTCACCCTACTTAAACGCTCCAGCTTTAAAGGGCTTACTAAGAAGAATGTTCCTCAAATGATGATTACCGGTTGTTTTATCGGATTAACAAGTATTTTTTATTATGGTGCAATGCAATATTTGCCAGCCTCATTGGCCATTATTTTAATGTTTCAATTCGTTTGGATAGGAATTCTTTTAGAATGGATTTTCAGCAAAATAAAACCTGCCCCTGTAACTGTATTGTCTATCGTTTTAATTTTGATCGGGGTCTTTTTTGCTTCCAATATTTTAAATGGCAGCATCCAAGGACTACCTTTTAAAGGCTTCCTTTTTGGTATTCTCTCTGCATTCACTTATGCAGGATTTATTTTTTTCAGCGGAAAGGTAGCTATTAATGTTGATCCATGGACTCGGACTTCTTTAATGGCAACTGGGTCAACCATCTTAGTACTTGCCTTATTCATGCGGGACATACCATCCGTACTGCCACTGGAGACGAACTTATTAACAACTGCCGTTGGAGTTTCGCTATTTGGAGCAGTCCTTCCCCCGCTATTTTTCGCAGTCGGTGCACCACAGGTTTCAGGTGGAATCGCCAATATACTAACATCCATTGAACTACCTGTCGCTATCCTATCAGCCAGTCTTATTTTGTCAGAAACGATAACACCGATTCAGTGGTTAGGCACGGCTATTATATTAGCAGCGATTGCGTTAAACGAACTTGGCAGTACATTTTTTAGAGTTAGGAAACATATTAACGGGTAGAGTTATTAGATTTTTTTCATAAATCCTTTGCGTTTGATATGATACTGTTTTATTTAAAAGTACAAATCTAGCATTGGCCTTCAATGCTAGATTTGTACTTAAACAATTTACTAATGAACGATTGACCATATCAAAAAAACTTGAATTATTAGTTATAAAAACCGAGCATTTCCTCATAAATTATGTTTGTAATCCAAAATTTTGAGGGGGTGATGTTTCAATGGAGGAAGTTACCGAAAATCATGCACCACCTATTAAACGTTGGAAATCGATATTATTTACTATTTTCGCTTTGTTATTCGCTCTTGGAGGATTAATCTTACTCGAGTCATTACAGGAAGGTTTATTGCCATGGGTTACGATTGGGTGTCCAGGTTGTGCTTCTGATTCTGCATACAACCTGGAGAATTATCGCTGGTTTGGTGCGGAACATGGGGCTCTTGTGGGCATACTGTTTAGTGGCAGCTTGATTGCTTTGCTTTGGAAATCATGGATGAAACCTCTATTGCTACAGTTCTATATCTTAGGTCATATTATTTTCATCGGATCCTTTTATTTAATTGGAACTGAAAATCCAGATGCAGTACCTTTTATAAATCTTATTTTTTTAGTCCCTCTTCTAATACTGGCATTAACCTACCCCGGTACAAATTTATGGAAGAATATGTTTAAAAAAGCTGATTATCATCGTCCATTACTCCTTTTAACTTTAATAGCCTTTATTTTAATGGCTCCTACAATGTGGAGTCAGCTTCATTCCCAACTTAATGTAGTCAGTGAATTTTCTCAGTATAATAGATGGGCTGAAAGTGTTCAGCTTTTCTTCATTATGATTCTAGCTAGCATATTAGCTTCAACACGAAAACCAGGATGGAGAGAACTAACTTTACTTATAGGCATAGCATACCTTTTTTTGGGTGTCGCAGCCGTTACAGTACCGGATCAGGAGGGAAGCTGGGGAATGTATGGCGGTATTTTATCTATCTTGGGAGGAATTGGTTATATAGGTATTGCTACAAATAGATTTAATGGTAAAGGGAGAACATCAAATTACTAGCAAAAGCTTTTCTCGCACTGTTGCAATGTATGAATGATTTTCAAAAAAATAGAGAGATACAGTTCAGACTAGAATGAATTGTATCTCCCTAATTAAGGTAAGGATTACCAAGAAATAGTCATTCTCATTTTACACCATCAATATCTCCCGAATATCCTCTTCCGTCAGAGTCGATAGCGCCTTGTCTTCAGAATCGATCACTTCTTCAATCAAATGGCGCTTTTGCTCCTGCAGCTCGTTCATTTTTTCTTCGATTGTACCTCTTGCTACAAGCTTGATGACCTCTACAGTATTTTTCTGACCAATGCGGTGGGCTCGGTCTGCTGCTTGCTCCTCGACCGCTGGATTCCACCAAGAGTCATATAGGATAACGGTGTCTGCTCCGGTTAAATTAAGTCCGGTACCGCCAGCTTTCAATGAGATTAGAAACAGATCGCGTTCACCTGCGTTAAATCGATTAGAAATGCTTAATCTTTCTTCTGAAGGAGTGTGACCATCAAGGTAGAAAAACGGCAAGCCTTGATATGCTAACTCTTTCCCGATGATTTGAAGCATTTTCGTAAACTGTGAGAAGATTAATACCCTTCTTCCGGATAACTTTGATTCCTTTATGATTTGCATAAGTTGTTCCAATTTTGCAGAGCCGCCATTATAGCCGTCAACAAACAAGGCAGGATGACAGCAGATTTGACGAAGTCGTGTTATACCGGCCAGTATTTTGATTCGATTTTTTCGAAGTGTGTCCTTATCTAAATGCTTCAGCGTTTCGTGCTTAAGCTTGGCTAAATAAGCAGCGTACAACTTCTTTTGATCAGGAAGCAACTCCACTGTTTCTCTCGATTCTATTTTTTCAGGAATCTCTGAAAGGACATCCTCTTTTAACCTACGCAGCATAAAGGGGCGAATCCTTCGAGCAATTTGTTTCTTCGTGAGTGAACTATATTCCTTTAACCCTTGGAAAAGCTCAGGAAAGACAACGTAAAAAATAGACCAAAGCTCTTCTAATGCATTTTCAACCGGTGTACCTGTGAGTCCAAAGCGATGATCTGCTTGGATTCTTTTCACCGCTCTCGCAGTCTGTGTTGTTGGGTTTTTAAAAACTTGAGCCTCATCGAAAATAACAGTATGAAAAGCCTGTTTCTCAAACCACATAGTATCCTTACGCAACAGAGGATATGAAGTAATAATAACGTCTTGATCTGCCAAATCCTTCTGTATGTCCATTCTCTCTTTTTTATTGCCGTCAATAATCATGACTTGCACATTAGGAGTGAATTTCATGAATTCACTATACCAGTTGTACATCAAGGAAGATGGGCAAACAATAAGGGCTGGACGTTTCTTTGTACGGATATCAGATAGCTCCGACAGAATGAACGTAATGCTTTGAAGAGTTTTTCCTAAACCCATATCATCTGCAAGAATTCCACCAAAGCCATATTTAGCAAGAGTTTTCATCCATTTAAAGCCATTTTTTTGATAGTCACGCAATACATGCTCTAAACTTTGTGGTATTTCGAATTCTATTTCTTCAAGGTTATAGATGTTTTCTAAAAAATGACGGAATGATGTTTCCAGCTCAAATAGCTGATCATCATTAACCGAATCAAGAAGTTTAAGACCTTGGACAATCGGTACATTTAAGCCGCTTTCCAAATCCTCAGGCTGAGAAGGTATTGCGTTCAAAAATCGATTCACTTCATCAAACTCCCTCGAAGTTAGGGAAAAAAGGGATCCATTCGGCAGACGATAATACTTTCGCTTTTCCTCTAGTGCCAATAGAATTTCACGTATATGTTTTTCAAATATCCCATCCATTTCAAATTTGAATTCCAGCCAATTTGTCCGTTCCTTACTAACCTTCACTCTAATTCTAGGGCGGGGGTTTTCTCTAAAGATACGATTTCTTACGGCAGTCGTTGCATATACCTGTACAAGCTTATTCATTTTTGGAACGATATAGTATAAGAAATCGAACTCCAACTCCTCGTTATGCAAAAAATAACCACTTTCCGTCCTGGCAAACGAGCTTTCCTCCATAATCTTTAAAATCGTACTCTCCTTTTCTACATCCCTTATAAGGATGACGTTTGAATGTAATTCACGGTTTTCCAGTGGGTTAATCACTATATTCCCATAGTGAAACTCGAGCCCAGCAAGAAGACGATTCTTCAACCGATCTAAGTAGAGCTTAGCAACAAGAGGGGTCTCTTCAAGCATTTTAGTAATAGAGTCAGGAAGCTGGACAACTCCTAATTTTTTCAATCCTGGTATCACTTTTTCTATGAAAACATGCAGTTGCTTCTGAGGAACAGAAAATTCATTTGTCCCTGAAGAACCAAGCATCTGTTTTATCTCAATTAAACGTTTAAAGTCCTCGTTTTCCAGTCGAATGAATTTTCCATCGGACAGCACATATCCATAAGAATTCAAAACATGGATTTCGTTCAAACCAATAACCTTAAGCTTGTAGCCACCTCCCTCATCTAGAAAAGCAAACTGTAAGGGAAGCGATTCTTTCGATAAGTTAATTCCTTCAAACGAATGCCTGTCGTACTCTAACGTTATTGATGGCTCTTTTGTTAGAAGAGTCATAAGACGTTCCCAGGAAGACGGTGGAATGAGTATCGTTTGATGGTAGGATGTGTAGGCGTTGGTACCATGACGGTTCTCAAAATAAACCGTTTCATCATCCATCACTTGAATGAGCTGTTGAATGACATCATCTGTCTCTTGTTGAAAGCAATGCAGGCTTGGATCATAGGTGAAAGTGCTGGAAAGTTCACTTGTATTTCCGTTCTTCACATGCTCCAGAAAACCTCGAATATGTTCGATTTTATACGATTCTAGCAACGCATCAATTCCGATCATTTGTTGCTCATTCCCAATCTGGACAAGCTTACAGATAAAATCAAAATGGACCACTTTTCTTTTTTCAAAGTGAAGCTGTTTCCTGCTTGTTCGTAATGGGCGGTCATTGAAAATGGTCATCAAGCCTTCTGTCAGCGCTCGATTGGTTGAAACGCTTGGTTGAGGGGTGTCACCTTGACGTTCATGCTCGTAAATCGCTAGTAAAACAGCCGCAATATGCTGGCAATCCAGTTTATAGGATGCGAGTTTTGGGCAGCTGCATGTCGTATGAAAGCCTCCATCTGAAGTCTTTTTAATCGTAACATAGTAATCCTCTGACCCTTTAACTATAGCTTCACATCGATCCATACTATAATTTTCAAAAACGACTTTATCCTCTCTATAAAAGGAGTCCCCTCTTTTGAAGGAGACTGTCCCACACATTTCTTCTATGATTCTTCGATTGATATCGATATCCAAAGAACTTTCTCCTTCCTCTGGAAACTCTAATTATGAAGATTTTATCATATAATTGAATGGTTTTTAATGCATCGATACCATAAGACCATTTCATTATCATTAGTGAGCCGTTTTTATAAATGATATTGTTACTGAATAGAGACCTTTTTTATGCTTCCAGATTGGCCTTGCTTATAATCTGACTATCAAGCGCTATCCATCAAATACCAGGGATTGCCAATCCGCCAGATACCACTATAGAAAGTAAAAAAGCCATCGGGACCATCTACGACTGGCTTCTCACTACTTTCTACAGTTTTTAGGATTACTCTCAATAGTACTCTATTCATTGAAAATCGGAGGACGACTATGACGAATTAACTTTCCGCCGTCGAAAAATCGCCCATACTCTCTTGCTAATTCAATGGCTTCATCGCTAGTTGGGATAGAACCATTATGTTTGAATGTTAAAAAGTAAGCGTGGGATTTTCCACTATAAAAAACCCAACTAAAAAATCGCATAGCAAATTTATGTGCACCACTATCTCTAAATTGCTTCATTGATTTTGGTTCCCACACGGTCATGGTCAGTCCGTAGCCTTCCTTTACATTTCCTTTCATTTCAGCATAGAGTAATTTGGGAGATTTCTTCATCTGCTTCATAACAAATTGACTTACAATCCCATTCACAATGGTTTTCCAAACAGGAAATTTTTCGCCTAAAGTGATAGAAATAAGAGCATTTTTAGACAACACAATATCTCTATTGCCATATGTAATAAGTCCCTCGTATTTGCTATCTGGACTCTTATGTGTAACAAATATCTTTTCTTCCATAGACCTTCCCCCTTTTGTACATATATATGTGTGCACAATAAAGGTTAACACTCATCTAAATAACAAAGGTACTTAAATCGTTCAGTCATTAATTTCCTCCGACGAATAAAAAAGTGTTTTCTATTCCGGGAATCGACATTATTTACTTTCCATTCATGGTAATATTTTCACATTACTTATTACCTATCTATTATTCTCAGGTAGATATGAGCTTTTTACAGATAACTCAAAACAAATTTTATAAAAAATGGTTGCATAACAAAAATAGTTAAGATAATATAATCAATATATAACATACGATATATATCAAATGAATTACATTGGTGAAAGGAGTACAACATGGCACCTAAGACAAAGTTTAACAAGGATCAGATCATCGATGCCGCATTTGATATCGCAAAAACAGAAGGAATTGATAGTATTACAATTCGAAAGGTGGCGAATAAGCTAGGGAGTTCCATCGCTCCGATTTATGTGAATTTTAAAGAAGTAGATGAATTAATCGAAGAGGTTATTAAAAAGACTTACGCAATTAGCAAACAACTGTTGATTGAGCAAAATACAGGCAACCCATTTCGAGATATAGGAATCGCTAGTTTGCGGTTCGCTAAGGAATATAGCGTCCTATTTCGAGACCTTGTTATGAAAAATTATAATCACACGCATAATCAGGATGAGGATATGGGGATTCTTGTGGGAATGATGAAACAAGATCATCTCCTTAAAGGAATTCCTGAAGAAGAACTGATGAATATTTTATTAAAAATGAAAATTTTTCAAACAGGTCTTTGTATTATGGTGGCCAATGGATTACTACCAGAAGATTTTGACGAAGAAAAGATGATTCACATTTTAGATAGCACAGCTATGGATATCGTAACCGCTGCACAATTGCGAAACACAGAGAATGAGGAAAAATCAATATAAACAAAAAAACAGGGGGTTCGTGATGAAAAACAAGATTGTTATTATTACAGGAGCAAATTCTGGGATTGGTAAAGCTGCTGCCCTAAAATTTGCAACAGAAGGATATCGTGTGGTTATGGCTTGCCGCAATATGGATATTAGCGCAGCCGCACAAAAAGAGATTATTGAAATCACAAAAAATAAGAATGTAGACCTAATGAAGCTTGATGTATCATCTTTTGATTCGATTCGTACATTTTGCACAGCTTTTAAATCCAAATATCCACAGTTGGACATCCTGATACATAACGCTGCCTACTTAAATCACGGTTTAAAAGAATATCAACTAAGTTCCGAGAATATCGAATTGTCTTTCGCTACAAATACATTCGGTCCTTTTTTAATGACTCGCCTATTGGCAGATCATCTTGCAAAATCGTCAGACCCAAGAGTCCTTAATGCTTGTACGACAAACATTAAAAATTTCTTCGACCCGAAAAGGAAGATAGAGTTCGACAATTTGCGTGGTGAACTGAAGGGCACGCGACCTTATAGCACTTATAAGATGTATGGAGACTCAAAAATGGGGTTATTGATGCTAACCTTCAAAATGGCAGAAGAATTGAAAAGCAAGGGAATCAAAGTCAATGCTCTTATGATTAATCGAGTAAAACTATCAAAAGAAACAATCCATAAAATGAATTCCGTTTGGAAAGTATTTGCACGATTACAAAATCTTACGAATCCTTTGCCATCCGACATGGCTGATAACTATTTCCACATTTGCACATCGGATGAATTTAAAAATGTTACCGGCCAATTGATTAATCATAAACGAGAAATTGTTAATCCATCAATATCCGAAGTAGGATTTACCCAATTGAAGAACGTATTCGGATCTAGCAGCTATCCTAAATACGCAACAGATCCTGAGAATGTTGAACAAATATGGAATTTGAGCAACACGCTTATTGAAAACAAGATCTCATAGCATTTTACCGTTCTAGTTCCAGACTCAGTTATTAGGGAAGAAGATATTTTTTATATAAATCAACCTTCTTCTCTAAAAAACGGAATCATGTCGAGAACTCTCTAAAAAAATCATTTTAATGAATCAATAAACTCTGTAACACTTTTAAACAGGGCATTAGGTTCTATTGAAAATTGTTCAGATTGATAATCAGGAAGCCATTGAACACCTACAGTAAAGACTTTTGCCCCGACGCCCGCCTCTATGTCAGCATCACTATCTCCAATAAACATAGCTTCATTATTTTTAACATTTAAAAGGGAACGCGCCTTATGGACTCCTTCCGGATGAGGCTTTGGATTTACCACATCATCTCCTGTTATCAAAACATCAAATAAACCTTCCATTTGAAGAACTTTTAAGGAAATATCTAAACTCCTCCTTGCTTTCCCAGTCACAATTCCTAATTTGATCCCTTTGCCTTTTACATATTCTATTAATTCATGAATCTCTTTATTTTGTTCAACTAATTCATTATGTTGCTCAGTATATGTCTTATAGAATAATTCGATAGCCTGTTCTTTGTTTGAATGCATTAAGTTTTCTCTTATAATCCCTGTTTCAGAAGGTCCAAACATCGCTTTGATTTCCTTAGATGAAAGATCTTTATTATCAAACTCTTTAAACACCTTCTGAAAAGCATAGTAACAAATGGGTAGCGTATTTGCTAACGTTCCATCGAAATCAAAAATGATAGCTTTCATCACAAACCCTCCTTAAAATCAGTCAGATTGATTTTCTCCATCTTTCTAATATGTATGACCATCCGAACTTATTCCACATCAAAACGAATATAAGTCCGATCATCAAAAGACAGATTGCCTTTTTGCAGTCCTTTAGATGCGATGTATTCTCTGAAGCAGAGTGGATCCTTTTCTAGCAAGGTTTTTAGCTCTTTTTCGGATTCTTCAAGGGTAGGATAGAGCACCGGATAACCATCAGATGATAAGATAATTGTTTTTGCTTGATCAGGGACAGGAATGATTTGAATTTTTGATTCATCCACTGGAAAGCCATTGATCACTTCGTATCCAAATTGATTGTCGGGGGCATTTTGTAACTGATATTGCTGCTTAATCAGTGGTCTAATGAATTCCCAGCCGGTATCGTGTTCTAATAAATCATCTATCGTTTTCCCTTTTTTGATTTCAGCTTCTAAATATAAAGCACGTGCCTTCCCTGTAATATCATCAATGATTTTATCGTTTTTATAAAGTGTGCCGTCTATCATACATTGAGAATCGCCAATCTGCCAGATTTCACGATAAAAATGACTATAGCAAATCAGACAAGCCGAGGGTGCCATCCATGCATTCTCTTGAATTTCTGCCAAAAGATTGAGCCTCTCATAGACAACGAGTAGATTATGGTTAATTTTTTCTAATAATTGAGAGAGCGTAATATCCTCGTCTGCCTCCAGTAGGCTTGTTTGAATCACTTCTGCAGCCAATCTACCAGGTGTTTTTCCGTCCATAAGTTGACCTGTTACATTGGTTGCCCCATCAATAACTGCAACAAAATGTTTATTGGCGACGTATAAATCCTCACACAAATCGGGGGTTCCTCTTTTTCCTTCGTTCCATAACTCAATGATTGAAATGCTCATCCTTCTTCATCACCTACTCTTGATATTCACTTGCAACCATTATTTATTAGATGAGTAGTGCTTTTTTACAATCACAAAACACTTCTCTCCCTTGTTCATTCCTTTAACAAAACATCTCACAGCAAATAGGTTATCGAATTTTTCTTATTACCCGAAAGACGATAAAGATAATTCCATTGAAGAGTGCAAGTACGATTCCATCAACAATAATTGCATCCAACATACCAGTTGTTACAGGGCCAGATAAACTTAAAAAAATCCAACCAATGAGCTGTGCAAATAAGATAAGCCCAACATTTCTTAAAGAGCGATACCACTTCACCTTTGCTCGCCAGTAAGCTCCTACGATCAATAGAAGCATAAAATTTATGCTATTGACCATAAAAGAAGGAGAGTTTTCTCCGAACATGCCATCATCCACCTGCCAGGACGGCATCCATAAAATTGCAATCAAAAAATTACCTAGCAACATCGCTAGCAATAGAGGATTGAGCACCTTCTTATCGTGCCTCAATTCCTTATTTTGTTTTTTCTCTTTCATCTCTGAACTGCGCCATGTCTTTAAGTTTCTATACTGAATCGTTCCTATTCTTGGTGAACTTGTATCATTATCATAGGGCATCTTCGGCAACTCTTCATAAGCTGTCTGATAATCTTCTAGCTGTAAAGCACTAACATTGGAACCTGAGCTATAGACCGTAATATCATTTTCTTTGAACCTTTGAATCCATTCATCCAAATTATTTTGATTTTCCAAACCGAACAAGGAATAGTTTGGCTCACCATTCTCGTTCGTCCATTTCATGATGATTTTAACTCCAACAA
This sequence comes from Lederbergia wuyishanensis, assembly GCF_022900255.1. Lineage (GTDB taxonomy): Bacteria > Bacillota > Bacilli > Bacillales > Bacillaceae_C > Lederbergia > Lederbergia wuyishanensis. The sequence continues at coordinate 119,680 of NZ_JALIRM010000002.1, forward strand.
TATAATAACCGAGGGTATTCGCCCCTCTAGATTGGTAACGGGTTGTCCTGGCGATCAACACTTCCTGCATATGTTCAAAAGGAACGAATTGCTCCCATTCCTCTCCTGTTTTTTTGTTTTGGAGATATGAATAAAAGCCACCCTCCTGCAACTCACTTTTCACAACCATGTCCGTATACATCTTGTTGGACTTGTAAATGATTCGAAGCATCCAAGCAAAAAGTGCACTCATTGCAAAAAAGGCGATCACACCAAACCATGCTTGCCAAAAGATCATAAAGATTCCAAGGATAAATATGGCCAACCCAATTAAACATAAAAACAAAAATAAAATCTTATGAAACATTTTTGCCCAACCAGGAATATCATTTGAGTACTTTAAATGTTGGTTTTCACGCATTTCAATCAAAATGCATTCCTCCCATCTTGCCTTTAAATCAGGCGAATAAGTGGTGATTCATTTGACATCTTTTTTGTTTATTGAAAATAAAAATTGGTACCATTCTATACGTTCGAGCTTTTATAAAGTGTCGTTTTCTTTAATGAATCATCCTTTTTACCTATGAAGTGCTTAGAAATCAAAAAGCCCCACGCTTATACATGGGGCAATCAAAAATATTATTTACAATACGCCTTAGCCAACGACTTGTAATTCTCTTCCTTCACTTAAACCGAGAGCCTTTGCTGTTGACACATTAATTTCTTGGAATAGCTCGGGGTTTTCAGTCAGAGATACACCGTAGGAAGGAATCATTTCCTTAATTTTTGGTTCCCACTCACTCATATGTTGAGGGAAGCATTTTTCCAATACTTCGAGCATAACGTGAACGGCGGTTGAAGCACCTGGTGAAGCACCGAGTAACGCAGCGACTGAGCCATCGCCAGCCGTAACAACTTCCGTACCAAATTGAAGCGTTCCTTTGCCCGCATCTGTATCTTTGATTACTTGTACACGTTGGCCCGCTACGACGATATCCCACTCTTCACTTTTGGCGTTTGGAATAAACTCACGAAGCTCATCCATGCGTTTTTCATGCGATAACAACACTTGTTGAATTAAGTATTTTGTCAACGCCATTTCCTTTATGCCTGCCGCCAACATCGTAAGAATATTATATGGTTTTATGGAACCAATTAAATCAAAGTAAGAACCTGTTTTCAAGAACTTTGGCGTGAAGCCCGCAAAAGGTCCAAAGAGCAATGATTTTTGATTATTAATATATCTTGTATCAAGGTGCGGAACAGACATAGGAGGCGCGCCAACTTTTGCCTTTCCGTATACCTTTGCATGGTGCTGTTCTGCAATTTCTGGATTGTTACATACCAAAAACAAACCACTTACCGGGAAGCCACCAATATGTTTAGACTCAGGAATGCCTGTTTTTTGCAGTAAAGGCAGACTTCCGCCACCTGCGCCAATAAAGACGAATTTTGCGGTATGGTATTCGATTTGTCCGCTTTCGAGGTCTTGGACTTTCAATTCCCACAAGCCATCTTCGGTACGTTTAATATTTTTAATATTATGCTTATAATTGACCTCTACGTTTTGATTCTTTAAGTGCTTAATCAACATACGCGTTAAAGCACCAAAGTTAACATCCGTGCCAGAGTCAATCTTAGTCGCCGCAATCGGTTCATTTGACCCGCGACCTTCCATAATAAGCGGGATCCATTCTTTTAGCTTTTCCGGATTATCGGAATATTCCATTCCTTGAAACAGAGGATTGTTTGACAATGCATCAAAACGTTTTTTCAAAAACGATACATTCTCTTCCCCTTCAACTAGACTCATATGAGGGATTGGCATGATAAAGTCATGCGGATTGCTGATTAGGTTGCTGTTTACAAGATAAGACCAAAACTGTCTTGAAAGCTGGAATTGTTCGTTCACTTTAATTGCTTTGGTGATATCTATAGATCCGTCCGATTTTTGAGGTGTATAGTTAAGCTCGCAAAGTGCAGCGTGGCCTGTACCCGCATTGTTCCATTCGTTAGAGCTTTCTTCTCCTGGATTTTCGAGCTTTTCAAACACCTTGATGTCCCAGTCAGGTACTAACTCTTTTAAAAGTGTTCCCAACGTCGCACTCATAATCCCAGCACCAATTAAGATAACGTCAGTTTTTGTTTGTCTGCTACTCATTTTTATCTTCCTTACTAGCCTATTATTTTTTCAGAAAGGTTATTTCCTACCTTTTCTGTATGATTTATATTCTTATATTATTATAGTTTACCACTATTACTTATAGAATTAAATATTTCCATTATATAATAGTTAGAAAATCTATGGCGAAGTTGGTAAAAGGTGGGGAGTACGTCTATTAAGGTTTTATGAACATACTAAAAACAAGGTTATCGCTTGAATAACAAATATTATCTAATATTTATAAGGACATAAAACGATAACATGCTAAAAATATCAATGATTATCGAGGAGGATTTATATATTCTCACTATGACACCTGCTCATATATCACCTTACATTGCAAAATTTAGATAAAAACAAAAAAGAGGTAAAATACCTCTCCCTTTTGATTTGTTCAATTTTTAATGATATTGAAACCAAGAAAACCATTTATTATTTTTCTCTTTAACAATATACAACTCCCCAAGTGATGCACTCTGAGCTGGAAGTAATCTAGGGAACCTTAACCTAACAAACCAAGAATGGTCTGCTACTCTCTTTCCACAGAAGTTAATAGCCATTTTATAGTAATTCTCCTCAAACCCAGTTAGACGAGGCATGGGTTTTATCACCTCAATTCTCCATTCCTTATAATCAGGACTTGATCCATATACTTTCGGAATGATCTCATTCAAGGCTTTAACAAGCTCATCTTTGTCTTTCTCATTAGTTTTCAACAATATTTCAGTATTTGGACATTCTGAGCCATAAAGTTTTGCACCTAAGGATACCGTTGGAAAGATAAAGAGCAGTAATAAAATGGGCGTTAGGATTTTTCTCATGTTCTCACCTCAGGATAGTTTTACCCCATTTCATTTAAAAACTTTAGATAATTTGCTTTTATTGGCACAAGTTATATATGAAGAAATATTTTAGAGAGGCATAATACCCTATGAAAAAAATAGCTTATATTTTAATTGCTACAATAACGTTTTTGGTTATCCCAAATAATACTTATGTTCATAGTAAGAAACCCGATTACAAACTCCTTTATGATACATTAATTACTACACTTGAACCCTCTATTGAAAAGGAAATTATTAATTATTATGGCTATCATAAGCAATATGGTTTATATGATGCTAAGATTTTGAGAATTATCAGAGAGCATGAGGGTGGGTTTAGCTTTATTGCAAAAGTCCAAGTCAAAACATTTGAACATGCACATGACCCTCCTTATGGTAAGGAAACAATGACTTTTAACATTAGTCCTTTTGGAGTTAAAACAATTAGTTTTAAACATGTGGGAGATAAAGTAGAAAAAGAAATATATGAATTTTATAAAGCAACACTTTCAGATATAAAACAGTCTTTTAATTTAAATTTAGAGGCTTATTCTTCTTATACATACAATCAGTTGCAATACAAAGCAGAAATAAATAGTGAATTTAAATCCCTTTTTAATATTGCAGAAGAAATAGTAACCAACATTTTGCTTCCTGAGAGAAAGATACCCTACAAAAATGTTATAGACCCTGTAACCTTTTTAAAAGGAGACACAGGTTATATGCTCTTTAAAAAGTCTGATGGTACAAATGTAATTTATCAAGTACAAAAGCAAGATGGTAATTGGATAGTAACAGATAAAAATAGTAAACAAGGTAAGAAAATGAATTATAAATTACTATGGTATGCATGGGACCTATAGGTCTAGTGTCGCGAATAATAAAATGCTTTTATTTATGTAAAATGAAGAAAGCCAAGAGAGTTTTCTCTTGGCAATTAATTTACTTTCCAGTTTCAGCGAATGTCTTGATGCGTTCACCAATTTCATCACGCACACGCTGAAAGAACGCCCATTTTTCTTCTTCTGTTCCTTCTGCTTTGGCAGGGTCATCGAATCCCCAGTGAACACGTTTGATATGTGGAGGTGTTACCGGGCAATTATCCGCTGCATGACCACAAAGGGTTACGACCAATTCTGTATTATTTAATATTTCGGGATCTATCACATCAGATGTTTGATTTGAAATATCGATACCTGCCTCTTTCATTGCTTTCACTGCATTCGGATTTAATCCGTGTGCTTCAAGTCCAGCACTTTTCACTACCCACTCGTCACCTAAATATTTTTTTGCCCATCCTTCTGCCATCTGGCTGCGGCAAGAGTTACCTGTACATAGAAAGTAGATTGTTTTTTTAGACATGTTGAGATTCTCCTATTAAGTAATTTATGAAATGATAAGTAGCCAAATATATAGACCCACCAATGTAATGAACAAGGTTGGAATGGTTAAAACAATTCCCGTCTTGAAATACGTTCCCCAGGAGATTTTAACTCCTTTAAGAGACAATACATGCAGCCAAAGTAAAGTTGCAAGGGAACCAATCGGCGTAATCTTTGGCCCTAGATCAGAACCTATGACATTAGCATAAATTAGTCCTTCTCGAATAACGCCACTTGTATCCGTATCTGCAATAGCAAGCGCGTCAATCATAACAGTTGGCATATTGTTCATTACAGAAGAAAGGATTGCAGCGATGAATCCCATACCGATTGTTGCTGAAAATAGTCCCTGGTCTGCCGTCTGCTGGATTAAATCAGCTAAAACATTTGTAAGCCCTACGTTTCTTAGACCGTAAACTACTACGTACATTCCGATAGAAAAGAAAACGATTGCCCACGGTGCGCCTTTGATAACAGTACGCGTATAAACAGCTGAGCTTCTTTTTGCCATGAACAAGAAAAATATAGCGACTATCCCAGCTATGAAAGAAACAGGCACCCCAATAAATTCACTTGCAAAATAGCCTATCAATAATATTCCTAAAACAACCCATGATAGTGTAAACATTTTATTGTCACGAATCGCTTCAACTGGGGCTTTCAAATGCGATAAATTATAATTCTTTGGAATACTTTTTCCGAAATATAGATATAAGACAATAATACTAGCAGCCAAAGAAAAGAAATTCGGAATCATCATTCTTGAGGCAAACTCTACGAAACCTACTCCAAAAAAGTCAGCAGATACGATATTAACTAAGTTACTTACAACTAATGGCAGTGATGTTGTATCCGCAATAAATCCACTCGCAATGATAAAAGGAAAAACCATTTTTTCATTAAAATTAAGGTTTCTCACCATGGCAAGAACAATCGGTGTTAAGATCAGTGCTGCCCCATCATTCGCGAAAAATGCAGCGACTATCGCTCCCAGAATGGAAACATAGACGAACATTTTTACTCCATTACCCTTTGCCGCTCTTGCCATATGTAAGGCTGCCCATTCAAAAAATCCAATCTCATCTAAGATGAGAGAAATAATAATGATTGCTATGAAAGTCAAAGTGGCATTCCAAACGATCGATGTTACATCTATGACATCTTTAAAATCTACAACACCTACGATAAGAGCTAAAATTGCTCCACCACATGCAGACCATCCAATTGATAGTCCTTTTGGCTGCCATATAACAAGTGTAAGTGTGAGCAAAAAGATTACTGATGCCAAAACAATTGATGTCATTTTTTATATCCTCCATCTAGTCACACGAAATACGTAAACCCTGTTCTTCTAGTTCTTTTAGTTTATAATCTTGGCTTGGTAGATGGGCCAGCAGGTCTTGTACGATTGGATAATACTCACTGTCCTTATTTAAGGAATAAATAATCCATTGTCCTTTCCTGGTTTCACTTACCATACCCGAATCTTTTAATTTTCGAATATGCTGGCTTATTGCAGGCTGACTCATTTTAAAAATCGCCACAAACTCACACACACAACAATCATTTGTATATAACATTGCCACCATAGTTAATCGTGTTTTGTCGCCTAATAATTTTAAAATGGCTGCTGCTTTATCAATTTCGACTATGGATGTTTTCATCCTGCGTTCACCTCCGCCTCAACGAACATTAATATATAATAATATCCTTATATAAGTAAATACTTTTATCCTTATTTACAAAATCTTTATATATAGGATACTCATTTTAGAATTTCTAATTAATTAATGATGATAAATGACAATACGGTTATATAATTTTAACCTCAACCACGGAAAACCCCATGCTAACATCAGCATGGGGTTAAAATAAAATGGTTATTTTTGATATGGATTACTTTACTGCACTTAAAAATATAGTCGTTTAGATATAAAAGTTATTCTGTAATGGCGCCCGTTAACTGAATATTGTCATGTCATTCATTCACAACCACCAAATCAAATGAATCTGGAGAACGTAGAACAGAAAAATAATAGTCCTCTACTGGGTCCCATCGCAAATGCCATTCTCTATCTTCAGTTCCCTCCCTAAGATTATGCCTATTACGCCGAATATCAGGAGCTACATCTACTAAAATAGTAAGATTAGTCAAATCGGATAACCAATGTGAACTGTATATTCCATCTAAAATGATTACCTTTGAAGGTTCCAATACAACCACGTCAGATGATAAACCATTCATAGTTGAAAATGAAAAAGGATGATATTCTGCTTTTTCGCCCCCAAGTAAAGGTAGCAATGCTTCAGCACGTACCCTTTCCCAGTCAATACATAGACGACACTTCTTTTCAACTGAGTAAATATCCCATTCATAATCAGGTATTTCTACTGCGAAGAAATCATCGCAGTGAATAATTGTTGCTTCTACAGATGAAGCTACTTCAGATGCTAACGTCGATTTTCCTGAACCACTCCCACCATCGAAAGACACCACCAAAGGACTTTTACGATTTTTTAAGCCTTGGTTAATTGTAAGTACGATAGATTGAGCAGATTCCTTTAAGTTGTAAAATGAACGATTGTTTTTCAAATTAGCCCCTCCAAATGAAGGACGCATAAATAAGGTCCACAGGAGATATGATTGTTCCCTTCAAAAGAGAAAGACGCACAAAAAGCACCCATCCTCTAGCTAGGATTTTTGAGCCAAAAATGCAGTCCTTGAATGATTATAAATAGTCAAATAAACTCTCTTGAAGAGAGTAAAAAATAGCTTATTCAATTTCTAATCATTACAAGCTCTTCCACATCTCGAATCTTTATCCCCTTTCAATATCCCCAATCTATTTATTTTAACAAGGGAGGGGTATTTTTACAAAAAATTAACTTTTTAACTAGCTCGTTCCCCTTGTTCGATTAAAATGCCCGTTTGTTGAAAAGCAGAACGGGAATTTTTAATCACTTTATTGGAAATTAAACGACTGTATTTGTAATTAATCTTTATTGTCATTTTACAAAGGTGGCTAGATATTAGGAGTACTTTAATTAGAAATAAGTTATAGAACTTTCTCCATTGCCATGACATCAACAAATTCCCCGTCTAAAATACCCTGGTTTTCAAAAATGCCCACTTCACGAAAACCCATTTTTTTATATAGTCCTTGCCCTAAACGATTAAATGGAAAAGTAAATAAAACCAGCTTATAAAAGTTATTTTCTTTTGCTGTGATTTCGATAGTAGAAAGCAGTTTACCACCTACTCCTTTCCCTCTTGATTTCCTAGAAATATAAACTGAAATATCTGCCACCCCATCATAAGCACAACGGCTATTATATGGATTTAAAGAAGCCCATCCAATTATTTTATTTCCTTCTTCTGCAACCACTACACTATATCTGTTCTGATGCTGCTTGAACCATTCTGCCATATATGAAATATCTTTAGCCTCTGTTTCTAACGTGGCTATCCGATCTTCTATCCCTTGGTTATAAATTTCCATAATAGATTCTAAGTCTGTCTCTCTGGCTCCACGAACGATTGCTTCTCTTATCATTTAATTTCCTCCACAACAATAAGTATAATTGTTCTTTATTTCTTGATATGCCAGGAGAAACTGATTGTACGTTTGCTGACCCATTTCATTTTCCTGAAAACGAAACAGCCGTTCAAAGGTTTTATCTTTAGCTTCCTCAACTGTACAACCAAAAGCATTCATGATTAATTTCATATAAGAAATGAAATATTCCTTTTTGAGCGATCCACCATGATTAATAACCATTTTACACTCACCTTTTAATAAAAATTTTAAGGAAGCACGCGCTCCCCTTTTTTGGAAGGTGTTTTAATAATTGCAACAAGCAGATGCAGGTCCATCACATGAGCTTTTACTAGTTAAATTGACGCTACAGACACCCGTTTCTGGCAAGTCTAACTCTACTTTCTTAGCGGCATTCAAATCACCACTTAAATATGCAGCTACAGACCTAACCTGTTCATATCCTGTTGCCATTAAGAAGGTTGGGGCTCTGCCATAACTTTTGGCACCTACGATATAAAAATCCTTCTCTGGCTGTCTTATTTCCTTTTCACCGTGAGGACGAACAGTGCCGCAACTATGAATGTTAGGGTCAATCAATGGCGCTAACGCTTTTACACTTTCAGTAGCAGAATCAATAGAAGTACGAAGTTCACTTATTATTGAAAAATCGGGACGGCTTCCTGTATTTACAATCATTTCATCTATTCCATCCAGTCTAAATTGCTTGTCGTTTTGGTTGCCTATTAATTCAATACCCTCTTCTGATTTCCGAACTAATTGGATATGAAATGGCGTAATTACTTTAACTTGTCGGCTATCTACCATATGGTGAATTCTACTGCCGAGAAGGCCACGAGCTTCAAGCGCATCCTTTTCCTCCCCGCCATATGCATCTTCAACTCTCTGTCTTCTCATAATCCATAATATTTCAGTTTCAGGGTAGGACTCTTTCAATTTAGCCAAATCTAATAAGGTATTTATAGCTGAATGGCCGCCTCCAACAACAGCTATACGTTTGTTTGCATAACGTTGTTGTTCCTTCCCTAAAATATCGGGAATTCCATAGTATATTTTTTCTTGGAGGGATTTCTCATCAGCAAGCCAAACCCCACTTGAAATAGCAGGGTTAGGATTTCCCCATGTACCTGTAGCGTCTATTACTGCCCTAGCTTCAAATGATCTGTACTCTCCATTATTTTCAGAATGGATAACAAAAGGAACATTTTCTCTATTTGCAGTTTTCATTTTATCTAAGTCTTTTCTACCAATAGATAAAACTTTCGTATTAAGGTAAACGAAAGGTTGAATTTCTGCCACCTTAGAAAGTGGCTTCAAGTATTGTTCAACAAGCTCCTGCCCAGTCGGTAAATTTTCTAGTTCTGGCTGAACCCAACCACTGTCATTTAATAAGTTCATAGCAGCTTTATCTATATTGTATCGCCATGGCGAGAATAACCGAATATGTCCCCAACTTTTGATGTTGGCCCCTACTTCGATCCCTGCCTCCAATAAAATAAACGATTGCCCACTGCTTGCTAAGTGTGCAGCTGCTGCTAAACCAACCGGTCCAGCTCCAATAATAACTACAGGCAATTGCTTAGTAATTTCCTTATTCGGTACATTTTTGTTTTCTAAATCATTTTTTCTTGGGCTACAGCATCCTTGGATATTATCATTCAAAGCAGTCATATTCTCTCCTCATTTCTTTGAAATTAGTTTTTTATCTTTAATAAATCATTAATACTTGCAATATGCAAGTATTAATTCCGGGGAATCACCCCTGCAGTGGCTTGCAACATGCATTAGACTTTGCCATAGCATTATTTAATAATTGAATGGAACGGACAACGGTTTCTTTTTCAAAGTCATTCATATGAGAAAAAACCTCATTTAAAAATGCATTCATTTGTTGATCTACGGTTGTTGCAATATACTTACCTTCAGTAGTCAGAGACAGAATACTAATTCTTTTATCACTAGGATCTGGTGTTTTCTTAATTAAGTTCATTTTTACTAGCGATTGAACCTGCCTGCTAAAAGTAGTAATATCAGTTCCTAATGTTTCTGCTATCTGCTGCATGGATGGTTTATGTTGATTATCAATCTCATACAGGATGTGGCTTTGAATGAGGGAAAGATCGCATCCACCAACAGTACAGCAGTTTTTATTAAGTAAACCAAATCGGCGTGTCATTATTTGAAACATTCCACGGAGATTTTCCATTATTTTCACCTCATAATCACATTATATTTACTTTACTTGCAAAGTGCAACTAATGTTTTTCATTGCTACCAAGATTAGTAAAAAAAGTTTTTAAGATTTAACTTTTCATTTTAATTTTAAAGAGCTCAAGATTTCCTCATTAATCAAATGTTGAACTCCTTTCGTTTATTTACATATCGTATTTTTACGATATGTTTTCTTTTATCATAATCTACTCCATTTTTGATCTCAATGAAGTATTTTCTCTGATTATTGAGATCAAAAATTCCTATTAATTCCGTTTCCAACAATCTAAATCCGAACGTCATAATAACCGTCTTCAAATAAAAGAGTCTTCTCTCTAATAAGGATCTTATTGGATAATAAAGTTTTCAAACAAATCTGGATATTTATGTTATGATCGTAATTGAGTGAGTCCCAAAATATTGTCCAAAGTGAGTTAACAAAAATCTAGATTTCAAAATGATGAACTTATTATTTTTGTCGGGAGAATATCTATATGAATTACAAAATACTAGAATCATTAAATAAATTATATCCAGTGGATCTTATTAAAGTTGAACCAGTAACCAATGAAGTATATCGATGTATTGCAGAACAAGGTATCTTTTTCGCTAGAATAACGAACTATAAAACATATGATGAGCAGTTAGAAGAAGTTACTTATACAAACTTTTTATATAATGAAGGATTTGGTGTGTCACCAACAATCTTTTCTAAAAACGGTAATTTAGTAGAAAAGATAATGCTAGACAAGGAATTTTTGACTGTTTTATATAAAGGCGCTTCTGGGATACACTTACCGAAAAATCAATGGAATGCCAGTGTATTTAATGAATTGGGTCGACAAATTGGTAGATTACATCGTTTATCAAAGAAATTTGAAGAAATAGAGACGATTAAATATATCAACGATTGGTATGATAATGAGGAATATGCATTTCTTAAATATATCCCTAAAGAAGAGAGCAGTATTAGAGAAATTGCTAATGAGGTTTTATCTACTATAAAAAAGTTGCCAAAATGTCATTCAACCTATGGCTTGCTTCACGGTGATTTATGGTTAGAAAACATATTGGTTGATAGCGATTCGAAATTTACTATGATAGATTTCCAAGATTGTGAGAAACATTTTTATATTTTTGATTTAGCCGTTCCAATCTATAGTGCATTAGAATATTCGTTTGTTGGGAATGGCAATATCGTTGACTATGGGCGTTCTATCACAAAAGCAATAATCGACGGGTATCAGGAGGAAAATGAATTATCTCCAGATATGTTAGATAAGCTTCCTCTGTTTATTAAATTAAAGGAAATATTCGAATATAACTTAATGCATATGTACTGGAATAAAGAGAAGTTAACTGAAGAACAAATACGAATCATGAACCATTTTAGAATACGAATTGAACATAATCACTCCATTTTAAAAATTCAATAAACAAAATCAGACGAGTACAAAAACCATTCTTTATTGTGGATATCCCCGGTTTTAGGTAGTGCACCTAAACTTTAGGACAGTGAAATCACTATAAGAAAATGGGATTTTTGTGCTCGTCTGATCTTTATAATGTCCTAATTTAATAAATCTTTCGTTTTTATCATCATTTATTCTTTAATTTTCTAGATTTTAAAAAGGTTTCCCCTAGCATTTAAGAGGAATATTGCGATAGACGGAGCATATGGTGGGTCAGCTAGGTAATGCTAAGACTCATTCTACAACTTACAGAAAATTGGAATTTGAGTAACTTATAATATTTTGATAACATTAAAACGTTGCATTTTTTGTGAAGAGGCTGTTTAAGTCCACTATGTGAAGACATACACAAAAAAGGAGATGATTCATATTGGATTTGACTACAACTAAAGATTACAAAGAAGGCAACCAAAAGTTAGGGGATGACTATTCACTAGATCGTGTTCCCCGCCACAAGAGAAACATGGGGTGGATGAGTATTACCAATATTACATTTGGAATTGCCACTGCCATCTTCTATTTTCAAATGGGTAGTGTAATGGCGCTTAAATTTGGCGCAGTTAATGCTATCATTTCCGCGGTCTATGCCATTATTGTTGCAGGAATTCTCGGAACGTTCATTGCCCACTTATCCGCAAAATCGGGGATGAATGTTAACCTCCTATCAAGAGGCGGAGGATTTGGATATATTGGAGCATCCTTAACCTCATTTATTTACGCAACAAACTTTATTATGTATTGTGCATTGGAAGGACTAATATTAGTTACAGCTGTACACGAATTCTTCCCCTCAATCCCCAAATGGGCACTCATTCTTTTCTTCGGAACTATCGTTATTCCATTAAATTGGTTTGGAATAAAACAACTCGATAAATTACAAAAATGGTCCTTGCCTTTATTTTTTCTATTCTTACTGGCAGCTATCATCCTGGCCGCGATGAAGCCATCAAGCTTCGATGGGGTATTTTGGACTTATATGCCTGAAGGTGTCCACGTAGGAGGAACCGCCCTTTTACTTTGTATTGGAATGCAACACGGAATTATGGGACTTACTCCCCTTCTCGCATCTGATTATTCGCGTTTTTTAAAACCGAAAGATCATAAAATCGGCATCTTTGCGATTGGATTTATTCCACAAATTTTTTGCTTCGGAGTAATGGGAGGTCTTGGAATCTGGTTTGGTGTTCGTCTTGGTGAACCTAATCCTGGAGTCTATATCGTCCTTCTTCTAGGCATTTGGGGCGCCTTATTTACCGTGCTAACCCAGGTTAGAATTAACGTGACCAATATTTATAGTGGCTCCTTGTCGTTATCGAATTTCTTTGAAAACATTTTCAAATTTACTCCTGGCAGACGTTTTTGGGTCATTGTTACAGGGGTATCCGCGATTGTTTTAATGCTCATGAATATTGTCGATTACCTTGAAGCCGTCATGACGTTCCAAGGAGTTTTCCTATTAGCATGGGCGTCAATCTTAGTTACAGATGCAACGATCGTAAAAAAACTTTTGAAAATTGGTCCTGGATATTATGAAGCTCGGCAAGATAACTTGCATAAATGGAATCCAGTCGGAGTGTGGTCCCTCGTCATTTCTAGTGTACTAGGCACCATTGCTGCATCAGGCTTTATGGGGACATTCCTACAAAGTACCGCAGCCTTCTTTGCAGCAGTCCTTGCAGCTATACTAACTGTTATCATCGCCATCTTTACGAAAGGCAGATTCTATATTAAAAAAGAAGCCAAAGATATCGATAAACAAGAATATATCGCTTAACAAATTGCCCTCTACTTTAGAGGGTTTTTTGTGTTTTAATCTATTATATTTTTCAATGTTAGGTACTTTTCAATCCAGAATAAGATTCTACTACCAACCACTAACAAAATAAAAAGTAAAAAGCCAACTATTCAACATAGCTGGCCCATTTTCTCTCTTCAATTAGGTCTTATTACGCTCTCTGTTTCCGTGTCATTACGTCAAAAATAACTGCTAATGCTAGCACACCGCCACGGATGATGTATTGTGGGGCAATTCCGACGCCCATCAAGTTCATACCGTTTGTTAAAGTTGCCATTACAAGTGCACCGATAATAGCTCCAGTTACTTTACCAACTCCACCGGCTGCGGAAACACCACCTACAAATGCTGCTGCAATGGCATCAAGCTCGAATAATGTACCTGCCGTCGTTGTCGCCGATTGTAAACGAGAAGTGAACAATATTCCAGATAATGCAGAAAGCATACCCATTGATCCAAATACAAGGAATGTAATTTTACTTACATTGATTCCGCTAAGATGTGCTGCTTCCGGGTTACTCCCTACCGCATATATATGTCTTCCTACTACTGTCTTCGTTGTAATAAAATGATAGATCATCACAACTAACAGCATGATAATCACTGTCCAAGATAGCCCGTTATAACTTGCTAAAATCCATGTAATATACCCGATAATTGCTGATACAAAAATTAATTGCAGTATAAAAATCTCTTTAGATACTACTTCAAAATTATACTTTATTTTATTGCGTCGGTTCGCTACCGTACTGTAAATATAGAACACAATTGCCAATGCACCAAGAATTAAAGATAATAAATGCACTCCATTAATGACCGCGAGTGAGGGAATGTATCCATTTCCGATAGCATTAAATGCTTTGTCATTAACAATGATCGTTCCCGTCTTTTCTGTCGCTAAAAGAATAGCCCCTCTATAAATGAGCCATCCTGCAAGCGTCGCAACAAACGCTGGAATTCCAACTCTCGCTACTAAAAATCCAGTAATGGATCCAGCAAATATTCCAAGAACCAGAATGATCGGGATAACGATATAGACTGGCAGACCGACGTGCATAAGCAAAATCGCTGCAATCGCACCAAGAAATCCAGCTAAGAAACCGATCGACAAGTCAATATGTCTAATCACGATAACGAGCATGACACCTACAGCTAAAACTGCAATATACCCAGCAGAATCTAGTAAATTACTAATATTTCTTGAGGACATAAACAAACCATCCGTGAGAATGGAAAAGGTCACCATTATTACAATTAAGGCAATATACATCCCATAATCACGAATATTATCTTTTATTAAATGCTTCGCTTCATTCAATAGTTTCATAAAATTAACCTCCTATTGCGTAGCAAGTTGCATGATGTTTTCTTGATTCGCTTCCTCAGCCGACAACTCACCCTTGATTTCACCTTCGGCCATTACATAGATGCGGTCACTCATACCAAGCACCTCACCTAATTCTGAAGAAATCATAATAATACTCATGCCTTGATCTATAAGTTCATTCATCACTGAATAAATTTCAAATTTAGCACCAACATCAATTCCACGCGTCGGTTCATCTAAAATAAGTAATTTCGGACCTACAAATAGCCATTTTCCTAATGATACTTTTTGCTGGTTACCACCACTCAAATTACCAACTAACTGTTGTAACGATGACGTTTTAATGCCTAGTGAAGTTTTGTAATGATCTGCCACTTTGATTTCTTCATTTTCATTAATAATTCCATTCGAAGAAATCCCCTTCAAATTAGCAGCGGAAATATTGCTTTTTATATCCTGCAATAAGAATAACCCGTCTCCTTTACGATCTTCCGTAACGTAAGCAATCCCTGCTTTAATTGCCTCATCGGTATGTTTAAAATTGACAGGGCGTCCTTCTACAAATAAATCCCCCTGCAACTTATAAGACTTTGAATTACCAAAAATACTAAGAGCAAGCTCTGTTCGACCGGACCCCATCAATCCTGCAACTCCAACGATTTCACCTTTTCTAACATGTAAGTTAATACCATTTGAGACATTGCGTCCGAGTTGCGGATCATATGCTGTCCAGTTCGATAATTCGAGAATTTTATCACCAAAAGATTTCTTCTCTCTTTTCGGATAAATATCGTCAATTTCCCGTCCCACCATATTTTTTATAATCGCACTTTCATTGACTTCTCCCTTAGAAGCATCCAATGTGCAGATCGTTTCCCCGTCTCGGATCACGGTCGCCTTATCCGCGATAGAAATGACTTCCTTCAGCTTATGGGAGATCATAATGCACGTAATGCCTTGCTTTTTTAATTCGCGCAGTAAGTCCAACAGATTTTCACTATCGTCTTCATTGAGTGCCGCAGTTGGTTCATCCAAAATAAGCAGTTTTACATCCTTACTTAACGCTTTTGCAATTTCAATTAGCTGTTGTTTCCCTACTCCCAAGTCCTTAATCAATGTTTCAGGATTAACTTTTAGATTCACTTTATCCAGCAATTTTTTTGATTCAACGATCGTTTTGTTAAAATCGAGAACCCCTTTTTGATTCACTTCATTGCCGATAAAAATATTTTCATAAACAGGGAGGTCTGGAAAGAGAGCAAGCTCTTGATAGATAATGACGATTCCTGTTTCAACACTGTCATTGATTTTATTAAACTGCTGGACATTGCCATTAAAAACAATATCTCCCCCATATGTACCATAAGGGTATACACCGCTAAGTATTTTCATGAGTGTCGACTTACCGGCTCCATTTTCACCAACTAAACAGTGTATCTCACCTTTTTTCACTTTGAAATTAACGTTACTGAGCGCCTTGACTCCTGTAAATTCCTTAGTAATCTGTTTCATTTCAAGAATATATTCGCTCATGTCTTTCCTCCTCAACAAAACAACTAGTACAAGGGAAATAGTGATAGACGTACATCCATCACTATTTCAATAGCCTCGCTCTAGTTATTTACGTTTTTATAGTCCAGTGAAATCACTCTCTTCGTAGTAACCGGAGTCAATGAGTTCACTCTTCACATTCTCTTGCTCAACGACAATAACGTTTGTTTGTTTTGCTGGAACTTCGATGCTTCCGTTATCATAAGAACCAGTTGTTTCAGGTGTATTGCCATCAAGAATGTCAATAGCCATTCCCATTGCATCCGCCACAAGTGTACGAACGTCCTTAAATACTGTCATCGATTGTTTACCATCAATAATGTATTGGATTGAAGCTTTTTCAGCGTCTTGTCCAGTGATGACATAATTTGAAACGTCTGGATCAGATCCGAATACATCCGCAATCGAACGGGAAGTCCCGTCATTTGGAGCAAGGATGACAACATCACCTTTTAAATCTCCGCTCGCAGCAGTTAAGTGAGTTTGAGCTTTATTTTTCGCTTCATTCGGATCCCAGTTTGTTGTTACTTGCCCAAGAACCTTACTCAATTCATCACGTGAAAGATCTGCTTTGTCTTTTAATGCTTCTGCTTCACTTGAGTTCGCAATTATGAAAGTACCGTCCGCGATTTTTGGTTGCAATACTTTCCATGCACCTTCAAAAAATAGGAATGCATTATTATCAGATGCCGCTCCAGCGTAAAGATATAGCGGAATACCTTTGCCATCACCCGCATGGTCAATCAAAAATTGCCCTTGTGCTTCACCAACGGCAACGCTATCGAATGTCACATAGTAATCGACTGCGTCCGTATTTGTAATAAGACGGTCATACGAAATTACTTTTATGCCTTCTTTTTTAGCAGCTGCCACAGCCGCACCTGCTGCTGGTCCATCATGCGGAGCAATAATTAAAACCTCAATCCCTTTACTAATCAACGTTTCAACGTTTTCTTTTTCCTTTGCAGAGGAACCTTGGCTGAATAAAATTTCAGTTGAATAATCTGAGTCTTTCAACGCATCTTTGAAACGTGTTTCGTCTTGAACCCATCTCGGCTCATCCTTCGTAGGCAAAACAATACCAACGTTTATCTTTCCACTTTTTTTACCGCCTTTATCTCCTGTCCCTGCACTGTCCTTGCTGCAACCCACTGCCAAAAACGCAAGCAGCATAATCGAAAGCAAAGCAGGAATGAACTTAAACTTCTTCATATTGAAACCCCTTTCGCATCTATATAATTTGTTTACACTTAAAATAGTATCAACTCTACCAATCTGTAAAAACGCTTACTTATAGTAAAAAATTAGCATCGTCTGGCTTTTTTTAAGATTGGGAGTTCAAGGAAGAAATTGGGGATGTTGGACGAAGGAGTGAGGATCTTTGGGAGTCTGTCCATTTTAGAGTGGATGATGGAAAATGACACCATCTATTTTGGAATACTGTCCAACATAACGCACATATTGGACAAATGCGCTGAAGACAACGAATTTCGTCTTAAATTCTACTTTGATTTGCAATAAAACAAAAAATGCAATTTTGTTCACGATACACACCCTCCAACGAACTCAAAAACTTCCTCCCAAAAACGCAAAAAGCCACCAGCGCATTCACAAACGCTGGTGGCCATTCAGAACCTATTCCTTTCCATACACTTCTTCCCTAGTATGAAATTCATCCGCTATGATTGTCGCATCGATATTCCCTTGATCGACGGCTATCGGTGTAAGGAGCATGGAGGGGACCTCTGCTTTTCCGTTATTGATAATTCGTTCGACTCCTATTTCTTCCCCTTTAGCAAGTTTCACTGCTAGTTCTGCTGCTTGTACGGCAAGTTCTTTTAATGGCTTGTATACGGTCATTGTTTGGGTGCCTATTACGATACGCTGTGCGGCAGCTAGATCCGCGTCTTGACCGGCAACAGGTATGTTTCCTGCAAGTCCCTGTTCAGCAAGCGCTTGGATTACCTTGCCAGCCGTTGCGTCATTTGCGGAAATAACAGCATCCACGTTATTATCGTTTGCTTTTAAGGCCTCTTGCATACTTGAAAAAGCATATTCTGGGAACCAATCCTTTGTCCATTGGTCGTAGACAATCGTAATATCGCCTTTATCTATGAGTGGTTGGAGGATGTTGAAAACACCCTTTTTAAGTAGATGGGCATTGTAATCTGTCTCCGCACCGCCGATATACACATACTTGCCCTTTGGAACCAACTTCGTTATCGCCTTCGCTTGTAGCTCGCCAACCATTTCATTATCGTACGAAACATACAAATCAATTTCAGAATTTCGAACTAATCTGTCGTAGGATAGCACTTTAATCCCCGCCGCGTGTGCCTTTTTAACAATCATTGCAGTTGACTCTGCGTTATGCGGGACGATGACCAATATATCAATGCCTTCATTAATGAGCGTCTCTGCTTGTAGGATTTGTAAGGCATCGTCTCCTTTTGAAGCGAGAATTTTCACCTCGGCACCGAGTGCTTCCACCGCTTCTTTAAACAATTCCCGATCCCGCAACCATCTTTCCTCAGCCAACGTATCCATGGAAAAACCAATCGTGATTTTATCGTCATCTTCTGTATGGTTCTCACTCGGTTCCTCAACTACTGCCGCATCACCACTCACTTCCTGATCATCTGAATGGCCCTTTTTATATTCGCAGGCTCCAACCAAAATGATTAACGCAAGCATAGACAATAGTATGTATCCTTTTATAAAGGTATGTTTCATGCATTTCACCGCTTTTCCATCTCGTTATACCTTAACACCCAGCAATGATTTCCGATACTCTGTCGGCGATTCACCATACATTCTTTTAAAAACCTTGCTAAAATAATTTGGATCTTGATACCCGACATCGAACGTAATTTCCTTTAAGCTTTTTTCAGGGTCCATCATCAATTTCTTTGCTTTTTCCAATCGGCATTCCGTCAAGAACGTTATATAATTTACACCCAGCTGTTCTTTAAAAAGCTTAGAAATATAGATAGGACTTAGTTCAAATTTTTGCGCTATCCTGTCCAAAGATATTTCCTCGTGTGAGTGTTCAACGATATACTGTCGAATCTGTTTAATCGTATCATCCTGCACCTGGCTGAGGTACTCACTATAGGACTGCCACATCCGGTTGAGCAAATGATTCGTCTCTGTACGCAATTGCCTAAAGTCATTTATTTCAATGGAATACAAAGGAGTATCCGGCTCCACTCCGATTTGATTCAACACCCGAGAGGCAATCCATAGAAGCTCGAGGACGCGTTGTTGTGTTACAATGAGGCGGACACCCTTATTCTCAAACAGATCTATTAACTCTGAGACCTCTTTCATGATGTCTTGCCACTGCCCATTTCGAATCTGATCGAAAAATTTATTCTCTAGTTTGCGAGAATGATATCCATCTATTCTCGTATCATCTAATGATATATCTGAATAAAAACGATATTTTACAGGAATGGACGTATCCTTCGTCGCAATCAACGATTCTTGGTAAGATTGTCGGATTTTGTCCAAGGAATTGCAGACATTTCCAATTCCAATGAACCAGCCAGCCCGCTCTCCCCTATTCGGCACATATAAAATTTCCCTTGCAAGGGTGATCGCCTGCGAGCGAAATGAATGCTCCTCTTGCCTAAATACGATAATTGGAATTTGCCTTCCATATAACGCCCCAACCCAAGCACTTCCAACTTTTCGTACCCGATGTTTGATTTCTGCATATAAGCTCTCAGAGTCGTGCGGCAATAAAATGCTCATTACAAACTTTTCGCTCGTCGTTGGAGTCTCCAACATTTCAACCAGCTCGTCCAAATGGACTTCATGTACATGATCGAATAATAACTGTGTGACCACATCGGTTTCGACAATCGTTAGTACCTTTTCCAAAGCATTTCGCTGAAGAATTCGCTCCTCTCTGGACTTTTTTTCTTCGTCGATTTCCTCCATTACTTTCCTAACCGTATGTACGACCTCGCTTGCCTTACTTGGCTTCAATAAATAATCCTTCACACCGAGCTTCATTGCCGATTTAGCATACTCGAATTCCGCATACGCCGTTATCATGATGTACTTAGTGTTTGGGTATTTTTGATTCATGATCTCGATTGCTTCAAGTCCACTCATCCCCGGCATCTTAATATCCATTAAAACCAAATCTGGCCGAAATGACTCTGCCTTTTCCAACGCGATCTTTCCATTCTTGGCTTCCTCTATCTCCATGTCGGGAAAATTTTTAAATAAAATTGCTTGCAGCCCTTCCCTTACAATCTGTTCATCATCCACGATTAGGAGTCGTTTCATTTCCTTTTTCCCCCCTTGTTTTTGGTATTTTTAAAATAACCTTCGTTCCGCTCCCTTGCTTACTTTCAATATCAAATACATCATTTGAGTCATAAAATAAACTTAATCTCTTCACAACATTACTAATTCCAATTCCCGTAAAATGACCTTTCGTTTCTTTTACATTCACCCGAAGGATTTGTTTTACCTTCTCCTCTGTCATTCCGGGACCACTATCCTCTAACTCTATCCTCACCCAATCGCCCTCATCTTTGGCGCGGAAAGTGATACTTCCACCGTCCTCTTCTGGCTCAATCGCATAGATGACGGCGTTTTCAACAATAGGCTGCAATGTTAGCCGAGGAATTTCGATTCCCAAACACGAATCATCAATGTCCATGTTAAACTGCAGACGATCGATAAATCGGGCTTTTTGAATGTCTATGTATTGCTTCAGAACATGTACTTCCTCAAACAGGGTAGCCGAATCTTCTAGATTGTTAAGGTTATAGCGTAGCAGCCCTGCAACGCTGACCAATAAATCACTCGTTTCTTCAGACCCTTCTAAATAGGCCTTTTTAGACAAGATGTCCAGTGTATTATAAAGAAAATGAGGATTAATCTGGCTTTGCAGACTGCGAAGCTGACTTTCCTGTAAAAGAAGCTTACTTTGCTGCAGCTCATTTTCAAGCTGTGCCTTCTGTTTTATTTCAGATAAATAATTATTTATATTAATCCGCATCTTATCAAATGTTTTAGCAAGAAAGGAGATTTCATCATTCGAATCCACTTCAATTTTTAAATCAAATCGCCCCATTGATAACTCATGTGCCGCTTCTGTCAGCTTATTGACCGGCCTTGTGATTCTTTTCGAAAACCAATGAGTCGATATCAATAAAAACAGAGTAATCAAAAGCAAAAGCCACATCCCAAGTATTCTCAATTCTTCCGAACGATCGATCATGTTCCGGTAGAAAAGGTCATATGTTTTGAGCTCCGTGTCAATTAACGTCAGGGTCATTTCGGAAATATATTTTGAAATCCGACTCGCTTCAGAAAAGGCACTCAAGTAATCTTCCGTTTGCTGCCCCGTACGATTTAAGACGGACTGACTAGTCGTTTCTACAAGACTGTCGATAAGATTCTCATAGTTTGTCAGAGCAAAGTCATTATCACTATTCCTAAACTTTGAAACCTTATCTTTAGTCTTTTCAATCTTCGTTTTACTTATGTTCAGCACTTTCAAGTTGACTTCCGTTGGTTCAATTAAGTAGTTATTAAGGGCCGCAACCATTTGCTGACTTTCACTCGTCACTTCGTTCATAATCAAATAACGCTCCAAAATATCATTGTACTGGTTTTGCATTTTTTGATTGTAGTAGGTCAGTGAAATCCAAATGGCCGCCATTATAAACAGAACCGCAATGACAAGCACTAATATTTTTTTCTGAATACTGTTCATCTTACATCCATCGCCTTTACAACCCGAATATCGGTTTGATACCCATTTAAATCAAGGGGGACCTTCTCATTATTAAGCCATTCTAAAAGCAGCTTCACACTCATCGTCCCCATCTCTTCCGGCGACTGCTCTATGAATCCATCAATCTTCCCCTGTTTAAGCAACGAGGTAGATTCGTAATTATCATCACAAGAATAAATAAAATACGGCTCAATCTGTGACCTAGTCTCAATCTCTTGGATCATCGCACCAAGTATCTCTGCATTAATCGCAATAAAAGCATCTAGATTCGGATTCTTGTTCAATACGTCTTTTGTGTTTGTTATAATTTGTTCCCTCGTATCATGTGTCTCGACCTCGATGGTTTGGATGCTTGGATAATTCTTCAGCACATCCTTGATTCCTTTCAGTCGCTGTTCTTGGAAATATTGATGCTGGATGTCAATCATTATCGCAACTTCCCCTTTAGTCCCCATATCTGCTATTAACTGATCGCCAATCATTCTTCCAGCTAAATATTGGTCGGAACCTACATACGACTTTCTTAGACTTTCTTCCATCGGAACATCATTTGCGACTGTAATTATCGGAATCCCATATGAAGCCGCTTTTATTTTCGTCAAGGCTTTAAACTCATCAGTATCTAGACCCTGCACGATTATACCATCCACTTGTGAATAGATAGCGATTTCAATTTTTTTCAAAAAGTCTTCTTGGTTATTCCCGTAACTTTCCCAAACTTCAAGGCTAGCAGATTCATTCTTCGCCTGCTCCAACGCACCTTTTGCGACCTTATCCCAAAAAGGGGTCTCTAGCTCCTGTGTAATCAATACGAGACGATGCTTCGTCTTCACTTGTTCGGTCGTTCCCGTTGATTCCCAATCCGTTTTAAAAACCTTACTTCCCGATACAATCGTAAAATAGAAAAGGACGACACAAACGAACCCAAGTATCAAAATCACTAATCTACGCAAGATATGTATCACCCTTTCCTTAGAAACACTCATATTAGTATATCTCAAATATTTTAATTTCATAGATTACGATGAAGAACTTTTGCTTTTGAAAAAGGTCATGTTATAGGACAGTTTTATTTGAAGAAGGATAATGATATTAGAAAGAGAATTTATATTTATATTAATTCTCTTAGGAGGACAGAGTATGTTTGATGCGGTTGGTGCTATGATTAATATTATATTTTTTGTACTTGTTATTTATTTAATATCGAGAGTGGCTCACTTTTTTAACTATACAAAAAATAGGTTAAACGAGATAGATAAGAAGATAGATGAGATAAAAGAGTATATTTCCAATAAAGATAATTAGCACAATCATAAAGTTCTTTAATTAACTCACACGTTTAACAAGAGTGATACTACTACCAAACAATAACTAAATAAAATGCAAAAAGCCAACTATTTTACATAGCTGGCCCATTTTGTCCTATCTATGTTTATACTACACTCTCTGTTACCGTTTACCACTGATATCAATACCCCAACACGGGAAGTCACTTTAAATTTTTTTCAATTGGGATATTGAGGATTATCTTACTCCTCCGAACTTATTCCACATGAGCAGAAGCCCTTTCCACGAACAAGCCGGGATCAGGTTTATCCGAGATAGAGATGATATGTAGGTAGCTAGCACCATTCGGACTTTCGTTGTTAAGAGGCAGTATGCCTATTGGCTTTTCATTGAGCAGTAATTCTGCGCTTGATCCTTTGGTCACGCCATTCCAACAAATGCTAAGATTGTACCATGTATCAGCACGTAAGGTTTCCGAGCCGAGTTTTTCTCTAATCTCCAATTTGACAGTGTACAGCGCATACGGAGTTATATCAGAATCGCAAGCGTTAAAGAGCCGATCGGCAAGACTAACCCTTGCGCCACCTGATCCTTCCGGTAATTGAAAACGAAGATTAACACGTCCCTTTTCGCCATTAGGAAAATTCCATGTGGCGCCCCCTCGACGGTAATCTGCACCGGATTTCTCGTTCACCAAGTCAAAATCGTCCAGAAACGAGATCTTCATAACTTTCGCTTCGGGATTTTCAGGGTGAGCCACCAGCAATGCAGAGGGCTTACGGTTGTACGAAGCATGTCCTTTAATTACTGGGATGTATGTATGATGCGTCCAGTCATCTAAACCATTGGAAAACGTGCTAACTCGCGTCTTTTCATATAGCCAACGGGTGTCCAAAATCATCATACGGCGGTGATTCTTATGCTGGCCAATTGATACAAGCACACGGTTTTCATCGAGTTGTACGAACTCACTTTGTTGCATCCCGCGATCTTCCGGTCCTCCGTACGTGGCGTAATCGGAACGATTTCGATGGTCATCAAGGATCAGCTCACGGAAGCCTATCCAAGTCTGGCCGTTATCAGATGAAATTGCAGCATGGTGCGAATCGCGGTTAGTGAACACATCCTCCCACATGTCATCCACTGCGGTCTTGAGCTCTGGCAACGCATGCGTGTTTGTCCACAACACGAGCAGGCGGCCGTCCTTAAGCTTTCCTATCGTAATCATGGTGAGTGTTCCGAAAAAACGTGATGGTTCAGCTTTGCTCCACGTTTCTCCCTTGTCAGTCGAGAACGATTGATAATGCTGATCCTGTGAAGTGCGCAGCAACATCCAAAGCTTGCCATCTTTGAGTTCAACAATGGATGCTTCCACCCCTGCATTATACCAGCGTACTCCCTTATGCTCCGCGCCTATCTGATGTGGCGGAACGTTCACCACACTTTTTGACTTATGCCATGTCATACCTCCATCATCAGAGATATGAACAACAGTGCCTTTGCGCATGTCATGAGATGGCACGAGCAATCGCTTGCCATTATCAATGAAAAGAGGGTTACGAAGGATGCCACTGAACGAGAGCAAGTCATCACGCTCTTTCTCCCAATCAGATGACAATTTACCATCTGTCGTCACAGCGGACCATGATCCATCGAGCCCGTTCTTGCTCACGAATATATAATCTGCAGCAGGTTGGATGCGCATAAACTCGTTTGTATCAGGATTGCGTGTAAAAGCCGGCGATTCCTTCGCTACACCTCCGAAATTGGGCGGATAATGTTCCGACGCTTCCTCATCGTTCCATGTCAGCCCGTTGTCGCGGCTGACGATATAGTGTAGCGGTTTTTTATCACCTGAGTAATGGCGAATCTCACAATCGCTGACTCGAATTAAACCACGCCCACTATCAGATGGGGGATTAGCGACAATAAGTGGAGGCTGCACAGGGGATTGTGAAGAAACAGATGCAGCAGCATACAAGGTTGAGCCTTGAATTTCCTGCTCCATATCTCCTACTTTTGAAATCATGCATGTTGTTTTATTTTCTTTGGTCATTTTTTCCCCTCCCGCAAAAATTATTTATTAATCTGCTTAAAAAAAGGTAAACCCAATTTTATTGGGTTGCAAGGCGATATACTCATGTATCAATTACAATTATTCCTTATCAATTGGAGATTTTATATTATCCTTATACGTATCAACATACATATTACCATTAACAGCCAATACGGCATAAACAACATCATGTGTTGTTAAATGACGCTTTTCTAACTCTGATTCTAACCATGAAAGAGTTAAATTATTTTGCTTTAAATTTTCTTTAATGATATCGCCGTCCATAATCAGTTCGATTGGCAATCTCTGCTCGGGCGTTACGGCAATCATCAAATCCTGTCTTGTTACATTTCTAAACTCAGGTTTTTTTTGAACGGTTAACGTCCCATTCGTTTCAACCATAGCAAAGAGAACCTCGTCAATATTAAATACATCTTTTTCCCTTAGTTGCTGATTTAAATAATCTAACGTATATCTCATCTTCTTCATATTCTGTTCTAACACTTTACCATTCTGTATCACGATTGTCGGATCACCAGCAAGCAGCTTTCTTCCTTTCCTATTTTTCAATGAAATAATGGCTATCAGAAAGAGAATGGCTACATATATAGTGAAAGCAATAATGATATGGTGAACCTTAACAGAAGTATTAAACGCCAAATTACCTGAAATGGCTCCTAATGAGATTGCTGCAACAAAATCAAACATGGTCATTTGTGCGATCGTTTGCTTACCTAAGATTCTGGCTCCAACTAGTAATAGACTAAAAGAAATAATGGATCTCAAAATGACTTCAATATGGTCAGGCATTTTCACACCTCGATTTAACAATTGATAGTCATATCATAGCCTTGATTTAAATAATTTATAGTTCTATTCAAACATCACTTTTTATCATTTCGATAAAATGTTTTAAAATCCTCGCGGTTATCCCCCAAATCGTATACTTCCCATAATCAAAAAACCATTCTTCCAATGAACGAGCTCTCCATTGATACTCTGTACCTTTCATAATTTTTTCAAAAGGAAAGTCTTCTGACGGTGTTGGTTGAACGGATACTAAATGCATATAGGGCTCATGATCCAATAGCCATTTGACTGGTACCGTAAATACCTCCTCAACTTCCACTAAGTTGTAAGAATGAATGATTTGATCATAATCAACGATTCCTACAAATGGGTAGATAACAAATGAAGGAGAAGCAATATAAGGACTTAATTGCCCTAAAACAGTAACTGTTTCTGGATCGACACCTAATTCTTCATTTGTTTCACGTAAGGCTGCGGCCAATGGGGACGGATCAGTTGAGTCGATTCTACCTCCAGGGAAACAAATATCACCTGGCTGTTTTCTCATAGTGGCTGAACGTACTTCAAAAAGGACATGCCATTCTTGGTCCACTTGAACTAATGGAATTAAAACGGCTGAGCGAAAAGCAGTTTCCTCTCCTATAAATAGGGTTTGGTTATGATTTATCCGTTCTTTCAGTTTATCCACGAACATACAATATCCCTCTTCTTCCAGCGTTATATTATTAATCGTATCATGAATAACTTAAAATTTTTATACCCTTTGAAATAATAACACCCATTAAAATAACAGCCTGATTTTACTTTATCAGACTGTTTCGTTGTTACATCACATATTTTGTTTTTAATGCTTCATATCCTAAATACCTTCTTAATCCCATTTACTGTTTTTCAAGTCGAGCATTTTCCAACTTTTTTAAATCAATTTTTTTCATTTTAAAGAGTACCTCTGCAACTCTGCGGTTTTCATCTCTTGAGCCATTAAACAAGACATCATCAATGTTATCCGGAATGATTTGCCACGATACGCCAAATTTATCCTTTACCCATCCGCATTGTTCTGCCTCAGGTACGTAAGAAAGACTGTCCCAAAAGTAATCAATTTCTTCTTGATCTTTACAATTGACAATAAATGAAAATGCTTCATTAAAATGATAATCCACATTATAAGCGTTATCCATTGCTGAAAAATGAATATCTTCAAGTTTGTATGAACAATAATTCACCTTTGCTTTTGATGACTCCGCCTCACCCGGATTATATTTACTAATCATTTCCATCCATGAATTTTCAAACTTCTCCACATAGAAATTTACTGCTTCCTCAGCTCTTCCACAGACATCATTGGAGAATAGGAGGTTAGGCGATATTTTTTGACCACTCTGCCCCTTATCTACAAGCATCAATTGCCAAGACAAACCAAATCTATCCTGTACCCAAGCGTATCTTTTACTAAAGGGATATTCGCCTAGTGGCATCAATTCTGTCCCACCCTCTATTAAAGACTCCCATTTAGTATTTACTTCTTCGATTGTCTCACATGCTACCATCAAAGATATGGAAGGATTAAATTTGAAGTAGGGACCTGCACTTATTGCTTGAAATCGTTGCCCTGCTAACTCAAAGCTTACCAATTCTGAATCACCGGAAGGAGTATCCTCAATCACTGTCACATTTAATAGTTTTGAACCGTCAAATAAACTAATATAAAACATTGCAGCTTCCTTAGCTTCTTTGTCATACCATAAATGCGGGACTATTTTTTGCATAATGTCCTCCCTCATAACGATTTAATTTTGTTATTCCAATTAATACAAGATTACTATTTGATACAAGTCTACCTTCTAGTTACTAGTATTATACCAAGATTAGGAATTTCAAACAGATCTTAACCCCCACATTCATTTACACTTTACTAGCCGCAACAACCTACTACACCTATGCTACCTTTCATACTCGAAGAAATTTCTTCCAAAATCTACCTACTTCGAATAATATCTCAACAAAAAAGGAATTGCCATTGGCGGAAATTGATGAAGCGCTTGGCGATAAAACACTATGATCTGGTGAAAGTTCCCGGCATTTCAATGGTTTTTGCTTTTAATATAGAACGTCTCAATATGGATATATTGATTTGGTTGAATATCGAAACCCTTATTGAGAAAAATTTTTAACAAAACAGAAAAAGATAACAGAATACATACGAAAGTTTCTGGTAAAATACCCAGAATTTACTAGAAATAAAAAAACACAATGAGTTATTCAATGTGTTCAGAGATTAGTTAATCTAATAAGGTTAATGACTAGCCACTAAACCTCTCCCTTTGTTTTTTGTTATTTTAAACAATTGTCTCATGTGTAATAAATACTTATTACTATTATCTAAAAATTTTCCATATGTTGAATTTTAGATCATTAGGTAGTAACATAAATTTTATTATTATTTTTAAGAGATTATTAAATGTTTAAGGCATCAAAGAAAGGAACAGATATGATGAACGAAAAACTACCATTTTCAAAATATACTGCAATTGGAGTTATGTTGTTTGCTTTATTCTTCGGTGCAGGGAACTTAATTTTTCCAGCACTACTGGGACAAAATGCTGGCACAAATCTCTGGCCTGCTGTAGCTGGATTTTTGATTACGGGCGTTGGTTTACCATTATTAGGGATTTTGGCAATGGGCTTTTCCGGAAGTCGTAACTTGCAAGAGCTTGCTAGTAGAGTAAACCCAATATATGCAATCTTTTTCACGAGTCTCCTCTATTTGACCATTGGTCCATTTTTTGCATTGCCACGTACAGGCACCGTTGCATACGAAGTGGGTATCACGCCTTTTGTAAGTGAAGGATTTCATCAAGGTGGATTACTCATTTTTACATTACTATTTTTCATCATTACCCTTTGGTTTTCATTAAACCCGGCAAAAATAGTTGATAACGTAGGTAAAATTTTGGCACCCGGACTTGTAATTCTCCTCGTTATTCTATTGGTTACGGTCGTCATTCGTCCCATGGGTACCATTCAGGCTCCAGTAGGGAATTATACAAACGGGGCTTTCGTAAAAGGATTTTTAGACGGATATAATACGATGGATGCGATCGCCTCACTCGTATTTGGTATTATTGTTATCAATTCCGTTCGCTCATTCGGAATTACAACAAAAGGCGGGATCATCAGGGCAACAACAATATCTGGTTTAATTGCCATCTCGTTACTGGCCGCTATTTACATTGGGATTGCCTATATGGGGGCAACAAGCACAGAAGCCTTTGGACTATCTGAAAATGGCGGGCCAGTATTAAGTAATGCGGCATCGTACTATTTTGGAACGTTCGGCTTGATTTTACTTGCGCTGCTTATCACACTTGCCTGTTTAACGACAGCAATTGGACTAGTAACAGCATGTGCAGAATATTTTCAAACACTTTTCCCAAGATTCAGTTACAAGTCATTAGTATTCTTTTTTGTTACCATATCATTCATCTTCGCTAACTTTGGATTAACGAACATTATTACATTCTCAGTTCCTGTTCTCATGTTCCTGTATCCACTTGCGATTGTATTAATGTTATTGACCTTTTTATCACCATTATTTAATCACAAACGGATTGTATATATCTTAACGATTGCCGCCACCTTTTTGATTAGTATCTTTGATGGATTGAAATCGCTATGTCAATCACTCGAAATTGATTATTTTGGTTGGATGATGCCGATTGTTTCCTTCTATGAAAAAACATTACCGCTTTATAACGAAGGGCTTGGGTGGCTGCTGCCTGCGTTGGTTGTTATAATCATCACAGCTGTGGTAAGTCGATTATTAAGAGCATCTAAATAAACGCAAGTAAGGGGCTAATTTACTAAAAATTAGCCCCTTACTCATTAATATTGAAAGACTGAAAAAACAGGTACGTTTTCTTAAGATAAAAAACTAATTAAATATCTTTAGAGGTATGATAATGTTTAAGTAGATCCTCAATGGAAATTCCATTTATTTTCATACCTGTTATGTCACATTCATCAATCTCTACATTGGATAAATTACAGTTTGTTATTGTACTATTATTGAAATCGCAATTCTCAAACTTTACTGGTTTTTGTTTCATATTTTTAGGATCATACAAAGGATGACCTTCACGTGGCATACCTATATTCCTTATAGATGCACCTCCGATTTGCGCTCCATCAATTTCCAAGTTACTAAGGTTAGCATCATTTATTTTGGTACCACTTAAATCAACATTTTCGAAATATAGATTTCTACACATATTTTCAATAAAAGACGAACCTGAAATATCTGCATAACGTACATTTAATTCTCTAACATCATCAATGAAGTCGATTTTTTTATTATTTTCACTACTCATTGGCCAAATACCTACTTTCTAAAATTTGTTCGGTAGATATCCATTCTTTATTTTTTATAAAAATACCTGTTTTCTACTCTAGAAATTGTTCGACAAATACTAATCTTTTATAACCTATCTCCTTATTCATAATCCTTTTAAAATATACTTTTACTTAGATCAGTTAAAAAAACATCAATACAAAATAGGAGATACATTTCCTACTTTCGATAATGTTCATATTCTGGTCTGATGTTCACTTCCTGTAAACCTTCTTCACCCCAACTCAAATTAGAAGACATTTACAATAGGCACATGTCTATTCCTCTTTGCTCTTAGACACATACACTATTTTTGAAGGAATTAAGGGGAGAGGATATAAAGTGGAAAGACAAATGTATGGAGGTTACCCTAGCCAAGGCATGGGGATGGGCGGTTACCCCGGCCAAGGTATGGGGATGGGTGGTTATCCTGGCCAAGGTATGGGGATGAGTGGTTATCCTAGCCAAGGCATGGGGATGATGGGCGGTCATCCTGGCCAAGGTATGGGGATGATGGGCGGTTATCCTGGCCAAGGTATGGGGATGATGGGCGGTTATCCTGGCCAAGGTATGGGGATGATGGGCGGTCATCCTGGCCAAGGTATGGGGATGATGGGCGGTCATCCTGGCCAAGGTATGGGGATGATGGGCGGTTATCCTGGCCAAGGTATGGGGATGATGGGCGGTTATCCTGGCCAAGGTATGGGATATGGCAGTTACCCGAGATAGTTCATGTCTGATTTAGTTAAACTAAGAGGCTGCATAATTGCTTCTTCAAAAGAAGTAAACGTAGATTAATAAAAAAAGTGTAATAAACTGCATAAATATCTAAAATAGAAAAGAGCCAAATCCTTAATATTACTGGTTTTGGCTCTTTCTTCATTTTTAAATATGCATAGGGTAGTAACAAAATAATTGAAAAAAGCGATACCTATAAAGTATCGCTTAATCTTCAAGTATTCGTTTTTTATTCTTAAAGATTTTTAAATAGTTATGACAACTTTTCCTTGAGCGTGCCCTTGTTCGAAATACTTGAAAGCTTTTACAATTTCATTCATTTTAAAAGTTTTATCAATGACTGGTTTTATCTTTCTGGCTTCTAGGAGTTCTTTCACATAAATTAAATCATTTTGGTTTTGCCTCTGTAATAAACTAGACATTTTTTTACTTCCAGAGAGTGAGAACCAAGGTCCTAAGGTCATTGTTTGAAACAATTGGGCACCCGATCCTCCAACATGAATAAAAGTTCCTTTATCATTTAGTGATCGCTCATAAGCTGTAATCGGATGGTGTCCATTAACAGCAAGAATCAAATCATACTTCTGTACTTTTTCGGTAAAATCCTCTTTCGTATAATCAATAACATGATCTGCACCAATGGATCGAAGGATTTCTAAATTTCTCGTACTGCAAACACCTGTTACCTCTGCGCCAAAAGATTTGGCAATCTGTACCGCAAAACTCCCAACACCACCTGAGGCACCATTAATCAATACCTTCTGCCTCGCCTGAATCTTTCCTTTATTCCTTAGACCTTGTAAGGCTGTAACTGCAGCCATAGGTACCGCAGCTGCTTCCTCAAATGTGAGGTTTTCTGGTTTTAATGCTAAAGCTTTCTCAGGAACAGATACATATTCAGCAAATCCACCCCAGCCAGAAGTAGAAAGGTCTCCAAATACTTCTTGACCCGGCTGAAACTGTGTAACATCTTTACCAACTGCTTCGACCCTACCCGCAATGTCACCTCCGGGTATGGTGTATTTTGGTTTTAGAAGACCGAAGGCAAAGCGTGCTAAGAAAGGATCTCCTTTCAGGAGAACTAGATTGCCATAGTTCAAGGATGATGCATTAATCTTAACCAGTACCTCATTATTCTTAGGAATAGGTTTATCTATTTCTGTTAATTTAAGAACTTCGGGTGAACCATATTTGCTATAAACGATGGCCTTCATTAATTTTCCTCCGTTTCCCTTTGAAACCATCTAATATCCCCACTGATAAACTTATTCTTTTTTATAAGATCTAACACATTGGCAAGTATTCTTTGAAAATATTTTAATGATTTGTTCCAATAAAAGCTCATGCCGACCTATTTAGATGGCATTGTAAAGTCCTCAAATTATTAAGTCTGTTTGGAACCCATTATCTCAAGCGGAGCTTCCAAATGTTTTCTTTTTTGTAGATATGGTAGCAAGTGCAGATTCATTGAAACCTTTAAAGATCAGCCACACTGCTAAAATCATTTCATTAGCTGCTACTGGGAGAGCCAGTATAGCACCCCAAACTGAAATTTGTTGAATGACTCCAAACATTTCTAACAATGCCGCCAAAAAAATAAGGGTTGCTCCTGTCATACCTAAGATAGGTATAAATCTCGGTACGAGCTTTGATTTAAAAAATATATAACTATACATCATCGTATTAATGCCCAGCATGAAATTGGGACCTAACAAAAATGTCCATTCATGCACCGCTTTTAACAAAATACCTGAAGCTTGAAACGATGCAATATCCGGAGCACCCGCTTCTACATATTCTCGACTTAACGTTAATAGGGATAACACGCTAATTACACCAATCGTAATGATAATCGCTTCAAGAAACCTGAAACAGACATGCCAAAGAGCAATTGTTTCATTGTACTTTCTTAAAAATGGAAACATTACTGTTGCTGTACCAATCGCTGAAACTACTAGAATTAACTCCATTAACGCTCCCGTTATCACCTGATTGGCGTGTTCCGAACCTTTAATTAGGTAATCAGGACCATTTAGGATAGGATTGTAAAATAATAGACCCATTACCGCTGTAACCGCTGCAAGTATAAATAATGATCCCACAATTTTTGCTGCTTTTTTATTTGAATTCATTTTTTATCCCCTTCTCTTAATAAATTCAAAAACGGTAAAGCAAAAAACCATCATAGTTCCTACTTCTTTGTGTTGTCCCCATAGAAAAATACTTCTTCTAACGGTAAGTTAAAAGCCAGAGCAATTCGAAAAGCAAGTTCTAGCGATGGGGAATAATTTCCCTTTTCGAGAGCTACGATTGTTTGTCTTGTTACCCCTACCTTGTCAGCCAGTTGCTGTTGGGTCATTTCATTATGGTCGAATCGTAATCTTCTGATATGATTGCCGACAAGATTTTTTCCCATTATTAGACTCCTTTCCTATAATGATAAAGTTTCGTAACGGATCCAGTCACATCAGAAATGAATCCTGAAATAATCAGGATAATGAACATTATCTGTGACGGCTGATAGATAACCAGTGATCCCATTGCAAGTAGAAAGCCGATGATAAATACAAAAAAAGAATTTCGGTGCGCTTTCAATTCAATTAACTTATCCAGTTCATCAGCAAATGTCGGTTCCTTTTCTCCAGTCGTGATTCTAAATATGATGTTAAAAACAATGCTGATAATGATGTGTGCCACTACTGAAAACAAAGTCAGCATGAGGACGAATGAGCCCCAATAGCGAAAGGTTTCCAGCGACTCCAGTCCACCACCTGGGTGTTGCGGGTACATGTATAAGGAATAAGTTCCGAAAATAAGTATTGCACTAATCAGCGATACGATGCTTTTCTTTTCTTGATAGGTCATGGTTTCCCCCCTGTATTTTTTAATTAACACTTAGTAAACTTTGTTATACATAATGTAATATATATTTTACGCGATGTAAAGCTTATTTTACAAAAGAGAAAAAATAAATAAATTTGCATATCTCCTAGTAGGCAATGTACCAGATTGCTGTTTACGTAACAGATTCAGAGAAATATGAAATGATGAAGAAAAGACCGTCATAAAAAGACGGTCTAGTTCACTTGATGCGCTCTTTATTTGAACAAAAGAACATTAAGTATCAGTACTATCGGTTGGATATTTATCAATTGGCCATATACCTTGTAATTTTCTAATTAATATCATTTGTCCAGCGTGGTGAGCATCATGTCGGATTACCCCATTAATATGTTTCCATAGCAGAAGTTTAGATGTATCATTTTCAAAATCAAAAAAAGTGACCTTTTGCAAAAAATCGTACCAATATTCTTTACAAGTTCTATTTCCCAATACCCAGTACTTCAAATAAACAAAACACTCTTCATCTATGTCAGCAGTCTTGGCTCATTTAATTTTCTTATTTGCTGTAAGTTAAGGAGATGTCAGCAACAACTGGGAAATGATCACTTGGAAATTGGCCATTCTTCTGATAGTTAACGATTTTAATTTTTTTAGCTGTAAGGTTTCCTTTTCCAAGAATCCAGTCGATACGCTTGTCAGGTCCTTCACCAGTAGGATCTTCAAATCCATTAAATGTTCCTAAGTCATCATTGATTCTTGTCTCAGCTGTTTCCCATAAATCATCAAATTCTCTATCACTTGTTAAAATTTGATGTGGAGCACTATCTGGTCCAGCATTAAAGTCGCCTGTTAAAATAACAGGTAACTTTGGATCAAATTCTTTTGTTACTTTTAGAATTAATTCTGAACTTTTTTCTCTTGCATTGGCGGATCGATGATCAAAGTGTGTATTGACAAAATAGAACGGTTTCTTGGTTTTTTTATCAAGAAACTTTGCCCAAATAACCATTCTTGGAATATGGTTTCCCCATGTTTTTGAACCAATTACTTCTGGAGTGTCCGATAACCACAAACTGTCATACTCTAGTACGCTGTAATCTTTTTCTTTATAAAATATAGCAGAGTATTCTCCTCGATTTCCGCCAATCCAATTATAATGAGGCAAAATATTTTTTAAATCTTTTAGTTGCGTATATAACACTTCCTGTGCCCCAATAACATCTGGATTCTCCATGTTAATTAGTTTTTTAATGGTAGGAATTCTTTCATTCCAGGTATGTGGTGAGGAATCATTGTTATTTTTGTGTCTTAGATTAAAAGTCATCGCATTTACATCTACCGAAGTCAATTGATCTTTGTTTGTTGCTGCAAACCCAGTCGAAGATCCCGGAAACAAACCACTTAGGATAACTAGTAGACCTGCTACCACTGACAATAGGGCTTTCAAAACCTTCTTCAATCTAATTCCTCCTCCATAGATTATGTGATTGGAACAAAGTGGATCCTTATCAATTGAGTAATTAGTCAGGAATAACGAATATACTGAATGATAAAACCTTTCTTTTATCCACTATTAGACTTCCCAGACGTTACAATTTGTCATTTATTATCCCTTTTGTTCAGAAGTCTTATTCTATGACTTCCAAATGTGCATAGACAGCATAGCAGTTGAATTGTAGTACCTGCTATACAATCCTAAAAGCTTTTCTTACCCATAACAAAAAGGCTGACCATTATTATCTTGGTCAGCCTTTCATATATTCTTATTTATTCATGCTAGCTAGAAAATCCCCCAGAAGATCATCCAAGTTATTTTCTTTTTTCTCATTCTCTTCTTCCTCAATCTCCGGCTGGATTTGTTTTGCGGATTCCCAATTAAAAGTACTTAAATCGTCATCTAAAATTTCAATATCGGATGATTCTCCAGTCGTTTCCGTGAAGTCATCACTTTCCGACAAATCAACCTTACTTTCATTCGTTGGTTCTTCTTGCAGATATAATGCCTGATTTATATCTAATGAAGCACTATTCATGGAAGCAAGTAATGACGTAGAGCGAACCGGGTCAGATAACAAATG
The DNA here is from genome assembly GCF_022900255.1 of Lederbergia wuyishanensis. Taxonomy (GTDB): domain Bacteria; phylum Bacillota; class Bacilli; order Bacillales; family Bacillaceae_C; genus Lederbergia; species Lederbergia wuyishanensis. Next base: position 155,906 of record NZ_JALIRM010000002.1, read on the forward strand.
ATAAATGATACTTCCGAGTAATGCCTCTGAATGTTCATGCTTCAACCAATCTCGTTGTGATTTGCTTAATTTTTTCGGCAGGGGAATTGTGATACTTTCCCTTTCCCTTGAATACGCATTTCCCACTCCTTGCAGCACAAACTCCGCTATTTTACTTGAAAAATTTCTTCTTTCAGTTTCCTTTAATTTTTGCAATTGCTTTAGCAAATGGTCGGGTGTATCAGATGGAACGCGAAAAGAAATGGCTTGGCCCCTCTTAATCTCACTTGAAGCGGATTTTTTCATATTAAGTATCATTCCTTGCATTTTTTAAAACGATCACCTTAAATTAACTTTTTACTGGCTCTTTAACCGCCTTTTGCTTCTCTGTTTTCATTACAAAATCAGTGATTAGCTTGTAGTAGGCGTTTGCCATCATCCAAATACTCTCTTTTTCATCCTCAAAGAATTCTATATTATATCCGTCTAGACCATTATTTAATGTTTTAATATACTCTTTCAATACGTTAGACCCACCGCCGACAAAGTAGCAAATTTCAGTTTGTGAGTTTTTCTGCCATACATTGCGTAATAGGCGGTATTGCTTTTTCGCTAATTCTAGAAGAATCCGATCGGTAATATCGTGAACGCTTGTCCGGCTTCCTTTCACCATAATATGATTCCGGTCATTTTTCCTCGTAATAATCTCGACCACATCGCGGCGGCTGTCTAATTCTACTCCATGCTTTGACCTAATTTCTTCCCTAATAGACTCAAGTGATTCTGATACGCCGAGGTTAAACCCTTGGGCCTTATCATCATCAACATTTCGATTTTTAATAACCGCGATATCTGTTGATAGACCCCCGATATCTTGAATGAGGATTCTTTTATCGATTAAATCTTTATTAATGATTTTTAAATTATTATCCATAACAAGATTAATATAAGCAGCAAAGCCTTCCGGGTAGACCTTTACTTCGTTAAATTTAATATTTACTTTTAAGCCTTGGTACTTAGGTGTGACGAGAAATTCTACTTGATGAACAGATCCCACCAATTTGGAGCGGTACCCAACATCTTTGCCTTCTTTTACCTCACGGAGGGGGAGACCGGTTCCTAATGTATAGTTGGCATCAACAACATTTTTCGCACGAGGGAAAATATTTGCATTCTCCTCTCTAACAGCATCTAACGCCAAAGTGGTAAACAGCATCACCAAAGTTTGATCTTCTTCTGATTTACTGCTGCCAGGGTCTAATTCCGTGGCATTGCTACTTTTAGTTGCTAAATGACCGACACGGTAAACGGCATTATTCTCTTTCAAAGCAGGGGAATGCACTTTTATATGAATACCATCTAAAGGATTTTTATCATTCAATTCCTCTACCCCAATAACTGGACGGTCTTCCGTATCCCTCGCCACGATATTAGGAATATTTAATTCGTGCTCTAATTCTCCAAAAATAGCCTTAATTGAGTCATTTCCAACATCGACAGCTGCGATTCTCGTTTTAGTCATAAAATCATCCCTTACATTTTATAGATTTATTTCTAACTAGATAAAGCTATGTATTAACATGTCTCTTATTTAAGGGTAAAGATGTTTAGTGTATTCTTCAATGACCTCAGCCAAAAAGAAACACAACCGTAAACCTGTAAACATCTTGTAAACTTGTCACTTTTGTAAACATATTTTGTAAACATCTATAACAAATGCGTATACATCTTGCTGTTAATGGATGTATACGCATTTGTATACAAGTAAACAAGATTGTTTACAATTGTTTACGTTTTGTATACTTGTAATCACCTTTGTAAACAAGGGGAATTTCTTAATTTAAAACGTGTTTAAGAAGATGTTTCCATACTTAGGGGACGCACTTAACAGAACATGACAAAATAAAAACCACCCGTTATGTGTGACGAGTGGTTTGCGTTACAGATTAAGGGTTTAGGTACTGCTCATTATCACGGTTACAGTGAACCTGGTGCAATTGCAAATAGAGGGCTAATTATCAATAAAATTAGCACCTCAATCGTATACACCTTTACAAATTATTCTCTGACGGGAAGCGAATCGTAACCGTAGTCCCCTCACCTTTCGTACTTTGGACATCAATGGTGCCTTTATATTTCTTTGCAATATTATAACAAATCATCATACCTAATCCGGTCCCTTTACTTTTTAAAGAGTAAAAAGGGGTACCCAAAGACTCAACTTCTACTTCTGACATTCCTTGTCCATAATCGATTACTTTAATCTCAACTAAATCATTCTTCATCTCAGCCGTTATCTTAACTGAATCACCAATTTCAGATGCCTCAATCGCGTTTTTAATAATGTTGATTAATAACTGTTTAATTTCTATTGTGTTAGCGGCGATAAAACACTCTTCTGCCATATTTAATTCAATTTTATTTTCATGTAAAAGTCCATATGAATGAAGTAAATCCGTTGCACTCTGAAGAACATCATTTACATTCACTGTTTCAATGTCTAAATCATTATTTGGCTTTGCAACTGATAACAATTGAGAAATGACGTGTTCTGCAGTATTCAATTCACTAATCATCAAACGATAATGCCTCTTTATGTCATTACTAACTGCAGGATCTTTTTCGTACAGCTCTAAAAATCCTTTTACAACCGTCAAAGGATTTCGTATTTCATGAGCAACAGCTGCTGCTAGTTGACCAGTTATCTTCAAACGCTCTGTCTGCTTTAATTGTTCATAATATTGCTGCTGTTTTTTTATTCGTCCATACGTTAAATAGAAAATAAAATAGATAATCACTTGGCTTCCTATGAAGTTTATAATATTTCCTATTAAATCCTGTTTAATAAAGTAGAATTGGTATCCTTGACCAAATAGCACAATATAACTGTAAGTAAATATTATCGATACACTGTTTAATGCTAAAGAAAAGTAAAAGAGCTTGGCATCAAAAAACAAGATAGAGATTGTCGGAATAAAACATAGAAAGATAAAGGTAGACCCAGTATCTGGATATAGAAAGAAAATTGTATAAAAATAAACCGACGCCACAATCATTAAAATCATTCTAAAAACACGGTTTACATATCTAGGGTAAAGCAATAAACAGCCAGATAGAATTACAACAAGTGAAACATGCCAGATAAAACCGACCCCATGATCACCCATATGTGGATTATCAACAAATAACCCCATTATCATCATGGCTATTGGAACCAACATTGAAAAATAATATATTTTATTTTTTAAATCAAGATAGTTTTCCCTCATACGTACCTCTTATTTTAATGCTTTATTAGAATTTTCCCTTGTGTATAACTTTGTATACAATTCATCTTACTATGAAAGCAGGATAAAAGCCCTCTATTCTAAATAAAATTTTTTGATATCTAGTTCTATAGTAATTAGTGTCTCCTCCTTCAAATATTCTGATTACATTCATAATATTTTATCTACACCAGATATATTCTCTTCCAAAATCTAATGTATTAATTTGGTTTACGTGATACCACTTTCTTAATCGACCGTCATTATAAAATTGATTGCGATAAGCGCTAGTTTAACTGGGACAAATCTCCTTTTAATGGAACGAACATATACATACATAAAGTCATTATATTGAAACGGAAAGAAGGAAAAGGTATGCCAAGTGGAATGCATCAAGCTGAGGTGGATTTACCAATTCATAAGGTTTGGGATTTTGTTAAGGACATGGATAACTGGGCCCCACTTATTCCGGGATATATTCATCATCGGAAATTTACGAACCGTCAATCGATCTGGGAATTTTACAGTGACATTGGGCTTATAAAGAAAAAGATTAGCCTTATGGTCACGATAATAGAATGGATGGAACCTACAAAGGTTACCTTCTCTTTAAAAGGGGAAAAGGGCAAACTTTCAGGAAGTGGATATTACCTCGCAGAAGCAATTGATAAAAATAGAACGAGGATAACCGGCTTTCTTGACATCACTGCAAGTGGCACATTAGGAGCAATGGTAAATGAAATTTTAAAATCTTACCTTCCAAAAACAACGAAAGAAATGGTTATCGCAATCACCAGAAAATTGGAGGAGCTTAATTGAAAATAATGTCGGGTCTAAAGGTAATCAAAAAGATGGCCTTTTCTTTTACTTTAAAATCGCGAAGAATTCATCGATTAATCGTGAAGGATGATGATGTACGTAATCTCATTGACGTGTATATCCCGGCGACTACATATAAGCATAAGTATTAGTGCAAAACGCACTTAACTACCGCTAATGGAGGGGGGTAAATGGGTGTCATCCGAGTATAATTAACTGTCCCATCGTTACAAACCACTATATTTCGTAAGGTCATTCACATGATTTCTGGAAAGGATAACAACGTATAATTCTCATTAAAAGGGCTTAGAAATTAATTCTCTAAGCCCTTTCTCTTCAACTGATACTTTTGTTGTATAGTACAATAATTCGTTATTGTTTAAAATAACTACATATAACTTTCAACTAATTCATAGCATCTTTCCTCTGTGAGATTTGCTAGCACAGTCACGTATTCTAAATGTTCCGCAGTACCACCTTTATACTTTTTTGATGCCTCTAGCGCAGTATCGTCTCTATATTTTATCCAATTCCTTTGTTCTTCTCTCAATTGGTCCATCTCTTCTTTAGCAAGTTGTTCCTTTAGGACTCCATACACCTCATTCAATAATTCATCCCAAGCATCATATCTATCTCCCTCTACTTTTTTCATAGCATATGTTGCTGTATCGTTTGAATTACTTAGCAATTCATCCATTTCTTTTTTAGTATCATTTAATTTTTCTATATATTCTTCCTTTTTACTTTCAGTAGTACCAGTATTATTGGTCTTTAGTGATTCCCCATCATTAGTATTTGTAGACGATATATCTCTTTGGTCATTTAACTCACTTTTGTCAGTATCTTCTAAAGAGTGCTCTGTTTTATTTTCATCATTATTTGATGACTGGTTGTTCGGTTCGGCATTTGACTTATCAGATGAATTCCCACAAGCAGTCAATATAACTAATACCACTGTTAAAATTACCATTAAAAATTTCCGATTATTTTTCATTTTTTTAAACTCCTTAGTCCTATAAAAATCCTTATATAATTTTTTTCCAGCCAAGTATAATGGTAACATAAAAAAAAATATTCATTTGCTAAATTACCTTTTTAAAATAGTTAGATTATTTCAATCATAGTACATAAATCGTATTTGACTAGGTTAATTAAAGGGGTAGATCGTTTAAAAACAAAGCTGTATTAATTAATATAAAGATTGTTCAGAGAGGTTTCGAAAAGCTTGATATTATTCAAGAAAAGAGGAATGTAAATTTAATAAGAAAAGCTATATGACTATAAGAATTATTCTTAAGTATATAGATTTCTCATATGTTGAGGTTAGATAAAAGGGGAATAAAAATACTCCCCTTGTAAAAGCCAGACGTTTTTCTGGCTACTTAGAGGGGAGCATATTATTCACACAGGCGGTTTTAATTATTGCATTTATTTCTTCCAAAGGGGGAAAAGAGTGTTACCATCAGGGCGGTGTTCCATTGAACGAATTACAATAAATGTCGATATAGCAAATAACACATAAGGAATCAAAAAGCTTAGGCAGCTTCTTCAGTTAACTGGCATGAAATGTCTTTTGTCAAAAAGGCTATTATTCAATCTAGCAGCCGATTGTTTTCATCCACTTCCATGATTCTTGCGCTTGAAGTTTCTTCGTTAATAAATCCTGCTCCACTGCAAACACTGCATTTATACTGCCATCCTTCATCATCAGCCAGCATTCCTGTTCCGTGGCAAGCTTTGCAATGATTATCTCGGAAATCCATTATAGTATCCTCCTTAATTTACGGGGGTCTGCCCCCTTGAAATGCTTATTTTTCATATTGACGAAACTTTCTTCAGGCGCTCTTTCACCAAGTTAATCAAACCGCCATGAAGTATCACTTCGACCTGTCTCTCAGACAATGAATGAGTAGCTTGTATAGATATATTCTTCCCTTTTACATTAATTGTAAATTTATTTCCCTGTTGTATTTTATTCCGAAGATCATTCAGTTGAAGGATATCTCCCTGTTCTATTTGGTCATAATCCTCTTCATTTACAAACGTTAAAGGGAGAACGCCGAAATTCACAAGGTTTTGCCAATGGATACGTGCAAAGTCTTTAACCAAAGCAACGCGTAGCCCAAGGAACCTCGGGGCCAAAGCCGCATGCTCTCGGCTGGATCCCTGACCGTAGTTGAATCCTCCAATGATAGCATGTCCTCCTGTAACAACACTGGCCATTCCCCTTGTATAATACGTCTTATCAATGATTTCAAAAGCAAATTTGCTTATTTCCGGGAGATTGCTTCTGTACGGTAGCACCCGTGCACCCCCTGCCAGTATTTCATCGGTTGAAATATTATCTCCCATTTTCAATAAAATCGGCAGATCCAATTCGTCAGGCAATGCATCCATAGGCGGGATGGAAGCGATATTTGGACCTTTATACAGCTCGACTTTCTTTGCTTCTTCATACGGTAGCGGTTCATCCAGCAAAGTAGTATCAATTGTTGGGTTTTCTGGTTCTTTGATCTTTGGATACGGCATATTAAGAGTTCGCGGATCCGTGATTTGCCCTGTTAATGCAGAAGCCGCCGCAGTTTCCGGACTACATAGATACACACTGTCTTCCTGTGTTCCGGAGCGTCCGGGAAAATTCCGAGGGGTAGTCCTTAAGCTGTTCCTGCCAGTAGCTGGTGCTTGCCCCATTCCGATACAGCCGTTGCATCCCGCCTGATGAAGCCTTGCACCTGCTTGAAGAAGACTTGCGATATGGCTTTCCTTAACAAGGTCAGTTAACATCTGTCTGGATGTTGGATTGATATCGAATGAAATGCCCTTAGCGACCGTCTTTCCTTTGACGATTTCTGCCGCTACTGCAAAATCCCTGTAACCCGGGTTTGCAGAAGAACCAACATAGGATTGATAAATGGGAGTGCCTGCTACTTCAGAAACAGGTACGACATTTCCAGGGCTCGAAGGTTTAGCAATCAGCGGTACCAATTCGGAAAGATTAATCTCTTCTTCAATGTCGTATGTAGCGCCAGTATCTGCGGTCAATTCAATCCAATCTTCCTCCCGTCCTTGCTCCTTTAAAAATCTCCTGATTTCTTCATCTGATGGAAATACTGTTCCCGTTGCCCCAAGTTCTGCTCCCATGTTCGCAATGACATGACGGTCCATCGCGCTCAACTGTTCCAATCCTGGACCGTAATATTCAATCACTTTACCGACGCCACCCTTGACATCATGCCTGCGAAGCAGTTCAAATATAATATCCTTGGCACTGACCCAGTCAGGGAGCTTTCCCGTAAGCTTGATCCCCCACACTTTTGGCATTTTTATATACATAGGCTCACCTGCTATGGCCAACGCTACATCCATGCCCCCAGCGCCCATAGCGAGCATGCCCATACAGCCGTTTGCACAGGTATGACTGTCTGAACCAAGGAGAGTTTTACCCGGCTTTGCCAAACGCTGCATATGCACAGGGTGACTTACTCCGTTCCCTGGACGGCTGTAATACAGGCCGAATCTGCGTGTGGCGCTTTGTAAGAACAGGTGGTCATCTGCATTTTTATTGTCGACCTGTATTATATTATGATCTACGTATTGCGCAGAAGCTTCCGTCTGAGCTCGCTCCACCCCCATGGCTTCCAATTCCAGCATAACCATCGTACCGGTTGCATCCTGTGTAAGAGTTTGGTCTATTTTCAATCCAATTTCTTTCCCTGAAACCATCTCTCCCGCAACAAGATGGGACTTGATCAGCTTTTCTGTAATATTAAGCAGCATCCTTCTTCCTCCTGTTAAAAACTTTGTTGAACATTATGATTTAGGATTGTTATTCGAGGAGTGAAATATTCATAGATGCCTTTTATTCAATTCCACGGAACAATTCCATCATCATCTGTGAGATGTTCTGATGGAATTCGTGGTATTAATGATTTCAAACGATGTGTTGAAATTTTCAAATAAATTTGATATAAAGGGATTAGGAATTTACTGGTATGTGTTACTGGCGTAAAAGTGGGGTACCACGAGGGAGCACATATTTTTCATTAGCCGTACGCCTGGGCAAAGTATTTGGTCTCAAAACCAGATACTTTTTATTATTTTGGGGAGATGATGGTATGGATAAAGTACGGCAACCAAGAAATGTAGCAATCTTAATTTTCGACAATGTAGAGGTTTTAGATTTTACAGGACCGTTTGAAGTATTTATTACCGGAAGCAATCGGGGGACAGACTTCAATGTCTACACGGTAGCTGAACACGACCGCCCTATAATTGCATTAGGAAATCTTAGCATCAACCCCGCGTATACCATATATGACTGTCCAAAGCCTGATATATTAATAATACCCGGAGGATGGGGCTCTAGAAAAGAAATGCATAATGAAATTATCACGAAATGGATTCGCGAAGTATCAAATGACGTTGAACTTCTCCTATCTGTTTGTACTGGAGCCTTAATTCTAGCCAAGGCAAATTTGCTTGACGGATTGCAACTTACGACAAATCGCCTTGCCATTAACGAATTAAAGGAAATTGCTCCCGAAACAGCCGAAATATTAGAGAACGCTCGTTATATTGACAATGGAAAAATCATACTCTCTGCGGGTGTATCCGCTGGAATTGATATGTCTCTGTACGTGGTGAGTAAGTTACTTGGGGAAGAGCGAGCGAAAAATACAGCTAAACTGATGGAGTATGATTGGAGGGTTTGAGTGTTTTGGGAATCAACTCTAAATCTTTATTATGTATAAATCCGTCTACTTCTTTTAAGTATTGAATTCCTCCATTTTTATATAGATCGTTATTGAGCCGGTGTGTGACAATCTAATTCTCACTTGAGAATGAAAGACGATTCAACCAACAACTTCATCGTTTATTTCGGCTACAATTAAGGTTGCTTTCTCGTTTTCCAATTTGGATTTTATCCATTCTCTTTGTTTTTGTAATGTTGTTTCTTCTAATACTTCGGATATTGCAATGAAATATTCCCCTTCTGAAACAACAAAATTTTCTATATCTAAGATTCCTTTTGCATCTTCAATTTTTCCAGTCCGAATTATACAGTTCATTTTATTGTTTAATTTTGAAAATCAAATCTCCCTAAGTTTTTGTTTATAAATAATTCTGCATTGATTAATTATTCCCTTCTTGAGCAAACCTGCCCCGTTACAGTAGCGTCAGTAAAATGCGGATTTACAACGTTAAGGAAGTTTCAATATTAAAAAACCTAGTTTCTCAGCATTAAATGAGGAATTAGGTTTTTTAATCAATAGAAAAAGACTTATAAGTATTTTTCACTAATCACTTTCAAATGATGTAACTCATGCCCGGCAATGCCATATGCAATGGTACCTATCGAAACTGGGCTGTTCATTACAGTTCCATTACGATCCCATGCTGCATCATCAATGGTTGAAATAAGACTTAACGTGTTGGAGCGTACCGTGTCTAAACCAGCTATTAGCTGCTCCCAAGATAATTTGTTGAAGTTTGCCGCAGAAACGTATTGATCCTGATCCATTGCTGGGAGTGGTGCGCTTTCATTTCGTGCAATGGCAAGTATTCGATACGACATCACACGTTCCGAGTCAGCCATATGCCCAACCACTTCTTTTAAAGTCCATTTCCCTGGTGCGTACGCCTTCGTTGCTGACTCCTCTGATATGCTGCTCAAGAGGTTAATGGTCTTAGTTCGTTGCTTACTAAGTATTTCTTCAATATCTCCATCTGGCACAAGACTAACATATCTAGCATGCTCTGGATTTTCAATAGATAATGGTCGTGAACGCACAAGAATCCTCCTCATCGGAATAGTTAATTATGGTTCTAGACTATTATTCGACAGTCAAGAAGATATTTCCTTTATTAGATATTTAATTTCATTACCGCAAATTAATTGCAAATTAAACAACTTTATTACCTCTGTACAACTGATTTTTGCAGTAAACATAATACGAAAAAGGACCGGCAAGTAGCTCAATGATTCTTCAAGTAAAACACCCGTTACTTTAAGAACATATTTTCACAATCTTATTAGGAGAATGCTGAGACGTTGTTTAATGGGTTGAAAAAATGTAATAACCCCAATAAGAAAGGAAATTCCTTTGATTTCATTTGTTTTTTTTATTAGAATTCAGTAATTCTGCCTCTATTTCTTCGTCTGACACAAATTCTTCTTCGTCACTTTGGTTTTTACTATCGGGAATTAACAATAAAATGCCCAAGATTAAAACAATTAAAATTAGCCAAGCAACCTCCAATACAATTGAGGCTGTAAGCAATGATAAACTAATTATTAAAAGTCCAAATAACCTTTTCATAACATCCCCCTTTTAATTCCTAATTCATAAAGGTTTTAATATTTATTCTTGGAAATTATTATATTACCTTCTTCAACTAAACTGCCATTTAGTACATAACTTCAACAAAAATAAGCAATAATCCTTCTAGGACTATCGTACCCGTTGGTTTAAGTGTAATTCTTCACAATCATATTGTGTAACTCACTTCAAATATTACAGGAATGCTGCTCCTTTAGAACAAAGACAAAAAAGCTGAAACTCAAAGAATCTTCAGCTTTTGCACCTGTTCTTAAATTGACTTTATATAATTTATACTTTTTATTTATAAGAATGTTTATGAATAAATAATCCAGATTGGAAATATATTACTCGATTTTAAGAACAACCTTCCCCTTTGTCCGTCCACTTTCAACGTGCCTATGAGCCTCTACAATTTCATTTAAAGGAAAGCACTTTTCAATTACAGGTCTTAATTTTTCTTTTTCCATAAGCACCCGTAATAGGTCCAAATCACTGTCATTTGGTTTTGCAAGATGAATCTTAGCCTTCTTACTACCTATGATAGAGCCTATCATCAATTGAATTGGATGATACTTGGGATAGATTGGATGTTCTGTTATATAAATACCGTTTTCGGTTAGAGAACGTAAACAACTGAAAAAGGTCCTCTTTCCGACAGCATCCAGTATTACATCATATTTTTTTCCGTTGTGAGCGAAATCTTCTTGGGTATAATCAATTACATGATGAGCACCTAGATTTTTAACCCACTCAATATTCGAGGTACTACAAACTGCGGTTACTTCAGCTCCTAGATATACAGCAAGCTGAACAGCAAAGTGCCCCACTCCACCCGATGCACCATAGATTAATACCTTATCGCCTGGTTTTATCTTTCCTACATCTCGCAATGCTTGTAGGGCTGTCTGTGCAGCACATGGTATTGCAGCTGCCTCTTCAAAAGTTGTGTTATTTGGCATAAGGGTTAGTACATTTTGTCTTGGGCAGACATATTCAGCATGGGATCCGACACAACTTCCAAAAACATGATCGCCAATCTTAAATTTTTTCACATTTTTTCCTACGGCTTCAACCGTACCCGCAACGTCTATTCCCAAAATTTGCGTTTTTGGCTTTGTAAGACCATTCTCTAATCTGGTAGGTAAATAACCTTTTCTAAACAGATTGTCATATTGATTTACTGAGGCGGAGACCACTTTAATTAATACCCTATCTTCATCTTTGATGAAAGGTCTATCAACATCCCTAATCTCCATTACTTCAGGGGAACCATAGGATTTAAAAATTGCTGCTTTCAACTGCTTAACCTCCTAGTGATTATCGAATTGATACATATCTTTAAACCTTGACAATAAAATTGAACCTGCCTTATAAGGTGTTTACTTGATATCTTATTGATAACTTCTTCTAGAAATGGAGGTAAATGCAGATTCTTTGAAAACCTTACACGAAGAACCATAGTCGTACTGTTCAAAATAATTTTCATCTTGTTTAACTGCTACGTGGTAGCTTTACGTTTTAACACATTTTTTCTAAACAGCTACGATCAATACAGGTTCGAGACAATATCGCTACTCTTTTGGAGTAATCTATTTTTTCTCACCCCTTGATAGAATTATCACTTATATATAAATTCAATCTACAAACTGTCTAGTTCCTACTGCTCTAAGTTGTCTCCATAAAAAAATACTTCATCCAAAGGTAAGTCAAAGGTGTGTGCAATGCGAAAAGCCAGTTCTAAAGATGGGGAATAGTTACCCTTCTCTAAAGCGACAATAGTTTGTCTTGTTACTCCCACCTTGTCAGCTAATTGCTTCTGGGTCATTTCATCATGGTTAAATCGTAATTTTCTAATGTGGTTGCCGACAAGATTTTTCCTCATATTAGACTCCTTTTCTATAATGATAAAGTCTCGTAACCGAGCCAGTCACATCGGACATAAATCCGGAAGTGATTAGAATAATGAACATCAATTGTGACGGCTGAAAGATGATGAGAGATCCCATTGCAAGAAGAAACCCTAGGATAAAAACAAAAAATGAATTTCTTGTTGCTCTCAAATTAATGATCTTATCCAGTTCATCCTCAAATGTTGGTTCCTTTTCTTCTGTAGTAATTCTATACACGATGTTAAAAATGATATTGATTATAATGTGGGCAATTATTGAAACCAAAATCAAGATAAAGACAAAATATCCCCAGAAACGAAAGGTTTCAAGTGATTCCAGTCCATTTCTGGGAAACTGCGGGTACATGTACAAACAAAAAGATCCAAAAATAACTATTACACTAACCAAAGACACAATGCTTTTTTTCTCTTGATAAGTCATAGGCTCCCCCTTGTACCATTTAAGTAAAATAATATATACATAATGTAATGTATTGTATACATCATGTCAAGTTTTTTTTACTTATTTTTTCATACTAGTTTACTGTTTCTATCTGAATGTCTTATTTCACTAAACTGCCTGTTACTTAATAAGCAAAAAAACCGCTTTGATAAGCGGTTTTTGGTTTTAATTTCAAAGAATAAAACCATTACTGATTTGCAGCTTTCTTATTATTCTCCAATTTTATTAAGGTTCTTTTCGTTCAAGTCTCCTTTGAATAAAAAGGGTACTGTTTTCCATCGGCTAATGTTACCACCAATTGGTTTTCGAAATGTTCTATATGAAACACATCGAAATCGATTTTCATCCTCATATTATTTGAATCTTTAGAAATAGGCATTGTATATATATCTGAACCGCCTGGCCATATAATCTTATCAGACATCAACCCAACAATGCGAAAACTCTCATCCTTCTCATCCTTTAAATAAATTGATTGTCCTCTTTATTATTAATTTGTATCTCATCACCAGTGTCATTAGAAATTAAGTTATTCCAGAATCATAAAAAGACGCCTCTCATTAAAGAAAAGCGCCCTTATATGGAAGACTTGATTTCAAGATAATACAATTTCCATTGTTCCCCTTTTACCTAAAAATAAGAAAAAGAGGGTGCTGTTGGTTTAAAATAAAGTTTGTCGATCACCCGACAAACTGAATTAGACTGACTAGTAAAAAAAGCAGTGATGGAACTAGGAACTCGAATACCTAGACTCCGGCTGCTTTTATTGTGCTAACGTAATCCGGTTAGCGAAATCTACTTTAGGTGACAAGGTCATCTAACCTTCTGGTAAACGAGACCTATGGCTCCAGAATCAAATGTCTTGTTTTCGATAAGTTTAAGATTGATCTTCTCCTTGAGACCTTGGAATAACGGCAACCCGCTACCGACTAGGACGGGAGAAACCGTAATTTTATACTCATCAATTAAATCAAGCTGCATAAGGTAGTGTGCGAATCTAGGACTGCCTAGGATGACCATATCCTTGCCTGGCTGCTGTTTGAGGTTCTTGATCTCTTCCTCAACATCTTCTTTCACCAGTCTGGAATTGTTCCATTCGACTTTCTCCAGCTTCGTGGAAAAAACGATTTTGGTTGTCTTTTCGATCCACTCGGCATGATTCCGTTCATGCTGCGAAGCTGATGGGTTCGAAGGCACAGATGGCCAGTAACTGTGCATCATCTGATAAGTCCGACGTCCCCAAATGACAGTGTCGGCAGTACTTAGAATTTCTTTCGCGTGTTTCTCCAAATCAGAATCGTAGGAAACCCAGCCAATATCCATTTCACCGTTTGGCCCTTCTACAAAACCGTCAAGCGATGCGTGCAGAAATAGAACAAGTTTTCTCATTTTCAGTTTCTCCTTTATTCACATTGATAAAATTATTATCGTTATTGGCAGAGTCAAGTTTAGCACACATAACAATGAAACATTTCTTCTCGATTGCTAAGTTTCTTTATTCAACAATCTGGCCCGATTGTTGAATACTAGTTAAAAACCTCTCTTGAACTAAACTGCTTCGTTAGTTCAATAACAGTATAGCCCTCTTCGATGTAAGTTAATGGAAGCCGTTTGGATAAATATGATGTTGTTGTTCACCTGAATATATCTTAAAAAAATTCATCTCATGAATGGTTAAGTTTGTTTCCTCCAAAACTTCTCTTTTTGCAGCTTCTTCCACTGTTTCCCCTTATTCCATGACTCCTCCAGGAATACACCAGCTGTTATCGTCACTTCTTCTCATAAGTAATATCTTATTATGATTATCTACAATAATTATTCCTACAGCACATCATATTAGAGGAATATATCCTACCTTTTTACGTAATTCTATATCTTCTTGTGTTAACCTGCCCATTAACTTCAACAAAAAGCATTCATCCTTCTTATAGATTAATGCACCCGTCAGCCTTCCATAAATCAGAAATTCACCACAGAGAATGAAAGATCATTATGTTCTTTCATGGTAGTTTAATGAGGACAGAGCCCAAGGAATTCTTTATCCTCTATATACTTATTTATCTAGTATCTGCTATTGTAAAATCCTCCCTACTCCTATTAATAGAAATGATTATGACATCACATTTCTTTACAGATGCACGTTTCAAAGACTTCATGGATTTTATTAGAAAATCTACTTTTAATTCTTCCCCCTGCAGTTCTGCTTCTACACTTCCGTCATCTAAATTTTTCACCAATCCCGTTAATTTTAATCTTTGAGCAAGGGTAAATAGTTCAAACGGAATCCTACTTTTTGAACTCTCCCAGAAAAGGTAACTTTTTTTCTTACTAAAGTACTTGAATCAAATTCTGGAAAATTAATATTATTGGCATGCCAAATAACGTAATCATCTCTTAATTTTTTTAATGCTTTCATTCTCTTATCTCCTTATAGTAAATTTCTTTCTTCGACTAACCTGCCATGTTAGCTTAATAACTTCAACAAAAAAAGCGTTAATCCTTCTTGGATTACGCCCCCTTTACTTTAAGTACAATACTTGAAAATCTTTTTTACAACTCAATTAACTCAAATCCCTTAAATGATATTATTTCTAGTAGCAGTTCTCATTGCCTCATATGTCTCTTTAGTTCTAGGCAGGAATTCTCCCTCCCGTTTTGCTTTTTCCATTATCTTAAAGAAATATAGGTTACTTTTTTACGTATTTCAGTGACAAAAAATTATTAATTCCAATTTTCTTAGCCCTAATTTCTGGAAGGGGCTTTCTTTTGTACTCTTCAAATCCCAATTTGTTATATAAATTCATTGCCGAAGTATTCGTATCGGCAACCTCTTCAATGACATAATCAATGTACGGAGTGTTTTCAATGATATGCTTTATGATTTGAGATGCTACACCCTGTCCTCTAAATTCTGAAGCTGTTCCAACAAACTCAATCGACCCTGTATTGGGAGGGAATTCTTCAAAGGGAGCTTCAAATTCCTTCTTTAGAAAGAGCCCTGCCATGCTTCCCTTGAAAAGTCCTAGATGCTTCCTTAATTCCTTTTTATTTAATCGAACTGATCTATCAGCACCATCCGTGCATGCTGTCATTCCAGCAATTTTATTATTATTAGCTATAGCTACATAAAATTGATTCAAAACAAACATATGAGCAAAAGCTTTTGCAATTTTATTTTTATCCTTTGAAAAAAAAACGAGCCATTGAGAGAAACCTTCCGAAAAAATCTCAGACATTTGTTTCCTCACATCAAAATCCACTGTATCTGCATTCACAATAGTAAATTTATAATTCTCAGATTGCATATATTACATCACTCCTTTCTAATGAAAATATGTTCATTATCATATAACGGAAGACTACGGTTTCATTCCTATGCCACAATCTGGTTCGATTTTAGAACATATGATAAACATCGATTTTCAACCAAGTTGCCCGTTAGTAAAAACAAATTAATTAACAACTACAAATCATTAGGCGATTTCCATCGATATCTTTGAAAATAAACCATTTAAAATCATTTTCCCAAGTAATAATCCCTGTAACCAACTCTCCACCGATTTCCTTAATATGATTGTATGCTCCCTCTACATCTTCAGAAACAAAATTCCATAATGGTTGGTTATTTGGTTGGAATATGTAATCCGGGTCGAAACTATGGTCATCTAGTGTAATATTCGGTCCATCTTGTATTTCAATCCAATGGTGGGGAGAATTAACAGTATCCGGGTCATAATTAATCCCTAATAGCTTACTATAAAATTCCATAGATTTACTTACATTTTTTACATGCAGAAAAACAACATCCATTTTGTTTTTTATAGGACTTGGTTTTAAGGTATTCTCACCCATTTTTTTCACCTCAAGTTTAGAATTAATTATATGAATTCAATTTACTTTGAAAAAAATCCTCTTATAATTTTGATAAACATTTACAATCCTACAACATTAAACTTCTTTTTTTATACATAAGGCTCCTGTGTAAGAATAGTATGTTCACTCATATAAAATATCCCTTCATTGTTACTCTTGTCAGACGAAGCAAGCAACGATGTATGTGAGCGTTTGTATTCAGTCTGAGATATTCTCAGATTCCTAGGAATTAGTTTTTAAACGAGGAATACAATTAACATTAGTATTTCTGCAATGATTGCAGGAGAAGGATGTATAAACGCGAATATATGATAAAAGACTTAGTTTAGAAAGGGGGAACACGCATGGATATTAAATCGCTTGATTTGTTTTCTCAGGAATTTCACCAGAATCCATATGATTATTACAGTAAAATCCGACCACACCAACCTTTTGCAAAAGTGAAAATGTTTAATGAAGGAGAACAACATTCATGGATGGCTTTTACGTATGAAGCAGCGGTAGCCGTTTTAAAAGATCAGAGGTTTATAAAAGATATGCGGTCAGTCTTCCCTGACGTGACAGACGAAAATCTGCCGCCTATATCTCAAAGCATGCTTTTTGTTGACCCACCTGACCATCGCCGCCTGCGCAGCCTTGTACAAAGTGGCTTTACACCTAAAAGGATTGCGAGGTTAAGAGGGCGCATTGAGGAAATTGCAAGAGAACAGGCATGGCTCATGAGAAACAAAGGAACGGTTGACTTCATTGAAGAATATGCGTTTCCGATACCAATTAGAGTCATCTGTGAATTGCTTGGCATCCCGTCTGAAGATCGTCTTGATTTCCAGCGGTGGTCCAATGTAATGGTGGAGATGAGCGATAATTCTATATATGATGAGGCTATGATAGAATTTATGGCTTATCTGGAGAAAGTGATTGAAAAAAAGCGTGTATCTCCTAAAGAAGATTTGCTTTCTGATTTAATTCAGGCAGAAGAAGGAGGGGACCGTTTAACTGTAAGCGAATTGTATGGAGTCGTTATGCTTCTTATTGTGGCCGGACATGAAACAACTGTGAATCTAATTGCCAATGGTTTACTGGCGTTGCTTACACACCCAGCCCAACTTGCATTGCTAAAAGAAGATCATACCCTTGTGGCACTTGCCATTGAAGAATTGCTACGTTTTAATGGCCCAGTTGAGTTCAGTACAGACCGTTGGGCGAAAGAGTCTTTTACGTTTATGGGGCAGAAGGTTGAGAAAGGGGACCATGTTATTGTTTCTCTTGCATCAGCCGATCATGATCCCTCGGCGTTTACAGATCCTAGTATCCTCGACATTACAAGGGAAAAAAGTCCGCATCTTGCGTTTGGAAAAGGCATCCACTATTGTCTTGGCGCCCCACTTGCCCGGCTTGAAGGCGAAATAGCCTTACGCGTTTTGCTGGAAGAATACCCTTGTCTTAGCCTTGCAGTTGAACTAAACGAATTAGAATGGCGACAAAGCCTTATCATTCGCGGTTTGAAACAGTTGCCCATCAAGCTTTATTAAAGAAACACTTCAAGAAAACAATCAGCGATTGGAGCCATTTACATTTTCATGCCATTCCTTCTACAAAGGAAGATGACTTAAATTTTTATTGATTATGTATATTTAATATAAAGATATCAGTGGACTTTCCCATTTAACGGAAAATCCACTGCAGCTTTTGGAAGTGTTAATTAAGCCACAATATTTTAAGTTACTATTCATCGTGAATAATTCATTCATATTCGAGTAAATCCGAAATAAACCTATTTATATTTCCTTTTAAGATCACACCGTGTCCCGTGCATAAATAGTCAACATCAAATTTATTAATAGCTTTTAAACCTTCCATAAACAAATTAAAATTATGTTGCCTTTTCATTTCTTCGTTTTGAGACCAATCAGACACAAACTGTTTAATCTTTTCTCTTTCAAGAGTGCCTGTATATACAACTTTATTATCGTTTAAAGGTTCCGCAAAGAAACAAATATGGTCTCCACAAAATAACGCTTTGCTTTCACGATGATATAGTAAAACAGAACCTTTTGTATGGTGTCCAAGGAGGGCACATTCTAAATTACCAGCAGTTAAACCATGATCGGGGAGATTCATCTTTAGTTTGTGTCTAAGATTTTTGGGAATCAACTCTAAATCTTTATTATGAATAAATCCTTCTACATCTCCTAAGTATTGAATTCCTCCAATATGGTCCTTATGACCGTGTGTGGCAATAAAATGAGTTATATCACTATTTAAAATCCCTTTACTTTTTAATGCCGAGAATAGAAGGCTAGAATGTTCTTCTTTTCCTGAATCAATGAGTAAAATATCATTGTCTTCGAGCAACAAGTAGCAGTTATTAAATGAGCCCCAGGATTCATCCCAAACTAAAAATGCATACACACCTTTCGCTATTTCTTCGAGATACGTTTTCATTCTATTCCCCCTCTACTCTACAGTTTTAATAAGGGATATTCGTTCAATCCTTTGTCAATACCTTCTTCAATTAAACTGCCCGTTAGTTTTAGAGTATTTCTGTTCATTTTTTTACAATGTAATGTAATTCAACAAATTGATTAAAGGTTCTGGTTCCTTTTAGATATAGCTCTAGCTGATAATCGCCAACTTTAAATAAAGGAATTCCTTCTCCAATGATAGATGGAGCAATTGTTATAATCAGTTCATCGATTAATTTTTCTTTTAAAAACGTATGTAATAAGTCTCCACCACCAACTATCCAAATATTTTTTCCTTCTTCTTTTTTTAAGTTATTAGTAAAGTTAACAATGTCTTCATTTACAAATTTAACATCATTGGTATCTTCTAATTGAGACCTAGAAAATACGTAACAATCTTTATTTTTATATGGGAATTGACCTTTTTCCCGTTTCATTATCCAATCATATGTTCTTTTGCCAATTAAGATTGTGTCAATCGTTTCAAAAAATTCCGAATATCCATTGTCCCCTTCGCCCTCAACCTTAAATAACCAATCTAATGAATCTCCTTTTGTTGCAATATATCCATCCAGACTTTGAGCAATAAACACTACTAATTTCCGTTGATTCTTCATAACACGCCTCCTATTTACTGTACTTATAAGATATACGTTTTTTTAATCTAACATTAAATTACAGTTTTATTGAACTAACTGCCCGTTAGTCGAACAAGCAAAAAAGCTGTTGGTGCACAATTTCTCCGTCTCCAGTTTGAAGTGGTGCTCGAAGAATTAGCCTTTCTGTTTCTATTTGTAAAGGAATATTTAATAACAAAGGGTTCATTTGATTTTCCCTCTCCTTGATTATTTTAGATTAATAATCAAAAGCAGTGAAATAAAAAAACTCTCACTACCAAGAAATAATAGTTGATTGGTCACTTACAGAACAAGAAGTGCTTGATGCAGAATTATTATGATTAGTCATCACAAGAATCAAAGATCGGCTCTACGTTATTCAATTAAAGCCCCCGTTAGTTTAAGTGCAATACTTCACTTTCCCCCCATTTTTGTAATGTTTTTGTACTTTTTCAGGAAAATGGAAGGGTTTTATATTATTTTGTAGAAGAGTTATTAATGTGTAAATCTTTTAATTCTAAAATATTTTACGTTAAGTAATATGATATGAATCTAAAGGCTAAAAGTGTCCCGTAATGTAATTGATACTTTTAGCCTTTCAACATTAAATTCGGAGATCATTCAAATGACGACTACTTTCCTTAAACTAATAGCTGTAGCATCTATGCTTATAGATCATACGGGACAATTTATCCCTAATACCCCAGAATATTTAAGATATATTGGTAGGTTAGCTGCTCCCATATTCATCTATTTTGTAGGAATTGGATATAGAAAAACTTCTAATAAAAAGAAATACATAGTACGTTTGTATGTTTCATCCGTTGTGATGGCCTTTATTAATTTAATCATTAATAGTTTTTATAATAACTCAGGGGACTTTCTCAGAAACAATTTCTTTGCGACGTTATTTTTAATTGTTTTATGTATTCATATAATAGAAAAAAGACAGGTAAAACTTTATGTGTATTTTATTTTATGGCAAATTATCAGTTTCTTTCTATTAGTCCTTTTAGATTGGGAGTACATAGTGATTATTCAGCAGTCTTCTGAGATTACTACTCCTTTTTATGGTGATATTTCGGGAAATATTATCACTGTAGAAGGAGGGATTTTCTTTGTCATGTTCGGTGTGCTGCTTTATTACAGCAAAAATAAAATAAGGCTTACTATGACGTATAGCCTGTTTACTATATTCCTGTCTATTGGTACCAAAATATGGAGATGGCAGTGGGATAATCCTTTATCAATGTTTTTTCAATTTGCTGATTACCAATGGATGATGATTGCTGCATTGCCTCTATTGTTACTTTACAATGGAAAAAAAGGTGCTGGATTAAAATACTTCTTTTATTTCTTTTATCCCATTCATATTATTATTCTTTATTTTATTGGAGAAAATCTCCGTTGAGGAACTTTTAGTGGAATTTGCCAAGATTAACCGCAAATCCAAAAGAAAGCAAAGGGAATTAAAATCAGATGGATTCGGGAATGTTCTACCAGATCCCAAGAATCCAATTGACGGTGAATGGTACGAGAATGACCTATGACGATGACTTAATTGATCCATCGAGAAAAAATTATTTAAGTGTTTAATTATTTTTTTCAAATAAGACTGATAGTTTTTGATAAATTGCACAAAGAACACCTATAATGACCCCAAGAAAAATACAAATGATAAAATAAGGAGTCATAGATCCTTCTCCGTCAAAGATACTTGCCAAAAGTAAAAAAAATACTGAACTTAATATAGCACTAATGCAGATGTTTTTAATTAGTGACTTCAAATCTGTAACCCCCATTTTCTTTTAAAAAATTAACCGCGAAGCAATGTTATGTCTAATAGGAATTTACATCGCTAAGGAAGTTTTCACATAAAACAGCTGATTTTTAATTGAGGAATCGACTTTTAAATTTAGCCTGTTTCACTAAAGCAACCGTTCGTTTAAGTAACATACTTAATCACTAATTATATTTTGTATCCTAAATACCCCCTTTAGTGATAGTGGTTACCTTTCGCTACTATTGTTCTCAAAATTTTATAAACGAGAATAACAGCTAAAATACCCAATATTGAAAAAATAAAAACCTTAACTATCTCTCCAAAAACACTTCTAATTTCATATTCTCCTTCTCTATATGCTTTTATATTTCGACCACCAGATTCTTCAATAGCTATTGCTTCGTCTGTACTAACTCCTTCAATTGAATAGTATATAGTACCTTTCTTATAAGCATTAGAGAAGTTGCCAGAATACTGTTCCATATCCGAATGCCTTGTGACTTGACCAATTTTATCACCAATTTCTGTTACATATTCATCCTCACTTATCACATAAATATACCCATCCCAAACTACAAATGGATATGCCCAAGATGTTGCCATTGCCTTACTTGGAGCAAAAGAAGTTAATAAAACAAATAATACTATTATCAGAAGTAAATGCTTTTTTCTCAAACAATCCCCCCTTACTTGGATTTGAAGTTTATTTTTTGTATAAGTTTCAAAGATTGTCTTGTTTCACTAACCTGCCCGTTAGTTAATAACTTCAACAAAAAAAGCGTTAATCCTTCATCAATTAACGGAAGTTAGTTGATGAAAAACGTTTTAGTTTAGCCCTGTTTTGCATCACTATTTTTCTTTTCATTATTCTGATTATAAATCTTTTTTAATGTTGTGTTTATATTATTCAAACATAGCAAAATAAATCCTAACATAATAAAAGTAACTAATTCACTAGTAAAAAAAGAGACTACACCTATAATTAAAAAATAAAAACTATACCACCAATTATTCATTTTCCTGATTCTCCCCTTTGTAAATAAGACATCTTTCCCTAAGTTTTTTCGAATATTATTAATCTGCACGTTAGTACAATAATTTCAACAAAAAAAGCGTTAATCCTTCTTCGATTAACGCACCCGTTAGCATAACAAGAAAATTATTATTTTATTTTTTTTAGCATTTTAAAATTAGCCAACTTAACCCCCTTTTTTTCCACAGTTTGTGAACAAACAATTTTGTAACCTAGATGTTCAAAAAATGGCTTAGCTGTAATACTTGCTTCGGTATCAATTTCTAAAAGATTTAGTTTCTTTGCCTCAGATTCGAGCATATCAACTAAAGCTGTGGCTATACCTTGTCCTTGATAATCTTTATGAACGAATAGTCTGTCTAAGTATCCGGTATGCGTTAAATCGCTAAAACCAACAACTTTATCATTAACTTTAGCAACAAATGTTATATTTTGACGCAATGATTCCTTCCAAGAATTAATTTTAGATTCTTTTTCATCTCTTGGTGCCCAAGCATCCAATTGTACTTGGGAATAATCTTTTGAATTTACGGAATGAACTATTTCATAAAACAATGAAACAATCTCTTTTGTATCAGTTTCCTTAAACTTTATAATCTCCACTTTCTGTTATACCTCCCCTTATTAGGATAAGCATCCTAATATATTTATAATTATTTCACCAACTTCTTCTTGCACTATCCTGCCCGTTAGCTTAATAACTTCAACAACTCAATCTACAGTATCAGCATGGTTAGGAATTTGGAAGTAAATTTGCGAAACATGCTTATTCAACAATCGGGCAATACAATTAATTAAAAATACGTTTATTTATCAAGATTGTGAATTATTTCACTTAAACTATCGGTTGCGTTAAAATCGAGATGAAGGATTAACGCTTTTATTTTGAAGTTATTAAGCTCTCTCAGTTAGATTCAATAATCTCTCGAATGCTCACTAATTCTTTTCAACTCGTTAATCCATTGTAATAACTTTCTTACTAAGGAGCTCTGTTTTTTTCAAAACCGAAATATCACCATCTACAGGAATTTTAACTGAGCAGTTTAATTATAGAATATCTGAAGAAAAAAACATCCTTTTTACAAAAGATGCCTGCATTTAGTTTTTTCGTTTAGCTTTAACCTTTTTCTTTTGAAATTAATAGACTGCCACTCTATGATTTTTTCAATTACTAAAAGTGTCGTCTCTAAGTCATGCCCATTTATAATATAGACCGGCCCCAATTTCCTCTCTGAGTGTAATATATAGTGTAATGTCATATTAGCTTTGCAAGATTTTATTCATTTCCTTGCATATTTTCAGCCTTATTAAATTCAAAAAACATACTGCAACATTTTTTTAATTGCCAAATACCATATTTTTCAAAAGCAATAGGCAGTAATTTATACTGTGAATAAGCTTCACAAAAGGCCGTACAACATACTAATACTTTAGAGATTTATTTAAAATATAAGGTGGTGAACTTTTAAGTGAATAATCTAACAGTATACTCCAATATAAATTATGATCAGCAATTGGAGCGTCAATTTCCAAGTTTACCAGTGCCCTCGTTTCCGGGACCATCAGGTTTACCGGGGTTACCAGGACCAGGGTTTGCGGGACCATCAGGTTTTCCAGGTCTACCCGGATCACAAATTCCACCAGCTCCAACTGCTCCTCCTCCACCATTTATCCCTCAACAAGCAACTGCTTCACCATTTGCTGTTGATCCTGGAGCAATTAGGTTGTGCCTGTTTCGTAATACCTTTTTATGGCTCAGCAATGGTGAAGGATTTTGGTTTTATCCGATTTTCGTAGGTCCAAGATCTGTTGCTGGTTTCAGATGGAATGGTATATCCTGGTTCATTTTTGGTATTGATACAAGAAGAATTATTTCGTTTTCATGTTTTTAAAAACTATATGAACAAGAAAAGCTTTTAACTCGTAGATCTGTTAAGTGATGCCGTTAACTGGTATCACTTTTTATAATTCAACCAAAACATTGTGATGTTTTGCGAAGGCTGATGGTTTGATTTTTCATTGGCAATAATTAACCTGGGAGTATCATGAATACGGCTAAATTTACCGCATATTCTTTTCATAATTTATAAGTGTCAAGTACTGGTTTATTGGTTCCTGCCCTGTTTTTTTAAAGCCGAGTTTTTCATAAAAATGGCGATTTCGATGATCATCTTTTGGGGTATGAAGTGACCACTTTCGTACATGAGGGAATCGTCTTTCTAGCTCCTGTACTATTTTAGAACCCAAACCTTTGTTTTGAAATCGAGAGCTAAGAAAAATCGAAGACAAATAATAATGAGTATAGGTCTGTATGACAATGCAGATTCCGCCTGCAAGCTTATCTTCAACAAAAATAGAATAATGCAAAGAGTTTTGCATTTTAAATAAAAAATATTCCAATGATTCAGTTGCTGGATTTGTATCGTAATCCTTATATTTCATTAAATCGGAATAAAACGCTTCTCTTTGAATCTTTAACAATTCGTATGCTTCTGTATTTTTTGATGGTAAAATCTTAAATTTCATCTCCCTACCTCCTAAGCCATTTAGACGTTTTTGCATTACTTTGAACAATGTAATAAGAGGAAAATTCCGGTTTCCTCCTTCTTATTGGAGGTAAACAATTAGCTCAATCATATACCGTTTACAATAAAATATGCCTAAAAAGTTCCTTCTGGAAGGGTAAACTTTTTTTATTTAAGATAAATAAATGGCATAAAGTGAACAATACTACGATTTAAAAAGGATTGCTGTAATTAATCAAAATCCTTTTCGAAGTGATCGTTTGATAGTTAGACGTTAGAAAAAGTGCAGTTGATGTTAAAAGAAGTATATTTGATGTTTGAAAACGCATATATACCAAGGGCTTAATCCCCCCGGGAAAATGGGATACAGCGACTGTATATGGGATGAACGCTTCAGTGTGTTGATTTCAAGCCGGACGTACATTTGAGTAATAAAAAAGCTGATTTTCCTATTTGGAAGATCAGCTTTTTCTACTTTGTGAAGAAATGTACTTAAACTAAACTGCCCGTTAGTATGATAACTTCAACAAAAATAAGCAATAATCCTTCTTGGACTATCGCACCCTTTAGTTATACATAAAGACTTACACATTAATTGCATATTATATAAATGATGTGACAATAAGTAATTATTTCTTACCTTTTCGTTCTAAAAGTATAGGTGCTATATTTAGTAAGATAGAAACAATTGTCAAAAACCATAATGCCCTTTCCATACCAGGTACTACATCCATTAAAGCTGCCCAATCTTCAACTTCTACCCACACCGATACAAGACTGTATTCTGCACAAAGTGTTAATGCTGTAAATGATAATCCCATCGCCATAGCAAGCTTATAATCCTTTCCTGCTTTATACATATAAAGATTTATAAAAGTTGCTACTATTGCAATAACCCCAAATATCATAAATAACATTACTAACCTCCACATATTTTTATTTTGTCGTGTAAGTAATACTAATGTGTATCATTTCAATTTTTTGCATTATTTTTTTATTAGACATTAATACGTCAAATCTTATTTTATAGTAAATGCTCTTCCTTTTGTGATTTCTTATTGAACTAACATGCCCGTTAGCTTAAGTGCAATCTTTCATAAAAATATAATTGTTTGAGAGAATCCTGAAAAACTATTGGAACCATTCAAAAAGCATTGTTTTGGAATCTGTACTACGAGCTGCCTCAAATACTTCTTTTTCCGTACGGTTATTTTGATATATTTCATAAAAAAAGCTTACCGCAAAAAAAGCAGAACTCATTCCATCAATATAAAAAATGGCCTTTTACATAAAAAAAGACTTATTTTCAATGCCCTTGTTAGTCCTATCTTGACTAACTACTTCACCAAATGTTCGCTATTAAGCGAATTATCATTCTTGGTATAAACATTAAGATGTTCCATACCACTTCAGATATGGATTCAAATAAGGTATCTTTAAAAAAGCCGTCTCTATTTCTTTTTTTATTTTTCATCTTCTAACTCCCAATAAATTAGTGAATATCAACACAATTCCTTCATCCATAACACTTTTCTATAAATGACTTATACAACAATCTAGCCCGATTGTTGAACACAAGTTAAATATAAGTCTTAAACTAAACTGCCCGTTAGTAAAATAAATTCTACAAAAAAAGCGTCAATCCTCATCAATTGAGTATAATTGTTCATCATAATGCTAGCTCGCTCGGTCGCTCAAATGGTTGAAGCTGTCTAACTAATTTTGTCTAGCTTTATTGGTTCAAATCATTGGGAGTGCTTTTTTGTGTGTCAAATTTAATGCGAATTACATTCAATATGATTTTACTTTTTATACTTTTTAAAGTAGTATTTATGTTTTTGTACCTCTATACGGAACCCATTACAAAATATTGATTCGTCTTTTTTTATTTTAAACTAATAAAATTAAATATAGGCCAAGATAAAAGAAAGAATTAAGCTCAAGATTGAGCCAACCAAGAATGGTCCAACCCTTAGTGTTATTTTCTCATGTTTTGGTGTATATGCACCTGCCATTAATCTGAACACCCCCATCTCCGCCCGTTTTGTAAAAAAGTCGCCACTTGCACCAATCATAAAAGCAAAAAGTGCTAAGAAGGCTGATCCCAAAAACAAAATCGTTATAATATCAAATTCGAAATAACTTGAGATTCCCCATAAAATAGAAATTTCAATGATGGCAACAAATAAAACTTTACAAATATATGAAATCATAATTCCACTCCACCTTTTGAAGATTTCTTCAACTCTTCTGACTGTTTGGTTAATAACTTCAACAAAAAAAGCGTTAATCCTTCTTCGATTAACGCACCCGGTAGTTAACAGGCACCTTCTGTAAGCAGTGAATTTTATAGTATCTTTCGAATCGGAAAGTAAATATCGGTTATTGATTCTTCAGACTCAGGACCTTGATGTCGTTCATCGTAGATTTCAATATTATACAGTCCAGAAAGTTCATATCCACTTTGGTTTAACCACGTAGAGTATAAATAAGCGTGCACGGCTCCTGCATTTTCAAACGGACCTTTGAATGTAAATAAGACATAAGTATTTGCTGGAGTCTCTCTGTAAACCATTCCATCGGGAATATCGACATCTGAAGAAACTTCAACACCAATAAAGAATTCGAAATGGTCTGTTACAGGATTATAATTCTCAGGGTCTGTAGAAAGTCCAAATACTTCTCTTTCATTAATACAATTTTTAATTTCTGATCTTATTTCTTGAAAATTCGAAGCTAATTTAAGAGTTGTCTTGTTTTGTTGCACATCAAAAAGTGTAACTTTAGTAGCTAAACCAATTAATTTTATTGCTGACTTATCTACAATTACTGCTTCCATTATGAACCTCCAGTTCTATGTTATATTTCTTTAAACGCCTCTACTATACTTCAGAAACTTGAATCCATGCACTTAAATTAAACATGCAGGAATTAATAACATACGTGAGTGTTACAGCAAAACGCCATGGATTTACTATCATTAGTTCTAATCATGTCGAACGCAAAGCTATAACACTATTAAATTTCGTTATGAAAAAACAAATGAAAAACAAATGAAAAAATATTTGTTTAAGTGTTGCTTAATATCTACTACAACGTATTTTCTGTCTTTATCGTCACTCCACTACAACATCTAGTAAACAACCATTTTTCGCCTTGTCCGCTTATCACTAACGCATTTCATTAAAACTCACATAAACTGAACTAACCACCTTTCGAATGGCGATCAATATATACAAGGATGTGATATTATGAGATGCTGCGGAGGTTACGGTGGCTATGGTAGTGGCTATGGTGGCGGTATGGGATTCAATTTTGCGTTGATCGTTGTACTGTTCATTTTGTTAATCATTGTTGGTACAGCATTTGTGCATCACAATTATTAAAGCTATAAACCTACCAAAATTATCCGAAACGTATACTACTCACCTCACGAAGAGCGCTTAGCCCAGCGCTCTTTAACCATGCAAAAATTACCAGTTGAATATCCTCCTTAAAACAAGAATTTCTCTCACTTATTCGTTTTTTGTGTCGCTCTTTCAAGTCAATTGTGAAGTTAATAAACAACTTCTTCTTTAACTATCCTTCCCCGTTAGCTTAATAACTTCAACAAAAAGGTGCCTTAATCCTTCTTAGATTAAAGCACCCGTTAGTGAAAAATCACCATCGAGCAACTCATTTTTTAGTATGTATTTCATAAATGAAATAAGAATAAATTCTGTAACCTATTGGTAAGAGGGCTATGATTGAATACCATTTACTATCGGCAAAAAGTAACCATAAAAAAGCAATTATAATAGATAAAATAAATATGAGATTACCAGAAAATCCATTAAGAGGTTGATTATCTAAAAAGAACGATTTTACTCCTTTTAAGTCACTTGCATAACAACTCTCATGGTAAGGAACAACAGCAAATAATAATACCGCTGTTACTAAATCATCTCTATTTTTAATTACTCCTGCACACTTTTCACATATAACCATCTGTTCTGACATTACTATTCCCCCTACTGTATAAAGAATAAAATTACTTTTATATTAATTAAGAAGATTCCCAAAAATATTGTTAAAATACAACTGTTCTTCTTTATGAAACCTGCACCGTTCTTCATCCATAACGCTTTTCTTTAAATGATTTCTCCAACAATCTGGCCCGATTGTTGGACACAAGTTAAATATAAATCTTAAACTAATCTGCCCGTTAGTACAATTACTTCAACAAAAATAAGCGATAATCCTTCTTGGACTATCGCACCCATTACTTTAAGTACATTACTTCACAATCTTTCCTTGTTCATATCTTCTGCTGTGTCCAAATTTTATAGATAGTTTGGCCGTCTATTTTTGTTTTTTCTGTACAGATATCAACTTGTAAATTGTTATAATCAGTCCATTGAGGCAAAACAGATGCTAAATATTTCATTACTTTTTCATCTGGCGTTGCATATCCTACATTAATTTGATTACCTAAATAAGCAACAAAATCTGGATATAAAGCATCTGTCCATTCTTTAGCTTCATACTCCGAACCAAAAATACGGTTATCCTCTTTGTAGCCACCATTTATCCATTTAACATTATCCATTTGTAGAAACGCCCCCGTTTGTTTAAGTATAATCATTCACAATAATCACTTTTTCGTTG
Organism: Lederbergia wuyishanensis; assembly: GCF_022900255.1. Lineage (GTDB taxonomy): Bacteria > Bacillota > Bacilli > Bacillales > Bacillaceae_C > Lederbergia > Lederbergia wuyishanensis. The sequence continues at coordinate 185,587 of NZ_JALIRM010000002.1, forward strand.
AATTCTATTTTAGAAGATACGTTTAGTTTAGGTGATGGAAATTAGGAATCCTACAAATTATATGTTACAATGTGTTAACCATTTGATGTACTGTTTTCATGCTCCCTACTCGTTAATGAGTGGGGATTTTTTTAAAGAGAAATAAAAAAAAGACTCTAAAAAAGAGTCTTTCTATTTTTGGCATTATAATTAAGCCTTTTGAACGTTAGCTGCTTGTGCTCCACGTTGACCTTGCTCAACATCAAAAGTCACTTCTTGACCTTCTTCTAATGTTTTGTAGCCTTCGCCTTGGATAGCTGAGAAATGTACGAATACGTCTTCTCCACCTTCACGTTCGATGAATCCGAAACCTTTTTCGCCATTAAACCATTTTACTTTACCTTTTTCCATATTTGTTGCCTCCTAGTGTGTTAGCACACCAATGTATTACTATCCTTGCTCTTAGTGATCATCAAGACGAAAAATTTTTACTAATACAATCCTTTACACCGAACAAAAATAATGTAATTTCAGAATAGCATCTTTTATTATTGTTTGCAAGGAACCTTAATACTGTTACTAAAGCCCCTATTAGTTGAAGAGTATAAGAAGATAGGTATTATTTTATTAATTCTTCTCCTGTTAAAATTTTATATAGGTCTGTTGACTCTTGTTTTTTTAATTTCACATATCTATCGCCATCGGTAACTATCTCCAGATTTTCACCATTTGAGCTAATCCATAGTAAATAAGATGCCATTTTGCCCTCGCTGCCGGTGTAATTCTTTGGTGGAAATTGAAATTGATAGTCAGCATAGCTTGCCATTTCTACTTTTTCATTTTCCCAATTAGCATTTTTAACTATATCTATCGCTTTTTTAACCTGTTTTCTTTTAGTGACTTCTTTAAAGTCTTCAAAAATATTTTCTTCACCAATTCGTTTCTGTATAGTTATTTTCTGCCCAATCATTTCATTCAAACAACCCGAAGTAACTAACAAAACACCTAGTAGAGATAAAAACAGTATTACTTTTTTCAATCTGTTCCCCCCCTTTTATCATTACTTTCTTAATTGAACTAAACTGCTCCGTTAGCTTAATAACTTCAACCAAAAAAGTGTTAATCCTTTTTCGATTATCGCACCCTCTTTAAACCCCTAAATAATGACGACTTTTCACAAAGACTTCTGGGAAACAGTCTCTAAAATTAGGACAGCCGCCCTTCCATATTTCTGTATTATACATATGTTGAAAATAAAAAAAGACAATAAAGGCTTTGTAAATGGCAGATGAAGTATAGATCATTTTATGTTTCTAATCTTAACCTCAGAGAGCAGCTTGGTATTAAAAGACTCTAATAATGGCTCGAGTGTGCAAAACAACACACGGTTCCATTCACTATTTTGTAAATACATAATTCATTACAATCAAGACTATTAAATGGAAAAAAATAAGTTATAAAAAGGAGCAATCATGATTAACGTTTTATTTGTGTGCCGGGGGAATATTTGCCGTTCACCGATGGCTGAAGCTTTGTTTCGTTACTTAGTCAAAAAAGAAAATTTAACAAACCAAATCGCAGTAGATTCTGCTGCAACCAGTCTATGGCAAATCGGCTTCCCTCCGCACGAAGGAACTCTTGATATTCTAAAGAAATACAAAATCTCTTCTGATAGACTTATTGGACGCCAACTAAAGAGAAAAGATTTTTGGAAGTTCGATTATATTATTGGGATGGACGAAAGCAACTTAAAAAACATTTACAGGATAACAGGCAAGCCTAATCACCCAAAGATTATTAGGCTACTCGACTTGACCAAATACAGGAAAGATATCCCCGATCCATTTTACACAGGTGATTTTGATGAGACGTATCGTCTTATTTCAGTTGGTTGCCGAGCATTACTCAATAAAATACGAAGCGAACAAAACTTATAACAACAAAGCGTCTATCTTAATGCACAGTCAAAACAATTATTTTGAAATGGTGATATCCGGTTAATAATCTTCACAGTTCATCATTTAAATATGGTTCCACCCCTCGGGATATACCGAGTTTTTTTATTAAAAGATTGTTAAGCATCAAATTTAGGAGGACTTATATATAACAGGATCAACAAGCCAAAAAACTATCACTGAAGAAGGAACTTTAATTCATCGTAAAAAGTCATATTTTAATCTACCAGACCGTTACCTATGTAATCGAAAGTATTCACATCCGCATAAACAATCATATTGTTTGGAATAGATTTACTTTTGGTGGGAAAATCAATCAAATACACTTCTTTTCCTTCATAGGATTTATCATCAAGCCCAGACATCATATTTTCATTCAGTGTTATTTTTGATACCACTCCATCTTTCCAATCACCATCAATCCAGTCTTTTTGTTCTGAAGACAATTGCTTCCATACTATTTCTCTCACATCATCATTTTTGTGAACCTTTTCGCCTTGCTCGTTGCTATTCTGGACATTATTACTTCCTTGTTTATTTAGGTTAGAACAAGCTGCTAGTCCTAAGAAAAGAACTGTAGAAAGCATAGTTAGAAGGATTTTTTTCATTCTTTACACCTCTTATTTAAATTGTGAAGTAGAACAACTTTGTTTATGTAATATAACTTAATAATCTATCAAAAGATCTGATCTCGGCATATGGTTTTACTTCGGTATCATTCTTGATCATATGAGGATTGAACCATATGCCCTTTATATTTGCATTTTGACAACCACCAATATCCTTTTCTATGTCATCGCCAACGAATATTGTGTCTTCCGGTTGCACATTAAGCTTATTTAGTGCTAATGCAAATATGCGTTTGTCAGGTTTACTAAATCCGACTTCTTCAGAAATAATGATTGTATCAAAACAACTATTTAAATTAGTGTTAATTATTTTTGCTTTCTGCCTCTGAGTTGAGCCGTTTGTTATAATTCCAACTTTAACTTGCATCTTTATAGCATTTACGATATTTATAGTATTTTGGTTTATAGAAAAACAATAAGGAAAATTATGATTCCAAAAATCTTGAATGTAATTACGTGGCAATCTATGTTTTGGTGGAAAATCATCAAAAAATGATTCCAAAACTTTTGTTTTATCACTATATCCATAGCTTTTATTATCATACTCTTTAAATTTTTGTAGCATTTCACTCTTTGCTGAATGTTTAACATCCTCATAACACTGTTCTAAAATAATTAAAAACATTTTATCTACTGCCTTATTCCTATCCAGTAAGGTATCATCTAAATCAAATAACATTGCTTTATAACCTCTCAAATAACTCCACAGCCTTTCTCACATTCTATAAATAATCCTCGTTTGCACCTTCAAACTTTTTGTTTACAAAGAAATGTTATCTACAACTAGCCTACCCGTTCTTTCAAGAAGAAATTCTTAATAGACTTAAAGCTTTGTCAATTACATTCTTATAATCCACCCCTGTTATAGCCCATATTCCTTTACTGCTTCTAACATAGAGGGTAATGCTCTGGTTATATTTAACCAGAATACAAGATTGCCCATTCAATACGACTTTTTCCATTGTAAGTGTTCCTTCATCCGCCACTGTATGTGCTAATTCTGGAACATCAGGCATTAATAACCAACCTAATCTGAAAGAACCATTGCAATCTTCTACCCATTTCCAACCATAGGAGTTCTCATAGATTATCCGATTATCACTTGTTGTTTCGCAAGGAATACCTTTAAGGGGAGGGCTATGTGCAGGGTGTCTTTCTAACTTGATAACATTTACTTTTAGATTTGTATTTTCTAGTGTACTTACAATCTCATAACCCATAAATCCACGAAGATTTTGAAAAGAAAATAACTCTTTTAGTGACGGAACATCCCATTTATGTCTTTCTTCATCTGTTGTATTTTGGTCTAATTGAGGGATTCGATAAACACCACCAAAAGGAATTACTTGATTACCATATTTAAGAGGTTTACCTTGACGCAATAACCACCTATCCATCGCTACAGCCGCTAACATTTTTGGTTGAAAACCTAATTTTATAGCTTTTACACTTAATTTGTATGCTTGCCACCAATCTTCTAATGCTTCACCATGTTGATAGATAATCGCTGCATGTATAAAATCAATTGCAACTGTAGCACCACCATTATCAAGAATAATTTCAACTTCATTTCGCCTTTCTCTATCACGTTCTATTCTATCGTGGGGCATTGTTCTAAGGTCATGTTGGTCCTCTTCGAATAATTGTTTTAATTTCACATTCAAATCTTGATTCTCCCTAAAATTAGTAATTACCTATATTAATCTATACATCAACAATGTCTACACATCTTCAACTATCTACCGTTTTGCTTAATAACTTCAACAAAAAAAGCCTTAATCCTTCTTCGATTAACGTCCACTTTCCCTTTATAAATGTCTATACACCGTCTGAAGTTCAATTTTTTTACTATCCTTCTATAGTCGTTCAAGCATCGATTTATTAATAACGTTAAAAAATATTATTTTACACCCTTTAATTTTCAAGTTAAAAGTTGGACATATTATCTGCAGGAGGTGATAAAGTGGCTGACAAAAAGAAAACTTCTAAACACATTGAAAAATACAGTAAATTAGACAGATACAAAAACGATCGACATAATGATAATGCCAGGGCAGCAGCAGCTTTTGAACCAGAAACCCCAAGAATTAATACAGATAATCTTTAACAGTAAATGTATTGTTTAAACAGTTGAAATAGCATACCGAGTAACAAACAATACAACACCTCTCAACGCTTGGGTTTAGTTCCAAGCTTACTAATTCTAATACGCTTTTATTTCACTCTAGCTCCGTTAGTTCAAAAAAATGAAACATAAAGGGAGAAAAATTCTCCCTTTTCGTGCTGCCATAAAATTTTTTACTTCAACGAAAAAAACTATGAATCACATTCCAACTGAAATGTAATCCATAGTTCCTTATGTTAATGGCATTGATTACCAAGTCATTTTGCTTCGGAATATACTCTTTTCCTGTCGATGATATCTCTGGGCTTTATTCTTTTCCTTCGAAAGAGCAATACTCGCTGTAAATTCTTCTATAGCATTAATGGCAAACCTCACGATCGAGCCGCCACCCATCACACCAATTTTGATAGTTTCCATGATTTCGTCGATGTTTGCCCTGGCATTTTTGAAACCCTCCAAGTGATAGCAAATGCATCATCGCAACGGCTGACTATTAATATGTCTAATCCCATAAAAGTGTACTTACCCTAACTGGCGCTTAAATTGTTTACTGGCAAAGAGGTAAGCGATGACCATGATGCCGAAGCACCAAGCAAGCGCGATCCAGATATCGGTGCCAACGGACCCGTCATTCAAGAGGGCACGAATCGCATTCACGATTGAAGTCACAGGCTGGTTCTCAGCGAACGCACGGACAATTTTAGGCATGGTTTCGGTGGGGACAAATGCCGAACTGATAAATGGCAAGAAAATCAGCGGGTATGAGTAAGCTGTCGCCCCTTCCATAGACCCCGCTGTCAAACCGGGAATGACCGCCAGCCATGTCAGCGCCAGCGTAAAGAGCACGAGTATCCCAGCTACCGCGAGCCAATGCAGGATATCAGCGCTGGAACGGAAGCCCATTAAGAGCGCTACGAAGATAACAACCACGACAGTAAACACATTGGAAACAAGCGAAGTCAACACATGAGCCCACAATATCGACGAGCGCTTGATAGGCATGGTAATGAAACGCGCCATCAGTAAGATTCCCGGCAATAAATAATTAACGTAGTTGTCCGTTCCTGTCTCTATGGCGCCGCCGAATACATAGACAAACAGCAGCATCATCATAATCGGTGTAATCGCCACCGTGATAATCGTATCCGGGCTTCGCATAATGTTGCGCATTAAACGTCCTTGTAATACCCTTGTTTTACTTTTCATTTACTTCTCCTCCTTTTTGCCTATAATCGCGAGGAAAATTTCCTCCAATGTCGGCTGCTTCTCGATGTACTCCACTTTCACTGGCGGGAACATTTCTTTGAGTTCGGTAAGGGTACCCGTCGTGATGATTTTTCCGCCCTGCAGGATGGCGATACGGTCTGCCAGTTGTTCGGCTTCCTCCAAGTACTGGGTCGTCAGCAAAATGGTCGTCCCGCTGCCGGCAAGCTCCTTAATGGTATCCCAGACTTCAATACGCGCTTCGGGGTCAAGCCCTGTCGTCGGTTCGTCGAGAAAAACGACTGCTGGCGTCCCAATCAGGCTCATGGCGATGTCGAGCCTGCGCTTCATCCCGCCGGAATATTTGTCTGCCCGGCGGTTGGCCGTGTCACGCAGGCTGAATCTTGCAAGCAGATTGTCGGCGACTTTGGCGGGATTGGAAACTCCCCGCAACTTTGCAATCATCATCAGGTTTTCCCGCCCAGTGAGCATGCCGTCTAAAGCTGAGAACTGCCCTGTTAGGCTGATGCTCTGACGAACATAATCCGGTTGATGCTGGACGTTAAAACCGCAAATACCTACTTCGCCACCATCAGGCTTCATCAGCGTAGAGAGGATGTTAACTGTCGTCGTCTTGCCCGCTCCATTTGAGCCAAGCAGCGCAAAAATTTCACCACGCTGCACCTCAAAATTGACTCCCTTCAAGACTTCCTTGTCTTTAAAAGATTTTTTTAACCCTTTTACAGAAATCGCTGTATTGTTCATACTTTTTTCCTCCTTATATAAAGCGTAACAATTACCAGTCGAGCGCCGTGTAGAGATAGATTGCCTCCACTATTTAGCATTACTGATAATCAGTATTACTTACTACTGAGTTAAAAATATAACTGAATAACATAAGTCATATTTGTTACTAGCTATTCAGTCAGTATTATCAATTGAATTTATTTTTTTCCAAATCTCTTCATGATACTCTGATTCAAATCTTCACGATACTTGGCGACATAGGTTCTAGCGTTTGCCACTAGTTCGTCGGCAAAGGACGCCACGTCATCCCCAGTGATTTCCAACACTTGTCTGCCTTCCACCGCACCGGCTTCGAACAAATCGATTAATTCATACTGCATGCGCAGCATATCCATCCCGTTACCTGCTGAGAAATTCCACATGTAGTTTTGAATTTTCTTAAATACAAACTGGTAGTCCTCTGGCAAAGCTTCAACTCGTGCCATCATCATTTTATATTCTTTTTTATCACCGATTATTTTTTTGAACAGTTCCATCATGTTATTTTCCTCCTTTTTTATAACGCTGAACAAGACCCTCCAAAAATATCGGATGGGATTATCATATGAAGTTAGTTTGACTTCAAGACATTAATTTTCGATGTTACAAAATCCCATTTTTTCCAAAACAATTCAAGTTCCTGTCGACCAGCCTCATTAAGTGAGTAAAACTTGCGGGGCGGCCCCATATCAGAAGGTTTCTTTACCATGTTTACCAGATTTTTCTTTTCCAATCGCACGAGGATGGTGTAGACAGTCCCTTCCACAACTTCGGTAAACCCAAGCTGATTCAGGCGGCGGGTAATCTCATAGCCATAGGTTTCATGACGGCTGATGATCTCAAGTACACAACCTTCCAACGAACCCTTTAGCATTTCAGTTAAATTTTCCATGTTAGGAGCCTCCTCTATTCTGTCTGACTTATAATCAGTATAACTTAGTAGCAAGGAAAATTTTTACTCAATAGCTTTTGGGAATCGCACTATTGAGTATTACTTATTACAGGTACATCGTAACACTGAGTAGCATGAGTGTCAACAGTTTTTCTTAAAAATATTTCAAACGACAATTAACGGCTATACAACACCTTCTAAAATTCATATGGTATCTATTTCATTTAAAGGAATAAATACAATGGTTTGACGCTACCCTAAGTTCAATAAAATGAAACATATGATTTCCTATTTTGCATTCTTCGTTGAAATTGTTGATAATAAGTAATCTGTGCAAGAAACAATTTTAAGTCTTTCTGTCTGTAATTCCATCTTCTTACTCCCCGTATACATAATAAGTAAGAGATTAATCAATACTTATTTTTCACCCTTATTGCTTAGAATAAATGATATTATACTTTGATTTAAGGACTCCGTTCGAATATTGTTTCATGTCAACTAATTCTAAATTCAAACGAGGTTTAACACTGCCAAATAGAGGTATCCCGGTGCCAATCATTACAGGGTTAATTTTTAAGACTAATTGATCAATAAGTTTATGTTGAATTAATGAACCAGCCATATTACCTCCCCCACAGAGCCACAACTTTCCATTTTCCTTATTTTTGAGATCTTTTATAAAGCTTACCGCGTTATTTTTAATTAATCTTACTTTATCATTCGATTCAAACTGCATTTTGTTTGAGAAAATATAATGCTTCAAATTATAAGGGCTAGGCTCACCCGGCTTAAGACCGAATTGAAAGCCGTATTCATATGTTTTCCCCCCCATTAATACCGCATCATATTGCTGAATATCGGATATGAAATCTGTAACATGGTCACCCTCATTTAAAAATATAGAATCGTCAGCTACTCCATTCAAATCTGCAATAAAATTGTCAAGTGTTATTGCAATATGATAAATCAATTTTGCCATTTAGAAATTCCTCCTTTTTTAAAAAAACATTCAAAAATATTCTATAAAACTTTTATAATTTCCTTTAAATTCTTGAGATAAGATTTTATTCTTCTTTCACTGCTCAGTAAGTTCATTAAACTTTAATCCCATTAAATTGCCCGATTGTTGAAATAAAGCTAATGGATTGTTCAACTAAACTGCTACGTTCGTATAATAAATGCTTTAGAATAAAAATTTACTCTATATAGTCAATTAAATTTGCTGGAACTGGTTCAAAAATATAAAGCTCAGGGTTATCAAAAGGCTTGTTTTTCAAAAACTCATCTAAAGTATTCATACTTGCCCAATATTGTTTCATTAAATCTTCCTTTGAAGGTACTCCTTCAACAAAACGCCCTCTGCCACCATCATACATATCTTCAATATAAGCAAACAAATCACTTGATATATCAAAGTTAAAAACTAAAATTTTATCACTAAACACAGGAAATCGATAGTAAGGTTTTTCATACCCTTCCAAATCCGCTCTGAAAGCAACTTTAAAATCTATCCATTTTGGTAAATTTTCAGGTCTGAAACGATCTGTTAATTCTGGAAATAAATTACCGCTATTTGAATACCATTTGGTTGCCGTAGTATGATTTAATCCTTTCTTTAAAACGGTTTGGGAACTTATATTTACATCGATATCATTGTGAATGACCATATGATATAAAAACAAACGAGTGCCTCCTTTCCTAAATAAAGATTTGTTACAAAATTCTTCAATTAAACTGCCCCGTTAGTACAATAAGCTACTGGTTTATTAATCAATCGATACCAATAGTTAAATAAGGCCCTAACCTTCAACCATTTTTAAATATGGTATCTCTTCACCATCAACAATTGCGATGTATGCTGGTGTATCTGTTTCGAATATCTTTGTTCCAACTGGCAATCTATTTGCTGTTCCATTTTCAAATTTAGATGCCTTTTCTGCTTGCTTTGTTATTTCGCTTACTTGCTTACCTAATTCATATTCCAGTTTGGTTACCCATTCAACATCTTGTGCATTTGAAAATACATACCCATCAAGTAGAAAAATATCAGCATTATCGTACTTTAAGTATTCTTTAGGCGTTGGATTACTGGTGGGACTACTTATGTAGTCATTTTTACAACCAACCAGAATTATCAGCAAGATACTAAGTGGAAGTAGAATTTTAGAAAAATTCATTATGATACCTCCTTATTAATAACAGACGAAATAATTTTGAAGTAGTTCCATTATTTTTTTATTAAACTACTCTTTTAGAGAAGAACAAAAAAGTTTCTGTCTGTGCGCCAAATACAATTGAAGAGCTTGAACGAGGATTGATAATCCTTAAACGTTTGCTAGATGAACTAACCTAATATTGTTTGCCATACAATAATAATATTGTGTGGCTTTTTTGCGCATGTTATGATGATTCAAATCTAGTTGGCGGTTTTATAGAGGTTTATAGAAAGGTAGGTTAGTCTATGTTACAAAAAGAAAGTGTAGAAGTATTAGACGTTCAAACGGCTTCATTACAAAGCTATATTCATTCTTCAAAAAAACAACAACAATTATATAAAAGAACATTAATTGTTGTTATCATATCCCAAATTTTCGGTGGAGCAGGACTTGCAGCGGGAGTAACAGTAGGTGCACTAATTGCCCAAGACATGTTAGGTACAGATAGTGTAACGGGAATTCCTACGTTACTATTTACTTTAGGGTCAGCAGGGGCGGCACTGTTTGTTGGAAGTCTTTCTCAGAGATTTGGGCGCCGTCCTGGACTTGCGGCAGGGTTTTTAGCTGGAGGTATCGGCGCTATTGGTGTAGTCATTTCTGCATTAACAAATAGCATTCTACTTTTATTTGCTTCACTGCTTATCTACGGGGCAGGATCGGCAACAAACTTACAAGCACGCTATGCAGGAACTGACTTGGCAAACTCAACACAAAGGGCAAAGGCAATTAGTCTGGCATTGGTTTCCACCACATTTGGTGCGGTTGCGGGTCCAAACTTGGTGGATGTAATGGGTGAGTTTGCGATATTCATAGGAATACCCGCTTTGGCAGGTCCATTTATATTAGCTGCTGCAGCTTATATATTTGCTGGTTTAGTAATATTTCTTTTACTTCGTCCTGATCCCTTTATTGTTGCAAAAGCAATATCAGCCTCACAAAGGTCAACCGATAATGTACATGTGGAGAAAAATTCAAATTCATTACCGATAAATAGACGAGGCATTTTTGCAGGAGCTACCGTAATGGTTCTTACCCAATTTGTGATGACGGCCATTATGACTATGACACCCATACATATGGGACACCACGGGCATGGTTTAAAAGAAGTAGGGCTTGTCATTGGATTTCATATTGGTGCTATGTTCTTGCCTTCTTTAATAACAGGTTATCTTGTTGATAAAATCGGCCGTGCTATTATGGCTATAGCTGCTGCTATTACGTTGCTTGCTTCTGGCATTTTAGCTGCTATGGGACCGGCTGATTCAATGGCAACACTAATTATAGCCCTTACTTTACTCGGGCTTGGCTGGAATTTTGGTTTAATTAGTGGCACTGCCATTCTTGTAGATTCAACCCACGCCTCTACTCGGGCAAAAACGCAAGGTTCTGTAGATGTTAGTATTGCTTTGTCAGGAGCATTAGGCGGAGGATTATCTGGAATGGTTGTAGCAGGTTCAAGTTATTCAACATTGTCACTTGTAGGAGGAGTTTTATCCTTATTACTGATTCCAGTATTAATGTGGTCTCGTGGTAGTAAGAAATGAAAATTTTTTGATTACTAAATCATTATTTTTTTGAAGTTACGAGAGCGATTATCCAAAAAAGGCAAGGGCTTTTTGCACTAAAGCAAGACTGATTCCAACTTTATTGTTCAACTACAGGGCCTTATACATTAAATTGATTATATATGTTAAAGATTATTGAAGGATTGTAATTAAATTACAATAAGAAAAGTCGGTTCCTTATTATTGAGGGGCCGACTTTTTTGATTGACATTATCTTTTGGGTTTGCACTTTCTAACTTTTGATTTACTAAAAAAATGTTATTTCTAACTATCGCCCACGTTCGTAAGTACATTTTCACAAAGTTAGCGCAAAATTATTGAAATGTGAATTATTATTAATTGAACTTTTATGAGTAAAAAACTTCATTCGTTACAAATTATAGTTAAAGTAAACTTGTTCTGAGGTGGATATGAAAACATTAAATACCAGTCATTCGAATGAAAACAAATCTTTATTAATATGGAAAATAGCAATAGGGTCAACCATATCGTGGGAAATAGCACAACTCTTGGGTTCTCATCATCCATACCTTGCTCCCTTATCTGTAATACTTTGTGTCCAATCAACTTTTAATAAATCGGTCCGCATATCAATAAAACGTATAGTTGGAACCGTAATAGGTATTTTCGTAACTGTACTAATTACCAGCCATGTAAAAATTACTGGTATAAACTTAGGACTGATAATATTATTGGGCTGTTATATTACAAAGTGGTTAAAATTTGATAAGATTGCCATTCATCATACAGCTATTACAATATTATTTGTCTTCGTATTTGAACACAAAACAAAGCATTATGCTATAGACAGAATGAGAGATACTCTTATTGGAATAGTGGTAATTGTTTTAATCCAATTAGTTTGGAGTCTAATAATGAAACGGAACAAATCACAATAAGTAAGATCTTAAATGTTATTTCAAGCATCGGAAAACCAAGCTTTCTTTAATCGTCGTCTTGTTTTATCCTCTTGATATTATTGATATTAATCACTTCCTCTTCAAAGGTCAGTCAAATATGATTGATCTTTTTACTTTGATGCGCATTAACGATTTGTTAATAACATTTAAAAATATTAATTTACACCATTTTATTTTCAAGGTAAAAGTTGGACATATTATCCGTAGGAGGTGATAAAGTGGCTGACAAAAAGAAAACTTCTAAACACATAGAAAAATACAGTAAATTAGACAGAAACAAAAACGACCGACATAATGATAATGCTAGGGCAGCAGCGGCTCTTGAACCAGAAACTCCTAGAATTAATACAGATAATCTTTAACAGTAAGTGTATTGTTCGAGCATTTGAAATAGCATAGCGAATAACAAACTAATACTACACCTATTAACGCTTGGGTTTAGTTCCAAGCGTTACTAATTCTAATACGCTTTTATTTCGTTCTAGCTCCTATTAGTTCAATAAAATGAAACAGATATAGGCAGAAATAAGAACTAAATAAATATTTACATACTTCTTTTTCTATTTTTCCTCCACATTTTTATTGTACAAAATATAATCATTTTGTCGTATGGATACTTATATTCACATTAGGAATATCGAGCCCATTCTGGTAAGTAGTTTACTACCTCTCGTCAGGTGTAGCATATCCAACATTAATCTCATTAAAAAAGCGTCTCCACTTATTGTAGAAACGCCTCCGTTAGTAAAAAAGCAACTGTTCTTATTAAAAAATCGCCACTAGTTGAATAATGCTTCGTTACCTTTTTATATTCATTAAATCATTAGAGGGCGTAAGATACTCTTTATCAGCTAAGTTAAAAGAGGTTTGCAAACGATTTATTTCTGCATACTGAACTACTTTGCCGTTATTTAGGAATATCAATAAATATATATCATCTCTTGAACTAATATTACTTGGGTCTTTGAAATTAACGCCTACTTGTTTTTCTATCTCTTCTTGTGGAGTATACGGATTTATTAAAAATGCCTTGTCCCATTCGAAATTTGCTAAGTCCTTTATATTTACTTCGCTTTCACTATTATCTGATACCATAATAATAGAAGAATTAATATCTTTTTCTAGTTCTGTGTTTCGTTTGATTTTGTTGCCATTGCATCCAATTAACAATAACAAAGAAAACAAAAAAATAACCATCCGCTTATTCAAATATTACATCTCCTATTTAATTCTGTTTTCCTTTAAAAATATGTATTTAATCTTGACTAATCCTCAATTTTAATATGTTCTATATTAATTATTGTTAATTTTTTTCGTTTCGAAGGCTTATTAAACTAGATTAAGTACAATCCGTCAAAATCAAATCAAATTCATTAAGAAGAGCGTATTTTTTGCTCCTGATAATAGAATAAACTACTGCATATTATATTTGTACTGCGTAGCAAAAAATCCTACTATAAAAAACTTTAACATATACACGTTTTAAGTCTTTTATGAGAAATATTAATTCTCTATCACTTCTTTTACTTCTTCTGACTCAGCAATCACTTCAATCGAAGGTTCTATCCCTGAAAAAACTCAAATTCCATTTCGTCGTATTTCATTTTTCCCTCTCTCGTGTACAGAGATAATAAAGTTGTTTAATTTACAATAAAGTCTTATAAAAAATACGAGTCGTTCTATTCAACAATCGGCCCATATTGTTGAATACGATATGTTAAAATATTGGTAAATTGACAGCAGAATTCACAGACAAGATGTTTTGTCAAAATCCTACAAGACGTTTACAAAAAGTACTATAGCAATGACTAACAAAAAGTATAGGAAAGAAGGTTCTCTATGGGAAAAGTAATGGCTGGTATGACCATGTCTTTGGATGGCTTTATTAATGACCGTAACGGAAGCGCAAGAAAACTGAGTACAGATTTTAAAGAACTTCTTGAGGCTCCTTCTTTTAAGGAAATGACTAAAGACACCGGCGCTGTTATTATGGGCAGGCGTGTGTATGAGATGGCAGACCCATTTTTGTGGGCTAACGATGATTATGAATTCCAAGTTCCCATTTTTGTCTTGACACATACACCTCCAGAAAAGTATCCCAAGGGAAATGACAAACTTAGCTTTACCTTTGTAACTGCTGGCATTGAGAGTGCTATTTCTCAGGCAAAGAAAGCAGCAGGTGATAAGATTGTTCAGGTAATAGGTGGTGCAAGCACCATTCAGCAGTGCCTTAATTCAGGGCTATGCGATGAATTACAGATAGATATTATGCCTGTTCTTCTTGGAAAAGGATTAAGCCTATTTCAAGGTATAGACACAGATAAGCTAGAGCTTGAAAGAACTAAAGTAGATGAAACTACCACTATTAGAACAAGCATTATATTTAAGGTTACGAATACGAGCCCTGGGGTATAGTTGAGCCCTCGGGAGTGCTCAAGAAAGCAGTCTAACCGGTTCTTGTCGCGTCTGAGCCCTGCCCCTGTTTCGAGCGCTGTTAAATAAACCTGGGATTTTTTTATGACTTTATTATTATATCTTTTAAGTATGAAGTATCTCACATCAAAAATTAAACAACTATATTTTTAACCCCGTCTTAAATTCAGAACGGGGTTATGCTTGTTTGGCTTTTAAATTAAATAACTTTATTGTTTGAATTTAAAGGACTACAGCCTCTCATGAAACTTAGGAAGTTTAAGTGTATATATACACATGAAAAGGTATCCAGATACCCATACTAACTTTGGGAGGTAGGCTATCTTATGAAATTCATCTGGTTGTCAGTATTATTATTGATAGGAAGTCAAAACAATCTTCCTGACAATTTAGTCGTTAGTCATGAAGGAAAAATAATTGCAAATGTTAATCGCGTCTATTTTTCAAACCCATTAATGGATATTCCGCTTATTGATCAAAAAAACTACAATGAATTTATTCAAAAACTAGATAAGACCATCTATAAACCGCCAACAAACGCTACTCTGGATAACAATGGTAATATTGTTTCAGAAAAAGTAGGGTATAAACTGGACCATGAGGCGTTCACACGTTTGTTTTATACATATTTTTTCAATAAAGGTTCCTCTTACGTAGAAGCTCCCATGCATACAATATTTCCAAACGTGGACAGCGAACTGCTCTCACATATAAAAGTAAATCGAATTGGACATTATGCTACCTATTTTAATTCAAATAACAGAGAGCGTTCTCATAATATTTTACTTGCAAGTGAAGCAATCAATAACCATGTTGTTTTTCCTGGAGAGACTTTTTCCTTTAATAAAGTAGTCGGAAAACGAACGAAGGAAAAGGGCTATAAGCGGGCACCTGTTATCGTAAAGGGTGAATTGTCGGAGGACATTGGTGGTGGAATATGCCAAATTTCTTCAACGTTGTACAATGCAGTAGATAAAGCGGGATTGACTATTACAGAACGATACTCCCATAGCAAACGGGTTGGCTATGTACCTTCAGGAAGAGACGCTACTGTTAGCTGGTATGGACCCGATTTCCGCTTTACGAACAATTACAACCAGCCTATATTGATTCGATCAAATGTTTACGGTGGAACCGTTAGAATATTGGTGTATTCTTCAGATACCATTAATAATGAGCCACGAAAAATTCCTAGCGCTTCGTATAAGCTTCCAGAAGAGGCACCTCTTGGATCAGAGGTGAATCAGAATCATTAAGTCTTTTCACAAAAACCAGACTAGTCATCTTGGTATCAAAGAAATTTAGATTATAAATTGAGAAGCGAATGAATTTTTGCACTTAAATAGTGCAGTTTAATAAGAAAAGCCTAAATCCCACATCACCATGCTGTGAAATTTAGGCTTCTTCTGTCTAACCTTACCTACATCAAAAGGCAATATAAAAGGAATATTATGAAACAAGTTTTAGTCCTACCGCTGCACCTAGAACCATAGCTATGAAGACCAACCTTTTCCAATCTTTTGATTCACCATATAAAAACATTCCCAGAATGGCTCCTCCAGATGCACCAATTCCTGTCCATATTGCATAAGCTGTCCCCATAGGGAGTGTTTTCATTGCATAAGACAGAAATATGAAGCTTGCCCCAAATCCAAGAACTAATAAAACAATTGATTTCCAATTACGATCCTTATGAAGTTTATTTATCATAGTAACGCCAAACATTTCAAACAATCCTGCTAAGATTAAAGAAACCCACGCCATCAGGAATCAGCCCCTTCTTTTACGTTCTCCTTTGTAACTATTTTCAAACCGATGACACCTATTAGTAATAGTAAAATCAAAAGAATTTTACTTAATTTGAATGGTTCATCAAAAAATATAATTTCAGAAATAACAGTTCCTGTCGTGCCTAATCCTACAAAAACTGCATAAACAGTTCCTACGGGAAGTTTTCGTCCCGCCATAATCATTAAATAGAAACTGATGATGATGGAAATAACTGTCCCAGTCCAAGTCCAAAAATCATTAGCATGTTTCAATCCAATTACCCAAAATACTTCAAAAAAAGCAGCCACAAATACCTTAATCCAGTTTGTATTCATCTAACTAACACCTCCGATTTTATTTTCCCCGGAAAACAAAAAAAGCCTGAGAGATAACTGTAATACAGTTTCTCCCAGGCTTTTATCCTTCCGTGGCACAGCTAAAGCTGTGAGTTTTCTCTCGGACCAGACCAACTTTTAAGTTGCGGAACCCTAGAAAACATTTAAATTATACATTTAACTTATATTTTACACGCAATTCACATCAATTCAAGAAAGAAGTTTTGGAAACAATGTTAGTGCTTGGGAGGTGTGAAGCTTGAACTTTAGGTAACGAGGATAGTTCAATATAGATATGTTATATTTACAATGTTGTTTAGGTTCTAGAAGGGTGTGTATGAATTGGTTTATGCAGTTGTCTTATTTGCCATTGCAGGTCTTGCTGAAATTGGTGGAGGTTATTTAATTTGGCTTTGGCTAAGAGAAGGTAAACCTTTTTATTGGGGTGTTTTTGGTGGGATAGCCTTAGCTTTATACGGTGTTGTTGCTACATTGCAAACATTTCCAACATTCGGCAGAGTTTATGCTGCTTACGGTGGTGTATTTATCGTTCTATCAGTTCTATGGGGCTGGGGCATTGATAAAAAAACGCCTGATTTATATGATTGGTTAGGTGCCGGTATATGCATAGTTGGTGTTACGGTAATGTTGTTTGCACCACGTCAATAACAAACTTTGGTACATTAGTTGATCGAGACCGCCTTTTGATGCCGGTCTTTTCTTTATTTTATTTAGTTATAAATAGACGTAACAGTCAAGTTAGCTCAACAAAGGAATTTAGGGGTAGTTGCAGAATGTTTTAATGTAATTAATTATCTTTTTTCAGTCTATATACCAATATGTAAGGAGTGATTACGATTGCGTTTTGAAAATAGAAAAATATACCCTGATTGCCCAGTTATTACGAGAGAAATAGAAGTTGGGGGATTCACGAAATCGCAGCTTATTAAGAAATTGGAACAAAACTCTATCATGATAAATGAGTATGGAGACAAGTTATTAGCTGATGATAAATTTATCACTACTGATACAAAGTACACTCTCCGGACTGTAGAACTAACCGTTGGTGACCTTGACTTTCCAGATGGAGCTACAACGGTTCAAATCTTTAAAAAAGCGAGCGAACTAGGTTTGGAATTGTGTCCACTTGAGCTGGGACCTTACCTAAGATTAGAATATCTGGATCAGCCTGAAGGTTTTTGGGGGAATCCTTTGCAACAAAATCAAGCCCCATCAGGCTCCATCACAATAGCGTCGGAGATATTGTATGAAGACGATGATTTTCCAAAAGGCTTTTATCTTAGACGAATTAATGGAGTTTTGTGGTTGCGAGGATATCGTGCAGATGATCTACACGTTTGGAATCCTGATGACCATTTTATCTTTTGTCAAACAAAGACCTAAAGCATTCCTATATTAAGTTTGACAACTGCTACTTTACTTCATTGAGGAGTAAAGTCTTTTTCTTTTCAACAGGCAAAATTATTGATGTTTATATCGAGGTTTTTGAAGGATTTATATTTCCTTTATTGAAGTAGTTATATTGAAGAATAGTCTTCCATATATATATTAGATTGATATTCATAAAGGTAGTCTAAAAATTTGAATACTCCAAAGAAGAGCACTCTTATAACTTCTTCGAAACCCCTTAAGTCAGCAGCAGAATAAAATTTTGTCAATACTCAAATCTGAAGGAGAACTCAGAATGAAAGCAATTGTATACAATAAATACGGAACAACTAACGTTCTTAATTTGAAAGAAATAGAAATACCTTTTCTAAAACAAAATGAAGTATTGGTAAAGATTCACGCTGTTTCTATAAATTCCTGGGACTGGGACCTTCTTAGAGGTAAACCATTCCTGGCTCGTCTCGGGGGTCTTCTAAAACCAAAATATAACATTCTCGGTGCTGATATAGCAGGAAGGGTTGAAGCAATTGGTAGCGAAGTAAATCATATCTCTGTAGGGGATGAAGTATTTGGAGACATATCCTGGTGTGGCTGGGGTGGATTTGCGGAATATGTAAGCGCTAATGAAGAGGCATTGACGTTAAAGCCAGCCAATATGACATTTGAGGAGGCAGCTGCGATACCACAAGCTGGAGTTCTAGCTCTGCAGGCACTTCGTGATAAAGGACAAATTCAAGAAGCAAAAAAGGTCTTAATTAATGGTGCTGGTGGAGGTGTTGGGACCTTTGCATTGCAAATTGCCAAATTATATGGGGCTGAAGTAACTTGTGTGGACAGTAAGAAAAAATTAGATACACTTAAATCCATTGGTGCAGACCATGTTATTGATTATACTGAAGAAGATTTTACACAAAAAGGACAGTTGTATGACTTGATTCTGGATGTTGTAGGAACTCGGTCTATCTTCGACTATAAGCGTGTATTAAATCCTAAAGGAACATATGTTATGATTGGAGGCTCCATGTCTCTAATCCTGCAACTATTGCTGCTTGGACCCATCATTTATAAAACTGAGGGTAAGAAAATGGCTATCCTTGTTCATAAACCAAACAAAAATGACCAGAATTATTTAAAAGAACTTTTCATTGCTGGTAAACTTGTACCAGTTATAGATAGACGATACTCATTAAGTCAGGTTGCAGATGCTATTCGTTATCTTGGGGAAGGACACGCCAAGGGTAAGGTGGTCGTCTGCTTGGAAAATAATCAGACTTAAACAAGAAGGGCATTAGTAAAAAAGTGACGATCGCTGCGGCGGTCATTTTTCTTTTTAGATAACGGGGCAGGATCATTGAAATGAAAAAGGCTTACTATTACTGGTGTAAAAATGAAAAACGGGAAGTGTAGAAGATGGATGATGTAATTGGTTACGTAGTGGTTGTATTTCTAATAATCGGCTGTATATACGGTTTAGTAAGACAAATTCAACATACCTTGACTATTCAAAAATCTAATAAAACATTTGTACCTAATGATAACAAGTCATTGTTCGGCAATTATCTAATTAGTGTGTCACTTTTGGGTTTTCTCATTTCTTATATATTAAACGTATTAGTTGCTATGCAAATAATCAAGTTAAGTATAATTACAGCTGATAATACCGCCATTAGTTGTTTTATCTTTCTTCTGGTTCTTTTAATTGCTAAATTTGGAGTTCTTCCTAAAAATCATAGAAAAAATGATTTATTAAATTGATAACAGATTAATTTAATCTTTTTTACTTATCAAGTAACGTATGCGTAATCCCAGAAGGATTAACGCTTTTTTTTGTTTATTAACTTAATATATTCTTCAACTATCGGGTGCAAGGGTTAAAAATTGGGATGGCTACGGCGATCTCTTTTTTTATTGAATCTGATAAATCAATTTAGAATATGATTGCAATCTTTCTACAAAGAACATCATTAGTCGGTTATATTATATTATTTTGTTCAAAATAATAACGTTAATCGTTATTTAATAAAACTGGTTAACTTTAACAAGGTATATTTCAGGAGGGCTTAAAATATGGGTAAATTGGATGGAAAAGTAGCAATTGTAACAGGTGGAGCAAGTGGAATTGGTTTAGCAACCGTAAAAGCTTTCACAGAAAAAGGAGCAAAAGTCGTTATCGGTGATTTCAATGAACAAGGAGGAAAAGCCGTTGAATCTGAATTAAAAACGAATGGATCAGATGTTTTATTTGTTCAACTGGATGCAGGTAATGAAGAATCTGTTAAGAACCTAGTGGCAAAAACAGTAGAACATTACGGTAAATTAGATATCATTGTGAACAACGCAGGCATCGGCAGTTTAGGGGAAGTACATGAGATGTCATATGATGACTATCATAAAATCATCAGAGTGAACCAAGACGGTGTCTTTTTCGGCACGAAATATGCTATTCAAGAGTTTTTAAAAACTGGCGGTGGCGTGGTACTGAACACAGCTTCTATTTTAGGAGTTGTAGGCGAGCCAGGTGCATTTCCGTATGCTGCATCAAAAGGGGCAGTAGTTCAAATGACAAAAGCCGCTGCTTTACAATATGCTACTCGAAACATCAGAGTGAACGCTGTAGCTCCTGGTTATATTGAAACAGCTCTTGTGAACAAGGAAGCCTTAGGAGAGTTCTATGATGGACTTGTAGCGAGACACCCTATCGGAAGACTTGGGAAACCTGAAGAAATCGCTCATGCATTTGTTTTCTTAGCTGAAAATGACTTTACAACTGGAGCGACTATACTTGTTGACGGTGGATATACCGCACAATAATCACCCCCATTTTAAAGAACCATTTTCGGATGGTTCTTTTTTCATTAGTGTTTGATTTAAGAAATCAATATTATACAGTCAACCTTTTTCTATTATGAAAATAATGATTGTGATAAAATGCACTTAAACTATAAGGTATATTAATCGAAGAAGGATTAACGCTGAAATTATTAAGCTAATATGATTATTCGCGCCTTAAAGGTCAGATTCAATTACAATTGGATCGAGTCTATTAAATAGTGCGTTAATCGAAGAATAATGATGATTAAAGGGCCAAATTCCTACCAATCTTTTAACAGTCCTTTTTAATATTCACATTTTCTAGCACTGATTTTTATAAAGTTCAAGATACTAAAGTTTTCTATTTTTATTAATGTGTCGATTTTCAAGATTCCAGTTCGTTGTATTTATAAAGAGGTCGATTTTTGCCTCTAAAAAAGGAGGAAATTTTTATGATGTTTATGTTGATTGTCAAAGCCTCGAAGAATTCGGAAGGCGCAAATCTCCCGGATCCAGAGCTCATGGAAGCCATGGATAAGTACAATGAGGAATTAGTTAAGGCAGGCGTGCGGGTTATGGCTAAAGGACTTCATCCAAGTTCAAATGGGATTCGCATTTCTTTTCCGAAACCAGGGGAAAAGCCGGTGGTTACGGATGGCCCATTTACAGAAACAAAAGAATTGATTGCCGGGTTCATTCTGATTGAGGTGAAGTCTAGGGAAGAAGCCATCGAATGGGCAATGCGGATGCCGGACCCGCAGGGATATGGGGAAGGTCAGATTGAATTGCGTCAAGTATTTTAGACGTCGGAGCTGACCGAGAATCCGGAAGATTGGCCAAGGAAGCATAATTACGCAAGAAATCCGAGAAGAATTAATGCACGCTCTTTTGATCAACAACTGAAGATAATTATTGGTTGCGGCTCTTGTTGCTTATTCCACTAACGGGAACGAGCAAAATGCAATATTGAGCTGCTTTTTCTTTTTTCAACTAAAGGGTTGAGGTTAAGAAGGAATTTGTTCTATATTTCTTGAATATCTAGTGTAATTGAAAAGTTAGTAATTAGAGAAGTGAGGGAGTTTGTTACGATGATAAAAGGTTTCGGGGGAATATTTTGGAGGACTAAAAATCTAGATGCAACAAGAAAATGGTACAGTAATGTGTTAAAGATTGAGATTGAAAATTGGAATGGGACTATTATTAAACCTCAATCAGGAAATGAAACGATCTTTTCTTTCTTTACTGAAGATGACAGTTATTTCCCCACAGAACAGCAAGTGATGTTAAATTTTCAAGTTGATAATCTTAACGAGACTATTGAGCATCTTGAAAAAATTGGTGTACCTCTTGCAAAAGAAAAAGAGATTAGTGAATATGGTAAGTTTATTTGGATTGAAGATCCTGATGGTAGACTGATTGAGCTATGGGAGAAATAACGCGTTGTAAATATTCTTAACTTGGTGAAAGAACTGGTGCTTAAGCGAAACAAGGAGCTGTAGTAGAGGCTACTTGTTTATGTTTAAGGTTATTTAAATAAGACGGGAGAGAAATGTTTGGAGAAGAAAGAAAGTGTTCATGTGGCTAATGAGGGTCATAAGTTGTTTTCTGCCTTTATAGACTACTCATTAGGAATTTTTATTAGTTTTGTTCTTGGGTTTATGTGGTCGAAGGTTTATCAAACATGGGCGATTGTTTATAGAGATAGTCAATATGACAATAATCAACTTAATTATTGGATTCCAGATTCTCCACCTACTTGGATAACTGCAACCGAAAGTCCTAATTCTTTTACAGTGTCTGTTATAATTTTCTTTCTTATAGTAGGTATCATATTTACCTTTTGTCTCAGAAAAAGATATAAGAGTACAACCAGGTGAAATATTTACGATTCCAGCTAATACAATGCATCGAACTCGTTCAAATGAACACTGATTTGAAAAAACAAGTAATGATATAAACGGATAAATAATTAGACAATAAACACATATTAATTTCACTAACAAGGCTGTTTCATTATCCTTGTTTTCTTAATTCTAATAAGAGTTGCTGTGGCGACTCTTTTTCCTATTCTACGAACTGGCCGGTTAATGAGTAAAAAAGGATAATACATCTATTTATGAAATATAAATAAGGAAGTATTACGAAAAAGCAAAATAGACAAAAAGTGCAAAATAAAAAAGCGTCACTTGGACGCTTCAAAAAATAGGGGATTTTATCTATAAACAAACTATTGTATTATTTTTCTTCAGGGTTATTAAGGTGTAAAGGAGGAGGAATTAACCACCCTTTTTCCTTATTCAATTTCAAAAACTTTCCACCCAATAGAGCCTTTGCTGTGTGAAATTGTCCAAACATCATTCCAATATCCTCACGAATGCTCTGTCCCATTAATTGACTACAAACAACTAGACCAGCTGCGATGTCCATAGATAATGCTGCGCTAATCTCTGGGTCCATAAATCTTGCCCCTGCTGGGATACTTTCAAGATCTGCTTGTGGTCGCTCAGGAGGTGCAGGTGGAGGAACAACACCATTAGCTTTTAATAATTCTTCGGTTTGATTAATTTCTTGTTTTAATCCCTGAATAGAGTCCTCTATGAGGCTTTTTAAATCGCTGTCACCAGTGTGATTTAACATAATTTGATATCCAACAAGATGACCTTTTGCAGCAAGTAAATAACTCCAGACACCAAATACTTCACCATAGTGCATTGGTTCATCTTGCGGATTTCCACTTAAAATTCCCATAATAGCACTCCTTATCATATTGATTTTCATAATTTTCTCCTTAACAAGGAAGTATTTCCATTGATTAGTGTGTGGCTTTTTGTCTGGAATATTCATTTGTTTTTAAAATTATTAGTGAATAATGCTGAGGCAATATACAGCAACCTTTGTGCTTTACTACAAATGTGTAGCAGCTTTTTTATATTGTCTACTTAATGACAAAAATATTTGTTTATTCTTATGAATCTTGTAGTGGGAATACTTGGAGGGAGATAAGGAAGAATTGTTTGAAGAACTGATTAGGGGTTCTGAATTTTTCTAGAAGTCTAAAGCAATTGCTAGCCAGTTAAGCTTTCAAATGGTTAAACTATGGGTCTGTTACCAATACAATTTACTGACGTGTTGAATCTCATTATCCCCTCCCTTCTACTTTTTCCTTGAACTTCTTTACACACCTACCTTCACCCTGATGATTCACCAATGTAAAAATAAAAAGCCGCTGTACATTGTAAACAGTGGCTCATCAATCATTATAAAGGCAGTAATTGAATTGTTTCTTTATTTTTAATATCTTCTTCCATTGCACCAATTCTTGAGGCTGAAATAATGACGATAGTCACCGTATCATTTAAGCATTTTTGTCCGTAAAATCTTTTAACAAACAATTACTTTGTTTAATAAAATTGAGAATGGTTTGAAGCTCTTTTTCATCATAACTCGATAACAATTGATTCAATTCCTTACCAAATGTTTGGAAGAGGGGTAAAATATCTTTTTCTGCCTTTTCTTGATTTAAGTGAATGATAACACGTCTTTTGTCTTGCGGATCTTTCACTCTAATAATGTATCCCACTTTCTCTAACCTATCTAATACTCCAGTGATAGCTCCTGTTGTTAATCCGGTTAACTCGGAAAGACGACCAGCAGTAATAGGTTGGTTCTTCAATATTACATCTAAACATTTGTGATCCGTAGGATTTAATCCTAACTTCGTACCAATCGATTGGTGAAACATAATCGTAGCTGTACTGTTATTTCGTAATTCTTCTGTAAGATTATTTATGATTTGATTTATTGACATTTATATATCCTCCATTTATTATTATCTTATCTCGCGAGATAAAATAATTTAGATGCATTATCATTTTATCAAAAATTAGTTGAAAATCAAAGAACAAAAAAGGGAGATGTTCAAAGATGTCAACGATTTCAGTAGCAATCTGTGGTGCTGGATTAAGCGGCTTGTGCCTGGCTCATTCATTACTTCGTGCTGGATTTGATGTGCAAGTTTATGAACGTGACTTGGCGCCACATGTTCGTCGCCAGGGGTATCGGATCACTATTGATGAATACGGCATCGCAGCACTTCAGCGATCTCTGCCTCCTCAATTATTTAAGCTGTTTCTTTCCACTACTTCACCTATTGATGAGACTAGTTACTTTCGGGTAACTAATCAGGAGCTTGGCGAGATATTCAGACTTACTTTTAAAGGAGATCCTAGTGGTACCGATTTAAAGACACCAAGGCAAATAGATCGCCAAACACTACGCACCATTATGCTGGAAGGGCTTCAAGATAGGGTTCATTTTGGTAAAGAGGCAGTTCGTGTTGAAACGACATCTGATGGAGCAACGCTTTATTTCATAGATGGAAGTAATGTCCATTCTTCGCTCGTAGTGGGTGCTGATGGCGTAAACTCAGTCCTTCGTAAGCAGTTTTTACCTGATTGTGAACCGGATGATATAAACAGTTGGGGTATCTATGGTCGCACGCTCCTTGTTCAAAACGAAGACTCACTAGTTCCTAGTTCACTGAAAACTAGTGGAGTATATGCAATGGGTCCATCGAATCTGGGATTTTTCTTTACTACAATGCGCTTCAGTGAGGCGCCGCAAATAGCTTTTTCCCGTTTCGGAGTGAATCAAATACCTCCAATTACTTATGATTATGTGATGTGGGGGCTTGTCTTGCCGAAGGAGGAATTTCCAGAGCCTCAAGGAAAACTTAGTTCCGAGATGTTGCTAAATTTTGCCCGGGAGATTACGAAAGACTTTCATCCAGTGCTACAACGTCTTGTGAAGCAAGCTGACGTTGATTACACTATGGCAGTAAAATTTAGAGCGGCAAGAAAGCCAAGTACATGGTCAGTCTCCCGAACAACATTTATGGGAGATGCTGTACACGTCATGCCTCCTACTGGATCACATGGAGGTAACACAGCTTTACGCGATGCAGCTCTTCTTGCTGAAAAGCTTGAAGCAACAGTGAATCAAAGCGAATCACTTGAGAAAGCAATTGGCTCCTACCAAGAGGAGATGAGCAAGTATGCATTCCGTGAAGTTGAAGCAGCGAAGGCGATGATGAAGCGATTCACATTTAAAAATTCCCTAATGCGTTGGGCAATGTTGCGTGCAATACCACGTATTCGTTCAATTACTAACAAACCACTAACGACTGAATGATATATTAAAACAACAACTAGTTATATTACTAAAAAAAAACACAAACAAGTAAGAGAATACGTTCCAATATTGAAATGCATTCTCTTATATGGAGGAAGTGCTGTCTTAGCACAAAAAAGCCGCTGTACATTGTAAACAGCGACTTCCATCTTTATAAAGGCAACAAAGAAATCGTTTCTCTATTTTTAATATCTTCCACCATTTGCACCCATTCGTGAGGCTTGTTAGATAAGACGGAGTAATAGGTTGTTAAAAAGTCGGCAACGAGCCCTGCTGAAATTTCGGATACATTCTCATCCGTTGGCATGAAGCAAAAATCCAGTCCCCTTACAGCTTCCCCGTTATTTTCCCAAGATGGATGAACATAAGATAAATCTAAACGTTTGTAACCAAGATGGGATAAAACTTCACGGCGTACAAATGGATTCATTGGTTTCACACCGCCAAAGTCATGGTCTTCAAGCTGATATGGATCATAAATTTCTGCAAACATACCGAATAGCTCTTTTCCATTTTCTTTAGCCAATGCTTGAAGATCCTTTTCACGATTTCGTGCTAAAAATCGACCAAGGCTTAAGCCAGGACGTCCAATAATTGTGAAGTCGGTCATGGCGATATTCCAATCAGGATAGTAGCGATATTCTGTAGTCCCGACAACTTCATCGTCGAGAACAGCAACAAACACTCTAATTCCAGGGTCTTCTAAAGGCTCTTTCCATAATGAAAATTCTAGGACTTCTTCAGGAGGAAAAACCTCTTTCATTAAATTGTGCATTTTTACAAACAAAGGGTCTTCAATACTCGTAATTCTTCTATATTCCATGAACTCTATTCTCCTCTCTCTACTTAAACGGATTCTTCCATTCCATTAAAACAGCATGATGAAGGGATTCTTCATCCTCTAAGTAATCTCCGATAATGGACACGGGTGTCCTGCCGCATTTCAAAAGGAAGGAAATAACAGGGTCCTTCATTTCTCCTTTTATGACGGCATCTATATATTGATTTGGTGTTAAATGATCTGCCACTTTGTGATATCCCGGCATTCTTCCACCGCCAAGCAAACGGTCAAGACGAAGCTGAATCACAACTTGATACATCGACTGCATCATGCATTTTCCAAGTCCGAGTTTCCGAAACTTTGGCCTTACACTAATATCCACAATATATAGCGTATTTCCTTGTCTATTATGATTGCGAATATAGCCATTATCCGTTATGTCTTCCCATGTATGCGATGGATAAGCAGGGTCAAAAAGTACGCAAACTCCTGTTATGGATCCTGCTAATTCACCACCCACTTCCACACATAAAGCACCTTCAGGAAACAATGTAACATGATTCGTCAATTGCTCTTTATTCCACCATAATTCAGATGGAAAAGGCGGCGGAAAACATTCTGCCTGAATTTGAATAAGCTCATCAAAATCTTCTTTTGTGTAATTCCGAATCACAATAGGGACTATTTTTTCTTGATCAAAAGCATAGAATTCGCTCCGATAAGCCATTGTCATCCCTCTACTCGCTCTTTTCCCAATCTGGGTATAAGTCGACACGACGATCACGCCAAGTTGTCACTGAACCTCTTTCGCGAACTTCATATAATAACGATAAATCGAGATCTGCAGTCACAATCATATCGTCATTAATTTCACCTTGTACCATAATCCCTTGCGGAGGAAATGGAACATCATTTGGAGTAATGACAGCTGCCTGTCCAAAATTCCCTCTCATGAAATCGACAGTTGGCAGAGAACCTACTGTACCCGTCAAGACAACATACACTTGATTCTCAATGGCACGTGCATGGCTCGTGTAGCGAACACGATGGAATCCATGACGATCATCTGTACAAGATGGGCAAAAAATAACGTCCGCCCCCTTCGCTTTCGCCATTCTGACGATTTCCGGAAATTCAATATCATAGCACGTCAACACAGCAATTCTACCTTTGTCTGTATCAAACACTTCAAGCCCATCGCCAGCTGACATATTCCATTCTTCAACCTCTGTAGGTGTTATGTGCAATTTAGCCTGCTCGGCAATTCGGCCATCCGGATAAAATAAATGGGCCACATTGTATAAACGATCATTCTTCTTAATCACATGCGTCCCAGCAATAATATGCATATTCGTTTCTTTAGCAAATTTCGTAAATAAACTTTTATATTGTTCTGTGAAGCTAGGAAGCTCATCAATTGATAAACTCTCCCCTTCTCCATTTCCAATCGACAATAGCTGCGTCGTAAAAAATTCGGGAAACAAAATAAACTCCGATCCAAATTCTTGCGCCGTTTTAATATAATGCTCACATTGCTTCGCAAACTCCTCAAACGATTGAATCGTATGCAAATGATACTGAACAGCTGAAACTCGTAACTTCAAATTGTCATCCCCCTTATCAATAATAATTGAGATGAGTATTCACTCAATCCTTTTGATTATTGAGCATTTTATAATAAATGACAATACTCTTTTGAAAAATTCACAAATTTCAATTTGAATAATAGGATTTCGCTAGAAGATGAAAGTTGTTATCATAAATACCTGATTTATTGCTACTAGATGATACATATTTTCCCTCTAAAAGTATGCTAAGATATATTAGTTATTTATATTTATAGAAACAAGGGGATTTTTATGGACTTATTCTTCACATATGTTTTAGCAGGATTAGCTATTGCAATGCCAGTGGGTGCCATCACGGTTGAAATGTCGAAACAAGGGCTGAAAAACGGTTTTATGCACGGTTGGGCTGTGGGCCTAGGTGGAATGACAATTGATTTAATTTTAATCATTGCTCTGTATTTAGGGTTGGCTTCGATTCTCCAAATTCCGTTTATTCAGGTACCTATGTGGTTGGTTGGGGCAGTATTTTTAATTTTAATAGGTTATGATTCCATTAAAAATGCTGATAAAGATATTACCCTATCAGGGGAGAAGCCCAATAAGTCATTTACTTCCTCTTATCGAAACGGGTTTCTTGTTGCACTTTCCCCCGGTAATATTGTTTTTTGGTTGAGCGTTTTTGGCACAGTATTAACCAACTCATATGATACTGCAGAACCAACACAGTTTTTAATTATTGCAGTGGGAGTATTAACGGGTATTTTACTTCATGATATTGGTCTGTTAACTTTTTTGGCTTATTCTAGAAAAATAATGAGTCGTACGATGATAAAGGCATTTTCTATTATTGCTGGGCTGGCGTTAATAGGTTTTGCAGGTTATTTTATTTATGAGTTTACTATTGGAATAAAGGAATTGATTTAATACATAAGGGGTATTCTGTATCTATCAATAAGTTGAAACTATCTTCCACAATCGTATAGAACTGGACTTAGTGAAAAGAGCTGTACGGTTGAATGATGAAAGCACTCGATTAATAATCTCTTCAATAAAGGGCGCAAATCCGTAATAAGGATTTGCGCCCGTTTCTGGCATAAAAAGATCTGCTAAAATTAGTAGGTTTACGTAAATAACATAAATCCACTTCTATTTTCCTAGATTCACCCAACCTGCTAGATAGTAATCAGCACAGCTAAAATCGAGGGAATATTTCTTGATTATCCCGCCTCTGGTTAGTTAATAAAACCTTTCATATCAATGTTCCCAGATTGCATATTTATTTCAAAGGTCCCCCAATACAGAAACGATACCCATCAATATCGTAGACAAGAACTTCTCGCATACCATATGACTGATTCACCGGTTCCGCCTCAAAAATGGCTCCTCTTGCCATAAAGTCTTCATACACTGTATCGACATCATCTACCCAAATGTATGCGTCCATAAATCCATTTACGGTATGGTTTGGACGAATAACTTCTTTATTATCTGCCTTTTTAATTAAAAAACTTACTCCATCCCGTTCAACAAACTGGCCATCAATCTTAAAGCCAAGTTGGTCTCTATAATAGTCTTGAGACTTTTTCACATCTGAAACAAGTAAACATTGAGACGCTTTGTTCAATCCCATAAAGCACACCCCCATTTTGAATAACTGTCACTAAATGTTATTCTCTTTCTACTATTTAACTCCTTCCTCATTTGCCAAATATTCTAGCTGATTAGTAAATAAATAGAGCCTCTTGTATGATAAACAAGGGGCTCAAATTTTTATCAGTTGTACGGTCAGTGGAATGACATTAGTCTAGTTGTCTCGGTTAACAATATAATTCAATAAATGTTTCAAATAGTTCGTATGATGTTGTACCTCTTTTAGTACTTCCATTGCAAGACAGTAATGTTCCCACATCGCTTTTCGAGCACCTTCAGCGCCAAGGATGGATACAAAAGTTGAATTGTTGTTTTCGACATCTTTTCCAGTTGGCTTTCCGAGTAATGCCTCATCCCCTTCTGCATCAAGCAAGTCATCCTTAATCTGAAAAGCAATGCCGGCATGATAGGCAAACTTTTTTAAAGCAGTCATTTCTAATTCCTGTTTACCTGCTAGAATTGCAGGCATGACGAGGGATGCTTCGAAGGCTATCCCTGTTTTATAAAAGCTAATCGTATTTAACTGTTCAAGTGTCAGTTGTTTTCCCTTGGAATCCAAGTCCATCGCTTGGCCTTTACACATATCCGCTGTCATTCTAGCAGAATATTGAATCAAGTGAAGAACCGTATTTGCATCAAACTGTACAAGGGATGCTTGTTCCTCAACTGCCTTTTGGGTCAGATACAGACCGGTTAATTCTGCTATCGCCGTATTATACACCTGATGTAGAGTTGGACGCCCCCTTCGAATTGGTGCATTATCCTGAGATGGAAGATCATCAAAGATCAATGAGGCAGTATGCATATATTCCAATGATTTTAGAAGTGGTATGATTGCTTCCTTATCTAATCCATATTCGTTGACGCCCATAAGCCAAGTCATGATTGCTCGGATTCGCTTTCCATCGCCCTCAAGACTGTAATTTGCAGCATCCGTGATTGGCTCTTTCATAAAAGATTGAAGATTGACTTTGGGGATATGTAAGATGTTATTGATCTGATTGCGTACCATTTCAATCGTATCTAAAAAGTCTTCTCGTTCCTTCCGTTCATTGTTAAAATTGGTAATCATATGGTCGCGAAGCAATTTATCAAAGAAATCTACGTTATTCGCTTTTCGAACCATATTTTGTATGAGTTTATTAAATTTCAGATTTCCCGGTGCAAATAACCCCATTACTTCGTTGTATCTCTTGTCTCCCATTCTTTCTTTAAAGCGTTTCAAACCATTTATCGCGCGATCCAGAATTACCTCAGAAACTTTGGTATCTGAGTGATATACGTTATGAATCAAATTGAAGATGACCGTCCAGTATAATTCAAAAGGGTTTATAAGATCCTTACGCTTATCATGATATTTTATATAATACGTATATGGCGTAACCGCGCCAGCCTCTAGGTCATCAAACATATCCGCAAAATCGTCAGCTAGCTGGTTGTATATGCCATAAAAGAAAGTATTGCTGTCAATATCCTCATCTTCTGACGCACTGATAACTGAACGGACAATCAATCGCGAAGAAGCTGATTTTAAAATAATCGGTATATAAAGATCCTCATTCGTATAATTGGCATTGGAAAGATCCTTAATGCGGTCCACTTCCTGTGAATGAAAAAACACATAGGATTGCTCGAAAAAACTATCTGTGGTCTTTGTTCGGAGATGTGCCTTAATATAATTGTAGGCGTTACTCAGTTCCGAATGAATATATCGGATCAAATCTTTGTTGTTTCCAGTCCATCCTTCTAATTCTGGAACAGTTCCGGTAATAAGGGTTGTGCGTATCAACTCGGAATATTGTTTTTTCTCACTATCTGATAAGACTTCTGAATCCAAAATGTCATCAATAAAGGGATATGTCAGGCCATAGGAATAGCCTAGCCTGATAGCTTCATCTAGCTTCTGTGTACGTTCTTCAGCTGATATCTCATCCCCCATCTCTTCAACCTGATGGATAACAACTCCAGCTATGATTTTAATAAGTTTGCGCTTGGCTTCGTCAGCATCCATCCCCTTTGGAATATAAGATGAAACAGTCTTAAGTTTGCCGATCAGCCAGATCATGGTTGATTCAACATCTTCCTCCTGGGCCATCCGGTACAACCATGCCATGCTGTACATCTCAGTTTTCCCACCGTCTGTAGTGGCCGAATGAGTTAGCTGTTTTTTCAAATTGATAACTACACGCTTAATCCTATCCTCTGTATCAGGAGAATTCAGGGATTTTCCCAAATCTCGCATGAAAATATATGAGATGCTTCGATCTAGATAATCATCTAATTTGCCTGTGTAATCTAGCCACTGAATATAATCGTGATATTCCTGATCATCGGGTTTTCCTTTTTTCCGATAAAAAAGAGATAATAACGAATGATGCTGAATATGATTCTGTTTCCAACTTTGTATATCTTTTGTTATCTCAGTAAAAGTCTTATTCTTGAGCTGCACAGAAAGCGATTTGAAATAATCAGCAGCCTTCTTCTCAGCCATTCGATAAGTTGTATCAGCTTTTTTAATTAACTCTTCATCCATACAACATTACCTCAACTTCACGTTCTCTTTTTTAGTTACTATATGTGCAAACAATCATTAATCATTCAAGTATTATCAATAGAAACAAAACAAAATTCATTAATCTTAAAGCGCATATTGTGAATGTTTATTTATAATTTTTTGAAGTTACAAAGTATTTTTATAAGCCAAAAAGGCTAAACATCAGGCTATAATTCTTATTTTAAATTAAAAAAGACTACACATACACCTGTTACTAAAAATAACAATCAAATGTAAGACTTTATTTTTATATGATAAGGGGTATGCTTTTGCAAATTTAGTTTTATCTTCATTAAATAGAATCAATCCAATGGAACTTAATCTAATTAGTTTCTCTCTATAATTTTCTCTTTCATAAAATCTATAATAAGACTGCCGTATGCAGCTTTCCGTATTAAATTAGGTTTCTTTCTAACATTTGCTACTACGTCTCATAAAACCCAACCATTCGACAAAAACCGAGTGGTGCAGACGCTTGTCGAAGCTGCAGCGTATATAGCTAAATTGTCATCTTAGAAATTGTAAGAAATTAGTCGCATAAAAAGTGAAACTTAAAATGCTTTACATCGTATAATTATGGATGGCAAAGTGAAGATACTCACTCATCTATGATACACACACGGAGGGAATTGTAATTGAAAAAACTACTAGCAGCTTTACTATCGACAGTGCTTCTATTATCACCTGTTGGAAGCTTCGTTTTCCAAGATCATTCAACAACTGTCGAGGCAAGAGGTTACAAGTCAGGTAAGAAAAGTTTTAATATGAATAATAGTAAGGTCAACAACAATTCGAATGTCCAGAAGAAAAAGCAAGAATCGGATACAACAAATAATAAATCTACGACAACTACCAATAACAAAGGCGGTTTGATGTCAGGTGGTCTTATGAAAGGCCTTATGATTGGTGGACTAGCTGGACTTTTATTTGGTGGTCTATTTGCAAACATGGGGGCATTAGGTTCAATTCTCGGATTTATCATCAATATTGCGGCCATTATGATTTTAATCTCAGTCATTCGTAAAATTTTCGTCTTTTTCAATGAAAAAAAGAAAAAAGAGGATATTAATCCATGGAGAGGTTAATCATTTCTGAGCAAGATATTATCAACTCCATATGCGTTTATGTTTCTCGTAAAAAGCAAGTCAAGCCTGAAGAGGTTGAAGTGGAACTGATGTATGACGACGATTACGGCTTTTCTGCGGAAGCTTTTGTAGACGGCCGAAAGCAAGTGCTCATCACAGCAAACTTAATCGAAGCTCTCCGGTTATGGCTTGATGAATTTATGAACGAAGACCCATTCGCCGGAATCGAGCTCAAGTTAGACGATGAAGAAGGAATTATAGCTTTAATAAATAACTAAATAAAAGCTTCCCAATATACGACTACATCCGAGGAGTGAGAGGCACGCCCTGAATGTTGACGTAATTAATGTCATTTTAGGCAGGTTTTGGGTTCGTTATTGTTCCATAATAAGAGGCTGTCCAAGTGTGAACTTTTGGACAGTCTCTTTTTTCTGCTTTTATCATACCAGCACGCCTTATTGAATAACGAATCATACACAAAACACTCCTCTCTTAGATAGATTTAAATTCGTAGATTGTAAGAGTGATTAGTTGACAGAAATTATGTTTTGTTTAATGATAGATACAAAATATTCAGAAATATGAAGGGAGTTAACGAAATGAAATATCGCAGATTAGGACGTTCAGGATTAAAAGTAAGCGAAATCAGTTTAGGCAGTTGGCTCACCTATGGTAAATCGGTTGAGGATAATACGGCCGAAAAGACAATCCATAAAGCGTATGAACTAGGAATAAACTTTTTTGATTCCGCCAACGTGTATGAGCGTGGTGAAGCTGAAAAGGTTATGGGTAAGGCTCTGAAGGAGTATCCGCGTGAATCTTACGTAATCACGACGAAAGCGTTTGGAGCAATGGGAGATGGACCTAATGACCGCGGTCTTTCCCGTAAACACATCTTCGAGCAAGTACATAACAGCCTCAAACGGTTAAATTTAGATTATGTCGATGTCTTTTATTGCCACAGATACGATCAAGAAACTCCTGTTGATGAAACATTGCGCGTCATTGACGACCTCATTCGCCAAGGAAAAATCCTTTATGCAGGAGTCAGTGAGTGGAGTGCAGCCCAAATTGAAGAAGCAGTTGGAATCGCGGATAAATATTTACTCGATCGCATCGTTGTGAATCAGCCACTATATAATATGTTAAGTCGCAATATCGAAAAGGAAGTCATTCCTGTTTCTGAAAAATACGGTATTTCCCAAGTTGTCTACTCACCGCTCGGTCAAGGAATGTTGACTGGAAAGTATAAGAGTGGAAATGTTCCAGAAGATAGCCGTGCTGCTAATGATGAAATCAATTCTTCTGTCACAAATTATTTTAGCAAAACCAATTTTACTAAAGTTGAAAAATTAGCAGCAATCGCAAAAGAAATCGACACAACCCTGCCTGCCTTAGCCCTCGCATGGGTATTGAGACAGCCGAACGTTGCAAGCGCACTTGTAGGAGCAAGCCGTCCAGAACAAATTGAAGCAAATGTTGAAGGCGCGAAGTTAGAACTTACAGCGGATGTTATTGAAAAAATAGATCAAATTTTAGCTTGAGTAGTTGAAGCTCCTGACTCTAGATAGAGACGGGAGCTTTTCTAATACCATTATTTGATGCGGATTAAATTCAGAAAATTTAGATGAAGATAAGTAATTTCTTGCAGACTTTGGTATTATACTTATAAAAGGCTATTTTCTTAAAGTTTGTGATTTGTAAAAGCCCAAGAGCCGGTTTTTACGCCGAATAAGGAAGTTTAGCGGTTCTTATTAAGCTGATAGCACTTTTCCCATTTTAATATCAATTCCATGGACAAAATCCATTTCTCATTTTTAGATTTACATCAAATAGCAACAAACTTTTGGAAAAGAGAGCCTTATAAAAAGATATCTCATAAAAAAATACATATAAACAGGGGTTCAATATGGAAGGATATTTTTCTAAAATCGCTATGAAAATTAGCATCTTAATTGCTGTTCTACTTTTAATGCCCGGAACTCAATCCATGGCAAAATCAAACACCCCGGTAGTCGCAAATAAGTTACCTGCATTACGGTTAATCACATTGAGTGAGAAAAGATTGGCGATTACTGCGGTTGTTTTGCCTGAAGAAGTGAAAGAGTCCATACCGCTATCAAAGAAAATCGAAAAGATTTTACAAGATCCTCGTCTTGAAGGGGCAGTCACGGGAGTTAGTATTAGAAAAGCAAGTGATGGAGAACTGATTTATTCCAATTTAGGTGATATACGTTTACGGCCGGCTTCTAATTTGAAAATGATAACAGCGGCGGTTGCATTGGAAACACTTGGGCCTGGGTATCAATTCAAAACAGAAGTATTAACCGATGGAAAAGTAAAGAATCGGGTGCTGGATGGAAATGTATATTTAAAAGGAAAAGGGGATCCGACCTTAAGAAAGTCAGACTTCGATCAGTTTGCCCGTGAGCTAAAAAGTAAAGGTATCGATCAAATCAATGGTGATTTAATTGGAGATGATCGGTGGTATGACGATGTGCGCCATTCATATGGGTTGAATGTGTCGAACGAAAATAATTATTACGGTGCGCAAATATCAGCACTTACCTTATCGCCGAACGATGATTTTGATGCAGGAACAATCCTTATCGAAATAGCGCCTGGGGATAAGAATGGTGCAAGTCCAAATGTGATTTTGAAACCAGAAACCGATTATATGGAAATCATTAATAAAGCGAAGACCGGAAATACGGGAGAAACGAATACGCTGACTGTTGATCGGATACATGGTACAAACCAAATCATCATTGAAGGAACGATTCCTCTTGAAGGAAAAAGCGCTGGGGAAATCCTTTCCGTATGGGAGCCGACTGGCTATGCACTGGATGTTTTTAAAAAGTCGTTAGAAGAACAAGGGATTAAATTAAGTGATTCCGTCAATATGAAGGTGGACGAAACACCTGAAGGCGCGCAAATATTAACTTCCAAAAAATCAATGACATTGGAAGAGTTATTATTACCTTTTTTGAAATTAAGCAATAATATCCACGGTGAAACACTTGTAAAAGAAATGGGGAAAGTGATTTACGGAGAAGGCAGTTGGGATGTTGGCCTGAAAGTAGTCGGTGAAACCATTGCAAAATTCGGTGTAAACCGGAATAATGTGAAAATTGAAGATGGATCAGGCTTATCTCATAGTAATTTGATTCCGCCTAATGAACTGACGAGGATGTTATATGAAATCCAAGAAAAAGATTGGTTTCCAATTTTCGAAAAATCTCAGCCAGCGGTCGGAGAATATGGTCGCTTCGGAAGCGGAACTCTAGGCTATCGAATGGCTGAGAGCGCAGCCAACGGAAAAGTGCACGCAAAAACGGGATCGTTAAACGGGGTAAGTACTCTGTCTGGATACGTCACAACAGAAGATGATGAAAAACTTGTTTTTTCAATCATGATGAATAATTTTATCAGAGGGTCGATGTCTGAAATCCAAAATCAAATTGTGGTGATATTGGCGGAGCATCGGTTTGATGGTAGTGGAGAATGAGGATATGCATATAAATGGGATTCACCTAATAGGGCGACTAGCAACAACAGATCTGTTGTCGCTAGTCTGTTTCTAGATGTTAATTTTGGTTAGAACGCCCTAGAGTTTTTCTTTTGGTCAGTTAACTATAATAAGGCATACTATCTGCATTTTTATTTCTGGTGATATACCTATTTTTAGGTGAATTACGTATAGATTGAAGGTGGGATTAATATGAGGTTGTTACAGCGAATTTCTGAAGACGAGGTCATAGCTGAGTTTTTGAAAGCAGAAATCAACTCAAGAAGATTCGGAGATAAAATTAAAAATGCTCTTGGAGGCGCTGAACCTGAGATCATTACTAACCCAGATATAACAGATGCTGCTCAAAATCAATTTAGGAAATTGTTACTTGGAAAAGTAAGAGGCTACGGTAATAACACTGAACTTTTTGAAGACTTCCCTCCCGAAGTCATTTGGCATAAAGCAATATTTTCCCGTAAGGACCTTTGTTCTGTTATGTATATTAATTATAGTTATTGGAATGAACTCTCAGGTAACTCCAGACTTCCAATGAATGCAGCCAAGAATATCCAAAATGGCGTTGAAGTCTTTGGCGTGAGTAATGATGGTTTCAAAGATATACATTTAGACATTAAGCAGGGGTATACCTTCCCAAAAATGATTTTTATATCTGCCAATGAAAAAGCAAGGATTGTTGTGTTGGAAGGTCATGCAAGGATTACTGCTTACTTCCTTGAAACAGAATATATTCCAGAGGAAATTGAAGTCATAATAGGATACTCGGAGGATTTCGTGAATTTGGATTTATATTGAAATTGGGCAACTTCAATATATTTCTTCCTTCCATGGCATGATTATAACCAATACAATCCATCTTTGATAAAATAAAATACAAACACCTATCTATAACAAATTTGTCCGCGACTGGATTCCGGAAATCCTTGAGGCTAATGGAAAGTCATTAACTACACGCAAACTGATTGAGATACATGCTTGGAACCCATAAAACGGATAAATGTTGTATTGTAGATGTTTTGGGAGGAGAAAATAATGTACATAACTGATGATGCAAAGCAATTATTGGAAAAATCGGGGGTAGTAGGAATTCGTTTATATACCGCTCCAAGTGCCAGTGCTGGACCCCAAATTGCTTTAGCAATAGATGAACCACATGAATTTGACCGCATTCAAACGATAAAAGGGATTCAAGTGGCGTTTGATCCTAGCGTAACAGGCACCGATATCTTAACATTGGATATAGAGAAAAATGAAAACGGGACAGGTTTAGTTTTAACTATTCCTGGAAGTTATTCTTAAGGAGGATGGTAACATGAATATTAAGCTGACTACACCCGAGGAATTATTTCAAAAAATGAGTGCGCACGAAAAGGTAATCCTTTTAGACGTAAGAGCTGAGGAAAAGTATCATGACTTTCATATAGATGGCCCCAATGTCGATAGTTACAATATACATAAAGAAGAAATCTTCAATCTTGAGAAGGCTGAAGATCTGGATAATGAATCCTTACCAAAAGACAAAGAAATCATCGTGACATGCACAACTGGAAATTCCGCCACAAAATGTGCGAACGTTTTATCTGAGCGCAACTACAATGTTACTGTCTTGGAAGGTGGCATTACGGCATGGAAGGAATATCTAAAAACGAAATGAGAAAAATGGTGGTACAAGCAATTGCAAATGTTGGAGTAATCACTTCGTCAAAGGCATAAATTTTACCCTTAAGTAAAAATCCCATATATAAAAAATGTCCTATAGAGTAGACCTTTAGAGAAAGTCTACCTATAGGGTAATGTCTTTTAAAATCAATAAAACTATTGCAAACTTAAGATAATGTAGGACTTCATATTTTGAGGATCATATTCCGTTCTATTTAAATCAGAAATATAGGGTTTAGCCCCTAGTATACTCTCTTAACTCTCCCTACCTGACCATCCTGTAGACGAACTTTGATGCCATGAGGGTGTGAAGCTGATTTTGTTAAAATATCTTTAACAATACCTTGAGTTAACTTGCCAGTTGATTGATCTATTTTCAATACAATATCCACTGTTTGTCCTACTTGGATATTCGATCTATTACTGCTCTTCATATTGACAATCTCCTTATTTCAAAATGGCCATTCCACGTTTTTACACCTACATAATAATGATTAAAGTTATGTATTAACATCATAACCCAAAATGGATTGCGAAGATAAGAATGTAACACCTCCGTCATTTCCTTTACTAACGATTGCCACCCAATTTACCACTGATCGCCATTTCATTTACCAATAATAAAAAAACGCTCTCCCTCGCAAGATGAAGAAATAGTGGGTTATGCTAAATCATCTAACATTTACAGAAGACCTAATGGTACTGAGTCGATAGAAATAACGTTTAATTCTAATTCTAGACGAGCAGTAGAAATTGATTCAGATTTTGCCGTTGAATTATTAGAAGAATATATTGATGACCCCGATGTTCAAAGATTAAGGATCAGATCAAGAGAACACGAGGAATCTGCTGTAGAACCAATTGATTTGATTAACCACAAATTAGAAGCTTCGACCACCTTTAATTTGGAAACTGATAGACAGTTAAACTCCATTAGAGTTTTTGAGGATATGGTAAATTTATACAACGTTGATGCACATGGAGGTTTTAGGTATAGAATATTAAGGATGAGAGGAAATGAGGCTTAGTTATCTTTTCATAATTATAACGCTTTTGATATCTATTACGATAGGTATATTAGTATTTTTATATTGTCCACTTTTTGAGTTACAGGGTTTTGATAAAGCTTTAGAAGGTGTTTTATTGCTAACTAGTATAAGTTTGGGTTTTTATGGTGCGTGCTTAAGTGTATTAGCTTCAATTTTTAATACCAAAATTGTGAAAGAAGTCATGGAAGACAGTCACTATAGAAAAGAGTTTATTGTTATTTCCTCTTTAGCATTAGTAATTGGTTTTTTAACAGTTATAACTACAATAATTTATCAAGTTATGTTGGCAAATGATTATGTATTGTTGGTTATCATGAAAATTATCAATGCGCTATGGAGTTCTTTACTGATCTTATTTTTTAGCTTTAGTACACTTTTTGTTTTGATTTCCT
Source organism: Lederbergia wuyishanensis (assembly GCF_022900255.1). Lineage (GTDB taxonomy): Bacteria > Bacillota > Bacilli > Bacillales > Bacillaceae_C > Lederbergia > Lederbergia wuyishanensis. The sequence goes on from NZ_JALIRM010000002.1 coordinate 226,073, forward strand.
TTTTAATATTTTTTTAAATTCTGATGTTCAGAAAAAGAATGATATTGAACCAGGAAGAATAAAAAACCTGAATTTTTAATAATTATAATGTACTGTAATAGTCCATTGCCTCACGGAATTTGAATCAATTTAGTGAGATATGGACATTTCCAGTTGATATATAAGCCATCTGTAATGATGCTTGACTTTATGTCATATCTCACGTTTGAGGATACACTTACTGTCGATTGAAGTGAATTGTATTATAGTCAACCGAAAAAATAAAGGCTGTAGAGAGACTTTCTCGACAGCCTAATAATGATATTATGGTTTCCTTTAAGTGTCTAATCTTCTAGGCTATTATTTGTTGTTGGAGAGTTCTCTTCAAACAGACTTTCTTTAAATCAATGAAATGTGTAAATCATTATAGTCCAGACCATCGAGGTCTATTGTATAATTAATTTTGACTACGTTTTGCGGGATTCCATAGTCAGCGAACCTCTCTTTGATAATTGTCGGAAATCGTTCATTTACATCATAAAGACGCATTTCAAGTAACTTATACTTTCGGCTTCTCCCTGTAGAATACTTTTCATAGCCCCCACAAATCAACGATTCCTCTATCTTATTTCGGTCTACACCCGCCGTTACTAGCATTTCGGCAAGGTCGTCTATAGACTTTCCATGGGCCGACTCTTCAAATCTCAAGAAAAAGATTTTTATATCTTTTCCACCCTGCAACTGGAACTGGCTACTAATTTGAATCATTGAATCATATCGCATAGTTGTCGACTTTACTTCATAATCCGTATCGCGGCTCTCAAAGTCTACTGATCCGTTAATCTGACCAATCCAGTTTACAAGTTTTCCATTTGTAAATAAATAATAGTATGCAACCATTTCGCCTAAAACGTTATACGGTGAAGTATCAATATTTCTGTTACCCAAAAGCTCTTTCATCTGTTCCCACCACTTTAGGGGGGCTTTTTCTATTTTCTCTCTTTCCTTTCCTTTTTCGCCTGGATCAACAAATGCACCACAGATATTAGCAAACTCGTTCCTTAAATGTTCCATATCGCTTGAAAGATATAAAAAATTGGCTTGCCTGCCATCGATTTCATATTCTTCAGTAACATACCGTACATTCGAAAAACGCTCATTGATTTTAACGTCTGATGATACCTCGATAACAACTCCATAACTAGTGCCCATCCTAAGTACATAAGCAGGATAAGCGTCGACCTCCTTAAGAGGAAGAGCCTTTCCATTTCTTAAAGATGCAAATCCACGTCTAATTTCCTGTACAAGTCTCATCTAACAACCTCCTGTGCAATACTCAAATTTTCCCTCATTGCCTTTGCAATTGCTTTAGACATCAATGGAGGAACAGCATTTCCTATTTGCTTAAATGCATCACTCATCGTGCAATTAAATACAAAGTCGTCAGGGAAAGATTGGAGACGCGCTGCTTCTCTCACGGTTATACCGCGTGGTTCCCAAGGATGAATATGGCTATATGTATCTGTTCCTAGGTGAGCAACGACTGTATGTGAAGGTTTCCAGGGATCTAATTTACGCCATTTGCTAATAAATTTATCTGCTGAATAAGGAGGAACAAATTCTTTTTTGATCTTTTTGTATTCCTCGGGATGGTCTTTCTGGTTTACTCTCCGCTCTTTTAACGCTTTTTTGAAGTGGACATTAGCAATTTCAAGTGCATTTAGATAATTGTCACCCGGCGTCATATCATTAAATATCCTAAAATCCCGTAATGTCTTCCTAAAAGCATGTCCACTTACCTTGTCAGACATAGAACGCATTTGTTTTTGAAATTTATTTTGCGGTTCAAGTTTATATGGAAGCCTAACATTTAGTTTTATGGGAACGTACGGTTGGTCAGGATCAGAGAATACCGACGGCAAATCTGAGAATGCATCCCCTACTGTGACCCATTTAGGAGCATCATCAGCAGGCTTGTTCGGCTCTCTGAAAAATCTAGAACTCATAAAACTTGGTAACCTTGCTTCATTTTGTGTTCGATAATCACTGTGCCTGTTGTGTGTAGGAACTGGCATTTGCACAAGTCCCCCTCTGTCTTTTTTAACAGCCATCACGATTACCCTTTCCCTAATCTGAGGAACTCCATAATCCGCAGAATTAAGTATAGTCCAGACTGAATCATAGCCGTTTTTCTCGAGAATTTCGCATACTTTATGGGGGATATTCTCACCATTATAATTTACTGAATCAGGGACATTTTCCATCACAACTGCCTGTGCATCAAGTTCGAGGGCAAAACGTAGAAAATCTTGGTATAGTTGCCCCCTCGAATCAAGATGAAAAGAGCGATTCTCCCCGAGAGAATTTAGCTTAGCACGTCCAGCTATTGAATAAGCTTGGCAAGGTGGACCTCCAATCACTACGGGTCTAGTTTTTCTGTCAAACTTCAGGATATCAACTGGGCTTTTCGTAATATCTTCACAGAAGTGCTCATGATCAATCCCGTTTCTCCAAAAGAGATTGTAGGAAGCCGTAGTTGCGGCTGCCTGATCAATTTCAATCCCGCCATCAATTATAAACCCAGCATTTTGAAAACCAAGCGCCAATCCCCCGCACCCGGAAAATAAATCAAGTACTCTGTATTGCTCTGTATGTTTCATTGAAGTATTCAAAAAGCTCCTTTACATATTCTGTTTCCCCGCCATTTGTCAAGGCAGGCTCGATAACTTTAGTCCGAGCAGTGTTTAGGCGCATGACCTTACGAAACATCTCCGTTGTATGATTATCCGGGTCCTCTTCAGCTAAACGGCCAAAATGCTTCATCAGTGCTCTAGAAAGGGAGACTCGATATCCTCCAGTGCCCGGGCGTTCTACTAATTGGACAACGGTATCAGTCGTATTGTACTTTAGTGTTTCATAGGTATCATCAACGTTTCCTTGCCAAGATAAATGTATGTACCACCAAAGAACCTTTACCCAAATCCTCCTAGATTCCTGATAGAATCGTGGTGCTTTCAGCCCGTCCCAACGGCGTTCCACAACATCCGGAATTAATTTCATTGAAATATAACGCCAAAAGTCGTCATCTGAAGCTTCTCGTTCTGTTATTCCATTCTCAATAGTTAAATACTTATAAAGTTTAAGGGAAAAAAGCAGATCATATTTATAATAGTTGCCTTTTTGTTCTCCCTGTGTCGTTAGTTGCACTCTTACTCTTTCTTCAATCTCTAAAAGATGTTCCCTTTGCAACTGACTATATTCTGATAACTTCCCTTGAGAAATCTTTCCAGCTTCCTGCCAAGTTGCGAAAAGTTCTTCCGCTTCTTTCCTAGTTATTCTGCCAATCATCACTTATCACCCCACAAACCTGCTATATAAGTCTTCTCTTATTGTCCTTGCTAGCTTTTCTGGGCTTGATGTGTCCCAGCCGAACGTGTTTAGAAAATAATAGATTGCCTCTCCGATCGATCCCTTTTCAACATTTTGACCAATTTTGATATCAGCCCAATCTTGGCTTTGACTGAGTTCGTTAATTATGATCTGGAAGGAGGCAGCTAGTATTTCTATTAACAAAGGGGATTGAGCGATTCCCTTCTTGAGGTGGTTAATATCCTTTGCATATCTATGCTTAAGGTTTAAGTAAATACGAACATTTTCCTGATCAAATAAGTCGGTCATTGGATCAGTCCAATTACATTCTACCCACCAAAGGGGTTTAGTAGGATCCTCTATCTCAACAATCGGAAACTCGGAACCCTCACCATCAATGTAAAGGGTTTTACTGTCCAATACGCCAAGTATTGTGCCAACTTTAGTGGCATAGCCTGGTTCCGACCATTTGCCGGAATTCTCCAGATATAGAACCGTTTCGATCACTACAGAACCCCGTAATTGTCCAGGTTTATATGTGATTTCAATATCAAATTCTTTAGGTCCAACCTCATAAGCCTCTAAAGTAGAGATAGGTTCAATGCCTCTCATACTTGAAGTGCGAGAATACCAATTTACGGCAACGCCAAGGCGCGAGTCTTTGGTTGCTACTCCTGATGATCCAAATAAGAAACTAGGCATTTCGAGACTGCATCGTTGCTGAATTGTTAAATCATGGATACTGGGATCCCATATTCCTTCTTTATCATTCATTAAGTAAACATTGGGCTTTTCTTCTCCCTCTCCATCAAGGGTAAAAATCCGCTCTTCCTCTTCGAAAGAATGAGAAAATATGACAGGTTCCACTTCATAACCAATTTTATTGAATAACTTTTCGTCTAAGGAACGATATAACGGTATTGTATTCTGCATATTTTACTCCTCCGTAAAATGTGGAGTGATAGCTAACTCCAATCCTTCTTCCCTATTTTTAATACGGATTTCACCCGTTACGTTCATGATATCGTCATTTGTCTCTCTTTTAATTTCAAAGCCTACTAACGTATTGAACTCAGGAGTCCGGATCATTCCGGTGATGAAACTGCCTACTTCGGGCATTTCATCTTCTACCACGACCGGCTCCTTCTCTCCGTTTACGAAAATATTTCTAATTGCCGAAATCTCAAAGGGGAATTTTTTTTGGATAACGTCTTGTTCCCAATTTTTCCCCTTAATTAAACCCGTTTCTGAGCTAACGTTCAGTTCAATTCTACATTCTTTTACTGGCCTTCTCATAAACAATTCAAAGCCAAGGGTTACAAATCCATCTTCATAAATGACGTCGGGTAATAAAACAAAGCCAGTCTTTTTCCTACCTCCTCCAACGCCACTCCCGCCAGAACCTCCTCTACCACCTGTTGCCTTCTTTCCGAAATTGGTAGGCGGCATTAACTGTCTGCCTAATAGGGTTCCAAGCCTCGATTTTTTGTTTACCATTTCTTTATTTACATTTTCGTTTGTACCCTCTGCAATTTTCTTGGATACCCCTTTGCTGATCCGGTTGACAATATTAGATGGCCTTTCCCCGAGATTAATGTCGTACCATGCTGTATGATCTGCCTTTTCTCCCTTTCTAAGGTATCCTTCAAGATCTGCCACTTCGTACGGATCCTTCAGTTTTAACTCTGAATTAGGCACATAAATAGCTAGCAGAAACTCGGTTCCTCCCGTATTCTCAACATTGATCAACCAAGAACCACTAATTTCGTAATTTACAATCATACCAGGCTTTCTTGTATAACATATTATTGGATAATTTCCGGCCTCAGCGCGATCATGTATATTAAGAAAGATATAAGGATTCGGATTATTATACGGAGGTTGCATTTGCAGGTCTTCCATATTTAGCTTTACAAAAGCAACATTCCCAGCATCCGTCGATATGAAATCTTTTCTAATCGGAATTCCTTCAACACTTATTTTTTTGCTATAGCTACTTGGACGCGCTTTTTTTCCTGCTGCTTTATTATAAAGATCTTGAATAACCTTAAAGACGGTTTCCATATTTTCATAAACTATTTGTTTCCCTGCAATACTAGCTCTTAGATAATTACCATATTTATAGAACTTGTTGTCTATCCTGGGAGCATACCAACGTTGGAAAGCAATATTTAGGTATTCTTCAATAGATTCATTCCACCAATTTTTCCTGTCACCTTCCATAACTGTCTTTTGAAGTAATTCTTGTTTGTCTATAAAAGGAATAATGATCTTGGTGCCTGTCTGGTTACCTGAAAACACCTCAGTACCAAATACATTAAGAACCCTCTTTATTTCTTCTTCATTAGTCAATGGTTGGGTGGTTCCGTCGCCCGCATCAGCTCCCCACCAGGCAATACCACGTTTTGGAAGTTCTCCAACCGCTGGGATTATCGAATTCTCTCTTTCCTCATTCTCTACCATAGTTGCTGCTAAGCGGTGTTCATAGCCACCATCCTTTTCGATTCGGGTATAGTAGAAAACTAGTCCGATCCCAAGTCGGAAATAAATTGTCTTTCCAAGCCCCCATGAACCTCCAGCGCCTTCTTGCCTCTGAGGTTTACTAATTTCATAGACTAGTTTCTGAAAGTTGCCAAAATCGTTGTCCTTCACTTCTTTTACTGTAAGAGGGCCAGTCAGTCCGGTAGTATTGGAGTCTTCCACATAGAGACAGTAATAACTGGATTCTGTGAATCGTAGTCTCAGTGTTTCCCCTATTCCTTCCATCTCACTCGCAAGATCTTCAGCTTTAAAATGTTTTACCCCTATATCTATATTTACATGACCAACTCCTGGTCTACCAGCATCAAGGCTGTTTTGTACAGCCTCCCGGATTAGCAGATCCAAGAGTGGCATATTTTCATTTTGAATGAGTCTTAAAAGTGAACTACCGCTCTCTGACATTCTTTCATGCTTAGCAATTTCAATCTTCACCGTTATTCCTCCACATCAGTTGTGTTGCCGTCTGCAAAACGCTCAATATCTATAATCAGTCGCTTCGCATAACTTTTACCTGTCTTTACTCCAGGCACAATAACACTAATTCCAATAATGTCTTCAACAATCTTTCTGCTCTTAAGACCTAACTTGTCCTTATTTATTCGATAGATAATCAGCTGTGGAGTTTTGTCTAGCCCTACCTGTTCCCTTTTAAAATTAACAGCTCTATTGGATATTTCAAGTTTTGAGTTTTTGCTGATTCCAACCTTTTGAAGATCCTCCTCGGTAAAATCAGCATAGAGATCCATAGGAGCACGCAAAACACCAATGCTAATGCTGTTTCCGCCCTTGTAGGGAGACCTAATTGACCTAGAGATTTTTCCAACTGCCTTATTCCCAATTCTCCACTTATCACCTTCTTTGGTCCCTCCTACAATTACGTTCCACCCAGTAAATCCAATTTCACTTTTAACTTTTTCGTACCAGTCACAAAAAACATCCATATCTTTTAAGGCCGTAGCATTTTTGCTAACAGAGTATTGGGCAAAAAACTTTTCTTTTAATATTTCAAATTCAATATCTCTCCAAACCAGAGATTTAGTCAATGGGCTTTCCTCAGGATTAGGGAGATTGCTCAGTAGCTCTTCTGTAATATTAATATTGTGTCTTAAAGTCACCTCATCCAGATCAAAAGCAACCGTCTGATTTGAAGTGCCGCTAAAATCTAAATCTGTTTCAATTGCTCCTTGGCTCCTGTTACTATTCGTAATCCGCAACCATGATACCTTCGGAGAATTTTTTATACGAAGGCCAACTACCTCAGGTGAAGCTCCTCCAGCTTGGAAGGTTTGGAGTTCGTCTCGCAATTCTTCCTCAAGGCTTGCTAAGAATTTAAACTTTTCTTGTGTATCTTTAGTCATCCAAATTCTCGGGTATAGTTCATAGCCGTGGCGATAACCAAACCACCTGCCCATCTGCATTAATGTATCTGCTTGCCGGCCTACTCGAAGAAAATAGGTGCTTACAAGCCCTTCCAAGGTAAGTCCCCTACTAAGAGTGTTTCCGCCAATTACCATAAATGCAGGAGCTTTGTCCAACCGTTCCAATGTCTTTTTGTCAGGATAAGCCAAACGAACAAAATTATTTTCATCGTCAATTCCGTTAAAACGACAGTTATCGATACATAAATGAATTCCGTTATGATACTCTAGTAGTTCATCATCACCAAGCCTTATATGGCTGATTTGGTTTTTCAGATCAATAATTTCATTTTTAATTTCGTCAAACTTAGGATAGACATTTATTTGATCTTTCTTTACGGCATAATCGTCGAAAGATTCATAGAGATCATTGACGGTAAACTCATGCTCTTCCCTTTCATAGATGATCTTGCAAAGTCGAAGAATTTCACGATCTGTTTTGTTATTCAGCCATAAAGAGAGCATTTCAGCTATTTCACCATGAACTTCCGTCAGATGACTAGTGTGGATCAACATACTAATCGGTTTTCTGAATCCATTATGCCGCATCATTGATACAGCACAAAGGAACCAACAGATGGCTTCTTGAAGCGCAGGAGTCATTCTGTAGGATTGACCACGCTTTTGCATTTCATTGATCTCTTGAACTTCCTCATTGCTGATTGTCCGAATAATGTTCAATCCTTGGTATTCATTGCTTTCCGTGCCAAATACTTGTTTCGGACCAAAATATTCTTTAGAGGTCGGTAATAATCCGATAAAATCCTTTGGATACAGGGTTCCTAGGCCTGCCTCATTCAGGACATTAGCGTAAGGAGTTGCCGTATAACTAATATAATTCATCGCTCTAGCCATACTTTTTCCGGTTCCTTCTACGAGCTTAATAATTCGAGAATTAATTGCTGTTCTGTCCTTCTTTTCAATATCTGCCGTATTGATACCTGCTTGATCGGCCTCATCGTCAATGATCAAGACATTCATCTGATCTAGCTTATTTTTATCCTCGTATAGCCATTTGATCAAATTATCAAGACGAGTTTTATTTTTAAGGCAAACAGTAAAATATCGGTCTCTCGAGGTTTCATCGAACGATAGGGATTGTACCCTGTCAGATAGAGGGGATCTTTTTGATAGGTTATTCAGTGCCCTCCAACTCAGAAATCCCGTTTTATACGTCAGGTCTCCTATTAACCTGTTTTCGGTCTGAATCCTAAGATTTTCTATAACTCCTGATAGAACAATAAACATATTCCATCCGTGGTCAGCCGCCATGGCCATGAGTCCTGCCATACTTGCAGTTTTTCCGGATTGAACGTGTCCAATCATCAATCCTTTTCTTGGCCCTGTTTCTGATGTATCCTTACTTAGTTTGCGGAGAATAGCTAATGTAGAACTTTCTAGCTCGTTAATTGCTGTTGGACTCCACCTTTGACTCCTAAGCTTTTCTTTGTATAACTGCCAAGCACTTCTTTGATGGTTCGGAACTTCAAGAGAGCCTTGTTCAACCCCACCAGAAACCATAACTACTTCTCTTGCCTTCTCTTCAATCTCCTTTTGTTCTTTTACAATTCCCTTCCATTCATAAGCAGATATTTGATAAATGAAGATGCCATTTTCATAAAGATCGTCGAGATATTGTTGCAACTCCTCGTCATTACTCTTGCCATATGTAAAGATATATCTCCAGTCTTTTCCCCTGTCTTTTAAATTTCGTATTACATTTCTTTTTTCATCATATTCGAAAGAAGAGTAATCACTCATGTTTAAATCCTCCTTTAACTTATTGGTATTACTTAATCAGAAAAATGGGTAATGATAATTACTATAAGTATTTGTAAAGCTGAGAGGAGATTCCTATGCCAGATAAAATAACAAAAGAGCAGCGAAGCAAAAATATGGCAGCCATTCGCTCTGTATCAAAAATTGAATCCCTATTCTCAAAAGCCCTATGGGCCAATGGCATTCGATTTAGAAGAAACGTTAGAAAGCTATTCGGAAATCCCGATATCGCTATTCAAAAATACAAAATTGTTATTTTCATCGATTCCTGTTTTTGGCATGCCTGTCCCATCCATTTCACAAGACCCAAAAGTAACCAGGAATATTGGGATCAAAAAATCCTTAGAAACATCAAACGCGATCGAGAAGTAACAAAGTATTACCAGGAAAACGGATGGCATATTAAACGCATTTGGGAACATAGTATTAGAAAAGAATTTGAGAATACGGTAAAAGAAACAGTATTGTTCATCCATAAATCCAAAAGCACCAACTTAAAGGGGCAAGTATAGCCTCTCTATTCGGTATTGGGCACTGCAAAGTCCATGTAGTAAGTTTCTGTATTAATTTTATAAATCCTTACAGTATCTCTACCGTAATCATCCAAGTGCTCTATCTTTACTGCCTCACCAGGCTCTAACCCTAGTCTCTTTCTAAAATAGTGACCGATTAAGCTGTTATCATAAGAAGATTCTATCGCCTTTGCGTTGTCTTGTGCCATTACACACACGAAACTTTCAGCATCATCGGTTAAGAGAGTGAATGTTTCCCCTCGTTTTGGGAAAAAATCTGGCTTTTCTTTGTGGACTTTAAGAGGGACTGGTATATATGCTTGATTTTTGTCACGCCCTTCTCTTTGCCCCCAATTCAATCCGCTCTTCTTATGAACCTTTCTGTCTTTTGACCTTAATTCCGTCAAAGAAAGATCAACAAAGTACTTTTTCTTGGCCATTGTTTTTAGTAAAATTGCATCTATTTCCTCTCGATCATTAGCATATGAAAAGGTTATATACTGCTCGACATTCTCTTTTATGCATTCTACCAGTTCATTTTCCTGTAAACGTCTTATAGGATCATCCATAATAACTTCAGCTAAAACTTCTTGGAAGTTGATGAAACCATTCCTAGTCAAATTTGCCGATCCGACAAAAATCAACTGCTGCATATCCAGTGTCGGATGCCAATAATATATTTTTGAGTGTATTGGCCTTTCTCCTATAAAGTATTTAATTGAAAGTCTATCGTATTTCTCAACCATTCTCTTAAACTCTTTATGTGTCCATATATTTATAGGGTCATGCTTTGCCATTCCGACAATAACTTCTAATCTTAAATCTTTGTAGTTCTGCAACAATTCTAGAATAAAAGGTGCTGACGCATAACCGGTTACAACCGATAGATGCCTATTCCCCCTCCTATAAGGAGTATCTATTACAGCATGTATTAAATCATTGTCGTAAATTGTCACTTTATTTCACCGCCGTTTAGGTGTAGAATTAATTTATGGATATATGCAAGAACTTGTGTTCTTACCCCCTGATTAAAGGAGAATTAAAATGATATTTAAAAAAGGTGAACTATTCAGCGGACCAGGCGGTCTAAGTTTAGGCGCGAAAATTGCCCAAATTTATGACCCTGAAACTGGACATCCGCTTAAAGAATGGCGAATTGAGCATGAATGGGCCAATGACTACGACCCAGATGCTTGCGCTACATTTCGGCATAATATTTGCGGAAGTGTAGATGACCAATCAGTACATTGCGGGCCAGTAGAAAAACTGCCTATAGGTGATAAATCCATTCTAAGTGAAATAGATTGTTTTTCATTTGGTTTCCCCTGCAATGATTATAGCCAAGTCGGTGAGAAACATGGGCTAAACGGAAAATTTGGTCCTCTTTATTCATACGGAATTAAGGTTCTAAAAAGCTATCAACCTAAATTTTTTGTTGCAGAAAATGTCGGCGGCCTGCAGAGTGCGAATCAGGGACAAGCTTTTGTTCAAATTCTTTTGGAACTTCAAGAATGTGGTTATACTTTAACCCCTCACTTGTACAAGTTTGAAGAATATGGAGTTCCGCAAGCTCGTCATCGCATTATAATAGTCGGGATTAGGAATGACTTGACTGAAAAAGGAATTACATATAAAGTTCCAGCACCGACAATAAAGGATCAGTCACAATATCGGACTTCTTACGACGCAATCATGAATCCTCCGATTTTGGCGGAGGCTCCTAATAATGAGTTCCCAAAACATACAGCCCGAGTTAAAGAAATGCTCAGTCATATACCACCCGGAGCAAATGCATGGTTTCCAGGCATACCGGAACATCTGCGACTAAAAGTAAAAGGAGCAAAATTAAGTTCCATTTATAAGAGATTAGATCCTTCTCGTCCTGCTTATACAGTAACAGGCAGCGGAGGAGGCGGTACTCATATGTATCACTGGAAAGAACTAAGAGCTTTAACCAATCGTGAGCGTGCAAGACTACAGACTTTCCCAGATGATTATCTTTTTTTCGGAAGCAAAGAATCGGTAAGAAAGCAGATTGGCATGGCTGTTCCGCCTCAAGGTGCCCAGATTGTTTTTGAATCGATACTTAAATCTTTTGCTGGTATTGCTTACGATTCAATTGAACCTTCTTTTGATACAAATCAATTAAAAGAAAAGCAGAAATTAGTTTTTGAAAACCTTTCTCCAACCGAAAAGCAAATTTCTTTTAATATTTAATTTTAAGTTTTTATTCAAGTTTGAGAATGCTTCGCAAGTTTTTTGCGGAGCTTTTTTATCTTTTTTAATAACGTTCTCAAACAATTTAAAAAATTAAACTTTTAATTACCATTTTACTATAAATTCCTATTTTGTTCTACATTACCTAATAACAGATTTAGACATTTAGTGATTTTGCTTAACCCAGTGGAATAGTTGAAGATATTAGTAAATTAATTGAGCATAAACGGGTATATTTAATAAATAGCATGGGTAAATAGGACTAGATTTCCTGCAAAACAGAAAGAGATCCTAGATATCTAGATAGTAACTTCGAATCTTGTCAACTAACTTTTAATTTTTCGGTATAAATGTTAAAGTACCAAATTATTGCCTACTTAAAATAAAAAAGCCTTAATTCTCTTTTAAGAATTAAAGCTATCAAATATTTTATATTTCTAAATTTAAACTTTTTTAATAATGTACCAACTTTAATTTTGGTTTAAGGGTCAATTACTTTAATTCAGCAACCAATCCCTTATCTACTAATAAATCATAAATAGCACAAGCTAATCGTCTAGCGAATTCTGGTGGGACTGCATTTCCTATCATTTCATAGTTTTGAACCATGCTTCCAATGAATTCGAAATCATCATCAAATGTTTGTAATCTGGCAGCTTCGCGAACTGTTATCGATCTTGCTTGCTCAGGGTCAGGATGAATATGTCTTAATCCATCTTTTTTTAAATGAGCTGGTATTGTATTGCTTGGCTGATCCCATCTTAAAACATAATATTTATGAATATTTGATATTTTACCGGTTTTTTCAGTATATAGGCTTTTTAGTGCCTCCACAGATTGATACTTATTTTCCCCAATCTCTATATCCTCAGCTAAAGATCTAAATATTTCTATATCACGTCTGTTATGGTATCTCGGCAAATGCCAATTGATCTCTTGATTGCTCCAATAATGAGAAAACCTTTTACCACCTTCGCGATAATCAACCTCAGATGGATATATAGGAGGTAAATCACTTATAGCACTATGGACTGTCGGGATTTTCTCGGATTTATATTTATTTAATAAGTCCATATAAAAGTAATTAAGTGTCTCTTGATTTTTATTTCTGTCAGCACCAAAGTAGCTTCTATTGAGCCCAACTAAAATTACTCTTTTTCTTTTTTGTGGAACCCCATACTCGGACAAATCCAATAATGCTAGGCCTCTTATATCTTCAATAATATCAAAACCGATTTCGTTAAAACCGGATTTTATTTTATCTACAATATTCTCTCCATCTGGCGCAGCTGATAACATGCCTTCAACATTTTCAAAAACAAATAACTTTGGTTTATATACTTTAACTATTTTAAGATAACTTTCAAATAAATAATTACGATAATCATTCTTCATTCCATGTTTATCTTGAATTCTCCCTGCAAGTGAATAGGCCTGACAGGGCGGGCCACCTACAATTACATCTATAGTTCTTTTTTTTATAATTCTATTTAACCCATCATTAGATCCATAAGTTTCATCGTTTTCCCAGCCTTGAATTAATTCCCCTGTTCTTTGTATGTCAAAATGAAGGACTCTTTTTTCTGCATCGGAGTAACTATATTTCTTTTTAAGTCTATTAATTAGTGTTTCGCAAGCATATTTCTGCCACTCAACACCAGCAACCATATTATAAAATTTCGACTTTTCAAAGCCATCAAGAAGTCCACCACAACCAACAAATAATTCCAAGGTATTTATTTTATTCATACAATCACCTATACACCGTTAATTTCTAACAATAACTGTTTTTGATATTCTTCTTTTATTTTGCCAGTCTTAACATCCTCAAAGTGTCGGTGGATAGCAACTGCTAAATTATAGGATAATAAGGGCGGTACTGCATTTCCCACCTGTCTATTTTGTTGAGTACGTGTTCCTAAGAAAATAAAATCATCTCTAAAGGATTGAAGTCTAGCATTTTCTCTAATGGTCGGAACTCTATTGTATTTGTAATGAAAATGATTTCTATGACCTGTATCAATTGTACGAGAGGGCATTCCACTATGATATCTTGTCCAGGCTTCATTAAATTTTCTGCTATCTCCTACACCAGGTGGCAAATCTTTATAATTACCACCTTCTGGGACTTGGCTTATTACCCACTTAACATAATCAGTGTGCTTCGTTGCCACATGGTTAAACAGCTTTTCACTATCTTTTCTCATAAACTCTTGATATTGTGACTGTGGCGGCATTGTATAACTATCAACTTCTTGCCCTAAATCTTCTTCTCGACTTTGCAAATCGCTTAGAGCATCACCGCAAGTTATATAATTTTCCGTAGTATGTGTTGCTTCTGGAAATTCAAAATGCCCTAATCCTTTCTTAAATCCAATAAAGAACATCCTTTTTCTCATTTGAGGTACACCAAAATCAGCAGCAAGAAGCGGCTTTGCTGAAACTGTTACATTATATCCCATATCTTCAAATGTATTAATAATTTGCTTCTTGACTGTACCCTTGTATAAGGTAGCAATACCTGGGACGTTTTCAATTAAGAAAGCTTTCGGCTCGAATTTCTTTACTGCCTTTACAACTGCCAAGTAAAGTTTATTTCGAGTATCGTTAATATTCCTGGAACCAGTAAGTGAAAATCCTTGGCATGGAGGTCCACCAATTATAACATCAACATTTTTGCCATTTAGTTTTTTTTCTATTTCTACTATACCTTCATCATTTGAGAGGTCCGTCAGTAAAATATCCGAATTATTATGGTTTTTTTTGTATGTTTCTAGGGCTGCCTTATCAAAATCAACTCCAAGAAGGACATTATAACCAGCATCTATGAATCCCTGCGATAAGCCACCACAACCGCAAAAAAGATCGAGTACGGTCAGGTTATTATTTTTAATGCTCATTTTGTAACCTCCGCTCTTTGCACGTACGTATATTTCTCCATAATTATATTTTTCCCTTAAAGAAATCTTAAATTTATATTATAACATTCTTCGACTTAAATTTTTAAAAATAAAAAAATAGTAAACGGACCAGATACTATTTTAAACCGAAATATTCAAGACCATAATCTTATTATATTAAAGAGAGTCCCAATTTTGAATATTGCTACATTACTTGTAATTAAACTAAAATGGAAATAAATCTCATTGAAGGAGGAAATATATTGTTTTTTACTAATAATCTAGAAAACAAAGTTTTTAATTCACATCAGTATATCAGCTGTGATGAACTCATAATTATTTCTGGTTATGTTGGACCTAATCCCATACAACGATTATCTACCTTACCTTTTAACACAACCGTTATTTATGGAATGTATGGTAGTGAGTCCATATCAGGTAGATTACATAATACTTTACTAACTTTACATAACCCGCCGCATGTTAATATTCTTTATTCCAACATTCCTGTTCATTCTAAATGCTATATTTGGAGAAATAACGGTGAAGTTGTATACGCTCTCATTGGTTCTGCAAACTTTAGTACAAACTCTTTAACTATTCCTTTTAGGGAAAGCCTTGCAGAAACTACCAATGATACTTTTGCAGACTTAAATAATTATTACGATCAAATTGTAGCAAATACTGTATCATGCGATTCTGGCATTTTTACAACAACAAATGAGGTTACATGCAGCATGGTTTTGACCCATCCTACTACAGGTGAGGTTCCCGCTGGAAGTGGATTGAACTGGGGACATAGTCCAAGAGGTAATAATAATCCAGGTGATAGTTATATTCCGATACGTACTAGCCATATTAGAAATTATCCAAGTCTTTTCCCACCAAAACAAACCCATCCTATTAGTAATTTAGGTCTGGGTAGATCAAATAGACAGAATGATTCTATTGAGATAATCTGGGATGACGGTACATTAATGGATGCGGCTCTAGAAGGTTCACAACCTGTTGATGGAAGGCAATATCCAAAAAATCTATGCTCTTTTCCATATAAAAGTGTATTAGGTGCCTATATCAGACAAAGAATAGGTCTTCCTTCTAATGCCTTAGTAACAAGAACTGATTTACTTCGTTATGGCAGAGACAACATACATCTTTCTCTTTTACAAGACGGAACCTATTATGGGGATTTTTCTGTCTAAAAAATATTATGAACAAAGAAATTTACTTTCCTTGTTTTTTGCTTTTTGACGAGTTATAACATTTCAAAAAAATCGTCATCACTTATGATAGAGTTCTGCTTACTTTATTTGAGAGTAAAACACCTTCTGAAGAAAACCAGAAGGTTATTTTCTTTATATCCTTCCTATCATTAGCCAATTCAAATTATCGATATAAAAAATCTCCCCTTATTAATATGAAGGAACTTAGCACATTTTCCAAGAAAACATACAATTTTATCTACAGAGATTTGAAAAAACTGCTGAATTAAAGGTTTTATTTTAACTAATTTTAGCATTGCTTCTGACTAAAAAATGTATATTCGGAATTTATAAAAACTTAGAATCAAGTAATTAAAATATTTTTAAGGAGCCTACAAGGCACACAAATCTGATTTTTTTTATAACTAATTATTGTATTTTTAACAGTTCTAACAAAAGGTACATAGTCCTGTACAATATACTTTCCTTGTTCATCTTTTTGTACATTAATTCCTATTATTTCAAGTCCTTGTGCTTCAGAACTGATTTTTCTTATCATTTTCTAGTAATATATTTGGATGAATAATGAAATAAGTTTCCTCAAATAGAATATCTTAAAATTGATGTAAAGCTTCTTAAAGAATTTAATGTTAAAAGAAAATCGCATAAATAATAAATCATTTAATCCCATTATGCTCAATAAAACTATTCCCCCAATCAACCATCAGCGATGCCTCTTTTATCGTTTACCTCTCTTTCTGTACATATTGGATCCACTCCCCCCCAAAACTTCGCGCATCGTGCGATTACCATCACTGTTTGGAGAGTAATGAGAAGAGTATAAATCGGAGTTATAGAAATCCTTGCGCCGGTATTCTTCTGGGGTAAGTTTCCTGGACCATGCTTTTATTTTGGTTGTTTTTATTTTTGCATTTATTTCCTTCTTCTTTATCCAATATTTCTTCCTTTGATTTTTTGCATTGGATATTAGAGGTAATAGTTCATCTGTATAATAGTCTTTTTCTAGCCAATTTTTCACTTCGAAATGTAGCTTTTTTGAATTACCGGATGAATAGTGAATGAGGTAACTATTATCACTTTGACGAACTATTTTCTTCACTGCATACAGTCGATTAATCTTTATACTAAAGGTATCATCCTCAAAGTAAATCGAACAGATATCATCTTTTGTATCTTTTTTGTCTTGTATTATCTGTTTTGAGATGGAGATTCCGATAATTAATCTTTGTCTTTTATTTCTTTTTTTTATGATCAAATGGTATTTACTATTTCGTTCGATTAAATCGCTTAATGTTATTTTTGTTAGGGTGATTTGTTGTTTTATAGGTCCAAAATCACAAACATGCGTCTTAATCTTCGTTTTTACGGAATGATTTTTAAATGATATTTCCTCTCCCAATTGAATTCCCCCATATATATATTAATATATATTATGCACAAAATTCCCAAAATTCCCACTCCCTTTTCGTAAATAAAATGCCTGGTTATCCATGTAACCAAGCTTTGATAAAATTATTTATCCCATTAGTCAACTACTTTAAACGATTTGACCAAAAACCTTAAAGGACTTTTTAATTGTTTAGAAGGTATTAGCTCCAAATGAATATCATCGATGCTTACTCCCCCGCAATTTTGCTGAATTCCGTCTAAAATGGCGATACAATTGCTCATCCTGCCAACCAAGTCTATGTTTCAATTCATAACAGAAAGCTAATAGAATAAAAGGGCCATCTAAATTCAATTGAAATTCAACCCCTTGACTTGAAAAATATTCCTCAATACGCTCTATCGATCTATAATCCTGTTTATGGTAAAGTTCATCCGCGCCTAATAATCTTATCTCGCGTACAAAATCCAATATTCCCAATTCATCTAAATTGCTTTCTCTTTCTCCGTAAAAACCATATGCCGCATCAAAAATTGCATCAATTTTCTTTAGTGAGAGATTATCAATTCCAATGAATAGTTGATTGACCGAGGTAAACCCGCAGCAATCAACTATTCCCTATACCCCGCCTGTTGTAAAATCATTCCGACTCCGAACGGATGCGTGATATAAGGAATACCTGTTCCTTTTCGATACTGACCTTCATGTTTTATAGCTACGAATTGAATGGTTTTATCGATCATATTCATTAAGAGCTACCAATCTTTTCAAACGTAATAGTATGACTATTCTTTCCCTTCCATTGTTTTTTTGCTAATCTGTTTCTTAACGCATGAATACAGTATAATGGACTAAAGAATGAATCATTTGAGGTAAGCATATGAGAAAATAAAATGGACATGCCGCAGAAGTTATTAAAGATATCATCTGCGAAGGTGAATCGATTTTTGAAATTTGTGGAAAGCGATATTTTTTATCTTTAATTGATGAGTCTAAGACCACAGTAAAAGAGAGCGTTGAGCAAGACGCTGAGTTAAAACAAATGTTATTACAAGCAAAAAAGGACATTCTCGAAGGAAAGATTTATTCAACTGAAGATGTTTTGGAAATGATTCAACAAGATGAGTTGTAAATAAAATATACAAAACAAACCTTGAAAGGATTTTATAATGTTTCAAAGCCAGATGTATTATGCCATATGAAATGGGGTCAAGCCCTTTCATTCCAATCAATTTTTTTCAGGCACTTTGCCCCATATTAATAACCCTTCACTATATTCACCTTATTTTCCAATTCAACATTTGCTTCGATATTATTCATAGTTTCCATAAAGCAAGTTACAGCCTCTGCTGGCGTTGTAATGGCTGATATGTGCGGAGTGATGGTGATATCTTTTCTGTTCCATAGAATATTCTTTCCACTAAGTGGTTCTTCGAGGAAAACGTCGAGTATGGCCTTCCTGATATGCCCTGAGTCTAATGCCTTGATTACTGCTTTATCTTCAATAGATGCCCCGCGCCCACAATTAATAAAAAGGATACTATTAAACTTATTAAACATATCGAAATCAAACAATTCATAGGTTTTATCGGTTAAAGGCAGTGTGTTAATGACAATATCCATATTAGAAGAAATTGAATGAATTTTATTTGTTACAAATACTTCTTTAAATGGTTCTTTTGGAAAACCAGATAATGAGACGCCAAAAACGTTTGCTCTAAAATAGTTGAATGTTCTAGCTACCTCTGAACCAATTTTACCTGTACCAAATATAAGTACATTTTTTTCTCTTAAAAGTTCAGGAGTTTTTTGGGACCACTGTTTGTTAAGTTGGTTTTTTTGAAAATTTTCATGAAGTTGCAGGTCACTTAATACATAACTAAGACTATATTGGCTAATTCTCTCGCCAAACGAGCAGTTAGTTCGTGTTATCAAGATCTTATCATTCCAAACCCTATCAAACAAAAAGCTATCTACACCTGCACCAAGTGAATGAATCCATTTTATATTCTTATAGTCCATGTTAGGGATTGGTTTAAAAGCAATATATGCATCCGCCCAGTCAATATCTTCTTGGCAAACACTTTCTTCAGGAAGAAACCTAAATATCTTATCCGTTTCAAGCCCATCGATAACTTCTTGAATTTCTTTATATATTCTTCCTGTAACTACTATTTTACTAATTTCCAAGATCGCTACCTCCACTTATATAGGCTATATAAAGTCTCACCATTTTACTTGGGATTTTTATCAATCATAAAGTAGAATTTCTCCAATCACAAGAAAACTTTCACCAATTCAAACCTGATCTTCATCAATCTTTATCCGGGTCAAAAAGAAAAGGTTTCCCCGTCGCTGAACATTTGGAGCAGACCCTTTCTTCAGGAGCGAACCAAACCTCCCGTGACATATATCACGAATTTTCCCCCATTTCATTTTTTAAGCACCTCCATTTTTACTAAGTTTATTACATCAGTTAATTTTTGAAAAAAAGCTGTTGATTTTCTCGGATTTTCACTATAAAGTATTTATTAACTTAATACGGAATATCCTTATCGCGAGCCAGGGGAGGAAATTGGTCCTTTGATCCTGCAGCAACCTGTTATTTTCTATAGGAAAATAAAAAGGTGCTAAATCCAACAGACGTGATGTCTGAAAGATGAGGAAGAGAAAAAAACCTCTTCCTTGGAGAGGTTTTTTTCTGTTTACACCCCATGTCTCTAGATAAGGAATCCGTTCCAAGAAGGCAAACCATAATTCCTACTAAATTCATATATTTAATCAGTTTTATGGTAAAGCCAAAGAATAAAAATAGAGAATGGGAGGAAAAAGTATGACAACTGTAGGATATTGGTTTATTGGCTTTGCTTTAGCTTACACATTCTTTCTTATTTTTGTAAGTCAGTTTGCAAGGAAGAAAGCAGTAAGTGGAAATGGATTTTTCGTTGGTGGACGGGGGTTTAACACACTACTTGTTACGGTCTGTATCACGGGGTTGTTTTCCGGTTCATCCTATATTGCCATATTGGAACTTAGCTATCTGACTGGAATCTCCGCGATTTGGTATGGGGTTGCTGAGACGATTCATGTCCTTATCATTGCGTTAGTTTTAATTGCACCCTTTAGAAAAAGGGCGTTAATTACCATTTCAGGATTGCTGGGAGATCGCTACAGTGAAAGCGTTCGGGGTGTGGCTGGTGCCATTACCGCATTTACATTTCCTATGTGGTCTGTCGCAACTGCCCTTGCATTTGCTTCAGCACTCTCTGTTTTTACAGGAATTTCATTAATTTGGTCCGTCGCACTAACGGCGTTATTACTGCTCGTATATTTACAGTTCGGCGGTATGTGGTCCATTGGATTCACACAGTTATCCAATGTAATTGTCTTTTTCATTATGCTTGCAATCGGTACCTATGCATTCTTCCTTAACCCTGGAATTGAGGGAATTAAAACTCTATTTATAGAAAAACCACAACTGGCTTCTCTTAATGGAGCAGGGATTCAAACGATATTGGCTTGGTTTGGCACATTTTTATTTAATGTTATTCTTGCACAGGCAGCTTTTCAAATGGCATTATCCTGTAAAACACCGAAACAAGGGCGGAATGGATTGATTTACGCATCGTTACTTGGAGTACCTTTAATTATAGGAGCAGTTATTTTCGGCTTAGCTGCAGCTCAAGTTGTGCCAAATGAAACTCGCGGGCTTGTCGCTGTTCCCCTTTACTTAATGGAAACACTTCCCGCTCCACTTGTTGGATTATTTTTTCTAGGTTTCTGGGCTGCCGCTCTAAGCTGGGGAGCACCTTGCCAATTTTCAGGTGCCACGAGTCTTGGCCGTGATGTAGGAAAAGCATTAAATCCAAAAGCGACTGAGCTTCAGCTTATCCGCTACACGAAATGGTCATTACTTATATTGACCATTTTAATGGTAGGATTTGCACTACTACGTTCAGAACAATCGGCATGGTGGAATGTTCTTGCCTGGGTAACTAGGAATTCAGCTACTTTTGCGCCAGTAGTAGCCGCATTGTTTTGGCCAGTAGTAACAAAGCGGGCGGCCATTATTTCATTATTTACTGGTTCCTTTTCGGGTTTATTGTGGTATCACCTTAGCGGATGGGCAGTTAGTGATTTTTACCTGAATATTCATCCTGTATGGATAGGAATGGTCATAAATATAATTACCATTGTGTTCGTTAGTTTGATCGATAATGTTGGGAACTGGGAATGGAATGGATCTTTTAGAAGTTTTGGTTTTTATTCATTTTTATTCTCTGTTGTTTTGACAGTTTATATGGTCCCTTCATTTAGTTTCTTATATCAAAATGGACTGGTCGGCATATTTTTAATGCTCATTGTGTCCTGTCTATTTATCAGTTGCATGTTTTTTATTAAGAGGAAAGAAAGTCCGGCATTACTATCATTCAAACAAGAATTGAAAGGAGCTAAAGCATGAAAATTAAAGAAAATATTCATATAAGAAGTATTGAAGTAAATACGGAATGGAAAAAGAAGGTACAAACAGAACATTTTGTTCGAGGGTTTCAATTTTTAATCGACGAACCCCACAAATTAGGCGGGGATAATGAAGCCCCCACTCCGCTGGAATATGTCCTTGGATCCTTTAATGGATGTGTATTAGTCGTCATTGATTTAGCAGCAAAGGAATTGGGATTCCAGTATGATAACATCGAAATAACAAGCAATGCACTTATTGACCGGAGGGGTCTAGCCGGAACAGCAGATGTATCCCCGTATTATCAATCTGTTGAAAATAATATAGTTTTTTATACATCCGAATCTGATGAAAGATTACAAGAATTAAAGGAAATTGTGATCAAACGATGCCCTTTATATAATTTGCTAAAAAACGCCGGCGTTGCTATTCACTTGAATTGGACTATCCAATAGGATACATTCCATTCTTGATTTAAAAGAAAAGACTCCAACAATCAAACTTAATAAAATTCCTGGCCCATCTGGTGCTGAAGTTTATATAAATTAGAGGCACGATGGTTATGCTATAATATATATATCTGGCTAGACAGTCCAGATGAGTGGAGGGAATTACGATGAGTATGCAATGGCAAATTCAAGAAGCAAAAAATCGACTTAGTCAATTAGTAAAAAAAGCAACGGATGAAGGGCCACAAATTATTAGTGTACGAGGTAAGCCTACTGCTGTTGTGTTGTCAGTAGATGAATATGAGCGATTGACCAAACCAAAGACTCGTTTGACGGATTTCTTTAAGGAATCTCCTTTACAAGATGTTGAACTTGATATAGAAAGAAGTACAGATCATGCACGAGAGGTAGAATTATGAAATATCTTTTAGATACCAATGTTATTTCAGAACTCGTAAAAAAAGACCCTCATCCTGGCGTGTTACACTGGATTGATGACTGTGATGAAACTTCTTTGTATTTAAGCGTAATTACTTTTGGGGAGCTACAGAAAGGAATTAGTAAATTAAGCGATACATCTCGTGCTGAACGATTGCAAAAATGGGTAGACCAAGATTTGGCGAACCGGTTTAAAGAAAGAATTCTGCCTATTGATTTGGATGTTGTTTTCACCTGGGGGAGAGTCCATGGGATTTCAGAAAAGAGCGGTACAAAACTTCCTGTGGTGGATAGTTTAATAGCTGCTACAGCCATAACACATAATCTAACAGTTGTCACACGAAATGTTAATGATATCGAGCGTTGTCGGGCTCCCGTCTTTAATCCCTGGGATGAGACCTATCATAATTTATAATGCCATCAGTATTAAAATAAACAAAAAGAGTCAGTCCCTCGCTACTTTCACGGACTAGACCCCAATCTTTCTCATTTTTAATTAGGAATTGCATAATACTTGTCGATCATTTCCCGCAAGAAAACAACAGATTCTTTTAACTCATGAAGACCATTGACACCATCCTCAATCGATATCCACCCATCAAAATGAATAGATTTGAGGATGGTAAAAATTTGATGATAATCATTTAATCCTTTGCCGATTACACCATGGGAAAGAGCATCCGAATATCCCTCATTCACATACTTTTGTATGTCATCTAATGAATAACCTTCTGCCAAATAGCGATCACTTGCATGGGCTGTTACGACTCTATTTTTCACTTCCTCCAATAAAACAATAGGATCTTCACCCGCAAAAATGGCGTTGGACGGATCATAGTTGACTCCAAAATATGGAGATGATATTTGTTTTATGATTGGAAGAAAAACCTCTGACTTCTGCGCAAATTCAGGATAAATCCAAAATCCATCCTTATAATGATTTTCCATTACAAGATGCACATTTTTACTCTCTGCATATAGCAACAGTTCATTGATGGAATCAACCGTCCATTGTATTCCTTCTGCTATAGATACTTCTGGCCTTCTTTGACCAGAAAGAACTCTACATGATTGGAAGTCCCCTGGCCCAAGGAAATGCATAACATCGATCATGTTCTTCATTTTATTTATTTCATTTTCTCTAAATAAAGCATCAGGATGTGTAAAATCTGGAGAAGAGCACATCATCGGGATAATTAAATTTTCTTTTTCCGCCGCTCTTTTTATACTTAATAAATATTCTTCTGACGTATCCTTTAAGAATGAAGGATACAGCTCCAATCCATCCGCTCCCAAAGTACCCGCTTGTTTGATCCATTCAAAAATGGTCATCCTGCCATCTGACAACTCTTCCATATATCCTTTTGGAAATACCGAAATTCGTGGTTGCTTACTCATACATACCTATCCCCTTATTCGCTGAACCAAATCAGATAATATTTTTTTCAAATCTTCTTTATTCGTGCTTGGACTAAATTCTTTTTTATCGATTACTAAAGGTGCGCCAACTACTACTAAAGGTGCGCCATTTTTCGGCATTTCAGCCGCCTGTTCAATCGTTAAGCCACCAACAGCTTGTATAGGTATTGTAACCGCTTTAAAAACTGCGTCTAAATGATCGAAAGGGCTTCTCTCCGGATCTTCTCCTCTTTCATCGAAACCTGTATGTACAATAATATAATTGACACCATTTTCTTCAAGCAATTTTGCTGCAGCTACTGGGTCTTCAGCCGCCATGATATCGCCCATTACTTGTATACCGTATTCTCGCGCCGCTTTTACAACGGCCCTAATCGTAGCTGGATGTGCAACCGCCATGACCACAACATGGGTAGCTCCGGCTTTTGCCATCATCTCCGTTTCCAAATATCCACCATCCATTGTTTTTAAATCAGCAACGATAGGATGATCTGGGAATCTTTCTCTTAAAGCAGCTACTGCATGAAGCCCTTCCGCTAATAATAATGGAGTTCCAACCTCAATCCAATCAACTCCTGCTTCTACAGCAACTTCTGCCATTTCCAATGCCTCTTTCGTGCTTGTTAAATCCAGCGAAATTTGTAAAATTGGTTCCATAGACAAATATATTCATTCCTTTCAATATAGTTTATGAATTTGGTAAAATAATAGATTTGGCTTGTGATAAAGAGTCCATCTCTTTGAACGCGTCTTCCCAATCCTCGATAGGATACACTTTAGCCATTGGTAAAGGATCAATCTTTCCTTGCTCCATCAGCAATAACACCTTCTCCCACATCGGGTAATTGTGACTAAATGAACCTTGTAGTCTAGCCGCCTTTTGTATTAAAGGGTCGAGTGAAAAACCGACAGGAGCCGGTCCCCAGCCAATCTTTGTAATTTGTCCTCCTGGTCGAACAACTTCAATACTTTGCCTTAGTGTCGTTGAATTTCCCACAGCATCCAGCACTAGATTAGGGCCAAAACCATCACCCAATTGCATGATTTCTTGGACAACATTTTGTTTAGAAGCGTTAATGATATGGTCTGCGCCAAAATCTTTAGCAAGTTTCAAGCGATTCATATCTGCCTCTATCCCTACTACGGTCAATGAAGCTGGAGAATAAAGTTTAGCAATCTGAACGCACATTAGCCCTATTGGACCTGGTCCAAAAATGACAACATGATCTCCTGGTTTTATTTCTGAATGATAAGCTACAGCATTATAAGCGACACAGGCTGGTTCAGTTAATGCCGCCTTTTCATAGGAAACGTCTGAAGGAATTCGATGGATAATTGACTCCCTCGTTTTAACATATTGCGCCATGGCACCATCTTCCAACACTCCAAACCCTTTACGTTCCGGACATAAATTGTATTCCCCAGTTCTACAATAGATACAAGTTTCACATACATATGATGGTGTTTCGCTGACCACCCTATCTCCTATTTTGATATTTTTCACATCTTTTCCGACATCAGCTACAACTCCCGAAAATTCATGACCTAATATGACGGGTCGCTTCACTTCAAACCCTTGGGAGTCATGATACATATGAAGGTCACTTCCACATACCCCCACCGCTTTAACTTCCATTAACACATCGTTTGGACCAATCTTTGGAATTGGGACATCTTGCAGCTCCACATTGCCTTTTCCAGCTGAAAAGTTTACTATAGCTTTCATAAAAAGCCCCCTAGTTAAAGATTATGTATGATTCTTAATAGATAAGGTGAATCACTTATAAATAACTTCGAATTAATAATTTCATGAAAGAATGAGAGATATAACAGATAGTCTATGAGGCTTGGATACTGAGGGGCTATTCGTAAGATGAATTGGATAGTAGAACCAGATTATATAGGGATCGAGGCTAAACAGCGCACCCATACCGGATAACGGCCAAAAGTACTTTTGCTCGCCGGTATTGGCGTGATAGGAATGAACGATCCAAGGATTATACTTACTCATGAAGAACGTGACTTTGCATATTAGTATTCTAACAAGCTGGTCTTTTTCGATTTCATTATATTCCAGCTGGTCTATATTTACAATATATTTTGATAATTCACTTTATAAAAGATTAGTATTTGTCGAACAATTTAATATGTAGAAAACAAGTATTTTAATTAAAAATAAGTAGTTAAATATACATGGTAATCCGCGTAGTTCAAGGGAATTATTAATCATTCCCCCGCCCTACTATTTTTTCCTCGTACATGGTTTGATCGGCCGCTTCTAGTATTTCATCCACAGTGGTAAGTATTCCTGGCTTGTAATAGGAGAGTCCGTGGCTGGCTGAAAGATCAAAAGGCTTTTGTCCAGTCAGATTGAAGCTATGAAAATCTCGCTTAATTTTCTCCCATATCTCTTCCACTTCTTCTTTATTTTTTCCGAAGAAAACGATGATAAATTCGTCACCACCCAATCGGAAGAGTACATCTTTGGAATCAATATTCCTTTTGATGATATCGCAACTTGTATTGATGAGATCATCTCCTACTGAGTGACCGAAGTTGTCATTGACGGTTTTTAACCCGTTTATATCAATATAACAAACAGTGAATTCTTGGCTGTAGGGTCCGCGAATCTTCTCTTCCAGTAGGACCATCCCACTTCTCCTGTTCATCACACCTGTGAGCGTGTCGAAAGTTGCGTGCTTAAACAGTTCTTCTTCTTTTTTCTTTAGGCTGGTAATGTCCGTAACCCCAATAAGAATGCAAGTTTGATCCAAATACTCGACCAATTCAAGGCTTAGCATGGCCCATTTCTTAAAATCCGATCCTACTTTATACTCCATTTCATAATTTTTAATACTTTGATGTTCTTCCAGCATGTTTAAAATATTCTGCTTTTCAAAAGGATTTGCGAATAAAAATTTTCCATCTATTTTCGTCATTTCTTGGTCATGCAATTGATAATAATCCATTGCCTGATGATTGATAAGCAAAATTTCATCATTTTGTAGGTTTGTGAGAATCAGAGGATAAGGATTCATATGAAATAATCTTCGAAAACTCTCGGCATTTTTGCTTAACTTGCTTTTATTGATAAAATCCCTTTTTCTAAGATTATAGAACATGAATGCAATCAGGTAAGAAATTACTGCAGCCCCAGTTGAATTAATCATTTTGGTAATTAGCGCAAACTGATCAAGATCCATAAAGAATAATCCAATCAAAAAATAAATGTGATTACTGCAGAAGTAGATCAATAGCTTACCGGGCTGAATGGGAAAAATAATAGAAACCCCGAGTAAAATAATGATATAAGCATAAATATTACCATTTAATAACTGGCTGTTAATAGAAGCCGTTGCGCCAATAAATAGAAATAAAACGGTGTAGGTATGGATGATGAAACCTTTAGGAGCCCTCTTGTAAAAATAATAAAGGAGAAGAAAAATAATAGACAGCAAAAAACCGGTAAGGTGAATAGAGGCAAGAACCCATCTATATGCCTGGACTGTCACTTTATTTAATAGGAATAAGTTGGCGTATAAAAAGCCGGGATATGTGAAAATGAGCATAAAAGAAACCAATTTAAGTCGTTCGAAAAATAACCCATTTGAGTACGCAATAAAATAGTTTTGTTCATCGATACTTTTAGTTGAAAATAACCCCATTATTTTAATTCCTCTATAATTTAATATAACCAGACATATTATACACTTTGAGTAAATTAAATAGTTACCTTGTTTAGTAAAATATTTAATTTATTGATAAGTGACAATCACGGAGATAATAAATAAAAAAGATTAGGTTGCGCAGAGCCCAACATATCTAATGATAGTAGGCTCTACTTTTCGTTCTTTTTAAAATGATCGAAATATCCTTAATTAGGTAAAAAACTGCCTGCATTTATGTCACTTTCTGTATTCAAAAGACGAAAGAAAATAGTAGTCTTCGATTCTAGAACAATTGTATTCTTAATATAGAATTAGTTCGCTTTTACATAAAAGGCAAATTAATTCCTTTTCAAAAAAGATATAGGAGGGGTTATATGAAAAAAGGTCTTTTGCTAGCTTTATCTCTATTACTCATTTTATTCGCTGTTCCAGTCCAAGCCGCAAGCACCAATTCTTCTAAGACTATGTTTACAGTTTCATTCAATGGTAATCAAATCCCCCAAGATATAATCAAAAAGATTGAACAAGAGGGAGGCACCATCGTTTCAAAATATGAAAAGGTGGGAGCACTTCAATTCAGAGGGCCAAGTTCATTAATGAAATCACTGAAAGGACTGAAATCCGTTCAGGTTGTAAGCCCTTCCTTCATGGTACATTTACCTAAAACTAGTGTTGTGAAATACAATGAAACCGCAACCGTTAATACCCAAGATGCAGACTTATATAATTTGTATCAGTGGGATATCAAACAGGTTACCAATAATGGTGCCAGTTATAATATGGAAACTGGCAATCATAATGTGGTAGTTGGAATTATTGATACCGGGGTAAGTCCAAATCATCCAGCTTTGAAGGCAAACTTTATGGGTGGAAGAAACTACGTACCTGCCGGCGGATTCAGCGGAACTGAAACTACCGAAACAGGAGCCCCGACTGATTATGTTGACCGTAACGGCCACGGCAGCCATGTAGCCGGAACGATTGCAGGAAATGGCCGCATCATGGGTGTTGCACCGAACGTGGGCTATAGAGCCTATCGTGTTTTTGGAGCAGAAGGTGGATCCCCTACATCAGCGATTGCAGCAGCAATGGTTGATGCTGTAGATGATGGAGTCGATGTGATTTCCATGAGTTTAGGTGGATTTGATATTTTGGGTCAGTATTATTGGACAGACCCTGAAACTGGCGAGACATTTAAAATGGGAAATGATGTAGCCGACCGCGCAATCTATAAACGAGCAGTGAAATATGCAGTTGACAATGGCGTAACGGTTGTTGTTGCTGCAGGAAATGAGGAGCTAAACGCTACAAATAAGAAAGAAGTCACTGATTTCATGAATGCAGAATATGGTCCAGAAGGTTATAAATTTATCGGGGCAGGCTTTGAATTACCTGGCACTGTTCCAGGAGTTATTACTGTTTCTGCAACGGGCCCAGACAAATCCTTAGCCTCCTATTCCAATTACGGGGCAGGCTTCATTGATGTAACAGCACCTGGAGGGGATTACCAAAGTTATCCTGCTCCTGGTTATCATCTTGATATGTGTCTAAGCGCTTATACGGGTACTGGATATGTTTGGATGGCTGGTACCTCCATGGCAACACCAAAGGTATCTGCGGTTGCCGCTTTAATCATTGCTAAATACGGAAATATCGGACCTGTTAAGGTAGCGCAAATGATCGAGAACACAGCTACAGATATTGGTCCTAAAGGAAAGGATATTTATTTTGGCAAGGGAATGGTAAATGCATTTAGTGCATTACAATAAGTTCAAAAGGGTAAGACCAGTGTTTGTGGTCTTACCTTTTTAGTGTGATTTTATAGGAATAAAAAAAGTCCCCTAGAGGAAACTCCAAGGGACTGCTTTATCTCGCTAAAATTTTATTATATAAATTTTGTAGTATAACTACCTGAGAGTTATTTCTTATTATTAATAAAGAATGTGTCTGGAGGCATGGTTATAATCTTATCTTCCATCCCTGGATGTGATTTAAGAAAATCAAATACTGCTCTCCTGTATGCTCGATTGGATATCTCCAATCCTCCTTTCTTGATGGAATGTGGCTCGTTATTAAAATATGTCTTAGGACCCATCAACTTGGCAACATCGCTGATAAAATTCCCACCTTCTTTTCCAATTCGATAAGCGGGCTTAACATCATTGTAATCAAGAATTATTTCAGCAACTTTGGAGGCAGGAATTGGTTTAAGATAATTATGGTCAACGCCCAGGTAGCCCTCAGGATCGGACACAGCGTAGAAAGCGTCCTTCGGAGAGAAATCACTGTTCCACATTAGCGGATTGTGACCTCTTCTCCAACTTTGAATGTCGTTAAGACCCCAGAAAGTAACGCGGTCGATACTAGCTGCATAATTCTTATAGATTCGGAAGTATTCTGCGTAAACCTCCGCTTGTATCATCTCAATCTCGGAGCCGTTGGTTATACCACGATTAATCCAGTAATTCCTCTGTTCCTCTGTGCCTGTCGAACCGATTATATGTTCAATCCCACGGTCCCTCAAATCCATGTAACCACCAGTTGAGCCACCAGTTGGCTCGGCGTTCCAAGGAAACCAGCAGAACAGATCAAGCTCACTAATGATAAGATCAACTCCAGCGGACAGGAGATTAAGGATTCCGTTTTCCACGCTGGAAGGCGGGGTGTCCATAATGTAGTTGTGGGACTGCATACCCACCCCTTCGATTAACTGGCGAGGATCATCTGGATATTCACTTTTGTACCGCTTATTAAGTTCTTTAACCATCATCGCGACCAGCTTCGATTTTCCATCCTGATACATATTAAAGTCATTGTAGAATAATTTGGCGTCAGTATTTTTACGGGCAAACACGAATGCATCATAGATGAAGTCGCTCGGATCTTCGCCTTCTAACATGCCGTTGCTGTATGCCTTATACCAGCCGCTTTGGTTTCCTTGGCGAAGATAATTTTTCCAATTGGCACCTTCAGGAATGCTTGACACTCCATCAATGAACGCCTCGTTGACGACGTCCCAACTTGTAACTACACCGGGATAATAGGTGTCGAAGTGCTTGACTACGGTTTTGATATAGCGCTCCATGTTTTCTCTAGCCTGTAATCTTGTGTAGTTGCCACTAGTGCCGCCGTTGAGCCAGCTGGGAGACTGGCCGTGCCACACCAGCACGTGTCCGTGCACCGTTATTCCATTTTCTTGTGCTTGTCTAACCAGTTGGTCGGAGGCGTGGTTCGACCCTTCAAAAATTCTAAAAGTACCCGGCTGTCCGGCGCCTCCAGTAGAAAGGTTGTCGGGCTTCATATGATTTTCTGCCGTGAGTGAGTTGAAGTGGGTAGATGTCAACAAGCCGCGAGTATTATTCGGATCTAAGTTGCCTGCCCCACTATAAATGTTGCCTATTTCAAAGTAGTCCTCATAGGTTTTCCACAATGATTCAGAACCGTTCCGGACTCTCAGTGCTTCGATACGTTTGTTTAAAGCAGTGATTGTATCATTGATTTCATTCACCGAGGCGTTTGGATCATCTATTAGATCCTTTATTTTATCGTATTCCATTTTGGCCAGTCGATATGTGGCTGGGGTATAAACATCCTCATTAAGGGCCTCGAACTTATCTATGACCGTCTGCAGTGCGGTATCATCGGTGTTAGCCGAGGCCTGCATCGTAAAAGTCCCCGCCAGAAGAGCAACCATCAAACATATAGACAATAAACTTTTCATCTTTTTCATGATTTTTTTATCCTTTCTTTTAATCTGTATACTTTTTGAATCAAACACTATCTTTAATCAGTATGTAAGCAGGATGTACACGTAAAAGCTCAAGCATGAACCCAACTCCTAAAGTTTTGTTACTTGCTCTAGGAGCATCACAACACTGTCATGGCAGGCCCTCCTCACCATCGATATCCTATTTTCCCTTCAAAGAAGGATTTTTTGCCGAACTGAAGTTACTAGTTAACTACTAAACTAGCTATAAAATTAGGAACCTCCTTTTCCAATAATTAATTACGTAAGTATAATTGTATAGAAATAATTCCCAAATAAAAAGAGTGAATATTAATAATCTTTAGACAAAAATATCCCTAATAGGACACGGGCTTGTAACACTTTCTCAAAAATATAATCCATTCGTATTAGTTAGCCCGAATAATATCCCGGATACCGTCTACTAATCTTTTAAAAAGTCGAAGTAATAGGCTATTAGTCATACAAATGATATACATCATCTTTTGCATAACTTTTAAATTTTATAATGCATTTTATCCGGAAAAAAAGGTTGTTGAAAAAAGAGGATAATATAGGGCAATCTTCTAAAACTTATGAAAAAATAGAAGTCGCTCGAAAGGAATTGCTTGATTAGGACTGAGGAATTTACTTTTGAATTATCGTACATTAAAAGCTAAAGCGTTGAAGAGGTGGAAAGTAAATCCGTTGTTTTTCCTAAGAATTACATAGGAGATCACAATCGTATAGATACCGTTAAACAACGAATGATAGAAAGCTGGAGTAGGTTAGATAATCATGTTTCTAAAAATTCTATTTGGTTTTACCGAATTGACTACATCTTTTCCTTAATAATTCGTAGGTGGAATAGTCTGCGTTCTTTCACACGTAATGACAATTCGCCATAGTTCTAGTTCAAATTTGGCGCTATCTAAAAATTTTTCTGGAGAATGAGTATGACAGTAAAAGCGACTCCTATATTTAAGAATCGCTGTTCTAAAACCATCATCTACTTATGATACGGTTCAACTTATCTTGACTGGCAAACATGGATTTGACGTTTATTAAGAATTTTTCTTAATCATTTCTTCTACATAAGCTAGAAAATTAGGATACCTAGAAGTCCCTTCCAAGAATTGTAGTGTTTCTTGCAATGGCATTATAACCATATCCCTCTTTTTAGAATATAGGAGACTATAAGGTTTTTCACTTCTATGGATTTCATCAAGCGCAGAAGAGTAAACGTAAACAGAATCAAACTCATACCAGGTAAAATCCTGATTAATATTGTTTTTAATCACCTCTCCTATATATGAGCCTATTCGGACCACAAAATTGTCAAAGTGTTTATTTAACAGTTCAATGCCTTTTTCTGTATTCATTAATCTTTCTACATACATATCAATGAATCGAGTGCTTTCAATAGAGAAATCTAAATTTCTTTTAGTTAGATTCTCCTTATCCCATACATCTTCTGAAACATCTCGATACATTAAGGTTGCCATGCCTTTTAAATCATCTTTTATTAATTTTGTTCTTTTTAAGAATTCGAACATACGTAAATATCTCCTTTTATCAAACGAGACAGGTCGGTAACCTTTTAATTTTTTCTGAATATCATACTAAATACAATATTATTATACGCGAAAGGAAGATTCTATGTTAGAACTTAGGGTAAGCAGGTCTCCATTTTCACTTACAGAAGCAAGAATTGTTGAGATTCAGGCAGATATGGGAAGGAATGTTGACCTAAGTCAGCTAGAGTTTCAATTCGGAGGAAAGAGTCTCTCTATGTGGAAAAAATGGACAAGTGGGTCCAATTTTAACGGAGAGCCCTTTATTACCATCATCGAGAAACCTTACTTTATAGGAGAAACGGGGATTATCAAAGCCACCTTAAAGTTTAATCTTTTATTTAATAGAGAGAGTCTCGCCGAGAGATCCGTTCGAACACAATATCAAAAATTTATTGGAAATTATGAATTAGCAATGATTGATCCACAAAGGAATACTAAAGCTTCTGCCACTGTCCGGCTAAACGTATATGACGAATTTCTTTTTTATCAAGAGCTAAAGTCGGAAATTGACTGGATTTTTAAACAAGCGTACCAAAAAAATAATCGTTATCTTAAATACCAAAATCTCGGAAAGTCCGTACAAGGCAGGGACCTTCATTTTGTTATTTTGGCAAAAAATAAGACTGCTGTTGACAGATATTTAAGTGTCACCCTTCCGACAGCATTAGAAAATCCTCAGAGTTTAATAAATAAACTGGAGAACAGATTAATGGGTGAGTATCAGATTCCAATTTGGTTTAATAATATTCATCCCGATGAAATTGAAGGACTCGATGCTCA
The DNA here is from genome assembly GCF_022900255.1 of Lederbergia wuyishanensis. Classification (GTDB taxonomy): domain Bacteria; phylum Bacillota; class Bacilli; order Bacillales; family Bacillaceae_C; genus Lederbergia; species Lederbergia wuyishanensis. The sequence goes on from NZ_JALIRM010000002.1 coordinate 259,915, forward strand.
AGTAGAGTTATTGAAGAAATTTGCCCTTCAGGATATGATCACGATTCCCACGGTTAAAAATGGCCGAAAAGAAACAGTAACCCTTAACGTGAGTGAAGTTCTTAATGATGTCATTTTGCTATTCATGTTTACAAATAATCCTGATGGAAGAGTTGCAAATACCAGAAGAAATGCCAATGGTTTTGACTTAAATCGTGACAATCATTTTCAAACTCAACCTGAAACCATTATTGTGACCCAGGAAATTTCCAAATGGACTCCCCTCTCCTTCTTGGATATGCATGGGTATATTAGCCGATTCTTGATCGAACCAACCACCCCTCCCCACAATCCAAACTATGAATATGATTTGCTTTACAACAATATGATCAAGCAGGCTCATAACATGGGACAAGCGGGATTAGGCAATTCTGATTTTAGATCCTATGTCATTCCAGCACTAGATTATAAAAACGGATGGGACGATATGTCTGTCGGCTATACACCAATGTTTGCCATGCTGCACGGTTCGCTAGGTCATACAATAGAAATTCCGGAATTGAGTCAAGATGGTTATCATGCGATGGTAGGTGTTGGGCTAGGGGCCGTTCTTTTTGTAAAAGAAAATAAAGATCAACTGTATAAAAATCAGCTGGAAATCTTTAAGCGCGGTGTAAATGGTGAAGATAATCGGGCAGTCGATAGGTATTTGGTTAATGCTTCAGGGAATCTCATTGGAAGAAATAGAGAAGGAAATAACAACTTCTTTCCCGACTATTATGTGATTCCAATTGATTCAAAACAACAAAAAAATAAACTGGAAGCTTATAAAATGGTCCAATATTTATTACGTAATGGTATAAAGGTCGAAAAGTTAACAAAAAGCACTAATGTAAATGGAATCACTTATCCAAGAGGGACATTTGTTGTTCCTATGAAACAAGCAAAACGTGGTGTAGCCAATGCTATGCTTTATAAAGGTGATGATGTTTCAGACTGGGAAGCAATGTATGATTCAACTGTGGTCAATTTCCCCGATTTAAGAGGATTTACGGTACATGAAATTCGCAATGAAAATGCTTTTAATCAAAATGTTATTAGAATTAGAAGTACAGGGCTCCCAAAAGGTTATATATACACAAAGGCACTTTTTCATGTGTTGTCTAATACCAATAATGACACAATTAAACTTGTAAACAATCTTCTGAAGAATGGAGCCATTGTTGAAAAGGCACTTGAAACAAGAGGATTAATAAATAAAGGCGACTTTATTGTCCGAACAAAAGATTTACAGACTTTTGGCAAGAACTATTTTTTCACTGCTAGATCTTTATATTCTTCTATTCCTGTAAAAACGTTGCAATTGAAACAGCCGAAAGTGGCTGTCACTGGATCCACTCAATTGAAGTATGCAGTTCAAGAGCTTGGTTTTGAAATGGTCAAACAAGCGGATGCCGACGTAATTGTTAGCGATAGCAGCAGCATCATTGTATCGAATTTAACTGGTAAAACATTTGTGGGAATTGGGTTAGATACATTAAAAGCCATCAAAAATAGAGAATTGCTTCCGGGCTTTAATATGAACTACACAAAAAATACCCATGAAGGCCTAGTCAAAGCAAAAATAAAGAACCATCTGATCACATCAGGCTATCAGAACGATGAGATTTTTTATACAACTTCAGGAATGTGGATTACGACAGTTCCCGCAGGAGCCGAAATACTAGCTTCTTTTAGCAATAGTAATGATTTCTTTGTAGCAGGATGGTGGCCTGGACATGAAAAGGCAAAAGGACAAATCCTTGCCTTGACCCACACCTTAAAGAATACAACATTCATCCTCTTTGCCAACGACCTCACCTTTAGAGCACACACACATTACAGCTATCGCCTTATAGCCAATTCCATCTTTGATGCATATTAGAAAAGCGCAAGGCGCCCGTTCAGCGACGTACAGGCCCACAGGATGTGGGTCCGTCGACGTCGCCACAGGACGTGGCGGTTTTTAGTCGCGTTCCTCTATAAGTTTCTGACGAGATAAAGGAAACACGGCGAGGAACGAGCTAGTGAAATTGGCACTCCAAATTTCACCTGATGTTGACTTATCGTAGGAAGAAGCTGAAAGTTTGCTAGTCGCTGGGCGCCCTGAAGCTAGACAATGAAAGACTTTTTTTTAAATAAGGATCGTATAAAATTTTATACTTTTTTACTTTGAACAAAAGACCGAGTTTTTGCCTAACACCCGTGCTTTAAATTTTTTACGCATAGGGGGGTGACGGGCAAATTTAACGTTGCATATGTAGATAAAGGCGATTGCTATAAATTATTTAGCAATCGCCTTTTTTAAACCTCATTTACTTATGGTAAGGTTTTCCGTAACGCAACAAAATGAGGTTATTTATTCCTTAGTATAGCGCTATCATCTTGCCATTATTTTTTGAATTTCCTTCCTAATGCGTTCATCCTTTCACATTTACATATTATTTCACCGTGACGAGTCTGAGTAGAATTTTTGCATACACAAAATGAGTTTGGAAATAGTAACAGTATACTTTTTAATAACGGAGGATATAGATGAATTTACAATCTGGAACTTATTATTGGCCTACTACATTTCCTGATGCTCCATCATATCCAGCTTTGGAAGCAGATCTATCTTGTGATGTATTAATCATTGGGGGTGGAAGTTCCGGGGCACAATGTGCATATTATCTTGCCGATACAAATTTAGATGTGGCTGTAATTGAAAAATCAACCATTGGCAGCGGCAGTACTAGTACAAATACTTCCCTCCTTCAATACTCCGGTGAAAAAATGTTTACAAAATTGATCAACACCTTTGGAGAAGGTTACATAAAAAGGCATTTACAATTACTGAAGGAAGCCATAAATGAAATAGAAGTAGCCTCAAAGAACGTCACCATTGATTGTGAATTCAACAGAAGAGATACTCTATATTCCGCAAGCTGTGCAGAAGACGTTGAAAGTCTTAAAAAGGAATATGAATTCTTAAAACAGCAAAACTGTGAACTTACTTTTTTAGCAAAGGAAGATATTGAAGCAAAATATCCTTTTAGCAGGGATGCCGCTATTTATTCATACAACGATGCAGAAATTAACCCTTTCCGATATACCCATGCATTATGTGATTACGCCGCGAGAAAAGGAATCCGTATACATGAAAATACGGAAATGAACGGTCACCATTATGATGAAGAACTAGGAAAAATGATTATTTCTACAAAGAATGGGCATTCCATACAAGCACGCTATATTATTTTTGCAGCGGGTTATGAAGGAATGGAAATCAAAAAAGAGAAAAAAGCCTCCTTTGTAAGTACATATACGGTAACAACCAATCCAATCGAGGACTTCTCCGAGTGGTATAATAGGACACTTATTTGGGAAACCGCTCGTCCTAATTTATATATGCGTACAACTAGAGATAACCGGATTATCATAGGCGGACTTGATGATAATACTACTTATCCTGATGATCGTGATAGTAAACTGATTCACAAAAGGAATAAGCTAATTGAAGAATTCAATAAAATGTTTCCTACTATTAAAGTACAGCCAGAATTTTACTTATCTGCATTTTATGGAGGTACAGTAGATGGCATTCCAATTATAGGTCAATATGAAAAATATCCTAATAGCTATTTCCTATTTGCCTTTGGTGACAATGGGACGGTTTACAGTCAATTGCTGTCAAAGATTATTGTACAGGAGATTGTTGAAGGGAACTGTCCAGATTTAGCTTTATACTTGCAGGAACGCCCTCTGCTAAACAAGGGATGAATATTTGAACGTTCTTATCAAGAAAGCTTACAACGTTAATAAGCAGTGAAAATAACCAAAAGACTTGAGACAAATAAAGGCTCAAGTCTTTTTTTGTCTACTAGAAAATAATTAATATGAACACTTTTTGGGAAGAAAATGGATTTGTTTACTTACTAAAGAGGAATCAAATCATGTTTCGAATATTTATAATAAGTTACAAGTTGCCGATCGAAAACGAGCGAAAGAGGAAGGAATGGAGTAATAAAAAACAAGAATCACATTTTGTAAATTCGTACTTATTAATTAGAAAGTCTGGAATAGAATGATAGTAGTTTAACTTTACTACTATTAGGGAGAGAGGTGTGGAATGAAAATATTACGGCTTGGCCATGCAATGTATATGTTTACAAGTAAGGGCGGGAAAAATTACCTCGTAGATCCATTTATTGATTTAAATCCAGGATTTCCACAACAGCTAGATAATGAAGATTTTTATAATGCTATTGATTGTGTATTTTTGACTCACGGGCATTTTGATCATACAAGTGGGCTATCTAAGGTAGTGAAGCACAATCCTGACATTATGGTCGTTGCCCAATATGATTTGGCCATGATACTTCTGCAAAAGGGCATTAAAAATGTACTTCCTATTAATCTTGGTGGTTCGGTGTCCTTCGATAATCTTACCGTCACAATGGTTCAAGCAAAACACACATCCTCATATGGGGAGATAGAAGGAACCCCAATATATGCGGGCGAGGCATCTGGTTATATTTTTGACTTTGACAATGATTATACGGTTTACCATTCTGGGGATACCGCTCTTATGTATGATATGAAGTTGATTCAAGACGTGTTTAATCCAGAGATTGCAATATTATCTTCATCAGGTCATTTTACAATGGGGCCAAAGGAAGCAGCCTATGCAGTAAAGCACCTATTAGAAGTTAATTACGTTATCCCCAGCCATACATTTCCATCTAAAAAAAGTACCACATCACCGGAAATTCTTGATCAATTATTGAACGCCTTTCCTGTAATAGAAAATATGATAGACAAAGATAAAGACCTGAAAGAGTTGTTAAAGGATTATAAACAAACCGAAGTGGTAACGATAGGATATGGAGAGGAAAGGGAATTTAAGAAATAGCCATATTATATAAAACGTTTGTTTGCCACTATCGTTGTATTTCATTAATGCACTCGTTTGGGGAATTCTAATGGATGTTTTTTCGGAGGGGCACTTCATGATGTTCAAAAGTTAACATGCACTGAGAACAAATGGAGTGGAATCAGGATATTGATAGTTTCTACAAATTTGAACCAACATGACAGATGGGGTTCTTTCAGCAGTAGAAAAGTATGGTGTAAGGCAGTCAATCGCAAATTAAGTATCCCTAATTTTTAGGATGACCTCTATTTCATTTCTTTTTCTAAAAGGTAGCTCAACTGTCTGTGGAGCTACCTTTTTAGAGGAAAATATTAAAGGAAAAACATCAATTAATACAGAATAAATATAGAAGTCATTTGTATTGATGTTTCATTAATTTATATCCATAAATTACCAGGTGTTATTTTTGTAACCGCTGTTACTTATGATAAGGTTCACCGTATTGTATCTAGGTGAGGTTTTATTACACAGCTACTAATGCTGTTTCCACACCGTTTATAGTCCCCAGATATCTCTATCTATTCAGTATAAATAAACATTCAAAGGTCCTCAAATTACTCTCAATCCTTACTTCTGTAACTACTAGACTAAATTGAACAGTTTTCGCGCGATAGAACTGAACACTTTTCGCCCATATCCCTCCCATCAGTTAAACTAAGAAAATATGAATTAACTGATGTATTGGAGGATCGGGAAGGTGCTGAAGTTAGAAGTGATTATGGAAGTTCATAAAAGGCAGGGATTTAAAGTCGCTGCCATCACAAGAAAGTGTAATCTATTCTATGTATATCTTGAAATGGATTTTGAAGAGGCCTGCAAGTGGGTGGAGGAATTGAGGACAAGGGAGCGGAAACTGGATTTCTATCAGGATAAGATCCTGGATTGGCTGGAGGAGCGCTGTAATTTCAAAGATGTCGGGGACAGCACCGTACGAACTTATGTTAGGGAGCTTCGGGAAAAGTACCATATTCCCAAATCACTTGCCTTCCGCAGTTACAAAGCCATTGAGGAGTTGTCAAAAGGAAAACAGATGCTGGTGGATTTCGGGGAATCAAAAGTGAAAACATCTGAAGGAAAAATCATGAAACTATATGTCATGGCCTTTGTCCTTTCCCACACGCGATGTCCTGCGCTGCCATGAAAAAGCCTTCAAATATTATGGAGGGATGACGGAAGAGATTGTCTATACGGAAGAATTCCAGGCATACATGCAACAAAGAGGGTTCAGGGTCTACCTGTGCCGGGCTGCGGATCCCGAATCGAAGGGAAAGGTTGAGAGCGTTGTGAAATTCATTAAAAGGAACTTTGCGAAAAACCGGGTATTCCATCAGATTGATATCTGGAACGAACAATGTCTGGCCTGGCTTCAACGAAAAGGGAATTACCAGAAGCACAATACAATAAAAAAGAGACCTGTCGAAGTGTTCGCCCTGGAAAAGCCACACTTGCGAAAAGTCTCCTCTCTGCTCTCTTTCGAGAACAACCATGCATCAAGTATAACAAGGACAATATTATTAAATTTCAGTCAAACCGTTATTCTGTTCCGTTGGGGACATATAGGCCCAACGGTGATAACACCGTACCTACCCGGATCGCAGGTGAAGAGCTGATCATCGAAAGGATTCCCGGTGAGGAGCCATTGGCTGTCCATCGCCTCTCCGAGGCAAAAGGGCAGCTAATCAAGAACATACACCATTCCAGGGGCAGAACCAAAGGGATACCGACCTACATGGATACGGTAAAAGACTCCTTTAAAGATGAAGAATAGATTCAGCGCTATCTTGATGAAATATACAGGATCAGCTCCAAGTTCATCAAAGGGCTGTAAAGGATTACTACCCATACATCGAGTCCATCCTGGATATTTGTATGGAAAAATCCCTGTGGAGCGCCAATGACTATTACGATGTGGCCAAGCATTTGGCCGGAGTACAGGGGCTCGAGGACGCAATTCCTGATAGTGGGGATGTCGGGTCTGTCTCTGAGTATTACAAAGAAAAAGCTTCCTTGAGGGAACTGGATGGCTACCTGAAAATCTTGGGAGGTGCCTGAGATGAATTTTTCAGTCGAGGACTTACAGGCACAGTTTCAGCGTCTGAGAATGACGGAAACTTCAAAAGAACTGCCAGATTTTTTGAGACAGGCAGAGACCCACGCGTGGACCTACAAGGAGTTTCTTCGGGAACTGCTGATGTATGAGGAAAAACCGCGTGAAGAGAAAATGATTGAGAAGCACTTGAAATGGGCAAAGTTCCCTTACCAGAAAAGCCTGAAGAAGTTTGACCTGAAGGAACAGCCATCAATCAGTGAAGGGTAGTTAAGGCAACTCCGCGAGATCTCATGGCTGGAGGAATCATTCAATTTGATCTTTCTGGGCTCGCCGGGAGTCGGAAAAACCCATATTGCGATTGGATTGGGATTGGAGGCCATTCACAGAGGATACCGTGTGTCATTCATTCCCATGGGCGAGTTGGTTCCCCTACTGAAAAGCGAAGAGTACCTACGAAAATCCCAGCTGCAGTTGAGACGGATCAGAGGGGCTGACCTCGTCATCATTGATGACCTGATGTACATGGCCATGGACCAGAACGAGGCCAATCTGTTCTTTCATCTGGTCAACCATTTCTATGAACGAAGTTCCATTATACTGACATCAAACAAAGGGCCCGAGAAGTGGGGAGAATTACTTGTAGACCAGGGGATTACAACGGCGATCCTAGATCGCCTCAGAGCGTAGACAAAAGGGTTGGAAATCATTTTGATTTCCAACCCTTTTCCTATTAATTCAGGTTAAATCTGTGAAAAAGTTCATTTCAGCTTTCCATTTTGCTTCTCATTAAGCGTCGGTTGGCGTTTTCCATGTCCAACTGGCCAACTTCTTAAGATTTAAGGCAGCAAAAGTCAGCATCGCCTGCATGGACTAATTTTTTAATACCTTTTAAGGTTGTCCAGCGCATGCCATGCTTTTCTTTGGCATCGGCAAAGACACGTTCAATCGTCTCTTTACGCTTTCCGTATATTTCTTTAATTTCATGATTGTGTCGTAAGTCCTCAGCTACATCCAAGTAATCTTGCCAGATATGACGTTGGATCCTTTTTTGGTGATTCTTACTCTCCGTGCATTGGCTAAGCACCGGACACGTGGCACAAATAGAAGGAGTTGATGCATACTCACGATAACCTTTCTTCGTTGTTGTGCGGTAGTTAAGAACCTGTCCTTCGGGACAGATATAACAGTCGTAATACTCGTCATAGACATACTCGTGTTTTTTGAAAAAGCCTTCTTTTGTCATTGGGCGTTTGTATGGTAGTGCTGGAAGAACCTGATTCTCTATAAGAAAGTTGGCAATAGCCGGCGTTTTGTAAGCTGCATCAGCGGCAACAACGATTGGACGTCCTACCTGGTCGATGATTTTCTGGACTAGCGGTTCAAGCATATTACTATCGTGAACATTTCCTGGAGTGACGATGTTTGCGAGTACAAATCCCTTCTCGTCCGTAGCAGCGTGAAAAGAATAGGCAAATTGCTTTGTCCGTTCATCCTTAACGTAATAACCACTCTCAGGGTCCGTTGTCGATTCTTTAATCTCCTTGTACTCTTCTGTTTCAAACTTTTCCGGTGGGAATGGTTTCTTCCCGTTCTTTTCACGATCAAGGTTGAGCTCCTCCTGGAGCCTCTTCTCATAAGCTCGCGTCTCTTTACGAACAACCTTCTTCTCGAACTTTCTCTTATTCGCACTCGCTTTAACATGGGTCGAATCAATGAAGACATGATCTGGGCTGAGAAGCCCACGATTTGTCACTTCGTTTAGAACTTTATAGAAAATCTGCTCGAACAGATAAGTATCTGCAAATCGACGGACATAGTTTTTCCCAAACGTGGAGAAGTGAGGAACCTCGGTATGAAAGCCAAAGCCTAGAAACCAGCGATATGCCACGTTCGTTTCAATTTCCTTGATTGTCTGGCGCATGGATCGGATGCCGAAGGTATACTGAATGAATGTCATCTTGATCAGCACTACAGGATCTATGCTGGGTCTACCGATGGTCGAGTAAAGATCTTCAACTAATGGATAGATGAAGGAGAAATCAATAGCTGCATCTAGTTTGCGAACTAGATGATTTTGAGGAACCAACTGCTCTATGGTCAGCATTTCCAGCTGTTCGCGCTCATTGATTTGATTCTTCGTCATCATATCCATCACCTCATATTTTTTAATAAGAAATACCGTTGATTGGAGCGTAGGGCGGCGACTCCTGCGGGAACAGCGCGAGCTGAAGACCCTGGACTGAGCACAGCGAGGGAAGCGGCTGAAGCCGTGCCCGCGGAACGCGTCCGCCCGAAGCGGAAATCAACTTTCCTAGGTTACCACTATTTTAAAAGAAAAAAGACCGTAGGCAAACACCTAAATTTCTGTATTTGTCTACAGTCTGCGGCGATCCTAGATCGCCTTCTCCACCGCTCTGAAGTTCTCCATTTTGATGGCGACAGCCATATAATCAAATATCGTGAGACTGTATTTCAAGCGAAAAGTGTTCAAAGTTAACGAGCAAAAAGTGTACATAATCACTTGACGGTTACAACTTCTTTGTTTTAATCAAGTATAAAATGATTTTTACTTCAAATAATATAGAAAATCTATTGAGGGATATGTTCAAATGACAAACCATCTAAATGAAATTAGCTTCCCTAATTATGAAAAAGTAAAATCCATCCTCAACCATTCACCAGATTTGATTTGTAGAACACTTGAAGTTGGTGGAGTTTGTCTCGAAGTTATTTTCATGAAAAACTTAATTAAAAAAGAGTTACTAAATGAGTATGTAATTAAATACATTCAACAACTTCCAAAAGAATGCATAACTTACTCTTATTTATTGAAAAACATACCAATGGACGAAGTAATGACAAACCTTGAGGAACAAGAGGTTATCTCTTCGCTCTTAAATGGATTCGCTTATGTTTACTTATCAGACGAAAGTAAAGCATTTATGGTAAATTGCTCCAACCCAATTGAAAGATCCATCGAAAAAGCAGAAACAGAATCTTTGGTATACGGTCCTAAAATATCGTTTACAGAATCATTATCTTCTAATATTAAAATTATAAGACAAAATCTAAATGATTCTAAATTGTGTACAGATGAATTAGAAATAGGAGAACGTGTTAAAAAGCAAGTAAGAATTATATATCTTAAAGATATAGCGGATGATGAAACCATTAAAACACTTAAGGAGAAGTTTGAAAATATAAAAACTGATGATATTAGTGACAGTTCAGTATTGGCACATTATCTTGAAGATAACCATTACTCAATTTTTCCACAGTTTATACTAACTGAGTTGCCCGATAGATTCCTCTATTCTATCTTAAACGGAAGGATTGGTGTTCTTATAGATAGAAGTCCAATTGCTATTATCGGACCTGCTAATTTTTTTTCATTTATTGAATCAACAGAAGATATATATTTGAGATGGTCTTTAAGTACTTTAATAAGATTTATACGATTTTTTGCTATGACAGGTTCACTATTTTTTACAGCATTTTATGTTGCAACCATGACATTTCACTTTGAACTAATTCCATCAAAATTGTTACTTATAATCGGGCAATCACGTTCACAAGTTCCTTTTCCACCTTTGCTAGAAGCACTTTTATTGGAATTATTAATTGAATTACTTAGAGAGGCTGGGGCACGCCTTCCATCAAAAGTAGGACAAACAATGGGGATTGTAGGAGGTATTGTTATTGGCCAAGCAACTGTTGAGGCAGGTTTAACTAGCAACATTTTAATTATTATCGTGGCATTTAGTGCATTAGGTGCGTTTACGGCTCCTGTTTATGAAATGGGGACTGCTATAAGAATTGCTAGATTTCCTTTCATTATTCTAGCAGGAATTTGGGGATTAAATGGGATTATTATCGGAGTCTGTGTACTGATGGTCCACCTGTTAAAATTGACATCATTAAACAAACCTTATCTCGCACCTTTATACCCGTTTAGGATAAAGGATTTAAAGTACTTCTTAATACGTCTTCCACACCATTTTTATAAGAGACGTCCTGTTGTCACTCATCCAAAAGACACATTTCGCACAAGGTGGAGATTTAAAAAAACAGAAAAAGATTTAGATGAATTTTGAGGTGGATAATGAAATCAAATATTAGTTTTGTAAATGCCTATATTGCTTTCTTTATCATACACACTTCCCAAATTGGTATGGGCATACTTGGAGTCCCTAGGATTATTTATCTTGAATCTAAGAAAGATGCTTGGATCTCAGTTTTACTATCTGGTCTATTCATTAGTCTTATTACTTGGATTATTATTAGCATACTTAAAAAACATGGAAACTGTAATCTTTTTGAAATACACGAAAATTTATTTGGTCGCTTTATAGGAAGTATCATCAATACCTTAATTGTCATTTACTTTATTGCTGTACATTACTCTATCATTATCAGTTATGTTGAATTGTCCCTAACATGGGGATATGAAGGAGTTTATGAATGGGTAGGCACCTTAGCGCTATTATTAATAACAATTTATGCAGTATCAGGTGGATTCAGAGTAGTTGCAGGGATAAGCTTCTTATCCTTTTTAATGACTATATGGCTGCTATTTGTGATATATCAACCACTTAATTCCATAAACTTAACTAGAATTTTACCCGTCATGTCAACAACTCCGTCAGAAATGATGAAAGGAGTTTTTAAAAGCAGTTTTACAATGTTGGGTTTTGAAACTTTATTTTTCATTTTTCCTTTTATAAAGGAGAAAAAGAAACTACTTCTATTCAGTCAATTAGCAATTTGGTTTACCACCCTTCTTGTTTTAATTGCAACTGTAATTTCCATATTATTTTTTAGCCCTAAAGAATTAGAAAAACAGATCTGGCCTATTGTCAGTATGATAAGCACTGTCCGCTTTCCATTTATTGAGCGCTTTGAATTTATAGGAGTTGCATTATGGATATTAGTTATTTTTCCAAATTTATGTATAACTTTATTCATTTCTTCCAAAGGAGTTAAACAAGTATTTCATTTAAAAATAACACATGGAATATGGGTAATCTCAATAATCATCTTTATCATGAGTTTTTTTGTCACAAAAAGAGTTGATAACAACCGTTTTTTTGATAAAGTTGGTGAAATTGGCTTTTACCTTTGGTTTATCTATCCGATATTCTTATATTTCATTTCAATCATCAAATCTAAAATTTTTTTTCATTTAAAACGGAGTTGAAAAAATGAAAATATGGCTTATTCTACTTTGTTTCTTTCTCTGTACTGCATGTATGCCACCGGAAAAAATATTAGAAAGGCAAGGAATTTTAACTATTATTGGTTTTGACTTACTTGAAGAGGATACATACAAAGGTACTATTAGCTTATTACAATTCGACCGTAAAGAAGAAAAGACGAGTGTAACCATTTCTGCCGTCGGAACTACAAGCAAACAAATAAGACAAAGGTTAGAGCAACAGACAAGCCACGACATTACCTCTGGACAATTAAGGACAATTTTATTTGATAAATATATGACAGAAATGATTGGGATTTCATCTTTTCTAGACACAATGCAACGAGATAGTAGCTTCGGATCTTTAGTATTTTTGGCAATTACAAACAATGCTGAGAGTACAATTAATAATAAAAACTATGAAGAATATCCTGAAATGGGTTCATATATTTATCAATTATTAGATAAGCACCAAAAGAAGGAAATGTTAATAAACTCCAACTTGCATGATTTTATTTCCACACTATATGAAACTGGTATCGATCCTACATTACCTATTCTATCGAATGAGAATGGTGTAGCACCCTATTTAGATGGGGTTGCATTATTTAGGGATGATAAAATGGTTGGTTCTATTTCCATGAAAAAAACCCTGTATATTAAATTATTCACCAATAATAATGCTTTTTTGGGGGATATAACTTTAAATATTCCTATAGAGGTATTAGAAGAAAAGGGAATAAAAATAGTCGAAAAGCAAAAAGGAGATAATTTAAATATTACAATTCACCCAATAAAGTACCGCGGAAATGTTGAATTATCTCAGAATGAGTCGGTTAATTTAAATGCATCTATTTTAGTTTCATCTATAGAATTACAGCCTTCTGTTACTCTTAAAAACAAGGAATCAATAAAAAAGATGGAGCTAATAATTGAAGAAGAACTAAACAAAGAATTCGGGGATATTCTTGAGGAGTTTAGAAAATTAAATACTGATCCAATTGGCATTGGAAGAAAAATAAAAAGTATAAGAAAATTTTCCAATTTAAATGAAAAAGATTTGAGAGAAAAGTATTCCAGATTAAATTTAAAACCAAGTATTAAGGTAGAGATCAAACGAACAGGGGCAATAGATTAGAAAATATAGTAGAGAAAGTCCATGTATACGAATTTATTTACCGGGAGTGTAAACTAAACCGTGTAAGTGAGAGAGCGTACGGCTCTCACTTCACTGTTTAGTTTTTTTATTGGTAAAATAAAACAAATGAATGGGAGGTATTTCTAATAACTAAATCTAAACGAGAAGAGAAATCGGTTGAATTAGCAAATCAGATCCTAGAAAACTACCAACCAAAAACTGTTGAAGATATGCAAAATGCGCTGAAAGATATATTCGGCCCCATGTTTGAGGCTATGTTAAAAGGTGAAATGGACAACCATATGGGCTATGAATCCAATGATAAAAATGAGAAATAACAGGCAACAGGCGTAATGGTTATGGAGAGAAAACCTTAAAGACAAGTGCAGGAGAAGTAGACATTAAGGTGCCCCGTGATCGGATGGCTCCTTTGATCCTCAACTGATACCGTAACGCAAAAAAGACGTGTCCGCCATTGAAAATAAGGTGATTTCGATGTATGCCAGCAGGATGTCGCAACGGGATATTTCTTCGACGATTGAAGATATCTATGGTTTTTCTGTTTCACACGAAATGATATCGGTTATTACCCATCATGTGCTCCCCGAATTGGAGGAATGGCAAACGCGTCCGTTAAGCAGCTACTATGCGTTTGTCTTTGTAGATTGCATGTTTACAACCATTCGGAACCAGTATGAATCAAAGAAATATGCTATCTATACGATATTAGGCTATACCATGGAAGGTAGGAAGGAAATACTTGACCTCTGGCTGAATGAGACAGAAAGCAAGCATAAATGGATGCAAATCTTTGATGAAATCAAGGCAAAGGGCGTGGAAGACATCTTCTTTCTTTCAATGGATGGAGTCAGTGGCTTAGAGGAAGGTGCCAAGGCTATTTTTCCTCAAGTCATCGTGCAGCGATGCATCGTCCATTTGATCCGAAATTCCATCAAATACGTACCAAGCAAGGATTATAAAGCATTAAGAAAGGTATATAGTGCTCCAAGTCTGAAGGCTTGCCAGAGTGCCTTTGAATCTTTCAAACAACAATGGGCAGTCTACCTAGGAGCTATTGACGTATGGGTGAGGAATTTCCATCACGTCGAACAGCTCTTTGACTACGGCAGCGCTATTCGCAAAATCATGTATACCACTAACGCTGTTGAAAGCATCCACTCCAGCTTCAGGAAAGTGACAAAAAAAGGAGCATTCCCCAATGAGAATGCCCTGTTGAAAGTATTGTATTTACGTATTAAAGAACTGGAAACAAAGTGGGATAGCGGCGGTATCCAAAACTGGGTCATGGTTAGGAACCAACTGCTCCTTCATGACGAGCTTAAAGATAGGGTATCAAAATACCTTGAGTAAAGTGGACTTACACACTTTATTTGACAAGCCCAATTTACCTGTGAAGAACCTCATTTACTTATGGTACGGTTCACCGTACTAATTATAATTGAGGTTTTAATATAATGGAGAAAAATCACTAGTAAGTTTAGAAGCTGATGGTTTGTTATTCGTTGCATCCACACTTACAATCATTATATTAAGATTATACTTTTGGTTAATACTATCAACTTCTCTTTCTAAAGCATTCAATTTTTTAAATTCTTTTTCTTCATATACAATTACCATAAAAACAGCATCTTTTATATCCTCAGCCAATAAATACTTTACCAGTTGTAAGTTTAGCCCTTGTCTTAATTTAGGATTAGAAGCCAACTTTACTTCGATTAAGATTCTTTCATTTACTCCTCTTGATAGCTTAAAATCTATTGGACCTCTCCCAATATTCGCTTCTGGTGAAACATCTATGTTATTTGTCTGAAAATATAAGTAACTAGTTGCCATAAAAAGTAGCTGGACTGCTTTTTCATCCCTTGGCCTATAATTTTCAAACCAAAGAAGTTTATAAGAACCATGATTTATAATTGAATGGACAAAATTATCAATTCCCTTTTTAACGACCTTAAAAAAATCATCCTTTATAGTAACCTCGTTAATTTCATCTCCTAATGCCTTTACGCTTAAAAGAGATCTATATTCTTCTTCAATATCAGGAGGCATTAAATCTACGTAATCTGCTAATACTATACCAAACTGAGATTCAAATTTTTTTGTTGGCATATTTTTAAATATTGATAAATAAAGGGGGACATCTAAAAAGTCATGATCTTGAAAGCAATTTTCTAAATAAAAATCAAACTCAATCAAATCCTCAATAACCCAATTAGGATCGTTTTCGTCTATATCAGAATATTCCTCTCTTATCTTAGGTTCAATGTCATAGAAAAATAGACTTTCCCCATCGTTATATGCACGATGATCCTCATCAATATCACTAGATATATTGATAATCGAATATAAAGCGTATTCATGTAAAGGAGTAAGTGTATGTACAAAATCATCTTTACTCCATAAATATAAATCTTTTGCAGCTTGTCTACACTGTTTTTCTTTAGTCTCATAGATTATGTTAGGGAAAATATCAGAAAAATCATCGTCATTAAATTCAAAATAACTCTCAATAAAATCATTTATCTTTTCATTAGCACAACGTAATAAATCTTCAGTTAAATTAGTATAAATTTTTATCAAACTTTGCTCCCCCTTTGAAAACTGCAAAGCTCTAATAGTCATAATCATTTTTATTTTATCTCTAAAAAAATAGGTAAACAACTTTTGAAAGTATTAATTTTATTTGATACTTTCTTCATCAATTAACATGACTGTTAAATACTTAGTTACTTATGATACATCTTCTTTACTGGTATAAAGGTGGTTTTAATAATCTTTGTAATTTATATAAGTTCAAAAAACAGTGATTATTCAGAATGGTGTATAATTAGTTGAGGAATATATTTTCAAGTGAGGGATATGATTGAATAAAACTATTAAAGATTTAATACTCAGTATCGTAGCTTCTTTAATCGCTAGTTTTTTATGGAATTACGCGACTATATCATTTCAAATGAAAGCTTTTTCTAGAATTGATCAGTTTTTAGAATTGCTTAGTACATATCAATTCATAGGATATTGGTTTGGTTTCCTATTGTTTGTTTTAATAGCAAAACATCTTATTAGAAATAAAATTGATCAAAAACAGGAACCATTTCCAATGGTATTTTCTATACCTCTTAACTATGACTTTAAAGGTGAAGTAAAATATGAAGACTTTTTATGGAAAATAAAAGGAAATAAAAAATCATCACAGTGGTTGCATCGAGATCTATTTGATAAGGAATTGAAAAATGAAGAAGTTGATATTTCAACAGTAGATGGCCCCTATTGTATTCATGATTATCGTAAAATGAAAGTGAAACGAACATATTTCGGATTTTTTAAATATACCTGCTCAAAATGTGGTTATAAAAGGAGATTATTAAAAAATAGTTGGACTTTGGAATGTGAATTAAAAGATGAAATTGAATCTGAACAACGAATGAAAACTAGAAATATTATTGATACTAAAAATTAAATGTTGAATTTTGCTTACACAATTTTAATATAAACATGAGTACAACATTAAGGAAATTTTAATTAGAACTTTCTCTTTGTAATTTGCTTCCTAAAAGGAAAGCCTATTCAATATTACCTAATCTTGAATAGGCACATTACATTTTTCCAAAAAACCCCACTTACTTATGATACGGTTCCCCCTTAATAATCCTAAACGCCCTATACACCTGCTCAACCAATATCAACCTCATCAGCTGATGTGGAAAAGTCATCTTCGAAAAGGACAAACCCTCATCAGCTCGCTTCATCACTTCTTCACTCAATCCCAATGATCCACCTATCACAAACACAATCTTGCTCTTACCATATGTAGCAAGATTATCAATCCGCTCGGCGAGTTCTTCGGATGTTTTCATTTTGCCTTCGATGGCGAGGGCGATGACGTGGGCGTCGGGGTGGATTTTGGAGAGGATGCGGTCGCCTTCTTTGGCTTTGACTTGGAGCATTTCGTTATCGCTTAGGATTTCGGGGGCTTTTTCGTCTGGGATTTCGATGATTTCTACTTTTGCGTAGGCTGTGAGGCGTTTCAAGTATTCATCGATTCCTTGTTTTAAGTATTTTTCTTTTAGTTTGCCAACAGTAATGATTGAGATATTCACAATGGTTTTCCTCTCTCCATTAACGGGTATTGGTTAAAACACAGTTTTTCCACAAATCTTAACTGAATGTATCTATTTTTTAGGTCTAATTGCCTGAAACTTTAGTTATAAACATATTACACACATATTACAAACAAGTTATGCACAATAGTTATCCACATATCCCCAAAAGGTATCCACATTTTGTAGGCGAATATTAGTTCCCCACAATATATGCAGCTGGATTTCTACAATATTCACAGGTTGTGGATAATTCTCCTTCTGTTTTGATCTCCTCTAAAATGGGTGCTGTTTCGTATTCATCTACGACGATATCCAGTGCTAACTCTACATGTTCCTTACAACAATAAATCATCTTACATCCTTCTTTCTATTATGTTTACCTTACTTTTTCACAATGACTATCCACATATTCTTTTTTCTATCCACTTGTGGCGCAGTTTAACAATATTATTTATCCACAAACCATTGTATCACTAAGTAAAAAAGCGAGAAAGCCACTGTATGCTTTCTCGCTTCATTATCCACACTACATGCGTGTTTCGTCCGTCAGTTTTAAAGTTACTTCTTCTTTCTTGCCGCCTCTGTAATAAGTGACTTTCATGGAATCGCCGACTTTTTTCTTGTTATATAAATATTTTCTTAGTTCTACGACGTCAGCCACTTGTTCACTATCGAGTTGGACGATAACATCCATTTCCTTTAATCCAGCCTTATCAGCAGGGGAATTTGGCACAATGGATTCAATCATGATTCCTTCTGTTACGTCATGAGGCAGTTTCAATGTTTGTTGTTGATGATATGCAGAAATTTCGGCTACATTTCGAAGTGTAACTCCCATTGCAGGGCGCTTCACTTTTCCAAATGCTTCAAGATCTTCAATGATTGGAACGACATAGTTGATTGGAATGGAAAATCCGATTCCTTCAACAGCACTTTGGGCAATTTTCATGGAGTTGATTCCTACGACTTGACCCGCGATATTAACTAACGCTCCCCCACTATTCCCTGGGTTGATAGCTGCATCCGTTTGGATAACTTCCGCGTTCCAGTCAGGCATTCCGTCATTGTTGATATCAACTGGAACCGCACGATTTACTCCTGAAATAATCCCCTGTGTAACTGATCCAGAAAATTGCAGTCCTAATGGATTTCCTATTGCAAGTACGGGTTCACCGATTTTCAACGCATCAGAATCTCCAAATTCGTTCACTTGGTCATTGGGAATCCCTTTTGAATCAATTTCAACAACGGCTAAATCAGACCACACATCTGTACCT
This sequence comes from Lederbergia wuyishanensis, assembly GCF_022900255.1. Taxonomy (GTDB): domain Bacteria; phylum Bacillota; class Bacilli; order Bacillales; family Bacillaceae_C; genus Lederbergia; species Lederbergia wuyishanensis. The sequence continues at coordinate 278,631 of NZ_JALIRM010000002.1, forward strand.
CTTAACCTTGCAGCTACCTTCGTTCCGTCCTGCAATGTCACTTCTAATTGGTTGGCACCTTCAACAACGTGGTTGTTCGTTACGATGTATGCTTTGTCTCCAGCCTTTTTATAAATGACTCCGGAACCAACACCTGCTTCTTGTTCTCCACCTGATGATGACCAGAAGTTGGCTGATTGAATATTCGTGATCCCAACTACTCCCTTACCTGCTTTAGCAACGGCTTTCGTCACATCCGTCGTCACATCAAGTGATAGATTTTTCGTTACGTTATTGTTTGAAGCTCCTTGATTCGTTTCAATTCGTGCAGTACTTACGTCCGATTGGTTGTTGCCAAAAATATACGGATAGATAATAGCAACGAGTAAGGCTCCTATAATTCCACCTATCAGCCCAGTAAAGAAACCCGATCTTCCTCGTTTCCTTTGATAGCGGTTCGGGCTGTGATCATCGTAAAATCCCATAAAACACCTTCCCTTTCTATAGCTCCATACCTCTTAGTTTGCCTTTCTAAGTACATATTATAATGATTTGAAAATAAAATAACAAAATATTAAACCAACAGAGAGTAGACTTTTCATCAGTGTATAGAAGATGTTAACTCGTTTGGATGGTATCAAAAAGTCCATCGCTAGTTAAGAATCGCACCCGTTCGTATTGAAGAAACTACTGCATATTGTTTTCGAAATGTGCAATAAAATCGACTTAATTCCGTATAGCTATTGGCATCCACCTCAATAATAATTCAATAAATTTACAAATTATTTCACTATTACAGTCATGTATCGATGATAAGGTAGAAGTATGGAGTTGATACTATTGGTTCAGTCTACTAAAATAAATAATTTACTACTTGAAGCAATACAATTTATAGAAAGTTGTTACGATGAACTTGGAATGCCTGAAGCAAAAAAATTAAAACGAATTCAAGAAATAAAAAATGAAATAAATGTTACTGGAACTTATGTTCATACGACTTTTGAATTAACACACGGAGCAAAAATGGCTTGGCGTAACAGTAATCGTTGTATTGGACGATTACTCTGGGATACGCTACATGTTTTTGATGCGCGAGATGTACTCATAGCAGAAGATGCATATAAAAAAATAGTTAACCATATTGATTTTGCAACAAATGATGGGAAAATCCGATCTGCAATTACAATTTTTGCTCCTCGAAGAAATGGAAAGGATCCTATCAGAATTTGGAACCATCAATTATTACGTTATGCCGGATACAAAGAGGACGATAAAATAATTGGTGATTCAACATCTATCAAGCTGACCAAAATGTGCGAAAGAATGGGATGGCAAGGGCACAAAACTTCCTTTGATATTCTTCCTCTAGTTATCCAAGAATCAGGGAAAAAACCTAAATTATTTAGAATTCCCAATGAAATCATTAAAGAAGTTCCGATAACTCACCCACAACTTGATGGTTTTAACGAGCTAGGTGTAAAGTGGTATGCTGTTCCAATTATTTCAGACATGCGTTTAGAGATAGGCGGAATTGATTACCCTATGGCCCCGTTTAATGGTTGGTATATGGGCACTGAGATTGGAGCAAGAAACTTAGCGGATCCAGACCGCTATAATTTATTACCTAAAATTGCTGAAATAATGGGATTAGATACAAATTCAAATCAATCTCTATGGATTGACAAAGCTTTAGTTGAATTAAATTTTGCGGTATTACATTCTTATCAAAAAGCTGGTGTAACCCTTGTTGACCATCATACTGCAGCAAAGCAATTTAAAAAATTTGAAGAAAATGAAATGAAAAATGGTCGAACTATCACAGGCAATTGGGCATGGCTTATTCCACCAATATCACCTGCTTCAACTCACATTTTTCATAATCAATATAAAAATGACACGTTAACTCCAAACTACTTTTATCAAGAGAAACCTCAGGAAATCTATACGGACAGTCCCAAATAATTATCTCGTTGTCTTTCAATTAAGTTAGTTCTTTGAGTTTTAAATATTTTAGATTACAAAAGCAAATTATGATTCGAGATCAATAATAAAATTGATCTCTTATCATTTTTAAACATATTTTCACACTCTTCCTTATGTTGGATTTTTTGTCTAATGATCTTCATTACCGAACTGTTTCGCATTATCCCTCAACTAACATGCCTATATCAGCAAGGAAAAGATGCCTTTTCGAACGTAATACTTAGTTCTGAATCGATCTCTTCCTGTTCCTCAAATGTTGTCTCTATATCTCTTCCTTTTTTAAAACTTCAATTCGTTCTTTGTGGTTCCTATATTGTTCATCCCATTCCTTGAATAAAGTTTCTTTTGTATATGATTTTAGTGGCACACTGATTCCTCCATTACTACGTCACATTTTATGTCTTATGTCCGTTCATACTGATTCAGGTGCTTCTCCTCTAAGCCATGCATATTTTTTCCTCTCTTACAGAGACTGATAAAAAACTTGGAGGAAAATATGAAGAATAAACAAATTGAAGAGCTCAGTCAACAAATTCAACATTTAAGAAAGCAACTTAATGAACTTGCAAAAGCTAAAGTTCTATCAGACCCGGAAGTTATAGAAACAAGCCAAAAGCTGGATGGTTTATTAAATGATTTTGAGCTTCTGATAAAAACGAAAGAATAAATTTGCTTAATACTGAAAATCTTCTTGGAGAGGATTCTCCCTTTTATGCGTTTTGTTTTCGAATTGTTCATTAACGGTTAGATATTCTAAAGCCTATCATTTGACCAGCTATTCTTCTTGAACGAACTTCACCTTATTATGTCCACAATTGTTACAGTACATTAAATGAGGACAAATCTGATCTTTCGCTGTATTGGGATAGCCATCAGCCATTTTTACAGTTTCTTGATCATTATAATGACCATAAGGGTCTAAAAAATCGGATACCTTACCTGAGTCTTCTAATCGAGCATTACATTCTGAACAATATATTTCTAATTCTTTAAACGAGTTACATATAGGGCACATAGCCATCAGTATCACTCCTTTTTGCTTTCTAATTAGTATCCAATTCTTTAATTGTTACTATGTAGCAGACAAAAAGGTTTCTAATTAAATTCACGAGGATAACTGAAAAAGACACAATTCCTTGTACAAGAATTCCGTCCTTATTGATGTATAACAGTTTCAAATTTATTGCACAGTATCTACGTTTTTGTATTCACAAATATGTTTCTTCATTTGAAAAAAATCTCGGTTTTAATAAAGGTCATCCAATGTGTTTTGCCTTCATTTCACCCTGAATGATATCTACTGCTTCTTCAAACATCTCTCTATTATTTCTATTTAGGCCTTCCAATAATAGTACAACGTTATCAGCTGTCAGGAAAAAAGAGAGCTTTTCGTACTTTTCTTGAACGTTTTCTTCCTCTCTCAGTTCCATCACTTTTTTTGTAAATTCTTCTCCACACTCTTCCAACAAATATAAATATTCATAATCTGGGTCACCAATCTTTATGTCACCAAAATCGATGATTCCAGTTAATTCTTGCCTCTTTTGATCAAATAATAAATGGTCCATCGATAAATCAGCATGAAGGAGCTTAGGTGAATATGTGAAATGGTTTGTATTTTTCAGGTATGCTTCAAATTGAAAAGTAATATATATTTGCAAATCTTTATTGATTTTAGTAAAGGCTTTTTCCTTCACCTCATTAAAAATGTCCAAGTAATATTGATAGAAATTCTTTTCAGGTATATTTAATTTTCTCGCCTGATCAACGCTGAATAAACTGATCTGATTCATAAACTCAGCTATTTGATGGGCGATTTTATTCTTTGTTTCTAATGGTAATGAGCGAAATAGTTGTTCATCCATGGGCTCTCCTGGCAATATTCTATAGCCGACAAAAGGATAACCATTATCTTGTTTTCCACAATAAATAAATTCCGGTATGTTTAGTGAAATATGTTTTATTAGGTTCGGCAACGCCTTTATTTCTTTTTCTGTATCAATGGCTCCATCTTTTTCTTTTGGAAATCGAAATACGATTTCATGATTGATCAGATAGCAACGACTCATCCAGCCCTCACCAAGTTGCATGATATGATTAATTTTCATGTTTTCAAAATTACTTATAATCATATTCTTAACCCACTCAAACTCAGCAATCTCGATACTGCTAATCATCTTAATTAGTCTCCTTTAAAATTGTGGCCATTTCCATTTTCAATAAAATCTCTTAGTATCTTGTAAAAAAGTATTTCGTTCCACTCCAAAAATCATTACACATCTAAATTCTAAATTTTTACCCAATATCCTGCTTTTTCTCTTAATAAAAATCAACGTTCCCGTTTAAGCACAAACAAAAAAAAACGAATACACCCAGGCCCAATTCCCGAATGTCTTCGTTCTTTTCCACTATCTTGCCTCTCCTAAACTGCAGTCAACACAGTTGGAACACACGGATCCGTATCAAACAGCTCAAACTGCTTCCCAACCGGCATATCCTTTGCTTCCAACGTCTGCTGCACACTCATCCGCGCAAGGTCTTTCATATTATTGTCTCTACTTAAATGAGCAAGATAAATCCGCTTCGTACAGTCGCCGATCACATCACTCATCGCAAGAGCGGCATCCTCATTCGATACATGCCCAACATCACTTAAAATTCTTCGTTTTACACTCCATGGATATCTTCCCATCTGCAGCATTTGAATATCATGATTGCTTTCAAACACATACATATTCGCATTGGAAATGAGTCCTTTCATTCGGTCGCTCACATATCCCGTATCAGTAACGAGTACGAGTTTCTTCCCGCCCGAATGAAATATGTAAAACATCGGTTCCGCCGCATCATGCGATACTCCGAATGATTCAATATCCAATCCTCCGAAAGATTTCACCGTCTCCATACCAAATACAAACTTTTGCTCAACCGCAATTTCTCCGATCATGCCATCCATTGCCTGCCAAGTCTTCTCATTTGCATAGATTGGTAGTTTATATTTACGGGCCATCACACCAAGCCCTTTTATATGATCACTGTGTTCGTGTGTGACGAGAATCCCGTTCAACTTAGCCGGGTTGCGGTCGATTTCTTGAAAAAGCTTGTCCATCTGCTTTCCACTGAGTCCCGCATCGACTAAGAAAGAATGGGTGTCCGTTTCAACATATACGGCATTTCCAGAACTTCCGCTCGCCAGTACACTGAATTGCATTGACATCTAGTTCACTCCATTTTTGTATTCTCATTCGTTTGTTGTTGTGCTTGGATGATTTGTCCTTCAAAAGCATTCACAAGTAAATTTTCGATGGTACCGTCCTTATTTTTGGTCAAAAAATGCCATGTTGGGGTCAATACTTGTGTCGCTTCCATATTGACTAGCGAATAATAGCCGAGTTCGGAATCCAATACCGTACTTCCTGGTTTCAATACTCCTTTTGAATAAAGAGCTTCAAGCGCACGGAGCGCAGGATACACTTCTTCTTTTTCACTAATTGGTTTAAATGTATCGATATCGAGCATCGTTTGATCGTAGGATATGGCTTCCCCTTCATCATTCAATTGAAAAACAATATGCGCACTCCGATTCATGAACAACACTTTGTCATTGTATTTTTGATAATACGTGACGGTGTTTTCTTCTTTGTTGTAGTTCCAAAAGCTATACAGTTCACCATGAAGTACATGTGTAAAAACATAATCATTCAGCTCAAGAAAATCTTCTCTTTCAACTACGACAATCGGTTTCTCCAATATCACATGAATCGATGATCGATCCTCTGGATATTCCACCTTTTCTTTCATCTTCATGATATCATCTTCTGAAAAAATCTTCGTATTGGCACTCATATAATAGTCATTAACAACGTCCTTCGGTAGACCGTCATACACAATGCCATCTGATTTTAAATTTTCTTCTAATGTTGCATCATTTCTTACTTCAAATTGCCTGCTCTTCGTCATTAACTGAGAAAAGAGGAAAACATCAAGGACGAGAAATGCAATGATGAAAATCGTTTTAATCCTATTCCAATCCACTCATATCCCCCCTCTTGTCATTCTCAAAACGAATCCAAGAACCGGCATAGAGGTAATACCAGGAAGGCTCAAGAGTGAGAACCTCTGTTTCTGTATTCGAGGAACTCTTCGAAAGCCTATAGCCAACGAGAATGGATTCCAACATTTCTTGTTTAATACTTGGGTCCTCAAGTAAAGTGTTATATACATATTCACCCGACGGCAGCGTCGTTTTTGTTGGAACTCCAAAAGAATGTTTCAAGAAATAGGGGCGCTTATATTTTAATATTTCTTCGCTCCCCCAATATTGACTGATTTCTGTCATCCCTTGTTCATTAAAGACAGGATAATTATTCGAAAATAGGCGGAAATCAACTTTTCTATCAAATACCCCCATGTCAAAATAACGATAGCTGTCCGTCCAACCCTCATGTTCGTTAATAAAATCGATGCTTCGCTTCAATAAGTCGCGATTATTATTAATCGTCTGCGTGATCGTTTCTTGTCCAGGGTTAATATAATCAATCATATTCGTAGAATAATCAACGTTCATGACACTTCTGTCGTCAGTAAATTGCACCCCGTTCGCAATATCATCTCTTCGTACCTTGGTTGGATCTCGGAATAAGGCATTTTTAAATTTATCTGGATTAATATACTCAGCGAAATAAGTATATCCGACCATATTTTGTTCCTCGATTGGCAAATACATGACTCGTTTCGGGCCATCCTGACTCTTCAGTTCAAACCCTTTGTATTCATCATATATATTCTTTTTCTTTCTTGTTTCAATTCCAAGAGAAGCGACTTTATCCGGGTTTACATTGCTGTCGTATACGCGTCCTTCCTTCGTTGAGATAAAGGATACGGTTGAACTGTTTTTTGTATTGCTGTCCAAGTTAATAACAATCCGATCAAAAGAAGCGTTGGGAAGCACATCCGCTTCAAAGTGCATGACTCCTTTATATAGATCAAAAGGAACGACATCTGGATAAATAATTTCAATCCGATTGTTATCGGTGGACATTTTTTCAATTTGATATGGTTCAAGGATGCGCGCACTTCCAATATCGTAAAAGTTCCATTTGCTCATTTCCTGCAAAATACCTTTGATATCCTCTTCCACCACTGTTCCATAATGCGCTTCGTCAATGTGAAAGAGCACTTGTAATGGCTTAATGAGTTGTGAGGGTTCCCTTGATTCAGCAATGGAAATTTCATGAACGTATTTCGTGTCGCTGAACTCGTATTTAGGCTTATACGTCCATAAATTCCAAGTCAAAAAGACACTTAAAGCTACGAGCACGGTTAACACTATTGACTTAACTGTTTCATATTTCACAGCCAATCATCCTCTTGTCCGGGGTCATATGGGAGAGTAAATAGAATCGTCGTCCCTTTTCCTTCCTTGCTCTTCGCCCAAATATCTCCGCCATGGGCTCCTATCATTTCCTTTGCGATTGCCAGACCAAGGCCTGTTCCTCCAAGCTGTCTCGTCCTCGCACGATCTACACGGTAAAAACGTTCAAAGACTTTTTGTATATTTTCCTTAGGTATACCGATACCCTGGTCACTGATGCTCACTTCAATTTTGTCATCCAGCACTTTTACTCGGAAAGTGATCGTACCACCTTCTGGCGAGTACTTCAGTGCATTTGAGATAATATTATCAATAACTTGCGTAAGCTTGTCCTCGTCAATTTCCACAAAAACAGCTTCTTTCGGAAACAGTCTTCGGAAATGAACATTGCGCTCTTTCGTCATTTCAAAACGATCAATGATGTAATTAAAGAACGTAACAAAATCAACCCACGTAGGATTTATTTCAAAATTTCTTCGATCCATCTTTGAAAGCTGCAGTAAATCATTCACAAGGCGGATCATTCGTTCCGTTTCGAGTTGAGTGATGCTTAAGAAACGAGGTCCAAGTGTATCGTCTTTCATAGCACCCTCTTTTAACGCCTCTAAGTAGCTTCGCATCGTCGTAAGTGGAGTCCGTAATTCATGGGATACATTCGAAACAAAGTCTCTTCGCTCAGCATCCAGTTTTTCCTGCTCCGTTACATCATGAAGCACGACAATTAACCCGTTCACAAATCCAGTTTCACGCTGAATAACAGACATATTTGCACGTAAAATAAAATGGTTTTCAGGTGTACTGTAGTCGAGAATAAGCGATTCTTTTTCTTCCAATAGCTCTTCAAACGTATAATCTTCATCGAGATCAAGCAGTTCGGTAATCGGCTGGGAAATCACTGTTTCACGTGAAACGTCCAACATATCCGCCGCTCTCTCATTGATTAAAATGACTTTTCCTTTACGGTCAGTCGCAATAACTCCGTCCGTCATAAAGGTAAGTACGGAAGAAAGCTTGCGTCTCTCTCCTTCAGTCATTGCTTGCGATTCCTGAAGCTTTTTCGTCAAATTATTAAAAGAATGAGCAAGTTGTCCAACTTCATCGTTTCCATACACACGGACTTTCCTGGAAAAGTTTCCTTTTGCCATTGCAGTTGCTTGCCGCTTCATATCAGAAATTGGTTTTGTGATCATTCTTGCAAGAACAATCCCGAGGATCGCCGTAATAAACATCGCAATGATGGTACCTGTAATAAAAATGTTATTAATTTCGTCCATCTGTTCAAAAACAGTCTCAATCTTCGCAACAAGATAAATCACGCCAATGACTTCGCCGTTAAGCTTGATTGGTGAATATAACACCCAAATTCGACCTTTTGACTGCCTATCGTATAGGATTTTATCTTCTGCTTCGCCGACCTCAAGCGTTCTTTTTACCGCAGGATCCGTCGATTTTTTCCCGACATCTCCTTCTTTACTAGGCTCAGATGTACCAATGATGACACTCCGTTTATTGATGATGCGCACTTCGGATATGTCGTTCGTTGTAAAGTCGAACAGAAGATTTTTAATATCTTCTTCCAATGGATGGGCATCTTCCGCTGAGCGATCCTTCACGATTTCTTCACGAATGTTGTATTCAAGAAGTGGGAGACGACCCTCAATTCCTTTTTGAAAGTTTGTCACAAGCTGGTCTTCAAGCTTCCCGACAAAATAGACCCCGATAATTTGCATGGCAATCAGGATTAATAACACATAGATCAACACAAATTTAAGGTGTATCGATCTAAAAAAGCTTACTTTTTGCATGATGCTTACTCCTGTTCAGGTGTGCGTAAGTAGTAGCCTACTCCCCTTCTTGTTACAATCCAGTTCGGATGGCTAGGATTATCTTCAATTTTCTCACGAAGGCGTCTTACGGTAACGTCAACTGTACGAACGTCTCCAAAATAATCATAACCCCATACCGTTTGCAGCAAATGCTCCCTCGTCATCACCTGACCAATATGCTTCGCCAAGTAGTGAAGAAGTTCGAATTCACGATGCGTTAGTTCAATCGTCTCTCCATTTTTTGAAACGACGTACGCATTCGGATGAATCGTTAAATTTCCAACCGTAATATCATCATTTTCATCTTCTTCTGATTGTTGTGCCACTTGAGCATGACGACGCATATTTGCTTTCACACGCGCAATCAATTCCCTCGTACTGAATGGCTTTGTCACATAATCATCAGCACCAAGCTCAAGTCCCAATACTTTATCAATTTCTGAATCCTTTGCGGTTAACATGATAATCGGCATTTCATATTTTTTGCGCACTTCTCTGCACACTTCCATTCCGTCACGGTTCGGAAGCATAATGTCAAGCAGGATCATATCAGGCTTCATTTCCTCTACAAGCCTAAGAGCCTCGTCTCCGTCATAAGCGCACTGCACAGTAAAGCCCTCTTTTGAAAGATTAAACTGAAGAATGTCTGCAATTGGCTTTTCATCGTCAACAACAAGTATCTTTTTATCCATGGCCTCATTTCCCCTTTACAATTAAAATCATATTTATGTGAACGAATTCTGTATTTCTATTCTTAGAGCATGCTCAATGGAGGATAAAAACGACCAAATCGTTTCCAGGAGGCGAGTTTCGAGCAACAAACTTGCTCAGGATATGCTGACTCTTGCATTGCCCAGGACGAAGGCACTTTTAGCAAAAGTTCCTTTTCCTGATACATGTGCAGCTGAGTAACAAGCCCACAGAAATTTGTAGTGTCATTTTCACCGGACTTTCTGAACATCCGCTCTTAATCTCTTTATTTTAGCATAAGAAAAGAGACAGGTCCAAGGGAGCTTTGCCCCGTTAGATTCTGTCTCTAGTGTATCTTTTTTAAAGGCTTTTTTTCTCAGAAATTCATCATCCCCGGTGAATAGAATTTCTAACTTTATAAACTCACCTTTTGGTATAAAGCCCGACATTGGACTTTTACAAAACCAGCTTTTTAAAAGAAGCTCAATGGATTTCTCAACTGCCCGTTTTGGTACACTTCAAAATGAAGGTGGGTTCCTGTTGAGTTTCCAGTACTTCCCATAATTCCGATAGCGGAGCCTTTTTCAACTTTTTGTCCAACTGATACACTGATCTTGCTTAAATGAGCGTATACAGTGCGGTAACCGTTTTGATGGTCGATAACAATTTTATTGCCGTAGCCGCCATTATTCCAGCCCGCTTCTACGACGACTCCATTGTCAGCTGCCTTGATCGTGTAATTGCTTGGTCTTGCGATATCGATTCCTTTATGGTGTGCTCCCCAACGTTGACCTACACCACTTGACACGTATCCACCATTCGTTGGCCATGTGAAGCTTCCACTGCCTCTGGATGGGATTACTTTTGTGCCTTTAATCGTAATTTGTTTTACAGGTTTTTCAAGGACTGTTTCCTTGATGACTTCTTTTTTCGTTTGTTGACCATTTACTTCTTTAATTTTATATACGAAGGCGTTCTTACCATTCTTACCTTCTTGTTTAACTTTCGTTTCGCCTTTTGGCATCGAGTTATCTTCAATGACTTCAGTTTCATATGCAACAGTTTCTTCTTGATATTTCTCGCGGTCAACGGCTACATGAACGAGTGGTTTTGTAACAACGGTATTCAATTCTTGCCCAATTTGAATGATGGAATCTTCTGTAATTCCTTTGTTCAGTTCTTTGATTTGCTTCATACTTAAATCATATTTTTTCGCGATGATTTCAAGCGCTTCGCCTTTTTCAACGACATGCTTTTTCTCTTCAAGCGTACCTTTTTGCAACAACTTCACGGCATCTTTATAAGATAAGACATTTTTTGGATCTGTTTTTTCATCTTTGAAAAATAATGGTTCGTTGATGGAAACATTCAAGACACGTGATTCGTCTTTCTTAATTTCCGGAAGCTTTTCTTTCGTAGCCTTAAGCATGTTCACGAATGTTAATTCTTCTTTCGAAACATATTGAAGTTTAATATCGTTGATAACCTTCTCTGCTTCAGCGGTGTCTTTGACGTAAGTGACAGCTTTTCCATCCACCATAATAGCTGTCGCGACGGCTTTAACAGTTGCCAACTCATTAACCTTTGTCTCTACGGCAGCGTTATCTGCATTGGAACGAAATACTTGTTCGGAAATATATGTAAGTTTGTTTCCTAGTTCGAAGTTAAAGTCTTTGTATGTATCTCGTTGTTTGTTAATTAGTTTTTCAATTGTATTTTCGACTACGTCTTTATCCGATACCGTTCCGACATACGTACCGTCCATATACACATGGTATACGGTCTCCAGTTTTGCTTCAGCAGCAACCGAAGACGAGATCATCATCAAAGCACATAGAAACGCCACGCATATTAGTAAAAATCTAGGTGTCGCGTTCCTCTTGGGCCGAGTAACCTCTAAATCCATTTTGTTTTCCCCCTAAAGTAAACTTACTAACCTATTTTCTAGTCTGTATAGTAGGTATATAGTTGCAGAATAATTTTCTGTTAATACTTTATCATATAAATCTTCCAAAATGAGACAATATAAAACAATGTAATATAATTGTATAAATGTTGTCATTTCGCATGAGGAAGACGTGAAGTTGTAGTTTGGAAACCCTTTTGCAACAAGGTTTTCAGTATTTCGCGAGATAAATGACTGAATTTTCCGCTATGTTACATATAAAAGTATTTTATATTACAAACTTGTTACAACCATGTTTAAGTGGGTATAACTTTGGATATTTTTCCATGTTTTGGTGGGCACTTGTTATAACGTTTTCATTATGGATTCGGAGGCATCTAATCGGCGTAAAAATTCAGGAGTTAAAAAGGTTTTTAGTTTGAGGAACAAAAATGGTGGGATTCGATCAACTATCTAACTTTCCGGACAAATAAAAAAAGCACCACGAGAGGCTATGTCATCGCAATACTTTTTGTGGGAATGTGGCTCGGGACGGAATCGAACCGCCGACACAAGGATTTTCAGTCCTTTGCTCTACCGACTGAGCTACCGAGCCGTAATAATATTTTGTTCCGCTTATTTATATCCGATCGTCCTTCACCCCCAACTCAGAGGGATTTGCAAGCCGTGGCTCGTTGGGGGTTGCTGCGTTGCTGGAGCACGGATGCCTTGCTTCGCTGCTCTACCGACTGAGCTACCGAGCCGTAATTATGTAGTTGTTCTGATTATAGTTTATCCAATTGTTTTTCATACCAAACCCAGTTGACAGTGTAAACGTTCTTTCTATTTGTGCCTATCTGCCAGTCTTTCATCAAAAGAAACTCTAGTAAAAAGAAAAGGAATTTTTGATAGGTTGTTACTACATTTCTATCATTCCGTCGTTTTTAGAGATGATAAGTTTGATTCTATCACAAGTTTTAATAATAAGACAACATTTTTCGACAAAGTTTTTCTTTTTCCGCATTACTTTAGACCTATTCCTTTTTACTCCTTTAATAGTATTTATCTTTCTTTCCCTCTATTCTACCGCCTCCTTCCTAGTCAGATAATAGAAACAAAGATATGAATCTATAAAATGAAGATGCGAAAATGAACAATTGTGAGTTTGTCATACCAACACTCAATCCGGCCAGTTTTGTCCCTCTTTATGTGAGTAAAATGAGCCGATTAATCATTTTCAAGGGAGAAAATTTATTGCACTGACGAGGCAGAAAGAAAGGTCGTCCTCTAAAAAAATAAGGACAACCTGAATAGTTGGCTTCCATATGTGGCGACACTTGAATTTCATATCTCAGCTTCACACTCAGTTGCCCGTTTCAAAAGCAGCTCCCTTTCACGTTCATTCCGAGTCATCGCCGCAGCCTTTTGGAATTCCATACGAGCCTCCTCGAATCGCCCTAACTTCATAAGAAAGTCACCTCGTATACTCGGCAGAAGATGATATTCTTTTAAAGAAGGCTCCTCATATAACTCGTCTACAATTTGCAATCCATAGACTGGGCCAAATGCCATGGATATCGCGACGGCCCGGTTTAGTTCAACGATGGGAGATGGCATAACCATTGATAAAGCTTCATAAAGTGCCGCAATGCGTGTCCAATTCGTTTCCTCTGGAGTACTAGCCTCGGCATGGCAAGCAGAAATGGCTGCCTGTAGAGAATATGGACCAAGTTCTCGTCCAAGCTTTTGACTGCGTTCCAATGCCGCCAATCCGCGACGAATGTGTAACTGATCCCACTTTGCCCGGTTTTGGTCCATTAAGAGGATGGGTTCACCTGAGGAACTAACTCGGGTTTTTAGCCGCGAAGATTGTATCTCCATTAAAGCTACGAGTCCGTGAACTTCTGGTTCATTCGGTATGAGTTCAGCGATAATCCTTCCTAGCCTTAAGGCTTCCTGACAAAGCAATGGGCGAATCCAATCACCTCCGGAGGACGCCGAATATCCCTCATTGAACATTATGTAAATAACTGCGAGTACTGAAGATAGTCGAGCATTTAACTCATCCTTTGCAGGCACTTCAAAAGGAACATTCGCAGAACGGAGAGTCTTTTTAGCTCTGACAATTCGTTGGGCAACTGTTGATTCAGATGTAAGGACAGAACGGGCAATTTCATCTGTTGTCAGCCCGCATAATAGCCGCAGAGTTAAGGCTACTCTTGCATCTTGGGAAAGCACTGGGTGGCATGTCATGAAAATGAGACGAAGGAGATCGTCACCAATCCCCTTGTCTAAATCAACGTTATCTTCAGTATATAAATCCTGTTCGTAGGCTAATTGTTCATACTTCTGATTACGCAACCTATTCCTGCGCAAAAAATCAATCGCACGCCTTTTAGCTGTCGTCATCAGCCAGGCGCCTGGCTTTTCTGGAATACCTGTCTTAGGCCATCGTTCAAGAGCAATCACCAAAGCATCGTGGGCAAGATCTTCTGCGAGCTCTACATCCCGTACCATCCTTGTTAAAGCTGCAATAAGCTTCGCCGACTCCATCCGCCATATTGTTTCAATCGTTCGCTTCGCATCGGACTTAGTCATCTTTGCTTCTGTTCCTCAAGCTGTTTCCTGAGTGCCTCTTCCTTCGCTATCGTTTCCGGATTGTCGGTTAGATCCTCAGCTTCGAAAACCGGCCTTAACTCAATCTCCCCTTGACCAAATCCGTGGGGATCCGGCATACGCAGAGCCCATTCAATTGCTTCTTCCCGAGATTTAACATCGATTAAGTAATAACCGGCGATTAATTCCTTCGCTTCTGTAAAAGGTCCATCCACAACTTTGGGGCTTCCGCCAGGTTCCGGATAAGAAATTCTGATCCCCTTAGAACTTGGTTGCAAACCATCTCCAGCTAAAAGTACACCTGCTTTTACCAATTCCTCATTATATTTCATCATTTTATCAATAAGCTCCTGGCTAGGCAGAACACCCGCCTCCGAATCTGTCGATGCCTTTACAAGAATCATAAATCTCATTTTTGTTGCCTCCTAAAATAATTTTTATTGAAGCTTCGTTTTCCGCTTCTATCTATACAACGAATGAAAATGGACTAAATCGACAAGAGTGTAATTTTAATTTTTATTTCTCTTTTTGAAGTAAAAGTTCCTGCACACTAAACAAGATTCGATTAAAAAAGAGGATAATTAAAATTATTTATGGAATTTATTCTATTAATGGAGTTCCCAAATCTATTGGAGGAAACAGTAAATTTTACCAATCAAAGGAGGCAAATTCATGGAAAATAATAAATCTATACATAAGTCCAATTGTGCACCAATCATCCTTGTGCCAGGATTCTGGCTCGGCTCATGGGCATGGGATGAAGTAACGGAAGCTCTCCGTTCCGAAGGTCACAACGTCACCGCTTTGACACTGCCAGGTCTTGAATCAGCTGATGCTGACCGTTCCAATGTTAAATTGTCCGATCACGTTGACGCCATATGTGATGCTGTGAGAGCAGCTGGGGAGCCTGTCGTGCTAGCCGTTCACAGTGGAGCCGCCGTTCCTGGTTACGAAGTGAGTGATCGTATGCCCGAACAGATTGCTGCTATGGTCTACGTTGATACTTTTCCATTAAAAGGAGCAATCAATTCCAACTTCGATGGTATAGAGATGTCACTGCCTCCGTGGGAGGAACTCGATGAAACTGACATTCGTGGAATGAGTGACGAACATCGTAATCTATTAAAAGAACGTGCCATTCCCGAACCAGGTGATCCCGTACGCCAAGCACCTGAATTGGTCAATGATAATCGACTAGATGTGCCAAGCATTGTTATCTGCACTTCACACACGTCTGATGAGATGAAAGCATTCGTCAAAGGCGGGCATGAATGGTTTAGTGGACTAGCAGAGTTGCGTGACGTCACATACATCGACCTGCCGACACACCACTGGCCGATGTGGTCACGTCCAAAGGAGCTAGCTTCCGTTATAGGAGATGTTGCCAGGCATTCATCAGCTGACTGAGAAGAACAATACAAACGTGTCTGCAATTCTTTCGACCTGTGGTTTTTTAAATAAAAAGATTCCTATAGTCTGTTTTAAAAATGGCCAGTTTTTCATTCGAAAGATTGGCTATGCTTTATCTATTTTAATTACAAATGAAAGGTAAAGAAAAATGCCGATAATTAATCTCGATATTTATATCAATGCACCTATCAATGTTTGTTTTGACCTTGCGAGAAACGTAGAAGTACACACAGAAACAACAAGTAAAACAAAGGAAAGAGCAATTGATGGTGTTACAGTTGGACTGATGGAAAATGGCGATACCGTTACTTGGGAAGCCATCCATTTTGGAGTAAAACAAACATTAACGGCTCAAATAATAGAAATGGAAAAGCCATATAAATTTACAGATGTGATGGTAAAGGGAGCATTCCACTCTTTTACGCATACACACGAATTTATGGAAAATGGCACAGGAACTATTATGAAAGATACCTTTTCTTATAAGTCTCCTTTTGGCATTCTTGGAAAAATAGCCGATTTATTATTCTTAGAGACATATATGCGCAATTTTATTGTTAACCGCGCTAAAGAATTAAAAAGGATAGCTGAAAAAAAGTAATGGAACGTTAAGTTTTATAAAAATGCATAGTGAATACCCTATTTTACTTAGTTGCAACCGTAAGTTGACAAAGCGCAACTGCCAGAATATAGAATTTAGGGCAATGTTTTACTATAATTTAACTTAAAAGGAAAGGAGTTCCTATTATGACGTTTAGTGAAAAACTTTTTAAGCTAAGAAAAGAAAAAGGCTTATCCCAAGAAGCCTTGGCTGAGAAAATAAACACGACAAGGCAGGCTGTCAGTAAATGGGAAAATGGTTATGGTTTTCCTGAAACTGAAAAACTTTTAATGCTTGGAAACATTTTTGAAGTGTCCATTGATTACTTGTTAAAAGATACAGTCATACAAAGTAAAGAAAATGAAAAAGGATATTACGTAAGCAAAGAAATGGCAGAAGGGTATCTTCTATCTCAACGGAAGATGTCAAAATATTTTTCTATGGGATTTAGCCTTCTTACTATATCTACTATCCCTTATTTCGTTTTTAAACAAGATCCCATTCTTTATGTTGTCCTCATAAGTATGATTGCTGTCCTTGGGATTGGAGTGATCACTGCAGGCTTTATAGAAGAAGATCGATATACAACACTAAAAAAAGAAGCTTTAATATTTGATCAACAATATCTTAAAGAGTTGAAAGTTAGATATGAGAATATTAAGAGAAAGTTTACTGCCTTAATGGTAGTTGGGGTATGTTCGATTGTAGCAGGTGGGATTTCCTTTTTATTAGTAAAAAAAGAAATTGTGCCTTCAGACGTTTTAATGCCTTACTATCCCATCTTAATTGCATTAATTGCCGTCGGTGTCTACATTTTAATACGTATATTAGCAATAGTAGACGCTTATAGAATATTGGTGAGTAATGAGGAACATATTAATCGTTTAAGTAATAGCCTTCTAAAAAAAGTGAACAAGAAATTAGATAACTTTTTATAGTTAAAGATAGGCAAATTTAAGTAATAGTTTTACACTTAATCTATTAGGTGTTTAGAAGTACTAATAACAAACCATGGACTTCCATATAATCGGAAGTCCACTTTCATTTCTATTAGAAAATCTAACCTCAATCATTTTTCCTAAAATAATGTACAGGTCGAATTTCAATACGGAAGTCAAAATCTTCTCCTTTACTCACTTGCGTCGTCGGATGAAGCGAGGCAATCTGAATTGCTTCTTCCATGTCTTCTGCTTCTATAAGGAATACACTTCCAATCAATTCTTTGGTTTCGGTAAATGGTCCATCCGTCACCCTCACCTTTCCATTTACTCGGCGCAAGGTTTTCGTCTCTATTTCAATACCAGCATCTATCATTACTTTACCACTGTTATAGAATTCCTCTAGGTGGGGCTGGCATTCTTCCATCACAGCTTCAATCTCATGTTTTGGACGGGCGTCCATTTTTTCTGCATTTAAATAACCCATACATAGAAATATCATCTCAATCTCTCCTTTGAATTGTTTATCTACTATAGAGACGATCAGCAAACAGCAAGATCGACAATTGGCAAAATATATTTTTAAGTATTATTTTCGGTATGATTTTTCCGTTTACCTGCAGGTTTGATGAAATTGTTAATATTTTGGAATTTTATCGTGTTGGAGTCGTTGAAACCTTCT
The DNA here is from genome assembly GCF_022900255.1 of Lederbergia wuyishanensis. GTDB lineage: Bacteria > Bacillota > Bacilli > Bacillales > Bacillaceae_C > Lederbergia > Lederbergia wuyishanensis. Next base: position 296,615 of record NZ_JALIRM010000002.1, read on the forward strand.
GAATGGTTAAAACGTATGAATGAAAAAGTGAGGTGTATGTAATGGAAGAGGTGTATATGCCAGGATTTGGGAATTCATTATTCGATTTTGTACCCATTTTTATATTTATTATTTTTGCAATCGTTATTATTTCAATTATCTTTAGCTCCGTTAAAGGAATTCAACAATGGCAAAGAAACGAGCAATCCCCTCGATTATCAGTTCCTGCTCTTGTAAAGACAAAAAGGACAAATGTAAGTCGCCATATGCATATGAATGGGAACAACGACTTTCATTCCCATCATACAAGTACGAGCACGACTTATTTTGTCACCTTTGAGTTTGAAAGCGGCGATCGCTCAGAGTTTACTGTGTCTGGAAAAGAATATGGTTTACTTGCAGAAGGAGATACAGGAATTCTTACTTTTCAAGGGACACGTTATCTTGGATTTGAAAGGAATCTAAGCTAGGTAAAACATCTTTTAACTCTTGCAAATCATTTATGATAATATCGGCTTGTGAAGGCTCATCTGCTTGCGCGAAATCAAAATTGCAGCCAATCGAAACGAAGCTATTTGCTTTTGCTGCGTTAATATCAGATAACCTGTCACCTATGACAGCGCCATGACCTATATGATATTTGTGGCTTATTAATTGAACTAAATCTGCTTTATTTTGTATATGTATTTGGTTACGATTGCCTGCAAATATCTTCTATTCCATTACTAGCAATGTAGAGCAATGTAGACGGAATAATTATTTGCTTTAAGAAAGTCGAATAACTCGAAAACGTGGGTATATAAATTCCCTTTTCCATTATTGATATTGTTGATGAGTTGCTCATGAAAATAATCATTGGCTAATGTCCGAACTGTATTCGTATAGTTCGGCATTAGTGTTTCCCATACGACCGGCAGAGGCGCCCCCATAATTTCTTGGTATTATTCAATAGGTGTTTCCCCGCTCCACTGATTGATTTCCCGCAAATAGTCAAAAGTATCTTCTAGAGAAATCCCAAAATTTTGTTTGTTTGGAAAAGCGTTCCGTCCATATCAAAAATAAGAGAAGGAATCATTTTAAAACACCCCCACTATTAGTCTAGTGTTTACATAAAATGCTCCATCTAACTTCAAAATAAAAGAATTCCCCATTCAATCCCCTAATTACACTATACAATACCCACTATTTTCTTATTAACTTAAAGTAGTAAAACAGAATATAGTTCATAGTACAGGTCAAATTCTTGTTCAAGCATACGCTACATATAAAAGATGCCTTTAATTATTAGATAGAGGAATGTAAAAAATCTCTCTATTTTTACTTATTTTTATGCCCAAACAATACTTAACAGGTTTCTAGTCTGTCATAAAAAAGAGGTGATTTTATTGTTTTTTAGGATAAGCAAAATGTACCAATATAATCTACTTTACGAGAATCATTTGACCTCCAATTTTGTCCCTGAAACAAAGATTTATAGTGTAGAAAATTTAATAGATTTTTTAGAGCGCTATGAATGTGTTTATATCAAACATGAAAGAGGTGGACAAGGGAAGGGATTATTTAAAGCCTATAAAGAAGACAATGAGAATTATCGTATTAATGGTTTTACACTAAATGGCAAGCTATTAAATATGTCTATACCTTCTATTGAAGACTTTTCATTTAAAAAATACTCAACTGGAGAAGGTTTAAATGGGGACTTTGTTATTCAGGAAGGAATCAATAGTATTACTTTAAAAGGGGACCCGCTTGTAATCCGTACTCATATTCAAAAGTTAAAAGAAACATGGATTGTTAGTGGAATGTTTGCAAATATTTCTACAGATGAAACGTTTGAAAGTGGCATCGTCAATTTAAATCGGGGGGCCCATGTATTGGAGGTTTCTGAATTATTATCAGAACAACTAGGAATGAACGAACGAGAAAAAGAGGCATTCATTTGTACCCTTAAAAAAGTCTCCGTTGCAGCGGCTGAATTGATTTACCAAGAATTTCCCAGTTTGGAATATGGTATCGACTTTGGGATTAAATCAAATGAAGTTCCCATTATTTTTGAGGTAAACACCTTCCCAGGCATTCGAAACTTTACATTAATTAGGGATAAAGGAATGCTAAAAAATATCTACAGAATTAGGAAATTGCAAAAAGAGGAAGAAAAACATAAGAGATGACGCGCATTTTAAGTTTATGTAGATCACTGTCAGTTGAGCTAACTTCCATTAAATTATTCAAGCAGACCGAAACTATATTAGAAATTAATAATTGAAGCAATAACCAAAGAAGTTGTTAAAAAGCTATCCATTAAGGTAGCTTTTTTTAGTTTACTTATTTTGTAAAATATCTCTTAAAAAATGTTCCTAAAATTACTCCGTTCAATTTTTAACTTTTTCTACCTACTAAAATATCTAAATCAATGCTGATTTCTGGAAGATGAACTTCATTGTCTGCATCGATTTTATTCCACGGTTAACGGAGTTAGATGAACGCCATTATTTTTTAGTATGTCTCAATTATGCTTTTCTCCGCTCCATTTTTCGTTTTTTCTTAAATAGCCAAAAATATCTGTTTGAAAAAGAGTCCCGTCCATATCAAATATAAGAGAACGAATCATTTCAAAACACCCTACTTTTAGTCTAATAATTTTCCGGCAATCAATCCTAATAGTACGTTCGTGATGAGTAAACCACTTAATCCGTCGGCAAATATGAATGTAAGAACCCCTGCTATAGCTGCAAAAATGATTGAGTTTATCGTCATGATGTATACCCCATTATGTTTATTTTTTTCTACCTACTAAAAGTTCCAAATCAATGCTAATCTCAGTGATTCGAACTTCCTTTCTTTCATCCATTTTGTTCCACGTTAACGGCGTCATTCGCAACAACGGCTGAAGTAGGCTTTCATGAAGTGGGACTTTGTAGGATAACTCATATGTTTCTACTTGCTGAAAATTCTCTTTGAACCGTACAACCGTTTGCTCATTGGAATACGTTTCATCATAGAAAAGGTTTCTGATTTCTTTTAAATACTCGCTCTTCGGAACAACTTTTATCAACAGTCCATCCTGTTTTAACAGCCGTGTAAATTCCGTATAGTTGGCTGGCGATAAAATGTTCAAGATGATATCAAAAGACTCTAACGAATAAGGACTATTCGCGAGATCCCCTACACACCAAATCAGATCGTCATAGTATTTTGCAGCGGACAAAATCCCCTCCTTTGCAATATCGATGCCAACTCCAACACCATCATTTGCATTTTTAAGAATATGTGCTAAATGCGATCCTTCCCCGCAGCCAGTATCCAATACTTTTGGGGATTGCACCTCTCCTATTATTTCTCTCACTTTAGAATGAAGTGGTTCATATAACCCGCTGTCTATGATTGTTTTTCGTGCTTCAAATAATTCTTTATCATATTCCGAACGCACAGGTCGAGTCAGAAAATTGACATAGCCTTGTTTTGCTATATCAAACGTATGATTTTGATCGCAAACCACACTTTTATATTCAACGATTTTCATCGGGCTCGTACAAACAGGACATTGAAAAATCGATTCAAATCGCTGCATTTGCATGGCACTTTTTTCTTTTTTCTTCAACTAGTCCACCTCTACTCGACTTTTGATTCTATATTATCATGCAATTATTTCATTTCTTTGTCTAGCTGTGCAAGGACTTCAGGAATTACTTTAAAAGTTTCCTCGATTAAGATCTAATGTTCATCAATTAAAAAAGAGCTAAATCTACAAATGTATAGAAATAGCTTAATGGCTGACCTTTATTTTTTTATTATTTTGATGTTTCCTCGGGAAGAAGTGTCGAAAAGGAAGTATCAATCCCAGGATAGATATAACAATGAAAACAACCTGATGGATATGATCATTCCCTGGCGGCAATCCTCCTGCCAAATGCAATGTCCAGAAGATGGGGTAAAACCAAAGGGTAAACCATGCCCAGCTTTCTTTTCTTCTGTACGACTTGAGAGTGATCACGGTACCGAAAAATCCCATTCCAGTCGTTGCAACACCAAGCGCTCGAATCAATTCTAAATCAAAAGGACCAGCAATCTTTGGAAACGTGGCAACTAATATTCCAAATATTAAAATCCCCAATCCGGTAATGAGAAGGAACATCCAGCTAATTCTGAGAAGCATATTCCGCTCTTTGAATTCTGCCAAATCTGAACACCCTTCCTTGTTTACTAAAACTACTATACTAATTCGCGTCGAAAGGAATGATAACCCTGTTTCGCGGTCAAACTCCTAACGTTTTTTTGTCGACAAGATGCTTGAATGCGTTATCAATTAGAAAAAAGAACGTTACGAAAATAACAGCAATGATCAGAACGATGAAAAATAAAGTTGGAGCAGTTAATGAAAATAATCCAGCACAAATGATTCCACAGGCTAAATGCTTCAAATATGTCCATCCCAAATGTTTACGTTTGCTAGTTGATTCAATTAACGCTGAACATAATACCACTATGATAATCATTGCTGGAACAGTTACCATACCTACTGCAAGACCAACTATCAGATATTCTATTTTATAAAAAATGGAAAACAAGGAGCCGATTAAAATACCAAAGGATGAAGTGATTAACGCTGCCAATAATTTTCGAACAAGTATGCTAAATACCCCCTGTAAGGAAGTGAATAGACTTTGTCTAGCATCGACACATCATGAGGTGGTTTCCATCTGGATCTTTGAAATTAAAAAAATGACCGTGCTGGATTTCAGTAAAAATTTCTATGTTTCTACTTTTTACATAATCGTATGCTTCTTCGATGTTGTTAGTTTTAAATTGAATAAGTGGAGACTTAATAATGCGATCAGGCGCGTATATTTTACTATCCAACACAATATCCGGCCCTTCCATAGGCAAAACATACAGATGCCCAAACGGGATTTCGCCATCATTGGGAACACCTAACAAATCACAATACCAATCGCGAGCTTTTTCAATATCACTTACTGGGATGAAGATACCGCCGAGTTCGTTTAAAACGGGACTTTTCACAGAACCACTCCTTATTTATGGATACAGATATATTTCTTTAAAAGTACTCGTTTTCCCTTTTTATTTCATTAATTCTTCTTTATAAGGTTCTATGTAGCTACGATACTCGTCGAGAAGTCCATCAGGCAATTGATCCAAGTTAAAATATTGAAGATCAACAGATTCCTCTTTATTAATTTCAATGGTACCTTGAACATCCTTCGTCATATACACAACGGTCACACAATATAATTCATCTTTATTTTGCAACTTAAAATAATATTCCGGTCCCGAAAACACACCTAGCAATCGCAATTCTCCAACAGTAAGCCCTGTCTCTTCCTTCACTTCACGCCTTGCAGTGTCTTCCAAGCTCTCTCCAAATTCCATTAATCCACCGGGCAATCCCCATCCTCCATCGGTCCGGTGCTGCAATAGCAACTCTTTCTTTTCATTAATAATCAAGACTACAGAACCGGTGAGAATGAGAGGCCTATGACCTACTAATTTTCTTAATTCCATTACATAATCCAGTTTTATCACCTCTTATAATTGGAATTCTTCTTTTATCATTTTCGCAACTTCTTCAGCACCTAAATTCGTATTGTTGATCCTTAAATAGTGCTCTCGATTGATTTCTCCTTCAATTGAGTTCAATCGATACTTTTCCATCGACTTGAGCAAATCTCGTTCCGACCACTCGATGTTTCTTTTCGTAGGCTTTTGCACTAGTCGATGTGGACTTTTATTCCGCTCTAATCTTTCTTCAACATCAGCCTCTAGCTCAACAAAATACACTGTTCCGCCCTTGGATTCGAAAATTTGGCAGATCTCATCCATGTAATCCAAATCTTCCTTCATGTTAAACGCACATACATACGTAAAAATTAAACCCGGTAAATCGCTATTAGCAACTTCCTTAAAAATTTCCTCACGAAACAGTTTCACTAATCTTTTTCCGGCATCTGTGCCATAACTAAAAAATGGGGTTACCATTTCGATTGTCATATGATTGTGAAAAAGCTTCAGGTCCGTAATTTTCTCCAATTCTTGCCCGACCGTCATTTTTCCAACTGCCTGTGGTCCTACAATTAAAACAAATTTCATGGATAACCCTCATTTCTTTTATTACCAGAATGAACAAATATGCTTCGTTATTGAACCCGTATTTGATTCGAGCGTTATTGGAACCTATCGAACATATAGGTGATTGATTGAATCTATTAGAGTTTTGGCTTTCTATTAGATGTTTCGAGATTCTATTAGACGTGATACCTACTCTATTGGCCATTACACCAGTTCTATTAGCTGTTATCTCAACTCTATTAGCCATTACACCAGTTCTATTAGCTGTTATCTCAACTCTATTAGCCATTACACCAGTTCTATTAGCTGTTATCTCAACTCTATTAGCCATTACACCAGTTCTATTAGCCGTTATCTCAACACTATTAGCCATTACACCAGTTCTATTAGCTATATAAGAATTTAGCTTATATTTATTATTAAATACGTGCTGCAATTCGTTCAGCGACGGTTATAAAATAAGTATCCTGATGTGGTACGAAATCATTCTTGCTAATATATCGAAAATCAGATTCGGTTTCTGAAATCACCAATATTTCTTCTAATTCACCGAAGCAAAACTGATAAAAATCTTCGAATTTGGCTTTTACCATTCCAGATACTTCTTCAACTTGCAGGTTAAATTCTAAGTTTTGTTCAGTAATGTATAAATAATTGTTTCCAAATTCATTATCAATGAAATGACCCGTTTTAATAGTGTTCTTTATAATACCAAGCGGGATTAGCTCATCCATCGTAACTTCAATTCCCAGTTCTTCCTGAACCTCCCTAATCCCATCTTCAACCGTTTCATCGGCAAGGATATGGCCAGCGGCTGTAATATCTAAAAGCCCCGGAAAGTCAGCCTTCTCATCACTGCGAATTTGAAAATATATATAATTCGTTCCGTCCTCTCTCCCTACAATCCAGCATTGAAAGGTTTCATGCCAATATCCTTTTTCATGTACGTCTTTGCGGGATTTTTTCCCTACTAATTTTCCGTTTTCATCAAATATATTCAGAATTTCAATTTCCATCACTAATAGTCTCCTATTTGAAACATAATCTAATTACCTATTAAAAAATTTTAATGTCTTTTATCCTTCCGTCTCAATCAACTCAATGCTATTTCCATCAGGATCTTTTACAACCGCCCGCTTCCCCCATGGACTTGCTTTCGGTTCTGTTACAATTTCCGCACCTATTAATTTAAGAGTGGCGATGACACTTTCTATATGTTTAATGCTAAATCCAAGCCGTATATTTTTATTATGATGGTGTGTTGCAGGGAAAATCTCAAAAACGATCTGGCCAAGTTCGCATGCATAATGCTCTGGACCATTACCGTGCTGTTCTTTTTGAAATAGAAGACCTAGCTTTTTGTAAAAAGCGACTGATTCCTCTAGGTTTTTAGATTTAATAACTACAAGATTTAAAGATATTGACAATTACATAACCCCTTTTCATACCTTTTTAGCAATGCTAAACATTTCGGCAAAATCATTTACGATTGTTTTATTAGGGTTATTTTCAACATCCAATTTCATTTTTTCTAGTCCTTCTTTGTACTCATCGTCACTTATCAACGTTAACACTGAGATATCCCTATTTTCGGCGTAAACTAAGTAATCTGTTACCTTTATTTCTTCCATCCGGTAATTGATTTTCAAGTTGACTTCAAAACCTCTTTCTTTAAGTTCTTTGAAAATAAGATTTTTATCCCAATATCTTTTTACGTCTTCCTCATAGGCTGAAGGGAAATAATGATAAACCCACCATTGTGGCATATCGTGAATGGAAATGTTATGTAATTTATAGATACCGTCTTTTACTAGGATGCGGTGAATTTCATCTAACGCATGATCCTTCTTAGTAAAATGATGAAAAGCATAGTTATTTGAAATAAAGTCAAAGGTATCAGATTTGTATGGCATATCTTCAGCAAACCCTTGAATAAAATTGACTTCCGTTACCTTTTCCTTAGCTTTTTTTAACATCTCTTCTGATGCGTCTAATCCATACCAGCTGATACCCCTATCCTTAAAAGCTTCTAACTGCTTATCCAGATATAATCCTGTACCACAAGCTAAATCTAATATGTTATAAAACGGTTTTTCTATGTTATCTATGTATTCTTTAATGTCTTTATCATATTGCACTTCGCTTATCCTAAATGGATTTTGGTCATACCTTTCTGCAATCTTAGAATAATTCGTTAATTTCAATTACAACACCTTCTTTTTTATATAGACTATTTTCGTAAAGCATGTTGTTTGTGTAAAAGCAGGCTTGTACACCTAATCAATGAAGATTAGCTGTTCTTATCAAGTTGGCAGCTCTTTACTCGGTAGTATGGTTGATTTTTGAGGTTCAACCCATTTCTTATCATAAAAATTTATAATAAATAGCAACAATTTTTGAGAAAAGAGCCTTTATTAGATTGAATAGGTTGTACAATTCCAATGCTTCGAACTTGATTTTCCAGCTCCACTCCAGCCCATCTTTTTCAGTTCTTTTGCGATCAGCATATTGAAAAATCCATGTCCAACCAAAACAACATGATGATACTCTTTTGCATATGTAACTAATTGAATTGAAGCTTGTTTTGCCCTCTTTTGTGCTTCTCTTAAAGATTCGCATTCTCTTGAGTAACCGATAAACCAGAGGCAGCGCAAAAGCACTGCCCACACACTTGCATATAGCCTTAATCCCCGTAATGTTACTAGAGGATTAGGCAATTCCGTTTCACGAAACAACGGGTCTGAAATCGTTTGTATAGTAGGATTTAATAGCTTGGCAGACTCAATGGACCGTGTTAAATGGCTCGTAATCAGCATTTTTGCCTTTGTTATTTTTTCAAGAGTTTCCGGAGGGTAGGATGTTTCTTCGAATACCCCATGGCTGTCATATTTCTCCACCCAATTCCTAAACTCCTGACAAGTGATTGCTTTATTTTCTGTCCACTGAGATTTCCCGTGTCTAACTAATGAAATTTCCATTTTAAAATTATACCCACTCCAACACTTCAATCCGATTTCCAAATGGATCGGAAACATAGAACCTGTTTGCTCCTGGAAGGTTGTTGTCTTCACTGATTTTTATATTGTTTTCTAATAGATGTTGTTTTAATTCTTCAATGTTTTCCACTTCGAAGGCAGGATGTGCTTTTTTTGCTGGTGAAAAAGGATCTTCAACTCCTACATGTATTTGCACATTGCCGTAAGCAAACCAAACTCCGCCATTCTTTTTTAACGTTTCCGGCTTTTCAATTTCTTCAAATCCCAAAATGCCATTGAAAAAGCGTCTTGCCTCTTCTTCGCATCCCTTTGGTGCTGCTAGTTGAATATGATCAATTGCTTTAAATGTAAACGTCATGCCCTTCATTCCTTTCCTTTACAATTTCTTTTAACTCGAGCAAATCATCAATAATATAATCAGCTTCTACATTTTTCCAACCGGCATCTCTTTTCCAAACCCCGACCATCCCAGCGTTTTGAGCTCCTTTTACATCATTTTCAGGATGATCTCCAACATACAGGCACTCACTCGGTGACACATTAAGTTTACTCGCTGCTTTCTTGAAAATTTCAGGATTTGGCTTTTTCATCCCTTCCCATTCAGAAACTAGAATGGTTTCAAAATAATGCTCGATTTCTAAAGCTTTGATGTTATCCGTTTGAAATTGCCCAAACCCATTCGTAATCATTCCAAGTCGAAAGTGCCCGCTTAACTCATCCAACATCTTGATTAAATTGGGAAAGGGTACACAGTAATATTGAAATTCCTTTATATAGTCTTCCAACAAGTCTTCCCAAGAGATTTTTTCAATTTCAAACTCCTCAACCATTTGCTGATAAACCTTATCCTTCCAAACATATCCTCTACAATCCAACTCTATGAACCTGGAAATATATGTTTCATGTGGAACATTTCCAACGTACTCTTTTAACCGCTCGTATTGTGCACGAATAAATTTCTCAACGGAGGTATCCCGATTAAGCAGCGTCCCATCCAAATCGAATATGATAGCTTTAATCATACTGAAATCACCCTTTGTTTATCCCGATAGTACAGGAATACAATGACAAACACGAAGGCTGCAGCCATTAATAAAATTGTTGTATTAAGGAAAGGATGGATGCTTCCTTTCGTCATTAGAAAAATTCCGTCTCCAAAACCACCCGAAAGGCCAAAAAGCATTCCGTATGCCATATTTAATCCAAAATGGATGCCAGTAGAAGCCCAAATGCTCCCAGTTTTAAAAAATGCATATGTAAGTGAAAAACCTAACACAACGGAAAAAATAAAGTTTAAGATGCTGAGGTCACCATTCCAAAAATCATCCAATGCATAAATCAAAATGCTTATCGCAGCAATAGCCAGAGGCGGGATTTTCCCTTTTAATACATTGATGACGAAACCTCTCGTCACTAAATCATTAATCAACGAACCTAAGAAAAAGCCGACAATGATCTGGCCAATAACCCACCAAACCTCAAAACCAGTTTTAATACCAATAATGTTAAATTTCCCCGCAATATCATATGAAAAATACATCAGTGCCCAACTACCAAACCCAATGAGAAAACTTGCAGCAAAAAATTTCGGCCATTTTTCCCGTACCATTCCAATTCCTCTAAGTCCTTGTAATCCATTTAATTTGGCGATAAGGGATGCAAGTGGGAAAAATAGCAGAATACTAATTAACTGAATGAAGATATTGAAATTTATAAAGTGCGTTGTGATATTGAAATATAAATCTAAGATGATAAAGCTGAATAAACCTGTAATAAATCTTTTCATACATTCTCCTTAAGTTTTATGTTCATCCATCATATCAGAAAGTGGAGAAATATTTTTCAAAAAATTTCCTAGTGTCTGAATGTGTTAACTTTTTCAAAACATCTTCTATTTCCACAAACATTATTTCATCGATTTCATTGTCCAAAGGCTTCAAAGAACTTGGATCACCTACATACTCAAAATGAAACATCGTCGTCTCTTGGCGGTCATATCCAATTTTGGTTCTAAGGTCAGGCGGGAATTCAAAGCAGATTTTTTCTTCAAATTGTTTAATTAAAGCATAGCTTGAAGAGCCTGTTTCTTCTTCCAGTTCCCTTAACATCGCCATTTTCAAATCCTCGTTATCCTCTACTCCACCCTTTACAAAATCCAATTCTCCTTGAATATTCTCCTTCCCTCCTATCGCATTGATTTTCACCTTATGTACAAGTAAAAATCGCGGACCGTAAGATACAATAGCTCCAACCGCTCTCCTAATCAAAGTTTTCTCCCCAGTGTGATACATCCCCTTCTAAAACAATCCTAACTTCATCTCCATCTAACTCTATTATAGTAAGGCTTGTGTCATGAATATATGGCGGGTCCCACAAATTCTCCATCGGAAGCTTTTTAAAATAGGCTAATAATATTTTTATAACGGCAGTATGAGTAACAATCAGAACGTTCCCGCTCTCTTCCGCTTGCTTTATGTCGTCGATTGCTTTTAGTACTCTTTCCTGTAAGTCTAAAAACTTCTCACCCTTAGTTGGCACATACAAATGAGGAGTATTCCAAAATGCATGAAAATTAGCTGCATCATTTTCCTCTAAAAAGACTCTCGTTTTCCCTTCCCAATCCCCCATATGAATTTCTCTTAATTTTTCATCAAAAATAATGGGGATATTTCGATTTCCGCGAATTAGCTCAGACGTCAATTGCGTTCTTTTACTAGGACTGGAATAGATGGATTGAAAATCGATATCTTTAAGCCTTTCCCCTAGTAACTTTGCATTTCGAATGCCATTTACCGTTAATTCCGAGTCTCCCCAACCTTGCATTCTAGTTTGTACATTCCATTCTGTTTCACCGTGTCTTGTAATATAGAACGTTAACACTTTTCTCCACCTCTATAAATTATGTATTCTCTTCGTCTCCAGTATCTGATTTATATGATGATAGGCATGCTGGTTATCATGTTTTAAAGCATCCCGAACGGTTGCTGTTCCGTCCTGATGTATAAGCACTCTATCTAAAGCGCCTGGTAAACTGTTGCAAAGATAGGTAATATACTCCCTCATAATAGTAAACAACTGTAACTCGAGCTGAAGGGATCTTTTACTATGCTCCATGTTCTTATTCCACGTATTGGGGTCGAACTCATTAAAGATAAATTTCTCACCTGTATCCGCCAACGCATAGCGATTAATTTGAAAATAGTTCAAGTCACATTCGATAATATGGTGGGCAATTTCCCGTATCGACCATTTATCTTTGGCTCTTTTCTTACCCAGACCGCTGTCATCCAGACCCGATAAAGCTTCTACCAATTTCTTCGGCGCTTCGTTGTATTGTTTTATCAGTTCAACATCTTTCAACAATCACTCCTCCTCTTTTAATATAGGTTACAGAACTTCCCACTCTTCATATCGCTCCACACCCACCCCCAACTCTTTCGTATCTAGCCAATGTACAGCTCTCATAACGAGTGGGGAGGCATTTTCTATGCTTAAATCACTTTTCGACACCCATAAAGCCCCTAACGAATCTTGTCCTGGAAAATGTTCAGGTTGTAGAAGCGCTCCTCCTCCAATAGATACAGTATAAAAAACGGCGATGTGATGAACATGGGTAAATCCTTTCCAGTCCCATGGCAGGATGAAGTCAGCAACTCCAACACTTTCCTCCACTTTTATAACAAAACCTGTTTCTTCCAAAACTTCTCTTTGTACACATTCTGCTAGACTCTCGCCATGTTCTAGGCTTCCACCCGGCAAATCAAATCTATTTTTATATGGGCCTCCACCCTTATTAATCACGAGTAATTTATCATCGCTCCAACAAATTCCGTAAACCCCAAACGCTCTATGATAACGTTCATTTTCCATAGTGACCTCTCCTCTAAATCTCATAAATACATATTCTCCATTCCTTATAAAAAGCCTTTTTATGAGTGAGTTCATTTTTCTCTAAAAATATGTGATTGACTACCGATATAAAAATGAAATAATAGAATTGAACATATGTCATAAAAGAAAGACAGGGTGGACAGCTTGATAGAATTAGCATTAAGAAAGATATTGAAGCAAGTGAAAAGTGCAAACCCAAAAACCCGTTACGAAGCCCTTGGAAAACTATATGAGTATAAGCAACAAGATGGTTTAGAAGTTCAAATTGATGTTCTGAAAGAGTTAATTAAAACAGCTGCTTCTCCATTTCCGGAGCGTGTCGATCATTGGGATAATCCTTCTTTCTATCTCATCGATTTTGTATGTGATTTTCCAATGCCCGAAGTCGTCGAAGGTCTTATCAAGCATTTCGATGGGTTCGATGTGGATGCGAAAGAACGCGCTATAGAATTTTTATTACTAACAGAAGATGAAGAAATATTTTATTTTCTTGAAGACAAGATTGTCGAGTTGATGAACACTGTAGAATACAGTATCCCAATTGGTCAGCTTACTTCCTTCCCAATGCTCACAAAAGGAATTCTTGACGCTACATTGGACAAAGTTCATTCCGACTATTATAAATACATGATTTATGCTTTAATCCTATCTCTTAATACGTCTGGCATGGAGCAAGGTTATAAAAAAGAGTTTGTACTCTCTACTTTGCTGACGGACTATGAATCTGTGAAACAAGAATACTTAAAATTTAATGCAGATTATTCCACTAAATATGTGTTTACAGCTTGGAAAGATAGTTATTTAACCGTTCGAAATAAAATGAGGCTTTTCATCGGTTTAATGGAATACTATTTTTCACAAGAAATTGCCGAGGAACTCAGCGAGGCCTTACATTTCAACGATCCAATTATAAAGACAGAAGCATTGCTCGTATGTATCGCTAAAAGGCTACCTTATCCAGAAAGCTTGTTGCTGGAATGCGCGGAGCAATTAGAAAGTGCTGAAATGATATATTGGGAATTAGTCGATAAAAATTTGGAGCATCTTTACCCGATTACGGAAGGTAAACAACCACTTTTATCAAAAACACGACTTTTTCACACGATCGCTAATACTCCGGAAGATGAGGATGTCATTCGATATCCCGAAGACATTCAAGTGGTTGATCAAATTGAAACAGAAAACAAATATGGGCAGCCCATTCGTTATTATTTAATGAAATTTAAAGAGCATCAGACGGAATATGTCGGCTGGGTTGGCGGTTATGCACTTGAAGAAGGGGATGATTCGGCACATTTGTGGGACGGAACATACACTGACTTCGTTGAATTTGATTCTGCCAGCATAGAAAAGCACAAGCAGGACTTTTTTGAAAAAAGAAAAGAAGAAGAACTGGAGCACGAAAACAGCGTATATTTCGAAAGCTCTCCCAAACTTAGTAAGGGAGCTTGGTTCTTTGTAGCTCTTCTGATTGCCCATTGGTTTAAACAAATATTATCTGGATTCAATGGCTCCATCCTGCTTTCCATTTTCTTTACTGTTGTCGGTGGAGGCTTGTGTCTATACGAACTAGCACAAAACAAAAAACGAAAAATAATCATTATCGGAGACCAACTTATCAAGCAAGATGGATCCAAGCAAAATAGCATTTTCCTTCACGACATCAAAAAGGTAGAGTACAACAAAAAACATATTTTCATTTATAACAACAGGCAAGAACTCGCATTTAAATTCCCACTTCGATGGGTTCGTTATGATGTATTCTCCTATTTTATAAACGAGCATACCGCACATTTAAAAGAGCGTCCTTTTATCCAATCCTAAAAGCAGGTTTGCCTGCTTTTTTTTGAAAAACAACAGAGTTAGGTTTTCATTTTTCATATAACAACAAAAAGCCTGGAAAATCTTTAACTTTTTCCAGGCTCTTCTTATACACAGAATCATCCAAATTTTGGTAAATTTTTGGAACGTATTTTCAGTAAGCTACTCTTCCTCACATTTTTATCAGGTAGAAAAAATCCCCATAGCAAACCAGTCTCTGCTCACTTTAAAAGGTTATATTGATTTAATAATGAATCAAGCTCTTGGCTTAAACTTACCGTTTCAGGATCGTTTAACCCTTTAGCAGAACCGATTAAGATCATTTCCTGCCTTACCTCAATGATCTCCATTTCAAGGATTTTTTTTACTTTATCAATATTCTCTCCCGCTACCAACTTTGAAACTTCGCTGCTTACTCTACTTTTAAAGTCGCAACACTTACTCTGTTTCTTGATGCTCTGTTCCTTTTTTCCTTCTATGTGTTTGTTTTTGTTAGGTATCATTTCCAAGTTAGATAAAACCTCGTTGCTCGCATCAGTTGACCTCAATTTAAAGGGTACTGCTCCTGCTCTATTTTTCTGCATTTTTTTCTCCTTCTCCTTATTTTTTTTATGATAAGAAGAAGGATTGTTTCGGTGGGTTGATTGGTGGTTCTTTATTCCATTTGGTTCGCAGTGTTTTTACCTTAAATAAAGCTTTATTAGTCATTTCACTTGCCATATAGCTTATTACGTCCAATTTTCCAGAAAACAGATCTCCCACACCCGTGTTGGTAGAGAAATTCCCGGATGAACTTGAGGAGCCCACACCAGATAATAAAGACCCTAGCATGATAGCTTGTGATACATAAGGGCTATCTTTTGGATTTGACTCATCTTCTTCCTGGTATATAGCTGCAGCATGAGTGTCTATCTTTGCAGGATTATTTAATTGTTTCTTATTCCCTGCTTCTAGCAATTTCTGAATAGCAGCAGTCAAGGGATCATCGTCTGTTTTTTCTGATAAAATTTGTTCGTCGATAACTTCATCCATATCAGGCTGCTTTCCATCCTGTTCAACCTCTTTCACATCGATGAAATCCACAGATGTCGCCGGTTGATTTGAATTGGCCGTGTCTACTGATTTTTCAATCGACGGCTTTACTTTTTTCTGATCTTTCGGCTGTTCTTTTGTATCAGGATCCTCCGACTTTTCCAACGGTTGCTTAGAATTAACCGGGTCGCTCGGTGTTTCTATTGGATTTTCTGGAACTACATTGTTTGATGTTTCTTCCGGTCTCTCTGCTACTATCGGCTTTTGCGGCTTTTTAATAGGCTGTTCCTTAACCTTCGGATCTGTAGCTGTAAAAGACGGGTTGTCTATTCCAACGTTAATATCTGTATTGCCAAGAATAGGCGTCTCTTTCGTCACTACATCGAGAATAACCGTCTTTTTTCCGTCACTTTTCAATACATCGACATTGACATTTCCAACTAAAGTTTCTTTTAATTCAATAGATACGAGCCCGCCGCTACGATTACTAAGATCCTCCGATTCGTAAGTATCTTGCGTGGCGACTCCCGCGTTCACTTCCCCAATAAGAGGGTTGTTCACATTAACCTTAGCCAAACGGCTTCTTATAGAGCGGTATGTATCTGTGTTGTCAGCCTGACTTTCTAGCACATCTACTTTTGCTTTTCCTAAAAGCTGATTGTCCACTTCTACTTCAACCAAGCTCCTTTTGGTTTCATCGCCCGTGTCTGTTGTTTTCTCTTCGGTGCCCAGTAAACTAATTTTTAAAGAGCCAATCAAGGGAGAATCGGCAATTTCAATATCGAGCGGGCGGGATGCTCCTTCTTCCTTGCTATAGTCCAAAGTCGACAATTTTACATCGCCTGTTAAGGGTTTAAGCAATCCCTCGCCCAATTGAAGGTCAAGGAGTGATGACTTTTTAGAAGGTCTATCGACAGTTGCTTCTTCGACCGGCTGTTTTTCTGCAACTGCTTCAGCAGGTTCTTCTTCCTTATGCTGAGGTTCAATTATCTCTTCTTGCAGCCGGAAATTGACTTCTTCACCGGAACCTGCTCTATCGGACCTTTCACGCTGATCAGCTGCTTTCAACAAGTCAGTCAAGGACCCTTGTGCTAATTTATTCAAAGCATCTGAGATGACATATTCCTTCTGTTCTTCAACAGCACCATCAGTTTCAATTTCAGAGGCAGCGATATCTCCAAGATCCGCAGCCGGTTGCTGTTCACTAGAATCACCGGGCTGATTCATTATTTTTTCTATATGATTATTATTCTCGCTTGCTTGTATAGTAGGTGTATAGATCAACATAATTAATGCGAACGCCACAAGAGCAATGAAAGTTCTTTTCATCTCTTCTTCACCTCCTTTCAAGTAGCTAAGTTTTAGTTTTTTAACAATGATTCGTCTATCTTTTTTACATTTTATCGAATTTATTATAAATTTCCAATTTTAAACAAACTATTCCTTATTATAACAAAATATAAAAAAAAAAGACCCTTTTAGTAGGCATGTGGAATTCGCAAATACCTTTTTAAAAAAGTCTCTTTATTTCCATATTTTCTATAAAAAATTAATTCTTATGCCACTTTTCGTATCTTAATCACACCACTAATCATATCCCAAACCAACCCAATGATAAGCATAATGACAATCCATCGGGTAGAGATATTCCAAATAGTTTCGATTGTTTTATACGCTCCACTACCAATCGAAATTTCGTGAACTTGAGATAGTTCTAGCATGAAATTCGGGTTCCAAAATGAAGACATAGTCATCATTATTATCACGACTGCCAGCGAAACTGCATTAATAAGAATCGTGTATAAGACTAATTTTTTTGTCCAACGCTCATATACAAGCTTTAACGCTTCTTTCAAAACAGCCAATCCTAATATGAAAATAATCGCCGGTAATGATGTTATGATCGTTTCTTTATTTAAAAATGGAATAACGGTTGAGAACTCACCATTTTTAAAAACAAAGATTCCAAAATATTGACTCGTGAAGATGAACGCTAACAAAACTAAAAACACTATACTTGCAATTGGTTCAGTTCGTTTAATTTGTCTTTTTGTATCTGGGAGAGCTGGAAGATCGGCCAGTTTCCAAGTTTTTTGAACATTAAATTTCTGTTCATTAATGCCTCCAAAGTACTCGACTGAACCAAACACCAGTGTTATCCAACCTACTCCTTGTGGGATTACCATTATGATCGACACGATAAAACTTACAAAATGATCAATGATATGAATAGGATCTATCGCCACTTTAATGCCAAACACAACGCTCATAGCTATAACAATCGAAATTAAGGTAATTTTCAACACTGAAATATATGGATCAAATAATACAGGTCCAATAATATACTTATTTTTACCTCCGTATTGCCTAGCCAATTGTCTAGGGTCACCCAATTCCAACAATACATCTTCAATATGTGAATCTGAGACTTCTCCTTCGCCCATACGTTCATCAAGCATATCGGCAATCAACCCGCGCAGCTCCTTCTCTACATCTTCCCTCTGCGATTGAGGCAATCTTCGAGTAACTGCGTAAATATACCGTTCAATTAACTCCATTTTCATCATCCCCCTTTTGATTAATTAGATGATCCAAACTTTTCACCATGCTTTCCCACTCTTCACACAAAAGCGTATACACCTCTTTTCCAGTTTCGCTTAACAAGTAATATTTCCGCGGCCGTGCCTCATCCGTATCCCATTCACTCACCAATAATCCTTGCTTTTCCAATCTTCTTAGAAGTGGATAAAGGGTACCGGGCTCCACTTGAATGCCCTTATCCCCTAGCATCTTCACGAGTGAATAGCCGTATTGAGGCTCCGATAACTGACTGAGGACTCCGATTGTAATCGTCCCGCGCCGTAACTCCAACATTAATTTTTCAATGTGTTCATAAGCTTCCGTCATATTATCAACTCCTGTTTTCATTATAGTGTATGTCACACACTATTGTAAATGATACAATAATCTAATTTTCTTATTATTAAAAAATAATTGGATATGAAATACCAAAGAAATAACTACATAAAAATTAAGCACAAAAAAGCATGGATTGAGGAAATCCATGCGATGAAATTTACATATATGAATTTTGGGGTTACTTAGTGGGTTATTCTTTGAGTTTCTTCTCCTCTGCTACTATCCTCTCTACACTTTACAGTCAAAAAAGCAAAACTCCCCAAAAGCAATGATATGATCATGTTTCTGAGAAGTTCTTTATTTTTTGTAATTATATATGATTTTTACCCTCATTTTGGCAAATTTTCTAATAGGAGTCGTGAAACGTCTAATAGAACTCTCAAATCATCTAATAGAAGTCCTAAAACGGCTAATAGACCCTCCAATTCAGCTAATAAAAGCACGGATCGACCTGAAATCATTCACACTCGTCACTTACATCTTCTCTTCTCTCTCAAGCACCGGCTTCAATTCATCCTCAATCGTCGACTCCGCTAACTTCACCTTTGAACGATAAGCCGCTCGAATAATGAGATGCCCTGACACGGGAGCTGTAATGAAAACAAATAAGATCCCCGATATCAACCGTACACTTATGAACGCATCGTTAAACCAAATGTAAATGAATGCTCCTAGTAGGGCTAATAGTACGGCCAAGGTAGAGCTTTTCGTCGCGGCGTGTGCACGCGTGTATACATCTGGAAAGCGAATGATGCCGATCGCGCTAATTACACTGAAAATGCTCCCTATCAGGATAAGAAATACTCCTATAAATTCACCGATCTCGTTTATGCTCAATGATGACACCTCTCTCGATATATTTTGAGAGTGCAATCGTACTGATAAACGCCAATATGCCCAAAATAAGGATAACTTCTAGATAGGCCTTTGTATTGAGCAATATGGAGATAGCCGCGATGGCAGATATCAGATTGACTCCAATCATATCCAGCGCAATCACACGATCAGGAATGGACGGACCTCGAATGATGCGATAAAGCGATATAACGATTGCTGAAGCAAATAGTGCAAGGGAAATTCTTAACATTATCTCAATCATTATCGGGTTACCTCCATTATGGCTTTTTCGAATCTTCCTAACGAGCGAATGAGATCACCTTTATACCGTTCAATATCGAGTGCGTGAATGTAGAATACATTGCCTTCAGGCGAAACCTCCATAACGACTGAACCTGGCGTTAGCGTCAGAAGCATCGCAAGCGTTGTTACTTCCCAGTCACTTTTCAACGACGTTTCGTACGTAAAAATACCGGGCTTTATATCAATTTCTCTGCTTAAAATATGCTTCAACACAACGTACGCCGACATGATCAATTCGTATATAAAAATTAGAATCAGCTTTAATACATAATAGAACCGATGTAGGTAAAATTGCTTTCCGAAAAATCGCTGCATAAGAAAAATAATAAAAATTCCAACGAGAAACCCTTCAAAAAAGGTCGGAAATCGCATAACATCTTCATCATTCAATACCATCCAAAGAAATGCGATAAATAAATTCAGGAGGAACTGAGCTGGCATTCGCCCTCACCTCTACTTTCACAATGAAGTTACTAATTTTCATTTACTCGCCTAAAACCGCTTCTACATAAACACTCGGATTCATTAAGGTATTTGCAGCATCCTTCACATACACGGCCAATCCTTCTGCACCTAGACCTAACCCAATTGAAACAGCTGTCAGGATTACACATGGAACGAGCAAGCTTTTTTTCAATGATACCTGTTCTTCTTCACTAATAATCGTTTCGCCCCAAAAACAGTTCTTGAATATACGCATTAAGGAATATAAAACGAAGATACTCGATATCAATCCAAGTGCAAGCAAGACATAATTTCCGCCCTCAACTGCGCCTTGTCCAACTAATATTTTTCCGATAAATCCGCTTAGTGGAGGAATGCCAGCCAGTGCCAACATTACAATAAAGAATAACCAACCTAGAAGAGGATAATTTCGGATTAGACCGCTCATTCGATCAATTTTTGCCGTTCCAGTAAGAGCGACCATTGTTCCAGCAATTAAAAATAAGACAGCCTTCACAATCATGTCATGAACCAAATAATAGATTGAGCCTTCTATTGCAGTAGGTGTAGCGACAGCAAGCCCTACGAGGATAAATCCTACTGCGATGACAACATTATAAGAGACTATCTGTCGGATATCTTTATACGCAACCGCTCCTAAGCTTCCACCAATCAATGTGATTCCTGCCATCACTCCTATCAATGTATGAGTGACCTGTGGTTCATGATAGAAAAGGAGAGTGAACATACGAAAGAGCGCGTAAATCCCTACTTTCGTCAACAGTGCACCGAATAATGCCGCTACTGCAGTCGGCGGCACACTATATGAACCTGGAAGCCAGAAGTAAAGCAGCAGTCCCGCCTTTAATCCAAATACGAGTAAAAATAAAATACTGATTACCGTAATCAAAGGAGGCTGCCCAGCTTCAGCAATCCGCGCCGACAGATGAGCCATATTTAACGTCCCTACCGTTCCATATAAATAACCAATGGCAACTAAAAACAACCAAGAAGAAACAACATTAATCACAACATATTTGATCGATTCTCTAAATTGAGGTTTTGTACCTCCTAGTGTAATCAACACGTACGAAGCCAATAACATTACTTCAAAACAAACATATAAGTTAAAAAGGTCCCCTGTTAAAAAAGAACCATTTACTCCTGCTACCATAAATAATACGAAAGGATAAAAGAACATTTTTTCCCGCGCCTGCCCAATTGATACAAACGCGTAAATCAAACAGATAGCTGTAACAACACTTGCCGTTAAAACTAATAGCATCGCAAACGAATCGCCTACAAATAGAATCCCAAATGGCGGCTGCCAATTTCCAAAGTCGAGGCGAATAATTCCAGTCGTTTGAATCATTTTTAACATAAAGGCGCTTAAACCGGCAACAGCGAGCATTACCCCTAAACTAATCCATCTTTGCAAATTAATAAAAGACCTAAGAAAAATTAGTATAATACCGGTTATAAGCGGGATTACCATTGGCATAACAAGGATATTATTCATCTTTCAACCCTCTTGCCATCAGTGTAAGATTTTTTTCTTGGTACGTTCGATATGCGAGTACGAGGAGAAATGCTGTTACGGCAAAACTTATGACAATCGATGTTAAAATCAATGCCTGTGGAAGAGCATCCGTATATATTCCATCGCCTTCCCAAATAACTGGAACTCCTCCTCTTTTCAAACCACCCATCGTCATCAATAGTAAATGAGCTGCATGGGATAAAAGGGCAGTTCCTAAAATAATCCGTAAAACCCCTTTAGACAGAATTAAATACGTAGCAACTGTCACCAACACTCCCGCCAATATGATAATTACTGTTTCCATAGTCCTTACACATCCTCACTAATACTCAAAATTATCGTTACGACAACCCCTACAACGGCCAAAGCCACTCCAGCTTCAAATAACGTTACTGTAGCAAGCGCCGTTTTTCCAACGATCGGAAAGTTGACGTAAGAATGCGCTTGGCTTAAAAAAGGGACATCAAACAGGCTTGCACCTAATCCCGTTCCTAAAACGATAAATCCACCTGTTGCGGCAACTTTTTTAAAATCCAATGGGATTCCATTCGTGATCGTTTCAATATCAAACGCTAGGCAAAGCAATACGAAAGCAGAGGCAAGAATAAGACCGCCGATAAAACCGCCACCGGGACTGTTATGACCGGATATAAATAAATAAATGGCCATCGTCAAAATAATGAATACAACAATTTTCGTGACTGTTTGTAATATCACATCATTGATTTTCAATATTATCTTCCCCCTTTCTTGCCCTCAGTTTGATTAGTGTAAATACGCCAATTCCTCCAATAAAGAGAACAATGACTTCAAGCATCGTATCAAATGCACGGAAATCTCCTAAAATCGCGTTCACGATATTATTGGCTCCAGAAAGCTCGTACGCATCATTAAAATAAGTGGAAATAGATTCAAACAGCCTTCCGCTTTGGACAGACAATGCAACAGCAACAAAAATGACACCTACTAGAATAGAAACCAATACATTTACTCGTTTTGTTCTCTGAGGTGCATCCTCCTTCTCCTTCTTTGGCAAGAAATAAAAACAAAGCAGGAACAAGGCGGTCGTCACCGTTTCAACGACTAGCTGCGTAAGGGCTAAATCGGGCGCCCGGAATAAAACAAATAGTAATGCGATCGAATAACCAATCGCCCCATTTAACAAAATGGTCGTGATTCTTGATTTTGCAAAAATAATAGCAATTCCTGCAGCCATCATTGTTAGTGCAATGAGTAATTCATGAAGACTAACAGGTGCATTACTTGAAAGATCAAAGGAAAAAGCGTTCGAAAATAAGAAAATGCCACCAACGGATATTCCTAAGAAAAGAAAAATATAAACTAAATAATCTCGCAATGAACCCGTCATATAACGCGAAGTTATTTTAGAGCCACGTAATTCTATTTGTTCAAGTGTAGAGTTGTATAATTGATCAAATGTCCATTTGCCCGGCGGAATATATAAACTTTTCCTGCGGCTTTGAACACGAAAAATAATAATACCGACGACAACTACCCCAATGGTCATCCATAATGCCGGATTAAATCCGTGCCATATCGATATCGGTTTAAGCATTCCATCTAAATTAAATGAAGGATAGAGACTTGCTAGCCCAGGTCGGAGCAAAAAGTCTCCTAGTATATTCGGGAATATAAAAATGCCTATGATTAAAACAGCTAGAATAATCGGCGGAATCAACATGCCAATTTTTGCTTCATGAGCAGGATGCTCCAATTTTTCAGGATGATATGGTCCAAAGAATGTTTTAAACACAATCATCATACAATAGACGAATGTGAAAACACTCGCTATCCAAGCAATGACTGGAAAAAGAATCCCAAATGCCTGTATAGAAAAAACATTCGACTGACTCACATTTACTAGCGCTTCAAAGAACATTTCCTTACTTAAAAATCCATTAAAAGGTGGCAAACCTGCCATCGAAAAGCTGCCAATCAATGCAATCGTAAAGGAAACAGGCATAAACGACATCAAGCCGCCTAATCTACGAATATCCCTTGTACCGACGCCATGGTCAACAATTCCGACTACCATGAAGAGAGCGCCTTTAAAGGTTGAGTGATTGACTAAATGAAAAAGCGCGGCAAACGATGCTTGAGTATACATAACGGCATTTTCGGCAGCACCAAATTGATGTGCGATGGACCCGATTCCAAATAAACTCATAATCAGTCCTAATTGGCTAATGGTCGAATATGCCAGCAATGCTTTTAAATCAATTTGACGGACAGCATTGAATGATCCCCAAAATAATGTGATAAGACCGATACTCGTAACGAGCCAAAACCAAACTTCATGACTTCCGAAAACAGGAGTAAAGCGAGCGACTAAGTAAATTCCCGCCTTCACCATTGTCGCGGAATGGAGATAAGCACTTACAGGAGTTGGAGCTTCCATCGCATCTGGAAGCCATATATGAAATGGATATTGTGCTGATTTTGTGAAGGCACCAATAAGCAATAAAAGTAATGCCGGAACAAAAAGCGTATGACTCGTATCAATTGATGATATTATTTCCCGGACACTTAATGTCCCAGTCATAAAATAAATCATCATAAAGCTCGTCAGCATTGCAATTCCGCCGCCAAATGTGATGAGCAACGCCTTTTGCGCTCCGTAGCGCGACTTTTTTCGGTGATACCAGAAAGCAATCAACAAGAAGGATGAAATGCTCGTTAATTCCCAAAATACATATAAAACCATTAAGTTATCGGAAAAAACAACCCCGAGCATGGCACCCATAAATAAAAGCAAATAAATATAAAAATGATGCAAAGATTCTTTTTCAGATAAGTAATAAATGGAATAAAGGATGACTAGACTACCAATACCCGTAATTAAAAGTCCAAAAATGATACTTAGTCCATCCACATACGTCGTAAAATGAATACCATAAGAAGAAATCCATCGAAGCGAATGTAAATACGTCTTACCTTCCGCAATGGAAGGAATAAATTGTGTAAGAGTTATAAATAGAACGGTAGGTACAATCAGTACAATCCAACCGATATGAATACGGGGTATTTTTTTATAAAGAAAAGGAATGAATAAGGCAGCCAGAAAAGGAATCATGATTGCCAGTTGCAAAGATATCAAAATACACACAACCTCCCAGTTACGGTCACCAAAAATATAATTTTCAAAAAATAAATGGTATATTCGCAGTGGCTTGCGTTATTAAAGGGGTTGACTCCTATGTCAACTAACGGGATAATAAGAGACCATAGGGTTTGGTCTGAGTGGGTGAATAACATGTTACTTATTATTTTCCCTTAATATTATACAATAAAAGACATCGTTGCTATACAAATGAGAATACAGTTTATAAGTTTTTCTTATTAAAAGTGACTATTTTTCATAACTTTTATTAAATCTACTCTCACCTATTGTAATCTTAAGCCATTTTTTATATAATGTCTTAGTTTTAATCTCGACGATTCTTAAGCATAATATTTATGATTTTAAAGATTTTCGAATGAATGAACCAATTTAAGAGGTGAATTTTTTCATGAAGAAAGTGAAGGGTCGTATGGATGAGAGTATTCTCGTTTGTGTATATTACGGTCCAAACGGCGAACGCCTAATTAGACGCGGTCATAAAATGGCAAGTATGTTAAATTGTCCTTTATACATTTTGACTGTAGATCCCCTTCCATATGATGAATTTGATGCGGAGAAATCAGGTTATATTGAAAAGTGGAAAGAACTAGCTGAAGAATGCGACGCTGAAGAGTTTATTCTCCAAGACGATGAAAAGCGCCCAGTCGCCAAAGTCATTGCGGGAATTGCGCATAAATACAACATCACCCAAATTGTCATTGGACAATCTGCTCAAAATCGCTGGGAAGAGATTACAAAAGGATCCTTTGTGAATGTTCTTTTAAGAGAAATCTCCTCTTTTATCGATATCCATATCGTTGCATTGGACCGAACGATTAAAGGCGGAGAAGACATCGCTTATGAAACAGGGGTCCGCGGCTATCTGCTGAAGGAAAATGGCGAATATCGACTATGCTTCACATGCCAAAAAAACATTAGCTACGAAGGAATCTTTTACAAAGAGATTGGTACCGATTTTAACAACGGACTCTTTAAATTCGTTCACAATGGAAAAACGTATCAAGTTCACGTCACAGAAGATAAAGTTATCGATCAAATAAAAGAACCGCTAAATATTATGTAGGATTAAGCCTAGTTGCTTAATCCTTTTCTCTATTGCACCTCCTAAGTCTAAAGTTTCAATTTTATGTAATTTTAGAAAACCTCCCCATTTCCTTATTATCCGATAGATACGTTCCAAAGTCATAGATTAAAAGGTTGAGAAATTCATTAATTTGTCCGTTACCTATTCCTCCATCCTTCCCATTCTCCCATTTTACATAACTTCTTTTATTAGAGAGGAAGACCTAGTCTCAGTAACACCACGATTTTAAGCGCTTTCAAATCTTTTGTTATTGTATTTTTTCCTTAGTATAATGCAAAAGATATGGTACATATTTTTTGTTAATAGTTCTATTACTAGATTAGGAGGATATTATGAAAAAACAAAAAGGCTTAGTTGGTATTTTGATTGGACTTGTCTTACTTTTAGTCATTGGAAATCCTTATTTTGTAAGCGCCCAATATCCTGGAATAGGATTTGGAACCTTGAATGAGAAATTTAAAGATGAAAAAGATCAGATTAAAGATTTGAGCAAAGAAGAAAAGAAAGCAGCAAAACAGGCGTTAAAGGAAAAGAAGACCGCCCTAAAGCAAAAAGCTAAACAAGAAAAAGAGGAAATCAAAGCGAAAGAAAAAGAAGGTTGGGAACTAACCTTTTTAGATAACTTTAATGGTGAAGAGTTAGATCCTACGAAATGGAAACATGCACCCGAATGGCCACGACAAGGTGGTGCGGGCCAATGGTCAGACGATGAAGCCTTTTTGAATGGAGAAGGACAACTCATTATACAAGTTAGTGAAAAAGATGGAAAGTATTATTCCGGAGCTGTTAGAACAAGAGATTTATTTGAACAAACATATGGATATTACGAAATTAAAGCAAAAATTCCTAAAACAGAAGGATACTGGAATGCCTTTTGGTTAATGACAGATGGAGTTCATACTGTAGGAAATGATGGTAGAGACGGTACAGAGATTGACATATTTGAATCACCTTTTGCGAAAGATGGCGATTATATTCAACATGCCATGCATTGGGACGGATATGAACAATATCATCGAAGTGCTGGACAAGTAGCACATGTACCAGGAATATATGAAGGTTTCCATACATTTGCACTTGAATGGAATCCAGACGAGTACATTTTTTACATTGATGGACAAGAGACATGGCGCACAAACGCTGGTGGAGTATCGCAAGTTCCTGCTTATATGAAAATCACAGCTGAAGTCGGAGGTTGGGCAGGAAATATTAAAAACGCAACTCTTCCATCACAAATGGAAGTTGAATATGTTCGTGCTTATAAAAAGAAAGATTAATAATTGTTTTAGCCCTCGAAAACATCGGGGGTTTATTTTTTTCATTATTTATCGTCATTTCTTTTATAATGTTTTTTCTTAAAACAATATAATGGTTTCGTAAGGTTTGTTGTTTTTGTAAAAGCCCAAAAGCCGGCTTTTACCCCTAAAAGGTGAATTTAACGATTCTTATGAAGGACCCAGCTCTTTTCTCAGCGGAATGAGTAAGTTTTAAATTCCAAATTTATTCCTATTATTTTAATGAATATGAAGTAGCAACAAAGTTTAAGAAAAGAGCCAACCATATAGATAGCCTTAGATACTCTCCAAAGGCATCTTTTTTATTCTAAATTAATTGACATTTCAATAAAAAGATACATATAATTAACATATGAATAATTGCTCATATGTTCATTCGTTGGAAAGAGGTGTTTTTATGCAAACAGTCAATACAATTCCTGAAACTTGCAGTCAAACCGTCATTCATGAGGACGTTGTTCAAAAGGTGCAGGCTACTATTCCGAAAGACAATAGTTTACTTGAAGTCGCAGAGCTGTTTAAAGTATTGGGAGATCGTACAAGAATTAGAATTCTTCACTCTTTATTCCAAACCGAGATGTGTGTTTGTGATATTGCCTATTTATTGAACATGACACAATCCTCTATTTCACATCAATTACGCGTATTGAAGCAAGCTAAGTTAGTAAAGAATCGAAAAGAAGGAAAAGTGGTGTACTATTCGCTCGCGGATGATCATGTGATTCAGATATTTGATCAAGCACTTGAACACGTTAATGAGAATAAAATTTAAGTGTTTTAGGAGAGAGAAAAATGGAGAGGCAGAAGAGAAAAATAAAACAAGAAATCCTCCTGGAAGGATTGGATTGTGCTAATTGTGCTATGAAGATAGAGAATAGTGTAAAGGGAATGGATGGAATCACAGAATGCTCCGTTAATTTTGTCAACAAAACCCTTACGCTTGAAGCAGCACAGGATGAAGCGACAGACATCGTTTCAGCTGTAAAAAATAAAATAAAAATGATTGAGCCTCATATTACTCCTTTAGAAAAAGGGGTTGATCACGACCACGACCACGATCACGCACATGACCATGGCAACAAAAATATCAAGAAAATTGTTTCTCGCTTAATTTTAGGTACCGTTTTAGCAGCTATTGGGATGTTTTCACCCTTATCTGGAATGGCAGAGCTGGGGATTTTCATTATTGCCTATCTGATTATCGGTGGAGATATTGTATTACGGGCAGCAAGAAATATTACGCGCGGTCAAGTTTTTGATGAAAACTTTTTAATGGCTATTGCGACCATAGGAGCCTTTGCCATCAAACAATATCCTGAAGGCGTTGCCGTTATGCTGTTTTATCAAGTGGGAGAGCTATTTCAGACAATTGCGGTGAACCGCTCGCGCAAATCAATCAGCGCACTTATGGATATTCGTCCAGATGCCGCTAATCTTAAAAGAAACGGAAATATTGTTGTAGTTTCCCCTGAAGAAGTAAAAATCGGCGAAATCATCATTGTGAAGCCCGGTGAAAAAGTTCCATTGGATGGAAAAGTTATTGAAGGCTCCTCTATGGTGGATACGTCTGCTTTAACTGGTGAATCTGTCCCTCGAGAGGTAGAAGCCGGAAGCGATGTTTTAAGTGGATTCATTAATAAAAATGGTGTTCTAACAGTAGAAGTGATGAAAGAATTTGGAGAATCTACCGTTTCAAAGATTCTTGATTTAGTTCAGAATGCAAGCAGCCGCAAAGCGCCAACGGAAAACTTCATTACGAAATTTGCTCGTTACTATACACCAGTTGTCGTCATTGTGGCAGTTGTCTTAGCCTTCCTTCCCCCACTACTAATAAGTGGAGCAACTTTTTCAGACTGGATTTATCGCGCGCTTGTGTTTTTAGTTATATCTTGTCCTTGCGCTCTTGTTATTTCCATTCCGCTCGGATTTTTCGGAGGAATAGGAGCAGCATCAAAATCAGGGATTCTTGTAAAAGGCAGCAACTATTTAGAAGCATTAAACGATGTAAAATATATAGTATTTGATAAAACGGGAACCTTAACAAAAGGCGTATTTGAAGTAGCAAGCATACATCCGAATAATATTTCAGAAGAAGAATTATTAGAGTATGCAGCTTTTGCGGAAGTTCATTCCAATCACCCGATTGCCCTTTCCATTAAAAAGGCATATGGGAAAGAAATAAATGAAGAAGCCATTCAAAATTATAATGAGATTTCTGGTTATGGAATTCAAGTAACGGTTGCTGGGAAAAAAGTCATCGCCGGAAACGCAAAACTGATGAATAAAGAAAACATTCAGTTTGATCAGCCAGATGTTATCGGTACGATTGTTCACGTTGCTGTTGATGAAAAATATGCTGGATACATCGTCATTTCTGATCAGATAAAAGAAGATTCTGCAAAAGCGATTCGTTTATTGAAGGAATTAGGCATAAAGAAAACGGTCATGCTTACAGGAGACGCGAAAACTGTTGGCAATGCTGTAGGTAAAGAACTTGGCATTGACGAAGTACATGCTGAACTTTTACCGCATCATAAAGTAGAAGAAATTGAAAAATTGGATGCAAGTAAAGCTGGAAACGAAAAAATCATCTTTGTCGGCGATGGTATCAACGACACCCCTGTCCTTGCTCGTGCTGATGTTGGAATGGCAATGGGCGGTTTAGGGTCGGACGCTGCTATTGAAGCTGCCGATATCGTCATCATGACCGATGAACCATCCAAAATTCCTACAGCCATTAAAATCGCTAAAAGAACAAGGCGAATTGTTTGGCAAAACATCCTATTTGCTCTAGGCGTCAAAGCCATTTTTCTTATACTAGGAGCCTTCGGAATTGCGACAATGTGGGAAGCCGTATTCTCAGATGTAGGCGTTACTCTCTTAGCCGTTTTGAATGCGATGAGGGTGATGAAGGTGAAGGAATTTTAATTTAGAAAACACGCTTGGGTATTAATTTTCCAAGCGTGTTTCTATTAAATCATCTCTATTACTCGTCCTCATCTTCTCCTTCATCGTCATGAATAAAAATATTTCTAAATGGAATGTACTGAGATTGCGTTACCCCATATTTTTTATAGGTAAGCAGCATCTCCCTTATGTCATTGTCGGTATTATCACCATGAAATTCCACACGTAATACTAGGCTAAAATCTTTGTCTATTTGAAAACCCTCGTAAGGAAACAAATTTTTATCCAATCCTTGATCTTTAACACTTTCTTCATCCATTATTCCAATTGTATTCGTGTTGGACTTTTCTATGAATGGCTCAATTCGAAACTCATCATCATCTTTCGCTACAATCGAACCATCTCTCTTAAAAAATTCTACCTTCTCGAGTGTTGGATTCCCAATCCCTTCCCACTTAAAATCATTACCAATATAAATTGCCTTTCCGTCGTCAAAAAAATCTATCGGTACATATGCATGGCCCCATTTAGTAAATTCCCCATCACGACTCACATAATGAAATACCCACCAAAAACTAATAGCAAGAATAGTTATAACAGATAAGACCACTATTGTTTTCTTCTTCACCTAATCCCCTCGAATCCCATAAACTCTATCTCTACTTCTATATAGATATTCAGAATACCTTTTAAGACAAAATAAAATATGGAAATCCTTTAAAGATTTCAGCTTTTGCAATTAAAGCAACCTTTTTCCAGCTTCTATACCAAATATCCTTTGATTATTTCATTTATCAATTTCCCTAGAAAATACCCCTTTGATTCTTTTATATCAAAGGGGTTAAGAGCGTGATATTCACATATCATTTAAATCAACAGCATCTTTTTTAAAATCCGATATTAATATTCAACTCTTTTTAAATGTTTCCTCACTTACTTGATCCATAAAAAACGTTCTCTTACCCTTAGTGAAAAGATATAGCTCATGCATTGCCCTCGTACAAGCGGTATAAAATAATTTTCGTTCATACTCACGTCCATATTGCTCATTTGAAGCGTTATAAATGATGACGGCATCAAATTCGATCCCTTTCGCCAAGTATGCAGGCAGGATGATGATTCCTTTTTCATAGGAGTTTGCATTCTTATCCATTAAGCGTACAGGTAATGATGTTTTTAACGCTTCGTACGCTGCTTGGCTTTCCTTCATCGTCTTACATATAATTGCAATTGTCTCGTGCCCTTTATCTTTCAAACGATGTACACATTCTTCTATTTTTCCATGAAGTTCGCCATCTTCATCTACTTCGATTAAGACTGGTTTTTCTCCATCCCGATTAAACGGCTCGATCATTTCTCCACCTGTGATTAGCCCTTTTGTAAAGTCAACAATTTGCTTTGTCGACCTGTAGCTCCGTCTTAATACAATTTTTTCCGTTCCCTCAGGTTCCAAATTTAATAAAGACGGTGCATCCATTGTATGTGCGTAGATTGCTTGGTTCACATCTCCTAAAATAGTCATCTTACAATGTGGGAAAAGCTGTTTTAAAAACTCAAATTGAAACGGTGAATAATCCTGTGCTTCATCAATGAACAAATGACGAATAAGTGTATTGGATTTCCTTCCTTCCAACTGGTCCTGTAAATACAAATATGGAGTTGTATCCTCATATGACATAATATTCGCATTTAAATTTTTTATCGTTTCCTCACAAATTTCTTCCCATCCATCTGGCCAGTCGAATGGTTCCTTTAAAGTAAAAAGCTTATGATATAAAGCTTTTATATTTAAAAATTTATTTTTCTTTACAGCATTGCGAATTCGTTTAAAATGCTTATTAACAATAGATTTAGCTAAAATCTGAAGTTCGCGATCTGCATCATCAAAAGTTTCTTCATCTTGGTTTTTTTGCATATGCTGGAATGCTTCTAAATAGTCGGTTTTATCTAGTAGTTCAGCCTCATTCAGAACCCATTCTTTTGTTCTTTCCAGTTTCTCTTGTTTGGCGATTTCCTTTAAAAGCCAGTCAGAAGTTAGCTTCAATCGATTCGGAATTGAAATTGATCGATCTAGTGAATAAAAGTACTTAGAAATGTCTTGAGCAGAAACAATGGTCCCGCCGCGGAACGATATCGTTTTAAAAATAAGGCCACTATTTGATAGTTCTTCAACATAACGATCTATCTGATCTTTAAAATCTAAACCCGCTTTATAACGGATGGCGTTCATTTTCACGTCGTAGTCTGGTTCATTCATAGCAGTAAGGGTATATTCCATTTGGAAAAAAGAATCGTCAACACTAAACTGGCCACCAAGCCTAGTATTTAAATATTGTTGATATGTCGTCTGCTCCATATTTTCTTCTCCAAGTTCAGGCAAAACAGTCGCAACATAGCTATTAAATAATGGGTTTGGAGAGAAAAGCATAATATTATCAGACGAAAGTGTATTGCGGTAGCGATAGAGCAAATAAGCAACCCGTTGCAAAGCAGCAGACGTTTTTCCACTTCCGGCTACTCCTTGGACGATCAATATTTTACTCTTTTCATTACGAATAATATGATTCTGCTCACGCTGGATGGTCGCAACTATACTCTTCATTTGAGTGTTAGCATTTCCGCCTAGCACCTCTTGAAGAAGACTGTCTCCAATCGTAACTCCCGTATCAAACATTCCCTTTAATACGCCATTTTTTATAATGTATTGACGTTTTAATTCCATCGTCCCGCTAATCTCACCTGATGGAGTTTTGTATACAGCACGCCCCGGAGAATAATCATAATACAAACTTGAAATCGGAGCACGCCAATCATATATCAAGAATTCTTCATCATTTACATCCATTAAGGATGCAATGCCGATATAAATAGATTCCGCTGACTTTTCACCATCTTCATGGAAATCAATACGACCGAAAAAAGGAGAGTCTTTAAGTCTTTGCATTTGATTAAGTAATCGATAGGAATGACCATGGGTTCTTTCCCTTTCAGCAAGTAACTCTGCTTGCTGTTTAATACTGGTAAAGGTTTCAATGACATCATCCGGTTCATCAAGATTAACTGTAACATCCTCCCAGAACGTTTTCCGTAATTCGATGATCCCACCTTTTAGTCCACCCATATTTTCATGAACCTGCACTACCTTTTGATCAATCACATCTTGAATGAACTCCACTCTTTGCTGCTCATTTTCCCACTCTTTACTCATCCGCACCCGACACTCCTTTTTTAAAAGTAAAAATACACAAGAAAGTATTTTGGGACTAAGAATTTTCATTCTAGTTCTAGGGGACATCGCCTCTAAATCATAATATTTTGTCCCCGTAACAATGCTTGTCACCGATAAACGAACTCCCTGCACTTTTTTAAATAAAAATGCTTGACAACCATAACCCTCTCTTGGTACAATTAAATTGGATAAATGTGTTTTAATCATTAAACACTAATGCAAACAAAATTAATCATACCATGATCATATAAAAATATCAATGGCTGAACAGAATATCCTGTTTCAGTTTTTTTGTTTTAAAATTGACTGAAGATTGACAAAAGTGTATATCTCTCATATATCCATCCCCTTTCTCCAGTTAAGGGACGCTCTTCATTAATATTAATTTCTTCGTTTGCTTATGAAGCTTTTCCTTTATACGGACACATTTATTTAAATGTAAAAAGATATGTCTTGTTGCCGGCATCAACATTAAACCTGCAATGTTTTTTTTGCTCCAGTATTCAGCTAACCATCTAGAGTTTGGCAGAACTGCCTTTTCATCAAATAAGCGTGTAATTCTGTTTTGATCAACTTGTATCTTAAATTGTCCAGGTTTTAATGAAGATATGACCTTTTGTGTTTGTATGCCAACAGCTGCTCTATAGGCTAATAATGAATGAATATCAATTCTTGAACTTAGTATAGCAATATCCTCTTCAGGCATATCATTGCCAGAATGCGTAAATGATATATTCATTTTTTCAAGCCAATTTGCAGAATAAAGAACTTGTTGTTCATCAGCCACTAATAAATTCATTGTCATATCTTCAATACGGGCGATATGCCATAAATGCCAAGCAATTGAATTTTTCGTATCAGGATTTGGAACTGGAAATTGTCTAAATGTTGTTTCATCCAAGTTTTTCATCAGTTTATCTTCTAATGTTTCGTGAACCATTTGACTGATAGAGGATGAATGCAACAAAGAATGCTGATTTAAAAATAATTGAACTGCTTTTGAATGTTCCTCTGTTTTTAATATGATTTCTTTTAATCTTTTATGGTTTTCATTCCACTGCCTTCGTTGTTTCATATCCACTCATTAATCACTCCTAATACGTTCCTATGTTAATATTCGAATATGTTATTTTTAAATCCTCCTTTCCACTAACAAAATTTATAAACTTTCGATTGAATTTAAACTTATTAGCTCCTTTACAGAAATCGAGCCCGCTTTAATATTGCTGATAAATATAGGTTAATATTTGTTGTTCTTTAATAAAAAAGCAGCCTAATTCACACACGAATTAGACTGCTAATTTTATACTATTTAATTAATATGAAATCCAAGTTGTAACCCTAACTATGCTCCCGAAGGAATAGCTGAGTCGTCAAATCTTCGTTCTAAATTGACGAATTTATTGTATTCTTTAACGAAGGCTAGTGAAACAGTACCAACTGGACCGTTACGTTGTTTAGCAATGATGATTTCGATAATGTTTTTGTTTTCCGAGTCGTGGTCGTAATAGTCGTCACGATATAAAAAGGCTACGATATCGGCGTCCTGCTCAATACTTCCCGATTCCCTTATGTCGGACATCATTGGACGCTTATCTTGTCGCTGCTCCACTCCACGTGAAAGCTGAGAAAGTGCGATAACTGGAACTTGCAGTTCACGAGCAAGCGCCTTTAAAGAACGGGAAATTTCCGATACTTCTTGCTGACGGTTTTCACCTGAACGGCCACTCCCCTGAATAAGCTGCAAATAATCAATCAAAATCATACCAAGGCCGTGTTCCTGCTTCAAACGACGACACTTTGAGCGTATCTCACTAATCCTAACTCCTGGGGTATCATCTATAAAAATTCCTGAATTAGATAAACTTCCCATTGCCATCGTTAGTTTGCGCCAATCCTCATCTGTTAGGGAGCCTGTCCGTAAATTTTGGGCATTAATATTCCCTTCTGCACAAAGCATCCTCATAACGAGCTGCTCAGCTCCCATTTCCAGACTAAAAATAGCAACATTTTCACCCGTTTTCGTTCCAACATTTTGTGCAATGTTAAGAGCAAAAGCGGTTTTACCTACTGACGGACGAGCTGCCACAATGATTAAATCATTGCGTTGAAATCCGGCGGTCATTCGATCAAGCTCGGAGAATCCAGTAGGAATCCCTGTGACATCCCCTTTTCGATTATGAAGAAGTTCGATATTATCATACGTTTCAACGAGTACGTCCTTAATATTTTTAAAAGCACCCGAGTTTTTACGTGAAGCGACTTCCATAATATGCTTTTCTGCTTCATCAAGGACTGCCTCTACTTCATCTTCCCTAGAGTATCCGTCGGTTACAATATTCGTCGCCGTTCGAATTAACCGACGTAATAACGATTTTTCTTCGACGATACGAGCGTAGTACCCAATATTCGCAGCAGTCGGTACAGAAACAGCAATTTCACTCAAATAAGATATTCCGCCTACATCTTCTAACATTTTCGATGCAGCCAACTCTTCTGTAACAGTGACTAAATCGATGGCCTTGCCCGTTTCACTTAATTTAAGCATTACATCGAATATCTTTTGGTGGGAACTACGGTAAAAATCATCAGGAAGCAAGATTTCTGATGCAAGCACTAATGAAGATGGCTCCAAAAAAATAGCCCCTATTACGGCTTGCTCAGCTTCTATATTTTGCGGCGGCGTTCGATCCGAAAAATCAACATTCATTGTACTCACCTTCCACACCCTATCACGATTCTTATGATATAAAGAAAAGCGCAAGGCGCCTGGAATCGCCGACAATCAATGTTCTAATCTGTAAAAAGTCGTTATTTGACTTTTAGCTGATCAGGTTATTTGACCTCGAGCTGATGGCGCCTAGAGCTAGACAGTAAATCCTGAGTTCTATAATAATAAACCTAATAGTCTTATCCTATAAAAAATGTGACCGGCTAAAAACCGCATCACATTTTTTTATAAATCTATTCTATCATGAATCTTCAAGTTAACATATGGTAATTTTAGTTTTCTTCTTTTACGTGGACATCTACTGTCGCAACTACTTCATGATGAAGCTTTACAGGTACTTTTGTAACTCCCAATGTCCGAATCGCATCTTCCAAACCAATTTTTCTTTTATCAATTGTAATTTTATGCGATTTTTTTAATTCATCTGCGATTTGCTTACTTGTAATCGACCCAAATAGACGTCCGCCTTCACCAGATTTAGCTTTCAATTCTACCGTCAATTTTTCAAGTGTTTCTTTTAATTTCTTAGCTTCTTCTAATTCTACGCTCGCTTGCTGCTCTTCTTTTTTCTTCTTATTATCTAAACTCTTCATATTTCCAGCTGTTGCTTCAATTGCTAATCCCTGTTTAAGTAGAAAGTTATGAGCGTAGCCATCCGCTACATTTTTCACTTCCCCTTTTTTACCTTTACCTTTAACATCTTTTAAGAAAATAACTTTCATGACTCTTGGCTCCCTTCCAAATAATCATCTATAACTTGTTTTAATTTTAACTCTGCTTCAAAAATATTAACATCTGTTAACTGTGCGGCAGCATTAGATAAGTGGCCACCGCCGCCTAAGGCTTCCATTATGATTTGGACATTGATATCTCCTAATGAGCGAGCACTAATTCCAACAATATCCCCTGCTCGCTTTGAAATGACGAATGAAGCAGAAACCTTATCCATTGTTAGTAAAATATCAGCGGCTTGGGCAATTACGATTGGCTGGTATACTTCATCTTCAGATCCACTTGCTATCGCAATGCCTTTTGAATATAGTTCTGCCGTTTCAATTAATTTTGAGCGCTTAATAAATGTATCCATATCTTCTTTTAAAAACTTTTGAACTAAAATGGTATCTGCACCTTGCGCTCGTAAATAAGAAGCTGCATCAAACGTTCGAGATCCTGTCCTGAGGGTAAAGCTTTTTGTATCTACGATAATACCAGATAATAAAGCTGTTGCTTCAATCGTGTTAATTGTATTTCCCTTTTCACCTTTTGGCTGGTACTCAAGCAACTCTGTTACTAATTCTGCTGTTGAAGATGCATATGGCTCCATATAGACCAAAAGTGGCTTTTTAATAAAATCTTCACTGCGTCTATGATGGTCGATTACTACAATTCTCTCTGTTTTTGAGAGAAGCCTTTCATCAATTACAAGACTAGGCTTATGTGTATCCACAACCACAAGAAGGGTCCTTTCAGTCGCAAGCTCCAATGCCTCATCAGGTGTGATGAACGTTGAAAAAAGATCAGGACACGATTTCGTTTCTTCAATCAGCCGTTTAACCCCTGTATCTATTTCAGAGGCATCAATCACAATATAACCTTCCCGTTTGTTCATTTCCGCTGCTTTTCTAATACCAATGGAAGCTCCGATCGCATCCATATCAGGATATTTATGTCCCATCACGATTACTTTATCACTTTCAACAATTAGTTCCTTCAGTGCATGGGAAATGACTCGTGCACGAACCCTCGTCCGCTTTTCCATCGGATTTGTTTTTCCACCATAAAACTTTAATTTTCCATTTGGCAATTTAATCGCTACTTGGTCGCCGCCCCGTCCTAATGCAAGGTCAAGACTGGATTGGGCTTGGACGCCTAAATCAGGCAATGACATATCTCCAATTCCAACACCAATACTTAATGTAAGAGGTACGTTTTGTTTTGCTGTTTCTTCTCTTACAACATCTAATATTGAAAATTTATCATTTTCAAGCTCACGATAAATTTTTTCATTCAGTAATATTACAAATCGATCAGATGAAGTTCTTTTTAGAAAGATGCCATGCTTTAGGGCCCAATCATTTAAAAGTGATGTTACCGTACTATTTAGTCCACTTTTTGTCTGATCATCCATTCCTTGAGTAGCATCATCATAATTATCAAGAAAAATTATAGCAATGACATTTCGCTCAGATTCATATCTCTTAACGGTAGCAACTTGGTCCGTCACATCGAAAAAATAGAGCAATTTCTCTTCCAACTTGAGCTCAACCCTATATTTTCTATCGTGGATTGTCACAATCTCACTCTCAATATCTTGCTTAATCAATGGAATAATTTGTTCCCCTATCTCATAGAGAGACTTTCCAACAAGCGTATTTTCATGAAAACAAGCTGCCATAAATGGATTTGACCACTCAACGATAAATTCATCATTAATGAGCATAATACCAATCGGCATCTCCAGTAAAGCCTCTTCCCCAACCTTTTTCACTCGATAAGATAGGGTCGAAATATGCTCCTCTGTGTCCTTTATGACGCTTTTCTCTCCATTTACAGCCGTATAAAATAAGGAAAAGAGCAGTAAAAAGCCAATAATCGCTACCCATAAATATTGAAAAGCGATAAATACTAGTAAGATAGCTGCAATCGCTACGATACCATATAGTGGGTAACGCAATTTCCCGCCCTTGAAATATGAAGGCATTCTTTCAGCTCCTTTATAAGAAAACCGTAAGCGCTCGCAGATTGACATTTACATTGAAAAAAGAAAGATTAGTCAATGGTAAATTGCGCTTGTTTAAAAAGATAGACCATACATTCTTATCACTAAAAAAATGTATAAGCTACATCATTTCTGATTGATGCGCCGTCTTAAATCAAAGCCTAAATCAATTATACCTAACACCCGTACAATTGAAAGAACGAAAGGCATAAAAAATGTAAATATAACCGCTAATATTGGAATAGCAATAGACCATTTTTTTATATGGCAATAAAAAAAGATAAACGATAATCCTTGTATAACCAGAAGTGTTTGTAATATTAATCCTGCATTGACTAATGCCATTTGCATATATGAATCGTTCTCGATTTTAAAAATAAGCGAGATTACTAAAACTAATAAATACAACCACAAAATGTTTTTCGGAAAAGTTAAGCGGCGAAACGGTTGAAACTTCGGTACTTCAACGCCTAACCTTTTTATTATTGGAAAATTTACTGACATGATAATCAGTATACTAATAAAAGCCGTTCCTACCAATATTGCAGGCAGCATCGTTGTCATTAGATTGACCATATCATTTAATTGTTCTTGAAATTCTAGTGGAGGCGACATCCCCATCATATGTAGAGCTTCCGTGTACTGATTGATGGAAGTTTGAAACATATCTTTCATTTCATCCATAAAATTAAAGCTAAAAAATGCTGCCGCGATAATAAAAAACAAAATGAAATTTGCAACAAAAACAATGCTAGAAGATATGAATATAATCTGTTTACTTTCTTTAACTCTAATCCCATACCCCATCATTAAACCCGTTGTTCCAAATAAAACGGCAATTGGCAATGCTAGATAAGTTCCAATAATAAACGATATCATCATCGCACCTATAATGAAGGTGATGGAATGTTTCACTGAATATTTTGCGCTGTACAAAAGGAATGGCAAAATAAAAAACAAGTATACAACAATTGTTGAAACAGGAATAAAAATAGCTAATAGCAACATCATTGTATATAAAGCTAATAATAACGCTCCTTCTGTTAGCGTTCGTGTATTTTTCACTCTTCCACCTCTTTTGTTCAACTTTTTCAAAGACATATTACTTCTATTTTAACGGTGAAATGTATATCGTTCAACTTTGCTGATATAACGATTTTAGCTGTTACTTAAAGAAAAAAGGCAGTCCAACTCCTGGTATTATGCTTCAATACAGAAAAACCTGTTTAAAAGTATAATACCAAGCCTTGGACAGCCTTTATTTCATTATGCCTTTGTTCGGCCTTTAATCGTTATTATTCGCCTGAAACGAATGGAAGTAAAGCCATTTGACGAGAGCGTTTAATAGCTGCTGTCAATTTGCGTTGGTACTTCGCGCTTGTTCCAGTTACACGACGTGGAAGAATTTTTCCACGCTCAGAAATGAACTTTTTAAGCAAATCAACATCTTTATAATCGATGTGTGTAATTCCATTTGCTGTAAAAAAACACACTTTACGACGTTTGCGTCCGCCTCTGCGTGCACCTGCCATATTAATAACCTCCTATCTTAATTAGAATGGAAGATCGTCATCAGAAATGTCAATTGGTTGTCCATCATTCGAGAATGGATCTTCATTTGCTCGGGTAAAGTTTTGATTACTGCGCTGATTCTGGTTTTGGCCATAAGAACGGGATGAATCATTAGGTTCTTCACCATATTGATTCCCGCCAAAGTCACTACGACCTTGTGAGGCAGTACCTCTAGGTTCAAGGAATTGAACAGATTCGGCTACTATTTCAGTTACGTATACACGCTTACCATCTTGTCCTTCGTAGTTGCGAGTCTGGATGCGCCCATCAACACCAGCTAAACTACCTTTTTTCAAGTAATTAGCCACATTCTCCGCAGGTTTTCTCCAAATCACACAGTTAATAAAGTCGGCTTCCCGCTCCCCCTGTTGATTCGTAAAAGTACGGTTAACAGCCAATGTAAAAGTTGCGACTGGAACTCCATTGGGAGTATATCGCAAATCTGGATCTTTTGTTAATCGTCCTACTAATACAACTCGGTTCATCATCAGAATCAACCTCTTCCCGTTTACTTCTTTATAAAATGTTTCACGTGGAACAATTATTTATTATCTTTCATCTTTAACAACGATATGACGGATGATATCGTCACTGATTTTAGCAAGACGATCGAATTCCTGAACTGCTTCAGGCTTTGCATTCGTATGGATTAAACGGTAGAAACCGTCACGGAAATCCTCAATCTCGTATGCAAGACGTCGCTTACCCCAATCTTTTGATTCGATGATCTCCGCACCTTGTGAAGTAAGGATGTTGTTGAAACGCTCAACTACAGCAGCTTTTGCTTCATCTTCAATATTTGGGCGGATAATGTACATAATTTCGTACTTTCTCATCGTTCAGTCACCTCCTTATGGTCTATGCGGCCCTTCAAAAAGGGCAAGGAGCAATTTTCATTACTCACAATGTGTAAGTATAACATAAGAAGCTTGATTGCGCAATGCCTTGAATGACTTTTTCGCCATAACGTAAAACCCGGCAAAGGGATATTCCTCGCCGGGTTTCGTTTATTTAAACTCTTCTTCCTCATCTTCACTTTCATAAGCATCTCTTGAAGGATTATATAATCGATCAAGATCTGGTTCTTCCGCAAACTCTGTTGCATATCTACCATTCATTACTTCTTTATTACCTTCATCGCGCGAACCAACATCAGCTGTTTCAGAATTAAACAGTAACCCGAGACAGATGAGTCCGCTGATTCCAACTAGAGTGAAAATAAATCTCGATAAGCCAGAATCTGTTCCTCCAAATATGGAACCAACTAAATCGAATCGAAATAAACCAATTAAGCCCCAGTTTATTGCACCTATAATGACTAAGGCTAATGCAATTCGTCTTAATGTTTTCAACGTAGGTACTCCCCTTTCATTAAAATCAAATCAAAAGCAAAATAATTGGCGCTAATGATTCAGTACTATTATTTGAAGAAAGAGGAAAATTTATAACCTGAAAAAAAATCCACTGATTTTATTAGAATATATCGCTATTTAGGTCTGAAAATCTTCAATGATTACATATTATTTACCAAGAACAAAAGAACAAGGCGCGCTTTCGACGACAAGCAAATGTTCTGAGAAACAAAAATCTGCTTTTTGAATTTTAGCTATTCAGGTTATGACCTCGAGCAGTGGCGCCTGTTTTCCTAAGCAAAAAAAAAAGACACCCGCTTAGGTGCCTTAAACATTGAACCGAAAATGAATTACATCTCCATCTTTTACAATATACTCTTTTCCTTCAAGCCTAACTTTACCGGCTTCACGTGCTGCTGCCATAGAACCACCAGCTAGCAAATCGTCATATGAAACCGTTTCTGCACGGATAAATCCTTTTTCAAAGTCAGTATGAATGATTCCAGCACATTGTGGTGCTTTCATCCCTTTTTTAAATGTCCATGCACGAACTTCTTGGACACCGGCTGTAAAATAAGTCGCTAATCCAAGAAGATCATAAGTTGCACGAATTAACTGATCTAGTCCGGATTCTTCAATGCCTAGCTCTTCCAAAAACATTGCTTTTTCTTCATCATCCAATTCCGCAATTTCTTCCTCTATTTTTGCGCAAACGACGATTACTTGAGAATTTTCTGTTTCCGCATATTCGAGGACTCTTTGGACATTTTCATTGCCGGATGGATCTGCTATATCTTCATCTCCAACATTTGCTGCATATAGAACAGGTTTACTTGTTAACAAATGAAGACCTTTTACGATTTTCATTTGCTCATCTGCAAATTCTATGGATCGTGCTGGTTTATCCGATTCAAATGTTTCCTTTAATTTCGCTAAAATTTCATATTCAAACATCGCATCTTTATCTTTTTGTTTTGCCATTTTTTCTACGCGACCTATGCGTTTATCAACCGATTCTAGGTCAGCAAGGATAAGCTCAAGATTAATTGTTTCAATATCATCGATTGGATCTACTTTTCCTGAAACATGTGTAATATCATTACTTGTAAAACAACGAACAACATGAACAATTGCATCTACCTGGCGAATATGGGATAAAAATTTATTTCCAAGTCCCTCACCTTTACTTGCCCCTTTTACAATCCCTGCAATATCTGTAAATTCGAATGCAGTAGGAACAGTCTTCTTAGGTTGTACAAGTTCTGTTAACTTTTGAAGTCGATGATCTGGTACTTCTACAATTCCAACATTTGGATCTATTGTACAAAACGGATAATTGGCAGCTTCTGCCCCCGCTTTCGTAATTGCATTAAATAATGTAGATTTCCCTACATTTGGCAAACCAACAATTCCTGCTGTAAGAGCCATTTTGGTCACTCCTCTTCCGGATTTTCCTATGTTTATTCCCTGTTAATCCTTTCACAATTATAGTGATTATACCGAGAAAAAACAACTGAACCTCACATTTAATTATACAGATGTATAATTTTCAGACGATTGTACATTAATAAACCAAAAAAGCATGATAATCATTCTTCATGCTTTTCTAAAATTTTTTTGATTTTCCTAGCGAAATCCCTTCGTGGGAGCATAACACTGTGGCCGCAGCCCTCACATTTAATTCGAATATCCATTCCCATGCGAATAATCTTCCAACGGTTTGTCCCACATGGATGCTGTTTTTTCATTTCTACTATGTCATTTAGATTGAATTCTTTTTTTTCCAAGGCACATACCTCCTGAAGATTCCATCATATTCTCCACGATTCACTTTTTCTGATTATATTTTACCAATAAAATGTTGTTTTTCATAGGCAGTTATTAGTTTTTGCAATTTCTTATGTATAGAAATGAAAATTCCTCCGTATAATGGGTAAAGAAAAGAAATGAAAAGGCATATATGGTTTTTGAAAAGTGTTAAT
Organism: Lederbergia wuyishanensis; assembly: GCF_022900255.1. Classification (GTDB taxonomy): domain Bacteria; phylum Bacillota; class Bacilli; order Bacillales; family Bacillaceae_C; genus Lederbergia; species Lederbergia wuyishanensis. The sequence goes on from NZ_JALIRM010000002.1 coordinate 340,477, forward strand.
CCTATTATAACTTGCTTTTATTACGGGGGAAAGGAGCGACAAGGTGAAATCACAACCGCTTTTTAATCCACTTGACATATTTGATGTTAATATTAAATATGATGATCCTACATCTATCAATAAAATTTCTAGCGGTATCATCGATCTTCTCCCCTTCAACTATAAAAGACCCATCATCATCGTCTGTATCGGAACCGATCGATCTACTGGAGACTCTCTAGGCCCACTTGTTGGTACCTTCCTTGAAGAAGCAGGATTGGCTAATTTTCACGTATACGGGACTTTAGAAGATCCTGTTCATGCGGTGAATTTAAATGATAAAATGGCGATGATAAGGCAAAAACATTTCAGACCATATATTATTGGTATTGACGCCTGCCTGGGAAGGTTAAAAAACATTGGGAATATCAAAGTTGGGGCTGGTCCGGTTAAACCTGGAGCTGGAGTAAAAAAGGAATTACCAGCTGTTGGAGACATGCATATCACAGGAATTGTCAATGTGAGTGGTCATATGGAATTCTTTGTGTTACAAAATACCCGCCTTAATCTTGTAATGAAAATGGCAAAACAAATAGTAGCAGGCATTATGGAAGCCGATATGATCTATACAAATAAAGAAGCTAATCTTCAACTTGAATGGGATATAAATAAAGAGACAATATAAAAAGAAGCAATGGATTATTGCTTCTTTTTATTTTATAGGTATTGTTTAAACAAAAAAATTCCTGTTACGATAACGGTAGCGACTAATATACCTGGTAATAAATTTGCAACTCTTATCTTAATCATACCAGATAAGTTTAATCCAATTGCAAAAATCATGATTCCCCCAGTGGCAGTTATTTCATTAATAAACATAACCATCAACTCTTCTGGAACAATCCGATCAATTTGCGTTGCAAATAAAGCAATTATACCTTGGTATAAAACTACCGGAACAAATGAAAGCATAACGCCAATTCCCAGCGTTGTCGTTAAAATCAATGCGGTAAATCCGTCGATAACTGCTTTTGTAAAAAGAACTTGATGGTCTCCCCTAATCCCGCTATCTAGCGCTCCTATGATTGCCATAGCCCCAATAACGAAAATGAGTGTCGCGGTTACAAATCCTTGAGATATATTTCCTTTATGTGAAGCACCCATCTTTTTTTCTAACCATAAACCTAATGAATTTAGTTTTTCCTCTAGCTGCCACCATTCTCCGAGTACCGCTCCAATGACTATACTCAATATGACAATTAAAAAATTCTCACTTTTAAATCCCATTTGTAGCCCTAACACCATGACAACCAAACTTATCCCTTGCATAACAGTTGATTTCATCTTTTCAGGAATTCTGCTTAAAAACTTTCCAATTAACGAACCAATAATTATACAAAGTCCATTGACTAACGTCCCTAATAGCACCATATTTTCACCTGTGTATTAAAATTTCAAAAAAATAAGCGCCCTTTAAAGTAGATAAAGGGCACTACTTTTACTCTGATTCATCAAGAATCTCAAGAATTCTTTCTAAATCTTCTTGCGTTAAAAATTCTATTTCAATTTTACCTTTTTTCTTCGACTGCTTAATTGTAACGGTTGTTCCAAATTTTTCTCTTAAGGAAGTTTCTCTTTCCATAATAAATATATCTTTTTTAAGTTTTGGCTTTTTTGTTTCACGTGGAACATTTTCATTAATTTGCTGAACTAAATTTTCTAACTGTCTAACGTTTAAGCCTTCTTTTACCGTGCGTTCAGCAACAGCTTCTATCTTTTCTTTTCGCTTAAGTCCTAAAAGTGTCCTTCCATGGCCCATAGATAGTTTTCCATCTGTTATGAGCTGTTGAATATTTTTAGGCAGTGTTAGTAGTCTAACATGATTGGCGATATGCGGTCTGCTTTTTCCAAGTCTCTTTGATAATTCTTCCTGTGTAATATGAAGTTTTTCCATCAAAGTATGGTAAGCAGTTGCCTCTTCAATTGGGGTCAAATCTTCGCGTTGCAGGTTTTCCAAAACGGCTAACTCCATCATTTGTTGATCGGTTAATTCACGAATGACAGCGGGTATTTTACCAAGCTTGGCCGCTTTTGAAGCCCGGAATCTGCGCTCCCCTACAACAATTTCATAACCTTTAATATTTTTTCGGACGATGATAGGTTGTAAAACACCGTGTTGAAGTATAGATTCTTTTAATTCCTGAATAGCATCTTCAGAAAATACTCTCCGAGGTTGGTACGGATTTGGTTTTATTTCTTTTAAATCAATTTCGCGTACCGCTTCATCATTATTAACTTCCATATTTGCAAATAAAGCATTAATCCCCTTACCGAGACCTTTAGCCATTTCCAGCCACTTCCTTTGCAAGATCTAAATATACTTCAGCACCACGAGATTTTGAATCATAAACGATAATCGGTTCTCCATGGCTCGGTGCCTCACTAAGTCGAATATTTCTTGGTATTATTGTTTGATACACTTTATTTTGGAAGTATTTTTTTACTTCCTGAATGACTTGAATGCCCAAGTTTGTTCTGGCATCCAGCATCGTTAACAAAACGCCTTCAATCATCAAATCGTGATTTAAATGTTTTTGGACTAATCGAACCGTATTTAACAATTGGCTTAATCCTTCAAGTGCGTAATATTCACATTGAACAGGTATTAATACTGAATCTGAAGCAGTCAATGCATTAATCGTAAGTAAGCCAAGCGACGGTGGACAATCAATTAATATATAGTCAAAATCATCTTTTACTTGATCTAAGGCTCTTTTCAAACGAACTTCTCTCGAAATTGTTGGAACTAATTCTATTTCTGCCCCAGCCAATTGTATCGTAGCAGGAACTGCAAACATGTTGTCTACACCTGTTTGCTTAATTACGTCCTTTATATCCACATCATCTACGAGCACATCGTAAATACATTGGTGGACATCTCCTTTATCAATCCCAGCGCCACTCGTAGCGTTTCCTTGGGGATCAATATCGATAAGCAATACTTTTTTCCCTATATATGCTAGACAAGCGCCTAAATTGACAGAGGTGGTCGTTTTCCCGACGCCCCCTTTTTGGTTGGCTATGGAAATAATCTTTCCCAACGATGTCACCTACCTTAATATTTCTAAAATAGCAATCATGTATTCTATTTTATCAAATATTCGCCATGAATTACTCTTTAGAATAAAAAAATGTTTGTTAAATTTTAAAAAAAGTTGTCCATATCTCTATTGTTGCTCTTTTAATAGCAAATATCAAGATGAACAAGCTAAAAGTATTTTGATGAATTAAGAAAAATAAAAGGGAATTCAAGCCTACTTAAAGAAATTTAAATTAAATAAGTAGGAGGAAGAAGAATGGAAAAACTATTAAAGAACCCAATGGATCGATATATACCTAGTCAGTTGGAAGTTGAACAACTATGTGAACAGTATCGAGTCGGAAATTTAATTAGCATAGATGCAGCATTAGGCGGATTGTTTAATGTAAATCTGAAAATATCCACTACTACTGGACAATATGTTATCCGAATCCATTCAGGACTAAGTCGCGAAGATCACCTTAACTCTGAAAAAATGATAATGGAGAAATTACAGAAACATGGAATTTCTCCTCTTATGCCATTACCTACTAAAGAAGGTTTTTATTTTTCAAAATTGCATCATCGTTTTGTTCAAATAACTCCATTCGTTCAAGGAATTCCATTCAAGTTCACAAAAGAACAAGCCTATCATTGTGGTGAATCACTTAAAAAATTTCATCAAGCATTAATGAATGAAGATGCTATTCCTACCCCTGTTTGGTCAAACTATCCTTCACAAAAAGGATTGGAAGAAGGATTGGAACTTTTAAGACATAGTCAAAAGGATTTACACAAAGAGGTTCACATAAAAGAAGTGGAACATCTTTACTTTAAAGTAATGCAACAATGGACACCGAATGAAAAATTCCTTAAAAAATCAATCATACATGGAGATTGGCATCCTTGGAATGTATTATTTAATGAATATAATGAAATAGCATACATATTGGATTTTGATTTTATTCAAAAAGGTGAATGTCTTCATGATGTAGCATATTTCCTTTGGACTATAAAAAATGAAACAAATAAGGAAGAGCTAGGAAGGCATTTTATTAAAGGGTATGGACCATTATCGTTGATTGAAGCTGAACTTTTGCCCCTTGCCATAGCACGTGCAAGTTTATTCTTTTTATGCACTGCTTCTTTTGTGGCTGATCCTGTTTTAGAATTGCAAAAGCAACTGAGGGTGCAAAAACCTTATATTGAATGGTTACTATCTGCTGATGGGAAAGCGAGTATAAAAAACTTATTGAGTTTTTAAGAATTTGATTAATAAAAAAAATAGCTCAGTTATTGGGCTGAGCTATTGCTGATTGTTGAAAAAAGCTTTCTTCATTACTTGCCTTTCTGCCGTTTCAATAACGAGTAAATAAGACTTCCCCTCTTAAAAGACAAACGTTTTCAGCTAGCAATGAATGTAATACAATTTTCGACAATTATCTATGATTTTTTCTTAGGAATTTTAATCGTAAATTGATAGTATTCTTCAAATTCTTCTTCTTCGGAATCTAGTTTTATTCCGCTATCCGAAACCATTGTAAGAGATTGGCGGATTGTATTAACGGCAATCCTCATGTCTTTGCTAATGGCTCGACGTTTGCTTTTTGGTTTTTCGACAACAGTAAGAAGTTTTACAACTTGCTCCTCGGCCTGTTTAACGTTCAGGCCCTTCTCAATAATGAGATTCATTACCTGAACTTGTTTTTCAGGGTCTTTTAAAGGAATTAAAGCCCTCGCATGTCGTTCTGTAATTTTCTTTTGCAGTAATGCCTCTTGAATTTCTTCTGGCAATTTTAATAGTCGTAGTTTGTTGGCAACGGTCGATTGGCCTTTTCCTAGTCGCTGTGCCAATGCTTCTTGGGTTAAATTATGCAATTCTAAAAGTTTCCCGTATGCCATTGCTTCTTCAATTGGAGTTAATTCTTCCCGTTGAAGGTTTTCAATTAATGCAATCGAGGCCGTTTCGGTATCACTCAAATTTTTAATAATGGCTGGAACCTCGTCCCATCCAATTAACTGAATAGCCCTAAAGCGGCGTTCCCCGGCAATAATTTCATATTGGTTAACATCCAATTCCCTAACGACAATCGGTTGGATGATCCCGTGAGTATGAATGGTTCTAGCCAATTCTTCAATTTTTGATTCATCAAATATCGTTCTTGGTTGGAATCGGTTCGGAATAATTTGAGAGACAGGAATTTTCTTTATTTCATCCCTCTCATCCACCATCTCTTTTTCTATCTCTTTTTCTATCGGTAATTCCTTCTCACCCAAGCCAAATAATCGAGAGAAAGGATGCTTCATCCTTCGACACCACCTTAATAGTAACTCCCTTTAGCGAAACTATACTTACACCTATTATATATGACTTCTTATCATCATTCTATTTTATTTTGCATTTTCCTGCCAAACAGATGTCCTATTCTAGTGGAAGTTTATTAGGCGTTCCAGGTTTTCTAGGATATTTTTTTGGCGTTTTCTTGATTTTAGAAATAACGATTATATTGCGGTTGCTTTCCTCAATTGGCAAAGTAAAAGAATGAACTGTGGAAAGCTTGCCTCCAAGTTGTTTAATCGCCCCATCTGCGGCAGTCAATTCTTCCTCGGCATTTGCCGCTTTCATAGCAACAAATTGTCCTCCTTCTTTGACAAGTGGAAGGCATAATTCGCTTAATACGGACATTCTTGCTACGGCTCTTGCGGTAACTAGATCATACTGTTCACGAAACTTAGGATTCCCGCCAAATGTTTCTGCACGATCATGATAAAAATGTGTATTTTTCAAGCCAAGTTCACTAGATAAGTGTTCTAGAAACGTAATTCGCTTATTTAAGGAATCTACGATGGACAGGTCGATTTCAGGAAAACAAATTTTAATAGGAATACTTGGAAACCCGGCACCAGCTCCAACGTCACACACTTTTATAGGCTTTTTAAAATCGATAAAAAAAGCAGCGGTGACTGAATCATAGAAATGCTTTAAATACACTTCTTGCTTATCTGTAATAGCTGTCAGATTCATTTTTTCATTCCATTCAACAAGCAACTCATAATAACGCTCAAACATACTAAGTTGATTGGAGTCCAAATGAATCCCCTTTTCCCCAAGCATATTTGTAAATTGTTCAATGTTCATTGTCGTTTCATTCCTATTCTTATTGGTACGCTTTTCACTTCAAGCGCTATATGTAAAATAACCCCAATCTGGAAGTTGATAAACCGACTTCCTAGATTGGAGAGATACTTTAATAAAAACTTTCTGTCTATTGTAGATTTCCTCAAGATAACATTTAAGAGGGCGTAGCAAGTTCTTCCTTCTATTCACCTGAAACTTTTGCAATCTTCCCGTGTTCAATATACACAAGTAAGATTGAAATGTCTGCTGGGTTAACTCCTGAAATACGGGAAGCTTGAGCAATTGACAATGGTCTTACTTTTTTAAGTTTTTGACGAGCTTCAGTTGCGATTCCGTTAATAGCATCGTAATCAATGTTTTCAGGAATCTTTTTGTCTTCAAGCTTTTTCAGTTTTTCAACTTGTTGAAGGGATTTTTCGATATATCCTTCATATTTGATTTGGATTTCTACTTGTTCAATCACATCTTTTGGCAATTCTTGTTCTGCAGGTGCCAATTCTGCAATTTGTGCATATGACATTTCAGGACGTTTCAATAAGTCAGATGCCCTGATTCCATCTTTCAACGGACTTCCGCCTGCTTGAATGATCATTTCTTGTGTTTTTTCATTCGGTTTTAAAATAATTGAGCGAAGTCTATTGATTTCTGCCTCTATAGCAGCTTTTTTGCTTACATATTTCTCATATCTTTCATCTGAAATAAGCCCGATTTCATGACCAATTTCAGTCAAACGCAAATCTGCATTATCATGACGCAACAGAAGACGATATTCTGCACGTGAGGTAAGGAGACGATATGGTTCATTCGTTCCTTTTGTCACGAGATCATCAATAAGAACGCCGATATAACCGTCAGAGCGGCTTAAAATCACTTCATCTTTCCCAAGAATCTTTCTAGCAGCATTGATTCCTGCCATGATTCCTTGAGCAGCCGCCTCTTCATAACCAGATGTACCGTTAATTTGACCGGCAGTATACAAGTTTTTAATTTTTTTCGTTTCAAGGGTCGGCCATAGCTGAGTAGGAACGATTGCATCATATTCAATCGCATACCCAGGACGCATCATTTTTGCATTTTCCAAGCCAGGGACTGTTGCGATGATTTGATGCTGAATTTCTTCAGGCAAGCTCGTTGAAAGTCCTTGGACATATACTTCATTCGTATTTCGACCTTCTGGTTCAAGGAAGATTTGATGTCTTGGCTTATCGTTAAAGCGGACAACTTTATCTTCAATAGAAGGGCAATAGCGCGCACCCGTACCTTTTACCATGCCAGAAAACATTGGCGCACGGTGCAAGTTTTCATCGATTAGTTGATGAGTACGCAAGTTAGTATACGTGAGCCAGCATGGAAGCTGATCAGTTATGAATTTTGTTGTTTCGTAACTGAAAGCACGCGGTTCTTCGTCACCAGGTTGAATTTCTGTTTTGCTGTAATCGATCGTTTTGCTGTTAATCCGTGGAGGAGTACCCGTTTTAAAACGTTCCATCTCAAATCCTAAGCTTTCAAGATGCTCTGAAAGCTTAATGGATGGTTTTTGGTTATTAGGACCACTAGAATATTTTAATTCACCTAAAATGATTTCGCCTCGAAGGAATGTTCCTGTTGTAATAATGACCGCTTTTCCACGGAAAATGGCACCAGTTTGTGTAACGACACCCTTACACTCACCATCTTCTACAACTAATTCATCAACCATACCTTGTAAAAGTGTTAAGTTTGGTTCGTTTTCTAGTGTATTTTTCATTTCATGTTGATATTGGAATTTGTCTGCTTGAGCTCGTAATGCTTGAACTGCAGGACCTTTTCCAGTGTTCAACATTCTCATTTGAATATAGGTTTTATCGATATTTTTAGCCATTTCTCCGCCAAGAGCGTCAATCTCTCTTACAACGACCCCTTTCGCAGGACCACCAAGAGATGGGTTACATGGCATGAATGCGACCATATCGAGATTTAGCGTTAACATTAATGTTTGGGCACCCATTCTTGCTGCAGCCAAACCTGCTTCACAGCCTGCATGGCCAGCACCAATGACAATTACATCGTAAGACCCGGCTTCATATGTTGTTTGCATTATGTTTCACCTTCCCTTTTAGAGGATGATTAAAAAGGAGTAAATAGTACCCGCCTTTTTAAACACTCACTCTTAAATATATTTTATTTTCCAAGACAAAACTGTGAAAATAGTTGATTAATTAAACTTTCCTGTACTGTATCTCCAATGATTTCCCCTAATAATTCCCACGTACGGGTTAAATCAATTTGAATAATATCGATTGGCGTTCCAAAATCAATTCCATTTAATACTTCTTCGATTGCTTGATGTGCTTGATTTAAAAGAGCGATATGACGGCTATTTGATACATACGTCATGTCACCCGCTTCAATTTGACCTTTAAAAAACATATCGGCAATCGCCCGCTCCAAGTCATCAATTCCTTGCTCCTCTAGAAGAGAAGTCGTAACGATTTGATGATTGTGCGCAAACTGACGAACCTCATCGATATCTATTTTTCTCGGTAAATCCGTTTTATTCACAATAACGATAACGTCCATTCCTTCTGTAGCGGCAAATAATTGTTTATCCTCTTCGGTAAAATCATCAGCAGAGTTTAAGACGAGCAAGATTAAATCTGCCTTTTTCAGAACCTCTCTAGATCGTTCTACCCCAATTCTTTCAACGATATCTTCTGTTTCCCTTATTCCAGCTGTATCCACTAATCGTAATGGAACACCGCGGACATTAACATATTCTTCAATAACGTCCCTTGTAGTTCCCGGAATATCCGTAACGATCGCTTTATTTTCTTGTACAAGACTATTCAATAAGGAAGATTTCCCAACGTTAGGGCGGCCAATAATAACCGTTGATAATCCTTCGCGTAAAATTTTCCCTTGCTGAGCGGTTTGAAGCAACTTTTCAAGCTCACCTTTTATATAAGTAGCTTTTTCAACGAGAATTCGATGTGTCATTTCTTCCACATCATCATATTCAGGATAATCAATGTTTACCTCTACATGGGCAACGACTTCAAGAATCTCCTGACGAAGTGTACTAATTAATTTGGATAGACGTCCTTCCATCTGTCCAAGTGCAACATTCATCGCACGATCCGTCTTTGCCCGGATTAAGTCCATAACTGCTTCCGCCTGAGATAAATCGATTCGCCCGTTCAAAAATGCGCGTTTCGTGAACTCACCAGGCTCTGCTAATCTAGCCCCTGCATTTAAAGCGAGCTGCAGTACTCTGTTTACTGAAACGATTCCTCCGTGGCAATTGATTTCCACGACATCCTCTCTCGTAAACGTACGAGGCGCTCTCATCAAACTGACCATTACTTCCTCAGCAATTTCCTCTGATTTCGGATCGACAATCCTTCCATAATGAATCGTATGCGTTTCTACCTCTTTTAATTTCTTACCGCTCGGACTTCGAAATAGTTGGTCGGCGATTGCTACTGCTTCTTCCCCACTTAAACGGACAATGGCTATCGCTCCCTCACCCATCGGAGTCGATATGGCAGCAATTGTATCAAATTCCATCATGATCACCTCTTTTCAATTTTTGACTTTATATATTGATCGCATTATAGCGAAATAGAGTTTATCCCCAAAACAATAGAATAACAAAATTTTCGATTGTGGAAAAGTAGTTTTTCATTATAATTTTATCCACAATCTTTTTATTCGTACTCTTTATTTTAACTTATCCACATGTGAATAACAATAACTCGTGTTTTTGTCTTGTGATTATCTTTTTTTCTACCTAACCTTGTAGCTATTTTAGTAATCCACAACGAAAAAAATCCGAATCTATTATCTCGATTCGGATTTTTTTGTATTATACTTTTTTCGTTTCGAATAGTTCTTTTAAAAAATCTCTTGAACGTACGAGTTCTTTATGTACATCATTCCATTGGCATTCGATTGAAATGCGCTGGTTATAATTTGCTCGTTGTAAGCAATCAATAAAGTGTTCGTACGGGTATTGACCCGTCCCAGGAGCTAAGCGGCCTGTATCAGCTACATGTATATGTTTAATACTCTTTTTTGCCTTCACGATGTTCTCAAGCGGTTCATTTTCTTCATCCATGTGATAGAAATCTGCTAAAATTTGGATAGATTTACGATTTATTTTCTTAGCAAATTCTTCCGCGTCTAAAACGCTATTGATGATGTTACTCTCTTGTTTGTTCAGAGGCTCGATGACAATGGTGATGTCTAAAGGATCTGCATAATCAGCAACTAAGCTAAGAAACTGAAGAATTTGTTCCTCTGCTCGTTCATATGAAAAGCCTTCTGGAAATGATCGAGCACCTCCACTGCCAAATACAATCGTATCAGCTCCTATTTGGTGAACCCTTTGCAACGCTATTTCTACATAATGTTTAATACGATCGTGACTAACCTTGTCACCTACAATTTTCATATCTCCTGGTAGAAAGACATTGAAGGCTTCAACTGGAAGTGGACTGTCTTGAAACTTTTTAAAGATCTCTGCAAATTCTCGGTCACTTTTTTCTGGTAGGAGTGACACGACTGTACATTCCATAAAATCAAACCCTGCATCATGAACCAAACTTGCTTGATCAATGCCTAGACAGCAACCAAATTTCATTAAGCCAGCTCCTTTATTTATTGTTAACGTGTACGCGATTTCCTCTCAAGGCAACCTTCCACATTAATCACACAACGACAAATCAACAACGAACGATAATAAAGCCTATTTTTTGAAAAACCTAAATAAATCTCCATATATAATTTTGTCAGAATAATTTAGTTCGTTTTGAACTTGATTAAAATAAGGCGAGCATTTATTTCTTTTTACTTTACTTCCTGTATCCTTACTATAACAAGTGCCCTCCGCGTAAATGTATCGGTCCGTTGTAAAGGTCCCGTCCCTAAATACAACTAAACGGTCCTCTTCTTTTGATAACAAACTCGTTCCAAAGGAAAATGCTTGATCTTTTCCATCTACTCCTAATAGATCGAAAATCGTTGCTCTTAAATCAATTTGTCCTCCAACTGTGTTAACCACTTTACCTTCCATTCCAGGGATATGAATGAATAAAGGAACTTTTTGTAATTCAACCTGATCTTTAACCGTAATTTCATGTCCGAGAACTTCGCTTAATGCATCATTATAACTTTTTGAAATTCCGTAATGATCCCCAAATAAAACAAAGATAGAATTATTATAGAGTTCGGTATCTTTAATTTGCTCAAAGAATGATTTAATCGCTTCATCTTCATAGCGAACTGTCGTAAAATATCGATTCACAACACCTTGATCTGTTTCTAATTCAGGTATGAACTGATCTTCCGGATTTAATAGGAACGGAAAATGGTTCGTTAACGTTAAAAATTTTGCATAAAAAGGCTGCGGTAGTGATGATAAATAAGGCATCGACTGTTCAAAAAAAGGAATATCCTTTAAGCCATAATTGATTGAGTTTTCCTCATTGACATCATAATCTTCCTTAGAAAAAAAGCGATCATATCCTAAAGAATCATACATCGTGAGCCGATTCCAAAATTGAGAGTCATTTCCGTGAAACGATGCTGAATAATAGTTATACTTCTTCAATATTTCAGGTGTTGCCATGAATTCATTTTTTGGCTTTCTGACAAAAACAGAACCACCTGCAAGAGGATATAAGCTATTATCAACTATAAATTCGGCATCAGACGTTTTTCCTTGCGCTGTTTGATGATAAAAATTAGGAAAATACAAACTTTCATTTTTTAATTTGTTTAAAAACGGTGTTACTTCCTGGTTATTAACTTTTTTATCAATGACAAATCCTTGAGTTGACTCTAGAAAAATGACGATAACGTTTTTCCCTTTAGCGATCCCGTGAAAATTGGATTGGACTTTTTTCTTATGCTTTTTCTCTAAATAATGAGTGATTTCAGCAACTTCACTTTCATCAGCTAAAACACTATTAACAGAGGTCTTCGAGTATTGGAAAATATCGAAAATATGGTAATAATACAAACCAAGAGATTTTACAATTAGCTCTTTATCATATGATTTATTCCAGAAATTCGAGTTCAGCATCATACTGAAAAGTAGAGGAACTATAGTCAAAATTAAGAAATGTCGTTTCTTAAGATTTTTCAAGATTGGAATATTCACTGATAATGAATATTTTTTCCTCATAAAAAAGACTAGTAAAAATAAATCTAAGAACATCCATATATCATAGAATTTTATAAGTTCAACCGTACTTTGACTTAAACCGCCTACATTTTGAAATTGAAGAAGTACAGGGACAGTAATGAAATCAATATAAAATCGATAATATAAAACATTCCCAAACAGAATGCCAGTAAGCAATATATCTATCACAAAAAAGGCTTTCAATCTTGCTGATTTCCTAAAAAGAAAACCGATTCCAAGAAAAAAAGCAGCCGATCCAAGAGATGTGGTTGCAAGCACTACCCCTTGCCCAATGGATTGGATATTAATATGAAAAACCCATATGTATAACGCACACATTTTGATCCACAGAAAAAAAGCAGCAGCACTATAAATAAAAGTTTCATTGCGTTTATTTGATGTATGTATTGAAATAAATCTGCTTTTCATTTTTGCCACTTCCGATTATTTTATTTAACATCATTTTACCACTATAACATTGCCAAAAAACACTTAATTAAGTCGTCATTATTTGCGACGTATAAAATCGTTAAAAAGTTTCAAATTCAGTTAAAAAATAAAATCCGATTTTCTCCATTGGGATAATAATCGGGATGGTTTCAGACATATTTATTATGAGATATATTCGACTAGTTGAAAAGGTTTGTCAACAGTCATGTCTATTTCTATATTGTACTAGCTCGACAGAAAAGATGGATCACTAGGAGGTTTTAGAAAAAAAATACGACAAGCTGGTCAAGAACGTAACATTTCCCAGCAAATTTTTTCTCCTAATTTTAAAATTGTAAGATGCCCCATTTAACAAAATACATTATTGTTCTCTAAGGAAGGAAAACAACCGTAACATTTCAAGAAGGATGATGTTCAGACCGAGCCAAACTCCTCCGAACACATATCCAGATGCTACGTCACTTGGCCATTTATTTTCAATGTATATTTGAGCAATACCCGAAATAAATAAGGTTGCGATTACTACAACCACTGCTCCAATACGAAACGAGTTATTGCGTGAATAAGAAATAATTAGATATAAAGCAAAACCATAGATAACAGTAGCAAGAAGCGTTTGTTCTCCAGGAAATAAAGGTGACATTTTAGGCGCAATTTGATGAAACATACCCCTTATTCCTTCTTCGTACAATTCTCCGCCTATTCCTACAATCAATAAAAATAATATATCGTACGTTCTTTCATTGCTCTTCCAAATAATCCATATGAAAGTTAACATAGCAATAGAAATGAGAGCAGGATTTGAAATGGGTAATAAAGTCACCTTCATCTCCGTAATCCATTTCCTTTCAAAAATTGAAGTGATTAGTAGGATTGTTAATTCATTGAAGTCAGCAAATTCATTTCCGAGGAAATCTTGTATTAATCCAATCATTAAACTCATCAAAGCAAGCGTTGCCAGCATCATAAAGACGATAAATAGTTTTGCTTTTCTCTTTCTTTTTTCCATCATTGTTTTGATAAAGGATACCATCCATTGATGAAGCTTTTGCTTATTTTTTCGATATAAATAAATCAAAATGAAGATCACTGCTCCAATTAACGCGCCAATGATCAAATACTTTTTAACCGAATTGTGAAATTGATCCCATTGTGGTCCTAATAGTTTTCCAATGGTAATAAAAGTAGCTGTCCACATAAAAGCCCCAGTATAAGCAAAAATTAAGTATATCTTGAAAGGAAGTCTTGTAATACCTGAAAAATAGCCTGTAATATGTCTTACTCCTGGAATAAAAAAACCAAAAATCAACATTTTGTTTCCATGTCTGCTAAACCAATTCGAGACACGATTTAAGCGATCAGGCCCCATATGAAATCGATGTCCATGTTTTTCAATAAAAGGGTACCCTAATTTGTACCCTATTCCATAGGCTACTGTCATGCCGACGCAACTACCGATTCCTGCTGCCAAAATACAAAACGCCCAATTCAAATGGCCTTGAAACACAAGATACCCTGCATAGCTCATCAGTATTTCACCTGGTACAGGCAACGCAATCAACTCTAGCATTAAGGCGATAAAAAGTACGATATATCCATATTGATCAATATATGATAGTATGTTTTCCATGTTTTCATCGCCCTCCAGCTGAATCCTAAAGTTTCGATTTTATTGGCAGTTATTAGTCACTATAGTCTCTTTCATACTTCTATACCGTTTAAGCATGTATTTTTTTAATGCCCTTTCAAGACCACTTCGAACCATCATAAGCTATCAATATTTCATAGTCTTCATGCTCCAATTCCAATTCAATATGTCCGCCAAACTTTCTACAATTAATTTCTTTTTCAAAGTAGATGTTTTCAAAAATAGTATTCCCTATTTTAGTTGCAAATAAGAGAATCCCATCTTAGTTATTAAGATGGGATTATTATAATTAAATCATTACATTTTAACAAAAATTAGTCGTCATACTGTTCCCCGTCGTTGTCATCGTCTTTTGTTTCATTTTCGTCTTTTTCAACTTTTAATATTTTTCCAGACTTAGCATCTATTTTTACTTCATGTTGTTGCCCTTGTAGATCAGTAATTTCAACCTCATAAATTACTACTCCATTTTCATCATCAAGCTCTGCATCAGTTACTTTCCCTTTAACTTTAGCTTGTGCGATAGCTGTACTTTCTTCTATTGATATTTTAGCTTCTTTTAGCAATTGAGTTTTTTCAACTTCATCACTTACTTCACTATCGTCATCGTCTTTTTCATTATCTGTTTCGGTTTTTAGGACTTTACCAGAATTAGCATCTACAACAACGTCATGCTCTATGCCGTTAGCATCCTTAATTTCAATATCATATGCTAGTGTGCCATGTTCTTTTTCTAGTTCCACATCCGTTACTGCACCAGAAATTTCTTTAAGGGCAATCTCTTTGCTTTGCTCTTTTGTGATGGTAGCGGTATTTGCCGAAGTAGAGGCAAATGCTGGTTTAATTAGGGTTGCTCCTACTGCACCACTTCCAATTATGGTTAATGCTAAAGCTGGAATTAAAATTTTCTTATTCATTTTCTTCACTCCTAAAGTTATTGTTTCTAACAATATCGATAATAGATGATGAATATGAAATTACTCTGAATTAAAAATGAAATTTTTTTCATAAAAGCTCTTTATCTTAACTCTATTTCGAATAACAATTTTCGTAGGTTATTAGTAAGAAGATAGTTATAGAAGCGGAAATATCCATGTGATCATTATCAAAAATCAATAAAAAAGACATCCCGTAAAATAAACGGAATGCCTTAATAAATATGATAATACTCTCTACTTTCTCCTCGGCTGAATTACAACATAGCGATTCGGTTCTTCGCCTTCAGAGATGGTTTGTACATTATTATTTTCAGATAATGCGGTATGGATGACTTTTCTTTCGTAATTTGGCATCGGCTCAAGAGAAACTGGCTTCTTGAGGTGCTGTACTTTTGATGCAAGTCGTTCCGCCAGTTGGATTAATGTTTCCTTACGACGTTCACGGTAATTTTCAGGATTCAAAATAACTGTTATATAATGCTTAGAATTACGATTTGCCGCAAGCTGTGTTAAATATTGCAGTGAATTGATGGTTTGTCCCCTTTTTCCAATCAGAAGGCCCATTTTTTCTCCAGAAATATTGAACATAACATTTCTCTCATCTTCTTTTACTACTTCAATTTCCGATACAATATCCATGTTAGACAATACTGATTGCAAAAAATCTTTAGCAATTTCAATGGCATCTGGCTTTACCGTCACTCTTACGACAGCTGGCCTTGCACCAAACAGTCCAAGCAGCCCTTTTTTCCCCTCATCCACAATACTGATGTCCGTGCGATCTCTAGTTGTTTTTAGTTGAGCAAGTGCTGATTCTACTGCTTCTTCGACGTTTTGTCCTGTAGCAGTGATTTCTCTCACTTTTTAGCTCCCCCCGCTCCTTCTTTTGCTTTTACATTTTGCATGACTGGTGGTTTAATAAAATATGTTTGAATAATCATAAAAATATTACCCACTACCCAATAAAGCGCCAATGCTGCAGGGAAATTAATTGCAAAAATTAATATCATTGCCGGCATCAAGTAAAGCATCATTGTCATTTGTGGATTTGCGCCTTCCATACCTGACATCATGATTTTTTGTTGCAAGAAGGTTGTAAGGCCCGCGACAATTGGAAGAATATAATATGGATCCGGTGCACCTAAGTCAAACCATAGAAAATCTCCAGCTTTTGAAATTCCTTCTGTTCTAATGATTGCTTGATAAAAACCAATCAGAATCGGCATTTGAATTAAAAGTGGAAAACACCCTGCCAATGGATTTACATTATGCTTTTGAAAAAGTTGCATCGTTTCTTGTTGAAGCTGTTGTTGCGTTTTTGCATCTTTAGAACTGTATTTTTCTTTTAATTTTTGAATTTCTGGCTGTATCGCTTGCATCGCTTTTGAATTTTTTGTTTGTTTAATCATAAGTGGCAAAATGGCTAAGCGAATTAAGATAGTTACAATGATGATGGATAAACCATAGCTGTTTCCAAACGTATGGGCAACCGTTGTCATTAACCAGGATAGTGGATATACAATATACTTACTCCAAAAACCTGTACTTTCTGCAGTTATATAGTTTGGATTATCAATAGTTGCACAGCCAGCTGTTACCAACACTAGCAGAAGCAATGTCGATAACAATAATATTCTTTTCTTCAAGCTCGTTATCCTCCCTGCTTTCTCAAAATACATTTATACGAATAGGTTCTTTGGCTATTTTAACATTTTTTCGCTAACTAAGTTTGGTTTAAACGTATATTTTCACAAGAAAATATAGTTTTAAATGTTTTACGCAGATATTTTGAAACAAAGCTTTTGCTGTTTTGACAAAAAGTTTATGTTTAGCTTCTTTTGCATACTTTTCACTAGAAAGGTTTTAGCGCTCATTGTGTTTCCTTTTCAAAGACTTACCAACCTTAAGAACATGCTCCAAACTACTTTTCACTTCATGGAAATCCATTTCTGCTGTAGGCTTCCTCGCAATGATGACGTAATCTTTCCCATGATCTATTTGATCTTCTAATTCATGAAACACCTGTCGTATATACCGTTTTATTTGATTACGTTTGACAGCATTTCCGATTTTTTTACTAACGGACAAACCAATTCGAAAATGTTCCTGACCTTCTTTTTTCAATACATATATAACAAACTGCCTATTAGCAACAGACTTTCCCTTTTTAAATACATCTTGAAAATCATTATTTTTTTTGATCCTAAACGCTTTTTTCATTCTTTCACCCGCATTATGGATTCTTTTGTTACGTTATAAGGAAAAAACTAATTAGAAATCATAGTAGTTTAGCGCTAGTCTTGTCCCTCTTTTTGTAATTCCTCGTCCAGTTTTTCTAACCATTCCCGATCTAAAAAAGAGAAACATCACAAACTGGATTCTTACACAATTGTTATGAGATCTTCCTCGCTATCACGAAAAAAAAGACCACTGAGACGGTTCAGTGGTCTACGCTGATAACACTTTTCTTCCTTTGCGACGACGTGCAGCCAATACTCTACGGCCATTTTTTGAACTCATGCGCGCACGGAATCCGTGTACTTTGCTTCTTTTACGTTTATTTGGTTGAAATGTTCTTTTCATGTATGACACCTCCCCGAGGGTAAGAAAAAATTTCAATATTAGACATACTAAGTAATTATAGAGAGACAAAAAGGCGATGTCAAGTGCTTTTCGAATGTGGAACTTATCCCCAGTAAGCATTTAATTTAATTTTTTTTACTGTTGCTCCTATCAAAAAAGAAAAAATCTTTTCATTTAATTTTTTGTATTTAATAACGCCCGCATTTTCCATGACGATAGTCAAAACGATTAAGCTTTTTTTCTGCCACTATCAGATCAAAATAATGAAATGAAGGCCAAAAAAATTAAAGAGCTGACTATTTAGCTATTTAGTCGCCCATAAATTAGCTCCTTTCACTTTTCTTTGTCTATCTACAGGCGAAGGTTAAATAACCCGAGCAGCTAAAATTCAAAAATCGAACTTTTTGCGTCTCAGAATATTTGCTTTTCGCCGATAAACAGACGCCCTCCGCTATTCTAATTCCAATTGTGAATAACTTTTTTCTTTTTTTTATTATCCACAACACATATCGACAAGATTTTCACAAATTAAGAAGCTGTGGGTAATTTTTTTCCATAGCTTATGGGTGTTGTGGATAATTTCGATAATCCATTGCTAATCATGCTTTTATTTGATATGATTATTGTGTTTTCATTCTGTATAATATTTATAAGAAAATCATCTATCCACAGATTGTGAATAACTTGTGGATAAACTATTCAGTGGGTTTGGATAAACTTGTCCACAATCAGTGGATGGTGTCGAAATCCGCTTTTCTACCTTATTATATAGTTTTCCACATTCATAGTATTGTATATTTATAAATTGTATGTGGAATAAACGACAAATAGTTATATAACAGTTCGATTTTTAGCAAGGGAGGTTAAATCTTGGAAAACATTGCTGATCTTTGGGCTCAGGTCTTAATGAATATTAAAAAAAAGGTCAGTAAGCCTAGTTTTGATACATGGCTTAGATCAACGGAAGCTTATGCTCTTAAAGGAGATATGATAACCGTAAGTGCCCCAAACGAATTTGCAAGAGATTGGCTTGAAGGCCAATATTCTTCTTTAATATCCGGAACTTTATATGAAATTATCGGAGAAGAATTGAATGTAAAATTCATCATTCCACCTGACCAGGAAGAAGAAAAAAAGGAAGTCGCGAGCGTACCTCTTAAAAAGAAGGAAGAGACCGTAGAACTATTTCAAAATATGCTTAATTCAAAATATACGTTCGATACATTTGTCATCGGCTCCGGGAATCGATTCGCCCATGCTGCATCCCTCGCTGTTGCGGAAGCCCCAGCAAATGCATACAACCCTCTTTTTATTTATGGTGGAGTAGGAATGGGTAAAACACACTTAATGCATGCGATTGGCCATTATGTACTTGAGCATAATCCGTCTGCTAAAGTCGTTTATTTATCTTCTGAAAAATTTACGAATGAGTTCATTAATTCTATTCGCGACAATAAAGCTGAGGATTTTAGGAACAAATATCGTAGCGTCGATGTCTTACTTATTGATGATATTCAATTTTTGGCAGGAAAAGAATCAACGCAAGAAGAATTTTTCCATACTTTTAATACACTTCACGAAGAAAGTAAGCAAATTATTATTGCAAGTGATCGTCCCCCAAAAGAAATTCCCACACTCGAAGACCGATTGAGATCAAGATTCGAATGGGGACTTATTACAGACATTACACCTCCGGATTTAGAAACTCGGATCGCCATCTTGCGTAAAAAAGCGAAAGCTGACGGATTGGATATTCCAAATGAAGTAATGCTCTATATTGCGAATCAAATCGATTCTAATATTAGGGAATTAGAGGGAGCACTTATTAGGGTTGTGGCATATTCCTCTCTTATTAATAAGGATATAAATGCTGATTTGGCTGCGGAAGCATTGAAAAACATCATTCCAAGTTCGAAACCAAAGGTTGTTACCATTCTCGATATTCAAAAAGCAGTTGGTGCAGAATACAATGTTAAATTGGATGATTTCAAAGCTAAAAAGCGAACAAAATCAATCGCATTCCCTCGTCAAATTGCCATGTTTCTATCACGTGAGATGACAGATTTTTCACTTCCAAAAATAGGTGAAGAATTTGGTGGACGCGACCATACAACAGTCATACATGCGCATGAAAAAATATCGAAGCTATTAGAAACAGATCAAGAATTACAAAATAAACTGGAAGACATTCGCGCTACACTTAAAAATTTGTAATGGGGATTTTGTGTATAACTAGAACACCTATATGCACAACATGTCCACATGTGAATAGTTTGGAATTCCAAGTCATACACAGGGTTATCCACATATTCACAGGCCCTATTACTATTACTACGATTTTCTTTAAAAAATAATTAATAATATATCTAGCAAAGTAAAATGAAAAATTGGGGGAATAAGCATGAAGTTTATTATTCAGCGTAATCGCCTTATTGATAGTGTCCAAGACGTGATGAAGGCTGTATCATCTAGAACAACAATTCCAATCTTAACAGGTATTAAAATTGTTGCTTCCAATCAAGGGATTACGTTAACTGGTAGTGATTCCGATATTTCTATTGAATCTTTTATACCTAAAGAGGAAAACGGAGATGAAATCGTTGAAATCAAAGAAACTGGCGGTATCGTATTAAACGCTAAGTTTTTTGGAGAAATTGTTCGGAAGCTGCCAATGGATTTTGTAGAATTTGAAGTGCAAAATCATCATCAAACGATTATTAGATCAGGAAAAGCTGAGTTTAATTTAAACGGGCTAGATCCAGATGAATACCCGCATCTGCCTCAAATTTCGGAAGATAATGTTTTTTCAATTCCGACTGATTTATTGAAATCTATCATAAGACAAACTGTTTTCGCAGTGTCCACCTCAGAAACACGCCCAATCTTGACAGGTGTAAACTGGCAAATTGAAAACGGGAAATTGACATGTACAGGTACAGATAGTCATAGATTAGCGATGCGAACTGCTCCAATTGAGATTGACCCATCAGAAACATATAATGCTGTAATACCTGGGAAAAGCTTAATTGAGTTAAGTAAAATTTTGGATGACACTAATAATCCAGTAGAAATTGTAATGACTGATAACCAAATTCTCTTTAAATCAAAAAATCTATTATTCTTTTCTCGTCGACTAGAAGGAAATTATCCAGATACTTCAAGACTTATTCCAACCGATAGCAAAACAGAACTAGTTCTTCACGCGAAAGAATTCCTTCATGCTATCGATCGTGCTTCATTGCTTGCTAGAGGAGAAAGAAACAACGTCGTAAAACTAGTAACACTGGAAGAAAAAACAATTGAAATTTCATCAACAACACCTGAAATCGGTAATGTAGTGGAACAAATCTCAAGTGAATCCATCAGCGGCGAAGAGTTAAAAATCTCCTTCAGTGCCAAATACATGATGGAAGCACTAAGAGCCTTAGAAGGCACCGAAATCGTCATTCACTTTACCGGTGCAATGAGACCATTTGTTATCCGTTCCGTAGATGACGACTCAATTTTACAGCTGATTTTACCAGTGAGAACTTTCTAAACAAAAAAAGTAAATTATAAAATTCCAAAATAAGTTAAAGCTGGAGTTGATTGCAGCGGAAGATGCGAGACGCTTGTGGAAAAAATGGTTCATGTGAGACTCCACAGGCGCGTCAAGCGCCGAGGAGGAACATGAACCACCCGCGGAAAGTGAACATCTGAAGCGGTAATTTAACGGACAAGTTTAAAGAAATCCTGCCCAAGAAGACGGCGGGATTTTTAAATTACTGATGTATATTTCAGCTAATGCTGCCATTGTTTTCAACGGTTTCAGCATTTTTTTGTAATGCACCTCAATCTTTAGTAAAATAAAGAAAGGGACTATTCATGAAAAGAGTGAGAACGTGGATAATAAAATTAAAATAGATACGGACACAATTACACTTGGTCAGTTTTTAAAACTTGCTGATGTCATTTCATCCGGAGGAATGGCAAAGTGGTTTTTAAGCGAACACGAGGTGTTTATTAATGGTGAGCAGGACCAACGAAGAGGCCGAAAGCTTAAAGTAAATGATAAAATTGACATAAAAGGAATCGGCACCTTTGTTATTATCCGCTAAAGGATGTTGACTTCATGTATATTGAAGAGCTGGAGTTGAAAGATTATCGGAATTACCATGAACTGAACGTTTCCTTTGAAAATAATGTCAATGTCATTTTAGGCGAAAATGCTCAAGGGAAAACAAATGTCATGGAATCGATTTTTGTTTTAGGAATGGCTAAATCGCATAGAACATCAAATGATAAAGATTTAATACGCTGGGACTCAGATTATGCTAAAATAAAGGGTAGGCTGCAAAAAATAAATGGTTCTGTGCCATTAGAGCTCATCATTTCAAAAAAAGGAAAAAAAGCAAAATTTAACCACATTGAACAGCAAAAATTAAGCCGTTATGTAGGAAATATGAATGTTGTCATGTTTGCGCCTGAAGATCTCCATCTTGTCAAAGGGAGCCCTCAAGTAAGGCGTCGTTTTATTGATATGGAAATTGGTCAAGTATCTCCGGTGTATCTATACGATATGAGTCAATTCCAAAAAATATTGCAGCAACGGAATAATTATTTGAAACAGCTGCAAATCAAAAAACAAAGTGATCTAACATTTCTTCAAGTTCTTACCGACCAATATATCGAAGTAGCGGTAAGAGTAATAAAAAAGAGATTTGAATTTATCCAAATGTTGGAAGAATGGGCGAAACCGATCCATTCCGGAATTTCTCGCGGCTTAGAAACCCTTTCAATTCAATATAAGCCGTCTATTGAGGTATCGGAAGACACGGATTGGTCCAAGATGGTAACAGTATTCGAAGAAAAAATACATTTGCTCCAGCAAAGAGAAATTGACCGTGGAGTGAGTTTAATTGGGCCACATCGTGACGAGATTGTTTTTTTCGTTAATGGAAGGGATGTGCAGACGTTCGGTTCACAAGGACAGCAACGAACAACTGCATTATCCGTAAAATTGGCTGAAATAGATTTGATATATTCAGAAATTAATGAATATCCAATTTTGCTGCTGGATGATGTTTTATCTGAACTTGATGATTATCGCCAGTCTCATTTATTAAATACGATTAAGGGGAAAATCCAGACGTTCGTCACGACGACAACGATCGATGGAATTGACCATCAAACACTTAGAGAAGCCACGACATTCAATGTCCGGAGTGGTGTGATGGAAAGAGTGAAATGAGGTGAAAGGATGTATATTCATGTAGGAGAAGATGTGATGGTTCGCTCAAGTGAAATCATTGCTATTCTCGAAAAAGGTACGGTCCATTCGTCTGATGAAATCAAGCACTTTTTAGAAAAAAATAAAAAGGCTGTTGTTTATTTGTCGAATGGGAATTTTAAATCGATGATTATTACCAGTCCTCATGTTTACTTATCTCCTATTGCTCCAGGAACATTGAAGAAACGGCTATTAAAACCAGACAGCGATGTAGAAATAGATGATTGAAAGAGCGGGTGAGTTTTATGACAATGGATCAAAAAGATTTTCAAGAGCAACTATATGATGAAAATCAAATACAAGTGCTTGAAGGGTTAGAAGCAGTTCGAAAACGGCCTGGAATGTATATTGGCTCAACCAGCTCGAAAGGACTTCACCACCTTGTATGGGAAATTGTAGATAACAGTATTGACGAAGCGCTAGCGGGATATTGTGACGAAATCAATGTTGCGATTGAAGCAGATAACAGCATTACCGTAAAAGATAATGGTCGCGGAATTCCTGTTGGGATACAGGAAAAAATGGGCCGACCTGCCGTTGAAGTTATTTTAACTGTACTTCATGCTGGAGGAAAATTCGGTGGTGGCGGATATAAAGTATCTGGCGGCCTCCATGGCGTTGGTGCATCGGTTGTTAACGCCCTTTCGTCTGAATTGGAAGTTTACGTCCACCTAAATGGCCAAATTCATTATCAGAAATATGAACGTGGTGTTCCTTGTTTTGATTTAAAAGTGATAGGTGAAACAGATTATACCGGAACAATCATTCATTTTAAGCCAGACCCTGAGATTTTTACAGAAACAACAGAATACGATTTTGATACGCTTGCAACTCGTATTCGCGAACTTGCCTTTTTAAATAAAGGTTTGAAGCTTACGATAGAAGATAAACGTGAGGAAAAGAAGTTCAGTGAGTTTCATTATGAGGGCGGAATAAAGTCTTACGTAGAACATTTGAATAAATCAAAAGAAGTTCTGCATGAAGAACCTGTCTATATTGAAGGAGAACGAGATGGGATTGAGATAGAGGTTGCTCTACAATATAACGATGGATTTGCTAGTAATATGTACTCTTTTGCCAATAATATTCACACATATGAAGGCGGTACACATGAATCAGGGTTTAAGACTGCGTTAACTCGAGTCATTAATGATTATGCACGCAGAAGCAATATCTTTAAAGACAATGACAGCAATCTTTCAGGTGAAGATGTGAGAGAGGGCTTAACAGCTATCGTATCGATCAAGCACCCAGACCCACAATTTGAAGGACAAACTAAAACGAAACTCGGAAATTCTGAAGCTCGTACCATCACTGACTCGTTATTCTCCGAGTATTTTGAAAAGACATTACTGGAGGATCCAGTACTTGCTCGTAAAATTGTCGATAAAGGATTAATGGCGGCAAGAGCCCGCTTAGCGGCAAAGAAGGCTCGCGAATTAACGCGTAGGAAAAGTGCGCTTGAAATTTCAAGTTTACCTGGAAAATTAGCAGACTGTTCATCTCGTGATCCGGAAATTAGTGAATTATTCGTCGTTGAGGGTGATTCAGCCGGTGGTTCCGCTAAGCAAGGACGTGACCGTCATTTCCAAGCCATCTTGCCACTGAGAGGTAAAATCCTGAACGTTGAAAAAGCACGTATTGATAAAATTCTTTCTAATAACGAGATTCGAACAATAATTACTGCACTTGGAACAGGGATTGGAGAAGACTTTGATATCGCCAAATCACGTTATCATAAAATGGTCATCATGACGGATGCCGATGTAGACGGAGCTCACATTCGTACCTTGCTCTTAACGTTCTTTTACCGGTTTATGAGGCCGTTGCTTGAGGCAGGTTTCGTGTATATTGCACAACCACCTCTTTATAAAATTTCCCAAGGGAAAAAAGATTATTACGTGTATTCAGATCGTGAATTGGATGCAAAGTTAGAAGAATTGCCTCAAGTTCCAAAGCCAGGCATTCAACGTTATAAAGGTCTAGGGGAAATGAATCCAGAGCAGTTGTGGGAAACAACGATGGATCCTGAAAACCGCACACTTCTTCAAGTGAGTCTTGAAGATGCGATTGAAGCTGACCAAACGTTTGATATGTTAATGGGCGAAAAAGTAGAACCGCGTAGGGTGTTTATTGAAGAAAATGCGTTGAGCGTTAAGAATCTAGATATTTAATAGGTTTTGTAGCTTCACATTTTTAATGTCAAGCTCTGCGTCAGCCCCTCGAGGTCATAAAGGAGGTTGCCAATTATGGCAGAAGTACCTAATTCAAATATAAAAGAAATCAATTTAAGTCAAGAAATGCGATCTTCTTTCCTTGATTATGCGATGAGTGTCATCGTTTCCCGTGCCTTGCCGGACGTACGAGATGGCTTAAAACCAGTGCATCGTCGAATTTTATATGCAATGAATGATCTTGGAATGACAAGTGATAAGGCATATAAAAAGTCAGCGAGAATCGTTGGGGAAGTTATTGGTAAATACCATCCACACGGTGACTCTGCCGTTTATGAAACGATGGTTCGGATGGCGCAAGATTTTAGCTATCGTAATATGCTTGTAGATGGTCACGGAAACTTTGGATCGGTCGATGGAGATTCCGCGGCTGCGATGCGTTACACAGAAGCAAGAATGTCAAAAATCTCGATGGAACTTGTTCGGGATCTAAATAAAGATACGATTGATTATAAAGATAATTATGATGGCTCTGAAAGAGAACCTGTTGTGTTACCTTCACGTTTTCCGAATCTTTTAGTGAACGGATCTTCAGGTATTGCGGTTGGGATGGCAACGAATATTCCTCCGCATCAACTTGGGGAAGTGATTGATGCGTTGCTTGCATTAAGCCGAGAACCGGAAATCACCATTCAAGAGTTAATGGAGTATATTCATGGACCAGATTTTCCTACTGCGGGAATTATCTTAGGTAGAAGTGGTATTAGAAGAGCCTATGAAACTGGTCGTGGTTCGATTACGATAAGGGCTAAAGTAGAGATTGAAACGAAATCAAATGGTAGAGAAACGATTATCGTTCATGAACTCCCTTATCAAGTGAATAAGGCAAAACTAATCGAGCGTATTGCTGAGCTTGTCCGTGAGAAGAAAATTGAAGGAATAACGGATTTAAGGGACGAATCAGACCGAAACGGAATGCGCGTTGTAATGGAAGTCCGCAGGGATGCAAATGGGAATGTCATTTTAAATAACTTATACAAGATGACAGCGATGCAAACGAGTTTTGGTATCAATATGCTTGCACTTGTTGATGGACAGCCGAGAGTATTGAACTTAAAACAATGTCTATACTATTATCTTGAACACCAAAAGGTAATTATTAGACGAAGAACTGAATTTGAATTAAGAAAAGCGGAAGCGCGCGCTCATATTTTAGAAGGTTTGAGAATCGCACTTGATCATATCGATGCAATCATCAGTTTAATTAGAGGATCAGAAACGACTGATATAGCAAGAGCAGGGTTAATGGAGCAATTTAACCTTACTGAAAAGCAAGCTCAAGCGATTCTTGATATGCGCTTGCAGCGTTTAACAGGATTAGAACGTGAAAAAATTGAAGAAGAATATCAAGGGCTAGTTCAATTGATATCTGAATTAAAAGCAATTTTAGCAGATGAAGAAAAAGTTCTTGATATTATAAGAGAAGAATTGCTTGAAATTAAAGAGCGCTTTGACGATGGCAGACGTACTGAAATTGCAGCTGGCGGCCTATTGGATATGGACGATGAGGACTTGATTCCAAGGGAAAATGTCGTTGTGACATTGACGCATAATGGATATATTAAACGATTGCCAATTTCTACGTATCGAAGCCAGCGCCGTGGCGGCCGTGGCGTGCAAGGTATGGGAACAAATGATGATGATTTTGTTAAGCATTTGATCACGACATCCACGCATGATACCCTACTTTTCTTTACGAATAAAGGGAAGGTATATCGCGCTAAAGGCTATGAAATACCTGAATTTAGTAGAACAGCAAAAGGATTACCAATTATTAATTTGCTAGGAATTGAAAAAGATGAATCGGTAAACACAGTCATTTGTGTTGAAGAATTCCTTGACAATTGGTATTTGTTCTTTGCAACGAAACAAGGTGTTGTAAAACGAACTCCTCTTTCGGCATTCGCTAACATTCGAAATAATGGTCTAATCGCTTTAAGTCTTCGAGACAATGATGAACTCATTTCGGTTAAACTGACAGATGGCAATAAGAACATTGTAATGGGGACGAAGAGCGGTTTACTCATACGCTTCGTTGAGACAGATGTTCGTTCAATGGGAAGATCTGCCACTGGAGTAAAAGGAATTACCCTTTCAGATGACGATGAAGCGGTTGGAATGGAAATTCTTGAAGAAGATGATGATGTTCTCATCGTAACGAAAAATGGTTACGGAAAACGGACGCCTGCATCTGAATATCGTTTACAAAGCCGCGGTGGTAAAGGGTTAATTACTTGTAAAGTAACCGACAAAACAGGCACGGTAGTCGCTGTAGAAACAGTAAAAGGCGATGAAGATGTCATGTTAATCACTGCCGGTGGTATATTGATTCGTATGGGGATACAGGACATTTCCGTGTTTGGAAGAAATACACAAGGGGTAAAACTCATTACACTTGGTGAGGAAGCAGTTGTAGCTACAGTAGCTAAAGTTGCTAAAGAAGAAGAGGAACAACTAGAATCTGAAGAAGAAATTTCTGATGAAATAAATTAAGAGAGCGCCGGTTTCGGCGCTCTTTTAGTACTTTCAAATTTGAATTAGTTAGCAATGGATGTCTGCCCTATCTAGCTCAAGGCACTATACTTTTAAAAAATTCGATTCTTATAAATCTTTTTTAGGCAGTCAATTTTACTTATCTTTGATTGAGTGTAGCCCATATCGCTTCTTCAATTTCCTGGTAACTTGTACACCTGCATATATTGGAAGATAGCCATCCTTTAACTGTTTCTTTTGATGGGTTCGGATGATTAATAATCAGCGACTGGCAATTCATGATGAAGCCTGGTGTGCAGTAGCCACATTGGAATGCGAAATGCCTGATAAAGTTTTGTTGTATGGGGGTATCTCGCAACCCTTCAATCGTTGTGACTTTATGACCTGCAGCCTCTATCGCAAGCATAATACACGATTTAAAGGGAAGATTGTCAACCATGACGGTACAAGCCCCGCAATCCCCATTTAGGCATCCTGGCTTTGCTCCAGTCAAAGAAAGTTTATTACGAAGTAGGCTCAGTAAAGTTTCACCAGCTCGAACTTCCATATGCTTCATCTCACCATTTATTTCAAGATCAATGTCAAAAATCTGAAATTCATCTCTAGCCATCATACCCCTCCATTTCCAACAAAAATTCCATCAAAAGGTTTTTTAAAACAAATAATCGATATTCATTTGATCCTTCTATGTCATTGAGGATTGGTTCAGGTATCTGATTAATGGCATTTTCAATTCTGCTCTCAATTGGTAAAGCCACATTATTTATTTCATTTTCCATTGCTAATGAGCGGAAGGGAAATGGGCAGATTCCACTGAATGCCATGCGAAGATAACCATTCACATTCATTGCAGTGCCTGTAATAAGGGGGTAGCCAGTTTCCCATTGTTTTCTTATTTTTCGCGAAATGAAAGGGAAATTCAAAAAAACTGATTCTGTTCGTATATTTACGAGTAAATCACCTTCTTCTAACCGTAGTTCTTTATTAAAAATGGTGTTGATGGGAACTTGTTTTACACCTTGAGTACTAGCTATAAGGAGATAACTATCCGCGAGTAGAAAAGGCAAGACGGCTTCCCGATAAAAAATTTTTCCGCAAATATTACCTCCAATTGTGATCTTATTCCTAGCAGTTTGATCTGCAATTTCGCTAGAAACACTTGTTAATAATGGAAAAGAATTATCTTTTTCGATTGTGGTCAAAGGGACAGAGGCACCTATAATGAGAGATTGGTTGTTTTTATTTAATATTGCACATTCCGGAATTCCTTTAATATCAATGATGGATCCTGGGTTATCTATGTTTAGCCTGCCAAATGTTAAAATCTCTGTTCCGCCTGAAAAATACATAGGTTGTTTATTGGCCCTTCTTAGTTCTTGAAATAATTCTACTGCGGCAGGTAAATTTGTTGGCTTATAGTACTCAATCTTCGCTGGTAACATGTTTATCTCTCATCCTCCTTTGTCCTCCAAATTAATTCAGGACTGAGAGGCAAATGATTAAGATTTATTTGAACTCCTGCCGATAAAGCATTTCCAAGTGCTGCTGGCATCCCTATAAGACCATGTTCTCCGACCCCCCTAGCTCCATATGGTGCATCGATTTGAGGAGTTTCTACAAACTCTATAAAATATTTAGGCTGTTCACCATATCGTAGCGGGCGATATGTTCTTAATTGGGGGTTTAGAACTCTACCATATTCATCAAAGATAAACGTCTCCCTGCCTGCAAATGACAAACCCATACTCATTGCTCCCATTACTTGCCCTTTAGCTCCAGCAAGATTTAAAACCTTTCCGATATCAATGACTGAATAGGCATTAATGAGTCGATACTGGTAGGTCCTTGTATCAATTTCTATCTCGACTCCTTGAGCTCCGACCGTCCACTCAGGTCCAGGTTTCCCCGCACCTGTTTCTGGGTCTAACCTTGTAATATGCCTGAGCGTATACGTTCCGCTTCCGATAATTTGTCCGCCAACCGTATTCCCATTAGGGTAAACAAATCCGTAAGCAATATCTTTAACATCCACGTTTATGGAAGGATCATCTCGTAAAAATACCTTTTCATACCCGACTTCTAAATCCTCAATCGGTGCACGTAATATACAAGAAGCTCTTTCTTTTAATTGAGTAATTGCGTCGTCTGCTGCTTTTAAAAGGGCCCTCCCAGCCATAAAGATTCCTCTACTCGCAACTGTTTTCCAATGCTCGGGCGTACTTTGGGTATTTACTGGCATTTGAACGTAAATTTTTTCAATTGGCATTTTCATTCTTTCGGCTAAAATTTGAGCCAGCACCGTCTTTGTCCCTGTTCCAATTTCAATTACACCTGATATTAAATTGATACTTCCATCAGGGTTAAACGTTAAAATAACTCCTGAACTTGCGTTGGAATCAATGGTAGAGTTTTTCCAAATGCAACTAATCCCTTTTGCCCTTATTTTGTGCTGATCGAGTTTGATAATTTGTCCATTATCCCAATTCATCAATTCTCTAAGTTTGGAAATACATTTTTGCAAGTTCCCGATATTACTGGAGTTTAATAAAACTTGGGTAGGTGATGTATCCCCAGGTTTAATGGCATTTATATATCTAAAATGAAGGGGGTCTATATTCAATTTATTGGCTAGAATATCCATCGTTCTTTCAAAAGTAAAGTGAACTTCTGAATGGCTAAATCCTCTAAAAGGAGCTGGATAAGGATGGTTCGTATACATGCAAAATGAATCACAGAATACATTCTCTATATGATAGGGTCCTGTGCAATCGACCGCCCCTGCTCTTGATAAATCGATTGCCTTATCAGAGTAAGCACCGCCATCCCATAAATAAACCAGTTCAGCAACCTTTAACAATCCGTCATTAGTACATCCTAGTTTTACCTTTGCCTCAAGCCCAATATGCCCCGGAGAAGTGACCATATCTTCTTCCCTAGTATTTACGATTTTAACGGGTCTGCCATCCACTGCCCTCGATGCGATGTAGGCTAGGATTTCCAATTGAACGGATGCTTTCCCCCCATAAGCTCCCCCAACTAAAGGAGTATGTACGACGATGTTTCCAACTGGTATTTCGAAGTAATCAGAAATCAGTTTTTTTATCATAAAGGGAGCCTGGGAAGAAGAAGTTATTTCAACTATTCCACTCTCATGAATTTGGGCAAACGAACACCTTGTTTCCATTGCCACGTGGTCTGATGGATGAAAGGAGAAGGTGGCTTCTGCCGTTACAGTGCTCTCATTCCACCCTTTTTCTAAATTTCCTTTACGAATTTTTATTTTTGAAGCGATATTCGTTCCGGGTACGGGAAACGCTCCGGGTGTTTTTTTATAACTTCCTAGATTTTCATGAATGATGGGGGCATCTGGCCGAAGTGCTTCACTTGGAGAGTTAACGACTGGCAGAGGTTCATAAGTAACGTCTAGATTATTTGCTCCTAGTTCAGCCAGACGAAGGTTATCCGCAACAACAATTGCGACTACTTCCCCGAAATAACGTACTCGGTCGAATGCTATTGGTGGCCTATCACGAAGTTCTTCTCCAGTGAGCGGTAAATTTCCTCCAGTAATAATGGCGTGAATTCCTTTCATTCTTCGTGTTTTCGTGTCATCTATATTTACTATTTTTGCATGACCGTATGGACTCATCACAATTTTTCCATATAGCATTCCTTTTGTTTCAAAATCATTTGTATATCTAGCCTTTCCAGTAACTTTTTCCAAAGACTCTTTACGGTAAATGCTATGTCCTATAATGCTCATCGTTCCTTTCACCCCCATCTGATTAGGGCATGCTATTTCATCTTATGATGTTGGTGACAGTTAACATTCATCAATTTGAAGAAATAGTAATGACTAAAATGATAGAAAAAATATTTTTTAAAGTAAGCTGCCTTTTTATCGCAGCTTGTCTCTTAGCGATTTTTCTATTTTTGAAACCAATTTTATCTTTTTCTATAATTTATCCATTTTTAGCAATATTTTGGTACAATTAGAGGAGGGAATTTAGATTTCCAGGAGGTATCATTGTGAAAGTTAGAGTAGAAGAATTAATGGTGGGTTGTATTTTAAATAAGGATGTAATGGGGAAGACAAATAATCCACTTATACCTGTTAATACGACATTGAATGAAATGCATTTAGAAGTATTAAAATCTTTTCTTATAAAAGAAGTTGATATAGAAAGCAAATTAGAGAATGGTGAACTTTTTAGTGGATTAGGTACGGAAGATTCACCAAGTCTTTCGGAAGTGAAAACTTCACCAGCATTATCATTTTTGGACTATTATGGTCAAGCAGTAGAGCAGTATAAAAAGGAATTTTTGTCTTGGCAATCAGGATTAGGAGTTAATATATCTAATATAAGAAATATTTTATTGCCACTATATGAGAAGGCTCAGGAAAATAAAGAGTGGATTCGTAAAATACATCGCTATTCAAATAAAGAAGATTATTATTATCATCATCCAATTGCCGTTGCGTTGATTGCAAGTTTTATTGCAAAGGGATTAGGATATGACAATGGTCAATGCTTACAAATTGCTTTAGCGGGCTGCCTCGCAGATTGCGGTATGGCTAAAATAAATGAATCCTCTTTTATGAATACAAGATCCCTTAATGAACAAGATTGGAACGAAATTAAGAAACACCCTGTACATAGTTATCAAATGGTAAAAAATATTCCGTTATTGAAAACGGAAACAAAAATAGCTATTTTGCAACATCATGAACGATTAGACGGTTCGGGATATCCAATTGGAGAAATGGGAAAACGAGTTCAAATGCAGTCTCAAATTGTAGCAATTGCCGATATATATCATGCTATGACAGCGGAACGGCCATATAAAAACATGCAATCCCCATTTAAATCATTACAAGTGATGGAAGAAGACCAATTTGGGAAATTACATATCTCTATATTGAAAGTATTAATTTCTGCAATTGCCTCACTTCCAGTCGGAACAACGGTTAAGCTTTCAGATGGACAGTTTGGAAAAGTTATTTATGTAAAACAAGATGCAATGCTAAGACCTTTGGTGAAAATCTTAGATACCGGAGAAATTCTTGATTTAGAAAAAAAGAGAAATATATATATTACTTCGATTATTGGAAGCTAGTAATCGACATACTTTTTTTACCATTAAAATTTTTAAAAAAAACTCTTGCATGGTTTGTATAAAGTTGTTATATTAATACATGTGCTTCTTAAGCACTCGAAAAACTTTTAAAAAACATATTGACATTGGAATTGATCAGTGTTATTATATAAAAGTTGCTTTTAAAAAACTAATAAGAGTTTGATCTTTGAAAACTGAACAAAACGAACGTTAAAATTATTTTTAAAACAATGGTTTTAAACCATTGCCAGCAAATGAGCTACAAACTTCAATGAGAGTTTGATCCTGGCTCAGGACGAACGCTGGCGGCGTGCCTAATACATGCAAGTCGAGCGAATGGATGGGAGCTTGCTCCCTGAAGTTAGCGGCGGACGGGTGAG
>NZ_JALIRM010000003.1 GCF_022900255.1 Lederbergia wuyishanensis
CAAGCGTCCCTTTGAGGTATTCATTCACTACCATCGCCTTAAAGTTATCCGCATATTTAACCATAAAAAACACCCCAAAAGTTAGATTTTGACTCTAACTTTTGGGGTGCACATCAAATCTGGGCATCTACTATTAGGTTATTTTTTTACAGGTCCAAAGAAATTTATGGTTGCAGTTTGTTTTGTGTTTGGATTTTCGGCTTGCCAAACTTTAAATCCTTGTTTTTTCATCTCTTTAAATAAGTTCGTCACAGATCCGTTGATTGCTGCGTTTACAGAAGGAATGACTCCTTTTCTTCCCAAAATTGGTTCCTCATGCATACCATCGAAGCTATCCTCGTCATAGTAGTAATAGGTGGCAAAACTTAATACATGGTCATCATGAACGGTACAGAAAATTTCTATATCTAGCCCCTTCACTTTAATCCAAAATGCTTTTCCGTCTATTGGCAATGGCTTCATATATCCTCTACTCCTATCAATCATTTATTATAATTTCGAAGATGATCAATTTTCATAGATGATCTTTTAAACAACATTGTCTCATATTTTGACACAATAATTAACTGTTAATGAAAAAAAGTATATGAAAAAAATACAAAATTAGACATATATTTTATATGGTGTATAATGTAGGTCAATAGTACCAGGAATATAGACTAAGTAAAATTTGAATTTTTAGTATATTCATATGATTAAAACCATTTTCTGTACATATTCCATTATATTTAGTGGACTTGGGGATTATGATGAATTCCAATATTATAGCTAGAGTTGTATACGTTTGCAGGTGCAGGTGACTGATAAAAGTGGCTTATCATTTTTTTATAATAGAATATCGTTCAATTGGCGGAATGTTTACGGTTGCAAGGGAGGTGAGGTAAGTGTGATCGATTATACATATTAAAACCCTTGGATTGTTTAGTCTTGCAGGACGAAATCCAAGGGTTTTTGCATTGGAGTATACCAATTATTTTAAGTATACTCCTTTTGATAAAAAAAGAAAGACCTATGAAAAAGGGAGGAACGAATTATGATTGTAGTAGACCGATATATAATTAATGTGGATACGAAAGTAATTTTAAACAAATATGATAAGTTTGGGAGTTTGTGTTCCTTAGTACTTGAAGGCGATGAAGTCTATGAGGTTAAAGAAAGTCCGCTCTCCATTGTTGAAAATAGTATTAATTTTTACGGCCATAGTCTTCAGGGTGCTATAGAAGGGGCAAGGAGTGTTTTAGGAAATATTAGTACGCCGCCGGTCAAGGTTAGCGGGAAGTTAGGGATGTATTGGTTTCCGATAAAATCTATTAAACATGATGACAATGTCTGGTTTTCCATTAATCATATTAAAAACTATTATCCAATTGGTACCAAGTCGTTGAGGGTAATGTTTCATGATGGAAATGGGATTAACATAGAAAGTAGTTTTGGAAGTTTTGATAGGAAGGTCAGTAGGGCACATAAATTGAAAAATATCATAGAAAACAGAACAAACGGTGAGCATTACTTTAATAAGGAGGCAAATTCCATTCAGATTGTTCGGGATCCGGATAGGAAACATTATACATATGTTATTAAGACTAGGAATAGAGAACGGGATAAAAATAATCGAAAATAACTTTTTTTGTGATAAAGATATACGAGGAAAAGTAAGATTCGTATATAGGTAGGTAAAAAAAATAAAGAAAGTTTTAGAGAGCCCCTTTGACGTTGGAAATTGTGTCGAAGGGTTTTCTATATGTTTTAACTCAATAGTTGTAGTGTATTCAAATAAAAAAATCTAGACATTGAGAATAAAAAAATATTTAAAAGGAGATTAGGAAATAAAAAAATTTTATCATAATTAAAATTATATATTTTTTCAAATTATAGACACAAAAAGGGAAAAATATGTTAATATGGAAAGGATGTGGTTCTTTATTCCTATTTTTTGTGGCTATAAAAAATATTATACGAAAAAGGCAAAATCATTGAAAAATGATGACGCAAAGCTAAAGGGGCTAATGTGTAAACTTTACACGATGCCAGCCAGTTACCGAAAAACTTATACAAAAAAACTCTTTTTCGGTCCCGAAAAAGAGTTTTTTTATTTATTTTTAAGATGAGGTGATTATGTTGAAAGCTCAAGTTGAGGAAATTGATTGCCACGATTTATTTGACACCGATGAAAAGTTAGAAACATTGCTTAACACTTTTCCTGATCTAATAATTATTAAGGATGGACAAGATCGTTGGATTAATGCAAACCAATATGCTTATTCCCTTTTTGGGTTAGAGGAATCTCAGTATTTAGGAAAAACTTCTATTGAAATTGCTAGAATCAAATCAAAATTTAGCGAATTATTCTTTTCGCGTTATGAATATGATCAAAGTGTATGGAAATTACAAGTATTGGATAGGAGCGAGATAAGTTTTATAAGTCATGATGGCAAGAAAGTGACTCTTGATTTAATATCTAAACCAATATTTCATTCTGATGGCCGTAAAAAAGCCCTTATTATCATTGGTAGGGATATTACAGATCGTATACAAATGGAGAAAAATAACTATTATTTGGCCTTTTATGACCAATTAACTAAACTTCCTAATAGATTTAAGTTCGAAGAGGAACTAGAAAATAACGTTATTATTTCCAATGCTTTACAACAAAAATTCGTTGTCATGTATATAGGATTGGACCGTTTTAAAAATATAAATGATACTCTTGGCCCTGCAATAGGTGATCAGTTACTAATGCAAATATCAAACCGTTTGCAAGAATGCATACAAGAAGACTGGTTCTTGGCACGAATAGGCGGAGATGAATTTTCAATTTTGATACCAAATACTAGGTTAGAAAATTCAATAAGTGTAGCCCATAAGATCATTGAGTCTATAGGAGTACCCTTTTTTATTAATGAATATGAACTATTTATTACTGCTAGTATTGGGCTCTGTAATTTTCCTGAGGACGGAGAAGATACTCAAGCTCTGATGAAAAGTGCAGATATTGCATTAAACCTCGCCAAGGAAGACGGTAAAAATCAATATAAAGCATACAGCTCTATAAGAGATATTAAGACATTCAAAGCTTTTTCCATTGAAAATAGTCTGCATAAAGCAATGGGCATGGAAGAGTTTGAATTATATTACCAACCCAAAATTGATATACATACCAATCGAATTGTAGGTGCTGAAGCACTTATACGTTGGAATCACCCTGTTTGGGATCTCGTGTCACCGAATGAATTTATCACATTAGCCGAAGATGCGGGGTTAATTATACCTATTGGTAAGTGGGTGAAGGAAACGGCTTGCAAGCAGAATAAAAAATGGCAAGAAGAGGGATTGAACATCGTTCCTATTGCAGTAAATATATCTGCTAAAAGGTTTATGCAAAAAGAATTTGTTAAAAACATTGAAAAAATTTTGTTAGAGAATCAATTAGATACACAATATTTAGAAATTGAAATTACCGAAACTTCTTTAATGGAAAATGAAGAACTGGCGGTTGACGTTATCCATCAATTAAGTGATTTAGGATTAAAAGTATCTTTAGATGACTTTGGAACAGGATACTCAGCACTTTCTTACTTAAAGCAATTCAAGGTGGATACGATTAAGATAGATCGTGCCTTTATTAAAGAAATTGGTGAAAATAAGCAAGATGAATTAGTCGTAAAAGGGATTATAAATTTAATTCAAAGCCTTAATATTAATGTCATTGCAGAAGGGGTAGAAACAGAAGAACAATTACGATTTCTTCGTGACCTCAAATGTAATCAAGTTCAAGGATATCTCTATAGTAGACCAGTTAAAGCTGCAGAATTTAAAGAATTAC
Organism: Lederbergia wuyishanensis; assembly: GCF_022900255.1. Taxonomy (GTDB): domain Bacteria; phylum Bacillota; class Bacilli; order Bacillales; family Bacillaceae_C; genus Lederbergia; species Lederbergia wuyishanensis. Next base: position 3,824 of record NZ_JALIRM010000003.1, read on the forward strand.
TCAAAAAAGGAAAAATTAAAATTAATGCACAAACGAGCAAACTTAATAAAGAAATAGAAAATAGACGTAAATTTTTTCGACTAAATTTAGTTCATCCTCTATTAGCGGATATGACTATAATTAAGTTTATGGGTCGGGATGTTACATTAGGGAAAACAGAGGTCCTCATTCAAGATGTTAGTATAGGCGGATTAAGTTTCATCTCTGACATCAAGATGGCTGTAAGACCCGATATGATTATAAGTATGGAAACTGAAATACTAGGTGAAAACATTGAATTTATAGGAAAGCTTGTATGGATGAAGGAATTAAATGATGATGTATACAGCTATGGGATGGAATTTATAATAGAAGAAAAAGACCGTGATATAATTGCTAAGCTTGTAAATACACTTACGGTAAAGATTCGTAAAAATCCAATCGTTCCTGATTGTAGATTCATTATTACGGACATTTATACTTTTTTTAAAAAACATTAAATGGATTTTTTTGTTTCTCTAAATATGAAAGGAATACAAATGCACAAGTATAAAATACTAGGAATTATTATTTTTACTTCTTTTTTACCTATTATTCTTGCACTATTATTTTTTAATGATGAAGCATATAACTTTTTATGGTCTCTTCTCTTTATACCCGGGTTTCTTATTATAATCACATACCCAAAACGAGCTATAGCAATCATTACAATATTGGGATATATATGTGTTGAAATATTTACTCAGTATTATTTCTTAGATATTGGTGATTCAAGTGCAGTACGGTTAAAAGTATTAATTATGAATCCATTAGTAAATGCAATCATACTATTTAGCGTTGCTTATTATAGGATAAAAGTTAAAATAATGACTGATCAATTACATGATTTGGTCATTCACGATCCACTTACAGGAATTTATAATCGAAGGTATTTTGATCTTTTTTTAGAAAGTTCCGTATCAGAATATGAAAAATCGGGTAAATCATTTCAATTAATCTATTTTGATATTGATCATTTTAAAATGATTAATGATCAATATGGGCATCCGTGTGGAGACCATATTTTAAAGGGATTAACGAGAATCATAAATAATCAAATAAGAGGTTTAGATATATTTTTTCGAATTGGTGGTGAGGAGTTCGCTATCTTTCTGCCGGAAACCTCTATTAAAACAGCTGAATCAGTAGCTAATAGATTAAGAAGAGTGATTGACGAAACATCTTTTGATTATAATTGTACACCTATTAAAGTTACGATTAGTATAGGGATAGCACAGTATAATGGAGAAGAAATACAGAAATTAATTAATCGAGTTGACTCTGCATTGTATAGAGCCAAGACGAATGGCCGAAATCAGGTTGTAGTATTTGAATGATATTTTAATAAACTTGGAGGTAAATGTATGATAAGCAATCGCCACGAGGCGTTTCGCTACACCTTTTCACCGCCTCTTCCGTGTGAATTTAATCTTGCATTAGAAAGTGATCTAGACAGAGTAAGTCATTTCGGAAATGCAGAAATTCATAATATCAGTCCTCATGGGTTAATGTTCTCAACCGAATTAAACATACCCCAGAATCGGGATATGGTAAGGGTAAGAGTAAAATTCACTTTGGAGGAAATGGATTTTTTAGTATCCGGGCATTTTAGGTGGAAAGAAACGCATATAGGGGAATTTTTGTATGGTGTTCTTTTAGATAATGATGTTGAAGTAGAACAAAAGATTATTAATCAACTGAAAATATTATCAAAGAAAAAGCATAATATGCTATAGGAATAGAAGATAGTTTAAAGGTGAATATCGAAAGTTATTGGGGGTCTTTCTGAGGGAATTGGATAAGGTCCTTTTATTTTTTTGTTTTTTTAGAAACCACTTTAAATAATGGCGTATCTTGTAGAAAAAATTAAGATAATTTTGCTTTACATTTTGTAGGACTTTCCATAGAAACTCTAAATATCAATCTTTTTCTTATTTGAAAAGTTAATACAAAATCATTTTCGATTTTTCTTTTTTATCCACATATTACCTGGGAGAACATTTTATAATGGAGTCGTCGTATTTTTAAATTTATGAGAATTAGATTATAAAGGTGTTTTCTACCTTCTAGTAATTAAGTCTTTTTTTTGTAGATTCTATGTTAACAGAAATTGAGATAGAAGAAACTATGGGTGATATGATTCTTTTATTTTTCAGAAATGCAGTTATTTTCAAGGCTGAATCCTATTGGATTCAGTCATTTTCTACTTTTAGAGATATAAAATTAAAAAATCGATAAAGCAAATCATACTATTTTACAAAAATCGCCTAGAGAAAATTGAAAAATTAAGATGATTTTGGATATGACATTGTGAAATTGCGTTATTTTTGATAAAACGTTCATTCGCTTCAATTGTTTATTCTTACTATCTTTAAGGTACTCGAGAAAACAATAGAAAGCGCGCTTTCCAGGAAGGAAACGGAATGGAAAGAGAATGTTTTTATGAATTGGTTAATATGTATGAGCGAATGATTTTTCACGTAATGAAGTCGTTGGGAATTTATAAGAATCGGGAGGAATTTTATCAAACAGGTTTGATTGCTTTGTGGGATGCAAAGCAACGTTTCCATGAGGAGAGGGGAAAATTTTCCACATTTGCGTATTCATATATTAAAGGTCGGATGCAGACTGAAATGACGAAAATGAATCGGGATGAAGAGAGAGTTGTGTATCCAGATGATGCTTTTTGGGAAATGTCAGTTGATGAAAATAAGGTGGAGGCACTGGAGTTAGAACAGTTGGATGCCTACTGTAAAGGATTGACTGAGAGGCAGAGAGGGTGGGTAATCGCTACTTTCTATTTTGGAATGAGTACACAAGAAATTGCCGATAAGGAAGGTGTATCATTGTCTGCAGTAAAGAAATGGCGTACAGGTGCGATTCAAAACATACGGGTCAATATGAAGGAAGGGATAATTGAGTTGTAGCAGTAAGAATATGTGGGAAATCTGTAAGTTTTTCACTTAGAGTACTCCTTGATTACAAAGCAGTAATTCCCAGAATCCATTTCGGAGTCTGGGAATTACTCTCCACCTTTTTGAGTAGCGGGGAAGTGGTTCATGAATAAAACTTTTTGGTATCAGAGATATTTCGCCTTTCAATCTCAAACTCCAGTAATTTAATAAAATCTGAATCCAGTTGGAGTTTCTTCGCTTTTTTAATTGTTTCTAAAAGCGATTCATTCGACAAAACTTTCATGTTATTTTTCAATTCTCCTTTTGAATTTTTATTTTTGATTTTTTAATTTTTGTAATGCTTGATGTAACAAATCTATATCTAAATATATTTGTTTTTTTATATGAGGAGAGTTACATTTATCAAAATCAAACCTTAATCGACGAAGTTCATAGTCTAAGAAGTCAACTTGGCGCAAATTCACCCTCCTTTTTTTCTTTTAAATTTCCCTTTTTGGAAAATATTGAAACGTATTGAAAGCGATTACATAATATTAAATATAAAATTGTACAAAAAGATGTATAAAATGTAAATAATTGGTATTTTTTTAGGTCGGAAGTATGGAGTTTGTAGTAGTTACCTAGGTATCAAAAGACTTTATACACCGGTTTTATCATAAGGTTGTATAGAAAAACGAATACCTCAATATCCTCTTTTGGCGGTGTAGAGGAAAATGTGTGACGATTGCTGAAGTATTGCGTGAAGGAGTACTACCGTACGTCCAGATAAAGTTGAGAAAATGAAGAATTTATGGGAGGAATGGGCGGAGAGAACGCATGTTGATTAGAGTGACGAAAGATACTAGGGCAGGGGGAGAATATAATTAGTATATTCTACTCCTGCTGTTCTATTAAATTAGCCAAAAAATATATTTAATTTATATTAAGTGGAAAGTAGGTAAATTCCTATGTATCATGATGTTACTGTTTATTGCAGACCTGGAAATTAATAAATAACTAAGTTCAGTCATGTGGCAGAGCTGTTAATGTTATAAAACTTCATTTATTATCAATTGGTCATTCTCTAAATCAATCAATTTTAAACGATTTTCATGCTTAATATAGATGCTTTTAAATTTTTTGTTATGATTTTGATCCTCTAAAAAAATCACTCTTTTATTCGGATTATCTGTTTCAATGACCTTCTCGTATTCATCACTGCCAATTTTCTTGAACACTGCTGCCAATTCTGCATAGTCTTCATTACCGACACTTTCAACTGTAGTTTCATCTGATTTTTTCTCAGGCCCCTCAGTGTTTTTCGTATTATCTTTTTGATTATCCTCTGGCTCAGATGTTTGTGTGACTTCAACCTTATTTTCATTAATATTGTTAGCTTCTTGTGCTTTTTCTTTTTTGCTAGTACATGCAGTCAGCAAAATCACACTTAATAATATGATGAGTAGTCTATTCATAAGTACGCTCCCTTCTCGTTTGTTAGACTTAGTAAATTATAAAGAAACATACTTATGGATGCAAAAATAAAGCAAAGACAAAGAAATGAAAGTATAGGAGTTAAATAGTTTAATAAAATTGGTAAAGTTGGACACAAATAAAAAAAGTAACTGCCCTCTCCAATCCAACAGATAGGGTATGTTACTCTATTTTTTCTGCTTGAAATATGGCCCAGTCGTCCTTTTACGGCTTGTAGTTGCACTGATCAGGTGAATCAGCATCTGCTCTTTTTATTACCTTTAGTAAAGGTAACTTAGATTAATATTTTACCTTAAATTTGGGACTAATTATTTTACAGTAATCTTCAGTACTTAGAACATGGAACTTATTCAAATCATTCTTATCAAGCAACCCTTTCAACTCTTTAAAGTCGTCCAACTCGGTAGTTTCTGATGAACTACTGTTCAGTAGTATCTATCATAGTTATCAATTTACACATTTTTTATTTTTTCAATATACTCTAACGCTGGAACCGGATTATTGCATGTCATTAGTGTTATACCGCAATCTAATGAATATTTAACTTGTTCCGCATCGTCTGGACAAAAACACCATGCCAATTTTCCAGATGTCTTGTAGCGTTGAACTATTTCTGGATTCAGAAGGTTCATATCAATCCCAATGGCCCATAATTTTGAAAAGGTTCCATTGTCACCTAGAATATAGTTGGACATTTGCTTATCTGGGAATCCTTGTGTTTTAAATTGATATTTATCATTAATATACGCAACAATATTTGCATCGAAGCTTGTAAATACACACCTATCAAGGAAATCATACTTCTTTAGTATCTCTATTGCGCGATCAGCAACCTCGATAGCGGTACCACATCGCTTGATTTCAACGTTTAAAAGTATATCGGAATAAGGTTGAAGCCATTCGCAAAATTCATCTAATGTTGGAATCCTTTGTCCATTGCCTGCATCCAATTCTTTTAATTCTTTTAATGTAAAATCACGTACTTTACCCGAACCATTCGTCGTCCGATCCACCGTCTGGTCATGTATGATTACAACTTCGTTGTCTTTCGATATTCGGAGATCAAACTCAATCATATCCACTCCAGTTTCAACAGCTTTTTGGAACGCCAATAATGTATTTTCAGGATATTTTGAACTATATCCACGATGGGCAGCAACAATTATACTTGATTGGTCAAGAAGTTGTTCGATCATGGGATTATCTACTCCTCATTTAAATCTACTTAAATTTGAGTAATCTTGAAAATAAAACTATAAGATTGATCTTTTAATTTTCCTCCCCTCATTATTTCATAATATTTCCATATTACCATTATAATAATGGGATTATAGTAAGAACCAAAAATTTGTCTAAAAGATAATGCTTTTTTCTTAAAAGTAAAAAAAGTATTTAATCGATCTCAGCTCAATTAATCGGTTTGTACATTTTCAAATACATAAAAATCCGAATGAACTAAATATCATGAAAAATAAGCATTAATCCGGATAATAGGTTAGGAGAATAAATTCTTAAATTTTTTTTATTGGTAGTATAATATATTATTGTGGGGATTTTTACTAATTCACGCTCGTGCCACAATAGTTTTCTGCTCTATTTTTGCTGCTTTTTTCTCTTCAACTAAGTCAAATATTAAATAATGAAGTTAAATTAAGGGGAGAAATTCCATGAACGATGGCATTAGTGAAGATATCAAAATATGAGTGAACAAGCAGTTGAGTATGCTAAGACTTTTGGTAAATCATTTACATACTCTGAAGATGATATAAAAGATTTGGAAGAAATATTAGATTTTTATTCTAAAGATTTAAAAGGAAATTTGCTTAAAAATCTACTAAGAAAAATGACTAAAACCATGCCTACTGAAAATCAAATTTATTCCATGTCATTGATTTGGGGCAGTTATTTAGGTCAACTGCTAAAGAAATATGTGAATCCTAAACTATGCTGGGTAGAAGAAGAGGTATTTGGTGATGGGAAGATCATTCATTTGAAAGATGAAGAAGTGAGATTTTTTCCTATTGATAAAGTCTATAAGAGGATAATGAATGGCAGCGAGGACAATATCATTTCTTTCTACGAAGTACTAAAAAGAGATTTTTAACTCTAGTTACGGAAGTCTTTGGTAATAAGCAATTATTAAAGATTGTAATGTTATTAAGAAGTAAAATACTTTAAAAAATTTTGGTATTGAATATGTACTAAGATACGCTCAGATTTTTGATATCTGAGCGTTTTTTTATTGTCGTCACACTGGTTTATCTACCTTAAATTTCTTATTTTCCTAGTCTCTCTTGAATGACTAATTATAAATCTATGTTTTTTAAGTAAAGGGACAATGTGATATTGCATTAAACCTTGATATATAAGGCGATGAAAAAAATGGATATGAATGTTTTAGATGCTTATATGAATAATCTAAATGTTCAAGGGAATTTTATGATAATTGATGAGGTTTTGATTTAAATGATGAAGATTGGTTCTAATGGGAAATGATGAAAATTTAAGATTGTTGGTATGTTCAGTGCTCATAGTGAACTGTGACTAAATATTAGTAAAAATGCTCGTTCTTCACATGGTACATTTTAGTAAAAATGGTGACGTTTCCAATTATTTTCCTAAAAGATCTCTTTTTTAATTCATATCGAAAATTTGCGTTAAACCTTTATTTACTTGGAAAACACCTAAGATAACGTTTGCTTTTTCTCTAACGTTCTTAAAATTCCAAGGTTTTAAAGGTTTAATATTTTTAGTAAAACTATGAAATAAAACCTTTACATTTAGTAAAAACCTGTTTTATAATCGAATCAAACGAAGGGGGAAATCAGATGAAAAGTAAATTTCGCACAAAGAGTATTTTCGTTTTACTTGTAATTTTCTCAATCTTAACGCTGTCTGCATGTGGTTCAAGCTCAGATAGTAATACTGGCAAGACGAAAGATGGAAAGACGCTGATTCGTTTTGCGACGTGGGATTCTGAGGATAGCCTTGATTTGCAAAAACAGTTAGTGGATAAGTTCAACAAAGAGCATTCTGATATCCAAGTCAAATTAGAAGCATATGGTTCCGAATACGATACAAAAATCGCTGCAGGAATGGGCTCTAAGGATGCACCAGATGTAATGTATATGTGGAACTATCCGCAATACAAAGATGCACTTGAGCCACTTGATTCTTATATCGAGGGTGCAGGAGCTGGTTATAAAGATAATTTCTATGAAGCTTTATGGAATTATAATTCAGCAGATGACAAGGTTCTTGGTCTTCCGGTTGGTTATACAACACATGTTGTTTATTACAATAAAGATCTTTTTGATGCGAAAGGACTTCCATATCCTACAGGGGATTGGACATGGGATGATTTCCAAAAGGTTGCTGCACAATTAACAGATTCAGCTAAAGGTACAACAGGCTTCGTATTTTCTGGAAAGCCAGATCCTTATGATTTTGAAATGTACCTTTGGGGCAATGGAGCAGCTTACTCTGATAAAAATGGTGAACTTGAAGGTAATTTGAATTCTCCAAAATCAATTGAAGTTTTTGATATGTTCCAAAAAATGGAGAAAGACAAAATTGCACTTGCTTCTGAAAAATCAGGTACTGATGAAATGAAAACTGGAAAAGTTGGTATGTTCATCAATGGAGCCTGGTATATTGATACATTCAAAAATGCTGGTATTAATTTTGGTGTTGTAGAGGTTCCACATTTTGAAGGAAATAAAAGTGTAAGTGTTATCAGTTCATCAGGACTTGCGATGTCAAAAGACTCAAAAAATAAAGATGCTGCCTTTGAATTTATGAAATTCTGGACAGGCGAAGAAGCGAATAAAGCGAGAATTAATTATGAGCTTCCTGTTTTAAAAACAGTTGTAGAGCAAGAGAAACTAAATGAAGATCCAATAAAAGGCGTGTTCTATTCTATGCTTGAGAATAGTGAAGGCTTTACACCATCTTCCTTCCGTATCGAGGATTGGAGTACAGTTGCTGATGATCTTAACCTAGTATTTGAAGAAATTTTCAATCCAAGCACATTAATGAATCCGAAAAAAGCTTTAAATGATGCTGCTCAGTAAGAAGATATAAATATGAAGGAAGTAACTAAAGTTTAATCCGTTACTTCCTTCCATCTTTTTGGAAAGCAAAGAAAATACAAGCTTTTTATTAGTTCTATTATTTACTGTGTAGCGTAAGGCAGCACTCACTGTAGGCCAAATAACATGAGCTGTTAAAAATCTAAAAAACTTTTTACGTCTCAGAGCATTTGCTTGTCGCCGAAAGCTGCGCGCCTTGCGCTTTTCTAATCTATTTGCAACGTTTGTCACAATGATACTAAGCCTAAGCAAATAATAATAAGAGGGTATTTCCATGGTAAAAACAAAGGAAAAACAAAAATCATTTCAATTAGTGAAAAAGAGAGTGCCGTATTTATTCATTAGCCCTTGGATCATTGGAATTATCGTTTTTACACTTGGTCCACTCATTTTTTCACTCGTTATGAGTTTATATGATTGGCCAATTACGAGCGAACCGAAGTTTATTGGTCTCGAAAACTATACCAAAATGTTCACGGATGATCCGCAATTTTATAAATCATTAACCATTACCTTTAAATTCGCTGCTATCTTTGTTCCTCTAAATCTAATCATTGCACTTGTTCTTGCATTATTAATTAGTCAACGTGTTCGTGGGATAAAAGTGTTTCGAACCATTTTCTACTTGCCAGCTGTTGTTTCTGGTGTGGCGATTTCGATTATTTGGGGCTGGATCTTCAACTCTGAATACGGGATTATGAACTATTTACTTTCATTTATTGGTATTGAAGGTCCGAAATGGTTAATTGATCCAAAATGGGCAATTATTACAATCGTTATTGCAAGTGCGTGGGGTGTAGGTACGATGATGCTCATTTTCTATACCGATATTAAAGGGATTCCGCCAGAGCTTTATGAAGCAGCGGCAATCGACGGAGCATCACCTGTAAAACAATTTTTCCATATTACACTACCAAGTATTACACCAACTCTATTATTTAACATTATTACCTCGGTCATTAACGCCTTGCAGCAACTTACGCTCGTTTTGCTTTTAACAGGGGGCGGACCGTTGAAATCAACGTATTTCTATGGACTATTCGTGTACAACAATGCGTTTAAGCATCATAAGCTTGGATATGCAAGTGCTAATGCGTGGTTCATGTTTGTTGTCATCTTAATTTTAACGATGATCATCTTTAAATCATCATCTGCATGGGTGTTTTATGAAACAGAAGTCCAAAAAGGAAAGGGGAAGAAAGCATGAAGATTTCAAGAACATATAAAGCCGTTATTTATACGTTTTTAATATTGTTTTCATTATATTTCCTCTTTCCGTTTATTTGGGTGCTTTTAACGGCATTAAAATCTAATGCGGAAGTATCTCAGTTTCCGCCTAAAATTTTCCCGGCAATTCCACAATTTCATAATTTTATCGATGCGTGGACAAGTCAGCCATTTGGCACTTACTTGAAAAACTCAATTATCGTAACAACAATGACGACTTTTGGTCAGTTGCTTTCGTGCTCGCTCGTTGCCTACGGCTTTGCTCGATATGATTTTAAATATAAGAATATTCTTTTCGTCATTTTATTATCAACGATGATGATTCCGTGGGACGTAACGATGATCCCGCTATATATGCAGTTTAATTTATTCGGATGGATTAATACGTTAAAGCCATTAATCGTACCAGCCTTTTTCGGTTCCGCTTATTACATCTTTTTATTGCGTCAATTTTTGATGAATATTCCTAAGGACATGGAAAATGCGGCGCGTATTGATGGTGCGAATGAATTTCAAATTTATTATAAAATTTTTCTTCCAATCATGAAGGCACCACTTATTTTGATTGCGGTACTAAATATATTGCTAGTTTGGAATGATTACTTAGGACCGTTAATCTTCTTGCAAGATCAATCAAAATATACGTTGGCTCTTGGGCTAGCTGCTTTTAAAGGTGTACATGATTTGCAAATTATTCCAATCATGTCGATCACTCTCATCATGATTATTCCGCCTGTGCTCGTCTTCTTCTTTGCACAGAAATATATTGTGGAAGGTGTAAGTGGTTCGATTAAATAGAACAGACAAACGGGAAAACTCTTGGCGTTTTCCCTTCTACTACGTTTATCACTTGGAGGTAAGAAATGCAAAGAGCGTTAAAAAGATGGGAAGATGTCCATCTCACTCATATAAATAAACTTCCGGCTCATACAAATTTTTGGCGTTATGAAAACAAGGAAGAAGCTTTCACATTCGATAAGAAAAATAGTAAAGGCTACCGATTGCTCGATGGAGAATGGCCGTTTCTATTTTTACCGGCACCTGAATTTTCGCCTGAAGGGTTCGAGCAAAAGGGATTTGATATTTCTTCATTAGAAACAATTGAAGTACCTTCATGTTGGCAGCTACAGGGCTATGGCAAGATGCACTATACAGATGTATTATATCCATTCCCGCTCAATCCGCCGTATGTGCCAGATGAAAATCCAACAGGTATTTATTTTAAGGATATTGAGCTAGAGAAAAAAGCAGGGGAGCGGACGATTTTAAAATTCAACGGTGTCGACTCTGCCTTTGATTTATATGTAAATGGCGAGCATGCTGGTTTTAGTAAAATTTCTCGTCTCCCATCTGAATTTGATATTACTGATCTTATCGAAAACGGCAGCAACCGCCTTACTGTACGCGTCTATCAATTTTCTGATGGTACGTATTTGGAAGATCAAGATATGTGGTGGCTATCAGGTATTTTTAGAAGTGTAGAGTTGTATACCGTTACGACTGATACTCTAGCAGATATTTATGTTGATACGATTGCGGATGAAGATTTCATTGGATTTACCCTAAAAGTAACAGGTGAATTTTTCTCAAACGAGCATAAAAATGTGCAATTGACCGTGCTTGATCGTGAAAAGCAAGTTGTCGCTGTTATTGATGCAGAGGCAAATGGTGAGTTTGTTGTGTCAAAGCATTTTGAGCATCCTCAATTATGGAATGCTGAAGAACCTTATTTATACTCATTATTAGTAGAATACGAGCTTGTGGATGGCACGAAGGAAATGATTCCACTTCGATTTGGTTTCCGTTCTATCGATATAATAGACAACCAAATTTCTGTGAATGGCAAAAGAATTTTCTTTAATGGTGTTAATCGTCATGACTCTCATCCGAAAACAGGTCGTACTGTCACAGTTGAGCATATGCGTAAAGATGTAGAAATGATGAAGCAATACAATATGAATTCAGTACGTACAGCACATTATCCGAATATGGATGAGTTTTACGATCTATGTGATGAATATGGATTGTATGTCATTGATGAAGCTGATTTGGAATGTCATGGCTTTGAAAATAGCGGTGATTATAACTGGATCAGTGATAATGAACTTTGGGAAAAGCAGTACGTAGCGAGAGCGGTTGGTATGGTGAAACGTGACCGCAATCATCCAAGTATTATTATGTGGTCGCTTGGTAATGAGTCAGGGGCTGGCCGCAATTTCGGTGCGATGTATCAGGCGATTAAAAAGCTTGATGATAGAAGACTTGTTCATTATGAAGGCGATCGTGTTGCTGCTTATAGTGACGTGTACACAACCATGTATACAAGATTGAATCGCTTGGAGGAAATCGGTAAAAGGTCAGAAGGCTGCAAGCCACATATTTTATGTGAATATGGTCATGCGATGGGGAATGGACCTGGTGGATTAACAGAATATCAACAGTTAATGCGTAAATATCCGCGTCTGCAAGGTGGTTTTATTTGGGAATGGTGTGACCACGGAATTGAAACGGTCAATGAAAATGGAGAAGTGTATTATCGTTATGGCGGAGATTTTGGTGACTTCCCAACAAACGGCAACTTCTGTATAGATGGACTTGTTTATCCTGATCGTACTCCTTCACCAGGTTTGTACGAGTACAAAAAAGTCATCGAGCCGATTGTAACTGAAGTAATTGATGCTGATCAAGGGCGTATTCGTATTGAAAATCGCTATGATTTCCGTAATCTTGAAGGAATTTTATTAAAAGCCAAGGCGGTTTCTTATGATAAAGTAATCGACGAAGTGACTGTAACGCTACCTGAGATTGCACCAGGTGAAGTACATGAAATCCAGCTGCCACTTGCATTTGATCGTATCCAATCAGAAGATAATGTATATATTTACGTTCAATATGTAGAGCCGATAGATACGCTATATGCTGAAAAAGGGCATGAAATTACGAAGGAAAACTTCCTAGTTCCAGCAACAAAATTGACGAAGCAAAACGTAGTTGAAGATGTACAAGATGCAATTGCAGTAAAAGAAACGCCGCTTGAGTTAATATTACAAAATGGAACGATGAAGGCAGTCTTTTCGAAATTTAAAGGAATGCTAGAAACTTTCGAAGTAAATGGAGAAGCAGTAATTGAAAAAGGTCCCGAACTCACGGTTTGGCGTGCAATTATTGATAATGATATGTACAAAAAGGATGATTGGATTAATAAGTACTTTTTGAAGCAAGCAAAGGAAGTGCTTGTATCCTTTTCACATGAGCATGTTGATGGTGCAATTATCGTAGAAGTGAAAAAGTATTTTTCAACTGTCAACCAAGCTTGGGGCTTTGATCTTACTTATCGTTATGTCGTGAATGAAAATGGGAGCTTGCGAATCCAGTTGAATGGTGAAAAAGTTCTTCGTGGTGAAGAAATTCCGCCGATGCTTCCGAGAATTGCAATTGAACTTCATATGAACGAGTCGTTTGACCATGTTACATGGTTTGGTCGCGGGGATGGAGAAAGCTATCAAGATAGCAAACGTAGTCAGCTCATCGGTTTATATGAAAAAACAGTGGCAGATATGCACACGGATTATGTGTATCCTCAAGAAAATGGTGCGAGAACTGATACATCATTCCTTGCATTGTCTCACGAGGAGAAGTCCATTTTGATCCAATCAAAAGAAGAGCGCGACTTCACAATTCATGACTATACAACAGAGAATCTTGAAGAAGCGAAGCACCTTGGCAATATCAAAAAATCACCTTACAATGTGCTGACAATTGATTATAAGCAAAGTGGACTTGGCAGCAATAGCTGTGGGGAAGATCAACTTCCGCCTTACCGTGTCGGCTTTGAGGATTTCACGATTGATCTTGAAATTCGAAACATTAAGCGCAGTGATATTGTAGAAGAAAGTAAATTTTATAAGTCTAAATGATTGAATGTAAGGGTGTTTCAAATTGATATGCGAAACACCCTCATTTTGCTATAAACAGGGACATTAGTTTTAGGAGAAAAGTGAGGGATTAAGATTGAAATTAGACATTAGAGAAATTCCGTTTTCGCGATTTGGTTCTTATTTTTGTGTATCGCAGGAAAAGGATAATCAAGATATATATATTCGTGATGTGCATGGTGGAGATGAAGCTCCGTCTCGTTTGTTTAAACTTGGGCTTTTGAAAGATGGACAGCCTTGTGACGCAGAGGTTGAGGCATCTGAAATTGCAGTGAAGCTTTCTGTAAAGGGGGATTCTTCTCGCTTTGCAGAAATCATTATTCCAGAAGAGGATGAACTTCATATTCAAGTTCAAGGTGTCACTCTTTCTCTTGAACCGGAAAACGGAAAATATGATTCATTCATGGAGCTATCTGAGAATCTGTACGAATATCATATATACTCAAAAGAGCTAAAACTAATGCTCGTAAAGCTTGCAGGTGTAATGGATATCGAGGCACCGTGGAACACGATTGGCAACCATTTTATTCGCATTCATTTACAAGATGGTCATTTTGTTCTCCGCAATTATCGTACCGTGTATAAGGAAAAGCAATATGACGATTTCGCAACTGGCAAGGAAAAGTTGAGTGTGCAGTATGAAAAATGGTTTAGCCATATGAGTAAAGGCTATAATGATGCGGAATTTATGCCTTCACTTGAAAGGGCGTCATATATTACTTGGGCAAATTTTGTTCGGCCAGAGGGAGTACTTCCAGGGTATGCTATGTACATGTCAAAGCTTTGGATGTACAATATTTGGTCGTGGGATAATTGTTTCGGAGCATTACTTTTAGCGGAAAAATATCCAGAGCTTGCCTATGATCAAATCAATATTTTTATCGAGCATCAAGATGAATCAGGTGCTTACCCTGACTTCGTAAATGATAAGTTTTCTTCCTATAACTGTATAAAACCACCAATTTTCCTATATACGTATGAAAAGCTAATGGCAATGAATGATTATTTTAAAGAAGAAACACGTCTTCGAGCCATATATGAATCAAGCAAAAAAGTGATGAGCTATTTTGCTGAATACCGTACAAATACTGGATGTTTGCCTCATTATAAGCACGGAAATGATTCGGGTTGGGATAATTCGTCTCTATTTCATGCAGGTATGGTCGTTGAGGCTCCCGATCTTGCAGCTTTTCTTATCCGCTCCTGCGATATTTTAGCATCTTTTGCTATAATACTTGGAGAGGAAGAAGAGTCCGTACAATTTAAGCAGCAAGCTGATCAATTATTTTCATTATTAATGGAACGGCTATATGATGAGAACGGCTTTTTCGGGCGCTATGGAAAAAATGCCGACCCGATTCAAGCACGTTCAAGTTTGATTTTAAAATTGCCGATTATGATAGGTTATCGTTTAGAAGAAAAGGTGAAGCAGCAGCTAGTTCGTGAATTAGCGGAACATTTTGAAGCGAATTTTGGACTAGCAACGGAGCGGATTGATAGCCCGTACTATAAAGAAAATGGCTATTGGCTCGGTCCGATTTGGGCACCTGTTACGTATTTATTTATCGATTCGTTGGCGTCCTTTGGATTTGAGGAAATGGCGAAACGTCTACGAGATAAATTTTTGCAAGTGACATTAGTAGGCGGAATGGCTGAAAACTTCGATCCGATTACTGGGAAAGGCTTAGTTGATACATCATTTGCATGGACGTCGAGTGTGTTTTTACTATTTTTACATGAAAAAGTAACGGAGGCTTAAATGAAAAAATATCTTGGGGAGATCGCACTATTAATTACGGCGATTATTTGGGGAAGTGGATTCGTTGCAAGTGCTGTTGCGCTAGATCATTATAGTCCCTATCAAATGATGGCCATTCGCTTTTTAGTGGGCGGTGTAATATTATTGGTTTTCTTTTTTAAGAAACTGAAACAGTTGAATCGTGTTATTTTATTAAAAGGCATTTTCTTGGGAACGATTCTTTATATCGCTTTTGCATTGCAAACGGTGGGACTACAATTTACAACACCATCGAAAAATGCGTTTTTAACGGCGGTGAATGTTGTTATCGTTCCTTTTATCGGCTATTTGATATATAAAAAACGATTAGATCGCTTTGAGTTAGTTGGAGCATTTTTAGCAATGACAGGTGTAGGTTTGCTGTCACTGCAGGATTCCTTTAAACTTAATATAGGGGATTCATTATCCTTATTATGTGCGGTTGCTTTCGCTTTTCATATTTTTTACACTGCTAAATATGTAAATAATGAGGACCCTATTTTACTTACATTAGTGCAATTATTAACAGCAGCTGTGATTGGCATTGTTGTGATTATTTTCAAAGGTGAAGGTACAATGGCAATGGATAAGGAAGCTCTTTTACCTGTCTTATATCTTGGGATTTTCTCAACGACGATTGCTTTTATATTGCAAACCTCTGCACAGAAATACATTTCGGAAACAAAAGCAGCTATTTTTCTTTCGACAGAATCACTATTTGGGATGATTTTCTCAGTGATTATCCTTAATGAAATCGTCACTACGAAAATGGTGCTTGGGGCCGTCATTATTCTATTTGCCATTATTTTATCAGAAACGAAGTTAGGCTTGGCGAAGCTGAAAGTTCCATTAAGTAATTCATGATTTAACTTTATTGAGTTGGGGGATGGCTGATGGCGACGATTAAAGATATTGCGAGACGAGCACAAGTTTCCATTACGACGGTTTCACGTGTTCTCAATTATGATGAAACCCTAAATGTAACACCGGATACTAGAAAAAAGGTGTTTGAGGCAGCGGAAGAATTAAATTATAAAATGCCTGCCAAACAAAATAAGAAAAACAGCCGAATGATCGGGTTTTATCAATCCTATTCTTTAGAGGAAGAACTTGCCGATACTTATTATTTGTCCATCCGGGTAGCAATTGAAAAGAAGATCAAGAGTGAAGGTTTGGAGCTTTATAGAGTTAATAAAGAAGCTTCAAAGGAAAAACTCAAAAAGTTGGACGGTCTGGTCTGTCTCGGAATGTTTAATCGTGCAGATATCGAATTTTTTAAACAGGTCGATAAGCCTTGTGTTATCGTGGATTCCAATCCAGATGAGCACTTTGATTCAGTTGGCATCGATTTTAATTCGGCAACCAAAAAAGCACTTGATCATTTGTACGGTTTAGGTCATCGCAAAATTGCCTTTATTGGCGGAAGCGATAATGATATGTATGGCAATCGTTTCAAAGATTTAAGGCAAGATGTATTTGAAAAATACTTAATCGAACGTGGTATTTTTAATGAGATGTTTGTCAAAATCGGAGGCTATCATCCTGAAGACGGTTATAGCTTATTAAAAGAACTTTTGCAGAATGAAAATAAACCAACTGCTTTGTTTGTTGCAAATGATACGATTGCGGTTGGGTGCTATAAGGCTGCGTATGAGTTCGGGCTTAAAATACCAGAGGATCTAAGTATCGTTGGCTTTAACGATATATCCTCCGCTCAATTTATGGTTCCGCCGCTTACAACAATCAAACTTTACACCGAAATAATGGGTGAAGCTGCTTACGAAGTGTTAATGGAACGAATTAATACAAAGCGTGATATATCAAAAGTTGTAACGATAAATACAAAGCTCATTGAAAGAGGAAGTACTGCTAAGTTAAAAAAGAATCAATAAAAAAAGGGCTCCGAAAAGTTAGATATCCGACTTTTTGGAGTCCTTATTTATGATTGAAACATGATTAGATTAGAGATTTTCGCTGGCACTTTTTATCATTTGCTCGATCATCTCGCTTGCATTTTTGGCAGCCGATTTTACAAAGTCCTCATACTTTACATCCGCCTCACCACTTGCGTCATCAGAGATAGCTCGAATAACGACAAAAGGTGTTTTATTCAAAGATGCTACATGAGCAATAGCTGCCCCTTCCATTTCTACAGCATATGGTGAAAAGTTTTTATTGATTTCTGCTTTCTTTTCATCACTTGCAATGAATTGATCTCCACTTGCAATTCTTCCTTGGAAAACATGGATATCTTTTGATAATCGTTCTGCTGCTTTCTGTGCTAATTGAATTAACTTGTCATCTGCTTTAAAAACACTTGTATCCATTCTAGAAATCACGCCTGGTTCTTCTCCTAATGCAGTAATATCTACATCGTGTTGAACGGCATCTGTGGAAATGACGATATCTCCTATTTTTACATCAGGATTAAGACCACCGGCAACACCTGAGTTAATAAGATAGTTGACTCCGAAATGATCAACTAATATTTCAGCACACACTGCTGCATTGACTTTTCCGACACCGGATTGAACTAACACAATCTTTTCACCATCTAGCGTTCCTTTATAAAAAACCATTCCTGCTACAGTTTCAGTTTTTTCAATGTTCATTTTGCCATGTAAAATTTCTACTTCTTCTTTCATTGCTCCTATAATACCAAAAGTCCTCGCTTCTGATTGTTCGGACTTGGCTGCTTTTTCTTTTGGTTTTGACAGTGGTGTTGAACATCCGACTAAAGCGATGGCAGCAATCATAACTACAATAAAAATTCTTATTATTCCTTTTATTTCCATAGTTGTCCAATCCTCCTAGTAGTTTAAAAAACGAACATTATAATATCAAACAAGATTATTGTTCGTTTATTACGAAAAGTAGTATATAATAATGCGCAAAAAAAATCAAGACATCTACTAAAAGGTGGACGAACATGATGAGATGTCTTATTGTGGTTGGTGTGGTATCTATTGGCAAGTGAAAAACATTCGTTTATCTTTACGGTTCTTTGTAACTAACTTGTTTCTTAAACGTCTAAAAAGAAAAAGGAGAGTGATCAGGATGAAAGTTCTTCATTGGTTAATAAGCATAGTGACAATCACTTTTATATTTTTTGCCTTTTCACCAACTAAAGGTTTTGCTTGTTCGTGTGTCCCATTGGGCACTGTTCAGGAGGGGGTAGAG
The DNA here is from genome assembly GCF_022900255.1 of Lederbergia wuyishanensis. Lineage (GTDB taxonomy): Bacteria > Bacillota > Bacilli > Bacillales > Bacillaceae_C > Lederbergia > Lederbergia wuyishanensis. The sequence continues at coordinate 22,440 of NZ_JALIRM010000003.1, forward strand.
GGTAGTAGTGCTGTTTTTTCAGGTAAAGTGGTTGAAATAGTAGATCCAAATCAAAATAAAAAAATCCAGTCTTCCGCAGATTTAGTTGAGGTAAAAATTGCAGTCGATCAATCTTGGAAAGGAAGTAATCAGTCAGAATTGATTGTGTACACGGAAAGAGATTCAGCTAGTTGTGGCTTTAATTTTTCCTTAAATGAAGAGTATATTGTGTATGCGAATGAAGTGGATGGACAGTTAAGAGTGAATCTTTGCTCAAGAACAGCTGAATTGGCTGCAGCTACCGAAGATTTAAAAGAATTGGGAGAAGGAGAAAAGCCTGCAAAAGAATCATCTCCAGATGGGAAAGAAGTAAAAAAATCGGAGACCGTTGAAAAACTGGGAAACCAGGTTAATCCCGATAAACAAGACAACGTAAATCAGCGTTATATTATATTTACATCATTAGGGATTGGATTGGCAGTTGGGATGGTTGTGGCATTTATTATGCGAAATAAGAAGAGATAGTTTTTTGAGAGTGAAGATTGGTTTGATTTATCTATTCACTCCTACATGACGAAACTGTGCAAAATTTGGATTTATTCGTAATCGTAAAAATTCGTGATGAAGTAAGGGTCAATGGAATCACTGTGTGATTCCATTTCTATTTTGATGATCAAAACAATAGATTTTATATAATTTAATCCAAACGCTAAAGTGCAGAGTTAATGAACATTAATAGTTCATAACTCTGCACTTTATTTTTTTACATTTATTCCAATGAAGTTTTTGCTAAGGCAATAAAAGTGAATCGGATGAGATTGTAGGCAAATGTTTAATGGAAGTTAATGTGTTTCCTCGCCATTTATTGACAATCGGTTAATGAATAGTAAAAGTTGTTAATTTGCATTTAATAGAGTGTAAAAATTCAGTTAATTACAATTTCGTTGTGAAAAAATGTGGTTCAATATGGTTAGCACATCAAAAGGAGGCTAAGCATGGGGCAAATTGAGTTGGTTAATATTTCAAAAACATACGATAAGCAAAGACACGTATTAAATGGAATTAATCTATCAATTGAACAAGGGGAATTTTTCGTACTAGTTGGTCCTTCTGGTTCAGGTAAGAGTACATTGCTAAGAATGATTGCAGGTCTCGAGGAAATTAATGGTGGAACATTAAAAATCAATAATCGAGCCGTAAATCACCTTCCACCGAAAGATCGGAATTTATCGATGGTATTCCAAAACTATGCATTATATCCGCATTTAACTGTGGAACAAAATATATTATTCGGTTTGAGTGCAAAGAAAGTTGATAAAAAGGAACAGAAAAAACGCTTGATTGAGGCAGCAGATATGATGGGCTTAAGTGAATTATTAAAGCGCAAACCGAAAGAACTTTCTGGAGGTCAAAGGCAGCGAGTAGCATTGGCAAGAGCAGTCGTAAGTCAAGCTCCTCTTTGTCTGATGGATGAACCACTTTCTAATCTAGATGCAAAACTTCGTGCAAATATGAGAATTGAAATTCGACGTTTGCAAAAAAGACTAGGGCTAACTATGGTGTATGTAACACATGATCAAGTTGAAGCTATGACGATGGGAGATCGAATTATGGTATTGAATGACGGAGTAATCCAGCAAGTTGGTCCACCCATCACTTTGTACAATGAACCTGCCAATCTCTTTGTTGCGTCTTTTATTGGATCGCCAAAAATGAATAAGGGTAGAGCAGTCATCACGAATCAGAAAATTGTCATTGAAAATACTCTCCATATCCCTTTAGATTCTTCTATTGTACTGCAGATACCGAATGGCAGACATTTTACCGTAGGAATAAGAGCGGAGCATATTCCTTTTGGTACTAGTGATAACAAAACACATGAGGTAGAGGTCATAAATGTGGAGCAGCTGGGCAATGAAACATTAGTCACATTTGAAGTTGGCAAAGAACTTTGGTCAGCTAAATGGCTTGGTCAATGGATGGTTAATGTTGGAGATCGGGTTCCTGTCCAAATATCTGTTGATTATTTTAATTTCTTTGATTCAGAATCAGGTTTATTAATGAAAGCAGCCTCAATAGCTAATCAACAAGAGGTAGTAGCAATATGAGCATGGATCAAGTAGCTGTTCAAACAAGTGATTTTAGTTCGATTGATTTTCATCAAGTGAGAAAGTACCAAAGGCTTAAAAGTTTTATTAAAGGAATGTTATTTCTACTGCCTTCTATTGTTTTATTTAGTGTTTTTTTATTCTATCCAATGATCCGAACTATTTATTTAAGCTTTTTCTTAACGAAAGCAAATGGGGAAACTACTGTGTTTGTTGGATTGGATAATTACGTCAATATATTTACGTCACCAATATTTTTGCAAAGTATTAAATCAACTTTTTTATTTGTCCTTTATACCGTTCCAATCACGATTATTATTAGTCTATTTTTAGCCATTATTGCAAATGAAAAGGTAAAGGGTGTCGGTTTTTTTCGCACCATATACGCTTCAACTATGGGGATATCTGTCGCAGCTGCATCTGTATTCTGGTTATATTTATTTCATCCAACCATTGGGTTACTAAATCAAATTCGAAATGCGTTTGGCTTAGAAAATATCGGTTGGTTAACGGATCCTCACTGGGCATTATTTGCTATAGCTGTTACAACAATCTGGATGAATCTCGGGTTTACATTTTTGATCTTATTAGGTGGATTACAATCGATTGATGCTTATCTTTATGAGAGTGCAGATATTGATGGAGTTGGTTATTTTTATAAACTAAGACGCATCACGATTCCCATGTTGTCACCAACTTTATTTTTTGTAATAACCGTCACGATCATTAACGCCTTCCAAACGTTTGGGCAAATTGATATTTTAACGCAAGGCGGGCCACAAAATACTACCAATTTAATCGTTTATTCGATTTATCGGGAAGCTTTTACTAATTATAAATTTGGTTCAGCAAGTGCCCAAGCCATTGTGTTATTTATCATCATTCTATTGATGACAATCTTGCAATTTAAGCTAGGTGAAAGGAAGGTTCATTACCAATGACTGTGCCTATCAGTAAAATAATCACTTTATATACCTTGCTTATACTGACAAGTATCATCGTCTTTGCACCAACGATTATGGCGTTTATTATGAGCTTTATGACGAATCAAGATATTATGACAGGGAGTTTACCAAAGGAATTGTCATTTGATAATTATATAAAAGCCTTTAACCAATTCCCTTTATTTAAATATTTATTTAATAGTTTTGTAGTTGCCATTGTCATCATGCTAGGTCAATTATTACTTTCTAGTTTAGCTGCTTATGCTTTTGTGTTTTTAGAGTTTAAGGGTAGAGATTTTCTATTTTACATTTTTATCGCTACCATGATGGTTCCTTTTGAAGCATCAGTGATTCCAAACTTTCATACTATTCGTGACCTAGGATGGATTGATACATACCAAGGCTTATCTGTGCCTTTCTTTGCGATAGCATTTGGAACATTTTTATTAAGGCAGACCTTTAAGCAAATACCAAAAGAATTGAAGGAAGCAAGCGAAGTCGCAGGAATTGGCGATTTTAAGTTCTATTTTACAATTGTATTGCCAGTAGCGAAGACGAGTTTAGTTACCTTAGGAGTATATGGATTTTTAACATCCTGGAATATGTATTTATGGCCGCTGCTTTCAACGACAAACGATAAAGTACGTACTGTACAAATTGGTTTAAAACAATTACAGACACAAGAGCAATTAAACGACTGGGGTGTCATCATGGCTGGTGCTATTATCGTCGTAATCCCAACGTTAATTATATTGTTTTTTGGACAAAACAAATTACAAAGAGGCTTAGCTGAAAGTGCATTGAAATAATTTAGAGCAGTCTTCAAGACTATTGGTTTTCTATCCGCAATATGCGGAAATCATTTTTCATATAAAAGGAGAGTATGTGGACATGAAAAAGATATTGGGCTTACCGTTATTAATGCTAATGGTAGTATTTTTTATGGCGGCATGCAGTTCGGGAGAAGCTTCTCCTCAAGCTGCAACGGGTCAAAAAACTTCATCAAATGATGATCTAAAGAAAAAAGACGAAAGCCCAAAAAAGCAAATTGTAACATTTTGGCATTCGATGAGTGGAAAAGGACAGGAAGCACTGAATGCTGTAGTAGAAAGCTATAATAATTCTCAAGATTCCGTACAAGTAAATGCTGAGTATCAAGGAAAATATGATGAATCATTAGCGAAGTTTCATAGTGTTGCTGGTACTGATAATGCGCCAACGATGATTCAGGTATTTGAAATTGGAACGATGTCGATGATTAACAGTGGTTTTATTAAACCAATCCAAGAATTTATTGATGCAGAAGGATATGACATGGATCACTTAGAAGAAAATATTGTAAACTACTATAAAATTGATGATCAGTTTTATTCAATGCCATTTAACTCATCTACACCTGTCATGTATTATAATAAAGATGCATTTAAAGCTGCTGGTTTGGATCCTGAATCCCCACCACAAACATTTGAAGAAGTAGAGGAAGCCAGTAAAGTTATCCTAAAATCCGACCAGAAAATGAAAGGTTTTGCCTTACAAGCTTATGGATGGTTATTCGAACAATTATTAGCAAACCAAGGCGCTTTATTAATGAACAATGATAATGGTCGTACTGATTCGCCTACAGAAATCGGGTTCACTGATGAACAAGGTAAATCAATCTTTAATTGGGTGAAACGTATGGTTGATGATGGAACATTTGCAAATTATGGTACAAATGAAGATAACATGGTTGCCGGTTTTTTAGCTGGAGACGTATCGATGTTCATACAATCATCTGCAAGTTCAAGAGATGTTATTGATAATGCTCCATTTGAAGTGGGAATAGCTTACTTGCCTCATCCAGGAAGTGTAGAACGCCAAGGTGTTGTCATTGGTGGTGCTAGTCTATGGATGGTGGACGGCAAATCGGATGAAGAACAAAAAGCAGCATGGGATTTCATGAAGTATGTACAATCTCCTGAAATACAAGCTCAGTGGCATGTAGGCACTGGTTATTTTGCAATCAACCCTGCTGCCTATGACGAACCAATCGTTAAAGACGCTCATGACAAAATGCCGCAATTAAAAATAACGATTAATCAGCTTCAAGATACGAAATCATCTTTTGCCACACAAGGTGCTGTTATGGATATGATTCCTGAAGAAAGAAAAATTATTGAAACAGCACTTGAAACAGTTTATAACGGTGGAGATGTAGATGAAGCGTATAAAACGGCAGTGAACCAACTCAATAGTGCAATAGAACAAGCAAATGCAGCTAGAGGTAAATAATATTTTGTGAGTAAAATATTTTTATTGCTAGTCAAGTGATACTAATCATCGTAGTAGGCAAGATCACCTAAAGACTCTCCCCCCGTACTTTAGGCTCTTGCCTTTTCTGTCCGTTGAATGGATTATTTCTAATATAATAGAGTAAATGATTTTCTTTTAACTATATAAAATAAAGGACGTGTTAAAATAATGGAAACTAAAATCTATGGTCATCGCGGATGCATGGGAATCTATCCTGAAAACACAATGATTAGTTTTAAGAAAGCAATCGAGCAAGGTGTAGATGGCCTAGAAATAGATGTACATATGACAAGCGATGGGGAAATCGTTGTGATTCATGATGAGAAATTAGATAGAACGACAGACGGCATGGGATATATTAAAAACTTAAGCTTAGCGGAGATAAAGGAGTATAGTGCAGGGGCAAAGTTTCCCCATTTTCCACACTATGACCAGTCCTGGGAATTAGAGCGTGTACCGACGCTACAGGAATTACTAGAATTTCTTGCACCTTATGATATCGAACTGAACATTGAATTAAAGACGTATCTAGTAGATTATGAGGGCATTGAAGAAAAAGTATTAAAAGTCGTTAAACAATATGGAAATAATCGTAACGTTATCTATTCTTCTTTTCATTTACCAACTTTGGTTCGTATGAAAAAATTGGATCCTTCATCAAAGATTGCCTTATTATATGAGCATCAGCTTCCCCATCCAAATGATTATATTCAAACGTTTGATATGGAAGGACTGCACATATCAAAACGCATTGTCTTAATGGGGAATCATTATTTGAAAAATTTGAATGGAAATATTCGGGTTTGGACCGTAAACGATGAGTATGAAATTATGCACCTTCTTGATTTAGGTGTGGACGCCATTATTTCAGACTATCCAGAAAAAGCATTACGCATCAGAAATGCACGAAAATTATATACTTAAAAACATACATATTGGCCTTTTGGTCATAATGATGGCCATTACATTCCATATACTATTTCATACTTCGGATCACAATTTGAAGCATGCTAAAATGGGTTCGCCTAAAATCTTTGCTCATCGTGGTGCAAATGATCGTTTCAATGAAAGTACGATAACAGCCTATAAGCTAGCAGCCAATGACGGTGTTGATGCACTAGAAATGGATTTGCGAATGACGAAAGATGGTAGTTTAGTTGTGATGCACGATGAAACAATTGATCGAACGACTAATGGAGCAGGTGACGTTTCCCATTTTACTTTAGAGGAACTGAAATCATTTAGCACGGTTGCTGTATTCAATCAACAAACGACAATGGAAACTATTCCTACATTAGAGGAAGTCATCCAGACTTTTAGAGGTTCTGAAATGTATTATATTGAAACCCGTCTTGTGGATGGTAAATTGAAGATGGAAGTACCTTTAATACAGTTATTGGAAAAATATGATTTGATCAATAAAGATTTAGTTATGATTCAATCTTTTTCAGAAGCTAGTTTGAAAAAAGTGAATGAATTAGCCCCTGAAATTCCGTTAACCCTTCTATTTGGTAAAGGTAAGTTTGATTTACGAAAAGCTTTATCCGTTTCTTACCCAATGATAGGTGTGGAAGCGTCCAATGTAACGAGGGAAATGGTCGATGCCTTACATCGAAACAGTAAAGAAGTACATGTATATTTCACAAATCCGGATACGCAAAAAGAAGAGCAAAAACGTGTGAAAGCTTTAAATGTAGATGGGTATTTTACGGACTATATTCATTTTACGAAAAAAATACTTAGGTATGAAGCAAAGGCAATTAGAGGGGGAACATAAAATATCCGTGGAATGAGGATATTTTATGTTCCCTTATTTTAATGTACTGTCTTTTGATGTTCGAAACAGTAGATTTTACCGTTGAATTTTTTATTACTTAAGCAGTAAGACTTAACTTTATCAGTAACAGGTTGATTGCAGACAGTGCAAGTAGATGGAACGTTTGTTTTTTCTAATTGAGCTTTTAATCCGTGGGTATGTTCCTCTCTAATCTTTGGATCAACAATGTTTGCTCTATAAAAACTATTATATATTGCTAAAATGTCTTGCTCATTTAGTAGAGGTTCTTTGTGTTGTATTTTTAATATAGAAAGCTTGCGAAGGATAAACTCTGATAATTCAATGTCGTATACAATCAATTCGTTGGACTGAATTTTGCGATAGTCTAGCTCCACTTTAAATGTGCAACGTTTTGTAAATGAAACCATTGAAATAAATAGATCACGGTATTTTTCATCAATCAATGCTTTTAACGCTTTGATATGTCCATAATTTTGTACAAAAGGATTCATCATTTTGAATTTGCCATTGACTAGCCAAGTTTTTCGATCTTTTCCTCCGTAAATGGTACCCTGATAGTTTTTCGTTTCAATGACAAAAATTCCATAAGGAGTTAGAACAACATGATCAATTTGTGAATACCCTGATGTTGCTTTCGGATTTACAACAAGCAAATCGCTTAAAAAGCGACAATCCTTGGGGAATTGTTCGAGTTGAATATCAATTTTGTATTCTCCTATTTCTCCTTTTCTTTTAGCAATCCGTTCATTAGATTTAGTGTTGTCTTGTTTGGATTTAGAATTAACCTGCTTTAGATTAAGCTCTTCCTTTTTCTTCTTAAAAAACTTAAAAACAAAAACATTTTCTTCTCCTTCTTTGTCTATGTAAATCATCTAAAAATCCATTGCCATAAAGCTTCTTAGTATTGTACTAATCTACCTTAATATCGTCTATATTAATAATATTTGAACTACATATAATTGGAAATGTATGAAGTTTTTAATTCATAACTAGGAGGAGGATGAAAATGGTGATGCAACAAGCTACTTTATTGACGGACGAACAGATGCGCGAATTTATTACGAAAGGGTATCTTATTTTAAAAACTGATTTTTCACCAGAGTTTCATGAACAGCTTATGGAGAAATTGAATCATGTATATGAAAAAGAAGGGAATCCAGGTAATAACTTATTGCCACGGGTACCAGAGTTACAGAAGGTATTTAATCATCCCGCTGTACATGGTGCTCTACAAAGCGTCCTTGGCTCAAATTATTTGATGCATACTCATCGCCACGGTCATTTTAATGCCTCTCCTCAACCTGGCGGATGGCACAAAGATAGTTATTGGGGTTATAACAGAATGCGAAATCATCATCCGTGGTGGGCGATGATTATGTATTTTCCTCAAGATACGCCGGTCGAATTGGGTCCAACTGGTGTGATGCCAGGAACGCAAAACTATGAGACGAGAGTTTTTAAAGAAGATGAAATGGAAAAAGAAGCGCTTGCTAGCGGCGAAGCTGGCACATTTATCTTAATCCATTACGATATTTGGCATAGAGCTACAGCCAATACGCTTGGACAGCCACGATATATGTTAAAGTTTGAGTTCATGAGAACTGAAGCTCCAATTGCTCCAAGCTGGAATAACGAAAATACAAACTGGGTAACACCTGAATCAGCGAATGACTTACTTTTTCAGCATGAAGAAATGTGGGAAGAAACATGGAATTGGCTATCTGGAAAAATTGGAAGTTTGGCTGATACGCAACAAAACGTTAATATCGAGAAACTTTCCGAAACGATGATGGGAGAACATGAACCAGACGCCATTAATGCAACCTATCAATTAGCGGCTTCGGGAGAGGATGGAATCACGGCTTTGGTAAAAGCTTTGCATTCAGATGAGCCAAAAATTTCTCGACTGGCGGCTTACGGACTGTCTGTTGCAGGAGAAAAAGCGGTCCCGGCACTATTGGAAGCACTTGAAAGTGATCAGGTTCAAGTAATCGCCTACGCTGCCTTTGCCCTTGGAGAATTAAGGGGACTCGCCTCATCAGCGATGCCACAGCTAAATGAATTGGTGGACCACCCATCTTCATTTGTTCGCAACACAGCCATCGATGCAATTAGTATGATTCAAAAGCCTACAGAAATTGCAGTGGCAGCATTGATTCAAGGACTAAAAAATGAAGATGTTCAAACAAGATTTACTGCTGGACTGGCCCTTTGCCGATTTGGTTCAGAAGCAGATGCAGCTGTTTCACATTTAGCTTTAGCCCTGGAAGATGAAAATCGTTATGTAAGAGGCCATGCAGTGGAGGCACTAAACTATATTAATACTGACGCAGCAAAAAAAATTCTAATAGATTTCTTGCTTACTTCAAGATGGTGTCCAATAACGAACCCAGCAAGTACGTTTTAATTTAAAATACCAAAAGGAACAGGTTATATATGCCTGTTCCTTTTGGTCATCATGTCTCGATATTGTGATGGCGTGAAACCGAATTGTTCACGAAACATCCGTGAAAAGTAAGATACTTCCATCCCTACTGAATCGGCGATAGCTGAAATAGTTTGATTAGTAGTTGTAAGTAAATTGCGAGCTTTTTCCATCCGTCTTTGATTAAGAAATCGAATCGGAGAGGTACCCGTAAATTGTTTGAAGAGTTGTATGAAATAATTTGGATGGAAGCCAGCAACAGTAGCCAAATCTTCGATTGAAATATTCTCAGATAATTGTCTTTCTGCATATTGGTTAGCTTCTTCAATATTTTCAAAAGAGGGGTTAGAAAAAGGTTGGGATTTTACTTGGTCATGTCCCTCTAACATGAATGCGATCATTTCCAATATAATTGATTGAACATAAAATAAGGATGATAATGAGTTTTTCTCCAAATGTTTAATAAGCTGTCCAAATTGCTTTTGTAGCTTAGTTGATTCTTCTACTTTAATAAAAAGAGGAGCATTAACTAAATCAAATAAGTGTGTATCTCCTACCTTGGCTAAGAAATGACACCAGAATTTATCAAATGTATCATCCGTTAATATTCCATATGATTGCTCTAACCCAGCAGGTAATAAATATAGCTCACCAGAGCGTGGGTAATATATTTGCTCACCAACTTTTACAAAGCCAGTGCCAGATTGAATGTAATAAAATTTATTGAACTCTGGGGTGAAATTCGTTTCGCCCCAAGAAACTGGCACTTTTGTACGGTTAGCGACCAATACATCAACTTGAGCATTAGCAATGTACTTTTTCAAAAAATCAGCTTCTGTCTTGAGCACCTAATCACCTCAACAATAGGTCTTAACTAATAATTCGCTAAGACTTTGAAACGTTCCTGCTTGGAACAATTAGGAGAAAAGATGAAAAGACAGTTTGAAGAATATTGAAAACGCCTTAGTCGCTTACAATTTAATGCCCTTCATACTGCTTCCGAAACTGATTCGGGCTCATTCCTTCTTTCTTTTTAAAAAAGCGGCTGAAATACGCAGTTTGTTGAAAGCCGCAGTTTTCCGCGATTTTTTCGATGCTCCAATTTGTGGAGACGAGAAGTATTTTTGCATGGTCGCATCGAACTTGGTTTATGTAATCCACTGGGCTGTATCCTAATGTGTTTATCATGCATCTCGCAATATAGTTAGGATGGTAGCTCAGTGATTCTCCAAGCTCTTTATAGTTTATTTTTTTGGCAAAATTTTTTCTTAAAAAAGAAGCGGCTTGTTCTGCCACGGCTAATGCTGGAGATGACTTTGCCCAGTGATTTTTATTAGCTAGTTCTTGCAGTAACTGCTGAAATTGCATTTGTCTTTTCCATTCCCACGAGTAGGTTGTATTTTCTTCTATTAATAGTAATTGCCTGCATAAGACGTCAACTGCACTCCAGTTTTGAATTTTTCCGTGCTTTGGAAGTCTGATCCAAAATGATTGTTCTGAGAAAGCATTTCGATGTTCTGATTTTGTAAAGTCATATCCTCTTCTAGATGAATCCTCAGTGATGTCAATCCATTCCTTTGACATAACAAAATGAATCCAGTAAAAATGTGTTTCAGATTCGCATGGTGTAAACGAATAATGATGTCTATCAGGATATAATATCAGCGCTTGTTTTTCTTCAACAGGGTATTTTTCTCCATTTTCCCCCATTATTAAACAACCTCTAGTTACCACAAGTAAATCAAAGACTCCAATATTATTACGGTTTGGGTGAGTTTGACCAATTGTATATGTATCTTCCCCGGCGGCCAAGAAGATTGGTAAAGGTGGTGCACTGAATTGTAGCATTTTGTCTTTTCTCCTCATTAGAAGGTTACGATTGTGCAAAAAATTGTTTGAATTTTGCATTATTTTTCTACCATTATAGCAATATAATGGGCTCACGGTACATAGAAAAGAAGATAAAGGTGGGAGGATTTTGAGTCATACAACGTATCAAGGATTAAAAGAAACCGTTTTTCAGTCGTTGCCACTTGGAAGTGTAAAGCCTAGCGGATGGTTAAAAAATCAGTTGGAAATCCAAGCTAATGGTTTCACTGGCCATTTAGATGAACATTGGGAAGATGTTGGACAAAACAATGGCTGGCTTGGTGGGAATGGAGACAGCTGGGAGCGTGGTCCCTACTATTTAGATGGGCTCCTGCCATTAGCTTATCTTTTAGAGGATGAAAGATTGATAGAAAAGATGAAGCCTTGGATAGAATGGACGTTTGCTAGCCAGAAAGAAGATGGTTCGTTTGGCCCTTCATATTTAAAAAATGCAAATAACATTATGGATGACTATGACTGGTGGCAAGATTTTATTATGTTGAAAGTGCTAACACAGTATGAAGAAGCAACGAAAGATGAAAGAGTCATTCCATTTATGTTGAAGTATTTTTTGTATTTGAAAACGGCTCTTTTGGATCATCCATTAAAGGAATGGCATGAAGCCCGTGGAGCGGATTTATTATTATCGATTCATTGGCTATATGAGCGAACGGGGGATTCTGAGTTACTCGAATTAGCGCAAATAGTTCAAGACCAAACAATTGAATGGAATAAGATTTTTAATAAATTCCCTTATTGGCGTAAACAAACGGAATGGAATCATCGGACGCATGTTGTAAATGTAGCGATGGGGATTAAAACACCAGCAGTTTTTTATCGACAAACTGGGGATGAAAGCGATAAGGAAGCTGTCTATAAAGGAATTCAAAGCTTAATGACCTATCATGGTCAAGCACAAGGAATGTTTTCAGGCGATGAATGGTTATCAGGAACCCATCCAAGTCAGGGTGTCGAGTTATGTGCGGTTGTTGAGTATATGTTCAGTTTGGAAAACCTAACTCGCATTTTAGGAGATGGGATGTTCGGAGATATTTTAGAAAAAGTTACATTTAATGCACTGCCCGCAACAATCTCACCAGAATGGGATTCTCATCAATATGATCAGCAAGTAAATCAAGTGATTTGCAACTTAGCCAAACGACCATGGTCCAATGGTCCGGATGCAAACATGTTTGGGTTGGAACCGAACTTTGGATGTTGCACCGCAAATATGCACCAAGGCTGGCCGAAGTTTACTTCAAGCTTGTGGATGGCGACTCAAGATGGTGGGCTAGCCGCTGTTTCGTATGCGCCGTGTTCTGTACAAGCGACTGTAGCTGATGGAAGGGATATTGAACTTGTCGTTAACAGTAATTACCCATTCCGCAAAGAAGTGGATATTGAAGTGAATCTTCAAGAAAAGTCCACCTTCCCGCTTCTGTTCAGAGTTCCGGGTTGGTGTTCAGGAATGGAAATACGAGTGAACGGGGATGTGCAACAGGTTAAAACGGAAAAGGGTTATTCGCGTCTTGAAAGAGAATGGAATCCTGGGGATCGCATTGAGATTATGCTTCCGATGCAAGTTCAATTGGAGGATCGAAATAACAATGCGGTTAGTGTGAATCGTGGACCACTCGTATATGTGTTGCCGATAGGTGAACAGTGGGTTTGTGTTCAGGAACGCAAACGATTCCACGATTGGGAGATTTACCCCACTTCTTCATGGCGTTATGCCTTAATAAATGATGTTGAGTTCGAAGTAGAGGAAAATGAAGAAATTCATCATCAACCTTTTACAACAAACCACGCCCCAATAAGATTACTGACAAAAGGAAGGCTGCTTTCAAACTGGATGATGAAGAAAAATTCAGCCGCAGCACCTCCAAAAGATCCAAAGCCTTATGAGAATGCACCAATCGAAACAATCGAACTTGTTCCCTATGGATGTGCAAGGTTGAGGATTGGGGAATTTCCAGTGTTACGGTAGTAGAGGATCTTTCAATAATTGATGAAATTGCGATTGAGGTAGCTTTTACGATTATTTAGGAAATTAAAAAAAGAGTTGGTGAAAATAATCAACAACTAATTTGAACCGGTTTTATGAAATCGGTTTTATATAAAAGTGAAAGGGACTGAACATTGACCACTATCAGGGATATAGCTAGGATTGCCGGTGTTGCTCCTTCTACAGTATCTCATGTGTTGAATGGAACTGCACCGGTTAGCTTAAAAACGAAAGCAAGAGTTCAAAAAGTAATTAATGAGTATCACTTTCAGCCCAATTTTATTGCAAAAAGTTTGAAACAGAACCGGACATTTACAATCGGTGTTTTAACAGATAATTTTATGGATTTTGTACCTTCAATGATTGGTGGAATAGAGGAATATTTGCATCAGCAAAATTATTCAATCTTAATCTCTAAAATCAGATATGAATATGAAAGTGAGTGGGATTATACTCAGCTTTTTAACCCAAAACAAATTGATGGTTTGATCTATGCAAGTTCTTGGGTGAGAGAAATTCAGTGGAAAACGCCCGATATTCCTCACACGTATGTGTATGGATATACCCAAGATTTAGCTGAAGATTATGTCATTCCGAATGATTTTCAAGGCGCATTTGATGCGACGATGCACTTAATCACATTGCGACATAATAAAATCGGTTTTATTAATGGGCCGATCGATTGGAACGCCTCAATTGAACGGTTAAATGGATTTATTGAAGCACATCGAAGAGAAGGACTTGAAATATTCCCAAGATGGATTAAAACAGGCGATTGGTCAAGTGAGTCGGGTTATTCATTAGCCGCTGATATTTTAAAGGGAAATGAAAGACCTACTGCAATTTTTGCGGCGAATGATAGTATGGCTGCGGGTGTCATACGGTATTGTGTAGAGCATGGAATTAGGATTCCAGAAGAACTTTCGTTGGTAGGCTTTGATAATACGAATTTCGCTTCTATATTAATACCTGCTTTAACGACAGTGGAATTGCCTACTTTTAAGATGGGAAAATTGGCTGCCAAACGATTGCTTGAGAATATACAAGGTCAAAGAGGTTCTGGCCAAAAGAAAAAAGTAGATTGCAAGTTAATAGTTAGAGAATCAACGATGGCGAATAAGCATTAGGGAGGTGGTCTCTTCATTGTAAGAATTTTGAACGTCTGTAGTCTCAAAGTTTGTAATAAATATTAAGGGGGAAGTGTACCGATGCCAAAAAAAATATGGATTTTAATTCTCACTTCAATTTTGTGTATTTTTATTACAGCATGCAGCTCAGACAATTCATCCAAGAATAGTGACGGAAAAAGTGATGGTGAAAAAGTTACGTTAAAATTCATGTATTGGGGAAGTGTGTTTGAAAAGCAAGCAGTAGAGAAGATGGTAAAATCCTTTGAAGAAAAAAATCCAAATATTAAAATCGATGCACAACATGTTCCTAATGATTATGGTACGAAAATAAATACTTTAATGGCTTCAGGAGATTTGCCCGATGTTGCCTATTTAGGTGAAGGCTTAGCATTAAAATGGGCTGAAGAAGGCAAGGTTATGGATGTTACTCAATATATGTTGGAATATGATGAGTTAAAAAATCGTATCCCTGAAACGTTCTATTACTTCGATAAAGGCAAAACAATAGGTACGAATACAGCCGGAGAAATTATGAGCCTTTTCTATAATAAAGATTTATTTGCAGAACAAGGTGTTGATTTGCCTCCTGCCGATGCGCAAAATGCTTGGGACTGGGCAAGCTTTGTTGAAACTGCACAAAAGTTAACGCTTGATAATCAAGGTAGAAATGCACTTAGTCCTGATTTTGATGCTAAAAACATTGCACAATATGGAATATCCTTCCCAACTTGGTGGGCTGGTTGGTATCCATTTTTACTGAGCAACGGAGGAGCAATCACGAACGAAGATGGAACGAAGTATACTCTTAACAGTCCAGAAGCGGTGGAAGTATTCCAAAACTTACAAGATTTAATGTACAAATATCATGTAGCTCCTACCCCTACGCAAAAAGAAAACATGCCTGCAACAAGTGTTCTTTTGCAAACAAAAAAGGTCGCTATGGTGATAGATGGTCATTGGAATATCCTTGATTTTGGAGAAAGTAAATTGAATTATGGAATCGGGGTCCTTCCAAAATATAAAGAAGCGAAATCGGTTATATTCGGAGCTCCAACTGTTATTTTTGCAGATACTAAGCATCCTGATGAAGCAATGAAGTTTTATCTGTTTCACAATAATCCTGAAGAAGTAGATCTATTTGCGAAAGGGTTATGGATGCCGCTGGAAGAAAAATACTATACAGAACAGGAATATATTGATAGCTGGACAAATAATGAGGTACACCCTCCGGAATTTAAAGAAGCGGTCGTTGACTACACAATGAATAATATAGAACCAGGTCCATCTTATAGCTTGAAAAATTTCGTAGAGATTGATCCTGCAATTGGAGCAGGCTTAGATCCAATATGGCTAGGCAAAAAGTCAGCTAAAGATGCTTTAGATGAACTTGAAAAATCGGTTCAACCATTACTTCAAGGGTTATATGAGCGATAAAAAATGAGGACAGGAGGAATACTTTTCTTCCTGTCTCTTTAAAAGGAGGGAATGCTTTTGAACGTGAAGAAGAACAAAAGATCAGGTTTATATGTTTCAGAACGAAGATGGGGAATTCTTCTTGCGTTGCCTGCTATATTAGGATTTTTCATTTTTACACTTGGACCAATGGTTGCTTCACTTTTTTTTAGCCTTACGGACTGGAAAATAGGGGGAGAATTTACTTTTATAGGTTTAGAAAACTATAAAACAATGTTTACCGAGGATCCTCTTTTCAAAAAATCACTTGGTGCTACTCTCTATTATTCATTGGGTAGTGTTCCACTTGTTATAATAGTAGCCTTTATAGTGTCTCTATTACTCAATCAAAAAGTAAAAGGTCTATCTATTTTCCGGACAATCTATTACCTTCCCGTTATTGTGCCAAGTATCGCAAGCACGATGTTATGGTTATGGATTTTTAATCCTGATTTTGGATTGTTTAATTCCATGTTAAAAATGATGGGAATGCCTGGTTTGCAATGGATTTATGATGAGAAGACCGCTGTTCCTTCCCTTATCCTAATGAGTACTTGGGGAATCGGAAATTCTGCAGTGATTTTTCTTGCAGGGCTGCAAGGAATTCCTACTCATTTGTTCGAGGCTGTTGATATTGATGGTGGGAATGCGTTTCATAAACTTTTATATGTGACGATTCCTACTATGACGCCAACCATCTTTTTTAATTTAATCATGTCCTTAATAGGAACATTACAAGTGTTTAATGAAGCTTATATTATGACAAATGGCGGGCCGAATAATTCTACTTTATTCTATGTTTATTATTTGTTTAGAACTGCTTTTCAGGAAACGAAAATGGGTTATGCAAGTGCACTTGCTTGGGTTCTCTTTTTGATCATTATGGTTCTAACCTTAATCGTATTTAAAAGCTCTAAAAGCTGGGTTTATTACGAAGGCGGTGACAAATGATGAATGGTGAATCCAATGTTAGTCTTAGCAATAAAACAAGTCCTCAAATGATTAAGGTGAGGAGAAAAAAGAAGATTTCTATTTGGCGAATCCTTGTGTATATCATTTTGATTGCGGGAAGTATTATCATGCTGTTTCCTTTTGCTTGGTTGCTAAGAAGTTCATTAATGGGAACTGCTCAAATCTTTACGTTTCCGCCTGAATGGGTTCCAAGACCTTTTGTGTGGAGTAATTACTCTGAATCCCTGACTATTGTTCCGTTTCATAAATACTTTTTAAACACGATGACGATTGAATTTTTTGCTGTCAGTGGAGTTTTGATCTCTAGTACTGTTAGTGCTTATAGCTTCGCACGATTGCGTTGGCCAGGTAGAGACATCATTTTTGCTTGCGTCCTTAGTACAATGATGTTGCCTTATGCAGTTACGCTCATTCCTGTTTTTATGGGGTGGAAGGCTCTTGGAGCTGTTAATACAATTTTGCCACTTACGGTTCCTGCGTGGTTTGGTGGTGGGGCTTTTAATATTTTCTTATTGCGACAATTCTTTAGAACGATCCCAAGGGAATTGGATGAAGCAGCTTATATAGATGGTGCCTCTCCATTAAAGGTCCTTGTAACCGTCATCATTCCATTATCAAAACCGGCGATTATTGTAGTTGCCTTATTTACATTCATCGGTGCTTGGAATGACTTTTTGGGACCGTTAATATATTTGAACGATGACTCAAAGTTCACGTTAGCTTTAGGACTGGCTTCCTTTAAAGGAATGTACAATGCTCAATGGGGATATTTAATGGCGGCATCTGCAACGATTGTCGCTCCGATTATTGTTTTATTCTTTTTTATGCAACGCTATTTTATTGAAGGAATTGCTTTGACGGGAACAAAAGGTTAAGAGTATGCGAGGAAACTAAACAATAAACCAATTAGAAGGATGGCCTTTTTTAGTTAAATGATGAAATTCTAGTTAGAAATGATGAAATTTTTCGGGAAATTGTTTAGATCTTTGCTCGGTTTGATGATCTTCTTATGTTAATTGGTGAATTCAAGACAAGAATTGATGAAAATGATAAAAGGTAGGGAGGAAATAGAATGATTACAAAACAACTTATAAAATATAAACCGCTTTCTTTTACAGATGTGGCAATTAATGATTCGTTTTGGGCGAAAAAAATAGAGGTTAACCGCAAACAGACGATTCCTTTTCAATATCAACAATGTAAGACGACAGGTAGAATTGATGCATTTCGACTAGATTGGAAGCCAGGGGTAGAGCCTGTGCCTCATATTTTTTGGGAATCAGATGTAGCAAAGTGGATTGAGGCCGCTAGTTACAGTTTAGCCACACATCCTGACAAAGAACTAGACGCCTTATTAGATGAAGTAATTGAAATAATTGCTGGTGCTCAGCAGCCGGATGGATATTTGAACGTTTATTTTACTGTTGTTGAACCTGAGAAAAGATGGACGGATTTACGTGATGCACATGAATTATATTGTGCGGGACACTTAATTGAAGCTGGTATTGCTCATTTTAAAGCCACGGGAAAGAGAACATTATTTGATGTTATATGTAAGTACGCGGATTATATTGATACTGTATTTGGGTTAGAAGAGGGTAAAAAGAGAGGTTATTGTGGGCATCAGGAAATCGAATTAGCTTTAGTGAAATTATATAGAGTTACAGATAATGAAAAGTATTTGAGGTTGAGCCAATATTTTATTGATGAAAGAGGAAAACAGCCCCATTATTTTGATTTAGAGAAAAAAATACAGCCAGGATTTTTTGATGCCTTTATGAATAGTCATCAAGATAGGAATGCCTATAATCAATCTCATAAACCGGTGAGGGAACAAGATAAAGTGGTTGGACATGCGGTGCGGGCATTATATATGTACTCTGCGATGGCTGATCTTGCTGGCGAGCTTGGAGATGAAAGTCTGCTTCAGGCTAGCGAACGCTTGTGGGATAACCTTCATAATAAAAATATGTATATTACAGGTGGAATAGGCTCAACTCGTGCAAATGAAGGGTTTACTTTCGATTATGATTTACCTAATGAAACAGCATATGGTGAAACATGCGCAGCGGTTGCAGTTGTTTTCTGGAATCATCGCTTGTTGCAGCTTGACTGCGATGGAAAGTATGCAGATGCATTGGAACGTGCTCTTTATAATGGAGTAATCAGTGGAATTTCATTGGATGGGAAGAAGTTTTTTTATGAAAATCCTTTGGCAAGCCTAGGGAATGTGCATAGAAGAGATTGGTTTGGGTGTGCATGCTGCCCTCCGAACGTTGCTAGATTGTTAGCTTCATTAGGAGAATATATATATTCCCAGAACGAACATGAAATTGCGACTCATTTGTATGTAGAAGGAAGCGGAAAATTTAACATACAAGGTCAAGAAGTTATTTTACATCAGAAAACGAACTATCCTTGGGATGGAGAGATTAATTTTACGTTTGAATTACAAACACCGCAGAAATTCGGTCTTAAACTGAGAATACCGGAATGGTGTCAAGATGCGCTATTAGAAGTAAACGGAGAGAATGTTGAAATTCCTGATAAGCTTGTGAAAGGGTATGTGACGATTGAAAAAGAATGGTCAAGTGATGATACAGTAAAGCTCATTTTAGCCATGCCAGCTCAACGTTTTTATTCCAATCCAAAAGTACGCCAAAATATTAATCACATTGCAATCCAAAAAGGACCGGTTGTCTATTGCTTAGAATCCACTGACAATATCGAATCCCTTCAAAAAATTAGCGTATGTAGAGATAGTGGTTTTGTTGAAGAATTCGTTCCTGAGCTACTTGATGGAGTTGTTAAAATTAGTGGTAAAGGAAAGGTAATGGAGGATAATGATTGGGATAGCAAACTCTATAGACCTGTGAAACCTAATGTTTCTCCTTTTACATTTACTGCAGTTCCTTACTATGCGTGGGATAACCGTGAGCCGGGACAGATGAGAGTCTGGATACAGGAGATAGGTTGAAGCTAAAACAGGCTATGTGAAAAGTTGGTGTTTGATAGGGTGACATATGAAGCAATGAACATGCTATTTCAATTTGGCATTTTTCTGGCTTCACCTTTAGCGAAAGTGTAGCTATGATTGCACTAGTCACCAATAGAAAAAAGAAGTAACTGCCCACCGCTCTCACCAGAGTCAGGCCGTTACTTCTTTTGTTAAAACTCTATAGCCAACTGGCCAGCAAATCTTGAAGCTGCAAGTAGTTTCTACTCCGACCAAGTTTTCTCTCGGTCTTTTTTATTATATATCTATCATACATAAAGATTAAAAATTTTTGTGTAATGTTGTCTAGATGTCCTTAAAGTTCCATACCGTAATAAATGACGTTTCTTCACCACCTTTTCTGAGGAACAATAAGTTGAAAAAAAAGTACAAGATTAGAGTGAATCGTTTCCTCTAACGAAGCCATTTGAGTATAAAAAAGTTATTTATAAAATAGCCTATTTCGAACATTCGGTGTAATATTTATGATGTTGGCACTTTTTAGTAAAGAGGAAAAATAATAAATTTAAATCGTAAGCGAAGATGGAAAATAGCTGAATCGAAAAGGTGAGTCTCAGCCTTTTCTTTGTCGATTTAAGGACATCGCCATTTCAACGTGATTAATAGATTAAAACTTTAATTGAAGCGGATTCATTCTCTTTTGCTTGGAAAAGGGTCTTTTTTGGATTGGTTAGTCCGTATTATTAGGAGTGTCCTCACCAACGGGAACATCATAGAAAAGGAAGCGTACATATGAATCAAAAACCGTTATTTTGGAATTTAAAAGGATTTTTATTTTTAGTTGGGTCGATGAATACCTTTGTAATCAGCTATTTACCGCTTTATTTTAAGAATTTGGGATTAACTACTTCTGAAATTGGAATGTTTTTGGCGCTTGGTACATTTGCCGGTCTTATTGGACAGCCATTTTGGGGACTGATTAGCGATAAATACAAAACGGTTAAAAAGATTGTGATCGTGGTTGTTCTCGGAAGTATTCTTGGTCTCGTGTGGATATTTCAGCTATCTCATATTGGCTGGATTTTTGTTGCGGGCTCGTTCTTTTTTCTTTTTTATAATGCCATTTTTCCCTTATCAGAAAACTTAACAAAACGGCTTGCAGACCAGAACGGGGTGTCTTTTGGCTCCATACGTTCATGGGCTGCCATCGGATTTGCCTTAATTTCCCTTATAAGCGGATTCTTATTTGCAAAAATAGGAATTCAATACCTTGCTTATCCAATGATATTCATAGGGATTTTGTTATTTTTGTTAAGCTTGCGGTTGAAAGATGCAAAAACAGGAACAGAAAAAATGGACTTTAAGAAGATGGGAGCCTTTTTCAAAAACCCGACTTTATTGCTTTTTTTCTTTGTTGTTTCGTTTATTACCTTAACCCATCGTATGAATGACAGCTTTATCAGCTTGTATTTATTTGATATTGGTGGAGATGAGACACTTGTGGGTTGGCTGTGGTTTATTGGTGTATCGAGTGAAGCGATTATGTTTTTAACAGCGACTCTTTGGTTCCGTCCCCAAAAACCAATTCACTATATCATCCTTGCTGGATTTCTATATATGGGACGTTGGATCGTCATTGGCTTTATTTCCAATCCGTTCATCCTCCTCATCGTCCAATCCTTGCACGGAGTTTGCTATGTGATTTTATTTATGGGAGCGATTGAGTATTTGTATAAACGGCTTCCGGTAGAAATGCAGGCAACCGGTCATATGGCTTTCATGATCATTGTGTTTGGTGTGACGGGAATTATTGGTAACTTCGCAGGTGGATTTGTGTTTGATACTTATGGAGGCTCAACTCTATATTTTCTTATGGCCGCTTCTACTTTTATGGGCATCGCTGGCTTAGTTTATTTTAACGTTAAAAAGGTGCGTTCAGCTGGAATGGGTGAATAAGTGGAAAATGGAGAATTACATGGTATTTGGGTCAGCCTCCTACTTTTACAAACAATTTGCAGTTCAATGGAAAATGCGGTAAATAAATTCAGCTGATCTTACAAAATTAAATGGAATTTTTCATAGGTTTAAACTAATATGATTTACTTGCTGAAAAAAATGTACCTATATTTTTAGATTGGGTACATTTTTCTTTTATGTGATTATTAAAGGATATTAGTATTTAACATAGAATTTCTATATAAGAGGATAGTTTTTCAACTAAAATGAAGGCGTTTTAATTTATTCTTAGAGGGAGTGTACCATATGTCAGACAAAATGAAGTTCGCAATTGTAGGTGCTGGTGTGATTGCTCCGTTTCACGCGAAGGCAATAACAGCTAATGAAAAGGCTGAATTAGTTGCTATCTGTGATACGGGAAAAGAAAAGGCGGATAGTCTTGCTGAGGAATTTTCAGTTTCTAAAACGTATACCGATTATGAGAAAATGTTTAGGGAAGAAGAGATTGATATTGTTTCCGTTTGTGTGCCAAGCGGACTTCATTCCGAGGTGACCATTGCGGGGGCAAAGGCGGGAATCCATGTCCTTTGTGAAAAGCCTTTAGATATCACAAGTGAAAAAATGACTGCGATGATTAAGGCATGCAGGGAACATAATGTGAAATTGGGGTGTGTTTTTCAAAGAAGAACGTTAGATGCTGCGGTCATTACGCGTAAAGCGATTCAAGAAGGTAAGTTAGGGAAGCTTGTACTAGGTGACGCGTATTTAAAATATTATCGAAGTCCTGAATATTATGCGAGTGCTGGATGGAGAGGGACTTGGGAATTGGATGGGGGCGGTGCTCTGATGAATCAAGGAGTACATGGGATAGACCTGATCCAATGGATGGTTGGAGATGTCGACTCTGTATTTGCCTATACTGCTCCGTTAGTTAGAGATATTGAAGTAGAAGATACTGCGGTAATTGCGGTCAAATATAAAAATGGAGCATTCGGAGTCATTCAAGGGACCACTTCTGTTTACCCTGGGCAGGAAACTAGATTTGAAATCCATGGGGAAAATGGTTCGATCATTTTTTCAGATAGTGGTTTTCAACAATGGACATTCCTTGATGGTGATAACGAGATTCCGCAAGTTGAAAATGTAGAAGGTGGAGGCAGCGATCCTAAGGCAATTTCGGATGAAGGACATTTTGTTTTTGTCGAAGATATGATTCAGGCTGTTACTGACAATCGAGAACCTCTTGTACCAGGTGAGGAAGCGCGCAAAGCAGTTGATTTAATTCTAGCAATCTATGAATCCTCGAGAACAGGAAAAGAAGTAAAAGTAGGAGCTGATTCTCTTGAGTAACATTAAAATTGGAATGATAGGATTAGACACCTCACACGTGATAGCTTTTACAAAGCTTCTCAATGGCAAGCAACATGAACATCATGTTCCAGGAGGAGAAGTTGTTGTAGCATTTCCGGGCGGATCTAAAGATATGGAATTTAGTTACACTCGTGTGGAAGGGTTTACGGAGGAGATGCGTAATGATTTTGGCATCAGGATTGTTCAGTCTCCTGAAGAAGTTGCGGAACAAAGCGATGCGATATTGCTAGAATCCGTTGATGGCCGTGTTCATCTTGAGCAATTTCGTAAAATTGCATCGTTTGGAAAGCCAACATTTATTGATAAGCCAATTGCTACAACGACGGAAGATGCAAAGAAAATTTTTCAATTAACTGAGGAATTTGGGACTCCTGTTATGAGTAGTTCCTCGCTTAGATATTCGGAAGGGTTAACGGCAGGCATTGAAAATAATGAAAGCGGTGCAATTTTCGGTGTAGATTGCTATGGACCATTGGCGATGGAACCAACACACGGATTGTTCTGGTATGGAGTACATACGGTAGAAATGCTTTACAAAGTGTTTGGTCCTGGGTGCGAGAAAGTAAAGGTTACGAAAAACGATGACCATGATTTAATTGTCGGAGAATGGAAGGATGGCAGGATTGGTACCGTGCGCGGAAATCGAAAAGGAAATAATTCGTTTGGTGCATTGATTCATAGGGAAAAAGGTACGCAATTTGTCGATGTGAATGCTGATAAAACACCTTTTTATGCAACACTTTTGGAAGAGATTATCCAATTTTTTAAAACAGGTAAATCACCAATTAACCACTTAGAAACATTAGAGATTACGAGGTTTTTAGAGGCGGCAGGCGAAAGTGGTGAAACGGGAAAAACTGTGAAACTATAGACTGGAGTGAATACATTGATATTTGATCGATTAGGGGTGTTGACGGACGAGGTATCGCAAAACATAACGGAGGCTTTTGACTGGGCCGAGAGGAATAGAATGAAACATGTGGAGATTCGGATGGTCGATGGGAAAAATATAGCGGATTTTTCCGATAAAGAATTAGAACAATTACTTTTTGAAGTTGAAAAAAGGGACTTATTCGTTTCGGGCATCGCTTCCCCACTGTTCAAATGTGCACTCGATCCTTCGAGACCTGTTGCTTCTGGAGATACGTTCGGGCAAATAGAAGAAAGTGTTGAAAATCACTTTTTAAAACTTGAAAGAGTCATAGAAATCTGTAAAAAATTAAAGTCTGATAAAATTCGAATCTTTTCCTTTTGGAGAGAAGAAAATCCTTCCTTATACAATGCGGACATTATTGAGCATTTAAAGAAAGCTGCGAAAATAGCAGAAGAAAATGGTGTTTTATTATTATTAGAAAACGAAAATTCATGTAATGGCGGCTATGCATCTGAAGTAGCGCATGTCGTTCGGCAAGTTGATTCGCCTTCCTTGAAGGTTTTGTGGGATCCTGGAAATGAACAATACGGAGGACGTCCCGCTTTTCCGGAAGGCTATGAAGAAGTACGTGGGCTTATTGGTCATGTTCACTTGAAAGATGCTTTCGTTGACGAGAAAGGACAATCAAGATGTGTTCCAATTGGTGAAGGAAGTGTACCTTTTTTCGATCAGCTTCAAGCCCTGATAAATGATGGATACGAGGGGCTTTTTACAATTGAAACTCACTACATTCCTGAAGGTGGAACGGCAAAAGAAGGCACGCAAATGACATTGGAAGGCCTACAAAAAATATGGGGAGTCGAGTGTGAAAAATGAGTATAACTGTAGAACGAGTTGATCATTTGGTTGTGCAGGTATATGAGACGCGTGAGGATTTAGGAAAAGCAGCAGCAACACAGGTTTCTGCTAAGATAAAAGAACTTTTGGAAGAACAAGATACGATTCGAATGATTTTTGCAGCAGCACCTTCTCAAAACGAACTTTTTGAAACGTTGAAGAAAGATTCGGAGATTGATTGGAGTCGTATAGTTGCATTTCATATGGATGAATACATTGGGCTTGAGGCGGGCGCCCCGCAAAGTTTTGGAGTCTTTTTGAAGGAGAAGCTTTTCGATGAAGTAAAACCGGGGATTGTTCATTATATGGACAGCTCACAGGATGTTGCTGAGGAACTTTTACGTTATGGAAATCTTATTAAAGAAGAGGAAATTGATATTGTCTGTTTAGGGATTGGAGAGAACGGACATCTCGCCTTTAACGATCCGCCTGTGGCTGATTTTAATGATCCTGAATTAATAAAAGTGGTTGAGTTGGATGATGTTTGTAGGCAACAACAAGTGAATGATGGATGTTTTGCAACAATTGAAGACGTACCAACTCACGCGATTACTTTAACAATTCCTGCCTTAATGTCAGGGAAACATTTATTTTGTATTGTTCCTGGCCCAACCAAAAGGCAAGCAGTTAGAGGAGTATTGGAAGGTCCATTATCTACAGATAATCCTGCTACTATTTTACGTCGCCATCCCAGCTGCATCCTTTATTTGGATAAGGAATCATATAGTAAATGATGACGACGATAAAAGGAGTTCACTTTGGAACTGGGGAATCAATTTCTGTTACGATTGATGGAGAAAAAATTTGCAATATCACTAAGGAAAAACATGATTCTCCTTATTACATTGCCCCGGGACTGGTCGACTTACAAATTAATGGATATAAAGGTTATGACTTTAATACGCTGCCGATACCAGAAGACCTTGTTAATGAAATTACGGGAGCAGTCTGGCAGGAAGGGGTTACTTCTTTTTACCCGACCGTAATCACGAATAGCGATGAGGTAATTGAAAAGGCCGTAGCAATGATTGCTGAAGTTTGCGAAAAGGATCATTTTATTAATAAATGTATTCCCGGTATTCATATTGAAGGCCCGTTCATTTCACCTGAAGATGGTCCAAGAGGAGCGCATGGGAAGGAATTTGTGAAGGCGCCTGATTGGGAGCTTTTTCAAAGATGGCAAGAAGCCGCTGGTGGGAGAATTAAAATAATTACGATTTCACCTGAATGGCCGGAGTCGATTGAATTTATTAAGAAATGTGTAGAAAACGGAGTGGTTGTTTCAATTGGGCACACAGCGGCGACCCCAGAACAAATACGGAATGCCGTTGCCGCTGGTGCTAAAATGTCAACGCATCTTGGAAACGGAGCACACTTAATGCTTCCCCGTCATCCGAATTATATATGGGAACAATTAGCACAGGATGAATTGTGGGCATGTCTGATTGCAGATGGCTTTCATCTTCCAGAATCATTTTTGAAAGTTGCGATGAAAGTGAAAGATCCCCGTGCGATGTTGGTAAGCGATGCTGTATATTTGAGTGGTATGGCACCTGGACCTTATCAAACGCATATTGGCGGCGAAGTTGTATTAACGCCAGAAGGTAAATTGCATTTAAAGGAAAATCCAAAGATGTTGGCTGGCTCTGCACAAATGTTAAAAGACGGAATCGGACATCTTGTTAAAAGTGGTATTGCGACTTTACAGGAAGCCTGGGAAATGGCTTCAGTTAGACCTTCAGTTTTTATGGGACTCTCTACTTTGGAGGGGCTGAGCAAGGGCGCGATAGCTGACTTGGTTGTTTTTAGCTTGGAAGAAAGTCGTGTGAATGTGGTTCAAACTTACAAGGCGGGAAAGTTAGTATATATGGCAGATAAAAGTAGATAGGTGGAGCGTTCTAGCAAAATGAGGCTTTTATTAGATACGGAATTACATATAATTAGATTTCATCGTGAAATAGTACATTGGTCGATCCACGATGAAATCTTTTTTTATAAGGGGTTCGTTGTAAATAAAGTGCGGATTCCCGACGAACTGAAATTTTAATAGGATTACGTCGAGAATAAGGTGTTAATTCTCGACGAATTTGAGTTTTAAAAGGATTACGTCGTGAATAAGGTGTTAATTCTCGACGAATTTGAGTTTTAAAAGGATTACGTCGAGAATAAGGTGTTAATTCTCGATGAATTTGAGTTTTAAAAGGATTACGTCGAGAATAAGGTGTTTATTCTCGATGAATTGAGTTTTAATAGGATTACGTCGAGAATAAGGTGTTAATTCTCGATGAACTTGAGTTTTAAAAGGATTACGTCGAGAATAAGGTACAGATTTCCGATGAATATAAGGTACCTCGTGAATCCTGGACGCATATGTAACAAATCCAAGTTACTATTATTCATTACGAAAAGTGTGGAATGGTGAAATCATTTCCTCTGAATTAAAGATTAAAATATAAAGTTATTTTCAAGCAATCAATATAGATTTTATTGACACCCGTACTAGTAAGTATATAATGATTTTTAAATAACTAATTATTTAACTTTATTAATTAATATAGTTTAGTATTAAAGGGGCACAAGTAATGAAATCGTACTTACCGAACGATATAAAAGACGAAAATCGAAAGATTATATTTGATATTCTTTTGCAACATCCAGAACTGGCAAAAGTGGAGATTACTGAAAAGACAGCGATTAGTTTTGTGACTGTAAGTAAAATCGTTAATTTTTTTGAATCCGTCGGAATCCTAAAAGCTACTGGCGAAAGTCGTGAAGGATCAGGTGGCCTTGGAAGAAAACGGACAGTTTATCGATTTGTTGAAAACAGTTATGTCACAATTGGCATTCAAATTATCGGCAATAAAATAACGGCTGTACTTGTAAATTTACATAGCCAAGTGATTAATTCGTATTCGCTGGAAACAGAAATTCCATTTTATCGCGAAGATTTTACGATGGTATTTGAAAAAGTCATTAATCAGATGAAAGCGAAAGCATCCAAAACGAACAGCATCGTTTTAGGAATCGGGATTGGTGTAGATGGCGCAATCAATACTCGAAAAAAGACAATAAGAATGAAGACAAAAGAATATAAGGAACAAGATTTTCTTTACGAGGATATTATGGGGAATCTAAAAAGCAATTTGCCTATTATTCTTGAAAACGATGTAAACGCCTCAACAGTTGCTGAGTTTAGAAATTTAGAGAATCATGGTTCATCTTTAACGGATTTGGTACATATCACTTTGGGGGATGGGATTGGAGCCGGTATTATTATTAACAAAAAGCTGCATAGAGGAATTAATTCTAGCGCTGGGGAATTAGAATATATGTGCTTTGATCCGGATTACAGGAAAAATCCTTCGTCTGTAGGATGGCTAGAAAGTAAAATCGGAATCAAAAATCTTTTCGAAAAAGAAGATATTCAAACTCGTGTCGATTATATTTCAAAAAATCTCGCATTAACAATCACAAGCATAATCAGTATCCTGGATATCCATGAAATCATTATTGGCGGAAAGACGATCGATTTATTTCCAGATGCTATATTAAAAAGTACTAAAAAATACGTTGAACAATATACAGAATGGACACCGAATATTTCACTTAGTCATTTAGAGCATTCAGCGGCACTTGGAGCGGCAATACTAATTCTCCAACAGGAGATTCAAAAAGTAATTTCAGGGAGTTGACATGATGATAAAAATATTTGAAAGTGCAGAAGCAGTCGCTAATAAAATTGCAGAAGAAATGAACCACTATTTAATCGAAAATGAAAATCCTGTTTTTTGCTTAGCTTCCGGTAGCACACCGCAAAAAAGTTATGAACAGTTTGCGAAAAACGTAGGTGAAGAAAAAAAGAATCTTAAAATTGTCAGTCTTGATGAATGGGTGGGAATTAGTCGAGATTCTGAAGGAAGCTGCTACCAAATGCTAAACAAGGATTTATTTTCATTACTACAGCTAGAAAAGGATCAAATTGAATTTTTCGACGGAACCTCCCAAAACCTTCAGGAGGAATGTGCTAGAATTGATCATTTTATAGAAAATAATCCGATAACGTTTAGTTTAATGGGTTTGGGAATGAATGGTCATATCGGATTGAATGAACCAGGCAGTCCAGTACTAAATAATAGTTCCATTGTAAAATTATCAGAAACAACGAAGACAGTTGCGCAAAAATACTTCGACCAACCAACACATCTAGAGGAAGGCATCACACTCGGATTAAAGCAAATTATCAATAGTAAAAGGGTAGTCGTGGCCATTACAGGTGAGCATAAAGCTGAAATTGTAAAAGAAATTATTGAGAATCAAGAAGCAAAATTACCTGCGCAAGAGCTGCTTGGATACGACCATATTGATTTTTACTTGGATGCAGATGCAGCAAAGTATATTAAAAAAGGGGCTAGATAAAGATGAAAAAAATGAAAGTAACACTTGTTGGAGCAGGGAGTTTATCTTTTGCTTTAGGAGCACTGCAAGACATGGTTTTATCAGATCGTTTGAAAAATCAGGTGGATCTTGAAATAGCCCTAATGGATATTGTGGAAGAGAACCTAAACAGAACATACAAATATGCTACTGAAATGTTTTCAGCATTCTCGCATCCAGCGAAAATCACCCAAACTACGAAACTAGAAGAAGCACTCACAAATGCTAATTTTGTTATCGTCGCAATTGAAGTAAATAGATACTTTTACTGGTCTCAAGATTTTCATATTCCTCGCCGTTATGGAAGTAAGCAAATTTACGGGGAAAATGGCGGACCAGGATCCATGTTCCATACTTTGCGCAATCTTGGTCCTATGCTAGAGATTGCTAGAACGATGGAAAAAGTGTGTCCGGATGCTTGGATGATTAATTTTACAAACCCAGAGGCGAAGTTAGTTGAAGCCATTTCAAAATTAACGTCCATTAAAATAGTCGGTCTTTGCCATGGATTGGACATGGGAATTGATCAGATTTCACAGTTTTTAGAAATGGATAGAGAAGACATTGGAGTAGAAGGTGGAGGCTTAAATCACTTCGGTTTCTTTACAAAAATATGGAATAAAAAAACAGGGGAAGATTTGTATCCTTTATTTGATGAAAAAGAAAAGAAAGCAGATCGTTTAGCGCAATTTGATCATATTGGTCTTTCTAGAACGATGTATCGTACGTACGGCTACTACCCTTATCCTGGTACAAACCATATTGGTGAGTACGTTTCGTATGCAGGGGATTTTTACGCGGGGTTATCGTTGCAGTATCGTTATGATCCAATAAGAGAAGAGCTATGGGAAAAAGATTCAAGAGTACCGGATTTTATTTATTGTGCGAGCGGCCATACGTTGGATAAAGGTCTATTTTCAGATGATATGACCGAAGAAGAGTGGATTGAGGAAACGTTTAAATTTGATAAAGACAAAGTTCATAAAAGTAATGAATATGCGATTCCCATTATTGAGGCAATCTTTTTCGACGAAGAAATTCAATTAAACTCAGTCAATATGCAAAACAATGGTGCTATCAAAGGACTTCCAGATGATATGGTCGTAGAAACCCAAGCCATTGTAAATGGACAAGGGATTAAATTTGTACCAATGTCTGTGGAGCTGCCTACAGCAATTATTGGAACCATCCATATTCAAGGAACAATTCATAAACTTTTACTTGAAGCATTTGTAGAACAATCTAAGACAAAATTATTACAAGCAATCCTGCTAGATCCACAAGCTCCTAGTTATTATCAAGCGTGTGCTATGATTGATGAAATGTGTGAGTTGCAAAAGGATATTTTGCCGAAACTGGAGTGGAAGTAGTTAAATTGGAGATGTTCGCTAAATTGTGAAAGGTATTGTCCGTGAAAGCTAGGTATATATCGTTCGTAATACTGTAATAGATTGAAAGAAAGCCATCTCACACCGTATGTTCTAGACCCAAAAAGATAGACACTGGAATTTATGCAGCTAATTAGGTATGAGTTCGGTATTGAACCGGACTTATGCCTTTTAATTTTGCTAAAATCCGAAAAGGGAATTACAATTTGAATGAATAATTTATCCATTCCTTTCCAGTTTCACAACAATTTTGTAGTCATCGCTTCCTTTAACTTTAAACAGAATTTGTTTTTCCAATGGGATAGGTTTTAATCAATAATCGCTTTATTAATCACACTTGTGAAATTGTTTAAATTCATATTTTGTTCCTCGCATTCTCATTGTTATAGATGTTAAGAGTCATAACCATTCTACACATAAACTTTACATTGTCTTCACATTAAATTAAACATTATCGTTTTTAATTATTAATAGGCATAAAGTCCTTTTACATAAAACTAATAATTTAATCATGTGAAGAAACGAGTGAACTAATTGAAAAAATGGCAAATCATCAATCATCATTGGAAGTTTAGTTTACAAACCTTATTAGTATTTCCTATCATTCTAGTTATTTCATTAACGTCTATAAGCATCGCATATATCAGTTACGAAAAAAATAAGCAATTAACGATTAATGCGGTTGAACAGCAGCTTCGGTCCTCTGCAGAAGTTTTAACAGAAAAAATTACAATGCTAAAAGCAACTGCAACCAAAAAAGAATTTGATCGGAAACTGGCGTATGCTCTTCAGCAAAATGCAAATTCATTTACTAAAAGCAATGGAAAACCAATGCAATTTCAAATTACCAAAGAAGGGAAACTCACTCCATTTGATGGATTCAAAAGTAGTATCCCCACTTTATCTGTAGATGATATAAAGAAAATGTATAAACAAAAACAAGGGATATTTCATATTGATGGAATGACTATTTCTATAGCATATCAAGTAGAAATGGACGATTCGTTATATGTGATCGCTCTTTACGATCGTGAGTATTTGCAGCCTGTCTATGAGTATCGAAACATTACAATTGGTATGACGCTGATTTCTATTTTTATAGCAAGTGTATTAGTATTTTTAATCATTCGAAAAATGCTTACCTCTATTTCATTATTAAAACGGTCAATGGAGTATGTTGCAAAAGGGGATTTCCAAGGAAAAATTCAGCAGAAATCTAATGCCAAAGAAATTGAAGCACTCTTTTTTGGCTTTAACCATATGATTGAAGGTCTGAATACGTTAATAGGTCACCTAGAAAAGAGTACTCATTCCGTAACATCAACTTCCGGTAACTTGCGAGCGGCTTCTCAAGATGCGAAGCATGTTACAGAACAGATTGCAGCAGCAGTTGGAGAAGTTTCCGTTGGTATGGATCAACAAGTTCAATCAGCTATACACGGTACAGAAATCATGTCTGAAATATCTGCCGGCATACAAAGTGTTGATTCCTCAATTCGTGCTGTCGGATTTTCGGCTGATGAAGCAAATAAGAAAGCTAAAAGTGGAAATCAGTTAGTTAGTAGAACGGTAGATCAAATGACAGATTGTCATGAAGCTGTAAATGAAGCAGCAGAAAAAATATATTCATTAGGGCAAAAATCGGCTCAAATCGATCAAATAGTAAACTTAATCAGTGATATTGCCAATCAAACAAATCTATTATCCTTGAATGCTACCATCGAAGCTGCACGTGCGGGAGAACATGGAAAAGGTTTCCTAATAGTCGCGAATGAAGTGAGAAAGCTTGCGGAAAAAACGGCTGAATCTGCGGTTCAAATTCGGCATATTATAGAAACGATTTTAGTAGAGACTGAACAAGCGGTGCAGTCAATGACAAGAGGAGCAGAAGTATTAACTAATGGGATGGATATGGTAGGAAAGACTGAAATAGCCTTTGATGACATTGCGCTTGCCATAGAAAAAGTTTTACAGGAAGCAAAAGAAGTAATTGATGTAGCTCGTGACGTAAGTGAAAGAGCTCATGATATGGTAGGAAGCATGGAGCAAATTACGGCTATTTCTCAGCAAATTGCAACAAGTACGGAAATGGTTGCATCCTCCACTGAGGAACAAATCGCTTCTATTGACGAAGTAGCAAAGGAAGCTTATTTCTTAGATGACTTAGCCAAAGATCTTAGTAATGTGATGGAACGATTTCGTGCTTCTTGAGAATTTACTTGTTTTATAGTTGTCTAATATAATTTGAAGATGTACTTCTTTAATGTGGTTGTAGCACTGGGTATATACTTTTAGAAAACTTAGGGTGCTTGTCACCCTTTTTTTGTATTAAAAAAAAGCCACTGATGGCTTTTTT
Source organism: Lederbergia wuyishanensis (assembly GCF_022900255.1). Taxonomy (GTDB): domain Bacteria; phylum Bacillota; class Bacilli; order Bacillales; family Bacillaceae_C; genus Lederbergia; species Lederbergia wuyishanensis. Next base: position 55,646 of record NZ_JALIRM010000003.1, read on the forward strand.
CGTTCGGCATAATGTTATTTAAAGATGATCGATATTATTTCTTTCATCGTCATCTCGCTCTCTACTTCATATGTACCAGGACGCAAATTTTTCGACAATCCCTGCTTTTCAACTTCTTTAAAAAACTCCATCCCACTATCTATGATGTTTGCTCGCTCGAGAGCTTTACCAACATCAATACTTGTCATGCCTGGAGTTACGGATATCATCGTTCGGTATATAATTTTTTCTTTAACTTCTTCTGATTTTTCTTCTGTCTTTTCTTCCCCATTTTCTTTTGTCTGTTCTTCTGTTTTTTCTTTTGCGCTATCTTTAGCTGCTTCAATGGCAGCTTCCTGCTTCTGCCATTCTTCTTTTGAATGGATAACATAGCCTTCAGAAATTAATGTACTTTTCATCTCATCTATCGATGGTTTTTCTACTGCTTTTGCGCTATCTGCTTCGCTAGGACCAAAATAGTATACCGCGCCACACATACTTGCAGCGACAATTATTCCTCCGGCAAAGCTGCGCATTGATTTATGCGTCATTGGCAACTTTGCTCCTTTCATCCTTTACTCTTATGTAAGGGGCAAGCAAATGGTCTACTTCATTCTTAGGCAATTGTTTTTTCATTGCAATGCTTTCAAATGAGTACCCACGCTTGTGTAAGTCGAGCATGTCGCGTAACAAGAGGCGCTCCTTTGAAGACCCCGGTAATACACCTGCCTCTTGTGCAGTGATTTCAGCATCTATCTCTAGATTCCTAATTTTCTGTTCTAGCTGATGTATATCATCCATTAAAGAATATGAAAGCTGATCCATTTGTTTTTCAAAATTTGATGATGATTTCATCGATTTAATAAACGACAAAATGAGCAGCAAAACAGCTGCACCAAACAAAATGGCTAATACCCATTCCATAATTATGTATCCTCCTTACCAAAAATTTTACCTTCTTATTATACATAAATTAAACTAGAATTCGTTTGAAAACATGAAAATGTCACAATCGTCATGTGTTTGTGACAAAGTAATAGTATAATGGCGAATTATGGAATTAAAAGATGTAAAAAAAGGTAATTAACCCCATTTATCCTCGTGTTAGACACATTACCTCTTTTTCAACACTTTTTAGGCAACCGGCCACTTTGTTCTTAAAGCGGTAAGTAGTTGCTACTCCCGCCCAAGTATTCCTTCTTCAAAGGAATAAAAGAGTAAACTAAAATTCAAACGCCCTTCAGACATGGAATTACTCTTTCTATGCTAAGGGATTTGCTATTAGTTTTTTAAAAAAGGTGGTAGGGTAAATTCAAGTATGATGCATCGAGGGAAGGTTAGAAATATGAAAAAGTTAGGATTTTTAATGATCACTATTTTGTTGGTGTCCGGATTAGTAGCGTGTGGTAAGAAAAAGGTAGAGGGAGTTCAAGGTGATAGTCATATAAATGAAATGGAATCTTCAGAAATAGAGCATTCAACTGAGTCCGAACCTGAAAAAGAAGATGTTAAGCAAAATGAACAAGCTAATGGTCTTGAATCAGAAGATAAGCAAGTAAAAGAAGAGCAATCAGATAATCAATCCACTTCTGTTGAAAATGAGCAGAAACAAATGGCGTTAGACACCTTGAAAGAATTGCTTGAAGAAGCAAAGGATGGGCGAGTTTACAAGCTGGCTAGCGAGATTTATGTTGGGAAAACAAAACGAAATGAAGTGTATGACTTAATTGGTGAACCTGAGGAAAAGGGTGACTTTGATCGCTATCACGGATCAATGGGATATGCTTCCTATGATTTAGCCTATGACGATAAGGATGTCTTAAAAGAGGCGAGATATAGAGGGACAAAGGTTGAAAGACAGTCAAATCTTGGTGGAATCACTGTCAATGATTTAAAGAAGCAAATTGGAGAACCGGATGAAATAAGAGAAATTAGTATGACGGACGAAAAAAATTATATTTATCGATTTGGTCAATACGAATTTCAATTTGTTATGAATGCGGACGGCGCAGCTAATCATGTAATTTTATTGAAACAGTAAGTGCAATTGATTGCTGGACGACTTTCATTGTAAAAAAATTACCATTTAATTAGTAAAAATAAATCTAGATATGATGAAATACTACATTAAAGTTTTATATGTGATTGAGGAAAACTTCTCTATAATGCCTGGAATTGGGGAATATAATCAGCTCTAGCCTTTAATTCCTATGCATTTTTTAAATCCTTGATTAATCTTTAATTGTGTCCCAATTCATTTTACACTTTTATCCATATATCATATAATTGACTTGACATACATAATTTCAAGTAGGTAATACTGCTCATATATAAAATGGTTTCAATTATTTTTATAATAGATTTAAAGAATTATAAAAAGGGGAGGATATTTCGATGAGAAAGGTTGTTAATGTATTCGCTTTACTTTTATTGATCATGGTTCCACTTCTTACTGCATGTGGTGGGAAGACAACAGATTCAGACAATAGTCCTGGCAATGATTCGGGTAGTTCTGACTCTGGTGGTAAAAAGCACAAGATTGGTATTTTAGCTCCGGCAGTGACGCATGGTTGGGTTGCAGCGGTTGCTTACCATGCTGAAGCTCGTGCGAAAGAACTGTCTAATGATATTGAGTATCAGATTCAAACAAGTTCTAATGCTGAAGAAATGACATCGCAATTGGATGACTTGATGACGTGGGGAGCAGAAGCAATAGTTGCGTTTCCGCAATGGGAAGGAATGGAAGTTCCGATTCAGAAAGCACTTGATGCAGGTATTAAAGTTGTAAACTTTGATATTGTTATTGATGCAGAAGGTGTGTACCGTGTGTCTGGAGACAATGAAGATATGGGGATTCAAGGTGCGAAATACATCGTGGATAAAATTGGAAAAGAAGGTAATGTTGTTATGCTTGAAGTTCCAACTGCAGGATCTGTTTCTGAATTAAGGAAAAAAGGTTTCGTTGATACGATGAAAGAAATTGCACCAGATATGAAAATTACGACTTATGCTACAAAGTTTACGCGTGAAGATGGATTGAAAGATTTTGCTGATATTTTAACAAGCAATTCTAAAATTGACGCCGTTTACTCTATGGATGACGAAACGTCTATTGGTGTCTTGCAGGCGATCAGTGAAGCTGGCAGATCTGATATCAAAGTCGTAACTGGCGGCGGCGGTATGCAGGAATATTTCAAAATGATGTCTGAAAATGAAAATATTTGGATTGAGTCTGCACTTTACAGTCCAGCAATGGTTAAAGACGCTGTAGATGTAGCGCTTAAGCTATTGAATGGTGAAAGCGTTGAAGAAGTTAAGGTTATTCCAACAACAATTGTAGACCGCGATAATTATAAAGATTTTCTTGACGAAAATTCACCATATTAAGTCATAAAAAGAAAACGAAAAACGAAAGGGAGATTATGGCTTAGCTATAGTCTCTCTTTTTAAAAGTATAAGATTATTCATCGTATTCAGTAAGAATTATTAGATGGAAGTGATTGTATGATCATTGAGATGAAAAACATCAGGAAATCATTTGGAAGTAACGATGTGCTGAAAAGTGTATCGTTTGCCCTTAAAGGCGGGGAGATTTGCGCATTGCTTGGTGAAAATGGTGCGGGGAAATCAACGCTTATGAATATATTGGGCGGAGTTCTACCTGCAGATTCTGGTAAGATTCTGGTAGACGGGAAACAAGTGGAATTTAGTACTCCAGCAGAGTCACAGAGTGCGGGAATCGCGTTCAACCATCAAGAATTAAATTTGATTAACGACCTGCCAATCTATGAAAATATGTTTTTAGGTAGAGAGCTAAAAACGAAAAGAGGAAGCCTCGATCTACAAAAGATGTACGCTGAAACGGAAAGAATGTTTCAGCAAATGAATGTAAATCTTGATCCGAATACGATGGTTGGCGACCTTGATGCTTCCTATAAACAAATCGTTGAAATCTGTCGTGCGATGATGACGAAAGCGTCAATTATCATTATGGATGAGCCTACGACATCACTTACAGATCAAGAAATTGAGCGTGTGTTTTCAATGATGAGAACGCTGAAGGATCATAATGTCGGAATCATTTTTATCTCACATAAATTAAATGAAGTGGTGGAGATTTGTAATCGGTACCTCGTCCTTCGTGATGGAAATCTTGTTGCTGAAGGGGAGGTTCGTGATGTAACAACGAATGACCTCGCACGTTTCATGGTTGGATTTGATGTAAGGACGGAGTCGTTGTTGCGGGAGAAGAAGATTGGTGCAGAGATTTTGCGTGTAGAGGGACTTTCTTTCCGTCAAACATTTAGAGATATTAATTTTTCTATTAGGGCTGGCGAAATCGTCGGTGTGACTGGGCTTCTGGGTGATGGGAGAAGTGAACTTTTTCAAGCTATATTTGGGGCTGACAGAGTTGAATCTGGGAAAATACTTTTAAATGGAAAAGAAGTGTCATTGAAAAGTACGACTCAGGCAATTGAAGAAGGGATTGCTTATTTACCTCGTAATCGAAAAGAGAATGCGATTATTAAAGATATGAATATTATTGAGAACGCATCGATTGCGACGTGGTCCAAATTTTCTAAGCGAGGAATTATTAATGCTAAAAAGCATGAGGAAACTTTTGAAGAACAGAAAAAATCATTAAGGTTAAAAATGGGCAAGTTAACAGATAGTATTACGAGCTTATCCGGTGGAAACCAACAAAAAGTTGTGTTAGCGAAATGGTTAGCATCGGATCCGAAACTGCTTATTTTAGACAACCCGACACAAGGTGTGGATGTAGGGGCGAAAGAAGATATTTATGATATTATTTTGCAACTTGCAGGGAGCGATATTGCTATTGTTGTCCTCTCCAGCGAAGCATCTGAAATCATCCGTGTATGTGATCGTGCGCTCGTGATGTACCACGGGGTTATTCAAGGAGAAGTGGCTGGAGAGGAAATGAATGAGCAAAATATTATGAGTCTTGCGACAGGTGGACAACTGACTTATGCATAAGAAAGGAAGCCAATGATGGAAAATGCCAGTGTGAAAAATAATACAAATTTTTTTGTGTGGTTTAAACAAAAATGGACGAGCGAACCACTGTTTAGCACAGCTATAGCCCTTATCATTATGATTATTTTACAGACATTGGTTCTAGGATTTGATTACAATTCATTTGGTGAATGGTTTCAGTCTTGGATCAATAACTGGATCAATATTTTAAGGAATAATGCTGGAGTTGGAATTATTGCTTTAGGTATGACTTTGGTCATCATGACTGGAGGCATCGATTTAGCAGTTGGTTCCACGCTGGTCGCAACAGGTGCTTTTACTATGATCCTTCTTGATACGGGTATAAAAGGGATTTTAGGGATGATCGGATTGACAGGATTTCCTGCATTTGTTGTGGCGATTTTGTTGGTCGTGCTTTTTGGCTATTTACTAGGTTCATTGATTGGAGTCACGATTACGAAAGGAAATGTCCCGCCATTTATCGCGACATTGGGTGCGATGATGATTTTCCGAAGTGTGACACAGCACTTCATGCAAGGGTATAACCCTAAGGTGCCAACAGAGTTTTTACAGATTGCTAGTTTTAAATTAGGAAACTATATGATCATGCCAATTATTTATTGGGCAATCATTGCGTATATTTTGTACTATGTTTCTAAGCGAACGACTTTTGGACGGCATATCATTGCAGTTGGGTCAAACGAAAGAGCCGCAAAACTTTCGGGTGTAAACGTAAATAAGGTAAAACTTCGCGTGTACGCGTTAATGGGAGTCCTCGTTTCGATTGCAGCCATCATTCAAGTTTCCCGTATAGGTTCTATGGACTTTTCCAACGCAGGACGTGGAATGGAAATGGACGCCATCGCTGCAGCCGTTGTAGGCGGGACGAGCATGATGGGGGGAAGAGGATTTATTCTCGGAACTGTGTATGGAATGTTGATCATTGCGGTTATGAATAACTTATTGAATTTGTTTGGAGTGCCACCGTTTTTGAGGGAAGCTTTTAAAGGATTGATTGTTATTGGAGCGGTGTTGTTGCAGAGGAAGGAAAAGACTTCTTAAGGTAGTATGGGGAAGTGTTTTTTATCAAATAAAAAAATAAGTAACCGCTCCTCACTAACTGGAGTAAATTACTCATTTTTTAAATTATCATATTGGTTAGCCTTACACTTTCCGGCTTGTAATTGCTCTGATCAGGTGCTCGAGTACCTGATCTTTTTTATTCTAAACTTTTTATATAAACGTAATCCATAATATCGACCTTACAGGAATGGTAACCTCAAACAACTAAGTAAATAATTAAATAATCCAGGTTCAAAAAAATAGCCACTCAGAAAAAAGTGGCAACTATTATTACTCTTCTAACTCCCTTATTTCCACAGTTGTTTTCTCTCCTAATTTCCGATTATCAATCGCTTGAACAATGGCTGTTGTTTCATCTTCGTTCAAGCTATCAATCCATATCGGCACTCCATGATATTTCACATCGATTTCGGCAGATGACGATAAGATTTGTTTCACTCTGTTTGCTTCCATTTCATTCGCTCCTCACCATATTTTCCGTATATCTTTTGTTATCCTGTATTATTTATGCGTTCGAATTTGTAAAAGGAATCTCAATGTATTTGTCGAAACTATATAAGTACCGATTTCACTTTACAAAAGGAGATTGTATATATGCGAGTTCTTTTACTAGACCTTGATTCAACTAGTCCAAAACATTTAGGATGTTACGGCTATCACAGGAAAACTTCACCAAATATTGACCGTATTGCGTCTGAAGGTGTGAAGTTTACTAATTATTACACTTCAGATGCACCTTGTTTTCCATCAAGGACAGCGTTAATGACGGGGCAGTTTGGGATTCATAATGGCGTTGTAGGACATGGTGGTACTGCGGCAGATGTAAGGCATGAGGGGCCAACGCGGGAGTTTAAAGATCGACTTGCATTTGAAAGTTTCCCTGCGCTTTTTCGTTCGTTAGATATGAAAACAACGTTAATTAGTCCATTTGGGGAAAGGCATTCTGCTTATACGTTCTATGCAGGATTCAATGAAATACATAATACTGGAAAAAGTGGAATGGAGTCTGCTGAAGAAGTTACTCCAACTGTGATGAATTGGTTGGAGAATAATGCAAATAAGGATGATTGGTTTTTATATGTAAATTATTGGGATCCGCACACTCCTTATCGTGCTCCTGAGGAATTTGGTAATCCTTTTGCGGAGGAACCTCTGCCTGAGTGGATTACAGACGAAGTTTTTGAGAAACAAAAAGAGAAGGTTGGTCCACATAGTGTTCATGAAATTAATATGTATGATAATCATACATATCCGGATTATCCGAGATATCCTGGAGAGATTAAAGATCGCGATGATTTGCGTAAAATGATTGATGGGTACGATTGCGGAATTAAGCATATGGACGATAATATTGGCATGGTTTTTGCTGAACTTGAAAGACAGGGAATCATGGATGAAGTAATCATTATTATTACAGCTGACCACGGTGAAAACATGGGAGAGCTGGGCATTTACGGCGAGCATGGCACAGCTGATCAAGGTACTTGCCGAATTCCAATGATCATACGTTGGCCGGGATGCCACCAAGGGCATGTTGATGAAGGGCTTCATTATCACCTTGATTTGCTTCCTACAATTGCAGAAATGGTCGGAAAGGAACCTGCCAAGAGCTGGGACGGGCGAAGTTTTGCACGTACTTTAACAAAAGGTGAAGATACTGGGCGGGATTTTCTCGTTATTTCACAATGTGCACACGTTTGTCAGAGAAGCGTAAGGTTTGGCGAATGGCTCTATATTAGGACATACCATGATGGCTACCACTTATTTAATAAGGAAATGCTTTTCAATATTAAATATGATTCTTTTGAATTAAATGACTTGGCGCTGAAAAGACCAGATTTATGCAAAGAAGCTGTCTATTATTTGAATGAATGGCATGATGAAATGATGAGTACGATGCCTTTTGATGTGGATCCGCTTTGGACTATCATGAAAGAAGGCGGCCCGTACCATGCAAAAGGATATTTGAAAAATTACGTAAAGCGTTTAGAGGAAACAGGAAGAGGTCATGCGATTCCTGAATTAATGAGACGCCATCCGCGGGAGTTTCAATAATTAAATGTTTGGCCGGGTCTGCATCTAAAGTGGTCAGACCTTTCCTGTTTAGACTAAAATAAAAGTGCAGAAATTTGTAAAAAATATTACAAAAGGGGAAGATTTTATTGAAAAAACCCAACATTCTACTGATTACAAGTGACCAACAGCATTTCAATACAATTGGTGCCTTTAATCCAGAAATATCGACGCCAAATCTTGACCGACTTGTAAAAGAAGGAACGACATTTACTCGTGCTTATTGTCCAAACCCTACTTGTACGCCAACTAGGGCTTCCATTATTACTGGGCAATACCCAAGTCAACATGGAGCTTGGACTTTGGGCACAAAGCTACTTGAGGACAGACATACGGTTGGAGAGGATTTTATAGAAAATAGTTATCGTACAGCATTGATTGGGAAGGCTCATTTTCAACCTTTGCGAATTAATGAAGAATATACATCACTGGAATCATATCCGTTGTTGCAGGATTTGGATTTTTGGAAAGAGTTTAAAGAGGAGTTTTATGGCTTTGACCATGTGGAGCTTGCGAGAAATCATACGAATGAAGCTCATGTTGGTCAGCATTATGCCTTGTGGATGGAAGAGAAAGGATGTACAAATTGGCGAGATTATTTTGTTGCCCCGACCGGAACAATGGATAAAGAACTAGAACATAAATGGCCAATTCCAGAAGAATATCACTACAATACTTGGATTGCGGAAAGAACGAATCATCAATTAGAAACATATGTGGACAAAGATGAGAACTTCTTTTTATGGGCGAGTTTTTTCGATCCTCATCCTCCATATCTTGTTCCAGAACCATGGGATTCAATGTATGATCCTGAAAAATTGACCATTCCAAAAGGGAAAGAAAATGAACATTTGAATAATCCACCTCATTTTCAACTGACGCAAGAGGAGAACCCTGATTTTTCAGCTTATAACGAAACGGGCTTTGGCGCTCATGGCTACCATTCCCACAGAACTAGCGAGGAACGGCATAAAAAAATTACCGCAACGTACTATGCGATGGTCAGTATGATGGATAAATATATTGGTAAGATTCTAGATAAGTTGGACGAGCTTGGAATTGCTGACGACACGATTGTTGTTTTTACAACGGATCACGGACATTTCTTTGGTCAACACGGTTTGCAATATAAGGGTGGATTCCATTATGAAGATTTAATAAAATTGCCATTCATTGTTCGCTATCCAAATAAGGTACCAGCAGGTGTGACTTCTGATGCGATGCAGTCTCTAGTAGATTTAGCACCTACTTTCTTAAGCTTCGCAAATATTAAAATACCAATGCAAATGACAGGTGTAGACCAAAAAGAGGTTTGGCTTCAGGAAAAGGAACGAGCAAGAGACCATATCATTTGTGAATTCCGCCATGAACCAACTACGATACACCAAAAAACATATGTAGATGAGCGTTATAAAATGACAATCTACTTTAACCAAACATATGGGGAGATTTTTGATTTACAAGAGGATCCTGAGGAATACGATAATTTATGGGATAAACCGGAATATCAGGAGTTAAAGAAAGATCTATTACTGAAATACGCCTGGGCAGAATTAGGAAAAGAGCCAATTGTGATGCCAAGGATAGCTGGGGCGTAAAAAGCATAAAGTACGAATATAGGGTCAGTCCATTGATGTATCGGGGACTGACCCTAAAATATTTTTAATCATTTGATACAAAATCTTTTCTCAAACGACTTATATAGTGAAGGTGAAAGGAGGAAAGGATTTTAGTGGAAGATGATTCTTCATTAATTGGTGAGTTATACGATGAGTTTCATAGAGATGTATATTCATTTGCATTATTTTTTACAAACAATAAGCTAGATGCGGAGGATATCACACAAGATACGTTTATTAAAGTATTAAAAAATATGAATCAAATGAGGGAATTTAGTAAAAAGAAATCCTGGATTCTCTCCATTGCTAGAAACACAGCAATCGATTTTATAAGAAAGAAAAAGAGGATTAGCATTCTTCATCAAATGATGTTACTGCATCAGCCTCAAGTGCTAGCTGACAGCAATCATAAAAATATTATAAACAAAGAGAATTGGAAGGAATTACAGTTAGCCTTATTAAAACTTAAACCTCATTACAGAAGTGTAATTATTTTACGTGCGCTTCATGAATTAAGTGTAAAGGAAACAGCTGAGATATTGGACTGCAAGGAAACAAAAGTGAGAGTGGATTTAAGTCGAGCCATTAATCAATTGAAAAAAGAAATTAGTTTACAAGAAGGGTGGGAGTATGATGAAAAAAGAAGATATCCCTTCTCATGAATCCGAGTTACTTAGAGCTTTAAAGGAAAGACCAGATCTTGAGCCAGATGAACATTTTACAAAAAGTCTTCGAGTAAAACTTACCAAAAAGCCGCATCCTCCTAAAAAGTGGAAGCCGAATTTCGTGCTGTATATGGCGAGTTCTTTTGGAATGATTACGATCGCGATTTTAGTTAGTTATTTTTTAAGTAATGAATATCTACTTAAGCAGGGAGATCGTCCAAATGAAACGGTGGCAGAGATGCAAGTGGGAGAGGAATCAGAAATAAATCCTCTATTTCAAGTTGAATATGGATCTGGCGAATCTCAAATTGGTTTTCGACAAGATCGTACTGGGGGTCAAGAATCCGGCATATCGAGCTTTTTTGTTAGAGATAACACGACTTATATAATTGATAACGTGAATCAAAAAATCCTAATTGTCGATATGGATGGAAATAAATCGTCCTTCAAGGTAAATGAATCCTCTATGATGGATATTTATGTTGATGAACAAAAAAACATTTATGTGCTTGATAATGGAAGAAATATCGTAAACAAGTATTCGGAAAATGGTCAACTTGCTAAGACATATGAAGTTGATCTAAATATCCCATTAAGATTAAGAGCTGATCATCAAAAACGTGTGATTGCCGAAAAATCACAAGACTATTTTATGTACCTGGAAACAGGCAAGAAAGCAAGCCCAAATCGTAAAATAGAAAACGAAACTCTAGTAAAAAGGGTAAACGATACACTAGGAAAAATCATCGTTTATGAAACAGGAGATCCTCTTGAATTTAACGTGGGGTTTGAAGAATCGTTTGGTGGACTTACAATATTAGAGACAAATCCTAAACAAATCATATTTGCTAAAACAGAAGTAGCAGCCCATACGGAGAAAATCATTACGGAAACTCATGTGTATGTTATGGATAGAAAAAATGGGAATGTAATAGGGGCTGTTAGAATTCCAATAGAAAACATGCAAGAAGCACCAAGGAATTTTATAAGAGCTGATGCAAATCAAATCTATTTATTATCCCCAGAAGAAAAAGGGTTAGTTGTTTACAAATTAACGCCGGGAAAACATTTTGAACATGTTCTTCAAGATAAAATAAATACGTATAAGAAAGAAAATAGTTAAAGTAGATTGAAATTTTTTATGTGGGAACTTTACTCCTAAAAAATTCCTCTTTATAAGAGGAATTTTCCTGTTAAAATAATCTATGTTATTTTAATTTGGAAAGCGGAGATGAATGATTGTGGTACAACCTAGAAACAACAAGACGAAAGCTTTTGCAATAATCATTGCTATTATTGGAGTCATCATTTTAATTAGCTCAATTGTAACGACAATTGGCATTAGTAAATATTACCTTGACTCTGTTTACAGCTCGTTTTTCACATATTTGCTGGGAGTAGTTTTTGGAAGAATGGGCTGGGGAATTCATTTTGGGATTACGCTAATATTAATAGGTTTGTTTTTGGTAAAACCGAGAAGACTTAATTTGGTAGCCAGCTTGGAAACAGAAAACACAGTTGAATCAAGTGGAGGACGGAACGATTTATCAGTATTAGAGTGGTTCGGGACGTTGATTTTACTTGCAATACCTCTAGTAAATTTGATCATGCTTCTTATTTGGGCGTTTGGTTCGGAGAACCCCAAGAAAAACTTTGCACGCGCAAATTTTTTATATTCTATTATTGTTGCAATGATAGCCGTTATTGTAGCAATTACTGTGTATCAAATGTATCCATATTAAGTTATAAACTAAGCCTCTGATGTATCTGCTTTATGTTGATATGATGGGGCTTTTCTTTCAAAAAAAAGAAGGCGGTGGTGCCTTCTTTTAGAAATGCTAACCATTTTTAAACTCCATATGCAGCATATCGTTTTCAATTGTACCAATTTTTTGGCCGTGTTGATTGTATAGCTCTAGAACTCCATCTGCTCTTGGTGAAGTGTATCCTACCTTCGTGTTGTCAGGATTTAAAATATCGTGTCCACCAAAAACATTCTCTTGTGTTTTGAATAGCATCTGATTGTTCGGGTCGTAAACATTATTCCCTTCAAATACATTCGGTTGTGAGGATGCTAATTTGTGTCCAGAAGGATCGTATACATCCTGACCATTGAAAATATTTGAATGTGTAGAAATTGTTTTCATTCCGTCTGCTCCCACCACATCATAACCACCAAAAATATTAGGATGAAGTTTTAAAGTGCCTATTTCATTTGAACTTTGTGGCTGAATGTCAAATGGTATAACCGGATTCGATTGCGGAGTTTCCACATAATGATTTATTATTTGCGGATGGCTTTCTATTTGACTTGTAACTAATGGTCTTGTAATTAATGGTTCACTGGAATTGTGTACTGCAACATGTTCCGTTGATGGCAATACTTTTGCATCTTGTGGATGAAAAATAACTGGATCGGCTGCAGGTTCAACAAATACGTCAGGTGCCGGAATATGCATTTTTAAAAAAGGTAAGATAAACGCAAGAATTACGAGAGGAACACTTCCCATAATTCCTAGCGCGGTTTTCGTAGAATACCCATATGTATAAAGCCAATTCAATGAAAAATGTAATAGAGCAGCACCTATAACAGCAACGACAAGTGATTCGATTCCGCCGTAGTACATTTGAGTCATAAAGAAAAGTGGAAAGATCGATCCATAGACAAGTAGACCAATTAATATAGGACGCCAATTTTCTTTTACATAATTTATTCGCATTATAAACAGAACAATCATTAAGATAATCGCAAAAGGTGCTAGAAAAGGGAACACTGCTAGAACAATACCGACAAGAGCCATAAAAATTAACATTTTCCAAACCATATGTAATGATGTAGCCAGTAAAAATATGATGAATCCAAAGGCAAGGAACCATCGATTATGATATGAAAGAAAAATGATTGTTCCGTAAAGGGATACTGCACCCCAATGGAGAGCTGATTTTGTTTGTTGAGTTTTCCAAGCAATGGTGGACATAGGGCTTCTCTCCTTATATTTAACATCTAATGATTCTATTATACTATGACGAATATAGCAGAAAAATATTTTTTTGCTGCATTATTAACAGTTAAAAAAGAAACTATTTAAATCGAAGAGTTTCTAAAAGGAAATAAAAAAGTTTTCATCCAAAATGATTTTTATAGTTCCTTTTTCCTTAATTGTCTAAAAAATAAGCGTTTCGACCTATTCAATATTAGGTAAAAAAATACGATGATATAATTGAAAATACCCATAAATCGTACGAATCGGCAAAATTACTGAAAAGTGATGACGCAAAACTTTAGGGGCTAATGTCCTTTGATTACGCCTGCCAGTTACCGAACACGAACTCCGACGATTTATGATTTATCGGAGGCATAAAATGAAGAAATTGTATTATCGGATTAGATATTATTGGCATTTTGTGAGACTTAAAGAATTGGCTATGCTAATACCTGATTGCTTAGATGCTTGCTACAAAGAGAGATTAGAATTGAAGAAGAAGTATCATGAAGAAGCAATTTTACATCTTGAACAATTATTCGTTATTCCTTATAAATGTCACTAATAATAAAAAGTACAAAAACGAGGGCACACTTAGCCTTCGTTTTTTCCTTTTTAAGAGAAAAAAAGATGCTATTTAGGAATTTAAAGTATGACAATGTAGTTTTTTGACGAATGAATCACCTTTATTTAGGTATAATTTCCTAGTATAATATATCTAGTTGTCTGGAAAATTTTCATTGGAGGAAGAGAAATGCTAGATATTCATTGCCATATCTTGCCTGGATTAGATGATGGCGCTCCAAATTACGCTAATAGTCTATTAATGGCCAAACAGGCGGAGGCAGAAGGAATACATACAATTATTGCAACACCACATCATCAAAATGGTACATATATCAATGATAAAGAAGATATATTATCTAGAATAGAAGAATTAAACAACTATTTGCAGGTTGAAAATAGTAAAGTGCGAATTTTACCTGGGCAAGAGATTCGAATTTATGAGAAATTTCTTAATGATTATGAAAATGGAGAAATCATGACATTAGCAAATCATTCTTCATATGTATTAATTGAACTCCCATCGAGCCACGTTCCAGCGTATACAAATCAGCTATTTTTCGATATTCAAATGAAAGGGCTTACTCCTGTAATTTCGAATCCTGAGCGAAATCATGAAATTATAGATCAACCAGATTTGCTTTATAGCCTAGTAAAAAATGGCGCGGCTACACAAATTAGTACTGGAAGTCTATCTGGTCAATTCGGAAAAAAGATTCAAAAATTTGCATTTGATTTGATAGACGCCAATTTAGCGCATTTTGTCGCTTCGAATGCACATAATGCCAAAAAACGTTCATTTCGAATGCTTGAGGCTTTTGATTTGATAGAGAAGAAATATGGAACTGATCACATATATTATTTTCAAAATAATTCAGAAATTATGGCGAAAGGTAATCATATATATCGAGATATCCCTAAAAGAACTAAGAAAAAGAAAATAATGGGTCTATTTTAACAAGAAATTTTTAATTCTTTTCCATTTTTTATTTAAACTTTCTATAATTAGGCTATTGTAATAGGCTATAGTCAATGAGTATAATATAGATTGTTGTAACTTTTGTATATACATTACGTCTATTTATAGAAAGCGAATTATGGGAGAGGGAATAAAACATGGGTCGACATAAACCGAAAAAGAAAAGAAGAGGATTGAAAATTTTCCTTGTCGTATTACTTGTGCTTGTAGCTGGAATTGGTGCTTATGGGTACTCGATTTATCATAATCTGTCTAAAGCAGCTAATGCGGTTCATAGCCCAGTTGATCGTACACCTGAAGTTAAAAGATCTTCGGATTTGGAACTAAGTAAGAGAGAACCATTTTCAGTATTAATGCTTGGAGTGGACGAGCGTGCTGGTGATAAAGGGCGTTCTGATACGATGATTGTGATCACTGTAAACCCTAAGTTGAAATCAATGGAAATGTTAAGTATTCCACGTGATACTTATGTTGAAATAGTTGGAAGAGGCACTCAAGATAAAATAAATCACGCGTATGCGTTTGGCGGAGTCGAGATGTCAATGAATACTGTTGAAAAATATCTCGATATTCCAATTGATTATTATGTGAAAATGAATATGGAAGGCTTCCAGGATATTGTAGATGCAGTTGGTGGTGTAACGGTAAATAATGATCTTGACTTTACACAAGGTGGACACCATTTTGCTGTTGGGGAATTGAACCTAAATGGTAAGGAAGCTTTAAATTATGCTCGTATGCGTAAAAATGATGCTCGTGGGGACTTCGGTCGTCAAATGCGTCAACGTCAAGTTATACAAGGAGTCATGAACAAAGGGGCTAATATTTCTGCTCTTTGGAAATATGATGATGTTTTAAAAGCATTAAGTAAAAATGTTGAAACAAACATTTCTTTCGACGAAATGAAATCCATTCAAAAAAATTACGCGGATGCTCGTCATAATATCGAGCAAATCCAAGTTGAGGGTAGTGGAGGTTTCATTGGTAAGGTTTGGTATTACTTCGTGTCTGATGAGGAAAGAGCTAAAATACAGGATAAGTTAAAAGAGCATTTGGAATTGAAATAATAAGGAAAGCGTCGGGACTTTTATGGTCTTGGCGTTTTTTTTGTGAACTCCAAGAAATTTCAAGAGATAGAGTATGAAAGAATATAATCGAATAAAAAATTCGGGGCGTACTGATCACGCCCCGAATGGGTTATAAAATCGACTTCCATCATAATAAGTTATAATCAACGAGAGAATGAACACTATTCCGAATAAAATAAGAGCAATATAATCAATGCGTTTAAACGGACGGGCGCTGTACCAGGAACGTTTTTTATTTTTTCCAAAACCGCGTAGCTCCATTGCATTGCTGATAACTTCAATTCGATCTAGGCTTGATAGAATTAAAGGAATAATGATGGATGCCATGTTTTTGATTCTCTTTCCTATTTTTTCTTTGCTAGACATGTCGATTCCACGAGCTTGTTGAGTGATGGCGATGTTTCGGTAATCACGTTGGATGTCGGGAATATAACGTAAAGCTAGTGCAACAGCATACGAAATACGATAGTTAACTCCTATCCGATTGAGTGATGCGGCAAATTCGCTTGGGTTCGTCGTCACGATAAATAAAAGGGCTGCCGGAATAATCGTGAAATATTTAATCGTAATATTAAATTGATAAAATAATTGTTCTGACGTTACATTATATCTGCCAAAAATTTCAAACAGGACGTGACTTGTGCCGTAAATTTTTACTCCTTCTTGTGGTGAAAAAAGATAGATGGCAATATTATTTAGCAGTAAAAATGCCAAAATAAATATTAAAACAAATGCGATTTCTTGAATTTTCACCTTCGATGCAATAAAAATTGCTATACCGGCGGCAAATAAAAATAGTAATACACGTGTGTCGTACGTAAGCATGGCTGCAGTCGACCATAAAATAAAGCAAATAAGTTTAGTTGCACCGGTTAATCGATGAATAGGTGAAGGACGGTCAATATATGCGAGCATTTCTACTGCCATGATGTTCTAACCTCCTTATCGAAGGCGATAAATCTTCCAACAAATTCTCTCGGCTCTTTAATTCCAGCCTTCACTGCTAGGTCAAATAAAGACGTTTCCTTCAAATTCGCTTTTTCGATTACGACGCTATCCGTAAGAATGTTCGCCGAAGTATCATCGGCAATTTTTTTTCCACCGGCTATGACGATTGCTCGAGGTGTGTATTCGAGCATTAAGTGCATGTCATGAGTGATCATTAGAATCGTTATTCCTTGTTCATTTAGTTCAGTCAAGAATTCCATGATTTCTGTATAGTGTTTGAAATCCTGTCCTGCAGTTGGTTCATCTAAAATAATGAGATCCGGCTCCAATACTAGTATCGAAGCGATGGTGACACGTTTTTTCTGTCCAAAGCTAAGCGCTGAAATCGGCCAGTTTCGAAATGGAAAAAGACCACAGATTCTCAATGTTTTTTCCACTCGCTCTTTTATTTCTGTTTCAGATACGCCGCGCAAAACCAATCCTAGAGCTACCTCGTCAAAAATCATATGCTTTGAAATCATTTGGTTTGGATTTTGCATAACGAGTCCAATGCGCTCGGCACGTTCCTTGATTGTGTCATTAGTAATATCTTTACTGTTAAAAAGAATTCGGCCAGAATTTGGTTTTACAAAACCACAAATAAGACTAGCAAGTGTTGATTTTCCAGCTCCATTTTTACCTGCAATACTAACCATTTCACCTTTTTCAATAGAAAATGATACATTGTGAATGATTTCGCGTCCTGGTAAATAACTAAAATGAATACTTTCTAGCTCTAATATGGGTTCAGCCTTCTTTTTTCGTTCGGGAGGATTAGTTGCTTCGAACCAAGTGTGCAGCTTGTCCCGATCAATGGTAAATGTATCGATGTGGGATGGTTTCGACTCGGCTGTTACATCCGAACCTGCGTATTTTGCCGCTTTTACATAGAGTGGTTCACGAATATTACATTCTTCTAAAATTGAAGATGCGAGCAATTCATTAGGAGTCAGATCTGCTACGATACGGCCTTTATCTACTACGACAATTCGATCGACTTGGCATTCCAGTACATCTTCGAGGCGATGCTCGATAATAACAACCGTTGTATTTGTTTCTTTTTGAATGCGGTCAATAAGGTGAATCGCATGTTTTCCAGTTGCTGGATCAAGGTTGGCAAGAGGTTCATCGAAGAGCAAAATATCCACATCGTCGACCATTACACCGGCTAAAGACACGCGTTGCTTTTGCCCGCCTGACAATTGATGGAGTGAGGATTGTAAGTGTCCATCTATATCAACCATCGTGGAAACTTCTTTTACAATCGAGAACATTTCATCTTGATTCTTCACATCATTTTCAAGTGCAAATGCAATATCCTCGGCAACTGTTAGTCCGATGAATTGACCATCAGGATCTTGCAAAACAGTTCCAGCCATTTTGGAAAGTGAAAAGATATCGAGGTCTTTTGTTTCTTGCCCCATAATTTTCAAGCTTCCCGTAATCTCACCTTTGTAAGAAAAGGGAATTAATCCGTTAAGGCAATGACCAATTGTACTTTTTCCTGAACCAGAAGGTCCGACGATCAGTACTTTTTCCCCTTCATAAATGGTTAAATTAATATCGTGAAGAGTAGGATCAACTTGAGTACGATATTTAAAATTAAAATGTTCAAATTGGATAACGGGCTTTTTCATTTTAATCTCCTCAGTTACATATCAATGAAGCTTTGGTGAAATTGCATCCAAATTAATATTCAAGATAATGTACATCTCGTAAAGGTTTAGCCCTACAAGATGTTATGCATTTAGGCGTTTTTACTGGGCTTTACTTTCTATCCCCATGTTATAAAAATTCATTTATTGGTGATTCCTATTTTTCCCCACTACTTCTTAAAGTTAGGGAATAGGATAACTTAAGTTAAAACGAGGAAACCGATAACGATTTCCTCAAATCATTCAACTAATATTTTATATTAAAATTAATTATTCTGCTTTCAGGCTTCCGCTCTTTACTCTAGTTTTAGCATAAGCAGCGAGTAAGATTGTACCAAGAATTGCAACTGTTACGATATTTAGAAGACCAGCCACGATCCCTTGGGTCCACACTTTGTTGGCGGGTTCAGCGTAAATCAGAATATCAAGAGTCGGAGCAATAAGTCCCCATCCGATAATTTGAACAATGGCTTGGGTAATATTAAATGAAATAATTTGTTTTTTGCCAAATTCTCCTGATTCAATATTGATGCGTTTTGCTGCAAATCCGATAAAAAATCCTACCAGTGCTGAAACGACTACCCAGCTCCACCAAATACTTCCCCACATAATGGAATCTAGCAGTGCGTGACCAATCAACCCAATAAGTCCTCCTGCAATTGGACCAAATACTACCGCCATTAAAGCTAAAAATGCATAATTTGTATTAAAATTTGTATTTGGTACGACGACCGTAGGAATTGAAGCAAATCTTCCTAATATGACAAATACTGCGGCTCCTATCCCAATCGCAACGATTGTTTTAATAGCTAAGTTCTTCCCCATACTGATCCTTCTCCCTTTTTATAATTTTCTATTTTTTAATTGTAATCTTAATTATATATGACTTTTGGCACTTTGCGGAGTGATATTTTCCAATTTGCACCTGTTTCGATATGATAAGCGTTCGCAAACGATCCTTGATTAAGGGCTATTCCGAGATTGTCGAGTGAATTTACGTAAATTAATGGCTCGCCAAGATGGCTATCGGCAAAGGAACGACCATATGTCATGATGTTTTTATAAACTTGACGAGTATCGTTTTGAATGGTCACTTCAAAATTATCTCCATATTCAACCCCTAATTGTAGGAAAAGAGTTCTGCTGATATTTGTCCATAGGTTTCCGAAGCGAATGTCAAGAATGTCAATATTTCCTGTTACGGATGGTTCATCGATGCTTGGATCAAATTTTGCCAGCTCAATGACGGAATCAACTGGAACTTCAGGACCTACTTCTTCAAAAGTAATGATTCCAGATGCGAGTCTTGCACCAGTATATACATATACATCGCGGCCATGGAATGTATATGATTCTCCTGATTTAGGAAGACGATTGACGGTTTCGTCGATAATTCTAACTTCTACGATTCCGATTGAATCTTTAATATGAGTTAAAGTGCCATTATCAGGTGTAACGATGTATTGATTTTCTGCAGTTTTTGCAACAATACTACGGCGATCGGAGCCAACTCCTGGATCGACGACTGATATAAAAACGGTTCCTTCTGGCCAATAAGAAATGGTTTGATAGAGGCGATAAGAGCCCTCCCATATATTATATTGCGGAATGTCGTGAGTTAGGTCAAAAATTCTAAGTGTTGGTTCGACTGAAATTGCCACACCATACATAGCGCTCACAGCACCATCACTTAAACCGAAATCTGTTTGGATCACTAAACTGTTTGTCATTGTCAATTCCTCCATCTGTGTAAAAAATTTTAGAAAAACAAAAAAACCACGCCCGTATCTTTATATAAAAAGATAAGGACGTGGTTGGATTCACGTGGTACCACCTTATTTCACTGTTTGCTCACGCAAAACAGTCTCAACAAGTACTGGAGCACAAATACATCTCTGCTCGTAATACTGTGGTATTTGTAACGAGTACCAAATCTCGGCGGTACCTACTAATTCGGAATCGAACGTTCAGCTCGCAACTCAGAGGCCATTGTTCAGATCGTGATTTTTGCTTCTTTTCAGCTACCGAAGCTCTCTGTATAAAACCAATAATCCTACTTTTTCTCTTCATCGTCTTTGAAAAAAGTAAAGCATATGTGATTGAAATTGATTATAAGCCTAGTATTTTTAAAATGCAAGTATTAAATTTAAAAAATGTTGCAAACCGATAAGTAACAAAATTTTTTCTATGTGATGCAGGTTACATGGTCCTATTACAATCTTACGTCTATTGGAGTTTCTATTTGCATAGAATGAACAATTTTAATTGTCATAGGGTTCTCAATTCCAGTATAACTGTTGTCTATTGGCTTATACCTTAATATTACTTACGTTCAATGTATTTCTATCAAGAAGACCCCAGTAGACTTTTAAAGCTATCTAATTATCCAGATGTTCAAATCTTTGCGCTAAGTACAGAAGGTTCAATAATTCAATAAATACACTTACCATAAAAATGAATCGCAAACAAATTTATCGTACAATGTATGTATATAGCTTTCGGTATTTATAAAGGGGGATTTTTTCATGATATTAGAAGTAATTGCCAGTAATATTCGGGATGTAAAAGCTGCAAGTGAATATGGTGCGGATCGAATTGAATTGTGTGTTGGTATGAAAGAAGATGGTATTACTCCAAGTTATGGGCTAATTGAATCGGCAGTAGAGATTTCTAAAATTCCAATCAATGTTATTATTCGTTCTCACCCACAATCTTTTTTCTATGAGTCTTCTGAAGTGGATACGATGGTTAGAGATATTCGCATGGTTCGAAAGTTAGGAGCGAATGGAATTGTAATAGGAGCTCTTACGGAAGATGGAAGAGTTGATGTTGAGGTGATGCAGAGACTTCTTGAAGAGGCGGAAGGACTTGATGTTACGTTTCATAGGGCAATAGATTTCTCGAGAAATCTTGAGGAGACGTTGGAAGCTTTAATTCAGTTCAAGCAAGTGAAAAGAATTCTGACGGCTGGTGGAAGAAATCCAGCTACCGAATCAATTCCGATGATCAAAAAGCTGAAGGAACTTGCGGAAAACACACATCTTACCATCATGCCTGGATACGGTCTTCGTGCTGAAACGTTTAAAGAATTTTATGATGAGGTTCGTCCAAAAGAAATTCATTTCGGATCTGGAGTTAGGGAAGAGAATAGCTTTATGAAGTCGATTGAGCGTACGAAAATTGATAGAATTAAGCAAGTTCTTGTCTGAAAAATGAACCTCTTCCAAAGTAGGAGAGGTTCCAGACTGTTGACAAACGCTCGCATACTTCGTTGCTTGCCTTGCTCGTCTGACTTATGAGTACAACTTCTATTCGCGTCTTCACACGGCTACGCGCCTTGTATGACAAAAAATCCCTCTTTATGAGGTGAGTTTCATTCGACAAAATCAATAAGATGATGGTTAATTTTCTAAATCTTTTGTATTATAAAATGAGTGAACTTAAAATGGGGTGAAACTTTGGAAAATGTAAAGAAAAGGGTAGCTTTAACATTTGATGATGGTCCGCATCCTGAAAACACACAGAAGATTTTGGAACTACTTGACAAATATGAAGCAAAAGCAACATTTTTTCAGATAGGTAAAATGGTTGACGCAAATCCTGGGATCACATTAGAGGTTTTTACAAAAGGTCATGAAATAGCTTCACATACGTGGAATCATCCAGATCTTATTACTTTGAATGATAATCAAGTGCAAGAGGAAATTTTAACAACTCAAAATGTGATAAAAACAGTGATTGGGGAACTTCCTACTCACTTTCGTCCTCCTTATGGCAACACGAATGATTCTATAAGAGAGATAGCTAGAGAACATGGGGAAACGGAAGTTCTATGGACAGTTGATACACATGATTGGAAATCTCGTGATCCTCAAGCTATTTTAAAAATAGTACAAGAAGAAGTGCAGGACAAAGCAGTCATTTTAATGCATGATATACATTCTACAACGGTTGAAGCTGTTGAACTTGTGTTAAAATTTTTAGATGATGAAGGATATGAAATGGTTACACTCCGAAATCTATAAAACTATTACATTTCAAATTGTACGTATATTTTTATTGACTATTTGTCTGAAAACGTTTAAATTAGAAGCGAAGTTCTAGAAAAAGGGGATGCTGAAATGACAGAGAAAGTAAGAGTAGCAATCGTAGGCTGCGGTGGTATTGCGAATGGTAAGCATATGCCAAGCTTATCTAAAGTTAAGCAAGCAGAAATGGTAGCATTTTGCGATATCGAAGTGGAAAAAGCAGAAAAAGCTGCAGCTCAATTTGGAGTTGAAGGTGCGAAAGTATATTCAGATTATAAAGAGCTACTAGCAGACGGTTCTTTTGATGTTGTTCACGTTTGTACTCCAAACAGCTCTCATGCTGAAATTTCCATCGCTGCTATGGAAGCTGGAAAACATGTTATGTGTGAAAAGCCAATGGCTAAAACAACTGAAGAAGCTCGTCAAATGGTTGAAGCTTCCAAGCGTACAGGTAAAAAATTAACAATCGGTTATAACAACCGTTTCCGTCCTGATAGCCTACACTTACATAAATTATGTGAGCGCGGTGACCTAGGTGAAGTTTACTATGCGAAAGCTCATGCGATTCGCCGTCGTGCAGTTCCTACTTGGGGAGTATTCCTTGATGAAGAAAAGCAAGGTGGAGGTCCGCTAATCGATATCGGTACACACGCACTAGACTTGACATTATGGATGATGAACAACTACAAGCCAAAAGCTGTTCTTGGAACGACATACCATAAATTAGGTCAAAAAGAAAACGCTGCTAACGCATTTGGATCATGGGATCCAGAGAAATTCACTGTAGAAGATTCTGCATTCGGATTCATCACAATGGAAAACGGTGCAACAATCGTACTAGAATCAAGTTGGGCTCTTAATACTTTAGACGTTGATGAAGCAAAAGTTTCCCTAAGCGGAACTGAAGCAGGGGCTGACATGAAAGACGGCCTTCGTATTAACGGAGAAGACAATAGCAGACTTTATACAACAAAAGTTGACTTAGGAACAGGTGGAGTTGCGTTCTATTCTGGAAGTGCGGAATCAGATGCTGATATCGAAGCACGTCAATGGATCGAAAGTATCATCAACGATACTGAGCCATTAGTAAAACCAGAAGAAGCATTTGTTGTTACCCAAATCCTTGAAGCGATCTATGAATCTGCTAAAACAGGTAAAGCTGTTTATCTAGAAGAAGTATTTGCATAAGCATATATATGGAAAAAGCCTCCGATTATTTTCGGGGGTTTTTTTGTTGTGGAAATAGTATAATAGTCGTAGGATGACGAAAAGTGTTGGAAACCTGTTGACAAAAATCGACTTTGAAAAAATAAAAAAATAAAATTTTATTTGCTATTTTAAAAAGAGTTGATATAGTGATTATAACAACTTATAAGGTGATGCGAAAATGAAGGTACCATTATACAAGCAGATTTATGAGAATATTTTGCAAAAAATCCAAACTGGCGAATTAAAGCATGGGGACAAAATTCCTTCTGAAAAAGAATTAGCTGATGGGTTTCAAGTAAGTAGAATTACCTCTAAGAAAGCTTTAGACCTACTTGCCCAAGAACAAATTATAGAAAGAGTTCAGGGAAAAGGTTCTTTTGTTAATTATTTGGTCGAAGAAACGGAAAATATGCTCAATAGTATTCAAACTCTGGGTGTAAAAAAAGAATTGACAATCGGATTAGTTCTTCCAGGGTTCTCCGATAGCTACGGGGCGAAATTAGTGCAATCAATTGAAAACAATACATCGAAATATGGTGCGAATCTTTTAATAAAGCTTACTCGGGATAAAATTGAAGATGAGGAAAAAGCGATTGAGGAGCTTGTAGAGGCTGGGGTTAAGGGGATTATCATAATGCCGATACATGGTGAACATTATAATCATAAAATTTTGGAGCTTGTTTTGAAAAAATTCCCGATTATACTTGTTGACCGATATTTAAGAGGTATTCAGGCCAATGCCGTTTTTACAGATAATATTAATGCTTCTAAAAAAGCGACGGAGTACTTAATGTCACTTGGACATCAGTATATTGCTTATATTACACCACCATATGATGGCACTACCGTTTTGGAGGATCGTATGAAAGGGTATCAACTTGCACACACAGAGCAACATAAACCATTAAATCCTGATTACATTTTTACCAACGACGGATCTGACTTGGCTTTCATCAATAATAAGAAACGAGAATATGAAATAGAGATAGAGAATATGCGGAACTTTATTTTAAATCACCCTGAGATTACAGCTTTTGTCGCATGTAGGAATGCTTTTGCCACAATACTCTTGCATGTAATCGAGTCACTCGACAAAAAGGTGCCGGAAGACTATTCCATAGTTTGCTTTGATGGAATGCATTCGATTATTGGCAAGCATCCTTTTACTCATATCAAACAATTGGAAGATGAAATGGGGGCAATAACTGTTAAACGTTTAATTTCTCAAATAAATGGTGAAGAAAATATCAAAACAGAATTAATGAATTTTGATTTGATAGAAGGTTTATCAACTGCTTCAATAAAGGCCCCAGTGAAGAATTGAAAAGATTCTTCTTTTTTTTTATAAAAAAACTAATTGACATATTGATATGAGATAATATAGTATGTGAAGTACATTGAATATATAGACACCTTAGAAAATTACATATATTGAAAATGTAAGCGGTTTAAGGAGGCGTGGTAATTTAGTATTTGCTAGTTTACTATTTTCAAAAAAACCGGGGGTGTAAAAGTGAGTAAAAGCGCAAAGAAGTTCGGTCAATTGATGGTTATTAGTATTCTAGCCTTATCATTATTTCTCGCTGGTTGTTCAAAAGATCAAGCGTCTGGCGGAAATAAAGGTGGAGAAGGCGGAAAAGACGGAAAGACAGAAGTTACATTTTGGCATGGAATGACGGATATTACATTGAATGGACTTGAAGAAGTAATAAAAGAGTTTGAGGCAAAAAATCCTGATATCAAGGTTAAGGCAGTATACTCTGCCGGTGGTACTGATACTGATGAAAAATTACTAACGGCTATTGCAGGAGGAAATCCGCCGGATATTACTTATTTCGACCGTTTTAATATTGGTTCTTGGGCTTCTCAAGGTTCACTTGAGGATATAAGTGAATATGCGGCAAATTCCGGTATTACACAAGATAGTTATTATCCTTTTGCTTGGGAAGAAGCAAGTTATAAAGGAAAGCTTTATGGTATTCCTACTACAACAGACTCTAGACTACTATTCTATAACAAGGATTTATTTACTGAGGTTGGTTTAGATCCGGAAAACCCGCCTAAAACTATTGATGAATTAACTGCGGCTGCTGAAAAACTAACGATTAAGGATGGAAATCGTTTTAAACGAATCGGATTCATTCCTTGGTACGGTCAAGGCCAGCTTTATACCTGGGGATGGGTATTCGGAGGAGAATTCTACGATAAATCCACCGATAAAGTAACGCTTAACGACCCTAAAATCGTTGAGGCTTTGCAATGGCTGACTGACTATGCCAATAAATATAATATTGAAAATATCGCTAGCTTCACTGATTCTCAAGGTTCAGGCGATATGGATCCATTTCTTACGGGACAACTTGCAATGCAGATTAGCGGTCCATGGACTGTTTCATCTATTCAAAAATATAAACCTGATTTAAATTATGGTGTAACACCGATTCCGACTCCTACAGGAACTGACTTCCAAACGTGGTCAGGTGGATGGTCTATTGTAATGCCTAAAGGTGCAAAAAACAAAGATGAAGCTTGGAAGTTCATGGAATTCTTTGGAAGCCCAGAAGGTCAGAAGATATTTAGTGGAATTGTAAGGGATTTCTCAGTTATAGAGTCTGTTAACGCAGATCTTGGTTTCACAGAGGATCCTATCTTAAAAGAATTTACCGCAATTTTACCAGTTTCACATTACCGCCCTGTAATTCCAGAAGGAAATTTATTGTGGAATGAGCAAACCGCTGCTGTGGAGAAGGCAACTCGCGGCAAAGGTACTCCGCAAGAAATACTAGATGAGGCTACAGATAAAGTTAACAAGGCGCTTGAAAAGAAACAATAGCATTTCACTTGTCAGGGAGAGCCTATTCTCCCTGCTTCTGTTTAAAATAAGAAAGGGTGATGAGAGTGGCGCAGTTAACTAAATCTTCAACAGGTACACAGCCATTAGCATTAACTAAGAAAAACACTTTTTTTAACAAATCGAACATAACCGGCTGGTTATTTGCGGCTCCTTGGATAATTGGTCTAATCATATTTTATGTTTTTCCTCTAGGATCATCGATTTATTTTAGCTTCACTACATATAGTATTTTACAGCCAGGTGAATTTGTAGGGTTAGATAATTATAAGGAACTCTTCCACGATAAGATTTTTTGGATATCTATTTATAATACAGTCTATTTTGCTGTTTTCTTTGTCCCATTAAGTATTATTTTTGGTGTTTCTTTAGCTATGCTGCTTAACATGAAAGTGAAGGGAATGGCGTTATATAGAACAATATTTTTCCTGCCGACACTTGTACCCCATGTTGCATTAGCCGTTTTATGGATGTGGCTTTTAAATCCAGGATTTGGCTTAGTCAATGGCATGTTAGACATGATAGGTATACAAGGGCCCGCATGGCTAGGTAGCGAAACATGGTCGAAGCCATCTTTAATTCTAATGTCACTATGGGGAATTGGACAAGCTGTTATCATCTATCTTGCAGGATTTGGTGACATCCCAGAAGAATTTTATGAAGCCGCTGAAGTTGATGGTGCCAATTGGTTCCAAAAAACGTTTTACGTGACATTACCCCTTTTGACCCCTGTTATTTTCTTTAATTTAGTAATGGGTACGATTGGCGCTTTCCAACAGTTTACGTTGCCATATACAATGACAAATGGACAAGGTACTCCGGCGAACTCGTTAACGTTCTATGTAATGTATTTATATGATAACGGATTCAAATTCTTTAAAATGGGGTATGCCTCAGCAATGGCTTGGATCCTTTTTGTCATCATCATGGCTCTTACGGCTGTTATATTCTTAACATCTAAGCGCTGGGTCCACTATCAAGGAAAATAGAAAGGGGTATATATATGCAAGCAGGTGTTAAAAAGAAATTCCAAATAACCATTGCACATCTTGTGTTAATTGTGGCATCGATTTTCTTTGTCATTCCATTTGTATGGTTGGTTTCAACTTCTTTAAAACCGTTAACGCAAATATTTACTTTTCCGCCCGAATGGATTCCGAGACCTTTTCAGTGGGATAACTATGTAAGGGCGACGGAATATATTCCATTCTTTACGTACTTGAAAAATACGGTTGTCATAACGGTAATCAGTACACTGGGCGTAGTGCTTACTTGCCCACTTGTGGCATATAGTTTTGCCAAGCTGCGCTGGAAAGGTCGAAATGTCTTGTTTGTTGTCACGATCGCAGTCATGATGATCCCTGGTCAAGTAACAATGATTCCGCTATTTTTAATATTCAATAAAATGGGATGGGTAGGAACACCACTACCACTCATTGTTCCGGCATTTTTTGGCGTTCCATTTTCTATTTTCTTAATGAGACAATTTTTCATGGGATTGCCTGATACATTAAGAGATGCAGCTAAAATTGATGGAGCAGGAGAATTTAGAATCTATTGGCAAATCATGGTGCCACTAGCAAGGCCAGCAATACTAGCTATCGGATTATTTCAATTTATGGGAGCCTGGACAGATTTCCTTGGACCGTTGCTCTATTTAACTGATGAACATCAATACACGATGTCATTAGGTCTTCAACAATTCCAAAACCAAAAAGGTACTGAATGGGGCTTAATGATGGCAGTTTCTACGATGATGACACTACCAATTATTGTTATGTTCTTCTTTATGCAGAGAACATTTATTCAAGGTATTACATTTAGCGGAATAAAGTAACAAATAGTTTTATAGAATACTAATCTAGAAAATTATTTTATAAGTTTGGAGGAATTGTTAAATGGTATCTCCTATAGGAATGCGTATCCCGCCTCATATTGGGAAACTTGGTATGGAAAAAATAGCCGATTGGGCTGCTAGCGTAGGATTAAATGTAATTGATGTACCTTTTTATAACAAGGAAATAAAAACAGCCTTAAATAATGCGGGATTAGAAGTTGGTTCAGTGGATTTGAAAAATACATCTGCTTTACTAAGCGAAGATGAATCCCGTCGTGCGGATGCAATCAATTCAATAAGTGCTCAGATGTCAGAAGTAGCGGAACTGGGTGGAAAAGTTTTATTTATGGTTCTTCTCCCTGAGGACATTAATCAATCTCGTGAGAAAAGTTTTTCAATATGGAAAGAGACATTCCCTGAAGTGGTCAGCCAAGCTGAAAAAAATGGACTTTATATGGCATTGGAAGGATGGCCAGGACCAGGTCCGCAATATCCCGCACTTGGATGTACACCGGAAACACTAAGGGCCATGTTTAATCATATACCTTCGAAACACTTTGGTATGAATTATGATCCTTCTCATTTGGTGCGTCTAGGTATTGACCATCTGCGGGTTTTAGCTGAGTTTGGTGATAGAGTTAATTATTGCCATGGAAAAGATACTGAAATCTTAGAAGATGAACTATATGAATACGGTACTTTACCTGCTACATTTGGGGTTACATATGATTTTTCAGAAGGTGCATGGCGCTACACGATCCCAGGACATGGAGAAGTAAAATGGGATAAAGTAGCTGTTCGTTTAGATAAATTAGGATACAAAGGGCCTATCAGCATTGAACTGGAAGATCATCGTTTTTGGGGGTCTTTGGAAGCTGAACAAAGGGGAATCATTAAGGCGAAAGACCACTTGGCTTTATATTTTAAATAAAACTTCAATGGATTTTACTAGATAACATTCATTAATAGTTGATTAAGATAATATGTATTTTTAAGGTAGGAAAATAAACTGGAATGAGGAGTGGGGGAGAATATGGATAATATTCGTGTTGGTATGATTGGTACCGGTGGAATCTCAAATTTGCATGGAGATCATATTGCAGAGCTTGATTATGTAGATATTGTTGCAGTTACAGATCCAAATGCTGAGAGCAGAGGAAAATTTATCTCAAAGTATCAATTGGATGGAGCAAAAGAATTTATTAATCATAATGACATGCTTAATAATGTCCAACTAGATGCAGTCATCATTTGTTCCCCTCATACCCTGCATTTTGAGCAAGCGATGGATGTTATGAATCACGGCTGCCATGTATTGATAGAAAAACCAATGGCATGCAGTAAGAAAGAAGCCGAGGAATTAATTGAAACAGCGGAAAAGTTAGGAAGGGTTTTACAGGTATCGTATCAACGACATTTTGACCCTGAATTTATTTATATACGTGATGCGATAGCAAATGGAGAAATTGGAAAATTAACTTCTGTGACTGCATCCTTGTATCAACAATGGGGACATGGACCGAATAATGTATGGCGTAAAAATCCTGCTTTATCAGGTGGTGGGATGTTAATGGATTCGGGCAGTCATATTTGCGATGTACTTTTATGGACAACTGGACTAAAACCGTTGGACGTAAAAGCTCAACTAGAAAAACATAATTCAACTGTTGAGTTAGACTCTTTTACGGCAATACGTTTTGAAAACAATGTAATTGCTGCGTTGAACATTGTTGGTTATGCTCCAATTTGGCATGAGACGTATGCATTCTGTGGTGATAAGGGTGGAATCTTCTATGATAATGGAAAGATTACTCTTCATAGATTAAGAGAGGAACCAATCACGCCGAAACTTCCAGAAAAGACAACAAACCAGGATAAAAGCTTTTTCGATGCTATTCTTGGAAAGCATGAGGTTAAAGTTCCAGGACATTTTGCCAAACAAGTTGTTACCCTTACGGAAATGATATATGAGGCATCCGGGTATAACCCGATGGCAGTTGAAACTACAAATTAAGTTGTTTAGGGTATTTCTGAAGTAATAGCATTAAAAGGTAATATAGTATGATTTATAAGTTTAAATTTTAGTAAAAGGGTGGTTGATTAATATAATTACTACTAATAAAGTAAGAATCGGAATTATCGGTAGCGGTGGAATTGCTCAAGCTCATGCTAGGTCCTATATGCAAATGCCAGAAGTCGAAATTATTGCAGTGGCAGATGTCATCCAAGGAAAAGCGGCTGAGTTTATCGAAAGGCTTGGCCTTACAGATGCAAAGGCATTTGATAGTCATTTAGAGTTATTGGAATTAGATCTTGATGGTGTAAGTGTATGTACTCCGAACGTGGCGCATCATCGGACGAGTGTTGATGCATTGAACGCCGGAAAACACGTATTAGTGGAAAAACCGCTTGCTGTAACGTTAGAGCAAGGTGTTGAAATGGTACAAGCAGGGAAAAAGGCAGACAAAATATTAACTGTCGGATTCCAACCAAGGTATGATCCTAATATGCAAGCTGTAAAACAAATTGTTCAATCAGGTCAGCTTGGAAACGTATATTATGTACAAACAGGTGGCGGACGCAGACGAGGAATGCCGGGCGGAACGTTCATTAATAAGGAACTAGCTGGTGCTGGTGCGATGGCGGATATTGGTTGCTACTCACTGGATTTAGCTTTGAATGCTTTAGGTTATCCAAAACCATTAAGCGTATCGGCGTTTACGTCAAACCATTTCGGAACAAGCCCTACATACCATCCACAAGCTGAAAGATTTGAAGTAGAAGACTTCGGAGTTGCACTTGTACGACTAGAGGGCGGAAAGGTTCTTAACTTTAAAATTTCATGGGCGATGCACATGGATTCCTTGGGGCCAACTCTATTCCTAGGAACGGATGCCGGGTTGAAACTAACACCAGCCGGAAGCGGTCCGTGGAGTGGCGTCTGGGATGGTGGAATTGGCTCTATTACTTTATTCCACGACATCCAAGGGCATCACACAGAAAGTCCAATCCCAGTACAACAACATAACTTAAATATTTTCTATGAAAAAGTCCGTGACTTTGTCGTAGCGATTAAGGAAGGAAAATCAGCTCCAATCCCGGGTGAAGAAATTTTAATCAACCAAGCAATCATTGATGGTATTTTAAGATCTTCTGAGCTTGGTAGAGAAGTGGAGATTGAGATTCCGGAGGTATAATCGAATGAGGAAAGCCCGAATTCTAATTGAATTCGGGTTTTTTGCTTAATTTGGAATCATATTAGAAGTAATATTTTTTAAGAGAATAATATTGCTTCAAAAATGCCTTACTTTTAGAAATATCTTAATTCAATTAGTAAATTTGGCGGGTATATTAAGGTATTATTATTTTAGAAATGTTACTTTTGACTTATGGATATTCGATATTTCTTGTTTGCCGAATGACATATTTGATATAATGTAATAAAAAATGGGAGTTTTGATGATGTCATCTGGTACAAGAGAACCACTTTACTTGCAGATACAGGATTACTTTAAAAATCAAATTTCCTCGAATCAGTTGGCTCCTCATGAACAGATTCCAACTGAGAAAGAGATCATGGAAAAATTTAATGTAAGCCGAATAACAGTTACTAATGCGCTAGCCGAGTTAGTAAATGAGGGTTTGATTTATCGAATTCCCGGAAAAGGAAGTTTTGTTCAGGAAGGTGTAAAAAACTATAAAGAAAAAGTAGAAATTTTGGCCGACAAAACCTCAGTTCCTTTTGAGGAAATAACTTCCCATAATCAGGTGCATAGTGAGCGCAAAATAATTGGTTTAATTATGCCGTCTATTGAAGATTACTTTGCTATTCGTTTATTAGCTGGAATAAACGAAGTCTTAAATGAAACAGAATATATTCTTACAATTATTCTTAGTCATAATTCTAGAGAAAAAGAACGTGAGGCAATTAGAGAGTTATTGAAATTGAACGCAGTAGGATTGTTAATTTTTCCAGTGGACGCTGAAATATATAATGAAGATATATTGGAATTAAAAGTTAGAAACTTTCCTTTTGTATTAATGGATCGTTATTTACCTGGGGTAGAAACGAATTATGTGATATCAAATAATATTGATGGGGCAAAGTTAGCTGTAGAACATTTATGGGATATGGGTCATCGAAATATTGCCATTTGTTCTGATTCCATCCTTCCAACAATTACTGTGGAAGATAGAATAAAGGGATATATGGATGCACTCAAAGAACGGGATGCGATGATTAATCCAAGTTTTATTCTGACGGATCTAGCTATCAAGCAGGGAGAATCGAATGATCAAAACCTATTGAATCAGTTTATTCGTAATCGAAAAGCAACTGCCTACATTGCTTTGAATGCCAAGTTGGGCGTTCATATTGCGAAATTTGCAAAAAACTTCTCTTTAAATATTCCTGAAGATATTTCTATCGTAACCTTTGACAATCCTTCATTCGATGATGATTTTGGTACGTATACTCATATATTTCAATCCGAACAAACTATAGGGAAAGAAGCTGCGAACATACTCGTACAAATACTTGAGGAACGAAGAAAAAGTAATGTTCCTTCCTTTGAGAAGAAAAGTATCTCTCCTAAGCTTGTCGTAAAGGAAACAACTGGCCCTGTTAATAAGAATTTTTAATCTAGCCCATCTTAATGAAGGGGCTTTTTTTATTGACATATATTACCTTAATGATATAATGATATATTATATAATGCATTTAAAATCCTCAACTAATTTTCCTACATAAATTAAATTTACCAAAAATTAAAGCGCCTTCATTTGTTAGTCCATAATAGTAAAAATAATAGAATAATTTTCTGTATCAAAGGGATTTTATAATTCCTTGATATATAATTAGGCAGTTTTTAAGGGGAGGTGCTACTTACATTTTTATCAATAAGAAAAAGACAGCGTTATAAAGTCTTCCAGTTACTAAACTAGTCAGAATGAAGGAGGATAAAATGATCCGTAAAATATTTTTGATAAGTTTAACGTTGTTTTTAGTGTTTTCAGGAAGTACTATTTACGCACAGAGTCTAAATTCAGAAGGTAAAGTCAAATGGCCAGCCGATCAGGCACTACCTACATTTTCAAAACCAAAACATCTAGATGTTATTGACATACAAAAATCTTCTGGTGAAGAGAAAATACTTTTTGCTTCATTACAAGGGAATGTGAATCGTGAACGTCCTCGGATTTATTTATATGAGGATAAATTTGGTGAAGGAAAATTCACTTGGTTAAATGATTTTAAAGTTCCTTATACAATAGTTGAAAAACCTTGGGATCTCATAATGAAGTATAAGAATGAAGTGTCAGGTATAGTCGTATACGATCCACTCGTTCCAGATTCAATTAATGTTGCTACTACGTTGGCAGGATTGGAAAGTGCTCTTGTGGCAAGTCCTGAACTAGCTGAAAAGCTTTCTGCAAAACCTTACAAATTGAAGGTGATTGAAGATTTTCGCGGGAAGTTTAAAGATGGACTAGATGCCTATCAATGGCAGTACGATAACCTTTGGTCAAAAACGACACATCGTATGTTAATTGGGTTGGATCCAACGAAAAATATACCTCTTCCAGGGGATAATTTTAAATCTTTTAAAACGATCCTTGAAGAAACAAAAGAGTTGAGAGATAGCTCTAATCGTGATGTGTATAACCTTAACTTGTCAGAGTATTTAGGAAAAGAAGCGGTTTATCTTCGTTTTCAAGATGCTTTTCCGGCAGATGGATGGGGACCGGCTTTACATGAAGTAACAGTAAAAGCGGATGGACAAATAATTGCTCAATTTATCCCGGGAACGGAAGGGGAAGAACCTTACCTTTATGATCGGGACGGATCGAATTCAGACGAACGATTTGATGGTCATAGATGGGCTGACGGTGGCAGTTATTTTGTATATGAATTTAAAGCGCCGGAGAATACTCAAGAACTTGTTGTTTCTCTTGATATGTGGAATCAGTTCAAGGTTTCAGTTTCGAATGAAAAGCCGTTAGCGTCAGGACAAAAAGAGCCATATGGCTTTTTAAGAGATTATGCGATTGCTAACCGTGCGATGGTATTCTGGCTTGAATCCAATATTCCGGAAGAAAAGGAGTTATTTGAGAAGATTTTATCTGATGTTAAACCAAACACTCCTTATTTAGGCTGGTTTGGAAATGACGTTGCAGGTGAATTCAGTGGAACTGAAATAGCGTCTAAGCACGGAGTATATGTACTTGCAGCCGATTGGTTTAATAATATGACTGTTTTTTCGAGTGCAAAAGGGAAAATCGTGAAACAAAAACCGTTGAAAGCTCCAAAGCTGGATAATAAAATTTATATCACTTTTACACTTGGTGAAGGTGATAATTTGCAATACAACCAGCATCATATGAGATTTTTATGGGACAATGAGCGTAGAGGAAGTGTTCCAATTAACTGGACAACAAGCCCCCTTCTCTACGATGTTGCCCCTTCCATTCTAGGTTACTATCAACAGACGGCTACGGAAAACGATTTATTGATTGCGGGTCCTTCAGGTGCTGGTTATATTTATCCTACACCTTGGCCAGATGATACTTTCCATTTGTATGCAAAGCAAACAGGGAAATACATGAAGAAAACTGGAATGGACATCATTTATGCTCTAAACCGGGTTGATGGTAAGGACGTTTTATTATCAGACTTCAAGGCACAAAATTATATCGATTATGTCAATCCGAAAGGCTTGTTTATTGGTTGGGATAATTATACGGAAACCACCATTTTAAATGGGAAATTGCCACAATCCATCCTACTTTCCTCAAGCAGTGTAGGGCAGGCGAAGGAGGAAATCGCAAAGGCAACTTCTAAATGGAATGGTGAGTCACCACTATTTATAGCAATGGGAATGTTAGCATGGTCCATAAATCCAGCTGATATTGAAGAAATAGTAAAATCACTGGGACCTGAATTTGAAGTTGTTCGTGGAGATCAGTATTTTAAACTCGTTCGTGAGGCGAATGGATTGCCGAAAAAATAGGATGCAACACTAAGAAAAAAGATGCACTCCTAATGGGAATGCATCTTTTTCGTACCATTAATTATTTACGAGTTGATATTCAGGACGATATTCACGAAAACGTGGATTTTCGCCACAGACCATTAATCCTTGTCCCCAATTCACATGTACGTCTTTTGTTGGCAAATCAGCAGGATCCCGATATTCGAATAATACATTTCTACGCGTGCGTTCACTTGAATTTGGTTTAGAACCGTGGATTGTTAAATAGTTGAAGAATAGCACATCGCCCGCTTCAGCAGGGCAGGAAACTCCTGATTCTATTGGATATTCTTTAGGATCTAAATAATAGCTGCCAATATGCTTTATTGGTCCCGCTTTGTGGGAGCCAGGTATTACATGGATGCAGCCGTTCTGCTCATCTGCATTATCTAAATGTACACTAGCGGCAAGAACGGTATGTTTTTCATGCGGAAAATAAGGATGGTCTTGATGCATTGGAAACGCAGCGCCTTTTTCTGGAGGTTTGACAAGCATTTTGGAATGGTGCAATTGCACATTTGAACCAATCAACTGTGAAAGGATGGAGACCATGTTAGGATGTGCAACGGCTTTTGTAAAAGCAGCATCATGATAATGAACATCATGGAAACCTTTTAAAACGAGTTTTTTCAATTCTTCTTCAGGAATATAATCTCCTTGCCATGTGTGGTTTGCATCTTTATTAGCCTCTGCAGCTCTTAGGAGAATGTTCTCGATTGCTTTTTTCATTTTCTCTACTTCTTGAGAATTAAAAACATTTTTTACGAGCAGATACCCATTTTCTTTGTAAAATTCCACATCTCTTGCTGATATCAAATCAATTACCTCCTCAATTTTTGTAACGACTCTATTAAATACCTATTCAATTTATAGGAAAATCATATCTACAAGTTTTTAGGATAATCTACCATTAATTTATACACATGGATAAAGATTTTCTTTAACTCAAGTTGAACCCTTTCTAAATCAGCATGTAACAAAACTTTCAGGGGATTTCGTTAATTGAAGAATCAATCCTATACATTTTGATAACCATCTTCAAAATAATTGTTTTATATATGTTATGTAATCGATTGTATTTTCATATCTTCAGAGCTTAGTAAAGAAGTGGAGATTATGATTCCGGAGATATAAATATCAGTAAATTGAATTTGAGTTTTTATATTTATAGGTTTCTTAAAGTCGAACAATCAATAAAAACAGAGCAAGAAACGACATTTCTCTAATATTTTTAATGGTATAATAGAAATTGTGTTTTTAATGATGTCTAGTAAACATTGAAGGAGATAAAAAAGTGCAATACATATACATCATATCCGGGCCGTGCGGAGTAGGGAAGTCCACAGTTTCTCGAGAAATTGCGAAGCTAGTACCGAATTGTGCGCTTGTAGAAGGAGATCATCTTCTGCATTTTTACCATGATCATTCAATGCTTCCGTGGGAGGAGCGGTTGTGGATTGCATGGAAAAATCTTGTGGACGTAACGAAAAATCTTTTACAACATAAGCTTAACGTCGTAATTGACTTTGTGGTTGAGGATGAATTAGAGTGGTTTTGCACATATTTTTCCCATTTAGAAATAACGTTTAAATATGTTGTTCTTCGAGCGGATGAGAATACACTGATAGAACGCATTACAAATCGCGGTGATACATATATGATTGACCGTTCGCTTTTTTTACTGAATCAGTTGGAAAATGATACACCGTCAAATGAGCAATTTTTATATGATACGACGAACAAAAAAACAGCTGATATTGTAAAAGATATAATAGAAGAAAAAAGATTTGAACTTACAATTTAAGGAGTGACGAGCAAGATGTCTTGGAAAGCAAAGATGAATGAGTGGCTTGAATTTGAGGCACTTGATACAAATTTGAAAGAAACACTGGTAGCTAATCAGGGGAATGAGAAGCTACTTGAGGATAGTTTTTATAAGGAATTAGAGTTTGGGACGGGTGGTATGCGCGGGGAAATAGGTCCCGGTACCAATCGGATGAATATATATACGGTTAGAAAAGCTGCTGAAGGCTTGGCACGTTTTATGGTAGAACAAGGCGAGGAAAAAATGGCGCGTGGAGTTGTAATTGCGTATGATTCACGTCATATGTCCCCAGAGTTCGCACTTGAAGTAGCAAAAACAGTTGGGAAACATGGGGTTAAGGCATATGTTTTCGAACAATTGCGTCCAACTCCGGTTCTTTCCTTTGCGGTTCGTTATTTACACGCATATGCTGGAGTCGTCATTACGGCAAGTCATAATCCTCCTGAGTACAATGGATTAAAAATGTATGGTGAGGATGGAGGACAACTTCCGCCTTTTGAAGCTGATATCATTATTCGATATGTGCAAAATGCTGGAAGTGAATTGAACATTGAAGTTGCAGATGAAAAAGATCTTTTACAAAAAGGGTTGCTTACATATATTGGTGAAAAGGTGGATCGAGCATATATCGAAGCAATGAAATCCATCCATCTAAATGACGAAGCAGTAGAGCGTATTGGTAAGGATTTAGCCATCGTATTTACTCCATTGCATGGGACGGCTAATCATCCAGTACGAGATGGACTAAGCGCATTCGGATTCGAAAATGTAACAGTAGTTAAAGAGCAGGAACTTCCGGATCCTAATTTTTCAACTGTAGCATCGCCAAATCCTGAAGAGCATGCTGCCTTTGAATTAGCAATTCGTTATGGTAAAGAAGTAAACGCAGATGTGTTGTTAGGAACGGACCCAGACGCGGACCGTTTAGGAGTTGCTGTGAAAAATCAAAGCGGCGAATACGTTGTGTTGACAGGTAACCAAGTTGGTGCATTAATGACGCATTATATTCTTGAGCAGAAACGCGCTAACGGAACTCTACCGCAAAATGGAGTTGTAATAAAAACAATCGTGACCTCAGAAATTGGGCGTGCCATCGCTGAAAGTTTCGGAATTGAAACAATGGATGTATTGACCGGCTTTAAATTCATTGGTGAAAAAATTAAAGAGTTTGAAGAAACAGGAGAGCATACCTTTTTATTTGGATATGAAGAAAGCTATGGGTATTTAATCGGTGATTTTGTCCGTGATAAAGATGCAGTTCAGACGGCAGTTTTTGCTGCAGAAGTGGCAGCTTATTATAAAATGCAAGGAAAATCCCTATATGATGGTTTAATAGAGATATTTGAAAAATACGGATATTATAAAGAATCACTGCGCTCACTCACGTTAAAAGGAAAAGATGGCGCAGAGCAAATTGCAGGGATTTTAGAAACGTTCAGAAACGATCCACCAATAGAAGTAAACGGAATTGCCGTTGCCACTATCGAAGACTATGAAGCAAGTGAAAGTTTAGATGTGGTTAGTGGTGAGAAAACTACGATTGAGTTGCCGAAATCAAACGTATTGAAATTTAAGCTTGCGGACGGTTCTTGGTTCTGCGTCAGACCTTCCGGAACAGAACCAAAAGCTAAATTCTACTTTGCTGTAAAAGGTGAATCGATGGAAGATAGCGCAAAAAAAATAGCAGGACTTGAAAACGACGTAATGGCACTTGTCGATCGTTTAGTGAAAAATTAAGTTAAAAGCCATTCTCTATTTTGATAGGGAGTGGCTTTTTCTATAGATTTTAGATGGTAAAGTAGGTTCCTATTTTCGAATAAGACCTATAATTCCCGTCCTTTTATTCTTTTTCGAGCATCAGTTATTGCCGTTCAAATGATTTCAATGGATGTCAGATGAGAAAATTCCCCTATGAGGCTAACTATTGAATACAATTGTTTTTTTGAACAGACTTTTCTCACATAATACTCTCAATTCCCGTTCAGATGCCCCTTATTCCCTTTTGAGGTACTACAATTCTCTTTCAATCATCTCCTATTCCCGTTCAAGTGACCCCCATTCCAGCTCAAACATTTTTAGTAAATCTATTTCATATGTTAATTAGCACCTTTTTTCGAATGATGACATTTCTAATATCCAATCGCGAAACTCGAGTAAGTTTTATTTTTGAAAATATAATCTATTCTCGTTTTTCGTGAATAAAATAACAGTGAATTGGTGATTACGAGCGGAAGGAGGATGGCGGATGTCAGATAAGAGCGAAGAGAAAAAGACATTAAGTAATATTGAACCGATTTTTAAAGACATTGTAGAGGAACCAAATGGGCAGGAAGAGCCTGAACATGATGAAAAGGCTGGTTCAACAGGATTATCAGAAAATGTCGCGGGCTTATTATGTTACTTATTCTGGTTTGTTGGTGGAATCGTATTTTTATTAATTGAAAAAGAAAATAGATTCATTCGTTTCCATGCGATGCAATCCATTGCGTTATCGATCGTATTCTTTGTACTCAATATTGTGCTCACGGTTATTCCATTTATAGGCTGGATACTGAACCTTATATTAGCCCCAGTAATGCTGATACTGTGGATTGTCTTAATGTATCAAGCGTACCAAGGAAAATATTATAAGCTCCCTATCCTCGGTGAATTAGCCGAAAAACAATTAAAGTAAACCTTTTGGAGGTCCCTTAATAAAGTAAGGGATCTTTTTCAATTTATGCTGTTTCCGTAATGTTTATTGTTTATATAAGGCCCAAAAGCCGTCTTTTGCCCCTAAAAAATGAGTTTAGCGGTTTTTATGAAGGACGCTGCTTTTTTCTCAGCAGAATGAATAACTAAGTGCTGAGTTTCAAATACCAACAATGTTTAAGAAAAAAGCCTAATTTAAAAGAGCTCCTGATCTAGGAGCTCCTATTTTACCGAACCTAATGCTTCTTTTTTTCCAACTGCTTTTGTGGAACTACGCACAATGAGTTCAGGTTCGTACGTAATATGGTTTTTGTCAGATTTTCCATTGTTTTCTACTGCGTCAACGATCCATTTTGCTGCGTCAAGTCCCATTCGGGTTTTGGGATGATTGACAGAGGTTAGCTTTATTTCCGATGCTTCTGCCAATGATGAATTATCGTATCCTACAATGGAAATGTCGTCTGGAACACTTAGGCCTTCTTCCCTCAATACGTTTATTACACGTAAGGCAATCTCGTCGTTATAGCAAACAATTCCAGTTGGTATTCTTTTTGGATCGGTAATTACTTCTCTTACCCTATCTTCTAGACCATTCGTCAAATCTTCCGTCGTATAGGAAATAATTGTATCATTTAAAAATGAAATTTTATGCTCACGGAAAGCACGGATAAAGCCTTTCATCCGATAGACGCCTTGCATGTCGTCCGTTTTAAAAATCCCAATAATTTTATCGTGACCTTGTTCGATTAGATGTTCGGTTGCGATAAAACCACCTTTTTCATCATCCAAAATCATAAAAGGAGGATTTAACTGTGAATAGTATTGGTTAATCATTAAATAAGGAATGTTTTTCTGTTCGAGTTCAAGATAATAATGAATGTTCGGATTGTAGCCGCTACTTTTGGAAGGTTCAATAATGAGGCCATCAACGTTTCGGCTTAGCATCGCTTCAAGACATTGTTTTTCTTTATCGATATCATTATCTGTACTGGATATAATAAGAGAATAGCCTTTTGATGTGAGATATGATTCCATTCCTCTAATGATGGCTGGGAAAATGTAATCTGAAATATAGGTTGTGATTATTCCGATATTTTTGCCGGAAATGGCTGCGGGTTGACTAGAAACATTTGTTGATTCTGATGGGCTAGTGCAAAAAGTTCCAGCACCTTGTTCCCTATATAAAAGTCCTTCGTGGACGAGTTCACCTACAGCTTGACGTATCGTATGCCTTGAGACATTAAACATCTTTGCAAGTTCGTTTTCAGAGTATAT
Organism: Lederbergia wuyishanensis; assembly: GCF_022900255.1. Classification (GTDB taxonomy): domain Bacteria; phylum Bacillota; class Bacilli; order Bacillales; family Bacillaceae_C; genus Lederbergia; species Lederbergia wuyishanensis. The sequence continues at coordinate 97,067 of NZ_JALIRM010000003.1, forward strand.
TTTTTCACCAGGTTTTACATCGCCGTTTGCGATCCATTCCTTTATCGTATCAATGACCATCATATATTTTGCGGGCTTACCCATAAAATCCCTGCTTTCAAGTTGTTCGTTTTTAAAATAGTTATTCGTACAATTATTCCCATTATACACGATTTAGAAACGAAATTGTATGTTTTTAAATTCCCTAATATAAAAGGAATCTTGAAATTGACATGTACGTACATCGAGACTATGATGACAATAGAAGAATGAAAGGTGGAGAATCAATGAAGATAAAAAAAGAAGAATTTGGAAAATTTGAAAATACCGCAGTGTATGCATTTACTTTAGAGAATGATCATGGAGTAACAGTTACATTCCTTGATTATGGATGCACGATTACAAAAATCATAACTCCAGACCGAAATGGAGAACCTGAAAATATTGTTTTAGGCTATGATCAGTTAGTAGGATATTTAAATAATACTGCCTTTTTTGGATGTGTTGTCGGAAGAGTGGCCGGAAGAATTGGCGGAGCGGAATTTACGCTTAACGGAAAAACATATTCTCTAGCTAAAAACGAAAATGATAACCATCTTCATGGTGGTTTAAAAGGTTTTGACAAAGTGATTTGGGATGCCGAAATGAAAGAAAATACGGATAAAGTAAGTGTGAAATTTTCATATATGAGCCCTGACGGCGAGGAAGGCTATCCTGGAAATTTAAAAATGAATGTTACATACACCTTAAATAATGATAATGAATTCACGATTCAATACGATGGGATATCCGATGAAACAACCGTTTTAAATGTGACGAATCATTCTTATTTTAATTTAAGCGGTGATATAAAACGGGATATTCTTGATCATGAGCTTACATTAAAAAGTAACCAATACCTTGAACTTCAAGAAAATTTATTGCCGACAGGAGAATTTGCCGAAGTTGACGGGACGCCGTTTGATTTCCGCCAAGGCCGTTTAATTAGAAGCGGTGCAGAATCAGAGCATCCACAAAACCAGCTTGCAGGCGGTGGATATGATCATCCGTTTGTGTTGAGCGAGAACCGGAACGAGGAAATTGTTTTAAGAGACTCTGATAGTGGTCGCCAAATGATAGTTGAAACAGATGAAGTTGGCGTTGTCATATATACATCTAACCAGCTGGCAGGAGATGATCCTATATATGGTGTGCAGCCGCGAAAGCATCTTGGTATTTGCTTAGAAACACAAGGATTGCCTGATGCAGTTCATCACGGAAATTTCCCTTCTTGGGTACTTGAAAAAGACAAAGCATTCACTTCAGTCACCACTTTTAAATTTGGATTAGTGGAGTGATAACGATGGAAACTTTGATTAAATATAAAAAACCTCTGGTAGAACAGCGGGCAGACCCTTGGGTATATAAGCATACGGACGGGTTTTATTATTTCACTGGATCCGTTCCAGCTTATGACCGAATCGAAGTTAGAAGAGCGAAAACACTTGATGGTTTAAGTGAGGCAGAACCTGTTACAGTTTGGAAAAAGTATGAGAGTGGCCCGATGAGTGCAAATATTTGGGCGCCGGAAATCCATTTTGTTGATGGGAAATGGTATATTCACTTTGCTGCAGCAAGAGCGGATCAAATATTTGATCACAGAATGTATGTCCTTGAAAATGAATCAGCAAATCCTCTTGAAGGGGAATGGATCGAAAAAGGACAGGTAAGAACAGATTGGGAATCTTTTTCATTGGATGCGACTACATTTGAACATAGGGGCGAGCAATACTATGTGTGGGCGCAGAAAGATCCAAATATTGAAGGCAATTCCAATTTGTACATTGCTAAAATGGAAAATCAATGGACATTAAGCTCACCTCAAGTAATGATTTCAAAACCGGAATTTGAGTGGGAAGTTATTGGTTTTTTAGTCAATGAAGGTGCTGCTGTTTTAAAAAGAAATGGAAAAATCTTTATCTCTTATTCTGCAAGTGCAACGGACTATAATTATTGTATGGGTCTCTTGTGGGCAGATGAGGATAGTGATTTATTAGATCCGGCATCTTGGTCTAAGGCAAAAGAGCCTGTTTTTAAAACGAATGAAGAAACAAGTCAATATGGACCTGGACATAATAGTTTTACAGTTTCAGAGGATGGAAAACATGATGTGCTAGTATATCATGCGCGCAGTTATAAAGAGATTGAAGGTGACCCGCTGTGGGATCCGAATCGTCATGCGCGTGCGAAGGTTTTTGCTTGGAGCGAAGATGGGACACCAAATTTTGGAGTTCCTGAAGTAGATTCTAAATAAGGATAGATTGAAAAAAATAAGTTTAATTGTAATAATAATAGAATAGTCATTAGAGTGAATGAGAGGAATAACACTTGAGAACATTACAATTAACTTTGCTAGAAGCCCTTGAGGTTTCAAAAGCGTTAGCAAATGAAAATAGAATGGAGATCATTCGCCAACTGACGAGTGGTCCTAAAAATGTAAATGATATATCCGAATTATTAAAAATACCTTTTTCCACCGCAGCTGCTAATATCAAAATTTTAGAAAATGCTGGCTTAATTACTACTGAAATTGTTCCGGGTAGAGGAAATCAAAAGGTTAGTTCCAAAAGATATGATCGAATTATTATCGATTTGGAGGAGCAAAAGCCTTTACTGGATGATATTATTACATATGAACTTGAGGTAGGTGAGTATGTAAACTGTGAGATTGAACCGACATGTGGTCTTTTGAGTGAAGATGGCATCATTCATATTATTGATGATCCACGTTCGTTTTTTGAACCCGATCGAAAGAAAGCGCAGCTAGTTTGGTTTAGGTCTGGGTTTATTGAATACCATTTTCCGAACAGAATTCCTTATGGGACAAATGTTGATGAGCTTAGTTTTTCCGTTGAGTTGTGTTCGGAGGCTCCTTATCACAATGATGATTGGCCTTCTGACATTACATGTTGGATCAATGATACGGAACTAGGTTTTTGGACAAGCCCAGGTGACTTAGGTGGAGAAAGAGGCTTCCTAACGCCTAGTTGGTGGGAAACGCATAATACTCAATTTGGTGTATTGAAATATTGGAAAATCAATAAAGAAGGCAGTTTTATTGATGGTGTGAAAATTTCTACTACTACCATCGATGAATTAAGACTACAAGAAAAACCATTTATCTCCTTGAAATTGGGTGTAAAACAAGACGCCAATAATCTAGGAGGCATTAACCTATTCGGATCGAAATTCGGAAATTACGAGCAAGGGATTATTATGAAAATCAATTATTCTCAAATTAAATAATTTCTAGACTGTGATAAACGTTCGCTTTTTACTTAGCTTGCTATCTTGCAGTGATTTTTAGTAACTATGCTCCAGAGAAAGCTTCGGACTATGAAAGACAAACCTTTTTAAGAACTCTATAAACATTTTGTTAAGAAAGATCAATTCCTAGTCAAAAGGAATTGGTCTTTTTTTGTCACTTTTTATTACAGAAAAACTGAAATATTACAAGTAATGTTGTAATAGATATGTTAAAAGCAGTACAAGGCTTTTATTCAAAAAGAGAGGTGGCAAACATGAAAAAAAGGGTATGGTCAATATTTCTCTCTAGCCTTATGATTTTGGCTTTATTAGTCGGATGCCAAAGTGGCAGCTCCGGCAGTAAATCTAATGGGAAGATTAAGTTAGTTATGTGGGATTTATTTTCTGGTGGGGATGGAGACTTCATGAAAGAAATGATTAATGAATTCAATAAATCCCAATCAGACATTGAGGTAGAAACGGTTACGCTGGAATGGGCTGAGTATTATACGAAATTAGTTACGGCTGTTGCTGCTGGAAAAGGGCCGGATATCGGGATTTCCCATACTTCAAAGTTGCCGGAGATCGTTGACCAAGGTTTGGCTACTGAATTAGATCCACTGGCGGATTCTATTAAGCTCGATTGGGATTCATATAACAAAAATATTTTGGATGCTACCGTTTTTGATGGTAAGCATTATGCTGTTCCAATCGATACACATCCGATCGTCTTTTACTATAATAAAAAACATTTGGATGCTGCAGGTTTGTTAGACGAGAATGGGATGCCGAAAATCGAAAGTGGTGCCAAGGGTTTTAGTGATTTTATGAATACACTAAAAGCAAACGATTCTAAACTAACAACTTTTGCTTTCCCAACTGCTGGTGACGATCCTTTCAGGCTTTGGTGGGCACTTTACCATCAACTTGGAGGCTATGATGTAGTGTCCGACGATTTGACTTCACCTCAAATCGATAAACCTAAAGCGATTGAAGCCGCAAACTTTATGAAGGATCTTTATTACAAGGATAAGGTCATTCCCCTGAATATGGAAGATTTTTATCAACCATTCCAAACTGGGAATGCTGCAACGATAATTACTGGAGTATGGGCGACAGGAACTTTTGAAAAAACAGAGGGATTAGATTTTGGTGTTATCCCTCTACCAACTCTTTATAATACTTCGGCTACATGGGGAGATTCCCATACAATATTCCTTCCAGTCCAAAAGAAAGAGGATACAGAAAAGGCGCAAGCAGCTCTTCAATTTGCTAACTTTATTGCCGACCATGGTCAAATTTGGACACGGGCCGGACACATACCAAGTAAAACGACAGTAGTGGAATCGGAGGAATTTAAAAATTTACCATATCGAAGTGACTATGAAAAGGCTGCTCAACAAGTAGTATTTCCGAAACAATCAAACAAGGTTTGGCCAATCAAAGATATCATTATTCGTAATCTTGATACGATTTGGGCAGAAAAGGAAACTCCAGAAGATGCGTTTAATAAGATGGAGACTGAAATTGCAGAATTGCTGAGTAAATAATATTTTTACTTCACTGACAAGCTTGAAGACTCTCTTCAAGCTTGTTGGTACATTTGGAGGAATAAAGGTGAAAGGAAAAATAATTAACGACTTAAAAGCGATTCCGTTTCTACTACCGTTTTTTCTTGTTTATGTTGTGTTTACTGTTTTTCCTATTTTAAAGGGTTTAGAAATGAGTTTTTACGATTGGACCATTATTCGGAAGATGGATTTTATTGCCCTAGATCATTATAAGGAATTAATTGCGGATAAGAACTTTTGGAAGTCTTTATGGAATACAACGTTGTTCGTAATTTTATCAACGCCATCCATGGTTATTCTTGCTTTAATATTAGCGCTAATGGCGAATCGGAATTCCAAATTTAAAACCTTTTACAGAAGTACGTTTTTTCTTCCTTCCATACTTTCTGTTTCTGTTATTTCCTATATTGCTATTTTCATGTTGCAGCCATATCAAGGTTTTATTAATACGACCTTACATTTAATTGGGATTGAAAGTGAACCGTTTTGGTTGCGGGATTCGAATTTGGCGTGGTTGTCCATCGTTGTTGTTACGCTATGGTGGACAGTAGGTTTTAATATGGTGTTGTTTCTTGCGGCACTTCAAGATATTCCCGAAGAATTGTATGAAGCTGCAAGAATTGATGGAGGAAAAAGCACACAACTTTTAAGACATATTACACTCCCGTTATTAATTCCAATTGGTCGAGTTGTGTTGCTGCTACAAATTCTTGCTTCATATAAAGTATTTGCACAAATTTTATTGATAACAAGTGGAGGACCAGGTACTGCTACCCGTCCATTGATTCAGTATATATACGAGGTTGGCTTTAGGCAAAATAATCTAGGTTATGCGGCTGCCCTATCTTACGCTTTGTTCGTTATTTTACTTATTCTTTCTTTGATTCAGTTGAAAGGGAATATGATTCAAGGAGGGGCATCTAGATGAAAAAAAAGAAATCAGCTTCTCACTATACGTTATCTGGAATATCGATAATTACAGCCTTTTTATTCATCATTCCTATCATCTGGATGTTATTTGTGTCTGTTAAGCCGGAAGGGATCGGAGTTTCAAATGTGATTGGTTGGTTTACCCCGCCTTATACATTTGAAAATTATAGTCACGTATTGATTGATACCCCTGTATTAAGGTGGTTATGGAATAGCTTGATCGTGGCTCTTATTACAACTGCTTTAACATTATTTGTAACGACACTAGCTGCCTTTGCAATATCAAAAATGCAATTTCGTTATAAGACATTCATTTATGTATTCTTCTTGGCTGGCTTAATGGTACCAGGAGAGGCTACCATTATTCCTTTGTATCAAATTGTTAAGGATATGGACTTGCTAGACACATATACAGGTCTTATCATTCCGGGTATTGCGTCGCCATTAGGTGTTATCATTTTAAAAAGTTTTTTTGATGGGGTTCCACAAGAGTTAATAGAAAGTGCAAAAATGGATGGTTGTTCACTTGTCAGAATTTATTTAAATATTGTTCTTCCACTTGCAAAGCCAGCATTAGCGGCGATTGGTATTTTTACTTTTATTGGTTCGTGGAATAATTTTTTATGGCCATTTTTAGCAATTATGTCAGAGGAGTTATTTACATTGCCTGTAGGAATTCCTCAGTTTAATTCAGTTTATTCGGTCGACTACGTACTGCCAATGACGGTAAATGCAGTTGCATCTATTCCAGTTATTATTGCTTTCCTGATTTTTGAGAAGCAAATTGTAAGAGGCATTAGTTTTACTGGTATAAAATAAAAGTATTTTGCCACGGTGACCTACTGTGGCTTTTTACATTTATTTGATACTGTTTTTTTTGAAATTCATTACAAAAATACTTGAAACATTACAACTAATCTTGTAATATCTGAAATGTAAGCGATATATTTTGTGGTTTATTATCATATATTACTATAAAAACAGTAATGAAATGGAGTGAATCAATCGTGAATAGTCCTTTAATTCCTAGACAGGAATATCCAAGGCCGCAAATGGTGAGAGCTGATTGGTTGAATTTAAATGGAAATTGGGAATTTGAAATGGATAACGGAAAAAGTGGGAAGCAGAGAAAATGGTTTGATGCTGGACATCATTTTTCTCAAAAAATTGTCGTTCCATTTTGCCCGGAGAGTGAGTTATCTGGAATTGGCTATACCGATTTTATGGCTGCTGTTTGGTACAAGAGGGAGTTTACGGTCCCTGAAGATTGGCAAGAGAATCGTGTTTTGATTCATTTTGGAGCCGTAGATTACGATGCGGAAGTGTGGGTAAATGGCAAGTCGGTTGGAAAGCATCGCGGTGGTTACTCTTCCTTTTCATTCGATATTACTGACTACATTTCAGCCGGAGAAAATATTGTGACAGTTTGTGCTGAGGACGATGTTAGGTCTGGTTTACAACCGAGAGGGAAACAGAGTGGTTTATATTATTCTCATGGGTGTGATTATACGAGAACGACTGGAATTTGGCAGACGGTTTGGTTAGAATCCGTGCCTAAAACGTATGTATCTAAGTTGAAATATTATCCAGATCTTGATAATCGTTCAGTACATATTGAAGCGGAATTAAATGGAGATTATGATGATCAGCTTGTATTAGAGGTTTCTTCTTCATTCGATGGGAAAGTTGTTGGTCATAATCAAGCAGCTGTTTCTGGACAAAAAGCAAGACTTTCCGTCGAACTTTCTGAAATTCATTTGTGGGAACCGGGGAATCCAAACCTTTATGATTTAGAAATTAGTATTTTAAAAGATAGTCAGAAGCTTGATAGTGTTGAAAGTTATTTCGGTCTTCGCAGCATAAAGTTAGATGGCATGGCTTTTAAAATAAACGATAAATCCGTTTTTCAGCGTCTTGTCCTTGATCAAGGGTTTTATCCAGATGGAATATATACGGCTCCCTCAGATGACGCACTTCGGAAAGATATAGAGCTTTCCATGGAGATGGGCTTTAACGGGGCGAGACTGCATGAAAAAGTATTTGAACCACGCTTCCTTTATTGGGCCGATAAACTTGGATATCTCGTTTGGGGAGAGCATGCCAATTGGGGATTAGATATTACAACCGCAACGGGACTTGAGAGATTTTTACCAGAGTGGCTTGAGGTTGTCGAACGAGATTTCAATCATCCTGCATTAATTGGCTGGTGTCCATTCAACGAGACATGGGATTTGGATGGCAAAAAGCAAAATAATGAAGTGCTGCGAATTGTTTATACAGTGACGAAACAAGTAGACCCGACTCGCCCTGTCATTGATACGAGCGGAAACTTTCACGTTCAAACAGATATTTATGATGTACATGATTATGATCAAAATCCTGAAACATTTGCGGCAAGATATGAGCCGATGAAGCAGGGAGGAGAAGTATTTACGACATTCTCAGATCGACAACAGTATGGAGGTCAGCCATATTTTGTTAGTGAGTACGGTGGGATTTGGTGGAATCCGGACCAGAAAGATGATAAGGGCTGGGGATATGGTGATCGGCCAAAATCCGAGGAAGAATTTTTAAGTCGATATGAAGGGTTAGTTTCTGTCCTACTTGATAACCCTTATATGTTTGGATTTTGCTACACACAATTATACGACATAGAACAGGAAGTAAATGGTCTTTACACATATGATCGAAAACCGAAATTTGACCCTGAAATCATCCGCAATATTAACTCCCGTAAAGCTGCTATCGAATAGGAGAGGGGGGGACAGGTTCAATGGGGACAGTCCCCATTGAACCTGTCCCCCAGATAAAAAAATGAAAAAGATTGTAATTCTCGTAGGTTCATTGCTTTTGATAGGGGGGATGATGTTGGTTTTTCTAAATGAGAAAAAGGAAAGAACACTTTTCTATACGAATCCGGTCGGAGGAATGACTCGTATTGGCGATCCGTTTGTAATAAAAACAAACGGTACCTATTATATGTATGCCACTTCTGAGCCTAATTTTGGTTATAAAGTGTGGCAGTCTTCTAATCTAGTGGACTGGGAAGAAAAGGGGATGGCATATGTTCATTTTGATCAACCTCAAAAATGGGCAACAGGGGACTTTTGGGCGCCTGAAGTAGTTGAGCATAATGGGAAATTTTATATGACGTACAGTGCACGTAATTTGGACGGGCATTTGCAAATTTCCATCGCAGTAAGCACTGAGCCGCTCGGTCCTTTTACGGATATTAGTACACAGATTATTAAACAAGAAGGCTCATATATTGATGGTCATATTTTTATAGATGATGATGGAAAGCCTTTCCTGTATTACGTAAAGGATTGTTCTGAAAACATCATTAATGGAAAGCATGTCAGTCAAATATTCGTTCAAGAAATGAATGATGAGCTTACGGAGTTATTAGGGGAGCCGCAATTTCTCACTGAACCGGATGCGAATTGGGAAAAACCATATGATGAATACCAATGGAATGAGGGACCTTTTGTGTTAAAACACGAGGGAATCTATTATTTGATGTATTCATCTAATTATTTCGCAAGTCATGATTATAGTGTTGGATATGCAACTGCCTCTAATCCTTTTGGTCCGTTTGAAAAAGCTATAGAAAATCCTATCTTAACGAAAGATCTTTCGCAAGGCATATCAGGACCAGGACATAATAGTGTCACGATTGGACCTGATGATGAAACGCTCTATATTGTTTACCATACGCATACAATTCCAGACGCACCGAGCGGGAACCGTCAAATGAATATTGACCGCCTTTATTTTGAAAATGGAAAGCTTAAAGTAGATGGTCCAACGTCCACGGAGCAGAAAATCATAGTAAAGTAAGGGAGTAATGAATATGTTCAATGGGTTAGGGATGAACTTAGGTAATTTATCGAGACTATCAAAAGCTAAAACGAGATCGATTAGTGCGGAAAATTTCACAGGCGAAAAAGGAAAGGGCGGTATGGCGACAGAAGGAACTGGAGCCCATGCAGCTCGTGATTTAGGGCAAAGCTGGAAGGTCTCACCATCGGTTATTATTCCGAAAAATACCGTTTTAACGATGGCCGATATTCTAGACTCAGGCGCAATACAGCATATTTGGCTCACTTGTTTTCCTACTCATTGGCGGACACTGATTATTCGTATGTATTGGGATGGCGAGGAACATCCTTCTGTGCAAGTGCCAATTGGAGATTTTTTCTGTAGTGGTTGGTGTGAGCGTGCCAATCTCAATTCATTACCTGTCGCTGTAAACCCAGCGGGAGGAATGAATTGCTATTGGGAAATGCCGTTCAGAAAGTCAGCTAAAATCACGGTTGAAAATATCGGGAATGAGGATGCCGTTTTATATTATCAAGTCGACTATACATTGACAGAAGTTCCAGAGGATACGGCTTATTTTCATGCTCATTGGAATAGAAGCAATCCCCTAGAGTATAAGGAAGTCCATACAATAGTAGACCATATAAAAGGACATGGACATTATGTTGGTACGTATTTGGCTTGGCAAGTGAATAATACTGGTTGGTGGGGCGAAGGGGAAATTAAGTTTTATATGGATGGCGACGAGGAATTTCCGACGATTTGTGGAACAGGGACGGAAGATTATTTTGGCGGTGCTTGGAATTGGGAGCAGCCGAAAGGTGAATATGGTACGTATTCCACACCTTATTTAGGAATGCATCAGGTGATAAAACCAGATGGTTTATATAGAAGTCAACAGCGTTTTGGTATGTACAGATGGCATGTAATGGATCCAATCCGCTTTGAAGAAGATTTAAAAGTAACAATCCAAGCGCTCGGATGGCGATCTGAAGGCAGGTACTTACCTCTTAAAGATGATATTTCATCCGTCGCATTTTGGTACCAAACAGAACCCCATATCCCGCACCCATCCCTACCGGGAAAAGATGATTTAGAAGTGATTTAAAAAGTGGGGACGGGTTCAAAGGGGACAGGTTCAATGGGGACTGTCCCCTTTGAACCTGTCCCCACATCAAAAAAAGATTATTTGTTAAAGGAGCATGCATCGATGATTTATAGGCAGGAATATCCGAGACCGCAGTTGGTCCGGAAAGATTGGTTAAATTTAAATGGTGAGTGGGATTTTGCTTTTGATCGCGACAATGTAGGTGTGAAAGAGAAATGGATTCAAAAGGCAGATGCGTTTGATCAAAAAATTAATGTTCCTTTTGCTTATCAAACGAAACTAAGTGGAATCCATGACCCATACTTTTGTGACCATGTATGGTATAGAAGAAGTTTTTCGATTCCGAAAGAATGGGGGGACAAATCGGTCATCATTCATTTTGGTGCGGTTGACTATCGTGCATGGGTTTATGTGAATGGAAAGCTTGTTGGTTTTCATGAAGGAGGACATACATCTTTTTCCTTTGATATTACAGAATGTCTAACACATGAAACGGAAGAAATTGTTGTTCGTGTAGAGGACCCATCTACAGATGAAACAATTCCAAGGGGTAAGCAATTTTGGAAAGAAAAATCCGAGGCGATCTGGTACACGCGTACAACGGGAATTTGGCAAACAGTTTGGCTAGAGCCTGTGAACGAAACGCGTATTTCCAAGCTGCGTTTTACTCCAGATATAGATCACGGAGATATCCTTATTGAATTCGATGTTGCAGGAGACTACAAAAATACGAGAGCGGAGTTTGAAATTACACTGGACGAGGAGCCAATTGCGAGCAATACCCATCTCGTTACTGCTCCCTACAATAAACATTTAATTCATTTGTATCAGCAACAAATTTTCCGTACAGGCTTTCATCATCATGGATGGAACTGGACGCCTGAAAATCCTAAGTTGTTTGATATAAAAATTAGATTATTAGATGAGAATGGTCTTGAACTGGATAAAATAGAATCGTATTTTGGTATGAGAAAAATACATACCGAAAACGGAATGGTGTATTTAAATAATCGTCCTTATTATCAAAAATTAGTACTAGATCAAGGGTATTGGCCAGACGGTCTTTTAACGGCTCCAACTGACGAAGATTTGAAAAAAGACATTGAGCTCACAAAAGAAATGGGCTTCAATGGCTGCAGAAAACATCAAAAAGTTGAAGATCCTCGTTTCATGTATTGGGCAGACAAGCTCGGATTCCTCGTGTGGGGAGAATGTGCGGCGGCTCCATACTTTAGCGATACTGCGGCTAGCCGACTCACGAAAGAATGGATTGAAATTATTGAGCGTGATTACAATCATCCTTCACTAGTTGCTTGGGTACCGATCAATGAAAGTTGGGGAGTCCCATTCATAAATCATGATAAGCAGCAGCAAAATCATTCCCTTGCCATGTATCATTTAATTCATTCACTTGATACGACAAGACTTGTTATTTCAAATGATGGATGGGAGCTAACGAAAACAGATATTTGTGCGATCCACAATTATAATCATGGAAATAAAGAAGAAGTGGCTAAGTATAATTATTATAAAGATACGCTAGCAACAAAAGAAAGTATATTGAAATCGCAGCCAGCCCACCGCAACATTTATGCAGACGGATTTAAGCATGAAGGCGAACCAATATTACTGACTGAATTCGGCGGTATTGGATTCAAAGTTGGGGAAGATGCTGGTTGGGGGTATACTTCTGTGAAAACAGAAGAGGAGTTTGTAGAAGATTATAAGCGTGTTATGGAAGCTGTCTACGCTTCTAAAATACTACATGGCTACTGCTACACTCAATTAACGGATGTTGAGCAGGAAATCAATGGATTACTGACTTATCATCGTGAGCCGAAATGTGATCTAAAAAGAATAAGAGAAATCAATCATGTATGGCATAGGTCAATTGTAGAAAGTTAATCATTAAAAGGGGGCTAGTCCTTTTGCCCCCTTTTATGTCGATAAAAACAGTTTATTGTCCGTACAAATTATAGGTTATACAAAAAATGGAACAAAATTTATCGAAAATTCGGTTGACATGTACGAACATGGGAGCGTAAAATATAGGCATACTTACTAAATTTTTCTATTTACTCCTAAAGTAAGCGTTTTAACAAACGAAAAGTTTCACAATCGCCACTTTTACTGGCCGATCTATTAAAACATGTACGTATGTATCGGCGTTTCCAGAATATTATTATATAAACCATTTGGACATTGAAAGGGGGAGATGGAAAAGGGTGAGTATAGTAGATTTATATTTTTAAATTTTCTATTAAGGGGGAGAAAGTATTGAGAAAAAGTGTAAGCGTATTTATTTTTCTACTAACGTTGATGCTTGTTTTAGCAGGTTGTAAAAGCGGATCAAATTTAGCGAATAATCCTTCAGATGACAATACAAACAACAATGGAAAAAATGAAGGCACAGAAGAGGTTGTAGAAGAAGAAGAGGATATGAAACTAGTTTACGATTCTACCTTGGAAGGAAATGTAACATTCTGGACATTTACTCCAGATATCTATGTAGAGATTGTAAAAGGATTCAATAAAGAATATCCAAATGTAAAGGTAGAAGTAGTAGGATTGGATTTTGGTGATATGCATGACAAGCTGCAAACAACATTAGCAGCTGGAAGTGGAGCACCAGACGTAGCACAAGTTGAGCAAGGACAATTCGCCCGTTATGTAGTAGGAGACTTGCTTGAAGATTTGCTGCAACCTCCATATGATGCAGGACGGTACAAGGAATTGACATCAGAATACAACTGGGAGCGTTGGAAGTCCGTTGATGGAGTCAAACTTCTTGGTATGCCTTGGGATGTAACTCCAGGTGTATTCTACTATCGTCAAGATTTGTATGAGCAAATGGGACTGCCTAGTGAACCAGAAGAACTTGGTGAATTCTTAAAAGATCCAAACAACGTACTAGCAGCAGCAAGAACATTTGCAGCGAATGGGATTTATATGTTTGAGTGGCGCGATTCACCAGCCGTTCAGTATGGTGATGCAATTGGATACTATGACAGTGATTATAATTGGCTTCGAAATGATGCAAAAATGGCTGAACTGCTTGATTTTGTAAAAGAAGGAAATCAGCTTGGCTGGGCGCCGCAAATGTCAGTTCTATTTAGTGATGAAGGTAAACAGTTAGTCAACCAAGGAAAGGTAGCATCTTTCCCTGTAGGAAGCTGGGGAGCGCGTGAATTGAAAAATATTTTCCCTGAACAATCAGGAAAATGGAGAGCTACAACTATGCCGCTTGGTTTAAATGTTGGTCTTGGTGGATCTACGTTTGTTATTCCTTCCCAAAGTGAAAATAAAGAGGCAGCATGGGCTTTTGTTGAATGGATGAACACTGCGGAAGAATCATGGAAAGTATTTGTTGAACATTCTGTAGAGCCAGGTTGGAAACATATCACTGCTTTACCTTGGTATCAAGAGCATACGAATGAGTACCTAGGCGGACAACAAGATTATGCTTTATATGATACGATCGCTGAACAAATTCCAGTGCGCAGACTTACACCTTTAGATGGCCAAGCATGGCCGATTTACATTGAAAGAGTAGCGAAAGCACTTGATGAAAATATCGATTCTAAAACTACTCTCCAACAAATTGAAGAAGCTGCTGAGAAGGAGCTTGGTCCTGAAGTTGAAAAATTGAAGGCGGATCTCGGTAACTAATAATTTTGGGCTGTCCTCACGAGTTTAATAGATGAGTAGGGACAGCCCTTGGTTTAAAAAGACTTTATCAGAAAGTATTAATTGAATACTAAACTAAGTTTCAATTTTTAAAAGTAAAGAGATTTCTTATTAGTGTCTAGCTCAAGCAGTTGTCGACTAGCAAACTTCTTGAACTTTTCACTTGCGTAATCAACATCGACTTAATTCCTTGTCGTGTTTTCTTTATTGCAAGTCAAAGGTCGAAGAAGAAACGTCGACTATAAGCCGCAAGTCATGTGGCGACGTCGATAGACCCACATTCTAAAGGGATGTATATCGATATGCAAGGCACTTTCGTTTTTCCGATTAAACGAAACTGGGGGAGGCTTCCGTGAAACGATTGCTTCGAAAATATGCAGTTAGCATAACAGTTGTTGTTGTACTTATTGCATCGATTTTTATATGGAATCAATCCCGGGGTTATAATGACGCTGCGATGGCAATGATTCCAGAATATGATGATGTAGAGGAAAGATCTATTTTAGCCGATGAAGATATACAAAGTAAGTTAGAACCGTCCTTTTTTGAATATTATGATAATCATAATCAAACAGGAGCGTCTGACTCCAATGGTTTTGAAGTAGCGATTGCTTCAAGTGATTATTCCGCAATTAGTCAAGATAATGTTGAAATCAAAACGGGCCTAGGAGAACCATTTGACAAGGCTGTTGCACTTATAGACCAAAACGCTTGGGCAGAGTATACCTTTACCGTTCCTGAAGATGGCTATTACCAAATGGGCATGAGTTATTATGCACTTCCTGGTAAAAGAGCAGCGGTTGTCAGGAGTATGCAAATTGATGGAAAGTATCCGTTTTTCCAAGCTAAAAAACTTACATTCCAAAGAATGTGGAAAGAAAAAGATGAGACATGGTTTGATAATCAAGGAAACGAATTTAATCCTAGCCGTGAAGAAGTGCATGGTTGGCAATATAAGGAGATTCGAGATTCTGAAGCGAAGATTACAGAACCTCTTCGTTTTTATTTAACGAAGGGTGAGCATACCCTTCGAATAGAAGCTGTACGTGAACCGGCTGCCATTGGTGAGATCCGCATCTTTTCGCCAATTCATTATCCTACATATGATGAAGTGGTGCAGACATATAAAGAGAAGGGATACAAAGAAACAAAAGGTGTACAAGTTAAAATCCAGGCGGAGCATGCAATACTTCGATCTGACCCTACTTTGAAACGGATTGAAGATCGGGAGCCAATTACTGAACCTTTTAATCCAAAAGCGATTGCTTTAAATACATTCGGTGGTGATGGATGGAGAAATGGGGAACAGTGGGCTGAATGGGAGTTCGAAGTGCCTGAAAGTGGTTTGTACAATATTGGGATGCGATATGGCCAATGGTATTTAAATGGAATTCCAACTCAAAGAAAAATCACCATTGATGACAAGGTGCCGTTTCAGGAAATGAATGGAGTTCTTTTTCCTTACAAGCAAGAGTTCCAAATAATGAAATTAGGCAATAAAGATGAAGAATTTTTATATTATTTAGAAAAAGGTAAACATACGATTCGGATGGAAGTGCAGGTTGGTAGTCTTGGAGAAATGATGGAAGCCGTCAGGGTGACAACGAATAAACTGTCACTTCTATATCGAGAGGTTATTCGTGTTACAGGTACAAGTCCGGACCCAAATGCTGATTGGAATTTAGAAAACAATATTACGAACCTAGTGCCGCGATTACACTTATTAGCAACGAATGTAAACGATGTCGTTGAGTCGTTATACGACTTAGGTGTTCAAAAAGGAAGCTCAGATATTAGTACTCTATTAGAAGTTCGCGATACGTTGATCAGTATGGCTGAAAATACAGATACTATCCCGGCAAGATTAGAGTCAATAAACAATCTTCAAGCTTCTCTTGGTACATGGGTAAATAGCATGAGCCAGCAGAGTTTGCTGCTCGATTATATTTTAGTTCAGTCTCCTGATCAAAAGTGGCTGAAACCAGCTGCTCCATGGTACGTACGAGCAGGAACAAGTGTTAGAGATTTAGGCTATTCCTTTACGAAAGATTATAGTGGGATCGGTAATCTTTATGAAGATGAAGAAACTCTTGACGTATGGATTGCACGCGGGCGCGATTGGGTGCAGATCATTAAACAAATGATTGATGAGGATTTCACGACTGAGACTGGAATTAAGGTTAATGTTAACGTCGTTCCGGCTGGACAAATGCAAGTATTGCTTCTAGCGAACACTGCAGGTCTTGCACCGGATGTTGCGCTTGGTGTTGAAGGAGAAACGCCTATTGACTTCGCTGTTCGTAATGCGCTGGTAAATTTAAATGATTATCCTGACTATGAAGAAGTTGCGAGTCGTTTCAGACCAGGTGCCCTCATTCCATATAAATACAATGATGGTGATTATGCCCTTCCTGAAAACCAAAACTTCTATATGCTCTTTTACCGGAAAGATATTATGGAAGAGCTTGGGATTACAGAAGATGAAATACCAGATACCTGGGAAGAGGTTATGCAGCTAATTCCGACCTTGCAACAAAACGGAATGGACTTTTTCTATCCGCATGCTCCGAATGATACGAAGCTTGCCATCAATGAATTTGCGCCGTTTTTATTCCAGCATGGCGGAGATCTATATGATGAAAAAGGGATGGTCTCGAAGCTTGATTCTCCAGAAGCATTAAAAGCGATGGAAATGTGGACGGAGCTTTTCACGAATTACAAGATTGAAAAGCAAGCAGATTTCTATAACCGTTTCCGTTCAGGTGAAATGCCTATCGGAGTTGCAGACTATTCAACGTATATATTGTTATCTACCGCTGCACCTGAATTAACTGGGTGGTGGGGTATGAAGCCTATGCCTGGTCTTAAACAGGAAGATGGAAGGATCAATCGTTCAACTGGTGGACTTGGTCAGACAGGGATCATTTTTAAAGATTCAAAAATGAAAGAGGAAGCCTGGCAGTTTTTAAAATGGTGGACAGGCGCTGATGCACAGGAAAGGTTCGGTTCGGAACTAGAAGCTCTCCTTGGCGTTGAAGCTCGTTGGAACACTGCGAATGTTGAAGCATTGAATAGACTTCCTTGGGAACAAAAAGATTTAGAGGCCATATTAGAACAATGGGAATGGTTTAGGGAGCGGGAAGTCGTGATCGGCGGCTACTATACAACCCGTCATATTGCAAATATGTGGAATGAAATTGTCTTAAATGGAAAGGTGACCCGTGAAGCGGTCGAAGAAGGAGTGCGAGAAATCAACAAGGAACTCCGGAAAAAACGTGAGGAATTCGGTTTGGAAACATCTGACACCGATCGCCTTGATGAATAAGGGGGCGCACAGGAATGGCTATGGAATCAACAACAACTGTAAAAAATGAGGCTCCGATTGCTACGACATCGGGTCCTCCCCTTCCTATGGGGAAATGGAAAAAACTTTGGTTGGATATGAAAAGAAACCGTATTTCCTATTTATTATTAGCTCCGTTTCTTATCGTATTTACGATGTTTACGATCATTCCAATCATCACATCGATTATTTTAAGTTTCTCCTATTACAACATTGTGGAAGCGCCAAGGTTCGTTGGGCTTTCCAATTACAAGCTATTATTTGTCGATGATGATATTTTCTTAAAAGCTGTAGGGATTACGCTTAAATTTGCCTTTGTTACAGGACCGCTTGGTTATGTTTTAGCGTTTTTACTAGCTTGGCTAATTAGTCAAATCCCTCAAAAATATCGCTTTTTTTACACACTTTGCTTTTATACACCGTCCATCACAAGTGCGGTTGCTATGTCTGTCGTGTGGCTATATCTATTTGCTGGTGACCGAAAAGGGTTGTTTAATCACTATTTGATTCAAATTGGGATTTTAAAAGAACCGTATTTATTTTTACAAAATGTTGAATCGATTGTACCTGTTATCATCATCGTTTCGTTATGGAGTAGTATGGGAATCGGCTTCCTTGCGTTCCTTGCAGGGTTACAAAATGTTCCGCAAGATCTATACGAAGCGGGGAAAATTGATGGAGTTAGATATCGTTGGCAGGAATTATGGTATATCACGCTTCCATCTGTAAAACCACAGTTATTATTCGGAGCAGTTATGCAAGTCGTGTTCTCACTCCAAGTATTTGATGTAAGTATGCAGCTTGTCGGTATGCCAAGTCCTTTATATGCCGGGCATACGATTCTAGCTCACTTATATGACTATGCATTTATTCGCTTTGAAATGGGTTACGCTTCAGCGATTGCTGTCATTCTATTTTTGATGATGCTCGGGTTAAATAGACTTATTTTTAGAGTGTTAGGGAGGGAATAGGGGATGAGAGCTACGGTTTCCCGAAAAAGGACAGATTGGGGAGGGGTTTTTCTTTATATATTCCTTACCATCTTTGGTTTATTGATGCTTGCGCCACTCGTATACATGGCTTCAACATCTGTTAAACCGATTAGTGAATTATTCTTGTTCCCGCCAAGGTTTTTCCCGATTAATCCTACTTTAATGAATTTCAGGGATTTACTTTTAATTACTGGGACATCTTTTGTACCATTTTCTCGCTATATTTTTAATAGTGTATTAATAACAGCTGGTATTGTATTTTTTGGAGTTGTCATATCTGCTATGGCGGCATATCCACTAGCTAAACATGAAATGCCATTTAAAAGTACAATTTTTAATTTGATTGTAACGGCATTGATGTTTTCATCTATGGTATTGCAAATTCCTCAATATTTACTTGTTAGTAAGTCAGGGCTTATGAATACGTATTTTGCGATGATTCTTCCATACTTGGCTGCGCCAATTGGCATTTTCTTAATGATTCAATTCCTTAAACAAATGCCAGATTCTTTAATTGAGTCTGCAAGAATTGAAGGGGCTTCTGAATGGACGATTCTTTGGAAAATTGTATTCCCATTACTGAAGCCCGCAGTGGCAACTTTTGCTCTTTTTAGCTTCGTCCAAGCGTGGAATGATCCATATCCTTCGATGATGTATACGACGAGAGAAGAGTTGAAAGCATTACCATTTGCCATTCAATCAATCAGTGGTGGAGCTGGAGTCATTGCACGTGTAGGAACCTTTGCTGCAGCTAGTTTTTTAATGGTTGTACCTACCATTATCGTCTTTACGATTACACAACGAATGGTATTGCAAACGATGGCTCACTCGGGCCTGAAAGAGTAGGGGGGAGAACATTTGAAGACAATGAAAAGACTTTGCGCAATTATAGCAACTGTCATGATGATGTTGGTTTTGCCAATGGAAGGCATGGCGGAAACCCCCTACGAAGGTTATATATGGAATACTGAGGGAAGAGATGTTCATTCCATTAATGGATATGTGTATCATGACTCAATTGATGGCGCATTCTTGCCTACAGGGGTTTTTAATAATCCGGAAGATATTTTCATCGCAAACGATGACACTATCTATATAACTGACACAGGAAATAATCGTATTGTGCATTTGGATCAAGATTATGAAGTGATAAAAGTGATTGGTGACCAAGACGGACCAGGAAAACTAAATGGTCCAAAAGGTGTATTCATTAAGGAAGATGGAACAGTTTACGTTGCCGACACGAAAAATCAACGCATTGCCATATTTGATCAAAATGGAAAGTACGAACGAGAGCTTACCGCACCAACAAGCACGTTATTAGGGAAAAAGTTCTCCTATTCTCCTTCTAAGCTTGTTGTTGATAAGCGTGATTATTTATATGTCGTTAGTGAAGGAAACACAAAAGGATTAATGCAAATTAATAATAAAGGTGAATTTAAAGGCTTTTTCGGAACGAATGAAGTTGGATTTAATTTATGGCGTTTTCTCGCACGCCTCATTGCCACTGACGAGCAAAAAGCGAAAATGAGGTCCGTACAGCCTTTAGCATTTTCAAATTTAGCACAAGATGAAGATGGATTTATTTATACAACGACGTTAGGAACAGATGAAAATCAAATTAAAAGGCTATCTCCTGTCGGGGTTGATACGTTAAATCCTTCTGCGAAGAAATACGGCGACTTGCTTAGTTATGGAGGAAATATAGAAATCTCTGCATTTATCGATCTGACTGTAAATGAAGATGGTTTAATTACGGCGTTGAATTTACAGACTAGCAGAATATACCAATATGATAAGCTAGGAAATCTTTTATTCGTATTTGGGGGAACCGGGGAACAAAATGGGGTTTTTACGACTCCTTCAAGTATCGACCAAGACTCTGAAGGGATTTTATATGTAGTGGATAAAGGTAGAAATCGCATTGATTTATTTAGAACGACACCTTTTGCTGACCTTGTCCATACTGCTTCCAAATTATATGTAGACGGACAATATGAAGATGCGAAAGAAATATGGGAAGAAGTCATCCATTTAAATGGTAATTATGATATTGCTTACCATGCAATCGGAAAGGCCCTTTATAAGTCGGAAAAATATAAAGAGGCGATGGATTACTTTAAAAAGGCTAGTTCCCGTACAGATTACTCTGCATCCTTCCGAGAATATCGAGTTGAATATGTTCGTGAACATTTTGCATGGTTTTTTGGAGGAGTCATCGCGTTATTCATAATCCTTCGTTTTGGAATTCCGCGTTTGATTAAGCTTATTCGCCAAGGTCGTAAGGAAAGACGAACGGCTCTTGAAGGAGAGGTGGATGCAAAGTGAATACTGTACAGATGATGCGCCAAGTATTGTTTAAACCGCTGGACTTCTTTTACGACATCCAAGAACCAAATCGCTTGAAATGGTCACAAGGATTTATCCTTATTTTAATGGCGTTTATTGCAAGAATGGTATCTCTTTTACTAGTTGGCTACCATTTTGAAGCGAGAGAGCCTTATCAAATTTCCTATTTTCATGAATTTATTTGGATTCTTGTTCCTTGGATAACTTGGTGTCTTGCTAATTGGAGTGTCAGTACGATTTTAGATGGTGAAGGGAAATTTAAAGAGCTCTTTGTTGGCAGTGCTTTCTGTCTTGTCCCTTATATCATTTTTATCATTCCCATTACATTAATGACGAATGTACTAGCTCTAAGTGAAGAATCGTTTTATAACTCTGCAACGGTGTTAATCTTATGTTGGGTAGGATTATTAATATTAATCAAAGTAAAAGTTTTGCATGATTTTGAACTTGGAAAGCTTATCTTGATTACTTTTTTTACACTGCTGGGTATGGCAATTATTTGGTTCATCGGCATCTTATTATACGGGCTTATCAACCAATTTATTAGTTTCTTCTTGGATCTATTTAAAGAAATACGATTCAGGCTGTAGGGGGTGGGAAATTTGTTCCAATACGAAAAGATTAGTCGGAAAAACATATTTATCTTCTTCATCTGCACGATGTTAATCTTTAGTTTGTTTCCACAAGGAATTTTTGCGGAAGACGCTGAAAATGACGCAGCTACTGA
Organism: Lederbergia wuyishanensis; assembly: GCF_022900255.1. Lineage (GTDB taxonomy): Bacteria > Bacillota > Bacilli > Bacillales > Bacillaceae_C > Lederbergia > Lederbergia wuyishanensis. The sequence goes on from NZ_JALIRM010000003.1 coordinate 118,860, forward strand.
AGCAAATAGTGAAGAAAAGGAAACAGGTTCGGATGGCGAGAATGCTGAAGCCGCTCCACCTAAAGAAATCGTCATTGTTGAAACAGGAGAATTGTATCCGATAACTGCAACAAAAAAGGTTGCTGAGAATTCATCATTAGAGCTTTACATAGATGAAGTGAACGGGAATATTAGGGTTGTTAACAAAAAGTCAGGAAAAGAATGGCTAGGTGCACCACAAGTCGATAAAGGCATTCTACCTAATAATAAAGCGTTCATTGATGCACCTGTTCACATTGAATATACAGATGGATCGAGTATTTCTCAAACATATACGCTAAAGGACAAGGAAAATGAAATTGAAACGTCACCTATCGAAAATGGAGTACGAGTTGACTTTACAATTAAGGAAATAAAGGTCAATTTTGCACTGGAATATACATTGACAGAAGATGGATTTGAAGTAACGATTCCGGATGAATCCGTAAAAGAATCTGGAACAGTCAGACTTACAAGCTTAGATGTTTTGCCGTTTTTTCATGCAGCAGATCGGAAGGTTGATGGGGAAGTATTTGTTCCGGACGGTTCAGGCGCGTTAATGAAAGTTAAAGAGAAGCATCCCCAATATTTTAAGGGATATTCGGAACCTGTATACGGTCCCGACCCCACCTTTGCAATAGAGCTTGGGGACGTGATGGCACAAGGTTTTACGAGAGGTGCAGCCCCTAAAGAAAAAATTGCACTTCCTGTATTCGGTATTCATCAAGAGGATACTGGATTTTTAGGAATCATTACAAAAGGGGATGAAACGGCTAATATTACGGCAACTCCTTCTGGAATCAGAAATATTCCACTTTATCGAGCGGGAGCAAAGTTTTTTTACAGAAAGCAAGATGTTATGTTCATCGGTTCTTCTGGAATTATTCCGTTGTTCCAGAGTCAAAGAATTTCTGGCGATAAGAGAGTTAAATATATTCTCTTAGAAGGCGAAGGGTCCAATTACGTTGGGATGGCACATGCTTATCGAGATTATTTAATAAAAGAATCAGGAATGAAAAAGTTAGTTGAAAAAGAGACTCCTTTATTTATCGAGCTTGTCGGTGGAATTTTGCGTGATGAAATTATCGGAAAAACCTTTATTGATTTGACGACTTTTGAACAGGCAAAAAGGATAATAGATGATTACGCAGATAAGGGCATTAATTCTTTAGCCATTACGTTCAAAGGCTGGTCGAAAAAAGGATTGTACGGCAATCAACCAGACCATTTTCCTGTAGAACGAAAGCTTGGCGGAAAGAAGGATCTCGAGGATTTAGCGTACTACGCTAAGAAAATGGGCGTAACGTTAAATTTAGATGTAAATTATGTCCGACCTTTTCAAGATAGCAAGGGGCTGACTCCTAGGAAAGAAGGAGTCAGAGGAATTGATCGTGATGTCACGAAGAATCCAAACTACCGTGTATCTAGTAGACTCGGTCATAACCAGCAGTTGTTTTATTTATTGAAACCGAAAAAATCATCTGAGTATGCTTTAAAGGAAGCTTCCGCCTATCAAGACCTCGGTATTTCGGGAGTTCATTTAAGTCATGTAGGTAATTTGCTTTATACCGATTTAGATACAAAAAATCCGTCCAGTAGAGAAGATATGAAAGACATCTGGATTAATACTATTGATCAATATAAAGATTATGTTGATCGTATTTCAGTAGATTACGGATTTGGGTATTTATTAGGTCGTATCGATGAGATTCATCAAATACCAATGGACTCTAGTAACTTCGTATATTTAGATGAGACAGTACCGTTTTACCAAATCGTAATTCATGGGGTAATTCCTTATACTGGAAAGCCATCCAATTTGCGAAATGATGGGAAAGTCGAATTTTTAAAGGCGATTGAATATGGTGCTGGTCCTAGCTTTGAGCTTACGTATAAACCGACAGATCATCTAAAACGAACAATGGAGGACAGGTTATTCAGTTCAGATTATGCATACTGGTTTAATCGATCTGTAGAGGAATATGAAGAATTTAGAAAGCTTGAAGAAAGTATCGGCGGAGAATTGATTACAAATCATGAACAACTTGCAAAAAACGTCTATAAAACTACTTATGAAAATGGGACGCAAGTGATTGTCAATTATAATCGCAAAGCAAAATCAGTAGATGGCCATACAATTGAAGGGCAAAACTACACGGTCATTGAAGGAGGGAGAAAATAACCATGAGGCTTTCAATGAAAACAAGACACATCCTTGAAGGGTATTCATTTGTAGGACCATGGATTATTGGATTTTTCCTATTTATGGCCGTGCCACTTGGAAGATCATTTTATTACTCTTTAAATAACTTAAAACCAACAAAACAAGGGCTGCAAGCAACATATGTCGGTTTGAAAAATTACCGTGACGCTTTCACGACGGACGTTAAATTTTTTCCTTTGTTGCTAGAAACGATGAAGGACATGTTGACGCAAGTTCCGCTCATCCTCATATTTGCGATGTTTTGTGCCATTTTGCTGAATCGAAATGCGTTTGGAAGAACCTTTTTCAGAGGAATTTTCTTCTTGCCTGTCATTATCGCATCTGGTGCAGCACTTCGAAAGTTAATGGAGCAAGGAGCAGCATCACTGCCGATTTTTTATCAATTTGAATTGTACCGGCAACTGAATGCTTTTATTCCGGAAGAGGTTCTCGATCCGCTATTAAAATACGCGGATGCCCTTACACTTGTTATGTGGGATTCGGGTGTACAAATCTTAATCTTTTTGGCCGGCCTACAGACGATATCTCCCTCGTTATATGAAGCAGCCAAAATTGATGGAGCAACAGAGTGGGAAGTGTTTTGGAAAATTACATTTCCAATGCTGATACCGATGATTTTTGTTAACACACTCTATAGTATCGTGAACTCGTTTACGAAACCGGATAATGGAGTTATGAATCATTTGTTAAATGTGGTATTCGTATCGAATAACTACTCATATGGTTCCGCTATTGGCTGGCTATATTTTATCTTTATATTTATTGTGCTGGGCATCGTATTCCTTTTATTCCGCAGAGGGTTGACTAATTAGAGAGGGGGTAGACTTTAGATGGAATTGCCAATCATTCGTTCAGTTCAAACTCTTACAAAAAAAGTGGATAATGACAAAAAGGCATTGTTAATGAGACGAACAAAGTCGATTGTTGGAAATACCTTTTATTACGTATTGTTATTTAGCTTGTCATTTGTATTCGTCTATCCGCTTCTTTATATGATTTCCCAGTCCTTCATGCGCCCCGCGGATGTGGCGGATGCGACTGTACAATGGCTTCCGAAAGTATTAACGTTCCAAAATTATGTGGAAGCATTTAAGTCAATTAATTATTGGAATGGACTATTGAATAGTATGTGGATTTCCTTCGGAAGCGCCATTTTACAAATAATAAGCTGTTCCTTTATCGGGTATGGTTTTGCCCGCTATAAATTTCCTTTAAAAGGGTTGTGGCTTGCGCTGCTTGTGTTTACGTTTTTAGTGCCACCACAAACAATTGTCGTTCCTCTCTATATCTTTTTCAGTGATTTAGGGTGGATCAATACGTTGTTTCCGTTTATCTTTCCTGCACTCTTTGGTTTTGGATTAAAAGGAGCGTTATTCGTCCTTATATTCATCCAATTTTATCTTAATTTGCCAAAAGTATTGGAAGAAGCAGCAAAAATTGATGGAGCAGGTCCGTTTCGAACATATTGGACCATTATGTTTCCGCTTGCCAAACCAGCAATGGTCGTAGTGTTCCTATTCTCAGTCGTTTGGAACTGGAATGACGTGTTCCAGCCGAATATGTATTTACTCGTACCTGATTACTTCAACTTGGCTCAAAATTTGTCAACGTTTAACGGAAATGCGAATGCACAAGGGGTTAACCAAATGCAACAAATGGTCTCTGCCTCAGATGCATTTGGTTTAACACCGACCTTATTAAACCAAATCATGGCAGCCGTTATGCTCACAATCCTGCCAATCGTCATCCTTTACCTATTCGTACAAAGAGCATTTGTTGAAGGAATTGAACGCTCAGGAATTTCAGGGGAGTAAAAAGAAAAGCGGAAGCGCCTTGCCCATCGACGTATAAACTTCAGATCCTTCGACTGAGATAAAGGAAACACGACGAGGAACGAGTCGATGTTGACTTATCGTAGGGAGGAGGATAGGAAGTTTACTAGTCGATAGGCGCTGCAGCTGGACAAAGAAAAGCGGAAGGTGCTTGATCAGGGGCGACAAGCAAATGTTCTGAGACGCAAAAAGTCTGCTCTTTGACTACACAATAAGAAAGAGGAATGACGACTGTCATTCCTCTATTCTTAACTTTTCTATTTTTGTAAATGCACGATTGCAGAGTGAAAAATTGATATTCGCCCAGAGACTAAAAATGATTAAGCATGTGACAGGAAGATACAGCAAAATGAGTAAGAATAGGACTCCTAGAATAATAATTAGTAACGTTGTAGGAAAATAGACAAGTGATACGATAAATGAATTTTTTAATACATCTCTTAACCTTATTTGATAATGAGTCATAACCGGAAATAAAAAGGCACTCATAAATATAAAAATCAATCCAATAAAAAATAGCGGGACTAAAAGAAATGTCCGCCATTGCGAGTCTGCCTGGATGACATAAAAATAATCAATATAAAGAAGGAACGCAAAAGGAATCCATAATAATCCGATTGATAGACTTTGTTTAAAGTTTAGCTTAAATGAGCGTATGAATGGTTTTATCACCGTTGTTTCGTCTCTTAGTTTCCATTGTCTGATAACGCTGAACATGGCAGCGGTTGCAGGAAAGATTGTAATGACGGGTAGACAAGCTAAGATCCACAGTACATTTAAAATAAAAAGGTTCGAAATTTTATCTAACACGATGTAAATCCGGCTGTTTAGTATATTCATATTTTTCACCTATATTTTGAAGTTTCTGTGATTAAAATATCATACAATCTAGTAAAAAGAAAGAGTAGATAGTCGTACGAGTTATTAAAAGTGTAGTTAATTAAGTTTTTTAATGGTTTTCCATTGAAAAAAAGAAATAAGATGATAGAATCTAATTAAGGTTATGCGTACAAGTTTGGTATTTTTGTAGATTGTACGTATATACTATTTATTTTTGAATACGTTTAAGTGATAAATAATTTTATATTGAATAGGGTGATAAAAATTGGCGAAATATTCAATCGGGGTTGATTTCGGAACACTATCTGGTCGAGCGGTTCTTGTTGAAGTTGGCTCTGGAAGAGAAATAGCTACGGCTGTAAAGGAATACACACATGCTGTGATGGACGAATTTTTACCTGATGGAACAACCAAGCTTGAGGATGATTGGGCTCTACAGCATCCGAATGATTATTTAGAAGTGTTAGAAATTACGATTCCACAAGTTTTAAAAGAGTCTGGTATTTCTGCAGATGATGTTATTGGAATTGGTATTGATTTTACTGCTTGTACGGTTCTGCCTATTAAATCGGATGGTACTCCACTTTGTATGATGGAAGAATTTAAGGGACACCCTCATAGCTATGTGAAGTTATGGAAACACCATGCTGCACAGGATGAAGCAAATCGCTTGAATCAGATTGCTGAGGAACGAGGAGAAGAATTTTTAAAGCGATACGGCGGCAAGATTTCTTCGGAATGGATGATACCTAAAGTATGGCAAATTTTAAACGAGGCGCCAGAAATTTATGAAGCGGCTGACCAAATTGTTGAAGCGACCGACTGGGTCATTTCACAGATGACAGGAGAAATTAGAAGAAATAGTTGTACGGCTGGGTATAAGGCCATTTGGCACAAGCAAGAAGGCTATCCTTCGAAGGAATTTTTTAAAGCGCTTAATCCGCGATTAGAAAATGTAGTGGAAGACAAGCTTTCAAATGACATTTACTCCATTGGTTCAAAGGCTGGGGAAGTTACTGAAAAAGCTTCTAGCTTAATAGGTTTGAATCCAGGAACAGCTGTTGCTGTGGCAAATGTTGATGCTCATGTTTCGATCCCAGCGGTTGGAATTACGGAACCAGGAAAATTACTGATGATTATGGGAACGTCTACATGTCACGTGCTGCTTGGTGAAGAAGAAAAAATTGTACCGGGAATGTGCGGAGTAGTTGAGGATGGAGTTATTCCAGGATTTATGGGTTATGAAGCAGGTCAATCATGTGTTGGTGATCATTTCGAATGGTTTATAGAGAATTGTGTTCCAACAAGCTATTACGATGAAGCAAAAGAAAAAGGAGTTAACATTCACGCATTACTTACGGAGAAAGCTGGAAATCTCAAAGTAGGTGAGAGTGGTCTTTTAGCTTTGGACTGGTGGAATGGAAATAGATCGACTCTTGTAGATGCTGATTTAACTGGAGTTTTACTAGGAGCGACACTCTTAACAAAGCCTGAAGAAATGTACCGAGCGCTCATTGAAGCAACCGCTTACGGGACTCGTGTTATAGTCGAGGCATTTAGAAACAACGGTGTTCCGGTAGACGAAGTTTACGCGTGCGGAGGCATTGCCGAAAAAAATACACTTATGATGCAAATTTATTCTGATGTCTTAAATACAGAAATTAAAATATCAGCTTCATCGCAAACACCTGCATTAGGATCCGCAATGTTCGGTGCAGTTGCTGCAGGTAAGGAACGTGGCGGCTACGACAGTATTGAAGACGCTGCGAAGGAAATGGGACGAATCAAAGATGAAACATATAAACCAATCGCAGAGAATGTAAATGTGTATGACATGATTTATGCGGAATACGAAAGACTCTACGATTATTTCGGTCGCGGGGAAAATAACGTCATGAAAAGATTGAAGGATATCAAACAAAACGCCTCTAATTGAACAGGGGGAAATAATCATGCTTGAAACATTAAAGCAAGAAGTATTAGAAGCAAATTTACAACTTCCAGCACATGGATTAGTCACATTTACATGGGGAAATGTAAGCGGAATTGATCGAGAAAGTGGACTTGTTGTCATCAAACCGAGCGGAGTAGCCTATTCGGAAATGAAGCTAGACGATCTCGTTGTTGTTGATTTGGATGGGAAGATTGTGGCAGGGACTCTCCGACCATCATCCGACACACCGACACATCTTGCATTATACAAGGCTTTCCCTGAAATAGGTGGTGTTGTTCACACTCATTCACCTTGGGCAACGAGCTGGGCACAAGCAGGCCGTCCGATTCCAGCGTTTGGCACAACCCATGCAGATTATTATTATGGTGAAATTCCAGTAACACGTGGATTAACTCAAAAGGAAATTGAAGAAGCCTATGAACTAGAAACAGGCAATGTCATTATTGAGACTTTCCGCAATTTAGACATTGATCCAACAGCAATGCCAGGGGTCCTTGTTTCAGGACATGCTCCTTTTAACTGGGGGAAAAATGCGGATGAAGCAGTGCATAACGCAGTCGTATTAGAAGAAGTTGCAAAAATGGCATTCCACACAATTCAATTAAACTCTAAGGTAGGTGCGATGGACCAATTCTTACTTGATAAACATTACTTGCGCAAACACGGTCCAGGTGCATATTACGGGCAGAAGTAAGCAGATGCACGAGTGCAATAAGCAACGAGAATTATAGGATTTACAAAACGTCTAATAGAGTTGTGAAATCATCTAATAGAATTGCAAAACGTCTAATAGAGTCATGAAAGCATCTAATAGGATTAACAATACATCTAATAGACCAATAAAATCAGCTAATAGATTATCAAACATCTATCAGATCAGAAATTGTTAAGGTTTTAAAGTTAATTGGTGAGATCTAAAAAAGATTTGGTGATATTTTTAAATGAATTTTTGAAACAAGCACTCACACATACTAGAAAGGGTGAAGTATATGTTAAAAACTAGAGACTATGAGTTTTGGTTTGTTACTGGGAGTCAGTTGCTTTACGGTGAGGATGTTCTTGTACAAGTTGAGGAGCACTCAAAAACAATGGCTGCTGGTATTGATAGTGATGACTCAGTTCCTTACAAAGTAGTTTTTAAATCAGTAGTAAAGGAGTCTGATGCGATTCGTAGATTGTTTTTAGAGGCAAATGCAGATGAAAAATGCGCAGGTATTATTACGTGGATGCACACTTTTTCACCAGCAAAAATGTGGATCGCTGGGTTAAAAGCATTGAAAAAACCACTTCTCCACTTACATACGCAATACAATCGTGATATTCCTTGGGATAGTATTGATATGGATTTTATGAACTTAAATCAGTCTGCGCACGGTGACCGTGAATATGGTTTTATCGGTGCAAGAATGAATGTAACTCGAAAAGTGGTTGTTGGGCACTGGGAAAGCGAAGATGTGCGTAAGCGTATTGGCGGATGGATGGGGACTGCGGTTGCTTTTAATGAAAGTCAGAACTTGAAGGTCGCTCGTTTTGGAGACAATATGCGCCAAGTGGCTGTTACTGAAGGTGACAAGGTAGAAGCTCAGATTCAACTAGGTTGGACTGTGAATGGTTATGGGATTGGTGATTTAGTAGAGAGAATCAACTCAGTAACTGAACAACAAGTAGATGAACTTATGACGATGTATGAAGATCAGTACAATATTGACGAAGAAGGCAAGCAAGAAGGTTCAATTCGAGATGCTATTCGTTACCAAGCTAAAATTGAAATTGCGTTGAAATCATTTTTAGAGGATGGCGGATATACAGCATTTACTACGACATTTGAAGATTTGCATGGAATGAAGCAACTTCCTGGTCTTGCCGTTCAGCGTTTAATGGAACAAGGCTATGGATTTGCTGGTGAAGGAGACTGGAAAACAGCAGCTCTCGTACGCTTAATGAAAATCGTTGCAAACGGAAAAGGCACTTCCTTTATGGAGGATTACACATACCATTTTGAGCCAGGTAATGAAATGGTTCTTGGATCCCATATGCTAGAAGTTTGCCCAACGATTGCCGAGACAAAACCAACAATAGAAGTGCATCCACTCGGAATTGGTGATAGAGAAGATCCGGCTCGATTTGTGTTCAATGGAGCGAGTGGGCATGCAGTGAATGCGTCAATCATTGACTTAGGACATCGTTTCCGATTAGTGATTAACGAAGTAGATGCTGTAAAAGTAGAAAAAGAAATGCCTAAGTTACCAGTTGCTCGTGTTCTTTGGAAGCCGCAACCATCTCTTAGCCAAGGGGCTGAAAATTGGATTATGGCTGGTGGGGCCCATCACTCGGGCTTCTCGTACATCGTTACACCTGAGCAATTAAAGGATCTGGCTGAGCTACTTGGAATCGAATCTGTTTTAATTAACAACGAAACAAATACACATGCATTCCAAAATGAGCTTCGATGGAATGACCTTTTGTATAAATAATGTCCATGAAGAAGTAAAAAGTAACCAGAATAATATGTTCCATTCCCCAGATTAAAGTTATCTATCAAATATATTGGAGGTGAGGGTATTAAGTATGGAAAAACAAGCTTATCAGAGTGTCAAGGTAAATATCGAAAATCCAATTATCTGGGCGGATGTACCCGACATCGATGTCATTAGAGTTGGCGATGCTTATTACATGTCGAGTACGACGATGCATATGAATCCGGGAGTTCCCGTTATGAAATCTAGTGATCTTATTCAATGGGAAATCGTTAATTACGTATATGATATTTTGGAAGAAAATGATGAACAACTCCTGAACAATGGCAAAAATGAGTATGGATTAGGATCTTGGGCAAGTAGTCTTCGATTTCATAACGATACTTTCTATTTGGCAGTAGCTTCCTTTAGTGCCGACAAAACGTTTATTTTTCAAACAGATAATATTGAGAATGGTAAATGGAAAAAATCATCTCTTAATGGTGTATATCATGACATGTCCCTGCTTTTTGACGAGGGACATGTATACATGATTTATGGTGGCGGCGATATTAAGGTGATTGAACTTACTTCCGATGCCACTGCGATAAAAGATGGCGGGCTCAATAAAGTCATTATCCCGAATGCTAGCTTGATTGCAGGGCCGAATGTTGGGTTGCCTGCTGAAGGAGCCCATATTCAAAAGATTAATGGAATGTATTATGTCTTTCTCATTACTTGGCCAAAGGGAGAAGGGCGCACGCAATTAATGTTTAGATCAGACAGCATTGACGGTGTATATGAAGGCAGAATCGCTTTAGATGACGCAGGTATTGCACAAGGTGGGATAGTGGATACGTTCGATGGAGATTGGTATGCGATGTTATTTCAGGATTGTGGGGCAGTAGGGCGAACACCTTTCATCGTTCCTGTTGAATGGGAAGATGGCTGGCCAATACATAAAAATATTCATGACGTAAAACATGGTTCCTCAAATAGAGTCATACCAGCCATTGTATCGTCAGATGAGTTTGATCAAGCATTAGAGAAGCAAAATCCTACGTATCTAGCAAATATTGAAGTTTTACAAGATAAAGGATTAAAACTCCCACTTGTATGGCAGTGGAACCATAACCCAGATCCTGCATTGTGGTCATTGTCGGAACGACCAGGTTATTTAAGACTTAAAAATGGAAGATTAAGCGACAGCCTCCTTGATACTAGAAACGTATTAACCCAAAGAACATTTGGACCAGAATGTTCAGGTCAAGTTGCTTTAGAGATTAACCATATGAAAGACGGGGACTTGGCGGGACTTGCGGCATTACAAGAAAACTATGGATTTGTTGGTGTCAAAGCAACTAGTAATGAAAAGTGTATCGTGATGGTTTTGGGCAATTCCAAACAAGAACAAGAAATAGAAATAATTCCTATCACAAGTAATCGAGTCTATTTTAAAGTAGATTTTGATTTTAAAAATATGATAGATCAAGCTTATTTCTATTACAGTCTGAATGAAGTGGAATGGCATTCGATTGGAAAGCCTCTACAGATGAAATATACGATCCCGCATTTTATGGGATATCGATTTGCATTATTTAATTATGCAACGAAAACGAGTAATGGATTCGTTGATTTTGATTATTTCCGTGTGAATGAAACAATCATTGAGAAATGAAATACTTTAAAACAAAATGTTTTCGAAAAGGAGAAATCAATGGGAAACAACGTCATTATTAACGCAGATGTAGAAAAAGCGAAAATTAATAAAAATATTTACGGTCATTTTGCTGAGCATTTGGGCAGAGGGATATACGAAGGTATTTGGGTGGGAGAGGATTCTCCGATTCCGAATACGAATGGAATACGAGAAGACGTGCTTGAAGCTTTGAAAAATTTAAACATCCCCGTTTTACGTTGGCCGGGCGGCTGCTTTGCAGATGAATATCATTGGAAAGATGGGATTGGTCCGCGTGAAAATCGAAAACGCATGATCAACACGCACTGGGGTGGAGTTGTAGAAAATAATCACTTCGGAACACATGAGTTTATGATGCTTTGTGAAATGCTTGAAACGGAACCGTATATTTGCGGAAATGTTGGAAGCGGTACCGTACAAGAAATGTCTGAATGGGTTGAATATATGACATTTGATGGGGAATCCCCAATGGCTAATTTGCGTAAAGAAAATGGCCGCGATGAGCCTTGGAAATTGAAATATTTTGGTGTTGGAAATGAAAACTGGGGTTGCGGAGGTAATATGCGCCCAGAATATTATGCAGATCTATACCGCCGTTATCAGACGTATGTACGTAATTACGGAGATAACCGAATTTATAAGATTGCGGGCGGGGCAAATGTTGCAGACTATAATTGGACAGAAGTGTTAATGAAGAATGCACATTGGATGATGGATGGACTAAGCCTTCATTATTACACTATCCCGGGTGAATTTTGGACGGGTAAAGGGTCAGCAACGGATTTCCCTGAAAGTGAATGGTTTACGACATTGAAGAAAGCACTTCATATGGATACGCTCATCAGGAATCATAGCACAATAATGGACAAATATGATCCGGCGAAAAGAGTCGGCTTGATTATCGACGAATGGGGCACATGGTATGATCCTGAACCAGGTACAAACCCAGGTTTCCTTTATCAGCAAAATACGATTCGTGATGCTCTTGTAGCAGGAATCCATTTTAATATTTTCCACGCTCATGCGGATCGTGTCCAAATGGCAAATATCGCCCAAACGATTAACGTATTACAGGCAATGATCTTAACTGAAGGCGAGAAGATGCTTCTAACGCCGACATATCATGTATTTGAAATGTTTAAGGTTCATCATGACGCTTCATTATTAGCTGTTGATTCGTCCTTTGGTAATTATGAACTTGACGGAGAGGCTTTACCACAAGTTACGGTTTCTGCTTCAAAAGATGCCGATGGAAAAATTCATATAAGTTTATGTAATCTAGACCATCAAAACCAATCAGATGTTGATATCGATCTACGTGGATTCGATTTGTCTTCAGCAACTATAAAGGGACGAATTTTAACGACGGATCAAATGAATGCCCATAACACATTCGAGCAGCCTGAAAATGTAAAACCAGTTGAATTTACGAATGCTAAAAAAGAAGGACAATCCTTATCTGTCACATTGCCTCCAATGTCTGTCGTTGTATTGGCAGTAGAATAAGAGAGCGTTAGATGAGTATTTGTAAAGGCTGTACCCATAGTGTCATTGTCTCAAAGGAAGTATTGCAAGAACTAATACAGGATGCTGAAAAAGATGGAAGAAAAATTGTTTCAGAAGACGTATTTGAAAAACGACTCAACATGTGTAAAAGCTGTCCTTCCCTACAATATGAAACAACTTGTATGCATAGCGGAAGTCTTATTCACTACAGAGCAAGGCTGAAAGAAAGCACTTGTCCATATCCACAAGGTTCAAAATGGCTCGGGGCGTGAAGCGCGCCCACGAGTCTTGCAAGTAAAAAAGAGAGGATGAAAAAAATGAGTACTAAAAAGGCAAGTATGATTGTTGAAAAGGATTTTAAAGTGTCAGAGGTAGATAAGCGAATATATGGTTCTTTCGTAGAGCATCTTGGACGAGCTGTTTATGGGGGAATTTATGAGCCAGATCATCCAGAGGCTGATGAAAATGGTTTTCGTAAGGATGTTATTGAACTTGTAAAAGAAATAGATGTTCCATTAATTCGTTACCCAGGTGGAAACTTTGTATCCGGTTATAACTGGGAGGATGGTGTTGGACCGAAAGAAGATCGCCCTCGCCGTTTAGAGCTTGCATGGCGTACGATTGAAACGAATGAACTTGGTACAAATGAATTCGTTGATTGGGCAAAGCTTGTAAATGCAGAAGTGAACATGGCAGTTAATCTAGGAACGAGGGGAATAGAAGAAGCTAGGAACCTACTTGAATACTGTAATCATCCATCAGGTACATACTACAGTGATTTGCGTATTTCTCATGGCTACAAAGAGCCTCATAAAATTAAAACATGGTGTCTCGGAAATGAAATGGACGGTCCATGGCAAATTGGTCATAAAACGGCACATGAATACGGAAGATTAGCAAATGAAACCGCGAAGGTAATGAAGCTTGTCGATCCGTCGATCGAGTTAGTCGCTTGCGGAAGCTCGCATCGTAAAATGCCTACATTTGCGGATTGGGAAGCAACTGTTCTCGACCATACGTATGAAAACGTTGAATTTATTTCCCTTCACCAATACTATGGTAATCGTTCCAACGATGTAGCCAATTATCTTGCTTTGCCACTTGAAATGGATGATTTTATTAAATCCGTTATTTCAATTGCCGACTATATTAAAGCTAAAAAACATAGCAAAAAGACAATTAACCTTTCATTCGACGAGTGGAATGTTTGGTATCATTCCAATGCAGCTGACCGTAAAATCGAGCCTTGGACAATTGCACCGCCTCAACTTGAAGATATTTATAATTTCGAAGATGCTTTACTAGTAGGATCAATGCTCATTACTCTATTAAAGCATGCGGACCGTGTAAAAATTGCTTGTATGGCTCAACTTGTCAATGTTATTGCGCCAATCATGACGGAAACTGGCGGTCCTGCTTGGAAACAAACAATCTTCTATCCGTATATGCATGCATCTAAATATGGAAGAGGTGTTGTATTGAATCCTATCGTATCTAGTCCGAAATATGATAGTAAAGATTTTACAGATGTTCCTGTTCTTGATACGACAGCCGTATATAACGAAGAAAATGAAGAACTTACGATATTTGCTGTTAACCGTGACCTTGATGATCGATTATTACTAGAATGTGATATTCGTAACTTTGAAGGTTATAAAGTTGTAGAGCATATCGTTCTTGAAAATGATGATTTAAAACAAGTCAATACCGCAACTTCCCAAGCAGTTGCTCCTCACAATAATGGCGATGCGACTAATGATAATGGTCGAGTAACAGCTACCCTGCCAAAACTGTCTTGGAACGTTATTCGTTTGAAAAAATAATCTTGCAAAGGGAGGAGGAATTCCTCCTCCTTTTATATAACTTCTCCAGTCATATCACTCTCACAACCTATCTCAAAGAAGCTACAAAATCACATAACATAAAAGGAGATTTACTATGAATAAAAAATCAGTACATAAACTGATGCTTGTTTTCCTTATCCTTTTATTAATCATTCCAAGCAGTGTAATGGGAGAGGAAACGAAAACCAACCAAATCGAAGGTGAAGATCCAGTGTTTAACAATGTATCAGTTCATGATCCTTCTATCATCAAAGAAGGCGATATGTACTATGTGTTCGGAACCCATATTGAGGCTGCAAAGTCAAAAGATTTAATGAGTTGGACTCGTTTTACGAATGGGTATAGAACTCCGGGCAACGCACTTTATGGAGATCTATCAGCTAATCTCGCTGAATCATTTAAATGGGCAGGTGAAAATGATTCTGATAGTAAAGGCGGTTTTGCGGTTTGGGCACCTGAGATCTTTTGGAATGAGCATTATATCAATAAAGATGGAACAAAAGGTACTTATATGATGTATTACAGCACTTCTTCCACGTATATCCGTTCCGCCATTGGGTACGCCGTTTCCAAAAATATTGAGGGACCATATACGTATGTTGATACGATTGTGTATTCTGGTTTTACTAGAGATGAGGCGTATGATGCGAATAGTGTCATTAATAAAAAATGGGATAATACGAATATTAAAGATTTGATTGCTGATGGCACGCTTACAGGCACAAGATCGGGTTGGTTTAATAGTAATGGCTCGTATAATAATGGAACGTTCCCGAATGCAATCGATGCGAATCTTTTTTACGACGAGAGTGGAAAACTATGGATGACCTATGGCTCATGGTCTGGAGGGATTTTTATCCTTGAGATTGATAAGGCAACAGGTAGAGCCATTTACCCTGGTCAAGACGGAACAACGGCTGATGGAAGATTGATTGATCGCTATTTCGGAACGAAAATATCTGGTGGCTTCGGTAAGTCAGGTGAAGGACCATATGTCGTGTATGATCAAAAAATGAAATACTATTATTTGTACGTCACTACCGGATGGCTTGCCTCAGATGGTGAGTATAATATGAGGGTGTTTAGATCGAAGAACCCAACAGGTCCGTATGTAGATGCAATAGGACAAAACGCTGTTTTACCAGGAAATGTCGACCACTCTCCTTATGGCAATAAAATAATGGGCCACTTTTTGTTTGAGAGAAATGTAGGGGATCCTGGTACTGGCATTGGTTATGGATATTTATCGCCTGGACATAATTCTGTCTTTTATGACGAGAAAATCGGAAAACAATTTTTAGTATTCCATACACGATTCCCGCAACGAGGGGAAACACACGAGGTCCGAGTACACCAATTATTTATTAATGAGGATGGCTGGCCAGTTGCTGCACCTTACCGTTATACAGGTGAAAAACTTGAAAAGGTGAATAGAGAAGAGATTATCGGAGATTATCAATTTATTAATCACGGAAAAGATATTTCCCAAAATCTCAAAAAAGCCATTACAATCACATTAAATAACGACGGCACAATTTCAGGAGTAAATGGTTCCTGGGAACTGTCAGATGATTATAATGCAACGATCAATATTGATGGGAAAACATATAATGGAGTATTTTTGCGTCAATGGAACTCTGTTGCTGGAAAAGTCGGTTTAACCTTTACAGCATTATCGAACGAAGGAATGTCAATTTGGGGAATTAAAACAATTGAGCGAACAGATGAAGAAATCGTGGAAATTGTTAAAAACCAATTAGATTTAGGAGATACAAACGCTGTTATTTCTAACCTAGAATTGCCTACAGAGGGTGCACGAGGCACAGAAATTTCATGGCATTCCTCCAACCCTGAAATCATATCGGAACAAGGAATTGTAAATCGACCTGCTGTTGGGGAGGAGAATGCAACTGTCACATTAACGGCTACTGTTACAAAAGGTGGGGCAACAGCTACAAAAACATTTACGGTTATTGTTCTTGCTGAAAAGCTGCCGATGCTAGTTGCTCATTATACATTTGAACATGACTTATCTGATCGTACTAAAAACGTGGGAGCAGGAATGCCTACTGGAGATCGAATTGATAAAAAAGGAGGAAAAATATCGTATGGAACTGGGATTTCCGGACAAGCTGCCATTTTTGACGGAGCTTCTGGAATTAGACTGCCAAACGGATTGATCTCAAGTAATCAATATTCCGTATCTCTTTGGCTGAACCCAGAACAACTTACTGACTTTACGACAACTTTCTTCGGTGCTAGAACGACCGATAGCTGGGTGAGTATTGTACCTAAAGGGCCAGTTCGTGCTGAGACGATGGTCTGGTCAGGATCGGCTTGGTATGATGCAGTTACTGGAATGCAGATACCAAAGAATCAGTGGTCTAATATCACGTTCACGGTAGATGAAGGAAAAATAAATGTATATGTAAATGGTATAAAGAAGTTTTCAGGAGTCGGCTTCCCGAATGTGTTTACGACTACAAATGCCACTTTCGGATTAGGAGTTAATTATTGGGATCTTCCATATAAAGGACTTATGGACGAACTGCTTATTTACGACGGCCTCGTTTTATCAGAAGAGGAAATTCAAACGTATTATGGTGACGGCGATATCCCAAGGGTGGAAGAAATGATTCATAAGCTTATCCAACATTTTGTTGTGAATCCAGAGATTCGTGAGTCATTATTTGCCCAGTTGGATAACGCAAAGAGGGACTTTGAAAAAATGGAACAATTCCATAATGCAGGAAATGAAGTAAAAGCGAAGCATTTTGAAGATAATGGTAATAAAAAATTGGAGCAAGTGATCAAACGAGTTGAACAGTCATCGGGCAAACACATAGACGAAAAGTATGCGAAGCAGTTAATTAGTTATATAGAATATTCTCAGAAAAATTGATAATCAGACTGAATCCTATTAAAAACACTTCACTAGTTACGGTGGAGTGTTTTTTTTGTCTTGTGAATAGGAGGTAATTTTGTTCGTTTTAAAATATAGGAAGAAACGAATAGGCCCTAATGAGTATTTTTATAATTCTGAAATTTTTATGTCATTACGTGTATACAATTACTATACAAATATTTTGAAAGGAGGACAGCCTTGAATAAATTGATTTTGAAAGCGTTTTACCTAGTTATCCTCTTATTTGTAAGAAAAAACGTAAGTAGGGGGGCGATTTGAAGATGCGAAGGAGAAAACCATTAATCTACCTATTTGCAAGTCTTTTACTTATCGGATTGTTTTTAAGTGGCTGCCAATCTGGAAAAGATGGAAAGCGAGAAACCGTATGGAGGCAAAGTGGTGGTTGGCCAAAGCCGCCTTTGTTTCAAGGGAATAACTTTGCCAATGGGGGCGTAGGGGCTGCTTATCCATTTGTATTTGAAGGATTATTTCAAAATGTAAGATTTACAGATAAACAGTATTTTAGGCTTGCAGAATCCCTCGAGCACCAAGGAAATAAAACGATTGTAAAAATCAAACCTGGTGTGAAATGGCAAGATGGGGAGCCTTTTACAAGCAAGGATGTATGGGCTTATTACACATTGAATAATGGGGCTGAAGTGACAAAATATTTAGAGAGTGTTGAAGCAGTTGATGAGCTGACAATTGTATTCAATTGGCGTAATCCATCACCTGCTGAGCATATGAAGCAATTGTTCATTGGTCAGGATGGGCACGGAACAATTCCTTATCATCTTTATCACAAGTATGTCGATAAGGCTGCCGAACTTCTAAAAAAGGCCAAGCCCTTTACAGAGCCAAACAAGGAAGGTCCGTTTGGATTAGAAATTAAGGATGAAATTCGTGAGGCAATGGATGAGAACTGGCGCGACTTTTTAAAAGCGGGACCAAATTTCCCGGTCGGTACAGGTCCTTTTATGGTTAAAAAAGTAACGTCTTCCGATATGTTATTGGAAAAAAATCCAAACTACTGGAACGTCGAGAATATTCATTTCGATAAAATAACAATTAAAAACCCTGGTCCAGATCCTTCCGCTGGATTTGCCCTTGTCAGATCAGGAAATGTGGATTGGTTTGATGGGACTCCTCCACGTGACATCATTGAATCTATATTAAAGCTGAATAAAGACATTGCCCATTACAAAATGCTTGATCCGGCATCTGTCGGAATGGTGTTTAACCTAGATCGTCCGCCATTTGATAATAAAGATTTCAGAAAAGCGATTGTATACGCCTTAGATCGGAAAAAAATCCGTGAAATAGGAAATTATTACGGTCAAGAATCGGACGTCTCGATGGCAGGGATGCCGCAATCTGAATTTGATAACTGGATTACTCCTGAAATTCGAAATCAAATGGAAAAGTTTACGTATAATCCTGAAAAAGCCGCAGAAATATTAACGAATTTAGGTTGGACAAAAGGATCAAATGGAGTTTGGCGTGATCCTGAAGGTAAGGTTCATGAATTCATTATCGGTGTAAATGGCGGCTGGCAAAACGGCCCAATTCCGGGGCAAGTAGCGGCCGAGCAATTAACGGAATTTGGCTTGCCAACTAAGCTGATTGCCGTTGACGGGACGGTCTATTTTGATAATGCAGCAAAAGATAAAGGAAAATACGATATGTCAATGGACTGGGTAGATGTCTCTTGGGGCTTCATGTTTCCGTGGAATTCTATGCGTAATTATTATTGGTGGGGACTAGGACAAATGGGTCATTTACCGAGGTATGAATCCGGGGAAAAACAAAATCGATTAAATTTACATCTTCCGGGTCCTGATGGAAAAGTCATCGACATTGATCAGATGCTTAGAGATATCCCATATATGAATTCAGTTGAAGAGCAGAAAGAGGCTTTGTCAAAGCTGGCGTGGATTACAAATGAAAATGCAATGGGTATGGTACTCTTCCAAAATGTAACAGGTGCTTGGGCTAATTTAAAAACGGTAAAGGGATGGCCTCGTGCAGATGAAATTGAAAAATATGATCGCGATATGCCAGTCACAACTGTCCGAGAGGACTTACAAGAAGTCGCCGACCTGAACCAAGGTTTTTCAGGAATAACGCCATTTGTAGAAGGACGATATGCTCCTAGATAATAGAAAATCGGAAGTGATAAAAGCCTCGAAGGTGCATTGAATAAGGAGGGATAAAGCATGACCGTAAAGATCGTTTTAAAAAGAGTGGGAACGGCAGCGATTACGATTGTACTCGCAACGGTATTGACCTTTTTATTACTAAGATTGACACCTGGAAATGCGATTGATCAGTGGGCAAGGGAATATTCGATTCAATACAATATATCATTGACCGATGCGTATGAGCGAATTGCTAGAATGATAAATTATAATCCGCTTGAACCGATCTACCGACAATTTGTTCGTTACGTTTCTGGTCTTGCTCACGGGAATCTCGGCTACTCGATGGTCAATCAGGGACTGTCGGTAAACGAAATTATTGCGAAAGCTTTGCCTTGGACCCTATTTGTGTCAAGTGTTTCGCTGCTTATTAGCTTTGTCGTTGGAATTTTTTTAGGGGTAAAAATGGCGTGGAAGCGAAATTCTATCTTGGAGCCGATTGTTTCGTTGTACTCAGTTGTCACAAACGCTGTTCCTGATTTTATTTTCGCCATTATTTTGCTGATTATTTTCGCTTATGGATTAGGATGGTTTCCGATTAATGGAGCGTATGATTTCTATCTTACTCCCGGATTCAACCTTCCGTTTCTTTTAAGTGTTGTGTATTATGCCTCATTGCCAATTTTAACGTATGTCATCACCTTAATTGGCGGTTGGGCCTTAATGATGAAGGGGAGTGCAATTGGAGTTTTAGGTGAGGATTATGTGGAAGCAGCAAGAGCGAGGGGAATTTCCGAGTCAAGAATTATGGATCGATATGTAAAAAAGAATGCGATTATCCCACTCGTTACGCAACTAGCAGTAGCTTTAGGTGCAATGCTTGGAGGTGCCATCCTCATTGAAAATTTATTCCAATACCCAGGGATTGGCTACTATATGGCAGAAGCGACAAAGCAACGTGATTATACGGTTATGCAAGGAATCCTATTATTCATCGCGATTACAATGGTCGTTGCCAATTTAATATCTGACTTAATTTACTCCAAATTAGATCCGCGGATTAAGGTAGAGGAGTGATGATCATGCAGAGAACTGTTGATTTTTTCAAAATCATATGTGGTAATAGACGATCATTAGTTGGGTTGATTATTCTCATCTTTTTCTTCTTAATGGCTACCGTCGGACCGTTCATTTTCAAGCTTGATATGGGCGTGGATTACGAAAATCGTTATTCAGGACCTACTTGGGATCATTGGCTAGGTACCGATTACGGTGGGAGGGACACATGGACACAGCTAGTTCATGGCTCGAAGGAAGTTATTACAATTGGGTTTCTTACCGCAGTGATTACAATGATTTTTGGATCCTTACTAGGAATGATTTCAGGGTTGATTGGCGGGAAAGTAGATACTGGCATCATGCTTATAACAAACTTATTTTTAACAATCCCATCATTCCCGATTTTTATCATGCTGGCAGCCATCCTTTCAATAAGAGATCCAATCAGTTTTGCTCTAGTATTAAGTGCTTGGAGTTGGCCAGGATTGACCCGTGCTGTTCGTTCCCAAGTCATTTCCTTAAAAGAAAGGGACTTTATCGTCATCTGCAGGGTGATGAATTTAAGTTTGCCTCATATTGTCTTTAAAGAATTGATGCCCAATATCGTCTCCTATCTTGCCATTAACTTTGTATTAATTATGCGTGGAGCGATTGTAGGAAGTGTTGGATTGATGATGCTCGGATTGGCTCCATACTCTCCAACCAACTGGGGGCAAATGCTCTCATTAGCTATATCTCAAACTGGTGGAATATTTAATCCTAATGGATATATTTATGTTCTCTCACCGATTGTTTGTCTAGCCCTTTTCCAATTAGGAGCCATCTTCTTCGCGAATGGATTAGATGAAGCGTTAAATCCTAGGTTGAGGGGGAATGCATGATGGAAGAAAATCTAGTAGAAATTCGTAATCTATCGGTTGAGTTTAAGTTAAAAAGAGGAACCATTCGAGCAGTGGACAATGTTTCATTGGATATCCCAAAAGGAAAAGTAACCGCCTTAGTCGGTGAAAGTGGCAGCGGCAAATCAACGCTTGCATCAGCCATATTAAAAATGGTTTCTTCCCCGGGAGTTATTAGTAATGGGTCGATCAATATGAACGGTGAAAATATTTTAAAGATGAAACAAAGAGCTTTGCAGCAATATCGATGGAGCAACGTATCGATGGTTTTTCAAGCCGCCCAAAATTCACTGAATCCAGTTGTCAAAATAAAAGAGCAATTCATCGAAACATATCTGGCACATAAAAAGGCACCTGAAAAAGAAATTTTAGCAAAAGCAGCCCAATTATTAGAATATGTAAGACTTGAACCGAAACGAGTTTTTGAATCCTATCCGCATGAACTCAGTGGAGGTATGAAACAGAGGGTTATGATTGCATTTAGTCTTTTATTAGATCCAGATTTGGTCATTTTGGATGAACCAACAACGGCACTTGATGTCATTACGCAAGATTATATATTTGATATATTGTTGAAAATCCATGAAGAATTGGCTATCACGATGTTGCTTTTGTCTCATGACATATCAGTTGTTGCAAAAGTGGCAGATCGAATCGGGGTTATGTATGCTGGGAAATTAGTAGAGGTTGGAGATATTTTTGAAATCTTTACGAATTCGAAACATCCATATACGGCAGGTTTAATTAAGGCAGCTCCTTCTTTGTTGGAGGATTTGGAGCATACCGTCCCGATTGGCGGGTCACCTCCAGACCTTCTAAATTTACCTTCAGGTTGCGCGTTTCATCCACGATGTCAATTTGCAAAAGATATATGCAAGCAGGTTACTCCACCAATGGAAGATGTCGGAGAGAATCATTTAACGGCATGTCATCTTCATCATGCTGTTGAGATGGGAAGTGTGAACTAAATGAGCCATTTATTACAGCTTAACGATGTCAGTGTCATATTTGAAGGAAAAACAGATGGAGTTAAACATACGATTCCTGCGATGGTTGATGTGAATTTAAGTTTTGATTCTGGGGAGATTGTCGCTCTCGTCGGTGAAAGCGGCTGCGGGAAAACGACTTTAGGAAAGGTGTTGACAGGCTTACAAAAACCAACTAAAGGAGAACTATTTTATAAAGGTAAAAATGTTTGGTCGATGAATAAAGCGGAATTTGCCGAATATCGCTCTAGTGTTCAGCTAGTTCAACAAGACTCTTATGCAGCATTAAATCCGGCAAAAACAATTTTTCAATCATTATCAGCCCCCATCTTGCAAAATAAAATTGTAAAGGGAAAAAAGGCTGCACATGAAAAAGTGTGCGAGTTGTTGAGAACCGTTGAATTAACACCACCAGAACAGTTTTTGGAAAAATATCCGCATCAGCTTAGTGGGGGGCAGAGGCAGCGCGTGTTAATGGCAAGAGCGATTTCGCTAAATCCCAAGCTTATCGTAGCAGACGAACCTGTTTCCATGGTTGACGTTTCTCTTAGGCTATCAATCTTAAATCTAATGGCAAAGTTAAATAAGGAAATGGGAATTGCCTTTGTATACATCACCCACGATTTAGCAACTGCCAGGTATATAGCAAAAAATGGTCGATTGGCAGTCATGTATTTAGGTAAAATTGTTGAGCTTGGAAGTGTAAGAAACGTGTTAGCAGCTCCAAGACACCCATATTTACAAGCTTTGCTAACCGCTGTTCCAGTACCAGATCCAAAAGTGGCAAAAGGAAAAAGGGAATTGCCATTAAAAAGTTTGGAAATGCCGAGTATTTCCAACCCGCCAAGCGGCTGCGCCTTTAATCCAAGATGCCCTTATGCAGATGAAACATGCGTTTTGGTACAACCAAAATTAGACTTTCACGGAGACGATTTAGTCGCATGCCACCATGCAGAAAGGATCCCGGAATGGAAATTGGTCACTTTAGCAAAATAATATTCAAACTCTCTGTCTTTTTTGCACTATCCAGTTTCATTTTGTTATTTTGGGTTGAATCAGACTCGGCCCAGTACGTTCTAGTTGTGATGTCACTGTGTCTGAATGTTGTTTTGATATTGATTATTTTAGGGATGAATATCATGGTGCGAAAGAAAGATTAAAGGTAAACATGCTGTTTCTCTGGGTGGGGGAACAGCATGTTTTTTTAAAATCAAATGCGGTCGACATGAAGTAAAGGAAACTTATCATTCATTAGCAAAAAACCAAACAGGTGGGAAATATTTCTGCATGTTTGGCTTATTTAAGTATTACAACATTTAAAAAACGCCTACTTATTTTTCTTTCTAGTTGAATCCTTTTTAACTCCAGTTTCCCTTGTTGTCGTTCCTTGGGCCATCGTTTGTGATGAGCCTAAACCGATTGTGGATGGGTCAGCTTTTCTTTTCGACACGTTATTCACCTCCATGTTTAGTATTTCTTAAAGTCATTTAGTTATGTAATTTTTATCTATATCCAAGGAACGTAGACTATCAAAAGGTTCAGGTTCAACGACCTTTCGTACAGCTTCTTTCTTTTACTTAACTTAATGTGATGTTAAGTAACCCGAATGTTTTTTCCATGCACTTGTTTTAAGAGTACAATTTGGACTCCTAGTAGATTTAGCTTAATAGTTAGAGGCGCCTCGACGACATTGTTCTACATATATAAAACTTTTTATATAAAAATCAGAAATTATCAAGGATTCTAGTAAGTCATGAAGAATATTATATATAGGGGATGACTGGAAAACATTAATGGAAATCACAGTCCTTATCGTTTTAAAAAATTCATATGCATTAAATATTGTAAGCGTTAACCAAAGGAGGAATTTAAATGAAGATTACTCATGTTGAAACGTACTTACTTGATGTGCCTTTAAAGCAACGTGCGATTACAGATTCACAAACAAGGCTTGAGGGTGTTGAATTTATTGCTATCCGGGTTGATACAGATGAAGGAATAAGTGGCTGGGGATTTAACTGGAACTATACGAAAGGGACAAGAGCTGTCCAGGCAATTATCGATGATACATATGCACCTAAATTGATTGGGAAAGATCCGCTTATGTATAAGAATATTTTACGAGAGCTCCATTTCACGAATCATTTTATTGGACAAGTTGGAGTGACAAGAGTTGGATTATGTGCAGTTGAGATGGCTTTATGGGATATAAAATTGAAGGTGGCTAACATGCCGTTATGGAAATATTTAGGGCCTGTTAAAGATAAGGTGAAGGCATATAACACAGATGGCGGCTGGCTGCAAGTGACGCAAGATGAATTGATTAGAGATATGACCGCTTTAATTGAGCGAGGATTTGATGCAGTAAAAATGAAGGTCGGTTTGCCTGATCCGAGAGAAGATTATGAAAGAGTGAAGGCAGTCCGAAAAGCAATTGGCGATAACATAAAATTAATGGTAGATGTCAATACCGTTTGGGACTTAAAAACATCAATCGTTTGGGGACGAAAGTTTGAGGAATTTGACGTGTATTGGTTGGAAGAACCGATGAACCCATTTGATAAAAAAGCTCATGCCGAATTGGCGCGTACGTTGGACTTGCCGATTGCCGTTGGGGAAACAATTTATACGAAATATGATTTCCGTGATTATATCGAGATGGGTGCAGTTGATATTGTTCAAGCGGATGCTACGAAACTATCAGGAATTGACGAATGGTTGGATGTCGCTGCACTTGCCCGTTGTTATAATCTTGAAGTCATTCCACATACAAATGTTCAGCAAAAATTACATGTCCAGCTAGCGGCAGCTTCGTCAAATGTTCCTATGGTTGAATATTGCTACGAATCGATTGCTGATATTTGGGAGAATCCCATTAAAGTGGTGAATGGTTACTATACGTTACCGGAAGAACCCGGTTTAGGATGTAAGTTTACGGATAAAGTGTTGACGGAATGTAGGATTGGTTAATGCACTTAGAAAAATCTAGGAAGCGGAATGGTGGAAATATCAGCTTTTCGCTTCCTAATTGGAAAAATAGCTTAATCATGAGAGGAGAAAAACAATGAAGCTTTTAACGTTTTATGATCAAGGATTACATAAGCTTGGCGTAAAAACAGAGCAAGGAATTTTGGACATAACCGCTTCTGTTAAAAATGGAATTAATTTTGATATCAAAACAGATATAATGGATGTAATTTCTGGCTTTAAAGAGGAAGTGTCCAAACTCCAGGATCTTATTGATTATTCTATTAGCGAAAATAAGGCTGTTTTTGTAAATGAGGATGAAATTACATGGGGGCCATGTGTTACACGACCTCATAAAATCATCTGTGTAGGATTGAATTATAGAAAACATGCTGACGAAACGAACGCTCCTTATCCGGAAGTTCCTATTTTATTTAATAAATTTGATAATACGTTAACTGGACATAGAGATGAAATACCAGTTCCAAAAGTTACTGAAAAACTAGATTACGAGGTTGAACTCGGAATCGTCATTGGAAAAAAAGCAAAATACGTAAATATAGATAAATCATTGGATCATGTTTTTGGCTATTGCACGGTGAACGATTTGTCTGCACGAGACTTGCAATTAAGAACCCCTCAATGGCTGCTCGGAAAGTCATGCGATAAATTCAGCCCAATAGGACCTTTCCTAGTAACAGCAGATGAAGTTGGAGATCCTAATAATCTTTCATTAAAAACGTATGTAAATGGTGAGTTACGGCAAGATTCTAATACATCAGATATGATTTTTAACTGCGCTGAAATTGTCAGCTATATCTCGCAGCACATGACACTAGAACCGGGGGACATCATTTTAACAGGAACACCAGAGGGCGTCGTCATGGGATATCCAGAAGACGAGCAACACTACCTTCAGCCAGGCGACGTGGTGACAGTTGAAATTGAAAAACTTGGTGCACTTACGAATTATTTCATTGAGGAGTAGAATATAACGAAATCAACATTTCGCTTCTTTCTACAGTTTTTAGAAAATGAGTTGGCGGATGTCATTTTTCATCCGCCTTTAAACAAGGTGAAATGAAGTTATTTAATCCTCAATTTTAAGTTTATGAGTAAAGAATAATTTAATTCTTTTTGGACCAATATAACGGATAAGTCAATTATTGTCTTTCATAGAGATTTTAAAGGAATGACGTCATGACATGATCCGTAAATACAAATTATTGGATACTACCTTATTAAAAAAAATATATAATTCCAAAAAACAACCAACCTATACTATTCATAAGCACTCAGAGATTAAAGAGAGTAATTATTTGGTTACTGTCATTACTCCTGTTTATAATGGGGAAACATTTTTAAAAAAGTCAATTGAATCTGTTATGAATCAAACGCTTGGCTTTCAAAATATCGAATACATATTAATTGATGATTGTTCAACGGATCGATCAAAAGAAATTTTAAACGATTTTGGAAAAATCCACGATAATGTTATCGTGGTTTCGTTAGATTGTAATTCAGGTACTCCAGCTCGTCCGCGAAATATTGGAGTGGAATTAGCAACTTCGCCTTATATCACTTTTTTAGATGCGGACGACTGGCTCGATCCGAATGGTTTACAAATACTTTATGAGATTTTAGAAGAAACAGGTGACCCATATGTTGTGGGGAAAACAATTAGAGTGGATAATGTAGGAACTCAAGTAGTTGGTGAACACCAATCCTGTAAAGAAAGAAGAAGAGTATCTCCTATTTCCATCCCGCATATATTTCACCATCTTGGTCCTACTGCAAGAATGATCCGAACTAGTTTTATTAAAGAGCAGCAGATTCAGTTCCCCGAGATGAAATTTGCGGAAGATAAACAATTTTTTATTGACGTACTAACAAGTTGTAAAACAATCTCAACGACGACAAAGCCGATTTACTATGTAAATCGCTTGAATGATACGAAAAAAACCCGTTTAACAAATCAAACAAATATTTTACAAAAATCAAATTATAATTTACAAGTAGTCCGTTACATTTTAAATCGAAAACTTGATATTGAAATTGAAAAAATGATTGTGAACCGAATCTATGAATATGATTTAACAAGACGACTTTTTACGACACCACATTTTCAAAATACAAAATTAAAATTGCTGTACTTTTATAAATACAAACAAATTTTAAAGACAGCAAATAAATTAGCATATGATTTTACTGAGAATTTTTTACAGCCGATTCACAAAGTAATTTATGAATTGATTCGTGAACGCAGGTATAAAGAAGTAACGCAACTGTTGGAATGGGAAAAAACTATGAAAGTAAAAGAAGTGGTAATAAAAAATGATAAACCTTATCTTGTTATTCCATTTCTTGAAGAAAAATATAAATATATTCCGATGCCCATATTTTTCATCTTTAAACAACATTATTGTCAAGGAAACCAATACATCCTTCACTTTCTTGCATACGGTGATGACGCACACTCCATAACAGAAGTATTGATTCGTGACTTGAAAAATGCTCATTACGATTATGTTTTACCAATTACGATAAAAGAAAATGGAGAAGGATTTATTGAATTCAAATTAGACTCATTAAAAGATTTACCACCTTCCAATTACTCTATTTACGTAAGATACAATGAATACATGAAAATGAATATTAGGCAATTAATTAAAAATGAAATTAAACATCATTACGAAAACCGAGAATTCATTTTTTATCATTCGGTTTATTCCAATGTTGCTCTTAAAATAAAATGAATATAAATTTTTTGCTTGTAAACGGGGGAGTTATTTCCTAAACCTAAACAATTACTATCCTTTAAGCCATATCCTAAAAGGTTCCACAAACATCTGTAGAATAATGCTGGATTGCTAATAATGAAATATGACTGATAGCTTGCATGTAGGTGCAGGCTTTTTAATATGATAAGAAAATAAAAAAATTTATACAGCGGTATTTTGAACGAAAGTTTTCATTTTCTAGTTCCAGGCTCTATCGGCTCGATGTCAATTAACCTGAGCCGCTATTTTGCTTTTCAGAACTTTTGCTTGTCACCAATAACGACGCGATATTTTATACATGAAAACATATACGTACAACTTTTGATGTGCTAATATTTAAATTAATGTAAGCGATTATAAAATAAAGGTGATTATCAATGCGAAATGTAAAATTGCTCAATGGTATTTTTAAAGATTCACAGGAAAAAGGGAAGGAGTATTTGTCTTTTCTCGATGTAGATCGGTTGATTGCTCCGTGCTATGAAGCACAAAATCAGGAACCAAAGATGCCCCGTTACGGAGGTTGGGAAGCAACGCAAATTGCGGGGCACTCGATTGGTCATTGGTTATCTGCTGCTGCGGCCATGTATGTGGTCACAAAGGATGAGCGATTGCTAGAAAAAATTAATTATGCAGTGAATGAATTGGAGTATGTTCAAAGGCTTGATCCAGAAGGCTATGTAAGTGGATTTCCACGTAGGTGTTTTGACCAAGTATTTTCTGGTGAGTTTGAAGTAGGGCACTTTAGCTTAGGAAACAGCTGGGTGCCATGGTATAGTATTCACAAAATTTACGCCGGATTAATTGATGTGTATTCATTAGTTGGGAATGAAAGGGCACTTGAAGTAGTAATTAAATTAGCGGATTGGGCGAAAAGAGGAACGGATCACTTAAGTGATGAGCAATTCCAGAGAATGCTTATTTGCGAGCATGGCGGGATGAATGAAGCAATGGCGGATTTGTATACAATCACAAAAAATCAGGATTACCTTGAACTTGCTATTCGTTTCTGTCATGATGCGATTTTACAACCTTTGGCAAACGGGATTGACGATCTAGAAGGGAAGCATGCAAATACACAAATTCCAAAAGTCATAGGGGCAGCCAAGCTTTATGAGATCACAGGCGATGAAAAATATAGAGCAATGGCAGAATTCTTTTGGAATGAGGTAACTAAATTTCGCTCTTATATAATAGGTGGAAATAGTATAAATGAACATTTTGGTCCTGTCGGTCAAGAAAAACTTGGTATTCAGACGACGGAAACATGTAATACATACAATATGCTCAAGCTGACAGAAATTTTATATCGTTGGGAACAAAAAGCCGAATACATGGATTTCTATGAAAAAGCGTTATACAACCATATTTTAGCGTCTCAAGACCCGGATTCAGGCATGAAAACATATTTTATTTCTTCGCAGCCCGGACATTTTAAAGTATATTGTTCAGCAGAAAATTCCTTTTGGTGTTGCACTGGAACAGGGATGGAAAATCCGACTCTATATAATAGAAATATTTATTTTCATAATAATGACGAAGTATTTGTTAACTTATTTATTAGTTCGGAATGGAAGAGTAATGACGAGGGAATTATTTTAAAACAAGAAACTCAATTCCCAAACTGTGAGAAAGTATTGTTGCAATTTGACAAAGTTGACCCTCAATTGAAACAGGTCCATATTCGGGTTCCTTATTGGCTATCAGATGACATTTCCATTCTGGTGAATGGAGAAAAAGTGAATGCTGTTCCTAACAATGGATACGTCACACTTAAGAGAAGTTGGGCAAAGGGAGATTCTGTTGAAATAATTCTTCCGATGAATCTACACACGTATACCGCAAAAGATGACCCAAATAAAGTCGGGATTTTGTTTGGACCAGTTGTACTTGCAGGAGCGCTTGGAAAAGAGAATTTTCCAGAAAGTGATATATTGGACGATCATTTAAAACTAAACAATCATCCGCTGATTGACGTTCCAAACCTTGTTGCAGATAAGAACATTCTAAATGAATGGGTAAGACGCGTAGATGAGGATTCATTAACATTTGAAACCGATGCTATTGGACAACCAGGAAATGTAAAAGTAAAACTTATTCCTTTTTATGAATTACACCATCAACGATACACATTATACTGGAATGTACTAGACGAGGAAGCTTACAAGTTATTCGTAGATGAGGAAAAAGAGCATAATGATAGATTGAGGAAAATGACGGTTGATTTTGTTCAGCCTGGGGAACAACAACCCGAAGTAGAACACGGAATCAAATCTAGCAACTCTAACTCAGGGTATTTAAATGTTGCGGAGAGTAGATGGCGCGATTGTCGCGATGAAGGATTTTTTAGCTACGAAATGGCGGTAGAAGCCGATTCACAAATGTATTTGCTTGTTACGTACTTCGGAAATGATAGAACTATATTTCTTGATGGAAAACTCTATGAAAGAAACTTTGATATTTTAATAGATGGTACAAAAATTGCCGAGCAAAACCTTGGAGGAAACAACTCCGATCATCTTTTTGATATAAGCTATGAAATTCCACTTGAGATCACTAAAGGTAAAACAAAAATTGAAGTAAAATTTGCATCTGGCAAAGGGAATATTGCCGGTGGTATTTACGGAGTAAGGATAGTTAATCGACATGAAGAATAAGCATATTTAAAAAAGCCTGACTTACTAAGTACAGGCTTTTTTAAATGAAATTTCTTTAGGAAATTTACTTTCATCAAGCATCATTGAATCCTAAGTTATTACAGCGGACTCTATCATCGGGTTCGGAAGTTCTATTAGCCATTTTGGCGATTCTATTAGCCATTTTGGCGATTCTATTAGCCATTTTGGCGATTCTATTAGCCATTTTGGCGATTCTATTAGCCATTTTGGCGATTCTATTAGCCATTTTGGCGATTCTATTAGCCATTT
>NZ_JALIRM010000004.1 GCF_022900255.1 Lederbergia wuyishanensis
TTTGGCGATTCTATTAGCCGTTTTGGCGATTCTATTAGCCGTTTCGGAGATTCTATTAGCCGTTTCGGAGATTCTATTAGCTGTTTCAAAGAATCTATTTTCCATTCCTATATTTACGATTCTATTAAATTTTCGTATGAAAATTAGTTTTCCTTGAGCTGGTCTAACTCCAATCTACGATTCTAACATTATTTTCACAGATAAATAGTGTATAATTGAAATAATCAAAAATTTAACGTAATTTGCATGGAAAAGGAGTCGTGTTTTATGGAGTTGACAAAAATAAAAGATCTTGCAGATCAGGTAAAACAAAATATTCAACAAGTCATAGTGGGGAAAGAAGAAACGATTGATCAACTGCTTGTCGCACTTATTTCTTCGGGACATGTTCTTCTTGAAGATGTGCCGGGAACAGGAAAGACTCTACTTGCGAAATCGTTGGCGCAATCGCTATCTTGTTCTTGTAAACGCATCCAGTTCACACCTGACTTACTCCCGTCCGATGTGACAGGAATCAATTTTTATAATCAAAAAATAGGTGAGTTCGAGTTCCGTCAAGGACCTATTTTTTCAAATATCATTTTGGCTGATGAAATCAACCGTGCAACCCCACGTACTCAATCAAGCCTTCTTGAATGTATGGAGGAACAGCAAACGACGATTGATGGGGAGACACATATTCTCGAAAAACCTTTTCTCGTCATTGCGACTCAAAATCCTCTCGAAAGCCAAGGAACTTTTCCATTGCCAGAAGCACAGCTCGATCGTTTCTTATTAAAGTTAAACTTGGGGTATCCTTCCAAAGAAGAAGGGATCGCTATTCTAAAAAGATTTAAGGAAAGAAATCCGATTCATGAATTGCTGCCTATTGCTAGTAAGGAAGATATTGTAGAAGCTCAAAGACTGTATTCAAAAGTATATGTAAGTGACGATATGCTCAGTTATATGATGGAAATTATAGAAAAAACGAGAAATCACGAACATATTGAATTAGGTGTTAGCCCACGCGGAAGTCAGGCTTTACTTAAGGCTGTGCAAGTATATGCCTTATTAAAAGGTAGGGAATACGTGATTCCAGATGATGTGAAAGCGATGATTAAGCCTGTTTTAGCTCATCGTCTCATTTTAGCTCATACGATGAGGCTTCGTGAGAATCAAGCTCACCTATTATTAGATGAAATTATTGATCAGGTGGCGGTTCCGGCGGAAGAATTGACGGTGAAGTAAATGAATATTGCATGGTTTATTTTGATTACATTTGTTGTAGTCGGAGTCCAAGCTTATATCTATCATAAATGGGGTTTACGACGAATTGAATATACGCGGTCATTTAGCGAAAAAGCAGTTTTTGAAGGTGAAAAAGTGGAAATGATTGACGAAATTTCGAATAAAAAACTTCTTCCCATCCCATGGCTTCGACTAGAATCAAAAATAAGTGCCCATTTGCAATTCCAAAAAACATCCTCTACTGATAATGAAGTCAACAGTGGGGACTATCATCGCACGTTATTTAGCTTAATGCCATATCAAAAAGTGAAACGAAGACAGTTTTTGACTTGCGCAAAAAGAGGCCATTATCAATTTAAAACCGTGTCCCTCTCTACAGGTGATGCATTTGGAATTAGTGAGAGATTTACAAGCGTCTCATCAGCTGCGGAAATTATTGTGTATCCGCAATTAGTTCCATTGGAAAATATCCCATTACCTGCACATAGTTGGTTAGGAGATATTATCGTCCGAAGGTGGATTATTGAAGATCCCTTTTTAACAGCAGGTATTCGGGATTATGCATACGGGGATCCTTTAAATTCGGTTAACTGGAAGGCAACTGCTCGTACAAATCGCCTTCAAGTAAGCAAGAAGGATTATTCTGCAGATCATCACTTAATGATTTACATAAATTTTAATCAAACGGAAGATTTTCGTATTCCGATTATTGATGAATCCCTTATGGAACAAGCTATTTCTTACGCTGCATCCATCGCTCAATATGCTGTAGCAAATGGGATTGCGACTGGTTTTGGATGCAACGCTTATTTCGATGAAATGGATAAAAAACCGATTCGAATTGAACCTGAGAACAGTAAGCAACAGCTGACCTATTTATTTGAAACCCTGGCAAAAGTGAAAATAGGCACTAGCACATTTTTTGAATTTTTCTTACAGGAGGATGTGGATAGTCATATACAAGGGACCGATATCCTTATAATTACGGCTATCATTACTGATGGAATGAGGGAAATCATTAAAAAGCTAGAGGCACATGGAAATTCGGTAGAAGTTCTTCCTTTACAATCTGAAATTTTACTAAAAAAGGCGAATGAAAAGGTGGGATAACATGAAAAAACGTATAATTACACTCATTCAAGGATTGTTTGAATACCTCCTTTTCTTTCCGCTAGTTTTAATGTTTGGAATTTTTATTGTGCCCGAAAAGCTTTGGATTTGGATTGCTGTTTTAATCGGTTTGTTTATTGTAGGCGTTCTATTTAGATTAATATTTTCGCAACAAAAATGGTGGGTCTATGCCATATGTTCAATTGTATTTTCGATTATTCCAACGATATTATTTGGTCACTATATCTTGTCGTTAATTTTATTAAGTTTCATCCACCCAATCGTTATTTACCGTGGAATGATGTATGTAGGTCGCAATTGGGAAAGTCTTCTCCCTACATCATTTATGTGGTATGGAGGTTTTGGAATTTATTTTGTCGGCTACATTCTTTTCCGTTATGTTGAAAAATTTCAATCTTATTTAACTATTATTTCGATATGTGGAGCTGCTGTAGTTGTTATTATTCTTTTCATTTCAAATAGTGAGCAGTTGAAGGCATCAACTTTATCTAAAGATAAGAAACCTTTTATAAGTCGGGCCATTAAAACTCAAAATAGAGTGTACCTAATATTGACGGCTGCCGTAATCTTTCTATTAACAAACGGAAAAGTTGTACAAGAAGCAGTTTTACAAGCATTTAAAGGCTTCATTCAGCTGATTTTATGGTTAGTTGGGTCAGATCAAGGTGGGAAAGCTGTGGAGGAAACACCACCTCCAAACCAGATGGAACTTGGCCTCGAAAAAGGGGAGCCCAATGCCTTTTTAAAATTTCTAGAAATGATTTTCATGTACGTATTTTACGCTGTAATTGTTGTTCTAGCTGTGGGAATCCTTCTATTATTTATTAAAAGAGTAAGAATGTTAGTTAAAAAGTACCTTAGTAAATTCATCGCATTTTT
This sequence comes from Lederbergia wuyishanensis, assembly GCF_022900255.1. Taxonomy (GTDB): domain Bacteria; phylum Bacillota; class Bacilli; order Bacillales; family Bacillaceae_C; genus Lederbergia; species Lederbergia wuyishanensis. Next base: position 3,238 of record NZ_JALIRM010000004.1, read on the forward strand.
GAAAAATATTATCTTTCGTTCATCAGAATTGGAAGAAGCTGGCCAATATATAGATGAAAAAGAAAGTGTTTTTGACTGGAAAGAATGGAAAGATGCCCAGAAGGATAAAGCAAAGGGGCTCTTTCAACAAATATTTAAGCGTGAACCAAGATGGGACTCCCTTACAAACGAGCAAAAGGTTCGATATGTATACAAGCAAATGTTGAAGCAAAATAAAAAAGAAATAGAGTACAAGGCATCCAAGACACCACGAGAAACTATTGAATTATTAAAGACGTTAGTAACGGAAAATACGTCATTAGAAGAATTGCGTGATGCATATGAACAAGTGCGGTATGGGAAGAAAAACGTGGAAGACAGTAAAATAAAAAATCTGCGATTATTAATTAAAGAATAAATGTTTAGGGATCATTGATGAGGTCCCTTTTAATTTTTCATAGGTTTTAAGGGGGAAAGAGATGAACATCACAAGCATTTTTCACCCGCTACTACTAAAAGAAAACTATTTTCCTAAAATTAATGCTTATTATTTCAAGCATTGGCAACCATATGAAATGGCTTTTCATGAGCATAAAGATGTGGAAATTATGTATGTGATTAATGGTGAATGCAAAGTTGAGACATTAACAGAAGCATTTACGTTAAAAAAAGGCGATTTTATTTTACTGGATTCGAATATTCCTCATCGGCTCGTTGTCGAAGCAGGTCATTCATGCAGAATGTTAAACGTGGAATTTTCATTCATTAAATCGAGTGGAAGCTTTCCGTCCATTAAGGAGATAGCACAAGAAAACACGGCGTTATCAGAGTTCCTGCACATGGATATTCCTTACATCGTTTTAAAAGATCCAAATGAAATCTACCACACTCTTAAAAATCTCGTTCTTGAAAGTGATAAAAAAGAAGATAAGCAGATGATGGTACAACTGCTTTTATCGCAATTACTTATTCAACTAGCAAGGATGGTAGTTGAAGATCACAAAATGAAAAAAGAAAATCAGCAAGCGAATGTATATATTAATCAAGCCATTGAATTTCTCCACCAAAATTATGACTGCGATTTAAAGTTAGAAGATATCGGAAAGGCTGTTAATCTGCACCCTGGATATCTACATAGAGTTTTTAAAAAACTGATGAATTGTACTATTATGGAATATTTAACCTATCTTCGAATGGACAAGGCAAAAGCACTTTTAGCCGATACAGATATCCCTGTTATTGAAATATCCCACTATGTTGGAATTAATAGTAGTCAATATTTTAGTCAAGTCTTTAAAAAGCATACAAATATGACGCCGATTGATTATAGAAGAACCTGCTCGAGTCAAATAGCAAAATTTCGCTAATCAAAAGTTAAGATTTTAAACATGCGGAGAACTGAAAAGTTATTATCCTGCAATATTCTGAATGCCATGATTGCTATGATGATAGCAATCAAATTTTTTTGAAAAGGAGATATGTTAATGTCATTTAAAGTGGCTTTTATTGGAGCAGGAAGTATTGGATTCACTAGAGGACTTTTACGTGACTTGCTGTCAATTCCTGAATTTCATAATATTGAAGTTGCCTTTACCGATATTAATGAGCGAAATTTGGACATGGTTACTCAGCTTTGCCAAAGGGATATTGATGAAAATGGCCTAAATATTAAAATTCAACCAACACTCAATCGCAGAGAGGCGTTTAAAGATGCGAAATACATTTTTTCCGTTGTCCGTATTGGTGGTCTTGAAGCTTTCCAATTGGACGTTGATATTCCTTTAAAATATGGAATTGATCAATGTGTAGGTGATACACTATGTGCGGGCGGAATTATGTATGGGCAGCGCGGAATTGCGGAAATGTTAGACATATGTAAGGATATTCGAGAAATGGCTGCTCCTGATGTACTTCTTCTTAATTATGCCAACCCGATGGCGATGATTACGTGGGCTTGCAATAAATATGGCGGGGTCAACACAATCGGACTTTGTCATGGTGTTCAAGGTGGACATTGGCAGATTGCAACAGCTCTTGGACTTAAGAAAGAAGAAGTTGATATTATTTGTGCGGGAATCAACCATCAAACTTGGTATATTAGTGTAAAACATAATGGGGAAGATTTAACACATAAAATATTGGAAGCGTTTGAAAGTCATCCCGAATTTAGTAAAACTGAAAAAGTCCGCATTGATATGTTAAGGCGATTTGGTTATTACAGTACTGAATCGAATGGTCATTTAAGTGAATATGTTCCTTGGTACCGCAAACGACCTGAAGAAATCAATGATTGGATTGATTTAGGCGTATGGATTAATGGTGAAACTGGAGGCTATCTGCGTGTTTGTACAGAAGGAAGAAACTGGTTTGAAACAGACTTTCCGAATTGGTTAAAAGAAAAACCAATGGAATACAAGCCGGAAAAACGAAGCGAAGAGCATGGCTCTTGGATTATCGAAGGACTTGAGACAGGTCGAGTGTACCGCGGTCACTTTAACGTTGTAAATAACGGAGTCATTTCGAATCTTCCAGAGGATGCAATCATTGAAGCGCCAGGCTATGTTGATAGAAATGGAATTAATATGCCTCATGTGGGTGATTTACCACTTGGTCCAGCAGCAGTTTGTAACATAAGTATATCTGTTCAAAGACTTGCAGTGGAAGCGGCAGTACATGGCGATGATTTCCTTCTTCGTCAAGCTATGATGATGGACCCGTTAACAGGTGCGGTATGTAATCCGAAAGAAATTTGGCAAATGACTGACGAGATGCTAGTGGCTCAGGAAAAATGGTTGCCACAATATGAGAAGGCAATCATCGAGGCAAAGGAACGCCTTGCTTTAGGTAATCTCATTCCTACGAAAGACGATTACAAAGGCGCAGCTCGTCTGAAAGTAAAATCGGTCGAAGAAATGGCTGAAGATCGTGAAGCGGCGAGTAAAAATGCCGGGGAAGCAGATAAGGCCAAGGAGCGGCCAGCGCAGGTGAAATAATATTAAACTAAAAGAGTGATTTGTCGTATTAACATGACAAGTTACTCTTTTTTTCGTCTTGAAAAATAAGCGTATAATATAACTATAAAAACCTATTGGTACGTATAGGTAATTCTATAAAAATACATAAATATACAACTACAACCTTTTTAAGGAGATGAATATGGATATTTTTGTCGAAAAAACTACTGTTAAATAAGACTTTTTGACTATGTTTCTTTAAATAAAATGGTTGACCATAATTATCGTAAATGATAACATGTTCGTACAGGTAAAAGAGTAAAGTTATCACCACTTGTACAACAACTATACCGATAAATACTACGGAGGTGTGAGTTTTCAATTTTTTTGAAAGCGTTTCCTGGTTACTGAGTGATGTGTTAAATAACAGGGGGGATAAATGGTGATAAAAAAGAGTCTTTTCATTTTACTTATTGGATTAATGTCAATTGTTCTTGTAGCTTGTGGTGGTAAGAAATCAGGCTCAGATTCTGGAGAAGCTACAGAAAGTGTTGTTGTTGGAGATGATATTAAAGGAGCGACAGAATTAAGCTTTTGGACGTTTGCCTCCTTGCATATGGAGTTTTTTGAAGAAGCTGCCAAACGCTGGAATGAAGAGAATTCTGACAAGCCGATTAAACTAAAAGTAGAAACATATCCATATGATCAAATGCATAATAACCTTCTTTTAGCACTACAATCTGGTAAAGGTGCCCCTGATATAGTGGATATTGAAATCAGCCGTTTCCCAAATTATTTGCAAGGGGAGCCGCAATTATTGCCGATGAATCAGTTTGTTGAGCCTGAAATCGATAATTTTGTTAAAGCTCGTTTGGAAATATATAGTAAAGACGGTCAATATTACGGAATGCCAACACATGTCGGTGCATCAGTCATGTATTATAACAAAGAAATTATGGATGAAGCCGGAGTAGATATTGATTCCATTAAAACATGGGATGACTACGTAGAAGCTGGAAAACAAGTAGTTGCAAAAACTGGAAAAATGATGACGAATGTCACTACAGGTGATTACATACCTATGTGGGCTATGATTAGCCAACAAGGTTCAGACTGGTTTGATAAAAATGGGGAAGTTACTGTTGATAGTCCAGAAAATATAAAAGCACTTCAATTTCTACATGACCTTGTTTATGTGCATAAAATTGCTGAATTGACTCCAGGAGGGCAGCCTCACGCGGAAGAATATTACGCTTATATGAATGAGGGTGGAGCTGCATCCATCTCAATGCCATTATGGTATATGGGTAGATTTATAGATTACATGCCAGATTTAAAAAATAAAATGGTCATTCGTCCGATGCCGGCTTGGGAGCCAGGTGGATTCCGTTCAGCAGGTATGGGTGGAACAGGGACAGTTGTAACGAATCAAACGAAACACCCTGACCTTGCGAAAGAGTTTTTGGCATTTGCAAAGCTTTCAAAAGAAGCAAACATTAAATTATGGACGGTTCTAGGTTTTGACCCGCCACGCTGGGATGTATGGGAAAGCGATGAGGTTAAACAAGATAATAAGTTCTACCAATATTTTGGCAATGATATTTTCGATACGCTTTTAGAAATTCGTGAAGAAATCAATCCTGTTAATATCACTTCACAAACACCTGAGGTACAAAATGAAATCAATACTGTTACATTTGACAGTGTCCTGAGACAACAAACGAAGACAGCAGAAGAAGCATTGAAAGAAGCGGCAGATAAAATTAGAAGCAACAAGCAGTAAATGAATACTTGATAGGGCAGGACCATTGCCTGTCCTATCAAGTAATTAAGAAATGACGAGGTGGTATCTTATGTTACCAACACCGCGAAGTGCTGCAACAGAAATTGCACCAATAAAGAGCCCGAATAAAATTTTAAAGTTTTTAAACTCTAAAAAAGTTGTACCTTATATATTCGTAACCCCGTTTGTTCTTTCGTTTTTCGTTTTTACATTTTATCCAGCAATCAAAGCATTCATTATGAGTTTTCAAAGTATTTTGCCTGGACAAATCACTTACGTAGGATTCAAGAATTATTCCCGAATTTTTAATCCCACATTTTATAAAGCTTTATCAAATACGACCATTTATGTGGTGTTGACTGTTGTCATATTAGTAACTGTTCCGATTGTATTGGCAGTTTTACTAGACTCAAAGTTAGTGAAATTCAAAGTCTTGTTTAGAGCTTCTTTATTTATTCCGGCATTAACCTCCACGATTGTTGCAGGTATGGTTTTCCGATTGTTATTTGGAGAAACTGACAGCGCAGCTGCTAACCAATTAATGAATTGGCTTGGTCTGAACTCTGTTGAATGGCGTTATCATGCGTGGTCTGGCATGCTTTTGATGGTTTTGCTCTGTTGTTGGCGTTGGATGGGAGTCAATATTTTATACTTTCTCGCTGCATTACAGACTGTTCCAAACGAATTATATGAAGCGGCTGATATTGATGGTGCATCTAGGTTCCAAAAATTTCGCTACGTAACTCTGCCATTTTTAAAACCAGTTACAATTTTTGTGTCAACCATTTCAATCATTGGTGGCTATCGGATGTTTGAAGAGAGTTTCGTTTACTGGAGTGGTGGCTCTCCTGGTAATATCGGATTAACAGTTGTAGGATATCTTTATCAGCAAGGTATTCAGCAAAATAATATGGGATTCGGTGCTGCAATTGGTGTCGTATTGATGATTATTATCTTTATTATTAGTTTCATTCAGTTAATCCTCACCGGAGCATTTAAAAGGGGAGATGAATAATATGAAACCGACAAAAAAGGACCTAGGACTCAAATGGGTGATTAATGTGTTTTTTGTAATCGTATCATTGATCGCTTTGTTCCCAATTTTGAGTTTGCTGCTTTCTTCCTTTAGACCTTCATCCGAACTGATGCGGAACGGAATTAGCTTAACTTTTGATCCGAGTTCATTGAATATGGACAACTATATCTATATTTTTACAGTGGCCGGGAATTATTGGGACTGGTACGGAAATAGTTTAGTCATTTCAGCTATTACTATTGTTCTATCTTTATTTTTCTCATCAATGGTAGGATACGCTCTTGCATTATATGATTTTAAAGGGAGAAATCTTTTGTTTTTACTCGTTTTATTTATTTTAATGGTTCCCTTTGAAATTTTAATGCTGCCGCTTTACCAACTCATGATCAGCTGGCAGTTAATTAATACATATACGGCTGTTATGTTGCCTGCGATTGTTGCACCAATTGCTGTTTTCTTTTTTAGGCAATTTGCACTTGGGTTACCTAAAGAATTAATGGATGCTGCAAGAATTGATGGATCGACGGAGTATGGAATCTTTTTTAAAATTATGTTGCCATTAATGACGCCATCTTTAGCTGCGATGGCAATATTACAAGGATTAGGAAGCTGGAACAACTTCTTATGGCCGCTTATCGTTTTACGTTCAAATGACATGTTTACCTTGCCGATTGGATTAGCGACATTGTTGACGCCATATGGGAATAACTATGATATATTGATTGCTGGTTCCGTTATGACGATTTTACCAATCATCGTATTGTTTATCTTTTTCCAACGTTATTTTGTGACAGGGCTTACAGTTGGAGGGGTAAAAGGATAGAATAGAGTGATAGAAGATTGATTAAGGGTGACTGCAACATGGATGGTAAACAAATCATAACCTCTCTCGATAGAATCATGCATTGGGTTATGCGTTTCGCAATTCTGAACGTATTATGGTTCCTATTTTCATTGCTCGGTCTATTCGTAGCAGGTATTTTTCCTGCCACGGTTGCTGCTCTTGGAGTAGCAAGAAAGTGGATTACCGGAAATGATGAGATTCATATTTATAAAACGTTTAGAGAGATTTATAAGCAAGAATTTAAAAGTGCTAATTTAATAGGTTGGATGCTTATGATTGGTGGCTTGGTGCTTTATATAAATTATCGGGTAATGGTTAACGCAACAAACGAAATTATGTTTATCATTCCATTTGCTTTCTATCTTTTAGTTTTTTTCTTTACGATTACTGCTTTATGGTCATTTCCATTAATGGCTCATTATGAATCGAAGTGGCATATTCATATAAAAAATGCCTTCATTATTGGGATTTCAAAGATCCATTATACCCTTTTACTTGGCATGGTCTTTTTCATTGTGTTTTATATTTCTTTAGAGATTCCTGCTTTTATTCTTTTCTTTTCGGTTGGCATTGGGTTAGCAGGGTGTATGTGGGTAGCCATGCAGGTTTTTAAACAATTGGATAAAAATTAAATCGCTTTCTTTCCTTACAGACTTTTGGTATTCTAATATTAACGTAATTCAAAAAAATATAAAAATTATTGATGGAGTCAGTCCCTTTCGCTTGTTGGTAAGGGGCTGACTCCTATGTATGGGGGAAAAAGTATGAACAGAAAACTTTTTACGTATGCCATCAATTTCACCATTTTAGTGTTTGGATTGCAAATGACAATGCTTGGACCTTTGATTGAAAAAATGTCCGATTCTTTTCATTTGTCTATAGCGCAAATGGGGTCTTTCTTTTCGGTTTCTGCTGCTGGATTTACAGTAGCGATTATATTTGGAGGAATCATTTCCGATCGGATCGGGAAAAAGCGAGTAGTTGTTTGGGCAGGATTTGGATTTGCGAGTTCTCTCCTATTATTCTCCATATCTCCTTATTTTGCTCTTTCTATTATTTTGTTTTTTCTAGTAGGTGGTTTCGGAGGTGTCATCGAGAGTACTCTTAGTGCCATCGTAGCAGATGTCAATCCGGGGAATGAAAGACGAGCAGTGACCTTTGCCCATGTTTTCTTCGGAGTTGGCGCCATTATCGGTCCTACTTTTTCTGGGTGGTTAATCGATTCACAATTTTCATGGAATACCGCCTACTTAGTCGCAGCTATCTTAGCTTTTGCTGCTGTTATATGGGTAACAAGCTATGAGTATCCAGAAGTTGAGACGGATGGAAGTTTTGATATTTCGGCATTTAAAAACATTCTAGGGAATAAAAGCTTTATCTTGCTTTGTATCGCTATAGCACTTTATGTAGGGGTAGAAACAACTGCTTGGGGTTGGACTCCGAAACATTTAACAGATTTGAATTATGATCAAACGTTTGCAGGTTTTATGGTAGGTTTATTATGGTTTGGAATTACAATCGGTCGTTTTATTTCAGCTTGGTTGGCGGAAAAATTTTCAAATAAAATTCTTGTGAGTGGATTATGCTTCATATCGATTATGGGACTAGTCGCACAAGTATTCCCGGTATTTAACTCAGTTGCTCCAGTAACATTGTTTCTAATGGGTCTCGGTTTTTCCGGAATATGGCCGCTTGTAGTTTCACAAGCAGGAACGATGTTTTCATCGAAATACTCTGGAACTGCTTTTGGTCTAGCCGTTGCAGCAGGTGGAATTGGTGGGATGACCATTCCTTATATATTTGGATTTATCGCTGAGCATGTTCAAATGGGTGTTTTGTTTGGGATATTATCATTACCTCTCATATTAATCATATTCATCAGCTATTCGTTAGAAAAATCAGAAAAAGTTGAAAAATCAGCAGCATAGTCTTCCAAAACTTGGTATCATTAAACTAGCTAATAGTGAAGAGTGGGGGAATAAGGTGAAAAAGAACCTTTTAGCTTTTTTATTGATAACCATTTGTATGTTTATGTTGGCGGGCTGTATCAGCATTGGTACTATGAAAAAAAGTAAGGTAAAGCTAAATGCTATTATCGTTAAACATCCATTAACTCAAGATGTAGCCAATATGAATTGGCTCAAAGAAGCGGAGAAAAATGCGGGTGTGGAAATTGAATGGCAGGAAGTAACTTCAGACTGGGAAAAAATAAAACAAGAAATGCTATTAAGTGGGGAAATTCCCGATTTAATCATTGGTTCAAACGCAATAACTGATGCGGAATTTGCGCAATATCCTAGCTTGTTTGAAGATTTGCCGGAGTTAATTGAAAAGCATGGCCCGAACGTTCTGCAAATGTTTCAAGATAAGCCTGAAACGCAAATGATTGCGACCCAACTCGATGGAAAAATTTATGGATTGCCGAAGTATCAACCATTTGGAACGGAAACGGCAACGAGACAATTTATAAATAAGCAATGGTTAGATAACTTAGGTTTGGATGTACCAACAACATGGGATGAATTGTTTGCTGTTTTAGTAGCATTCAAAGAAAATGATGCAAATGGTAATGGAGATTCAAATGATGAAATCCCAATGGATTTTGCTCCACTTGAAATGGGAGGATTTCATTTCTTTCATCCGACTGTTTTATTAGGAAGTGTTGGAATTACAATTACTAATGGTGGAGGGCAAGGGTATTTTGTTGAAGATGGTGTAGTGAAGAACTTTTTCGTAGATGAACGTGCTAAGGAATTGATTACATTTTTACATAAATGTTGGGAAGCCGGTGTATTAACCGAAGACATTATTTCCCGCGATTATGCGACATATCAATCCGTTGCGCGTGGCAATGGTGATATAGCAAACGTTGGCTTTACATGGGGCTGGGAAATATCAGAACGATTTGGAAATACACTCGCCCCGCAATATATTTCGTTGCCATCCTTGCAAGTTTCATCAAGCTCCGACAAACAAGTTTCTTGGAGCTATGATTACTACGGATTGACGTATGGATCGAATATGGTTCAGATGTCCGCTAACGCCAAAGACAAGGACGCAGCAATGAAATTCATTAACGAACTATATGACCCAATTGTAAGTATGCAAGTCTTATTTGGTTCTATCGGAGCAAATATTTCCGATAATGGAGACGGAACTTACACGGTACTTCCACCTGAGGACCTTGGAATGGATCCAGCAACATGGAAATGGACAACGACTTGGGGAGATTATGGTCCGATGTATATACCGGATTCTTTGCAGCTAACACCTAGTGCTGATTTAGAAGCTGTTATTGATCAAACAAAACCATTGAAACCAGCCCTTGATTCAATTGATAAAGAAAAAAGCCTATATCCTGAGATTTTTATAAAATATAGTCCAGAAGATTACTATATATTAACACAGCTTAATACCGCCTTAATGAATTTTTCGATGGGAGCTTTCGGAAAATGGATAACAGAGGGTGGTATAGATGAAGAATGGGATCAATACGCACAACAGTTAGAAAGCATAGGGATTACAAGATCGATAGATATGATGCAAAAGTATTATGATGAATATCAAGTAAATAAGATAGAATTTTAAATGGTATGAAGAGAAAAATAAAAAGAATCTTTCTCTCAGACGTTTTGTACTTTTGCTCTGCTTCTCGAAAGAAAAATAAATATTAATTGTCCAAAAATTGAGAGTGAGAGATGAAATCTCACTCTATTTTTGTAGTTAACTGTAAAAATTCCAATACCTTAATTAAAGAGTTAGTATCAAGTTTAGTATTGAATATTAAATCTATACTCTTTAGGTGTCTTTCCAGTAATACTTTTGAAAGTTCTATAAAAATGGGGCATACTCTGATACCCACATTGATGGGCGATGGAATGAATCGGTTCATTTGTCGAAAGAAGCATTTCCTTCGCCCAGATTATACGTTTTGTTGTGATGTAATCAGTAATGTTCATTCCAATAAAATCCTTAAATTCTCTACTTAAATGAGCAGGTGAGACGGAGACGGTTTTGGCAATTGTTTTTAAATCTAGTTTTTCACCTAAATGTTTATCAATATATATTAGACTGTTCTTTAGCCATTCGGGTTCAAGGTTTCCAATTCTTTCATTTTGCTTTAAACAATGCCTATTCAATTCTAGCAATAATAAATGCAACAGTAGTACAATTGCCTCCCAACTATCCACTCGTTGATACCTATATTCTTTTTCTATCTCCATTAGAAAGTTTTCGATCTTATCATTTTTGTTTGTTGTAAGAGAATAGCGATATTCTTGGTCTTTTTTACTTTTATCTATAATTCCTCCAATTGATAGACTCCTAAAAAAAGTAGATTGAGCGATGATGGAAGGATGAAAAAATAAAGCGGTGGAAGTGATTGGATTTTTCGAATCAGGTACTGCTCGATGAATCGTATTTGCAGGTAATACAAAAATATCCCCATTGGACATTTCATAGAAATGCTGATTAATAAAAAAAGTGCCTTTTCCACTGTAAACATAAACAATCTCATGCCAATCATGAACATGATCGGGCAACTCATGATCAGGCTGCTTTGTATCTTGGAAAACAATATGAATAAAATCACTTTCAATTGATTTTGTTAGAGGTTTCATGTCACACCACGATTATTTTAATTTTCTAACATTATATCAAAAAAAGGTACATAAAGGACAAAAATAGATATTTTTATAACATTATTACTTTGCTACTATTAATTGAAAGCGTGAACATTTTACAAAGAAGGTGAGAGATTGGAATACCGTACATTAGGAGAAACAGGATTATCTGTTTCAGCACTTAGCTTTGGAGCCTCGTCCCTTGGGTCTGTCTTTCGAAATATTTATGAAACTGAAGGAATAAAGACAGTCCATACAGCTATTGATTTAGGCGTTAATTTAATAGATGTTTCACCTTATTATGGGTTAACAAGGGCTGAGACAGTACTCGGAAAAGCGTTAAAGACAGTTTCGAGAGATAAGTATTATTTATGTACAAAAGCTGGTAGGTACGGAGAAAACGATTTTAATTTTTCACATGAGAGAATCATTAAAAGTGTAGACGAAAGTTTGCAACGGCTCCATGCAGATTACTTAGATATACTTTTACTTCATGATATCGAGTTTGGTGATAGATCCCAAATAGTTAATGAGGGGATTCCCGCTCTTCATGACTTAAAGAAAGAAGGTAAGATTAGATTTTTTGGTGTTTCTGGCCTTCCTTTATCAATTTTTACAGATATGGTGAAACAAACTAATTTAGATGTGATTTTATCCTATTGTCACTTTACGATCAATGATACATCTCTTGAAGATATTCTACCTCTTATGAGTAAAACAAAGACTGGAGTAATAAATGCATCACCTTTAGGGATGGGGCTACTTAGTCAAAGAGGTGCTCCTGAATGGCATCCTGCAAGTGAGAGAATAAAAAGTGTATGCCAAAAAGCAGTCGATTTTTGCAACTTGCAAGGGGTACCTATCGAAAAACTCGCAGTACAGTTCTCTGTAAATAATAAAAGCATACCAACCACATTAATTAGCACAGCAAATCCTAAAAATGTTAAAAATAATATCCGGTGGGTTGAAGAACCAATGGATGAAGGACTGCTTACAGAAGTACAGAAAATACTGGAGCCCATTCATAACGAAACTTGGTAAAGATTGTATTAATAGTAGAAAGGTGAAATGATGAGATCAATTATATGTCAAGAGCCATATATCTTCAAAATGACAAATAGTGAAAAAACAGAATGTCATCCAGGAGAAGCGTTAGTACAAATAAAGAGAATTGGTATTTGTGGGACAGATCTTCATGCTTTTAGAGGAAATCAGCCTTTTTTTACATATCCGCGAATTCTTGGACACGAACTATCTGGAATTGTAGAAAAGGTAAACAGTGACAACTCCGAAATAAAGGTTGGCGATCAAGTATCTATTCTTCCTTATTTAGAATGTGGAAAATGTTTTGCTTGCCGATCAGGGAAAACAAATTGTTGTTCTACACTATCTGTATTTGGAGTTCATGAGGACGGAGGAATGAGAGAGTATATTTCCGTACCAGTTGATCATTTAATCGAAACAAATAATCTAACCCTAGATGAAGCTGCGTTGATTGAACCGCTAAGTATAGGTGCTCATGCTGTGAGAAGGGCATCATTACGTAAGGGAGAAAAGGTTCTTGTAATCGGAGCTGGTCCCATCGGATTAGCGGTGATGACATTTGCAATACTGGAAGGCGCTACTGTCGTTGCAATGGACATTAATGAAGAACGATTAAAATTTTGTTTATCAGAGATAGGTGTATTCGACTCAATTGTTCCGAATGAAGAAAGCATTACAAAATTACGGGGAATGTTTAATGGAGAGCTACCAGAAACGGTGTTTGATGCAACAGGAAATGTTCACTCAATGAACTCGTCCTTTCAATATCCAGAGCAAGGAGGCAAACTTATTTTTGTTGGTTTGGTAAATGATCAAATTACTTTTTCAGATCCCGAGTTTCATAGAAAGGAATTGACATTACTGAGCAGTAGAAATGCAACTAAGGATGATTTTTTTTATGTTAAACAATCCTTAGAAAAGAGCAATATAAATATAAATGAATTTATTACACATCGTTGTACCTTTGAAGAGCTGCCATCTACTTTTAATGAATGGTTAAAATCGGAATCTAAAGTAATCAAAGCAGTGGTAGAAATATAAGATTAGTATTAAAGAATAGAGTTTTAAAATAGGTCTGGTCTACAAACCCGACTACTTTTGGAGGGGATTCTAAAATGAAAAAAGAAGAGTATCTAAAAACTATTGATGAAGTTATTGCGAATGGTCCATTCAAACCTGATTGGAATTCACTATCCGAGTTTAAAGTTCCTAATTGGTACCGTAGTGCAAAGTTTGGAATTTTTATTCATTGGGGAGTGTATGCTGTCCCAGCTTTTAAAAATGAATGGTATCCCAGAAATATGTATATCCAAGGAACTGATGAGTATAAACACCATATTGAAGTATATGGAGAACATAAAGAATTCGGTTATAAAGATTTTATCCCTTTATTTAAAGCAGAAAATTTTAATGCAAGTGAATGGGCAGATTTATTTAAGGCATCTGGTGCAAGATACATAATGCCAGTAGCGGAACATCATGATGGTTTTCAAATGTATAAGAGTGATATATCATCATTTAATTCTTTTGAAATGGGACCTAAAAGAGATCTTTTAGGAGAGATGAAAGAAGCCTTTGAAAAACAGGACTTACAGTTATGTGTTTCTTCTCATAGAGCTGAACACTGGTTCTTTATGTCACATGGGAAGGAATTTGATTCCGATATTAAAGAACCGCTTAAAGTAGGGGACTTTTACTGGCCAGCTAGTCGAGAACCAGAATTTCAGGATTTATATGATTCTCCACCAAATCAAGAGTATTTAGAAGACTGGTTGATTCGTTGCTGTGAATTAGTAGATCGTTATCAACCAAAAATTTTCTATTTTGATTGGTGGATTCATCATTCTGCCTTTAAATCCTATATTAAAAAGTTTGCGGCTTATTATTATAATCGAGCGGCTGAGTGGGGATATGATGTAGCTATCAACTATAAACACGATGCATTCATGTTAGGTACAGCCGTTCCAGATGTAGAAAGAGGACAATTCTCGGATATGAAGCCATATTTTTGGCAAACAGATACAGCAGTTGCACGCAATTCTTGGTGCTATACTCCTAATAACAATTACAAATCACCCATAGAAATCATTCAAGATTTAGTAGATATCGTTAGTAAAAATGGAAGTCTTCTATTAAATATCGGACCAAAAGCAGACGGCACGATTCCAGAAGAAGACAAAAACATCTTAATGGCTATTGGTGATTGGTTAAAAGTGAACGGTGAAGCTATTTACGATACTTCTTACTGGAGGATTTTTGGAGAAGGACCTACTCAAGTAGAGGAGGGTCAATTTACTGACCATACAGCTAAAAAGTTTACTAGTGAAGATATTCGTTTTACAAGCAAAGGAAGCTATTTATATGCGACCATATTAGTTTTTCCTGAGGATGGGCAAGTCCAAATAAAATCACTTAAAGAAAAATCAACATATTTCCATGGGATTATTAAGAATGTAAGTATTATTGGCTTTAATGAGCAACCTTCTTGGGAGAGAAATGAGGAAGCACTAGTTATTCAAACTAAGACAGTACAAAGTTTATATCCCGTTGTTTTAAAGATTGAAATAGATTGACTTAGAACATGAATGTGTAATGAGGTTAACAAACGTAATAAAAAAAACTCCTCAAAAGTAGAAAGAGTACTTATATGGGGAGTTTTTTGTAATACTTGTCAATTTTCTTCTTATTCTAATCAAAAATAAGAAAGGGTAAGTGTGTTTTAAAGTTTAGATTGTTTCTACTATATTAGTTTTAAGCGCTTATGCGTACAGGTATTCAGATTTGGAAAAGTTTATTTTACTTTTATTGTAAAACAACTAGAATAACTCCCATAAACAATTGAACTATCAAGCGAAAAATGGTAACATGTTCGTACAAGTAAAGCGAAAGGAAGGCTTTTATGAATTTGGAAGAAATGATTGCGGAAATAGAAGCTTTAGGTAAGACATGTAATTGTGGTAATAACCATAATCATATTTCGATTGAAACGATGTTTATTGGGACCGATGCTTTTGCAAAATGCTCATCATTTCTTTTAGAAAAAAAGTTTAAGCGTGTCCTTTTATTAGCGGATCAAAACACATATGTTGCTGCAGGAGAAAAACTGGGGAACACTTTGCGAGAATTAAATTTTGAATATTCGGTATGTATTATTGAATCAAATAAAATCGGAGATATAGTGGCTGATGAAGTAGCCATTGTACAAGCACTATTGGAAATCGATAACAGCATCGATGCCCTCTTAGCTGTTGGCTCTGGTACGATTCACGATATTACAAGATTTTGTAGTGCTAAATCAGGAAAACCTTTTATTTCGATTCCGACAGCGGCTTCGGTAGATGGTTTTACTTCCTTAGGTGCTCCACTAATAGTCCGTGGAGTAAAAAAGACGTTTCAAACTGTATCTCCGATCGCTCTTTTTGCAGATATTGAAGTGCTTATGAATGCACCAAAAGAAATGACTGCGGCTGGATTTGGTGATATGTTGGCAAAATACACATCACTTGCTGATTGGAATTTTGGTAGATTGATAGCTGACGAACCATTTTGTCCACTTGCTGCATCTCTTACGAAGGAAGCTTTAGAAAATTGTGTAGAAAAAGTAGATGAAATAGCTCTAGGGGAAGAAGAAGGAATTCGCATTTTACTTGCTTCCCTCATTCAGTCGGGACTTGCCATGCTTTTGTTTGGACAATCACATCCCGCATCTGGCGGAGAACATCATCTTTCACATTACTGGGAAATGGAATTTTTACAAAAGAACCGTCACCAAGTGTTACACGGTGCAAAGGTCGGGGTCAGTTCCGTTCTTCTCGCAAATCTTTACCGTGATTGGTTTTCATCAGGGGAGCTTTTACCAAAAGCATTAAACAATCGAAGCGAAAAAATAGCTGAGATTATTTCATCGATACCTACAACTGAGCAAGTAGCTGGCCTTTTAAAAAAGGTAGGTGGTCCGTCGACGCCCGAAGAATTAGGCATTAACAATGAATTAGTTGAAAGAAGTTTAAAGGAAGCCCATTTATTAAGAAATCGTTTTACAATGTTGAAATGTTATAACATCAAGCTCAGTCAGTAAATAGAATTTTATAGAATAAAAATTCATAGGAGCTGAAAAAGATGGCAGGTCAACCAAAAGTAACTGATTCGTTCTGGCGCAGGTATATGGATGTTGTTCGTGACGAAGTTATCCCTTATCAGTGGGAGGCTTTAAATGATCGTATAGAAGGAGCAGCTAAAAGCCATGCAATTGAAAATATTCGAATTGCAGCTGGTGAAGCAGAAGGAGAGTTTCATGGGTTTGTTTTTCAAGACAGTGATGTTGCGAAATGGTTAGAAGCTGTTGCATATAGTTTGGCAGCGGATCCAAATCCTGAACTGGAAAAAACGTCAGATAAATTAATTGAATTACTTGGTAGAGCGCAGCAGGAAGATGGTTATTTGAACACATATTTTACTGTAAAAGAACCAAATGCTAGATGGACGAACTTACGAGATCAACATGAATTATATTGTGCGGGTCATATGATTGAAGCAGCTGTTGCCTACTATGAAGCGACGGGTAAACGTACATTATTGGATATCATGTGCAGATTTGCAGATTATATTGATTCTGTTTTTGGAGAACAAGAAGGGAAAATCAAAGGATACGATGGTCACCAGAAAATCGAACTCGCACTAGTTAAATTATATGAAGTAACTGGAAATAAAAAATACTTAAATTTGAGTCAGTTTTTTATTGAAGAGCGTGGGAAAGAACCACATTTTTTTGATAGAGAAAGCGAAGCAAGAGGTGATACTAAACCATTTTGGTATTTTAGCAGTTATAAGTACAGCCAGTCCCATTTACCTGTCCGCGAGCAAAAAGAAGCGGTTGGCCATTCTGTTCGTGCAATGTATATGTACGCAGCGATGGCAGATCTTGCTGAAAAGTTAGGTGACGACTCTTTAAAAGAAGCGTGCAAGCGTCTTTGGGAGAATGTGACGAATAAGCAAATGTACATAACAGCAGGGGTTGGATCTAGTGAGTTTGGTGAGGCATTTAGTTTCGATTACGACCTCCCGAATGACCTCTCTTACACAGAAACATGTGCTTCCATTGGATTAGTGTTTTGGGCTAGAAGAATGCTTAATTTAGAAGCAAATTCGTCATATGCCGACGTGATGGAAAGAGCTCTATATAATGGAACAATAAGTGGAATGGACCTCGATGGAAAAAAGTTTTTTTATGTAAATCCACTAGAGGTTTGGCCGGATGCTTGTTCAAGGCACGATAAAAGACATGTGAAACCAGTTCGCCAAAAATGGTTCAATTGTGCTTGCTGTCCACCCAATCTAGCTAGGTTAATCAGTTCAATTGGTCAATATATTTATACAGAGCGCAATGATGGAATTTTTGTAAATCTTTATATGGGGAACGAAGCGGAATTCGATGTAAAAGGCAGAAAAGTCACCATTACACAGAAAACAGAGTACCCATGGGATGGAACAGTCTCCATATCTGTTTCTCCTGAAGAACCCACAGAATTTTTGATTGCATTAAGAATCCCTGGTTGGTGCAGGAAAGCGCAACTAAAAGTAAATGGAGAAAACGTAGCGATCGAAAATACCGTTAACGGATATGTTTATTTGAATCGAACATGGAGTGAAAATGATTATATTGATCTTATATTAGACATGCCGATAGAGCGGATTAAAGCACACCCACGTGTAAGAGAAAACGCTGGGAAAACAGCTTTGCAGAGAGGTCCTGTAGTGTACTGCCTTGAAGAAGTAGATAACGGTACTAACTTGCCGAATATCTTTTTGCCAAAGAGTACTAGATTGGAAGCACATTTTGATAGCGAACTATTAGGTGGTATAGTCGTAATCGAGGCAGAAGCTAGTAGATTAGAAGATTCAGAATGGGGTCCAGCCTTATATAAACCAGCTGAAGAAACATTTAAACCACATAGGTTATCAGCCATCCCATATTTTGCTTGGTGTAATCGTGATCCAGGAGAAATGCTAGTTTGGGTGAATGAGAAATAAGTATTAATTCCAAAGGCTGTACCCTTTGATCTAAAAGCTGAGGATTTTAGATTAAGGGACAGCCTTTATATAAATTAATGAGAGATTATTGTTAAACTCTAAAAATGTGTTTTTTATCCAGCTACGGGTTTTATCGCTTAAAACATGCTCGGACGGATAAGGGCCGCCCTGTGCTTTTCCAATATTGTAATATACTTGTAAAATTGCATTGACGTATAGAATTATCAATAATATGATAAAGTTATGCGAAAACTGACATAATTTTAAGACTAAAGTAATATAGTTAAATTTTATTTCAATATTCTTGTAAGCGCTGACTACAGACAGTTAGGGTGATAAAGGGGTGGTTGTTTAAAAGTTTGAGAGTTTAGCATCCAGAAAGGATAGAAAGGTGCTGTGAAAATGGAACCGGTTGTAAAAGTCGAAAATATAAGTAAGTCATTTGGATCTGGAAATAAAAAAGTAGATATTTTGGACCAAATTAATTTAACGATTGAGCCATATCAGTTGGTTGCTCTAAGAGGAAGGTCTGGTTCTGGAAAAACAACTTTGCTTAATTTAATCGGTGCACTAGATAAGCCAACTGATGGGGAGATATACATAGAAGGAAACCCAATCAGTAAATACAATGAAAAACAGCGTTCGGAGTTGCGAAGGAAAAAGATGGGGTTTGTGTTCCAATCCTATGGACTTGTTCCTTTAATGACTGTTGAAGAAAATATTGAGTTCGGACTTAGAATTGCTGGAGTGCCGCGTGGCGAATGGGCAGAGAAAATAAATGAGTCATTAGAGCTTGTTGGATTGTCCAAACGTGCGAAACATCGTCCGTATGAAATTTCCGGCGGAGAGCAGCAAAGGGTTGCTATAGCAAGAGCTATTGCAACAAAACCAGCACTTTTACTTGCAGATGAGCCTACAGCTGAATTAGATACAAAAATGGCTTTCCATATTATTAGTGCTTTTCAGGAACTGGTGAAAAGCAAAACGACAACGATCGTGATGACGACTCATGATCCTGGTATTCTTGAAATAATAGAACATGTTTATACATTGGAGGATCGGAAAATTGCAAAAGATAAACAAGAAATCATCATCTAATAGAATAAAAGTTTACTTTTTACTAGGGGTTTTTGCCTTACTTTCAATCTTTTTAGGTGGATGTTCTTTTTTACCTAAAGAAGAACCAGTATTGGCTCCTCCGCTCGTTGAACCTGCGAAGCTTGATTATGAAACGGCCGAGGTGAAAAAAGGCGAAATTATAAAAAGAGTTAAAGGATCAGGGACAATGGTTCCAACTAGTCATCATGATTTATATTATACAAAAGATGGCGGACGTTTAAAGAAGATTAGTGTTAGAGAAGGAGATCTAGTTAAGAAAGGCCAAACCCTTGCAGAATTAGAGACAGGGAATCTAGCTTTTGAAATAGACCAAGCTTATATTGATTTGAAAAAAGCTCAGCTTAGACTTCAGCAAATGGAAGCACATCAAGATGATAAATATTCTATTGAAATGGGAAAACTAGATATCCAAAGTATTAATAACCGACTGTATTTTATGAATAATCAGTTAGCTGAGTCAAAAATTGTATCTCCGATAGATGGAGTCATTACATATGTTACTGAAATTCGACAAGGACAAGGCGTACCTGCTTATGAATCTTTATTCCAAGTAGCGGAAACAACTCAATTGCAAATTCAATATACGGCAATAAATGCTAACGATCTTGCTGATGTAAAACTTGGAATGGATGTAATCACCAACATAAAAGGTGAAGATATAAAAGGAAAAGTTGTACAAACACCAAAAGATGTTCCAGCTGATATATATGAAAAAAACCCTGATCTTTATAGTAAATCGATCTTAGTAGAGGCAGAAAAACTACCTGAAGAAATAAAAGTTGGAGATATTGCTGGAATTGAAATTATCACTGCAAAGAAAAAGGATACATTAATTATTCCGAAGAATGGTCTTCGTACGACTGTCGGAAGAAACTATGTTCAAGTCATGGTAGACAATACAAAACGTGAGGTCGATATTGAAGTCGGAATTATTTCCTCTACAGAAGTGGAAGTGTTGAAAGGACTCAATGAAGGGGACGTCATCATCTTAAAGTAGGAGGGATAAGCCCGTGGCAATTATAAAATTAATTTTTCGTAAAATGCTGAACAATCGTTGGCTAACTGGAAGCTTATTCCTCGGTTTGATCATTACCGTATCATTAGTCTCCAGTATTCCAACTTATACTTCCAGCGTTTTACAAAAATTATTGATTCGAGAATTAGAAGACCATCAAGTGAAAAAAAATCAATATCCAGGAGAATTTTCTTTTTCGGATTCATTTGCTCAAGCGATTGTTAAAAATCCTGCAGAAGCATTAAGTAAAGTTGAACAGATTAAAGAGACTAACATTAATAATGTCGGATTGCCTATATTAGCGGATGTCAATTTAATCGGAACCACTCCACTTAGAACAATGTATGAGGATGAGGAGAGAAGAGGCCAGTCTCAAAATGCGGCAAAACTGCTGATGATTACTGGGTTAGAGAAGCATATTACCATTTCAGACGGTACATATCCTAGTGATAAGACAACCGATGGGGTTGTGGAAGTACTAGTATCTGAAACGGCACTTGTAAAACGAAGTATGGTTCTCGGAACTAAATTCATTATAGGAAATGAGAATCACAAGTTTACCGTCATGCCGGTCGGAACGTTTCAGCCTAAATCAGAAGAAAATCCGTACTGGGCGCTATTACCTCAATCATTTAGTGATGATTTTATTGTTAACGAAAAATGGTTTAAAAATGAATTAGTTAAAAACCATGAAGAGATTTTAGGTATTGGAAGATTTAGCACGGCATTCGATTATCAACAAATAACAAGTGAGCATTTTCCGGCATTGCTTTCTCTTTCAAATAAAATGAAGTCTCAAATTGCTAGTGTGAAAAAAGCAACTCTTTTATTTAATTTTCCAATTAGTACTATTTTAAAATCATATGATACTAAAGGAAAGCAAATGACGACAATGCTCTGGTCATTGAATGTTCCGGTTCTCATCATGCTAGCCATTTATTTATATATGATTTCCCGCTTAATTATTGAACGACAATTAAATGAGATAGCCGTTTTTACTAGTAGGGGAGCGAGTCGTTTTCAGATTCTAGGAATCTATTTTATTGAAATAGCCATTCTAGGAGCGCTTGCGCTTTTAATAGGTCCTATCATAGGTTTGCAGCTTTGTAAATTACTCGGTGCTTCCAATGGTTTCCTTGAATTTATTCAAAGATCAGCATTGCCAGTCAAAATTTCCGCAAAAGCATATCTTTATGCATTGCTAGCCGTATTAGCTTCTATCGTGATGATTATGATTCCAGTCTATAGAGCTTCCGGTCAAAGTATTGTCAGTCATAAACAGCAAATTGCGAGGGATGTTGGTAAGGTACCTTGGTATTCAATTGTTTTTGAATTTGCTGTACTTGGAATAGCCATTTATGGACTCGTTTCTTTTAACCGTAGTCAGAAGTTTTTACAATCTCTTGATGTTGAGAGTTCCGATATTATGATTGATCCTGAACTTTTTTTCATGCCGGCTCTTTTCATCATTGGGTTAGGTTTAGTAGCATTAAGAATTTATCCATTGATATTGAAGTTAATTTATAAAATTGGAGAAAAGTTTTGGCCAGTATCGTTGTATAGTACATTTTTACAAGTAAGTAGGTCAACGAAGCAATACCAATTTCTTATGTTGTTTCTTGTAATGACGATCGGAATGGGTGTGTTCAGCGCGAGTGCAGCCAGAACCATAAACACAAATTTGGAAGAACAGTTGCTTTATAAAAATGGTTCGGAAGTCCGCATGCTATTAAGATGGGAAAGCAGCCGTCCATTAAGTAGTGGTTATATGCCTCCAAGTCCAAGTGGACCAGAAGGGGGCGGTGGAGATTCGAATGGTGCTGGTTTAGCGGAAGTTGAACCAGTCGTTTATACGGAACCACCATTTGATCCTATTCAAAAGTTAAAACATGTAGAGCACGCTGCTAAAGTATTTAAAAAGAATTCGGTATCCGTTACAACTCCAAGTGGAAAAAGTATCCATTACCCCACTTTAATGGCAATTGAACCGAAAGCTTTTGGGGAAACAGCATGGTTTAAGCCTTCTTTACTGCCGCATCATTGGTATCAATATTTGAACTTGATTGCGAAGGAGCCAAGTGCTGTACTTGTTTCGAAAAAAGCAGCTGAATCCTTAGATTTAAAGCAAGGTGATTATATTACGATGCAATGGGCAGGTTCCGACTACGGTGAATTTGTAGTATATGGAATTATTGATTATTGGCCATCGTTTAATCCTCTTGCAAAGGTAGATGATAGCAAATCCGAAGGAGCGCTGATTGTAGCCAACCTGCCATATGTTCAAAATATGCTTGGACTGGAACCTTATGAGGTTTGGTTGAAATTGAAACCAGATACTACTCGTGCTGAGTTTTATCAAGAGGTTAAGGACGCTAAAATACCAGTAACTGTCATGAACGATGTGAATCCGCAAATAACCGATTTGAAAAATGGAGCATTGTTGTTAGGATTAAATGGTACAATGACATTAGGGTTCCTTATATCGTTATTGATCTCGTTTATCGGATTCCTCTTATATTGGGTGCTGACGATCAAATCAAGAACACTACAATATGGAATTTACAGGGCAATGGGAATTCCAATGCCAAAATTAGTCGGGATACTAGTTTCTGAACAACTCTTGACTTCGGGCTTTGCTTGTATACTCGGAATCATTGTAGGAGGAATAACAAGTCAATTATACGTTCCATTATTCAAGCTTTCGTTGAATGTAAGGGACTTAATGCCGCCATTTACTGTAATTTCCAATGCAAGCGATGAGGCGAAGATCTATATTTTTGCTGCTGCTATGCTAATTTTAGGATCCGCTATATTAATCGGCTTCTTGAGAAAAATAAAAATTCATCAAGCCATAAAGTTAGGTGAAGATTAATGATCGATTGCCAAAATTTAATGAAAATCTATAAGATTGATGATGATCATGAAGTTATCGCATTGCAAGGACTGGATCTAAGAGTTGAGCAAGGTGAAATAATGGGGATTATCGGAAGTAGTGGTAGTGGAAAATCCACATTACTTAACATGCTTGGTGGATTGGACCGTCCAACAGCTGGGAAGCTAATCGTAGGCGGTAAGGATCTGCTCCGTTTATCCGATAAAGATTTAGTGAAATATAAACTCGAAACAGTCGGCTTTGTTTGGCAAAATAATGCCCGTAACTTGATCCCTTACTTGACGGCAATTGAAAATGTCGAGCTGCCGATGTTAATAAAAGGACGCCATAAACGTGAACGTGCAAAAGAGTTATTAGAAATGGTCGGAATGGGCCATCGAATTAATAACAAACTAAGTGCACTGTCCGGCGGTGAACAGCAACGGGTGGCAATCGCCATCTCCCTTGCCAATAATCCCAAACTAGTATTGGCAGACGAACCGACGGGAAGCGTGGATGTGAAAACAGCCGATATCATCTTAGACGTTTTTCGTAATTTAAACAGGGAACTTGGAGTAACAATCGTTATTGTTACCCATGATACCCAGCTTACGAGAAAAATGGATCGTGTCGTTGCCATTCGTGACGGAAAAACATCTAGTGAGATCTTACGTAAATCGTACTATATAAATAATGACGAGAACGAAAGCAGCGATGACGGTATGGAAGAGGATACACACGTGGAATTGGCAGTCCTCGATAGTGCAAGAAGAATCCAAGTACCAGAAAGTTACTTAGAAGCCATCGGAATTTCCGAAACAAACAAAGTAAGAATGGAACTAGAAGATGGAAAAATAGTCATCGTCAATCCCAATGAAATAAAATCAAAAGTTGTATAAACAATGTACATGAAAACGGCCGTCCCATTTCGAATAGGGATGGCTTTTTTTGTTATGTTTTTGTAGTAGATTTGGATATTAAATGGTTCGATTTTAGAGAGGATTCTTATCCAAAGTTTATTTCCAAGTAGTATTTTCAACCATACTTGAAATAGTAAGGGATTACGTTCGAATTAGGATCTAAATGATGTTCATCAAAGTATGTATTGGTGACCTGACCTTCATGATTTTGTTTATGAAGGTAACCAATTTCCGTAATGCTGCCCTTGTGGTTCGTGAATTCGTTAACCAAGGTAACAATCCCAGTATTGGTGACCTAGACCTTCATGATCTTGTTTACAAAGGTAACCAATCGCCATATCGGTGATCGTAGTCTCTCATTATTTCAGTTACAAAGGTAATTAATCTGCAAAATAGGTTTAATAACGCCACTACCTCAAATAATCTTTTGTTTCTCTTTATCTTTATAAAGCGCTTACATTGACTTTTTACTATGCAAGAAGTAATATTTATTAATAAAGTTATCGATAAATTAATACTCCTTATATGGGGGGGAAGCATTTGATCAAATTAAAAGAAGAAGTGACACGAGAGTTGACTGAGCATATTCTCCCGTTTTGGTTAAAGCTACAAGACAAAGAGTATGGCGGTCTATACGGATTAGTAGATTATGATTTGACGGTAAACGAAGAGGCTGATAAAAGTGGTATTGTTACAGCGAGATTTCTTTGGACTTTTTCAGCTGCATATCGTGCAACGGGTAATCCAGAGTACCTGGAAGCGGCGAAGAAATTATTCCGTTTTCTAAAAGAAAAAGTATTTGATCAAGAGTTTTCAGGTCTCTATTGGCTTTTAGATTACAAGGGTGATCCGAAAGATACGAGAAAGCATGTGTACACACAAACATTTGGGGTGTATTCATGTAGTGAATATTTTATGGCATCCAAGGATGAAGAAGCGCTTGAACTGGCCAAAACTATCTATTTTTTAATTGAAGAAAAAGGATTTAATCGTGAAATCAATGCATACTGTGAAGAATTTGATAGGGAATGGAATGATATGCCCAATCAAATGTTAAGTGGTAATGGAATATTAGCTGATATCACAATGAACACTCATATTCATGTTCTTGAGGCATATACGAACTTATATAAGGCGTGGCCAGCCCCTGAATTGCAAGAGAGAATCGAAAATCTTCTTCACATTTTACACGACAACATCTACATACAAGAAACAAAGTTTCTAGGTGTGTTTTTTGATAAAAATTGGAACAATCTCATTGATGTAAAATCATTTGGTCATGATATCGAAGCGAGTTGGTTAATAGATGAAGCGATCCAAACGATTGCCATTGAAAATCCAGCTTATAACCAAATGGTAATTGATATTGCTTATAATATTGCAGATTGCGCTATTGAAGAAGATGGATCGCTCGTCAATGAACAAGTTGGTAATGAAATAGACCGAACAAGAGTCTGGTGGGTGCAAGCCGAAGCAGCTGTTGGATTTTATAATGCGTATGAACGTACTGGAGATGAAAGATTCCTCAAGCTGACTAAGGGTTTATGGGACTATATGAAATCGTATTTGATTGACAAACGCGAAAACGGTGAATGGTATTCAGCTGTAAATCCAGATGGTCAACCTCAAAAAATAAATATTGCGGATTCGTGGAAAGCCTCTTATCATAACGGGCGATTTTGTTTAGAATTTATGAAAAGAACACGGACAATTGAAAGGTTTTCAGGATAATCCAAGTAGAACCTGCTAAAATAATAGCAACTTTTATAGAAATAATATGAACGGCTGCATGCTGTGCACGTGAGGGATATCAATGAAAAACAATGTAACGATGAGGGATATCGCTGAAAAGATAGGAGTCAGCAGTGTGACGGTTTCTAAAGCACTGAATGACAAAGAAGGCGTCAGCGATGAATTAAAAGAAAAGATTAAACAATTAGCAGAAAAAATGGGATATCGATTTAACACGGCAGCAAGATCGATGAAAGATGGGCTATCATTCAATATTGGCGTTATTATTCCTGAACGTTTTACAGGTTTAGCTCAATCGTTTTATTTGAATTTTTATCAATCGATATCAAAAGTTCTTGAAGAACAAGGGTATTATGGTATCCTGCATATTTTGAGATCTGAAGATGAGGATGAATTAAAGCTTCCGAGAATTTATTTGGAACAAAAGGTTGATGGCTTTATAATACTAGGGCAAATTAAGAAGCCTTACATTAAAAAATTGCAAACGGTAGAACTGCCAACTGTATTCATGGATTTTTATGATGACGAGTCAAATATGGATGCGGTCATTACCGATAATTTTTATGGCGCATATGATATTACTAATTACCTGATTCGAAACGGCCATGAAAAAATTGCGTATGTCGGCAATATTTATTCGACTAGCAGTATTCAAGATCGATTTCTCGGTTACTATAAATCCTTGCTTGAACATAATATAAAACTAAACGAGAGATATATTTTGAGTGATCGTGACGAACATGGAAAGTATGTTGAGCTTGAATTCCCTGAGGATCTTCCTACAGCATTTGTATGTAATTGTGATCAAATCGCACATCTTTTAATCGCAAAATTGAAAGATTTAGGTTATCGTGTTCCGGAAGATTTCTCCGTTGTTGGATTTGATAACGATATTTATGCGACAATTACAGAACCAAGGCTAACAACAGTTGAAGTGAATGTTGAAGAAATGTCGCGAACGGCGGTCGGATTTATTCATGAAAAAATACGTGACAAAGATAAGAAACATGGGAGAGTACAGGTAAAAGGAAATATCGTTTACAGGGATTCGGTGAAAAAAATAACGAAAAATTAAAAGAGAGAGGCTGCCCTCTCTCTTTCCTTATTGTGCCCGTAATTTAAACCATGTACTAGCATAATCGCCATGTAGTTTTGGCAAATAAATCCCTGCGTTAAGCAGTTGGTCTCCACCATACACAATACCGTCATTTACGGAAACATAGTTAAATTCAGGATTCAGTCCTTTTAAAACTAATCGTTTATTAAGCATTTGTGGTTCAGCCAATACTTTAAAATAAAAGACTAATGCTTCGCGTTGATCCTCTGAAACGAACATCCATGCCGCTTCATTACCTATAAATGGGTTTTTCAAACGATAAAAATCTCCCTTTTGAACGAGTGGGCGAATTTCTTTATACAATGAAACTTGCTGTTTGGCGATTTCTTTTTCCTCATTTGAAAAAGTTCTTAAATCCATTTCGTACCCAAAGTTTCCGGACATCGCAACATCTCCACGCGTAGTAAGTGGAGTCATTCTTCCAACTTGATGATTTGGAATAGAAGAAATATGTGCACCCATAGAGCTGTTCGGATAAATAATACTTGTCCCGTATTGTATTCTTAAACGTTCTATCGCATCTGTTGTATCACTTGTCCATGTTTGTGGCATGTAGAAAAGCATACCAGGATCAAAACGGCCTCCACCACTTGAACAGCTTTCGAATAAGATATGCGGGAATTTTGTTGTGATTCTCTCAAGTAATTCATATAATCCAAGAACATAACGATGACCAATTTCAGTTTGTTGGCTAGTAGGCCAATCTACGGAACCGATTTCCGTTAAATATCGATTCATATCCCATTTGATATAAGAAATAGGGACCCTTGTAAAAATATCACTTAATACCTCAAATATATAATCCCGTACTTCTTTTCTAGAAAAATCTAGTACCAATTGGTTTCTTTGTAAGGTTCTTCGCCTATCTTTTACATGAATGCACCAATCAGGATGCTTTTTATAAAGTTCACTTTCTGGTGACACCATTTCAGGTTCGACCCATAGTCCGAATTGCAATCCAGTGGCTTTAACACGCTCTGCTAAATCTTCAAGGCCATTTGGCAATTTTCTACGATCCTCATACCAATCACCGAGAGATGTCGTATCGTCATCCCTTTTTCCAAACCAGCCATCATCTAAAACGAAAAGTTCAATTCCGAGCTCAGCACCTGCTTCGGCAATCGATACAATTTTATCTGCATCAAAATTAAAATAAGTTGCTTCCCAGTTATTTACAAGAATTGGACGTTCCTTGTCTCGGAAATTTCCTCTTGCAAGTCGTGTGCGATACAATTTATGGTACGTTCTTGACATACCTCCTATACCTTCGCTTGAATATACCATAACCGTTTCTGGTGTTTGAAAGTGATCTCCTGGATTTAATGTCCAGCCAAAATCAAAAGGATTGATTCCAATAGAAATCCTTGTATTAAAATATTGATCAACTTCCGCTTCTGCAAGAAAACTTCCGCTATACACTAGACTGAAACCGTATACATCTCCGTGATCTTCATTCGCATCTGGCCTCTTAATCACAACAAAAGGATTATGTTGATGGCTGCTTACACCACGTTTACTATTAATGCTAGTAGAGCCGGGAAGTAAAGGTCTTGTACGTACTTGAGCTTCCCTTGCCCAAGCTCCTGAAAGGTACATCATTTCATAATCTGAATCATGAAAATCAATGGATGCACTAAGGGCACGCCATAGCTCAATAGGATCTTCGCCTTCATTTAAAAATTTAACTGATCTCGCAATAGCATTATGATCTGCAAATACCGTATAACTAAGGAAAACAGTTAGACCACTATATTCATCTCTTAATTCAAGTTCAAGTGTCTCAGCTTCATTTTCGTTTTCTACATACACAGCAGGCAGACCTTCTAACTTCGGTTTTCCTTTAATAACTCGATGTTTTTTATAAACAAGTTCAGTTATTCTGCTTCCATCTGACAAATGAACTTGGTATGCAGGACTTCTAAAGTCACCAGTTCCGTATTGGGGATATTCTTGGGGAAGCCCGTCTAGTGGAAGGCTATTGTGTTTATCGTCCCAGCGAGGAGCAATAAATTGTTCCAAACTCTTTTCGTGGCGCAATTTTTTACCCCAATATGCGTGGGCAGGAGTTCCATTTACGATCTGAATGATGTAGCTCATATCTTTTGCTTGAAGATGAAATATGTTAGATTGATCTTCGTAATGGATAGTCATTGAAAAATCTCCCTTATGTATTTTAAAAGCAAGTATAGTGTATGTCATATTAACTTTCAAAAGTCATGTTTCAAAATAATAAATTTTTGAAAAACAAATTGCCTAAGGTTAACGATTAAGTTATGATTAATTTTACAGAACGAAAGTCACATCATGATGATTATCACACCTGATAAATATGATAACGGGGGAAAATTATTGTGAAGGATTTATTTGTTAAAGGGATGACATATGGCTGGAATTCATCAAGAGGGGCCTATCGAACTCCAAGAGCGGTTGAATCGTTAGAGAAATTAAAGGAAACAGGTAGTGAGTGGATTGCCTTGTCTTTTTATACATACCAAAACACCATCTTCTCCACCGATATTCCTTTTGATTACGGTTTCACTATGACAGATAGTGATATCATGTTTGCGGTAAAAAAAGCAAAAGAGCTTGGTTTGAAAGTATGCCTTAAGCCAGTTGTTAACTCAAGAGATGGATTATGGAGAGCTAGAATAGGATTTCCAGAAGAGGCATATGATTATTGGGCGCAATGGTTTGAGTCTTATGCTAATTTTGTCGTTCATTACGCAGAATTGGCAGAAGATCTTGGATGTGAAATGTTTTGCATAGGCTGTGAAATGGTGGGGACCGAATCCCAGACGGAGCATTGGATTAAGGTTGTAGAGAGAGTTAGAAATGTTTACAGCGGCCCGATCATTTACAATGCAAATCATGGGAAAGAGGATGGAATTGAATGGTTTGATCAAGTAGATATTATTGGGACTAGTGCTTATTATCCTGTTGGAGAAAAACCTGGTGACAGTGAAGAAACAATGTTGAAAAACTGGGAAAAGGTAAAAGGAAGAATTGAAAATCTTCATAGGAAATTTAATAAGCCAATAGTATTTATGGAAATTGGATGCAGAAGCGCAGAAAGCTGTGCAATGATGCCGTGGGATTTTGAACATCGAGACCTGCCTTTCAATGAGGAAGAGCAAGCTAATTTTTATAGCTCTGTTATGAAAACGTTTTGGGACGAGCCTTGGTTTTCAGGCTTTTTCTGGTGGGATTGGAGCACGGAGCTATATTCACTAGAAGAAGCAAAAAATAATAGAGGCTTTGATATTTATGGAAAGAAAGCAGAAGAAGTTTTAAAAGATTGGTATTTCAATAAATAGACTTGGAGGGAAAAAGATGAAAGAGAATGCGAGAATTTTATTTATTGGTGACAGCATTACTGAATGGGGTAGAAATGAAGATCCTGAGGGAATGGGAATCGGTTACGTTCGAATTATTCATGATTATTTAATGACAAAGTTCCCAAGCAAGCAACTAGAAATTATTAATAAAGGGATAGGCGGCAACCGTGCAACAGATCTACAAGACAGGTGGGAGAAAGATGTTCTTTCCTTAAATCCTGATTATGTGTCAGTATCCATCGGAATTAATGATGTGTGGCGCCAACTTGATAATCCGGATATGGCACAAGTTTATCCTGAGCAATTTGAAGAGATTTTGACTGGATTATTAGAAAAAACGAATGCACAGCTAATAGTAATGGAACCAACGGTAATCGACGAAGATGTTCATTCTGAAGGAAATCAAAAGTTAATTCCATATGTAGAGATTGTTAGGTCACTTGCTAAAAAATTCGATGCTATTCTCGTTCCGACTCATCAGGATTTTATTGAATATTTGAAAACGGGTACAACATATAAGCTGACAACTGATGGTGTTCATATGAATTCGGCGGGGAATATGCTAATGGCCACTTCTTGGCTAAAAGCATGTGAGAGTTTATTAAAATAAGCAATATAACTTCAGGGAGTGGGCAGGATGTTAAAAGTTGATTTAAATGGACAATGGAAAATGCAAGAAGTAGGAGCAGATTTTTGGCTTGACGTTCAAGTTCCGGGGTCTGTCATGAATGATTTATTGCAACATGGAAAAATTGAAGATCCATTTTATCGCGATAATGAAAAAATTGGTCTTGAAATTGCAGCAAAAGATTTCGTATACTCACGAACATTTTTAGTAGAACAAGAGTTTTTTAGCCAAGAAAAAATTATGCTTATTTGCGAAGGTCTCGATACACTTGCCGAAGTTTTTGTAAATGGGGAGCTTATTGAAAAAACAAATAATATGCACCGTATTTATGAAATGGATGTAAAACCTTTTTTACGTAAAGGCGAAAATGAAATTACAGTTAAATTCAATTCTCCTACAGAATATATCCGACCTTTGCAAGAAGAAGATCCACTAGCTGGAGTTGGTGATGCAGTTGCTGGATATCCATATTTAAGAAAAGCCCATTATATGTTTGGTTGGGACTGGGGTCCACAAATTCCGGACATGGGTATTTGGAGAAATATTTCCATCCAAGCTTGGACTTCCGCAAAGCTAGATGATGTGTATATGACACAAGTGCATAAAGATAATGAAGTGCAACTAGATGTTAAGGTAAAAGTGGAAAAGCTGAGTGCGAATCAAGATCTTCAACTGGAAGTAGCTCTGAAAAGCCCAGCAGGAGATGTTGAAGTAAATACGGTTGCTGTTTCAGCACTGCAAGACATCATCACTTTTAACGTGAAGAACCCTGAATTATGGTGGCCAAATGGGTATGGCAAACAGCCATTATATCAAGTGGAAGTATCTGTACTAGATAATAATGGTTCAAAGCTTGATACAAAGGATTACAATATCGGTCTACGGACAATTGAAGTGAAATCAGTTCCAGATGAGTTTGGTAGATCCTTTGAATTTTATGTAAATGGCCTTTCTATTTTTGGAATGGGTGCTAACTATATTCCTGAGGACAATATTTTAGCAAGAAACTCTGTGGAAAAAACAGAAAAGCTTTTAAAAGATAGTATTGAAGCGAATTTTAATATGGTACGCATTTGGGGCGGTGGCCATTATCCGGAAGATTATTTCTATGATCTATGTGATCGCCTCGGCCTCATCGTTTGGCAGGACTTCATGTTTGCGTGCAGTGTGTATAAACTGACAGATGAATTTGTAGATACAGTAAAAAAAGAGGTTGCAGACAATGTAAAACGTCTACGCCACCATGCGAGTCTCGGTATTTGGTGTGGAAATAACGAAACCGAAGAAGGTTGGGTACATTGGGGATGGCCACAGGATCCAATGCGCAAGACAGATTATATTAAGTTATTTGAATACATTATCCCTGAAATGATGAAGGAACTCGATCCTGCAACATTTTACTGGCCATCATCTCCGACATCCGGTGGTGGGTTTGATCAACCGCGTGACCCGAACCGCGGGGATATGCATTATTGGGAAGTATGGCACGGATTAAAGCCATTTACGGAATATCGTAAGTACTTTTTCCGTTTCTGCTCTGAGTTTGGTTTCCAATCATTCCCTTCATTAAAAACAGTGAAGAGCTTCACGATTCCAGAGGATCGCAATATTTTCTCGCGAGTGATGGAAACTCATCAGAAAAATGCAGGGGCAAACGGAAAAATTTTATTCTATTTATCTGAGAACTTCCTTTACCCGAAAGATTTTGATTCCTTGCTTTATGCTTCTCAGCTTTTACAAGCGGAAGCGATCAAATATGGAGTTGAACATTGGCGCCGTAACCGTGGTCGCTGTATGGGTTCCCTATATTGGCAGTTAAATGATTGCTGGCCTGTAGCTTCATGGTCAAGCGTTGATAGTTTTGGCCGTTGGAAGGCGCTTCATTATTTCGCGAAGAAATTTTATGCACCGATTCTTCTTTCTATTGAAGAAGAAGGCAAGACAGCTTCGATTCATGTAACGAATGACTCTCTGGAAGACATTACGGGACGAATTGAATGGAAATTACGTACAAATACATCTGAAATATTGAAGGAAGGCACAGTTGAAGCTAGTGTTGGAAAATTATCCGCAGAAAATTGCATAGAGCTTTCTTTTGAGGATGTTCTTTCAGATGGAAATATAAGAAATACTTATCTTGAAGCGACATTCATTATGGATGGGGAAGTTCATTCAAATGCAGTCGCATTATTCGTAAAACCAAAGCATTTCGAATTTGTTGATCCGAAAATCACTGTTGAAGTTCAGGAAGAGAATGAGCAATTTATCCTTTCGGTAGAAGCAAAAGGTGGATTTGCTAAATATGTAGAAATTGATTTAGAGGAAGCAGATTGCAAATTCAGCGATAATTATTTTGACTTATCTGCTGGGGATGTGAAAAAGATTACGGTCAGGAAAGAAAGCTTGAGCAAGAAATTAAGCTTAGAAGAGTTGAAGAATATATTAAGTGTGAGAAGCATTTACAACACGTATTGATCATAATAAAGCAGACAGGCTTAAGACCAAGCCTGTCTTTTTTTCCGTTTAGGGACTTACTAAACAAAGCGAATTGTTTATTAAGGTGGATTGTAAGTCTGAATGGGAAACTTTGCTATTATGTAAAATCTAAGGATTAGTATTGCTATACATGGGTACATTTAGAGGAATTCTTTTTTTATGATAGGTTTTACATAAATATTCGTATATTACACATAATGACTTTACTATATTCTGACAAGTTAAGAGGGATATAAATGTCAGGTTCGTTAAGGAAAAAGAAAACGAAAAAAGAAAACAGCAAAATTGATAACAACGTTCCTCATGTTAAGCTTGATCAGTCAAGCAATGAAACATTAAATGGCGATCTAAAAAGGACCGTTGCATATATAAACAATATTTTAGGAGAAAATGATGACTTTATAAACCGTAAGCTTACTATTTTTGGAAAATTCCCGGCAGTCATTTTTTATATAAGTAATATGGTTGATCAGTCAGTAATTAACAATGATTTGATAAAGCCAATTTTATTTCCGCCGGAGCATCTTGAAATCAATCAGATTCAAAATAGTAATATTGTAGAAGTTTTGGCTGAAGAAGTGATATATCATAGTCAAATTAATTTAGAATCTAAACTTGCAAAACTTGTCCAAAAGATTCTTGCGGGGGAAACGGTAATTGCAATTGATGGAGTGTATGAAGCATTCCATCATGATACACATCACATCGAAAAAAGAGCTATTACACAACCTGAAACTGAACAGGTTATTATAGGACCGAGAGAAGGTTTTATCGAACGGCTAGATACGAATATAGGATTAATTCGATATCGTTTACCTACGCCTGATTTTTGTGTGAAAAAGATGAGAGTCGGCAGGATAACAAAATCAAAAGTGGCAATCTGCTATTTAAAAGGAATTGCGGATCCTGCCTTAGTCGATGAAGTTGAAAAGCGTTTATCAGAGATTAATGTGGATGCCATCATGGATGTCGGGTATCTTGAACAGTACCTTGAAAATTATCAGTTTTCTCCTTTCCCGCAAACGATTTTAACGGAACGGCCTGATAGTGTGGTCGGAAATATCATTGAAGGAAGAGTAGTGGTTCTTGTTGACGGATCTCCCTTTGCCTTAATGGTTCCTGTTATCTTCAATCAGTTTTACCAAACGACGGAAGATTACTCAACGCGTTTTCTTTTGGCGAGTTTTACACGGGTTGTTAGAATTTTAGCTCTCGTATTTTCGTTAGTTTTTCCTGCACTTTACGTTTCGTTTATATCATTTAATCCGGAATTGCTGCCAACAGAATTTGCAGTAGCTGTTGCTGGAGGGAGAGCAGGGGTCCCATTTCCTGCCGTAGTTGAGGTTTTAATGATGGAAGTGGCGATGGAAGTATTGCGTGAGGCGACGGTACGATTACCGAAACAAATTGGCGGAGCTTTATCGATTGTCGGTGTCTTAGTCATCGGACAAGCAGCGGTAGACGCTGGGTTATCAAGCCCGATAACTGTTGTAGTGATTGCTATTACGACTATCGGTTCTTTTGCAACCCCGGTTTATAATGCGTCGTTCGCTCTACGAATGTTACGATTTCCACTGGCTATATTAGCTGGTCTATTTGGACTTTATGGAGTAATGGTTGGAATCATTGTTATTTTCAATCACATGTTGTCTTTAAAATCATTTGGAGTCCCATATATGAGTCCTGTTTCTCCTGGGAATTTACAAGGAATGAAAGACGTTGTCATCAGGTTTCCATTTAGATGGATGCCGAGAAGACCTGAATTTCTTCACCCGAACAATGATACAAGGACAGGAAAAAATGAAGAGATCATTAGAGCTAATGCTAATAACATGTCCAATCAAACAAAGGTAAGTAAAAAATGATCGGAGAGAAATTGTATGGGGCAATCTCGTGATATCACGGCTGTTCAAACCGCAACAATACTAATAAGCACCATTATTGGAGTAGGAGTTTTAAACCTTCCACTGATTGCTGTTCAAGCCGGAGGCACGGGTGCTCCACTTTTGACATTAATTGCTGTCTTGATTGGTTTTATAGGATTATATAGTATCACAAAGCTAGGATTACGATTTCCGAATCAATCCATCGTTGGATACAGTCAAATCGTTTTGGGGAAATGGATTGGCCGTTTTTATGGTTTAACAATTATTTTATTTTTTACATTTTTAACAGCGATGGCATCCCGGGAATTTGGGGAAGTTGTAGTAGCGGCAGTATTGAAAAATACTCCAATTGAGGTAACTGTCATTGTCATGTTGTTAATGTCTGCTGTTTTTACACGTGATGATATAAATACATTTACTTACATTCATAATTTTTATGTGCCGGCTATCTTGATACCTGCCTTAATTATTGTCGTATTATCATTTAAGAATGCAAATCCTCTATATTTTCAACCGATATTTTACCCCCTAATTTCAAATAGCCTAAATCATGTATTTGTAGGGATGTTGACAGTAGCCGCATTGTTTCAAGGTTTTTTTATTATAACGATCATTATACCTTATATGCAAAAACCTGGAAAAGCCATGAAATCAGCCATTTGGGGTATAGGAATTTCTGGAATCTTATATATCATGATTGTGCTCGCTGCTCTATCTGTTTTTGGGGTGGACGAAATGAAAAACTTAATGTGGCCAACATTAGAACTTGCGAGAGCAACCTCTTTGCCAGGGAACCTATTACAAAGATTAGATGTAGTGTTTCTAGCTGTTTGGGTAACTGCCGTTTTTACGACGATTTTTTCTAGTTACATGTTAACGGTCCATTCACTAAGTCAGTTTTTCCGATTGCAAGGTCATAAAACTTTTTCTATGTTTTTGTTGCCTATTGTATTTTTTATCGCGATGATACCAAGAAACGTCTTCCAAATGTATGATGTTATAAAAATTGTTGGGAGGATAGGACTTTTGCTAACCATTTTAATCCCCATTCTCATCTTATTCACGGCCATCATTCGTAAACTACCCGAGAAAAAAGGGGGATCCTAAATGTTCAGGAGGATTGTATCACTATTTTGTTTGATCGTTTTAGTAATTCCTCTTTTATCTGGCTGTTGGGATAGCTTAGATATAGAAAAAAGAGCAACTGTCTTAGCAATTTCGATTGACAAAGCTAAAATGGATCACGGAACGGAACATGGAAGCCAAGAGGAAAAACAGATTTCCAATATAAAAGGTCATACATCAGAAGAAGATTCTCATTTAATCCAATTAACCGCCCAAATAGCAGTCCCTGGCCGTATCCCTTTAGGTCCGCAAATTGGAGGAGGGGGAGGAGAGGGGCAGAAACCAGTTTGGGTATTGTCTGTCGTAGGCTCCTCGCTTGATTCGGCGATGACCAATTTACAGCAAGAATTATCAGATAAACTGTTTTTAGGACATTTAAGGGTCATCATACTTAGTGAAGAAATTGCTAAAGAAGGAGTTGGCCGTTTTAACGATTATTTACGCAGACAATCTGAAGTAAGAAGAACTGCTTGGATGGCCGTTTCGAAGGGAAAAGCCTCAAGTTATATGAATGTAGCGCCAGAACTGGAGCGGGTTCCTGCTCTATATCTTAATGCAACGGTTGAAAACTCTGTCAAATTGGGGAAATTCCCAAATAATCCAGTTGGGGCGTTTTGGCGTATTCATGCAAGCAAAGGGCAGGATGCGTTCCTCCCTTATTTGGAAATTAAACAAGGTGGAAACATTAATTTGGAAGGACTTGCATATTTTAAAGGCGACAAAATGAAAGGACATATTGCCCCTATTCAAATTGGTCTGCAAATGGCTCTCATTCAACAAGGGGAAGGCGGATATGCGGCATTTTATACGGTTCCTGGTACAAATGAACAAGTATTGCTGCGAGCCATGAAACGAAGGGCGAAATTTAAAACAGCAATCCGTAACGGAAAACCAGAAATTTGGATTAGAATTCGTTACGAAAATGAAATTATTGAAAAAGAGAAAGGCAAAATACCGATAAATAACCCAAAAATTATAAAAAAAATTGAAAAAAAATTTAATAAAGAAGATACGAAAGCCATGGAAAAATTAATCAAAAAAATGCAAAAGGAAAAATCAGATATCTTTGGTTTTGGTGAACATATAAGGGCGAGGCATCCTTCTTATTGGAGCAAACATGTAAAAACATTGGAAGACTGGCAAAATATTTATAAAAATGATTTAAGTGTTCATGTTCAAGTTGAGTCACAGATCCTTCGAACAGGTATGAAGGCGAAATAAAAGGAGGGGACTCACGGTGCACTATAATTATTATTTTGTAGTCCTTTTAATCGCAACTGGACTTTTCATTTTATTAATTGATGTCAACACCTTTAAAAAAATTCAAATGAAAAAAGAAAAGAAATTTGCTTTATTTTTAGGGTGGACGAATGTCATTGCAGGCATGATATTTTTAATTGGCTACTGGGCTTATCAAAAGTGGTTTTGGTAATTACAGAAGAAAGCGAATAAATTGGCAGAGGATTTAAATTAGTTTATGATTTTATCAACAATCTTAAAGGAGAAGTGAGTTACATAATGAACATCTTTACAATCGTAGGAAGTATAAGAAAAGATTCCTATAATATGCAACTTGCTAAAACGATGCAAGAACGTTACAAGGATAAATTTAGTATTGAAATTGCTAATATTCGTGAACTTCCATACTTCGACCAAGATGAGGAAAAAAATCCACCACAGGTAGTAAAAGATTTTAAACAATCGATTGCAAAAGCAGATGGGTTATTATTATTACACCTGAATACAACTGGTCGGTTCCTGGTGTATTAAAGAACGCCATTGATTGGGCATCCAGAGTGGAAAGAGTGTTTCTAGGTAAAGCCGTAATGCCTCTTGGTGTATCTACCGGAATGCTTGGTACCATTCGCGCTCAATTGCATTTGCGGGAAATTCTATCAGCACCAGGTGTTCAGGCTAAAATTCTTTCACCAGGCGGTAATGAAGTATTGGTTAACTTTGCAGCACAGAAATTTGACGAGAATACAGGCAAATTGGTAGATGACACAACACTTAGTTTCTTAGATGATAAAGTGGAAAAGTTCATAGAGCTAATTATGTCAGGGAGATAAAATATATTTGGAAAGTTATTTAGGTGCTATTCAAGTTGTGCCAAACAGTAGTATAGTATATAACAGTAGCCATATTTGGCCAGTCCTTTAGTAGGGCTGGCTCCTTGTTTTTTTAAAAGAAAACTTCATTAGAATATACTCGCAAAGGAAGCTTATGATTATGTTACGGAAAAATCCTCTTTTGTCGCTCAAGATGTTTTTGTTTTTTGGTGCCGCGATCAGTTCACTGGTCGTTAGTTTTTTGCCCTTATATTTTCAAAATAACGGGCTAACGAAATCAGCAATAGGGATGTTTTTTGCGCTTGGTACTTTGGTGGGATTGATTGCCCAGCCTGTTTGGGGCTTTATGAGTGATAAATATAAAACTGTAAAAAAGATCATCGTCGTAGTGTTGATTGGTATTTTAATGGGTATATTTTTGATCTTCCAGCTTAGCTCTCTTGCTATGCTGTATGTGGCAGGGGCACTATTTTTCTTCTTCTTTACAGCACTGAATCCATTATCGGATAATTTAGCGAAGCGAATTGCGGATGAACAGAAGGTTACATTTGGTTCTATAAGGTCATGGAGTTCTTTTGGATTTGCAATCATCTCTTTAGCAAGCGGATTTTATTTTAATAAAATGGGTGTATCATCCCTTTCAATCCCGATGATGATCGTAGCAGGTATGACTTTAATACTGTCTTTCACATTAAAGGATGCCAATTCAGGTACGAAAAAAGTGAACTTGAAAGAAGTAGGTAGTTTTTTTAAAGATAAGACATTACTCACTTTCTTTCTCTTAAGCTTTTTTATATTTCTAACACACCGTATAAATGATAGTTTCATTAGTTTATATTTATTTGAAATTGGCGGGAACGAGATGCTTGTCGGGTGGCTATGGTTTATAGGGGTTCTGAGTGAAGCAATTCTCTTTATTACAAGCTTCATTTGGTTCCGTTCTAAAAACCCAATTATATATATTATCATTGCAGGCTTTCTCTTTACCATTAGATGGACGATGGTCGGTTTCATTAAGGATCCATCTATTTTACTTTCGATACAAGTTATGCACGGATTATGTTTTGCAATTTTATATATGGGTGCTATTGAATATTTATATAAAGCTTTGCCTGTTGAAATGCAGGCAACCGGCCATATGGTTTATATGGGAATAGTTTTTAGCATAACGAATATTATTGGTTCCTCTGTAGGTGGAATTATATTCGATACGTTCAGTGGTTCGACACTTTATTTTACAATGGCGGTTTGTTCTTTTATTGGAACGGTTGGTTTTATCTTGTTTTCTATGAAAGAAAAACCCCTGAGAAAAATAGCGGCGGTAGAAGGATAATAGAAAAGGTGCGAATCCTATGGGGATTTCGCACCTTTCGTTTACTATTCTAATTTCATATCTTTCTTCGATAATTTTAAATAAATAAAGTAGATGACCCCAATACCAAGCCAGATAAATCCTAGTTTTTTAGCAAGTATGTCGAGATTGATCCAAACATAGGCAATGATTAGAAATCCAATGGCAGGTAGTACTAGGTGACTAAAGTAATTTGTACTTTTCTTCTTTCTTATATAAAAATTGATAACTGAAATGTGCAACAACAAGAATGCAGAAAGTGCACCAAAGTTGATGACAGATACAAGTTGTCCAATTTGTGCTGAGAAGAAAATAGTTACGATAAATGAAATTGCTGCAACAACGAATGTTGCGACATAAGGTGTTTTAAACTTAGGATGAACTTTTGATAGTACATGTGGCAACTTACGGTCACGTGCCATACTAAAGATAATACGAGAAATGGCTGCCTGTGCAACGAGTGCATCAGCAATACCCCATGCGATAACTGTAGCAATGATGGTTGTCCATTTTAACCAAGCGCCACCAGCGATTTCAGCAATTTGATAGAATGCTGTATCAACATTTTCAAATGTAGTAAAATCAGGCCAGATAAGTGCAGCGACCCAAGTTTGGATGATGAACATTACACCAACTAAGAGTAATGCACCAATAATCGCATTACCAATTGCTTTTCTTCCACCTTTTGATTCTTCTGCGAGTGTAGAAACTGCGTCAAATCCGAGGAAACTCAGTACTGCGATAGAAACAGCTCCCATGACAGTTGCCATTGAAAAATGTTCCTTATCATATAAAGGCTTGAACGTAAATTCTGCACCATTAGCATGCTGAGCAATGGCTATGATACCTGCAAC
Organism: Lederbergia wuyishanensis; assembly: GCF_022900255.1. GTDB lineage: Bacteria > Bacillota > Bacilli > Bacillales > Bacillaceae_C > Lederbergia > Lederbergia wuyishanensis. The sequence continues at coordinate 44,069 of NZ_JALIRM010000004.1, forward strand.
AACGAAAATAACTAAGACAATAAGTTCAGCAATCAAAATATATTTATTCGTTTTTGCAGTGAATTCAATTCCTAACACGTTGATGAGTGTGTTAATGCCAATGAAAATAAGAAGCCAGACTATAATCGGTACTTCAGGTACAATGTCTGCAAGAGCGGCGGCACTCACTAAGTATAGGAGAGCAGGAACAAATATGTAATCTAATAGAATGAGCCAGCCTCCGAAAAATCCTGCAGTATCGTTAATTCCGTGCTGTGCATAAGCGTAAACCGATCCGGAATACGGAATAGCTTCCGACATACGAGCATAGCTGAGAGCGGTAAAAATCATACCAATCATACCGATAACGTATGCAAGGGCAACCATCCCTTTTGCTCCAGTTGCAACCTCACCATAAATTCCGAATGGAGCAATCGGAACCATGAAAATCAAACCATAAATCATTAAATCCCAAAATGTTAATGCACGTTTCAGTTCCTGTTTATATGCAGGAGCCTTCCCGTTCAAATCAGCCTCTTGGCTTAATTTTTCTATAGCCACTCAAATTTCCCCCTAAACAATTAAAAAATTTCTATGTTATATGCATCTAAAAACGATTGTGGTACAAAAAATCTTGCCGTTAGAAGTGGATCGACAATTTGCGAAATTTGTGAATGCCCAATAGCACTCATGAGCATCGTCATCTCTGCTACATCCATATCTGTATATGGCAATAATAAATCGATCATCTCTTCAACAGCTAGTTTTGCTGCTTCATCGAGTGTTTCGGCAGATACTAAAATGCTAAGTCCGTCCTTACTTTTAACAAGTGGATGTTTCAAGCTCTTTCCCTTTTTTACTTCAAGTGTTAAATCCGCTGTACCAGCTACTTCAATTCCTGATACACCAATTTCTCCATCTCCCATTGCAGCATGCATATCCCCAAGACCAAATAAAGCGCCTTCATGGAATACAGGGAAATAAATAGTTGCACCTTCTGTTATAAGTACCGTATCCAAGTTTCCACCATGGTTTCCTGGTGTTCCGCATGGTACAGCATCCAGTTCTGGAGCTACACCAATGACTCCGATCATTTTGTTAAGTGGAATGCGAACTTTTTCATTGAAAACAGCCTCATCCCCTTCAAGCGGAATCATTTTGATCGTGAACTCATCAATTCTATGGCCCATGACGCCAAGGTTTTGTCCTGTTGCAAGTACACCCGGACCCTTGATATCAAGCCCGTGAATCGTAACGGCTAGTACATCTCCAGGTTGTGCAGATTCTACAAAGATTGGACCTGTTGCCGGATTAATCCGCTCCCAATCGATAGAATTCATCGTTGTTTCACTGGATGTAATTTGACCTTCAAAGCAATCATACGATTCTACTGTAATTCGACTTCCTGAAGCAACAGTGGCAACAGGTTTATGATCTTTGCTGAATGAATATATCGGTGTACCTAGACCTACTGTTTGACTCATTTTTCTACCATCCTTTCTTTTTTGTATAAATATTAATGTCATAATGTTATGACATATTGCAAAGAGTATAACATATGGGTAAATAAAAGTGAACATTATGTGAATATATTCCTATGAATATTTTAAAAATAAAGAGATTTTAGAGAAAAATGATTGATTTAATTAAAAAAAAGCCACTCTTTTGCACTAGTGAAAAAAATGAATGCTTTATTCATATTTTTGTTGAGTGCATGCAATAGTTGATTTCGATATAATAATAGAAGACTATGATAAGAGGATTATGTTTATGAATAAAAGATACTTATGGCTAATAGCCGCGATTGTTTGGTGTATAGCGATTTTTATAGCGACCGCATCCCCATCATCTACAGGGAGTAATACACAGTCAATATTGGTAAAGTTTTTTCATTTTACTAAGGAAGATGCACAAATGTGGAATCTCGTGTTTCGTAAATGTGTTCACTTAAGTGCTTTTGGATTGCTCGCTATACTTTTCTACAATGGATTACAAAAGAACCGATTTTGGTTTGCATGGCTGTTGACAACGTTATACGCTGCGACAGATGAATTGCACCAAGTTTTTATCCCGGAAAGAACGGGGGCTCTGCTAGACGTTGGAATAGATTCAATAGGTGCACTTATTGCTCTTATTGGAGTGATTCTTTTAAGGAAAAAAGGAAGAGATAGGAGACATGAAAATGGTTAAGGTTTTGTTTGTGTGCCTCGGGAATATATGCCGTTCACCAATGGCAGAGGCGATATTTAGGGATTTGGTTAAGAGAGAAAATTTGGAAGAGATTATTCATGTCGATTCTGCAGGTACCAGCTCATGGCATGTTGGTGCTCGACCACATAAGGGGACTCTTAAGAAATTGGAAGAATATCAAATTTCCTCGGAAGGAATGCTTGGAAGACAATTTACTAAAGAAGATTTTGAGAAATTTGATTACATTATTGCTATGGATGAGATGAATATTCATGATATTTATGACATTTGTGGCCAACCGCGTCATCCAAAAATTATGAGGTTACTTGAATTGACAGATAAAAAAACAGATGTTCCCGATCCATATTACACTGGGGATTTTCAAGAGACATATAATTTAGTGTTAGAAGGATGCCAAGCTTTGTTGGATAAAATAAAAGCAGAAATGTAGTAAGGGGATGAACAACATGGGCGAACCATTATTTTTACAACCCGTTTTCCAGGAAAGAATTTGGGGAGGCACCGCATTAAAAGAGAAGTTTGGTTATGACATTCCGAACGATCATACCGGGGAATGTTGGGCCATTTCGGCTCACCCAAACGGGCCATCTATCGTAAGAAATGGAGAATACGCAGGTAAAACGTTGATAGAACTATGGGAAAAACATGCCGAATTATTTGGTAATCAACATATGAAAGTATTCCCGCTCCTGACAAAAATATTAGATGCGAATGATGATTTATCTGTTCAAGTGCATCCAAATGACCAATACGCGAATGAGCATGAAAATGGTGAACTTGGCAAAACGGAATGCTGGTATATTATTGACTGTAAAGAAGGAGCGGAATTAATTTACGGTCATTCTGCTCAGACGAAAGAAGAATTTGTGTCGATGATTGAAAACAATCAGTGGGACGAGTTGTTACAACGAATAAAAATAAAGCCTGGAGATTTCTTTTATGTACCAAGCGGCACAATTCATGCTTTAGGAGAGGGAACGCTTGTACTTGAAACCCAGCAAAGTTCCGACACAACATATCGACTATATGATTATAATCGTCCTGGACAAGACGGAAAACTACGTGAACTACATATTGAAAAATCAATTGATGTTTCAACGATTCCTCATCAAGTTGCCGATTTTTCACCAGAAGTACATACAATTCCAGGGGCAACCATTACAAAGTTCGTGGAATCCGACTACTTTACAGTGTATAAATGGGACATAGATGGAAAGGCCAAATTTGAACAAAATCAACCTTTCATGCTTTTCAGTGTACTTGAAGGAGAAGCGGAATTAACAGTAGGGGAAAAACAATATCCCGTGAAAAAAGGAGATCATTTTATCTTGCCAGCTAAGACTGGAAGCTTTGAATTGGATGGGAATGCGACATTAATTGTGTCGCATCTGTAAAATTGGGGACAGGTCCAATGGGGACAGGTTCGAAGGGGACGGGGCCAAAAGGGACAGGTTCTGCCCCCCCCCCCCAGTAGATCGAATCGACATCCGAGATTGTAAAGGATTTCGTGAAAGTATGTCTCTAGAGAATTGGAGATAATTTTCGTGGATTTAATGAATAATATTGAATTATAAGCCCATTCCTCAATTAAGAACGAGGAATGGGCTTTTCGATTATTTCTTCAAATCATATTTCCAATTTCGGTTTTCCAAGTTTTTAATTAGGTTAACTAGGTAGTCAACTACGATGTTTAGCATTTTTTCTCCCTTTTCCATAGTAGCTTTTGTTGGGTCTCCTATTGCGCCGGTTTCGGTTATTTCTTCGATATCAAAAATAACAGATGCATGTTCGCTTATAGCAATCATGTCATGCGGCATTTGGCAAATGGCATCATCAAGGTTAACGAGCTCAGGACGAACTGCCATCGTAATAGATGTCTCTCCTTCGCCACCGTGACCAAGACCATCCCATACTTCGAAATCCTCTTTCATTTGCTCACCGGTAATTTCCCACCATGCTGGAATGTACACGAGGACTGCTTCCTTATATCTTGCTTTTACATTCCTGGCGGCCACTTCAAGTGCAGGGATATTTCCATCATGGCCATTTAAAATGATAATATGTTTAATCCCATGTTCAATTAAACTCGTAAAAATATCTTCTGCAATAGCAATCGTCGTTTCGTATCGGATAGAAACTGTAATCGGAAATTTGTTGTAATGAATAGAGGTTCCATACGGGATACCAGGTACAACGACTGTTTTATCCAACCGTTCTGCTGTTCGTTTCGCGATTTCAGTAGGAACAAAAATATCGGGACCGAGAGGAAGATGCCAGCCGTGGCTTTCGCATGCTCCGAACATCGTAATGGCACTATCAATCTCGTTATTTTGCAGTTTTTCTTTTATTTCTTTTGCAGTGAATTCATTTAAAAATACTTTTTTCATTTACTGAATGCCTCCTGTATCATGTTTGCTATCATTAAGAGATTTATAGATCAATGGATATAAAATGATGGTTATGACTAACGCAATTAATCCTGATGGCAAGCCAAATGGAAGCGGAATAACATATTGGAACAATAAACCTAGTGCTGCACCAATTAAAAATGAAATGATACCAGGCAACCTATAAGTTGGTTGGCTGTTTAATTTACTAACATCGTAATTCCCTTTTTTAACAAGAAAATAATCGGCAATAAGCGGGCCGGCAAGTGGAGGAGCAGCTGCCCCAAGCACGGTAATAAAATCTGCAAAGAAAATTTGATAGAAAGCAAGGGAACCGATGATTGTTCCAAGAATACCGGCAATCAAGACTAGCTTCCTACGTTGGACGGGTTTTTTATAAGAAGAAAGTACGGGACCAACATATAATGAATTGCAATATAATTCAGCGTTATTCGTTGTCCATAGAGAAGTAGTCCAAGCAATGACCCCAATAATAGCAAGAAACAGTCCCTTATCTAGCATCCATTCTACGTAGTTAAATTGGCCAACTGATACAGCGCCAATGTAACCGACGAAATTTAAAATCGGATTAGTTAAAACGAAGCAAGCGACCGCGCCCCAAATGACCGCTTTGACCGACTTGTTGAAGCGAAAAAGGTCAACTCCCATAACAGCGCCTGCAATCCAGCTTCCCACAACAACGGTTATCGCATGACCTAAACCAAGTCCGCCAAGATTATTTGCTTCTGATAAAAATGATGAAAAACCACCACCCTCACTAAGCATTCTAATTCCTACAATGATCGCAATGATTAATATGACAGGTGCAACAGGAATGGCAATCGCTTCAATCGCTTTAATACCATAATAGGCAGTAAAAGTGAAAACAAGTCCGAACACCATACACGCTAGAAAGTTTTCCAGTGTAATAGCAGGAATTCCTTCATATCCAAGTGAAGCCGGATTAAAAACAACCACTCCAGAAGGATTTCCAATAAAGGAACTCCAAATTTGTCCAACCATTCCCGTAATACTTGCAAACCAGCCGAGAGTTAGTAAAGCCATGACAATCATCGGAAGATTTGTCCCTTTTGATCCATAAGAATAACGACTAATAAGTGCAAGACTCATCCCAGTTTTCTGCGCTGCAATGCCAAGTAAAGATGTCAAGACTGTTAGCGACCCCATCCCTAGAGCAATCGCCCAAAACGCGGTTGAAGGCGCAACACCAGGCTGTCCACCAAAACCTGCAAGCACTCCTCCGACAAATAATCCTGTAACGACGTACCCGAAACCAACCCAAACCATTACTTGATTCCAAGTTGGGCGTCTTGCTGCTTCAGGTACGGGTGCGAGCATATACTCGCCGTCTTCAAGTGCATGTTCTTTTGTTTCTACGACATCAGACATTTAATACCCCCCTTTTCTTAAAAAAATGTCCAGATAACCGGACAAACTTTCAATGAGAATATATTCATACGAATTATGAATTATGCGTTATCAATCCTTCTGACAATTCGGTATGAAGAATGAAATAATAATAAATTGGCGTAGAATGATTCAAATGTCTACATGAATGTCCATTCCGAAATTGGTTATCTCTCATAAGATAAATCATCCCGGTATTAAGGGAGGTGTAACCTTATGAGTGGTGGAGGAGCATACGGAAACAGCTTTGCGCTAATTGTTGTCCTATTTATTTTGTTAATTATTGTTGGGACAGCGTTTGTTGGCGGAGGTTACTATTAAAACATCGCTTTAGGGAGAGGGTGGACAATAATTGTCCGCCCTTTCTCTAATTAAATAAAGTGAAAAAGCCCCCCGAAATTGGAGGACTTTAGATTAATGCTCGAACTAATAACGGTTTTACATGAGCATAAATTTCATCATATTGTGATATAGGAAGAGGGTTTTGGCCTAATCCAAGTTCAATTGTGAATCCTGGACGGCGAAAATCTTGGATGTACCAATCTTTATAACCAGCATAACTATCAACATAACGAATGGCTTTATATCCGCTAAGCCTTGCGAAGTCATTGGCAAGTACTTCAGATTCAGGTGGCTCCAATCCTTCATAGCCCCAATAAATCTCACGCCCTTGTGTATGCAAGGCAAGGAGTCGGGCGAAGCTTTCATTTTTCACAAGATTCGCCATAGCTTTTGTTTCTGGTTCTGACAATGGGGATGACCCAGGATAATCTCTTGGACCTGGCACTTTAGGCTTTCGTTCTTTCTCGAATTCCCAATTAGCAGGAAATTGCTTATTCAAATCGACTCCGCGAATATTGGCTTTCCATCCTGAAAAGTCCGTGCTGCCACTATTTAAACGAATGACTTCTTCTCGTTTTCCTGCTGGCGGACCGTTTAACACTAGACTGACTCCGTCTGGGTTTACCATTGGGACAGCAGAAAGCTGGGCATTCTCATAAATTGATAAAGCCGAAACTCCGCTAATATTTTGAGCATTAGTTAATGCTAGCAAGTATTCATTTAAAAATTTCATTAAAATCGGTGATGTAATCCACTCATTTGCGTGAAAAGAAGCGTTCATTTGGATTTTACGATTGCTCTTTCCAACGCGCAAATCATATAACGGTAAATTATCCACACTTTTACTTGCTTCTCTTCTTCTCATGAAAGGATAGACAGCCAATAGTTTTTCAATATCATTATTTAATTTTTGAAAGTCATAGTGATCTTGACCATCCATCGTTAATGTTGTGACTCTTAGAGGAATTCGAATTTTTTGACCTACCTCAAGTTGGCTTGGATTCGTATTTTGATTCAGCAGCAGTAATGCATCAATATTTAAATGATGCGATTGTGCAATTTTCCAAAACGTATCTCCGGAGCGAATAGTGTAACTACTTTCAGTAAATCCAGGAATTTTTACCATTTGCCCTACTTGAAGATTATTAGGGTTAATACCAGGATTTGAATCAACAATCAGAACAGTAGGTATGAAAAATAAATGGCTATAATGCCAAAGAGTATCCCCTGACCGGACTCGAATTTCCATTTGCGTCCCTCCAAAAACCTTTATCAATTTAGTAGTATGTGAAAAGATAAGAAAGATGACAGAAACCTATATAATGTATGGATGGGTTTGGAGGAATGACACCTTACATAGAGGGTTTTATTGTTCAAAAAAGATGAAACAAGTTGATATTTGATTAGTTTCATCTCTAAATTAAGATATCATTCGCTAAGAAATTATAAAATTTAGGAGTTCGTCGAGAATTAACGGGTAGTTCTCGACGAAAAATGGTTTTTGTCAGTTTCATCTCTAATTAAAAAGAATAATTCTCGATGAACTCATTATTATGGATTCTGAGAAAGACACTTTAATAAAGAATACCGTAAAGAAAAATCAGATCTTTCTTTAACAAGAAATTTGCTCTGAAAATCCAGAACTTCAACCTACTACTGGAACATCACCTTCAAAAATTTCACCTAGAATAAGTGCGCAAGCCCCGATTGCAGTTCCATAAGCTCCTTGATTAGAGCAGTAAATTGGAGTTGCTTTTGCTTGACGGGTTAGACCTCTTTCAGAGATGGTTTCCTTGATTATAGGCAAAATAAAGGGACTAGCATTTGCAACCCCGCCTCCAATAATGATTTTTGACGGATTCAACATATGGATTAAATTTGTTAACCCAATTCCAATGTATACACCTGTTCCTTCTAAAATTTCTTTGGAGAGGGCATCCCCGGCAACGGCAGCCTCATATACTGTTTTTCCCTCAATTTTTTGAACATCACCTTCAACCATATTTAATAGAAGACTTTCGGGATATCGTTCGAGCTGATTTCTAGCCGCTTCACCAATAGCAGGTCCAGAAATAAGTGTTTGCCAACACCCAATATTCCCACAGGAACAAAGATTACCTTTTAAATCAACTGTCATATGGCCAATTTCTCCGGCTAAGTCGTACTTTCCGTGAAATATTTTTCCGTTTAATACAATGCCTGCACCAACACCGATTCCAATATTAACAGTCACGATGCTTTCGTCCTTTTTTTCTTCCATAAACCAATATTCTCCGAAAGCCATTGCTCTCACGTCATTATCTACTTTTACCGGAACATCGTACTCAGCTTCAAGCTCTTTTTTGATAGGGATATCTCTCAAATTCAATCCTGGCGCAAATAAACTTGAACCTGTCTCAACATCTACAGCACCATGCATTCCAACCCCTATGCCAATCACTTCTATTGTGTCGTGATTAGATGTAAGATGATTAATTGTCCGCTTAATTAAAGTGAGTAAATCTTCATTTGAAATAGGTTTGGGAATGAGGGTTTGCGTTTTATCGATAGTTTTTCCGGATAAATCAATAAGAATAGCACGAATCTTTTTCGCTCCAACATCCAATCCTATAATATAGAAGCGATCACTGTTGATAACTAATAATGTTGGTTTTCTCCCGCCAATGGACTCACCTTGCTCGCTTTCTATCACAAGTTCTTTCTCAATCAATTCACTGACAAGACTACTGACGGTCGGTGGAGTCAATTTGGTTTCTTTCGCAATTTGAGCGCGGGAAATCGGTCCATCTGTACGTATTTTATTTAAAATAATCGTTCGATTTAATGATTTCATCCATTGAAAGCTACCTTTTTTCATTGAAAAAGCACTTCCTTAATTTAGAATATAATTGTTGCAAAACAGTTATTCTTATAATACCATATAAGTAAATTAAATTAATTAACAAAGTGTTTTTTAAATGCAATTTTTTAAAGCAATCCATCAAAAATACGAGGTGACAGGTCATGGAAAAAAAGAAAGAATTACGTGAAAAGTTTACCGAAATATTCGGTGACAATGGAGAGATTCGTACGTTTTTTGCCCCTGGTAGGGTAAACTTGATTGGTGAACATACCGATTATAATGGCGGGCATGTTTTTCCATGTGCACTTGATGTAGGAACAACAGTATTGGCTAGGAAAAGAGAAGATAAAGTCCTTCGTTTTTATTCAATGAATTTTCCTGATGCTGGTGTGATTGAAGCACAATTAGATAGTCTTTTATATAAGAAAGAAGATGATTGGGCTAATTATCCGAAAGGTGTGGTGGATGTTTTCCAAAAAGAAGGGAAAAGCATTCCGACAGGACTTGATTTATTATTTTACGGGAATATCCCTAACGGAGCAGGACTATCTTCATCTGCTTCAATAGAACTTGCAACAGGTGTCATGCTGAATGAAGTTTTTAATTTAAATATTGATCGTGTACAAATCGTAAAATATGCTCAAAAAGCTGAAAACGAGTTTGTCGGTGTAAACTGTGGAATTATGGACCAATTTGCTTGCGGAATGGGTAAAGAAGGGCATGCTATCTTACTTGATTGCCAAACTTTGGAATATACATACAGTCCGCTCCAATTATCCGATCACGTTTTAGTTATTGCTAATACGAATAAGCGCAGAGGTTTGGCGGATTCAAAATATAATGAACGTCGCTCTGAATGTGAGAGAGCCCTTGAACAATTGCAAAAAGAACTTGATATTCAATCTCTTGGCGATTTAACTGTAGATGAATTTGAAGCACATAAATATTTGATTGAAAACGAAACAGATCGCAAACGTGCAAAACATGCAGTATCCGAGAATGCACGTACGTTAGTTGCTGTTGAAAAATTAAACGAAGGTGATCTTGAAGCATTCGGAAAATTAATGAATGCATCTCATTTATCCCTTATGAAAGATTATGAAGTGACTGGCAAAGAATTGGATGCTCTTGTTGAAGCAGCTTGGAATGAGGATGTGTTAGGCGCAAGAATGACAGGAGCGGGATTCGGTGGCTGTACGATTAATCTTGTCAACAAAGAAAAGCTTGACGATTTTATAAAAAATGTTGGAGAAGTGTATGAAGAAGCTACTGGCTTAAAAGCTGATTTTTATGTAGTGGGAATTGGCGACGGAGCTAAAGAAATCGTTGAGTGAAGCATTATACATTAAGGAGGAGTTAGGATGGCGATACTAGTTTGCGGTGGTGCAGGATATATTGGGAGTCACGCAGTTGCAGAATTACTTGCGCGTGGGGAAGAAGTAGTTGTAGTCGATAATTTACAAAAGGGCCATTCAGCAGCTTTGTCAGAAGGGGCTGTATTTTATGACGGTGATTTGCGTGATGAACCATTTCTAGATCGTATTTTTAACGAAAATAAAATTGATGCAATTATGCATTTTGCTGCAGATTCTTTAGTTGGTGAGAGTGTTCAAAAGCCTCTTCAATATTACGACAATAATGTAGGCGGCGCTATTTCTCTCGTCAAAGCAATGAACAAATACAATGTAAAAAATATCGTTTTCTCATCAACTGCAGCTGTATATGGAGAGCCAGAAGAAATTCCGATTGTCGAATCAGCTATTACAAACCCAACAAATCCATATGGCGAAACGAAACTTGCAGTGGAAAAAATGTTGAAATGGTGCGAGTCAGCATATGGCATTCGCTACGTCGTTCTACGTTATTTTAATGTAGCTGGTGCACATACGAACGGAATCATTGGGGAAGATCACAATCCTGAAACGCACTTAATTCCAATTGTTTTGGAAGCAGCTCTAGGAAAACGAGATGAAATTGCTATTTTTGGCGATGATTACGATACTCCGGATGGAACATGTATCCGTGACTATATTCATGTAATGGATTTAGTAGACGCTCATATTTTAGCAATTGAAAAGCTACGGAAAACGGGTGAAAGTGGAACGTACAATTTGGGTAACGGAAATGGTTTTAGCGTAAAGGAAGTCATAGAAACTGCACGAAAAGTAACTGGGAAAGAAATTCTAGAAAAAGTATCTCCAAGACGCGCGGGTGACCCTGCAAAACTCGTAGCTTCATCGGAAAAAGCGAAAAAAGAATTAGGCTGGAAACCTCAACATCATTCTCTTGAATCTATGATTGAAAGTGCCTGGACGTGGTTCCAAAAGAATCCGAATGGGTATGTGGAGTAATTTGACTTTGGGAGATGTAATCTCGTTTGATATGGGCCAATTCCCATTCGAGGTGTTTAAATTCTCTTTCGAATGAGCTAATTCCCGTTCAAGGTGTTCGTTCGGGTGATAGCAATTCCCGTTTGAGGTGTTTCAATTCTCGTTCGAGTGATGCCAATTCCGGTTCAAGATGTTGCAATTCCCGTATGAGTGAAGGCAATCGCCGTTAATGTTGCTTCAATTCCCGTACGAGAATTCAATTTTCTTATACTCCCATACGGAGCTCAAAAATATGAAAAATACCAAAACGAAAGGGGCGACAGCATGTTAATATATGAAGCTTTGGAAGAGCTAATTCAATATGGATTGAAAAAGAGACTGATTGAAACGTGGGATGTTGATTTTGTAAGGAATGATTTACTTGCCACGTTAAGTCTTGAGGAATGGAAATCCGTTGAAGTGAAAGCTCCGGACGATAATTCGCCCGTTAGAATTCTTGCCACTATTTTAGATTGGGCAGCGGAAAATGGGAAGCTGCCTCATAATACGGTGACCTTTCGTGATTTACTCGATACTGAATTGATGGGAGCATTTATTGCTCGTCCATCAACGATCATTCATACATTTTATGATATTTATAAAAGAGAGGGAGCCGAGGCGGCAACTAGTTATTTTTATCAACTAGCCCAAGATTCTCATTACATTCGAACAGACAGAGTGGCAAAAAATGAGCATTGGTTTTCACAGACTCCTTATGGAAATCTTGAAATCACGATTAACTTATCGAAGCCTGAAAAGGATCCAGTGGCAATTGCTGCAAACAAAAATAAACAAGAATCTACAGAGTATCCGAAATGTTTGCTCTGTAAAGAAAATGTGGGATATGCTGGACGGGTAGATCATCCAGCAAGGCAAAACCACCGAATTATTCCTGTTGATTTAAATGGTGAAGAATGGTTTTTACAATTCTCCCCATACGTTTACTATAATGAGCATGCGATTGTATTTTCGGGTGAGCACCGTCCAATGAAAATTTCGAAAGCTGGCTTTGAAAGACTACTTTCTTTTGCTGAACAATTCCCTCATTATTTTATTGGTTCGAATGCTGATATTCCAATTGTAGGCGGATCTATATTAAGCCACGACCATTTCCAAGGCGGAAATCATGTTTTTCCAATGGCTAAAGCAGAAATGGAAAACACTTTTACTTTTCCAGGATATGAAGAAGTAGAAGCAGGAATCGTGCACTGGCCGATGTCGGTTATCCGTTTGCGTGGAAAGGATCGCAATCAAATTGCAGATCTTGCAGCCTTTATTTTGAATTCGTGGAAATATTATAGTGACCCGGAAGTAGAAATTCATGCTTCGAGCGGCTCTGAACCGCATAATACGGTAACACCAATCGTCCGCATGGTAAATGGATATTTTGAATTCGATGTTGTATTAAGAAATAATCGTACAAATGATGAGCATCCATTAGGTATTTTCCATCCACATAATGAAGTTCATCATATTAAAAAAGAAAACATCGGATTGATTGAAGTAATGGGCTTGGCTGTTTTGCCAGGACGGCTAAAAGAAGAGCTTCAGCTCGTTGGGGATTACTTAGTAAAACCCGATTATAAAACTTCGCTATATGAGGATGAGATAACAAACAAACATGCCGATTGGGCGTGCAAGGTCCTTGAAGCTCATCCTAAACTGAATGAAAATAATGTTCACGATATTTTACGTGAAGAGGTTGGCCGTGTCTTCTCTACTGTTCTTGAACATGCTGGTGTGTTTAAAAGAACTCCAGAAGGTCAGGCAGCTTTTAAAAAGTTTATTGAGCATATGATAAAAAATTCTTGAGTCAGTTTAAAAGCTTGCTTCAGACTGCTGACAAACACTTGCTTTCTCCAGTGCTTGCCTTCCTGTGGTGCCAATTACTGAGTATGGCAACTCCGATTCTCGGAAGGCTTCGCGCTTAGAAAGACAAACGTTTCTACTAGTCTGAATGTAATTAAAAATGAATTTGTCTACGCATAGGAGTCAGCTAAAAAGCTGGCTTTTTATTTTGCAAAATTAATAAATTTTCTCTTGCTATATGATAGACTAAAGTGGAAAAGAATTATATAGGATGGAGTGTTAGTTGATGCTCGGAGCAATTGAAGCTGGCGGTACGAAGTTTGTTTGTGCGGTCGGAAAAGAAGATGGAACAATCATTGAACGAATAAAAATCGACACGTTAACGCCGGAACAAACGATGCCAGAAGTGATAGATTTTTTTAAGCGGCATAAAGTGAAAGCGCTTGGAATTGGTTCTTTTGGTCCTGTTGATATTGATCAAAATAGTCCAACATACGGAAATATAACATCAACCCCAAAACCAGGTTGGACAAATTATCCTTTTTTGAAAACAATGAAAGAAGCTTTACACATACCGATCGAGTTTAATACCGATGTTAATGTGGCCGCACTTGGGGAAATGATGCAAGGGGCTGCTCAAGGTTTTGATAGTTGTTTATACATAACAGTTGGGACAGGGATTGGGGCTGGAGCAGTAGTACAAGGGAATTTGCTTCAAGGGCTATCTCATCCTGAAATGGGGCATGTTTTAGTAAAGAGACATCCTGATGATACTTTTGAAGGATTTTGTCCTTATCATAAGGATTGTTTAGAAGGAATGGCAGCAGGTCCAGCGATTGAAAAACGCTGGGGGCAAAAAGGACATGAGCTTCAGAATAAACAAGAAGTATGGGAAATTGAAGCCTACTATCTTGCCCAAGCACTCATGCAATACATTTTAACTATTTCACCTAAAAAAATCATTATGGGCGGGGGAGTAATGAAGCAAGCGCAAATTTTCCCCCTCATCCGTAAACAAGTTCAGGAATTATTAAATGGGTATGTTCCTCTACCGCAAATCACAGAACATATCGAAGACTATATTGTCCCACCTGCACTAGGGGACGATGCAGGTATTACCGGTGCGTTAATGCTAGCAAAGCGGGCTTTGGAAAAGGAATAAAAATGAACAACACAGCATAATTTTCTCTCTCGGAAGATTGTGCTGTTTTTTTTTAAAATCAGTAAGGAGTGGAAAGTATGTATCGCGAAAAATGGAGGCCACAGCTTCATTTTAGTCCGAAAGAAAAGTGGATGAACGACCCAAATGGCTTAGTTTATCATGATGGCGAATATCATTTGTTTTTTCAACATCACCCTCATAGTAAAGTATGGGGACCGATGCATTGGGGACAAGCAGTAAGTACGGATCTGTTACATTGGGAAGAATTGCCGATCGCTCTTTACCCTGACGATTTAGGACAAATATTTTCTGGAAGTGCAGTTGTTGATAAACATAATACAAGTGGATTAAAAAATTCGAATGAAGATGTAATGGTGGCGATTTTTACTCACCATGGCGAGGATAATGAAAAACAGAGTATTGCTTATTCAAATGATCGGGGAAGGACTTGGACAAAATATGAAGGAAACCCTGTTATTTCAAACCCGGGGTTAAAAGATTTTCGAGATCCGAAAGTATTCTGGCATAAAAAGTCGAACAAATGGATAATGTCTCTCGCATGTGGCAATCATATTCGTTTCTATCATTCTCCTAATCTCCTAGACTGGAGTTATCTATCTTCGTTTGGTGAAGAGTATGGTTCTCACCGGGGCGTGTGGGAATGTCCGGATTTAATAGAGCTATCAGTTGAAGGATGCGATGAAAAGAAATGGGGACTGATTGTCAGTGTCAACCCAGGAGGACCGAATGGAGGCTCTGCTGTTCAGTACTTTGTAGGAGATTTTAATGGAGAAAGCTTCACTTGTGAGGATGATAAAAAGATGGTTAAATGGGCAGATTTCGGACGAGATTTCTATGCTGCTGTTACTTGGAGCAATATAGATGAACCGATTTGGATAGGATGGATGAGTAATTGGCAATACGCAAATGAAGTGCCGACTGATCCATTTAGAAGTGCGATGTCAATCCCTAGAAAATTATCTTTGCGAAATCAAGACAATACGTATATTCTTGTTCAAAATCCTATTGATTTAAAAAGTTTATTGGGTGAAACTATTGCTCATTATGAAAAAGTGACAGTCCAACCTGGTATAGCAAAAAATTTGAATGTTAGCATTCCGCTTCATATCAAAGGGGAAGTAAAAGAATTTGATCGTGAAACCTCTTCTTTGAAAGTCACATTAATAGGAGAGAAGGATGAGGTCGAAATACTTTTCGATCGTAAAAGCTCTGAGTTAAATATTGATAGACGAAAAAGTGGTAATGTTTCTTTTTCGGAAGAATTTCCAAGTGTCGATACAATGCCATTGCAAGAAATCTATGACTTTGAAATTATAATAGATTGTGCTTCCATAGAGATATTTTTAAATGGAGGAAGTTCTGTGATGACTGAAATATTATTCCCGAATGAAGATTATACTTCGCTTCAGGTTTCTGTTAAGGACGGGAATGCAACTTTAAAGAATGTTTCGGTATACAAGCTTAATTCTATTTGGTGATTATCATTTTAAGGTTATGAGAGACGTTTATGACCAGAGCGGTTAATAGACGTTTTTTTGTCGAATAAGGTGATAATTTTGTTTAAATTGAATACTGGGAAGTATCAGATATTTCAATTGACAAATAATCCAAACTTTTCTATGATTCTTAAAAGGCGATAATGATTTTATAAAATATCTATTATCGTTTTTCCAGCTAGAATCTTTACTCATCTTTGTGCAAACGCTTTCCAGTTTTAGGGGTACACTTAAAAAAAGAAAACGGGGTGCAAAAAGTATGACAAAGAGAAAAGTATTTAGTTTTTTGGCAATCATCATGTTAGTGCTTTCAATGGTTGGTTGCAGCAAGTCATCGTCTGGTGACAAAGACGGAAAAGTCACACTTACATTATGGTATTGGAACCGATCAATTGATGATGAGTTGATTAAAAAGGTAAATGAGCAGTTCCCGGATATTAAGATTAACGCTCAAAAAATTGATGGCGGCGAATACAAGACAAAGCTGCAAACAGCCTTAACAACTGGGACAGGTGCCCCTGATATTGTCGGCTTAAACGACTGGGTAACTGAATTCCTTCCGAATCATGATAAGTTTGTAAATCTATTAGACTATGGTGCGGATAAGATAAAAGGTGATTACTTAGAGTGGAAATGGAACTTTGGATTAACACCAGATCAAAAGAACCTAATTGCTCTACCAATGGACACAGGTCCTACGGCGTTATTTTATCGTGAAGATCTATTTGCAGAAGCTGGTTTACCTACGGATCCAGAAGAGGTATCCAAGGAACTAGCAACTTGGGATGATTATATTACTGCAGGTGAGAAATTACAGGCGGCTACTGGCGTAAAAATGTTTGATACGTTAAACAGGGTTTATACCCAATCCTTGAGTCAAGGAGACAAAGCATATTTTGATGAGAAAGATAATTTTATAGGTGATTCAGGTAATATTAAAGCATCTTGGGATAGAGCGATAACTATTCATAAAAAAGGTTTATCAGCTAACCTTGATGATGAAACAGAATGGAATGCAGGTATGAATAATGGTCAAGTAGCATCGTTTATTGGTGCTGTTTGGATGAAAAACATTTTAAAGGATGCTGCACCTGATACTGCAGGTAAATGGAGAATTGCTAGAGCTCCTGGTGGAGATGGAAACAACGGTGGATCTTTTATTGGGATATTAAAAAGCTCTAAGCATCCAGAAGAGGCATATAAAGTAATCGAATGGATGATGAATCCTGAAAATCAACTTCAATCTTATGTGACGATGGATTTATTCCCGTCTACTCCAAGTATTTTTGAAGATGAGAAAATGAGCAATCCAGAAGAATTTTTCGGAAATCAAGAAACGACAAAAGTATTTACAGAATCAGCTAAAAATGTAAAGCCTAGATACTTTGGAGTCGATTATTCGAGAGTAAATTCTATTTATACTGAGACATTAACAGATATTGCAAAATCAAATAAAGATCCTGATAAAGCTTGGAACGAAGTATTAGATAAAGTAAAGAAAGAGCTTAATAGATAATAGAGGATATTAAAAAAGACCGGTAAAAATGACACTTCGATGCTTCTAGTTTGGCTTGTTTCTCCGCTACTCATGTATTAGGAAAAAGAGTCTTCTGCTAAAATCGCCCACGTCCTGTGGGCAACACAGAAGTCAGCAAATCCTGTGCAGTCCGTTGCTCGAAACCGCCGCCTTGAACTTCCGAAGCACATGATGTGCTAGAGTCGACGTTGCTAACAGAACGTCAGCGCCTTTAGCCGACTGGTCCTTTTTATCCTCCATTTTGAACACGCACTAATAGAATAAGGAATCAGACGGGGAAACTCATCTGATTCCTTATCATACTAAAGCGACTGTTTTTTCAACGAAAAGATGTTGAAAAGGAGAGGATGTTATGGAACAGCCAATAAAGCCACAAGAAACAGTAAGTAATTCAATTGAAATCACTTCAAAGACAAGCCTTTGGAAGGAAATATACAAAAATAGGGCCCTATATTTATTTATATCGCCCTTTTACATATTATTTATTATTTTTGGTTTGTTTCCTATTATATTTTCATTATATTTATCGTTCCAGAAATGGGACGGGATTGGGCAAATGGAGTTTGTCGGATTGCGCCAATTTAAGTATTTATTATCCGATTCAATGTTCTGGCAGGCAGTTGGAAATACCTTTATTATTTGGTTTATTTCTACGATTCCAATGCTTTGTGGAGCATTGGTCATTGCCTTTCTACTAAATGCACCATTTGTCAAAGCCAAAGGTTTCTATCGATCCGCATATTTCATTACAAATGTTACCTCGATTGTAGCTGTTACTATTATTTTTAAATCCATTTTTGGAAATCAGTATGGGTTATTGAATTATATATTAACTGTTATTGGCCTGGAGCCTGTTAAATGGCTGGATTCTACTTTCCTAGTAAAAGTAGTTATCGCTTCGATGGTCGTTTGGAGATGGACAGGATACAACGCCATCATTTATTTAGCTGGGTTGCAAGCCATTCCTACTGACTTATATGAAGCGGCAAAAATTGACGGTGCCAATACAAGACAACAATTTTTCCATATTACGATTCCTCTATTAAGGCCGGTTATCCTTTTTACAATTCTGATGACAACAATCGGATCTATGCAATTATTTACAGAGCCGCAAGTATTGCTTGGTAATTCCGGTGGTGTAGGAGGTGCTGGGATGACAATTACTCTTTATATGTACAAACAAGGATTTGTTGACAATCAATTTGGATACGCTGCTGTCGTATCTTGGGCGTTGTTCGTCATCATTGCATTATTCTCATTAGTTAACTGGAAAATTTTTGATAAAGCTGGAGCCAGATAAGACTAGAAAGGATGGATTTTTATGAGAATAAAGTCAATAATATTACATGTTTTATTATTGATTGGGGTTGGAATATCCATTTTTCCGTTTTACTGGCTTGCGGTAATGTCAACCAATAAAACGAGTGATATTTTAAGGTTTCCCCCTAAGCTTATTTTCGGTTCAGAGTTGATCACGAACCTTACAAATGTATTTAACAATGTAGATTTTTTCCAAGCATTTTTAAATACATTGTTTGTTACAGTTGTCCAAGTCATTTGTGTATTGTTTTTTTGTTCCCTCGCTGGATTTACTTTTGCAAAATTTCAGTTCCCAGGTAAAACATGGCTTTTTGGAGCATTGCTCGTAACAATGATGATTCCTTCCCAGCTTTCCTTTATCCCGTCCTATATTATTATTTCGAAATTAGGATGGGTTGGAACGTATAAAGCGCTAATTGTTCCTGGTCTAGCGAATGCCTTCGGAATCTTCTGGGTAAGGCAATTTTCTCAGGAAGCGATCAATGATAGTTTGTTAGATGCTGGTAGACTCGATGGATGCAGCCACTTTCGGTTATATTGGAATGTTGGATTACCCATACTGCGACCAGCTTTAGCGTTCTTAGGGATTTTTTCTTTTATCGGAGTATGGAATGATTATTTATGGCCCTTAATCGTGTTGAATGACCCTGCACGATACACATTGCAATTAACTTTATCCCAATTGAATGGTATTTACACAACAGATTACGGAATGGTTATGGCGGGCACATTGTTGGCAACCTTACCATTGATCATCATGTTCCTATTCGTAAGCAGACAATTTATTTCAGGAATTGCCGCAGGAGCTGTGAAGGATTGAAAAAGACCCCCTGGTTTGGTACTGCACCCCAAAAGTTAGAGTGAAAATCTAACTTTTGGGGTCATCACCTTTCAGGGGGTTAACTTGTTATCTAGGAGGCATATCCACCTCAAGATATAATTTTTCACCTTCAAGAATTTCGGCCTGTCCATTCGTCATGTCGATGATCCACTCACTAAAATCTTTTACTGCTGAATCATCAACGTACACTTCGATCTCAACTTGATCGGAGTAATGGATTTCTTTTAGGTGATAAACAGATGATCTTAGTTCATTTTCAAGCTTTCCTAACCAAGAATAGTCTGCCTCGACATGCATATTGGTCATTAATTTTCGTTCAACCACTCCAACTGCGTTAAGCCCTTCAGTTGTTGATTTTCCATATGCACGTATTAAACCACCGGCACCAAGTTTAATGCCACCAAAATACCTGGTTACAACAACGACGGTATCTTTTAAATCCCGTTTTTTTAGTACTTCAAGGATTGGAACTCCAGCTGTTCCACTAGGTTCCCCGTCGTCATTCGCTTTTTGAATTTGATTGTGCTCTCCAATTAGGTATGCGGAGCAATTATGATTAGCATTCCAATGTTTCTTTTTTATTTCCTGAATAAATTGTTGAGCTGCTTCTTCTGTTTCGACACGGCTTACATGCGCAATGAATCGAGATTTTTGGATAATAATTTCATGTTCGCCCTGTTTTTTTACAGTAAAATAGTGCGGAAGCAATGTACCCGCTCCTCTCCACAAAGTAAATGTAAGAAAAACTTAATGTGTAACAAAAGTATACATGATATAATAAGGAAATAGAATCATATCAACTTTTTAAGAGATTTTTCATAGGTCTTTTTATCTGTAGGTTGGGTTAAAAGCCCTATACGCAAGTAGTTAATATGAAAACATTCCGGTAATTTAGAATTATTTTTATAGAAAATTGACTTCAAAAATAGTTGAATTATGCAAATTAATGTAAAATTAATTTAATGCGCAAAGGGGGGTATCCCCAGAGGAAAGAGATGGCACTAAGAAAATTAGATATTAAAGCTTTAGATTTTATAGTAGAACAAATGATAGAAACCGTCGATAAAAGTAAAGACGAGATATTTCGAATCGGTGAGCAGTGTCGACAAGAACATGATTCTTTAATAGCCGAATTGAAAGAGATAAAAGAGCAAGTCAAACATGTAATTACTGAGGGTGATGAGCTCGAAATAAAAGCGAGACTTGCGAGAAAAAGGCTTTCAGAGGTTAGTAAAAATTTTCGTGCATACAGTGAAAAAGAAGTTCGAGAAGTGTACGAAAATGCCCACGATTTGCAAACGAGACATACAATCAATAATCAGTTTGAAAAGCAATTGCGACTTAGAAGAGATGATTTAGAAAGAAGACTTCTAGGTTTGCAAGAAACAATTGATCGTGCCGAAACGCTCGTCTCACAAATTACAATTATCTCAAACTATCTTGTTAGTGATATAAAGGATATAGGCGAAGTTTTGGAAGATGCAAAAATGAAGCAAGACTTCGGACTTCGGATTATTGAAGCACAAGAAGAAGAAAGAAAACGTATTTCTCGTGAAATCCATGATGGTCCTGCACAATTGTTAGCTAATGTTCTTATCAGGTCCGACTTGGCTGAAAAGGTTCATAAAGAATTTGGACCAGAACAGTCGTTACTTGAAATTCGTAGTTTAAAAGAAATGATTCGCGCGGCACTATATGAAGTTCGTCGCATCATATATGATTTACGCCCAATGGTGTTAGATGATTTAGGGTTAATCCCCACTTTAAAAAGGTATTTAGCGACCATTGAGGAATATAACAAAGTAGTAAAATTGGACTTTGTCCATATTGGTGAGGATAAGAGGCTTCCATCTAAATATGAGGTTGCGCTTTTCCGACTCATTCAGGAATCAGTTCAAAATGCACTAAAACATTCAAAAGCTAGCAATATTACAGTGAAATTTGAAAGAAGACATGATAGTGTATTTGTTATTGTTAAAGACAATGGCATTGGATTCAATCCCGATGAAAAGAGAAACGATTCGTTTGGCTTAATTGGCATGAAGGAGCGAATTGTAATTCTTGAAGGGGTTCTTACAATCGATTCCAGCCCTGTTACTGGAACTGCCATTAAAATGCAAATTCCATTATTGGATTAATGCAATGAAGCTTTGAAAACTATTGAAAATATGCTAAATATAGAGGCATGAGGGGGAATTATTAGTGTCAACGAAAATCGTAATTATTGATGATCATCAATTATTTCGTGAAGGAGTAAAGCGTATCCTTGAGTTCGAAAAATCCTTTACAGTAGTAGCAGAAGGTGAAGATGGTTCCGATGCTGTTGAACTTGTGCAAAAATATTCACCAGATGTAGTGCTTCTAGACATCAATATGAAGATGACAAATGGCATCGAAGCAACACGCCAATTGTTAGAGGCGTATCCAGAAACAAAAGCAATGATTCTATCTATTCATGACGATGAAGCTTATGTCACACATGCATTAAAAACAGGAGCTTCAGGCTACATGCTTAAAGAAATGGACTCCGATGAGCTGATAGAAGCTGTTAAAATTGTAGCAGACGGTGGTTCATACATACATCCTAAAGTTACTCATAAACTAATTGGTGAGTATAGAAGACTAGCAAATCAAAATAATAGCGGAAGCGGATACCAACAACCTGAGGTACAAATCCCACTCCATTTATTAACTAGCAGAGAGTGTGAAGTGCTGCAGTTACTCGCTGACGGAAAAAGCAACCGTGGAATAGGCGAAGCCCTTTTCATCAGTGAAAAGACAGTCAAAAACCACGTCAGCAACATCCTGCAAAAAATGAACGTTAACGACCGTACTCAAGCCGTCGTTACAGCCATTAAAAATGGTTGGGTAGAAGTTCGCTAAATAGAAGCTTTTTTGGAAGAAACTGTTCAAACAATGTTTGGACGGTTTTTTTCTTTTAGGGGGGACAGTCCCCATGGGGACAGGTTCAAAAGGGACAGGTCTAGATGCAAAAAAAGATGCAATTTCATAGATTATACTAAAATAAAAGGAATTTAGTATATTTTGTCGAAGTAAACATAGTATCTTGAAATAGAATTTGAAAGGATGATTCAATGGCTAGAAAAAGAAGGGAATGGATACCAGGTGATACTTTGCATATTATGAGCAGAGGAAATCGAAAAGAGGCACTTTTTTACGATGATGAGGATAGATATTATTATTTAGAAATGTTGGCGAAGGCTAAGAAAAAATATCCTTTTTATCTCCATTCCTACTGTTTAATGAATAACCACATACATCTTCTTATCGAAACCACTCATATCCCTCCAGGAAAAATTATTCACACAACACATGCTTCCTATGCAAGATATTTCAATAATCGTTACAACTTAGTTGGCCACGTTTTTCAAGGGCGTTATATTAGTAAAAGAATTAAGGATGCAGCCCATTTTCTTTACGTAAGCCGGTATATTCATCGAAATCCTCTTGAAGCAAACATTGTTATAGATCTAAGAGATTACATTTGGAGTAGTTATCCAATGTATATTAATGAAAAAAAGAATTCTCTAGTTACAAAAGAAAAGATTCTCCAATTTTATCCTTCCAATCCAATAAAAAACTATCGCTATTATGTTGAAGCACAACTAGACTATTAAATTCCTAGCTACTTATTATTTTTTTATTGAGCACATTTCAGTAGACACAGATGGGGACAGGCGTTTTCAGCCCGTCCCCAATGAACCCGTCCCCAATGAACCCGTCCCCCCACTACGAAATGCCTCTTTTCAAAAGTAGTTTAATTGGATAGAATGAAGAGAAGAAATATGGTAGTCAGTGAGGTTGATATTATTGAAGACGGTAGTTGTAACCGATAGTACTTCATACATACCGAAACATATAAGAGAAAATTTGAATATACATATGATTCCATTGAGTGTTGTCATAAATGGTGAAACATATCGAGAAGAGATTGATATTTCTGCTAGTGACTTTTACGACGAAGTTAGAAATGGGCAAAGGCTTCCAACGACGACTCAGCCACCTATTGGAGAGTTTGAAGAATTGTACAATGAGCTCTCTAAGGAATACGATGCTATTATTAGCATTCATCTATCTAGCGGGATTAGCGGGACGTTTCAAGGAGCGGTGGCAGCGGCTGATATGCTAGAAGGTGCCAAGGTGTACCCGTATGATTCGGAAATTAGCTGTATGGCTCAAGGTTTTTATGTACTAGCTGCCGCCACAATGGCACAAAATGGTAAGAATCCGGAAGAAATACTAGCTCGCTTGGATGATCTTAAAGCGTCCATGAGAGCGTACTTTATGGTAGATGATCTTTCTCATTTGCAGCGCGGCGGAAGGCTTTCGAGCGCGCAAGCTTTAATTGGCAGCCTTTTAAACATTAAGCCTATCCTACATTTTGTAGACAAAGTCATTGTACCGTTTGAAAAAATCCGTACGCGTAAGAAAGCAATGAAGCGAATTGAAGAATTGCTTGACGAAGATGCTCGTAAAGGGCAACCGCTCCAAGCAACGATTATTCATGCCAATCGTGTTGAAGAAGCGGCTAGCTGGAAAAAAGAATTGTCTGCGCTTTATCCTCATGTCGACTTTACAATTAGCTATTTTGGCCCTGTCATTGGCACCCATCTTGGCGAAGGTGCTATGGGGCTTTGCTGGACGAAAAAATAACAGTGGGTGGTTTTCCTTCCCACTGTTTTTATAGGAAAAATTAAATATCCTCGAGGTGATATGATGAAAAATTTCTCCGAAGAACTCCAACTCTTCCTCTCCGGACGCTCCCTTCTTGCTTCTGAAATTCCTTTCCCTCTCAAAGAACTGGACAAGCAAATCTCCATGGGCAAAATGAAAACCAAACCTGGCATAGTCAAAAAAATTAATAAATGGCGTTGTAATCGTTGTGCAAATTCTACGCAAAGACTGTTTGCGAATTACCCATGCGCTATTTGTCAAAATGAAAAAGGCTGTTTTTATTGCAGAAAATGCATAATGATGGGGCGAGTTTCTTCATGTACTCCTTTATACAGCTGGTGTGGACCTCTTGTGGGACACAAATCAAAAGCCTCAATCTACATTCCGCATAACAAATTCAAACGAAAGTACTCACCCTCTTCCAAAATTCCAAATATATTCCGTCACTCATACCTTTCCTGGAACGGAGAACTTTCTCCAGGTCAAAAAGTTGCCTCACAATCAGCTATCCAAGCTGTAAAAACAAAAAACGATATCCTGATTTGGGCGGTTTGCGGTGCTGGAAAAACAGAAGTACTTTTTGAAGCGATTGATCAAGCCTTGCTTTCAGGACAACGGGTTTGCATAGCCACACCTAGAACGGATGTCGTATTAGAGCTCGCCCCTCGTTTTAAAAAAGTTTTTCCACAAACAAAAGTCGCAGCATTATATGGTGGATCCGACGACCGCCATGTTTATGCCCCGCTTACGATTTCAACAACACATCAACTCATGCGTTTTGACAGTGCCTTCGATGTTATGATTGTCGACGAGGTCGATGCATTTCCATATTCCTTTGATGAGAGCTTGCAATGGGCTGTTGAAAAATCTACAAAACTATCAGCTGCTCGAATCTTTCTAACCGCGACCCCGAGTGAAAAATGGCAATTAGAGTGCAAATATGGAAAACGGAACCATGTGAAGATTCCAGCTAGATACCATCGAAAGCCATTGCCAGTACCCAATTTTAAATGGTGCGGCGATTGGAAGAAACGATTTGAAAAAGGAAGAATCCCCAAAAATGTTGAAGCCTGGGTAAAGAAAAGAATCGACTCGGATAAGCAGGCGCTCGTTTTTTTGCCCGATATTAAACTAATGGAAATAGCTCTCCCGCTTTTTCAAAAACTCCATCCTGAAATTGTATCAGTTCATGCAGAGGACCCAAACAGAAAAGAAAAAGTTGAAAATATGAGGCGCAAAGAGATTCCAATATTACTTACAACCACAATTTTAGAACGTGGGGTGACATTCCCAAATATCGACGTGGCAGTTGTTGGCGCTGAAGATGATATTTTTACGGAAGCCGCCCTTGTTCAAATATCCGGTCGTGTTGGTCGCAGTTCAGAGTTTCCTACTGGGAATATCACTTTTTTTCACCATGGGCGAACGAAAGCGATGATCCGCGCACTTATTCATATAGATCAAATGAATAAAGAAGCATTGAAAAAGGAGATGATCGACGTATGACAAATTATTGCCTTTACTGTGATGCACTGTTAATGCATGATATGGATTGGATCAAAATCATTTTTCCAAAAAAAGAGTCTCCGCTATGCCAAGAATGTAGAGAAAAGCTTGAACCAATCAACGAGGAACTTTGTATAATTTGCTCGAGGCCATTAAAAGAACTGGATTCTAAATTTGTTACACAACATACATGTTTAGATTGTGTTCGGTGGGAGCAGGACCCAAGATGGAAAGGGACGCTGGATAAAAACGAATCAATCTATGTTTATAATCATTTTTTAAAAGAACTCATTGCACGGTTCAAATTCCGTGGTGACTATGAGTTGGCCAAAATATTTTCCCCGGAAATAACCGCCAAATTAAAATCCCTCGAACATGATATCCTCGTAGCTATCCCACTTAGTAATGAACGTCTAAAAGAACGCGGCTTCAATCAGTCAGAAGCACTAGCCCGTGAAACAGGATTTGTTACATGGGACATACTCTTACGGACTCACTCAGAAAAACAGTCAAAAAAATCTCGAGAAGAGCGAGTTTCCCAACAACGAATATTCCAATTAAAACAACCGGCAAATATGATTCAAGGAAAAAATATTTTGCTTATTGATGACATATATACGACGGGCTCAACTCTCAGACAAGCGGCAAAAATATTGAAACAAGCTGGCGCTATAAAAGTCCAATCTTTGACTGTTGCCCGAGGTTAAAAAAACAATCATTGTGCCGATATAAATAATAAGAACGGCGAATGAAGGAGAGATTTTTCAATGGATTTATTGAATTGCCCAAACTGCGGCATGCTCTATATGAAAAATTCAGTTCGTGACGTATGTGATAAATGTTATCGTGAAGAAGAGGCACTTTTTGATAAAGTATATAATTTTTTACGAAAGCAAGAAAATAGAGCGTCAAGAATAGAAAGAGTTTCAGAAGTAACAGGTGCACCTGAAAAATTGTTATATAAATGGGTTAAACGCGGTCGTTTACATACGGCACATTTTCCTAACTTAGGTTATCCTTGTGATCGTTGTGGGAAAATAATTCGTGAAGGAAAACTTTGCGAGGAATGTACAACTGGCATCAAAGGAGAACTAGACATGTTCGACAAAGAACAGGAACGCCTTGAACAATTGCATAAATCCATATATTATGCACAAGATCGAAGAAGGTAGAAATTTGGTGAAAATATCCTGTTAAACTTTTTTTGAAGACCACCGATAATAAAAGTACAAGACAATAACAGCATAGTTAAAGCAAAATTGATACAGTCCTTGGATGTAAAGTTAGGAGGGACGATATGAAGATTAATCCTTTTAGACCTGTGGGAACGAATCCATATCAAAAGCAACTAAATAAAACTGAGAAACTGCCGGCAACCCCTAAAACAGATAAAGTGGAAATCTCTGCTGAAGCAAAAGAAATGCAGAAGCTTCCGTCTATTGTAAAAGAACGTGAATTACGCGTGGCAGAATTGAAAAATCAAGTGCAGAACGGCAACTATAAAGTGGATCTAAAGGAAGTTGCTGAGGGAATAGCAAAATTTTATAAATTATAAAATGGTGCTAGCTTGATTTGATAACATGTAGGAAACCATAAACGAAAAAACTAATAATAGCGATAAATCGAACGGATTCGAGCATTGCTCAAGGATGAGCAGCTAATAAAACGCGGTAAAAAAAGGGCCAGGCAATGGCTCTATTTGAAGCTGCCGTTTTGAAAAAACGAATCCGATGATGAGGGAATCTGCCCCAGAATTGGTGGGCAGATTCCCTTGTTTTTTACACCCGTTCTGAAAGGAGTTTAAGAATATGCAAATTCAGAATGATACGAAAGCGACTGTTTTTCCGCAAACGGATCTTTCTGTGAACCTCAAAGAAGGTGGTACTTATACCGCAACCGTTACGGAAAAACTTCCAAATAACGAAGCAATTGTACAAGTTAAAGGTCAGGACATGCATGTAAAGTTTGAGGGGAATGTGCCTGATGCTGGAAAAATAACATTACAAGTAACAGATATGGGGCAGAATCTTCCAATAGTAAAAGCTGTTGCAGCCCAAACGGCTCCTTCAGTTGATAAAGGAGCGGCAGGTTTACCATTGCCTGAAAATATAAGGCAAGCAATACAGGTGCTCAACCAATACCATATTCCGATTAGTAGAGAGACGTTGAAAAACATTAGAGCATACATAGAAAAAGGTCCTGGCACACCTGAACAAAAACTAGAAACGATAATCAATATGGCTAAGAAGCAACTTGATTTTACTCCCCAGCAAATAAAAGCAGTACATGAAGCGTTGCATGGGCGTTCACTTGGAGAAGTTTTGAATGAACTTGTAAAGGAAATGGACCCCGAATTTAAAGTGCAAAATCCTTCTATTTTTAGAAGTGAGGCTACACTAGAATTTCATCAAACTGGACAGACTCAAGTTAGTGGTTCTTCTAATGCGCTTCAAGTCGCACTCCAGGAAGCATTGAAACAAGTAAAGACTTCTCCAAACTTATCTATGGTTTTGCAGTTTATGAAAGGGAAGCAGGAACTACTGGAAACAGTCCACCATGCAGTAGAGAGGGCAGAGCAGCTGCACGCTTCAGGCAGGGAGTTAGCTGCAAGGCAGGAGCTGGCAACAGCTTTAATAAATTTTGTGGAAAATGAACCACCTGAAAAAGAAGCAGAATTTGCTTATAGAATAAGCAATGAAATTATAGCAACAATTCCCGTACAATCTAGAGATTTGATCGTTACGACTATCACTAAGAAATTATCTCAAGCAGCTATAGATTTTAAAAATATCAAACGAGATATTACGAATACGCTGCGAGTGGCGGAAAATCTTATAAAACAAGCACCGGTGCAAGTAAGACAGCCACTTGAGGCAGTTATTAAGCAGCTTGATAATGCAATTTTAAAAAGCGACTTTATGTTATACACCGATATGGGAACGGAAAAAAAGCTAATGCAAGCAAGTTCTCAGCTTCATGAAGCTCGAAAACTTCTTGGAAAAGGTGAGTTTTCAAAAGCGAGTGAGATCGTTCATCAAGTAAGGGATACAGTTGATAAATTGATTTTCCAACCATCTGACCAACGTGTGAAGCATTTCGTTTCAAAAGAGTTGTTAAACTTAGAAAGGCAGCCACTCGAAAAGGAAATCCTGCGGGCATTTAATGAGCCTTATCAAACATTAAGACAGGAACCAGGTGCACGACATGCGCTTGAGTATATTAGAAGATTAGGAATAACATATGACTCAGATATTGCTCATCGCCTTGTTTCCGGAGATGGATCAGGTACGGATGCAGAAGCATCTTTAAAAAATAGTTTATTAAGATTGATTCAAGCTGAAGGTAATAATCCAAGGGTCGAGCAAGCTTTAAATAATCTTACAGGACAACAGCTCATGAGCAAGACCGATAACTCTGGACTACAAACGATGTTATTCACACTTCCTATCATTCTTCGCGACCAGTTGGAGAACGTTAAAGTATTTTTAAAATCCAATCAGTCAAAACAAAAGATTGATTGGGAAAACTGTAGTTTATACTTTTTACTAGAAACAAAGAGAATGGGAGATGTCGGTATTCAGCTGACGTCAATTGACAAAACTTTGTCCGTTACGGTAAAAAATGATCGTCTCGATTTTCAAAATAAAATGGAACCTTTAGTAAAAACAGCAAAAGGAAGGCTCGAGGATATCGGCTATAAAATCGGTACAATACAATTTTCAAGGTTGACTCCTACCGAAAAAACAGAGGAACGCAAAGAACAGAGTAAAAACCCTAGTTTTACAGAAAGAGGGTATGATTTTTCAGTATGAGACATGAGTATTTTAATCAAAAAAATCGACTAATGAAAAATGGACCGTCCGCGGCTGTTATTCGTTACGATGAATCAAATGACAGTGCTCCTCAAGTTGTTGCACACGGAACAGGTGCCGTTGCTACAAAAATTATGGCTCTTGCGAAAGAACATGGTATTGCGATGCAAGAGGATGCCAGTTTAGTAGGACACTTGCTAGATATTGATCTTGGAGACAATGTTCCACCACAGCTTTACTCTGTTATTGCGGAAATTTTACTTTTACTTGAGGAAATGGACAGAAACTATTAAAAAATGCTCGAAATATCCGATATGTAATATGAACGGAGGCAGGATAATGGATTTTTTAACAAAAGAATTAATCTATCAAAAGACACCACAACAACTTACTGCATTCCTATACGAAGTGTGCATTGATCATCTAAAAGAAGCGATTGAATGCATAGAGACAAAAAATTATCCAGAAGCGAATACGAAGCTTCAAAAAGTAAACGACATTTTAGAGCGTCTTGGAGTTGGCTTGAATTACGAGGCAGGAATTATAGCTGACCAACTTGATACGCTTTATAACTATATGGCAAACCAGGTAATAATGGGCAACTTGAAAAAAGACATTCCGATCTTGCAGGAAGTGTTAAGCATTGTAGAGCAGCTAGCCAGTGCCTGGAATGAAGCGATGAATACGGAAAACACAGACGGACAGCGCGAGCTCTTCCGAAAAACGAGCGCATATGAAAAAAACGTCATGGTGGCGAAACGCGATTAATTGATGAAGGGGAAGAAAAATATGAGAATCAATCATAATATCCAAGCGTTAAATGCATATAGAAACCTATCCCAAACAATGGGAAGCACTTCAAAAAGCTTAGAAAAGCTTTCATCAGGTCTTCGCATCAATCGTGCTGCTGACGATGCTGCAGGACTAGCAATCTCTGAAAAAATGCGTTCACAAATTCGAGGACTTGGAATGGCAGAGAGAAATGCACTAGATGCAGTATCTTTGATCCAAACGGCAGAAGGTGCCTTAAACGAAACTCATGCTATTCTACAGAGAATGCGTGAACTGAGTGTTCAGGCATCGAATGGAACGTTGGAGGATAAAGACCGTCAGTCCGTACAATTAGAAATTGATGAGCTAATAAAAGAAGTGGATAGAATTGCCCAAAAAACGCAATTTAATGAGAAAAAATTATTAGACGGAACGAATGCTGCCGGTTTTGTATTTCAAATTGGTGCAAATAATGGAGATTCGCTTACTGTTGCATTAGGCAATATGTCGGCTAGCAGTTTAGGCATCAGTAGTGTCAATGTATCGACATCGACAGGTGCTAGTACAGCTATCGGTACTTTAGACACAGCAATAGGCAAAGTCTCCGAACAACGTGCAAAACTAGGAGCCTACCAAAACCGTCTAGAACATACAGTGACAAATTTGCAAACTGCTAACGAAAACTTAACAGCTGCAGAATCACGTATTCGCGACCTTGACATGGCTCTTGAAATGACGAACTTTACTCGAAATAATATATTGAACCAAGCGGGACAAGCAATGTTGGCACAAGCTAATCAGTTGCCGCAAGGAATTTTACAGTTATTGCAATAATGGTTTATTTTCCAGCCTTCCATAAATGGAGGGCTGGGCTTTCAACAGTAAAGAATTGAATATCGGTAATAATCCATTCGAATGCAGTTGTAGCAGGATGATATTCGGTAGTAAACAACTCATAAACTAAATTTATCTATCCTTAATCGGTAATAAGTAATCTTATCTTGGATGTACTCTATCTAATATTGCTAGTAACATAACCACAATCAATAGTAAACTATCATTATTGGTTGTAAAACAAGAATCAAAATCCGGAGTGATCTTCATGGAAGTGCGCAGGGTCGAAAAAACAGGAATCAATAGTGTGCAGAAGAAAGAACAGCAAGCAACGGAATCTGTAAGATTTTCAGAAGTAATGGCAAAAGGACGAGAAAATATTGTCTATGAAAGAATGACAAAGCTTCGTCAGGATATCGAAGCGCAAGGCCAGAAACTTGCTAAATCGCAAACAATAGAAGATTTTAAAAAATATAAACAGCTCGTCAAATCTTTTATGGAAGATGCCGTGAAAAATGGACTTCAGCTAGAAGAACAGCGTGGTCTCGATTGGCGCGGCCGTACAAAAGTGTACAAAATCGTAAAAGAAGTAGACAAAAAGCTAATAGATTTGGCAAATACTGTCCTTGACAAAGAAGAAAAAGGACTTCAAATTCTTAGCCTTGTCGGTGAAATTCAAGGACTGCTTATCAATATTTACACATAAAGAGGAGGGACCTCATACCATGTCGGTCCAGCTACTCATAGAATCGATGGAAAAGCTGCTTAGCTTACACCTAGAACTACATAAAGCAGCATTGGAAAAAACAGAAGCCATTAAAACAAATGACATAAAAAGTTTGGACAAGTTGCTACGTGAAGAACAGAAGCTCGCCACTTCTATCCAAATTACAGAAAACAAAAGACAGCAAGCAACAGCTATTTTAACAAATGGCGATAAAGCAACGACAATCTCGCAAATTATTCAGCAACTCAAAGCCCCCAGCAAAGAAAAGCTTTCCGAACTACAAGGAAAGCTAACTACTGTAATATCGGAGTTGCAAGAGACGAATGCACTGAATCAGCAACTACTCCAATATTCATTGCAATTTATTAACTTAAATCTTGATTTGCTAGCACCTGAACCGGAGTTGCCGAACTATACAAAAACACAAAATGAATTAAATGAAAATACAAATACAGGTCGATCTGTATTTGATTCGAAAGCATAGATAAAGGAGGACAGGCAATGCGTTCAACATTTATGGGGCTAGAAACAGCGAAGCGCGGTATGTATACACAACAAAGTGCGATATACGTAACTGGCCATAATATCTCTAATGCAAACACACCTGGTTATACCCGCCAACGAGTTAACTTTGAACAAACGACACCATATCCTGCAGCCTCGTTGAACCGTCCGCAAATACCTGGACAATTAGGGACAGGGGTGAAAGACGGAACAATTCAACGAATTCGCGATAGATTAGTTGATGAACAATTTCGTGGTGAAAACAATCAATTTGGGTTTTATGAATCTCTTGCTCAGTCAATTTCAAAAATTGAAGACGTGATGAATGAACCGAGTGATAACGGATTATCAAAAGCAATGGCTCAATTTTGGCAATCGTTACAGGATTTAAGTACAAATCCTGAGAACGAAGGAGCGAGAAGAGTTGTCATTCAACGTGGAACTGCTGTGGTGGAGACGTTTCAATACTTATCCCGTTCCTTAACGACACTTCGTAATGACACGAAAAAAGAATTAGATGCGACAGTACGGGAAATCAATAATCTTGCTACTCAAATTGCTTCTATAAATAAGCAAATTAGTGAGGTTGAGCCTCATGGTTATTTGCCGAATGATTTATATGATGAAAGAGATCGATTAATCGATCAACTTTCAAAGCTAGTTCCAATTGAAGCAACTGACATTCATTACGGTGGCAACTCATTAGCAATTGCTGAAGGTGGACGTAATATCTTTATTGTGGATGGTAAAGGCCAAAAAGTAAATCTTGTCCAAGGTAATGAAACAACAGAATTAATAGATATTGACGGTCTTTCTCTTCCAGAAGGAAAAGGCAAACTAGCTGCACTTATCTATGCATATGGAAACGAGGCAGACGGATCTGGTTTATATCCTGAATTTCTTGATGAACTTGATAAATATGCCTATTCATTCGCTCAAGTTTTTAACGCTGTCCATAAGCAGGGATTTGATTTAGTTGGAGATGAAGGAGTAGATTTCTTCTCTTTCACTGACACAAGCTCTTATAAAGGGGCAGCTAGTTCAATTCATGTTTCAATTACACTTCCTTTGCAAGTAGCAGCTTCTTCTGTAGCAAATGAAAAAGGGAACGGACAAAATGCGTTGGAATTAGGGAAAGTAAAAGATATTGTTATTTCCAATTCAACTGTAACCATTGGAGGGCAACCTTTAACTCTAGAAATTCCGTCAGGCACTTTGCAATCATTTTATGAAGGACTTATAGGAAAAATGGCTGTAAAAGGGCAACAAGCGAATCGTCTCTATTACAATACAGGGGTTCTTCTTAATTCAGTTGAAAATAATCGAAAATCAATCAGTGAAGTGTCACTTGACGAAGAATTCTCCAACTTAATTCAGTTCCAACATGCCTATGCAGCTTCTGCAAGAATGATTTCAGTCGTAGACGAAATGCTGGAAAAAATCATAAACGGCATGGGAATCGTAGGTAGATAAGGGGTGTAATGATGCGCGTTACTAATGGAATGATAGCTAAAAATGTCATGACTAACATAAATCAAAGTTATGGTCGTCTTGATAAACTATTTACACAAGTGCAGACTCAGAAAAAAATCTCCCGTCCGTCTGATGATCCTGTTGTTGCGATGAAAGGGATGTTCTACCGAATGAACGTCCTTGAAGTCGAACAGTTTAAGCGCAATTTTACAGAAGCTCATAACTGGGTGGAAACGACCGATTCTGCTATTGGCGAAGCAAGTAAAGTGTTGGAACGTATTCGTGAACTTACCGTTCAAGCGAGTAATGAAACATACGACGGTGGCCAACTGGATGCCATTAAGGAAGAAGTTGCACAGTTAAAATCTCATATCAAATCGATTGCCAATTCTAAAGTCGGGGATAAATATATTTTTAACGGAACAGATACATTAACTCCCCCTGTAGATAGTAATGGGAATGTATCATTTAATTCGAAAAATGTTGAATTTGAACTAGCTAAAGGCATCTTTGTTCCAGTCAATATGCTTGGAGAAAATGTGTTTGGTTCAGAAAATCAAGGCAATAGTATTTTCTCGATGTTGGACGATCTTGAAAATGCACTCGGTCAAGGTGATACACAAGTTATCGGTGGATTTTTAGATAAAATTGATGCCAGTGCGGATAAAATGCTCTCAGCACGATCGGAGCTAGGTGCACGCACAAATCGACTAGAATTCATGGAAGAAAGAATTGATAACCAGGAAATTATCGCAAAAAGAATCATGTCCGATAACGAGGATATCGATTTTGAAAAGGTAGTTATGGAATTTAAACAACAAGAAGCAGTACATACGGCAGCCATGTCAGTAGGTGCTAGAATCATTCAACCAACATTAATGGACTTTTTAAGATAAGATCTTTTCTCACATTGTTGCTTATTATTATGAATGTTTACGGCAATAAATGCTTTCTGTTCAAAAAATGAATAAGTGGAAACATCATAAGAACCGTTAAACTTTCTAAATAGGTGTAAAAGCCGGCTTTGGGGCCTTTACAAGAGAACAAACTTTAATCAAACAGCCTTAAGATAAGATAGAAGGGATGCTCTCTTTGTTAGGACATCCCTTTACATTTAGGAGAAGGGGCTTGGTGAACGTGCAAATCCCACAAATTAGAATAGAATCCCAGTTTGCGAAAAACGGAATGGAGACGGTACCTGCTAGGCAATCAATTCAGCAACCTGACGCTAACCTGCATATTGAACAGCCACTTGCTGATATGAAAATGCGTACCATCCCTGGCCGCCTAACGATTGATCAATCGAAAGCATGGGAAGATATGGATATAAAGGGTATCTTTCAACGTGTGAAAGAAAATGCAGAACGTGGCAAGCAGAAACTTTTAGAAGGAATCTCTAGAGTTGCCAGAGAAGGAGACGAAATGCTTGATATTCATTCAGGACGTGACGTACTCGTTGAGCAGGCAAAGCAAAAAGCGAATCCTCCACCTATTGACACGAATATTACTTGGGTACCTTCACCTTTTTCTGTTAAAATTCATTATGAACCTGGTAAAACGAATATCCAATTCCAACCGAGAAAACCGGTAATTGATGCAAATGTAAGAAAACCAATCATTTCGTATACACCAGGTGATGTAAATATCTATATGAGACAACAAAATAGCCTTAAAATAGACTTTGTAAAATAAAATGTGGAGCGTGAAGCCTATGTACATACAAACTAAATACCACGGCGAAGTCGAAATCCATGAGAATGATATTTTAACATTTGAAAAAGGCATCCCTGGATTCCCTGACGAAAAGAAGTTTACATTACTGCCATTGCCTGATATGAGTTCAGTTTCGATAATGCAATCTGTTGAAACAGTTGGGCTGGCATTTGTTATCGCAGATCCGTACAGTTTCTTTGAAAAATATGACTTTGTACTGGATGAAAATACAGTAGAGCAGTTGGAAATAAAAAGTGATGCTGACGTAAGTACATTTGTGATTTTGACTGTACATGATCCTTTTGAAAAAAGCACAGCGAACCTGCAAGCACCTATCATTGTAAATATAAAAACAAATTCTGCTAAACAAGTTATTTTAAACAACGAAAACTATCAAACAAAACACCCGCTTTTCGGGCAATTGGTAAAGGGGTGACAAGGTGCTCGTACTGACAAGAAAAAAAGGCGAATCTATCCAAATTGGCGACGACATCGAAATCACCATTGCTTCTATTAAAGGTGACCAAGTTAAAATAGGTATCAACGCACCGAAAAATGTCGAAATCCATAGGAAAGAAATATGGCTGGATATCCAAAGTGAGAATGCCTCAGCATCTGAAGAGGTAAGCGATTTGTTTGGAATATTAGCGAAGGTAAAAAAGAATAAAAATAATCGTTGAACTGCCAATTATAACTTTTTGGCAGTTTTTCTATTTCCACGAAAAATGTAAAAGAATGCGCAAAAACTATTAAACATTCTGTAACCATGACGATATTATTAGTGAAGCGAATTTAAGGGGCGGCGCCGACCCTTAAATTCGTAATAAACTAAGCACGATTCACATGGATGTGAATCGCAAATTCAAGGAGGAAAAACATATGATTATCAATCATAATATTGCCGCATTGAATACCCATCGCCAATTGGGTGCTGCTTCTAATGCACAATCAAAATCGATGGAGAAACTGGCTTCAGGACTTCGTATCAACCGTGCTGGTGATGATGCAGCAGGTCTTGCTATTTCTGAAAAAATGCGTGCACAAGTTAAAGGGCTTGACATGGCATCTAAAAATGCACAGGACGGAATTTCTTTAATTCAAACAGCAGAAGGTGCATTGAATGAAACACATTCAATTTTACAACGTATGCGTGAATTAGCCGTGCAATCTGCGAATGATACGAACACAGATACAGATCGTGGGGAGTTACAAAAAGAATTAACTCAGTTAATCGAAGAAATAGATCGTATCGCTGATACTACCCAATTTAACACGAAAAATCTTTTAGATGGTACAAGAACAAGTGGTAATGCTAATAGTAGTGGTGCTCTAGTATTTCACGTTGGCGCAAACTCTGGACAAAAGGTTACATTAGAAATAGAAAGTATGAAAGCATCTGGTTTAAGTGTAAGTGGAATTTCAATTAGTGGTCAATCTGATGCAAATAATAATATTACGGTAATCCAAACAGCCATTGATAAAGTGTCCGCTGAACGCTCAAAACTTGGAGCTATGCAGAATCGCCTAGAACACACAATTAACAACTTAAACACATCTTCTGAAAATCTAACAGCTGCAGAATCACGTATTAGAGATGTGGATATGGCGAAAGAAATGATGGAACAAACAAAAAATTCTATTCTTGCTCAAGCATCTCAGGCAATGCTTGCACAAGCAAATCAAGCACCACAAGGGGTATTACAATTACTTCGCTAATTTAATTAGAAACTCAATTTGAGGTTTTCTAAATAGATAATCCCAAAATATACTGGATTTTAGCAAAATTGATTTACAAGGAAGTAAATCAAAAATTCAAGGAGGAAAACATATGATTATTAATCACAATATAGCAGCACTAAATACACATCGTCAATTAGGTGCGGCTTCAAATGCACAATCAAAATCAATGGAAAAACTATCTTCAGGACTTCGTATCAACCGTGCCGGTGACGATGCAGCAGGGTTAGCGATTTCTGAGAAAATGCGTGCCCAAGTTAAAGGTCTAGATATGGCTTCAAAAAATGCTCAAGATGGTATTTCTTTAATTCAAACAGCTGAAGGAGCATTAAATGAAACACATTCAATTCTGCAACGTATGAGGGAGCTTGCAGTACAATCTGCAAATGATACAAATACAGATACTGATCGTGGGGAGCTTCAAAAAGAATTAAATGAGCTTATCGATGAAATTGACCGTATTGCTGAGACAACTCAGTTTAACACAAAGACACTTATGAGCGGCACTTTTGACACAAATGGATTGAAATTTCATATTGGTGCAAACTCCGGTCAAAATATAGAATTGAAATTAAATATAATGACAACATCAGGGATAGGAACTGTAGGAACATCTGGAAATATCAGTAGTGGAACTGCGCTAAGCACGTTAAAGGAAACTGATTTAACGGCAAATTCAGGTATTCTTAAACAAGGCAAAGCTGATGCTGCAATTACAGTAATTAATAACGCAATTGAAATGGTTTCTGCAGAACGTTCTAAATTAGGTGCTTACCAAAATCGTTTGGAACACACAATTAATAACCTAAACACATCTTCAGAAAACCTAACAGCCGCAGAATCACGTATTCGCGACGTAGATTATACTGAAGCCGCCTAAACGGTACAGGTACAGTCGTCCTGACTGGAAACGGTTAGTGATTATAATCGGGTGAATTGCTGGAAACCCTTGAGAGCTTTCTTCCCCACAACGGAGCTGGAAACAGCAGACGTGAAGGGTTGAAAAGAAGAAAGATTAGGCAATCAGCAGCCAAGCTCCTGTCTCGAAAGAGTGGAGAAGGTTCAACGACTAGGATAGACCATCTAAAGCATAAGCTATGATGATGAAATCCATAGGTGAAACAATGTCCATCAGCATTGTGAATCCGAAGTGCCCGACCCCTACTAGAATGCTAGAGGGTGAAGAGATAGTCTAGTCATTTGTGAAAGCAAATGTTCGCACGATGGCGAAAGAAATGATGGAACAAACCAAGAATTCTATTCTTGCTCAAGCTTCGCAAGCAATGCTTGCCCAAGCAAATCAAGCACCTCAAGGAGTATTACAATTACTTCGTTAAAAGGTTTTGAAAATAAGAATCTTACTTTATACAAACTAGGGATGTCTCTCTAGTTTGTATAAATAAATTATAACGATTTACAAGGAAGTAAATCATATATTCAAGGAGGATAAATAAATGATTATCAATCATAATATTGCGGCATTGAACACACATCGCCAACTAGGTGCTGCTACAAATGCTCAATCTAAATCAATGGAGAAATTAGCTTCAGGTCTTCGCATCAACCGTGCAGGAGATGATGCAGCTGGTTTAGCAATCTCTGAAAAAATGCGTGCTCAAGTAAAAGGTCTTGATCAAGCTTCACGAAATGCCCAGGACGGAATTTCGTTAATTCAAACAGCCGAAGGTGCATTAAATGAAACACATTCCATCCTTCAACGTATGAGAGAACTTGCGGTTCAGTCTGCGAATGACACAAATACAAACACGGATCGTGATGAACTTCAAAAGGAAGTTGATCAACTAGCATCAGAAATTACACGTATTGCAAATAATACTGAGTTTAATACAAAGAAATTAATTGATGGTTCTTTTGATGATACTAGTGGTTCTGTAGCGAAATTTCATATAGGTGCAAATAATGGTCAAAATGTACAACTAAACATTAAGGCTATGGATGCTGTTTCATTAGGTGTTGCTGTATCGGGAAGTGGAACAAATGCAAAAGTTGTATATGATGGAGCTGGTGCAGTTACCACCCAAGCTATTACTGATAAAGGAATTAACATTTCTACTCAAGCAGGTGCTAATTCTGCCATTTCAACTATACAAACTGCAATTGATAATGTTTCTTCAGAACGTTCCAGACTTGGTGCAATGCAAAATCGTTTAGAGCATACAATCAATAACTTAGGAACTGCATCAGAAAATCTAACGGCAGCAGAATCCCGAATTAGAGACGTTGATATGGCGAAAGAAATGATGGAACAAACGAAGAATTCAATTCTTGCACAAGCATCGCAGGCAATGCTTGCTCAAGCAAATCAAGCTCCTCAAGGTGTATTGCAATTACTTCGATAATTATTAATAAACACGGCCAAAGTATTGGCCGTGTTTTATTAATAAAAAAACATTAATTCAGCATTTTGTGCAATGATAAAATAAAACAATGATTATAGAATATTATTCTTCTGTACTAAATTTTAATCAGATTAATTTTAACAAGTCAACTCCTTATTAAAATATGAATGATTAACTATAAAGATAAAATATAATTATTTCTCTGCCAAGTATATACTTGATGGATATTATCTTATCCAAATTTAATTGTATAATGAGTAAATCGTAAATCACCCATTTACACTAAGATCAATTGAAGTTTATACTTGCGTTTTAATGAAATACTACGTTAGTAATCTATGTTCATTTATAGTCAGAAATTGATGCGAAAAAATTGAAAAGATTAAGTTATTTATAAACACAAATTGTAAGATTTCCATTTCTTAATCATGCCCAATCAATGAGTAATCCTCAATAATCGGTTGTTTTATTATAGCAGGGTTAATTATTTCAAACACCACTTGGTAACATCCTCTTAATAGACCTCTAAAAAACTCGCGAAATTTGTCGATATAATAAATGACTATGTTACACTTTATCTATATTTATAATAAATTGACGGAGGAATCCGCTTTATGAAGCTTATTTTCAAAGAAGAAGTTATACAGTTTGATACACAACCAACAGTAGAAGTTATAATAAATACAATTAATCAATTATTAGATGATAATTACTATTTCAGCCATCTTATAATAGATGATAAAGAAGTATTAGATGATCCTGAACAATACTTACAGGACTATTTAAATGAAATCAGAGAACTAGAAATTGTTGCAAAAACAGTCAAGGAGTTTATTAATGATCTTTTATTATCTGCTGAAGAATACATCAGAAGAGCAAAACCAGAAATAGATTCACTTTCAGATGAATTTTATCAAAATCCGACATCTGAAAGCTGGCATAAGTTTGCCCAATTATTAGAAGGGATCCAGTGGTTAAACCAGGTGATACAAACGATTGATACGACAAAAGAGAAACCAAAAAATTGGGTGAATTATCTAGAAATTAACAGTAATTTCGATTTAGAATTAAAAAATATGGAAGAAGCTATTGAGAATAGTGACAGTGTGTTAATTGCCGATTTAATTAAATATGAGATTCTTTCAATTATTGAATCACTAGGAAGTGAAATCCAATTAACAATTGATACAGAGGGTTATCGTCATGATCTTAATTAATAATCGTAACTATTTAAGGCTCCAAAATCGTCCATTGTTAAATAAGATGAACGAAATTGAAGAACAATTAGATGAACAAAAGGTTACCGTTGAAACATCAAGAAAAGAAGTCTTCACGCTTAAGATCAATGTTGAAGGGAAAATGCAGTATGTTCATAGTAAATACGATCCTATTGCAGAAGCAAAACGTCTAATCGATCAGCTACAAGATATCGAATCGTATGATCATGTTCTTTTTATTGGAGCAGGTCTTGGGTATCACATTAAACAATTCAGTGAAGTATATCCAGACATAAAGATATCAATTTATGAACCGAATTTAGAAGTGCTTTATCACTTTTTTTCAATACAGGATATGAGAAAATTATATGGGAATATTGGAAATATATTTACTTCTATGCCTGAAGATGCGGTTAAGCATGAAGTGGAAAAGATTATTCAGACCTACGGGAAGAACATATTGTTTTTCACTTTACCAGTTTATGAAAAACTATATCAAAAAGAAGTGCATTCTCTTCTAGAAACATTCAAGAATAATTTAAAAGATAGAAGAAGCAGTATTGCTACAAATGCATCGTTTCAAAAAAGGTGGACAATTAATTCGATTAAAAACTTCCCGACAATTTTAAGAACACCCAATATTCTTTATGATGTAGATAAAAAGGCGTTTGAGGGAAAACCGGCCATTATTGTTGCGGCGGGGCCATCCTTATCAGAGGAGTTTGAAAATCTAAGATATATTAAAGATAATGGACTTGCCTATATTTTCTCGGTAGGATCTGCTATTAATGCTTTAATTGAGCACGGGATTTTTCCAGATGCAGCATGTACTTATGATCCTACTCATCTTAATCAAGTAGTAATCCAAAAAGTTAAAGATAGAAATATTACTGAGATACCACTA
Source organism: Lederbergia wuyishanensis (assembly GCF_022900255.1). Taxonomy (GTDB): domain Bacteria; phylum Bacillota; class Bacilli; order Bacillales; family Bacillaceae_C; genus Lederbergia; species Lederbergia wuyishanensis. The sequence goes on from NZ_JALIRM010000004.1 coordinate 86,066, forward strand.
ATTTTTGGTAGTTCGGTTGGTTATGAAACAATAGAAAACTACCCTGGTCCAATGTTTCACATGATTACCAGCCAAGATACAATTACAGGACATTTTATTTCAAATGCTAATCAAGTGAAAGTTGTTCTTGACGCACCATCAATTGCAGTTGTTACATTTCAATTATTGAACCAACTCGGTAGTAAGCAGATTATCCTTGTTGGGCAAAACTTAGCTTATCAAAATGACCAACTTTATGCAGAAGGAATAAAATATGATTTTGTTTCCAATGAATTGGATGAATCAGAATTAGGGAATTTATTGAGCATTAAAGATGTTAATGGAAATGAAATAAAAACAAATGAAGATTTTAATCGAATGCGTGCCCAGTTGGAACTGTATATTCAAGCTTCAAATGATATTGAGGTTATTAATACTACTAAAGGAGGAGCAAAAATTGATGGCACAACATTTATTCCACTAGATAAAGTAATTTTATATAAGCTGAAATCGAATGTTGTGAATTTCGATTGGCTTCAAGCGGAGAATTCATACGACTTAAAATATGTTAAAAACCAATTAGTTAAAATGAAATATAGCATGGAACAATGTAAACGTTTGGTTGGCAGCACATTATATGAATTGAAAGTTATTGAAGGTAATATTCAAATGCAAAGAACGAATCAACTAGAATATACGTTTGTAAAGTTCGATAAAGAATTTGGTAAGATGAAAAACAACCAATTTTATAAGGCTATGATCGAGCCAATGATGAGAGTTCAAACTGAATTACTCTCAGAAAAAAGTAAAAAAATTAAGTATGAAAATAACCTTTTAATAAAAGGTCAGTCAGTGTTAAATGCTTTTGGGCCATTTTTATTTGAATGTGAGACTCATTATGAATTTGCCACTCAGCAATTTGAAGAAATGAAAGATCGTGTGGATGAGTGGATATCAACTTTAAAGATAGGTGAAAAGGATGAGTAAAGTTCTTATTACAGGTGCAGATGGTTTCATAGGATCACATTTAACAGAAGAGCTAATACTTCGAGGCTATAATGTACGTCCATTTGTATTTTACAACTCGTTTAATTCCTGGGGATGGTTAGACTCTCTTTCATTAGAGTTGAAAAATGAACTAGATGTATTTTCAGGAGATATTCGTGATCCTCATGGAGTGAAAGAAGCGATGAAAGGGTGTAATAAAGTACTACATCTAGCTTCTCTTATTGCAATACCTTATTCATACCATTCACCTGACACATATGTTGATACTAATATTAAAGGAACCTTGAATGTTCTTCAAGCAGCGCGTGAATTAGATGTAACTAGAGTAGTTCATACTTCAACTAGCGAAGTATACGGCACAGCACAATATGTGCCAATAGATGAAAATCATCCTGTGCAAGGACAGTCACCCTATTCCGCATCAAAAATTGGAGCAGATCAAATGGCTCTATCATTTTATCGTTCATTTGAAACACCTGTCTCTATTATTCGCCCTTTTAATACATATGGTCCACGGCAGTCGGCCCGTGCTGTCATCCCGACAATTATTACTCAGCTAGCATCGGGAAAAAGAAAAATAAAGTTAGGTGCTTTAAGTCCTACGCGTGACTTTAATTTCGTCAAGGATACTGTAAATGGTTTTATTCAAATGATGGACAGCGATAAAGCTCTAGGTGAAGTCGTTAATATTGGTAGTAATTTTGAAGTCTCGATAGGTGAAACGGCTAAATTAATTGCAGAAGTAATGGGAGTAAACATTGAGATTGAAACAGATGAGATTAGAATACGTCCAGAAAAAAGTGAAGTAGAACGTTTATGGGCTGATAATAAAAAGGCAAAAGATATTCTAGGATGGGAGCCAGCATACGGAGGACTTGAGGGATTTAAACAAGGGATGAAAGAGACAGTAGAATGGTTTACGAATCCAAATAATTTATCTAACTACAAGGTAGATGTGTATAACATATGAATACCCAATGGACGCAAATAGTACAAGAGATAAAGGAAATCTATAATAATAAAGACGTTGTTCCTTTACATGAACCAACATTTGGTGAAACCGAAATAGAATATGTAACGGACTGCATACGCACAGGGTGGGTCTCTTCTGTTGGGAAATATGTAGATGACTTTGAAGAAAAACTAGCCGAATATACTGGTGTAAAACGAGCGGTTGCAGTAGTTAATGGTACTGCCGCACTTCATATAGCATTGAAAGTAGCAGGGGTTCAAACAAATGATGAAGTATTTATGCCTGCACTCACTTTTGTTGCTACAGCAAATGCAGCAACTTATTTACAAGCTATTCCTCATTTTGTTGATGTATCGGAAGAAACACTAGGCTTAGACCCAGTGAAATTGGAAGATTACATTCAAGAAATTGGCGAAATGAGGAATGGTCAACTAGTAAATAAGAAGACAAGCAGAATTATACGTGCTGTTGTACCAATGCATACATTTGGTCATCCCGTTGATTTGGATCCACTTATAGAATTATGTGGTAAATATAATCTAATGCTTGTTGAAGATGCTGCTGAATCCCTTGGTTCATTTTACAAGGGTAAGCATACGGGTTGTTTTGGCATAGCTGGTGCACTTAGCTTTAATGGCAATAAAATTATGACCACTGGTGGCGGAGGGGCAATTTTAACAAATGATGAAAAATTAGCCGACTACGCTAAACATATTACAACAACAGCAAAAGTACCGCATCGTTGGGAATATGTTCATGATGAAATTGGATTTAATTACCGAATGCCGAATATTAATGCTGCTTTAGGGTGTGCGCAGTTGGAAAAACTTGATTCTTTTTTAGCATCGAAAAGGCAGTTAACAAATAGTTATATGAAGTTATTTGAACAAGTTGAAGGGATGAATGTATATAACGAACCAATCTTTGCTAAAAGTAATTATTGGCTCCAGACGCTAATCATCGCCTCCCCAAAATATAAACGTGATGAAATATTGGAAACATTGAACAGTGAAGGAATTTTGGCACGTCCTATGTGGAAACCATTGGACGAATTATCTCCTTACGCCTATTGTCCTAAAGGTGATCTTACTACGACAAACAAAATAGATAACATGATAATAAATCTCCCATCTACTCCACCGATAGGAGGTTAATTGCATATGAAAAAAAAAAGAATTTGCGTTGTGACGGGGACACGAGCGGAATATGGGTTACTTTATTGGTTAATGAAAGAAATTCAAAAAGATGAAGAACTTGAATTGCAGTTAGTAGTTACAGGAATGCATTTGTCTCCAGAATTTGGATTGACTTATAAGGAAATAGAAGAAGATGGATTTGTAATAAATGAAAAGATAGAAATACTGCTGTCTTCAGATTCTGCAGTTGGTGTTGCTAAATCTATGGGTCTTGCTGTTATCGAATTTGCGGGTGTCATTAATAAGCTATCACCAGATTTAGTGATTATACTAGGTGATAGATTTGAAATGCTTGCTATTGCTCAAACAGCACTTGTTGAAAATATCCCGATTGCTCACATTCATGGTGGGGAGCTGACATTCGGTGCATACGATGATTCAATCAGACATGCAATTACAAAAATGGCGACTTGGCACTTTACAAGTACTGAGGAATATCGTAATAGGGTTATACAATTAGGAGAAAGTCCAGATCGGGTATGGAATGTTGGGGCGTTAGGTATAGAAAATATTTTAAAATTAAAGTTATTTTCGAAAGGAAAATTACTTTCTGACTTAGGAATTATAGAAAATAAACCTTACTTTCTAATTACCCAACACCCGGAAACCAATGGTTCAAATAAAGGAATAGATAAGCTTTTGTTGGCGTTAGCTAAGTTTGAAAATTACAACTTAATTTTCACAAAATCGAATGCTGATAATGGTGGTAGATATATAAATGATGCTATAGAACAATTTGTTACAAATCATCAAAACGCATATTTATATGACTCTCTTGGACAATTACGCTATCTCAGTGCTGTTAAACATGCAAAAGTAGTTATCGGAAATTCATCAAGTGGACTAATTGAAGTACCTTACTTGGAGACGCCTACTGTCAATTGTGGAAATAGACAAGCAGGAAGACAGAAACCGTCATCAGTTTTTGATGCGGAGTTGAACGAGACAGCAATAATAAATGCAATTCATAATGCTCTCTTATTTAGTGGAAGTTACGAAAAAATCTTTGGTGTAGGAAATTCGTCTAAAAAAATCATTGATATAATAAAAAAAGTTAAATCGTATCGAGTTCAAAAGGAGTTTTATGACTTATGAATAAAACATATATCATTGCTGAAGCGGGCGTAAATCATAATGGGTCTTTAGATTTGGCATTTGAATTAATAGATGTTGCGGTAAAGGCAGGGGCAGATGCAGTAAAGTTTCAAACATTTAAAGCAGAAAATCTAGTAACGAAGAAAGCACAGCAAGCTGCATACCAGATTGAAAATATTGGCGAAGAGACATCACAATTTGAAATGCTGAAAAAACTAGAGCTTAACTATAATGAATTCTTGCGGTTAAAAGCATATTGTGATGAAAAAAAGATAGAATTTTTATCGACACCTTTTGAGTTTGAAAGTGTCGATTTTTTGGTGGAAACATTAGGGATGAATACAGTGAAAATTCCATCTGGAGAACTAACTAACTCTCCGTTCATTCATTATATAGCTACTAAACGCAAGCCGATTATCTTATCAACGGGAATGGCAAATATGGAAGATATTTTTGAAGCTTTATCCTTTATTGCTTACGGTTTGGCATTTCCAAACAAGAAAGTTGAGCTAGAATCTGTGCGTAGCTTTTACGCAACAGATGAGGCCAAAAAATGCTTGAAGCGATATGTAACCATTCTTCATTGTACGACAGAGTATCCAACCCCTTATAAAGATGTCAATTTACAGGCTATGGACCATTTGAAAAGGGAATTACAAGTAGAGATTGGATTGTCGGATCACTCAAAAGGTATATATGTTCCAATAGCAGCAGTAGGTAAAGGGGCAAAAGTCATAGAGAAGCACTTTACAATCAATCGAATGCTGCCAGGACCAGACCATCAAGCATCTCTAGAACCAGCTGAACTAATAGAAATGGTGAATGGTATAAGAATTGTTGAAGCTACACTAGGAAATTGTGAAAAGAAACCAACAGCAAATGAGGAAAAGAATCGAATTGCAGCTAGAAAAAGTCTTGTAGCATCAAGAGAGATTCAAGTTGGAGATATATTTACAAGTGACAATTTAACAATAAAGCGTCCTGGAAATGGTTTAGCTCCTTCTAAGTGGTGGGAGCTATTAGGAACTACTGCCTCAAAAAGTTATGAAGAGGATGAGCTGATTGACGAATAGACCGGTTATTATTATAGGAAATGGTGGACATGCAGGAGTTCTAACTGAAATTTTGATTCAACAAAATAGAACAATTATTGGTTTTACCGCACCGGAAAAACAGGGAAACCGATTTGGCATTAGTTACCTTGGATCAGATGAAATTATTAATACATATGACTGTGAAGAAATTGAACTTATCCTAGGAATTGGATCAGTAAATGTAACGGAAATTAGGGCAATTAAATTTAAGGAATTTAAAGAGAAAGGGTTTAATTTTGCTACAGTTATTCATGAAAGTTCTATTATTTCTCCAAGTGCAATTCTAGGAGAAGGAGTCCACGTAATGGCAGGATCTGTCATTCAATCTTTTGTGAATATTTCCGATAACACAATTATAAATACATCTTCCAGTATAGATCATGACTCTTATATTGGAAAACACAGCCATATTGCGCCAGGAGCCATATTATCTGGAGGTGTAAAGGTGGGCGAATTATCACACATTGGTGCTGGATCTATAATTATTCAAAATATCCAGATCGGAAGCCACGTAATGGTAAGAGCTGGAGTACTTGTAAAGCAACATGTGCCAGACCATTCTAAAATATAAATTATCTAGTTCGGAGGAATATAAAAGATGAAGTATTGTGTAAGATGTGTAATGCCAAATACAAGACCAGGTATTTATTTTGATGAAGAAGGAGTGTGCCAAGCATGCAGGGCAGAAGAACAAAAAAATAAAATCAATTGGAATGCAAGGTTTCAAGAATTGCAAACATTATGTGATAAATATCGAAGAAAAGACGATTCTGAATTTGATTGCATAATTGCTGTTAGTGGTGGAAAAGATAGTCACTTCCAAGTTTATTTCTTTAAAGAAGTGTTAGGTATGAATCCATTGCTAGTAACTGTTGAAGATAATTTTGAAATGACAGAAGCTGGAAAACATAATATTAAGAATATATCAGAAAGATTCGGATGCCATATCATTGCATTGAAACCTAATTTAAAGGCACAAAAATATATTATGCGAAAAACCTTTGAAAAATATGGAAAACCAACGTGGTTTATTGATCGTTTAATTTATACCTATCCACTTCATATTGCAAATAAGTTTAATATTCCGCTAATTGTTTATGGAGAAAATATCAGTTATGAATATGGTGGTACCGATCGTACCGAAACATACTCAGCAAAAGAACAAATTAATAATGGGGTTGCATCAGAGATTGATTATAATGAATTAATTGATGAAAATATATCACTAAAAGATTTAATTTTTTGCACCCCACCAAGTGGAGACGACATTTCCAAATTAGAACCAATTTACTTAAGTTACTTTACTAGGTGGAATAGTTATGCCAATTATGTTTTTGCAAGAAAAAATGGTTTTAAGGATTTATCACATGAATGGGAGCGAGAACATACATTTGAAAACTTTGACCAAGTTGAAACACCTGCTTATCTAATTCACCCTTGGTTAAAATATCCTAAATTTGGACATGCCTCAGCAACTGATTATGCTTCAAAATTTATTCGGTATGCGCTGATTACTAGAGAAGAAGGAATCCAACTTGTAAAAAAACATGATCATAAAGTTGATCAAAAATCTGTACAATCATTTATTGACTTTTTAGGGTATTCCCATACGGATTTCTATAGCATTATTGATAAGTTATACAATAAAGAGTTATTTTACAAAAATCAATTTGGAGAGTGGGAATTAAAAAATCCCATTTGGAAGTGAGTTTTAAGATGGTCAATTGGAAAAATGTATTAGTAAAAAAAAATAATTCTATTCTCCATACAATGAGGATTATTGAATCATCTTCTCTTCAATTTGCTGTCGTAGTTGATGATGAAATGTGTTTACTTGGAACGGTTACTGACGGTGATATACGTAGAGGATTAATAAAAGGACTTCAGCTTAGCACACCAATTCAAGAAGTTATGAATAAAAAACCAATATTTCTTTATTCTGGTAAAAGACTATCGCATTATAGATCATTTATGGAAAGAACTGCACTGAAGCAGCTTCCGATTGTTGATAGAAAAAAAAGGGTTGAGGTAGTCTTGTTTTCTGATCGACAATTACAAGCCTTACAAAAAGAAAATCATGTGATTTTAATGGCGGGTGGCCTTGGAACTAGACTTCGCCCGTTAACAAATAATACCCCAAAACCTATGTTAAAAGTGGGAGACAAACCAATATTAGAAATAATTATCGAAAACTGTAAAAACTTTGGATTTGTAAACTTTATAATACCAGTAAATTATAAAAAGGAAATTATTCAAGATTACTTTCAAGATGGACAACACCTTGGAGTGAATATTACCTATTTAGAGGAAAAGAAAAGACTTGGAACGGCAGGGGCACTATCACTCCTAACAGAGAAACCAAAGGCCCCCTTTTTTGTGATGAATGGTGATCTGTTAACTAAAATTAACTTTGAACAACTGCTAGATTTTCATAATGAAACAAATTCATTAGCCACGATGTGTGTTCGTGATTATGAATATCAAATACCATATGGAGTCATTAAAACCGATAATTATCGTCTCCTTTCAATTGAAGAAAAACCAGTTCATAAAAGTTTTGTTAATGCAGGGATCTATGTTCTTAACCCCGATATAATTTCTCATATACCATATAATGAATATCTTGATATGCCAGAACTCTATAGAAAGTTAATTTCAGAAGAGAAAACTGTTACTGCTTTTCCATTAAGGGAATATTGGCTTGACATTGGACAACTCGGAGATTATGAAAAGGCTAATGTTGAGTTTAATCAATATTTTACTGAGGATGAGAGCAAATGATTCGATTCTGTTGTGTAGTAATTGGATATGGATCTATTGGTCAGCGGCATGCGCGAATATTAAGTGAATTGGGACATCACGTAGCAGTAGTCTCAAAAAGGAATATTAAGCACCCTCACTTATACCATAATATTGACAAGGCATTACAAAAAGAAAATCCTGACTATATAGTAATTGCAAATGAAACACATAAACATGAAGATACGCTTGCAGAACTTGAACGCAATGGATATAACAATAAAATACTAGTAGAGAAACCTTTATTTTCATTTGCGAACGAAAGAAATTTCAACTTTTCAAACTTATTTGTTGGTTATAATTTGCGACAACATCCACTTATTAAAATGCTATATGAAAAGATAAAAAATAAAGAAGTTATAGCAGTTCAAGCATATGTGGGACAGTATTTACCCCATTGGAGACCGGGAATGGATTACACAAAGTCATATTCAGCGAAATTAGACTTTGGCGGTGGAGTTATTCGAGATCTTAGTCACGAGTTAGACTTTTTACAATTTTTATTTGGAGAATGGAATAGCCTAGTAGCATTAGGTGGAAAGTTTAGTAATTTATCAATTGATTCTGATGATAATTATGCAATTATTTATAAAACTAAACGGGTCCCTCTTATTTCTCTTCAGATGAATTATTTGGATCATATAACGCAGCGTTTCGTTATTATAAATACTTTAGACGAAACCTATAAGGCTGATTTTATTACTAATACCCTTCAGGTAAATGACAAAATATACAACTTTGATGTTGAGAGAGATACAACGTATATTTTACAGCATGCTTCAATATTGAATAATCAGACTGAATTCCTATGTACATTCGAAGCAGGAATGAAAACCACAAAAATGATTGAAGCAGCAGAAAAAAGTTCAATGGAGAAAGTGTGGATCACAAATGAATAGAATATGTACAATTTGTGCTAGGGGCGGATCAAAAGGTGTGAAAAATAAAAATATTAGAGATTTATTAGATATTCCATTAATTGCACATAGTATTATTCAAGCAAAAAAGAGTAGTATGTTTGAAGTTATTGCTGTAAGTAGTGATAGTAATGACATTTTAGCTATTGCTAAGGAATATGGGGCAGACTTGTTAATTGAAAGACCTAAAGAATTAGCGACAGATCAGGCAGCTAAATTACCCGTCATACAGCATTGTGTTAAAGTTTCTGAAGAAAAGTTAGATAGAAAATTTGACATAGTGGTAGATTTAGATGCTACATCCCCACTTAGATCAATTGAAGATATTGTTCAAAGCCTTACACAGTTCGAGGGGAATAAAGATGCTACTAATTTAATAACTGGTGCTCCAGCTCGAAGAAGTCCCTATTTTAATCTTGTGGAAGTTATAGATAGTTATGTTTCCCTTTCAAAGCCTTTAGAAAAAGGTATTGTCCGACGTCAAGATGCACCAAAAAGTTATGATATGAATGCTTCTATATATATATGGCGAAGAGAATCATTATTGAAATCTACTTCTGTTTTCCAATCAAATACAATACTATATGAGATGCCAGAAGAACGTTCCATTGATATTGATTCAGAGTTAGATTTTGAATTTGTTTCTTTTCTTGCTAAAAAAAGAGGAGAATTAGTATGAAGAAATCATATTTTGACAATTTTAGATTAGAAGGGAAAACAGCTATTGTGACTGGTGGGGCAGGGATTTTAGGACATCATTTTTGTACTGGTTTGGCAGATGCCGGTGCAAATGTTGCTGTTGTAGATATTAACCTTCAAAAAGCTCAAAAAACGGCATTATTTATTGAAGAAAATTATATGACCCACGCAGTAGCCTTTCAATGTGATGTATCCTCTGAGGAATCAGTAATTACAATGGTTCAAAATGTAAAAAAGGAATTTGGAACGATAGATGTTCTTCATAATAATGCTGCTGGAAAATCAAATAATTTAGATAAGTTTTTTGCTGATTTTGAAGAATTTGAGCTTGATCAATGGAAAGAAATTATGGGCATCAATTTAGATGGCATGTTTTTAGTTGCTAAACATGTTGGACAAGTAATTAAGGAGCAAGGAACTGGTGGGTCAATCATTCAAACATCTTCTATATATGGAGTGATGGCTCCAGATCAACGTATATATGAGGGATCTAATTATTTAGGACGTCAAATCAATACACCTGCAATATATTCCGCTTCTAAAGCTGGAGTAATTGGTCTTACAAAATATTTAGCAACTTATTGGGCCAAGGATAAAATCAGGGTAAATGCAATTACACCTGGTGGAGTTGAAAGTGGACAGAATGATACCTTTAAAAATAATTATAGAAATCGTGTCCCTCTTGGACGTATGGCTCAGCCAGAGGAGATGGTTGGTGCACTAATCTATCTTGCTTCAGATGCTTCAAGTTATGTAACGGGACAGAATATAATAATCGATGGTGGGTTAAATGCTTGGTGAGATAGGTTTCTTCTAAAATAACAAGGTAAATATTCAATAATAAGTGATTCCAGTACTTAGAAGAAGGATAAGTACTAATATAAAAAACTTGCGATATATTAAATTAAGGAGTCGCATTTATGTCTAAAGACTACAAACTTCATTGGCCATCTCATCCAAATATCTATGGTGGGGATGGATTAAGAAAATTTAATATATATTTCTCAGAACCAGATCAAGGTGTTAACGAAGAAACAGGAATTTTATTATTGATACCTGGATTTGGAGGTAATGCAAGTTCAAACGTATATAAAAAAATGAGAAAGAACTTTGCTGATCAATATAATTTAGTCGTAGTTCAATGTGATTATTTTGGACAGGAATTTATGCAGGGAAGCAATTCGGTACAAATGAACTTTTCTAGAGATGAACTATCAGGAATCTTCTCAAGTTCTGAGATAGAAAATATCTTTAAAGATGGATTTAATGGAAGAGAATTTATTGAGATTGGTAGTAAGTACCCAATTAATTTATCTTTAAAGGAAATATTAAATGAGACAGTAGACAATTTTAATGATATGGGTCTAATGCAGGCTATGGACCATCTCACAGCTATTTATTATGTAATAAATATTTTAAAGGACAATGGTTTAACATTTAACATGAATAAAATAATAGCGTATGGGCATTCACATGGAGCCTATTTATGTTATCTATGTAATGCAATGGCTCCACACCTGTTTTCTCTTTTGATAGATAACTCGGCATGGTTGCAGCCAGTATATTTACATTCATCGAGATTATTATTTTCTAAAATTGGTAATATGACTTTACAAACGGAGTTCGATTATTTGGTGCGTAAGCTAGAATATGATGCAGATATTTTAGATTTAGCTGTAATATATAAGAAATTTGAGAACTCATGTATCATTGAGTCCTTTCATGGTACAACGGATAATTTAATAAGTCATATAGATAAGAAGCAATTTTGTAAATTTATTAACCATTGTTCATTTCATGAAATATCTACCCCATCAGTAGATGGTGAAATTTTCAAATCGACAGATCACGGACTTGATGCTGACTTTTTAAAAATGTTTGATTATGTCATGAAGAATAGAGAGTTTGATATTAGGGAAATTATTCATCCTAAACCTGTAAGTTACCAGACTAAGAAAAATTGTTATACTGTACAATATGAAGAAGGATTACCATTATTAACGGTTAAGTCTGTGTAAAGTGAATAATTCTTCACGAATCTTTAATTGTATGTGTAATGTTTTCCCTAGAGAGTAGCCTGCACGAGCATTTCGTCAATGCAGCTACATACCGAAGAGTGACAGGCCAATGAAAAGAAGTATTAACTAAAAAGAATGACCACCCTGTATATGGAAGTGAACTGGGCGGTAAAAGAAGACAGAGAATGATTAAGAAACAAATGAAACAAGAAGCAGAGGAGAGGCAGTGCCAACAGTAAAAAGAAATAGCATCGAATTAGAAACTTACATCACTTCCTTCACTGTGATGTATATCACATCATTATTTTTGATTTATACTATATAATGAAAGAAAGATACATTGGGAGGTATGATAGTGAAGGAACCTCGATTACAATCGCTCTTTGAGGAAATCGGTGAAGATAAAATAGAAGAATTAGTCAATGCATTCTACCCTCGGGTATACGATGATCCAAATATTAGCCCTCTTTTTGAAGGGGATATGCATATTATTATGGAAAAACAAAGGAAGTTTTTGACACAGTTTCTAGGAGGCCCAGCGCTTTACAGTATGGAATACGGACCACCTGCGATGAGATACAGACATCTTCCCTTTAAAATTACGCCAAGCCGAGCAAATAGTTGGCTTCGTTGTATGAGGGAAGCATTTGATGAAGTGGGGCTAAGTAATCATCCTGCCGGAGAGATGTTTTTTAGCAGACTCACTCAAGTTGCTGGAATTATGGTTAATTCCGAAGAGGATGATTGAAAAAGTCATCCTCTTCAACATGAAACGAGGGAACATAAGTGGCTACATTTTATAAAATATTAGTTTTTATACATATCTTTTCTGCAATTTTAGGAATGGGTCCCGGCTTTATATTAAGTCAAATTGGTAAATCAGCAAATACGATTACTGAGCTAAAGCTCGCGTATAAAATAAAAAACCGAATCCATATTTTTGTTATGATTGGCGGAACGTTATTACTAGTTTCTGGGGTGTTAATGGGTACAATTAACACAAGCTTATTTCGTCAAGGATGGTATATTACTAGTCTAATACTCTTTTTACTCGCTCTTGCTATGGGACCAATCGTTTTATCACCGATATCCAAACCACTTAAAGCAAAAATTAAAGCCCATGAAGGTGATGAGATTCCTGAAGAGTATAAACGTGAAGGAAAGAAACTTTTATTCTATGAACATATCGCAAGCTTTATCTTTTTAGTCATAATTGCGTTAATGATTTTGAAGCCTTTTTAGTAAGCTGTTAATACTGTGAAGTGTATAATAATCCGAATGAACCGATGAGCCAAGAATTTGTAAATCGAATAATAAAAGCTTCAAAAAGAGTAATAGAAATCGTGAAGCCGCTAATAGAATTAGAAAATGACTAATACTGGTATTCAAACATCTAAAAGGACCCTTCATACGTCAAAAAAAAAGTATTGAGAACATTTAATAAAACGCATCAAATGTCTAATAGAATGACCAATCTGAAAAGAATTTGAGTACAAGTTAAAAATCCTGCTGCAGACGCATAAATCCGCAAATTAGTTCGGTGTCACCTGGAATCAAGGTTTTCAGATATTGTATTAACATATTTATCGATTGCTTTCCGGTGACCTCCAACCATGTTTTCAGGGAGATTGTTTAAGTCAAAATAATCAAGACTTAAAGATTCGGCACCATCGACCTTTAGGCCTCCTTCTAAAATCTCTCTTGTGATATATGTTATCGTGACGACATAAAATTCGTCACCATTCTGTGCTTTTATAAAGTTTTGCGGCCCTGAAGAAACTGAAAGTAGTTCTAAATCCCCGATGACCAATCCAGTTTCTTCGAACACTTCTCTTCTTGCACAGTCCTCCGTTGATTCAGTCAATTCCATTAGTCCACCGGGCAATCCCCACACACCGTATGGATAACTGCGCTGCTGTAACAACACTTTATTACTCTCGTTTATGACAATCACGACTGAACCGACTAAAATCACTGGCCTTGTTCCAATTAATTTACGTAAATCTTCTACATACCCCATAAAAATCACCATCCTTTTATAACTATTATGCCATTTAAAATAATTCTGTCATTGTAATTAATATGCGTTAGTTTAAAATCCCAAGATTCTAAATAAAAAAAGCTGTCACGATGACAGCTTTATCTTCAATCTATTAATAAATAAATATCCATTTCCCCAATTTCTTCTAAAACAATTGTTAACTGAATTGCCTTATCATAACCGGATAGTGTCGTATTTCCTTCCATTATTGTTGGAGACGTGATATCAGTTTTAAGTCCATTTTCCACAATAATAGTTGAGAGGGAGCCAGCAATCATATTCCCGAGTTCGCCACTGAATGATGCCAGCATATCTCCTTCTAACGACATCCCAAACATAACTTCTCCGATGGATCCAAAAACGCCTGGATTAGAAGATAATATGATATTTCCTTTAATATCTCCTGTAATTCCAATTAGAACTCCGTATTGAAGGTGCAAGGACTTTCCTAATAACTGAGGTTTTTTAGTTTCATGCTGAATTGGAATTACATTTTTAAATGATGTGAAAGTTCCATTAAGCAGGTCTCTAACCGTTTTATTTCTTTGTTCTATGGATATCGACAATTGAGACACTCTCCTTAAAAAAATAAGCTATTCTTCAAAAAGAATAGCCAAAAAGATACTTATATTAAGCTTATCAAGTCATTAATATAAGAAAACAACATTTGGTAACCAGGCGATCATAGTTAATAGGGCTTTTACCCTATTCAACTTTAGACCCTTAGCTTTGCGTCCTATCTTTTCAAATAGTTTGCCTTTTTCTATATGGATGATATGTGACTTTGTGTTCGGTACTTAAGTATATACCATTTTTCAACAAAATTCTACAATTTATGCAAGATTTAACAATCTGAAACTTATCCTTGTCTCATTACATAATTCTGATTGGAACGTGAAAAATAGATAAAACACCAAACCTTTTGGAGATGATTTAATGAAAAGATATAGTCTAATGATTGTTGCCATGGCCTTATTGTTCTCTTTTTCTCATATCTCTCCAGTTTTTGCTGCAAAAAAACCGAAAACCATTTTGGAATATCATCATGATGTGACGGGTGATGGCATTCCTGAAAAAATAACAGTGTATGGAAATCCACTAAAAGATAATAAAGATTACTACCAAGAAGTTTGTGCTGAAATAGAGGGGAAAGGTATTCGGAAAATCCAAATCCTTTATGAAGGTGGATTTGAACCTAAACTTGAATTTGTTGATTTGAATCATGATGGTGCTGATGACATTCTTTATTCAAGCGCAACAGGGGGAAGTGGGGGACTCTATAATTTCGCTTTACATACAATAAAAGAAGGAACTCTTCGTGAATTACCCTTACCTGAGCCATTACCAGTTGAAAGTTCTTTTCAAAATAACTTCAAGGCGTTTATGACAGTCCCGGGGATTCCAAATCCAATTCAATTAAATCTTTCGAATCGTAGTGAGGATTACATCCGGCTAGGTCTTTACCAAAAAAAAGGCATGTTAAATGAACCTGCTGAATTAATGATAGATCCAATTGCGTTTTTTCAAATTGTGAAGATAAAAGGGAAGGCTGGGTATGGTTTAAAAAGTTATCGGCAAGTGAGTGGAGCTTATCATGCTGACGGAATTGGAACGATTGAAGTTCTTTCATATTTCGAAAATGGTGAATGGAGTACAATGAAAGTGGAATGGAAACTTTCAATAAAATGAAGATATTGATAACCCGGCGAGAATATTCTCACCGGGTCTTTGTCATTGTATAGCTTTAACGCATATTGAATAGTGGATTTTTACATCCCTTCCAATGATAGTTAACAATGATTTGCTTTTATGGCTCATCATTTTTTCTCATCATGGACTCGACATGCGCTTCTGCTACTTTATTATCTAGTACGAAGATCAAGCCATTTAATTTCGTCTTCTGTCAACCTAATATCTGCAGCTTGACGGCAGGATACCATTTCTTGTTTGTTTTGTGGTCCAATGATGGCAGCAGCTGGGAAGCTTTGGTTCAATACATAAGCTAAGCTGATTTGGATTGTTTCCACGCCTTTTTCCTTAGCAAGCTGTTCAGCACGGCGGTAACGCTCCCAGTTGTCGTCGTTATAAAATACGCGAACTAGATCTTCATTGGAGCGATCTTCTGGAGTGAATCTTCCAGTGAAGAATCCGCGAGCTTGTGATGACCATGAGAAAAGTGGCATATTATTTCCTTCATGCCAAGCTAACATAGGATCATCTACAGAAACACATCCAGCCCAATATGGTTCTTGCGCTTTTGCAAGACTTAGGTTCGGGCTGCTGAATGAAAAGCCCACAAGTCCGTTCTTAGCTGCATAGTCATTTGCTTCTTGAAGTCTTTCGATTGACCAGTTAGATCCACCAAAAGCTCCAATGCGACCAGCTTCTACATGAGCGTTTAACGTTTCCAAAATTTCGCCCACTGGCACTTCTGGGTTATCGCGATGTAGAGCATACAATTCAACATAGTCAGTACGAAGTCTTTCTAAGCTGATTTTTAATTCTTCGTCAATCGCTTTTTTGCTGACACGTGGTCCTTCGTGATTTGGATGAGCACCTTTTGTTAAAATGATGACATCATCACGACGCTTATTTTCTTCCATCCAAATACCGATTGCTTCTTCACTTTTACCTCCATAATAAATGTAGGCAGTGTCAATCGTATTTCCACCGATTTCCATGTAATTGTTTAATACCTCTGTTACAAGGTCCATTTTTTCTGGTGTAAAATAATCAGAACCCATTACTAAACTAGAAATATCTTTATCTACACCTTTTACGCGAATACTTTTCATTTACGTTCAACCCCTTTAATTTAAAATGATTCTTTCTCTTTTTTCTGCTGACTCTAAAGCTGCTTTTACTGCTCTCATATTTTTAAGGATATCCTCAAATGGGAATTTTACTGGTTTCCCATCAAGTACACTTTCTGCAAAACTATCAGCCTGCAATTTATAAGAATTGATATTATCGTCAGGAACGGTTTCTGTTTGTCCACCCTTAATGATTTCGTAAGATTGGTCACCGAGGAACGCAGCTTTTAAAACAATTCTTCCATCTGTTCCTAGGATTTCGAGTTCATTACGAAATTCTGCCCACATGGCACAATCAAATGTCAACGCAACTCCATTGGAAAACTCCATTAATCCAGATGCCATCATATCTACATTTCCATGTTCCGGCGAGAATAAAGCGTGTGTCGTAACAGCCTGCGGTTCCTCCTCTAAAATTAAACGCGCGGCGCTGATAGGGTAGCATCCAACATCGTAAATGGATCCGCCTCCCCATTCTTTCGTATAACGGATATTGGTGTAGTCACCGGCATTATTAAATGTAAAAACTCCATGAATTCCACGTATTTCACCGATTTCTCGATTTTTAATCCGTTGTTTAATATCTTCATATCTTTTTTGGTGGCGATACATGAAAGCTTCGGCAAGGACGACGCCAGCTTTTTCACATGCTTCTACCATTTCTTTCGCTTCATGCTCATCTAAAGCAATCGGCTTTTCACATAAAATATGTTTTCCTGCTTCTGCAGCTCTGATTGTCCATTCCTTATGTAAGTGATTCGGTAGTGGGATATAAACGGCATCGATTTCAGGATCGTTAAGTAATTCCTCGTAGCTTCCGTATGCCTTTCCTATCCCCAACTCATTCGCAAAAGCTTGAGCACTTTCTAAAGATCTACTTGCTACTGCTACAACTTCATTTCGTTCTGACTCTTGAATTCCAGGAATGACAGAACGTTTTCCTATACTTGCTGTACTCATAATACCCCAGCGAACTTTCTTGTCTGACATTTAACTCCATCGCCTCCTTTTAAGAAGTAGTATAGCATAAACAAGTCCTATCGCCATTCATTTTGACATCGTTTTCCATATTTTTTTTAAAGTCTGAAAAATGCTTGCTTCTCTATATCGCTTTCGACTGGTTGAAGTGTAATTTTAATGATTTGGCTTTTCTTTTACTCGTTTTTCTTATATAAATTAATCTGGGTATCCAATTATGTCAAAATATTGAAATATAGGAAATGTCTGTTGCAAAAAGGATGAAACCATAGTATATTATAAGTGAAAAGAGATAGTGAAATAATTCACAAACTAACATCATAACAGATCAAGCACTTATAAATTTTTTTAAACAATAATGTGAAATTTTTCACAAATGCTCTTTATCAAAAAAATGGAGTGAGTAAAATGAAAAAGGTATTAGATGAAAGAGTCATCGGTATCCTTTGGGCGGTATTAAGAATATGGCTCGGGGTACAATGGTTGCAGGCAGGTTGGCACAAAGCATTTGGAGGTTTTGATGCAACTGGATTCATACACGGAGCAATAGCAAAAGCAGGCGGAGAAGCACCAATCGTTCAAGCTTGGTACGCAACGTTTCTAGAAAATGTCGCTCTACCAAATGTAACTCTCTTTAACTTCTTAGTAGCATGGGGTGAAGTGCTAGTCGGTATTGGATTAATTATTGGAGCATTAACAGTCCCAGCACTTGTCGCAGCAGGAATCATGAATCTTAACTTCCTCTGGGCAGGAACTATAGCGACAAATCCAACATTATTACTAGCAGCATTCGTTCTACTCATAGCTTGGAAAGGCGCAACATATTATGGAGTTGACCGATTCTTAATCCCAGCTGTCAAAAAAGCAATGCAACAACGTAAAGATAATAGAATGAAGAAAACTCCGGACCTACACGTAGGACAAAATGCATAGTGGCTGAAAAAGGATCGCTTTCAATAGGAAGCGATTCTTTTTTATGAAAAAAAATACATTTATTGCTACAAATCTTCATTATTCTGCCGATACATAGAATACGAGTATTTTTAATTTATAACACAAGGACGTGTTAAAATGGTATGGCATCATGCTCCCTGTATACTGCTTTTTAATAGAGAAAATCAATCATTTTCGCTCGTTCACGATCGAAATAACATTTTTGAGCAGTATCAATCGACCATTACATCTAAGTTATTAAAAATGAAAAGTGGCAGTGTGAAAGAGACTGAACTATTCATTGGAGATCGGCTATTCGATGTATCATCTAGTTCTCTTTCCAATAACGAAATCCTCTATATTATTTTGCCTCATATCGAAAAAGGATTATTTGAAGCAGTTGAAATGGAAAAAACATTAAGGGATCAACAACAACGACTATTTGATTTAGCTAAAGCTAAAACGATTTCTAAAGCGGAAATCCAATCAATGCTTCGTGAATTATGTGAAACCATTTCATTATTAATTAATTGTGATCGAGTCGGCATTTGGATATTTAATGAGGACCAAACAATTTTAACTTGCCGCAACTTATATGATAGAAAATCTCATAGACATTTACTAGGCGTAGAGCTGGAATCAATGAAAATGCCGAGATATTTTAAAGAAATTGTAAAAAATAGATCACTGGCAGTTACAGATACTGAAACAGATTCACGTGTTGCAGATTTGAACAATGGATATTTCCAACAAATGGGTGGCGTTAAATCATTGCTGGATGTTCCATTGATTTTAAGTAAAGGTATCGGTGGAGTACTTTGCTGTGAATCATTTTCGACTAAATCTTGGTCTGAGTTAGATCAAACAATTGCGGGAATGCTTGCAGATATGGTTAGCTTTATCTTTGAGCGGATAAATTGGATTGAAGAAGAAGGTAAAATGCTTGAACTTGCATATATTGATCCGTTGACCGGTCTTTCTAATCATCATGCGTTTCTCGAACAAGTGGATACAATGATGAATGAATTGAAACCTGGTGAAAAGAGGTTAATGGTATATTTGCAACTTGACCAGTTTAACAGTATTCAAGATGTTCTTGGATATAGTAGCGGCGATGAAGTGATATTGACAACAGCAAGGCGCCTTCAAGAATCCATCCAATCAAAAGGACTAGTTTCACGTATTGGGTTCGGTCATTTTGCACTATTTTTACCGGCAAGTTCAGACGGTGAGGTTAAATGTGTGAGCATGGAGGAAATTGCCAAAAACCTGCATGCTCCAATGTTCATTCAAGGGCAGGACGTATATGTGACGCATAGCTATGGAGTTAGCATTTACCCTGATCACGGACAAGATGCTAATAAATGTATTCAAATGGCACAAGTTGCTCTCAACACTGCTAAGAAAAAATATGCAAGATCTGTTCAGGCAAGGTTCACAGAAGATATGATAAACATGATAGAAGATGATCTACTTGCCGAAATGAACTTGCGAAAAGGGCTCGATTTAAATGAATTTGAACTTTATTACCAGCCAAAAATAAATAGTTTTACAGGTGAAATTATTGGATTTGAAGCACTAATCCGCTGGAATCACCCTGAAAAAGGGCTCATACCACCACTTAATTTTATCGAGCTTGCTGAATCAACTGGCCTTATTATGGCTATTGATGAATGGGTAATTGAAAATGCCTTTAAGCAACTTGAAAAGTGGAAGGAATGCGGAGAAAACAATTACACATTATCCATCAATATTTCACCTAGACACTTCTTACATTCAAGATTGAATCAGTTTTTGAAAGAATGTCTCGATAAATATGAAGTTAATCCTTGTCAATTCGTCATCGAAATCACAGAGAATGTTGCAATGGAGGACTTTGAGAGAGTAAAAAATAGAATTGCCGAATTGCAAAATCTTGGTTTTTCAGTAAGCATTGATGATTTTGGAACAGGTTTTTCAGCATTTCATTACTTACAACATTTCCCAATACAGGAGATTAAAATAGATCGTCAATTTATACGCGATATTGCAAATAATGAAGTGAGTAAAGGGATTGCTAAAACGATTATAGACCTTGCGAAATTATTAAATTTAAATGTTGTCAGCGAGGGTGTTGAAACAATTGAGCAATGGCGAACTCTGAAAAAATTGGGTTGCCCGCAATTGCAAGGTTTTTATTTTTCGAAACCAATGCCTATCACAGAACTTGATTCTTGGCTAACGAGTCATGAACAAGGAAGAATCCCGCTTCATTAGAAATAAAATACAAAAAGCCCCTTTAATATAAGGGGCATTTTTGTTAGGGAAATCTACTTGTTTTTTGAACTCATGTTTTTAAATTGATTCATGAGTTTATTTCGGGACTTTTCATTCCTTAGTAAATAAGCAGCGCCAAGTGCAAGTGTTGTAAATATAGCTTTGTTTTTCATAATTGGCATTCTCCTTTTAAGTAGATTTCTCATATCTTCTTATTCCCTATTTCCCACGGAATAAACGAAGACTCGACATTTCCCGGGAAATGTCGAAGAGGCAAGCCTAATATTTCGTAAGACTAGCCTCAAACGAGTGGCAATGTTGTTTTTACATGTTAAATGAAAAAAGGGTTTCCGAATCCGAATCTAGGCAAGCCAAATCCAAATGATTTTCCCCATCCAAATGGGCGACCCAAAATTCTTTTATCATATTGCTCCATTGGAATATGTTGATGATAATATTCCATAGGTAAGTGTGCATAATCTATCTGATTGTAATGATTCACGTGGATCCTCCTATTTATATATTGGGTAAGCTTGACTCAATCATATATGGAGAATGGAAGTTTGGAGCAATATGGACAACTAAATGAGCACTTGTCTATAAAAAAGAAAGAGACTGGCGTTATCACCAGTCTCCCTGACCCTTTAGGGGGTCTCCACTCCATGTGCCACTTTAGGACCATCAACATTGTACTTCATAAGAACCACTCCTTTAATGGAAAAGTGATATATGGAGTTGTATTAATCATATTCCCGATTCTCTTTAGATAAAACATAATTTTTTAGAAAAGTAGGGATTAATTTGAAAAAAACATTTTTTCTTTCATTAATTATTGCCTTTGTATTAATAGGATTACTATCATCACACCATATTCCAATGCCATATGTATTTGCATTAACGTTTGTGCTCCTGTTTTTAATTATTCTGGCACCAAAGGTCTACTACATGTATTTTTCGAAGAATATTAAAAACATAGAGCGATTTATGAAAAATAATCTTAACCAACCATTGATTGCTTTTTATTATGGTATAGCCAATGAAGAGGATATGGTCGTTTCGGAATCACTTGAAAAAATTTTAAAAAGGTACAAAAAAACTCAACACCAAGCCATTTTTAAAACAATATATTCCTTATATAACAAAGATGTCTTAGAAATGAAAAAGTACATTAACGAGATAAAACCACTTCCATTTCAATATTATTATGAAGGCATTGTATTAATTGACGAGGGGAATTTTGAAAAAGCGGAGGAATACGTAGAGAAAATTGAAACTACATGGATGAAATATGCACTGAAGGCAGAATTGGAATTGAAGAGGGGGGAATTGGAAAAAGCTGTTATCTGTGCCGGGACAGCCCTTGACAATGCTAAAGGAATGCAAAAGTACATGATTTATAAACACAATAATAGAGTATTCACTTAAACAAATGGTAAAGATTGCCGATATAAAAACTAGATTATCTTGAAACTGGTACGAAGGGGAGAAAGCAATGGTAGGACAGGTTGGAGGAGGTTTATCGGTAAATCTTTCAATTAAAGAACCTGTATCAAACAGGGCTGAAGGAGTTAATGTGTCTCAAGAGCAGTCACAAGATGTAGAAAAAGTAAAAACTTCACCTAATTTAAATTCAATTGATCAATTAGAAAAAGTAGTAAGCAGCATGAATGACTTTTTGAAAGCTTCACCTAACACCCATTTGAAATTTCAATATCACGATAAGTTGAATGAATATTACGTAACCATTGTAGATGAAGCAACTCAAGAAGTAGTAAAAGAAATACCAGCCAAAAGAATGTTAGATATTTTTGCGGCCATGACTGAGTACTTGGGATTAATGGTTGATAAAAAAATTTAGCGAGTATAAGTAGCCGGTCTGACACCTCGGTTTTTTACTAAAAACTCCGGCGTTATGTTTTGAAATGGAGGTTTATATATGAGAATTGCAGGTCTTGCAAGTGGCATGGACATCGACAAAATGGTCAAAGATCTAATGCGCGCAGAACGCATGCCACTAGATAAACTAAAACAAAAAAAGCAAACACTCGAATGGCAACGCGACGACTACCGTACTTTGAACACAAAATTGTTGTCATTTAGGGACAAGTTAGCCAATTTGAAACTGACACCGAATTACCGTGCGCGAACCGTGACATCCTCGAATGATACGTTTGTTTCGGCTACTGTAACGAGTGGTGCTTCGCAGGCATCGTATTCGATTTCTGAGGTTAAGCAGTTGGCGAGTGCTGCTATAAAGGTAACGAAAAATAAAGTTTCGAGTGATACGAATAAAATAGATTCAACTAGGAGTCTTGTAAGTCAGCAAGGGGCTTTTGCTAATAATATTGTCTGGCAACAAGGTGTTGTAGAAACAAAAACGTTTAATATTAAAGAGGCTGGCCAAGAGGTAAAGCTTGATTTATTTGGTGGTAATATTAAACCAGGTGCGAATATTAAGGTTAATGGTAAAACTCTTGAAGTTGTATCCTCGGCAAACCCTAGTGCAGGACAAGTCTCTATCGGCAATGATGGTACATTAACGTTTGGCACACCTTTAACTAAAGATAGTGTTGTCAAGGTAGATTATGTTTTAGACAAAAAAACACAAAACATCGATGTAGCAGATGATGTACCATTAAATGTGATTAATCTTGGAAGACCAGTAAATAAAGAAGATTTAGAAGTAAATATAACGTTAGATGACGGTATCACTACATTTAACTTAGTTATTGGAGACCCGGTTCAAAACGCTGATGGTTTGTTTTACCTTAAAGATAAAACCACTGGTCAAAATCTCGGAAAAATAATTCCTTCTACGGGTGCAATTCATTTTAATGAAACGGAGAATGTTTTTAAAAATGATGAAGAAGGTACTCCGATCATTGGGGTTCCTCAAGGTTCAAACGTTAAAATATCGTATACGCAAAATTACGCATCATTCGATATTAAGACCCAAACTTCTAAAGGAGAAGTAAATGAAAAGATCTTTATAAATGAAAATGACACTCTAAATAGTGTCATTCGTAAAGTTAATGAGTCCACTGCAGGCGTTACAATGTTTTATGATTCATTTTCCGATAAAGTGACTTTAACAAGAAAAGAAACAGGGAAATTTGGTGGTGAGAGTGAGCAGGACATAATTGTTAGTGGACAATTTATTGAAAATGTTTTAGGGTTTTCAAACAGTGATTACACCGATGGACAAAACGCCATTTTTACCATTAACGGTCTGGATACACAAAGAAACTCCAACACCTTCGAAATGAGCGGCGTCACGTTTACACTTAAACAAACATTTCTTAAAGATACTGTCCAACCGATTTCTATTTCCATCGGCAACGACACTAACCAAGTATTTGAAAATATAAAAGCATTTGTCACGCAATATAATGAATTAATTGCTGATATTAATGGTAAGTTAAATGAGAATCGATACCGTAGTTATAAGCCTTTAACGGATGATGAGAAAGAAGAATTATCCGATAAGCAACAAGAAAAATGGGAAGAGATGGCTAGAAGTGGTCTTTTAAAAGGTGATTCAGTTCTTTCTAGTGTTTTATCCAGTATGAGATTGGATATGTCCAGCGTGATCGAAACGAATGGCCTATTTAAACAGCTTGCGAGTATCGGCATTAAAACCACCGCTAATTATTTGGAAGGTGGAAAGCTTGAAATCGATGAAGCTAAGCTAAAAGAGGCGCTTGAGAAAGATCCACAATCTGTTGAAAACTTATTCCGTGGAGATGGAAGCACATCTGATCGAGGAGTCGTGCATAAACTATATGACACGGTTGATGCAACGATGAAAAAGTTGCAGGAAAAAGCGGGACGTGCCACTTCTACAAATCAGCAGTTTACGATTGGTCGCGAGCTTGACAATGTGGATAAAGGAATCACTCGTTTTGAACAAAAATTGAAATTAACTGAGGATCGCTATTGGCGTCAATTTACTGCCATGGAAAAAGCAATTCAACGTGCTAATGAACAATCTAATTATTTATGGCAGCAATTTTCGGGCTCTTAATACTGGTTTATGAGATAATAGTAATAGGGAAAAGTCCTTAACATTAAGGAGTGAATGAAATGGCAAGCGCTAATCCATACCAAGCTTATCGTACAAATGCTGTTACGACTGCATCACCTGGTGAGCTTACACTGATGCTTTACAATGGTTGTTTGAAATTTATCAATTTGGCGAGAGTTGCTATTGAATCAAAGGACATTGAAGTGAAAAATACGAATATCCAAAAGGCTCAAAATATTATTTCGGAGTTAATGGTGACTTTAAATATGGATATGGAAATTTCTAAAAATATGATGTCCCTTTATGACTATGCAAATCGTCGGCTTATTGAAGTGAATATTCATAATGACTTGGAAAAACTGAAGGAAGTTGAAGAACTTATAACCGAATTCCGTGATACTTGGAAGCAGGCTATTCAAATGAATCGCCAGATGCAACATGCAGTTGGGGGCAACGGAGTTTAATGAACGCTGTCGAAAAATGCGTGGAAATAACAGAAAATATCATAACAATATCTAAGTCAAATCCCACGAATCGCGACGAAGTAATTGAGAAGATTGAGCAATTGTTAGATCAGCGTGCTGAATGGCTGTCCAAGATAAAAAAGCCGGTTTCTTTTGAAGAAAAACTAGCTGGGAATAAACTGCTCCTATTGGATAAGGAAATGACGAACTACTTAAAAAAAGTACAACTGGATATTCAAAAGGATATCAATGGGTTAGAACAAAGAAAGATATCTGCAGAACGATATGCTAATCCTTATTCGGCAACTGAACAACTGGATGGAATGTTTTACGATAAAAGAAAATAAAAAAAGTGTCAAATTTCACGTTTTCGACAAAATATTTATAGGAAACAGGAAGGATTTTTAAGTTTTGTATAGAAATATATATACATAGCATTATAAAAGGAGGAGTTATATATGCTGAAATTCCAAATTCGTGGTGAAAACATCGAGGTCACTGAAGCAATTCGTGATCATGTAGAAAAGAAAGTTGGAAAACTAGAGCGTTACTTTAATGAAACTCCTGAAGCAAATGTACATGTAAACTTAAAGGTGAATCCTGATAAAAGATCTAAAGTTGAAATTACAATCCCGATTCCACAATTGACGCTTCGTGCAGAAGAAGTAAATAACGATATGTACGCTGCGATTGACCTAATTGTTGATAAGCTTGAAAGACAAATTCGTAAACATAAAACAAAAGTAAATCGTAAATTCCGTGAAAAAGGAAATGGTATTGAATTTTTCAATACAAATGTTAACGGAGCTGCAGCTTTTGAAGAGGATGATGATGAAATGACCATCGTCCGCACAAAGCGCTTTGATTTAAAACCAATGGATAGCGAAGAAGCAGTTCTTCAAATGAACATGCTGGGACATAGCTTCTTCATCTACACAGATGCAGAAACAGATGGAACAAACATTGTATATCGTAGAAAAGACGGTAAATATGGATTAATTGAAACAAACTAAATTTAATTTGAAAAAGCACGCAGTTATATTGACTGCGTGTTTTTATGTATGAAAAATTTTAGTAGAAATATATAATTCAATAAATTAGAATTATTGTAAGTGCTTTCGTAACTTTTGCACCAACGCTTTTATGAAAAAGGGGTATAAAAAAGAAAAAATTTAAAACTAGGGAGAATTGTATATGAAGACAGATCATCAATATTATCCTTACTCTTCGCAAAGAATGACGGTTCATGGACAGAAAGGGATGGTAGCAACAACTCAACCACTGGCAGCTCAAGCTGGTCTTAGAGTTATGCAGCAAGGGGGAAATGCGATCGATGCGGCAATCGCGACGGCTGCCTGCTTAACGGTTGTTGAGCCGAACTCTACAAGTATTGGCGGCGATTCCTTTGTACTTGTGTGGACAAAGGATGAACTGCATGGTCTAAATGCAAGTGGGCCAGCGCCAAAAAACATTTCGATTGAAAAGGTAAAAGCAATGGGGCATGAATATATGCCTGGGATTGGAGTATTACCTATTACCGTTCCAGGGACACCAGCTTCATGGGTTGCGTTGTCCAAACGCTTTGGGAAGCTTCCTTTAACTGAAGTGTTAAAGCCTGCTATAGAATACGCTCGCGAAGGTTTTCCGGTATCATCAGAAATCGGGAAGTTTTGGGATATCCGTTTTCATGAATATACCGAACAGTTTAAAGGCGAAGAATACCAAGAATGGTTCAATGTGTATGCTCCTAATGGTAGGGCACCTGAAATAGGCGAGATTTGGAAGTCTCCAGACCATGCCCGCACTTTGCAAGCTATCGCTGAAACAGATGGAGAAGCCTTTTATCGCGGTGAACTTGCTGAAAAAATCGCCGAATGTGTGGCGAAATACAATGGTTTTTTAACTAAGGAAGATCTTGCAGCTTATGAACCTGAATGGGTACAGCCGATAAGTGTGAATTATAAGGGTTATGATATTTGGGAGATCCCTCCAAATGGACAAGGGATTGTTGCATTAATGGCACTACAGATGCTAAAGGACTTTGATTACGATTCAAAGGATTCTGTTGAAACGTATCATAAGCAAATTGAGGCAGTAAAATTGGCGTATGTGGATGGCCTAAAATATATTACTGATCGGAAAAAAATGAAGGTAACTGAGGAAGAATTACTTTCTGAACAATACGCGGCTGTCAGGCGTGCTCTAATAAATGATAAAGCAATCCTTCCTGAAGCGGGAGAACCAGTCCCTGGTGGTACGGTTTACCTAGCTACTGCTGACCAAGAAGGCAATATGGTTTCCTTTATTCAAAGTCACGCAGGAGACTTCGGTTCGGGCGTTGTTGTTCCAGGGACAGGAATCTGCTTACAAAATAGAGGTAGTGGTTTTTCTTTAGATCCAAATCATCACAATGCACTAGAAGGCGGGAAGAAAACACTTCATACAATAATCCCGGGATTTATTACGAAGGAAAATGAACCCGTTGGACCATTTGGGGTGATGTGTGGAATGATTCAACCACAAGCCCATGTACAAGTTGTCATGAACTTAGTAGATTTTATCTTAAATCCCCAAGCAGCACTGGATGCACCTAGATGGCGATGGATAAAAGAAAAAATCATCGAAGTAGAACCGCAATTTCCTGATCACATTGCCAAAGCCTTAGTTCGAAAAGGGCATATTGTCCAGCGTGCAGTCGATTCTGGAATGTTCGGGAGAGGACAAATTATATGCAGGGACCCAGAAACTGGGATATTGTCTGGTGGAACGGAACCTAGGGCTGACGGCAGCATAGCAGTTTGGTAAAATGAATATTTTCATAAATAAGGATAAAGGTAAATGCTTTTATCCTTATTGCCTTTTCTAATGCTTACTTCCATAGTAAAATTAACTTTATGTCAATTATTTAGAAAGAAGGCTGTCAAAAGCATGAAATTAGATCATTTATATCAACCATATACATCACAACGAACTACCGTATTTGCAAAAAACGGTATGGTTGCGACATCACAGCCATTAGCAGCTCAAGCTGGTTTGGATATTTTGAAAAAAGGTGGAAACGCAATTGATGCTGCGATTGCAACTGCAGCTGCACTTACGGTCGTTGAGCCTACTTCAAATGGAATCGGCGGAGATGCTTTTGCACTCGTGTGGACAAAAGGGAAGCTTCACGGATTAAATGCTAGCGGTCCTTCTCCAAAATCGATTAGCATTGAAAAACTAAAAGAATTAGGGATTCAAAAAATGCCTGTCCATGGAGTTATCCCTATTACAGTACCTGGAGTTCCATCGGCTTGGGCTGAGCTTTCTAAAAAGTTTGGAAATTTATCATTGAAGGAAACATTACAACCAGCTATACAATATGCTGAAGAAGGCTTTCCATTAACGCCAGTTTTGGGAAAGTACTGGAAGCTAGCGTACAATCGATTTTTGGAATTGTTTTCGACTAAAGAGGAATTTAAACCATGGTTTGAAACGTTTGCACCAAATGGGCGAGCCCCAGAAATCGGTGAACTATGGCGTTCACCAGGCCATGCGGCAACTTTACGATCGATCGCAGAAACGAATGCTGAGAGTTTTTACAAAGGTGAACTTGCAGAGAAGATAACATCTTTCGTAGAAAAGCATGGAGGGTTTCTTTCTAAGGATGATTTAGCTTCTTTTCAAGCAGAATGGGTTGAACCTGTTTCAGTGAATTATCGAGGTTATGATGTATGGGAAATCCCTCCTAATGGACAAGGGATTATCACTCTCATGGCTCTTAATATTGCAAAAGGCTTTACTTTTACAGAAAAAGAAAGTGTTGAAACGTATCATAAGCAAATAGAAGCAATGAAGCTAGCGTTTATGGATGGAAAGACGTTTATAACAGAGCCAGTACATATGCCTATTAGTGTTGAACACCTTCTATCTGAAGAGTATGCGGATAGACGCAGGCAAGAAATTGGTGATGAAGCTTTAGAGCCTACTGCAATTGATCTGCCAAAAGGTGGAACGGTATACTTGGCAACGGCTGACAGTGATGGCAATATGGTTTCTTTCATTCAAAGTAACTATATGGGATTTGGGTCAGGTATTGTAGTTCCAGATACAGGAATTGCGTTACAAAATCGCGGACATGATTTTTCATTAGATGAAAGTCAACCGAATGCTTTGCAACCTGGGAAAAGATGCTACAACACCATTATTCCTGGATTTTTAACGAAAGACGGCGAGGCTGTTGGACCATTTGGAGTGATGGGAGGCTACATGCAGCCACAAGGCCATTTCCAAGTAGTTTCAAATACAATTGATTTTCATTTAAATCCGCAAGCAGCTCTCGATGCACCTCGCTGGCAATGGACAGAAGGAAAAAAAGTGTTGCTCGAACCGAATTTCCCACTACATATTGCACAGGCACTTGCCAGAAAAGGTCATCAAGTCCAATTAGCTGTAGATGGAGGAAGCTTTGGACGTGGTCAAGCCATTTGGCGCAACAGCGAAACAGGAGTATTAATGGGCGGAACGGAATCAAGGACTGATGGTTCGATTGCAGCTTGGTAGAATCTAAACGGAAATTGGAACTTTTATCAGAAAATAGGTTATTCTTATAGAGGAATTGAACTTTTTAAACAGGGAATAGAATCAACAATAGGGTAGGCTTGTCCGTAATAGAATCCTATTATTCTTTTTTCCAATATTCCTATTCAACGAAGTGCTTCAAGTAAAGGCGGTTTTACTTAATGAAACAAAAAGATATTTTTATAGCTTTTTTTCGGTCGGGTATGCTTGGATTTGGGGGAGGGCCGTCAGCCATTCCTCTCGTTCATAGAGAAGTAGTTCTCACGTTTAAATGGATGAATGATGAAGAGTTTTCAGATGTTTTGGCTTTGGCAAATGCCCTGCCAGGACCGATTAATACGAAGATGGCAGGATACATCGGCTGGAGAGTCGGTGGCTTCTGGGGAATGATGAATGCCTTATTTGCAACCGCGATACCGACTGTAGTTCTGATGATTTTATTTTTAACGCTTCTAGCAGCGCATAAAGATAAACCTTGGGTGGCAGGTATGTCTAAGGCTGTATTGCCAGTAGCTGGTGTGATGCTCGGAGTTTTAGCGTGGGATTTCGTCGTAAAATCAAAGAAATCCCTTGGATGGCTTTGGGCAATTTTGCTCGTTTTGGTTAGTGTCCTTGCTTTAGAATTTCTGAATATACATCCAGGAATATTGATTGCTGTTCTTCTAATTACGGCTTTTGTTTTAGGAAGTAAAAAGAAGGAAAAGCAAGTTAAAGGAGGCCAATCATGATTTATTGGCAAATTTTCCTTGCATTCTTTATTCCTGGTATTCTTGGCTATGGGGGCGGTCCGTCTTCCATTCCTTTAATTGAAAATGAAGTGGTAGATAGGTATGGCTGGCTAACGGTTCACGAATTTAGTGAAATGCTTGCTCTTGGAAATGCCTTGCCTGGCCCGATTGCAACCAAAATGGCTGGATATATAGGGTTCCAACAAGCTGGAGTGTTGGGAGCTGCGGTAGCTCTTTTTGCAACAGTTGCTCCTTCTATGATTATGATGATTACGTTGCTTAGCATTTTACTAAAATATAAGCATTCTCCCCAAGTGAAAAAAATGACACAGCTTGTAAGACCTGCAATTGCCGTTTTGCTTGGGATTATGACAGTAAGTTTTTTCGTTAATTCAATTTCGGTCGAAGGTGCGGGCTATATCCATACCATAATAATTGGGATAGCGAGTCTTTTCCTACTAGAAAAGTGGAAAATTCATCCTGCCTACGTTATTGCTGGGGCGCTTGTCTACGGAGCGATTTTCCTATAAATAGTTGTATCATGCCAATATATTCACTAGTAGGTCGCTTGTTGTCATGAAAAGCCGATAGTGATAAGATTATAAGGCAGAAGTAGTTATTTTGGGCTAAATCTGTATAACGTATCCTCAATTTTACTGTTTATTTCGCCCGAATTTTATATGTAAGGGAGCGTTCTATATATGGTGGCTTTTTTAAATAAATTATTTGATCCAAATACGCGTGAAATTAAACGCTTGGAAAAGATTGCTGAAAACATTCAAGCATTAGAGTCAGAGATAGAAAGAAAAACGGACGACGAATTGCGAGCAAAAACTGAAGAATTTAAAGAAAGATATCAAAAAGGCGAGTCTCTTGATAGTCTTTTAGTTGAAGCATTTGCGGTTGTTCGTGAAGGTGCCAGACGAGTTCTAGGTCTCTATCCTTATCCCGTCCAACTTATGGGGGGAGCCGCACTTCACGAAGGAAATATCTCTGAGATGAAAACTGGTGAAGGTAAAACACTCACGGCCACGATGCCTGTTTATTTAAACGCGCTTACTGGTAAAGGCGTTCACGTCGTTACAGTCAACGAATACTTAGCTAATCGTGACGCGACAGAAATGGGAGAGTTATATCAGTTTTTAGGTTTGACTGTTGGACTCAATTTAAATAGCATGTCAAAGGAAGAAAAACAAGAAGCATACGCAGCAGATATTACGTATGGTACTAATAATGAGTTTGGTTTTGACTATCTACGTGATAATATGGTGCTTTATACAGAGCAAAAAGTACAAAGGCCTTTGCACTACGCGGTCATTGACGAAGTCGACTCCATTTTAATTGATGAAGCGAGAACTCCATTAATTATTTCGGGGACAGCTCAAAAATCAACACAATTGTATATCCAAGCCAATTCCTTCGTCAACATGTTGAAAAAAGACGAGGATTTTACGTATGATGAAAAAACAAAAGGGGTTCAACTAACGGAAGAGGGAATTAATAAAGCTGAACGCGCCTTTAAAATCGATAACCTATTCGATATTTCTCATGTGACATTGAATCACCATCTTAACCAAGCTTTAAAAGCACATGCAAGTATGCATTTAGATGTAGATTATGTAGTGCAAGATGGCGAAATCGTTATCGTTGACCAGTTTACTGGACGTCTTATGAAAGGCCGCCGTTTCAGTGATGGTCTTCATCAAGCAATTGAAGCTAAAGAAGGCGTTGAGATTCAGAACGAATCCATGACGATGGCGACAATCACATTCCAAAACTATTTCCGTATGTACGAAAAGCTTGCCGGTATGACGGGAACTGCTAAAACTGAAGAAGAAGAATTCCGCAACATTTATAATATGCGAGTTATTGCGATTCCAACGAACCAACCTATTGCAAGGGATGATCGTCCAGATTTAATTTATTCATCAATGGATGGTAAATTCCGTGCAGTAGTTGAAGATATAGCTGAGCGCAACAGCAAAGGTCAACCTGTTTTAGTAGGTACTGTAGCAATTGAAACGTCAGAGCTTATTTCTTCACTTTTACAAAAAAAGGGTATAAAGCATAATGTATTAAATGCTAAAAACCATGGTCGTGAAGCTGAAATAATTGTGGAAGCTGGGCAACCGGGTGCTGTAACGATTGCTACGAATATGGCAGGTCGTGGTACCGATATTAAGCTTGGTGAAGGTGTAAAAGAACTAGGCGGTTTAGCGGTTATCGGGACTGAACGTCATGAATCTCGACGGATTGATAATCAGTTGAGGGGACGTTCTGGTCGTCAAGGTGATCCAGGTATTACGCAATTTTATTTGTCTATGGAAGACGAATTAATGAGACGCTTTGGATCAGATAATATGAAAAACATGATGCAAAGACTTGGAATGGACGACTCCCAACCGATTCAAAGCAGAATGGTTTCAAAAGCAGTAGAATCCGCGCAAAAACGTGTAGAGGGTAATAACTTTGACGCACGTAAGCAGCTTCTACAATACGATGATGTTTTACGTCAACAGCGTGAAATCATTTATCAACAACGTAATGATGTAATGGAATCAGAAAATTTACGTGACATAATTGAGAAAATGATTGTTTCTGTTATTGAAAGAGTGGTCTCTATTCATACTCCTTCAAATGAGGAAGAAGAGCAATGGAACTTACAAGGAATAATCGATTATGTGAATGCGAATTTACTTCCTGAAGGCGATCTAACTGCCGATGATTTAAAGCGTAAAGATCCGGAAGAAATGGTTAATTTAATTTTTGAGAAAGTAAAAATTCGCTATGATCAAAAAGAAGAATATTTAACTCCAGAGCAAATGCGTGAGTTCGAAAAAGTTATTTTACTTCGTTCCGTTGATTCAAAATGGATTGACCATATTGACGCAATGGAGCAACTAAGACAAGGTATTCATTTACGCGCTTACGGTCAAATTGACCCACTAAGAGAATACCAAGCTGAAGGTTTTGCTATGTTTGAAAGTATGGTTACTGCCATTGAAGAAGATACTGCAAAATATGTTATGAAAGCAGAAATTCGCAATAACTTACAGCGTGAGGAAGTTGCAAAAGGGCAAGCTGTTAATCCGAAAGAAGAAGGCGGAGAGGTAAAAAGAAAACCAATCCGTAAAGAAGAAAGTATTGGCCGTAATTCACCGTGCCCATGTGGAAGCGGGAAAAAATATAAGAATTGTCATGGAAGATTAGCATAGGTCACTCCTAATCTAAAATAAATAAATGTATGCCCGTTGACTAAGACGATGTTTTGACGGGCATACATTTTGTAGATTTGATTTATAAATGAGCAAAGTATATGTGCTCATGACTTGAACAGCAAGAAATCCCATATTTGAGGTGTTGGAAATGGAATTATTTGAAGTAAGATCGGAACTTGAAAAAACGGCTTCACGCTTGGCCGACTTTAGGGGGTCTCTTTGACTTAGACGAAAAAGAGACACGAATTGCCGAACTTGATGAAAGAATGCTGGAGCCCGGATTCTGGGATGATCAGCAAGCTGCACAAACGGTGATAAACGAGGCAAATAGCCTAAAAGATCTTGTGGGTGAATATAAGGAATTGCTCGAAACGCAAGAAAATCTGGAACTTACTCATGAACTAGTGAAAGAAGAAAATGATGCAGAGTTAGAGAAAGAGCTCGAATCCGAGTTGAGAGAACTTGTCGGTCGTTTAAACGATTTTGAGTTGCAACTTCTATTAAGTGAGCCTTATGATAAAAATAATGCCATTCTAGAGCTTCATCCAGGGGCAGGTGGTACGGAATCTCAAGATTGGGGCTCTATCCTTCTTCGTATGTATACACGCTGGGCAGAGAAAAAAGGCTTTAAAGTAGAAACGCTCGATTATTTACCTGGTGACGAAGCTGGGATTAAAAGCGTAACGTTATTAATTAAGGGCCACAATGCTTACGGTTATTTAAAAGCTGAAAAAGGTGTTCATCGTCTCGTTCGTATTTCACCTTTCGATTCATCGGGCCGCAGACATACGTCTTTTGTTTCATGTGAAGTAATGCCTGAATTTACAGATGACATTGAGATTGATATTCGTACAGAAGATCTAAAAATTGATACGTACCGTTCAAGTGGAGCAGGTGGTCAGCACGTCAATACAACAGATTCCGCTGTTCGAATTACTCATATTCCAACGGGTACTGTCGTGACATGTCAAAATGAAAGATCGCAAATTAAAAACCGTGAAAAAGCAATGAATATGTTAAAGGCCAAATTATATCAGCTTGAATTGGAACAAAAAGAAAAACAACTTGCTGAAATCCGTGGAGCTCAAAAAGAAATTGGTTGGGGAAGCCAAATTCGTTCTTATGTGTTCCACCCATATTCTATGGTAAAAGACCATCGAACAAATACTGAGGTTGGAAACGTTCAAGCAGTAACAGACGGAGATATTGATATTTTTATTAATGCGTATTTACGTTCAAGAATATAATGAGTGAAAGCAGCCGTACTTTGTTCGGTTGCTTTTTTTATTGGGGCTCATCCGAACCCTTTACGTTGGTAAGTCCCCTAGATTAAGCTGTCCCGTAGGGTTTTGTTGTCTAAGAAATTCTTGATAAGAACCTTGTTGATAACTTTTAAAAAGGTAGTTCTCGTCTGGTCACGCAAACTTTCGGTTTCTGTTTGCGTAAGTCAACATCGGTTCACCGTGTTTCCTTGATTTCGAAAGAACCCTAAAAAGTTAGTACCTCGCTGAACAGGTGCTTGCTCTTTTGTTCTTGAGCTGCAATTGCTACAATAAGGATAATTACGTGAGAGGATGTGAAAAATGAATATCAAATCGAGAGTTGAAAGTGATGAGTTAAAAGCTTTTAGGATATTAAAGAGTAGGAAAACTTTATCCACTGAGGAAGCAGATCAATTAGCCAGGCTTGAAAAAGGTTACGAAGGTGAGTTACTGTTTGATGAAAGAGTGAATCGATTATCGAAAGAATGGCTGGTTCTCGATGATTTACAGTTAGAAAGCAATAATACAAACTTCCAAATTGATTCAATAATTATTGCTCAAAAGCTCATATTGCTATTCGAGATTAAAAATCATGAAGGTGATTATTACATAGAAGATGGCAAATGGTATTACATCAATGGAACACCTATTCAGAATCCAGTAAATCAGTTAGAAAGATCCGAGTCTTTATTCAGGAGATTGCTTCAAGAGCTAGGAAACAACATCCCCATAGAGTCTTACATCATCTACGTTAATCCCGACTTCCACATATATAACACCATCCGAAATCTACCTATTATTTTTCCAAACCAATTAAATCGATTTTTCACTAAGCTTGATCAACTCTCATCCAAAGTTAATGGATATCATATGAGGCTGGCTAAGAAAATTGCTTCTCTGCATAAAATTAAATCTTCATATTCAAACTTACCCAAATATAGTTATGACAAACTGCGTAAAGGAGTAATCTGCGCTAATTGTTCTTCGTTTAATTTGGAGAGCAAAAGAAGAGTTTTAACATGTAAAAATTGTGGGACTATAGAAATTTTTCCTAATCAAAAAATAACAACAAGTATTATTTTTGATTGGTGTAATGGGATACGATCAGAAGACACAATTCGTAGGGTATTATTAAAACATTATGCTATTAAAGGGAATGGGAAAGCGTCTTACTATGAAAGAACAACCTAAAGGATTCGC
The DNA here is from genome assembly GCF_022900255.1 of Lederbergia wuyishanensis. Taxonomy (GTDB): domain Bacteria; phylum Bacillota; class Bacilli; order Bacillales; family Bacillaceae_C; genus Lederbergia; species Lederbergia wuyishanensis. Next base: position 122,321 of record NZ_JALIRM010000004.1, read on the forward strand.
CGAGTGACTCTTTCTCCGTAATGAAATTACACACACATTAAATCTTTGCCGACCACCGCCTCTTATCACGGCATAACTGAGTGAAATATTTCAATAGTGCTAGGCATTGTCCTAAATCACGGCATAACTCAAGGAAATGTAACCCATAGTGCCGCGCATTGTTCTAAATCACGGCATAACTCAGAGAAATATTTCAATAGTGCCGCGCATTGTCCTAAATCCCGGCAAAACTCAAGGAAATGTACTCAATAGTGCCGCGTATTGTCCTAAATCATGGCATAACTCAAGGAAATGTACTCAATAGTGCCGCGCATTGCCCTAAATCTTGGCAAAACTCAAGGATTTGTCACAATGTTATATCGGACACAGCTTATTCGTATTATCTTGTTGGTGGCAAACTATATCATATATAGAATTACTTGTTAATAATTATTATGTAATTCACACTACTTTTCACATATTAGCAACAAATGAGGAAAAGCTATACTACATAAGGGTTTGCTGTAAACTTTTCCAATTGTGGGTAGGTTTGTATGGAGGCTGTTTAGTTTTAAATAATTGTATTGTTGGTATACTAAAATTACGCCAGACATGGAAAGGAGTATGTACATTGAAGAAAAAAATAATTGGATTGTTTATGGGAATTACATTGGCTCTTGGGCTAGCAGCTTGTGGTGGCGGAAATAACGCGAATAACAACAATAATAATAATAATGCAGGTGGAACAACTGCAACAAACGACGCGGAAGCAATTGTAAAGAAAAATTGTATTTCATGTCATGGAGAGAATCTCGAAGGCAGAAATGGACCGGAATTGGCTCATATTGGTTCTGAGCTCTCAAAAGATGAAATTTTAACAGTGATTAAAGAAGGTAGACCGGGTATGCCAGGCAACCTTATTAGTGGCGATGACGCTGATAAAGTGGCAACTTGGTTATCAGAGAAAAAATAAGATGAAAAAGGATGCCGCATATGCATCCTTTTTTGGTGAATTTTTTATTTCAAATAGTCTACCTGGTATTTCTATGATCAAAGAATCATATAAAATCAAACTTCTTAACTTAACCGAATTCGTATCCATTTTAAAGGCACATTTTCAAACCCCACCCAATCCATCAAGGTTTTGCTCTCTATATCAACCGTGATAAATTTATAAAAAAATTAAAACTACAAAATATTTCCACCTCCTATTGGTGGAAAAGGAATTTTCTGAAAAGATGCAGGACTATCAATTAGGTCTCGATCATCAACGGCGCTTTTAGTTCCTATAAACCCACAGTCATCTCCTAAATTTTGCCCAAATCCTTGAGTCTTTTTGTCATAGTTATTCCAATCGGCCAATAGGTTCTGTCCGATATTTACTGCAGATGCATTTTCAAAGGAATTAATTTTAATTACATAAATATTAATGTTAATAGCACTAGACAACGGAGTCCACCCCCTATAACGAACTATATTCAAAATACTTGATATTATGAACCTAAAAAGGAGGGATAACCCATGGATTTCGATAAATTAAAGCAATGGATGGAACTAGCTCAAAAATACCAGTCGGGTGACTTTTGGAGTAATATGATGAATCAATCCTCCTTTGCTCAATTTATGAATGATACGATGGATACGAATGGGGGCCCTTCTACAGCGGAAAATCATCAACCACAAAGCTCAACAACATTTCCGAAAATTGATATATATATGACGGACACGGAAGTTACCATAGTTGCAGAACTAGCAGGTTATGAAAAAGAAAATCTTCATATTTCTGTTTCGGGAAACAGGCTTTTATTAAAAGGAACATCAACCCCCCTGATTTTTGGGCACGCGGTCCTACAAGAAAGAAAAGAGGGGCAGTTTCAAAGAATTATTGAATTGCCCGAACCTACATATTCCAATCAAATTAGGGCCAAGCTTCATAACGGGCTCCTAACATTGACATACAACCGAAAATATTTTCAAGAAGAAAGGGTGGCCATCGACTAACTTTTGTATCCTGCCAATCTAGACCTTTCCTCCGTCACCGCTAAATTCTCCAAAACCGTCTATCAGATAGTTCTCCCATTTTTTTTAGAACAATATCTGCCGCCGTTGTAAATGCAAACAAACAGTATCGTAATGCTTACAGAATGTATATAGTTCCTCAATTCTTTAGTAAAAAATATAAATTGTGAGGATTACAAATGCCAATAAAAGGATTATTTAACCAAAAACAAAATCATGAAATGATATTAGAAAAAATAGCCGAACTAGAGAAAAAACAGAAGAGATTCAACGCACTAGAAGTGCATGTAAAAAGAATCTTGGCGTTTGAGGAAGAAATTACTCCTCTGTTAAATTTAAAAGATAAACCTCCTCAAAAAGTTCCAGAGAAAAAAACAGTTCGGAAGGAAAAGCCCAAAAGCAATCATCGTGAAGATGCTCTACATTTGGAAAGATCAGTTATAAAAAAAATATCCCCTTTTATTCAAGCAGTCGAACAAATGGACAAACAGATCCGAGAACTAGAAATAAATGTTCTGCAGATTCAACAATCACACATAGAACTCACTAACCGAATCGACGCAATTGAAGTTCAGCTTTCTCGATTGCAGGAGGAGGAAACGAAAACAAATGAAGAGAAGACTCAACAGCAACCAATGGTTATTAAAGAAATTAATATTGATAAATTTTACTTAGATAGGTATGAACAAAATAATAACTTTGCGCAATTAGGTATAAAAGATTTAAGTGGTGCTTTAAACATAGGTGCCACATACGGCAGGGAAGTGATGCCAAAAGAACTATCGGAACAAATAAAAGAGGATATGAAAGAATTTAAAGGGATGAAAAAGGAATTTGGTTTTGGAGAGGATGAGTCTTCAAGTCCAAATAAGGGAGAAGAATCATCTAGTACGGACCAATTTATACATGACAATGAAACTTTCACAGAAATTCCGATAGAAGTAGTAGATGAAGACGATTAGAGCAAAGCATGAAAACAGTATTCATGTTTTGCTTTTTATTTTGGCTTTGTTAGCTAAAATCAACAAAAATATCTTTATTTTATACTCAGGATTTTATTCCTAATACTAAAAAACTATAAAAATGGTAATGTTAAGGAGGAAATCGACAAAAATGAAATGAAACTGTAATATATTTATCCCTTAACATATTAATATCTGATGTTATAATAGGTTTGGGTTCATTTTTCGCCAGCAAGCGACAGAACGCATCAGCTTTTTTCGCATACATAAGATATATAGCGAGAAAACAGAAGAACAACAAAAAAACCACCTTTTTTTTCATTTCGACAATTTCCATATTTAGGACAATTTGTCTATTGGAAAAGATGGTTAGGAACCGGGTGATAGTATGATTGAAATGCAGGATGTAGTGAAAAGATATTCGAATGGCATAGTTGCCGCTAATGGATTGAACATCCGCATTAACCAAGGTGAATTTATATATGTCGTTGGCCCAAGCGGTGCGGGAAAATCTACCTTTATCAAGATGATGTACAGGGAAGAAAAACCTACATCGGGAAAAATAATCGTAAATGGGATCGATTTAACGAGAATAAAAAATCGACATGTCCCTTTTTTGCGTAGAAATATTGGTGTTGTATTTCAGGACTTTAGGCTTCTGCCAACACTTACGGTTTTTGAAAATGTTGCCTTTGCCCTTGAAGTTATAGAACAACGTCCTAAAGATATTAGAAAAAGAGTTATGGACGTTTTGACAATGGTTGGATTAAAGCACAAAGTTCGTATGCTTCCAACAGAACTTTCTGGTGGAGAGCAGCAACGCGTCTCAATTGCGAGATCAATCGTCAATAATCCAAAACTCGTTATTGCGGACGAGCCTACAGGTAACTTAGATCCCGATACTTCATGGGAGATTATGAGTCTTTTAAAAGAAATCAACATGAAGGGCACTACGATTATTATGGCCACTCATAATAAAGAGATTGTAAACACAATTAAACATAGAGTTATAGCGATTGAAAGCGGAAGAATAGTCCGCGATGAACAGCGGGGGGATTACGGATATGAAAGCTAGAACCCTCAGACGACATCTTAGAGAAAGCTTCAAAAGTCTACGTCGAAATGGCTGGATGACGTTTGCCTCAGTAAGTGCTGTTACCGTTACATTACTTTTAGTTGGGGTTTTCTTCGTCATTTTGATGAATATGAATAAATTTGCTTCTGATCTTGAAAAAGATGTTGAAATAAGAACCCATATTGATTTAACTGCATCAAAAAAAGATCAAGAAAATTTGAAGCAAAAAATCGAAAAATTGGATTTGGTTGAATCTATAAAGTACTCTTCCAAAGAAGACGAGTTGAAGCATTTAATCAAAACAATGGGGAAAGAATGGAACTTTATTGAGAAACAGGATAATCCTCTTCACGATGTATTTATTGTAAAAACAAAGAAGCCTACGGATACTCCTATTGTTGCAGAGCAAATTCGCAAAATGGAATTTGTCCACTCTGCAGAGTACGGTGAAAAGAAAGTTGAGAAGTTGTTTAAAGTATTAAAAACGAGTCGAAACATCGGTTTAGTCCTCATTATTGGCTTGTTGTTCACAGCTATGTTCCTTATTTCAAATACGATTAAAATTACTATTTTTGCAAGACGTCGTGAAATTGAAATTATGAAATTAGTAGGGGCAACTAACTGGTTTATTCGCTGGCCATTCCTTTTTGAGGGAATTTGGCTAGGAATTTTAGGTTCCATCATACCAATTGGTATTGTTGCTTCAGGTTATTATTATGCTTATGACTTTATGGAAATGAGAATTCCAAGACAAGTGGTTCAACCACTCGAATATACACCATTCGTGTATGAAGTTAGCCTGATTATGCTTTTAATTGGAGTTATTATTGGCGGCTGGGGCAGTTTCATCTCCGTAAGACGATTCTTGAAAGTGTGAAACTATTATCATTGTACAGAAGCTCTATTAAATAAGGGTGAATTGCAAGAGGGAGAAAGGGGAACTATTTTTGAAAAGACGTTCGATACTCTCAATGACATTGGCGGTAACATTAGGATTTGGCGGAATTTTGACAAGTGCCCATGGTGCATCTGCCGCGACATTAAACGATTTACAACAAGAGCAATCAAATGTAATAAATAAACGTTCAGATATTAATAAGTCGATAGATGAAAAGGATCATAAAATTTCAGATATTAGTGATCGCCAAAGTCAATTAGAAGCTGAGATGAAACAGCTTGAAAGAGAGATAACTGATACTGATCGGAAAATTACGGAAAAGCAAAAGCAAATAGAAGATACGAAAGCAGAGATAGAGAAGCTAAAGAAAGAAATTATCGATCTTAAGACACGTATTCAAAAAAGAAATGACCTGCTTCTTGAACGTGCCAGAAACATTCAACAGAATGGTGGGTCAGTTAAATTTATTGATGTTATTCTAGGTGCTGAGAGTTTCGGTGACTTTATAGATCGGATTTCTGTTATATCAACTCTAGTAAGTGCTGATAAGCAAATTATTGAAGAGCAAAAAGCTGATCAAGCAAAGCTTGAAGAGAATCAGGAAAAAGTAGAAAAAGAGCTTGCTAGTTTAAATGAAATGCTGAAAGAATTAGAAAGTCTGAAAGCAGATTTGAAAAATCAAAATGCTAAAAAAGCTCAATTAAATAAGGAATTAGCTGCTCAGAAGAAGCATCTTGAAAGTGAAAAAATGTCTTTGGAAGAAGAAGCGGAATTATTGAAAGCTCAAGAAGTTGCTCTTCAAAAGGCTATTAAACTAGAAAAAGATAGAATTGCAGAAGAAAAGCGTAAAGCTGCCGAAGCTGCAAGAAAAGCTGAAGAGGAACGCAAGGCTAGAGAAGCAGCAGCTGCTGAAGCTGCTAAAAATAATGGCGGTACAAGTGGACAAGTAAGTAATGGGGTCGAATCTAACCAAGTTGCAAAGCCGCCTGTATCCTCAGGACTATTTTCTAGGCCAGCGGTAGGATACGTTTCTTCAGGTTTCGGAGGCCGTTGGGGAGCCATGCATGCTGGAGTTGATATTGCAGCGTCAGGACCAGTTCCAATTGTTGCCGCAGCAGATGGGGTTGTAAGTAGATCGTATAATTCTTCAAGTTATGGTAATGTAGTTTTTGTTGTTCATCATTTAAATGGACAAACCTATGAGACTGTATATGCTCATATGAGAAGCAGAAGTGTCAGCGAAGGACAAGTTGTATCTAAAGGCCAGCAATTAGGTGTAATGGGGAATACCGGGCATTCATATGGTCAGCATCTTCATTTTGAACTACATGTAGGACTTTGGAATATGGCTAAATCAAATGCTGTTGACCCACGTAGATATGTAAGTTTTTAATTAATAGATAACCGCATCCAATAGGGTGCGGTTTTTATATTGAATTAAGAGAATATAAGTTGCAAAAGTAATGTTATCTTTAAGATGGTAATTTCCGCCTAGCTTTTTTCCTTTGAGAATTTATCATTTGCTGTCAAAGACAACCGTATTTCTTATACCTCTTCAGAAGGCAAATGGGAACGTCGTGTAAAGCCAACACATCCTTATTTCATAGTCGCCGAGAGCTACAGCCTGTCGACCCATACTTCGCTTAACAGACAATTCTACTTCTAAGTTCAACATATATTTATTTAGTTTTTATTTTTAAACTAATACTTTTCCAGGACCATCAGTTCACTCTCTACATAAGAAACAAAGAGCGGCTTTTTGCGTATTAGGATATTTGCTTGTCTTCTAAGACTGCACTCCTTTAGTTATTCTCGTTATCTAAAGTTTCATATAGTACTTTCAAATTGGTAATTATGCTAAAATATAGGAAATTGACATTAGATTTATATTATGGGATAGAGGGGCTATTTATGACAATTACGTCTATCATGGCGGCTTTGTTAAGTCTTTTCCTTCTTTTAAATATTGTTTTGGCTGGTTTTGTCGTATTTTTGGAAAGACGAGATGCTGGGGCGACATGGGCTTGGTTGCTAGTATTATTTTTTGTTCCGGTAGCAGGTTTCGTTTTGTATTTGATTTTTGGACAAAATTTAAGTCGAAAGAAAATTTTTGAATGGAAAGACACTAACAAGATCGGGATTATGGAGATAACGAAATATCAAATAGAATTGTTGCAAAAAGGGGAGTTTATATTTAACGATAATCGAAATTCTCAATATCAGGATTTAATTTATATGTTACTAGTTAATGACAGATCCGTACTCACACAAGACAATCATGTTGAAATTTTTACTGACGGCGAAAATAAATTTCGATCATTGTTAAGTGATATAAAAGCTGCTAACGATCATATTCATCTTGTTTACTATATTATTCGTAATGATAGGCTAGGAAAAGAACTATTGGCTACCCTCACGAAGAAGGCGAATGAGGGAGTTGAGGTAAAAGTTTTATATGATGCGATGGGCTCAAGGCTACTACCAAGGAAGTTTTTCGGGCCATTAATTGAAGCTGGCGGGAAAGTAAGTGCATTTTTCCCGGCTATTTTGCCGCATTTGAATTTGCAAGTTAATTATCGTAACCACAGGAAACTTGCAATTATTGATGGGGAAATTGGCTATATTGGCGGCTTCAATATCGGAGATGAGTATTTAGGATTAAATAAACGATTTGGGTACTGGCGCGACACCCATTTAAAGATTTCTGGTAAAGCCGTATATGCGATGCAAACCCGGTTCATTTTAGATTGGAATCAAGCCTCTTCTACAAAAATAAGTTATGAGGATCGACTTTTTCCTGAACTTGAGGCAATTGGAGATACGGATGTACAAATAGTTTCAAGTGGACCGGATTCTGAGTGGGAACAGATTAAATATGGGATTTTAAAATTGATAACGTCTGCGAAAAAATATATTTATATTCAAACACCATATTTTATCCCTGATGCAAGTGTGCTTGATGCTATAAAAATTGCTGCTCTTTCCGGAGTAGATGTTCGCTTGATGATTCCTAATAAACCTGATCACGCCTTCGTCTACTGGGCAACTTTGTCCAACGTTGGTGAATTATTAAAGACAGGCGCAAAAGTGTATATATATGAAAAAGGGTTTATTCATGCTAAAACAATGGTAGCCGATGGGAAACTTGCAACAGTCGGTACTGCGAATATCGATGTTCGAAGCTTCCGCTTAAATTTTGAAGTAAATGCTTTTTTATATGATGAAGTTTTAGTGAGGGAACTCGTTAATATTTACAAAGACGATATGAAGGATTCACGAGAGCTGACATTAGAAGAATATCATAATCGATCGCTATTAATTCGATTCAAAGAATCTCTCTCACGTCTACTTTCTCCAATTCTATAATTAAGTTCGGCTGTCTTCGTAAGTTTTGTAAAAGCCTATATCTAAGTTTTCTCCCTTAAAGGTGAGCTAGATGTTTGCAGCTCTTTTCTCGTAAAGTTTTACAAGTATTCTCTTAAAAAATAGCAACAATTTATAAGAAAAGAGCCTTAATTTTAGATAGTGTAGAAGTGAGTTGATATGATTTGTCTTGGTATACAATTGGGACGTTATCTTTTCCCGCATCCTGGGTTTCAATATTATTAGCCTTTTTCCTGACAGGGTTGTTTTTATCGCTTCGTAAACGAAAAGACACCGCTAACTGGTATGGGAATGTAGTTTTTATTTTTATATTGACGTGGAAGTTAAGTGTAATTCTTTTTCAATTTAAAATGATTCTATCTAATCCACTCGCTATATTATACTTTAACGGTGGAATCAAAGGCCTATGGATCGGTGTAGCTGCAGCCATCTTGTATACATATTTTTATGTGAAAAAAAATGTGGCCAAGATAGAGGAATTTATTCAAGCTTGGCTTTTCTTCATAGTTATATATGAGGTTGCTTCTGCATACTTAATAGACGTATCGACAATGTGGGTAGTTGTTCATCTATTGATAGGAATAGTTGTCGTCACATTTTCTCTTTTAAAGGAAAAACAATTAACTTGGCAACTTCAAATCATGGTTTTATACATTGGGATCTTAGCCCTCATTTATTCTTTGCAAAATCAATTACTTACGTTGCCTATAGCTATTTATGTTATAATCGCAATGATATTAAGCATACTAGCAAAAATAAGGAGGACAGAAAGTGACTAAAAAAATCTTTGGCTTAACGCTAGTTGCTTTGCTTGCAGGTATATTAATTGTGAACATTATTCAAGATGCACGAGCCAAGAAAGATGATATAGCGGAACAAGAAAAATATTATATTAATTCGTCAGATGAAATAGAAGGTGTAGAAGCGTTAAATGAAGGATTGACCGAAGGGGATATCCCACCTGATTTTGAACTCATGACACTTGATGGCGAAAAGATTAGATTATCCGATTTTAATGGAAAAAAGGTCATTTTGAATTTTTGGGCAACATGGTGTCCTCCCTGTAGAGCAGAAATGCCACATATGGAAAACTTTTATAAGAAAAATGCTAAAGAATTGAATGTAGAAATCATCGCAGTTAATTTGACTGCTAATGAAAAGGGCGGGAATGGACCAGAAAAGGTCAAAAAATTCATCGAAGAATATGGGCTTACTTTTCACGTTCCGTTGGATGAAGATGGGGATGTTGCCGAAAAGTATAGGATTATTCCGATTCCAACGAGTTATTTGATTGCGACAAATGGAGTTATTCAAAAGAAGATATTAGGACCTATGGATGAAGAAATGATGGAAAAGTTGGTAAAAGATTTAAAGTGATTTAAATTATCTGTAAAAAATGTATTGACTTATTGAATATCCTTCATATATACTAGTTTTCAAGAGTTTAAAGAAAATTTAAAAATGAATATTAATATCACTCTTATCAAGAGCGGCGGAGGGAATAGGCCCTGCGATGCCCGGCAACCTTCAGATGATGATATCTGAAAAGGTGCTAATTCCTACGGATCCATTGTGATCTGGTAGATAAGGGGAGGAAACTGATTATAAGCCCTCTTCTTATTGAAGAGGGTTTTTAGTTTTTTAGTGTCTATCTCCAGGTGCCAACGATTCTAGGTCGAAAACCCGCAACGTAAAAAGTCAATAAGCTACTTTTTGCGTCAAGGACATTTGCTTGTTTGAAGGTAGCGGGAACATTTTGCTTTACCATTAAAGGTGAGTATTCAAATCAACAAACACATATTTTAGGAGGATGGAACAATGAGTCAAGAAAATTACAAACAAGAAACGGTATTGCTTCATGGAGGACAGGTGCCTGATCAAACGGGTGCACGTGCAGTTCCAGTTTATAGAACAACTTCTTATGTTTTTGAAAATACAGAGCACGCTCAAAAATTATTTGGCTTAGAAGTTGCAGGAAATATTTATTCCCGTATTATGAACCCGACAGTAGATGTATTTGAAAAACGTGTTGCAGAACTTGAAGGTGGAACTGCTGCAGTTGCTTTATCTTCCGGAATGGCTGCAATTGCATTTTCGATTTTAAATATCGCTCGTGCAGGCGATGAAATTGTTGCTGCTACTGATCTTTACGGCGGTACTTTTAATTTATTTGCTGTTTCACTTCCGAAGTATGGAATTAATGTGAAATTTGTTGACCCGAAAGATCCTGAGAATTTTAGAAAAGCTATAACTCCAAAAACAAAAGCTCTTTTCGGTGAAGTAATTGGTAATCCAAGTCTTCATATTCTTGATGTAGAAGCTGTTGCAAATATTGCTCATGAAAACGGAATTCCGCTAATTGTTGATAGTACTTTTGCTACCCCTGTATTAAGCAGACCAATTGAGTTTGGCGCAGATATTGTTGTTCATTCTGCTACTAAGTGGATTGGCGGACACGGAACTGCCATCGGTGGAGTTGTAGTAGATAGCGGTAAGTTTGACTGGAATAACGAAAAATTCCCTGATTTTATTGAACCAGATCATACGTATCATGGAATCCGATTTGGAATCGATGTACCGGGAGCGGCATTTGCGACTAAGCTAAGAGTTCAATTACTTCGTGATTTCGGACCTTGCTTAAGCCCTGATAATGCTTTTGTTTTCCTACAAGGATTGGAAACATTACATCTTCGTATGCAGAAACATGTTGAAAATACAAAAGCTGTAGCGAAATACTTACAAGAACACGATGCAGTAGAGTGGGTATCTTATCCAGGATTGGAAGACCATCCATCTTATGAACTTTCGAAAAAGTACTTCCCTAAAGGAGCGGGAGCAATAATAGTATTCGGTATTAAAGGCGGGCGTGAAGCAGGAAGAGCGACAATTGATAACGTGAAGTTGTTCTCACACGTTGCGAACGTTGGTGATGCAAAATCATTAATCATCCACCCAGCTTCTACTACTCATCAGCAGCTAAGTGCCGAAGAATTAAAATTAACTGGCGTGACAGAAGAATTAATCCGCTTGGCAGTTGGTCTAGAAGCGATCGAAGACATCACTGGTGATCTTGAACAAGCCATTGCAAAAGCAGTAGAGGCTACTTCTGTAAAATAAATGAATGTAAAAAGAACTGAGGACCAAGTTCCTCAGTTCTTTGCGTTTTATACTTTCCGTATAATTCGTGTATGTACGAAGAATGATGGAGTCGAATAAATCAGTATATTAATAGGAGTTTTCGTATTGGTGCCTCTTGTCGAAAACAAGGTAGGCAAGGTAACCAATCGAGTTATTTTACCTATCCCCATCAAGTTGTCAATTTCATGGTTGTTCATCGGACGTACAAAGTAAAAAAAGTAAATCTATAAAACTTCTAAGCAATCGTTCGCCTATTACGGTTTATCTTATCTCATGTACATTCAATGTATAAAATGATAGAAAATTTGAACCACAGCTATTTAAAGAAAAGTATTTTTATGAAAATAAAAAATATCTTTAAGACTACACACATATGGACGGAAGGGAATCGCTTTTAAAAGTAAAGGGTAATCGCCCTGGAGTGTAAGACGATTACCCTTATTTCATTTATTATTTTTTGCTAAGGCTTTTGACATATTCAGCAACTGAATGAATTTCATCTTTAGATAATGTTTGATCAAATGGAGGCATGGAGCCGCTCCCTTTATTAACTTGATTTATAACTGCATCCAAATCCATATCTGTTTCTTGTAAGTTTGGTCCGTTGTGACCTCCTGCTCCCTCTGCACCATGGCAGGCGAGACAGTTGTTTTTATAAATGGTTTTTCCGTCATTTGCAGCAACTTTTTTATCTGGGCCTTTTTGGTCTTTTTCATTTTTGGCTGCTTTATGTTTTACAGGTGATGTATTAATATGATCTTTCGGAATATCATCCAAAGAACCGTATTGACCTTCCAATGAGAATGTATAGATTTTATCTCCGTGCTTGGATCCTGCCAATGTATTCCCTGCAGCGTAGATGGAGATGTATTGCTTGCCATCAATTTCGTAAGTAATGGGTGGGGCATTAGCTCCAGCATCCATTTTAAAGTCCCATATCTCATCGCCATTAGTCGCGTCATAGGCAATGATTCGTCCGTCATTGTGACCGGTAAAAAGAAGATTTCCTTTTGTAGTCAAGATGCCGCTGTAGGCAATTGCATCCCATTTTTTCTGCCAGACGATTTTATTCGTTTTAATATCCATGGCGGTTACAGTTCCTCTGCTTGGTGACTTTTCCACTGGTTGCCAGACGCTTCCTATATACTCCTTGCCTTCCTTGAATTTATTTTCATCTTCTTCGCCATAATGGGCATAGGCAAAGTAATTGTCATTTCCCAACACGTAGAAATACTCGGTGTTCGGATTATAGGAGGATGGCGGCCAGTTTGCTCCCCCTTGGGGTGAAGGTTTTAGTGTAACTGGCTTGTCCCAGAAAGGAGTAAAAATACTTCCGATTTCTCCTTTAAATTCTTTTGGGAGATCGCGTTTCACATCTTCATCGGTTACCGTTTGTGGTACAAAGGCATCTCCGATTGGGATTGGTTGGGTTGGGGAAGTTTTTTGTTTTTCATTTTGTGGCACCGGCTTTTCTTCAATGCCAACCAGCGGTTCCCCATTAGTCCGGTCTAAAATATAAAGCCAACCTGTTTTTCCAGCTTGAACAATTCCTTTTCTCATTTTTCCCTTCATTTCCACATCAAATAAAACAACAGGGTTCGCAGGATCTAAGTCCCATATATCGTGGTGGACTTCCTGGAAGTGCCATTTATACTCCCCAGTGTTGGCATCAAGGGCCATAACGGAGTTGGCAAATAAATTATCTCCTTCCCGGTTACTGCCGTCCAAATCCGGAGAAGTATTTCCGGTAGAAAAATAAATCATGTTCAATTCTGGATCAACGGCAGGTGTTTGCCATACAGGAGCACCGCCTCTCAGTATGTCTTCAGTATTTTCGGGCCATGTTTCGCTACCTTTTTCGCCAGGGGATGGTAATGTATACTTTCTCCAAATTTCCCTGCCGAATCCGGAATCATAAGCAGCCATATATCCTCTAATTCCATATTCACCACCAGCAACTCCCGTATAAACTTTCCCATCATAGTAAAGAGGAGCACTCGTAATCGTATAGCCCTTTTCCCATTCGTCTACTCTTGTTTCCCATACGAGGTTACCGGTTTTTTGATCGAGGGCGATTAATCTTGCGTCTAATAATCCAACAAAGACCTTTCCATCCCCAAGTGCAACCCCGCGGCTTGTCCATCCACAACAGACGGTATCCAGTTCATCGGGAAGTTTTGCATTGTATTCCCAAATTATTTTTCCTGTTTTGGCGTCGAGTGCTTGGACGTGGTTTGCACCTGTTATGGTGAACATCACCCCATCATAAACGATCGGGGTAGCTTCTCCAGAATATTTAAACTCAAAGCCTGAGCCTAGACTTGTTACCCATTCGGCTTTTAAATTCTTTACATTGGAAGTATTGATGGAATCGAGGGGTGAATAGCGGCTATTAGAAAGATCGCCACCATTGGTAAGCCAATCTCCTTCAGGATTTCTTTTAAGTTCATCGGCGGAAAACTTTGGTGCCGTTTTTGCCTTGTAATCGATATGCTGAAAAGAGCCGGTGTTTGCTCCGTCTGATTTGTTATCAGTCTTGTTAGCTGTACTTTTTTCCTGAATACTTTCTTGCTTAGCATTGCCCTGGTCAGAGTTTGCCTCATTTTTGTTGCTGCTCTTGTCTTGTGGCGTACAACTTGCGACAAACACAAGCAATAAAACAGCGAAAAGATTCCAAAAATACTTTTTCATTTATTTGTTGCTCCTTTCTAATGTTGTTAACTGTTCTCTACCCTTTTATGTAAATAAAATATCTAAAAAAGTGATAAAAATCATAGAGAGGAAATTTAATATTGAATGTTTTAGTTCATCCATACGTAATTAGCACGATCGTGGGTGATAAAAATCCAAGCTCTTACAACAAAATTCTATTCTCTTTATAAGTAAAAGTTCAGACCTTTTTCAACTCCGAACATATTGCTTTCCGAAACTTGCAAGCCCCATATATTTTTCTAAATAAAATTAGAAGCAATGTTTCTTCACATAACTTGTCCTCATGCTGCATAGGATGTATGGAAAAACTCTTGAAAATGTAGTGACATTTCATGAGCGGCAGAGGAGGAAAAGCATGAAGAACAAGTGGTTAGTTATCATTTCAATCTGCTCCTTATTATTGGGCGCGGGAGGTACATATGCTTCTTTATTATGGATATTGCCGCCGGGAACGATAGACTTTAGCAAGGAAAAAGTAGAATCAGAACATGAGGTTGCAATGGAAAAAGAAAGTAATCCTGGTCTAGACAAGGTCGCAGATGCATTAGAATTAATACGAAAATCGTATGTAGAAGATGTTAGTGAAAACCGACTTATACAAGGGGCTATTCAAGGAATGGTAGGAACTTTGCAAGATCCATACTCTGTTTATATGGATGAAGAAGCATCGGAAAGATTTAATGATAGCTTAGATTCTTCTTTTGACGGAATTGGAGCGCAGATTGCGATTCAAGAAGGGAAGCTAATCATTATTTCACCTATCAAAAATTCCCCTGCAGAAAAAGCTGGATTAAAGGCAAGAGATCGAATCATCAGCATTGATGGAGAAAGCGTTGAAGGTCTTGATGTTTACGAAGCATCGAAAAAAATTCGTGGAGAAAAAGGTACAATTGTAAAACTTGAAATCATTCGAAGCGGACTCTCGAAACCGCTTGTTGTTGATATTAAGAGAGATAAAGTTCCTGTTTTAACTGTTTTTTCAGATATGAAAAAAAGCTCCGAGAAAAATATAGGGTATATTCAAATTACTTCCTTCTCACAAGGTACAGCAAAAGATTTTTCAACAGAGTTGCGTAAGTTAGAAGAACAAAATTTATCCGGGCTTATCATTGATGTACGTGGTAACCCTGGTGGGATGCTCTCAAGCGTAGAAGATATTTTGTTCCAACTAGTGACAGATAAGAAGCCATATGTACAAATTGAAGAACGTTCAGGAAAAAGAATTCCATATTCCACAGCTCTTAAGGAGAAAAAGCCATATCCAATTACCGTCCTAATAGATGAAGGAAGTGCATCTGCATCAGAAATATTGGCTGCAGCATTGAATGAAATCGAAAACTATTCATTAGTTGGTAAGAAAACTTTTGGAAAAGGAACCGTCCAACAGGCGGTGCCTTTAGATGACCATAGTAACATTAAGTTGACGATGTTTAAATGGATAACCCCTAATGGAAATTGGATTCACGGAAAAGGAATAAAACCTACTATAGATGTCGAGCAACCGGCTTATTTTCATGTTCATTCTTTACAGTTAGAAGAAGCGTTAGCGCTTGACATGAACAACGAAAATGTAACAATTGCTCAAGAAATGCTGGTAGCTTTAGGATATGGACCTGGGAGACAAGATGGATATTTTGACGTGCAAACTGAAAGAGCGGTTAAGGCTTTTCAATCAATAAATCAAATTCCAGTAACTGGGCGTATCGATGAAAAAACGGCAATGGAATTACAGGAAAAAATTATTAGCGCGATTCAAAACGAAAAAAATGACCTTCAATTACAAGTTGCCTTAAAAACTTTTCGTTGATAGATTACAATCTCCAACAATGGGAATTTCCCAAGTTGGAGATTATTTTTTTTACCCTTTATTCTTTACTATTTTTTTTCCTTTTTCCCTGAAAGTTCTGATAGAATAGGAGATAAGTATCTTTCCGAAAAAAAGGATGTGACAGTATGGCGGAAATATGGTTGCTTGAAATCGCAAAGGGAATTGGTCGTTTGTTTCTTCATCCGATCTTATATTTTTCAATTTTACTTGCTTTAACTGCAGGATATTTAAGAGTAAAGAGGGAGCGTCGAGATTTTCATGTGAGGGTAAACAGCCTTTTTCATGAATTACGATATTTACTTCCAGCCGGGATTGTTTCGGGATTAATATTATCACTATTGTTCGTTTCCCTAGGTTTGACTATTCCAGTTCCTATTATTGCGGTTATTGCCATCGTGACATTATTATTAGGTTTGGTTGGTAATGCTAGACTATTATCTCCAACTCTGACGATTGGACTTGCTTTATTACTTGTAATTGCGGCCAATTATTTTAGTTTTCAAATACCCTTTATTAAAAATTCCATGATAGATTCCAGCTTTTTTATAGGAGCCGCTATTTTACTTGGTACCCTTACAATTACTGAAGGAATACTCATGTTAAAGAATGGTCTAAAGGATATTTCTCCTAAACTAAGAACAAGTAGAAGAGGATTGACGGTCGGAGCTATCCAGACGAAGAGATTGTGGCTATTGCCAATCTTTCTTTTTCTGCCAGTTGGACCAATTAGTGCGCCATTTGAATGGTGGCCAGTAATAAATTGGGGAACGGAAAGTTATTCATTAATATTAGTTCCATTTTTAATGGGTTTTCAACAACAGATTCAAACGACTCTACCAGGAAATGTTATAAAAAGGTTAGGAAAGCAAGTTCTTATCCTTGGTGTAGTCATTACTGCCATCAGTTCTGTAAGTTTTTTAATGCCAGACATTATCCCAGCAATTGCTTCCATTTTAGCAATACTTGGAAGGTTATTTCTTGCCCATCAACATAGAGTTCGTGAAGGATTAGCATTATACTATTTCACACCAAGAAATAGTGGCATTATGGTGCTCGATGTACTCCCAGAATCCCCTGCAGATAAAATGGGATTAAAAACGGGAGATATTATCCATACTTGCAATAATATAATGGTACATAATAAACAGGATCTATATGAAGCGTTGTTAAAAAATCGTGCCTATTGTAAGCTTGAAGTTTTTGATAAAAATGGTGAGAAACGTCTTGTGCAACGTGCCCTATATGAAGGGGAGCATCATGAACTAGGTATTTTGTTTATAGAAAAAAGAGACATGCCTAAACAAGGAAAAGCAGTTTAATGTAATGTTTTCTAAGAATTTCATAAAACATTAGTTATAGTAAAGGGGGGCAGAAAATAATCTGCCCCTTTTTGATTTCGCATTAATAGCCTACTAAAGAAACTCCTACGAATAATTAATAAAACGAACAGGACTACGATTAATGCAAAAGATATACCTTCACGTGAGTACTCTGAGCTATAACCATCATAATCACCGTACAGCCAGGACTTCGACTTTTCCCCCTTAAATACTTATGAGTTTCTTTCCTAAAACCCTATATGTATAGATGAATTACTATGAAGTAACAGGTCCCTCCAAAAGTAGTTTCTATAATGACAAAAAAATAATAAATACAACAATAAAGCAAATGATGTTCTTATAGATAAAAGAGATTCCCTTTGTTATTTGAAAAAAACATAATCATCTCATTAATGTTCAAGTTGGAAAAGTAGAAAATGGATAGACTTAGTGTTAGGATATTTTTTTGGTAGACCATGAAGGTTTTCTAAATAAAGTATATATTTCCTATTGAAATTGGCTTTATGCAACAATATTTACATTGATACATTTTTATAGAGCTTCCTAAAAAGGTTGCTGTAGACCCAATCGACTTTTATTTGTTAGCATGGTACCAAATAAAAAAATATAGAGGTATTTCATATGAACTCGGCAAAAGTAGCATTTCTATCAGTCATAAGTAATTCTGTAATAGTTATTTTAAAAGTAATTGTAGGGATATTTACAGGTTCAGTAGCAGTATTATCAGAAGCTATTCATTCGTCATTAGATTTGGTAGCTTCACTGATCGCTTTTTTCTCCGTTAGAATTTCAAACAAACCAGCTGACAAAAGTCACCGATATGGGCATGGCAAAGTAGAAAATCTTTCTGGAACAATTGAGACTTTGTTGATATTTATAGCAGGGATATGGATCATTTACGAATGTGTTCATAAACTCGTCAATCCTGAACCAGTAAAATTACCATTCTTAGGAATTCTAGTTATGCTTTTTGGTGCTTTAGTAAACTTCATCGTTTCAAAAACAATTAGTAAAACGGCAGAAAAAACAAAATCAATGGCAATGAAATCTAATGCTCTCCACTTAATGACAGATGTTTTCACTTCACTTGGTGTGGCAATCAGTTTATTACTTGTAAGTATTACTGGATGGCACTTTTTAGATCCTATCATAGGGATTGCATTAGCTATATATATTATTTTTGAGGCAAATAAATTAATGAAGGAATCCTTTCCGCCATTATTAGATGCAAGTTTATCGCTTGAAGAAGAAGAATTGATAGTAAAAATTATTCGCACTTATAAAAATGAGTTTATCGAATTCCATGATTTTCGTACAAGACGCTCTGGGCCTAGTGAATGGATTGATTTTCACCTTGTAGTTCCATCAGGCTATAGCATTGAAAAAGCTCATGAGTTATGTGATAAGATTGAACAAGATATCGTTCTTGAATTTCCTGATGCGCAAGTATTAATACATACAGAGCCAGAAAACGAACGTCTAATAAATATTAAAAATGAAGACTAACCGAAATATATAAACCTTTGAAAAGAAACCGGGAGTAACAGACTAAATGGGGGATACCCATATGTGGAAATGGATAATATCAGGATTCTTGAGTTCTTCCCTATTGCTTCAAGGATGTGTTTTAAATGATATGCGAAGTTTAAAGGAAGAAAAAAAGGAGGAACAAGTCGTGAGAGAAGAGAAAAGTGAACAGCTGTTACATGCAACAGAAGGTAAAAAGACTGATAGAGTTAGAAAACTGCTTAAGGAAGGTGTTAATATTAATATTCAGGACTCACAAGGACGAACTCCTATAATGATTGCAGTGTATAACAATGACTTAGAGACATCAAAAGTTCTCATTGAGGCTGGCGCGGATGTTAATATTCAAGACAACATGAAAAATAATCCTTTTTTATATGCAGGTGCGGAGGGATATATTGACATTCTTAAACTTACAATTGACGCTGGTGCAGACCCATCCATTACCAATCGGTATGGGGGAACAGCATTAATTCCAGCGTCTGAACACGGCTATATAGATGTAATCATAGAACTTCTTACTCGGTCAGATATAGAAGTTAACCATGTTAATAATTTGGGGTGGACAGCTTTATTAGAAGCAATAATTTTAAATAACGGAAACGAAAAACAACAACAAACAGTTAAATTACTGATAGAGCACGGCGCTGACGTAAACATACCTGACAGGGATAATGTGACTCCTTTGCAGCATGCCCAAGATAAAGGTTTTAAGGCAATTGAGGAAATCCTGTTACAGGCAGGAGCAAAATAAATAATCCCGTGGTTAGAGAAAATAAGGGCTATACTAATCACTAAAGATCTATATTTTCAAAAATGTCATTTTCCTACTGGGATAAAGAATGCTCAGTTAGAAATAGGGTTCCAGGTTAATGATAATCTCATTAATGGAACAGGGACTAAAGTTTGCAATCTACTTATAAAAGAATAAGATTGTTTCGGATAAGAATAATATCCTGTCAAAAACTTCTTCCATCCTTTGTTGAAAAATTGGCATTTAAACAAAACTTAAATGTAGACTTCCTGAAAACAACAAAACAGAGCTTGCGGAAAAGTTTTTTGTTTTTTTCTGAATCAGTAGCTACTCATATTCGCACACATGTAGATATTTATCTGGAAGTTGTTTTGTAATGAATTATGGAGTAACTTCGAAAATAGTACCTTGGTTAAAATCAGTCACTTTCATAGAGCTATAAACCCCTAAATATAATATGGTTTGATCCATATTGGTTCCCAAACTAACATAATAAGATGATTGAGACCCAAAATTATAATTGGTTTCAATAATACTAAAATCACTTAGTTTATTATCTGCTCTTACCCGACTATAAGCTAAAACCCCTTGAACCGGAGAGTGAGATTCTTTATCTCGGGCAAGATCGGTAAATACCACGCTTCCTGTTAAATCCCGAATTCCATTCCCCATATAGGCTTGCACTCCTGTAAGTGCAGTTCCTCCAAACTTATTTGGTCTAGGATCTTTGTGAAAATAACTAGTTAAAGGTTGAAGCCGCCTCACTGAAGTTTTTATTGCTTCATCGTAATATGCAATTGTTTTCTCATCTAAAGCCTGATTTGTAGGGCATTTCTTTATAGTAGAAGTAGGAAAAGGGCCCTCCCATCCTCGCCATCCAAAGTTAATAAATTCTTCTTGGTTAAGTTCAGATTTCATTGAAGAAGCTTGAACAAGCTGAGTTACTGGTATTGGATTATAGTGAATGAATGAATAAATAGACTCTACTAAATCCTGTCCGACATTTCCCACGTATTTAATATACTGATTATAAAATCTTTGAAATGAAATGCCTGGTATATTACGAACCCCTTTAGCAATTACCGTAAGCGTTTCCTGAATAGGTGCTGGAAGTTCATTAAAACGCGTAACTACTGGTGGATTATAGATAAATGTATCCTTTGCTATGTCAATTTCAATTATTTTACCGGCTATTTCCATATTATCTTGGCTTAAATTAAACGGGTCATAGCCTGCTCCACCATCTCCGGTTGTTAAAATGAGTTTTCCAGTTTCAGGTGAAAAGTTTAAACTATTAACCCCATTATGATTAAAAAAAGGTCTTCTTAAGTTCAGGAGTGTACGTCTTTTTTGTGGTTGACCACTTGAATGTAATACCCATTCTTCAATTGTATCGATATGATCATATAGAGTCTCTCTATTTAGCCACTTTAGGCTTAAAGATTTGGGATCACAAGGGTTAGGTTTAAATTGTTCAGGAAGAGCGCTCGGACCTTGTGTTCCAGCTACTGAATAATGAAGATAAAATAGACCGTTATAATAAAATTGAGGATGAAACGCTAGTCCAATCAACCCTCGTTCATCATATCCACCTCTAGAAACACCTGGTTCAAAAGTACCCAGTTTAATAATTCGTGGGCGAATATCTAAAAAAGTCTTTAAACTTGAGTTTCCTAAGTAAAAAATCTCTCCTACCTGGGTTGCAATAAATAATCTTTCAACTGAGTCACCCGGAAGTGCAGCTGTTTTCAAAACAGTAGGTAAATTTATCTTCCTTACCAGTGGCCGTAAATTAACCTTAACTTTTATCAATTTATAATACACTCCTTCTTTTTTTATAAGTTAGGATTCTTATCAAGATTAATTCGGATTTATTTTTATCATAAGAGGGTAACTTGCCCTCTTCATTTTTTTATATGAGGTTGGCATATTAGTTACTCCTAGAGTTATAGGTAATTGAATCAGTTCTTAAAGAGAATGATTTACAATATTTTTACCGTTGTTGTTCAAATTTTTTTATCCGAATTAAAATAGTTCACGAGAAAATGATATAGAAATAAATTGGTGGGTGAGGTTCACTTTGTAGTGTTAACTTATATACATAATAAGAAGTAGTGACACTTACCCTTGCATTGCCAATATTTTTAGGGGGCGATTATATGAACTATTCAGGAGTGAGCTACAACCAGCAAACAGCGTATCTTGATGCCATCTATGCTGCATTAGAAAAAGGGATGGCCGCAAAAGAAGTAGTTTGCTCTATTACAACAGGTTTTAGGGCTATTCCTTCTATGAGAACTGCAGCTGGACTAAACCCATATCATGCATCTGTAGCTGATATTGGCTATGGATTCGATGCAGTTCAAGGAACGATAAATCGGATTCGTAACGGTGAATCTATAACACTTGTAAAGGAATTACTTGTGTTCGACCTTGATACACTGAGAATTAGTGTAAAACAGTTGAGTCCCAATTTTGAACTTGCTGCAAAAAAAGCAAGCCCTGATATTTACCATCTGGTAGAGCAAAGCCGCTATTTAAATCATCAAATTGCACAGAGTATCAATGAAGCAATAAAACTAGGTCGAGCTTTGTTTGGAACTGAATGGGACTCTATACGCTCGCGAATCGAAAACATACAAGCAATTCCACGATTGTAGGACATAATTAAGGAGGAGAAGTAATGCCTGATGCACTACCGATAACATTAAGTGAAGAGGAGCAGCGTCGTTTATTAGATTGGTGGAAAACAATGGAATTAGCACATGATTTAGTCAAGCGTCTAACATCCTTAGTAAGTGAACTCCGGTTACACAGAGAATCTAGTCATGCGGATGGAATGATTCTTTTTTATCGAGCGGTGTCTGAGATTTCATATGGTTATGCAGGTGTTCGCGGAGGTGTTCGCCGTGCATTTACAAAAGAATATAGTAAAGCGCTGCAGCTTAATATGGTTATGTGTCTTAGCTTTGCACCTAAATTTTCCGTTGATGCGAAAGTCCTTCTTGAACGAGTAGCTAAAGGCGTCAGTGGACCAAATGCTCTTCGATTGATACAAATGATAAGAGAGACATTAAAGGAGAGCGATGAAATAATAAATGAACTAAAGGAAAAAGCTCACATGGTGTTTGGAAAAGATAGCTTTAAGGAAATTCAAGATAATGTCATCCAGGATATGACTTTACCTTTGTAGGAGCAACAATTGTTTAGTATTTTGCAAATGGCCAGCTATTTATTGAGTGAGCAATTCGACCTCTCCGGTGTAGATTACAAAATCAAGTCATCTGCCGTCTGGTGACCATCGGGGAGTATAATCAAGTCTTGCGCAAGAAGTTAATAGACGCCGTTCGGTCTTTCCAAAGGTTGGAACATCGAGATTCGGCTGAAATATGTATTTGTAAATTGATCCAACCTTGTCTCTACATACCCGATATTCTTCCCGTCCGGGGAAATTTCAGGATTATTGATTATTTTTTTTATTCGAAAAGATCTTTAGGGATGAATATTCTCTTCAAGACTAGTCATTCCTAATTGTTTTCTGCTTATATATTATTCGTTTGCAATAAAATTAGAAGTCTGTTTGGCTTATATCTATTGTTATTACTGACTATAGAAACTTGGTTTGATGTTGACTTAAAGCGAATTATTATTGACTTTTTTCTTTGGTCATTAAGTGATTTTTAGAGATAATAAAAATCCTGATTCAAAGTGCAAAACTAATTGCTCTTTTGGAATTAGGATTTTTTAAAATTGGAAAATCGTTTAATTAATAATTCCATGCTGGATGAATTCTGAAGTAAATTCTACTTCTATCGGGATTTCTGGATACGTTTTTTTCCAGTCGAGTGTTTTCCATGTTTTATAGTGATAAGCCTTTACTTTTTGACCAATACCAAGCGCATCACAATTTGCTGTTTGCATTTTCTTTATTGTGCTCTCGGCGAGCGTATTCAGCTTTTTCTGCACGTTATTATTTAGCTGTTTCATTTTCTTTTTGTCAAATAAATTGTCTTGAGGATATTCCTCGACAGATAATTTTACATCTACAATCACTTTTGCTTTTATGTTTCCACCTGTGTCATCGATTTTAATTTTTCTTTTAATCTTAAGCACTTGAATGCTTACATAGTTTTTATCTTCTTTTTTGTATTTATTACTAACTTTAAAATTTAACGGCAAGTTTTTCTTCTTGCTATCCGATAGAATTAAAAACATGCTCGATTCCTTTAATCCTAAAGTTCCTGAAAATTTATCATCATCAAACATTGCTAATCCAATGATTTTCGCTTTATTTTCTTTCTTCTCTATTGTCATATATGGAACTACAAAATCTTTACCTTCAGATAAAATGATTGGGAATATGCTCTGGACATTTTCATTTTTCGTTATTCCACCTTGTTCGGAAGTATGAAGTAACTCAGAGTAATAATCACTTATCGTCATGGACTCACGTACATTTAAGGAAAGCCCATCCTTGGCGTTTTGTTTAATGATGGCAATCTTCGCGTTCAACGGGCCTCTTAAATCTCGGTATGTGGAATCTAGAATCGAGAAAATACCATGTGAAGCCAACTCTTTACCTAGTAAGATGACTTTTACTTTTGACATATCAAATTTCTCGGGAACTTTTCGCTCCATATGGACTTCAGCATCTCTTGCTGTATCTCCTGATGAGGATAAAAGTTCATTTTCTCTTGGAGGAGAACTCTGATTTGGCCCTCCTTGAGAAGATATCGGATGAGAAATCGTTGTCATAATTTTTCCATCCAATTGGTCATAGCCGATAGCCAATATTAAACTGTTATCCTTCAAAAGACGCTGATCCCAACAACCGGCAAGAATACTTGTAAATATTATCATCCAAATAAGAGGAAAGCGATATTTCATTTGCTGTCACTCCGTTCTTTCTTTTTAAAAATAATGGAGATTAACAGGAAAATTATGGGAAACACGAATGCGAAAAAGACAACGAGTTTATGATTGATTTTGCCTAAAGCTTCAATTTCAAATTTACCTTGTGGGATAAGTGCAATTAGGAAACAAGCAAATGCAGTAATATAAGCAAAATATTTATGACTTTTTGTATTCATAACAAAAGAAAGGCCAATGGAAGAAACAAATAATAAACTCATCAATGTTGTTGCTACTAAAACAATCCACATAGATGTGAATATTAAATCCGGTCTTTCAATGATTTTAAATGAAAACGATTTGATTAAATATAAAACAGGCTCTGGAACAAGTTTTAATTCTCTAGGATTAAAAAAGAGTAAGCATGTAAGAACAATAAAAGTGTAAAAAATAGTAACAAAGACATTCGCAATCGTTGCCGCTTTTAACACACTTTTTCGATCAGCTCTCACGAATGGAAATAATAGCATTAATAATTCAAATCCTTGAAATGAAGGAAATCCTGCGCTAATTCCATTTATGATTTTTTGTATACCATGACTTCCAATCGGAAGAATGTATGTTATGTTTGAAAATTTTAATGAATATGCTGACAAAGCAATAAACACAATTAAAGTAAAAGATGCCAGAAGAAAGAATCTCGTTAAGATTCGTAGATTTTCTTTTACAATATAAATGGCCGTAACAATCATAAGTACCAACAATAGCCATTTAGGTGTTAATGGCAGCATCCAAACTTTTATTGCATATCCGTATTTTGCCAAAACCATTCCTGCAACGAAATTAAAATAACCGCTATATAATATCGTAATAAATTTTCCGAAAAATTTTCCAAACAAGGTTTGCAGCATCTCGAAAAAATTTTTGTTTGGAAACCTGCTCATTAAAATCCAAATCAATAAAATCATTACTTGCAAGATTACACCTGTTATTAAAACGGAAATCCAACTGTCTCCATTAGATTTATTGAACATGTCATAAGGCAGAGATACAATTCCTACTCCAATTTGAGCATGAATTAATACTAGAATTAGTTGAAATGGGGAAATATGCTGCTTACTTTTCATCTTTATCCCATTCCCTTGATGGATTTTGTTTTTTGATTTTTTGAGGGTTAATATTCCCCGGACGTTTATTTAACATCCATATCGGAAAACGGACAATTGAGTCTTTTAAATTTGGAATCTTCAATGGAGCAAATGGTGCAAGATACGGTGTACCTAAAGATTCTAATTTACATAAATGGATTAAGATAATCATTAAACAAAAAACAATACCAACAAATCCAAGTGTTGCTGAGGCGAGCATTAGTGGAAATGTTAATATGCGGACAGTATTACTCATCTCGTATGAAGGAATAGTGAATGACATAATCGCAGTTAACGCAATAACAATAACCATGGTATTGGATACAAGTCCTGCATTTACCACTGCTTCTCCAATAATCAACCCGCCTACGATACCAATTGTTTGTCCAATAGGCGTAGGAAGCCTTATTCCAGCTTCTCTAATCAATTCAATCGTGAAGGCCATAATGAGGGCTTCTATGAAAGGGGGAAAAGGAATATTTTCAATAGAGCCTTTCACTACGGTAATAACGTCGTTAGGAATAATTTCAAAATGAAAACTGACTATAGCAATATAAATCGAAGGAAGTGTGAGCGCTCCCCAAAAGCTAAATATCCTTAAAAGTCTAAATAATGAACCAGAAAAAAATCTAATATTAAAATCATCAGGGGTTTGGAAGAACGCAAAAAAAGTGACAGGCATGATAGAAACGTCAGAGGTCCCTTCAGAAAATATTGCAACCCTCCCCTCCATTAAATGGGCTTCAACACGATCAGGTCTTTCCGTATATAAAATTTGTTGAAAAGGAGAGAATGGTTTATCTTCAATAAATTCCTCAATATAGCCCGGACTAAAAATCATATCAGAGGAGATAGAAGTAACTCTTTTTTTTATCTCTTTGACTATCTCTCGATTTGCAATCTCTTCCATATAAACGATAGCTACACGTGTGTTCGACTCCCAACCTAGCTCATAGTATTCGATTTTTAATTGGCGATTTTGAATACGTGATCTAATTAAATTTAAATTTATATTAAGTATACCGACAAACCCTTCATGAGATCCTCGCACCACTTTCTCATTATCCGGTTCCTCCGGAGAACGCAGGTGGGTTTGTAAGGTTTTAAATATATAAAACTCGGGCCCATTTTGGAGAAAAAGTACACTATTACCTGAGAGAAGTGAGGTAACTGCGATATTTATTTGGTTTGTTTTCGTAAAATCAGGACTTGTGATGATTTCGTCGATCGTTTGTATCGTATTTACTTGAGAAAGGGGCATTAGAACACTACGTTGAAGTTCTTCAGAATTCACCATCGTCTCCAAATAGACAATCATACCTGGAATACCATGAAAATTTATTTTCCTTGTTTTTATGTCATTCGTATCGTATAGAGCTTTCGAAATGTAATGAAGATTTTCCTCAATGGTTGGAAAAATAAGTATATCTTTTTTGAAGTTATTTTTTACTGTACTTACACTTTTATTTTTGAAAAAAGACATGTCCTTTCTCAACTCATCTCATTTAAAATAATGGTATTATTTAAAGTATTTGTCATAAATTTCTTTCCTATGCAAAAGCTTTTTAAAGCCAATCGTTAAATTTGTCAATTTTTTTACAGCGTATAAAAATTAGTACAAATGAGGATTGCAATTATTTTACATACCGTTATGGGGTATGATACGATTATTGACATTAAAGTCATTATGCGGAGAGATGCTGAATGAATAATAAAAAAATTGTTTTATTTACAGTTGTCATTTTTGCCATCATTGTGGCACTTGTATTGGTTTTTAACAATAAAGGAAAAAATGAGAGCCAAGAAAAGGTTAGTCTTAAAAATCTAGAAAACCAACCAACAATGGGGAATGAGGATGCACCTGTTACAATTGTAGAGTTTGGAGATTATAAATGTCCGTCATGTAAAGCATGGGGAGAAAGAGTTTTTCCACAGCTTCAAAAAGATTATATCGATACTGGAAAGGCTAAGCTCACATATATTAATGTTCTTTTTCACGGAAATGAATCAGTCCTTGCAGCACTTGCATCAGAATCTGTTTTTAAACAAGATCCGGAAAACTTTTGGGCTTTCCATAAAGGAATTTATGATGCACAACCTTCCAATCAAAACCATGATGATGTATGGGTAACAACAGACATGTTAGTAGAGATTGCAAAAGCCTATGCTCCAAATATCAACTTTAATGAATTCAAAAAAGATATAGAAGAGAAAGGTATGTTCGACCAAGTCATGATTGATGATAAGCTAGTGAAAGATGTAAATGTTAAATATACACCTACCCTCGTTATCAATGGTGTTATGTTAGATGATCCTTTTGATTATGAAGCAATTGCAGCACAAATTGAAAAAGGTTTGAAAAAATAATATGAATAAATCCAAATCATCCTTTTCTTTTCAACAGCTGGCCCTATATTTTGCTTGGATTGTATCAATGGTGGCTACACTTGGAAGTTTATATTTTAGTGAAATCAGACTTTATATCCCTTGTGAACTTTGTTGGATTCAAAGAATATTTATGTATCCTCTAACTATCATACTTGGTATTGCAGCTTTTTATAATGATATAAATATAAAAAGATATATTTTACCGGTCTCTCTTATTGGAGGTACCATCTCTCTATATCATTATTTAGTTCAAAAAGTCCCTGGTTTTGAATCAATCAAGCCATGTGTCCAAGGGGTGCCTTGTAATGTTCAATATATCAACTGGTTTGGCTTTATCACGATTCCATTTTTAGCGTTAATAGCATTTACTTTAATAAGCATATTTATGATCCTCATGTTTAGACATGAGCGTTCACATAGATAGAAAAATAACAACGGAAAGTGATATATCACTTTCCGTTTCTATAATTTCACATGTCATATTAATTTTCTTTATCTGTTTCAACTGCCTGTTCTTGTGACGATTCTTGTGGCGTCTCCATCGGTCTTCCCCAGAAGAATCCCCACGGATCCCTTGCAGGCGATGCTTCTCTATTTCTACCTCTTTCCCGATTATGTCGTTCTTCAACAACCTCAACATTCTGAGCATGGATGATTAAATTTTCAACATGAATTTCTTTTGGTTTTCTTTCGTTAGACATCTCTACCCTCCTAGCTGTAACAATAATATTCGATTTATCTTATTCAAAAGTGACATATGTGTATAGGCGTTTTGTGAAGTTCAATTTTTTTATAATTTAACTATTTGCATACCGTATAGGGGTATGTTATTATGTAGGAAAGGAGGCATTTGAATGGCGCATAATTTAGACCCTCAACAGCTTTCTGATGAGCCTTGCTGTGAATCAAAAGTTGAACGGAAAAGTCATCATTCTGAAGAAGTTAAAAAAAATTTAGTAACGAGACTTAACCGAGTAGAAGGGCAAATTAGGGGTATAAAACGATTAATTGAAAATGATACTTATTGTGATGATGTCATTACGCAAATTTCTGCTACTCAAGCAGCGTTAAACAGTGTAGCAAAAATTTTACTTGAAGGTCATATGAAAAATTGTGTCGTCGAAAGAATCCAAGAAGGAGATACGGAAGTCTTAGACGAATTTCTTATAACAATACAAAAACTAATGAAGAAATAATAGGAGCTGATTCGTATGGAAAAAATTACGTTGCAAGTTGAAGGAATGTCTTGTGGTCATTGTGTAAAAGCGGTTGAAGGTAGCGTTGGAAAACTTCAAGGTGTTTCTGATGTAAAAGTAAATCTTGAAACTGGAACTGTTGATGTAGAATTTAACAATCAACAAGTAAGTGTAGAACAAATTAAGGAAACAATCGATGATCAAGGTTATGATGTAAAAGCGTAAGGAACGTGCTCTTCAATGCACGCTTTCTTTTTATTAAAAATATACCCCGTATAGGTATAAGGAGTTTTGGGAATGAAGAATGCGAATGTTTCAGAAGACCAATTTCAAATTACCGGTATGACTTGTGCCGCTTGCTCTAATCGAATCGAAAAAGGATTGAAGAAGCTTGATGGAATGCAGGATGCAAATGTGAATCTTGCTTTAGAAAAAGCTACCGTTCAATATGATAAAGAGAAAATATCGTTTGAAGATATTCAGAAAAAAGTTCAAGACCTAGGCTATGATGTTATCACTGAAAAAGCAGAATTTGTGATTACGGGAATGACTTGTGCGGCTTGCTCAACAAGAATTGAAAAAGGATTGAATAAAATGCCTGGTGTCGTCCAAGCAAATGTTAATCTTGCACTTGAAAAAGCAACGGTTGAATTTAATCCTTCAGCCCAATCAACAAAGGATATAATTGATCGAGTCGAAGCATTGGGATATGGAGCGGTTGTAAAAAATGATGATAATGATAAGGAAACAATGGATTATCGTGAAAGAGAAATTAAAAGGCAGGAAAGAAAATTCATTTTATCCTTAATACTTTCTCTACCTCTTCTGTGGACAATGGTCTCACACTTTAGTTTTACATCTTTTATTTACGTACCAAAAATATTAATGAATCCGTGGGTTCAAATGGCTTTAGCGTCACCAATCCAATTTTACGTTGGAAAGCAATTTTATGTTGGTGCCTTTAAAGCCCTGCGAAATCAAAGTGCTAATATGGATGTGCTTGTTGTTCTTGGTACATCAGCAGCATATTTTTACAGTGCATTTTTAGTAATTCGCTCAATTGGTACGGGTGCTCACTCAGTAGATTTATATTTTGAAACGAGTGCCGTTCTGATCACACTAATTATTCTTGGGAAGCTTTTTGAGGCAAAGGCAAAGGGAAGATCTTCTCAAGCGATTAAAAAGTTAATGGGGCTTCAAGCAAAGACAGCAACAGTCGTGCGACAAGATGTCATTCTAAATATTCCGCTCGAAGAAGTAGTGGAAGGTGATATTTTACTCGTTAAACCGGGAGAAAAAGTACCGGTAGACGGTATAATTATCGAAGGTGAGTCAGCTTTAGATGAATCGATGATAACAGGGGAAAGCGTTCCAGTTGATAAAGGTGCTGGGGATTCCGTGATCGGTGCAACAATTAATAAGAATGGTTTTATTAAAATGCAGGCAACAAAGGTAGGGAAGGAAACGGCTCTTGCACAGATCATTAAAGTCGTTGAAGAAGCACAAGGGTCAAAAGCACCGATTCAACGATTAGCAGACCATATTTCGGGGATTTTTGTCCCAATTGTAGTGGGGATTGCGATATTAACGTTTATCATTTGGTTTACGAGAGTGGCACCTGGAAACTTTGCCGAAGCTTTAGAAAATATGATTGCCGTATTAGTTATTGCCTGTCCTTGTGCTCTTGGTCTTGCTACTCCGACTTCGATAATGGCAGGATCGGGAAGAGCGGCTGAATATGGGATTTTATTTAAGGGCGGCGAACATTTAGAATCCACTCATAAAATTGATACAGTTATTTTAGACAAAACAGGGACAGTTACAAACGGAACTCCAATTTTAACAAATATTTCTACTCATCTGAACGAGACTGAATTTTTATCATACATTGCCTCCGCTGAACAGCAATCGGAACATCCTTTAGCCCAAGCGATTGTTGAAGGAATAAAAAAGAAAAGGATTCTTTTAAAACAACCTTTATCCTTTGAAGCAATTCCAGGGTTTGGAATTAAGGCAGTTGTCGATGGTAAAGAAATTCTTATCGGTACTAGACGTCTTATGAAGGACAATAATATCGAGATTGAAGCAGCTATTGTTAAAATGGAAAAATACGAAAATGAAGGAAAAACTGCTATGATTGCAGCTATTGATGGTCAATTTGCAGGGATTGTTGCAGTAGCAGACACAATTAAGGAAACCTCGAGAGAAGCAATCGAGCGCTTAAACGAAATGAATATTGAAGTTATCATGATGACAGGGGATAATGAGCGGACAGCTCATGCAATCGCCAAAGAAGCCGGCATCGGAAATGTCATTGCTGAAGTGCTGCCTGAAGGAAAAGCGGAGGAAGTAAAAAAACTTCAACAAGCTGGGAAAAAGGTCGCGATGGTTGGGGATGGAATTAATGATGCTCCAGCACTAGCAACGGCTGATATTGGGATGGCGATTGGAACGGGAACGGACGTAGCGATGGAAGCCGCTGATATCACTCTCATTCGCGGTGACTTAAACAGTATTGCTGATTCGATTTTTATGAGCCACAAAACGATCCGTAATATTAAACAAAATCTATTTTGGGCTTTTGCCTATAATACATTAGGGATTCCAATTGCGGCAATGGGTTTCCTCGCACCTTGGTTGGCAGGTGCTGCAATGGCATTCAGTTCAGTTTCCGTTGTTCTGAATGCATTAAGATTACAGAGGGTAAAATTATAATAATAAAAGGCTGTTTTCGTAAAGTTTGTTGTTTTTGCAAAAGCCTAAAAGCCGGCTTTTACCACTAAAAGGTGACTTTAGGCGGAATGACTCCGTTTAAATTCCAATTTATTTTTAAGAAAAGAGCCTAATAAAAAGACAAGGTGTAGATAGAAAATATCTCAGCCTTGTCTTTTTAATATGTGAAATTACTCTGCATTCGCGAAGAATTCTTTCGCTTTTTGAATGAAAATTTCATCTTCTGGAAGTAAATCTTCCTCATGATATATCGCTTCAACTGGGCAAACAGCCTGACAAGCTCCACAGTCGATACAAAGATCAGGATCGATAAAATACATATCTTCTCCTTCAAGAATACAATCGACAGGACAAACTTCCACACATTCGCCAAACTTTTCACCTAGACATGGTGAAGTAATAACGTATGACATAAAAAAACCACCTTTATATTGAAATCTTTATGATAGTTTCTCCAAAACAACAGAGAAATCTTTCTCTCGCATAGGTTCTAGATAAAGAACTAAAAATAAATTATTAGTTCAATCCAATCCTAATAATAGCAAAATTATTGCTCTTTTTCAATTGTAGGAGAAAATCATGGATTCTTCAATAACTCGTGAGGTAATCCATAAAAATTTCAATTAGATATGGAAACTGCAAGAAATGTATGAAACTCCCAATTTAATTGTGAATTCTTCCCATTTCGATTAAGAATACGACTGAATCGTAGCAGAAATCCCGAGGATTGAATTTTACTGCAACGAATAATACACTAGCACCCCGGTACATGGATTTTTCCACACTAATATCGAATCATACGAAAAACAATGTCAATTTGATGAAGATTGACAGGTCTTCTCGAAAACCGTACATTAAAACTAGAATGGAGAGGCTATCCCCCGAAAAAATAAAGGAGGTTAGACGGTGGATAAAGTACTTGTTGTCGATGATGAGCCTTCGATTGTGACGCTATTGCGTTTTAATTTGGAGAAGGCAGGGTTCTCTGTAATTACAGCTGAAGATGGAAAAACTGGCCTCGATATGGCTATGGCAGAAAAGCCGGATTTAATTATTCTTGATTTGATGCTGCCGGGAATGGATGGAATGGATGTTTGTAAAACATTAAGACAAGAAAAAGTAAAAACACCTATTTTTATGTTGACAGCAAAAGATGATGAATTTGATAAGGTTCTTGGCCTTGAACTCGGAGCAGATGATTATTTGACGAAACCTTTTAGCCCGAGAGAAGTGATTGCTAGAGTAAAAGCCATTTTGCGAAGAACGAATATGAATGAAATTCCTGAAGAGGTCGTGAAAGATGAGGTCATTGAAATTGGAGAGCTTACTATTTTTCCAGAAAAATATGAAGCAGCTCTTTCTGGTACAAAGCTGGAACTTACGCCTAAGGAATTTGAACTTTTATTATATCTTGCGAACAATCAAGGTAAAGTTTTGAGTCGACATCAACTTTTAGATGCTGTATGGAATTATGATTTTGCTGGGGATTCTCGAATTGTTGATGTCCACGTTAGTCATTTACGTGAAAAAATTGAAACAGACACGAAGCAGCCAGTCTATATAAAAACAATTCGTGGATTCGGTTATAAATTGGAGAAACCATAAGATGCATAAATTATGGGTTCGCATTACGTTTTCATTTTTATTACTAATGTCCCTACTACTTCTCGTTTCTGGCTTTTTTTTAGCGGAAATGATGAAAAATACATACTACGAATTAAAAGAAAAACAATTAGGTCAAACCGCGCATTTAGTGTTAAATGCAGTGGAAATGGATAAGACAGGACTGCAAGCAGAAGATTTACAAAATAAAGTGATGACATTATCTTCATCCATTCAATCCCGCTTAACCATTATTGCTAAAAATGGAGTTGTTTTAGCGGACACAAAAGATAATCCAGCTGAAATGGAAAATCACGCTAATCGCCCTGAAGTAAAGCAAGTTCTTAAAGAGCATTTAAAATCGGGTCTATCGATTAGATACAGTGATACTTTAGGCTATAGTATGATGTATGTGACAATACCGATAATTGAAAATGATAAAACTGCTGGAGTCATGAGGGTTTCTCTCTCAATGCAAAATATAGAGCATGCCATAAGAAATCTATGGATTAGTCTTGCTCTTGTATTATTTGCAGCATTTCTATTGACTGGCCTTATAGGGATGAGACTAGCAAAAGGCATTTCAGGACCAATCGAAGAAATGATTAGTGTGTCTGAAAAACTAAAAGAAAAAGATTATACAGCACGTGTAAAAATGAAATCTAAAGGGGAGCTTGGTCAATTAGCTAATGCGATTAATGTTCTTGCTTCAAGTTTAAAAAACCAAATGGATAAGCTCCATGAAAATGAACAGCGACTAACAGGTGTTCTAACAAATATGATGAGTGGAGTTTTGCTAGTCAATATAGAAGGACGTATATTATTAGCAAATCGTGCTATGGGGCAAATGCTTGGAGAAGACCCAAGTACATTTACAAACAAGCATCATACTGAAGTAGGGAGAAGTAAAGAACTTAGTAATTTGATTGATCAATGTTTAAAAACAGGTAATGAGATACGGAATGAAGTACATTTTTATTATCCTAAAGAAAAAATCGTAGATGCACATTTAGCCCCTTATGTACGTGAAAATGGTGAAGTAAATGGGATAATTGCGGTTCTTCATGATGTAACAGACATTCGCAGACTAGAAAAGATGCGCAGTGATTTCGTCGCTAACGTTTCTCATGAATTAAAGACACCTATTACATCTTTAAAAGGATTTGCCGAAACATTGCTTGATGGAGCAATGGAAGATGAAGAGTTGTGCCGAAACTTTTTAACGATTATTTATAAAGAAAGTGATCGGTTGCATAGACTTATTAAAGATATTCTCTATTTATCAAGTATCGAACACCACGGTATTCCATTAACGATTGAAAATGTAAATGTCACAGAAGCTGTTTTAAGTACTGCTCAAACGATAAAAGAAGGAGCGGTAAAAAAGAATTTGCATCTTATTCTTCCGGAAAAAAAGGATATTTGGATTGAAGGCGAGAAAGATCGGATTCAGCAGATTGCTTTAAATTTACTGTCAAATGCGATTGCCTATACCCCAGATGGTGGGGAAATATCTGTTAGTATTGAAGAACAGGATAAGGAAGTAAACCTTATTATTTCCGATACTGGAATCGGAATTGCTCAAAAAGAACTACCAAGAATTTTTGAACGTTTTTATCGAGTAGAAAAGGCACGATCACGCAGTTCTGGGGGAACAGGGTTAGGGCTTGCCATCGTTAAGCATTTAGTCGATTCACATAATGGAAAAATAGATGTTAAAAGTGTTGAAGGAGTGGGCACAACTTTTATTGTTTCACTTCCAAAAAAACAATATAACGAAATATAAGTAATGCATCCTTTTTCAAGGATGCATTTTTTTATTTACAAAGTTAAATACTAACTTTACACAATCTTAACAATCAGTTCATACCAGCTTAATCATGAAGGATTATATTATATTTGCAAGGCAGATAGTAGATTACAAAAAAAACAAAGGTGGGTATTCTCATGAAGAAGAATGTATTCGCAATTTTCGCCTTAGTACTTATGTTTACAATGGCTTTGGCAGGATGCGGCAACACGCAACCAGAAACAAATACATCAAAACAAGGGAACAATGAAACACCAGCTCCTGCTGAAAATGATAATAAAGAAGAAAAGTTAACTGGATCTATCACAGCAGTAGGTTCCAGTGCAATGCAACAATTAGTAGAAGCAGCTGCTCAACAATTTGCATCTGAAAATCCTGGTGCAGTTATTAATGTACAAGGCGGCGGAAGTGGTACAGGCTTAAGTAAAGTAAGTGAAGGTGCAGTTGATATTGGTAACTCTGACGTTTTCGCTGAAGAAAAAGAAGGAATTCCAGCTGATAAAATCGTTGACCATAAAGTCGCTGTCGTAGGAATGGGACCTGTTGCTCATCCAGAGGTTGGCGTTAAAGATCTTACTCAAGATCAGTTAATTGATATCTTTACAGGAAAAGTTACCAACTGGAAAGAAGTTGGTGGAAAAGACCAAAATATTCAAGTTATTAACCGTCCTAAAGGATCTGGAACACGTGCTACATTTGAGAAGTTCGGCCTTAAAGGAGCAGAACCTATTGAAGCACTAGAACAAGAATCTTCCGGTACAGTCAGAAAAATGGTAAGTGAAACACCTGGTGCAATTAGCTATCTAGCATTCTCTTATTTCGATGATTCCATCCTAGCACTTTCTGTCGATGGTAATGAGCCTACTCAAGAAAACGTTGAAACAGATACTTGGAAAATCTGGGCTTACCAACATATGTATACAAATGGTGAAGCAACAGGTTTAACGAAAGCATTCATCGACTACATGCTATCAGATGAAGTTCAAACTACATTGCTTAAAGAAATGGACTTCCTTCCAGTAAGTGGAATGAAAGTCGAACGCGATCCAGAAGGAAACGTTAAATAAGACTTAAAAATCAAGCTTGATAACCATAGATAAGATTTACAGAACTATATATGAAAAGTAAGGGTGGTTACTTGAAAAAATCATAAGTGACCTCCCTTGACTTCTTTTGTCCGATAATAGGAATTTTGGAAAGGAGCTGCCACTTTGGAGAAATTTGCAGAATATAACTCTGCTCAATTATTGAAACCCAATAAAAAAGTTAGAATTGAGCGAACCGGTAAAATGCTGACACTAGCAGCGGTCGGCCTAACTATCGGAATAGCATTTGCTATTCTCTTTCTCGTTTCGTCTAAAGGTTTATCCACCTTCTATATTAATAAAGGCAGTGTGATCGAGTTTTTAACAGGTCTAAAATGGAATCCTGGAGTAAAGAACGAATTAGGTAAACCAATTATCGGAGCTCTGCCTTTTATCTTTGGTTCCTTTGCAGTGACCTTTTTATCTGCTGCAATTTGTGCACCAGTGGCCATTGGGGCAGCTGTCTTTATGACAGAAATTTCACCAAAATTTGGAAAGAAAATTTTGCAGCCTGTTATTGAACTGCTTGTCGGAATTCCGTCAGTTGTATATGGATTTATCGGCTTGTCCGTTGTAGTTCCCTTCATTAGAAACCATATTACTGGGAGTGGGTTCGGTATTGCAGCCGGTACGATTGTGCTTTCAATCATGATTTTGCCTACTATTACAAGCTTATCCGCTGATGCGATTAGAGGGGTACCAAGGCAGCTGCGTGAAGCTTCACTTGCTCTTGGTGCAACTCGTTGGCAGACTATTTTTCGTGTAGTGTTGAAAACGGCACGTCCCGGCTTACTAACAGCTGTTATTTTTGGTATGGCACGTGCCTTTGGTGAAGCACTTGCGGTCCAAATGGTAATCGGAAACTCTTCTGTTATTCCTACTTCCCTATTTGAGCCCGCTTCAACATTAACAAGTATTTTGACAATGGGTATGGGTTACACCGTCATGGGGCAAGCGGAAAATAATGCCCTATGGTCACTGGCACTCGTACTGTTAATTATGTCGTTAATCTTTATTATTGCAGTAAGAATGATTGGAAAGGGGAGAAAAGAGGCATGAATGCAAAGCTTGCAGACCGTATAGCTACAATTGTATTTTATTTGATTGCATTTATTATTGTTCTCGTTCTTGCAAGTCTTTTAGGGTATGTTCTTTATCATGGTTTACCAAAGCTGAGCTGGCATTTCATAACCTCTCCTCCGCAAATATTTAAACCCGGCGGTGGGGTAGGCCCACAGTTGTTTAATTCATTTTATTTACTTGTGCTCACAATGATAATTACAATACCCCTCTCACTTGGTGCTGGAATTTATATGGCAGAATACGCAAAAAAGAACGCGTTCACTGATTTTATTCGAACAATGATTGAAGTTTTATCTTCACTTCCATCCATTGTTGTCGGTTTGTTCGGCTTTTTGTTTTTCGTTATCTATATGGGGTGGGGATTCTCAATTCTATCAGGTTCACTTGCTTTGACGGTTTTTAATTTGCCACTTATGGTGCGCGTAGTAGAGGAATCTATTAACAATATTCCAAGACAGCAAAGAGAGGCAGGACTTGCACTTGGCGTCTCACGCTGGGAAACAATGACGACGATTATTTTACCAGCAGCTCTGCCAGGAATAATAACTGGGGTTATCTTGGCTTCCGGAAGAGTGTTCGGTGAAGCTGCAGCTTTAATATATACTGCTGGAATGAGTACACCTAATTTAGACTTTTCGAATTGGAACCCGTTATCCCCCACATCTCCTCTTAATCCAATGAGACCAGCGGAAACGTTAGCTGTTCATATTTGGAAAATAAACGGAGAAGGAATCATTCCTGATATTGAAGCAGTTTCAGATGGCGCAGCTGCTCTTCTTTTGCTTGCTATATTAATTTTTAATTTTGGAGCTCGTTTGATTGGCGGTCTTGTTTATAAAAAAATGACTTCCTCATAATAAAGAAAAGTAAGAATCGATTGGAAATAAGCTTGTATAAAAGGAGGCAACTAAATGGCCACCCAAACAATGATGTATAAAAAAAGTAATAACTCTAAGCGCATGGCACAGTTAAAATCAGTTTCAAATCAAGGGAAAGAGTTTGCGATGGAGACGGAAGGATTATATGTCTACTATGGAAAGAAAGAGGCAATCAAAAACATCTCTTTATCTTTTCCGAAAAACGGCGTGACTGCTCTTATCGGACCATCTGGCTGCGGGAAGTCCACGTATTTGCGCAGCTTAAATCGAATGAATGATGAAATAGAAAACTGCAGAATAGAAGGAAGTATTATATATAAAGGTGTAGATATTAACTCACCAATGGCAAATGTATTCGAAGTAAGAAAGCAAATAGGAATGGTTTTCCAAAGACCGAATCCATTTGCTAAATCAATTTATCGAAATGTTGCTTATGGTCCGGCTCATCACGGAATAAAAAATAAAAACAAGCTTGATGAAATTGTGGAAGATAGTTTACGGAAAGCTGCTTTATGGGACGAAGTAAAAGATAAGCTTCATCAATCTGCACTTGCCTTATCTGGTGGTCAGCAACAGCGCCTATGCATTGCCAGAGCGCTAGCGATGAATCCTGACGTGCTGCTTCTTGACGAACCGGCTTCTGCACTTGATCCCGTTTCAACTGGAAAAATTGAAGAATTAATTGGTGAACTGAAAAAGGATTATTCGATTATTATCGTCACCCACAATATGCAACAGGCGGCACGTATTTCGGATAACACTGCATTTTTCTATATGGGAGAAGTTATTGAATACGGAGAAACCGAGCAAATTTTTACAAACCCCTACAATGAGCAAACCGAACATTACATCTCAGGGAATTTTGGATAAAAGGTGGGATTAATATGGCAGTGACACTATTGAAGGCAAGAAATGAGAAAACCGTTATCCGGACTGAGCAGCTCCAATTTTACTACAGCAAAGTTCATGCATTGAAAAATATCAATCTTGATTTAAAACAAAATCAAGTAACAGCTTTAATTGGACCGTCGGGATGTGGAAAGTCCACTTTTCTTCGCACACTGAATAGGATGAACGATTTAATTCCAGGAACGCGAACAGAAGGGAAAATATTAATCGGTGATATGGATATCACTTCACCTCAAATAGATACAGTGGATTTGCGCAAACGAATCGGCATGGTTTTTCAACAGGCTAATCCTTTCCCTATGTCTATTTATGACAATATCGCTTACGGCCCACGCATACATGGGCAAAAAAACAAGAAAAAGTTGGACGAAATTGTAGAATCCAGTTTAAAGGCAGCGGCCCTTTGGGATGAAGTAAAAGATAATCTAGGGAAAATTGCCACTGGTTTGTCTGGGGGACAGCAGCAGCGGCTTGTATTGGCGAGAGTGCTTGCTGTGAAGCCGGAAATCATTTTAATGGATGAACCTACATCCGCGCTAGATCCAATTTCAACAGCGAAACTAGAACAATTAATTTTGGAATTGAAAAAAGAGTATACAATCATCATAGTCACCCACAACATGCAGCAGGCGGCACGTGTTTCAGATGAAACGGCCTTTTTCCTTAATGGAGAAGTGGTCGAGTTTGCCGACACGAATACCATTTTCACAAATCCAAAAATGAAACAGACAGAAGATTATATATCTGGCCGTTTTGGTTAATGAAAAACTTAAAATTAGGTGGGATTAATGATGGCAATTAGAAGTCAGTTTGGAGAAAAATTAAATGAGCTTCACCAAGAACTGCTGACGATGGGAATGATGGTTGAAGAAGCGGTATATAAAGCTGTAAAGTCTCTTCTCGAAAAAGATGTAGATTTGGCAAAATCAGTTTTAGACGGTGATAAGGCCATTAATGAAGCAGAGATTGGAATTGAGAAAACATGCTTTTCATTAATAGCATTACAGCAGCCAGTAGGAAGCGATTTACGCAGAATTGCTACAACGCTAAAGGTTGCAACCGACTTGGAGCGAATGGCAGATCATGCAGTTAGCTTTGCACAAACAACGATTAGTCTAAAAGATGAAAAATATGCCAAGCCGTTGATCGATATTCCAAAAATGGGCGAGCTTGTTCAGAAAATCGTTCGTGACTCATTGAGTGCTTACATTAAAATGGATCACGAGGCAGCAGTGGAAATTGCAAAACAGGATGACGTAATTGATGAATATTTTAATAAAGTTTTTACTGACCTAATTGATTTAATGGGGAAAGACAAGAATTTAATTCATCAAGGGACCCATTTGCTTCTAGCAGCTCAATATTTAGAAAGAATCGGTGACTACGCTACAAACATTTGTGAGTGGATTGTTTATATGTCTCAAGGTAAAATGGTTGAATTAAATTAACTAGTTGGACTTTCAGCATTGTCTGAAAGTCTATTCTTTTTTTATTAATGTAGTTTGATTTTCGCTTTTGGTGTGACTTTACATGGATGGAGGGGGAACCATCAGATGCTTGATTCGCCTGTGGAGTAAGGGTTTCACTCCAATCATTTAAGCGAAAATACTGTCTTGAAGTTTACAAATGTTTATTAATAAATTATAATTAATACTTACCTAGGTAAATAAAATGAGGTGAAAATAGTGAATCCATTGTTCCATGAAATTTTCCAAAAGACTCGTAATTTAAGTAAAGAATTGAATAACACGGTAAAGGAATTTGATTTATTTGCTGCTCAATGGAGTGTTTTATATATTGTTCAGCAAAACGGAGAAATGACGCTGACGCAAATATGGAAATATTTAAATGTGGAGGCACCGACTATATCAAGGACGGT
The DNA here is from genome assembly GCF_022900255.1 of Lederbergia wuyishanensis. Classification (GTDB taxonomy): domain Bacteria; phylum Bacillota; class Bacilli; order Bacillales; family Bacillaceae_C; genus Lederbergia; species Lederbergia wuyishanensis. Next base: position 163,499 of record NZ_JALIRM010000004.1, read on the forward strand.
CCAAAGGTTAATTGAGTTAGGATGGTTAACTGAAAAGTTTGGTGAGGATCGCAGAGAGAAGATGGTGAGTTTATCAGATGATGCTAAAAAAAAGTTTAAGGCGATTGAAGAAGCTGTTATAAATTTCGAAAGTCAATTTTTACAACATCTATCTGAAGAAGAGCAAAGTCAACTAATCATGTTACTTAAGAAAATGAAGAAAGGATGACATCTTTGGAAAAAAGAGAACCAATTTGGACAAAAACATTTATTAGTTTATTCTGTACCAATTTATCCGTTTTTAGTGTGTTTTATGGTTTAGTCACAACCTTGCCACTATATGCGCTTGAAAGCTTAAACAGGACAGATAAAGATGCCGGACTATTAATGACGATATTTCTTTTATCTGCAATAGTAGTCAGACCTTTTACAGGTAAAATACTAGATATTTATGGGAAAAGAAAAATGTTATGGATCAGTTTAGTATTATATTTAATTTGTACGATATTGTATGCTGTTGTTAAACCATTTTCTGGATTATTACTTTTGCGTTTTATACAGGGTATTTGGTTTAGCATTGCTACAACAGCAGGTGGATCTTTAGCGGCAGATAATGTGCCAATGTCTAGACGTGGAGCTGGATTAGGCTATTTTACAATGTCCACCAATTTAGCAGTTGTTCTTGGACCTATTCTTTCACTTTTAATTGTTCAAACCTTTTCATTTAATGCACTATTTATCGTTATGAGTTTGTTAATGGTTGTTGGTACTTCTCTATCTTTAACCATTCAATCAGATAAAAAGTTTGAAAAAAGTATATCCTCAAAAAGAGCTTTTTCCATTCATGACTTATTCGAAAAAAAATCCGTTCCTATTGCTCTGCTAAGCAGTCTAATTTCTTTCTCTTATGCTAGTGTCTTATCATTTTTGTCGATATATGCTCAGCAAAAACACATGTTGCATTTGGCAACTGTTTTTTATTTGGTTTATGCGTCTGCGATGTTATTGACTCGACCGTATACAGGTAGATGGTTTGATGAAAAAGGACCAAAATTTGTAATTATACCTGGTTTCATAAGTTTTTGTGGAGGACTAATTCTATTAGCCTTTATAAACTCATCTTATTTATTTTTACTATCAGGTATTTTAATTGGCTTCGGATATGGAGCACTTGTTCCAAGTCTACAAACTCTTTCTGTACAGGCAACCAGTCCGGAAAGAAGTGGATACGCTACAGCAACCTTCTTTACACTTTTCGATATTGGAATTGCAGCCGGTTCCTACATTCTAGGATTAATTGCAGTACATTTTGGTTATCAAAATGTGTATGTGTTATCGGGACTTATTGTTTTGATTATATTAGTGTTATATTTAGTTGCAGAAAAGAAAAAATCCTTGGTGCATAATACTGTTTCAGCTAAGGATATGTAACTGTTGTGAAAAAATTAGATCGAGCTTAATCACACGTTTAATTGACAAAAAATTAAGTAGTTAGTTAATAATGGATAATCCTACAGTAATATATGAGTTAAGTGATTTCAGCAACGATCCACGCGATTTCGTAGTAGAAAGGTAAGAAATCAAGTGATTCCAGCCAAGATCCACGCGTATTCGTAGCAGAAAGGTAAGAAACCAAGTGATTTCAGCCACGATTCAAGCGTATTCGTAGCTGAAAGGTATGAAACTAAGTGATCTCAGCAACGATCCATGGTTATTTGTAGCTTTTTTGCTAATATCCAAAGTTATTCGTGGTAGATTTGTTCAAGCAAAGTAAATTCTCAAATAATTTATAGCATATTCTTGACAAGTGATACGCTTTCTTTTGCAATTTAACGTAAACCATGTCAATCTTATTCCTATGAATTTTGATTCTTTCTGAAAAAGTTTAATCTATTGTCTTTTTATTAATAGGAGAATGCAAAAATTAGAAAAAAATCTCTCTTTTTATAAAAAAATCCTTGCTTTTTACTATTGTTTAAGAAAAACTGAACATATAGCTCGATGTGAGGTGTTTTTTTATGATTGATAAAATAATATCTGCCATTTTCTTACCTGTACTACTTATGATTTTTTTTACTAGAGTGACGTATAGCCGGACAGTTGGTTTTCTCCTAACGATTGCATTAATTATTGTATCGGCGTATAAAGGGTATATTCAGACATGGTGGTTAATTGTAATAGAAGCAGCCTCGCTGACAGTAGGCCTGTATGCTACCAATCAATTGAAAAGTAAAAAGAAAAATAATACATCAACGTAATACGGAGTAAGTCATCCACATCGTTTCAACGATGGATGCCTGACTCCATTTTTCATTTTGTAAAGTTTTCGTCCATATTAATTAGAACGACTAGGTCGCATATCAATATTAAAATAATTTTAAGGAGCGATTAATATGTTAATGCCTAGATTGACAGCAGAAAAAAAGCGGGAAATGATTCGAGAAATTCAAAACTATTTTTGGGAGGAACGCGGTGAAGAAATCGGTGAGATTGCCGCTGAAACGTGTTTTGAATTTATAAAAGATCGACTTGGACCTGTATTTTATAACGCGGCTATCCGAGATGCACGTGAAATAGCGGAACAAAGAATGCAAACTCTTGAAGAAGACCTATATGCCCTCGAAAAACAATTGTAATATAAACCAAATATATGTTCGCTTTTTGCTGGTTTTTACAATATAGGTTGTGGTAAAATATAATACATGATTAATTGCATATAAATGTTGTCAATAATGGTAGTTATATGTTTTCGGATAAAGCTTACTCGGTGATTTTTCCACAAAGTAAATTGGGGTAGAAGACACGATTCTTTTTATGAAAGAGGAAGTGCAGTAAGAGCTAAGTACCACCCGCTGAATGTTAGTGTCGGAGTGGAAAAAATCTGAGTTTTAACAGAGTCTTCAGATTAAAAGTGAGAGTAGGGGGCCGCCATTTTGAAAAATCAATTTGAAATTGTTTCGAAATATGAGCCTGCTGGCGATCAGCCGCAGGCTATTAAAAGCCTTGTCGCAGGTCTTCGGAGTGGGAAAAAGTATCAGACATTGCTCGGAGCAACAGGTACTGGGAAAACATTTACGGTCTCCAATGTCATCCAAGAAATTAACAAGCCAACCCTTGTTATTGCACATAATAAAACACTTGCAGGTCAATTATACAGTGAGTTTAAAGATTTTTTTCCGAACAACGCTGTCGAATATTTCGTCAGTTATTATGATTATTATCAGCCCGAGGCGTACGTGCCACAAACAGATACGTATATTGAAAAAGATGCGAGTATTAATGATGAAATTGATAAGCTTAGACACTCGGCAACATCTTCATTATTCGAACGCAGAGATGTAGTCATCATCGCCAGTGTATCATGTATTTACGGTCTCGGTTCGCCTGAAGAATATAGGGAGCATGTTCTCTCATTAAGAACTGGAATGGAGATTGAAAGAAATCAACTTTTACGCAAGCTTGTTGATATCCAGTATGCTCGTAATGATATTGACTTTCAGCGCGGGACATTTCGAGTACGTGGTGATGTTGTAGAGATTTTCCCAGTGTCTCGAGATGAACATTGTATCCGCGTTGAATTTTTCGGAGATGAAATTGATCGTATAAGGGAAGTAGATGCTCTTACTGGGGAAATCATTGGTGATCGTGAACATTCAGCTATTTTCCCTGCTTCTCACTTTGTTACAGGAGAAGAAAAATTATCAATCGCGATTGAAAATATTGAAAAAGAATTGGAAGAACAGCTTGCGATTATGCGTGCGAACGATAAACTTTTAGAGGCTCAAAGACTTGAACAACGAACACGCTATGACCTAGAAATGATGAGAGAAATGGGCTTCTGTTCGGGAATTGAAAACTATTCCCGTCATTTAACTCTCAGACCAGCAGGAGCGACTCCTTACACATTACTAGACTATTTTCCGGACGATTTTCAAATTATTATCGATGAGTCTCACGTGACGCTTCCGCAAATTCGTGGAATGTATAATGGGGACCAGGCAAGAAAACAAGTACTTGTCGATCATGGATTTCGATTACCCTCGGCTTTAGATAACAGACCACTTAAATTTGAAGAGTTCGAGAAACATGTTCATCAAGCTATATTTGTTTCGGCGACTCCAGGTCCATATGAACTTGAACATACTCCTAAAATGGTTGAGCAAATTATTCGTCCGACAGGCTTACTTGATCCGAATATTGATGTTAGACCAATCGAAGGCCAAATAGACGACCTACTAGGAGAAATAAATGAACGTGTAGCACGTAATGAGAGGGTACTCATTACGACCCTTACTAAAAAAATGTCCGAAGATTTAACAGATTATTTAAAAGAAATAGGGGTAAAAGTTCAATATTTACATTCTGAAATAAAAACACTTGAACGAATTGAGATTATTCGTGAATTAAGAATGGGTACGTATGATGTCCTTGTAGGAATTAACTTATTAAGAGAGGGTTTAGATATTCCTGAAGTTTCTCTCGTCGCTATTCTTGATGCAGATAAAGAAGGGTTCCTTCGTTCAGAACGTTCGCTTATACAAACAATAGGACGTGCAGCTCGTAACGCTAACGGACATGTCATCATGTATGCCGATAAAATGACAGATTCGATGGAAAAAGCCATTACGGAAACGAAGCGCCGTCGTGCAGTACAGGAAGCTCACAATAAAAAATACGGCATTACACCAATGACAATTCAAAAAGGTATACGAGATGTTATTAGAGCAACGGTTGCTGCAGAGGATACCGAAGAATATGCAGCAGCTGTAAAAACGAAAAAGTACACGAAAAAAGAAAAAGAAAAGCTATTGATTACGATGGAAAAGGAAATGAAAGAAGCAGCAAAAGCGCTTGATTTTGAACGTGCAGCTGAGCTGCGTGATGCTATCTTGGAGTTAAAAGCGGAAGGATGAACATATAATGGCACAAGATAAAATAATCGTGCAGGGGGCAAGAGCCCATAACTTAAAAAATATTAATGTCACTATTCCAAGAGATAAACTTGTTGTATTAACTGGCTTATCAGGTTCAGGCAAATCTTCCCTTGCCTTTGACACGATCTATGCCGAGGGACAAAGGAGATATGTAGAGTCTTTATCTGCTTATGCTCGTCAATTCCTTGGTCAAATGGATAAACCTGATGTAGATGCCATTGAAGGTCTTTCACCTGCTATTTCAATTGATCAAAAAACAACGAGCAGGAACCCAAGGTCCACAGTAGGTACTGTTACCGAAATATATGATTATTTGCGTTTGCTCTATGCTCGAGTAGGGAGACCAATTTGTCCAGTTCATGGGATTGAAATTACATCGCAAACGATTGAACAAATGGTTGATCGAATAATGATTTATCCGGAGCGAACAAAGCTCCAAGTACTCGCCCCTATCGTTTCAGGCAGAAAGGGAACCCATGCGAAAGTGTTTGAGGATATTAAAAAGCAAGGTTTTGTTCGCGTAAGAGTTGATGGGGAAGTATATGATCTAGGTGATGATATTGCACTTGAAAAAAATAAAAAGCATTCTATTGAAGTTATCATCGATCGTATTGTTGTAAAAGCAGGCGTTGAAACGAGACTTGCAGATTCATTGGAAACAGCACTTGGTCTGGGAGAAGGAAAAGTAATTATTGATGTGATGGGAGAAGAAGAATTACTTTTTAGTGAAAATCATGCCTGCCCGGAATGTGGTTTTTCGATAGAGAAATTAGAACCTAGAATGTTCTCTTTTAACAGTCCATTCGGTGCATGTCCAGATTGTGATGGTCTAGGGTCAAAACTTGAAGTGGATCCTGATCTAATTATCCCAGACTGGTCACGTTCGTTGAATGAGGATGCTATTGCCCCATGGACTCCAATCAGTTCACAATATTATCCGCAGCTATTGGCCGCTATTTGTAAGCATCATAGAATTAAAATGGATATTCCAGTACAAGATTTGCCAAAAGAAGATATGCAGAAAATTCTTTACGGAACTGGTGATCAAATAAAATTCCGATACGAAAATGATTTCGGTCAAGTTCGTGAAACGAATATTAGGTTTGAAGGAGTAATCCGTAACGTTGAGCGTCGTTTTCACGAAACAAGCTCTGATTATATTCGTGAACAAATGGAAAAATATATGGCACAGCAGCCATGTCCGCGATGTAAAGGTCATAGATTAAAAGAAGAAAGTCTGGCAGTTAAAATTGAGGGGCGCCATATTAGTGAAATCACAGGACTTTCTGTTGTCGAAGCAGATCAATTCTTTTCTAGATTGACTTTATCAGAGAAAGAAATGCAAATTGCCAAACTTATTTTAAGAGAAATTGAAGAACGCTTAGGATTTCTAGTGAATGTCGGATTAGATTATTTAACGCTAAGCCGCGCAGCCGGAACCTTATCAGGTGGTGAGGCACAGCGAATAAGATTAGCAACTCAGATTGGTTCAAGATTAACAGGTGTTCTATATATATTGGATGAACCATCAATAGGCTTGCATCAAAGGGATAATGATCGACTCATTAGTACATTGCAAAATATGCGAGATATCGGCAATACACTTATTGTAGTCGAACATGATGAGGATACGATGCTAGCTGCAGATTATTTGATTGATATTGGGCCAGGAGCTGGCGTCCATGGGGGAGAAATTGTCGCTGCAGGTACTCCTGATGAAGTAGCGAATAACAAGGCATCCCTTACTGGGCAATATTTATCAGGTGAAAAGTTCATTCCACTACCTACTGAACGAAGGAAACCGAATGGAAGATATCTAGAAATCAAAGGTGCAAAAGAAAACAACTTGAAAAACGTAAATGCTAAATTTCCTTTAGGACTTTTTATTGCAGTTACTGGAGTGTCTGGATCAGGAAAAAGTACGTTAATCAATGAAATCCTTCATAAAAGTCTTGCCCAGAAGCTTCATAAAGCAAAGGCAAAGCCTGGAGCTCATAAGGAAATTAAAGGCATTGAAGAGTTAGAGAAGGTTATCGATATTGATCAATCACCAATCGGACGTACACCAAGATCAAACCCTGCAACTTATACTGGCGTTTTTGATGATATTCGTGATGTATATGCATCGACTAATGAAGCAAAAGTCCGTGGTTATAAAAAAGGGCGTTTTAGTTTTAATGTAAAAGGTGGTCGTTGTGAAGCATGCCGAGGAGACGGAATCATTAAAATTGAGATGCACTTTTTACCAGATGTGTATGTACCATGTGAAGTTTGTCATGGAAAAAGGTATAACAGAGAAACGCTGGAAGTAAAATATAAAGGGAAAAATATTGCAGAAGTCCTCGATATGACGATTGAAAATGGACTTGAATTTTTTGAAAATATTCCAAAAATCAGCCGAAAATTGCAAACAATCGTAGATGTAGGTCTTGGATACATGAAGCTTGGACAGCCGGCTACAACATTATCAGGTGGAGAAGCGCAACGAGTTAAGCTTGCATCTGAATTGCATCGTCGTTCAAATGGACGTTCATTATATATATTGGACGAACCAACCACGGGGCTCCACGTTGATGATATTGCAAGGTTGCTTACAGTATTGCAAAGACTTGTTGATAATGGAGATACAGTGCTTGTTATTGAACACAATCTTGATGTCATTAAGACAGCAGATTATATCGTGGATCTTGGACCTGAAGGCGGGGATAAAGGTGGAACGATTATCGCAAAAGGAACACCTGAGAAGGTGGCTGAGAGTTCCGAGTCATATACAGGAAGGTATTTAAAACCAATCCTAGAACGTGATAGAGAGCGTATGAAAAAAAGAATCGCCGAGCAAGAACAAGTAGAAGAACTCGTTGCTAAACATTAACATTATAATTCAGAAGAAATTCTAAGTTCTTTTATCAAATTGGGGAAGCTGGAGGCATATAAAAAGGGGTTGGGAGACCTCGCAAGCGGCGTTTATTGCGTGAAGCTCCCAAATGCCCAAAAGCGACTCTGAAGCGGCAATTTAAAGCAGGATTTAATTAGTGGAAACCAAGTACCAATTAAGTGAAACTAAAGCTGTTTCGTAATCGTATTACCTTTTATAACGGATAAGGAGGAAGTCGAAAATGAATCAGGAAAGAAAAAAAATACTTGAATTGGTGCAAAAAGGAAAATTATCTGCCCAAGAAGCTATTATCCTGCTAGAAGCGCTAGAAGACGGCGGAAATAATGCTTCAGTTAGCGAAACAGAGCAAGTAAAAACGACACCCCAGCCCCAGCAATCAGAAAAAACATATGATGAGGACTTTAGTGAATCTCAATCTTCTGAAAAACAAGAGCAAGAAAAAACAAATAAGGAAGATTCATTTTATACCCAGTTAGAAAGTGCTGGAGAGAAAATCTTTGATTTTGTGAATAACGCCTTAAACAAAATAAAACATTTTGATTTTCAATTTAATCAATCTGTGGATGTTCCTCATACGTTTCAACAAGCTGATACGGGAATTGAAAGAATTGAAGTAGATGTAGCGAATGGGCCAGTTAGACTTGTAAGCTGGGATCAATCTGAGATTCGTATCGAATGTCAAGCCAAAGTTTATCGGTCTGAAGACAGAGAAGATGCAAGAAATTATTTCATTGAAAACACAGTATTTACAGTTGAAAACGAAATGCTTATTTTTGCTACTCAATCGAAATGGATGAGAGTAGAAACAGTGGTATACATTCCGAAAAAACATTATAAAAAGATTTCCGTTCGAATTTTTAATGGTGGACTGACAAGTGAAGAGTTAGAAGCCAAATACTTAACAGTAAAAACAACGAATGGCAAGATCGAACTTACTAATATTGAAGGAGAAAAGCTTGATATTGATACGGTAAACGGACAGATCAAACTTTCAAATTCAAACGCTTTACAATTGGAAGCTGAAACTGTAAATGGAGCAATCGAAGCGATAGGTCAATTTGAAAATGTCGATCTCCAATCCTTTAATGGTAATATTGCATGTACACTTACAGAAAATAATACTAATAAATTTGAAGCTAAGGCAGTTACAGGCAATATTAAGTTGATTGTGCCTGGCAATTCAACTGTAGATGGCGATGTTCGTTCAAATTTAGGAAACTATAAGCTTGATTTAGATGGCATCGATGTTATGCATGAAAAGAAAGAAATCATACAGAAACAAGTGAAATTTAAAAGGACTGGTACAGACGATCATGTTATTCATGTGCTTGCAGATACGAAAACTGGGTCTGTCAATATAGGAGAGGCGAAAACAACGGTCGTCTGATTGAGAGAGTGGGGATATAGATGAAATGGATTATTGGTATACTGATTAATGCCCTATTATTTATTGCATTTGCTGGATATTTTGAGGGCTTTCAAGTATCAAGTTTTGGAGCGGCTGTAGGGGCTAGTATCGTTCTGTATTTTATTAATATGCTTGTAAGACCGCTTCTTGTCATCCTTACTTTACCTGTTACCATTCTTTCTCTTGGATTATTTTTGTTTGTCATTAATGCATGCACGTTGTTAATAACAGATGCCATCATGGGAAGTAAATTTGATATATCAGGTTTCGGGCTAGCATTACTGATTGCGATCATTATGTCTATCGTCAACTTAATTATTCATAAAACAGTGATTGAACCAAAAAAAAGAAAATAAATTTCTCATTATGCCTCACTTATCCATAGGTGAGGCATTTTATTTTCATTTTTGTAAATTGTTCCAATGTGATAGTGAAAGGCTTAAACCAATGATAATCACAATAAAAATAGTTCGGAGGGTAGAGATTCCAATTAAATAAGTGATAGAATAATAAAATGAGTGTAAGTTTTCATTATGCTCTTTTCTTGATCATTGTTCGAAATGCGTATTCAAAAAGAATAATTCAACTAAGAAAAGAGCTACTAACTTCATGAGAACCGCTTATCCTAATCTTTAGGTGTAAAAGCCGGTTTTGAGGCTTTTATTAAAGCAATATTCTTTTGGAAAGCAGCAATTCATTATGCAATGGGAGTGATTGAGTTGGCGAAAGTCCGAACAGAAGACATAATAAAGCAATTTGACTTACAATTAATTAGTGGAGAGGAAGGAATTCATAAACCAATCACCACTAGTGATATTTCGCGCCCAGCCTTAGAACTAGCTGGCTTTTTTAACTACTATCCTGCTGAGCGGGTTCAACTTCTTGGAAGAACAGAAATAGTTTTTTGTGAAGGGCTTCCATCACATATAAGAAAAGAACGAATGGAAAGGCTTTGTAATGATACAACACCTGCAATTGTTGTATCACGGGGGCTTGAAATCCCAAGTGAATTAATAGAAGCTTCAGAGCGATATAGCGTTCCTCTTATGCGTACAAATATGAAAACGACACGTTTTTCAAGTAAGCTGACGAATTATTTGGATGGCAAATTGGCTCCAACTACAGCTGTTCATGGAGTACTTGTAGACATTTATGGGATAGGTGTTTTAATTACAGGACAAAGTGGTGTCGGAAAAAGTGAAACAGCACTTGCGCTTATTAAACGCGGTCATCAGTTAGTTGCAGATGATTGTGTTGAAATTCGTCAAATAGAAGAAAATTTACTCGTTGGAACGCCACCGGATTTACTTGAACAACTTTTGGAAATTCGTGGAGTGGGCATCATTAATGTAATGACGCTTTTTGGCGCAGGTGCCGTTAGACCGAGCAAAAAAATTACTCTAACTGTCCATTTAGAGACATGGGATGAAAATAAGCATTATGATAGAGTAGGGCTTGACGAAGAAACTATTAAAATTATAGATACCGAAATAACAAAACTCACTGTACCTGTGAAACCTGGTCGTAACTTAGCTGTTATTATTGAAGTAGCTGCGATGAACTTCCGTCTAAAGAGGATGGGGGTAAATGCAGCACAACAATTTACCGAGCGACTAGCCCAAGTTATTAAAGATGGGGACGAAGGTATTGTTTAATAAACATTTTTAAGTAGCTATTAATCATAATAAAAAGGAGTTGAAAATATGAATATTGAACCGATTAACCCGGTTGCATTTAAACTTGGAACCTTTCCTGTTCACTGGTATGGAATTATTATCGGAATAGGAATTGCGGTAGCATTGTTTCTGGTTGTACGTGAAAGTGAAAGACGCGGACTTCATAAAGATACTTTTCCTGACCTTTTAATATGGGCCATTCCAATTGCAATTATTTCTGCTCGTATATACTATGTTGTTTTTGAATGGGAACATTACTCACAACATCCCGAGCAAATTATTCAAATTTGGGAAGGTGGAATCGCGATACACGGAGCTCTTATAGGTTCCGTTTTAACAACGATTATTTATGCAAAAAGAAAAGGTCTATCCTTTTGGAAATTAGCTGATATCGCTGCACCAAGTATTATAATTGGACAAGCGATTGGACGCTGGGGAAACTTTATCAATCAAGAGGCACATGGCGATGTGGTTTCAAGAGCTTTTCTAGAAAATTTACATCTCCCACAATTTATCGTTGATCAGATGTATATTAATGGTGAATATTATCATCCTACTTTTTTATATGAATCTGTTTGGGATCTTATTGGCTTTATTATTCTAATGTTATTAAGAAAAGTAAATCTTCGTAGAGGAGAAATGTTTTTAACGTACGTAATTTGGTATTCAATCGGCCGGTTTTTTATTGAAGGACTACGTACGGATAGCCTCATGCTAACAAGTGGTTTAAGAATGGCTCAAGTTCTTTCTCTCGTATTAATAGTTGGTTCTATCATTATATTGTTTTATCGTCGAAAAAAAGGACTCGCTGATGAAAGGTATTTGGATTAAGGCAAAAGGAGTATTACAACATGTTGAAGTCATCAATAAAACAAGGTGGGTTAGTAGGTGTTAAGACTACTTGGACGTTAGGAAAAGTTATTTTTCCTGTTACTTTGATAGTCGTGATTCTACAACACACACCAATACTGCCGTGGGTAATAGATTTGATCGAGCCTTTAATGGGTATCCTTGGTTTATCGGGAGATGCAGCGATTCCACTTGTTTTAGGGAACTTTTTAAATTTATACGCTGGTATCGCTGGAATCCTTTCACTTGATTTAACGGTGAAGGAAGTTTTTATCGTTGCCGTCATGATGTCATTTTCACATAATTTAATTATTGAATCCGCCGTTGCATCAAAAGTAGGTGTGAAATTATGGATAATGATTGCTGTTAGGCTAGGCTTGGCAATATTTTCAGCCATTTTCATTAACCTTGTTTGGAGTGGGGGACAAGAAATTGCCCAATATGGAATGATGCACGTCCAAGAAGAACAAGTGACAGGGATTTGGTCTATTGCAATGTTAGCATTATCAAAAGCTTTTTTCGGTGTGTTGCAACTTGCCATGATAGTTATCCCGCTGATGGTTGGAATACAGTTATTAAAAGATTATAAGTGGCTATCTGTATTTTCGAGATTGATGGCTCCTTTTACAAAATTACTTGGGATGAAGGAAAATACATCGACAACGATGGCAGCTGGATTGGTATTTGGTCTTGCATATGGGGCAGGGGTAATGATTCAAGCAGTAAAAGAAGATGGAGTGAGTAAAAAAGATGCGACGCTGGCATTTATATTTCTTGTTGGATGTCACGCTGTAGTTGAAGATACACTAATTTTTCTTCCGCTCGGAATTCCTGTTTTACCACTACTTCTCATACGGATCGTAACTGCTGTGATTCTAACGTTTATTGTGTCTTCCGTTTGGAGGCATCTTGATATGAAGTATGAAAGAGGAGTTGCATAATGAATAGAAAAATTACCACTTTATTATTTGATCTCGATGGGACCTTAATCGATACAAATGAATTGATCATATCTTCTTATCTGCATACATTGGAAAAATATTATCCGGGCAAGTATGGCAGGGAAGATGTTCTTCCTTTTATGGGACCTACTTTATTAGATGTTTTTATGGGGATTGATCCTGAAAAGGCAGAAGAGATGATTAAGATTTATCGAACTTTTAATGTAGAACAACATGATCTTTTAGTGAAAGAGTTTAACGGGGTGTTTGAAACAATTAGGACCCTTCATGAAAATGGTTTTAAGTTAGCGATCGTTTCCACGAAAGTTCGTGATGTCGTTTTAAAAGGGCTTGTACTCACAAATCTTGATCAGTTTTTCGATGTAGTGATTTCACTTGATGAAGTTGTAAATGCAAAGCCGGATCCCGAGCCTTTAGAAAAAGCTCTGGCTCTATTGGGTTCTTCACCAGATGAAGCTATTATGATTGGAGATAATCATCACGATATCTTAGGTGGAAAAAATGCAGGTACTTATACATGTGGTGTATCCTGGTCGTTAAAAGGCAGGGAGTACTTGGAACAGTATGATCCTGATTATATACTTGATCAAATGTCAGATTTATTGGATATCGTTGGAGTCGGGGCAAAATGAGGAGAACGGAACGTTTTCCAGTTTCAGGAGCAAACTCCCTATGGCATGTATATAAAACAGTGCCGTTCTGGAAGGTAGTTCGCAACTTCATTGTCATTCAAATGGCAAGGTATACTCCATTTCTCTCATTCAAAAATTGGATGTATCGAAAATTTCTAGGAATGAAAGTCGGGGAACAAACGTCTTTTGCATTAATGGTGATGCTAGATGTTATGTTTCCTGAAAAAATTTCTGTTGGTAGGAATACCGTTATTGGGTATAATACAACTATTTTAGCTCATGAATACTTAATAAAGGAATATCGTTTAGGTAATGTTGAAATTGGAAATGAAGTGATGATAGGCGCAAATTCAACGATCTTACCTGGTATTAAAATTGGCAATAATGCTATCGTCTCAGCTGGAACACTTGTCCATAAAGATGTACCGGAGGGCGCTTTCGTTGGCGGCAACCCCATGCAAGTCATTTATACAAAAGAAGAACTCGCCGAAAGATGGCAAGAAGATTTTATTTACGGCGTTAAAAAGGAAGAAACCTGATGCTTATACTTGTGCATCGGTTTTTTTGTTGTCTAGGAAGATTAGAACCTTGGGGATACTTTTAAAAAGGTAGTTCTCGTCTAGCTCCAGGACCAACCATTGAAACAATTAGCATATTAAAAAGGTAGCATGACGCAAATTTTAATCGTTCAAAAAATTTCTCTTACCAATTAACACAAATAATTCTTTTATTAATAAAAATATATTTCTATAACTCCCTTTAAATAAATGCCATCTAACCGCTTACAAATTTTTTGTCGAATTTAACAAATGTAACTGTCGCTATATTGTCAAAATACACCTTTATCAACGTCCCTTCAAACAACGATAACAGTATGATATACTACAAAAAGCGACATAGGAATTTAGCAACGGAGGATCTAGATGAAAGACCCAAAGGCACGAATTGAGAAGGCAAAAGTATTCCCTTTCATCCCAACTGGTGAATATTATTTTAATAAAGGTGTAAAAGCATACGACCGTTTTGATATAAGTAAAGCGAAGAAATATTTGAAAAGAGCATTAGAACTTGAACCAGATGAAGCAATGATTGCTTGCCAACTTGCAATTGTTCATACAGAAGCTGGAGAATATTCTGAGTCTAATAAGCTTTTATTCATGGTACTTGAAGACCTAGATAGTGAAATGACAGAATGCCATTATTTTATTTCTAATAATTTCGCGCATTTAGGAATGTTCACGGATGCGTTTAAGCATGCTCAACTTTATCTTGAACTAGACCCTATCGGAGAGTTTACGATTGAAGCCGAAGAATTGATGCAATTAATCGGACTTGAAGACGAAGATAATCTTGATAGTTTAGTAGAACAGGATGAGATTATTAATAATCTGGAAACATCTAGGGTTTTACTAGAAAAAGGCGATTTTATAGAAGCAGTACAATTGTTGGAAAAAACTATCCACGATTTTCCTGAATTTTGGCCAGCATATAATAATTTGGCTTTAGCTTATTTTTATGAAGGCGAAACAGGAAAAGCTGCAGGTATTTTAGAAAAAGTGTTGGAGAATAATCCAGGAAATTTACATGCTCTATGTAATCTTGCTGTATTTCTTTACTATGAAAAAGAAACAGAACAATTAAATGAATTGTTGGATGCATTAGATAAAGTGCAGCCCATGCTGTTTGAACATCGATATAAGCTTGGTGCTACATTTGCCTTAACAGGAAAATATGATCAGGCCTATTTCTGGCTACGACAAATTCAAAAATATGGCTATGAAGGAGACGCAGGCTACTATTATTGGCTTGCTAAAGCAGCCTATTTTACCGGAAATAAAAAAGTTGCTAATACTGCATGGGATATATTATCGAAAATGAATCCAGAACAAAATCAGATTGAGCCTTGGAATGTTAAAGAGCATCCTGATCCTCGAAATATGGGGGATGATCATGCAGTTTTGAAAATGATTCAAAGTGAACGTATTGAAGTAAGGTTATACGGGTTATTTCTAATTTCTACCTTAGAAAATATGCAGGACATTTTCTCTCATTCGGAATTTAAACGATTAGAGGATTTTTCTTTAACAGAAAAACTTTACATGACACATATATTGAGAGAGAACCTTAATGCTCCAATACACGTGAATGAATATATTGCAAGCTGTCATGAAGTGGCAGTCATTTTATACGAGAGGTATAAAGAAGCAGGGTTATATGAACGTGAAATATTGTTATCATGGTTTTCAATTTTTATTCAAATTTTTGGAGAAGAGAGTTCATTAAAGAACCCAAAAGCTTTTGCTGCTGCAACAGAGTATATTTGGCTTAAACAGAGTCATAATAAAAAAACACAAAAGGAAATAACTGAAGAGTACGGAATATCGCAAGCAACTTTGCGTAAATATATTAAGTTTATAGAAATCCATTGGGAATAAGCATATTTTTGGACTTGATGATGATTGTTATATACGATATAGGTAAGGAAAGTAAAACAAAAATGAATAGTCGTTTCGTACATTAAAGGGGTGTTTACAACAATGTCAGATAATAAAATATATGATGTGATTATAATTGGCGCCGGTCCTGCAGGGATGACTGCTGCAGTTTATGCTTCACGTGCTAATTTGTCTACTTTAATGATTGAACGCGGAGTTCCGGGTGGACAAATGGCTAATACGGAAGATGTTGAAAACTATCCGGGTTTTGATCATATACTTGGCCCAGAGCTTTCAACTAAAATGTTTGATCATGCAAAAAAATTCGGTGCCGAATATGCATATGGCGATATTAAGGAAGTCATTGATGGAAATCCTTATAAAATTGTCAAAACAAGCTCGAAGGAATATAAAGCTTTAACAATTATTATCACTACAGGTGCTGAATACCGTAAAATGGGAGTGCCTGGTGAATCGCAATTAACAGGTCGCGGTGTTTCGTATTGTGCGGTATGTGATGGTGCGTTCTTCAAAGGGAAAAATCTTGTTGTAGTTGGCGGAGGGGATTCCGCTGTTGAAGAAGGTGTTTATTTAACAAGATTTGCGAATAAGGTAACGATTGTTCATCGTCGTGATGAATTACGTGCTCAAAAGATTTTACAAGACCGTGCGTTTGCTAATGAAAAAGTAGAATTTATTTGGAGCCATACTGTTAAGCAAGTAAATGAAGAAAGTGGGAAAGTCGGATCTGTAACTCTTGTATCTACGAAAAATGGAGAAGAGCATGAATTTAAAACAGATGGTGTCTTCATTTATATTGGAATGGATCCATTAACTGAACCAGTGGCAAGCTTAGGCATTACAAATGCCAATGGATATATTGAAACGAATGAAAATATGGAAACAAAAATACCTGGTATATATGCTGCTGGCGATGTTCGTGAGAAGCTTTTACGCCAAATAGTTACAGCTACTGGTGATGGAAGTATCGCTGCCCAAAGCGCTCAAGCATATATTGAAAATATTAAAGAGCATTTAGCCGTACAAAAATGATGTAAAGTAAGTAAGAAATTTCAGCTTAAAAGTAAAATTCCGCTTTTATCGCTGGCGGACGGGAGCTTCCTCGGTGCTTGGTCTCCGCTATGGGTCTCCCGTTTTTTCGCTTTTCCCTTATGGTATTGAACAAGCTGATATAGTCAAAGAGTATCAAAATTAATAACTACCTTTTAAAATTCATAGAAATTAAATGAATAAAAAAGTAATCACTACTTAATCAAATTGTAACAGTAGTGAAATGATTTTCGGGTACAGTATAATCATGAGATATTGACCCCCTTTTTATACAATATCCCTTTCTTAGAGCATAGGCCTAGCCTGTGCTATTTTTTTTGAATAAAATTGGAATCACTATTATTTCGTATTGGTAAATAGTATAATAATATGAATGGAAACTATAAAATACGTAACGTGTGAAAATAGGAGTTGGGAAACATGAATCCAAGTGCAACGGATGAAATACAGTTAGTCATTATTACAGGAATGTCAGGTGCAGGAAAAACTGTTGCAATCCACAGCTTTGAAGATTTAGGTTTCTTTTGTGTGGATAATTTGCCCCCAGCACTTATGCCAAAATTCCTAGAATTAATGAAGGAATCCGGAAATAAAATGAATAAGGTAGCACTTGTTATGGATTTGCGTGGAAGGGAATTTTTCGATACTTTAGTTCGGCTCATCGACGAATTATCGGCCTCTACTTGGGTGACACCGCAAATTCTTTTTCTGGATGCTGATGACGCTACATTAGTTAGGAGATACAAAGAAACCCGTAGATCACATCCACTTGCACATTCAGGGCTGCCATTAGAGGGAATAGAGCAGGAGCGGAGATTACTTGATGAATTAAAAGGTCGTGCTCAATTAATTTATAACACTTCCACGATGAAACCAATGCAGTTGCGTGAAAAAATTTTAGTTGAGTTTTCTGCAAATAAACAAACAATTTTTACCGTGAATGTCATGTCTTTTGGATTTAAACATGGCATCCCAATAGATGCTGATCTTGTATTTGATGTGCGCTTTCTACCAAATCCTCATTATGTAGATCATATGAGGCCTAAGACAGGACTTGAAGAAGAAGTATCAAGCTATGTTCTAAAATGGAATGACACGCAAAAATTTCTAGCAAAAACAACTGATTTATTAACATTCATGCTGCCACTTTACAAACGAGAAGGAAAAAGTCAGCTTGTCATTGCGATCGGTTGTACTGGTGGACAACATAGGTCGGTAGCGTTAGCTGAATATATTGGAGCATTTTATGAGAATGATTATAAAATTCAAGTGCTTCATCGAGATATAGACAAGAGAAAGGGATTAGCTAAATGAAGCAAAATTCAAAGCCGAAAATTGTTGTAATTGGTGGCGGGACTGGTTTGCCTGTGCTTTTGCGTGGCTTGAAAAAAAAGCCAGTTGATATTACAGCAATTGTGACTGTTGCCGATGACGGAGGAAGCTCAGGAAGAATTAGAAATGAAATGGAGATTCCTCCGCCTGGTGATATTAGGAATGTTTTAGCTGCATTATCGGATGTTGAACCATTAGTGGAAGAGATGTTTCAACATCGCTTTAATACGGCAAATGAGTTATCAGGACATTCCTTAGGTAATTTAATACTCGCCGCATTAACATCTATAACAGGAGACTTTGTTCACGCGGTACAAGAAATGAGTAGGGTTCTTAACGTACGTGGTAAAGTTTTGCCTGCTGCTAATCAGAGTGTAGTTTTGCATGCGGAAATGGAAGATGGGTCAATAGTAAGCGGAGAGTCAAAAATACCTTTTTCAGGAAAAAAGATAAATCGTGTCTTTTTAACACCGGATGCTATTAAACCACTTCCCGAAACAATTCGAGCCATTCATGAAGCCGATTTGATTGTAGTAGGACCTGGAAGTCTGTATACAAGTATTCTTCCTAATTTACTTGTACCTGGACTTGGTGAAGAAGTATGTAATGCTAAAGCAAAAAAAGTATATATATGCAATTTGATGACACAAGCTGGTGAGACATTAGGCTATACTGCTAGTAATCATGTTGAAGCATTGTATAGTCATATGAACTGCCCATTTGTTGATATTGTACTTGTAAATAATGAAGAAATACCTGTTGAAGTACAAAATCGATATAAGGAAGAGCTAGCACAACCAGTTCTATTTGATGTTGATAAATTAATCACTTTAGGACTTGAAGTCTTATATGATGAATTCATCAGTTTTGAAAATGGGTATATTCGTCATAATACAGAAAAAGTGGCGAGCATTATTTATTCACTTATAGACAAAAATCCAGATGTAATAGCCCAAAAACTTAAAGCGTGAAGTGTGGAAAAAGGAGGTGAGATGGGATGTCGTTTGCTTCTGAGACAAAGAAAGAACTAACAAATCTCGAAGTGAAAGATTGTTGTGCTAGAGCAGAACTTTCGGCACTCATCAAAATGAATGGTTCCATTTCCTTTTCTAACCGGCTTTTAATCGTCAATGTTCAAACGGAGAATGCCGCGATTGCACGTCGTATTTATACGCTAATAAAGATGCTATATGAAACAGACGTCGAATTGTTGGTTAGGAAAAAAATGCGGCTGAAAAAAAACAATATATACATCGTACGACTGAAGCAACATGCTGAGAAAATTCTTCGAGATTTAAAGATATTAGGGGAAGGATTTACTTTTGTCCATGATATTGAAAAAGAATTAGTCAGTAAGAAATGTTGTAAAAGATCCTATTTACGCGGTGCATTTCTAGCAGGTGGTTCAGTTAATAACCCTGAAACGTCATCTTATCACCTTGAAATCTTCTCGCTCTATAAAGAGCATAATGATTCGCTTTGTGAACTTATGAACGATTTTGGTTTAAATAGTAAGACGTTAGAAAGAAAAAATGGCTTCATTACTTATTTAAAAGAAGCGGAGAAAATTACAGAATTTCTTAATATTGTTGGTGCGCATAGTGCGTTACTGAGATTTGAAGATGTTAGAATAGTGCGGGATATGCGCAATTCTGTCAATCGACTTGTCAATTGTGAAACAGCTAATTTAAATAAAACCATTGGGGCTGCACTTCGTCAGGTTGAGAATATCCGCTATATTGAAGAAACTGTAGGATTGGATTTTTTACCGGATAAACTAAGGGAAATTGCAGTGCTTCGTGTCGAACATCAAGATGTGACGTTAAAAGAGTTAGGGGAAATGGTGTCAACTGGAACGATAAGTAAATCAGGTATCAATCATCGTTTAAGAAAAATTGATGCCATTGCGGAGAACCTTAGAAAAGGTGTTCAAGGAGAATAAACTATAAAAAAGGAGAGATAAACCTTGGCTGTAAAAGAAGTAGAAGTAAAATTAAATACTGGATTACAGGCTCGTTCTGCGGCACAATTTGTGCAGGAAGCCAGCCGTTTTTCTTCTGATATTTTTATTGAAAAAGATGGTAGAAAAGTAAATGCAAAAAGCATTATGGGATTAATGAGTCTTGCCATTGGTCCAAGTGCAACTATCCAACTTTATGCAGATGGAAATGATGAAGAAGAAGCATTAGATACATTATCAGCATTAGTACAAAGCGAGATCTAACATAATTTTTGGCGGCTGATGTAGTAGCATTGGCTGCCTTTTTGTTTTTTAGATAATAAGTAAAAATTTTTATAAGGACAGTATTTTGAAATAGGCTTTCGGTGGCTTGCTTCAGGAGCCATCGGCTCGAGGATCAAATAACCTGAACCAAAAAAAGGCAAAAAAAACGCCTTTTTGGTTCAGAACATTTGCTTGTCGCCGATACGCAGACGCGCCCTGCTCTTTTTGTTATAAAGTTATTAGGTTATCTACTCAACTGATGATAGAAGGTGAAACACTATATGTTAAAAAAGTTCTTTTCATATTATAAGCCGCATAAGAGATTATTTATTATTGATTTTTCAAGTGCTGTTTTTGTTGCAATTCTTGAATTAGCCTTTCCAGTTGCCGTTCAATGGTTTATTGATAAGCTACTGCCTGGAGGAGACTGGAATAAGATTGTTACCATAGCAATTCTTTTGTTTCTAGTTTATATATTAAGTACCGTTTTACAATATATTGTCAGTTATTTAGGGCACAAACTGGGGATTAATATTGAAACTGATATGAGAGAACAATTATTTACTCATGTACAGCGTCAATCTTTTCGTTTTTTTGATAATACGAAAACTGGACATATCATGAGTCGAATTACAAATGATTTATTTGATATCGGAGAGCTTGCACATCATGGGCCAGAAGACTTTTTTATTGCCATTATGACGTTTGTCGGGGCATTTGTCATCATGTTCAATATAAATCCAGAGCTAGCTGTTATTGCAATTATTATGATTCCTTTCCTCGTTTGGCTTGTGACGTATTGCAATATAAAGATGAATAACGCTTGGAAAAATATGTACGGCAGAATTGCCGATGTAAATGCCAGGGTAGAGGATAGTGTATCCGGGGTACGTGTTGTTCAATCTTTTACAAATGAAGAATTTGAAATTAACCGTTTTAAAAAAGATAATGGTAGTTTTCGTTTAGCCAAATTGCTGGCGTATAAAGTTATGGCAGTAACCCATTCTAGTATTTATATGATGACTCGGTTAGTAACACTTTTAGTATTAGTGGTAGGTGCCTGGTTTAGTTTCAAAGGAAACCTTACGTATGGAGAGCTTGTAAGTTTTGTTTTATACGTAAATGTTCTGATCAAGCCAGTTGATAAAATAAGCGCTCTATTAGAGCTGTATCCAAAAGGGATGGCTGGATTTAAGAGATTTCTAGAATTAATTGAACAAGAACCAGAGATTAAAGACCGCCCTCATGCAGAAAATGTTAAGGGTTTAATGGGGGATATTCAATTTAACGATGTACACTTCCAGTATGATGACCATAAAGCAGTACTAGAAGGTATTAATTTAAATATTCGAGCTGGGCAAACGATTGCCTTTGTTGGACCGTCAGGAGCAGGGAAAACAACAATATGTTCCTTGGTTCCTCGATTTTATGATGTGAAAGCTGGTTCAATTTCCATCGATGGAATCGATATTCGAGATATGACGAAGCACTCGCTTCGATCACATATTGGAATCGTTCAACAGGATGTCTTTTTATTTACTGGAACTATTCGAGAAAACATTGCTTATGGAAAAAGAAATGCTACAGAAGAAGAAATTCGAGATGCAGCACGCAAAGCCCACTTGGAAGAATTTATTGCATCCCTTCCAGATGGTTATGAAACGCAAATTGGAGAGCGTGGTTTAAAGCTTTCAGGAGGACAAAAACAACGTCTAGCTATAGCGAGAATGTTTTTAAAAAATCCACCTATCCTGATTTTGGACGAGGCAACTTCTGCTCTTGATACAGAAACGGAAAAAATCATTCAGCAAGCATTAAACGAACTAGCGGTAAATCGCACCACTTTAGTTATTGCCCACCGTTTGGCGACAATTAGAGATGCTGATAGGGTCGTTGTCGTAACAGAGGATGGAATTGCGGAAGATGGAACTTATTCAGAGTTAGTGAATCAAGGTGGTTTATTCTCAAGGCTACACAATATTCAGTTTCAGGAAGTTTAATAAAAAAAATCAAGAAGAGATTTCGGTCTCTTCTTTTGATTTTTTTTCTTCTAATTCTGCTTTAAATTTATCATTAATGACATCTTTATCACCATACATATAAAAAAAATCCCCGGATTTTATGATTTCTTTTTCCATATTGTAACGTACGTGATTTACCCCTCTTTTGATAAATAATATTCTTATATTTTTGTTATCAGAAAGTAAGGTAGAATACCTATCGCCTATATAAGTAGATTTTTCATGAATGGGAATTTCTATTAATGCTTCATTTTTCTCAAAATGTAAAACTTCATTAATAGGAAGTTCATCTAACTCATATGTATGCTCTAGATCAGCACGTAGTTTCTTTTCTAAATAAGCTTTCACAAATTTCAGCTTTAAGAGGATGTAAAAAAGAGTAGTTGCAAACATTCCAATTCCTATTTGCAATATATGCACATCATTGGCTAAATAAGTGCTAAGGATAGCAATAATCACAGCCAAAGAAAAAGCACCAAATAATATTAAAAAACTGCTTATCTTTCTTCTAACTGGATGGTCAATAATTAGTTTTGCCTCGTCAGTTGTAAAGCCTGTATTTGTTAGCATGGAAATAGCTTGATAACGAGCAATATGTTTATCTAATCCTGTAAATATAAAAAAAGTTGCAGATATTTCAACAACAAGTCCAATAAAGACTAAGTAGGCTAGCATAAATAATATTTCCATGTCATCACCGTTTACATTTTTGTTTATTAATTCCACCAAACTAATTTTCTTAAACAGTTTAAGACTTGAATTAAATCGGGAATGTAAAAGAAGAATAGTAATGGTCATTGTTGATATTCTGAACGGCGCTAACATACACAATGCCAAAGGATGAAAATTGGAGTGGTGTTATGGAAAAAAGTACTGATGGTGTTCATACTTTTTCAAAAGGGTGGTTTTGGCAGGAAGCTACTCTAAAGGATAAGGATAAAATAGACAAGTTACTTCATGATTTTCCGGCAACAGATATATGGTTGAATAATTCTAATAATATCAAAACGAATTATTTGCGGGTGATGACCCATGGTAAAGAAAATACATTTGCTTTGATAGGATCACTTAATTATTCAAGGGATCCAGAGAATCCAGATCTATATAAACATCTACATTATTATGTTTCTGAAAATAAGTTACTTACAATAGATTTTGATATTAACGTATTTTCGAGGATAACATATGAAGAAGTTTTCCATCATTTAGAACAGTGCAATAATGCGTTGGACGGTTTTTTATTTTTACTTTCCGAACTACTAAATACGTTTTTAGACGGCATCGATGATTTTGAAGAAAAATTAATTACGCTTGAAAAAACTATTCGATTTAACAATCAATCTAATTCTTTGGAAGAAATTTTTGAAATTAGATCCGAAATGCTTTTTTTAACTCACTTAGTCATTCCGATTGAGGAAATAGTTATTGCGCTTCAAGAGGCATATTTGAATGCGATTGACCAAGTGGACAATTATAATCGAACGAGAATACGACTTGAACGAACGATGAAACTGCTCGATCATTATGAGCATCAAATCGAATCATTATTAAATCTAAATATCAATCTGTATTCTTTTCGAGGAAATGAAATTATTAAAGCGTTAACGGTTTTTACTGTATTAGTTACCCCAATAACTGTTCTAGGTGCACTTTGGGGAATGAATTTTAAATATATGCCAGAATTTAAATGGAAACTAGGTTATATATTCGCTTGGTGTATCATTATTTTGACAACTGGCTTAATTTACGTGTGGCTATATAAAAAAGGGTGGACTGGGGACATTTTGAAAAGGAATAAAAAGAATAAAAGTTAATATGGAGATTGTCAAAATAAATTGCCCGCCATTAATTAATGGCGGGCAATTTATTATTAAGGTTTTTATAAATATGATAGAATGACGCCCTCGGAGGGAATCGAACCCCCAGTACAAGAACCGGAATCTTGCGTGTTATCCGTTACACCACGAGGGCATAATTTTAATGCGTACGATAAAAAATTATATGATAAAAATTTGTCTATTGCAAGCAATAAACGTTTATTTTTATCCATATTGGTAAATATAATAGGATATAAAATGAAGGTGTATTATTTGACCTTTATTGACCATCAATGTATGATGGAAATACATAAAGTAATATGCCAATAGGCGATCAAGGAGGAGAACATTTTGCATTTAATACCTACAGTTATTGAACAAACCAACCGCGGAGAACGTGCATACGATATTTATTCTAGACTGTTGAAAGACCGTATTATTATGCTCGGTAGTGCAATTGATGATACAGTTGCTAACTCTATCGTTGCGCAATTATTATTCTTGGAAGCGGAAAACCCTGAAAAAGATATTTATCTTTACATTAATAGTCCTGGTGGTAGTATTACAGCAGGCATGGCGATCTACGACACAATGCAATTTATTAAAGCGGATGTCCATACGATCTGTATTGGTATGGCTGCTTCAATGGGTGCGTTTTTACTAGCGGCCGGAGCAAAAGGCAAACGTTTTGCTCTTCCTAACAGTGAGGTCATGATTCACCAACCACTTGGCGGAGCACAAGGTCAAGCTACTGAAATTGAGATAGCTGCAAAACGCATTCTTCATATGCGCGAAAAGTTAAATAGAATTCTTGCAGAGCGCACAGGTCAACCAATTGAAGTTATCCAACGCGACACAGATCGAGATAATTTCATGACCGCTGAAAGAGCAAAAGAATATGGATTAATTGACCAAATTATTCAACGTAATGATGATATGGCTAAAAAATAAAGAAATATATGCAGGTGAAAAAACATAAATTGTTTTTTCACCTGTTTTTTTTAAAAAAGTATAGTCTCCATTATTAAACTTAGGCTTTTGCTGACGATGATTTGTTGCCATACATACGACGGTAGAATTTAGTACCGTCTAAAATATTACGCCTAAGATCCATTTGCTTGTTGCGGATTGTGTGGCTTTTGGCTTTTCTTATTCTCTGAGATTGGAACAAATTAATGTTGTATCAATTTTCCAATTCTAGAGATAACGAGAGTAGTACCCAATGTAAACTCTAGTTTTTTATACAATGTGGTGAACGGTTAGCAATTTATGAAAATAATTTTCAAAAACCGTTTACAAATATATTATTATTGGTTATACTTACCAAGTAAGTAAAAATTTCTTAAGGAGGTCGAGTGAAATGATGAAAACAGTTAAATTAGTAAGTCAAGTGCAACTAAATAAATTTATAAATTCGACCTACGGGGAATGGACTGCTTAATTTTTATTTAACTATCATAAAATATCCGTGCCGCAGGGAGAATCTATTTTCCTGCGGCTTTTTATGCCCATTTAAAGCCGCGGAAGAAGTGTGTCTTCTTGCGGCTTTTTAGATATGTTAAGCCGCAGAAGCAATGTCTTCATGCGGTTTTTTTGTGCTTAGTTATAAGGATATTTGAGATTAAGGGAGGTGATATAAATGACATTGAACATTATTTTTTTTACGATCACAATTAAAAGACGACATATTAGTGTTGAGGAAGCACTTCATAATCAAAAAATTGAGAAAATGTATGATGAAATTAAAGATCGTCAAATCGCCATGTATCGTCCGTACTAATTTTTTTATAAAAAATTAATGAAAGGTGGTTTTTTTAATGATTATTCAAATTCAAGGTCGTCAATCAATTTATGAGGTTTATACAGATAGTACCTAGTTTGAAAATAGCTTAGATTTATTAAAATACAGACGAAATCCTCCTCATTAGAGGGGGATTTTATTTTTGAGGACTGGTATAATAATACATGAAATTTACAATTAAAAAGGAATGTGAACTAATGGAAGTTATCCTTTACACAAGAAATCGTTGCCCACTTTGTGTAGATGCCAAATCGATCCTACAGTATCTTCAGAAAGAGTATCGATTTCAAATTATTGAAAGAGATATTGAGAAGAGTGATGAATGGACGGAAAAGTTCGGTTTAATGATTCCAGTCGTTGAAATTGATGGAGAGATTATTCAATATGGGATAATTGACACATTCACAATTGAGGAAAAATTGAATCATTTATGATTTGAATTATATGTTATTGAGTGATAAAATAGGAAAGAGCTATTAAACCATTTTTTTTACTCGTGATGGGACGCAATATGTCTTACCGGGACACATTTTGACCCTGTGCTTTAAAGGAGCCAAAATTATGCACTCATTATTAAAAATTCAATCTCAAATCGTGCCTGATATGCTTTCTGTTATGCAGAAGCGATATCAAATTCTTCGTTCGATCCGTTTAACGGAGCCGGTTGGACGAAGAACATTAGCTGATGTGCTTGGCATGACTGAACGAGTTCTTCGCAGTGAAGCGGAATTCCTGAAAGCCCGTAATCTTATAACGATTAAAACAGCAGGGATGATGGTAACATCTAAAGGGATGAAGCTGCTTTCGGAATTGGATGAAATGATGAGAGAAATCACCGGTATTAGTGAAATGGAGCATAGCTTAAAGAAATTACTTGGCGTTAATAAAGTTGTGATTGTTCCAGGCGATAGCGATGAAACTCCTCTCGTTAAAGAGGAAATTGGAAAAGCAACTGCTGAAATATTAAGCAGTTGTCTTGGAAAAGAAAATATAATCGCTGTAACGGGTGGGACGACAATGGCGTGCACGGCAGAAATGCTTTCAAGTGATATTGGCGAAGGAAGAAAACTCCTTTTCGTCCCAGCTAGAGGAGGAATCGGAGAGGATGTAAAAAACCAGGCCAATGTCATTTGTGCTACAATGGCTGAAAAGACTGGCGGAATACATCGTGTTTTATATGTACCGGATGAGGTTGGGCTCGAGGTGTATCATTCTTTGCTTAAAGAGCCAGCGATTACCGAAGTACTAGACATGATTAAGTCGGCAAATATTGTTATCCACGGAATTGGCGACGCATTGACGATGGCTGGAAGAAGAAGAACAAATAAAACAGTTATGAAAAAAATAATAGAAGAAAATGCAGTTGGTGAAGCATTTGGCTATTATTTTAACGAAAATGGGGAAATAGTACATAAAGTACCCACCATTGGAATGCAGATTTCAGATTTAGAGGATAAGCCAATTGTCATAGCCGCAGCTGGAGGTAAATCGAAAGCAAAAGCCATTAGGGCCTATATGAAAGGTGCACCTAAAACAACAATTCTTATTACGGATGAAGGCGCCGCATCAGAGTTTTTAAAGGGGCATCAGTAGTAAGCACTTGGCATTTATCTAATCTAGAGTTAGTCAAGCAGCTTTCTTGATGGATCCTTTTAAATACATGGCTTTGTAAATACTCGTGTTGGTTTCTCGATTCATTGATTGGACCAGATTTCAACAAACCAGTATAGCAAGGCCAAAAATAAATAAATGCGTAAAATTAAAGGAGGATATTAACATGGCAGTAAAAGTTGGAATTAATGGCTTCGGTAGAATTGGAAGAAATGTTTTCCGTGCAGCACTAAATAATCCAGAAGTGGAAATTGTAGCAGTAAACGATTTGACAGATGCGAATATGCTTGCTCACTTATTGCAATATGACACTGTTCACGGAAAATTAGAAGAAAAAGTATCCGTTGACGGCGACACTATCGTTGTAGGGGATCATCGTATTAAAGTTCTTGCTGAGCGCGACCCTGCGCAACTTGGTTGGGGCGATCTTGGTGTTGACATCGTTGTTGAGTCAACTGGTCGTTTTACAGATCGTGATAATGCTGCAAAACACCTTGAAGCAGGAGCAAAAAAAGTTATTATTTCTGCACCAGCTAGCGGTGAAGACATCACAATCGTTATGGGTGTAAACGAAGATAAATATGATGCAGCAAACCATCATGTACTTTCAAACGCATCATGTACAACTAACTGTCTTGCTCCATTTGCAAAAGTATTAAATGACAAGTTCGGCATTGTGCGTGGTATGATGACTACTGTTCATGCTTATACAAATGACCAACAAATTCTTGACTTGCCACATAAAGACTATCGTCGTGCACGTGCTGCAGCTGAGAACATTATCCCAACTTCAACAGGAGCTGCTAAAGCTGTTGCGCTTGTACTTCCTGAATTAAAAGGTAAACTAAACGGTATGGCAATGCGTGTTCCTACACCAAACGTATCTGTTGTTGACCTTGTTGCAGAACTTGAAAAATCAGTAACAGCTGAAGAAGTAAATGCAGCTCTTAAAGAAGCAGCAGAAGGCGGTTTAAAAGGTATTTTAGCGTACACTGAAGAGCCGCTTGTATCAACAGACTTCAATGGTGATGCACATTCTTCCACAATCGATGCTTTATCTACAATGGTAATGGAAGGCAATATGGTAAAAGTTCTTTCTTGGTACGACAATGAAACTGGATATTCCAACCGTGTTGTAGACCTTGCTGCTTACATTGCAAAACAAGGTTTGTAAGAGGAGGTTCAAAAAGTCCGGTAAAAATGACACTTCGAATTTCTTCGTTGGCTTGTTTCTCCGCTGCGCATGTATCAGGAGAAGGATCTTCTGCTAAAGTCGCCCACGTCCTGTGGGCAACGCAGAAGTCAGCACATCCTGTGCAAGTCCGCTGCTCGAAACTCGCCGCCTAGAACTTCCGATGATACGACGTGCTAGTGTCAGGCGTTGCTGACAGGACGTCAGCGCTTTTAGCCGACTCGGTCCTTTTTATCTTCCTTTTTGAACATGCACGACAAGAAATACACGAATCATTGGAAATTTACGGTGTGAGATTTATAATGGTTAATGGGGAGCGGGATCCAATCCCCTCTCTTTTTTCATATTTTTTTAAATGTCTAGCTTTAGCGCTTATCGACTAGTAAACTCTTTGTCCTTAATCTTGAGTCTTGGGCTTGAAAGGAACGTCGATAAGCAAGGTGCTTTACACAATTCAATTAAGGAGGCTTGCGCGATGGAGAAAAAATCAATTAAAGACATTGATGTAAAAGGGAAACGTGTATTTTGTCGAGTAGACTTCAACGTTCCAATGAGTGAAGGAAAAGTAACAGATGATACACGTATCAAAGCTGCGTTGCCTACTATCCAATATTTATCGGATCAAGGCGCTATTGTCATTTTGGCGAGTCACCTTGGAAGACCTAAAGGTGAAGTGAAGGAAGACCTTAGACTTACACCTGTTGCAACTCGCCTAAGTGAATTATTAAATAAAAAAGTTGAAAAAGCTGATGAGGCATTTGGAGAAAATGTAAAAGAACAAATCTCCAATTTGCAAGAAGGGGACATTATTTTACTTGAAAATGTTCGTTTCTATCCAGGTGAAGAAAAAAATGATCCGGAACTAGCAAAAGCATTTGCTGAGTTGGCGGATGTATACGTCAATGATGCTTTTGGTGCTGCACATCGCGCGCATGCCTCAACAGAAGGAATTGCAAAGTTTCTTCCATCAGCTGCAGGATTTTTAATGGATAAAGAGTTAGAGGTTCTAGGAAAAGCTCTTTCAAATCCGGAACGTCCATTTACTGCTATTATTGGCGGAGCAAAAGTTAAGGATAAAATTGGCGTCATCGACAACTTACTTGAAGAAGTGGATAACCTTATTATCGGCGGTGGACTTGCGTATACGTTCATTAAAGCTCAAGGTCACGAAGTAGGTAAATCTCTTTTAGAAGAAGATAAACTCGATCTTGCTAATTCATTTATCGCGAAAGCGAAGGAAAAAGGCGTTAATTTTTACATGCCAGTTGATGTAGTCGTAGCGGATGATTTTTCTGTCAATGCAAATACACAAATCGTATCGATTGAAGAAATTCCATCAGATTGGGAAGCTTTGGATATCGGCCCGAAAACTCGAGAAACTTATAAAAAAGTGATTCAGGAATCTAAGCTAGTTATTTGGAATGGACCGATGGGTGTATTCGAGTTGGAGCCATTTGCAAACGGAACGAAAGCAATTGCTGAAGCACTTGCCGAGGCAAAAGATACATACTCTGTCATTGGAGGCGGTGACTCGGCGGCGGCGGTAGAACAATTTGGACTAGCTGATCAAATGAGTCATATTTCAACAGGCGGCGGTGCTTCTCTTGAGTTCATGGAAGGGAAAGTATTACCTGGTGTTGCAGCCCTAGATGATAAATAAAAGGCTGTTTGCCACGCATTTAAGCTTAACTATGTATTAATTTTAGGGATCTTTTCTTAAAGATTTCGTTAACAAGAAGATAGTCTTAATAGAAAACGGTTTTTGAAAGGATGAAATTAATGCGAAAACCAATCATTGCCGGTAACTGGAAAATGAATAAAACGCTGCAGGAGTCATTGGATTTTGCCAATGAAGTAAAAGCTAAGGTACCTGCAAAGGATCAAGTAGATTCCGTTATTTGTTCACCTTCATTGTTCCTTGGCCAATTAGTAGATGTTCTAAAAGGAACGGACGTTGAAGTTGGAGCGCAAAATATGCACTTTGAAAAAAATGGAGCTTTTACTGGTGAAGTTAGTCCAGTCGCTCTAAAGGATCTAGGAGTTTCATATGTCATTCTTGGACACTCTGAAAGAAGAGAAATGTTTGCTGAAACGGATGAAACGGTTAACCAAAAAACACATGCGGCATTTGACCACCAGTTGATTCCTATTGTTTGTGTCGGTGAAACATTAGAACAAAGGGAAAACAATGAAACAAAAGAGCTTGTTCAGAAACAAGTTGAGAAAGCATTACAAGGTTTGACAGAGGAACAAGTTAAAGAAACGGTTATTGCATATGAGCCAATTTGGGCAATTGGAACAGGTAAATCATCCACAGCTGAAGATGCAAATGAAGTGTGTGCGCATATTAGACAAGTGGTTGAGAAAAATTTCTCCAAATCAGCAGCTGAAGCTATTAGAATTCAATACGGCGGAAGTGTAAAGCCGGAAAATATTAAAGAATATATGAATCAACCAGATATCGACGGAGCACTCGTGGGCGGTGCAAGTTTAGAGCCTAATTCATTCCTTCAATTACTGGAGGCGGCTATATAATGAGCAAAAAAGCACCTGTGGCACTAATCATCCTTGATGGATTTGGCTGTCGTAAAGAAACGATGGGTAATGCTGTAGCTCAAGCAAAAAAGCCTAATTTCGATCGTTATTGGAATGCGTATCCACATAATCAACTTACAGCATGCGGTGAAGCGGTAGGTCTACCGGAAGGACAAATGGGAAACTCTGAGGTAGGACATTTAAACATTGGTGCAGGTCGAATTGTGTATCAAAGCTTGACCCGTGTTAATGTCGCCATCCGTAATGGTGAGTTTGAAAAAAATGAAACATTTCTTCAAGCTATCGAGCATGTAAAGAAAACAGGGAAAAAACTCCATCTTTTCGGTTTGCTTTCAGACGGTGGGGTCCATAGTCATATAAGCCATTTATGGGCATTACTGAAGCTAGCTGCTGACGAAGGAGTGAAAGATGTCTATATTCATGCCATATTAGATGGTCGTGATGTTAGTCCACAATCAGCCGAAAGATATATTAAAGAAACACAGGACAAAATAAAAGAATATGGTGTTGGGCAATTTGCTACCATTTCCGGACGTTTCTATTCAATGGATAGGGATAAACGCTGGGATCGTGTAGAAAAAGCTTACCGTGCCATGGCTTACGGTGAAGGTCCGGTTTATTCGGATCCACTGGAATTGGTGCAAGACTCATACAACCATGGAATCTTCGACGAATTCGTTATTCCTTCTGTGATGGTTGATGAAAATGGGGAACCAATTGCAACTGTGGAAGATGAAGATGCGGTCATTTTTTATAATTTCCGTCCCGATCGGGCGATTCAACTTTCCAATGTGTTTACAAACGAAGAATTTATAGCATTTGATCGGGGAGAAAATAGGCCTAAACATCTATACTTTGTTTGTATGACCCATTTTTCTGAAACAGTTAAAGGCTATGTGGCGTTCAAAGCGGTTAACCTAGATCAAACAGTTGGCCAAGTAATTTCAGATAATGGGTTATCGCAGCTTCGAATAGCAGAAACGGAAAAATATCCACACGTTACATTTTTTATGAACGGTGGAAGAGAAGAACCATTTCCTGGAGAACAACGAATTTTAATCAATTCACCAAAAGTCGCGACATATGACTTAAAGCCGGAAATGAGCGCATACGAAGTAACTGATGCATTATGTGAACAAATCGAAGACGATCGATTTGATGCTATTATCTTGAACTTTGCTAATCCAGACATGGTTGGTCACTCAGGAATGCTTGAACCAACAATAAAAGCAATTGAGGCGGTTGATGAATGTCTCGGCAAAGTTGTGGATTTGATTCTTTCTAAAGGTGGAGCAGCCATTATTACTGCTGATCACGGAAATTCAGATGAAGTTGTTACGCTCGATGGAAATCCGATGACAGCTCATACTACAAATCCAGTCCCTGTTATTATCACAAAAAATGATGTGAAAGTAAGAGATGGTGGGATTCTTGCGGATCTTGCACCAACAATGCTTGATTTATTAAATTTAGAAAAACCAAAAGAAATGACAGGTTCCACACTAATTGAGGAATAATAAATTATGTTTTTGGCAATTGGTTGCCTAATAAAATATTAAGGAGAGATTTTCATGCCATTCATTACTCAAGTTTATGCCCGTGAAGTATTAGACTCCCGAGGTAATCCAACAATTGAAGTTGAAGTATACACAGAATCAGGAGCATTTGGACGCGCTTTAGTTCCAAGTGGTGCTTCAACAGGTGAATACGAAGCAGTTGAACTTCGTGACGGAGACAAAGGCCGTTACCTTGGCAAAGGTGTAGAAAAAGCAGTTAATAATGTTAATGATATTATTGCTGAAGAAATTATCGGATTCGATGTTACAGACCAAGTTGGCATTGATAAAACAATGATCGAACTTGATGGCACTGATAATAAAGGAAAGCTTGGCGCTAATGCTATTTTGGGTGTTTCTATGGCAGCAGCTCGTGCAGCGGCAGATTACTTAGGGCTTGAATTATATCAATACCTCGGAGGGTTTAATGCGAAACAGCTTCCTGTACCAATGATGAATATTGTTAACGGCGGAGAGCACGCAGACAATAACGTTGATATTCAAGAATTTATGATTATGCCGGTGGGAGCTCCAACATTTAAAGAAGCATTACGTATGGGTGCGGAAATTTTCCACAGCCTTAAATCAGTATTAAAAGATAAAGGTCTTAATACAGCTGTTGGTGACGAAGGTGGATTTGCTCCAAACTTGAAATCCAATGAAGAAGCTCTTGAAACAATTATGGAGGCTATCCAAAAAGCTGGCTACAAACCGGGTGAAGAAGTGAAATTAGCAATGGACGTAGCATCTTCTGAACTTTACAGCAAAGAAGAT
The DNA here is from genome assembly GCF_022900255.1 of Lederbergia wuyishanensis. GTDB lineage: Bacteria > Bacillota > Bacilli > Bacillales > Bacillaceae_C > Lederbergia > Lederbergia wuyishanensis. Next base: position 197,225 of record NZ_JALIRM010000004.1, read on the forward strand.
GGAAAATACCACTTAAGTGGTGAAGGTATCGTAAGAACTTCTGAAGAAATGGTTGATTGGTACGAAGAGCTTGTTAGCAAATATCCAATCGTGTCCATTGAAGATGGCTTAGATGAAAATGACTGGGCTGGCCATAAACTATTAACAGAGCGTATTGGTAAAAAAGTTCAACTTGTCGGCGACGATCTTTTCGTAACAAATACAGAAAAACTTTCTCGCGGAATTGAAGAGGGAGTAGGTAACTCCATTCTTATCAAAGTAAATCAAATCGGTACGTTGACAGAAACATTTGATGCAATCGAAATGGCGAAGCGTGCAGGCTATACAGCTGTCATCTCCCACCGTTCTGGTGAAACAGAAGATAGCACAATTGCAGACATTGCAGTTGCAACAAATGCGGGACAAATTAAAACAGGTGCTCCTTCCCGTACAGATCGTGTAGCTAAATACAACCAACTTCTTCGTATTGAAGATCAATTGGCAGACACAGCTCAATATTTAGGAGCTAAAACATTTTATAATATTAAGTAATACATGAGAAAGAGTCAGTTTTGGAACTGGCTCTTTCTTTTTTAGCTCTTGTACAATCGCATATATTTGTGATACATTTATTGTATCTTCTTATGTTCGTTTCAGGGGGTGTACGTTAAGATGTTGCATACATTAGCAATCACTTTATTAATTATTGTTTCTATTGGACTTATTGGTGTTGTTTTATTACAATCAGGAAAAAGCGCTGGGCTTTCTGGAGCGATTTCCGGTGGAGCTGAGCAGCTATTTGGGAAGCAAAAGGCACGAGGCATGGATCTAATTCTTCATCGTATAACTGTCGTGTTGTCCGTTTTGTTTTTCCTATTAACGATTGCCGTTTCATTTCTTTCCGTATAAAGAATGTAACCTGGTCATAATGAGGCCAGGTTTTTCTTTTTGTTTGGATAAGTGGTTGGATCCTTTTGTACAGGAATTGTGACTAGCGCGCAGCCCAGTCTACAGAAATTATGAGTAGTAAAACCATTAGTGCTTAATCGCTCAATAATTATGGAAAGTACGGGAATTATTCCAAAAATAAAACCGACACGATGCAGAATCTTTAAATATAATTTAGTACTGCAACAAATTAAGTTTGAAACATAGCCCAAAGGTTCCACATTCTCGATTTCAGCAACGAATAAACTTGATGCATGGCTAAAAAGTTCAAAAAGCTCGAGTTCTGCAACGAATAAGCTTGTTACATAGCCCAAAGGTTCCACATTCTCGATTTCTGCAACGAATAAGCTTGGTACATAGCTAAAAGGGTCAAAACGCTTGAGTTCTGCAACGAATAAACTTGATGCATAGCTGAAAAGTTCAAAACGCTCGATTTCTGCAACGCATAAGCCTGATGAATGGCTAAAAAGTTCCACATTCTCGAGTTCTAATACGATTGAAGACAATCAATTGAAGCTTATCATTCTCGTTCATATTCAATTAAGGACCACCGTCTTGATTAAAATCATATTTCTGGATTATTCTCACTTACTTTGATAAAAATAAACTATATTGATATTGACTAACAGAATAGCAGGTGTTTACTAAATGAAAATAAAACCGCCTCAGCCTTTTACGTTTGAAGCAGGGAAGAGAGCAGTTCTTTTACTACATGGATTTACAGGAAATAGCGCCGATGTAAGAATGCTCGGGCGATTTCTTGAAAAAAATGGTTATACAAGTCATGCACCACAATACAAAGGTCATGGAGTCCCACCTGAACAACTAGTTCATACTGGGCCGGATGATTGGTGGAAAGATGTAATGGAAGGCTATGATTTTTTAAAAGAAAAAGGTTACGAAGAAATTGCTGTTGCTGGTCTTTCACTAGGTGGGGTTTTTTCTTTGAAACTGGGTTACACTGTACCTGTAAAGGGAATAATTCCTATGTGTGCACCTATGTATATTAAAAGTGAAGAAGTCATGTACGGAGGAATTTTAGATTATGCTAAGGAATACAAACGCTTTGAAGGAAAGTCGGAGGAACAAATTTCAGTTGAGATGGAAGAATTTAAAAAAACTCCTATGAAAACGTTAAAAGCATTACAAGAATTGATTGCGGATGTCCGTGATAACGTTGATATGACATATGCACCTCTTTTCGTTGTTCAAGCACGAAACGATAAGATGATTAACGAAAACAGTGCAAATATTATTTATGAACAAGCTGAATCCGTACATAAAGATATTAAATGGTACGAAAACTCAGGACATGTTATTACACTTGGACCCGAAAAAGATATGCTACATGAGGATATATTGCATTTTCTTGATGATCTTGACTGGTCTGTATAGGTATACAAGGAGGACGATACAATGGAAGAACTGGATTTTGAAAAAATTTTATCATACATGAAAGAGGAAGCGTATAAACCTCTTACTGTTCAAGAGCTGGAAGAAGCTTTTGAAATTAAAGATGCGAGCGAATTTAAAAATCTTGTAAAAGCGCTCGTGCAAATGGAGGAGAAGGGACTTGTCGTAAGGACAAGGAGCAATCGCTACGGTCTCCCTGAAAAAATGAATCTTGTACGTGGGACACTTTCAGGGCATGCAAAAGGATTTGCATTCCTTATACCTGACGAATCAGGTCTCGACGATATTTTCATTCCTCCGCATGAAAAAAATGGTGCAATGCATGGGGATAGTGTTTTAGTAAGAGTTACTGGTGAGTCATCAGGATCCCGTCGCGAAGGAGTAGTAATACGGATTCTACAGCGTGGTTTTGAAGAAGTAGTCGGTACATACGTTGAAAGTCGTCACTTTGGTTTTGTTATTCCAGACGATAAAAAAATTGCAGACGATATATTTATCCCGAAAAACGCCAGTATGGGTGCGGTTGAAGGACATAAAGTAGTCGTGAAAATAACTGCGTTCCCTGAGGATAGAAAAAATGCTGAAGGCGAAATCATTCAAATACTAGGTCATAAAAATGATCCGGGCGTTGATATTTTATCAATTATTCATCAACATGGACTTCCACTTGCATTTCCGGAGGAAGTATTAGAACAAGCTAACAGCATTCCGGATTCAATTGATGAAAGTGATATTCCCAATCGCCGTGATTTACGGAACGAAGTCATTGTAACAATTGATGGTGCGGATGCAAAAGATTTGGATGATGCGGTAACTTTAAAAAAACTCGAGAATGGGAATTATAAACTTGGAGTTCATATTGCAGATGTCAGCCATTATGTTAAAGAAGGTTCCCCAATTGATCGAGAAGCATTTGAACGTGGTACAAGTGTGTATTTAGTAGATCGGGTTATACCGATGATCCCTCATCGCCTATCAAATGGTATATGTTCTCTAAATCCAAAAGTAGATCGTTTTACTCTCTCATGTGAAATGGAAATTAACAAAAATGGTGAAGTTATCAACCATGAAATTTTCCAAGCTGTCATCAAAACTACCGAGCGGATGACATACTCTGATGTTAATCATATTTTGATTGATAAAGATGAGGATCTTAGAACAAAATACGAACCTCTCGTACCAATGTTTGAACTAATGGAAGAGCTACAAGGAATTTTACAATCAAAAAGAATGAAGCGTGGTGCGATTGACTTTGACTTTAAAGAGGCAAAAGTCATTGTGGATGAAGAGGGGAAGCCAACGGATGTTGTAATAAGGGAGCGATCAATTGGGGAAAGAATTATTGAGGAGTTCATGCTTGTAGCAAATGAAACAATTGCTGAGCATTTTCACTGGCTGGATGTTCCTTTTATTTACCGAATTCACGAAGATCCAAAGGAAGAGAAACTACATCGGTTCTTTGAATTTATCACAAACTTTGGTCTAGTAGTTCGTGGGACAGCCAATTCCGTTCATCCAAGAGCTCTACAAGAAATCATTGAAACAGTGCAAGGGAAGCCTGAAGAAATGGTTATTTCGACTGTTATGTTGCGATCGATGCAGCAGGCAAAATACAATCCTGAAAGTATAGGACACTTTGGGCTATCTACTAAATTCTATACGCACTTTACTTCCCCAATACGAAGATATCCCGATTTAATTGTGCATAGATTAATCCGCACCTATTTAATCGAGGGGAAATTGGACGAGGCAACTCGGGCAAAATGGCAAGCACACCTTTCTGAAATTGCAGACCATTCTTCAAAACGTGAGAGACGTGCTGTAGATGCAGAACGTGATACAGATGAAATGAAAAAAGCAGAATTCATGGAAGATAAAATTGGCGAAGAATTTGATGGGATCATTAGTTCTGTAACGAATTTTGGTATATTTGTTGAACTACCTAATACGATTGAAGGGCTTGTGCATGTCAGTTATATGACGGATGACTACTACCGTTACGATGAACGCCACATGGCCATGATTGGCGAGCGGACAGGCAATGTTTTCAGGATAGGCGATGAAATTACTGTTCGAGTTATAAAGGTAAATAAAGAGGAACATGACATTGATTTTGAAATTGTAGGAATGAAAAGTAACCGTAAGCGTAACGATGAAGCTCCCAAAACAAAAATTGTAAAACTGAAATCTGAAAAAAACTCTAAATCAAACTCTAAAGGACCACAAGGATCAATTGAGAACGAGGAATGGTCAACAAGACCACCAAGAAAGAAAAAGAAAAAAACGTATGAAAATGCACCTGCAAAAAATCGGCAAAAGCGAAGTAAAGGTAAACATAGATAAACGTATGGAATACCAAAAGGTTGGAGGTCTGACTTCTAACCTTTTTCAAATTGATGTATAATATGAAGACGAATTCAGTTAGCCAAGGGGGAAAAACAATGCCAAAAGGAGAAGGAAAATTAATTGCCCAAAATAAAAAGGCTAGTCACGATTATTTTATTGAAGATACATACGAAGCGGGGATTGTCCTTCAAGGTACTGAAATAAAATCTATTAGAGCGGGAAAGGTAAATTTAAGAGACTCTTTTGCAAGAATACAAAATGGTGAATTATTTTTGCATAATGCTCATATTAGTCCATATGAACAGGGAAATCGTTATAATCATGACCCACTAAGAACAAGAAAATTATTACTACACCGTAAAGAAATCAATAAGCTGATCGGTGAGTCTAAAGAGGAAGGATACTCCATTATTCCTTTGAAAATATATTTAAAAAATGGTTTTGCTAAAGTTTTAATAGGCTTAGGAAAAGGAAAAAAGAAATATGATAAGCGTGAGGATTTAAAGCAAAAAGAAGCTAAACGTGATATAGAGAGAGCATTTAGAGAGAGACAAAAAATATAAATATTTGTATTAAAACAAGGACTTAGTTCACTATTGTGTGTCTAAAGTCCTTGTTTTTTGTCATGCAATTTAAAAAAATGATTGACTATTTGTTACACCAAGTTTAATATGTTAGTAACAACTACTAGTAATTTTCTTTATTTTTGTAAAAAACTAGAAAAGGTTATTACTATCTAGGGATGGTCTCTTTTATTACTAGATAATTGAAAAGGACTCCATAATTAAAGCTACGAAAAACAACGAAAATAGGAAAATTGGCATTGCTTTAATGGAAGCGTTACAAAAATACCAATTTTTCAAGGGAGGTAAATTGGACAAGCAATTCATTTTTAATTTATTTGGAAAAGTAAGCGTTATTAATTTTGAATTTTTCCAAGATACAAAATCACCAAGAAACAATCGGAGGAGACGATATGGAAAAGGCAATTGCAAATAAAGATGTCGTAATCATCCCAAAGAAGAAATCGATCTTCTTTAGACTAATGAATCAGTGGGAACTCCAATTAATGGTCATTCCCGCCATCATCTTCATCTTTATCTTTAGTTATATTCCGATGTACGGAATCATCATGGCGTTTAAGGATTACAACATTTTTAAGGGAATCGCGGAAAGTCCTTGGGCGGGATGGAAGCATTTTAATATGTTCTTCACTGCACCAGAATTTTCTCAAGTCATGAGAAATACGCTTGTGATCAGCTTCCTTAAATTCTTTATCGGATTTCCGGCGCCGATCATTTTGGCCTTAATGTTAAATGAAGTAAGGCATATGTTCTTTAAACGGGTGGTTCAAACGGTGAGCTATCTGCCTCACTTCATATCTTGGGTTATCGTGGCGGGATTCGTCGGTTCGTTATTGTCAACAGATAACGGAAGCCTAAATATCGCCTTGGAAAAGGTGGGAGCCATTGACGAGCCAATCAGCTTCCTGAGCATTCCGAAATATTTTTGGGCAATCCTTGTGACCACGAATGTTTGGAAAGAAATCGGCTTTGGATCGATTGTCTATTTAGCCGCCATTGCGGGTGTGGACCAACAGCTTTATGAAGCTGCCGCCCTTGACGGTGCAAGCCGATTCAAACAAATCTATTTGATTACAATCCCTTCCATTTTGCCAGTTATCTTAATCTTCATGATTTTGGCAATCGGAAACCTTTTGAACGCTGGTTTTGAGGATATTCTCCTTTTAGGCTCTAACCCGGTTGTAAGGGATGTAGCGGATGTTCTGGATACGTACGTATATCGAAGAGGGATTCAGCACTCGTTATTCTCTTATGCAACCGCTGTCGGTTTATTTAAAGCCATCATCAGTGTAGCCTTGCTTACAATGGCTAACTTATTGTCTAGAAGAGCAGGAAGCAGCTTGTGGTAATCAGAAAAGCAGAAGGTGCTTGATTAGGGGCGACCAGCAAATGTTCTCTAGCCCCTAGCACCTGCAGCTAGACAGAAAAGCGGAAAAGACAGTAGAAAAGGAGGATTCCACATGTTAAAAATGACAACAGGCGATCGAGTCATGTCGATCTCTATCTATGTCATCCTTACAATATTAGCATTTGTCACCTTTTATCCGTTTTGGAACGCGCTTGTCATCTCGTTCAACAGCGGAGTCGATACAATGAAAGGTGGAGTCACGTTTTGGCCGAGGGTATTTTCCTTGGACAACTATGATATCGTTTTCCAGGATTCCCGTATCCTGAATGGGTTTTTCATCTCCATTCTTCGTACAGTGATCGGTACAGCAACCGCTGTTCTCTTTACCGCAATCTTTGCGTATGGGATGTCGAGAAAAGAATTAATCGGTAAAAACTACTATATGATTTTCTGTGTCGTCACGATGTTCTTCAGTGGTGGTTTGATCCCTACCTTCCTTTTAATCAGGGGATTGGGACTTTTCAATACATTTTGGGTCATGATCATTCCTGGCCTCATCAGCGTATGGAATATGATCATCTTCCGGACCTTCTTCCAGGGGTTGCCAGCAGGATTGGAAGAATCCGCGAAAGTAGATGGATGTGGATATTGGGGAACGTTCTTCCGAATCATCCTTCCGCTATCGGGTCCAGTCATCGCAACACTATCGTTATTTACCGCTGTGTATCACTGGAACGACTGGTTTTCTCCGAGCATCTATATTTCGGAACAAAAACTATTGCCGATCCAAACGATGCTTCAGCAAATCCTTAGCTCCAACATCATGTCGGAGCAAATGGCGCAGGCCGATTCAACCGCCGCAGCGCATATGCAGAAGTT
>NZ_JALIRM010000005.1 GCF_022900255.1 Lederbergia wuyishanensis
ATTACAACAATAACCGGATTAAACAAAAACTGGCTGGCATGAGTCCGGTTCAATACCGTCTTCACACCAGCCAACTAGCTGCGTAATATGAAACTCTAACTTTTAGGGGTCACATCAATATAATCTCTTGACACCTTTATTAGTTTATTTCAACTTTCATTAGGAATAACCTTTAAATATGGTAATAATCAGTTTGGGGAATAGGGAACCTGTACTAAAATACCATGAGACATTGAGAAGTCATGTAAATTTATTTTGTATCAGCAAAATAGTCTCTTCTTAATTCAACAGCAGAATGATTAGTTGAAGAAGGAACTTCATAAGAGGGCTAGAATAGTATTAGTAAAAGGCTGTTTTCGTATAGTTTTTGTTGTTTTTTAAAATCCCAAAAGCCGGCTTTTACCCCTAAAAGGTGAGTTCAGCGGTTTTTTATGAAGGAACCGAGCTCTTTTCTCGGCGGAAAAACTAAGTTTTGAGTTCCAAATTTATTCTTATTATTTAAATTTAAATATGGAAAGGAGTTTTATATGCAAGAATGGTTTGGCTCATCAGGTATTTGTATTAACGAAAATAATGAGCTGTTAATGGTTTTACAAGGTAAACCTGAAGAGGAAAAAACGTGGTCAATTCCATCGGGAGGAAAAGAACACGATGAAACGTTTGAAGAATGTTGTATTAGAGAAATTGAAGAAGAAACGGGCTATATCGTAGAAATTATTGACGAAGTTATGATTAAAAAAGGAAACTATGAACATCTTAATATATCTTTTGAAGTTCATTATTTTTTAGTAAAAGTAATTGGCGGAAAAAGAATTATTCAAGATCCAGATAATTTGATTTATGATATAGCGTGGAAACCCTTAGAAGAAATACAAACTTTGGAATTGTCATTTCCTGAAGATAGAAGTTTTTTAATTGATTACATGACAAAATAAAACAATATAGCGTTCGACTTTAATCGATTATGGATTTTCACAAAAATAAAAAATTCAATATGGAGGTGATTTTGAATGGATTATCAACCACCAAAACAGACTATTTCAGTTTCTGCTTTTGTCATGAACGAAAAAGATGAGGTTTTATTACTTAGGACTCATTGGCGTTCAGAGACTTGGGAAATGCCAGGTGGAAATGTTGAAGTAGGAGAACCTTTAGACGAGGCCGTTTGTAGGGAATTTTTAGAGGAAACGGGAATTGTCATCCGTCCTATTGGTATTACAGGTGTTTATTATAATGCAACGAAGCATGTTTTATCGGTTGTTTTTAAAGCCGAATATGTTAGTGGAGAAATAAATATTCAACCAGAAGAAATAATAGAGGCCAGATATATTGAATTAAACGAATCTAATATTGACCAATACATAACTCGCCCACAACAAAAGTCAAGGACGCTCGATGCGATGAAATCAAAGTGTTATATTCCATATGAAACTTGGGAGGTAGATCCTTCTTATAACTTGTTGTCTAGGTTATACGATGATTAATATGATCGTATTTGTTGAAATAATAGTAGAAAGGTGTCCAAATCACACATTTTGGACACCTTTCTTTACTTTACTTCAACTTTCCCACAGAGCCACCCACAATTAATTCAACCGTAATCTGGTGTGATTTAGTTTTTTCTTTTTTGATTAACTTGATTAATTGCTCCGCAGCCTTTGAGCCCCAGTCCTTTTTCGAATAATGGATAGTCGATAATCTAGGGTGGACAAATTGGGAAACTTCTATATCATCAAAGCCTATGATATGGATATGCTCTCCAATAACGAAGTCAGTCCCTGATAAATAATTATACATTCCGATTGCCATTTCATCGTTAAAACAGAAGACGGCAACAGGATCCGTATAATTTTGAATGATTTGTTGGGCTGCCCGTTCTCCAGATGGTTTGTCAAAGTCGCCATGTATAATCTGATATGAAATAGAAGGGTGGTTTTCCATTAGCTCTTGAACATAATGCAGTCTTTGTTCTGAATCATAGGAACCTGGTGAGCCAGTTACGAATACGATTTTATTGTGCCCGTTCTTCAGCAAGAAATTAACGGCAAGCTCGGCACCCATCTTATTATCGAGCAATACACGTTCAATATTTGGATTATCAATTTCGCGATCTAATACAACAAGCTTATGCCCGCGGTCAGCATAGCTAATTAGTTCCTCATCAGGAAAAGTAGCGTCTAGTACAATCGCACCGTCAATGATTCCTTCAGGTAAAAAACGATGAGACTCTTCGCCAGTACACACGACCAAATCGTAATTTTTGCTATTCAATGTTTCTCGCATACCATGAAGAAGCTGACCGAAAAATGGACCGCTGTAATCTGTTAAAAAAGCACCGATTATTTTGGTTTTTCTCTTTTTTAATGTTCTGGCCGCTGCGTTCGGTATGTAATTAAGTTCTTTTGCGATAGCAAGTATTTTTGCACTTGTTTCTTCCGTCACTTTAGGACTGCCGTTCAGGGCGTAAGAAACAGTGGAAATGGAAACACCTGCTTTTTTCGCTATATCTTTAATGCTAACCATTCCGCTCTCTCCATTCTTGCAAATCCACTTACTTCTACTGTATCGGTAGTTCAGGTTTTTGACAATCACAAAAAAGAAAAAGCAGCGGACTACTTGCCGCCGCTCTTCTTATTAAATATAGATTTCTACTGTATTTCCTTGTTCGTTCAATCGTTTAATCCAATCCTCTTTTGCAATACGGATTCCGCCTGTACGGTATGGATTTTCAACACGAACTGTATCCAAAGTTTCGCCGTTTATTTTTACTGAAGTTTCAGCTGCACCTGTCAAATGGTAGACAAAGGTAACTGGCATACTGTCAATTTCAAAATCAAAGCGAAGACCATTTAGTGACTCTGGCAATACTGGATCAATGACTAAATCACCAGCTTGGATTCTAATACCAAGAACATTCGAGATCAATTGATTCATATAAATTCCTGGTCCGCTTGAATAGATGCGCCATCCGCCTTTGACGGCAACAGAACCAGTTCTTAACTCGTTAAATCTATCTTGTGCTTCATAACGAGTGTTAAATTTACCGTCAGAACTACTGAAATATGAGTTACTTTGACGTAATTCAGCATTTGGAACTGCTTGTTGAATGCTGACTGGATTAATAATCTCTAGACCCTTCCATGCATCTTCCGCTTTACCGAGTTTCGCCATCGCTTCAATATAACGAATGTGAGCATGAACATATTGTAATCCAACTTCACGGCCGAAGTTAGAAGCCTGTTCAGCCCGCTTGAAATGAGTACTCACTCCACCTTCATAATTTGCAGGACGATTCATCAATCGTACTCCGTCTGGGCAGAAGAATGTTTCTTTAATTAGTTGATAATGAGTTTCTGCTTGTTCCGGTGTCAAAAGCTCACTAATCATACTGCGTGTCATAGGAAGGAGACGGTATTGGATACCAGTCTTTGTATCTTCAGGGTGAAGCATTTTTTCCGGTTGATCCGCATTTTCCAAGTATAAGAACCCAGGAATGATATTAGATGGCTCCATATATTTATGGAAATCAGCATTGATACCAGCTGCGAGTTCATACAATTCCTTTGATTCTTCCGGCTTTACAGCTTCAAGAGATTTAGCCAATTGTTTAATAGATTGATAAGTTAGTGCCACTGTCCAACTGCTCGCCATATATTGTTTAAGTTGAGCGTTCGCTGGTTGAAGCGTGTCATCCCAGTCGCCATCACCGTAAGAAGATAGAAACGTATCATGCAAGAAATGATTTTTAATATAGTCAATTTCTTTTTTAGCATGATCGAATATCGAAGCAGTTTGTACAGTGAACTGGAAGCTGCTACGATCCATATACGGAACTTCTTCCTCTAAAATTCCAAAGTCCTGTGTAACATTTAAATAATCACTTAACACTTTCAATGGCCAAACAATGATATCACCGTGACTTTCTCCAGCTTGAATATTTAGATAACGATCAAACATGAACCATTGTGGCCAGTTGCCATCGTTTTCGTATTGGTGAGAGAATACCGTTTTTAGGATATTTTTAACGACATGGTATTTTTGTGTCGCCATAAAATATTCAACTGGGCCCTGACATACATCACGAGTTCCCCAAGCAGCGCCACCATATTGTTCTAAACCGTGTGGAACCGAGTAATGCACGAGCATGTTATGTGTATACCACCAAGCAAGTGTATTAAATTTTTCAATCATCTCAGGTGTAGAGCCTTGATAAGAAAGTTTAAAACCATTCATTGTCTTCTTGAAAAACTCACGGTATTTTTCAATTTCTTCCACGACATCACAATCAGTGAAAGGCACTACTTTCCCGTGTAGGAGTCCTTGGACTGTCATGGACCAAGCAGATGTCTCATTTACTTCAAGTACAATAATGGATGCTGAGTTAGCTTCCACATTTTCTGCCAACAATTGCTCATTTGCTACAGTGAATTCAGCACCAGTAACACGTAGACGATATGTTAAGTCAGGATAGTTATTCTTATTAAAAGCACCTTGTCCGGCATTAAAAGTTAGAACTTCATTTTTTCTCTCCATGACAAATGGTGATTGAAACTCATTGCTATCCATAATGACTTGGTTTGTAACTAAATAAGGATAAGCTTTTCCACTTAATGTATGGACGTTTAAATGAACTTCTGTAGAATCGACTGTTGTAAAGTTTGTAATCACGAATGTTTCTGAATCTGTTTTATAATACCAACGTGCATAATTAAAGCCTAGTTCAAATAGAGAAGGCATTGTTAGCAGTTGATAGCGGTCATTGATTTTAACATAAATACGTTGACCGGATGTCTTCATTACGTTAAGGGCATTTCTAGCATTTGTATTGAATTTGTTAAAAGAAGTATTGCCGATAACGAGCTGGCAATTGAAAATTCCGTACATATAGGAAGTCGTTGTAATAACTTCCTCAATGCTTTCTACATTGTTCCCGCTCATTAAAATATGACCATGCGGGCGTTCAACAAGAAGTTCTTTTTCCTTCAAGACAATATGTTCATGCGTATCTGTAAAGAAAGAAAGTAGTGTCTCACCGTCCCATTCTTCTTGATGACGATTAGGGTAGAGGAGATTGATTTCTTCTGCTGACATGGATTTTGTTTGCAACGGTACGCCAATGGATGTTGATAATGATACCTTTTCAGTAGATGTAAAATCCTTTTGCTCAGCTTGTTTTACATTTTCCCACGCATCTATTATTTCATTTTCAAACTCTAATGTAGAGATAGCTTCTACATGGTTTTCTTTAAAAAGACCATAAAAAACAAACTGTGTTGCTCCAGCAAGCTTCACTTTTTCTGATTGAAGTGCTGTGTAAGTAAATTCGTATTGATATACTTCATTTGCAAGGGTTGCTTTAGATAATGATTCTGGTTTATTTGTTTCTTTATAGGACTTTCCGAAAAATTGGAATCCATCTGTTGAATAACCAACAACCTTGGACAAAGCTCCTTGTTGTATATAAGGGAAGCCTGTAGACTGCGGCTGATTTTGGCGAGAGCAAACGATGAAGCCTCTATTTTCGTTGTTAAAAACTTTATTGTCCACGTATTGAGACATGTAAGCTTCATTGGAACGAACAGCCCCTTGATCGGCAAGGCCAATATCTTGAGCATAAATAACATCTATTTCTACATCAGAACCATCTACATTAACATCCCAAAACCAGATGTTTTGCTTCGATAATGTAAACGTAACTTTATAGTTTACTTGCTTGTATGAACCTTCCCAACAAGCTTGGTTGTCAGAATACGAGAACTTGCTTGTAGATTGTACTCCTAGTAGGGGAATTGCTTCGATTTTTTCACCATCATGAAAACGTAAATAAATATTATTTAACGAACCATCAATAGGATTGGCAATCCATTGACTAATCATGAGATGATTGGAGGCAGCAACTTGCAAATCTCCACTGTTTAAAAATGAAAATTGCAAATTACCTGCGTTCATTTTAATCGTTGAATCTGTAATAGTAGTCATGATTAACTCCCTCGAATCACTGATAATTTTTACAGGCAATCGAAACGTTTCGATTCCTTTGTTACTTGGATTATAAACGCATTAAAAACGTAAGTCAATGATAGAATCGAAACGTTTTTATTAATTCTTAAAGATATGCTAAAATAAGGTAAAGTGACCTTGCAAAAAATTAATTTCAGTCTGAAATATATTGATATAATTTTTGGTAGGGGTTACATTTTTACTAGATGTATATTGTGAAGGGGGTTGGTAATAGATGGATGAACTTCGAATTCAAAAAGAGGTAACGATTACAAAACATGTAGAGTTATCTTATTTACTGTCATTGCCGAAAGACTACGAAGAAAATTACGAAACTTCATATCCTCTCGTTTTATTTTTACATGGAGCGGGAGAGCGCGGCGATGATTTAAATCTAGTAAAACTACACGGACCACCAAAACTAGTTAGTGAACGTGATTTTCCGTTTATCCTCGTGTCACCACAATGTCCGTTCGAACAAAGATATTCGACATGGCATCTTTATATGGATGATCTCAATGCGCTAATCGATGAGATGATTGAAAAATATCGGGTGGACAAGAAAAGGGTCTATGTTACCGGTCTAAGCATGGGAGGCTTTGGAACATGGGAAATAGCAAAGCTATATCCTGAAAAGTTTGCTGCGGCTGCCCCAATCTGTGGCGGGGGGTCTACTAAGCAAATAGAAAGGCTGAAAAATGTTCCTGTTTGGGCTTTTCATGGAGCCAAAGATGATGTCGTTCTACTAGAAGAAAGCGAACGTATGGTAGAAGCACTTAGTGAAGTAGGGGGCAACGTGAAGTTAACTGTTTATCCGGATGCTAATCATGATTCTTGGACGGAGACGTATAATAACCCTAAATTTTATGAATGGCTTTTAAGCCAGAAGAAAGAATAGTTATTGATTGCGTTTTCAAAATATAATTGTAGTTTTATAATTAATTTGATAGAATTAAGCGAAAAATGTGTAACTTTTACAAGGGAGAAGATATAAGTGAGTAAACTGAAGGTTGCGGTTGTTGGCTGTGGAAGTATTGCGAGATATCGCCATTTACCTGAATATGCAGCGAATGACCAAGTAGAATTAGTCGCAGTTTGTGACATTGTTGAAGATAGAGCAAAAGAAATGGCAGAACAATATGGAGCTAAAGCATATACAGATTACAAAACGATGTTAGATGAAGCCGATGTAGATGTTGTTTCCGTTTGTACGCCTAACTACTTGCATGCTCCAGTTTCAATTGATGCATTGAATGCTGGCAAGCACGTATTATGTGAAAAGCCAATGGCAACTTCAGAAGAAGATGCGCTTGCTATGATTGAAGCTGCTAAAAATAATAATAAAAAATTAATGATTGCTCATAACCAACGTTTCGTACCTTCTCATGAAAAAGCGAGAGAATTAATTGAAAACGGAGAAGTTGGCAAAATTTATGGCTTCAGAACTGCTTTTGGACATCCAGGACCAGAAGGATGGAGCATTGATGGTAAAGACAGCTGGTTCTTCAGAAAAGAAGAAGCATTCATTGGTGCAATGGGAGACCTTGGTGTTCATAAAACAGATTTAATGCGCTATTTACTTGGTGAAGAATTTGTTGAAGTAGGTGCATTTGTTGAAGCGGGTGCAAAAAAAGATAGCACAGTCGATGACAATGCAGTTTGTGTATTGAAATCTGAAAGCGGAATTATTGGAACATTGGCTGCAAGCTGGGCATATCAAAAAGAAGATAATTCAACTGTTATATATGGAGAAAAAGGCGTTATCCGTCTTGAAGATGATCCAGAATATTCATTGATTGTTCATTATCGAAATGGTGAAACGAAGAATTTTGATCTTGGTAAAATTCAATCCAATGAAGAAGGCGGACAAAACAGCACGAGAGTTATCGAGAATTTCGTAAATAGCATCGTGAATGACACTGAACCACCAATTAACGGTGAAGAAGGAATGAAATCCTTGAAAGTTGTTCTTGCAGCACTAAAATCAAGTGAAACGAAACAAATCGTTCAATTTTAAAAAGTGTAGGAAAGTACTTGATTCAATAGAATTGCGATGGCAACGAATATCTGCTTCGTCTAGCTCCAGCGCCTAGTGCCTAGCAAACTTTCGGTATAAGTCAACATCGGTTCACCGTGTTTCTTTTATCTCGTCAGAACCCTAAAAAGTTTGTACGTCGCTGAGCACGCGCTTACGCTTTTGTTCTCAAAATAGTTTAATATGGAGTTGAGGTGATACGATTCACCTCAATCTATACATATAAAAAATTTAGAAGGGATCGGTGTTAAACTATGAAACTTGGTGTTTTTACTGTATTATTTTCAGACAAGTCTTTTGAAGAAATGCTTGATCATGTAAAAGCTTCTGGCCTTGACGCAGTAGAAATTGGTACAGGAGGTTACCCTGGAAATGCTCACTGTGATCTTGATGCTTTGCTTGAAAGTGAAGAAAAACGCAAAGACTATTTGCATCAAGTTGAGTCAAGAGGTCTTACGATCAGCGCTTTCAGCTGTCACGGCAACCCGCTTTCACCTGATAAAGAATTCGCTCAAGAATGTCATGATGCAATCGTTAAAACAATTAAGCTGGCTTCATTATTGAATGTACCGGTTGTAAATACATTTTCTGGAACACCTGGTGACCACGAAGATGCTAAATATCCTAACTGGCCAGTTGCTCCGTGGCCAAATGAATATGGCGACATTCTAAAATGGCAATGGGAAGAAAAACTTGTTCCTTATTGGAAAGAAGTTGGTAAATTAGCTGAAGAACATAATGTGAAAATTGGCCTTGAGCTTCACGGTGGATTCCTAGTTCATACACCGTATACTTTACTGAAACTTAGAGAATTAACTTGTGATGCAATTGGAGCAAACCTTGACCCAAGCCATATGTGGTGGCAAGGTATCGATCCAGTTGGAGCAATTAAAATCCTTGGTAAAGCAAATGCAATTCACCATTTCCATGCGAAAGATACATTCATCGATCAAGAAAATGTGAATATGTATGGGCTAACTGATATGCAGCCATACACAGAGCTTAGAACAAGAGCTTGGAATTTCCGTTCTGTTGGATGCGGTCATGATATGAAAGAATGGTCTGATATGATGAGTGCCCTTCGTACTTATGGATATGACTACGTTGTCAGCATTGAGCATGAAGATCCAATCATGTCCATTGAAGAAGGATTCCAACGTGCTGTTAGCAACCTAAAATCAGTATTAATTAAAGAACAACCTGCCGCTGCTTGGTGGGTATAAGATTTTACATAACCTGCAAAGGGAACGTAGGCAACAACTGCCTGCTGCCTTTGCAGGTTTTTTATTGGAATTGGGACTCGGGCCCGATAGGGATGCTGAATCACTATGAAATGCAAGATTTACTTGTTTGGTTGAAAATAATGGTCTGATTCCCGAAGAACTAGAATGATTTCCATATTTGTTCGAGAATAAAGGTTTAATTCCCGATGAACTGGAATAATTTTCAGATTTGGTCGAGAATAAAGGTTTAATTCCCGATGAACTGGAATAATTTTCAGATTTGGTCGAGAATAAGGGTCTGATTCCCGACGAAATAGAACGACTTTCATACTTGGTCGAGAATAAAGGGCTGATTCCCGATGAACTAGAATGATTTCCATATTTGTTCGAGAATAAAGATTTAATTTCCGATGAACTGGAATAATTTTCAGATTAGGTCGAGAATAAAGGTCTGATTCCCGACGGACTAGAATGATTTCCATATTTGTTCGAGAATAAAGGTTTAATTCTCGATGAACTGGAATGATTTTCATATTTGATCGAGAATAAGGGTCTGATTCCCGACGAAATAGAACGACTTTCATACTTGGTCGAGAATAGAGGTCTAATTCCCTATGAACAGTAATGATAAGTATATTTGTTCGAGAATAATGGTTTAAGTCCGGATAAACTGGAACAAAGTTCATATCTGGTTTGCGAATCCTTTCCCGATTCTCAACGACTCTCTTAGGCTGAAGATTCCCATGCATTGGAGAAAGGTTAAATGCTACAATCCCCATAGAATAGGAATTAGGGAATTGGAAATCTTGTTAAATTTCAAGTAATATTTGTGGTAGACGATGAAAATAAGAAGGATGCATAAGATGGAAAAGTTTATTGTGGTTGGTGCGGGGATTCTTGGGGCGTCAACGGCGTATCACTTAGCAAAAACAGGTGCCGATGTTACGGTTATTGATCGGAAAGATATAGGACAAGCTACAGATGCGGCGGCAGGTATTGTGTGCCCATGGATTTCACAGAGGCGCAATCAAGCATGGTATAGGCTTGCAAAAGGTGGGGCACGTTTTTACCCTGGACTTATTCAAGAGTTGAAAAATGATGGTGAGTCCAACACTGGATATTCTCGTGTAGGAGCCATCAGTATACATACGGATTCTAAAAAGTTAGCGGAAATGGAAAAGAGGGCACGAAAAAGACGTGAAGATGCTCCCGAAATTGGCGAAATCCATTTACTTTCACAAACAGAAACGAAAGCTTTATTTCCTTTAATAGCAGATGGATATAGCTCGGTTTATGTTGGTGGCGCTGCTCGTGTTGATGGTCGCGCCATTCGTGATGCATTGCTAAGGTCAGCGGAAAGGTACGGAGCAAATATCGTAAATGGAGATGCTGAACTTTTATTAAATGGAACAAATGTGATAGGGACAAAGGTAAATAACGAGACGTACTTTGCAGATACTGTCATAGTAACCGCAGGAGCTTGGGGTAGCCAGCTATTAAAGCCATTGGGAGTCAATTTTCAAGTTGATTTTCAAAAAGGGCAGATTCTACATATGGAACTTCAAGGAATGGCAACGGATCAATGGCCTGTAGTAATGCCACCTGGTAATCAATACATTGTACCTTTTCAAGATGGGAAAATTGTGGCAGGTGCAACTCATGAAAAAAATACTGGATTTGATCTCCGTGTAACGGCAGGAAGTATGCAGGATATATTGGCTCAATCGCTGCAATTTGCACCTGGATTATCTAGTGCCACAATTGTAGAAGCAAGGGTTGGATTTCGTCCTTTTACAGCGGACTTTTTACCAGTAATTGGTCCACTTCCAGGATTTGGAGGAGTTTTAGTAGCCAATGGGTTAGGTGCTTCTGGACTGACCATGGGCCCATACCTTGGCTCTTTAATGGCGAAATTAGTGTTAAAAGAGAAAATTGATTTGGATTTGGCACCTTACGCTATTTCTGGTGCACTAGACTAGAATGTTAAGATTCCGTAAATTTACAAAAAAGTACAAACGCATATGATAAGCTAAATATAGAATTTCGACTCAGAAGTTCTATATTTTTTTAGGGGAGAAGGTTTGAATGTCAGAGAAAAAAAGTACTTTATTTAAAATACTAATAGAATTATTATTCGTTTCTACTAGGCTAGGGTTAACATCTTTTGGTGGTCCAATTGCTCATTTAGGATATTTTCATGAAGAATACATACGAAGAAGAAAATGGATGGATGAAAAGAGTTATGCTGATTTAGTGGCATTATGTCAGTTTCTTCCTGGTCCAGCAAGTAGCCAAGTTGGGATAGGTATAGGGGTAATGCGTGCTGGAATTTTAGGTGGAATTGTTTCTTTTCTTGGATTCACGTTGCCTTCAGTTATTGCTTTGATTATTTTTGCCCTTATAGTAAAAGGCTTTGAAATTGGAAATGCAGGTTGGATACATGGCTTGAAGTTGGTTGCCGTTGCTGTAGTGGCACATGCGATTTTAGGGATGGCACAAAAGCTGACTCCTGATTTAAAGCGAAAAGCTATAGCTTTAATGGCATTAGTGGTCATCTTATTATGGCAGACTGCTTATACTCAAGTTGGAGTCATTTTATTGGCAGCATTCATTGGTTTTATTATCTATAAAAACCATACTGATGAGGATAATTCAAGAATTCATTTTCCTATTTCACGTAAAGTAGGAATGTTTTGTTTAGCCTTATTCTTTAGTTTGCTCATCTTATTGCCTATTTTAAGAGAAATGAGCTCAGTTGGTTGGATCGCTATGTTCGATAGTTTTTATCGTTCAGGTTCGCTCGTATTTGGTGGAGGACATGTAGTGTTGCCTTTGTTGGAGCGTGAATTTGTACCAACTGGATGGTTAAGTGAAGAATCTTTCCTTGCTGGCTATGGAGCTGCCCAAGCTGTACCAGGTCCATTGTTTACATTTGCTGCTTATTTAGGTGCGGTAATGAATGGTTGGGTCGGTGGTTTGGTTGCAACTGTTGCAATCTTCCTACCTGCATTTCTCCTAGTTATTGGTACTCTTCCATTTTGGGATCAACTTCGTCGCAACCCAAAGATTAAAGGAGCTTTGATGGGAGTAAATGCTGCAGTAGTTGGAATTTTAATAGCTGCATTTTATCAGCCAATCTGGACAAGCTCTATTTTAAAACCGATTGACTTTGCATTTGCGGCAGTTTTATTTAGCATGCTTGTTTATTGGAAGCTGCCACCTTGGATTATTGTAATGACTGGTGCAATTGGTGGTGCTCTTCTTACATTATTGACATAATACCCAAAGGGGTATATTATATTCGTATGAAAAACAGATTAGGAGGTGGACCATATGGAATATAATGACCAAATGAAAAATAGAGTCAAGCGTATTGAGGGGCAGCTTCGAGGTATTTTAAAGATGATGGAAGAAAACAAAGACTGTAAAGAGGTTATTACTCAATTATCAGCAGCTAGAACTGCAATCGACCGGACGATCGGTGTTATCGTAAGTTCTAACCTTGTGGAGTGTGTACGACAAGCTGAAGAAAGTGGAAATCAAAAAACGGAAGACCTTGTAAAAGAAGCTGTTGAACTGCTAGTTAGAAGCAGATAAAAATAAAAGGGTTGACACTCTCTTTTATTTTGACTATTATAATACCCATACCGGTATATGTATAAAAACTTGGAGGTAGATAGAAATGAATATAGCAAAAACATTAGATGCAAAAGGATTGGCATGTCCAATGCCTATCGTTAGAACAAAAAAGGCTATTGGTGAGTTGGAAAGCGGGCAAATTTTAGAAGTGCTTACAACAGATAAAGGGTCAAAAGCAGATATTACAGCATGGGTTGGGTCTCAAGGTCACGAACTTGTTAATATGACGGAGGACGACGGGATCTTTACATTTTATATTAAAAAGAACTAATTTTTTTTACAAATAAATATACCCCTATATGTATACAAGGAGGAAAACATGTCAGAGAAAAAACGTACAACTATTGTTTTATTTAGTGGAGACTACGATAAAGCAATGGCCGCTTATATTATTGCAAATGGTGCTGCAGCATACGATCATGAAGTAACGATTTTTCACACTTTTTGGGGATTAAACGCTTTAAGAAAAGATGAACAAATTTCAGTGAAGAAAAGCTTTTTAGAAAAAATGTTTGGCAAAATGATGCCACGTGGAGCCGGAAAAATGGGATTATCCAAAATGCACTTTGCGGGTTTTGGACCGAAAATGATCAAAGATGTGATGAAAAAGCATAATGCAATTCCTTTGCCCCAACTAATTGAAATGGCTCAGGAACAAGGTGTGAAATTAGTTGCTTGTACGATGACGATGGATTTGCTTGGATTGCAAAAGGAAGAACTGCTCGATCAGATTGAATATGCCGGAGTTGCTGCATATTTGGCGGATGCCGAGGAAGGCAATGTTAACTTGTTTATTTAAGCTTAGGGGGATGTCATTTGAATTATATTACTGAAATTATCGTAGTAGTAATCCTTATCTTTTTCTTAAAAGGATTCTTGCCTATAAAAGGTGTTAAAAATATATCAATCACTGAATTAAAAAGTGAATTGAAGGACAAAAATATTCAAATGATTGATGTTCGTACAGTAGGAGAATTTATGCAATATCATATTCCAGGGTTTAAAAATATCCCTCTACAAATGTTGGCAAAGGAAGCAAATAATCTAAAGAAAGACGAGCCTATTATAGTTATTTGCCAAAGTGGTATGAGAAGTCAAAGAGCAAGTAAAATGCTGAAAAAGCTAGGTTTTAATAATATTATGAATGTAAAAAGCGGAGTATCTGCTTGGAGATAGGAGGAATTGTGATGAAAGAATATACAACTAAAAAAGTGGAAGAATTGTTGCAAAGTGGTGTGAAATTAAACCTTATTGACGTTCGTGAAATTAAAGAAGTGCGAGAGGGAAAAATCCCTGGTGCAGTTAATATTCCACTTGGTCAATTGGAGTTTAGATTGAAAGAATTAGAAAAGGAAAAAGAATATGTGATGGTATGCCGCTCTGGAGGAAGAAGTGGACGTGCTGTTCAATTTCTTGAAAGTTATGGCTATCGAGCAGTGAATCTGGCTGGTGGAATGTTGGATTGGGAAGGCGAAGTAGAATAATTTTTTTAATTAAAATAATACCCCGTAGGGTAAATGGAGAGATATAGATGAGTATCAAAACCGATTATGTACTTGATGCAAAAGGGCTTGCGTGCCCGATGCCTATTGTTAGAACTAAAAAGGCAATAAATGAATTACAGAACGGGCAGGTATTGGAAGTTCAAGCAACAGATAAGGGATCAACTGCTGATATTAAGGCATGGTCCGAGCGTACGGGACACCAGTATTTAGGTACATTGGAAGATGGCGGAGCATTAAAACACTATATTAGAAAAAGTGAATCTGAGGAAAAAGTAGAGAAGAAATTTCCTCACGTAATTAGTAATGAAGAGTTAAAGGCCATTTTAAATGAGAGAGAGATTTTCCTTGTAGATGTAAGGGAAGAAGCTGAATATGCTTTTCAACATATAAAGGATTCTATTTCAATCCCTTTAGGAGAGCTTGATTCAAGAATGAATGATTTGAATAAGGAAGCTGAAATTTTTGTTATATGTCGTACTGGAAATCGTAGTGATTTAGCGGCACAAAAACTGGCTGATAAAGGATTTTTGAACGTAAAAAATGTTGTTCCAGGTATGAGTGCTTGGACAGAGGAGAAGGTGAAATAAATGGCAGTTAAGGGAATGAATCCACATGAATTAACAAAGATGGTTTTTAATGATGAAAAGTTATTTATACTTGATGTCCGAAACGTAAATGATTTTCAGGATTGGAAAGTCGAAGGGAAGAACTTTGAATACTTGAATATTCCATATTTTGATTTGCTTGATGGAGTCGAAGAAATAATAAATCAACTTCCAGTAGGTCAGGATATCCTTGTTGTTTGTGCCAAAGAAGGTTCCTCGATAATGGTGGCAGACATGTTAGCTGAGCATGGATTAAATGTGTTTTATCTTGAAGGTGGAATGAAAGCATGGAGTGAACATTTAGAGCCAATCAAAATTGGTGAATTAAATAGCGGCGGAGAATTGTACCAATTTGTTCGAATTGGAAAAGGTTGTTTATCATACATGATTATTTCGAATGGAGAGGCTGCCATTATTGATGCCACAAGGATGATAGACATCTTTATCAAATTCGCTGAAGAGCAAAATGCTACGATTAAGCATGTATTAGATACGCATTTGCACGCAGACCATATTTCTGGAGGAAGGAAAATTGCTGAAGCAACAGGAGCTTCTTACTGGTTACCTCCTAAAGATGGAGAGGAAGTTGTCTTTGCATATGAGCCTATAGAAGATGGAGAGAAAATTGCAATTGGTCATTCTACAATTGAAATCAATGCCATTTATTCCCCTGGCCACACAATCGGATCAACCTCGTTTATTGTGGACGATACATTCTTATTAACGGGAGATATTTTGTTCATCGATTCGATTGGACGTCCGGACCTTGCAGGAAAAGCAGAAGACTGGGTAGCTGATTTGCGTGACACACTTTATATACGATACAGAAATCTTTCTGATGAACTTATCGTCTTACCAGCACATTTTATGATCATTGACGAATTAAATGAAGATGGAAGTGTATCTGCAAAAATTGGAGATCTTTTTGCGAAAAATCATGGCTTGCAGATTGAAAATGAAGACGAATTTAGAAAACTTGTAACAGAGAATCTTCCACCTCAACCGAATGCTTATCAGAAAATTCGCCAAACGAATATGGGTAAAATTACACCAGATGAAGAAAGTCAACGTGAAATGGAAATAGGACCTAATCGTTGCGCTGTTCGTTAACAGAAGTTATGTCTAAAGGCTATCCTAGAAGTTGCTCGTAGGATAGCCTTTTAGAAAGGAGAGTTTTATGGATTATATTATCATTATTTTTTTTATAGGATTCATTGGATCTTTTATTTCTGGAATGCTTGGAATAGGCGGATCCATTATTAAATATCCAATGCTTTTATTTATCCCGCCTCTATTTGGTCTAGCAGCATTTACCGCTCATGAGGTTGCCGGAATAAGTGCGATTCAAGTCTTTTTTGCAACAATAGGTGGGGTTTGGGCTTATCGAAAAGGCGGATATTTGAATAAAAAATTAATTATTTATATGGGTGTCAGTATACTAATCGGAAGTTTTCTTGGTGGTTTCGGATCGAAGTTAATGTCTGAGAATGGAATTAATCTTATATATGGAATACTGGCATTGCTTGCTGCTGTAATGATGTTTATTCCGAAAAAAGGAATTGACGATACTCCGCATAGCGAAGTTGTTTTTAATAAATGGCTAGCAGCTGGATTGGCTTTTATTGTCGGAATAGGGGCAGGGATTGTTGGGGCTGCAGGTGCATTTTTACTTGTACCGATTATGCTCGTAGTATTAAAAATCCCTACACGAATGACAATTGCTTCATCCCTTGCCATAACATTTATTTCTTCAATTGGATCAACTGTGGGAAAAATTACAACTGGACAAGTTGATTATTTTCCTGCATTAATTATGGTTATCGCTAGTTTAATAGCAGCGCCTATTGGTGCGACTGTAGGTAAAAAGATGAATACAAAAGTTTTACAAATAATGTTAGCTGTATTAATACTAGCAACCGCAATAAAAATATGGATTGATATTTTATAATGTACAGGCCAAACAATGAAGTTCATTGTTTGGTTTTTTACAAGAGAACAATAATATTAAATGTTTATCTTAAGGAGCCACCGGTTCGAGGGCAAATAAGCTAAGTCATTCAGAAAATTTGCTTGTCGCCTAAGACTACGTGCTTTGGCTTTTCTTGCATATTACTAATTAATAAAACATAGATTAGGACAGGAGTATCTAATGGGAGGTTAGTCATGAACGGGTATACAAGTCTTTGTGATCAATTTTCTGCTATTTTTAATACGAAAAGTAAGATTAGTCACGGTGTTTGTTCTGTCTCGCTTCATCGAAATTTTTCCGTTACTGTTCAAGGTAGGACTACTACTTCAGTTGTGCCTGTAAGTGTTTCGTTTGAAGCTTTGGATCAAAACGGAAATGCTCTGAATCTTGCAGAAATAGCTATTCTTGAAAAAGAAGTTCCATCGTTCATGTACTCGGTTGTTCAGCATGGTTTAATCGTTAGTGCCTTGCACAATCATTGGATTTTCGTAAATCCTAATATTTTGTATATGCATATACAATCCGTTGAACCACCCTTACAATTTGGTAGGAAGCTAGTAAATGCATTTTCTGCATTAAGTAGTTATCCAAAATCTTAGTGGAGTAGAAATGAAAAGGTTTTCAACAGGACCTTTATATGGTATCTTATTACATATAGCCTCATGACTTGTACATACTTTGTATAACGGTTAATCAAAGTTTAGAATAACTAAATATGGGGAGTGGGGAAAATGAAGTTAGGAGTTTTTTCGGTTTTATTTGGCCAAAAAAGCTTTGAAGAAATGCTAGATTATGTGGCAGAAAGTGGTTTGCAAGCGATCGAACTAGGAACTGGCGGTTATCCTGGCAACACTCACTGTGATGCTGCAAGCTTACTAGCGGATGAGGAAAAATTAACTAGATTCAGAGAGGCTATTAATAGTAGAGGTCTGGAAATCAGTGCGCTTAGCTGTCACGGAAATCCTCTGCATCCAAATAAGGAAATTGCCAATCAGCATCATGAGGATTTTCAAAATTCCGTCAAGTTAGCAGCGAAACTTGGTGTAGAGACGGTTATTACTTTTTCAGGTTGTCCTGGTGAATCCGAACAGTCTCTTAACCCTTCATGGGTAACATGCCCTTGGCCAGAGGATTTTGGGAGAGTTCTAGATTGGCAATGGGAAGAAAAAGTCATTCCTTACTGGAAAGAACAAGACCAATTTTTAAAAGAGCATGGAGTGCGGGTTGCGATAGAACCTCATCCCGGATTCGTCGTTTACAATACCGAAACAATGTTGCGGCTTCGTGAGGAATGCGGAGATAGTATTGGGGTGAACTTTGATCCGAGTCACTTATTCTGGCAAAACATGGATCCAATCGTGGGAATTAAAGATTTGGCAAAGGCTGGAGCATTATACCACTTCCATGCGAAAGATACTGGAATCGATGCTCAAAATACTGCCGCTAATGGAGTACTCGATACGAAAAGCTATCGCGACGAATTAAATCGTTCTTGGATTTTCCGAACGGTCGGCTATGGTCATGGAGAGGAAACATGGAGGAAAATAATTAGTACTCTTCAACTGGTTGGTTATGATGGTGTCATTAGTATCGAACACGAGGATAGTTTGATGTCAGTAGAAGAAGGCTTCCAAAAAGCAGCTTCTTTCCTTCAAAATTTGCTTATTAAAGAAAGGATCGGTGAAATTTGGTGGGCGTAAAAAAGAAGATTAGGATTGGTATGATAGGTTATAAATTTATGGGGAAGGCACATTCGCACGCGTATCGCGATCTTCCGTTTTATTTTGATTGTGATGTAGAACCTGTCCTTCAAGCAGTAGTAGGACGTGATGAAGATGGGGTAAGAGAAGCTGCAGAGAGAATGGGCTTCGCTTCGTATGAAACGGATTGGAGAAAGTTGATTGAACGTGATGATATTGATTTAATAGATATCGTCACACCGAATAATACACATGCGGAGATTGCAATTGCAGCTGCTGAAGCTGGAAAACATATTCTTTGCGAAAAGCCACTTGCTTTGACATTAGAAGATGCTCAACGCATGTATAATGCGGTGAAAAAGAATAATGTCATTCACATGGTATGCCATAACTATCGATTTGCACCTGCTGTTCAATTTGCGAAAAAATTGATTCAAGAGGGTAGATTGGGTAAAATCTATCATGTGCGTGCACAATATTTGCAAGATTGGATCATGGATCCGAAATTTCCAAGTGTATGGCGTCTGAAAAAAGCAGTGACTGGTTCTGGTGCACTTGGAGATATTGCAGCACACAGTATTGACATGGCGCGATTCCTAGTTGGTGAATTTGAAGAAGTAACTGGTATGATGGAAACGTTCATTAAGGAGCGTCCCGTAGCAGATTCAAGTGGTGGATTAAGTGCAAAATCTGAAAGCACCATTATGGAAGAAGTAGATGTCGATGATGCTTCAGCATTCTTAGTTCGCTTTGAAAACGGAGCGATGGGCGTATTTGAAGCAACTCGATTTGCAGGTGGAAATCGAAATGGGAATCGCATTGAAATTAATGGATCTAAAGGCTCCATTCGTTGGGATATGGAACAAATGAACAATTTGGAAGTTTATTTTGCTGACGATGAAAACGGACTTCAAGGCTTCCGAAATATCACATGTACGGAAGAGCATCATCCATTTGCAGGTGCTTACTGGCCAGCGGGACATATTATCGGGTATGAACATACGTTTATTAACCTTATGACAGAGTTAATGAAAGGTATTTCTGAAGGATATAGCCCATCTCCTAATTTTGAAGATGGAGTTAGAAATCAAGAAATATTAACAGCAATTGAAAAGTCGGCTGAAACGCGCAGTTGGGTTAATGTTAAACAAATGCGTTTAGTGGAAAACGTATAAGCTTATCACAAAAAAGTAGAAACCGACATATAGTTTCTTATTTTCTTGATTCAAGCTGTATGCAATAATTATTATGAAGAATTAATTAAACGTCTGCCCCGGAAATTCCGGGGCAAAGCATAAGTCATCATTGTGGAGGATAACAATATGGAAAAAGTGAAAATAGGAATCATCGGTTGTGGGATGATAAGTGAAATTTACATAAAAAATACGAAGGAAACTTTTCAAAATCTTGATGTCATTGCAGTTGCGGACATTAATATGGATAACGCGAAAGCACGTGCTGAACAATTTGGAATCCCTAAAGCATATTCACCTGAAGAGCTTTTGGCTGATGAAGAGATCGAAATGGTTATCAATCTAACAATTCCAACTGCACACGCTCCAATTTGCTTACAAGCACTTGAAGCAGGAAAACATGTTTTTGTTGAGAAACCACTTGCGGTTACACGTGAAGATGGAAAGAAAATTTTAGAATTAGCTAAGAGTAAAGGGCTTTATGTCGGTTCTGCACCGGACACATTTTTAGGTGGGGGACTTCAAACATGTCGAAAACTAATCGATGATGGCTGGATAGGTGAACCAATTGCAGCGAGTGCTTTTATGATGGGGAGCGGTCCTGAAGGTTTCCATCCAAATCCTGACTTTTTCTATGTTGAGGGTGGAGGTCCAATGTTTGATATGGGACCATACTATTTAACTGCACTAATTAACTTAATAGGACCAATCAAGCGAGTTACTGGCTGTGCAAGAGCGACTTATCCTGAAAGAACAATTAAGGCTGGCCCACGAGCAGGGGAAAAAGTTCCTGTTGAAATTCCTACACATATTTCAGGTGTATTCGAATTTGCAAATGGTGCCATTGGTTCCATTACGACCAGCTTCGATGTATGGGGCTCTCAATTACCAAGAATTGAAATTTATGGTACGACAGGAACTCTTATCGTTCCCGATCCAAATACATTCGGCGGTCCTATCTATGTTAAAAGACAAGGGGAAGCGCAGTGGACTGAAATCCCACTGACTCATAGTTTTAGAGAAAATAGTAGGGGAATCGGAGCTGCCGACATGGCAAACGCCATTCGAACAGGACGTGCAAACCGTGCTAGCGGAGAATTGGCTTTCCATGTGCTAGATGTAATGCACGCTTTTATCGATGCATCTGAAAAAGGACAACATATCGAAATTTCAAGTGGCTGCATTAGACCTGAAGCCCTTCCGATGAACCAACCAACTGATTTTTTATCATAAATATTTTAAATGACAACAAGACTCTCAAAATGTAACTTTTTTGGGAGTCTTTTTTGTATGTATGTTTTATGTTTCGCCAGTGAGAGCAGTGCCTTTTGGAGTTAATCCAAGGGGAGGCTTAATTCAGTGGAGAAGAACCATTTATAGCCGCACAGTTCTTTCCTTGGTGCAGTGCAAGAAGTTAAGTTCTTCCTCCAATCAAGTTGGATTAACTCATATGTTACAAATAGTAAATTTATACCTCTAAACGAGTTCAACCAACACATAATATTGAAAAATAGCAGAGTTCGCCGTGAATCGAGTGGACCTCCGCACAATAGTGAAAAATGACTGAGTTATTCAGAGAGTCGAGCTCGATCACCGCATAATAGTGATAAATAGCTGAGTTATGCCTCGAATCTTTTCAATCACCACAGAATTGTAAAAAAGCTCTTTTCTCTTCAATGTATAGTAACAATTGATCTGCGGATTTCGAGTAGAGTAGTAGTGAACTAAATCAAAAAAGAGACAGCAGCTAAGCCGTCTCTTAAAAAATATTAAACTTCTGTTACGGCAATTCCCGTTTCACTCATTGGAATGCCAAGTGCATTTGCCACACCTTCACCATAAGCAGGGTCTGCTTTGTAGCAGTGGATGATATGTCTAATTTTAATTTCTTTCGGAGCATCGCCCATTGCACGAGCGGTATTTCCAAAGAGAGCTTCTTTTTGCTCATCGTTCATTTTATTAAAGAGAAGACCGGGTTGTGTGAAATATTGATCGTCATCTTCACGGAAATCCCAATTTTTAGCATCGCCACTTATTTTTAATGGCGGCTCAGTGAAATCCGGCTGCGATTCCCACTCACCATAACTGTTAGGCTCATAATGCATGGTGCTTCCTAAATTTCCGTCAACTCTCATTTGTCCATCGCGATGGAAACTATGGAATGGACACTTCGGTGCATTGACTGGAATTTGATGGTGGTTTACACCTAAGCGATAACGTTGAGCATCTCCATATGAGAACAATCTTCCTTGCAACATTTTGTCGGGTGAGAATCCAATACCCGGCACAATATTGGCTGGAGTAAATGCAGCTTGTTCTACTTCTGCAAAATAGTTTTCAGGATTTCGATTCAAAACGAATTCTCCAACTTCAATAAGAGGGAAGTCCTTTTTATACCAAACTTTTGTAAGATCAAATGGGTTGTAAGGCATGTTTTCTGCCTCTTCTTCTGTCATCACTTGGATATACATTTTCCATTTCGGGAAGTCACCATTTTCAATACTTTCATATAGATCCTTTTGGTGGGATTCGCGATCCTTACCAATAAGAGCTTCTGCTTCAGCATCTGTTAAATTTTCAATTCCTTGTTGAGAACGGAAATGGAATTTTACCCAATAGCGTTCGTTCTCTGCACTTATCATGCTATACGTATGGCTTCCGAAACCGTGCATATGGCGATATGACTTAGGAATTCCGCGGTCACTCATAACAATCGTTACTTGGTGAAGAGCTTCAGGCAATGAAGTCCAGAAGTCCCAATTGTTTTTCGCACTTCGCATATTTGTTCTAGGATCACGTTTTACAGCATGATTTAGATCTGGGAAGTTAAGAGGGTCTCTAAAGAAAAATACGGGCGTATTATTTCCTACAAGGTCCCAGTTTCCTTGTTCTGTATAAAACTTTAACGCAAATCCACGAATATCACGCTCTGCATCAGCCGCTCCACGCTCACCCGCAACTGTAGAAAAACGAGCGAACATTTCAGTTTGCTTACCAACTTCTGAAAAAATTCTTGCTTTTGTATATTTTGTAATGTCGTTTGTGACTGTGAATGTGCCGTATGCTCCTGATCCTTTGGCATGCATACGTCTTTCAGGGATGACTTCTCTATCAAAGTGAGCTAGCTTTTCGATCAACCAAACATCTTGTAGCAAAACAGGACCCCTTGGACCTGCAGTCATAGAATTCTGGTTATCGATGACTGGGGCACCTGCAGCAGTCGTTAATTTTTTCAATTGCTTCTTCTCATTCTCACTCAAGAAACGTGCACCTCCGATAATGTGGTATGTAACTTACAATAATTATTATAACAGACTAATTATAAGTTTACTATATTTATAATATAAGATTTTTTATAAAAAAGGTTCCAATATTCTACAAAAGAAATCCTTTAACTGGCAATATTCGACTAAAATATTCACTTCTTACACACGCAAATAGCATTTTTTTAATAATTACAAAATATTTCTCCTATAATAAGCAACTCAGGTTGTTAACTTATGAAAGACATTGTATGATAAAATATATTTATGAATTAGTGTCTAAGGAGGAAGTAAAATTGTCGAAACAGCAAATAGGCGTTATTGGTTTGGCAGTTATGGGGAAAAACCTCGCTTTAAATATTGAAAGTCGTGGATATTCTGTTGCAGTATATAATCGTTCTTCTGAAAAAACAGAAGATTTTATGGAGAATGAAGCGAAGGGTAAAAACTTTGTCGGTGCCTTAACTATAGAAGAGTTTGTTAATTCGTTGGAAAAGCCACGTAAGATTTTGCTTATGGTAAAAGCAGGGGCAGCTACAGATGCAACAATCGAATCTTTAAAGCCACACCTAGAACAAGGCGATATTTTAATCGATGGCGGAAATACGTTTTTCCAAGATACCATTCGCCGTAACAAAGAACTAAGTGAAGCGGGTCTTCATTTTATTGGCACAGGAGTTTCAGGTGGAGAAGAAGGAGCACTTACAGGTCCTTCCATTATGCCGGGTGGACAAAAAGAAGCTTACGATTTAGTTGAACCTATCTTCCAGGCGATTTCTGCAAAGGTGAATGGAGAAGCATGTAGTACATATATAGGTCCAGATGGAGCGGGCCACTATGTGAAAATGGTTCATAATGGAATTGAATATGGCGATATGCAATTGATTTGTGAAGCTTATTATATTATGAAAAATATTTTAGGCTTAAATGCAGAGGAATTGCACGAAGTATTCTCAGAGTGGAATAAAGGAGAACTTGATAGTTATCTTATCGAGATCACAGCTGATATTTTTGCGAAAGTAGATGAAGAAACTGGAAAACCGCTAGTGGACTTGATTAAAGATACTGCTGGTCAAAAAGGTACAGGTAAATGGACGAGCCAAAACGCATTGGACTTAGGTGTTCCACTTCCACTTATTACTGAATCTGTATTTGCACGTTTCATTTCAGCAATGAAGGAAGAACGTGTAGCAGCAAGTAAAGTATTAAACGGCCCTGAAGTATCCGCTTTTGAAGGGGACAAAAAAGAACTTATTGAAGCAGTTCGCAAAGCATTATACATGAGTAAAATTTGTTCATATGCTCAAGGTTTTGCGCAAATGAAGGCAGCGTCAGAAGAATATGGCTGGGATCTAAAATATGGCGATATTGCAATGATCTTTAGAGGCGGATGTATCATTCGTGCACAATTCTTGCAAAAAATTAAAGATGCTTATGATCGAGATGCAAACCTAGCTAACTTAATGCTTGATCCATACTTTAAGGAAATCGTTGAAAGCTATCAGTCGGCACTTCGTAAAGTAATTGCCATTGCAGTTGAACGCGGAATCGCAGTTCCTTGCTTCTCAAGCGCGATTGCATACTATGACAGTTATCGTACAGAAACTTTGCCTGCAAATTTATTACAAGCACAACGCGACTATTTTGGTGCCCACACTTATGAGCGCCTTGATAAAGAAGGTACTTTCCATACAGAATGGATGAATAAGAATTAATATAGAAAAACCCGGGAGAATTATCTACCGGGTTTTTTAAACGTTTTAAGGGAAAATTTAAAAACTAAGACTTTGCTGTCCAAACCGCGAAGTTAAAAGTTAAAGAGCAACTTTAACTTTTACTTGTCGGATTAAGGAGCTTGCGCTTTTGTTCAAAGTAAAGAAAGTATAAAATTTTTACAATCCTTATTTAAAGGAAGTCTTTCAATGTCTAGCTCCAGGCGCCCAGCGACTAGCAAACTTTCAGCTTCTTCCTACAATAAGGTCAACATCGGCTCGTTCCTCGCTGTGTTTCCTTTATCTCGTCAGAAGCTTATAGAGGAACGTCGACTAAAAACCGCCACGTCCTGTGGCGACGTCGACGGACCCACATCCTGTGGGCCTGTACGTCGCTGAACGGGCGCCTTGCGCTTTTCTTATTACAATGTTCTATTCATTGTGATTTGCAAATTCAACTCAGAAATTTGTAAGAATTTTTTTATTGATAATGCACAAGCACCCATAACGCATGCTTGTTTTCCAAGTTCGGATATAAGAAGCTTGCTATAATGGTTAATGTTTGAGTTCAATCGCCTCTCGATTTGGGTAATTGCATTTGGACTTAGACGCAGCAACTCGGAATTGAGTACAATAATTTCTGGGTTGTACATATTAATGATGTTATTCAGTCCAATAGAAATATATTTAATCAGTTGTTCCATTTGTTCAACAACGTCAGGTTTGCCCATTTTTAACCACGTATGGATATCGTAATAGTCGGCATTAGTACGTTGATAATTTTCCTCTAATTGCTTAAAAAAGCTAGATTCAGATGCATATAGCTCCCAGCATCCTTGATTGCCACATGCACAATTGTTTCCGTCAGGTACAACAATCATGTGACCTATTTCACCTGCATAGCCATGGAAACCTTTGTGAATTTCACCGTTCATCATCATACCTAAGCCAATCCCAGAATGCATGGAAATACTAATTAAGTTACTACTTTTATTATGTTTAAAGACATTTTCAGCGAATGCCGTTAAATTTGCATTATTCTCGATAAAAACCGTCACATCTGCCTTGTTTACGAGATCGCTTTTTATATTTTTATTTCGCCATTTAAGATGCGGGAAAAAGAGAATTTTTTCATCTTTCGAAACGAGTCCATGAATGCCTACCGTTACTCCGATTAATCCAAACGTACTTCCTTGGCATTTCTTTTTAATTTCAATGATATATTCAACTAAAATATCAACTATTTCATTATAGTCTTTTGTTTGCAATGGAACGATTTCGATATGAGTAGGAAAGCCAAGTAAGTCTGATAACGTGAATAATATTTGATCCTTATCAAGGTCAATTCCTAATGCGTATCCTGCTTTTCGGTTTAAAGAAAGAAGGATAGGTCTCCTTCCTAAATTATTATGTTCATATTGTTCCTCAATAAGTAATTGCTCTTCCAATAAATCAGATACTTGCACGGATATTGTAGCTTTATTAAGCCCTGTCACTTTTGATAAGTCTGCCCGTGAGATCTTATTGTATTCGATAATTTGACTTAAAATTAAACTCCTATTTAATTTCTTTATATAGGCTGCATCGCCTGTAATCATATTGATCCCCCTATTAACAAAGATAAAGCTTATTCACTTTTAAGTGTTTCTCTCTATAGTAAATTACTTAGCTCTTAATCTATTATTAATTGACGGTTTGTTTTGGTAATGATATTCTATTTGTATTAATTTGACTAATAAACAAATGTTTTGTGAAAGAATGTAAGTGGTTTCATTACCTTATTATATATGTGGAAATAGATTAGGATGCTTGAACACGATTTCTATAATAATACCACAGCTTTACACCTTTACCACTATGTTTTAAAAATAATGTCGATTTTTGACTTGTACAGTAATATTTTAGGGCGGAAAAAGTTAAATTTTACATAAAAAGAGAAGGAAGATGTTAATAATGTCAGGTAACTATTGTATAGGACTTGATCTTGGGACAACAAGCGCAAAAGCTGTGATTTTCCAGTTTAATGGAAAAGTGAAATCTGAAGCGGAGCGCTTGATCACAACATATTATCCAGAGTCTGGGTGGGTGGAGCAGGACCCAAATGAGATTGAAAGTTTTGCGGTAAAAGCAATCAAAGATGCTATGGATGAAGCGAAAATACAAAAGGATGAAGTAAAAGTCATCGGTATTTCTTGTGCGATGCATTCTCTAATTTGTGTTGATCAAGATGGGAATCCGTTATCAAATGCTCTTATTTGGTCCGATGGGAGGAGTAGTCAACAGGCTGAGAGTTTTTCGGAAAAGGAACGCCAAGATTTGTTTTTGAAAACAGGTGTACCGATTCATCCAATGACTCCTTTTACTAAGTTAGTATGGATGAAGGAAACAGCATTCGAACCATATAAAAGAGCACGCTATTTTATGTCTGTTAAAGAATTTATCCTTTTCCGTTGGTTCGGAGAAAGAGTTGTCGATTATTCGATGGCTTCTGCGACGGGGTTATTTACCCCTAGTAAGTTGGAATGGGATGAAACAGCAATAGAAATTACCCAAATAGAAGAAAATCAATTATCCGAAGTGGTTCCTCCAACATATGTATTGAACGGCTTAGATAAAAAAGTTGCAGATGGAATGGGTCTTTTGTCTGACATACCGGTTGTTATTGGTGCTGCGGATGGCCAACTTGCGAATTTAGGAATTGGAGCAATTTTGCCAGGAGAGGTGGCTATTACAGTTGGAACGAGTGGGGCTGTACGCCAGTTTTCTAAGGGAGTCCGAATTAACGAAAAAAGGGAAACATTTTCTTATGCGTTTACAGATGAATATAGTATCATTGGCGGACCATCCAATAATGGAGGCATTGCGCTACAATGGTTAAAGGAGCTATTAAATAACCAAGATAGCTATAGTGAATTTATCGAGAAGGCTGGTAAAGTAACCGCAGGGGCAGAGGGGCTCATTTTTCATCCGTATATTAACGGGGAACGGGCGCCAATCTGGAATCAGCGGGCTACGGGAAACTTTTCAGGCTTGTCCATCACCCATAAGCAAGAGCATTTTATTCGTGCTGTCCTTGAAGGAATCACGTTTAATCTATATCAAATCGAAAGGGCTCTATGTAGGCTTGCTGGAGAGCCATCAAGAATTTATGTTAATGGGGGATTGGCTCGCTCAAATCTTTGGCTGCAAATGCTTGCTGATATTTTTGGAAAAGAAGTCTATGTAGCAGAAACTCATCATAGCTCGGCGTGGGGAGCGGCATGGACATCATTAGTGGCAATTGGAGAGGTAAATTCATTTGAGGAAATCAAAAATAATATTCAGTTAGGTGAACCAATTGTACCGAATGAAAAAACTCATCGCGCATATCAAGAAATATATGAAGAATATATGAAACGAAGCCGCATCTAATGGGATGCGGCTTCAAAATGTTTACATTGTAAAATTTAAATTTTTTATTAACCAAAGCAGCATTTAACTCAATGTAGGTTTTAGAGTTGGGATATAAAATTAATTTTTGCAAAGGTTAACGCACCCATAATGCCTTGTTGCTGTCCAAAGCTATTTTCTTCTAGACTTAAAGCAAGAGTTGCGAATCGGTTTGCACGTAAAATAATCGTCCGTTTTGTTTCTTCTAAAAGCATGGGAAGAACGTCGAAGATGGGTCCGCCAATATAGATTGCATTAGGATTGAATAGATTGACGACATTACTAAGGGCAATTCCGAGAGCCTTTCCTGTATCAACACAAACCTCGATGGCAATTTTGTCATTATGTTTAT
Source organism: Lederbergia wuyishanensis (assembly GCF_022900255.1). Lineage (GTDB taxonomy): Bacteria > Bacillota > Bacilli > Bacillales > Bacillaceae_C > Lederbergia > Lederbergia wuyishanensis. The sequence goes on from NZ_JALIRM010000005.1 coordinate 28,626, forward strand.
ACGCTTCACCGATCGAAGAGTATAGTCCATTTCGTTTCTTGTATTCTATTTCGAGCATTGGAAAAGTAATGATATTTTCCAGGCAGCCATAATTTCCGCATAAACAACGTCCAGCGTTTTCGTCAGCAGTAATATGGCCAAGAAGGCTTGAAACATTGCTCGATCCTCTTAGGAGTTGGTCATTAATCATAATTCCCGATACAATCCCAAATCCAATTTGAACAACAATAAAATCTCTGATTTCCTTGGCTTTTCCTAATGTTTTTTCGGCAATCGCCATCGTACGGCCGCCTTCATCGAGAAAAATAGGACAGGAAAAAGTTTTCTTGAAAATGTCAATAATCGGAATCTCGTCCCAACCTTTACGATTAGGGATGTTTAAAATCATATTTTGTTCGATATCAACTAGTCCGGTCACTCCAATTCCGATAGCATCAATATTAGAAGAAATAGTATTAGTTCTTTTTAAAAATTGATTGAGCCTTTCAAGTAGTGCTTCATCTTTATTATGACTTTCATCTAATTCATCCATGAAAAACTCTTCTTGATGTAATACTTCCATGCTGTTATTTGATAATGCAAAGCGCACGAGATAACCGCCAATATCAATTCCTAAAAAAGTGAACTTATGAGGATTTGAGTATAATAACACTTCTTTTCTTCCTAAACCGCTACTTATCCGCTCACCTTCCATAATAAGATCATCATCTATTAATTTTTTCGTAATTTTTGTGATGCTCGCTTGAGACAAATCGGAAAGTTCAGCGAGTTGTTTTCTGGAAATTCCATTATACATAGTTACAAGGCTGAGAATTTCCTTTTCAGACGCAGTGTATTTCATGGGGAAAAGTCCTTTCAATCTATGCTTTATATGATTATAACAATAAAATAAACCCAGTGACACTAGGCCACTGAGTTTCAATCTTTACTGGTGAATTTCCATGCGTTCGCTCATATGCTTAGCTACTTTTCTTATAGCTTCAATTGCATCTTTGCAATCTTCTTGAGTCAAATTTTGATGTAATGAAATGCTTATAGAGCGGGCAAGTAAATCTAAAGTATTTGGACACATGTCTTTGGAATATTGAACATTACCTTTATAGCTTTCACATGTCCAAGGGTTTCCTTTTTCGCTTGCTCCCCGTTTATCCAGTACATAATCCCAATTAACGTAAATATGGCGATCTGCAATTCCGTTATTATAAATTGTTCCATTCGGAATGCCTTCCGAATTAAGTAAATCGGCAAATGTTTTTGCTTCTTCTGTGTTGGATAAATAAAAGATTAAGCTATATGAAACATCACCCTCAGGATCGGGAACTCTTTGGAGTTGAATATTGGGTATATCTTTGATCCCAGCGACGATCGTTTTTTTAACTTCTCTAAGCTTTGAAATAATGGTATCGAGTTTCTGCGATTGAGCTAAAGCAAGTGCTCCATTAAGTTCGCTCATTCGGTAGTTTTCGCCAGGAAAGGATTCAACATTTTCAAAAAGTTTAGTTCCCCAGTAACTTAGTGCGGAATCATGATAAATACTAGCACGTGTATAGATGACATCATCATTTGTTGTGACGAGTCCACCTTCACCGGCCGTTACGACTTTATACTGTTGGAAACTAAAGCACCCTGCATCGCCCATTGATCCTAAAGGCTTTTCTTTATAGAATCCTCCATTTGCCTGTGCGACATCTTCGATAACGATAAGATCATGCTTCTTAGAAATCTCTAAAATCTTATCCATGTCACATGGTATTCCTTTCATGTGAACAGGGATGACTGCCTTGGTATGCTCGGTAATAGCAGCTTCAAATGCGTTTGGATCCATTGTTAGACTATCATCGACCTCAACGATAACGGGAACTGCACGAGCAATTAAAACGGCAGCCGCTGTTGCAATATACGTATAAGCAGGAATGATTACCTCATCACCAGGACCAATTCCTGCACCCACAATAGCGGATACAAGAGCGGAAGTACCCGAGTTCACCGCAAGAGCATGTTTCACGTTTGTACGCTGTTTATATAAATCTTCTAATTGCTTGGTTTCTGAATCTGCAAGTTGATCATGATAAAAACGGAAAACCCTTTTCTTATCTAACACTCGAAGTACATATTCTTTCTCTAACTCATCAAATTCCTCAGAGCTAATAAATTCTGGAGCCCACGGCTTCGTTCGAACTGGAGTTCCACCATTTGCAGCTAACATGATTTATTTCCTCCTTTTTATAATTAATTTCCTGAGTAAATTATATGATGGAATATACTAACTGTAAACTCATATTATTTAAAAGATTCATATACAATATCAAAAAAATTTTATATAATTTACTAAATAAAATAATGGGGTGAGGTTGTATGCCTAAATTCTTGATAGGTTATGATGTCGAATCTCAAGATGAGTCAACTGAGATATTTTTAACAGCAGCATCCGAGGTACATAAAAATCTTGAGGCACAGGCGAGTATTTTTATTGTTGGAAAAACATTGGAGAGAAATGTTGCGGTTGCACAAAAAGTTTTGAATGAAGGTTACTTAGAATTCAATCAACATACGTACTCACATGTTTTATTAAAAACTGTCGTTCAGGAAAATGAGGAGGGTATAACAATTTTTCCAAGTGGCACCTTTGAAGAGGTTTGCGAAGAAATCAGTAAAGGGCAGAAAGTACTTCGAGATCTACTAGGTGTTAAAGGAATTGGATTTACGGCCCCTTATAATTATTATCGTGGCTTAAGTGACCGCCTGGATTTGTTGGAGGTATTGCGTGAAAATGGAATTAAGTTTATCCGATCAGCTGGTCGCAATGAAAAAGATTGGCAACCAGTTCCTTTTGAATGGCAACCTTACTTTTATGAACCACAAGGCTTTCCGGAAATATTAGAATGTCCTCTACATGGGTGGCAGGATTGCATTGCCAGAGAAAAACTCGGCTGGAACAATATTGATGAATACGTTAAATGGGTGAAAAAGGATATTGACTACGCAAGTGAGAAACAATTGGATTTTGTCTATTGCAGCCATGATTGGAGCAGTATTCGTCATGATCCAAAACTTGACCATATTGCGGAATTAATTATTTACGCTAGGGAAAAAGGGCTAGAAGTTGCCAATTCTTCTACATACTATGAAGAAAAAGTGACGGAACGTAAGGATAGGGAAGAGGTTTCGATTTATTAATTTCAATATAAAGGCTGAGAAAAGGGATCAGTAACCGCGTTTCAATTGTAAAAATGCTAAAAGAATGTCTGATATAGCTAAGGAAACTTAAAACCAGCTAATAGGCTACCCAAAACATCTAATAGAATAGGTAAAACGTCTAATTGGATATCCGAAACATCTAATAGAATAGGTAAAACGTCTAATAAAATTCTCTAAACACAAATATATGGTTGGAACTGCGAAAATAATGGCAATAATTCAAGTCGACAGCAAATAGAAACACGATGACAGCGAATAGAGCAGGCCCGACAGCAAATAGAAACACGATGACGGCGAATAGAAGCACGACAACGGCTAATAGAATCACAATAACGGCGAATAGACCAACCACGACGGCTAATAGAAACACGACGACAGCGAATAGACCAGCTCCATTGTCGAATAGGATTCCACAACTATGATTTAAAACATCTGTACGGTTCTACACCTACATCGAATAGGGTGAAGATATAGCTACTAACCAAGAACTAGGAATCCAAAAACAAAATAAAAATTTACAAAACAAAAACCCCTGAAGTTCGTAAATTTCGCTTCAGGGGTACTTTATTAATCATTTGTTAAATTTAATTTTTCAAGAACTTTAAAGAATAAGCTCAGTAAGATAGCGACGATAGTTGCAAGGCCCATACCTTTTAGTTCTACAGGACCAACATGAATTGTAGCCCCACTAATACCGATTGCTAAAACCACACATGTTAGGATTAGGTTATGTGAAAGGCTATAATCTACTTTTGCTTCAACTAACATACGTAGACCACTAACCGCGATGATTCCGAAAAGTAAAAGTGAAATTCCACCCATAACAGGTACTGGGATTGCTTGAATTAAAGCTGCCAATTTTCCGAAGAAGGAAAGGAAAATGGCTATAACCGCAGCTCCTCCAATGATCCAAGTGGAGTATACTCTTGTAATCGCAAGAACTCCAATATTTTCTCCGTAAGTAGTATTCGGTGTAGAACCTGTGAAGCTTGAAATGATTGTTGAAATACCATTTCCCATAAAGGAGCGGTCAAGACCAGGATCTTTGACAAGGTCTTTTTTTACAATATTGCCTGTTACAATTAGATGTCCAATATGTTCTGGCAGTAATACAAGAGCCGCCGGTAAAATAACAATCATATCAGACCAATTAAACTTAATTTGATAAAATGTAGGAAGAGCAAACATGCTAGCATCTTTTACTCCTGAAAGATCAACCAATCCTGCAAATGCAGCAATGATATAACCAGAAATAATTCCAAGTAAGATTGGGATGATTTTTAGAAATCCTCTCAATAGCACCCAATAAAGAATAGTTAAACCAAGTGTTAATAATGAGACTGTAATCATTTTTGGATCAGGTGACCATGCGCCAGTTACATCCGAAGGTTTTACCAATCCAGCCATATTTCCAGCAACCGGAAGTAGCTCTAGTCCAATAACCGCTACAATTGCGCCCATAGCAGCAGGAGGAAAAATAACGTCAATCCATTTTGTTCCAGCTACTTTTATTATTAGACCGACAAGTAGTAATACGATACCGACAAGAAGGAATCCTCCAAGAGCGTAGCTGTATCCTTCTGCACCTTTGTGCTCATTTAATACAAACAATACTGGTGAAATAAATGCGAAGCTGGAACCAAGATATGCTGGTATTTTTGCTTTTGTAATAAAAATATAGATTAATGTTCCAATCCCATTCATCAATAAACAAATGGCAGGATTTATTCCGAATAATAATGGTACTAATACTGTAGAACCAAACATAGCAAATAAGTGCTGTAAGCTTAAAGGTAAACTTTGTAATAACGGTAAGCGTTCGTCTACTTGGATTTCTCTGTTTTTCATCCGATATCTCTCCCTTTTATTTAATCTTAGATCAGATACTTTGCCTTGGACAAAATAAAAAGCACCTTGTCCATAGCTTGGCAAGGTGCATAATGATCGGATGTTCACATCATTTGTATGCAGAATTTACGCATAGTCATATGCGCATGCAACCTTGTCAGCCTCACAGGACTGTTTTAAAGGCAATCTGATTCTTTTGTCTTATGTATTATTGCAGGTGCGAAAAGATAAGTCAATACTTTTTATTTGTTAATCTGCAATAATTTTGCAAAAATATATCTTATTCTGCACGTTCCTCGAATAATTTACATATTTCCACAATGACCTGAACAGCTTTTTCCATATTTTCAACAGAAATGAATTCATATGGTCCATGGAAGTTTTCTCCTCCAGTAAATATATTCGGAGTTGGAAGGCCCATATATGATAATTGCGAACCGTCCGTTCCGCCTCGAATAGGGGAGACAATTGGTTCAATATTAAGACTCTTCATAGCATCAGAAGCAATATCAACAATTTCTTTCACTGGTTCAATTTTTTCTCTCATATTGTAATATTGATCATTCATTTCGATAGAAATCCGGTCTTGTCCATATTTTTCTTTTAGTTCTGCAACAATTTTTTCCACAAGAGCTTTTCTTGCTTCGAAATTTTTGCGGTCAAAATCTCTAATAATATAAGAAAGCTTTGTTACTTCGACATCTCCGTGAAAAGAAAGCAAATGATAGAAACCCTCATATTCTTCAGTCAACTCGGGAGCTTCATCTGCAGGCAATGCGTTATGAAATTCCATCGCAATTTTTGCAGCGTTAACCATTGTTCCTTTTGCTGTACCAGGGTGAATATTTGTTCCGCGGAAAGTAAGCTTCAATCCCGCTGCATTAAAGCTTTCATATTGCAATTCACCAATTGGTCCGCCATCCATTGTATAAGCAAAGTCAGCATTGAATTTTTCTACATCAAATTTGTGTGGGCCACGACCAATTTCTTCATCTGGCGTAAAAGCAACGCGAATTTTTCCGTGCTTAATTTCAGGATGTTTGATTAGATAATCCATCGCTGTCATGATTTCAGCAATCCCAGCTTTATTATCCGCTCCTAAAAGGGTTGTGCCATCTGTTGTAATAAGTGTATGGTCCTTATAATTAGCTAGAGCAGGAAAGTCTTTCTGTGAAAGAACTACATTTGTAGCTTCGTTCAACACAAGATCGTTCCCATCGTAATGTTCAACAATTTGCGGATTTACACCTTCACCAGTAAAATCAGTTGCTGTGTCAACGTGAGCTAAAAAACCAATAGTTGGTACATTTTTCTCTGTATTTGCAGGTAAAGTTGACATTACATAGCCATTTTCATCAATGGACACCTCATCCATTCCGATTGTCTTCAATTCCTCAACAAGCTTATTTGCAAGAGTCATTTGGCCAGGGGTAGAAGGGCATGAAGGGCTATTTTCATCTGATTGGGTATTAATTTTTACATAAGATACAAAACGTTGAATAATGTCGTTTTTCATTTTCGTTACCTCCCAAACTTAATAATTACATATTACGCAAATTTATAGTTAAAATAAAGAAGCCGGCATTCCCGATTTGGGAAGGCGGCTTTATGAATTAATATGTTCTTCATTATCAATTTCTAACCAGTTCTCGCCCCATTTTTCTATCTCCTTCATTAAAGGGGCAAGGGCCATACCTTTATCCGTTAAGGAATATTCAATCCTCACGGGAGTTTCAGGATATACTTGGCGTTTGACAATACCTTCTTGCTCTAAGTCCTTTAATCTTTCTGATAAAACTCGAGCGCTAATGGGCATTGCAGCTTCGACTGTACAAAAACGCTGGGGTCCATTTAAAAGCTGGTGAATAATTAATCCCGTCCAGCGTTGACCCAATATACTCATTGCTTTTTCAAACCTTGGGCATAACGAATTATTCAAAATACTCACCTCGCTGATTAAATTATACCATTTGCTTTATTAAATACCTATTATTATTTTAATTATTCCTTACTTGACAGTATAACATAATTATAATAAAGTTGCTTACATAAAGTAAGTGGAAGGAGGACAATAAAATGACACAACCCTCTGTTATCAAACAAGCTGTGTTAACAGTCAAAGATCTTGATAGAACAGTGAAATTTTATGAAAAAGTTCTCGGATTTAAAGTAATTGAGCGGACAAATGAAAAAGCTTCGATATCTGCAGATGGTGAAACTGCATTATTAGTACTTGAACATCATAACGATGCAACACCTCGAGACCCAAGGACTACTGGCTTATATCATATCGCGTTTCTATTGCCTCATCGTTCAAATCTTGCCGATATTGTTAATTATTTTATTCAAACCCGCTATCCTTTGCAAGGGGCGTCTGACCATCATGTAAGTGAGGCACTGTATTTAGCAGACCCAGAAGGCAACGGTATTGAAATATATATCGATCGTGAACCGGATACCTGGATATGGCAAGAGGATCAGGTGTACATGACGACAGTTGCTTTAGATATTGAAAATCTCTTGCAGGAAGCTACTGAAACAGGTTGGAAAGGTATGCCTGAAAAAACAGTTATTGGACATATCCATTTACAGGTAGCTGAATTGGAAAAAACTCGCGAATATTATGTTGATGGGCTTGGATTTGATCTTGTGCTTCGTTATGGTGGCCAAGCGCTTTTTATTTCAAAGAATAAATATCACCATCATATTGGTTTAAATACATGGAATAGTAAAGGTGCGCCTGCACTAGGGAAAAATACTACTGGATTGAAATATTTTACGATAGCTTTACCTGATGAAGAAGAAAAGCAAAACGTCATTCACCAATTGGACAAAATAAATGCTTCGTTTTCTGAGAAGGATGGTAAAATAATAACGAAAGATCCTTCGGGAATTGAGATAGTTTTAGAAATAGAGGAGAGTTGATGTAATGATTCAAACAGAGAAAAACTTTTATACAGCAGTTGAAAATAGACGTTCAATGTATGGGATAAGTAAGGAAACCGTCATTTCGGACGAGCGTATAGAGGAAATTGTTGCTCATGCGATTAAACATGCTCCATCTGCATTTAATTCACAAAGTGGACGAGCTGTGATTTTACTTGGAGAAAACCATGATAAACTTTGGAATATAACAGAAGCTGCATTAAGGGAATTAGTTCCAGCAGAAAATTTTAAACCAACTGAAGAAAAAATGGCGGCCTTTCGCAACGGTAGTGGAACCATTTTATTTTTTGAAGATCAAACAGTAGTGAGATCTTTACAGGAAAAATTCCCTTCCTATGCAGAAAAAATGCCTGAATACTCCCTGCAATCCTCAGGAATGCTTCAATATATTGTATGGACAGCATTGGAACTAGAGGGATTCGGAGTATCATTACAGCACTATAATCCTATTATTGATGAAGCAGTACAAAAAATTTGGGACATCCCTGAGAACTGGAAACTAATATCACAAATGCCATTTGGAAAACCGACAGCAGAACCACGTGAAAAGCAATATAATAGCGTTGAAGAGAGAATGAAAGTTTTTAAATAAGGAGCGTCCCTAAGGGCGCTTTTTTTTATTTTCAAGGGTCGAATATCGATCAAGAAAGTAGAAGGCGCTTTCGCCATTATTCGTGGTATAATAGTAACAGAAAATTTAGAAAGGGAGTCAGGTAATGGGCAAAAAATACATAGGCTTTGCTGGTACTTACACTAGGCAAACGAGCAAAGGAATTTATCGCTTTGTGTTAGATACAGAAAAAGCGGAGTTGACGAATGTAGAAGTAGCTGCAAAAGTTGGCAGTCCTACATATTTAGCGATCAGTGAAGAAAACCGATATTTATATTCCGTGGCTCAGCAAGAAAAGTCGGGTGGTGTAGCAACATTTTCCGTAGATTCTGAAACTGGGGAATTAAACTTTTTAAATGCTGAAGTACAAGAAGGGGCACCTCCATGTCATTTAGATGTATTTCAAAATGATCTTGTAACTGGGAATTACCACGAGGGCACAGTCGAGTTGTATAAAACAAATAATGATGGAATCAATCCGGTATCATTTGTTTATAAACATGAAGGGACAGGGCCGCATGTCCGCCAGGAAAAATCGCATGTCCATTATACCGGATTTACACCGGACAAAAAGTTTGTAGTTGTTGCGGATCTTGGTACAGATGAGGTTGTCACATATAAAGTTGATCTTGCCGCTCTCGAAAGAGTAAATACTTTAAAGGTAAGAGCGGGTAGTGGTCCACGTCATCTTAGTTTTCATCCGAATGGAAAAGTGGCGTATTTATTAACAGAACTAAGTTCGGAAGTTGTCGTTCTGGATTATAACGCTGAAGAAGGTAGCTTTACGGAAAAGCAATACATACGTGCAATCCCAGAAGATTTTACCGAAACAAATGATGCGAGTGCCATCCATATTTCTTCAGACGGTCGCTTTGTTTATACCGGAAATCGCGGACATAATAGCATAGCCGTGTTTAGTGTGGATACTAATTCAGGTGAACTTACTTTCGTTGAGCACACTCCATCAGGCGGAGAGTGGCCACGTGATTTCGTATTGGACCCAAGCGAATCGTTTTTGATTGCTTCCAATCAAAATACAGGGAATCTTGTATTATTCGCAAGGGATCAGCAAACTGGGAAGTTGACGAAGCTTAATTCTGAAGTTTCAGTTCCTGAAGTTGTCTGTGTGAAGTTTTTAAAATAATTGTTTGTTTTACGTACAGTCCTATGCTTTAATCGCTGATTGTAACGGCAATTAACATACTTGTTTATAGGAAAAGGCATTGGTTTTCGAACCAATGCCTTATTTTAATTAAATCATAAAGTATAAATTTTATTAGGTCTATATTTTGTACTAATGTTTTCGTTATTTAGCTCTAGCGCCTAGCGACTAGCATAACTTTCGTTTTTATCCTACGATAAGTCAACATCGGTTCGCCAAGACTGATCGTGCCTTCTTTATCTCGTCAGAACCATAAAGAGAAACATCGACCTTGTGGCAACCTCGACGGACCCACATCCTGTTGGCCTGTACGTCGCGGAACAGGAGCTTGCGCTTTTCTGATTAGGCTGCTACTTTTGCACTTACTAATTTTACAATTAAAGAAATAATTAATGAAACTACTGTATAAAATGCAGCCCAACCGAATAATGCTTGCCATCCCACGTTTTGAACCAATGGTAATACGATAGTCAACACGTTCAGACCTACAAAAATAGTAAGTGGTGCCAAATAATAATTTTTCAACTTAATCGCACCAATTAATGATAGTGCGATGGTAATAATAGGCATTAGAATTGCGTAAAATGGAATTTCCCACATATAAATCATCTCCTCAAAATATTATTGATTGTATTCCTCAATATCGTTTAACTTGATGTTTGAATCTTTATCAAAACCAACTGAATACTTGAGATACCCAAAATCATCTTTTGATATCTTTTCATTATCAAATAAATTACCGTTAAAGCTAACACCACTATACGCATAATGTTCTGAATTAAGCGTCTGTTGAATGGAACGTACTGTCTCTAAGACATCCTCTTTACTCATATTCGTAACATCAACGATAAGGTGGATGTGAAATGGTTTTTCAAGCTTTAAATCTTTGCTCCATTTCGTGTCAGAGCTATACGTACCTTGCAAAACTTCAATTTGTAAACCCATATCTACAATTTTAACCCTATCTTTCATAAGTTCCTTAAACTCTGCAACTGCTTCTCTTTCCAATTTTTCAATAAGTGGTTGATCTAAATTGTCATAATAGATTCCGTCATACCGGACAGCGGGCTTCCAAAAACCAGCAACATTAAGCTCGTAGTCTTTTTGACTTTCGTCACCAATTTTCCTTACTGTAAATGAATATTCACTAAACTTAAAATTATAGTGGCCGTCACGAATGACAAACTCTTGACCAGGATAAGTGTCCTTCAAATAACTTTTTAATGACCTTTCTGAAAAATACTTCCACGCTGGATTCCCATTAAATGCATTGTAGAAAAATAAAATAGGTACAACAAGAATAATAATCAAGATCAAATAAATCCATTTCTTCGTAGTCATGATGCTGGACCTCTTTCTCTAAGTTTTAAAATTAATAAGCCAATTACACTGCCAACCAATGCAAAAGCTAAATGTATTGAAGCTAGGAAGATGGAACCGATGATGGCATCAAGTGTAATGGGGGCACCTGATGCAATATCAATCAATGACCAAATAAAATTCGGTAAAAAAGCGATCACAGCTACAATTAAAAATCGTTGGTAAAATAAAAATGTAATTAAACCAAGGATAGGGTAGGTCAATATAAATCCAAAGCTTTCATGCAATAATGATGTTTTTATTGCAAAAATAAATGAAATGGCTACAAAAATAATTTGATAAATAGATAGTTTTAAGTTTATTTTTTTTATCATACTTTCTGTATCGACAGTAGAAGTAATATTTTCTTTTTCAATAGGTTCCTTTGAAAGAAGTGCTAGTTCACGGCAGCTCTCACAATTTTCTAAATGTGTCTCCACCCATTCTGTCGTTTCGTCTTGAAGTAATCCTTCGTTATAAAGGGGCAGCAGATCTTCTACTATTGAGCAGTCTTTATTCATGGTTCAACCCCATTTCTTTTTGAAGTCGCAGTTTCGCCCGATGAAATGTGACTCTTACGTAGTTTTCGCTTTTATTGATGAGTTCTCCAATTTCTTTAAAAGACAATTCACCATATAGTCGCAACGTTATTATTTCTTTCTGGACTTCATCTAAGCTACTGATTCTTTGTAATAAATTTACATGTCCTTCCTTCATCATATATACATCTTCGGGAGAACTTGGTAGTTCAGGGACATCATGAGTGAGCTTTTCGTGAAGGCCGGTAGCATATTTTTTTGATCGATAATATTTTCTCAATACATTTTTAGCAATGGAAAATACCCAAGTTTGAAGCGAGGATTTTCCAGCGAATGAATGAATCCCTTTAATTGCTTCGTAAAATACATCATGAGTTAAATCTTCTGCAGCAGATTTATCAGATGTTTTTATATAGAAAAAAGCGTAAATTTTTGGCTGAATTTCTTCATATAGCCTTTCAAGCTCGCTCATGTCGCCCTCCTCCCTAAAGCTCTTCACTAATTTAGTACCATGAAAAATGTTTTCGTTACAAATAAAAATATGTTAACCATAAATTATTTCAAGTTGACATATAATAGTCATACCATTATTCTCTTATTATAGTAAAAATTTGAGGTGAAAGAATGAGTACTGCTACAGTAAAAACAAAAAATAAGCTGAGAACGCTAGATATGGTATATGTCAGTATGTTCTCTGCATTAATGATGATTGGAGCAAATATCACATCTTTTATTCCGTTCATGACCATCGGGGGAGTACCAATTACTTTGCAAACGTTCTTTGCTGTATTGGCTGGAGCGTTTTTGGGAAGTCGTCTCGGAGCGATTTCTATGGCGGTATATATGTTTATCGGACTTGCAGGTGCGCCGGTGTTCGCGAAATTTATGGGGGGACCTACCCAGATCCTTAGTTCAACATTCGGATTCATTCTATCTTTTATAGTAACAGCATATGTAACTGGGAAAATCATTGAAAAAAGTAATAAACTACATTCTTATATTATCGCAGCTTTAATTGGAACTCTCTTGAGCTATTTAATCGGTACAAATTTAATGTATTTAGCTTATAAAGTATGGGTACAGGCTCCGGCTGCGTTTTCTTATAAGGTGGCTTGGATGTGGATGGCTGTTCCGTTTCCAAAAGATATTTTTCTTGCCGTTTTGGCAGGTATGTTCGCCCATAGAATGCAAAATATTGTTAAAAGATCGAGATAGGTGGTTTAGACATGTATGATTTTGATAAATTAGCAGAAAAAGCATTGGGAGGAGTAGAATTAACGAATGAGGAAGCCCTTGCTGTACTGCAATGTCCTGATGATGAATTGTTACTTTTGCTACATGCAGCCTACCGCGTTCGTAAGCATTTTTATGGCAATAAAGTGAAATTAAATATGATCATCAATACAAAATCAGGTTTATGTCCGGAAAACTGTGGTTACTGTGCTCAATCCATCGTTTCTAAGGCACCAATTGAAAAATATTCAATGATGAAAAAAGATGAAATCGTCGAAGGTGCCAAAAGAGCGGCAAAGTTAAATGCAGGGACGTATTGTATTGTAGCAAGTGGCAGGGGACCAGCTAGTAGAGAATTGGATATTGTCGCTAGTGCAGTAAAGGAAATAAAAGAGGAGTATCGACATATGACGGTTTGCGCTTGTCTTGGAATTTTGAAGCCTGAACAAGCCGAAAAACTAAAAGAGGCCGGGGTTGATCGTTACAATCACAATATTAATACATCAAGTCAGCATCATTCTAATATTACAACCTCACATACATACGACGATCGCGTAAATACAGTTGGTATCGTTAAAAATTCTGGTATTTCACCATGTTCAGGAGTCATTATTGGAATGAAAGAAACACTGGAAGATGTTATTGATATGGCTCGCAGTTTAAGAATATTGGACACTGATTCAATCCCGGTGAATTTTTTACATGCAATTGATGGAACTCCGCTCGAAGGAACGGATGAACTAAATCCACGATATTGCCTAAAAGTACTATGCTTATTTCGCTTTATCAATCCGTCAAAAGAAATCCGAATTTCTGGCGGACGTGAAGTGAATTTAAGAAGCTTACAACCACTTGGTTTATACCCTGCCAACTCAATCTTTATCGGAGATTACTTAACGACAGAAGGGCAGGAAGGATTGGCGGATAAGCAAATGTTGGAGGATATGGGATTTGCAGTGGATCTTGAGCCACTAGATAGAGAGATTGCAAAAGCTCTATAAAAAGAGTAGCTTAAGTGGCTTTTCATAGACGTACATGTCCACAGAATAGGGACCGTACGTCTATTTGTTTGGTCAAATACTAGTTTACTAGACTATATTTATAATCATCTCCATTCGCATCTTTAAGAAAGCTACAAAATAAATCTTCAAAGTTTAACAATGGTCCCTACTACAAAAAGTATGATCAGCAGTAAAACAAACAGCAAATAGTAAATAGAAAATCTTTTGATTATAGTAGGTCGAATGGTGGAAGTGAGTGCGTAATGTGCGGCCGATAATCCGGCAAGCAAGCCCATTATGAGAAACCATGGTTCGTAAAAGAAAAGATCCCATAGTGCTAAGCTGTGAGCATTCAATTCTACCCAACCAGGAAAATTAATATTAATGATCCCAGCCAAAAAGAGGGTCTTTGTCAGCATTCCACTAATTGCATGGGCAAGTAAAAAAGCGGTACCGAAAAGGGTAGGGATAAGCATAACGAGCGGATGGATTTTCCTTCCGCCAATCATCGGAATCCACAGAGGAACAATTTTTCCCCAGGGTTTGACTAGTCCTAGTAAGCAAAAACCACAAAACATTATCACAACTCCTGCGATGTAGCTAGCCATTGATAATGCTTCCGGATCTTCAAATTGACCATTCGTAGAAATAATTCCACCACCCGCAGCTTCTAAAAAACGAACGAAAACCGCATATAGAATTGCCCAAATACATCCTACATAAGCAGGCCATACTGATTTCTTCAAATATTCTTCAAATGTTAATTTCTCTTTAGACTTGTACATACTCGTTTCTCCTTTTTATAGATGAGATAGAGGTAATCGGTTTTTCTCCTCTTCCACAATGAGAACATATGCCGCGTCTACGATAATAGTAAGCAATAGTAGACAACCCAAGAAATACTCCCCAAGGAACCCAGAATACCATCGGTCCAACTGATCCCCACAATTGCTCAAAGATAATGCTTTCGGTTGTAGTAAAGTGCAGAGTCAAGCTAAGAAATTGGAACGTAAAGACAAATCCCGCTGCGGTAACAGCAAGTGCCACGATGGAAGCCGGAATGACGGCAAGCGTAATTGGGACTCTTTTTCCGCCAATCACCGGAAACCAACGTGGAAAAATCTCACCCCATTTTTGAATCAATCCGAGAGTAAGGATACTCCCACCTACACATAAAAATCCAAATACCCATTCCGTAACCCGCGCCGCTGGGTTTAATGTTGAAAAGTCCGCTAGGAATTGCGAATCAATTCCTAAGGGGATATTAAGTGCCCAAGCAAAACGTGTGATGGCATAGGGGATCGGTGCAAGGGCTGCAAGTATAGTAAACAACTTACCCATTCGTTCCAATAAAAACGTTCCTTTGTTCTCCTTTATTCCACAATATTCACATGCATTGCGGGTTTTGCGCTGATAAGCTACCGTGGATAACATCCAAAGGAGTGCCCCTATAAGACAAATAACTTGATTAACCATTTGCCAGTTTAAAGCGAATTTAAATAAAAACGCGTAAGCCATTGCTGCAATCAGACTGATATCCGGGACAAAAAGAATTAAGCTGAAGGCAAAGCCCCAAGAGTAGCCGATTAAAATCCACCGAGGAAAAGGAAGCTTTCTATACTTCTGCATGATAAATCCAAAACAAACTCCCAAGAGACAAAGAATGGCGAACAGGATACCGCCTGTAGTTGCGGAAAGATAGCTAATCATAGCACCGAATAAATGGTCATCAGTTCTTTCTGTTTGAAAAGGGTAACCCTTCCTGCCAAGCAACCAGTATAAATGCATGCCTCCGTACAATACGGACCAGATGATAGCAATATATCCAATCCAATTTGGCCAACGTTTGAATAGTTTTTTTGACATATCGAACAACCTTTCTATTAGTTAATGGATAATAAAAAATAACCCTGCCATCATATTAACCACCGAAGGTTAATAAGAAGGTAGGGTTCAGTTTAAATTTGGTTTAATTTTTTCGAAGTTAACAATGGCATAGAATATTACTTTGTGATTACGTTTGAATGGACGAACGGTTCTGTCTAGCCTAGGTGTAATTGGCCTGAGGTCAGAAACCAGCACGAAAAAAGGTATTGAAGGACTTTCTAAGGTGAAAATAAATTCCGCTTTATACTAAAAGAGTTTTTCATAAAGATAAATAGTTGTTCCTTCTGCTGTACTGATAATATCCCAAGTGAGGTTCATTTCCTGAAGCATTAGTTCAATGATGGAAAGGCCAATTCCTACTCCTTTTTCGCTTGAGTTTTTATCCATACCGGGCCCTTTGTCCTTGATGCTAATCATAAATTTTCCTTCTTTTTCCTCTGAATAAATGCCGACATATTTTCCGGATTTAGCATGTCTTATAACGTTTTGAAAAATATTATCCATTATGCGGGTGAACCAATGTGGATCGATATCCCAATGTACTGCTTTTTCTAACAAGTGGATATTTACCTCGAAGCCTTCTTTTTCAAAAATAGGATACCAGCTTGCGACAGAGGTGCGCAAGATCCGATGGACATCTGTTCTGCTTTTGTTAATAGGGTATTTTCCCGCAGATAATAAAGTGTAGGAAAGGAGATTGTCGAGCAGCAGGCTTAACAAATCTACTTTATTTTCAATTAGCTGAAGAGATTCCTTTCCGTTTGGAGAAAGGTTTTCTTTTTGTAAAGAATGGGCATGACCGCGGATTGTCGTAAGCGGCGTCCTCAAATCATGAGAAATATTAGCTATCAACTGCTTTCTTAAGGCTTCTTCCTCTTGTTCCCGTTTCCTGCCGTTCATTAAATCATCAATCATATGATTAAAGGCTTTGCCGAGCTGGCCTATTTCATCTAATTTTCGGACCATAACCTTTTCGGGAATTCCATTGTCACCTGTGGTAGTCATAGCATTTTGAAGCTTTACGAGACGTTTTCGAATTTTAGAGAAAAACAACCACGATATTCCTAGGAATAGAGCGAATACAGCAATTCCATAAATCATAAAATATTTGTCATCAATAAAGTTCGCTGATAATGGTTTTGTTAGGGAGGATGGAATCTGAAATACCATAAAACCTTGCCTTGGGTCATCGCCAATATATTCAATGATCGTATACGGGCCACTGCCAACACTATTTTTCATAAATTGTATCGTTTTTGCTTCTGTCCATTGTTCCGGAATGCTCTGCTTTCCAATGGACAGCTCTGTTTTTCCCGTAGAATCGACCCAGAACACTACAGCTTCAGGATGCTCTTTTGCCAAAGTATGCAGTTTTTTTTCAATCTTTTCCTTATTTGCTCCGTTTAGCTTAAGAGCCTCGCTGTGCCACATCTGCTCTAATTTATTCGTATCAATATAGCTCGCCCTTATTTTTATATCTTCATTTAAAAAAATGGAAGGAATATAATAGATTGGTATGACGAAAGGCCATAGTATTAATGCTGCTGTAATAATAGATAAATATCTTGCAAGTAAAGAATGGCGAAATTTCATTGTCTCACCCTATATCCAATTCCACGGATTGTTTCAATAATTTCCGGGTTGCTTGGATCTTTCTCAATTTTTTCTCGAAGGTGTCGGATATGTACCATTAATGTTTTATCTCCTTCAAGATACGGATTTTCCCATATAGCCTCATATATTTGTTCCTTCGTTAAAATCTGATTCGGATGACGGAGTAAATATTTAAAAATATGAAATTGCTTTGCAGTCAAGGCGATTTCTGTATTTGTTCTTAAATCTAAAATACGATTTTCCTGCATGTATATTCGTAGGTGTGAGAGTTGAATGAATGAAGGAGAAATCTTTTCAAATCGTCTTAGCAATACCTCAACCCTGGCAGCAAGCTCGTCGGGATGAAAAGGTTTTGTTACATAATCATCCGCAAAATGTAGTCCCTGCAGCTTGTCGTCAATGGAGGTTCTGGCTGAAAGTAAAAGTATTGGGGTGGTTGGAAATTCTTTTTTCAAACGCTGTCCAATAGAAAATCCGTCTAAACCAGGCAGCATAATATCGAGAATGACGAGGTCAATCTCTTTCATTTGTTTTATTGCGCTTTCCCCAGTAAGAAGCCATGTTACATTATATCCACGATCTGTTAAATCTTCATGTAACCACGAGCCAATTTCCAGGTCATCTTCAATATATAATATATTTATTTTCATCGCATCCTTAGTTCCTTTTTAAATATATTCATAGTGTATCTTCTAACAAATTTGGATTTCAAGAATTAAATGAAAAAAGGAAAGATAAAAGGCACCTATATGATATGTTACTTCTGCTAAACATTAGGTGAAATTTGAATTGTAAAACGGAGTTTTGAAAATGATTGCCATAATGCCTTGTTATTTTATATGAAAGATGGTAATATTATATTTAAGCTTAATATGTATTAAATCTTATAATTCACATGTTTTTACGGATTATATTGTTGATAATATTACCCGTAAAAGCATGTGAATGTTTGTTTATATCGCTATTAAGTAACAAATTTTTGGAGGTTTTATATTATGAACCAAGGTACAGTAAAATGGTTTAACGCTGAAAAAGGTTTCGGCTTTATCGAAGTTGAAGGTGGAGAAGACGTATTCGTACATTTCTCAGCAATCACTGGCGACGGCTTCAAAACTCTTGAAGAAGGTCAAAAAGTAAGCTTTGAAATTACTCAAGGTAACCGTGGAGCTCAAGCAGCTAACGTTGTAAAATTATAATTTCTAAAAGAAGCATTGGGGATAACTCTCCAATGCTTTTTTAATTGCTTAGGAAATTTTAAATTTGAAAAGTTGCGGATAACTTTTTTAAGGTAGTTTCCGTCTAGCTCTAAGCGCCATCGGCTCGAGGTCATAAACCCGCGAAGCTTAAAAGTCAAAAAGCGGACTTTTTGCTTCTCAGAACATGTGCTTGTCCCCCTAAGGCTGCGCACCTTGCGCTTTTGTTCTTAAGTATAAAAAGACCGAGCGGTGTTGCTTTTGCTCGGCTTTTACCGGAATTTTTTAACTTTCCTAATGTTTCTACTTCCATCCCCATTTTTGAAAAACCAGATGGGATTCATCTGTTTTTAGATGATCAATGAATTGTTGGGCTTCTTTTTTATTATCAGTATTAGTTGTAAGAGCAATGGGGGTTCCTCTATAGAGCTTTTCTGCTTCTGGCAGTTCGACTAATTCGGTAACGTCTTTTAGTCTATAATGCCAAGATTCATATGTAATCCACGCATCAAATTTGGAATTAGATTTCCATAACTCAATCGCTTCTGCACTGGATTTTACTGACATATTGATATTCTGACTGATTCCGCTAATTAGTCCCTTTCTTCCCGCTAAATCTTCCCATAATCCAAGCTGGCCAGCGCCGTTGACGTCAATAATTTTTACTCCGCTTTTTGTTAGATCTTCAAGTGAATGAATATTCTTGGGATTCCCTTTTCGTACTAAAATTCCAGCTGCACGAGGGTATAATTCTGTAAGTGATTTTTCATTTATCATCCCTGGATGGCTGAATATAAAGTTGCGGAGCATATACTCAGATCCTCCATAAACGATGTCTGCATCTTGTTTCGCACTATCAATCCAATTCGATTCGGGACCAGCAGTAACTACCACTTTAATTCCAGTTTCTGCTGTAAATTTTTCTGCTGCTTCCTTCATTGGTCCTAGAGGTCCTCCTGGGCCATACACTCTAATGACTCCGTCGTTCTTCGTAGATTTATGTTGCTGTTGAGACTTTGTTGAATGATCCATGTTCGCGTACACTGAGACCCCTGCAGTCGTGAACAAAAGCAAAAATAATGCACCTATTAAAAAAGACTTTTTCATCATCATTCCTCCATTTTTTATATTTTCATTGAAGGAAACGAATTGAGGGATAAAACGGTTCGAATAAAATGGAAAAATAGTTAAAAAGTATTGTTTTTTATAAAATTAAAACAGCGGAAAAAACCAAGCTTTTTATTTTATCGATGGCCAACTTATACAGTTCAGTATTCAAGCCTCGTTCTAACTTTGTTTTGTTTTATTTTTTGAAAGATTTTCTAGGGTAAATCTTATATACTATTATTTAATTAGTCTCATTTTTTCAAAAAAGGAGGTATTCAATGAATCTATATGAAAGTTTATGTGCTCTGATTGGAAAAGATAAAACGACGATAAACGAAACGATTCTCAGGCACCATTCAGGTGACGAATCTCATCATGTGAAGGTTCAACCTGATGTAGTTGTTTTTCCGGAATCAACGGAAGATATTCAAAAAATAGTCAGCTTCGCCAATGAATATAAGATTCCTTTAGTTCCATATGGAGCAGGATCTGGATTGGAAGGACAAGCAATTCCAATTAAAAAAGGAATTTCTATAAGTTTTGAACGGATGGCCGATATCATAGAAATAAAACCAGAGGATCTAACCGTCACGGTTCAACCGGGTATTACTCGCCTAAAACTTAATGATGAATTAAAAAAGTACGGCTTGTTTTTTCCTGTAGATCCAGGTGCGGACGCATCTATTGGCGGAATGGCAGCAACGAATGCCAGTGGTACACTAGCCGTTAGGTATGGTGTAATGCGTGATCAAATTTTAAATATGGAGGTAGTCCTTGCGGATGGACGTGTTATCGAGACAGGCAGCTTGGCAAGGAAATCATCATCTGGATACCATTTAAATGGTCTTTTCATCGGATCAGAAGGGACCCTAGGCATTTTTACGAAAATCACATTAAAGCTTCACGGCATACCTGAAAATATTACTGCTGCACGTTGTACTTTTCCGTCAATCCGCAGTTGCGTCGATGCAGCGGCAGCAATACTGACAGCAGGAATTCCAATAGCAAGAGTCGAATTAGTGGATGCAAGAAGCATTAAGCAAGTCAACCATTTTAGTGAAACAGATTTTCCAGAAGAACATTCACTATTTCTTGAATTTCACGGTAATAAATCAGGAAACGAAGAGGACATTGATTTCGTAAAAACAATCGTAGAAGACATGGGCTGTAGTAGCTTTATGTTTGAAACAGATTCATTGAAACGCGCCCATCTATGGAAAGCACGTCATGATCTTCATTACGCTTTTAGTCATAGCTATCCCCATCTGTCTATTTTAAGCACAGATGTATGTGTGCCAATCTCTAAATTACCAGAAATTGTTGAATATACACGTAATCAACTAAATACATATGGATTGGATGGAGGAGTTCTTGGACATGTGGGGGATGGAAACTTTCACACTGCCTTATTGTATAATCCCAACGATTTAGACGAAATTGCTAAGGCAAATCAGTTTAATAGAGAATTAGTTTCATATGCACTATCTGTAGGGGGAACTTGCACGGGTGAACACGGAGTAGGGGTTGGAAAAGTTCAATTTCAAAAGAGTGAGCACGGCTCTGCGCTTGATGTGATGATGTCTATTAAGAAAATACTCGATCCGAACGATATTCTAAATCCTGGAAAAATTTTTCCGAAAGATTGAAAACGAATTCAATAGAAAGCGGGATGTTAATGAATGAACAAAAATGAACGTTTTTTAATTTTGCATGCTGATGACTTCGGAATGTGTCATGCTACAAATCAAGCGATCATCAAGCTAATAGAAGAAGGCTCCATTTCTTCCACAACTTTAATGGTTAATTGTCCATGGTCGACAGAAGCAGCTAATGCGGCAAAAAATAACCCGACCTTTGATGTAGGAGTGCATCTTACGTTGACTAGTGAATGGGACCATTATAAATGGGGTCCAGTCAATTTAAATGGAAATGTAGATACATTGGTAAATGAATTGGGCTATTTTCCTCCTAATCTAGAAAAGGTTGCTCAAGCTGATCGTGATCAAGTGAAGGAAGAAATTGTTGCTCAAATCGAAAAGGCAATCCATATGGGAGTTGATCCCACTCATCTTGATAGCCATATGGGAGCTTATTTATATTTTATGGATATTCATATTGATGTTGCAGCGCAATATAATTTACCGCTTCGTTTTACAAAAAATCCACCTCCTGGCTTTCAAGTTGAGACATTGGCCGAGTTAACGAAATTAGCAGATAATAAAGGCGTTTTATATCCTGATCATGTTATTGGTCTTCCTTTTTGGCTCAATGAAGGGGATGGATATGAAGAATCGAGACAAAATGCTATTGATATTTTGAAAAATTTGCAGCCGGGTATTACGGAATTGCTCTTTCATCCTTCTTTTGAATCTGAAGAATTAAAAGGAATTACGGAAACATGGCAAGCTAGACAATATGAGTTTGATATTTTCCGAGATCCGGAAGTTAAGAGAGTGCTTGAAGAAGAAAAAATAAAGGTTATTGGTTGGAAGGAACTTCGAGATAAACAGAGAGGGGAAAACCGATGATCCAAACAAAGTTGGCTAGAAGTAAACCGGAAGAACAAGGTGTTTCGTCTAAAGCGATTCTTGATTTCGTCAATGGTTTAGAAACAGAAGAACTTGGGGTTCATAGTTTTATTGTCCTAAGACATGGAAAAGTGATTGCAGAAGGAACTTGGTCACCTTACAACGAAGAACATCCTCATATTCTTAATTCCTTAAGTAAAAGCTTTACCTCTACCGCTATTGGACTAGCTATTGAGGAAGGTAAGCTTTCGTTGGATGATGCTGTCATTTCATTTTTTCCTGAGTATATGACAGACGAAATTGAAAAGAATATGGCTAATTTAAAGGTCCGACATTTACTTTCAATGTCAACAGGGCATGATGAAGATACAACTCCGTATTTAAGAAGAAGCAATGAGTGGGTGAAGGAGTTCTTTAACATTCCAATCGTTCACGAGCCTGGTACTCACTTTTTGTATAATACAGGGGCGACATACATGCTTTCTGCTATCTTAACAAAAGCGACTGGTACGATGCTATTGGACTACTTGGAACCGCGTTTATTCGAACCACTCGGAATGACTGATATAACGACAACGACCTGTCCAAATGGAATTCACTTTGGTGGTTCAGGAATGAGGGTAAAAATAGAGGATATTGCAAAATTTGGTCTGCTATACTTGCAAGAAGGCGTATGGGAAGGGGAGCAAATACTCCCTGAACATTGGGTGGAACAGGCAACGAGTAAACAAGTTTGCAATGGAAATGATGATAACGATTGGGCACAAGGATACGGATACCAATTTTGGCGTTGTCGCCACGGAGCATATAGAGGGGATGGAGCATTTGGTCAATTTTGTGTCGTTATGCCCGAACAGGATGCGGTAGTCGCTGTAACAGCAGGTGTAATGGATATGGGAGATATCCTTAATTTAGTATGGACACATTTGCTTCCGGGTATGTCGAGCATGGTTGAAGGTCAACAATCTGATCTTGATAGTAAATTAGCTTCGTTAACATACGACCCACCAAGGTTTATAACGACATCGCCAAATAGCCATAGATGGTCTGGGAAACGTTTTGAAGCTCAAGAAAATGATGCGGGAATAACTGCGTTTTCCTTTAACTTTGATGAAGACAAAGGGGAGTTTGTTTTTTGGGATCCAGAAGGAGATCATAAGTTTAAAATTGGTTACGGTGAGTGGATTGAAAGTGAGTATATTATCGCGGGTCAAGAAGTGAAGTCTGCCATCAGTGGAACATGGCGTGATCGCAATACATTTGAAATGACTCTGCGCTTACTCGGGACACCATTTTGCGATAAATGGACATGTGATTTTATCCATGGTGCTGTAAGAATTAATGTTTCTAGAAATATTTGGACTGTGCCAGGTCTTTCCGATATGGCATTAGTTCCGACCTTGATTGGTTATATTCATTAAATAGGAAAAGCGGTTCTATAAAAAATAGAACCGCTTTAAATCTTCATTAGCTTCAAGTTTTATTCGAGGAACCTTTATTTAAGTTAAATGACTCCTTGCATAATCATAGCATCTGCAACTTTTTTAAATCCTGCGATGTTGGAGCCAACAACTAAATTACCTGAATGGCCGTATTCCTCTGCAGCTTTAATGCTATCTTTATAAATTCCAGTCATAATCTTTTTCAGTTTAGAATCAACTTTTTCAAAAGACCATGGAACACGAGAGCTATTTTGGGCCATTTCTAATGCTGATACTGCAACTCCGCCGGCATTAGCTGCTTTCCCAGGTCCAAATAGTACATCGCTGTCAAGGAAAATATCAATCGCTTCAAGAGTAGATGGCATATTTGCGCCTTCTCCAATCGCTTTAACGCCATTGGCAACCATTGTTTTGGCTGAATTTTCATCAATTTCATTTTGTGTTGCACAAGGAAGAGCGATGTCACATGGAATTGCCCAAATGCCTGTGCTTCCTTCCACATATTGAGCATGAGGATGTTCGTTCACATAATCGGAAATTCTTCTTCTCTCAACCTCTTTTAGTCTTTTTACTGTGTCTAGGCAAATCCCTTTTTCATCATAGATATAGCCGTTTGAATCACTGCATGCCACTACTTTTGCACCGTATTCTTGCGCTTTTTCGATAGCATAAATGGAAACATTTCCTGAACCAGAAACAACAACTGTACTACCAGCAAAAGAAAGTCCACGATCCTTTAACATTTCTTCAACGAAATATACAGTTCCATAGCCAGTTGCTTCTGTTCTTCCAAGACTGCCGCCATAGCCTACACCTTTACCTGTAAACACTCCAGCTTCAAAATTACCGCGCAATCTTTTATATTGACCGAACATATAGCCTATTTCGCGCGCTCCAACTCCAATGTCTCCAGCTGGAACGTCAACGTCTGCTCCAATATATTTTGTTAGTTCTGTCATGAAGCTTTGGCAAAATCTCATAATTTCCATGTCCGATTTGCCTTTAGGATCGAAATCAGATCCACCTTTTCCTCCACCAATGGATTGACCAGTTAACGCATTTTTAAAAATTTGTTCAAATCCTAGGAATTTAACGATACTTTGATTGACCGAAGGATGGAATCGTAATCCACCTTTATATGGTCCAATTGCACTATTGTATTGAACACGGTATCCACGGTTTACTCTTACTTTTCCGTTATCGTCTACCCACGGAACACGGAATGAAATCAATCTTTCAGGCTCCACAATCATTTCCAAAATGCCTGCTTCCATATATTTTGGATTACGTGCAAACACTGGAGTAAGAGAGTGAAAAATTTCCTTTACCGCTTGAAGAAATTCATATTCATTCGGATTGCGTTGCACTACCGTTTCATACACTTTATTAACATAATTTTGCGCTTTTAACATACTTTCATCTTTCAAATTCATCACCATCGCCATTTTTTCCACTCCTTTTCTTCAATACTCCAGGCGCATTATCTTACAACGTCGTTCTGACCCGCATTATGCGGGTCTCCGACAAGTAATTATTCTGAAGATCAAAAAAATTATTTTTCATTCAGCTTGTTATTCCTCCAAAGTTCAACCGCTTTTAAAGGAACCATAAATACCAACGTAACGAAACTTCTTGTTAAAAAATATTTTATCTTTTACAATTAATCTAAACAATATGGATATTAGATAATATTAATGCCTTTATGAGATGAATGAGAAGAAGGTGGTTATTTTGGAATTAAGACAAATACAATATTTCATTGAAGTTGCGAAACGAGAACATATGACAGATGCAGCTGAAGCCTTACATGTCGCACAATCGGCAGTCAGTAGACAAATTGTTAATTTGGAAGCCGAGCTTGGCGTTGATCTTTTCATAAGAGAAGGTAGAAATATTCGATTGACACCAATTGGACACATGTTCTTAGAAAAAATGCATCAAGCGATGGACGTAATTGAACAGGCTAAAAGAGAGATTGAAGAATGTCTCGACCCGGAAAAAGGTACAGTCCGTATTGGATTTCCTAGTAGCCTAGCAGCTCATTTACTCCCTACGGTTGTATCAGGATTTCGTAAACAATACCCCTATGTAAAATTTCAACTCCACCAAGATTCCTATCATAGTTTAATTGATTCCGTTATTAAAGGTGAGATCGATATGGCTCTTTTAGGACCTCTACCAACGGAAGAACGCCGAGTAAAAAGTGATATATTATTTATGGAAAATCTAGTTGCATTATTGTCTTCTAATCACCCCTTAGCAAAAAAAACATCTATCACTTTGGATGACTTACGCAGTGATTCTTTTATTTTGTCCCCGAGAGGTTATATTCTCAGGGATATTGTAATTAAAGCGTGCAAACAGCGGGGATTCGAACCTGCTGTATCCTTTGAAGGAAAAGACATTGACGCCATAAAAGGGCTAGTGTCAGCGGGACTGGGTGTTACGTTACTTCCAGATATAACCTTAGTTGACAGTTTGCCCCGATCAACTGTAAAAATTCAAATTGTAGAGCCACGTGTTACTCGGGCCGTTGGAGTGATTATTCCTAGAGACCGTGAGCTCATGCCAACAGAAATACTTTTTTATAATTTTTTGAAAAATTTCTTCCATACCTTATCAGGTTACCAATAAGGATGAAGCTTTTTACTAACTAGGTTGATACTTAGCTGTGGTAAAGACTACTCTACCCAAAACAGATTAAAGTCAAACTTCTTTTTAATAGATGCCACAATGAACATATATTTTTTGCTATACTGTTAGTGCAACATCACTTCATAGAGAGAAGGAATGCCGAATGGAATTTGTTTATCAGGGAAAGACAAAGGATGTATATTCTCTAGATGATGGAAATTATTTGTTGAAATTTAAAGATGATGTTACAGGCGAAGATGGGGTTTTTGATCCAGGAGCAAACACGGTCGGATTGCAGATTGAAGGCGCTGGAAAAGCAGGACTTCGTTTGACACAATTCTTCTTTGAAATTTTGCGGGAAAAAGGGATACCTACTCATTATGTGAGTGCAAATGTAGACGCTGCTGAAATGATTGTGAAGCCTGCTAAAATTTTTGGACATGGCCTTGAAGTCATATGTCGTTATCGTGCGGTTGGGAGTTTTTTACGCAGATACGGTAAATATGCTGTGGAAGGACAAGAATTAGATTCATTTGTTGAAGTGACCTTGAAAGATGATGAACGCCAAGACCCTCCAATAAGTGCTGATGCACTCAATATGTTGGGCATATTATCCCTTTCAGAATATGAAGAATTAAAAAATTTGACTCAAAAAATTAGCGGTATTGTAAAAGAAGAATTGCAAAAAAGAAACATCGAATTATATGATATTAAGCTAGAATTCGGAAGAACCGTAAACGGCAATGAAATAATGTTAATCGATGAAATCTCTGGTGGAAACATGCGAGCCTATAAAGATGGGGTTTATATTGAACCTTTGGAATTAGAGAAACTGTTAGTAGCTCAGTTGTAAATGATACTTTTGGAGGTGACAAGATGGATCGTTTTATGAAAAGAGCTGTTGAACTTGCCGCCAATAACGTAAAAGAAGGTGGACAGCCGTTTGGTGCTGTACTCGTAAAAGACGATGAGATAATAGCCGAAGGTGTAAATGAGCTTCACTTGAAATATGATGTAAGTGGACATGCCGAACTTCTTGCTATCCGTAAAGCGCAGGAACAATTGCAAACGGTAAACCTAGATGGCTACACTATGTATGCAAGTGGCGAGCCATGCCCAATGTGTTTGACGGCTATTTATTTCTCGGGTATTAAAAAGATATACTACTGTGCATCAATTGAAGATGCCAAGGAAGTAGGACTAGGTGCTTCCAATTTTATATATAAAGACTTGTCATTACCAAGGGAACAACGGTCAATTGACATTATACATATGCCGCTGGAATCCGGAACGGCTAATCCGTTGTCAGAATGGGCTAAAAGGTAAGTTCTTTTCTCAAATTATTTGGACTTCAAACATTTAGTCATTAACCTGAGAAAAGAACCCCAACTTTATAAGAAGCACTAAACTTCATTGATTAGGTGTTAAAGCCAGCTTTGGGCTTTTATAAAATCAACACAATTTACGAAACAGTCATTAAGTAATAATATGGTCAGTTCTTATCCACACTTTTTGGGGAAAGGGCTGACCTTTTGCATTTAAGCAAGAATTCATAAAAAACCGGGCCACTAATAAAAGTTTGATGATTTTCCACGTGCACACTATGAACTCTAACCAATCGCAGTATAATTGTGATAACTCATAGAGATGTGCAATGCATCGGGATGAATCGCAGCATAATTACGAAAAATCCGGAAGAAGTGCTGCGAATCGGTCTGAATCGCGGCATAATTGTAATAAATGTGGGAGAAGTGCTGCGTATCGCGCTAAACCCCAACATAATTGCGATATATCTGGAAGATGTGCGGTGCATTTTGCTCAAGCGTGAATGAATTGGGTGAAATTTGAGTTTCATCTACGGATAACGAACATTCTCAATCCAGATTTTTCATTAACGCCGAATCTATGTATACTATTTAAAAGAAACGAAACTTATTAACGAATTTGTACGTCTATAAAAATTGAAGATATCTTAACCAGATATTTAAAGAAAGAAAGGGAACAGATATGGCAATTTTAAAGCAACGAAAAAATAAAGTTTTTGCAGTGATTTGCCTTTTGCTTGTTATCACGTTTTTTATTCCAACGCCATACTACCTCTTTCAACCTGGGTCTGTGGAAGAACTCGGTTCTAAAGTAACAGTAGAGGGCGGCGATAAAACGTCTAAGGGAAATCTGTATTTAACGACGGTTCTTTCATTAAGAGCGAGTAATATTTATTATTTAGCATATGGGATGGTTGCTCCGCACACTGATTTACGAAAAGTGAAGGAAGTTAGGGGTGACATGACCGACGAAGAGTATAGCAAAATTTTAGAACATATGATGACAACATCACAACAGCATGCTCTTGTAGCGGGACTTCGTGCTGCGGGAGAAAAGGTAAATGTTCAACCAAATGGAATTTTTGTTACGACCATTCTTGATACATCAACTGCAAAAGGAAAACTTAAAGTTGGCGATATCATAACACAAGTCGATGATCAGCCTGTTTCAAAATCAACTGATTTCCTTGATTATCTTTCTAAGAAAAAGGTCGGAGATACTGTTAAATTGATGTTTAATCGTGACAGTACTGTAAAAACAGCAAATGTTGAGCTCATTCCGATTACGAATAGCCCAAATCGAGCAGGAGTTGGGATTGGACCTGAAGATCAGTTTAAAGTGGAAACAGACCGAACTGTTAAAATTAATGCTGAGGATATTGGTGGGCCATCGGCTGGACTAATGTTTTCACTCGAAGTTTATAATCAGTTGACTGCTGGAGATGTAACTAAAGGCTATGAAATAGCAGGTACCGGTACAATTGATATGGATGGAAATGTAGGTCAAATTGGTGGAATCCGTGAAAAAATAACCGCTGTTCATAAAGCAGGAATGGATATTTTCTTCTGTCCTGCAGATATTTTAGACAATGATACGAATGAAAAAGATGTAAAAGACGAAGTACAAAAAGAAGGATATAAAGTGAAAATCGTTCCTGTTAAAACGATACAAGAGGCGATTGATTACTTAGATAAGATACCGCCTAAGGAGGGGAAATAGTTGAAACAGTGGTACAAAATTATAATTGCAGTCCTAGTTAGTATGAGTTTTATCATAAGTGGAATTGGATCAGCACATGCAGATCAAAACACGGATGAGGATGTAATTAATGAAAAATTGGGTCTTCCTATCGTTGTTTATGGTGAGACATTAACGGCAGAGCAAAAAGATGAAGTAAGAAAACTATTAAAAGTAAATGATCCATCAAAGGTAGAAGAGATTACAGTTACTGCAAAAGACTTGGCAAGGCTAATAGATGGAAATCCAAATTCAAGAATGTTTTCCTCTGCAAAAATAACGTTGAAGGAAAAAGGAAATGGCCTAGTTGTAACGCGTGTGACACCGGAAAATATTACGGAAGTAACAGAAGAAATGTATGCCAACGCTATGCTGACGGCCGGTATTGAAAATGCTACTGTAGATGTTGTATCTCCGGTTAAAGTAACGGGTCATTCTGCACTAGTCGGAATTTATAAAGCGTATGAAAGCCGCGGAGAGACCTTGGATAAAGATAGGATGGAAGTGGCAAATGAGGAGCTTGATTTAGCGACAGACCTAGCTGGAAAAGACGGTCTCGATGATGAAAAAGTTAGTGAACTTTTAACAGAAATTAAAAAGGCGATTGCTGACCAAAATCCTGCCACTAGAGAAGATGTAGAGAAGATAGTGGAAGAACAACTGAAAAAGATGAAGATTGAACTTAGTCCAGAAGATAGGCAATTATTGATTGATTTATTTGAAAAAATGCGTTCAATTAATATTGATTTTGGAAATGTAAAGACCCAACTTGAAGATATTTCTAAAGATATAAAGAAGAAGTTGGAGAATGTAATCGGTGATGAAGGCTTCTGGGATAGTGTTAGCAATTTCTTTAAAAAACTTTTTGAATCTATTGCGAATCTATTTAAATAATATAGAAAACAGAGGACAGCATGAACATTTTAAAATGTTTCACTGTCCTTTTTTATATAATTTTAGAGCTTAATAGGGTTATAATAATGAAAAGGTTTTCTAAGGGGGAGAAGAAATTGGCTAGTGTTATGAATGCAGCTGTTTTAAACAAGCCTCTAGATATTGAGGTAAAACAAGTAACAATTCCTAAACCGAAAAAGGATGAAGCACTAGTAAAAGTATATTGCATCGGTGTCTGCGGCTCTGACGTCCATTATTATGAACATGGGAAAATCGGCAGATATAAGGTAAAAGAACCTCTCATTTTGGGTCATGAATTGGCTGGCGAAGTAGTTGAAATAGGCGATGATGTGTCACATATTTCAGTTGGAGACCGTGTTGCTGTTGAGCCTGGTGTTACTTGTGGAAGATGTAATTACTGCAAATCGGGAAGGTACAACTTATGCACGGATGTTGTTTTTATGGCAACTCCTCCTGTTGATGGTGCTTGGGCTGAATATATCACGATCCGTAGTGATTTCCTTTTCAAAATTCCGGATGAGATGTCTTACGAAGAAGGAGCATTGCTAGAACCACTCTCTGTAGGTATACATGCTATGCAGCGTGGAAAGGCATCTATGGCTGATCGACTTTTTGTCAGCGGACTTGGTCCAATTGGGCTGTTAGCTATTCAAGCAGCAAAAATGTTTGGGATTACTGAAATATTTGCAAGTGATGTTGTGCCTTTTAGAAGAGAACTCGCTAAGGAATTGGGAGTTACTGCTGTTTTTGACCCAATTCAGGAAGATATTAATGAGCTTATTTCAACATTGACTGAGCAAAAAGGTGTAAATTTAGTAGTAGAGACATCTGGTAATAGTAAAGCTATTTCCGATACGATTAAAATAGTAGATAGAGGCGGTCGCATTGTTCTTATAGGGCTTCCAACTTCGGACTCCATTCCATTAGATATTAACCAATTAATTGATGGGGAAATTGATGTTTATGGCGTATTTCGTTATGCAAATACATATCCGATTGCAATTCAGTCACTAAGTAATTCGAAGGTTAATATTGAAAAAATCATTACACACAAATATTCGTTAAATGATATCAAAGAGGCCGTTGAGCTTGCTCGTACTGAAAAAAATACTAGTGTAAAAGTGATGATATACCCTTAAAATAAAGCAAAAGCGAGGTGCTACTATGAAATATAAAGACTACTTTATCCGAAATGAAAGAGAACAAAAATTTGCCGAAATGGCTGACAAGCTGGCTGTGAATTTTGCAAAAAGAGCATACGAGCATGACGTTGAAGGGTCATTCCCATTTGAAAACTTCGAAGATATGAAAGTAGCTGGTTATTTAAAAACGACTGTTCCGAAAGAATATGGTGGTGATGGAGCCTCTTTATACGAAATGGTTCTAATGCAAGAAAGGATTGCAAAAGGAGATGGCTCTACTGCACTTGGCGTAGGTTGGCATGTGGGAATGATGCTTAGTTTAAGAGAAAGCCGAGAATGGCCAGAAGAATTGTTTAAGGATTTTTGCAAAAAGGTAGTAGAAGAAGGTGAAATGATCAATTCTTTTGCGAGTGAACGAGCTACTGGCAGTCCCGCACGAGGCGGTAGACCACAAACGACAGCAGAGAAAACAACTGACGGATGGGTTATAACTGGTAGAAAAACATTTAGCACATTAAGCCCAATTCTAAATTATTTTACTGTAAGTGCAGGGATTAATGATGAGAATAAAATCGGTCGTTTCTTAGTTCAAAAGTCAGACAATGTTAAAGTCGAAGAAACGTGGAATACCATGAGCATGAGAGCGACGGGAAGCCACGACGTTATTTTGGACAATGTGTTTGTCCCTGATTCAGCGTTGATCGAAATAGAAGTACCGGGTGGGAAAACGCATCATCAAGGTGACTCGGGATGGATGTTGCATATTCCTGCTTGCTACATCGGAATTGCCCATGCAGCGCGAGATTTTGCTGTACAATATGCACTAAATTATCGTCCTAATAGCTTGCCAGGCCCGATTGCTGAGGTAGATCATATTCAGCAAAAAATTGGAAAAATAGAAGCGGAGTTAAAAACGGCCAGAATGTTTCTTTATTCTGTAGCTGATCGATGGGACAAAAATCCAGATGAGCGCCCTCAGCTTAAATCTGAATTAGGTCTTGCTAAATACGTCGCAACAAATTCCGCGCTGTCAATCGTAGATCAAGCGATGCGAATTGTTGGAGGGGCAAGTCTTTCTCGAAAACTTCCTTTGGAGAGAATGTATCGTGATGTGAGAGCTGGATTGCATAATCCACCAGCGGATGATGTAGTTCTAAAGGGATTAGCAATGGCAGCACTTTGGCCAAAAAATTAATTAGGAGAGAAAATTCATGACAACTAAGGCATATATAACTTTTTCAAATAATTCACTTGTGGAGAATGATCCTCAATTAAAAGAATTTATTCAAAACCACCAAGGCAGGTTTATTACTCTGTTATTGGACGGAAACGTGTATGCAATCATCAAAGAAAATAAAACAGAAGATAGTACATATGAAGATGTAAGACATATGGCAGGTTCAATTGCTAGGGAGTTGAGTGGGAGAAAGATCCCATCTGTTATATTGGAAGGCGCCGTTTTAGAAAGTGGTTTTTCTAAATTAGATAAAGGAAAATCTGTTTGTGCCTTTATTGAAGGTTGGGAGTTAGGTTCCTATCAATTTTTAACTTATAAATCTGATAAAAAATCATTTAAAACAGAATTGGAATTAGTAGATTGTGAAGATGTTCAGTCTTCTGTTAAAGAAGGAAAAGCAAGGGCTAAGGCAGTAGCTTTTTCAAGAGATTTGATGAATGAAATTCCAAGTACGTTAAATCCAGAAACGTATCCTGAAATACTTGAAAAAGAATTCGAAAATACTGATGCAAAAGTTCAAATTTTCCGTGGAAAGCAGTTAGAAGAAAGGCAAATGAACGGAGTATTGGCTGTATGCAGGGGAAGTAAATATGAACCATCATTTGTAGAAATTTCATATTGTACTGATAAAACGAAGCCTCATGTCGTCCTAGTTGGAAAAGGGGTTACCTTTGATACAGGCGGTATTAGTTTAAAAAGAGGTGCAGATATCAGTGATATGAAAATGGATATGGGTGGATCTGCTGCAGTTGCTGGTGCGATGAAGCTCCTAGTAGATATGAAGGCAAATGTAAATGTAACAGCGCTTATCCCAATGGTAGAAAATATGCCTGATAGTCATTCCTTCCTGCCGTCTGAAGTAATTCATTATAAAAATGGATTAACGGTGCAAGTTGGAAATACAGATGCTGAAGGAAGACTAATATTAGCTGATGGTTTAATTCGCGCAGGAGAACTAGAAGCAGACTATGTTGTCGATATCGCTACTTTAACGGGAGCGATTGGAAATGCACTCGGATCTAAAATCGCTGGTGTTTTTGGTGATGAAGAATTGGCTGATGAAATGAAAAAAATCGGTAGAGAAGATGGAGATTATGTGTGGCCAATGCCTCTCATAGACGATTATGATTCCTATTTGAACAGCGATTATGCAGACCTCTGCAACATTAGTTCAAGAGGGGAGGCTGGCTCCATTACGGCAGGTTTATTCTTACGTAGATTTGTTCCGACATCGAGTAAATGGTTACATATCGATATGGCTGGTGTTATGTCTAGCAACCGTGCAACAGGTTACTATCCTAAAACAGCATCAGGGTTCGGCGCACGTCTTTTAGCTGATTTTACGACACATGTATCAAAATAAAAAATAGAATACATGTTTTGTTATTAAAGTTTTGGCTAAAACGTTCGAATGTTAAAAAGTCCGAAATTCCAACAATTAAAAATATCGTAATAAAGAAAGACCCTTCCATTCCGAATTAATAGGATGGTGGGGTCTATTCTTTTAATGAAAAGCAAACTCTTTACTTTTTACCCGAATATTAAAATTACAATAAAATAAACAGCCATTGCAATTAAGCCTACAGGTACTCCAAAACGTGCCCATTCGCGGCTTGTAATGTTTAGTTTTCCTGCTGCAATGATATTAGGAATATTCCCTGGTATGAGCATTCCTCCACTGATTAGAAGACCGAGCAAGATTGCTTTAATTGTAGGCTCGTCCATTGCAGGGCTAATTTCTGCCGCGGCTAATGTTGCGTTGTCTAAAATAGCTGAAATCATGTTAATCCAGTATAACAATAGTGGGCTAAGGCCAAGTAAATATTTTTCAATAAACGGTTCAAACCCAGCTCCAAGTAATGTTAACCCCATAACGAATAAATAGATTTTTATTGCTCGAATGATAATTTCTCCGTAGCTTTCAGAAGTTTGTTGGGCAGCTAACCCAGTATCTGATTGTTTAGGGCTAACAAGAATAGCAGCAAGGATTCCGAATATGGTTACCGCTGGGATAACATCGATGCCAATTAATTCGAGTAAATAAAAGAAATCTTCATTTAATTTGCTGATAGCAATCGTGGATAAAGGCTCGCCAATTGGTGTTAGTGCTGCACCTAGACCAATCGAAAAACAGGCTAGAACAACAAGACGCAATTCTGATTGACGGTCAAGCCTTAGTACACTAACAATTACAACTAACACGATTGCAGCGATAATAGCCGTGATGACACTAGAAATGAGGCCAAGAAAAATAACAGTTAACGCGACGAACAGTCTAAAAGGAATTGCTTTGCTAACACCTAATATCCCATTTTCTACTGGTTTTTGAAGCCATTTGAATAATAAGCCTGCAATAAGTACAGCTAATGTAATATGTACTGGATCTTCCAATGCTTTCATAAACAAACTTCTATCCAATACGTGGCTGATGAAAGCAGCTGCAAGACCCATGATAAATAAGAAAGCTTCTAAGTTGTGTTCAACCTTTTTTACAGTAAAAGGTAAAAACAATACGAGTATTAAGATGATTGTTAATCCGAGTATCATATTCTCTTCCTTTACTTTTTTTTTTTCATTATAACATGAATTAATTTCAGTGATAGTTTCTAGCAATTAAATGAGATGAAGGTCATACAATGGTTGAAAGTTATGCCAAAAAACATTGAAGGAGAGAATCATGTTCTTTTCTAAAATCATTTCTAATGATTCACTGAAGATTCATAACGCTATAAATCAATTCTCGACATCGACAAATTTGGTTTTAGTATCCTTATTAAGCTGCTTGTCCACGGTATTCCAAGCTGCAGGCGGTTTTATACCATTAATAGGTTTTTTCATCAGTCCACTATCAACAGCACCTATTATTGTTTGTACGATTTTATCCCTACGTTACGGATTACTTTCATATTTTTCGACCATCTTACTCTTATTCATTTTACAACCCAGTGAGCTTATTGTCTTTCCATTTACAACAGGCTTACTGGGCCTGGGAATTGGATATTCATTTTTAGTCTTCAAGAAAAGAATAAGCATTGTTTTTGGAGGAAGCGTTTCTTTATTTATTGGGATTTTGTCTGTTCTGTATATATTCAAATTTCCATTATTAGGTCCAGTAGCATCAACATCGTTTAACTTGTATAAAACGGGTAGCATTCTTTTGTTTTCCATTTTATATAGTTGGATTTGGATTGAAATTAGTATAATGATCTTTAAAAGTATTAGGAAGAAACTTGTTTCGTAACCTTCCAAATATCGGATTTCACCCAATGATTATTAATGAGTTTTTACATTCTATGGTCTTTGCAGAAGGGGAATCTCGAATAATATCAGTTCATCCGAAGATAATGCAGAAATTAATAATTCTTCAAACTCATCAAGAGTATTAGGTCTCACACCTTTAATACCGAAACTCCTTGCCAATTGTACGAAATCTGGATTTCCAAAGTTAACGCCAAAACTATCACCGAATTTCTTTTTCATCATTTGCTTTTCTAGTTCTAAGATGTAATCGTTTAGAACAATCATTATAAATGATAGGCCAAGTCGTTTCGCCGTTTCTATTTCGGCAAAGTTCATTAATGCCCCGCCATCACCTGTGATGCAAATAATCGTATTATTTGGGAGAGCTAACTTCGCTCCGATTGAACTAGGCATAGCGATTCCCATTGATGCAAAGCCGTTTGAAATAAGAACGCCTCCAGCTTGCTTTGGCTGATAGGTACGGGCAACTGATATTTTGTGTGCGCCAACATCGGAAATCAATATCGTATGATCAGTAGAAACTTTTTCGATCACTTTCAAAATATTTTCTGTTGTAAGAGGCAAATTTGCCGTTTCTTTATGACTGTGACTAATGTGGTATATTTGCTCAATTCTCTTTTTTAAGTTTCCTGATGGAGTCCAACTTTTCGAATGAATCTGTTGTGTGTTCATTTCCTTTAAGGTCTGTTGAATGTTGCCTATCAGCTCCGCCTGAACTGGATAGTATTCATCGACAGGGGCATTGTTTGCGTTGATGTGCAATATAGGTGCTTTTTTGCGATTCCAGTCCTTCGGAAGTTTCTCAACTATGTCAAAGCCGATGACAATTAATAAGTCAGCTTCATCAATTCCGGATAAAATAAGATCGTTCTCCTCGAATCCAAAGGTATAGTAGTTAAGCGGGCTGTTTTTTGGGAGGATTCCTTTCGCTGTAAAGGAATGGGTAACAGGAACCTGTAAATTATCAGCGAAAGCATAAAACTCTTCGATACATTTTTGCCGTAGTACCCCATTCCCAACGATTATTAACGGTTTTTGACTTTCATTTATCAATTTACAAGCTTTTGTAACATCTTCGAAATCTGGCTTGGTACTTGGCTCTGGAAGTACAGGTAAACCTTTTGGTGGAGCATCTTCCATTGCTAAATTTTCAGGTATGACAAGAAGGGCAGGGCCAGGCTTTTCCGTTTGCGATGTACGAAAGGCAATTCGTATCATTTCAGGAATTGCTTGGTTGCTTAGAACTTGTGATGCACATTTTGTTATGGGTTCAAATATTTTAACGATATCAACAAGTTGATGGTATGAATCGTGCTGTTTATCAAGTCCGGCTTGTCCCGTAATGGCAACGACGGGGGAATAATCTAAAAATGCACTAGCTATTCCAGTACATAAGTTTGTTGCACCTGGCCCCAAAGTAGAGGTGCATACACCCGTCTTTCCGGAAAATTTACCATAAGCACTTGCCATAATAGCTGCACCTTGTTCATGTCGAACGGGAATGAAGGTAATTTGGCTAGATTTTGAAAGGGATTCTATAAAGTCTAATGTTTCCTTTCCTACAATGCCAAATATGTATTCTACTCCTTCGTTTTCCAAGCATTGCACAATTACGTCTGTTGCTTTCATTTATGTCCTCCTGAAAATGTGATATTGCTCATTAGTTTTTGATATATATGAAAAAAAAATGCCTCTGAAATTAGAAGCATTTTGATGATATGGTCAATATTTCTCTGAATTCGTCATATTTCCCCGGAAATATTCGAGAAATTTCTTCAATGTTTCGCTAAGAATCATACATTTTTCGAGTTTGTTTTTTGAAATTAAAAGTCTTTTGAAAGGCAACTTCTAATAATTCCCGTAAAATGATTTTTAAGTATTGGTTGCGTTTAGGCAACATCCACGCTTGGTTAGCCGCTCGTTGTCTTTCTCTAGTCTCTTGTTTCATTATTTTTTCTACCGTATATAGATTCATCATTTTCGAACTCCTCCATTGTTTTATTAATTCCATTGTAATAGGGATGGAAGAGGTTAAAAATGGTACACATTTTAAATGATTTTTCCACTTAAAGAAGAAAAATACCTGTTCCATGATTATTTTTCCATGGTATATTGGATTAAACATGGAAAAGGTGAAAAGGGAAAGAATTATTCTTCAACTTATTATCCCGTAAAGTTGGTGTACATATGTTAGCGAATGATTTTATTGTGTTATGGAAGTCATTTTCGAATACTAAGGATCATGAACCATACCCTGTTACGATGGAAAAACTTTCCGAGTTATGGTTCTGTACGACCCGAAATGCCAAATTAATTGTTACGAAAATGGTTGAGTCAGGCTGGATAGAGTTTGTCCCGGGAAGGGGACGAGGAAAGCGTTCAACACTCACTTTTTTAAAAACGCTGGAGGATATTCTGTTTGAAAAATCCGTACAACTTGTCAAACAAGGGGAACTGAAGGAGGCACTTGAACAAATTCAATTGTATGGAGAGGGAACAAATGTAAAAATAAGAATTATGGCATGGCTATCAGAATACTTTGGTTACGATGTAGAGGATAATGATAATAATCGTATTGAAATTCTGCGGTTTCCAATTTTCCGTCCGATTACTACACTTGATCCTGCATGCCTTTATTATGAACTAGACGCCCAAATTATAAGTCAAATATATAACACACTGATAGATTATGACCGTTATTCTAAACAATTAAAAGGGGTGCTCGCTCACTATTGGGAATCTAATAAAGATCAAACCAAATGGGTTTTTTATTTAAGAAAAGGTGTTCATTTTCATCACGGAAAAGAATTTACATCAGAAGACATAGTTTATACTTTCGGTCGTTTGCGTGATTCTCCACATAAATGGTTAGTTCAGCAAATAAAAGAAATGATTATACATAATAAATATACGATACAGTTTAACTTAAATAGTCCCAATTATCTGTTTTTAAATTATTTGGCGTATACACCAATGTCTATTCTTCCTTTAGACATGTCAAATGAGGATTTTCCTCTCTGTCCAAACGGAACAGGGCCATTTAAAGTAATAAAAAATACATCAAAAAATAGCATCCTTGAAGCTAACTCAACATATTTTTTAGGACGACCACAATTGGATCGCATAGAAATCTCAAGAATTCCTAATGACGAAAAAATAATGAATTTAGAAGGGCAAAATTTTGAAAGATTGATTGTTAATCACGATGAAGGTGCTAATTACACTGATAATTCGTGGAATGTTCAAGAAGAAATATATGCAGGTAGTAGCGTGCTAACAATGAATTTAGCAAAAAATGGTCCCCAAAATAACTATTATTTTCGAAAGGCTGTCCATCGACTAATTGATCGATCAAAAATGGTATCAGCTCTAGGTGAACCACGTTTGTATCCTTCGAATGGCTTTCATTTAAGGGGAATTCCATCTATAAGAGATCGTGAATACAACCCATCAGAAGTAGGACCTCTGCTTCAGAAGTCAGGTTATGCTGGTGAGTCAATACATTTATATTGCTACGAAAGACACGAACCAGATGCGTATTGGTTAAGGGATGAATGCCTGAAGCATGGAATAAACCTAGAAGTTAACATTGTAAATTGGGATGAAATGGCACAAATCGAGTTGATTAAAAGTGCAGATTGCATTTTATTTGAGGTTCTATTAGGAGATAAAGAGATATCGCAAATTCAAGATTACCAGTATTCCAATGGGTTTTTACGTACCCACTTGGATGAGGAATTAGCTGAAAAAATTGATCAGAAAATCGATGAAGTTTTACAAGAGCCGGATGCAAGTTTAAGAGAAAATAAGTTACTGGAAATAGAATATATTTTAAAAGAACATTATGCAATCCTTTTTCTTGTTCACAAGAAGCTTGGAACTGCTTCTCATCCCTCTGTACAAGGTGTGCATATGAATTCAAGAGGATGGATTGATTTTAAAGACATTTGGTTCAAGCCAGAAGGAGTAAAGGCAGCGTTGTCAGAATAAACTAAAAGAGGCCGCATATAGAAAATATGATGGCTTCTTTTTTATTCTTAATGAAGGCGTGATGAAAATGACAATAAAACGTGTTAAACCACTTATAAAAGGCGATACTATCGGACTCACTGCACCAGCAGGCCCAGTAGATAGTGAAAAGCTCCAAGTGGCAATTTCTAGGATAAATGAGATGGGGTTCAATGTAGAGGTAGGCAAGACATGCTATGAAAAATATGGAGGGTATTTGGCTGGTACGCCTGAGAATCGAGCAAAAGAATTAAATGCAATGTTTATGAATAAGGGTATCTCAGCCATTTTTTGTCTTCGTGGTGGGTATGGCTCTATGCATCTACTTCCATTATTAAATTATGAAGCTATTGCTATGAATCCAAAATTATTTGTAGGTTACAGTGACATCACAGCGCTTCATATCGTCCTTCAACAAAAGTGCCATTTACCTACAATTCATGGGCCTATGCCTGCATCGGATTTAGTGAATGCAAATGACTTTACGATACAATCTTTAAAAAACGTATTATTACAATATCCATTTAAAGGCAAAGTGAAAAACCCAGACAATGAGCGCATTGGTTGTCTAGTACCAGGTACAGCAAGTGGAATGCTAATAGGTGGAAACCTATCAGTATTAGTGAGTACGCTCGGAACCCCTTATGAAATAGATACGAAGGGAAAAATATTATTTTTAGAGGACATAGGAGAGGAACCGTATCGAATTGATAGAATGCTAACGCAGCTTGCATTAGCGGGGAAGTTTTCGGAATCGGCGGGTATAGTTCTAGGTACTTGGACTGAATGTACCTCTGAAAGGTATTCAGATGGATTTAAAGTAGAAGACTTATTCGGAAAAATAATTGCTCCAATTGGGAAACCAACTATTTTTAACGTTAAAGCCGGACATGGTAATCCGACTTTAGCCTTACCTTTAGGTTTAACTGCTTATATGGATGCAGAAAATGGCTGGTTATCTTTTGGGTGAGAGTACGTAAATGTGTAAAATTTGGTGAATTAGGAAAATAGTATTAAAATTTAGTAAAGTATATCCGATATATAGATTATATACAGGAAAGAAGACATAGAGAAAGATGGTGGGGATATGAGAAGTTTGAGGGGGAAAATATTAAGAGGATTTTTAATTATTAATGCTTTTGTATTAATTATAAGCGGTTCCAATTATTTTTTTGCATCTCAAACGAATAAGCAAACGACACAAGTTGTTGAAGAACAATTGCCAGTGCTTGTGTTAGCTGAAAAGCTGAGTGTAAATATAGCCGAACGAACATCGCAATTAAGTATTTACCTTCTTTTCGGTCAAACACCTTACATGCACGCTTTTGAAAATTTAACAGTTGAGAGTAAGGAGTTAGAAAAGGAACTTGCAGCTAAATCTTCTTCAGCAGAAACAAAGGAGCTTCTCGAGAGACTTAATAATTGGGAGATTGCCATTAATGATATGGTTTTTAAGGAGTTTTTAGCCGATCGAGAAATAGCGAGGGATAATTTTAGAAACACAATCGAGCCTTTAGGCCAAATTTTAAGAGATTCTTTTCAAGAGCTTTCACATGCACAAGAAAAGAATATTACCGCCAATGCTGAGAAAGTAATTAGTGTTGGGGAAAGAAATTCATTGACTAGTGCGGGGATTGGGATAGTTGCCCTGATACTAGGAATTGTATTCGCTATGCTAACCGCTAATTCTATTTCTAGACCTATCGTAAGGGTAGCAAATCGTATGCGCTTAATCGCTGAAGGTGACTTAACCCATGAAGATTTAAAGACAAGGTCAAAGGATGAAGTTGGGGTATTAATTAATTCTGTGAATGATATGAATCGCCAAATTCGTTCAATGGCTCAAGAAATTGGAAGCGTTTCTCAAACTGTAATGAGACGAAGCGAAGAGCTTAGCCATTCAGCAATGGAAGTAAATTCGGGAAGTCAACAGGTGGCAACAACAATGGAAGAGCTATCGATTGCAGCTGAAACACAAGCACAATCTTCTTCCGATTTGGTTGAATCAATGGGCTCTCTCACAGCTAATATACATAATGCTAACGGGAGTGGACAAAGAGCTAGCCAAGTTTCTAGCCAGGTGCTGGAATTAACTGAAAAAGGAAATGAAGCAATGACAGAGTCAATTTCGAAAATGAAATTGATTGATGAGAATGTGAAGGATGCAGTTGGAAAGGTACAAAGTCTTGAAGGGCATTCAAAAGAAATTTCACAACTTATAAAAGTGATTTCTGATATTGCAGAACAAACAAACTTATTAGCTTTAAATGCAGCGATTGAAGCTGCGCGTGCAGGTGAGCATGGAAAAGGATTCGCCGTAGTGGCAGGAGAAGTGAAAAAGCTGGCTGAACAAGTGGCAAGCTCTGTTTCAAACATTACTGGCATCGTTTCCACGATACAAAAAGAAACAGGTGAAGTCGTTCGTTCCTTGAATGAAAGCTTTGT
Source organism: Lederbergia wuyishanensis (assembly GCF_022900255.1). Taxonomy (GTDB): domain Bacteria; phylum Bacillota; class Bacilli; order Bacillales; family Bacillaceae_C; genus Lederbergia; species Lederbergia wuyishanensis. Next base: position 70,998 of record NZ_JALIRM010000005.1, read on the forward strand.
ACAAGTAGAACTCGGAACTGAACAAATAAGATCAACGGGAAGTACATTTGAAATGATTACAGAATCTGTTAAGCAAGTCGTAAACCAAATTCAAATTATTTCCCAAGATTTGGACAATATCGCAAACAGTACAGATGTGATGAACTCGTCCATTTCAAACATTGCTTCTATTTCAGAAGAAGCATCAGCTGGCATTGAAGAAACGGCAGCATCCGCTGAGCAAACGACAAGTTCCATGCAGGAAATCGCAGCTAATGCAGAATCTTTATCCGCCATCGCTGTTGACCTGGATAAATTAATTAGACAATTTAAGGTATGAGTTTTCAGTAAGGTTGTTTTAATTTGTAAAATCCCAAAATCCGGCTTTTACACTTAACCAATGAAGTTTATCGGTTTAAATCTATTTCGTATTATTATTTATGTGAAATTGCAGCAAAGTTTTTGAAAAGAGCATCAAAAAAAGAGACCAAAGCGTAGAGAGAAAATGATTCTACACTAAATGGTCTCTTTTTTTTGTAGGGACATCTATGTTATTTTTTTGCATCTTTCTTTTCTTTATAAATTCTCTTGCAAGTGGATATACAATAGGAGCAGCTTTGATTGCAAAGCGTAATAGTTTCGACATGCGCATATTTGGACATCCTCTCTTTATTTTATATACTTTCCCCAAAACTAATAACTGCTAAACCATAACATAGTTTTGGAATAAGCAGGTTATGATAACCATAATAAGGGAATATCATCGTAGAGAGGTTTTTTTATTGTTTGAGAATAGCCATGGAATCTAAAATTGGGGGGAGCATTGATGGATACGCTGTTGATCATCATTAATATCGCCATTTTTCTACTGCTTATATTTTTCTTGTTTCGTATGCAAAAAAAACATATATCCTTTTCAAAACGGGTATTTACTGCATTAGGTATAGGGATTGTTTTTGGGCTGGCAATGCACTTAATATATGGAACGGATTCCGATATTACAAAAGGTTCCTTGGATTGGCTTAATATCGTTGGTAGTGGTTATATTTCATTATTGAAAATGATTGTGATGCCGCTAGTTTTTATATCGATTGTGTCGGCTTTTACGAAATTGAAGTTAACGAGTAACCTTGGAAAGATTAGCGCGCTAGTCATAGGGATCTTAATTGGAACAACAGCTATTGCAGCTTCAATCGGAATTGCCACTGCTTTGGGCTTTCATTTAGAAGGAATCCAACTTGAGGAAGGAGAAGCAGAGGTTACCAGAAATACTCAGCTTCAAGAAACAGTGGGGGATGTTAAAGATATGACAATCCCTCAACAAATCGTTACTCTTTTTCCGCAAAATCCATTTATGGAATTAACAGGTGCACGTCCAACTTCTACGATTGCTGTTGTTATTTTTGCTGCTATTATTGGGATTGCTTACTTAGGTGTTCGAAGAAAAGATCCAGAACATGCTGACTTTTTCGCAAAGATAATAGAAACCATTTACACAATAGTTATGAGGATTGTTACACTAATTTTAAGATTGACACCTTATGGAGTACTTGCTCTAATGGCAAAAGTAACGGCGACGAGTGACTACTCGGCAATCGTGAAGCTTGGAAAGTTCGTCGTCGCATCCTATGTCGCATTAATTATAATGTTTCTTATTCATTTGCTTTTACTAGCTCTTGCAAAGCAAAATCCAGTTACGTATGTTAAGAAAGCAATGCCGGCACTTGCCTTTGCATTTACATCGCGTTCTAGCGCAGGTACTTTGCCACTTAATATTAAAACGCAACACAAAGAATTTGGTGTATCTGAAGGGATTGCGAATTTTGCAGGTTCGTTTGGTCTTTCCATTGGGCAAAATGGATGTGCGGGGATATACCCAGCCATGCTTGCCATTATGGTTGCACCTACAGCTGGCGTCAATCCACTTGATCCATCGTTCATAATCACATTAATTGTGATCGTTGCAATTAGTTCATTTGGTGTGGCTGGAGTAGGTGGAGGCGCTACATTTGCCGCATTGCTCGTTTTATCAGCACTCAACTTGCCAATCGCTATCGTCGGATTATTAATATCGGTTGAACCATTAATAGACATGGGAAGAACAGCATTAAACGTAAGTGGAAGTATGACAGCTGGTGTATTAACTGGAAAAATAACTGGAGAAATAGATGAAGAAGTATATAAGCAGCCAAAACAAAATCTGCAAGTTTAACATGATTCAGTGGCAGTACTTCAATAAAGGATTATGAATGTATTTAGTTGCGGAGACCGAACCCTGGTTTAATAAAGGGATTATCGAGCCAGACAGATATAAAATTAGAAAAGGTGTAATGGACCGAGTGAAACCTCGGTTTTTTATTTGTCCTTTTTTATTATCCACGTTGCATTTAATAATCCACCGATAAGAAGAACAGCGGCTGTGAAATAAAACCAAATCATCAGGACAATGATGTTTCCTAATTGTCCATAGAGCCTTGTATAGCTGGCTGCATAGGAAACGTAGTAGGAAAAGGCGATAGATACACTTTGCCAACCAATTGTTGCAAATACCGCTCCCGGAATAACACTTTGTAATTTAACTTTTGTGCTTGGAACGACCGTATATAGGAATAGAAAAAAGAAAAACAAATAGACGGACCCGATGACCCATTTAGAGAGGAGCCACCAACTGTGAAAGGAAGGGGGTAAATCGACATGACTAGCAAGAAAAACCCTGCCAAGTTCTTCAGCAATGGGTACTAGCAAAGAAACAGTCAGGGTAATCATGATACTTAACGTTAAAATTAAATCTTTTCCAAATGCAAGAAAAAATCCTTCTTTACGGACTATATTATAGGCATCGTTCATGGCACGTACTAGTGATTGTACAGCCATAGAAGCAATCCAAAACGCGGCAAGTAAACTAAATGATGCAATCTTCGTTTGTTGTTGGCCAAATATGCTAAGAACATTCGATTTGATTAAATGAAAGCTTCCTTTTGGAGCGAAAGGCTCAATGGCACTAAGGATATCTTCCACTCTAATAGGTAAGAAACTAACGAGCGATAAAGCAAAAATTAGAAAAGGGAATATGGACAGCATAAAATAATACGCCATTTGTGCAGATTGATCGTGAAATCGATCGATGAAAAAACGTTTTATTATAATTCTTATTCTGTCCATTGTTCCATCCCTTTGTAAATTTTTAGGAAATCTGCAGCACTATTTTTCCCGCATTTTTATTTTGTTCCATAAATAAGTGAGCATCATTCGCTTTATCCCAATCCCAAATAGAATCAATGATTGGCTTTAATTGACCATTTTTAAATTTTGGTAAAGCAAATTCAACAAAGTCTTTCGTCAATGCAATTTTTTTCTCAATAGACTGAGAGCGCAAAGCGGTACCAATAACTTGAATTCTTTTAAACAGAAGCTTTCCAAGATTGACATCGTTTAGCTTTGCTCCTCCCATCGTTCCAATAAGGATTAGTTTTCCATCAACTGCGAGGGATTCAATGTTTTGTTCCCAATAAGGAGCACCAATAAAATCAAAAATTAGATTGACGCCATTTCTAGATGTTTCATCCATAACTTTTTGAAGAAAGGGTCCTTCTTTATAATTAATATCAGCATCTGCACCTAAGGAACGACAAAATGAACGTTTCTCATCTGTTCCAGCTGTGACAATGACTTTTGCACCAATTTCACGTGCAAGTTGAATGGCGGCTGTTCCGACTCCGCTTGCACCTGCGTGGATTAATATGGTTTCCCCTTTTTTAAGTTTCCCCAACCAAAACATATTTAAAAAAGCAGTTAAAAAAACTTCTGGAATTGCTGCTGCTTCTTCGAATGATAAGTTCTCCGGAATCTTTATTGCCATATCGGCAGGAATAACCGCATATTCGGCATATCCTCCACCAGGAAGAAGGGCGCAAACACGATCTCCCTTTTTCCAATCTCTTACATCAACTCCAACATCTTCAATGACCCCACTCATTTCAAGGCCGAGTATAGGCGATGCACCTGAAGGCGGCGGATACAGGCCGCGTTTTTGAAGTAAATCAGCTCTGTTTAAAGCAGTAGCTTTTACTTTAATGAGGAGATCGTTTTTACCCATATGAGGCATATCTGTTTCTCCTATAAAAAGATTTTGAGTAGTTTCTTCCACTAAAATAGCTTTCATCGTTCTCCTACTTTCTTTTCTAGTTTTTGTAGTCCTTCTTCTATACCATCCCAGCGATTCAAGCAATGATTTTTAATCATATCGATATCATTAAATTGTTGTTCTTCATCTAATTGGTGTACGAGCAAATTTTTCAACCAACTATACAAGTTGTGAAGCTGAGTCCGATAGGAAAAAAATCGAAGTAAATCAATATTTGGATTAACTCTACTCTCCATTTTTTCTTCATATGCTTGTATAAAAGTAATAGGCATTTGTGTAATATAATTTGCCAATTCTCTTTCCATAGGGGCTAAAATAACAGATTCCCAATCAATGACTCGAAGGCCAGAAGGGGACTGAATAAGATTTCCACCCCATAAATCACCGTGACAAATGACAAATGGGAAATGTTTATTTTTTATGGTATTGGAAAGCTTTTTTATCTGCATAATAAGTGAAATAATACCTTTTTCTTTCGGGGCAATGATGTTTACAAGCTCTGATGGTGCGGGTCTTTGCCGAAGTGTTTTTACAAATGTACTGAGCTCGTCCAAAAATTCAACATTGAATGTTTCGGCGGGTAGATGGATGTCGCTTGAGATTTTTGAGGTCGTCAAATGCAATTCTGCTAATAGCTGTGCAATCTGCCGTATATAACTTTCTGTTAACGGATACGAATCAGCCAGAGTAGGACCATTAATCCATGGAAATAAAACTAAAACGATCTCTTCTATCTCTATTTTATTCCGGTTTTCTTTTGTTAAGATTGGATAATTGGCTGGAGGATACAAATCCTTTTCATGTAGCTCTGTCAATAAAGGTAAGTAGTATGAAGTTTGAGTAATGGCCTCTTGCTGAATTTTTTTATCTAACAGCTTTAAATAAAAGGTATTTCCATTCATGCAGCGAATTTTATAACTATATGATTTATCCCCAAAAGGAATAAATGATATTGAATCGGGAAGAAATCCATAATAAGTATGTATTAATTGCAGTATTTTATTTTGAGAAATATGATGAGCTTGCTTCAAACAAATCCCTCCAGTTTTTCGATAACTCATTAAATGTATGATATCATTTTACCAATATGGATGTAAGAAGGTGATAGCCATGACCAAAAAGGAGATACAATACAAGATTGAAGATTTAAAAACGGATTATGTGAGACTTCAGCATGATTTAGAAAAACTTGAATATGTTAAAGGTAATCTTCATCCATTAGAGAAACAATTGGAAGACATCGAGCGTGAACTGCAGGATCTTAATCGCCGTCTAACAGACATAGAGAATAAATAACACATCATTCAAGGCACAATACTTTGTGCCTTATATTTATTTTCTGTTGTAAACCAGAGAATAATTGACATAGTTATGCGGCGGATCGTATTCCATCGCGGCAGACCAAAGAGAAATTGACACAGTTATGCATCGCATCGTCTTCCATCGCGGCAGACCAAACAGAAATTGACGTAGTTATGCGGCGGATCGTCTTCAATCGCGGCAGAGCAAAGAAAAATTGGCGCAGTTATGTATCGCATCGTCTTCCATCGCGGCAGACCAAAGAGAAATTGACGCAGTTATGCATCGCATCGTCTTCAATCGCGGCAGACCAAAGAGAAATTGACGCAGTTATGCGGCGATCGTCTTCAATCGCAGCAGAAAATGCGAAACAGATATCCATTTTACGCTGAAAGTAGAATTAATTACAATCGAATTTAGTAATTTCGTTTGTAGTCTATTAATGATGGGGATAAACCGTGGCTGCACTAGGGAATCACCATTTTTTAACTTTGCGATTTAAATTTAGATAAAATTGATTCCCAAAACTTCTTCTTGATTATGATTAATTTTATAGATTAAAATGATATTGAAATTTCATTTCGTTATTAGATTGCATATACAGAAATTAAATTTTGTAGACAAGGAGGGAATGTGGTTGACTTATACAATCGGAATTGATGCTGGTGGTACGAAAACAACGGGTTTAGTTATAGATTCTGATAAAAATATTTTATTCGAAATCGAAACGGGCTTTGGCAACCCAAATGTGAATTTTAATGAAGCTCTACATAATGTATGGGAAGCAGCATCTGCTTGTCTGAATAGCGATTTTGGAAATGATTGCAAAGCTATTGTAGCCGGAGTGGCAGGAATCGAAGCGGAAGGGAATCGTGAACGATTTGAACAATTTTTTTCAAATAAAACGAAAATCCCTGCCATATTTGTGAATGATGCTGTTCTTGCGTATCATGCTTTATTAGATGATCAAAATGGCATTTTAACAATTGCTGGGACGGGTTCTATTTCATATGGGAGAAATGGAGAAAAAGAAGGATATTCGGGTGGTTGGGGACACATCTTAGGTGATTTTGGAAGTGCCTATGATATTGCGATCCAAGTATTTCGCCAAATTACGAAAGAGGCAGATGAAGGGTTGCCGTATTCTGTACTTTCGCAAGCATTAATGAATAAATTAGGAATCAATTCAGCAGATGGACTCAAAGGTTTTATCTATAGCTCTCCTAAAGGGGAGATTGCCTCTATAACGTCTTTTGTATTTTCTGAGGCGCAAAAAGGCAATGAAGATGCGAAAAGGTTTTTTCGTGTTGCCGGAGTCCAATTAGCAAATCAAACATTTTCTCTATTTAAGAAATTGGACCTGAGCTTGCCGTTAAAGATTGGAATTAAAGGCTCTTTATTAGAAAAAAATCCATATGTGAAAGAGGAATTTGAATCAACTCTGCAAAAACTTGTTGGTAGTGTTGAATTTATAAGCAATGATGCTACACCTGCTATTGGTGCAAATTCAGTTGCAGAATTATATAAAAAGGGAGCATAATATGGAAAAGCTCGCTGTCGGGTTAATGTCAGGGACTTCCGTCGATGGAATTGATGCGGCTTTGGTGAGACTGAATGGTTTTGGTATACATACTAAAGTTGAATTGATTGACTTTATTACATTGCCATTTCCTCCTGCTGTAGCGGAAGAAATATTACAATGCATGGATATAAATGAATCAAATTCAGCTCTCATTTGCAGTTTGAATTTTAAACTGGGCTATTTATTTGCAGATGCTGTAAAAAAAGTGTGTGAGAAAGCAAGTATACCTTTAAGAATAATAGATTTTATCGCCTCTCACGGTCAGACAATCTATCATTTGCCACAGACTGATGGTCGACTTGTAAAATCCACTTTGCAGATTGGTGAACCTGCTGTCATCGCTTATGAAACAGGTACAACAGTTATTTCAAATTTTCGAACGATGGATATGGCAGCTGGTGGTGAAGGAGCACCTCTTGTTCCTTATGCAGATTATGTCTTATATCGTAGTAACACAATAGGGAGATCACTGCAAAATATTGGTGGAATCGGTAATGTAACGGTCTTACCGAAACAGGCTAAATTGGACGATGTCATTGCTTTTGATACAGGGCCGGGTAATATGGTTATCGATTCTCTATGCAACATTTTAAAAGGCGAATCTTATGATCAAGATGGAAAATGGGCCGCACAAGGGAAGATCCATAAAGAGATTGCACAATCGTGGTTAGAAATGGATTTTTTCAAAATGGTACCACCGAAATCGACTGGACGTGAGTTATTTGGCTCTCAATTTACAAAACAAATACTTCAAAACTGGAGCCATCTACCCGCAGATGATTTAATTGCAACTGCGACCTATTTCACTGCACTCTCAATTGCCGATTCGTATAAGCGATATATTTTTCCAACTATTCCAATTGATGAGTTGATTATAGGAGGAGGAGGAGGTTACAACAAAACATTATTACAGATGATTACGGAACTTTTACCTAACACAAAGGTATTGACTCAAGAAGATATCGGGTTTTCATCGGAAGCGAAGGAAGCGATTGCATTTGCCATCCTAGGCAATGAAACAATGAACAGGGAGCCATCTAACGTTCCAAAGGCAACAGGAGCTAAAGGTGCTGTTATTCTTGGTTCTATCACACTTCCACCTAGAAACATATTATTGGAGGAAAAATATGAAGATCATTCAACTTGAAATTAATAGAATTGATGAGTTAGTAGAATTATGGAATAGAGAGTTTTCAGAACAGTTTCCAATGCGTAAAGAGTTATTTATACAAAATACCTTTGAGGATGAGAATTTATTTCTTCCTGGATCATGGATGGCAGTAGATGATGAAAATAACGTAATCGGTTTCATTATTAGTAAGCGATGGCAAGATCCGACTCCAGTGCCTATGCCTCTCAATTATGGTTGGATTCAAGTTTTAGTCGTTAGTAAAAAGGAACGAAATAAAGGAATTGGGTCACTCCTGCTTGATAAGGCGGAAAAAGCATTAAAAGAAGATGGAGCAAGTGAAATTTTGCTTGGTTCCGATCCTTTACATTTCTTCCCAAGTATACCTGCAGAGTATGAAAATAGTGCCAAGTGGTTTGAAGGAAAAGGCTATACATATACTGGAAACGAATATGATTTATTGGCAGCTTATGATCCTTTAGTTAAATCGGAAATGCCCCAACTTGATGGTGTTGATATTGAAATTGCAAGCATACAGGACAAAGGAGAGTTGCTGAGATTTATGAATCAGGTATTCCCGGGAAGATGGGAATATGAGACGATTCGCTATTTTCAAAAAGGCGGCACTGGAAGGGAATTTGTTTTATTAAAGAAAGCAGGGAAAGTAATTGGATTCTGCAGGATCAATGATGATCAGTCCCCTGTTATCTATTCCAATGTGTACTGGGCGCCACTATTTTCAGAGCCACTAGGTGGAATCGGATCTTTAGGAGTGGATCCAGTTGAGCGTGGAAAAGGATATGGTCTAGCTGTGGTACTCGCGGGTATTGCGACGCTCCGAAGTCGTGGTATTAATCGAATAGCAATTGATTGGACAGCTATCATCGATTTTTATGGAAAAATGGGTTATCAGATTTGGAAGGAATATAGGAAATACCGAAAAACACTATAGGGTGTGGTGAATATGAAAGAAAAAGTGATCAGTTTTTTGCAAAAAGAAATTGATTTAGAAAATATTCCGGGTGCTGCAATTTATATTTCACATAATGGTTCTCCTATTTTAGAAGAGGCTATAGGTTATCGAACACTCGCGCCTATAAAAAAACCAATGCAACTCGACACAGTGTTTGATCTTGCCTCCCTGACAAAAATTGTGACAACCATGATTGCATCCCTACAATTACTTGATAGGGGTGAAATACGACTGGATGACTCCATTTCTCACTTTTTTCCCTCGTTCAGCGAAAATGGAAAAGAAGAGGTGAGGATTCGTCATTTGCTAACACATACTTCAGGATTGCCCGCACATCGACGGTTTTATGAGGGCGGTTTAAATACAGAACAAGTAATTGGAAAAATATGTGCGGAGAAGCTGGAAAATCCTGTGGGTCAAAAAGTGGTATATAGTGATTTAGGGTTTATTTTACTTGCATCTTTAATTGAAAAATTGGTGGGAGTGTCGTTTGCCGACTATGTTAATCGGGAAATTCTGTCTCCACTTGAGATGCATGAAACAGGATTTAATCTTCCTTTTGAACGAGAGCGATTTGCAGCGACAGAATTTAGTGAAAAAATTAATGATTTTAAATGTGGCATTGTTCATGACGATAACGCAGAATCAATGGGTGGAGTAAGTGGACATGCTGGATTATTTTCAACTTTAAAAGATTTGGCTAACTTCGCTCATATGATTGAAAACGGCGGGAACTTTAAAGGCAAAAAAATAATCTCAACAGTAGCTTTAGAACTTTCAAGAAGAAACTTTACTCCATTTGATGAAGAAGGAAGAGGCTTAGGTTGGCAGATTAATAGTCCGAGATTATCATGTGGAGACCTTTTCTCCAATTCATCATATGGACATACAGGCTTTACAGGTACAAGTATGTGGTTTGATCCCGAAATTAAGCTTCATGTCATTTTATTGACAAATAGGGTTCACGCCAAAAACCAGCAAGCAATCTTAAGGTTGAGACCAAGACTCCATAATTTAATACGAGCGGAAATTTAACGCAGACTCTAAGTGAGTCTGTATTTTTTATATTTTCAACAACTCACCAATTCTTCCCGCATTTCACCTATCTTCGTTCAATTATCTTCAATCTTTTCAAAAAATCAATGAATCACTTTATCATTTTCGTTTCAGAACTAATCGATTTTTCTCAATGGAACAAAAGTTGCTATTTTCCTGATTCATGTATAATAAGGATACTAATATATATCGAAGGTGCAAACTATGAAAATTAGAGGGAATCAACAAATGCTTAGGGAAATCAATAAATCCCTTTTACTAAACCTAATATATCTCCACGCACCCATTTCAAGGGTAGAATTAGCAAGACTTACGAAACTTAGTCCAACAACCGTCTCAGTATTGGTGGAAGAAATCATTAATGAAGGTCTTATTCATGAAACAGGGACAACGGGTTCAGGTGTTGGGCGAAAAATGACTATGTTGGAAATCAATGCAGAAAATGGTTATGTCATCGGCATTGATTTATCAAGGGAATCTTCCCTTATCATTTTGCTTAATTTACGTGGCGAATTAATTCGAACAGAAAAAATGGAGTGCTTTATCGGAGAGCAATCTCTACGAGAAAAATTACCACTCGCGATTGATGATTTTATTAATCAACAGAATATAGATCGGAAGATGATCAAATGGATTGGTCTTGCAGTACCAGGAATAATAGATGAGGAACAGAAAACAATCATCGGTTCCAAGTATTTGCAAGTTCGAAATTTTCCTTTAAAAGATTATCTTAACAAGTCTTTCAATATTCCCATATATATTGTAAATGATATTGAAGCGGCAGGGTTTGCTGAACGATTCAGTGGGGCAGCGAAAGGAAAAAGCACAATCGTTTATATTTTAATCGACTATGGAATAGGTGCTGGATTTGTAATCAATAATCAGATTTATCGAGGGGCAGCAAGTAGGGCTGGGAAGATTGGAGACTTCTATCCATACGGAATTGATACCTTGTACGAAAGGCTTAAAGAAGAGTATCCAGAAGTAAATATTGAAAGTGATAAAGAAGCAACGATTCAAAAATTTGTCAGTCTTGCGTTGGATGGTATTGAGCCATATGAACATGATTTGAATGAAATGATTAAGCAGATTGCAAAGTATTGTGGCAATGTTATTCAATTATTAAACCCAGAACAATTAATAGTAAGTGGTTGGATAGCTTCAAACGAAAAATTAGCTCATCGAATAACAGACTTGATTCATGAATATGAGGATAATCCCAACAATCCAACGCCAGTTAATACATCTTTTTGGAAAAATGACGGTCCTGCAATAGGGGCAGCAACAATCGGTCTTCACCAAATGTTTAGAACCAAAACAGTGCGTTAATTTTTTTTCTATAAAGTCGTGTGAAAACTCATAATATATTGATTAAAACGGCCATAATGATATAATATAATTAATTATTTCATCCACTGGAATAATTAATTCAATGATCCAAAAGGGGGCTTTTTAAAATGAAGATTTCAATTGGTGGTTATTCATTCTTCAACACGTTTTTAGAAGGGAAAATGGATATATTCGGTTATTTGGAGTCAGTGAAATATCGTTATGGATTAGACACAGTGGATATTTGGAACGGACAATTTACGATTGGTGAGCCAGATTTTTCAAGAATTCCAGATGAGGAATTTTTGAAAAAAGTGCGTGAAGCGATGGATGAGAAGGGTCTTACATTAATCAACTATGCAATAGATGGTGCCCATATTTGGGATGCAGATCCGGACAAGCGTGAACAACTGTATCAAAATGCTTTAGGTCATTTAAAGGCAGCAGAAATCCTTGGTGCAAAAACTGTACGTATTGATACTGGGGGAGTATTTGGAAATGACCCTGCGTTTGATATGAATATGAGTGATGAACAATTCGAATATATTGTAAAACGTTACAGAGAATATTGTGAACGTGGTGCACAAAATGGCTACATGGTAGGGCCTGAAAACCATATAGGACCATCCTTAAGCCCTGTCCAAATGAGAAAAATTGCTGAAGCAGTTGATCATCCGAATTTTGGAATCCTTCTACATATAGGAAGATGGAAAGAAGAGGCTGAAAAAGGTGATGAAATGGTAGCACCATGGGTATGCCACACGCATTTTGATTCAAGAACAGCTGTTGCGGAAGATGCTCAAGACAAAATTCGTATGTTGCAAGAAAACGGGTTCGATGGCTATTGGGGCATTGAATATAATGCGGATAAAAATCAATATATTGAAATTGAGTGGATTTTAGGAACAGTAAAACGTCTTTTAGCTACTTTATAAGATTAAATGATTAAAAGAATTGGAGGGATATGATGAGAAAGATACGAATCGGAGTTATTGGTGTCGGGCAAATCGGAAAATCACATTTGCAAAACTATGCTAGCATCCCAGATGCAGAAATTGTGGCTGTCTGTGATGTAAATGAACAAGAGGCACGAAGAGTTGCAGAGCAATACGGAATACCAAGCGTGTACACTGATTATCGTGAACTTTTAAGTCGAGATGATATTGAGGCAGTGGATGTTTGCTTACATAATAATTTCCATGCCCCAATGACTATTGCTGCATTAGAAGCTGGAAAACATGTGTATTGTGAAAAACCTATTGCGGGTACTTATTTTGACGGGAAAAGAATGGTAGAAGCGGCAAAAGAAACGGGAAAAATGCTTCATATTCAGTTAGCAACCCTTTATCGTAAAGAAACGAAGGCTGCAAAAGCGTTAATTGATGGAGGAAAACTAGGTAACATTTATCACGCTCGTTCTACTGGATTTAGAAGAAGGAATCGTCCATTTGTCGACGGCTATGGTACGAAGTTTTTTACAAAAAAAGAAACCGCTACAGGGGGCGCTCTCATTGATATGGGAGTCTATCATATCGCGCAAATGCTTTATCTACTAGATTTACCAACACCGACACGTATATCCGGTAAAGTATATCAGGAAATGGACATGGACCCGAAAAGACGTGAAGAAAGCGGCTTTGATGTCGAAGAGTTGGCATTAGGTTTCGTTAAATTTAAAAATAACCTAACGCTAGATATTATTGAATCGTGGTCTGTTCATTTAGGTGGATTTGAAGGGCCAAGCATTTTAGGTTCAAAGGGCGGAATTCGCTTACCTGTATTTGGGGAAGGCACTCAAAATAAGTTTAGTTTCCATTCTACGATTTGCGATATGGATATGGATAGCACGGTTAATTTAGATTTATTGGATTATCGTTGGCATAATTTAAGAGAAAATGAGGACGCTTACGATTCATCCCAGCATCATTGGATTGCTGCTCTACAAGGAAGGGTAGAATTATTGCCAACAGCAGATATCGCTTTGAAAACAATGTTAATCAGTGACGGAATCTATCTTTCTGATAAACGTGGGGAAGAGGTATCGGCTGAGGAATTAGAAGAAATAACGACATCTACGTCTGTAACAATATAACTTAAATTTCAAGGTACGATTAATCTTAAAGTCTTTGGATTAGTCGTACCGTATTTTTTAAAAGTAGAAAGGACAAATAAGTTTGATAAACACATCTGATGAACACAAACGAGGGTTAATGACTGTAAAATTGTTTAACTTCTTTCTATATGGCGCTCTTTCAGTTTTAATGTCTTTTATTCCTTTATATTTTCAAGAAGTAGGCTTTACTACAGTGGCTATTGGTATGTTAATGGCAGGTGGTCCGTTCGTATCAATTTTTGCAAATCCCTTTTGGGGATATTGGAGTGACCGGCTTCAAAACATAAAAAAAATCCTACTAATCATGTTAATAGGGAATCTTATTATCATACAAATTGTTTTTCAATTAAATTCCCTTCCACTCGTTTTTATAGCAATGTTACTGTTTTTTAACTTTCAAACTCCTTTATTTTCACAAAGCAACAGCTTAATATTAAATACCATCGAAGGGACTCCTTATAAGTTTGGGACCTTCCGTCTATGGGGGTCTTTAGGCTGGGCTATCATGGCTGTTGGAGCTGGCCCGTTAATTAATGTGATTGGGATAAAAAATTTGTGGCTTGTATACAGCTTTATGCTTATCTTGACGATTCTGTTTGGTCTTAAGTTGCCACAAGGTAAAGTTGAAGGATCGAAGAAACTAGTAAAAGGCGGCTATGCAAAAGCGTTATTTGGAAATAAGTACTTTTTGGTATTTGTTATTTTAGGAGTGTTAATTTCTGTTCCGAATTCGATTAATCTGACATTTATTTCGCTTTATATCAAACAGCTTGGCGGTTCTGTCGTGATGATTGGGTGGTCTGCATTTTTAACGGCTATTTTTGAAGTGCCGGTGTTTTTGCTGTTCGACCGTTATTTAAAAAGAAATACTTCTACTATGATAGGGTGTTTAGTTGTTATCAGTGGGCTATTTGTCATTCGTTGGTTTTTAATGTCCATTGCTACAGATCCAATGCAGGTATTATTTTTACAGATGCTGCATAGTGTCACGTTTGGTGGCTATTTTTATATTGGAACTACCTTAACCGCAAAATTGGTCCCTGTTGAACTTAGAGCAAGTGGTCAAGCCATTTATGGATTGACATGGGGAGGTATTTCAGGAATTATAGCTGGTATGGTTGGAGGATGGATGTTCCAAGAGTTGGGTCCAAATAAAATGTACCAAATTACAATGTTTATTTCCTTACTTGGTGTATTTGGCTTTGCCGCTTTGTGGCTAAGTGTTAGTAGAGCGGCAAAACAAAAGGTATCACTAGAAGGTAGCGAGAAGAATATTTCATCATAGACTTGAGAAAAATCTTTTACAAGCTCATGTTCTGAGAGAAAGAAAGGTTTTTCTATCTTACGTTGGCTCAGGTAATTTGACCTTGAGCCAAGGGCGCCTGAAGATATATAAAGCAAACACGAAATCCTATGTGGATTTTTATAATTTAATTACCTTGAAAATTATTCATTATTTTGTCTTGGAAGGTTCAAAATTGAAATTTATTTTATCTGTTATTGAAATTTTGATTCAATATTTAAATATTATTTTTAAATTATTGTTTCATACCAAAGTGAATTCATGTATAATAAAATCACAAGCCATTATTAGAAAGGCGGGTATGAATGCAGGATAACCTTTCAAAATTAACAACTGAACAAATAAATCAAGGTTCTATTAATATTGATCAAATGTCTTCATTAGAAATTATTAAACTTATGAATGCTGAAGATCAATTGGTCGCGGAAGCTGTCAATCAGGAATTACATCGGATAGCGGCTGTAATTGATGCGATTTATCATTCTTTTAAAAACGATGGTCGTCTTTTTTATATTGGTGCAGGTACAAGTGGGAGATTGGGAATTCTTGATGCATCGGAATGTCCCCCTACTTTTTGTACACCTCCCGAAATGGTTCAAGGGATTATTGCCGGTGGGGAAAAAGCGATTAAAACAGCTATCGAAGGTGCCGAAGATAGTAGGGATGAAGGAGCAAACGATTTAAAAGCAAGAGGTCTTAGTTCATCAGACATTGTCGTAGGACTTGCAGCAAGTGGAAGAACTCCTTACGTAATCGGTGCACTAGAATATGCTCGTCGTGTAGGTGCGGTAACCGTAGCTCTTTCCTGCAATAAAAATGCGGAAATGAGTCAATACGCAGATCATAAGATTGAAGTTGAGGTAGGTCCAGAAGTATTAACCGGATCAACAAGACTAAAGGCAGCAACAGCTCAAAAAATGGTTTTAAATATGCTGACAACCGCATCAATGATTAAAATGGGAAAAGTTTATAACAATCTCATGGTTGATCTTCATGCTAGTAATAAAAAGTTGATGGAAAGAGCATGTAGGATGGTCATGAATATTACAGGTGTTTCACTAGAAGAGGCAGAAACAGCTTTACATCTTACGAATCTGAAAGTGAAACCAGCAATATTAATGATTCTTGGCAGTGTAACTTTAAATGAAGCGAATCAATTGCTTCAAGATACAGATGGTTTTTTAAGGGAGGCCATTATCAAAGCAAAAGAAAGTCGGCTTGGCATGTAATTTGAGCTAAGCAAGTACTTTTTAATGACTATGTAAGCGTTGACAATACTGTCGATTAAAATTACTAGATTAATATAAATTTTTAACACAAGCCAAAATAAATAGAGATATGAGGAGGAAAAGAGGATGAACTTAGTCGTAGTAGGAGCTCATTGTGGAGATGCGGAAATTCAAGCTGGAGCAATCGCTCATAAATATGCCAAGGCGGGTCATAAAGTAACATTTTTACATTTAACTGCCGGTGAAAAAGGGAATCCCCCAGGGGTTTCTGTTGAAGAATATCGGGAGCAAAAAATTAGGGAGTCAGAAAAAGTAGCTGAAATCCTTGGTGTCGATACGATTACTTTAGACTACAAAGATGCAGAACTTACTTTTAACGATGAAATCATTACACATGTTGCCACGCTAATGAGAAAACTTAGACCAAATGTTGTCATCACTCACTGGGAAAATAGCATTCATTCAGATCATATTATGACATACAGAATCGTTCATGCAGCCCAATTGAAAGCAGGACTTCCAGGTTTTGATTTAGAAGGATTGCCAGCTCACTACTATAGTTTTTATCATAGTGAAAACTGGGAAGACATGGAGGGGTATGATCCAGATCTATTTATTGATGTATCAGATGAATTTGATACTTATTTAGAGGCTTTATCCCATCATTGGTTCATTATGAACTCTTCATCTTTCCGTTATTATGATTACTATAAAGCGCTTGGAACTGTAAGGGGATGCGTCAACCGTACAAAATATGCTCAAACGTTAAAATTCCCAAGAGGAACGAATGTTAGAAAAGGCGGGGCACTACCTGGATATGAGCTATAAACGACTTGAATTAATATGACAGCCTGATATTCCAGGCTGTTCTTCTTATCTGAAAGGCATTGTTAGTTTATTAGTATAGTTGATTGGAGCAAAAATCAACCTGCAAGTTCAACAAAGACAGTTGATTTTAGAAATGAGGTGTGATTATGCGGTTAGGTCTTGATCTTTTTTTAGAAAAGAATTATGCGCAGTTTACAGGAAAGCGGATTGGACTTCTAACGAATATGACGGGTGTAAATGAACGACTAATCCCAACAATTGATTTATTTAATGAACATCCTGATATTCAATTAGTTGCACTTTACGGTCCAGAACACGGAATACGAGGGGATGCGAAGGAAGGAGAGGCGGTTGAATCATCAGTCGATCCATATACAGGAATTCCTGTATATAGTTTATACGGGACTTCGAAAAAACCTTCAAAGGAAATGTTGGATCCTGTTGATGTGATTGTCTTTGATTTACAAGATATTGGGGCAAGGTACTATACCTTTATTTATTCAATGGCTTATGTAATGGAAGCGTGCGGGGAATTTGGCAAAGAGTTTGTGGTTTTGGATCGTCCTAATCCTATTTCTGGGTTATCGATGGAAGGGAACTTAGTAGAAGAAGATGTACGTTCTTTTGTTGGACTCTATCCGATTCCAAACCGCCATGGCATGACTGTCGGAGAGATTGCCCAGTTGTATAAACATGAATTTGGAATAGATTGTGATTTAACGGTTGTTCCAATGGAGGGCTGGAGTCGTCATATTTATTATGATGAAACGAATCTTTTCTGGGTTCCGCCATCTCCTAACACTACTGGACTTGATATGAGTATCTTGTATCCCGGAACATGTCTAGTAGAAGGAACTAATTTATCAGAAGGCAGGGGGACAACGCGGCCATTTGAATATGTAGGTGCACCTTACGTCGACGGTTATAAGTTGGCAAAAGCATTTAACCAAAAAAATCTCCCTGGTGTGCTCGCGAGACCTGTTTCGTTTGTTCCGACTTATCAAAAACATAAAGATTCAGTATGTGAAGGGATTCAAATCCATGTAGTAGAACGCCATAAAGTTCACGCTTTAAAAACAGGGCTAATATTATTAGAAACTATAGCGAATATGTATCCTAATGAATTTCAATTTAAAGAAAATCCTAACGGGAAATTTTTCTTCGATCTATTGGCAGGGACAAAAGATCTTCGTAATGTAATATTAAATGGGAACTCCTACACCTTCTTAGAATCTTGTGAAGGACAGATTGCTCAATTTGAAAAGCAAAGAGAACCATATTTGTTATATAAATAAACAAGTAAGGAGTATGTGTTATGGCTACATATCGTTGTTACCAATCGGGTGATGAAATCGAAATCGTTCTCTTATGGAATGAATGCCTACTAAAAGATCCAATCAACCAAAAAAGATTTCGGAATCTCGTATTATTAGACGCCAATTTTGACCCAAAAGGAATGCGATTAGCATTTGAAAATGATAAATTAGTCGGCTGTGTTTACGCGGTAAGAAGATTATTGCCGATGTATGGAACTGACTTAGAGCCGGATAACGGTTGGATTCCATTCTTTTTTGTTCATCCTGAGCATCGTAGGTCTGGTATTGGGTCTCATTTAATGAAAGAGGCCTTAGAGTTTTTACATTCAGAAGGTAGAAGTAATATCTTTTTTGCTTCATATGCTCCGAATTATATTTTGCCTGGTATTGATGAAGAAGCGTATCCAGGTGCATATGAATTTTTACAAAAACAAGGATTTGAAAAATTATATTCACCAGTTGCAATGGATCGTAGTCTAGTTGGCTATCAAGTGCCTGAAGAAGTAAAAGCATTAAAGAATCAAAGAATCGAAGAAGGCTATTCCTTTTCTAAAGCGGAAGATAAAGATTTATATGAGGTTATTCGTTTTGCCAATGAGGTATTCAATCCTGATTGGGGAAGAGCAATTCGAGAAGGGATTATACAAGGGCTCCCAATAGAAAGAATTTTTGTTGCTAGAGAAGGGGAGAAAATGGTAGGCTTTTGTTTATATGGCGGATATGAAGGAATTCCCGAACGATTTGGTCCATTTGGAGTAGACCCAGAGCAGCAAGGAAAAGGATTAGGAAAAATCCTGTTGCATGAAGCCCTGCTAAGCATGAGAGCTGAAGGATTGCATAGTGCTTGGTTCCTATGGACAGGAGAGAAAACGTCTGCAGGATATCTTTATAAAAAGACGGGATTTGATATCACTCGCCAGTTCCATGTAATGAAAAAAAACGGTCGATAAGTGAGTTGAGTGATTGATGGCATTTGCAACAGGCGGTTTGGTAATGCTTTCTGAAATGATGGCAAAATTGCCACCTTCAGAAAAGAAAATTGCTACATATATATTGGAAAATCCTAGAGATGCAATATCTCTTACAGCAAGTGAATTAGGAAAAAGAAGCTCGACAAGCGGGGCGGCAGTCATTCGATTATGCAAATCTCTAGATTTAAAGGGCTTTCAGGACTTAAAGCTTAGAATTGCCGGTGATTTACAGAAGACTCCGCAACAAGAGATTCGAGATATTGAACCAAATGAGTCAAAATACACGATTATTGAAAAAATGACGACGAACAGTATTCAAACAATAAAAGAAACAGCAGAATTACTTAGTGCAGATGAATTAACAAAAGCCATTCGAGTTTTAGAGAATGCCAATTCCATTCATTTTTTTGGAGTAGGTGCGTCTAATATTATTGCACAAGATGCTCAGCAAAAATTTATACGAATCAATAAACATGCTACAGCGTTTAATGATATTCATATGGCAGCGACTGTAGTGGCAAATTTTGGGAAAAACGATGTAGTGGTAGGTATTTCTTTTTCTGGCAACACAGTTGAAGTTGCAAAAATTCTTGAGTTGGCAAATAACGTCGGAGCCAGTACAATCAGTTTGACAAAGTATGGTTCATCCATCGTATCGGAGCAGGCTGATATTCGTCTCTACACATCCGCTACTCGAGAGCCTACATTTAGAAGTGGCGCTACGTCATCTCGAATTGCACAGCTTCATGCTATTGATATTCTTTTTATGTGTGTAGCTGCACAACAATACGAAGAAACCGTGAAACATATTGATGAAACAAGAGAAGCGATTGATTTTATTAGAAAGTCAAATCGCCCAAAAAAGTAGAAGGATTACTTCATATAAAAGGCGAACATATATCTAATCAATCGTTTGATTCATTCGGAGTCCTCCAAATTGGAGGTCTTTTTTTAAAACAGACGAGAGTATAAGGGAGTGTGGTCAAATGGAGTGGTTAATTATTATCATTATCGCTTATCTTCCGATGTTCTATAGAATTCATAGACGG
This sequence comes from Lederbergia wuyishanensis, assembly GCF_022900255.1. Taxonomy (GTDB): domain Bacteria; phylum Bacillota; class Bacilli; order Bacillales; family Bacillaceae_C; genus Lederbergia; species Lederbergia wuyishanensis. The sequence goes on from NZ_JALIRM010000005.1 coordinate 91,298, forward strand.
CTTAACTATTTAGAAGAAGAAGTTAAAAGATTAAGTGGTAAAGATAATGTTATTTAGCTAGGTTGAAGAACGACTTTTTTAGGAACATAAAAACTTAGTCATTTCGCTGGAAAAGAGTTGTGTCCTTCATAAGAACCGTTGAATTCACCTTTTAGGGGTAATAGCCGGTTTTTGGGCTTTTACAAAAACAACAAACTTTACGAAAACAGCCTTATTAAAAAGAAGGGGAAAAATCATGACAAAAAAGAAGATATTTATTATAGGTGAAATTAATGTGGATTTGATCATGACAGGTGAAAACGTTGAACCACAATGGAATCAAGAGAAGTTAGTGGATTCGTTTGACTTGGTTTTAGGGTCATCATCATGTATTACAGCTGCTGGATTAGCTGGTTTAGGAATGGATGTTTATTTTGTAGGACTTGTAGGGGACGATGTATTTGGTCATTTTTGTGTGGAGGAATTAAAGAAAAAAGGAATTAACACGAGCTATGTTAAACTAGTTCCTCATATCCAAACAGGGGTGACGTTATCATTATCTACTTCCAAGGACAGAGCACTCCTTACATACATGGGGACGATATCTGAGCTAGGACCTAATGATATTCCAGAAGAAATCTATGATCTGGCTGATCACATCCATTTCGGCTCATACTTTTTACAGACAAACATGAAACAGCATTGGAAAGATGTTTTAATAAAAGCCCGCTCTAAAAATGTGACTACTTCCTTTGATACAGGATGGGATCCGAATGAAAAATGGGATAGGGACGTTATTCTTTCTTTAATGGAGGATGTAAATTTATTTATTCCTAGCGAAGTAGAAATAAATAACATCTTTGAATTAAACGATGTGAGTCAGGTAAAAGAGATTTTGCCTGAAAAGTATGAAAACGTAATTGTGAAGCTTGGTGCAAAAGGATCCATGATGATTAATGCACAAGGAAATACTACAAGAGTGAGCGGATATTCAATTAAACCAATTGATACAACAGGTGCAGGAGATTCTTTTAATGCCGGCCTTATTTATGGATATTTACATGGATTGAAAAATAGCGAGTTATTAGAATTTGCGAATGCCTGTGGAGCTTTGGCTACATTAAGAATCGGAGGAGCAAGTTCAGTTCCGAGCGTAGCGGACGTCATAGCGTTCCAAACGGAAAATAAGATTGTGAATTAGAAGGAAATATAAACTAATCAAACGTTTGGTTAAAAGAAGGTTGCTAATCAAACGTTTGATTAATTAGTGAAGTGCTGAACAAGATTCATGCTTGAAGGGTACATAGGGAAGGGAACGCGAGTATAGCATTGTTAAATATTTTAAAATAAAAATGAATTACATAATTCCTGCATACTTCTCTCCAGGTTTCACATAATGTAGAAGAAAATGTGTTTTCATAATGGGTGGACTTTGCCAAGCTAGTTAGCATAGGCTAAATGGAACGATTCTTCAACAGGAGTTGACAATAGATGGGCGGGAAAATATTAAAGTACTTCGCAGGAGGAAATACAGCTAAAGGATTTTATAGTTTGTATGATACTAACTTAGTTGACCTGGAAAGAGTGTTTATTTTATCAGGAAAGTCCAAAAATGAAAAAACGAATATTATTAATCATTTTATAAAAAAGTGGAAAGATCTTGATTATCCGATGGAGATTTTTTATCGTGCTAGTAATCCAGAACATGTAGAGGGATTAATCATAAGAAATCTAAATTTTGCCATTGTGGATGGGGATTATCCACGTGAAATAGGGAAGGAACAGGTCGGTGCACAATGGGAAACGATTGATTTGGATCAATCAGACAGAACAGCTCGCTTAGATGGTGAATTGAATGAGGTAACGGATCTCAAGTTAAAAATTCAACAATCGTATCTTAATGCATATAACTCTTATCAGACTGGGCTGAAGGTTCATGATGAGTGGGAGCGTATATATATTGATCACATGAATTTTGATTTAGCAGATAAAGTCGCAACTTCTTTGATTGCTGCATTATTTAAAAAAGCTATTCCAGTAACTCACAAGGATTCAATTATAAGGCGTCGTTTCCTAGGAGCAGCTACCCCTATTGGACCAGTCGATTTTGTTGATAATATTACAGAGGGTTTGAGCACCAGATACTTTTTAAAAGGTCGAGCGGGTACGGGGAAATCAACCTTATTAAAAAAGGTAGCTGCGGAAGCTGAAAGAAACGGCTACGATATTGAAATATATCATTGTGGGTTTGATCCTAATAGCCTAGACATGATTGTTGTAAGAGAGCTAGGTTGGGCTGTATTTGACAGCACTTCACCTCATGAATATTTTCCGGAAAAAACTGGAGATGAAGTTATAGACATGTATGAGCTGACTGTCGCTCCAGGTACTGATGAAGCTTTTGCAGAAGAAATTGCCAATATTGAAGCACGATATCATGAACAAATGAAGTTGGGGAAATTTTATTTAGCCGAGGCTAAAAAATATGAAGATGAATTAGAAGAGATTTATTGTAAAGTTTCAGATCATAGCCAAACAAACCTTATGATTGATGAACTGGATCACTTATTAGTAAATCAATCGAATCAATTGTAATTAAGTCCTTCTTGCATTATAAGAAGGTCTATTTTTTTATAAGGAAATGCTTCAATTTTTTACAACACATGATATAATTAGAACAACTGGTCATGACAACATGACAAGGTAATAGATTCTGTTTTAAGGAGTGGAAATTAAGATGGTTGAAAAAGACAACCGTTTGCCGCTCTATTATCAATTAATGGACGTAATTATCGGCAAAATTGAATCAGGGGAATTAAAGGATCATGATAAGCTTCCTTCCGAGCGTGAATTATGCGAAACGTATAATGTAAGCCGTACGACTGTAAGACAGACAATGCAAGAGCTTGAAAAGGAAAAGCTAATTTACAAACAACATGGAAAAGGTACATTTGTTTCGCCGAAGGTTATCAATCAAAGCCTTCTTAAATTTTATAGTTTTACAGAAGAGATGAAAAAGATTAATAAAATCCCTTCGACAAAAGTATTAGCTTTTGAAGAAATTGAAAGTGATATTAAAACGGCGAAAAAAATGAACATCAATGAAGGAACAAAGGTTTATAAAATAACTAGGCTACGCTTCGCTGATGATGAACCGATGATGTATGAAACATCTTATCTTCCTCATAGCAGATTTCCCGAATTAAACGGGGCAGATTTAGAAAGTATGCCGATGTATACTTTGTTTCGTGAAAAATATGAAGCAATCATTACAAAGGCTTCAGAAAGATTTGCAGCAATTCCAACATCAAAAAAAGAAGCATCACTGCTAAACATCCAAGAAGGAGAGCCTAGTCTCTTGATTAACCGAATTAGTTTTGAGGGAGATAACGTGATTGAATACACGATCACGATTGCCAGGGGAGATAAGTTCACCTATTCGGTTGAATTAAATTAATGGAAAGGTTGGAGAAAATGGAGAAATCACATACGTTGAGAGAAATTGAGCAACAGCCATCTTTATGGGTGAAAGCAATTAATCAATTTTCCTCAGAAAAAGAAAGAATGGAACAATTTTTACAGGCGATTCAATCCAAGCATGAACGCGTTCGTGTTATTTTTACAGGAGCTGGAACAAGTGCATTTGTTGGTGAGACCATCTATCCATATATTCGCCGTGAAATAAGGGAAAGAGGATGGGAAGTAGAAACCATTTCGACGACTAATCTTACATCTTCACCTTTTTCTTTTCTAGACAAAAATATCCCTACAATTATGGTATCTTTTGCACGTTCCGGGAACAGCCCAGAAAGTATAGCTGCTGTTGAACTTGCGGAAAAGCTAGTCGAGAATTTCTATGAAATTACGATTACATGCAACAGCGAAGGGGCACTTGCTAAACGGAAACGTGGGGAAGATGAACAACTTGTACTAATACTACCGGAAGAAGCGAATGATAAAGGTCTTGCGATGACGAGCAGTTACTCAACAATGATGCTTACAGCTTTCTATTTGTTCAGTAAAAATAAAGATGAGTTTGTACAAAAGGTTCAAAAGATTGCTAATGCTGGCGAAGAAATGCTTAACTCGTGCAAAAAATTGATTCCTGAACTTGTAAAACTTCCACTCGGGAAATTAGTGTATTTAGGTTCGGGCGTATTTGAAGGTTTATCAAGAGAATCAGCGTTGAAATTTCTTGAACTAACATCCGGAAAGTATCCAACAATGTTCGATACAACTCTTGGATTCCGTCACGGTCCAAAATCAATTCTTGATGCAAACACGATGGTTGTTGTTTACTTATCTAATAACGAATATACAAGAAAGTATGACCTAGACATGCTAAAAGAATTACATGCAGAACAGGAACGGGGAGCGATTGTAGCAATTTCAGGTATAGAAGATCCTGAAGTGGCTGAATATAGCGATTATCAAATTAATGTTCCATTATCGAATGAAGAAGATATGTTACTTGCATTCCCAAATGTTATTTTTGCTCAGTCCTTTGCATATGAGAAATCATTATCAAGTGGTCTATCACCAGATAATCCATCACCAACTGGTGTCATTAATCGCGTTGTTCAAGGCGTTCAAATCTATCCTTTCGAGGGGGAAAACTAAAATGGCAAATGCATCAAAGAATCTATTACAACTAGCTCAAGCAGGAAATTACGCGGTGCCGGCATTTAATATTCATAACTTAGAAATTGCAAAAGCGGTTCTAGAGACGGCTGAGGAAATGCAATCTCCTGTTCTCCTTGCTGCAACACCAGGAACAGTTAAATATATGGGAGAAGAATTTCTAATTGGGATAATGGAAGCTGCTCGAAAAACATATAGTATTCCATTCGAAGTTCATTTAGACCATCATGAAAATATTGATGACATTAAGCGAATGATTGATATGGGAGTAGGCTCTGTCATGATTGATGCGAGTCATCATTCATTTGAAGAAAATATCGCGATAGTGAAGGAAGTAGTAGACTACGCTTCAAAACATGGAGTGTATGTTGAAGCAGAATTAGGACGTCTCAGCGGAATTGAAGATGATATGAGTGTTGATGAAAAAGATGCGATATATACAAATCCTGCTCAAGCAAAGGAATTTGTTGAACGCACAGGAATCCATTCACTAGCTGTAGCGATTGGTACTGCCCATGGATTATATAAAGGTGAGCCAAAGCTAGATTTGGAACGTTTGCAAGAAATTCGTCAAGTTGTAGATATTCCGCTTGTTCTTCACGGTGGATCCGGCCTTCCTGATGCATTGGTACAAGAAACAATAAGAATGGGAATTTGCAAAGTTAATATTGCGACAGAGTTAAAAAATGCTTTTGTCGCAGGCTTAAGCAAATATTTAATCGATCACCCTGAACAAAATGATCCACGTAAATATTTCAGTGATGCCATTACAAATCTTAAACAAGTAGCTGCAGATAAAATTAATATGTGTCAAAGTGCAGCAAAGCATAAATAATAAAAATGTATTAACAAACGGAACCTAACATGAGTCGGGTTCCGTTTGTTTTTTTTGTGTTTTTGTCCTTTTCATATGAACATATTATTAATAATGTGATATATTATATATAATAACAATGTTTAATGTATACATGTGTACTTCTCTGGAGGACACATGTATATAAGGCGCTTACATGGAAACACTTTTACCATAATGGAGGGATGAAAATGTCGAGTCAAACATTGGATCAATTTTTAACGGAAAATCTAGAACAGTTACGTAACCAAGGTCTTTACAATGAAATCGAAACAGTAGAAAGTGCGAATGGTCCCATCATTACATTGAATGGAAAAAAACAAATTAATCTATCTTCAAACAATTACCTAGGGCTGGCAACAGATGAGCGCTTAAAAAAAGCAGCCATCGATGCTGTTAATGAATGGGGAGTAGGAGCAGGTGCCGTTAGAACGATTAATGGTACTTTAACGCTTCACGACAAGCTTGAGGAAAAACTTGCTGAATTTAAAGGAACGGAAGCGGCAATTTCTTACCAATCCGGTTTTAATTGTAATATGGCTGCTATTTCAGCTGTTATGGATAAAAACGATGCGATTTTATCAGATGAATTAAACCATGCTTCAATCATAGATGGCTGTCGTTTATCAAAAGCAAAAATTATTCGCGTTAATCATTCAGACATGGATGATCTAAGGAAAAAAGCTAAGGAAGCTAAAGAATCCGGACAATATAACAAAATCATGGTCATCACTGACGGAGTTTTTTCGATGGATGGCGATATTGCAAAACTTCCTGAAATCATTGAAATCGCTGAAGAATTTGACTTGATTACGTATGTGGACGACGCTCACGGTTCTGGTGTTCTTGGAAAAGGAGCAGGTACAGTAAAGCATTTTGGCCTTCAAGATAAGGTTGACTTCCAAATCGGTACACTATCAAAAGCAATCGGTGTAGTTGGAGGATATGTAGCAGGGAAAAAAGAATTAATCGACTGGTTGAAGGTAAGATCCCGTCCATTCTTATTTTCTACAGCTGTTACACCAGCTGATGCAGCAGCCGCAACAAAAGCCATTGAAATTTTAATGGAAAGCACAGAACTTAATGAGCGTTTATGGGAGAATGGCGACTATTTGAAAAAAGGCTTAAAAAATCTCGGATTTAATATTGGTCATAGTGAAACACCGATAACGCCTGTCATTATTGGAGATGAAAAAACGACTCAAGCGTTTAGTAAACGTCTCTATGAAGAAGGGGTATACGCAAAATCCATCGTATTTCCGACGGTACCAAAAGGAACGGGACGTGTCCGTAATATGCCAACTGCTGCTCATACGAAGGAAATGCTTGATGAAGCTATTTCTATATATGAGAAAGTTGGAAAGGAATTAAGCATTATCTAACCCAACATCTGGAGGAAGCAATATGAAAAAGATTATGATTACTGGAGCATTGGGTCAGATTGGAACAGAATTAGTGATAAAACTTCGCGAGTTATATGGAGAGGAAAATGTAGTTGTAACGGATATACGTAAAAATGAATCTGTTGCTGCGACATCTGGCCCCTTTGAAATTTTAGATGTGACCGATGGAAAAAGAATGTTAGAAATAGCCAAGAAATATCAAGTTGATACAATCATGCATTTGGCGGCGATGTTATCTGCTGTTGCTGAAGCTAAACCACTGGTTGCTTGGGATATCAATATGGGTGGGTTAGTGAATGCACTTGAAACATCAAGGGAATTAGGGCTACAAATGTTTACCCCAAGCTCAATAGGATCTTTTGGTCCTTCTACCCCGAAGGATGACACACCGCAAGTGACCATTCAGCGCCCCACGACGATGTATGGAGTGAATAAGGTTTCGGGTGAACTTTTATGTGATTATTATTTTGCAAAATTCGGGGTTGATACAAGAGGAGTCCGTTTTCCTGGATTAATTTCGTATATGGCACCTCCAGGGGGAGGAACGACCGACTACGCAGTCGAAATTTATTACGATGCTGTTGAAAAGGGAAGATACAATTCTTTCATTGATAAAGGAACATATATGGATATGATGTATATGCCTGATGCACTACAGGCGATTGTTCAATTGATGGAGGCGGACCCAGCACTTCTAAAACACCGCAATGCTTATAATATTACAGCTATGAGTGTTGAACCTGAAGATATCGCAAAAGAAATAAGTCTTCATATACCTAACTTTGATATAAACTATACAATTGATCCTGTTCGCCAATCTATTGCAGAAAGCTGGCCAAATTCAATAGATGATACAGCAGCAAGAGAGGATTGGGGATTTAAACCCGAATATAACTTGGCGAAAATGACGAAAGATATGCTAGAAAAAATTGAGCTGAAAATTGATAAAAAAGGAAAAATGGCTCAATAACAATAATAAAGAAGAATCCACCCAGGAAACCCTTGGGTGGATTGCTATTATTACTGATTTATTTCAATTACTGCATAAATACTTATTTTTAAGACCTTAACTAAAGAAAAGTTTTGCGTTTTTATTTATCTAAATGCTCAATAGCATAATCGGCTTCTTCTTGTGTAAATTTTTCACCGTGCTCAGAGGTTAATTGGTCTCTTATCGCTTCAGGTGACATACTCATTGATTCCTGATAACTTTTTGCTTTTGCCAAGGCATTTTCATTATAATCGGCTTTAAGATTGTCTATTGCGAAATGTGCTTCATCTTCAGTAAATTTTTCGCCATGTTCAGAAGTAAGTTGTTCATAGATTCCTTTTTTTGACATGTACATAGTGTTTGAATAGGATTCAGCCTTTTTCAGAGCGTTTGCCTTCCAGTCAAATTCGAGTTTGCTTATTGCATACTCGGATGCTTCTGTAGAAAACTTTTCACCATATTCTGAAGTTAACTGTTCAAAAATAGCACTTTTGGACATGTTCATTGTTTTTGCGTACGATTCGGCTTTTTTCAAAGCAGACTTATATTCATTAGGAACGTCATCTTCTGCCTTCGTATCTTCTATTTTCGGTTCCTCTTTTTTATTTTCAGTTTCTTTATTCTCTTTTTGTGTTTCTTTTGCAGGCTGGGTAGTTGCTGGTTTGCTTTCCTTTTGGGTATCCTTGCTCGTATCATCTCCACCAGAAGCTAGCTTCACCACTACAATAATAGCAATTACCCATACCCACCATCTTTTATAGAATGGTTTTTTCTGTTTTTCTTGTTGCTTCATTCTCATTTTCCCCCTAATATGTTGAACTATGTCAAATTATATCATTAAACATAGTACTATAGGTCTATGCACTTTTTACCACTATGTCCAAAAATTGTAAACCCATAGTGAGTTATTCAATGTTTTTACTGTCTGAATTGCACTAAGGACATTTAATATCTTTTATAAAGATCTTTTCTTAAACATTGTTGCTATATTTTGTTAATTAAAATAATAAGAATAAATTTGGAACTCAAAACTTAGTCATTCCGCCGAGAAAAGAGCTACGTACTTCATAAGAATTGCTAACTTCACCTTTTAAGGGTAAAAGCCGGCTTTTGGGCTTTAACAATAACAACAAACTTTACGAAAATAGCCTTCATTAATTCTGTAAATACACTTACATCCGTTGGCAGATTCAATGGGATGAAAAAAAGTATGGTTTCAAAAACCATACTTCGTTTATCTCTTAAATCGGTTGACACTCAACTAAAAAGCCGCCATGCTGCCATGTAGAAGTTATCTTCAAACCGACTTCATGAGCCATTTCTCGGAATTCAGACAATGAGATTGGCTTGCCTCCAACTAGGACCATTTCAATACTCAAATGGTGTGATTCTTCATCTGGTGTTACTCCACCCATTATTACGATTCGGCCTGATGGGCGAGCGGCCTCAGCACAACGCCGCAAAATTTCCTTTTTCTCTTTGTCTGGCCAGTTTCCAATTACTTTTTTCAGTAAGTAAATATCTGCACCTGCAGGAAGAGGATCAAAGAAACTCTGCCCAGAAACTGTGACACGATCACTGACACCTGCTGCTTGAAAAATTTCTGCTGATCGAGCTGCCGTTCCAGGAAGATCGACCAACGTACCGTGGATGTGTGGTCTGGCACGAAGAATTTCCGCTAGCATCGCTCCAGTGCCACCGCCGACGTCCACAACAGTTTTGACTGAATCCCAGTCCCCCGTTATTGGAAAATGAGGATCAGGAACCCCGTGCCCCGCAATTCCCATTAAATCATCGAAGCTTTTTCCGACATCAGGATTGGCAGCAAGATCCTCCCAAAAAGGAAGGCCGAACTGCTCGTGATATCCTGATTCTCCAGTTTTTACGTATGTAGGAAGGGTGCCCCAGGCATAAGCCATACGTCCAAAAATACCTGTTAAGTCAGGACGGTATGGAGATTCGACTAGACCCCTAGAAACATCATTAAGACCAAATTGTTTAGGCTCCGTTTCTTCAAAAACCCCTTTACTGACAAGATGTCGCATTACATTAAGAAGGGCATAAGCATTACTCTCAGTTGCTTTGGCGAGATCATCAATATGATTGATTCCTCTAGAAATATGATCTGCAATGCGGAGGGTTCCAACAGTATGTAAACACCAAGGAGTACAAAGATCACTTAAAGCTTCAAGCTTTTCAAAATTAATTTCTGACATTAAACTACCTCCAGCTTTCATAGTTAAAATAAAATAAATAAGTTATTTAAATGCTACCATGAAAACGCTTTTTTAACACTATATCTAGCAAAATATTGTAAATCAATATTTCTACTAATCTAATAGTGCTCCACAAATCATTCATCAAGTATATTTGCTATAATGGAACTATCTCTAATTTGGAGGTTCATAAGTTGTTAAATAAAGCAAAAACCGTATTACAAACATATTTTGGTTATGATCATTTTCGTGATGGACAGGAAGATATCATACAGAAAGTGTCGGGAGGAAAAGATACTCTCGCCATCATGCCAACAGGTGGCGGAAAATCCCTTTGTTATCAAATACCAGCGATGCTTTTTCCAGGAATAACGATAGTAATTTCACCACTTATCTCATTAATGAAGGACCAAGTGGATGCATTGGAGAAAACAGGAATTCCTTCAACCTATATCAACAGCACACTTCCAAACGGTGAAATTAATGAACGTCTAAATGATATTTATAATGGAAACTATAAACTTGTTTACATTGCTCCTGAACGATTGGAAGTACCTTCTTTTTTACGACTTCTAAAAGAAATTCATATATCTCTCCTTGCCATTGACGAGGCACATTGTATTTCCCAATGGGGGCATGATTTTCGTCCCAGTTATTTGCAAATCAAAAATTTAATAAGCCAAATTAAACCAAAACCTGTAGTATTAGCCCTTACTGCTACCGCAACTCCACAAGTCCAAAACGATATTATCGAGCTCCTTCATATTCAAAAAGAACATGTGGTTATGACAGGTTTTGAACGTGAAAATTTACAGTTTCAGGTCGTGAAAGGTGAAGATAGAGATCGCTTTTTATTAAATTATATAGAAAAAAACAGTGGACAAGCAGGCATCATTTATGCCGCTACAAGAAAAGAAGTGGATCGGATCCATCTTTTACTAGAGAGAAAAGGGTTGCCAGCTGGAAAATATCATGCTGGAATGTCAGAGGCTGAACGTAATCAGCAGCAAGAACGCTTTTTATTTGATGACATTTCGATTATGGTAGCGACAAATGCATTTGGGATGGGAATAAATAAATCGAATGTACGATTTGTTATTCATTATCAAATCCCTCGTAATATGGAATCTTATTATCAGGAAGCTGGAAGAGCAGGAAGAGACGGAGAAGAAAGTGCTTGTATTTTGTTGTTCGCTCCACAAGATGCTCAAATTCAATCTTTTTTAATTGAACAATCAGAGATGGATGAAGGTCGAAAAGAGCATGAGTATTCGAAACTAAGGAAAATGGTTGCTTATGGGCATACTGAGTCATGTTTGCAGCAATATATATTGTTTTATTTTGGGGAGGAAGATCCTCCAGAATGCGGTAAGTGTGGAAATTGCACCGATTCTCGGGAACACGTTGACGTCACAATCGATGCACAAAAAGTCCTTTCGTGCATAAGGAGAATGAATGAGCGTTTCGGAAAAACGATGATTGCGAAAGTACTGACTGGCTCGGCTGACAAAAAAATAAAAAGTGTTGGCTTTGATCAGCTGACGACATTTGGGATTTTGAAAGAACGAAATCAAAAAGAAGTTAGTGAATTCATTGATTTTTTAACAGCTGAAGGTTATTTACTTCCAACCGATGGACAGTATCCAGTATTGATGTTGACTGAAAATGCTGGCAATGTTTTACGAGGTAAAGAGCCAGTATTTCGTAAAGAAAAGGTACGTATTGCACAACTTGTGGAGGACAATGAGTTATTTGAACTTTTGCGAGAATTGAGAAGAGAGTTTGCTGAGAAAGAAAAAGTACCTCCGTACGTTATTTTTTCGGATGCGACGTTAAGAGAAATGAGTGCAGCGTTACCAAGAAATGACAATGATCTTTTACAAATTAAAGGAATTGGTGAAAGAAAACTAGAAGCATACGGAACTGATTTCTTATCAGTCATTAATGCATATTGTGAAGAAAAAGACATTGAAAGAAAACATGTCCCCATGATGAAAGTTGAGAAAAAGAGCGTTTCGAAGAGTACGAAAGATTCTAGTCATCTTGTTACGTATCAAATGTTGCAGGATGGGATGGAGATTGAGGAAATTGCGCTGGAGAGAGAAATTTCCGAAAGAACAGTGGAATCCCACTTAATTAAATGTGATGAAGAAGGTCATGAGATTGATTGGGATCAATTTATTCCGAGTCAATATGAAGAAATGATTGAAAAGGCTGTAGATGAAGCAGAATCTACTAGACTAACACCTATTAAAGAACTGCTACCAGATGAGATCAGTTTTTTCATGATTCGTGCGTTTTTACAAAAAAATAAAGAAAAGGTTACGAAGGGAGAAGTTTAAAATTACGACCATTTGTTTAATTCGACATGGAGAAACAGATTGGAACGCATTAGGAAAACTTCAAGGAAGAACGGATATTCCTTTAAATCCTACTGGAATACGACAAGCGGAGGAATGTCGGGATTTTTTAAAAGAAAATCACTGGGATATCATCGTAACGAGTCCACTACAAAGGGCAAAACGTACTGCCGAAATCATTAATGAAGGATTGCAAATTCCTCTTGTTGAAATGGAGGAATTTGTGGAGCGTTCCTTTGGTGATGCTGAAGGAATGACTCGAGAAGAGATTGAATCAAAGTATCCAAATAGAAATATTCCAAATCAAGAAGAAAGATCTGCACTGAACGAACGTGTATTGGCAGGAATCGAAAAAATCAATCGAAAGTATGTCAATAAAAAGGTCCTGCTCGTCGCGCATGGAGGGGTAATTAACGCCATTTTATCGATACTTTCAGATGGAGAAATAGGCTCCGGAAAGACAAGGTTAATCAATGCTTGTATCAGCAATATTAACTTTCAGGAAGAGAAATGGTTGATTAGTGATTTTAACCAAGTGGGACATCTTTCAAAGTATAAGGAACTATAAAAATAGAGTAAAGCCTGTATCGATTAATATAATAATTGATACGGGCCTTTTGTTTTTTGTATGGTAAACTATACAACAAAAATAAATTTACTTAATAGTGTCTCAATTGAGGTGAGATGAAAATGGACGAAATAATAGCTGGTTATGTTGAAAAACCTCCAATTATTCTTGAATCATTTGAAAATGGTTTAGAACATTGGATATGTGGCGGTGCACGATTTAAATCTATCTCTATTCGCCAAACTAAGTATCCAGAGCCGGCGCGTTTCGGAAAAAGCTCTTTGGAATTGAAGTATGATTTTGCTGGTACAACTGGGATATCAGGAGCCTACGCATACACAAAAGAAAAAATAATTTTACATGACTATCCAAAGGCGATTGGAATGTGGGTATACGGGGATGGAAATAATCATTTATTAAGAGCCCAGTTAAGAGATGGAAAGGGTCATCCATTTCAAATTGACTTAGCAGGAAAAGTAGATTGGATTGGATGGAAATATGTTGAATGTAAGATCCCCCATGGTAAATCAACGCCTTTAACACTGGATATTCCTGTTAGATTACTAGAAACAAACGACAATAATAAAAACGCTGGAAAGATCTACGTAGACAATATTAGATCCGTATACGGAAAAACAAACGAGGACTTAATTAATCCTGAAATATTTGGAGAATGTCCTTCAGCTAATGAAGTTGTTTCGACATCTACGGTGAAAATCGGAGCATTCGCCAAGGACGAGGAATCTGGCATTAATCCGACCCGAATCCGTATGTATCTTGATGGAAATGAACTTACCCCGACTTATATAGAAGAAGAGAATGAAATATTTTATACACCTAGCGAACCATTGTTGGACGGTTACCACCAAGTAAAATTAGTTGTTCAAGATTATTATGGAAATGAAACAGAACGGATATGGCAATTTATAGTCGAGGCCGGAGGACCAGGAATTAAACCAATATTTGAAAAGGCTACATATATCGGCAATCCGCTTCACGTTTTCTTTGAGGCCAATGAGTTCCATAAGTTTAAGAGAATAGAACTCCATATTAAATTTGATCCGTGTAAACTTAAACATTTGGAAAAACAAATTATACTTCATCCAATAATCCCTCCAAGCTGTATTGTAAGAAATGAAGTTACGGAGGAGGGATATATATACATAGAATTAAAGGGGCTTGATCAACTTGAAACATCTCGAGCAATACAGGAACTCTTAAAGCTTACATTCCTCATGCATTCGAACATTATAGAGCCCACTAAGATTAATTTAATAAAAGGAATGGCAACTCTGAAGGGGGAAAGGCAAACTCCTATTTACTTTCCTCCGATAGAGATTGTCCCAAAAGCTCATTATAAAATAGCGATTGATCGAGCGTCTTTAGGATTTAATAGTACTCTTATTGTTACAGATGAAAAAGGACATGGAATTCACGGTGCGACTATACAAGTAATTTTTCCTGAATACAAATTAGCATTACTTAATTCTGAGCTAGCATTTCTTTATAAGGATCCTTCTGATAAAAGTGAGGTAATGTTCAAACTAAAAAAAGATACTGAATTAGTTGTTTTAGAAATAGAAAATGACTGGTTAAAGGTGGTATATCGCAATAAAATAGGTTGGTTGAAAGCGGAAAGCCCCAAACTTTTTCCATGGAAATTGGGTAAAACTGATTGTAAAGGGAATCTAAAAACGGATCGATTATCTTTAATTGAGGGTGAATTACTCGTTCAAGCTCATAAAGGAAAACAATATAGTTTTTACAACAAAGATAAAAGTTCTAGAACATCTTGGCTCACAAACTCCAGAATTCATCAATATTACATTCAGTGAACAGAAAAATACGATGAACATTACATGGATAACAAGCCCATTGTTTACAAAATCTGTTGTTCAATTTATACATACAAAAGACTTTGAAATGAGTGGTTTTACTGGTAATTCGTTAAAAGAAGAAATAGGAACAAGTACGGAGCATGCATTCAAAGCAGGTGAAGCTCAAGTCCATAGTGTCACTCTAAATGGATTAGATTCTGGGCAATCTTATACTTATAGAGTGGGAGATGGTACAGAAAATGGTTGGAGTGAAGAGGGAAGTTTTACCGCGGATCCAATAAAAGCTAATGAACAATTCAGTTTTATAATTATGGGGGATACCCAATGTCCACCTAATCAAACGGAAAATGGTTTTGCCCTCTTTACTGAATTATTAACCCATGCAAAGAAAGAAAATGAAGACGCTGCAACTGTCATTCATGTTGGAGATATGGTTGACGATGGTAACTTATATAATCATTGGGCAGCTTTTTTCGAATCGATCAAAAGTAAATATCTTGCTCCTTCCACTCCGATTATTCCTGCAGTTGGTAACCATGAAAATACTGGTAATGGAGTTGAAACATTCAAGAAGCTTTTTAAAATGCCAATCAATGGTCCCAAAAATTTTATAGGAACGGTTTATTCGTTTGATTATGGTGATGCTCATTTTGCTGTATTGAATACCGAAACAACGAAGACTGGTCTGCTGGAACAAGCAGAATGGTTAAAGAGAGATATGTCAGAAACATCGAAACTATGGAAAATAGTTGTTTATCACCGCTCGCCATATAATGCCAATACAGAAGCTGGAAGCGAAATGGTAAAAGAAGTGTGGACAAAGGTTTTTGATGAATTGCAAATTGACTTAAGCTTATCGGGACACGATCATTCATATTTCCGGACATTCCCATTAAAAGGCGATGCTACCGATAAGGAAGGCACAACTTATATTATTGCCGGACTAACAGGACATAAATTTTATGGAGCAACTCATCAGTCTTATATGGATGTTTGTTTTAACGAAAAAATGCAAGTCTACTTAAATGTTTTCATAGTTGGTAACCGTCTAAAATTAATAGTAAAAACGCGGGATGGTAGAATTGTTGATGAGTATATTTTAGAAAAATAATATTCAAACACATCAAGTTATTGGTGTGTTATTTTTTTGCCCACTTTTTACCAAGGTTATATTGAAATATTTTTACAAAGAAGTAAAAATAATATTGAATTATTATTTCATATCTGATATCTTAATACTAAATTAAGAATTCAAAATACGAAAAACTAACTAATAAGTCTCCTAAAAAAGAGTGATCTAGATGTACTTATATATATTTTGTCGGTATCTGAGTCATTAGGGAGGAAATCTTATTAACTAGAATCATAGTGAAATCGTAATAAAAGATTAAAGCGGTTTCAGAAACGGTGGAATTTTGGACAAGCCTACATGAACAAGAATTTGATGAAAGTTATTAGCAATTCATTGATTATCTTGTAAGGACTTTTAAGGAGGTGAAGGGAAAACAATAAATTGGCAAGACCAAATTATATTTTAAAGATTAGGGGGATTCTCTTGAAAAAGTTACTAATTTTACTTGCGGCACTTCTGCTTGCAGTTTCTGGTTGCAGTAGCAAAGACTCCGG
Organism: Lederbergia wuyishanensis; assembly: GCF_022900255.1. Classification (GTDB taxonomy): domain Bacteria; phylum Bacillota; class Bacilli; order Bacillales; family Bacillaceae_C; genus Lederbergia; species Lederbergia wuyishanensis. Next base: position 107,773 of record NZ_JALIRM010000005.1, read on the forward strand.
TGGAAATGCTGGAAATAAAAAAGGAAAAAAAGATGTCATCACTGTTTGGACTTATCCACACTATCAAGCAAATGAAGAAACAGGGCAAAAAAGCTATGAACAAGACCTTATTGATTTAATTAAAGAATTTGAAGCGGAAAATTCTGATATTAAAGTAGAACATGAAATTTTGTCTTGGGCAGAAGGTGGTAAGAAGTTTGATGTTGCATTGAACTCAGGAAATCCACCTGATATCTTCTTCTCTGTTATGGAACCAAAATTTATTGATACTGGGTTAGCTGTTCCTCTAGATGATTATGTATCAAATGATGATTTGAACGACTTGGAGCAATTTGCCAAAGATAATTTCACGATGGATGGGAAACTTTGGGCTATTTCTCAATGGATCTCTATACATACATGGGGTGGAAATAGAACCCTAATGGAAGAGGCAGGCGCGGATGTAGATAAAATTATGAAAGATGGATGGACTTGGCAGGAGTTTTACGATATTGCCAATAAAATTTCCAAAATGCAAAACAAAAAAGGTAAAAAGATTTACGGATTTGCAACTGCTGGGGATACAGAAACATTTGAACATTTAATGAGAAACAACGGTGTTCTTAGTGCCGTTTCAGAAGATGGCAAGTTCCAATGGGACGGAGACAAGGCAGTCGAAACATTAAATTTCATGAAAAGATTAATGGATGAAGGCGTTATGCCTAAAGAAACTGCTGGAATTGATGCACAAAAGGTAATTGATATGTTTGGTGACATCGAGGTTGGTATTTACGGACGTACAGGTCCTTACCAAGTTAGATTCAATGATAACCGTAATGCAGAAATTGATGCTGGTAAACTGGATGCTGAAAAGATCGACTTTGTATTATTACCGTTCCCGCATAATGAAGGGGAAAAGGAAATCGCCACAGGCGGTGGTGGCGGAATGTGGCTCTTCAAACAGAAGAACTATAAAGGTGATGAGCACACTGCAAACGCTGCGAAAGTTCTAAAACATATTACAGGAACAAAATCTAGTATTACAGCTGCCACAATGTTTATTCCACCTGCAAGAAAGTCAGGTCAGGAAATGTATGCGGATATGCTGCAATTAGAAACAGAAAATGGAGCATTTATTCAAAGAACATTAGATTATGTAGTTCCTGGAGTCAGGTTAAACCCAGAACTAGCTCAGAAATCTGCTCAGCTTAAAAATGATGGATTAACGCCAAAGTTCCAAGGGTTTATCGCTGGTGAATTATCTCCTGAAGAAACTGTAGAGCAATGGACTAAAGTAGCAAAAGATATTCTAAAATAATAATAGAATATGTAAGCAACAGGAAGAATTATCTGCATTTAAACTGCGGATAGTTCTTCTTTCTGGAAGTAAAAGAAGGTATAAATTTTTTAAAGTCAATATTTTAAACTAGCACTTTTGCTGTCCAATTACAGCGCCTAATCGACTAGCAAACTTGAGTGTATGTATGTTGATGAGAACGGCGCTTCCGCTGTTTGGAAAGTAAGTTTTAAAGGAGATGAAGTTATGGCCACTTCTGTTGAAAAGCAGAGCCATTGGGGGGAGAATGCAAAGCAATTCTTAAAAGATTATGGCTGGTGTTACGCATTTATTGCACTGCCTTTTCTATTATTCTTGGTTTTTACGGTTTACCCTCTTTTTTCAGCTTTTATAATGAGTTTTCAGGAATATGGAATCTTAAAATCTAAATTTATTGGCATTGATAACTATAAGTATCTATTAAGTAATGATATTTTTTGGAAGGCAATGAAGAATACAACCATCTATACATTAGGTACAGTTCCGGTCAATATTTTAATAACATTTTTTCTTTCCTTAATGATTTTTCCACTTAATCGAAGATCACAAACATTTTTCAAGGCCTCTTTTTATTTGCCAGCTGTCACATCCGGAATCACTATGTCATTAATTTGGTTGTGGATGTTTGATCCAACACAATCAGGTTTAATGAATATTGTTTTAGGATGGATGGGTTTTGATCAACAGTTATTCTTGGCAAGTTCAAAATCAGCCCTATTTTCACTCATGTTAATGACGTATATTGGTGGGCATGGTAGTGGAGTCATTTTATATTTAGCCGCAATGGGTGGGATTCCAAAATCGCTTTATGAGGCTGCGGATATTGATGCGGCAAGCTGGTGGTCAAAATTAAAAAATATTACTTGGCCACTACTGAAGCCAACGACATTATATATGTTAATTACAGGTGTAATTGGCTCGTTTCAAGTATTTGAAGCAACATATGTAATGACTCAAGGTGGTCCAAACTTTGCAACGACCACAATTGCCTTTTTGATTTACCAACATGCGTTTCAATATTATCAGTTTGGTCTAGCGGCAGCAGAAGCTTTCATATTGGGTTTTATTATTATAGTCATATCCATATTACAATTTAAATATATGGCTAGTGACGTAGAATACTAGGGGGGATTTTGATGGAACTTAAAACTGCAACAGATTCCCAATTCCAGGCCAAACTAGATGAACAAAAAGATCTCCAAAGAAAAATTATTAAAAGAATCGTTTTAATCATTGTGTACGTACTCTTGGCCTTATGGGCTATATTTACATTCGTTCCACTATTATGGATGTTATCCTCATCCTTTAAAGACTCGTCAGCAATTACATCTGTTCCACCTGAGCTGATCCCAAAAAATCCTACCCTAGATGCTTATAAAAGGATCTTTAAAGTTGGTGGATTAGGAAGATGGTTCTTGAATAGTACAATAATTGCAGCAGTCAGTACAGTAATTAATGTATTTTTTGCATCGTTAGCAGGTTATGCATTTTCAAAGCTTCGTTTCCCAGGAAGAAATGCAATCTTTTGGGTGTTACTAGCTTCGATTATGATTCCCGGACAAGTAACATTAATTCCATTGTATATTTTAGTTGTTGATACATTTCAAATGGAAAATACGTATGCAGGAATCATTGTTCCTGGAATGGTAAGTGTTGGAAGCATATTTCTAATGCGGCAGTTTATGACTTCTCTTCCGAGCTCTCTGATTGATGCGGGGAGAATTGATGCTTGTAGTGAATTCGGCATCTTTTGGAAGATAATATTGCCAATCTCAAAGCCTGGGCTTGCCGTACTTGGAATATTTACTTTCGTAGCCCATTGGAATAACTTTTTTTGGCCGTTTCTTGTGACAAACACGAATAGCATGAGGACCTTACAAGTCGGTTTAACAAGTTTTCGATTTGAAAATCTGCAGGATTATGGAGCGATGATGGCTGGAGCAGTTTGTAGTGCAGTTCCAATGATTATCGTCTTTCTAGCATTACAAAAATACTTCTTGCAGGGAATCACAATCGGAGCAGTAAAAGGGTAGGAGGAATATTCATGGCCGAAGTTAAGTTTTTAAATATTGTAAAACAATTTGAAGATGAAAATAAGGGTAAAGTTTTTGCCGTTAAAGATGCAAGCTTTACTGTAAAGGATAAAGAGTTTTTAGTATTCGTTGGTCCGTCTGGTTGCGGCAAAACAACTTCACTAAGAATGGTAGCCGGTCTGGAGAGACAAACAAGTGGGGATATTTATATTGGAGACCGCTTAGTTAATAAGGTTCATCCGAAAGATCGGGATATTGCCATGGTGTTTCAGGATTATGCCCTTTACCCTCACATGACGATCCGGGAAAACTTAGGATTTGGATTAAAAAACCTTAAAACTCCTAAAGCAGAGATAGAAGCAAAAATTAAGGAAGCAGCTTCGATATTAAGTATAGAAAACCTATTGGATCGTAAACCTCGTGAGTTAAGTGGGGGTCAAAGACAACGTATAGCTGTAGGAAGAGCAATTGTTCGTAATCCATCTGTGTTTCTATTTGATGAACCTCTTAGTAACCTAGATGCCAAGTTACGTGTCCAAATGCGTGTTGAGTTATCAGAACTACATAAACGACTCGAAGCAACTATTATATATGTTACTCATGATCAGGTTGAAGCAATGACTTTAGGACAGAGGATTGTAGTTATGAATGCTGGCGAGATTCAACAAATTGCAACTCCTGAAGAATTATACGAAAAACCAAATAATTTGTTTGTTGCTGGGTTTATTGGATCTCCTCCGATGAACTTTGTAAAAGCAAGATTAGAGGGAAACCAACTGCATACAGCAAGTTATACATTTACGCTTCCAGATGATAAGGTTAAAATGTACAAAAAGTATGATGGACAGGAAGTAATCTTTGGAATTCGTCCAGAAGACATTCTTTCCACTAAGCTTATGCCTTCCGTTCCAGATAAAAATGTCTACCAAGTAAATCTAAAAGTCGTCGAGCATTTAGGAGCTGAATTATTAATCTACTTCGATATCGGTGATGATCAATTAACAGGTAGGGTAAATGCGGATGCCAAGCTAAAACAACTTGAACCAACTGAGCTTTACTTTAATTTAAATAAAATGCAGCTATTTGATCCTAAGACACAAGAAAGAATTTATTAGAAATTAAAAAGGAACGGTGATTCAAATGCTTCCAATCAGCCAGCTTATAAAGAAAACAGGACATCAAATTTTTACAAATATATTAACGGTTTTGGGAGTTAGTGTAGGTTGGTCACTGTTCCTTGTTCCAGTAATTTTTATTCTGCCCCTTCATGTAGCACTCGTCTTTTTCGCGGTTACATTTATTCCGGTGACAGTATCTGTCTACGCCGTTATGAATCATTTATTAATAAAAAACAAGGCATCCATCGCCTTGTTCATCCGATCATTCTTCTACTATTTTAAGAGATCCTTTTTGTTGGGAATACTATTCAATCTCGCAATTCTAATAGCGATATCGGAATGGTGGTATTACATTAATATTAATAATAGCTATTTAATCTTTTTATTTGCCACATTCCAAACGTATTTGATTTTCACCTTTTTAACGACGCAAGTTTATGCGATACCTTTCATGGTTATTGAAGATTTGCCGCTATTTAAGGCAATGAATAAATCCATCCGACATTTTATGAAGAATAAGGGATATACGGTTGGTTTGTTTATTCAAATTATTTCCGTCACAGCATTGCTTAGTTTGACAGTCATAGGATTTTTCCTTCTATATATTGGCATGGTGGCTATATTTGTTATTAATGCTACAAACAATTTACTGTTGGAAAAGCCTAACAACGAAATAGTGGAAAGTAATAATAATGAACTTGTAAGAGGATAGTAGATTATGAGTTTACTGATGATAACTAAAGGGTCATTATTAGAAAACCTGTATGAATGAATAGAAATAATTCATTTATATAGGTTTTTCTTTTTAATGAAATCATATGAACAAAGGAGGTATTCTTCGATGGCTAGCAGAATTGTAGTTAATAACTAAATATGTATTGTGAGGTGAATTTGCCTTAATAATAATGGTTTTCGGTTTCTAGAATTTTTACATATAGATGAAGATGATATATATAATTACCAGCCAGTTGCTGGTTCTTTTGCCGTTATTAAATGTGATGGGAAATATCTTCTTTGTTATAACACTTGGCGAAAACAATGGGAATTACCTGCTGGAAAAAGAGAGGCGAATGAGTCTCCAAAGAATGTGCAATAAGAGAATTATATGAAGAAACAGTACAACTAGTTAGTGATATGGAGTTTGGGGGCTTAATGAAAGTTCTAAATATAAATATGGTCATATAAAATATAACCCTGTCTACTTCGCTAAAATAGATAAACTTCAACCGTTTAGAATAAAATGAGGAAACAACCGCTATAAAGCTATGGGATCAAAAGGAATATATAGGTTCTATTGATGCGGTTGATGTCCACATATTTGATTATGTAAGTGAATAATTTACGATTAGATTTTATCTTTGAGTTTTTACAGAAGCAATTTTAAATGATATTTCAATGATCTTATGGAGGTATCCAGAATGGAAGATTGCTTGATTTGTAATCGAATAAATATGATTAAAGAAGGGACAAATAAATACTTTGTTGCAGAACTTGAAACAGGTTATGTAGTGATTGGCGATCACCAATACTTTGAAGGATACACGTTGTTTCTATGTAAGGAACATAAACACGAATTACATGAATTAAATAGTGATTATAAGCAGAAATTTCTTATTGAAATGAGCACAGTATCAGAAGCAGTGTTTAGGGCTTTTAAACCAGATAAATTAAATTACGAACTTCTTGGTAACGGTGATTCCCATATGCATTGGCACATTTTCCCTAGAAGATTAAACGAACCGAATCCTACATATCCTGTTTGGTGGACTTCTAGGGAAACTATGTATTCCGAAAATTCCAGACCGAGCATCAACGAACTGGAAGAATTAAAAAAGAAGTTATTAGTTGAATTGGAGAAAATTATTTAATCCTGTTAGTAGTTAGCTATATATTAAGATAGTATTCTTTTTTTAACATCTGTAAACGCTTCCTAATAGCAATACTTTTTGATGATTCAAGGAAAGGTTTACCATTAACTAATGGACTTTTTTTATACAATTTTCGAACCTTTAGTTTTAAGGCAGCATTGTTAGAGAAAGTTTCTTCAATAGTTATGTTGTGAGGTTTAAATAAAAGAAGCTCAATTAATCTTTTTACTCTTTTTGATGATGATTTAAGTAGCATAGTTATTACCTCATGGTCAGTCAATAAAACAAAATCAGAAAGTCGTGTTTCAGCTTCTCTTGAATGAAGGCGGATTGCTTCTGAAAGTATCTTATCTACTGCCAATAAATGTGGAGATAGGAACAGTTCATGATCGGTTGCTATTAATTCTAGAAGATACATAGCCGTTTCTTCATCAGTTACAATCCCTTTTTCAGAGCACGATAACTTTTTTAATATATCACGAGGCTTGAGGCTTGCAAGACCTGCCATATACGTGTCTCGAAAGAAACTATCTAAATGATCAAGCCCAAGTACATTATCATATCCAGTTAAAGGTGAGGAGTCGTTCAAATAGGCAATAATCTCTTCCGGATTATATCCGTATTTAGATAAGATATCTTTGATTTCAAAACTGCTAATATACTTTTCAGTAAAATGGTGATGGTTAAATCCAAGATTTTCTTCTACTGCATGCGAAAAAGGTAGATGCCCGATATCATGTAATATTGCAGAAATTCTTAGTTTGTTATTTTCAGGGAAAAAATAGCAGGCTAACTTCCATACTCCTAATGTATGCTCAAGTCTTGAATGTACAACAGGAGTTACGAGAGAACCAGCTCCGAAATGAGCTAGAAATTTTAGTCTGCGCACATAACTTGTTTGGAATAATTCATATTCAATTTCAGTCATTTGCATTTGAGGATATAAAGGTTCATTTAAATAGAAACATCTCATTATGCTCAACTCCATATTCTATTAAGTAATCTTAACATAGATATCGATATTGATTGCAAAAGGTTAATAAGGAGGTAGTCATGAACAGAATTGAATACATAAGACAAGAAGAAAAAGAATATCACGACTATTGTTATCATAATTATAAGTTGTTTGTGGAAGGATCTTGGTTGCATAAACCAGTGGAGACTGTAATGGAGGTTATTCCTCTTTTGAAAGGAAAAGGCAATATAAACATCCTCGATTTAGGATCGGGAGTTGGAAGAAATAGTATCCCTATGGCCTAGTTACTAAAAGACCGAGATTGCACAGTAGTCTGTGTTGATTTACTTGAGTCCGCTTTACAAAAACTAAAACAATATAGTGAAGAACATGGTGTTCAGGAAATTATTCGAAGTGTACAGACAGATATAGGAAACTTTTCAATAACTCCAAATACCTATGATTATATCGTTGCCGTTTCTAGTCTAGAACATGTTGAATCCGAAGCTGTTTTTGGCCAAGTAATCTATCAAATGGCAGAAGGAACAAAGGACCAAGGAATAAACTGTATTATTGTAAACTCAGAGGTGGAAGAAATAGATTTAGAAACGAATGATTATTTAACACCGCTAATGGAAATAAACATATCAACTGAAGAGATGATAAATAAATTGAACGATGCCTATAAAAGGTGGGAAGTATTGAAGGTGCTAGTGAAACCATTGGAATATACAATAAAGCGCAAGCAACGTCCTATCTTACTAAGAACAAATGCTATTACATACGTAGTGAAGAAAGTTAAATGAACACTGATTTTAGGGGGGACAAGATTGTTAGAGCGGAAATATGGTGACCGTTCAGAATGGAAGCGAGTGCTTAAAAGGGAATATATCCAATCATTTTTCGATACAGAAGAGTTTAAAGGGTATGTTACCTTATTAAATATTCATAATGTCAGAGAGCCATTATTTGTTAAGTATGGTGCAAATAGTGTATGTATAGTGGATGATGGGTACATTTGGCTTCAGCACTTTCCTACGGAGGGACACCATTCTTTAACTACAATGTTTGATGCTCAAGGGAATATCGTTCAATGGTATGTTGATATTTGTTTACAATGTGGGATTGATAATAATGTGCCTTGGGTGGATGATCTGTTTTTAGACATTGTAATATTACCAACTGGGGAAATCTTTATAAAAGATGAAGATGAACTGGATGAAGCATTATCGAGGGGAAGTATTGATGAAAAACAATACAAAATTGCTTGGAAAGAAGCAAATAAATTATGTAAGTTGATTGCTAATGATGGCTTTGATTTGATGAAGTTATCCAGAGCTCATAAAGAGATGTTACTTAAAAAACTGAACAAATAAGTTATTCAAGATTCTTCAATTTATTATGAAAAATCACAGCCTTATTAAGAAGCTTATTTATTAGATATTGCAATTAGACGAGTAAGGCAGCCCCAATTTAACATACTGTTTTCCATCCCCAAGGAGGGTGCAGTATGACCATAATAGGCTTTCTCGTTCGGTAAATCTGTAACTATTCTTAAAAATCCTGAATATACATAAGACTGTACTCTTTTTTAGTTATACAAAGCATTCAAGAAATTATTCACTCAAGGTTGTTAGAGATCACTACGAATAACTATTTGTCCCAATTTATTTGAGGCATACCAACGTTCTTTGTACTGTGTTTTGCTTAAAAGAGAAAATAACCCAAACAAAATAAATGAAGATTACTAGAAAGGATGTAACTGAATTGTGACTGTTCCAATAATACCAGCGATGATTTCTTTTATAGTTGTCGCGGCATTATCTCCGCTTTTAATTGCTGTGTTAAAGAAATTAGGACTTATTCAACCTATAAGAAAGGAGCTTCCTTCTGACCATCAGTTAAAAAAAGGGACTCCGCTAATGTTTGGAATGATTCTTTTTGTCGGTGTAATCGTAGCCACTCTTTATTCCCCAACTCCATTAATGTTTTTCTTAGCCATTACATATATCTTGTTCAGTTCTGTTGGGTTCTTAGATGATTTTTGGAAAGCTTCCCGGCAAGACCCAGGAGGAGTATCGGGTAAGACGAAACTCATTTTTCAGTTTTCTTTTACGGGTATTTTATTATTTTACGTCGTTAATAAACTAGGTATAGATACAAATATTCAAATTTATAAAAATGTTTCCTTTGATCTCCCAATCATGTTTTATGTTATTGTGATTACTTTATTTGTTGTAGGTTCTGCAAATGCTATTAATTTTACCGACGGATTGGATGGCCTTTTAGGTGTCGTTGCAATTCCTACTTACTTTTTCTTTTTTATCATTTCAGAAAGTACAGAAGTACAACTTTTTAGTTTAATTATGGTTGGGTGTTTGCTTGGTTTTCTTATTTATAATATTTACCCTGCCAAAGCTTTTATGGGTGATACAGGTTCGTTGGCTATAGGTGGATCATTGTCGTTTCTTGCTGTCCTTGAGAAAGTAGAAATCTTAATTCCAATCTTATTTTTCATTTATTTTGCAGAGCAATTGTCAGTTATATTGCAAGTTTCATCGTTCAAACTGACCCGCAAACGAATTTTCAGAATGACACCAATCCATTATCATTTTTCTTTAAAATATGGCTGGTCAGAAACAACGATTGTAGCCGTTTTTGGATTTGTATCTTGGATTGGAACTTTTATGTGTTTAGCCTATTGGAGATTTCTTCTACATCTATGAAAGGTACAATCGTCATCCCAACGCATATTAGCGGCAACCAAGCAACGAATAAAATGAGAAAAAGAAACACGGGCTTGAAATCAGCAACCACATAAATTGAAGTACTTATCAATATTCCGATTATTAAATAAAGAGCGAAGATCATTTCTCATCAACTCCTTTTTAATATTATAAAAAAGGAGTTGTATTTTGATTGGGCTCTTTATCAATTCGGTTACGAATGATGATGTTTATGCTTCTTCAACATAATATTAAGTTGAAATGAAGGGATTGGTAACTTCTTATAGAATAACTATCTAATACTTGGAGATGTATAAAATTGTTTGGAAAAACTGTTCTTTAATCCACTCCAATTAGAAAATTAAAGATCAGGGAGTGATCAATTTGAGTAAAGCAGAACAACATACGAAGCTGGATTTAGAGAGAATTGTTTTTATCAGAAGGACATTTGATGAATATTTGAATATGTTTTCTCTTTTAGAAGAATCTCTCAGAGGAAAAAGAATACTAGATTGTCCAGCAGGTGCTTGTTCTTTTACAGCTGTTGGCAATAAATTAGGACTGGATATTACAGCGTGTGATATTGCTTATTACTATTCTGGTGAGGATTTGAAAAACAAAGGTCTTCAGGACATTGAACATGCGATGAAGCAAATGCAAAAAGCTAAAAAAAATTATATTTGGGACTATTTTAATGACATTGAAGGTCTTAGAAATCATCGCTTGAGTGCATTATATGATTGTACTAACGATATGGCAGAATCGAGTGAACAATATGTGCCCGTTACCTTGCCTTTAATGCCGTTTGAAGATGACGAGTTTGATATCCTTCTTTCTGCGCATTTTTTGTTCATGTATGCCGATCGATTAGATATTGAATTTCATATAGCGACCATTGAAGAGATGTTGAGAGTTACAAAGGAAGAAATCCGTATCTTTCCTTTAGTGGACTTGGAAGGAAAACGATATGAACATTTAGATAGAATAATAGGACATCTCATTGATAATGGATGTTTAGTGGAAGAGATTAAAGTACCATATGAGTTTCAAGCGAATGCTAATTCGATGTTGAAAATAGTAAAAGGATAATTAAAATTAGTGGCGAAGACTTACATTAATAAATATGTCTTTTTGTCAGAGCTGGATCTGAGTAAATATAATTTCGGGGGTTATTAGGATGTTAATGCCGACGCATATTGTGGCAGTAGGTGGAATTGTAGAAAATCAAGAAGGAAATATACTTTTAGTTAAGACACGTGATGGGGGATGGGTATATCCAGGGGGACAGGTTGAAGTAGGAGAAAACCTACTCGATGCATTAAGTCGAGAAATTAAAGAAGAAAGTGGAATAGATACAGTTGTTTCTTATTTGATTGGAGTCCATTCCAATACAAGAATACATAAATGGTATGATGGTGTAACTGATGTTCCGACTAAAGTAATGTTCGATTATGTGTGCAAGCCAGTAGGCGGCGAATTAAGTATTTCGGAAGAAACAACAGATAGCCGCTGGGTTGCAAAGGATAAAGTGCTGGATTTGATTACTGCGCCAGCAATCCGTATGCGTTATCAAGCCTATTTGGAATTTGATGGAACGATCAATTATACAGAATATGTGACAAAACCTAAGTTTGAACTTAAGGTGAAAAGAACTTTGTAAAAGATAATTTGGTCCAGATGATATAGCATGCAGGATAGAACCAATAATACCGGCAAGTGAGTCGGCGTTTAAGTGTTAAAAAGACAATCCTTAAAGTAACTGCGGAATGAAAGAAGAGCAACGAAAATAGGCTGGGACATAACTTCGACAAAGATAAAGCCGAACAATAGGTTGATTAGTGTATATACGCGCTCTGGAAATATACTTCGCTTTCCGTGGGCGGCTGGTTAGCCTCCTCGCTCGTTCCGAGCTGCGCGGGGGACTCACCTAAGCCTTCCTCCCAAAGGAGTCTTCGTATATTTCCTCCGCTAAGTTAGATCATTGTTCGTCTTTAGTTTTGATTGTTTTAGTTATGTACTAGCCTCATGAACATTTAATATATTAATTGCCAGGAGGAACAGTTGAAGAACACTGCTCCTTCTATTACTCTTTTATTCCAATAACACGAATCCTTTTATAATCTGCTGTCCAATTCCGGCCATGATATAGAATTTCTCTTAAATTATTCTCAACATTTTTGATGATCTGGTCTTTTTTATCATCCGGAATTCCCTCCAACAGAGCATTTCCGAACATCTCTATCCAATTTTGTAATCCATTTTCTCCTTCCAGTTCTGTTGGTCTGTCAAAGTGTTGGGCAAGGGTGACTCTAAATCCCGTTTCCTCCATTAAAGATGAATACTCCCCAATACTAGGAAAGTACCAAGGGAATTTCCTGATATTATTTTCGAAACTAAATAGTTTCAATTGGTTTTTAATTTCATCCGTAATAATTTGAACGTTTCCTTTCCCGCCAAACTCAGCGACAAATCTTCCGCCCTGTTTTAAGCTCTGATAAATACAATGAAGTGCCTGCTGAGGCGGTTTTACCCAGTGAAGTGTGGCATTTGAGAATACCGCGTCAAATTCGTTTCTGTATTTTAAGTCTGTTGCATCACAAACAATAAAATGAATATTTGGATACTTAATTCTTGCTTGCCTAACCATATTATCAGACTTATCAACACCTATCACATCTACTCCATAGTCTAATAATTTCTTTGCCAAATCCCCTGTTCCACAACCGAGATCAAGAATTTTTTCTTCTTTTTCTGGGGCCAACCATTCAACAAGGTCATTACCAAACGTTGAAACAAATGAATGTTTGTTATCGTACAATTTCGCATTCCAAAAGTCTTTCGTATTTTTAACATTCTCCATCCATAACGCTCCTCCAAATAAGCTGTATTTTTATGTTAATTCCATTATACTTAATCAAAAGGATTGCGAATATTAACAAAAATTAAAAGTTTTAATAACTAACCGTTATCAATTGGAGAGAATGTATGTGGATATCAAATGGCTAAAGACATTTATTATTGCTGCAAAGTATGAAAATTTTCGCAAAACCTCGGAAGAACTATTTTTAACTCAGCCCGCAGTTACAAAGCATATAAAAAGACTTGAAGAAAATCTAAACTGCCTGTTATTTGAAAGAAGCGGAAAACATATTACACTAACAGCTGCTGGTCATCGTTTTCTTCCTTATGCAAGGGAAATTATTGCTACATTTGAAAAAGGGTTGGAAGACTTTGAATCTTGGAAACAAGGATATAAACGTAAATTAACCATTGCAGCAGCTCCGCAAATTGCTTCTTCTATCTTGCCTTCCTTATTGAGAAGCTTTACTGAGGAAAATCCTGATATTGAAGTATTGATCAACGTCCTTACATCATATGAAATCGGGGATGAAGTCAGTGGGGGAAGAGCTGACTTAGGATTAACACGAGTAAAGCCTATTCAAACGAATATAGATTGTCAGATCATTCATGAGGAGCCAGTTCTACTCGTCGGTCCATTAATTTCCGAAGATAGCGAATATGGTGAGATTGCAGCTTTTCGAAAATACAGGTTAATCACCCATAATCATCCCGATTATTGGGATGATTTATTAAACAATATTAAGAGATATTATCCAATTGTTCGAACAATGAAAGTGAATCAAATAGAAATTACAAAACAATTTATCGAGCAAGGACTAGGAATATCATATTTACCGGCTACGATGGTAAAGAACGAAGTAAAAATGAAAAAGCTATTAGAAATAAAGCCAGATAAAATAGTATCTCCTACCTCCTCAACATATGTTTTAACAAAAGTAGTAACAAACGAATCAAAGGAATTCATTGAGTTCTTAAAAGAGTCGATTTTAAGATATTAATTATATAAGTAGGAGGAATCTTGATGAATATTAGAAACTCAATAAAAGCAATCATCATTAATGGGGAAAATATTTTATTAACAAAAAATAGGGACCATGAAGGGGATTTCTATCTTTGTCCTGGTGGCGGACAGGAACATAGCGAAACATTTCATAAAACATTAGTACGGGAATGCATAGAAGAGATTGGGCGAGAGGTTAGCATAGCAGAACTATTGTTTATACGTGAATATATAGGTAGAAATCATGAACATTCGGCTCTCGATTTTAACGTGCATCAAGTTGAATATTATTTTTCATGTCAGCTTGATGAAGCCGAAGAAATGAGCTTTAACCCTTCTAATCCCGATCAAAATCAAATAGGAATCGAGTGGGTGCCAATTAATGATTTACTGCATTATCGGCTGTATCCAAAACAATTAAGAAAATATATTATAAAACAATTAAATGGAGAAAAAACTCCGATCTATTTGGGTGATGTTAACTAATATAGAGAAAGGATCAGAAAAATGGAACATATTATTCGCAAAATGAAAAAAGAAGATATCCAACAAGTCCAACAAGTAGCAAAAACTAGTTGGAATCATACCTATGAAAATATTATCCCTATGGAAGTTCAAGAAAGCTTTCTAAGATCCGCATATAGTGATGAAATGATGCAGAGTCGACTAGAACATTCTTATATGAATGTTGCCTTAGTTAATGGGAATATTGTGGGCTTTGCAAATTATTCTCCTGTTCAAGAGGGCGGAAAAGTAGAACTTTATGCTATCTACCTATATCCAGAGTACCAAGGAAAGGGAATAGGAACTTCCTTACTAATAGAAGGAATTAAATCCCTTGAAAATGTCAAAGAGATTTATATAAATGTAGAAAAGAATAATAATATTGGAAAAACCTTTTACATTTCCAAAGGTTTCGAAAAGGTCTCGGAATATGACGATGAATTGGATGGGCACACACTAAGAACGATTAGGATGGTTCTAAAAGTATAGAGGTACGATTAGGGAAAAAATAGGGTCATTTTTTGACTGTGTGGGATTTAACGAAAGGCAAAAAATATTCTCAATCACTACATAAATAATCTTCCGAATAATGGTAAAAGACAATTGTTCAGCAATTATTGAGAATGGAGTGTTCTTATGAAAAGATTAGTAATCATAACAGTTGGTAAAACGCATAGTGGGAAAACGACATTTGCTAGAGGATTAGAACAACAGTTATATAACTCAATTGTTATTGATCAAGATAACCATGCTGAATTCATCAATACTTATTACAGATCACTGTTACCACAAAAAGGACCTAATACTATAAAGTACGCTGTCACTCAGACAATTGTGGATTATGCTGTAAATCAGACTGATTTTCATCTTATTCTTTGCAACTCGAATCGTTCTGAGAGGGCTCGCTTGAATCTGCTAAAAAATTTTAAGAATAAGGGATTTATAACCATCCTCGTTCATTTAGATATTCCAGATCACATTCTTCAAGAGCGAGTCTCTAGCAGTCATCGCAGTACAGCCATATTTAGAACTGCTTCTACTTTTGAAGAAGTGCTTAACAGGCAACAGGCTGAGTCTCATTCGGATCCAATAGAAGAAGAAGCTGATTATTTATTTGTAATCAAAGATACGGAGGAGATTCAATTAGTCACTAGTAGGATTACGGATATTGCTAATAGTTTGGATTAGTTATTTTCAGTCTCTTTGATTGAAGGGCAAGGATTAGAAAAAATATTAAAAAGTTAATTGAAATTAAATCAAAAAACCGCACCCTGTAGAAGTTATTCTTTCACAGAATGATTGATTAAAATATTGTAGAGAGAATTCTTAGTATTAAAATTAATAGGAGGAATGTTAGCTTGACCAATTATACTATGGCATTTAGAACTATTGAGGGTTCGGAAAAATTTAAACAGATGTATGATGCCAATCTTTCGTTATGGAAAGTGGATTACGAAAGTTTTTACGTTACAACACGTTTCGGTGAAACACATATTCTTGCAACCGGACCTAAGGATGCTTCTCCATTAATTTTATTGCACGGTTTTGGATTTGGAGCGACCATGTGGTATGCCAATATCCATGAACTTAGTCAATACTACCGAGTATATGCGATTGACATATTGGCTGATTTTAACTTAAGCGTAGTAACAAAACCTTATAAGGAAAAAAAGGACTGCGCTGAATGGCTATCGGATGTTTTCCATGCATTAGGAATTGAACAAGCAGCAGTATGCGGTCATTCAGCAGGAGGATGGCAGGCTATTAATTTTTCAATTCTATATCCTGAAAAAGTTAATAAGCTTGTTCTTTTAGCTCCAGCTGCTTCATTTATTCCATTTTATAAGCAATTCTTTGTAAGGCTTTTCAGTATTATGTTAATTCCTAAACGTTCATTTGTTATAAATTCATTCTGCAGCTGGTTTGTTGCCAAAGGGAATAAGGTGGAATCAAATTTGTTCGAGCAGTTTTACTTAGGGCTAAAACACTATAAATTTACTAAAACGATCGTTCCTTCCGTTTTTAGCCATGAGGACTTTAAGAAAGTAAATATGCCGACATTGGTTATGGTTGGTGATAAGGAAGTCATTTATAATTATGAGAAAATGTTAAAAAAGGCACAGCAGCTGATCCCTCATATTAAAAATAAAGTTATTCAAAACGCGGGGCACGCCCTATCAATTGAGCAAGCCAACGTGGTAAATGATCATATAATTAAGTTTTTAAATTCAAAAGAAACAATAGAGTTTTTATGATAATGAATCAATTAAATTGGAGTGCCAATCACTGAGACTAATAGAAAATGATAAATAACAACCTTGCATATTTACATAAAGGTCTCTAGGGAAATGTTAGCCTAAATACAATATGGATTTTCTAAACTTTTCTTGAGGCTATATATGAAAATCAAGATAAGGAGAGGTACATATGAAAAAAACATGGTCACAGAAATTACCTGTCGCTCAATTCAGGATTGCAAGGCCCACTAATCAATTACAGAAAGTAATTGAATTTTACCGTGACGGAGTTGGTCTGGAGGTAGTAGGATCCTTTGAGGGCCATGACGGGTATGACGGGGTGATGCTCGGCTTGCCTGATACAAGTTATCATCTAGAATTTACCCAACATGAACATGGCAGTCCATGCCCGCCACCAACGGCAGATAATTTATTGGTATTTTATATCCCTGACCTTGACGCAAGAAATGGAATCGTTAATAGATTGAAAGAAATGGGTTACGGGGCAGTGAGTCCAGAAAATCCATATTGGAATAATTCAGGAGTGACGATAGAGGATCCTGATGGATGGAGGATTGTATTGCAAAACTCCTATACTTTGAATTTTGGCGAATGAATCGGATGTTAAATCTAAGAATAACAATTGCTTTCAGTGGATTGTAAAGATTGCTGAAAGTTTGTGAATGGTCCGGATAATTTTCTCATTCAAACTACTTTATTGATTGAGGTAATAAAGAAATATAAGCTAATTTTCATATGATAATGTAAAAAATTACAATCATTTTAATACTTTATAAGAAGAGGCTATGATTGAAAATAAAAAATTTCTTCTGAGCCTTTTTTTTATTAAGGCTAGTCAAAATTTCCTATTACACCGAATAATGGTGGGACTTCATGATGAGAAACTTACAGAACATCTAATGGTATTTCTTTTAGAATTGTTAATTCTCTTGCTCTTACAAGTGTATGTAGAGTATTTTAAAAACTTAAAATATTTCGTTAAAAGCGGGACTTTCTGAATTCTTTCTGGTAAACTATTCCTAAGAATGTATGTTTGGTAAAAACAAGTTTTAACTGCAACCAATAATATTATTAATTTCGAATTAAGTAAAATCAATTTAGGGGATAAAGATGACATCAAAATTATCAATTTTCAAATCAAAAACTGGAGAAGAAGAGTTCTTAAAATCTTATGAAGAAGTAATGAATCTATGGGAGGTAGCATACGAAGAAGTAAAAATACCCACAAAGTTCGGAGAAACACATGTAATAATTAGCGGACCAATAGATGGTGTTCCTGTTGTAATGTTACACGGTATGACTGGAAATTCGAGTTTCTGGTATTCAAATATTACTGCCCTTCAATCCTATCGGGTTTACTGCATAGACACTGTGGGCGATTTTGGAAAAAGCTTGGTACAGACTCCATTAAAAACAGAAGAAGACTGCGTTATATGGCTCGATGAAGTATTGAAAGGATTAGGTATACAAAACATTCATTTAATAGGTCATTCAATGGGGGGATGGCTCTCTTTGACTTATGCAAAAAAACGACAGGAGAATTTAAAAAAATTGATCTTAATTGCTCCGGTTGCATCAATATTACCAATACCTTTTATGAAACTTATTAGGTACATTTATCCCGCTATGCTGTTTCCGTCAGAAAAAAGAATTAGAAAAGGATGGGAATGGTTCTGTGCAAAAGGAAATGATATTCACCCTATAGTAATGCAGCAAGTTATTATTGCTTATAAGCAGTGCAAACCCATTCTTGCAGTTATACCTAAAAATTTTTCAAAAGAAGAACTGAGCGGACTGAAAATTCCCGTATTGTTTATGGTTGGAGATGAAGAAAAAATTTATCGTGCAAATAAGGCAATAAACACAATAAAAGAGAAAATTCCACATGTTGAAACAACAATTATACAAAGCTCCGGTCATCTATTGATTGCAGAACAAGCTGCAAAAGTTAATAAGGCTATAGTAGATTTTTTAATAAAGGAACATTGATTAATTCACACAATACAAGATTGCAAAAGGGATGTTTTTATGAAAGAAAATGATCACTTTAAAAGACAATTAAAAGAGCATAAAAAAAATCCAATGATAAATCTAGCTGATTCAATAAATCGTTCAATGACGGGAGATTTACATGCTTTTTCTGGAAGTGGTTGTTTTTCCATAATATTAACATTAATCATTATTGGTGGGGTTCTTTTGCTATATCAATGCTCCAATTAAAAATATGGCTCTTATCTTAACAATTGGTGCTAATTGTATTAATTGAAATTATCAGAGTGAATTTGAAACTTAAAACTTAGTTAATCTGCTAAGAAAAGAGCTGCATCCTTCATAAAAACCGCTGAACTCACCATGTATGTGTAAAAGCGGCTTTTGGGCTTTTACAATAACAACAAACTTTACGAAACCAGCCAAAAATATACATAGAAGGCTCTCTTATTAGTCAAATATTTGACTAAATAAGAGAGTCTTTTTTTCTAAAGTTTTTAATCTATTGAACTTTGGGAAATTGAACACTTGGTTAAATTGATATGTTTGAATCTTTACATAGAAGTCTAAAAGAAAAGAAACGATATAGGATGGTGAAAAAGCTTGAATTTTACTGAGATATTTGCTGTTGTTATGTTTACAATTTTTGCAGTAGTCGTCTTCGTATTTGTCGCACTTATTCTTTGGCTGTATATTAAGGATGTTAATCAAAAAGAGCACTCTGTTCTTAGGAATTATCCGATATTAGGGAAATTTAGATATTTAATAGAATTTATAGGACCTGAACTCAGACAATACTTGTTTGAAAATAACCGAGAAGGAAAGCCTTTTTCAAGACATCAATATAAAAATGTTGTTTTAGCTGGAAAATATAATGAACGAGTTCTTGGTTTCGGATCGGAAAGGGATTTTGAAGAGCCTGGCTTTTACATAAGAAATGCAATGTTTCCATTGTTATATGATGAAATGAGAATGGATCAAGGACCTAAGGTAGAAACAAAAGTTTATAAGATAGATCGGGAAGGGTTATTTAATCGAAAAGAGCATCGAGAAAAAGCATTCATTGATCCAGAGTTATTGGCGGATGAAGACATAGTTATAATAGGTGAAAAAACCTGTAAAAAGCCTTTCAAAGTAAAAGGGCTAGTTGGACAATCCGCAATGAGTTATGGTGCACTTGGAAAGCATGCCATAACGGCTCTTTCTAAAGGCTTGGGAATTGCGGGTGGGACTTGGATGAACACAGGGGAAGGAGGACTCTCCAAGCACCATTTAGCAGGTAATGTAGATATTATCATGCAAATCGGTCCTGGTTTGTTTGGAGTACGGACGGAAGCAGGAGATTTTTCTTGGGAACAGTTTAAAAGAAAAAGTGACATAGAACAAATTAAGGCATTTGAATTAAAACTTGCACAAGGTGCGAAAACTCGAGGTGGACATATTCTCGGTGAAAAAGTCACTCCTGAAATTGCGGAAATACGTAATGTTACTCCATGGAAAACAGTTGATAGTCCGAATCGCTTTAGAGATTTCAACAATACGGAAAGTTTAATGAATTTTGTAGAGCAACTAAGAGACGTTGGGGGAAAACCAGTTGGCGTTAAAATAGTTGCTGGATCAAAGGCAGAAGTTGAAAAGTTTGTGCGAGAAATGGCTGAGGTTGGGAAGACTCCTGATTTTATTACAGTGGATGGAGGAGAGGGAGGTACGGGGGCTACCTTCCAAGAATTGTCTGATGCTGCAGGTCTTCCACTTTTCTCAGCTTTACCTTTATTGGATGAGATGCTGAAAAAGTATGGAATTAGGGATAAATTAAAAATTTTTGCATCAGGAAAGCTTGTAACTCCTGATAAAATCGCATACGCTCTTTGTTTAGGTGCGGACTTAGTCAATACAGCCAGAGGGATGATGATATCTGTTGGTTGTATCATGGCACAGGTTTGCCATAACAATACTTGTCCCGTTGGGGTCGCTACCACTGATCCAAAACGTGAAAAAGCATTGGTAATTGAGGAAAAGATGTATCGTGTTGCTAATTATGTGATTTCATTGCGTGAAGGATTATTTAATTTAGCTGCAGCAGCAGGTGTCGCTTCCCCAGTAGAACTTTCTGAAGAACATCTTATGTATCGAACTCCTTCCGGTCAGCTTTTGACGGGTGAAGAATTTAAGAAGAGTATGTTGGCTCTTCCTCCCGAATTGATAGATAAAAAGATAGATTGATAAGAAAAGCGTAAGGCGCCTGGAGCTAGACAATGAAAGATGAAAGACTTCCTTTAAATAAGGATCGAATAAAATTATACCTTCTTTACTTTAAATAAAAACCGCACCATAACTTTTGAAATGGCGCGGTTTTGTGATGCAATCTAAAAAATGATATGTGCAATCAAAGTAATAATCGGTAATGTAATCAATGTCCGCAGTAAAAATAGGATAATTAGATCTTTCATCCCAACCGGAATTTTAGAACCAATTAATAACCCGCCGACTTCGGACATGTAAATTAATTGGGTGACGGATACACCAGCTATAATGAAGCGTGTCATATCCGATTCTATTCCTTCAGCTAAGATAGATGGCAAGAACATATCGGCAAACCCAACCACTAATGTTTGGGAAGCAGCCCCAGCCTCAGGGACTCTCAACAATTCAAGTAACGGAATAAAAGGTGTGCCAAGCCATTGGAATAGTGGAGTGTACTCAGCAATGACTAAAGCTATCGTTCCAAGAGCCATGACGATTGGAGCAACGCCAATCCACATATCTAAAATATTTTTGCCCCCATCTATAAAAAAGGCTTTAATACTGCTACTCTTTTTTGCTTGGAGTTGTGCTTGTTCAATTCCATAACCTAATCTTGAATAACCATCGGGAATTAGTTCGGCGGTATTGTCATCTTCTTTACCGTTTATAAAAGTGTTCGGCTTTTTAGATAATGGCCAAATCCTTGGAAGGATAATCGCGGCTATTACACCTGAAAACGTTACGGCAAAATAATAAGGTACAAAATAATGCATTAAGCCAACTTGTTTTATAACTACGATACTAAATGTAATGGAGACAACGGAGAAGGTTGTCCCAATGATAGCTGCTTCTCGTTTCGTATAATGTCCTTCCTCGTACTGTTTGCTTGTAAGCAATACCCCAATCGTTCCATCACCAAGCCAAGACGCAAGAGCATCAATTGAAGACCGACCTGGCAGTTTAAAAATAGGTCTCATAAATTTAGTCATTAACGCTCCGAAAAACTCTAATAATCCAAAGTTCAATAATAATGGCAAAAGCAGTCCCGCAAATAGAAAAACGCTAAAGAGAACGGGTAAGAGACTATATAATAAAGTTCCCCCTGTATTTTCCGACCAGATCGCTTCTGGACCAATTTTAAAGAAAACTAAAGTTGCAAAAACAACGGCTAATATGCGTGCAATCACCCATATGATAGGGATATCATATAGAGCACTCAAAAATGGTGATTGAGTAATTACCTTTGGTTTAGCTAATTTCGCAATCATTGTTCCGATGAACGCTAAGATAATGATGCATGTCATAATTGCTGGAATAGCGGATCCAAGAATATTTTGCAACGTCTCAGATAGAACGGCGATTGGAATCGTAACTCCTTCTTTAGAAGGTATGGGGATCATGAATAAAAATATACCAATTAATGATGGAATCAAAAATAGAAAAAAATCCTTTGGAATAATATTAAGCTTCTTCAATGATGTTCACCTTTCGTTTATAAAAATTCAACGTTTTTCATTTTAATGCAAAAGACGAGAAATGCCAAATGTATTAAATGGGAATTTTTTGAGGGACAGGTCCAAAGGGGACAGGTTCGATTAGACCTGTCCCCTTTGGACCTGTCCCCCTTTCTTTGCATTGATACCCTTTTTCGGTTAGAATTAATCGCAATAGAACGGTGCGTTTTAGCATGAGAAGGAGCAATGAAAATTGATTAAATGTATTGCAACAGATATGGACGGAACTTTATTAAATGCAAAACAAGAGGTAAGTGAAGAAAATATTCGAGCAATCCACGCTGCACAGGAAAAGGGAATTGATTTTGTTTTGGTAACGGGAAGAGCGTATAACGAAGTCCGTTATGTACTTAGAAAGACGGGACTTACATTGCCAGCTATTTGTGTAAATGGTGGGGAAATTCGTGATATTGAAGGGAATGTCAGTTACTCTGTAGGTTTAGATGGACCAACTGGAGCGAAGATTACTTCTGTATTTGAAGATCTGGACATTTATTTTGAACTGTATACAACTGAAGGTACTTATACAACGGATTATGAAAAAGGAATTCAAGTACTCGTTGATATTTATCATACTGCGAACCCATCTCAAGATGTGGATAAGATCCGTGAATCGGCAGATGAACGATTTAATCAACGTCTAATACATGTAATTGATAATTTTAATCCTATTTTTGATGCATCTGATTGTCATGTTTATAAATTTCTTGCTTTTTCAATGGACGAAGAATTATTAATGGAAGCGAGTGAACGATTGAAGAAAATCGGTGGTTTGGAAGTAACTTCATCTGGTCGAAACAATTTAGAAGTCATGCATCACGAAGCACGTAAAGGAAATGCCCTAAGAAGATATGTAGAGGATAAGGGTATATCACTAGAAGAAACGATGGCAATGGGAGACAACTATAATGACTTATCCATGTTAAAAATTGTGGGACATTCAGTCGCGATGGGAAACTCAGAGCCGGAAATAAAAGATATTTGTAAATATGAAACAGATACGAATGATGAAAATGGGGTTGCCAAAGCGATCATGAAAGCTCTTGTACAAATGGAAGCAACTCAATAAAAAGGCGGTTGTCATTTTGTTACTTTACTTTTGATATATCATCTACCAAATAAATAATAAAATTGGAGATGGTATATTATGAAATATAAAATTTCTCTTGATGGAATTTCTTCTGAAATGCTAAATGGTTTCTTTGTGGATTGGCCAAACCCTCCAAATCCACAAACTCACCTACAGCTATTAAAAAATAGCAGTAACGTGGTTATCGCAATAGATGAATCTACGAATCAAGTAGTCGGATTCATAACAGCAATAAGTGACGGAGTTCTATCAGCCTACATTCCACTTCTAGAAGTATTGCCGGCATACAAAAATAAAGGGATTGGCAAGGAATTAGTAAGCCGGATGCTAAAAGAACTCAATCATATATATATGATTGATCTATGTTGTGATGATGATCTAGTTCCTTACTATGAAAAGTTTGGAATGTTTAGGACTAATGGAATGATTTATAGGAATTATAGTAGGCAATCTGGAAATAAAGATGAATAAATGTATGGACAAAAACGCTTATTATAGAATATAAAGAGGGACACCAGCGGTAACGGCAACTGGCATCCCAACATACAGCTACACTGCATGAAGTGCAGCTACCCAAGGAAGAAATAACCCCCTTTGCTGGGCCAAAGCAAGGGAGAGTTATTTCTTTTTATATATTGAAACAACTACGACGACTACAGATACGATAAGACTTGAAAACCGTAAATAAGACCATTGCTTCGTATATAGTTACCATCAGCGTCACCTTCTCTCCAAGAGGACGTGATCGCCGCTCACCTGCTTATGTAACTATATATTTTTATTATTTACCAATTGGAAAGCGTCCCTCTACTATATAAGTAGAATTTCTCCTCATTCACCTCACTTAGATAAACATTCTTACAGTCTCCATAAACAATGCAATGAAAGTCATTGCACAATTAAATCATATTCCTTACACTCTATACATAATGATTCACGAAAAAGGTGATCCAATAATGAAAATTTTACTTGTGGAAGATGATAAAACAATTGCTTCTGGACTTGAATATTCCCTCCAACAGGACCATTTTTCCACGATTTTATGTCACGATGCTACTTCCGCTAAGAAGGTAATAGCGAAACAACTTGATCAGATTTCTCTATGTTTGTTTGATTTGTCTTTGCCAGATGGCAGTGGTTATGAATTGTGTAAAATTGTTAAAGAGAAGGGCGATGTTCCGGTCATTTTTTTAACGGCTATTGACGACGAAGTTAATGTCGTGATGGGGCTTGATATGGGTGCAGACGATTATATTACGAAACCATTCCGTATTCGCGAACTGCTTTCCCGCATAAAATCAGTTTTACGAAGATATAACAAGCAAGCCCAGTCAAAAACGCTCATTGAATTAGACAATATTAAAATTAACACTCTTGAAGGTAAAGTATATAAAAATGGCGTAGAGATTATTTTAACAGCCTTGGAATATCGTTTGTTGTTAATCTTTGCAAATCATATTGGACAAGTTCTTTCACGAAATCAGTTGCTTGAGCAAATTTGGGATGTAGCAGGGGATTTTGTGAATGATAATACATTGACAGTTTACATCAAAAGATTGCGAGAAAAACTAGAGGACCAACCGCAAAATCCAACAATTATTAAAACGGTACGCGGTTTAGGTTATAAGGTTGGAGATTAACATGCTGCGGAATAAAGAGATTCAGATTTTATCACTAGTTATGTGGGTAATCAGTTTAGCAGGAATGATAGTAGCGTTCTTTATTTCAACTTCTGCCTTTATTCTTGTTTTGAGTGTATCTATTTTACTGATTACCTCCTGTTACATTTTTACTCATTGGAGATATCGGGAAATTGAAAAGTTGTCTAGTTATTTACGACAAATTACTAGTGGCAATTATTCTCTCGATATACGAGATAACCATGAAGGCGAACTTAGTATTTTAAAAAGCGATATTTATAAAGTTACGTTAATGCTTTCTGAACAGAGTTCACTTTTACAAAAAGATAAAATCCAATTAACAGATGCAATTTCCGATATATCTCACCAACTAAAAACACCGTTAACTTCAATGATGGTCATGTCTGATTTATTAAGTGACGCTGAGTTGCCAACGGAGAAACGAACTGAATTCACACGCAATATACGAGTTCAACTTGAGCGGATTGAATGGCTAGTTTCCTCATTATTAAAGTTATCAAAAATCGACGCAGGTACGGTTCAATTTAAAAAAGATAAAGTTATCGTGCAGAAACTGATTCATACAGCCATGCAATCGGTCCTCATTCCAATCGACATTAAGGAACAGAACGTCTCGATAGATGGGGAAGAATTGGTCTCATTTATTGGTGATTTCAATTGGACGGTTGAAGCAATCATAAATATCTTAAAAAACTGTGTAGAACATACGGACGAAGGTGGGACGATTTTAATTACTTTTACAGAAAACGCATTGTTCACAGAACTGGTGGTTGCTGATAATGGAAAGGGCATCCCGAGAGAAGATCTGCCACACATTTTCAAACGTTTTTACAAAGGAAAAAATGCAAGTGAAGATAGTGTAGGAATCGGTCTTGCGATGGCATATAGCATTATTAAAAGTCAAAACGGGGATATCAGTGTTGTCAGTGGAAAAGGGAAAGGCACAGAGTTTAGGATTAAGTTTTATAAGCAAGTGATTTAAATGGATAACATGGACAAACTACATTCGAAAAATGATATGATAAGAGTAGGCGCAATATAAGGAAAGTTAAGGGTGGAAGGCTTTTACCTCCTAGATATTTAGAAAGGAGGTGATGCCTATGACTACTTTTCAAACCATTTATCTTATGATTAGTTTTGCAACACTGATTGTTGCTATTCTGTCATTTCATAAAAGGGAAAAGTAAAAACCACCCTTAGCCTACCAGAGCTTACCAGGGTGGTTTTACTTCATCTTAGAAAGCCTTCCCTTTTAACGGGAAATTATATTGTGCCAGTCGGTAGGGTGTGTCCAGCACCTTACCGTCTTTTTTATTTTCTGAATATCTATTAATACTATACCATAATTAATGACAATTATAACTTGCAAACAACTTTAAAGTGACTAAATTGTCATTTTAAAAGTCACTTGAAAGTCATTTTAGACAGATACACTATAATCAACAGCAAATATATGGAGGGGTTACGATGGAAATTTTAAAAATAGAAAATCTGTCTAAAGTGTATGGAAAAGGTGAGACGGCAGTTAAAGCATTAGATAATATTTCTTTTTCCGTGAAAAAAGGAGAGTTTGTTGCGATTATCGGTCCATCTGGTTCTGGTAAATCTACGCTTTTGCACTTGCTTGGTGGTGTCGATCGACCTTCAAGCGGTAAAGTATTTGTGGATAATACCGATATTTATGGACTAAATGAAACACAGTTAGCAATTTTTAGAAGAAGGCAAATCGGATTGATCTATCAATTTTACAATCTTATTCCGGTTTTGACCGTAGAAGAAAACATTACTTTGCCGCTGTTACTTGACCAACATAAAGTGGATAAAAAGCAGTTCGACGATATCGTAAAAAAGTTAAATTTAGAAAATCGTTTAAACCATCTACCAAATCAGCTTTCTGGAGGGCAACAACAACGGGTTTCGATTGGCCGTGCTTTAATTAGCAATCCAGCAATTATGCTAGCGGATGAACCGACTGGAAACCTAGACAGTAAAAATAGTGGTGAAATTATCGACTTGTTGAAAATGTTTAATAAAACATACAATCAGACTCTTATTGTCATTACTCATGATGAGCGAATTGCTCTTCAAGCAGACCGCATCATCGCCATTGAAGACGGAAAGATTACGAAGGACGAGGTGGTTCGTCCATGAATATTGTCAACAAACTGACAATTAGACATTTACGTAAAAATAAAAGACGAACACTTGTCACGATTATTGGGGTAATCATTTCCGTCGCAATGCTCACGGCGGTTGCAACGATTGGCGTTTCTTTTATGGATCTTATGAAGCGGCAGACAATTGCTGATGAAGGGGAATGGCATGTTGTTTATAAAGATGTAGACATTGACCAGGTTCATACTATAAAAAAAGACGAGGATACAAAAAAAGTAGTCCTTTCAAAAGATCTAGGATATGCATTGCTGAAAGGCAGCAAAAATGAAAATAAACCTTATCTATTCATCAAAGAATATAACCAATACGGTTTTGAGCAATTTCCTATAGAATTAAGCAGCGGAAGATTGCCACAGTCAGAAAATGAAATTGTCATTTCAGATGAAATTATTAATAATGCCAAGGTTGATTATAGAATTGGTGATATTATAACACTAGATGTTGGTAACAGGATTGCAAACGATCCGGAGATACATGGACCGATGGATCAAACTTTTTCATTAATGACTAATGAGAAAGGTGAAATGAATGAAGAGCTTAAAGATACATCAACTAAAGAATTTGCGATAGTTGGTACGATCAAACGGCCAACTTGGGAAATACCTTGGGCACCAGGTTATACAGTGATTTCTTATCTTGATGAAGAACTTCTTGGTAAAGATGACCTTGTCAATGCGACGGTAGTCTTAAACAAAGTTAAAACTTCTTTATTCAATCATGCAACCAATTTAGCTGAAAAAAATCAAATAGGAAAAGTTGATTTTAATAATAATTTACTCCGCTACTACGGTGTAATAAAAAGTGAAGGCATGCGCACAACACTTTATTCATTGTCAGCCATCATTATGGTCATCATTATTATCGGTTCAGTATCTTTAATTTACAATGCTTTCGCGATTTCTGTTGCGGAACGTTCCCGTCATTTAGGTATGCTTTCTAGTGTTGGGGCAACAAAAAAACAAAAGCAAAACTCGGTATTTTTTGAAGGCTTTGTTATTGGACTGATCAGTATTCCAATTGGAATTATTGCAGGATTAGCTGGAATGGGAATAACCTTTTTATTCATCAATACTATTATTCAGGGAGCAATGGGTGTTAGTGAAAAGTTAAAAGTGACTCTAACCCCAGGTTCAATACTTGTAGCAGTATTGGTTTCGATTATAACAATTTTTATCTCAACTTTTATTCCGGCTATAAGAGCTTCTCGAATTTCTGCTATAGATGCTATCCGTCAGTCAACGGATGTAAAACTTACTAGAAAAGCGGTAAAAACGTCTAAGTTTGTTCGAAAGGTATTTGGAATTGAAGCTGAAATTGGTTTGAAAAATTTAAAAAGAAATAAGCGCAGATATCAAGCAACCGTTTTTTCACTTGTTATTAGTATTATGCTCTTTTTATCTGTAGCATTTTTTACAGCAAATTTGAAAAAATCATTATCCCTATCCCAGGAAGGACAAAGCTTTGATATCATGATGGAAGTTCAAAAAGGGAGAGACGACCAGCTAGTCAAATCGATTTTGTCTATGGATGAAGTGACAAAATCTAGCATGATGTCGCAACAATATTTCGTATCTTCATGGATTGAAAAAGATAAGACGTCTGATGCTGTCCGCAAGTTTGAAGGTTTCAACGATCAGCTTGTAGATGGCAAGTATCCATATGGCATTAATCTTTATTCGTTAGATGAAAAAAGCTTAAAGGCCTATGCAAAAGAAGTAGGTGCTGATTATAACGAGCTACAAAATGGATTAAATGCGATTGTCATTGATCAGATTAAGTATGAGGATGCTGATGCAGGAAAATATGTTGAAACGAAAGCAATCTATACGAAAGTAGGGGAGCAGATTGATTTATTTTCCAATGATGCAGAGCATGAGAAAGAGCAATTTATAAATAAAATAACGGTAGCTGCTTTAACCAGTAAACTCCCTATGGGGGCTAATGGAGGATATCCAGGTAGTTTGGATGTAATCGTGTCTGAATCAACTTTAGAAAAATTGGGCTTTGTCGCAGAAGATAACCGAATGCTCTATTTTAACAGTAATGACCCACTTAAAACTCAGGAAAAAATAGAGGAAATGGAAGAAGTAAAGCATTACATCTGGAACGTTTACAAAAGCCGCCAGCAGGAAGAACAAATGGTCATGATCATGTCTGTCTTTACGTACGGGTTTATCGTGTTAATTACAGCGATTTCGATTGCGAATATCTTGAATACCATTTCCACGAGCATTTCTTTAAGAAAAAGAGAATTTGCGATGTTGAAATCAGTGGGAATGACACCAAAAGGTTTTAACAAAATGATTAACTACGAGAGTATATTTTATGGTGTAAAGGCATTAATTTATGGACTCCCTTTGAGTGTTGTATGTATGCTTCTTATCTATAAGGCGCTAGCGAATTCATTTAGTTATAGTTTCGCACTACCTTGGTTAAGTATTATCTATGTCATAGTAGCTGTTTTCCTTATCGTTGGCACGTCGATGCTCTATTCAAGCGCTAAGGTTAAAAAGGAAAACATCATTGATGCTCTGAAACAGGAAAGTATATAAATGTGGAAAAGGCTTCTAGTAATAGAGGCCTTATTTCTATATAAGGGGTGTTTTAAGTGATTCAAAAATGGATTGCGGAAATCGAAAAAGATTGGGGATTGGAACATTTCGATTTTAAAAAAGCATTGATTAAAAGAGATGCTTCCGCTATTAAAACAACGGAGTATAAGATGGAAATGGAATGGTTTCCCGCGGGTGCTGAAATGGAAGATGAATCGAATCCGCCGGGAACGATTTATGCCGAAGTTAATTTTACATACGGAATTTTAACAAGCTTTATTGTTGTCATGAGTGAGGATTCAAGGGAAGATCCACCTTTGCTTCAGAGTCCTAAGTTAGATGATGTAGTGGGGTGGGTTGAGTTAAATATTGGATTAAAGTATGATTCTGATTTTCGGCTGCGAAGGAAGGATAAAGATGGTGACTGCACGGAATATTTCTTTTCTTCTATTATAAACGGAAGAAAGGTATCACCTGGAGGTCATATTGAAGTTAAAGTAAATGAGCGAGGATGTATCGTGTTTTATTCGTTGTTTGGTTTCTTTCATGCGCTTTATCCTGAAATTGAAGTTAAGCATGAGGAAGATCAGTCAACCGTAAATATGGATGAGATAATAGAGAAGCAAGTCGTTCTTTTTGGAGTGCCGGAAGAAGATGGATACCAGCTTTTATATGGTGTAGACGAAGAGTTTATAGATGCGGTCCATAAGTCTGTTGTCCTCTTTTGGAATAAAGAGGATTCAGCTGAGGAAATTCGCATCTCTGATAAAATAGTCGGCACAGTGTGGGAGCAGTTTTACGAATCGCAGAAGATTTCTGAAGAAGAAATGTCATTAAATATTCCGCATTCAGATTGTCTTCCTATTTCTGGGGATGAAAATAGTGAGTTCGTAAAAGTGATTTCGAATTATTTAAAAGTACACCGTCCGAATGAGAGTGGAAAATGGCAGGTGGAAAACATCGAGCGGCTAAATGGCCTTTTACACGCGGATGTCGTTCCTGTTAATGACGCGGATCGAATTGTAGATAAATTTAGATTCTTATATGATGCCAATGAACATGAATTGCTTTATGTTTTGGATAAACGAGAGATGTTAAGTCAAATGAACCAGTTGCCTACATTTGATGTGAAAGTTACGAAAGATGAAGCGTTGGAGCTATTAGAAAAAGATATCTTTTTCGAGCAATATTATTTATACGATTTTAATAAGAAGGTTTTAAGGCCAACTAAGCGGATTGATTGCCATGAATTTGTAAATGCGGTGACAGGAGAAAAGGTGAGAGATTAAAAAAGTAGTGTTGTTTGGGAAACAAGTGACTATCTAATAGAGATGTTGTTTCATCTAATTAGAACCTCTTATCATATATAGGATTATGGAAACGTCTAATAGAGATGTCTAAACATCTAAGAGAACTATGAAATCACCTAATAGAAATCTCGAATGTCTAATAGAACTATGAAATCATCTAATAGAAGTCTCAAATCATCTAATAGAAATGGGAAATCATCTAATAAAAGCACGAAATCATCTAATATAGACTTGAAACGCGTTATAGAAAGTTCCAAACGTTTATTATTCTGTTATTATTTGCCTTAAGCAGGATGATTCGCGATTAATCCATCATTATAATAAAAAACCTGGTTAGAACTCCTAACCAGGTTTACAACACTTTATCCTTTTCCCAATCGTACGTCCAAAAGCGTTCTTTATGCCAGTGGGCCAATAATGCGGGGTCATTAGCAGAGATTTTTTCTTCCATATCAGCTAGCATCCAAGCTGTTTGGGAAATATGGGCTTTCAATGCTCCGAGTTTTTGTTCCCAAGCTGAGCTTACATCATAATGTATGTCAGCTGGGCCAATTTCCGCTTCTGTATTTTTTGAAAAAGCGACGCAATGTAATTTTGGTCGGCTTTCTTTAGGAAGTCTTCTCACGGCACGAACGACGGCTCTTCCCGTCGCCTCATGGTCAGGGTGGACTGAATATCCGGGATAAAACGAGATAACAAGCGAAGGATTAAGCTCCTCAATCAGTTCAAAGACCATATTTGCAAGCTTTTCATCACTTTCGAACTCAAGTGTTTTATCCCTGTATCCCATCATACGTAAGTCTGTAAGTCCCATTGATTTTGCAGCAGCTTCAAGTTCTGCTTTTCGAATTTTCGGTAATGACTCTCTTGTCGCAAACGGGGGATTTCCGAGATTCCTACCCATTTCTCCAAGAGTTAAGCAAGCATATGTAACGGGTGAGCCGTTTTTTATATAACTTGATATCGTTCCAGAAACCCCAAATGCCTCGTCATCAGGGTGAGGGAACACAACTAGTACATGGCGTTCTTTCTCCATTGGCACAATCTCCTTTCAAAAAACTTATTCGAATGGCGTCTTGCTGATTTCTAGAGCCACAGCTAATTTTCCATCATATCCGTGACCTGCAAGAAGCAAACGTCCTAATTCATCCAACTCAAAATGTGTAAGGCCTTCGGCGTATATCCATCCAATTGGAAGCTTTAATCCAACTCGGTATGGCCCGTCTCCTACAATTTTTCCATGCTCATAGCATACTTGTGCATTACGAATATATGCTCCGGCTGAAAAGAATGATTCATTATTATGTGCAGCGTATGCACCATTTGTTGTTTCCAAATGTATGTAAACACTTTCACCAGCGAAATCGTTTATATGTTGTTGCACCTGCAATAAATTTATTTTTTCCATTTCCTTGGCCTCCTTCCTTAAGGAACGATATATTTATTTTACTAATAAATTTGCATTTTGTCTTATAAAAAAACACCCGAAAAGATGGATTCTCTTCCCGGGCGTATAATTTAAGCTTTTTTATTGTACGCTCCATGCATAACTGGACCAACATATTGATTCAGCTTCCAACCATGTTCAATCGCTGCTGTAACAAACTCCTTAGCGGCAGAAACCGCGTCCTTCACAGATTTTCCATGTGCCAAGTTTGCAGTAATGGCAGCTGCGAACGTACAGCCTGCACCGTGATTGTATGTGGTCCCCAATTTTTCTTTTTCAAGAAGTACAAATTCGTTTCCGTCATAGAAAAGATCCACTGCTTTATCGTGATTCAAACCTTTACCGCCTTTAATGACGACATTTTTTGCTCCTAGCTCGTGAATTTTCCCAGCCGCTTCTTTCATATCATCGATTGTTTTAATTGGGCCTGTTTTAGCAAGCTGCCAAGCTTCGAAAAGGTTTGGCGTAACAACAGTTGCACGAGGTACGAGCAGTTCGCGTAAAGCTTCCGTGTTTTCGGGTTGTAGCACTTCGTCTTCACCTTTACATACCATTACAGGGTCAATTACGACTTTATCCAATTTATGCTCATCAATTTTTCGGGCGCCGAGTTCAATGATATCAACAGATCCGAGCATTCCAGTTTTCATAGCGTCGATACCAACTGATAAAATTGTTTTCAATTGTTGTTCAACAATAGATACATCGATTGGAAAAACACCGTGGCTCCAGCTATTGTCTGGATCCATTGTTACGATGGACGTTAATGCGGTCATCCCGTAGACGTCGTGTTCTTGAAATGTTTTTAAATCCGCTTGTATACCTGCACCGCCGCTGGAGTCAGAACCAGCAAGAGTCAATACCTTTTTCATAGTCATTAAGCGTTCCTCCTAGTTTCACTGGATGTTTATTTTTAGAATATACCAAATTTCCCGTTATGAAAAGATTTTTAACCTTTACAAAACAGGGTGTCCCATTGTAAACTAAAAATGTTAAATTACACATGATTTTCCAAGGGAGGAATGTAGTATGTCAAATGTAATCATTAAATTCATAGAAAACTTCATACTGCCCGTGGATCATGGTGTTAATTTAAGATAATTATTAAAAATCCATTGATTCATCCATTTTCCATGGGCACATATAAGCTCATGGTTTTATTTTTGTACGGGATACGTATGCCCATTTTACAAAAAACAGAAACCGCGACTTGCGGTTATTTTTTTTGTCTAGCTTCAGCGCCTATCAACTAGCAAACTTCTTGTTCTTCTCCCTACGATAAGTCAACATCGATTCGCCTAAAGGCTCATCGTGTTTCCTTTATCTCAGTCGAAGGCCGAAAAAGGAACGTCGACTAAAACCGCCACGTCCTGTGGCGACGTCGACGGACCCACATCCTGTGGGCCTGTACGTCGATAAGCAAGGCGCTTACGCTTTTCTACATGCAAAAAATTGGAGGAATCTTAATAATGGATTTAAAAACTTTAGGTTGGAATGAACAATTTGAAAATGAATTCGAATCAATTAAACAAGATGGCTACTCAGTGGGAAGAGTTGCCTTAGAACATAAGCATTTGTATAGAGTATTAACAGAAAGTGGAGAAGTATTAGCAGAGGTGTCTGGGAAATTTCAATATAATGCCGCCGGTCGGGGAGCTTATCCAGCAGTAGGGGATTGGGTTGTACTTTCTATAAGAATGGAAGAGAGTAGAGCAACGATTCACCACGTTTTACCGAGAAAAAGTAAATTTTCCCGAAATATAGCTGGTGCTACAACGGAAGAACAGATTGTTGCAGCAAATGTTGATACTGTTTTTATTGTAGCTGCCCTCAATGCTGATTTTAACGTCCGAAGAATTGAAAGATATATGCTGATGGCTTGGGAAAGTGGGGCTAATCCAGTAATAATTTTAAGCAAAGCAGATCTTTGTCAGGATATAGATGAGAAAGTAAGCGAAACGGAATCAGTCGCAATTGGAGTCCCGATTCATGTTGTAAGTGCTGAGCAAAATATAGGACTTGAGGCACTTTCTCCTTATATAAAAGAAGGCAAAACTGTTGCGATTCTAGGATCATCCGGAGTTGGCAAATCGACTTTAGTCAATACATTTACAGGGAAAGAAACATTAAAAACAGGCGGCATCCGTGAGGACGACGCTAGGGGGCGCCATACAACAACCCACCGTGAACTTGTTGTCCTTGAGCATGGAGGTATATTAATCGATACCCCAGGAATGAGAGAATTGCAGCTTTGGGAAACAGATACAGGACTTAGTCAAGGCTTTTCCGATATCGAGAATTTGGCATCCCTTTGTAAATTCAGAGATTGTGGCCATCATAATGAACCAGGATGTGCAGTTCGCAGAGCTATTGATCAAGGTGAATTGGACGAAGAACGGTATAAAAGCTATCTCAAGCTGCAAAGAGAACTAGCATATTTAGAGAGAAAAGAAGATAAACAACTAGCTCAAGCTCAGAAAGATAAATGGAAAAAGATTACGATTGGGCAGAGGAAAAAAAGGTGAATATGCCATATATAATAGAAGTTGTTTTAGAAAAAAATGCTGAGATTTCCTCCTTTCTAAATAAAATGATTAGAGATTTTAATAATGAGCATTCCATTCATCATAGGAAAGTAAGGAGAGAAGGTTCAAAACAACCGATAAATATTATTGTAATGGATGAGGATAAAAAATGGGTCGGTGGTATAACTGCTGAAGTTTATTGGGAGTGGCTTGAAATAAACAAATTTTGGTTTGATGAAAAATATAGAGGTAAAGGATTAGGCGGACTATTACTTGAAGAAACCGAAAGAATCGCAATAGATAAAGGTGCAAAAAAGGCACTATTAACTACTTATGAATTCCAAGCACGATCTTTTTACGAAAAAAAGGGATACGAGGTGGTCGGTGAAGTTAAAGACTATCCGCCAGGAAGCAGTTATTATACATTGGTGAAGTCGCTAATTTGAAAATGAAAGATTTAATGAGACAGGGGAAATAAATGCTAAAGAATTCCGAAGAATATAATGATCCAATTTTATATGATAAAGAAAATGAATCTTATAATGAAGATATTTCATTTTTATTGAAATGGGCTGAAAAAAAGCAAGGACCAATTATTGATTTGGCTTGTGGAACAGGGAGAGCTACAATTCCGTTGGCGAAGGAAGGACACCAACTGATTGGAGTAGACATTCATCCTAGTATGTTAAACGAAGCGGAAAAGAAGGCATCTAAACAGAATCTGCCAATCAAATGGATTATACAAGACTGTACCGAGTTTGAATTAAATGTAAAAAGTGGCTTGATTTTCACGGTTGGAAATTCTTTTCAACATTTCCTTACAAATGAATCGCAAGATGGATTATTATCTTCCGTGCATAAACATTTAGAACACGAGGGAATCTTTATTTTTGGCTCAAGGTTTCCGAGTACGGAGGAATTATTACAGCCAAGCTCAGAGGAGTATTGGAGAACATATATCGACCGTGAAACTGGGGATAAAGTGGATGTTTATACTATCAGCAGCTATGATAATCTAGACCAGATTCAACACTACGAAACGATTAGGAAATATAAAAATACTCATGATGAAATCGTAAATGAAAATAGAACAAAAATTAGTTTGCGATACGTATTTCCAAAAGAAATGGAACGACTATTATCCGTACATGGATTTAAAATATTGCATGTATATAAAGATTGGAATGAAACACCAATTACAAATGATAGCTATCAAATGGTGTATGTTTGTCAAAAAATATAAGATGTTAGATGTGAGGCCGCTTGGATAATCCGAGCGGTTTTTTGCATTATTAATAATTCGCTATGAAAGAAGGACTATACGAATAAGCGAGGAATAATTATATGAGAAAGAATGTAAACGGAATTCGAACGAGGTGAACTCAATGAAAGTACGACTCTCAGTTTTTAACGAAAACTGGGCTCAAATGTTTCAGGATGAAGCCCACTTTTTAAAAACAATATTTGGCGATGAAGTAATAAAATTCGAGCAATTTGGGAGTACATCAGTTAGAGGCCTAAAGGCTAAACCAGTAATCGACATGATGTGTATCGTGAAAGACATTGAAAAGATAGATTCATTCAATGCTAAAATGGATTCTCTTGGATATGATGTTGCAGGAGAATGGGGGATTCCAGGAAGAAGATTATTTCGAAAAGGTGGGGAAAATAGGACACATCATATTCATTTTTATCAACAAAATAATCCACATATTAAACGTCATTTAATTTTTCGTGATTACCTGAGATCTCATCCACAAGAAGCAGAAAGTTATAGTGAATTTAAGGAAGAGCTAGCGCGCAAATTTGATGACACAAGGGAGTATAGTCTAGCTAAAAGAGCATTCGTGAAAGAAATGGAAGAGCGGGCTTTGATCTGGTTTCAAAGGAAAAAAAACCTATCACTCTGAACATTTTCAGGAGGAATCTTTTTTTGAAAATATTAATATGGATTATCCCCAATATTATGTGTTACTTAATGTTTATCGGTTTGATTATTTTTATAGTAAAAAATGAGGACGGATTACTTGAAATTAATCAGTTATTCATATGGTTGTTAATAAGCATTATTCTCTTGCTAGCATCTATTTACGGCAGCTACAGAATTCAGCGATGGATAAAAGAAGGAAAAATATAGTGGAGGTCGGGGGAATTTGATTGAAAACAGTAGTTATCAATTTTCTTTTTCGAATTTTGTTTTATCCATTACCTAAAATATTGATTAGTAAAGAAGAAGAGAACGCATTTAATCATTTATTCGAAAGTTCTTGTAAAAAAGTGGATAAATTAATTACATATAACCTTGCTATCCCTAAAATTAAATTTCTTTACTATTTAACGAAAAATAAGCGAATTATTTTGCATGGATCCAATAATAAAGAAATAGATAAGTTTGAACCGCGCCAACAAACTTTATATAACGGAGAATTAGCCACAGCGATTTTTGCTACTAAGGATCCAATATGGCCTGTTTTCTATGCAATTTTGGATAAAGAAAAGATAGTCGGAAATATAAGAAACGGATCCATTTCAACAAATGGCAAAAAGTATTTTCACTTTTATTCTATAACTAAACCAACACTCTTAAATAAGCCTTGGACAACTGGAATGATTTATATATTGGCAGAAGACTCCTTTACCAAGATAAGTAAAGGTGCTATTCAGTTCAATGAGTGGGTAAGTGAAAAAGCCGTATCACCAATTGCTAAATTGGAAATTGAACCAAGCGATTTTTATTTTTTAAATAAGGTGGCAATTCATCGTTCTGAAGAATCGATTGTTAAATCATGGCTTCTATACAAAGTTAGAAGTTTGATAAAAGGCGCATAACCTAGCGTGAATAATAAAATATAATATTGGTTTTCTTTAAGAAACAGATGTCTTCTTTGAGATGTCAAACTGCTTGTTAGGAATACAAAAAGAGTGTTTAGAGCTTGTTTTATGTATCGACGTTTAGTTTGCTTCAGCGCAAAAAATATTAATAAAAGACGGAAGTGTCCTAGTGTCTTAATAGAATATATTTTGATAACTATTTTGTCTTTCTTCTTATAAAATGTTAGATGACTTTTTATGAGTGATAGCAGTGGAGAAAGGTATTCTTTGAGGTAGAACACATCATGTATTCATTTTTTTGACATAATCGTAAATTGAAAGTCTTTCCTTTTTTAAGAGAAAAGAGGCTGGACATAACTAAAACAATCAAACCTAAAGACGAACAGTGATCAAATTTAGCGGAGGAAATATACGAAGACTCCTGTGGGAGGAAGGCATAGGTGAGACCCTGCAGCTCAGGACGAGCGAGGAGGCTCACCAGCCGCCCACGGAAAGCGAAGTATATTTCAGGAGCGGGTATGTACACTAATCAACCTATTGTTCGGTTTTATCTTTGTCGAAAAGAGTTATGCCCGGTCTCATAAGCTTACACATTTATATTATAATTCAAAACCAACTCATCACCAGGTAGTCCTCTTATGCCCCAATTATGTTTTGGTGTTTCAAAAATAGTAATCTCGACATCTTGAGGGGATATTTCTAATTCTGTATTAATACGTTCAAATAACAACTTTATTAATTGCTTTTTTGCTTCAACAGTTCTACCTTCAAACATGCTAATCTCGATTATGGTATATGCTTCAGTTCTTCCATCTGCAAAATAAAAGTCACTTTTATCCAGGGGGAAAAAACGATGGAATTTCTTATCTGTAGGATATTCAAGTGCATCAACCATACAAGAATGAATAATGCTCGATAAAGTTTCCTTAATTGGATCTAGATTATCCTTAACCCCATAAATTTTAATTTGTCCCATGCTTATTTTTCCTCCAAATGATTAATCATTTCTAATACGTTTAATCGTTTTTAAAATCAAAGTGGAAGGTCTACTATGCATAAATCCTTGATTGAAAATAGAAGAAGAAGGTTATTAATCCTGAACAAAGGGAAAAGATTTTTCGCCACTTAAATTTTAATAATACTAATTTTCGTATAGAACCACTTTCTATATACTTACGAACCCGTCGATCGATAATGCTTCACCCCAAACTGCCAAACTAGTAAACAAGGGAGAATAAACACAATTCCTACAACAGGAGCCAGCATATTTATTATAGATTGTCCTTCGCTTCTCCCTAACACGTACAATAAAGGCAAGTAGTTGACGCATCCAAATGGAATAACGAATGTAAAAAATTTCGTCACCCATTTATGGTAGATATTTAATGGGTATTGTGCCATTTCTCTGCCGCCGTCTGTAAAAATGTTCACGACTTCAAGTCCTTGAATCGTCCAAAAACAAAGTGTAGCCGCCAACATAAAAATTCCGGTAAAAATAAATACTCCGCTCACAATCATCAAAATAAGAACACATACTTTTACAAAACTCCATTCAATCGATAGATTACTTAATGCCCAAGCTAGGACAATAACACTTTGTATTAGCCGTCCAAATCTCGTAAATTCAAATTGGGATCCCATCACTTGGATGATCGTACCTCTAGGTCGTACGAGCAATCTATCAAAATTTCCATTCCTCACAAGGGAAGAAAACGAATCAAATCCCCGTGCAAAACACTCACTGATGGCAAATGCCATATGGATTACGGCAAAGCAAAGGGCCACTTCAAAAAATGTCCATCCTTTTATTTGTCCGAAGCGTTCAAATAAAAAGTATAATCCGGCAAAAACGGAAAACGGAATGAAAAATTGGCCGAATGATAAGAGCCAAAACGATGTTCGATACTGCATTTGTGACTTGAACAATATATGAAGATATTTAAAGTATAAACTCATCCTACTTCACCCTCCTTGAACGACGACTCTTTGCAATGCTTTTTGAAAGGCAAATCTTCCGAGTAAAACAAGAACGACTAGCCATACGAGTTGAAAAAGAATGCCAATCAACGCCTCGTCCTGCGGGATATGTCCTGAATAAACTCGAAATGGAAAATCAGCAGTATAACGAAATGGCAGCATATAAGCGATATTTTGCATCCAAGTAGGCATTAAAGGAATTGGAATTGTCAGTCCAGCAAAAAACTCACCTATCACACTAAACATAAGTAATGAACCCACTGGTGACATCGTGATGAAGACAGAGATGTAAATGAACATGGAGATGGCTACTAGGAGTAATAAACCAAGAATGATAGATGTTAAAAATAAAAGAAAGGTAGTGAAGTTTGACGGTAATGTCATCCTATATGGTTGCGGTAATAAAAAAGCAACAATAAGGATAGGGAAGCTGCGAAGAATCGCACTTGACAGACGTTGCGCCAGTAATTTGGCATACCAAAATCCATAGATCCCGCAAGGTCTACAAAGCTCATACGCGATATTGCCAGTTGTAATTAAATCGAAAAGTTCATTATCTCGAAACCAAAGCATGATGAAGGCAAGGAACGCTTGCTGAAGCCAGAGGTATGTAATTAATTCTTTTAATGACATTGGAGGAGTTTGTATAGCATGTTCGTAAAATGCCTCAAAGATCATAATGTACATAAATCCCCAAAAAAACTGCGTTGCTACACCAGCTAGTGCCGCTGTTCGATATTGCATCCCGTTCATGAGCCTTAACTTCAAGACAGAGGTATAGGCACTCATATTTGGTACTCCTTATACAGCTGGACGATGATTTCTTCAATAGGCTGTGAATCAATCGAAAGGTCAACGATTTCCACCATACTTGATAATGTGGCAATGACTTCCGAAACCATAATTTTCTCTGTATCCACACTTAAAACTGCTCTCTCGCTAGTTTGAGAGAGTACGGTCACCCCGTTAATATCAAAATCCAGCGTTGTTTCTCGATAATCTACCGTCATCATTTTGGTAGAGCCAAACTTTTTCCGTAGGTCATTCAGCTTTCCGTCATATAGTAAACTGCCTTTTCCAATTAAAATGACCCGGTCAGCAAGTGCCTCGATATCATTCATATCATGGGTGGTCAATATGACTGTTACGCCTTTTTCTTTGTTAATCGTTTTGATGAAATTTCTTACAGCGATTTTCGAAAGTGCATCTAGTCCAATTGTTGGTTCATCCAAAAATAATACGCTTGGACTATGCAGTAAAGAAGCTGCTATTTCGCAACGCATTCGCTGACCTAAACTTAACTGTCGTACTGGTGTGTTGATAAGCTCCTTTAGTTCAAGCGTTTCTACTAATAAATCTACATTTGATTTATATTCTTGCGGGGGGATTTTATATATATCACGGAGAAGTTCAAAAGAATCCATGACAGGAACATCCCACCAAAGCTGGGAACGCTGGCCGAAAACAACTCCGATATTTTTAACATATGAAACTCTTTCTTTCCAAGGAGTGTATCCCATAATCTTGCATTCTCCGCTATCAGGTACTAAAATGCCGCTCATCACTTTAATCGTCGTAGATTTTCCTGCACCGTTCGGTCCGATATAACCGACAATTTCTCCTGGTTCAATTGAAAAAGAAATATTATTAAGCGCATGAACAATTTTATGCTCACGATAAAAAAGCGCTTTCAGTGAATTAGTAAGTCCAGTTGAGCGCTTAGCAACCTTAAATGATTTACTTAATCCTTCAATTCTAATCAAGCATGTCCCTCCCTTTAAAAAACATAATCGGAAGGAAGATGTTACCATTATATAATAAAGCTGTCAATCCGTTTTTTAAAAATTTGAAAAATATATGATATAATTTTGTTAGTAAGAAAGGATGATGACTGTGACTCTTTATCAAAAAAATCAGGTTACGTTAAATGAGTTTTTACAAATTCGAGAGAATACGGAAGAACTCTTGGAGTATATTGACGGATTTATCTACATGTCACCATCACCATCGATAAGACATCAACGAATATCTAGGAAGCTCTTAGTTCAATTGGATCGTTTTTTGGAAGGGAAGCCTTGTGAAGTTTTTTCGGCACCAATTGATATAGAATTAAAAAACGACGAGATGGATGGAACAAAAATTGTCATACCAGATCTTAGTGTAATTTGCGACAAAGAAGGATTTACGGATGCCAAATATGTCGGTGTTCCAAGTCTAATAATAGAGATTCTAAGCCCTTCCAATCAGTCTCATGATTTAATTACGAAATTAAATATATATATGACTTATGGTGTGAAAGAATATTGGATTGTTAATCCAATTCTGCAATCTATAACAGTGTACACCCTTAATGATGAAGATATGTATGAACAACATGACATGAAAACGGAAATAGGACAGATTCATTCGAGTTTTTTGGAAGAATTCTGTATTGAATTAAAGGAGCTTTTTTCTGAAAAGTAAAAATCGAGTGTTAACTGTATGCCAACGCTCAATTTTTTAATTATTTTCCGAATACTGATGTTTTTAAAAGTGCAAGACGCTCGCGGGTTTTTAATTTCCATTCAACGACTTTCGGTGTTTTTGCTGCGACGGCATCTGACTCCAAATCTAGTTGCCGACCAATTTCTCGAGCCCGAGCGAGATGATAGTCGCTTGTAATAATCGTAACAGCGTTAACTGAAGCGGGGAGGAGTTTCTTGGAAAATAGAATATTTTCATAGGTGGAAGTCGATGCTGTTTCCAGAATTAAACGATTTTCCTCAATACCATTTTCCATGAGATATCGTTTCATTGCTTCTGCTTCAGAAATATCTTCATCAGGACCCTGTCCTCCAGATAAAATTATTTTTACGTGAGGATGTTCTTTCGCATAATTTAGAGCTGCTTCAAGTCTGTAACGCAAAGAAAGTGATGGAACCTCACCATTTACTTTTGCACCTAGAATAATAGCATATTCATATTGTCCATTTGCTATAGGCAACTTGCCAGCGATTATCCAATTTCCTGTTTTTATCCACATCGTTATACCGAATACGGCAAAAGGAAGTAACCATATTAATATACGTTTTAATTTCAACTAACCTCACCTCATAATTAAAGAATATCGGACTTCTTCCTAGTAGTAAATCTATTTTTAAAGGGGGGCGAAGAAGTGAACACGATTATTTTAGCAGGGGGAAAATCAAGTCGCATGGGTGAAAATAAGGCTTTGGTGAGAATAGGCGGAAAACGAGTAATCGATCGATTGATAGAGGAATTTCTTCCTGTTTCGGAAAAGGTCATTGTTATCGCCAATGAAGTGTTTACCCTAATAGATGATTCGGTTCTAATCTTAGAAGATTCAGAGACATATAAAGGTCAAGGTCCGTTGGTTGGGATATTAACCGGGCTAACTGCTGTAAAGGAGGGCACATGTTTAGTTGTTGCCTGTGACATGCCTTTTGCATCTAGGGAGTTAGCTACGCTTCTTGAACGTACACTTATTGAAAAAAATCTTGACGCGGCGGTTCCTATTGCAGATGGACAAATCCATCCATTATTTGCTGTCTATCAAGCTCGGATATTAGATGATGTGATTTCAACTCTAAAAGAGGGTAAAAGGGCAGTGAAATCTTTGCTAGATCGTTTAAATGTTGAGTATATTGAGATTGGAAAGTCATTAGATTTTTGGAATATGAATACAAGGGAAGAGTATTTAGAAGCGAAAAACATTATTGAAGGGAACGAGTCTGATTGAATTGTGAAATTACGAGGGACACTATTAAGATAGATGAAATATACGCCAAAGTGGTAAGGAGGGAAGCCGGAGCTGTTACTACTTTTATCGGAACCGTTCGGGAGCTTACATATGGCAGAAAAACGCTATATTTGGAATACGAAGCATACGAAGAAATGGCTTTAAAAAAACTTGAGCAAATTGTAGTGGAAATGAAGGAACGCTGGCCAGGAG
The DNA here is from genome assembly GCF_022900255.1 of Lederbergia wuyishanensis. Classification (GTDB taxonomy): domain Bacteria; phylum Bacillota; class Bacilli; order Bacillales; family Bacillaceae_C; genus Lederbergia; species Lederbergia wuyishanensis. The sequence goes on from NZ_JALIRM010000005.1 coordinate 151,680, forward strand.
TAGAAGCAGCAATTTCGCATAGAATTGGACGCTTAGAAATAAGTGATATCGCTGTTGCGATTGCTGTCTCTTCACCACATCGCCCGGAAGCGTATGAAGCAAATCGTTACGCTATTGAGCGGATTAAAGAAATTGTTCCGATTTGGAAGAAGGAACATTGGGAAGACGGAGAGAAGTGGATTGGAAACCAGCGGGGAACGAAGGAATATGTGGATGGAATACCAGAGGAGGTCGATTTAATTGAATAAAATATTATTATTTGCCCAATTAAAAGAACAGGCTGGGAGTAATACCTTAGCTTTGGATGTTTCAGGAAAAACTGTAAAGGAACTGCGTGATTATCTAGAGTCAGAAACAGATTTAGGTAGCTTGACTGGAATAATGATTGCCATAAATGAAGAATTTGCTACTGATGAAACAATAATAAACGCTGAAGATGTAATCGCTCTAATCCCACCAGTAAGCGGGGGCTAATAAAAATGGATCGATACTCGAGACAAATTTTATTTAAAAAAATTGGAGAATCTGGACAAAAAGAAATAGGGAAGAAGCATGCAATTATTCTTGGGGTAGGCGCACTTGGAACGCATACCTCGGAGACACTTGCTAGAGCTGGTATAAGAAAGCTACAAATTATTGATCGGGATTATGTCGAAATGAGCAATCTACAGAGGCAGCATTTGTTTACGGAAGAAGATGCCATTAAAAAATGGCCGAAAGCAGAAGCAGCGAAAAATAGATTGCAGCAAATAAATAGTGATGTTGAAATTGAAGCAATTGTTGCCCAGGCAGACGAAGTTTTGCTTGAAAGAATAATAGAGGATGTCGACTTACTCATCGATGGAACGGATAATTTTGAAACACGATTTTTAATGAACGATATTGCTCATAAGTATGATATCCCGTATATTTTCGGTTCCTGTGTCGGTACCTTCGGAATGGCCTTTACGATTATTCCAGGGGAGACTCCATGTTTACAATGTTTATTAAAAAAATTGCCTTTACAGGGGCAAACATGCGATACCGTTGGAATTATCGCTCCAACAGTTCAAATGGTTACAGCACATCAAAGTGCGGAAGCTTTAAAAATTTTATCCGGCAATAGGAAAGCGGTGCGAAAAACCTTTGTTTCGTTTGACCTGTGGGAAAATGAATATGTTTCTTTAAAAGCAGATGCACTCAAAAGTAAAGATTGTCTTACTTGTGGGGAAGACTGTACTTTTCCATTTTTACAAGCTGATTCAAATATGAAAGTGGCGGTTCTATGTGGTAGGGATACTGTACAAATTCGTCCGGTTGATGGGGTCCCTATTTTATTGGAACAACTTGCTGATAGGTGGCGTTCCGCGGGATTTGAAGTTGGAGGAAACCCTTTCTTGCTTTCAATCGTAAAAGAAGGAACAAGAGTTGTCTTTTTTAAAGATGGCCGCGCGCTCGTCCATGGTACAAAAAATCCAGACGAAGCGAGGAAAATCTATCATTCTTTAATAGGTTAGGGGAGTTTTGTATGGTAAGTTCTGCAACAATTGTTTCAATGATTGTTTCATTTATCATTGCAATAGGTACACCTATATTTTTGCTTGTTTTTTTCAAAAAAAGATACAAAATATCGCTTATTGTATTATTGATAGGGATGGCGACGTTTTTTCTATTCGCTTCGGTTTTGGAAGGACTTTTACATAGCTATTTGCTCGTATGGAATACATCTACGAAACAATTTTTAGAAAATCCATGGCTTTTTATGCTATATGGAGGACTAATGGCTGGTATTTTTGAAGAAACTGGCAGATTTATAATGATGAAATTAGCTTTAAAGAAATACCGGGAGTGGAAAGATGGACTCGCGTTTGGACTTGGACATGGCGGAATGGAGGCTATTCTATTAGTTGGGGTCAATAGTATTGTGATGCTTGTTTTTGCTTTTATGATTAATAATGGAACGTTTGATTCATTGTTAATCAATGAACAAACAAGAGAATCGATGGCTCCAATTAAGGCTCAATTGACGAGTGGTTCTTCGTTTATCATCCTTTTAGGAGGGATTGAACGCTTAAGTGCTCTCGCCATTCATCTCGGTCTATCAATCCTCGTATTATATTCAATCCGTAGTCGTAAAATTATGTTTCTTTTTTTAGCGATCCTCATACATGCATTTTTTGATTTCCCTGCAGCTCTTTACCAAGCAGGTGTCATTAAAAACATTTATTTAGTAGAGTTGTTAATAGCAATTATCGCGGTAGGTTCAATTTACTGGGTTGTGAAATCCAGAAAATTATTCAAAGATGATATAAGGGCTGCCAGTTAGAGTATGGCAGCCCTCATTAATTGAATATTAGTGTTGAGTTGTTGCAACGATGACAACTTGTCCTTGGTCGAGAACTTTCTCGTATTGTTCTGCTTCTGCTTCAGTTAATCCGACTGCTTCAAATTTAGCGCGAAGTTCGTCTCCTCTTTTTCGGAAGACATTGCTGACCGAATCAAGAACTCCAAGCTCTCCCACTCCTACTACTCCGGTATCTGTAACGTCCGTCAAATCCTTGGATCGTTCTTCATCATGAGCAAATAAATAAATATCATCATGCTCAAATCCTTGGGCAGTAAGTTCATTTATGATATTTTTTGCTTCTAGACCATTCTCGCAAACTCTGACGGTATTCATGCATTACATCTCCTTTTCTAGTAAATATATGGACACTATTTATATAACCGGAAACATTTTAAATGAAACATTTTTGGGGTAAAGAGTACAGAAACGAATGATGAAAGAAGGGACTACATGAAGAACATTTTAAAAAATGATTGGGCTCAATTGCTAGAATCGGAGTTTCAAAAGCCATACTATGAAAAGCTTTGGGCTTTTTTAATCGAAGAGTACTCAAAGTTTACCATTTATCCAAATCAGAAAGATATATTTAACGCTCTCCATTACACACCATATGAAAATGTGAAAGCTGTTATTCTTGGTCAAGATCCCTACCATGGACCTGGCCAAGCTCATGGTCTTAGTTTTTCCGTTAAACCAGAAATGCGAATACCGCCTTCGTTAAGAAACATATTTAAAGAGTTGAAAAATGATATTGGGTGTGAAGTTCCAAATAACGGTTATTTAGTTAAGTGGGCAGAACAAGGCGTCCTCATGCTTAATACGATTTTGACTGTCAGAGCTGGGCAGGCATTTTCTCATCGAGGGAAAGGATGGGAGATTTTTACGGATAGAGTGATTTCGTTGCTTAATGAACGGGAAAAGCCAGTTGTATTTATTCTTTGGGGACGTCCAGCACAAGAAAAAATCGCGCTTATTAATACGAATAAACATAAGATCATTCAATCTCCACACCCTAGTCCATTTGCGGCAAGAAAGGGCTTTTTTGGCAGCAATCCTTTTTCAAAAACGAATGAGTTTTTGCATGAATTAGATGAAACGCCTATTGATTGGCAAATTCCTAATATATAATTTTTTCGGATGGCTCTTTTCTAAACTTTGTTGCTTTTTTATATTAATACCTATTGAGGATTTTTATGTAAAAAGAGAGGAACATGAGAAATCATTTCATTATAAATATGTCCTTCCAATGCTGTCGATTGTACGACTCCATCTAAAATTAACATCCGCCCAAAATTATAGGAAACAGCAATCATGACATGCTGAAAGGCGGACTTTACCGAAAAAATGATTTCTTTAAGACGATAGCTGACAGTTAAATTTCCTCAGTCTTTTTTAATAAGCCAGTAATTCGAATCTACTTTTTGCAGCCATTCCACGAAATATCACGCCTTTCGCATGAATTTATTTTTTGATTTTTATCGTAAAAATGCCTATGCTGTAATTGTAGCAAAGGAAAAATGCTTAAGCGAGGAAACGAATGGCTACCAATTGTAATTGCAATGACTGGAGTTGTCAGAATGAGTATTTCATATAAAACGTTGCTGGAAAAAATGGAAATCGAGATAAGGAAAGCTAGGGGAGCAAATGGAGAGCACGAGCTAAAAGGGCATCTATATGCAGTTAAAGCCCTCGCTGAATTGGCGTTAGAGGGAGAAGTTAGTGGCAATTTTACAACTCAAAAAAACACGGTTCTTGAAAATGTCCAAACTATTTCTATTCCTAGCCAAGAACCAGTTAAGATGGATGACGGAGCGAATGGAGATTCATTGTTTGATTTTTAAAAGAAAAGCGTAAGCGCCTGTCCATCGAGGTACAAACTTCGGGGCCTCTGACTGAGATAAAGGAAACACGGAGAGGAACGAGCCGATGTTGACTTATCGTAGGGAAGAGGACAAGAAGTTTGCTAGTCGATAGGCGCTGCAGCTAGACAAAGAAAAGCGTAAGCGCCTGTCCATCGAGGTACAAACTTCGGGGCCTCTGACTGAGATAAAGGAAACACGGAGAGGAACGAGCCGATGTTGACTTATCGTAGGGAAGAGGACAAGAAGTT
>NZ_JALIRM010000006.1 GCF_022900255.1 Lederbergia wuyishanensis
TTTGCTAGTCGATAGGCGCTGCAGCTAGACAAAGAAAAGCGGAAGCGCCTGTCCATCGAGGTCCACTGTCCGTCGAGGTACAAACTTCGGGGCCTCTGACTGAGATAAAGGAAACACGGAAAGGAACGAGCCGATGTTGACTTATCGTAGGGAAGAGGACAAGAAGTTCGCTTATCGATAGGAACTGCAACTAGACATGAAAGGTGATTTGAACATATGAAAATCTTTATTATTATCGGAGCAATCAATGCATTTTTAGCAGTTGGACTAGGAGCTTTTGGTGCTCACGGATTGGAAGGGAAGCTTGAACCGAAATATTTAGAAGTTTGGAAGACAGGGGTTACGTATCAAATGTTCCATGCGTTAGGCTTAATTGCTGTTGGAATTATCGGAAGAAATATTCCTGTTTCCTCACTTTTATCTTGGTCTGGCTGGACTATGCTGATAGGAATTATCCTTTTTTCCGGAAGTTTGTACATATTGAGTACGTCTGGAATCAAGGTTCTAGGTGCTATTACTCCGTTTGGCGGTATTGCATTCCTTATTTCGTGGGTTCTTCTAATTGTTTTTGCTGTAAAGCATCTTTGATATCTGGAAAATTAGGCACCTTGCATTTGTAAAAAATAGGCAAGGTGTTTTTTGTGTATTCAGCTACTAAAAAGTTTAAGACCATCGAGATTTTTATAAACATTTATTCGAAGGAAATTATGTGCTCTATATAGAAGTGTATTTAGAAGGTGGTTAAGTAAAAATACATTATTGAATTATTCAAGATTGCTAGAAAGGAAGGTGGATCGATTATGAAACTAGGGATGTACTCTGTTGAAATGAAGCGTCCCACAACAGGGGAATTATTTAAAGCGATCCGCGATACGGGATTCTCTCAAGTTCAATTTGATTTTTCTTCTGTGTGTGAAGAACATATGCAATTGAGGTTTGAAGCAAATCTATTACACGAGATACAAACACAATCTGAGGGAAATAATGTTGAAATCGTTGCAGTCAATGGAACATTCAACATGATACACCCTTCTAAACAGGAGAGGGAAGATGGACACAAATGGTTTGCCGCTATTGCAGAAGCGAGTCGGGAGTTAGATTGTGAATTCATAACACTATGCACTGGTAGCAGAAATACTAAAAGTATGTGGGCTTGGCATGAGAGTAACCAAGAACCTAAAGCATTGGAAGATCTTTTAGCTTCCATAGACAAAGTATTAGAGCAAGCAGAACGATACAATTTAATTTTAGGTATTGAATGTGAACCCAATAACTGCATCAATACTCCTGAGATGGCGAGAAAACTACTGGACACTTTTAAAACTCCTCGTTTAAAAATTATTATGGATGTTGCGAACCTTTTCCAAAAAGGACAAGCTCGAAAAGAAAACGTAAGACCAATTATCGACAATGCTTTTAATCTATTAGGTAATGATATTTATCTTGCACATGGTAAAGATATTAAAGAAGGCGACAATCTAATTCCCACTTACGCTGGGGACGGAATTGTAGATTTCGAATATTTCTTGGAAAAGTTAGACCATCACGATTATACAGGAGGGATGCTTCTGCATGGGATATATGATGAAGGCTTTTTTTCAGATAGTGTGGCATTTATAAATGATGTAATTGATAAGCATGAAAGAACAAAAGCACCTTGATGTATGGATCAATCAAGGCGCTTTTACTTTGTTAATTATCTTGGCGGGGCAGATGCTAGAGGGCCAGCGCCAAATGGATACTCATACTCTATTGGTTCGTCAAATGTTACATAGTCAACATACACCATAGGGATTAAGTATCTTTTTCCAGTCTGAGGATCACTTAAAATAAGGTGATCTCTACCGGCTGCTTCGATTATTCCATTAAAAATCTTTGCGTTCCATTCACGGTTGTGCTCAAAAGTACTATGAACATGGACAAGCTTACCTTTGTTTAGGCGGAGAATATTCTCGATGTAGGATTCCTCTATAGGAAGCATGCCCGGGACATTGACTCCGCCTTTAGAAGGTATGCCAGTTGGAACCTGCATAGGTTGTTGATAAAATCCAGCTGGAAATTGGGGTTGTGGTGGAAACGGCATTTGTTGTCTTTGAGCTTGAGGATAATATCCGGCCATATTTTGATATGGATATGAATTTGACAAATTACTCCCTCCTTAAAGATTCGGGTGCCTTTTCCTAATTTGTAACCTACAGAATGAATGTATGGGTAGGGAGGATGATAAAAGCACCAATTTTATTCGCTCTTTCATAACTATGCAAATAGGAGAGCTTGTATGCAGTACATCATTCTGGAAATTTGCGGAAGTAAAGAGAAGGTTCTTAAAGAGCCATGCCATGATGATGTGTTGTTGTTTGTGCAAAGTGTCGGTCTCTTGTAGAGTAATGGTTCAGTAGAGAATCGGAAATCCACTTTAACTATACTAATATAAAAAAAACAGCCTTCACTCCGATATTTTGAGGAAAGAAGACTGTTTATGTATTATTGAATATATAAAAATTTCTCAAGATCGTTATCTTCAAGGATGTTACCTACGAAGAACGATCCAAATTCACCATAGCGTGCACTTACTTCATCAAATCTCATTTCATATACAATCTTTTTGAATTGAAGAGCTTCATCAGAGAATAATGTAACTCCCCATTCAAAGTCATCAAAACCGACAGATCCACAAATTAGCTGTTTAATGACTCCAGCATATTTTCGACCAATCATTCCATGACTATACATCAATTCTTTTCTTTCTTCCATGGATAGCATATACCAGTTATCATTGCCTTGGCGACGCTTGTCCATTGGGTAAAAACAAACATGTTTCGTTTTCGGTAAGATTGGATATAAACGTCCGCGAACATACGGATTTTGATAAGGATCTTCTTTTGATTCCTTTGCCATATAATTACTCAATTCCACAACTGAAACATAGGAGTATGTAGGAATTGTATATTCAGCAATCGTTAATTTATTGAATTCATTTTCAAGTTCATTTAATTCTTCTAATGTGGGACGCAAAATCATTAGCATGAAATCTGCTTTTTGACCAACAATGGTATAGAGGGCATGGCTGCCTTCTTTTTGATCTTGCACAGCATTAAGCTTATCTAGATATTGAGAAAACTCATGAATTGCCGCTTGGCGCTCATCACTTGAAAGTCGTTTCCATGAAGCCCAATCCATCGTTCTAAAATCTTGCAGTGTATACCAACCATCTAGTGTTTGTGCTGGTTCACTCATTTGGATCAACTCCTATTTCTATTCGTTTGTGATTCATTCTAGCCTTTAGGCTACTAGAATAAACTATATCATAATTTATCCAAGCGTTCTCTTATTAACCACCTATGTAAAAATATTGTCAGAAATTCATACCATTTTATTATCAATAAAATAAAAATGGGTATATGCTTAAGGAGAGGATTATGATAGAAGGTCGTTAAGGTAATACTACTTAAGACAGGAGGAAAAATGTCATGGCTGACTTGAATAATGACTTATTCGAAATTTTAAAAGAGAAGGCAAGAGGATGGGATCGAAAAATTGTTTTTCCAGAAGCTTTGGACCCAAGGGTACTTGCAGCTGCTGGGAGACTAGCGGCGGAGGAAGTGTTAACTCCGGTTTTAATTGGCAATATGGAAATGATTCAAGAAAAAGCAGATGAAATGAATGTTTCCTTGGAGCGAATTGAATTGTACGACCCTGCTAAATATGTTGCAATCGATGAAATGGTAGCAGCCTTCGTAGAAAGGCGAAAAGGAAAGGTAACTGAATCGGAAGCTCAAAATTTGTTGCTTAACGAAAATTATTTTGGAACGATGCTTGTTTATATGAACAAGGCACACGGTTTAGTAAGCGGGGCAGTTCATTCAACCGCTGATACAGTACGACCAGCTTTACAAATCATAAAAATGAAGCCTGGACTTAGTAAAACTTCAGGTGTTTTTATAATGGTTAAAGATGAAGAACAGTATGTCTTTGCGGATTGTGCCATCAATATTGCACCGGAAGCACAAGATCTGGCAGAAATCGCGGTTGAAAGTGCAAAAACAGCTACAATGTTTGATATTGAACCACGTATTGCGATGCTTAGTTTTTCGACTAAAGGGTCAGCAGTCTCTGACGAAACGAAAAAAGTGGAAGCAGCTCTTCAATTGGCTCGTGAAATGAATCCAGAATTAATGATTGATGGAGAGTTTCAATTTGATGCAGCAATTGTACCTTCTGTCGCAAAGAAAAAGGCACCGAATTCTCCAATTCAAGGAGATGCTAATGTGTTCATTTTCCCTAGTCTTGAAGCAGGGAATATTGGGTATAAAATTGCTCAACGCCTTGGAGGATTTGAAGCAATAGGACCAATCTTACAAGGGTTAAATTCACCAGTAAATGATCTTTCCAGGGGATGCAGTGAAGATGATGTGTACAATCTAGCACTTGTCACAGCGGTTCAATCTCTCGAAAGAAATTAATCGTACGGTTTGAAGGAGTTTTACGTACATGTCAGGAAGTAATCTACTTTTGCAGCAAAAAGAATGGAGAATCATCGATCAAACAAGTGTGAATCCACAATTTAACGCGATGCAATCATTTGCCATTGATGATACTCTTTGTATGTCGGTTGGTAGCGGATATTCTCCACCTACAGCGAGAGCGTGGGTTCACACTAATACTCTAGTATTAGGAATACAAGATACGAAGCTTCCGGCATTGCAAGATGGGCTTGATTTTCTGGCTTCGAACAATTATGTAGGGATTGTTCGTAATTCTGGGGGGCTTGCCGTCGTTCTTGATGAGGGAGTCCTCAACCTTACTCTTATTTTTCCGGATACCGAAAAAGGTATTGACATCAATCGTGGCTATGACTCTATGTATGATCTCATTTGCCTTATGTTCAAGGACTTTCCTCAAGTAATTGAAGCCTACGAGATTGTTGGATCATATTGTCCGGGAAGCTATGATTTAAGCATCGATGGAAAAAAATTTGCAGGTATCTCTCAGCGGCGGATCCGAAAAGGAGTTGCCGTTCAAATCTATCTTTGTGTAATAGGAAGTGGACAGGAACGTGCAGAACTAGTACGGGATTTTTATACATATTCAAAATTCAATGAATCGTCCAAGTTCTTTTTTCCAGACGTTCGACCTGAAGTAATGGCATCTTTATCGGAGTTGTTGAAAGTGGATTTATCCATTCAAGATGTGATGCTCCGATTTCTTCAGTCGATGCAAGGATTGGCAGGAAAATTATATTCTAGTTCATTGCAAGGACAGGAACTTGAATGGTTTCAATCCTATTACGAGAGAATGATTGAACGGAATAGCAAAATAAAGCCGTGACTCACTGTTCACGGCTTTACCCTTATTGCTTGTTTTTGGCACTACTTTTAATGGGCATAACGCTTACGTTTATTCAGCTAATTTTTCTAAGTTCCCATTTCTATCCATTTTAAATGTAGTCGCTGGACTTTCTTCATCAAATAATACGAGCTTACGAGCGCGGTTTAATATTTTCATCAATGTTTCGTAGTCTTCTTGCATTGTTTCAGAGTTATCCTCTAGCTTGGAAACTTGCTTTTTCAATGAATCATTATCTTTTCGTAAATCGGAAATTTCCCTCTTTAATCTCTGATTCTCGCTTCTTAAAATATCTAAATGAATCTCAGAACTTTGGAACGTCTGTAGATATGAAATTACTTTTTCCATGCTCATTTCACCAGATTGTACAGTAGAAGGTACTGGCAATAAGTTCCCTGTTAAAGGTGCCAATTCGGAAATAGTATTTTCCTCTCCCATTTCATCACTATACAATTCAAATGAATTTGTTTGTACAACTGAGCTTTCTAACGGGCTCTCATTAAGAAGAGTGATTGGCGGTTGGTAAAGTAGTTTCTTCTTGCCGCTTTGCTCTTTACCAAGCATTCTTTGACGTTGCTTTCGCTGCTTTTTAGCTAAATCTAACGCTTTTTCGTACTGATGGCGCACAACTGCATTCCATCTGAAACCACAAGCTGCAGAAGTTCGATTCAATTTATCACCGACTTCTTCAAATGCGTTTAGCTGTGTGCTTCCCTCGCGAACATGTCTAAGCACTGTTTCAGCCAACAGTAAATCATTTTCCTCCGTCCAAGCATCTTGACGTGTTTTCATCATTTTCAACTCCCATTTATTTTCTTTTTATTCCGGTAATTATAGGATGGACAACAAAACCAATTTATATACCAAATTGGCAATAAATTAATAGAAACTTATGCACTTTATTAAAAAATTCAAAACCGATATAATGTAAACATGATAGATAGGAAGAGGGTTTGTAGATGCAGAATTCCAATGTTAAATTAAGCGAGGAAAAAGTTTTCAAAGACCCTGTTCATCGTTATGCTCATGTTCAAGATAAAATTATTTGGGATTTGATCGGAACGAAAGAATTCCAGCGTCTTCGTAGAATCAAACAGCTTGGAACTACATATTTAACTTTTCACGGTGCAGAGCATAGCCGTTTCAATCATTCGCTAGGTGTTTATGAAATCGTCCGGCGAATTGTGGATGACGTTTTTAAGGGGAGACCTGAATGGAATGAAAATGAAAGACTTCTCTCTCTTTGTGCTGCCCTTTTACACGATCTTGGACACGGTCCTTTTTCACATTCATTTGAAAAAGTATACCATACAGACCACGAGTCTTTTACAAGACAAATCATTCTTGGGAATACTGAAGTAAATGCTGTTCTTAGGCGAGTTGGTCCCGACTTTCCACAAAAGGTGGCTGATGTCGTAGGAAAGACATACGAAGATAAACTCGTTGTCAGCTTAATTTCCAGCCAAATTGATGCGGATCGCATGGATTACTTGCAGCGTGATGCGTATTTTACTGGTGTCAGCTATGGACATTTTGATATGGAGCGAATCATGCGGGTCATGAGGCCACGTGAGGATCAAGTCGTTTTCAAGTCAACGGGGATGCATGCAGTTGAAGATTATATTATGAGTCGCTATCAAATGTATTGGCAAGTATATTTTCATCCTGTAACAAGAAGTGCAGAAGTAATTCTGACAAAGATCCTTCAACGTGCCAAAGCATTATATAAAAACTCGTATACTTTCAAGTATGAACCAACTCATTTTATTTCCCTTTTTGAGGAAAGTGTGACATTAGAAGATTATTTAAAATTGGATGAAGCTGTTATTTTATACTATTTTCAAATGTGGGAGGACGAAGAGGATTTTATTCTGAGTGACTTGTGCAATCGATTTATGAATCGTAATCTACTGAAATATGTGGAATTTGATCCTGCGCGAGAATATAAATTATTGGGTAATTTGGATGAACTGTTTCGGAAAGCAGAGATTGACCCTGACTATTATTTGGCAGTTGATTCGTCTTCGGATCTGCCTTATGATTTTTACCGGCCAGGTGAAGAGGAAGAGCGTCTCCCTATTCACTTATTAATGCCTAACGGTGAATTGCGTGAATTATCTAGGGAGTCGGCCATCGTACAAGCAATTTCTGGAAAAAGACGAACAGACCATAAATTGTATTACCCAGAGGATTTCCTCTTAGACCAATCAAAACATGGAAAAATCAAACAGCAAATATTATCCATCTTGAGGAAACATGGATGAATCATCACTGAAAAATGAAGCAGGAGTTGAATATTTGTCATGCTGAATGACCATCTACGATTAATGAATATATTTGCTGAGTCAGGAGAAATCATTGGACGTAAAAAACTGCAAAAGATGGTTTATATTGCAAAAAAAATGAATTTCCCTTTTCAAGAGAAGTTTGAATTTCATTTTTACGGACCATATTCTGAGGAATTAACATTACGAGTCGAAGAATTATGTAATTTTGGCTTTATCGATGAGGTTAAAGAAGAGAAGAACGGATATGTTCATTATAAATATAGGGTGACAGATTCGGGGCAGGAATTTTTGGAATCTTATCAAATGGATCTTCCAAACTTAAAGGAATGCCTTGTAAAAATGAATGTGAAAAATGCGCGTTTTCTTGAACTCGTATCAACGATTTTATACTTTGATACATTATTAAGGTCTGAAGTGGAAGAAAAAATTCAAGTGTTAAAGAGTGAACAATCGTATACCAAGGAAGAAATTGAAGAAGCGTATACATATATTGAGGAATTAAAAAGAATGGTTTTTGTAGATTAAGTGATTTGGGTGGGCAACGATAAACCGTTGCCCAAGCAGTTTCTATTCGTCACTTAATCTTTTTCCACCAACCGCATAGTGGTTTTTGCTCATTTCCTCAATGAAAACAACAACTTTTTCAGTCGAAGCTCCAGTTGTTTCAACAACGGCAGCCGTTACTTTTTCTACTAATGCTTTTTTCTGTTCTTCCGAACGTCCTTCTAGCATTTTTACAGTTACGAAAGGCATTTTAACAATCCTCCTACTAAATATGTATTCAAGGAAAAGTGTATGCTTTTTTAATAATCGAATCAATAAGAATATATTGCTATAATGTTTCTAAAGAAGATAATCATTAAAGGAGTTGGATATGTGGATCGTTTTTTTAACTTCCCGCCTTTGGAACAAATTCCGCTAATAGCAGCAGTAATAATAATTGCTTTTACAGTGCATGAATTTGCACATGCCTATACTGCATATAAATTTGGAGATCCAACAGCGAAAAATCAAGGAAGATTGACATTAAATCCGATACAACATCTTGACCCGATTGGAACGATATTAATTTTTATCGCGGGCTTCGGTTGGGCACGTCCAGTCCCAGTAAATAGATATCATTTTAAAAATCCGCGTCTTGGTGGCATACTCGTATCATTAATGGGACCAGTCAGTAACTTTTTACTTGCATTAATTGGAACTGGTGTTTTAGTTTTACTAATTGTCTCGGGTATTGCTGCTTCGTTACCGCCGTTAGTTATGCAGTTTTTCAATTTGTTTGTGTATTTTAACGTACTTTTATTTGTGTTTAATTTACTGCCACTTCCCCCATTGGACGGATACAGAATATTAGAAGATTTGCTTCCACCTTCAGTAAGGGCGAAAATGACACAGTATGAACAATATGGTTCGTTAATATTTTTGATTCTGGTTATTACACCACTCGGAAGATATACGATTTATCCGATTATCTATACAGCAGTACCATTTTTTATCAAAAGCCTTCAGAATGTGTTTATGATGTTTTTATGAGTGTGTGTTCAAAAAGGAGGATGTCGGCTAAAAGCGCTGACGTCCTGTTAGCAACGCCGACACTAGCACGTCCTGTGCGTCGGCGGGCTCAGGCTGCGACGTCCTGTCGCATCGCCCGCACTAGTACATCCTGTACGTCGGAATTTCAAGGCGGCGCAGTTTCGAGCAGCGGACTTGCTCGTGTGTGCTGACTTCTGCGTTGCCCACAGGACGTGGGCGACTTTAGCAGAAGATCCTTCTCCTGATACATGAGCAGCGGAGAAACAAGGCAACGAAGAAATTCGAAGTGTCATTTTTACCGGACTTTTTGAACATCCTATATAAGGAAATGCTTAAGTGAGGAGGTATTTTCATGGAACAAGGGAAGAAAAAACTAGAGTTTAATATTATCAAAAATGATCCAACAGATGGACATAAAGGGTTCGGAATAGGCTCACTCAGTTTGGAAAATATTACGCCGGTTATGGTAGATGTAGAAGAAGGCGAAGTGTGGATTGAACTCCAGGCGATGCATGCTAGAAGTAAAACTGAACGTGGGGTTCGATATGTAAAATCCCTTGAAGAGCTTTTAACGGACTATCCGGAGGAAAATACAAAGAAATATTGGATCATTTGGGTTGCTGTCGATCGCAAACCTGAAGGAACATATTACGCAGGGGCCACTGCTTGCGAATTATATATTAACCGTCCTGCACGAAGAGGCTATAAATCTATGCCGGAACATGTAAATCATATGGATAAGGCAATGAAAGGAAAAATCATTGTTCATAATATGGATGAGGAATCAAGAAAAAGACTAGGCATCTTTTTAGAACAGCATGACCCGGAAATGTGGGAAAGATCAAGTGAAGAGTTGAAGAAAGAACTTAGTTGAGTGATAACAATTTTGAACAATCTGTGACATTTACTAAATATAATAGTGCTTACTTGCCGATTGTTAGGAAAGAAAGTAAACTTACATATAGTTTGTACAATAATACAAACTAGGACAATGAAAAGCGGAAGGTGCCTGTTTAGCCCTTACAAGCAAATGTTCTGATGCAAAAAAAAGTCCGATGTTTGACTTTTATTGACTCAGGTTATTTGACCACGAGGGGGCAGGCGCCTGCAGCTGGACAACAATTCAGCTAGGAGATAACCCCCAAGCTGACATTAAAAAAGCCTGAGGCCGCACACCTCAGGCTTTTTTATCGATTTAATTTCCTAGGTGGTGAAATTATGGTTTCAATACTCATAGCGGATGATGAAAAGGAAATTGCTGATTTAGTAGGGTTTCATTTGGAGAAGGAGAGTTATCAAGTCATCAAGGTTCACGATGGATTGGAAGCGCTTCAAGTAATTCAAACTCGAATAATAGATTTGGCGATTTTAGATATTATGATGCCTAAGATGGATGGTTATGAAGTGATTCGCCAAGTTCGAGAGCAATACTCATTACCAGTCATTTTTTTAAGCGCTAAAACATCGGATTTAGATAAAATCACAGGACTTGTCATGGGGGCCGATGATTATATGTCAAAGCCATTTAATCCGATGGAATTGGTGGCTAGAGTCAATGCTCAGTTGCGTCGTTCTAAGCTTTTATATCAAACGGCTGAGAAAGCCCGTGAATTGGAAATTGCTGGATTGGTTATAAATCCAGAAGAACGTACTGTTGAGCTTTATGGCGAGCTAATAGAATTAACACCTAAAGAGTTTGATATTTTATATTTATTAGCAAGTTACCCGAAAAAGGTTTACAGTGTTGAAAACATCTTCCAACATGTGTGGGGAGAAGAGTATTATGAAGGCAGTAATACGGTTATGGTACATATTCGGGGGTTGAGAAAAAAATTAAAAGAAGATCAGCATAAGAATAAATTCATTAAAACCGTTTGGGGAGTAGGGTATACATTCAATGGCTAAGATGATTCGCAGCTTTCGAACACAGATGATTATTCGTTTATGTATCAGCATGGGAATTGCTGGTGGAATAACATTCGGACTTTATAAAATACTTCAACTCTATTATAAAGAATCTAATGTGCAAATGGGTGAACCCTTAGCAAATATAAGGTATACGATAGCTAAAATAGGCGATATTAATGTTTTCCTAATTATTTTTATCCCACTTGCGATTCTCTTTTTCTTCTTACTTACAAAATCCTACGCAACGTATTTTAAAAAAATTTCATCCGGTATACATCAGCTTGCAAATGGTGACTTTAATAACCGCGTGCATATTTCAACAAATGACGAGTTTCGGTTAATTGCAGAAGATATAAATAAAGCTGCACAGGAATTAAAGGAATCCTTACATAGGGAAAGTCTTGCTGTGAGCAGTAAGGAACAACTAATTGTCAACTTGGCCCATGATTTGCGTACTCCACTAACGTCTGTTTTAGGATATTTAGAATTGCTTATGAAGGACCAACATATATCCGAAGATCAAATGAAGCACTTTTTAACGATTGCTCATACGAAATCATTAAGGTTAGAAAAACTTATTGATGAACTTTTTGAGATTTCTCGCCTTAATTATGGGATGCTAAAAATGGGTAAGGATCCTATTAATATTGGAGAACTAATTTTACAATTAAACGAAGAATTTTATCCGAGCTTAGAAAAATCCGGTTTAGTTACTAGGCTTGACATGGATCAAAACCTGCAAATTTTAGGCGACGGGGAAATGCTCGCGAGAGTTTTTGAAAATTTACTGTCAAATGCCATTCGTTATGGTGCGGAAGGGAAATATATTGATATAAAAGGGTATATAGATGAAAATGTGGTAGTAGTTGAAGTTGTAAATTATGGAAGTTATATTCCAGAAGAGGAACTTGCTCATATCTTCGATGTGTTTTACACAGGTGATCGTTCGAGAACTATAAATCATAATAGCACCGGATTAGGTTTATTCATCGCAAAAAATATTATCGAACAACATCATGGAACGATTACGGCCTTTAGTGATCCGATTCAAACGTATTTTAAAGTTCGCATACCTCAAAAATCTTAATAAAAACTTTATCTTTTCTTCCTTTTTTCTTTATTAATGTTTCCTATTATGAAGATGGAGGGAAGATACGATGAAAAAGATAAAATGGTTGTTGTTATTAGGGATACTAGTATTATTATTCGGTTATAAGTTTAATGATCTTAATCCGAAGATTAACATTTCAAATGAAAAAAGTAAGGATGCAGGTTATATCACTATTGAAAAAGATCATATTTATTACGGTAATCTATTATTGGTCAATCATGATAACCCAGTGCAAGAAATAGGTGTAAAACGAGATATTATTAATTTAATTGAACATCAAAATCATATGCAGGGGTATCAATTGCTAGATCCTGATATTAGGATATCAGAACAAGTGGCAGAGCGTTTTTCTACAATGGTCAATGCGGCTAAAAAAGACCACGTCGATCATTTTATGATTAATAGTGGATTTCGTAGTTTGGAAGAGCAAAGTCAATTATACGAAGAGATGGGACCGGCATATGCCTTGCCAGCTGGATTCAGCGAACATAATTTGGGGATTTCTCTTGATATTGGCTCCACGCTAAAAAGAATGGAAGATGCGGAAGAGGGGAAATGGCTAGAGAAAAACTCGTGGAAATATGGATTTATTTTGCGTTATCCAAAAGATAAATCAGCAATTACAGGTATCCAGTATGAACCCTGGCATTTTCGTTATGTAGGTTTGCCACATAGTGCAATAATGTATGAAAAAAATTTGACTCTTGAGCAGTACCAGGACTATTTAAAAAAGAAAACATCAATTTCTGTTCACTATGAAGATAAAAAATATTATATTTCCTATTATGATTTTAAAGGTGAATCTTCCAAAAAAGTAGCGGTTACCAGAAACTATGAAATATCAGGGGATAATCGAAGTGGTATCATTGTAACCGGGACGAATTGAAAATTATGAAATATTAAAATGAAGGCTTTTTCGGATTGTCTTGTAAACGCTTGGCATACAAGACGTGCAGCATAACGAAGACGCTAGCCTTCATCCATGGACGAGAAAGGTAAGCAACAAAGTATGCGAGCGTTTGTGAACGGTCTAAACGGGTCCATTAATTTGGACCCGTTAGCAGGTGCTCTGTACAAGCTTCAGCAGGTTCCGTTCCTTTTTCAAAATAGGTAAGCCTGAAGACAGGACACATATTGGTTGCAAGCTTTCCATTTGATGGATCGATGGGAACTGCTGTCACGCCAGCCGGAGGTCTGAATGTATGAAGCTTATCTGGCTGTCCCTTAATTGACCGTTCCATAAAACGTATCCACATATTTTTTGCATAAAGTTTATCAGTGGTTAAAGTGATTTCTTTTCCTTGGTCATAGCCTGTCCACACGACGGCCGCTAATCCTGGGGTAAAGCCAGCCATCCAGCTATCTGATTTAGTCGAGCCAGATTTTCCTGCATACACTCTACTCATTTGGTTTGCGATTGAAGCTCCGGTAACTGACGCATATCCGTTCAATTTTGAATCGAACATACCTGTCATCATTTGACTCATAATAAAGGCGTGTTCAGGCTTTAAAATTTGCTCTTCTTTTTGCTCAACCTCATATATAACTTTTCCTCGATAATCTACTACTTTCTGAATAAAGATAGGCTCTACCTTTTTTCCACCATTTGCAAGCATGCTATAAGCATTCAGTATTTCCACGACCTTTACCCCGGATGTTCCTAGCGCTAGAGATGGAACAGCAGACATCTTGGAATTGATTCCAAACTTTTTAACAGTATCTACTAGAACTCTTTCTCCGAGAAATAGATGGGTTTTAACGGCGTATACATTGTCGGAAACGGCCAAAGCCTGAGCCATTGTAACCTCTCTATTAGCATAATGGTTATTAAAATTATGCGGGGTATACTCGGAATTTCCCTCCAATTTAAATGTTGTTGGTTCACTTCTGATTAATGTCGAAGGTGTAAAACCACGCTCCAGAGCAGCATAATAAAGGAGCGGTTTTATGGTAGACCCGGGTTGTCTCACTGCTTGTGTTGCTCGGTTAAATGGACTTTCATCATAATCCCTACCTCCGATAAGAGCCGTAACAAATCCAGTCTTTGGATCCATTGCCGCAAAGCCGACTTGAATATCTGAGTCTGTCGAAAATGTTTCATGCATCACTTTTTCTGCAATTTCTTGTTGCCTTGGATCAAGAGTTGTAAAAACTTTTAAACCACCGAGTGCTATAACTCTTTCATCTAAACCTACAGTATTCAATAATTCTTTTTTTACTACATCATAAAAGTATGGAGCAGAATCAGCGCGATGATGTGGATGCACCCCAGTAAAAACTAACTTTTCTTCAGCAGCTTCTTTTGCTATCTGAGTAGTAATAGCCTTCGTTTCCTGCATAGATTTTAAAATAAGCAGCTGCCTGTTTTTCGCTTTTTCATAATTAATCATTGGCGAGTATATGCCTGGTCCTTTCGGAATTCCCATTAACATAGCACCTTCGGCAATTGTTAGGTCCTTGGCATTCTTACCGAAATAAAATTGACTGGCAGCCTCAATACCGTATGCTCCGTGTCCAAAATTAATAGTGTTCAAATAACCTTCCAATATTTCATCTTTAGAATAATTTCCTTCAAGACGAATCGTGTAGAACGCTTCGGAAATTTTTCGTTTCCATGTTTTATCCATCGTCAAAAATAGATTTCGAGCATACTGTTGAGTAATCGTACTGGCACCTTGTACTTTATTCATTGATTTTATGTTGGCCACGACAGCTCCAACGATTCTTTTAAAGTCAAAGCCAGAATGATTATAAAAAGTGCGATCTTCAATCGCAATGGCTGCGTTAATGGCCGATGGAGAAATATCATCGAGCGTGACCCAATAACGTTTTTCACCACTATTGCTTTCACCTATAACAGACCCATCGTTCGCATAATATAAAGTTGATTGAGGAATCGCAAGCGGAGGTGGACCTAGTATTTTAATATAAATAAAAAATGAAAAAATAAGAGCTCCCAATGCTCCAATCGCTAAAATACTAGTAAATATCAGCAATCGAATCGTTCTCCACTTTCTTCTATGGGATCTCGTTTCTGTCTCCATACTTTCCATCACCTCAATCTAGTAATCTTTTATCATCAGTATGAAAGAAAAAGCCTTGTTTTATTCATCACTTTCACAGAAATTTTCATCTTTACATCATTCTTTGTTTTTTCTACAATTTTTTGTGTTTGTAAATGTACGATAGTGGAAAACTAGAAAGAAAAGCGGAAGACGCCTGAAAAGCTGAAGGAAGGCTAAGAACGCAACGTCCTGTTGCAACGCCTTACTGACCCGCGTCCTGCGGGGCTCCGACTAGCAAATGTTCTGAGTCAAAAAAGTCTTTAGTTTGATTTTTTTTTTGACTGAGGTTATTTGACCTCGAAGGGCTGGGGTCTGCAGCTGGACAAAAAAAAGCGTAAGCGCCTTGCCCATCGACGTATGGATTCCGTATTCCCTGACGAGATAAAGGAAACACGATGAGTCCGATAGGACGAAACGATGTTGACTTATCGTAGGAGGGGAAGTAGTAATCCACTAGTCGATAGGCGATGTAGCTGGACAAAGAAAAGCGTAAGCGCCTGTAGCTAAACAAAAAATAATGTGCTCCTGCACACGGAAGGATGGCTGAATAATGGGAGGTTTATGGTTTACTGAAAAGCAGACTGATCATTACGGCATCACAATGAAGGTAAAGCGTACTTTACATACTGAACAGACAGATTTTCAATTACTAGAAATGGTGGAAACAGAAGAATGGGGTAATATGCTTCTTCTAGATGGAATGGTAATGACATCGGAAAAAGATGAATTTGTTTATCATGAAATGGTAGCCCACGTACCGTTATTTACACACCCAAATCCTGAGAGAGTCTTAGTGGTAGGGGGCGGTGATGGTGGGGTCATTCGCGAAATTATGAAGCACCCTAGCGTGAAAAAAGCTGTACTTGTTGATATAGATGGGAAAGTGATAGAATACTCTAAGAAATATTTACCTTCTATTGCATATGAATTGGATAATGAGCGTGTCGAAGTAAAAGTTGGCGATGGGTTTATGGAAATAGCTGAAAGCGAAAATGAGTATGATGTCATCTTGGTCGATTCAACAGAGCCAGTAGGTCCTGCTGTAAATTTGTTTACAAAAGGATTTTACGCTGGCATTTCGAAGGCTTTAAAAGAAGATGGGATATTTGTCGCCCAAACCGATAATCCTTGGTTTAAAGCAGACCTTATTCGCGAAGTGCAGCGCGATGTGAAAGAAATTTTCCCAATCACTAAGCTCTACATCGCAAACATCCCAACATATCCTAGTGGAATGTGGACCTTCACATTAGGCTCCAAGCGCTACAATCCGCTTGAAATAGAGGAGAATCGTTTCCATCCAATTGAAACAAAATACTACACAAAAGACCTGCATAAAGCAGCCTTCGTCCTCCCAAAATTCGTCTCTGATCTTATTGGGGACGGGTCCAAAGGGGACAGGTCCAAAGGGGACTGACCCAAAAGGGACAGGTTAGATGAGGAGAATGATTGATGCGTTTTGATGAAGCTTATTCGGGTAATGTGTTCATTGGCAGTAACCCGAATTTTGAAGAAAGCCAAGCTGTGATTTATGGAATGCCTATGGATTGGACTGTAAGTTATCGTCCTGGGTCCCGTTTTGGTCCGGGGCAAATTCGCAAAGTATCCATTGGACTTGAGGAATACAGTCCGTATCTTGACAGAGAAATGTCTGAAGTTAAATATTTTGATGCTGGTGACATTCCACTTCCATTTGGTAATGCACAAAAAAGTCTAGATATGATAGAAGAATATATTGATACGCTTTTGGAAGCGGGGAAATTCCCGATTGGAATGGGTGGGGAGCATCTTGTTTCTTGGCCAGTCATAAAAGCAATGTATAAAAAATATCCAGATTTAGCCGTTATTCATATGGATGCTCATACGGATTTACGCACGGAATATGAAGGAGAGCCACTTTCTCATTCAACCCCAATTCGAAAAGCAGCAGATTTGATTGGTCCGAAAAACATGTACTCATTTGGAATCCGGTCCGGAATGAAAGAAGAATTCGAATGGGCAAAAGAAAACGGAATGCATATCGCCAAATTTGAAGTGCTTGAACCGTTGAAGAAAGTGTTACCATCCCTTTCTGGCCGTCCATTGTATGTGACGATTGATATTGATGTTCTTGATCCGGCGCATGCGCCCGGGACGGGAACAGTAGATGCGGGTGGAATTACGTCAAAAGAACTGTTGGCCTCGATTCATGAAATTGCTCATTCAGGCGTTCAAGTCGTCGGTTGCGATCTCGTTGAAGTAGCTCCTATATACGACCACTCAGAGCAAACAGCTAATACGGCAAGTAAACTAATTAGAGAAATGATGCTTGGATGGTGTAAATAACACACTAATGAAAAAGACTACCTTACAACAAATTTTAAACTGATTGTAAGGTAGTCTTTACTATTTCATCAATATGCACAACTTTGTTCCGACCTGTATTTTTAGCATGATATAAAGCAATATCAGACTGATTATAAAGCTTTTGCATTTCATTTCCATTATCGGGAAAAGTGCTTAATCCGACGGAAATCGTAATATTGAGTTCTGCTCCATTGGATGTTTGAAACAGTACGCTCTCCACCGCTTTACGTATCATTTCAGCTACTTCGATTCCAATATCCTTTTCAGTAGCTTGAAGTATTACTGAAAATTCTTCTCCACCATTTCTTGAAACAATTCCCTCATATTTATGTGTTACTCTTCTCAATCTTGAAGCAAGCTCACGAAGCACCTCATCGCCAATCGGATGCCCATATGTATCATTTACTTTTTTAAAATGATCTATGTCTAATAGAAGAAGAGAGAAAGGTGTATTCGCATTTAGGGTAATTGACTCTGTTACTTTTTGAAACATTCTATTATTATTGAGCCCTGTTAAAAAGTCAGTTTCCGATAATTTTTCAGCTAAACCTACCTTTGTAAAATGGATACTTAACTCTCTTAAAATAAATAGAACAGTAAAAAATGAAAGAAATGAAAAAATAATAAAATATACAATTTGCGTGGCAGCAGTCCAAGAAAATTCCATCAGATAAGCGAGTACGAAGACTGTTTGGATTGTAAAATAATAAAAATAAAATTGTGCATTTCGAAATGTCATCCGTTTTTTCATAGAGAAAAGAGAAATAACTAATCCGCCAATGACTGTCCCTACACCAGCAATGACTGAAGAGGATGTTACTCCTGTTAAAAATATTCGTGCAACTCCAATAATCAATCCGCTGATTAGAGGTGCGATTGGTCCACCAAATATTCCCGAAATAACAATAACAGCAGAACGTCCATCTACAATCACTTTATCGGCAATTGTAACCCCTGTCCCCATTAAAACTAGACCTGTAATACCACTTATAAGTCCGATTAAAAATGGGTGAATGGAAGGAAAAGGAAAGTGGAAACGAACACGATTTTGAAAAGGCCAGTAAGAGAGCACACTAAACGTAAACAATATACAAAAATTTATTGCCATTTCTAAAAACATAAAAATCTCCTATTATCACATTTTGTCGATTATATTATAGCCATTTGTTTATCCTTAATAAAGGTAATAATGTATTTTTTTCGGAGATAGCTGCAAGTGAAATAGACTTCCGCATAAAAGTTTCCTATAATATAAAGGTTAACTATATGTAAAGGTGGTTTTTTGACCGTGGATACACAAACCCCAGTCAAAATCCAACTCACAACAAATGTGAGGATTGATGATGAGATTGAGACTTATGAATTGACCGTTTTCGGTACTCGTTACGAGAAGGGAAATACAATTTATTTAACATATGATGAAGTACAAGAAGAAGGAACAATCAATACTGTTGTAAAAATTTTAAAAGATGAAGCAGTTATTTTAAGAAATGGTTTAATAAAAATGCGATTAGCTTTCAGTTTATCAGAACTAAAGCAAGGCACTCATGAAAGTACATTGGGCACCATATTTTTAACGACAGATACTAAAATACTGAGTCATGAAGAAGGAAAATTAAGTCTAGCTTATGACTTATCAATGCAAGGAACACTTGCTGGATATTATGAAATGGACCTTGAATATAAGGAGGACAAGTTATGAATATTGTTGAGCAAATTCAAGAAAACTTGAAAAAAGAAATTAAGACAGCCGTTTTAAAAGCCGAGCTTGCAAAGGAAGAACAAATTCCGGAAGTTATCCTCGAAACACCGAAGGACAAAGCACATGGAGACTATTCTACAAATATGGCGATGCAACTAGCTCGTATTGCGAAAAAGGCTCCTCGTGCAATTGCAGAGCAAATTGAAGTTAATATTGATCGCTCGAAGGCTTCGATTGAAAAAATTGAAATCGCGGGACCAGGTTTTATTAATTTTTATATGGACAATAGCTATTTAACGGATATTATTCGTACGATTCTCGAGCAGGGTGAGGAGTATGGCCGTTCAAATGCTGGAAAAGGTGAAAAAGTTCAAGTGGAGTTCGTTTCTGCGAATCCTACTGGAGACCTTCATCTTGGACATGCCCGTGGTGCAGCAGTTGGGGATTCACTTTGCAATATTTTAGATAAAGCAGGATACGATGTATCACGTGAATATTACATTAATGATGCCGGGAACCAGATCCATAACTTGGCCTTATCTGTTGAAGCTCGCTATTTTCAAGCACTAGGACTTGAAAAAGAAATGCCGGAAGATGGGTATCATGGTCAAGATATTATTGGCATTGGGGAAAAACTTGCCGAAGAATTTGGGGATAAATACGTCAATGTGGATGAAAAAACACGCTTTGATTTTTTCCGTAAATATGGATTGGCATACGAAATGGAAAAATTAAAGAAGGATTTGGAAAATTTCAGAGTCCATTTTGATGTCTGGTATTCGGAAACTTCTTTATATGAAAATAACAAAATCCAGCCGGCTTTAGATCAACTTCGTGAAAGAGGTCATATTTACGAGTTGGACGGAGCTACTTGGTTTAGATCAACAGAGTTTGGCGATGACAAAGACCGTGTGCTCATTAAAAATGATGGAACGTACACATACTTAACGCCGGATATCGCGTACCATTTGGATAAACTTGATCGCGGTTTTGATAAGCTCATCAACATATGGGGAGCAGATCATCATGGTTATATTCCCCGTATGAAAGCGGCAATTGAGGCTTTGGGCTACGAACGCAATCGTCTTGAAGTTGAAATCATCCAGCTCGTTCATCTTTATAAAGATGGAGAGAAGATGAAGATGAGTAAGCGAACCGGTAAAGCAGTCACGATGCGCGAATTGATTGAAGAGGTTGGACTGGATGCCGTGCGCTATTTCTTCGCAATGAGAAGTTCTGATACCCATATGGATTTTGACTTGGATTTAGCTGTTTCCGAATCGAATGAGAACCCGGTGTATTACGCACAATACGCCCATGCACGAATTTGGAGTATCCTACGTTCGGCAGAAGATAAAGGATTTTCGATTGATAGTAATGCAAATCTTTCTGTATTGATGAGTGAAAAATCCATGGACTTATTGAAAAAACTTGGTGAGTTCCCACAAATCATCGCAGATGCAGCTGAAAAACGAATTCCGCATCGAATTACTCATTATATTTTTGAATTGGCTTCACTCTTCCATAGCTTTTACAATGCAGAAAAAGTGTTGAATGAAGAAAATCCAGAAGAAACAAAAGCTCGTTTGGCTTTAATAAAATCTGTGCAAATCACATTAAAAAATGCTCTAGCATTAGTTGGTGTTTCTGCACCGGAAAAAATGTAAGATACTGTTAAAAAATAATTTTCCTTGCAGTCTAAGGAAGTTTAGAAAATCGTTGTTTATTATTAGGGATGTAATTGAAAAACAAAATCATTTCCACTTTAAAGGTGTCTCTTTTAAGGAGACACGACCTTTTTATAAAGTAAAAAACGGTTTATTTGAACAAAGGCTTTTGCTGTTTAAGACTCTACTACATTGAGGATAGAAGCCGGTAATCGTCCCGGGAATTTTTGATTGTAATAGGGTAAGCGGAAGCCTTGCTCTTTTTTCTTATTATTCTTTACAGCAAACCTTCAATCGCCCTTCCAAGCCATTCCTTTATACGTACACCTATACTAACGTTGTTTAACTTTTCCAAAGACATTGGGTGCGAATGACTAATATCCTCAGCTAAGGCTTTTTCAACATCTGCAATAAAAGTTTTATCGTAAATATAGCAATTAATTTCATGGTTCAATAAGATACTTCTCTGGTCAAAGTTGGCAGTACCAATATCACAAATTTCTCCATCTACAATCGTCACTTTAGCGTGGAAAAAACCTTTTCCAAACTGGTAGACTTGTCCACCAGCTGCAAGGACTCTTCGTAAATAACGAAAGGAAGCTTCCTTTACGATTGCGTGATCTGCCGTATCAGGTACCAAAACAGTAAGAGAAACACCTCTATTTAATGCGGCTTCAATAGATTTGATAATCGCTTCGGTAGGTATAAAATAGGGAGTCCCAATTATAATGGATGTCTTCGCACCATCAATAAGTTTGAGAAGATGATATTCTGCACCGACTCCTTCTGAAGGATAAAATCGATGCAGCATTTGCAAATCTTCTTTATCAATAGTGTTATCCTCAAACTCGGGTTTATTCTTTTTCGTAGCTCTTACCCAATCAGCCATAAATTCATTTTGCAAATCAGAAATTCCTTCACCTTTTAGTCGAATATGATAATCACGCCAAGGGGACAATTTCGGTTCCAAATCAATATACTCCTTGCCAATATTGTACCCGCCTAAATAGCCAATATAATTATCGATAATCGTGATTTTTCGGTGGTTTCTCTGCTGAAGGGTAAAAATTAGAAATGGTAAACGCGGTACATGACAAAAAGCTACATCGATCCCATTACTTCGTGCGTTTTTAATCCAATTTTTCCGAACGTGCCGACTGCCTAACCAATCCAAAAGCAAGCGAACTTTTACACCTTGCCTTGCCTTATCCATTAAGACATCCCAAAAAACCTGACTAAAACGATCATTTTTTACAATATAAAATAAAATATGAATGCTAGACTTAGCTTCTCTTAAATCTTTAAAATAGGTTTCAAATAAATCCGGTCCGTTTGTGATTAACTCAAGATGACCTTTTCTCATCGAGTATGAACGTTTTTTCCATCGCTTTTTATGCAGATAGAGACCGAGGTGAAAATCGGCGTAGCACCAAACTATGAGCAGGGCTATAAAGAGTAAGATGCCTATGAACCAACCCATTTTCCAACCTCCAGATTTAATGAAATATTGATTCTCATACTTCATTATTATGACCATAACCAAATAAAAAAGATGTAGGTTTAGAAAAAAAGATGTATAATCAATGAGGAATCTTATAAATACATAGCTTGGATATCGGTGCTTCCTTTTATAGGGAAGCTGAAAAGGGAAGTTGGTTAAAATCCAACGCGGTCCCGCCACTGTATTTGGGAGTTTGCTGCATAAACCACTGTGCTTTTAGCATGGGAAGGGGCAGTAAGCGATGATCATAAGCCAGGAGACCTGCCGATACCATTGCACCAATAAACCTACGAGGATAGGGAGGTGGAGAAAAGGCAGTTTTTTATTGCAAACGCACATCTCCATGTTTTGGGGATGTTTTTTATTTTTGTGTTATTAATTGGCATAGCTTGGACTTTGGTCTTGCGTAGAAGAGCTATGCGTTTAAAATTTTTTAAACAGCTTTAGTAAAAACTTTCAGGGGGAACATATTAAATGAAAAAGTTATTTGGTTTACTTGCTGCAATCTTGCTTGTTTTTGGAGTTTTAGCAGCATGCGGAAAAGATGGAAACACACAAAATGAAGATAATAACAAACAACCTGTTTCAGAACAGGGAGATGAAAATACAAGTAAAGCGGAAGAAGCCTTCCCAGTTACAATAAAAGACGCAAGTGATACAGATGTTGTTATTGAGAAAAAACCTGAAAAAATAGTTTCACTTATTCCAAGTAATACGGAAATCGTCTATGCTTTAGGCGAAGGGGATGCAGTGGTAGGAGTATCAGAACTGGATAATTATCCAGAAGAGGCAGCTACAAAAGAGAAAGTAGCAGGCATGGAATTAAATGTAGAAAAGATACTTTCGTTAAATCCGGATCTTGTTCTTGCACATGGATCAGTCGCCACTTTGTGGGAAGCGGGTCTTAAACAGCTTAAAGACAGTGGAGTTACAGTGCTTGTCGTAAATGATGCTCAAAGCTTTGATGCTGTATATAAATCGATTGAAATGATTGGTGAAGCAACAGGGAAAACAGCTGAATCAGAACAACTGATTCAAGATATGAAAGCAAAATTGGATGACATTCAGAAACAAGCAGCTTCCATTTCAGAAGAAGATCAAAAGACAGTATTTGTTGAAGTTTCTCCTGCACCTGAGATTTACACAACAGGAAAAAATACGTTTATGAACGAAATGCTTGAAGTCATCAATGCCAAAAATACAGTCAGTGACAAGGAAGGCTGGATTCCTATTAATGAAGAAGCGGTAGTCAAAATGAATCCAGATGCGATTATTACAACAGTTGGCTATGTTGAAAATGCTGCTGAGCAGATTAAGGAACGTGCAGCTTGGAAAGATATTACGGCAGTAAAAGAAAATCAAGTTTATTTAGTAAATGAGGACCTTGTAAGTCGTTCAGGTCCGCGGATTGTTGAAGGAGTAGAGGAGCTTGCAAAAGCCATTTACCCGGACGTTTTCGGGAAATAAAAAATTAGTCTCATACGTGGGTGCATGCGCATTTTTACTAATGGCGATTTTTCTAGGAATCGCAATTGGTGCTGTGCATGTGCCGTTTAAAGACATTGTATCTATTTTTTTTCAAATACATCAAAATAGTGAGGCGGATCGCATGGCAAATATCGTCATGAACATTCGCCTTCCTCGTGTTGTATTGGCTGGTCTGGTGGGAGCTTCTCTGGCTGTTGCAGGAGCGGCTTTCCAAGGATTGCTACGAAATCCACTCGCTGACCCTTATACATTAGGTGTCTCATCTGGAGCTTCTGTTGGTGCTGTCGTAGTTATATTTTTTCAAATTTCCCTGCCATTTATAGGGTTATTTACATTACCTCTTATAAGCATAGTGGCTTCCTTCATCACTATTTTCCTCGTTTTATTTTTTGCAAGAGCGATAGAGCCTTCTATGAAAGTAGAGACGATTATTTTAACGGGAATCATATTTAGTTCATTTCTTGGTGCTGCATTGTCTTTAATGATTGCACTTTCTGGAGAAGAATTAAGACAAATTATTGGCTGGCTCTTAGGCAGCGTATCAATGCGCGGCTGGAGTTATGTACGAATCATCCTTCCTTTCTTTATCATTGGTGGGTTAATCCTCATGATGAACGTAAGGGAATTAAATGCTATGTCATTTGGTGAAGAGCGTGCAAAGCATCTTGGTGTCAATGTGGAAAAACGTAAGCTTGCAATATTATTAGCAGGATCTTTGCTTACTGGTGCGGCAGTTGCTGTGTCGGGAACGATTGGTTTTGTCGGACTCGTTATTCCCCATTTTGTCAGACTGCTTTCCGGTCCAGATCATAAGCATTTGCTGCCATTATCGATGTTAGTTGGTGCAGGATTTCTTATACTTGCTGATTTAGTTGCGAGGACGATAATTCAACCAGCGGAACTCCCCATTGGTGTTATCACTGCCTTAATTGGAGCACCCGCTTTTGCAGCCATTTTAGTGAAAAGACGAATGGAAAGAAGGGGATAGAACATGCTTCAAGTAAAAGGTTTATATGGAGGCTATCCCGGTTTTAGAGTTTTGGAAAATGTGACTTTTTCAGCTGCGCCTGGCGAATTGTTTGGTATTTTAGGGCCGAATGGAAGCGGGAAAACGACATTATTGAAAATGATCAGTGGATTGTTAACACCTAATAAAGGTGAAATTTTAATAAATGGGAAACCACTACAAAACTACTCAACTAAAGAATTGGCGAAAATTACAGCAGTATTACCTCAAGTAGCATCGGAAGTTTTTGCCTACACGGTACGGGAAACCGTTTCGTTAGGACGCTATGCCCATCAACGAGGCTTGTTCGGGCGTACTGATTCTCAAGATGATCTAATAATTGATGAAGCAATGGCTTTAACGGGAGTGAAGATTTTTCAAGACAAATTGTTAAATGAGCTTTCGGGTGGAGAACGTCAACGAGTTTTTCTTGCACAAGCCCTTGCTCAGGAGCCAAAAGTCCTGTTACTCGATGAGCCGACAAATCATTTAGATTTATCGTTTCAAAAAGATTTATTAGATTTATTAAAAAAATGGACTCTGGAACATGAATTGACAGTCGTTTCAATTTTTCATGATTTAAATTTAGCTAGCCTTTATTGTGATCGATTGCTGCTCCTAAAAGATGGCCAAATTAGTGCAATAGGAAAAACAGATGATGTTTTAGAAGAAGAGCGGATTAGGGAAGTGTATAAAACAACTCTCGAAGTTCAACCACATCCGAAAGTTCCGAAACCGCAAATGATTTTGCTTCCTGAAGAAGAAGAGGTTAGCACAATAAAAATAGACGAGTCATTTTTGGAAATTACTGATGATTTTGCCGAGTTAATTTCTCCATTCCCGTTAAAAGTGATGGCTGCATCTGCTAATGGCGCAGGAATAGGTTGGCACTCCAGATTTATTATGTACTTTTCCGACGAGTTTAATGAAAAGGAAAGCGCGGTAGCAATGCCTGCAACGAATCCCGAACTAGTTCACTTCCAGACCTACGAGCAAACTTTTATTCTAGCATCCGTTGGACGAACGCAAGATGTTGTAAATTTATGCATCTTTGTTAACGGAAATCTTTCTGACGAAGCATACCTTCAAGGAATAATAGCCGCCAGTGAAGCGCGGGCACTTGCTACTGGAAAAAGTGGATCGGGCGGAATCGTCATCGCCTCTACTCAGCAAGGGAATCCTGTTGAAGGAGAAATGCTAGGTAATTTTATTCGGGAAGGTGTTAGGGAGATAGTGGGAAAGTTAAAAAGCAACAATGATTTGGTGTAAAGTCCGATGTTTATGGAAAAATCGCTTTACTTCTCCAATTGAAGTGTTCAAAGTGCCAGTGCACCTGGAAAAACTGCCGTATCTGTCCAATTGGAGCGTTCAAAGTGCCGGTGCACCTGGAAAAACTGCCGTATCTGTCCAATTGGAGCGTTCAAAGTGCCAGTGCACCTGGAAAAACTGCCGTATCTGTCCAATTGGAGCGTTCAAAGTGCCCGTACACCTAGAAAAACTGCCGTATCTGTCCAATTGGAGCGTTCAAAGTGCCGGTGCACCTGGAAAAACTGCCGTAACTGTCCGATTGGAGCGTTCAAAGTGCCGATAGCCATGGAAAATTCGCGGTAACTATCCGATTGAAGCGTTTAAAGCGCTTGTAGCCTATAAAAACAGTTGTAGCTATCCATGAAAGCTACTGTACCGTACAACTATTTCCAAAAAAGTATCGCAGCCACTGTAATTCCATACTACTACTGCGATTTTGTAGGTAGAAATAGATCATGATTTTTAGCTATTAATTATTTCCTTTTTCTTCTGATGGAAATGTGTAATACGAATACCTTCCATGATATTTCCGAGTTAAGTTTTTTACTAGTATTCTTCTAATGGTCTTCATGGAAACATCCACTTTACACCATTCGTGTATTATCTTTGTTGTAATTTTTATATCAGGGAATAGCATACTAAATTCCTTAACGTTTCGAAGTATGGCATATTCAAGCGCTTCCGCGCGTCCACAGTTCTTGCAAATTAATTCCTTAATATTGAAAGGAACCATAAAGGAGTAGCATAACTTACAAGTTACTCCTTTTTTGAGTTGTTCATATTCATAATCCGGCACTTGGCTAAAAGGGTTAACCTTGATATGGTCTGACGTGATTTGTTCCGCAAGCTTATAGTGATTATCGCCAAGCTGTGATGTTGTCGACTCCAACATTTTTAAAAATCGATTTAATTGGGTAGGGAGAACTATTGGTTGGTTACGAGGAGCTTCGTAAAGGGTAAACTCGGGGTTAATAAAAATTAGGATTTCTTTAACCAAAAAGTTGTTAATTCCTAAATCCTGTAGATAACGCCTAAATAAAGATGAACATCTAGATAATTGAGTCAAAGGATTTTGAATTTCCTTACCAGTCGCAATAGAATACCATCTATCCTCTTTGATATAAAAATCGCCTTCGTAATTTTTTACATCGAATAGATAAATGGTATTTTGAGATATGAGCTGGGTGTCTATTTGGAATAAAGAGTTGTTTTTGTTGAGGAGGACATCATTTATTATGAGGAAATCACCGGTTAAATCCTTTAATAAAGAATTAAATTCTTTTTCACCTTCGTAGCCTTTTAGTAGCTGTAAAAATTGCGATTTGTTTTTAGAGTTAAGTTTCATACGACTATTTAAAAGTTTATAAACTATTAATTCCCTCGATTCCCGTAGAGTCTTAATAAACAATTTACCACATCCTTCTTTTATTTTTTGACATAGATTAACTTAAAACTATGATAGGAAAAAATACCTTTATATGCAAGGTCTTTAAAAGTAATCCACTTAAATTGCTTTTGTAGAATAATGTTGAATATTGGAGAATTTTGTTTTATACTCCAAATATAATGGTTAATATTTCCTAGATAAAGGCAAACTCTCCGAAAGGGCAGGACGCAAAGCAAAGGGTCTAAGGTTTATAGAGACAACTATGATCGCCTGGCTACCAAAAAAGTTAACTATTTCACATAGGAAATAGTTATATTTGGCTATTCTTTATTAGAATGGCTTTTTTTAACGCATAAAAAGCATAAGAGCTTCATTTAGCTTTAAGTACTTATTGGTATATCGCAAATCTGTTTATAACTTCCTCAACTTTACATAGCGATGAAAGCCTACAAGTTTTCTCAAAAGAACATCATTTTTTCTTTGCAAAAGAAATCTAGGGTGAAAAGTATTTTTAATAGATAGAGAGAGAAAAGGGGTTGTGACTTAGATGTCAGCAATGCGCGAATGCTCAAGATATGAGTTATTACTTTCACAATTTGAATTGGATGAGGAACAGAATATTACTAACGTTAAATCGTTTGAAAGAATTTTCAACTTCTTGTATGAGCATACAAATATTTATTATCTTGGATTTATAAAAGAAGAAATCTTAATTCAGTACTTGGAATATCATCGCACAAATCAGTTTAAAGACATACCTTTTTTGCAGGCTGTTAAGGATGTCAAACAGTTTCAAAAATATTTAAGAAATCATAAACAAATAAACCATCATGTTAGCATTGATTTATCACTGAAAAATTATGAGCGATGGATTAACTTATAATTAGCAAACTTTATTCCTTAAGACTTTGAAACCACATTATAAAATTTACATCGAGAAGGTGCCACGTTGAAATTATTAAGTTCCATAAAGTCAAAATTAATTACAATATCGTTTTTAATATTAACGATTCCACTAATTATTACGGGTACGTTGGCTTATTATAAAAGCGCTTCAAGCTTAGATGATCTTGGTTCAACAAATTTAAAAAACAGCGTTGAGATGACTATATCTATGGTTGAAGCATTGAATAAAGAAGTAGAAAAGGGAAATATATCCCTAGAAGAGGCACAAGAGGAAGTAAAAGTTGCTATTTTGGGAGAAAAGAATACTGATGGAACAAGAGCGATAAACCCGAATCTTGATTTAGGTGAAAATGGCTATATGTTCGTGTTAGATCCTGAAGGGAACCAGGTTGCCCATCCAAAGTTAGAAGGTCAGAACAGTTGGGATTCTGTAGATTCAAGTGGTGTAAAATCTACTCAGGAAATAATTAAAAAAGGCAGCAATGGAGGTGGCTTCACTTATTTTGATTGGCCACTTCCAAATAATCAAAATAAAATTGCATCCAAAGTAACTTATTCAAAAATCGAGCCTAATTGGGGTTGGATAATCGTAGCGGGTACATACATGTATGATTTCAACAAACCGGCACAACAAATTCTTAATGTTGTTTTGCTTGTGATAGGAGTCACAATTCTAGTAGGATTACTGATCATTTGGGTCTTCTCATCTCGCATTTCCAAGCCTATTAATATGGTATCTGAACATATGGAACATCTTTCGAATGGATATTTAAGTCAAGCACATATTCAAATAAAATCAAAAGATGAGGTTGGCCGTCTTGCAAACGCAATGAATCATCTGCAAAGTCGTCTACAGGATATGATTCAAAATGTTGCAAATGCGTCTGAAACGATTACAAGTCAAAGTGAAGAATTCACCCAATCTGCTAATGAAGTAAGGGAAGGCGGAGAGCAAATTGCTTCCACAATGCAAGAGTTGTCATCTGGTGCGGAATCCCAAGCTCATAGCGCTACGGAACTTACAGAAATGATGGAGAATTTTAATATTAAAATTGTTGAAGCGAATAAGCATGGAGAAGATATAGTAAAAACTTCCTATGAAGTATTGGCGATGACAGAAGAGGGCAGAGTCCTAATGGATCAATCTGTTAAGCAAATGGAAAATATCCATCAAAAAGTAACGACTGCGGTTGAAAATGTACAAGGATTAAATACACAGACGAAAGAAATATCCAAGCTCGTTCATGTTATTCAAGAAATTGCCGCACAGACAAATCTTTTATCTTTAAACGCGGCTATTGAAGCAGCGAGAGCAGGCGAACAAGGGAAAGGCTTTGCTGTAGTCGCTTCAGAAGTACGTAAGCTAGCGGAGCAAGTATCGGATTCAGTTAGTGAGATTACAAATATTGTAGAGAGAATTATTCAGGGATCTAATGATGCCGTTAGTTCCTTACAATCTAGCTATGAAGAAGTGGAAAATGGAACAAATCAAATCAAAGTAACGGGGCAAACCTTTGGAAACATCAATGAGTCTGTTACGGATATGGTAAACAAGGCGCAAGATATTTCTATAAATCTAAGAGAGCTAACGGAAAACAGCAGTGAAATGAATAAATCGATAGAAGAAGTGGCTGCTGTAGCAGAAGAGTCGGCGGCAGGGGTAGAACAGGCAGCCGCATCAGCTCAGCAATCAAGTAGTTCAATGGATGAAATCGCAAGAGGAGCAGAAGATCTTGCAGCTTTAGCGGAACAACTCAATCGCCATGTTAGTCAATTTAAATTGTAATTTTTAAAAGAGTTCTAACTGGAGAGCTAAATCTTAGTCTAATATATATAAATACTTATGATTTCTTTAAATTCATGAAAGTTCTGGGGAAATACCCGGAACTTTTTTCATATACTTAATAAGAGTATTTTCAGTCTTGACTGAATGCTCATTCATTATATAATGGAGGTAATAAAAGTTCGGATAACGCCGGAAGGGAGTGCCGATAATGAAAGAATTATTTTGGATAAATTGGTTTGCTTTCCTAGTTGTAACCGCTTACGCAATTTCCTTGTTCGTATACGTGGTCAGAACGCGAATTACGTATATTAAACTCGGAAAAAAAACTGAGTTTGATAATAATGTAAAGAAGCGTTTGAATAACATTTGGATTAACGTATTTGGGCAAAAGAAATTGCTGAAAGATAAAAAAAGCGGTTTAATTCATGTTATGTTTTTTTACGGATTTATCCTTGTACAGTTTGGTGCGATTGATTTCATTTGGAAAGGTCTTGCGCCAAGTTCTCACCTTCCTCTCGGTCCTCTTTACCCTGGTTTCAAATCTTTCCAAGAAATTGTCACTCTCATCATTTTAGTTGCGGTTATATGGGCATTTTACAGACGTTATATTGAAAAATTAGCCAGATTAAAGCGTGGATTTTACCCTAGTCTTGTTTTAATTTTTATCGGTGGTCTTATGCTTTCTGTTTTACTTGGAAATAGCATGTCTATAATATGGCATGAACACTCCCTAACATGGACAGAGCCCGTTGCTTCAAGTATAGCTGCTCTTTTCAGTTGGATGAGCCCAGTAGCTGCAGCTGTAGTATTTTATTTTTCTTGGTGGGTTCATTTACTTCTTTTACTCGCATTCCTTGTATATGTGCCACAATCAAAGCATGCGCATTTAATAGCAGGGCCAGCTAATGTTTATCTTGAGCCACTTGATGGTGGGAAGAAGCTCGCGCCGATTGATTTTGAAGATGAAACACAGGAGAGTTTCGGTGTCGGGAAAATTAGTGAATTCACTAATCTGCAGCTTGTCGATTTATATGCTTGTGTAGAATGCGGACGCTGTACGAATATGTGTCCTGCTTCAGGAACTGGAAAAATGCTCTCCCCAATGGACATTATGACGAAACTTCGTGATCACCTAACGAACTATGGGGCAGCTGTCACGCAAAAACAGCCATGGGTTCCAGCCTTTGCATTTGCAGGCACAGTCGGGAACCAACTTGCAAAAGCGGCTAGGGGGCAGGGAGCAGAAGAGGCAGCGGCTGCTCTAAACTATGAACCTAGTATGATTGGTGAAATCATTACGGAAGAAGAATTATGGGCTTGTACAACTTGCCGCAATTGTGAAGACCAATGCCCTGTTATGAATAAGCATGTAAGTCATATTATCGACATGCGCCGTTATCTTGTGTTGACAGAAGGAAAAATGAATCCAGATGCACAACGAGCGATGCAAAACATTGAGCGTCAAGGAAATCCTTGGGGGTTAAACCGCAAGGAAAAAGAAAACTGGCGTGATTCTCGTGAAGATATATTTGTTCCAACGATTAAAGAAATGAAAAAAGCGGGAGAAGACTTTGAATATTTATTCTGGGTTGGATCGATGGGTGCTTTCGATAATCGTAGTCAAAAAATTGCCCTCTCCTTTGCAAAACTGTTAAATGAAGCTGGCGTAACATTTGCCATACTTGGAAATAAGGAAAAAAACTCAGGTGATACGCCGCGCCGTCTTGGAAATGAATTTTTATTCCAAGAACTTGCAACGGCTAACATTGCCGAGTTCGAAAAAAATGACGTGAAGAAAATCGTAACGATCGATCCGCACGCATATAATATTTTTAAAAATGAATACCCTGATTTCGGCTTCAAAGCTGAAGTCTATCATCATACCGAGCTCCTTGACCAATTAGTAAAAGAAGGACGTCTGCAACCACGTTATGCAGTTAATGAAAAAATAACATTCCATGATTCTTGCTATCTAGGACGATATAACGAAGTGTATGATCCACCGAGAGAAATCCTAAAATCCATTCCTGGTGTGACGCTAGTTGAAATTAAGCGTCATCGAGAAAATGCGATGTGCTGTGGGGCTGGGGGAGGACTAATGTGGATGGAGGAGGATGCAGGTCAGAGGGTGAATGTAGCTAGAACTGAACAGGCCCTTGAGGTAAATCCTTCTATCATAAGTTCGGGTTGTCCTTATTGTTTGACGATGCTTTCAGATGGTACGAAAGCGAAGGAAGTAGAAGACACTGTAAAAACATATGATGTGGCAGAACTATTGGAAAAAGCGGTTTTTGGTGAAGAAGCAGAACTAGTTTCATAGAGTTCCAATTATATAAAAGGTCAGCGCTTCAATATGAGTTGAAGCGCTACTCTTAAATCTGGAATTGAGCGAGCGTTCAGTCGAAGTTGTTGTAAGCGTTTACTAATTTCTTTTGGAAAGGAGAAAGGTTTATGGCGAAAACAGTCATTCTTGCTGGTGCACGTACCCCTTTTGGGAAATTTGGAGGAGCTCTTAGTTCATTGTCAGCTTCAAAACTAGGCAGTATAGCAATAAGAGAAGCGTTGGAGCGAGCGGAAGTAAAGCCGGATGAAATACAGGAAGTCATATTAGGAACTGTTTTACAAGGTGGGCAAGGACAATTACCTTCAAGACAGGCAGCACGCGAAGCGGGAATCCCTTGGAATGTTAAAACAGAAACAATAAATAAAGTATGTGCCTCAGGAATGAGAGCCGTAACACTTGCTGATCAAATCATTCGATTAGGAGACGAAGAAGTGATTGTGGCTGGTGGAATGGAATCCATGTCAAATGCTCCCTATATGTTGCCTCACGCAAGATGGGGATACAAAATGGGCGATGCTACATTAATCGACCTACTCACTCACGATGGTCTTACATGTTCGTTTACAGGTGTTCATATGGGGACTTATGGAAATCAGACAGCGAGAGATTTCGAGATTACGAGGGAAGATCAAGATGAATGGGCATTTAGAAGCCAGGAAAGAGCGGTAAAAGCAATGGAGTCAGGGAAATTAGCGGAGGAGATTGTTGAAGTACAAATTCCACAAAGAAAAGGGGACGCTTTAGTCATAAAGGATGACGAGGCACCACGTAAGGATACGACACTTGAAAAACTGGCAAAGCTAAGACCCGTTTTTGACCAAGACGGAACGATTACTGCGGGAAACGCACCTGGGGTTAATGATGGTGCTGCGGCTCTCGTGTTAATGAGTGAAGAACGTGCCAATAAGGAAGGAAAGCAACCACTTGCCTACATTATCGGGACTGCTGAAGTAGCAGTGGAAGCGAAGGATTTTCCACAAACTCCTGGGCTTGTCATTAATGAACTTTTAAAAAAATGCGGGAAAACGATAGAGGAAATTGATCTTTTTGAAATCAATGAAGCTTTTGCTGCGGTAGCAATGGCTAGTAATAAAATTGCTGGTCTCCCTGCCGAAAAGGTGAATGTGAATGGTGGTGCCATCGCGCTTGGCCACCCAATCGGAGCTAGTGGTGCGAGAATTATATTAACTTTAGCTTATGAACTAAGGCGACGCGGAGGCGGACTCGGTATAGCGTCCATTTGTTCCGGCGGTGGGCAAGGTGATGCAGTCTTAATCGAAGTGCCAAAGGTGGTGGAAGCTTAAGTGGTAATTAAAACAGTGATGGTCGTGGGTGCGGGCCAAATGGGGTCAGGAATTGCTCAAGTATGTGCAACAGCAGGATACAAAGTCTTCTTGAATGACTTGAAAGATGAACTAGTGGCAAAAGGATGCAATATTATTGAGAAAAATTTGAACCGCCAGGTAGAAAAAGGAAGAATGACAGAAATAGAGAAAGCGAATGCGATAGAAAATCTAATCCGTTCCACTGATTTAAACGATGCAGAAAACGTAGATATCGTCATTGAAGCAGCTACGGAAAACATGGACGTGAAAAAGGCGATATTTGCGAAATTGGATGGTATTGCGCCAGAACATACAATTCTCGCTTCCAATACATCTTCACTTCCGATTACGGAAATTGCTGCAGCAACATCAAGACCTGAAAAAGTAATAGGCATGCATTTTATGAACCCCGTTCCAGTTATGAAACTCGTTGAAATTATTCGCGGGCTGGCAACGGGTGATGAAGTATACGAAACAATTGAAAGGATGGCTAAAGTTCTAGGAAAAGTTCCGGTTGAAGTAAATGATTTTCCAGGATTCGTCTCGAATCGTGTACTCATGCCTATGATCAATGAAGCCATCTACACTCTATATGAAGGTGTTGCAACGAAGGAAGCAATTGATGAAGTGCTGAAGCTCGGGATGAACCATCCGATGGGACCGCTAACCCTAGCTGATTTCATTGGATTAGATACATGTCTTTACATTATGGAGACATTGCATGAAGGCTTTGGCGATGATAAATATCGTCCTTGTCCACTTTTAAGAAAATACGTGAAGGCAGGTTGGCTCGGTAAAAAAACGGGACGTGGTTTTTACACATACGACTAATTCCTTGAATCCAGGAGGTCTGCTATGAGATTTCAATTTACTGAAGAACAGTTGATGATGAGGAATATGGTTCGTGATTTTGCTGAGAAGGAAATTGCTCCTTATGTTGAAAAAATGGAAGCTGGAGAATTTCCACGTGAGGTTTTAAAAAAGATGGGACCTCTCGGGTTAATGGGCATTACTGTTCCAGAAAAATATGGAGGTTCAGAAATGGATTTTACCTCCTATATTATTGCCATTCATGAAATATCAAAAGTAAGCGCGACATTGGGCGTTATATTATCCGTCCATACTTCTGTCGGTACAAATCCGATTGTTTACTTTGGAACGGAGGAACAAAAACGAAAATATGTTTCAAAACTTGCAAGCGGGGCATATCTAGGAGCTTTTTCGCTTACAGAACCAAATGCAGGATCTGATGCTGCCAATATAAAAACTAGAGCGACACGAGTTGATGACCATTACAGACTAAATGGAACAAAGGCCTTCGTTTCGAATGGCGGTGAAGCCGACCTGTATATTGTGTTTGCCGTTACAGATCCGAGTGCGGGAAGTAGAGGAGTAACCTCATTTATAGTAGAAAAAGATACACCAGGTTTAATCATAGGAAAAGACGAGAATAAAATGGGACTCCACGGATCAAGAACGGTTCAATTAACATTTGAAGATGCTTCAGTGCCAGTCGATAACAGACTTGGTGAAGAAGGCGAAGGATTTAAAATTGCACTTTCCAATTTAAATATCGGCAGGATTGGTATAGCTGCACAGGCACTCGGAATTGCTGAAGCGGCTTTTGAAGCAGCTGTGAAATATTCTGGCGAACGAAAACAATTCGGAAAGCCAATTGCAGAGCAACAGGGTATTGCCTTTAAACTTTCTGATATGGCTACAGCTGTTGAAAGTTCGCGTCTTCTAGTGTACCAAGCTGCCGATTTGTGGGGAAAAGGAATCCAGTGCGCCAAAGAAGCTTCAATGGCAAAAATGTTCGCATCGAAAACAGCGGTTGAAGTGGCAACAGAAGCACTTCAAGTGTTTGGCGGCTACGGCTATACGAAGGACTACCCAGTCGAACGTTACTTCCGAGACGCTAAAATCACTGAAATATATGAAGGCACAAGCGAAATCCAACGCATCGTCATAGCAAAACATCTACTTAAATAATGAACCTGTCCCCTTTGGAGCTGTCCCTTTGGGGACAGTCCCCAAAGGGACAGGTTAGGAGGAACAAAAGATGAATTTTCGACTAAGTGAAGAGCATGAAATGATTAGGAAGATGGTCCGAGATTTTGCTGAGAATGAAGTGGCACCAACTGCGGCGGAGAGAGATGAAGAAGAACGGTTTGATATGGATATATTTGTGAAAATGGCTGAACTCGGATTAACTGGGATTCCGTGGCCGGAGGAATATGGTGGGATTGGAAGCGACTATTTAGCGTACTGTATCGCGGTTGAGGAACTTTCTCGAGTATGTGCATCAACCGGTGTCACTCTTTCAGCCCATACATCACTCGCTTGCTGGCCCTTATTTAAGTTTGGAACGGAAGAACAGAAGCAAAAGTACTTACGCTCAATGGCTGAAGGATCAAAAATAGGTGCTTATGGCCTTACAGAACCTGGATCTGGCTCAGATGCAGGTGGAATGAGAACTACGGCCCGTCTTGACGGAGCCCATTATATTTTGAACGGGTCAAAAATTTTCATTACAAATGGTGGCATCGCAGACTTTTATATTGTTTTTGCCTTAACGAATCCGAATGACAAACGTAGTACGACCGCCTTTATAATAGAAAAAGATTTTGAAGGCTTCACCGTTGGAAAAAAAGAGAAAAAACTAGGGATACGTTCTTCACCAACTACTGAAATCATTTTTGAAGACTGTAAAGTTCCTGCTGAAAATGTCCTCGGTGAAATTGGGCAAGGTTTTAAAATTGCCATGATGACACTTGACGGTGGTCGTAACGGGATTGCTGCACAAGCAGTTGGGATTGCCCAAGGAGCGTTAGATGCCGCCATAGCCTATGCAAAGGAAAGAAAACAATTCGGAAAGCCAATCGTCGAAAACCAAGGAATTTCTTTCAAACTTGCGGATATGGCGACTTCTATTGAAGCATCGCGCCTTCTCACTTATCAAGCGGCATGGTTAGAATCAATGGGACTGCCATATGGAAAAGAATCCGCAATGTCTAAATTGATGGCAGGCGATACAGCAATGAAAGTGACGACTGAAGCCGTACAGATTTTTGGTGGCTACGGCTATACAAAGGATTACCCTGTAGAGCGTTATATGAGGGATGCGAAAATAACTCAAATATACGAAGGTACTCAGGAAATTCAACGTCTCGTTATTTCCCGAATGTTAACGAAATAAATAGTCATAAAAATATTAGCCGCTAACACTTACGCATTTTTAATAGAAGGAAGGTGAAGAAGGAAGTGGAGCAGAAAAGGGAGGTTCAAGCTTCCGTAAAAGATGAAAGCCTCATTAAGAAACGTCGCGCCCAGATGATTCACGGAGCAGTATCACTTTTTAAAGAAAAGGGTTTCCATCGAACAACGACAAGAGAAATTGCCAAAGCATCCGGTTTTAGTATTGGGACGTTGTATGAATATATCAGAACGAAAGAAGATGTCCTCTATCTTGTTTGCGATAGTATTTATGATGAAGTGAGCGAACGTTTAAGCAGCATCGACCTCGGTCAAGGAACTCTCGAAAGCCTTAAGCTTGGGATAAGACATTATTTTAAATTAATCGACGATATGCAAGATGAAGTACTTGTCATGTACCAAGAGGCAAAAGCACTTTCTCAAGAAGCAATTCCATACGTCTTAAAAAAGGAATTGGAAATGGTCTCGATGTTCGAAAGATTGATTAACCGCTGTGTGGAGAATGGAGAATTGAATATAGGAAAAGAGCATCAACATTTACTCGCACATAACATCTTTGTTCAAGGCCAAATGTGGGGTTTCCGTCGTTGGGCTTTTAAAAAATTATATTCTATTGAGGACTATATAACACTCCAAATTGAATTGCTTTTTTCAGGAATTCAAGGCTACGAAACGAAATAGGAGGGGTTAACGTGACTGCTGAACTTTACAAACCAAAGAATCATGTCCGATTCATAACTGCATCCAGCTTATTTGATGGACATGATGCCTCCATAAATATAATGAGGAGAATATTACAGGCAAGTGGTGCTGAAGTCATTCATCTTGGTCATAATCGATCTGTTGAAGAAGTGGTCAATGCAGCTATTCAAGAGGATGTCCAAGGTATTGCTATATCTTCTTATCAAGGTGGTCATGTCGAGTATTTTAAATATATGTACGATTTACTCGTTGAAAAAGGTGCCTCGCATATCCGGATTTATGGTGGAGGCGGCGGTGTCATCATTCCACGTGA
The DNA here is from genome assembly GCF_022900255.1 of Lederbergia wuyishanensis. Lineage (GTDB taxonomy): Bacteria > Bacillota > Bacilli > Bacillales > Bacillaceae_C > Lederbergia > Lederbergia wuyishanensis. The sequence continues at coordinate 38,246 of NZ_JALIRM010000006.1, forward strand.
AATAAAAGAACTTCATGAATATGGAATCGCAAGGATTTTTTCTCCCGAAGATGGACGGATCCACGGTCTACAAGGCATGATCAATATTATGCTTAAAGAATGTGATTTAGAGGCTCCTATTCAGTCCCTCGAAAATGAAGTTAAACATCTGCTTGATGGAAATATGCAGTCAGCCGCCAAATTAATTACTTTAGCTGAAAATAATAGAGAGTCTTTTGCTAGCATTTTTGAAAAAGTAAAAGACAATGCGGGAAATGCTCCTGTACTTGGGATAACGGGGACAGGGGGAGCGGGTAAAAGCTCACTTACAGACGAATTAATCCGCAGATTTATCAATGAATTTCCCGATAAAAGAGTAGCCATTCTATCAATAGATCCGACAAAACAAAAAACAGGTGGAGCACTTTTAGGCGACAGGATTAGAATGAATGCTATCTTCTCGCCAAATGTATATATGAGAAGCTTAGCGACGCGAGGTTCGAAAAGTGAAGTATCCAATGCGATCCAAGATGCAATTCACATCGTGAAAGCCGCTGGTGTGGATCTCGTAGTTGTTGAAACGAGTGGCATTGGCCAGGGTGATGCGGAAATAAGCCAAATTAGTGATATTTCGATGTACGTAATGACGAGCGAATTTGGAGCCCCTTCTCAGCTTGAAAAAATTGACATGATTGACTATGCAGACCTCATTGTCATTAATAAATTTGAGCGAAAAGGATCAGAGGATGCTAGAAATCAAGTAAGGAAGCAATACCAGCGCAGCCATCTGCTATTCGAACATGATCTCGAATCGATGCCTGTGTATGGTACAATCGCCAGCCAATTTAATGATCCAGGAACAAACGCAGTGTTTGCTGCACTAGTTGGAAAAATAAATGAAAAAACCGGTACAAAATGGAACTTTTCTGAAAAACAAATAGAAGTTAGTGAAAAAAGAGACATTATCATTCCTGTTAATCGCCAGCATTACTTACGTGAAATTGTCGATACTGTGCGCAATTATCACAAACAAATAGAAGTGCAAGTGAAACTAGCACGTAAGCTTTTTCAACTTGATGGGGCGATTGCAACTGCAAAAGAAAGTGATGTGACACCAAACGTCATAGAAGAACTAGAGAAATTAAAGGAAACAACAAAAGTTCAACTTTCCCCAGCTTCAATTAACATTCTTGGACAATGGGATGCTTTAAAAGAAAAATACGCAGCTGACCAGTTCACGACAAAAATACGCAATCGTGAAATTACTACTGAATTAAAAGTTCGAACCTTATCTGGTCTATCTATTCCAAAAGTAGCTCTTCCGAAATACAAAGATTACGGGGAAATTTTAAAATGGGTGTATAAAGAAAATGTTCCAGGCTCCTTTCCCTACACAGCTGGTGTTTTTCCATTTAAACGGCAAGGTGAAGATCCTAAACGACAATTTGCGGGAGAAGGTACTCCTGAACGGACGAATCGTCGTTTTCACTATTTATCAAAGGATGATGATGCAAAACGATTGAGTACAGCTTTCGATTCAGTTACTTTGTACGGTGAAGATCCGGATTACAGGCCTGATATTTATGGAAAAGTGGGGGAGAGCGGAGTGAGTATTTGCACTCTCGATGATATGAAGAAACTGTATGATGGATTCGACCTTTGCTCTCCTACGACATCCGTATCAATGACGATTAATGGACCAGCACCGATTATTTTAGCGATGTTTTTAAATACAGCTATTGCGCAACAAACGGAAATCAAAACAAATGATTTAGGCAGGGAACTAACAAGCGTAGAATATGCCGAAGTTAAGGCTCAAACTTTAGAAACAGTAAGAGGAACGGTTCAGGCTGATATTTTAAAGGAAGAGCAAGGACAGAATACGTGCATTTTCTCTACTGAATTTGCTCTGCGAATGATGGGTGACATCCAGCAGTATTTTATTGATCACCAAATCCGGAATTACTACTCCGTTTCGATTTCTGGTTATCATATTGCAGAGGCAGGGGCAAATCCTATTTCGCAGCTGGCTTTTACTCTCGCGAACGGATTCACATATGTAGAATATTATTTAAGTCGTGGAATGGATATTAATGATTTTGCTCCAAATCTTTCGTTCTTTTTCTCGAACGGTCTGGATTCTGAGTATACAGTTATTGGCAGAGTGGCTAGAAGAATATGGGCAATAGTCATGCGTGATAAATATGGAGCGGATGAGCGTAGTCAAAAATTGAAATATCATATTCAAACATCAGGGCGCTCTCTTCATGCTCAGGAAATAGATTTTAATGATATCCGTACGACGTTGCAAGCATTAATGGCTCTCCAAGATAATTGTAATTCCCTTCACACAAACGCGTATGATGAAGCAATTACGACCCCAACTGAAGAATCGGTTCGCCGTGCTATGGCAATACAAATGATCATAACGAAAGAACATGGTTTATCGAAAAATGAAAACCCACTACAAGGTTCGTTTATCATTGAAGAACTGACGGATTTGGTTGAAGAGGCCGTATTACAAGAATTTGAGCGGCTTAATGATCGTGGCGGGGTGTTAGGTGCAATGGAAACTCAATATCAGCGCGGTAAAATTCAAGAGGAATCCATGTATTATGAAATGTTAAAGCATTCGGGGAGACTCCCAATTATTGGGGTCAATACGTACTTAAATCCGAATCCACCTTCAGAGGAAGAAATGAACAACATCCAACTCGCCCGTGCTTCAAGGGAAGAAAAAGAAACGCAAATTAAAAACTTACAATCCTTCCAACAGAAAAATAAAGACAAAGTAGAACAAGCCCTTACTAATTTAAAAGAAACAGCCATTAATGGAGGAAATATATTTGCCGAACTGATGGAAACAACGAAAGTGGCGAGTCTCGGACAAATCACATATGCTCTTTACAAAGTAGGTGGAAAGTACCGCCGAAACATGTAAACATAAAAAAACAGCTTTATTAGAATAAAACATTTAATATTTGGCGAAAACAGTGGCATAAATGAAAACAATTTGTTTATAATGGTGAGTATGGATTTTTAGTTTATGAACTTATTATTTTTAATCTAGACTTTTAGAGTCTAGCAACAACATTTAACAAGCAACATAATGGTGCTTGGTTTTAGTAAACAGAGTGAAGGGATGTGCGGTTTTTGAGTTTATTGCAATTGTCCAAAGAAGAATTGAAAGAAATGTCTTTTATTGAAATTGCTGAACATATCTTTGAAGAGAAAAGAGAAGCAATTTTTTTCAAAGATCTCGTTGAAGAAATTGCAAATTATCTTGAACTGTCAGAAGAAGAGAAAACTCAGCGAATGCTACAATTTTATACAGATTTGAATGTAGATGGACGCTTTTTAACGTTAGGAGAAAATCGTTGGGGGCTACGTGAGTGGTATCCTATCGATCAGATTGATGAAGAAGTTATTACGCCTGTAAAACCGAAGAAGAAGAAAAAGGCTAAATTAGACTTGGATGATGAAGATTTAGATCTTGAAGATGAAGATCTTGACTATGACCTTGATGAAGAAGAAGAGTTTGACGATATCGACGAACTTGATGAAGAAGAAGATGAAAGTCTTGAAGCTCTTCGCGAGGAAGAAGACGAATTTGAAGAAGATGAATTAATAGAAGATGATTATGAAATAGAAGATGATGAAGAAGAACTTGAGATAGAAGATGAGGTTGAAGACCTCGAATTAGATGATGAAGAAGAGGATGTAGAGGAAGAGGAAGAAGAAGAATAATCCTCTTGACTTACTATCCATGAGTATGTAGAATTTTATTTGGGCTCCTTGAAAAAGGACTGAAGAAAATTATTTCACGCTCCCTTACGTTTGTGTGGGGGCGTTTTTTATTTTTGTTAGGAATCTACAAATTGAGGAATCATATGTGATGTCAAAATAACCCGTATATAATTATTCGGGGGTGCGAATATGGTTTTTTGTTAATTTTATTTTGATTGTGGTTCTCAGTATTGCTTCTTCGTTTTCTTTTATCAATAAAACAACATTTATGGGAAGTATAAAAATTTCACAAGAGATAAAAGAGAATTTTTTTACGGAACTAAAAAAACGATGCCATAACATTGAGGTACAAGTATAAAATGTTGAGATGCCTTTTTACAAAGGGCATTTTTTATGGACTTCTTAACACAATCAAAAATAAGCCATGATTATACAACTATGTTTATGTGATCAAAAGGGGGATAAATAGTCGTGTATCTTTGCTTTACCAATGCTGGCTTGTTAATAGGCTGAGATGAATCCCGAGTATTGCCATCATTGGCTGGGTCATTGTTTTTTACATCTCATTACAACTGTCTTTCAAGAACTTTTGAAAAAGTATATTAAAAATGCAATCAAAGTGATCTGACTATCTGAGGTGAAAATGTGGCTTAGATAGCCAATATAGCTGTAATGTTAGCAAAGAGGAAAATGAGTTTCCGATAAAGATACCAAAGATGGAACTATAGTCTATCATACAAAAGATGGGGAATTTGTTATTCACATTCGAAAGCGAGCGGAAGAAAGATGAAAAAAGTTGGATTTGATTCAGAGAAATACTTGGAAGAACAATCTTCCTATATCCTTGAACGGGTACAACACTATGATAAGCTTTACTTGGAGTTCGGCGGCAAATTGATCGGCGACAAACATGCCAAGCGTGTTTTGCCGGGATTTGACGAAGATGCAAAGATGAAGTTGCTGGCTACACTGAAAGAGAAAGCGGAGATCATTATCTGCGTGTATGCAAGTGACATAGAGCGGAAAAAGATACGCGAAGATTACGGGATCACTTATGACCAAGATGTCTTGCGATTGATCGATGAATATCGCGGATACGGCATATCTGTTAACAGTGTCTTGATTACACGTTACCAAGAGCAGCCGAATGCCAAAGTGTTCATGGCGAAGCTGGAACGGAGCGGTATCAACGTTTACACTCATCGCGCTATTGAAGGTTACCCGACAAATGTGGAAGCGATCATCGGCGAGGAAGGATTTGCAAAGAACCCTTATATTAAAACGACTAAGCCGATCATAGTTGTAACTGGGCCTGGACCGGCAAGCGGAAAGCTTGCGACTTGTTTAAACCAAATGTACCACGAACATGAATTAGGAAACAATATAGGCTATGCCAAGTTTGAAACGTTTCCCGTTTGGAACTTGCCATTGAAGCATCCTGTGAATATTGCTTATGAAGCCGCTACTGTGGATTTGAAAGACGTGAATATGATCGACAACTACCACTATGAAGCTTACGGAGAAGTGGCGGTCAATTACAATCGCGATATCGAAACGTTCCCGGTCATCAAACGGATTATTGAAAAAATCACGGGTAAAGAATCCGTTTATCAATCGCCAACCGATATGGGTGTCAATCGCCTTAAGTCGGGTATCATAGATGATCAAGTCGTACGGGAAGCAGCAAAGCAAGAAATCATCCGGCGTAGTTTCGCTGTAGAAAACGAATATAAAAAAGGATCAGCGGATGAAGATACTCTTCGGCGTATGCAAGTGATTTTAGAAGAAAGCGACTTAAAAAAAGAAGATCGGGTACCAGTGTTGGCAGCACGCAACTATGCAATAACAGTGCAGGATAGGATTGGCAGCACGAATCTGCAGGCAGTGATTGCGATCGAACTGCCAAATGGCGAGATCATTACTGGACGAACTACAAAACTAATGGATGCTTCGGCAGCGGCAATTCTGAATGGATTGAAGTTACTCGCTAATATAGCAGATGAAATTGATCTTTTGACACCGATGATCTTGCAAACCATCCAGCGTTTAAAAACGGATGATCTAAACAGTAGAGTACCGACATTAAGTGCAAACGAATTGTTGATTGCATTGGCAATCAGTGCAGTCACCAATCCTACTGCTCAGCTCGCTTATCAGCAACTGCCGAATTTAAAAGCCGCACAAGCTCATTCTACGGTCATTTTGAACAGAGAAAACGAACAGACCCTGAAAAAACTTGGCATCGATATCACCAATGACCCGGTATACCCAACAGACAATCTGTATTATAATTAATTAATAATTGCAACCTTGTTTTTAAAGAAAAAAGGAGAACGGATCTCTATTATTTATAGTATCTGTTCTCCTTTTCAATATTGCATTACCCTCATTCATACTCTTCTAGAATATCTTCTATTGAAAACTTCAATGAAAAATAAATATAAAGTGCTGCCATTAAGGAAGGGAAGCCGACACGATTTCCATCTTCAGTTGGAAGCAGTGGTTTGACTAAGGATGTTTGAATAAAAACATCTGCTAAATCGGCTAGGCTTTTACCTTCTGACTTATTTTCACCGGCTATGGCAACAAAAGAGATGTTTTTTTCAACTAGTTTTTCACCTAATGAGATTGCGTCTTCATCATTAGCAAAACGAGTGATCAATAAAACTCTATCAGCATGGGTTAAAGAGTCAGTTGATTCCAAGCGTGTTGCACCTTTTAAAGGTTCTACACCTTCAATCGCTTCTGACAAAACTCCTTCCATTTCCTTAAAACCTTTTATAAAAATAGCACCTTCTCCTGCAAGAGCCTGTGCCAAAACCCGAGCGCCATCTTCTATATTATATTCTTCTTTTTCAAAAATTCGTTTGAACAAGCCCGCCAATTGGGTCGTAAACATTTTTTGCATGTAATTCACTCCTCTTTGCTATTATACTTTTACGTTTAAAAGTTTTTCAACTTATGTCAAATTAGGTCTTTTAATAATAGGAGGATAATAAGGTATAAGTGGAGAATATATAAGTGTCTATTTTTGATAATCTCACAAAAACAATTATCTAAATCCATCTAAATGCCCTATTAATTTTTGAAAATGTTCGTTATAATGAAATCAAAGAGGGGGATATAATGAAGGAGAAAATTTTGATTGTCGATGACCAATTTGGAATTCGTATTTTATTGAATGAAATTTTACAAAAAGAAGGCTATCAAGTTTTCCAAGCAGCAAATGGTTTACAAGCTCTTGCTATTACAAAAAAACATGCCCTTGATCTTGTTTTACTAGATATGAAAATACCAGGGATGGATGGATTAGAAATATTGCAGCAGATGAAAAAAATAAAACCGGATATTCGAGTCATTATTATGACTGCATATGGGGAATTAGAAAAGATGGAAGCTGCAAAGAAATTAGGGGCATTAGCCCATTTTACAAAGCCATTCGACATTGTTGAACTTCGCCAAACGATTAGATCATACATACCATTAAAAATGGATACATAGCTTAAAAATTTTTATAATTCGATTTCCTCTGACAAAAAAATCATTTTCATAGTTGGTAATCATTTGTTGAATTTGATATGATGAAAATGAAAAATGTCCCTGTCCTTAATTGGGGACAGGATGAAACATGCACATTTGTGCCAGTTTATGTCAGAGGAGGAAAAACAATGCCTTTAGTTTCCATGACCGAAATGCTTAATAAAGCAAAGGAAGGAAAATACGCGGTAGGTCAATTTAACTTAAATAACCTTGAGTTTACACAAGCAATCCTACAAGCGGCAGAAGAAGAAAAATCTCCTGTTATACTAGGTGTATCAGAAGGTGCTGCACGCTATATGGGTGGTTTCAAGTTTGTAGTTAAAATGGTCGAAACTCTAATGGAGGAATATGGTACAACCGTTCCAGTAGCCATCCATTTAGATCATGGTTCAAGCTTTGAAGCTTGTGCAAAAGCAATTTATGCTGGCTTTACATCAGTAATGATTGATGGATCTCATTATCCACTTGAAGAGAACATTGAACTAACAAAGAAAGTAGTCGAGCTTGCACATATGTTCGGCGTTTCTGTAGAAGCTGAACTTGGTAGAATTGGTGGCCAGGAAGATGATTTGTCAGTTGATGATGCTGACGCAGCTTACGCTATTCCTGAAGAATGTGATCGACTCGTTCGTGAAACAAAAGTAGATTGCTTTGCTCCTGCTTTAGGTTCAGTTCACGGTCCATATAAAGGTGAACCTAATCTAGGCTTTGATCGTATGGAAGAAGTCATGAACTTAACTGGAGTACCACTTGTTCTTCATGGAGGAACAGGCATTCCAACAAAAGACATCCAACGTGCGATTTCACTTGGAACAGCTAAAATTAATGTAAACACTGAAAATCAAATTGCGTCTGCAGCACGTGTACGCGAAGTATTGGCAGCAGATGAAAATATGTACGACCCACGCAAATATTTGGGACCAGCACGCGATGCCATTAAAGAAACAGTTAAAGGCAAAATGCGTGAATTTGGTTCATCTGAAAAAGCATAATTTAGAAAAGCGCAAGCGCCTTGTCTAGTGACGTACTGGCCCACAGGATGTGGGTCCGTCGACGTCGCCACAGGACGTGGCTGTTTTAGTCGACGTTCCTCTTTCGGCCATCGACTGAGATAAAGGAAACACGATGAGTCCGATAGGACGAATTGATGTTGACTTATCGTAGGGAGATGGGCAAGAAGTTTGCTAGTCGATAGGTACTGGGGCTGGACTACAAAAGTCTAAGTTCAAATATTATGACGTGTAAAAGACAATTCTCTTTTTGCAATCATGACGAAACCGTCCATGTTTTATGGACGGTTTCATTACAATTATAAAGTTTCATTCATTATCATATCCCCTACATAAATTCCCGCACATATTGCCAAAATCCATATTAATTCGATATTATTGCTAATAATTTACTTTATTTCTACATGTTTATGTTGTTTTCGTATATAATAATGTAAAATATCGGTTTTTATTAATATCAGACTTGGAATATTTACCCAAAAGAGTTGGAAAGGAAGACTAAAATGGAAAAGCTTAAAATAGCAGGTGGATATCCGTTAAAAGGGACAATTAAAGTGAGTGGAGCAAAAAATAGCGCCGTTGCACTAATTCCTGCTACGATATTAGCTGATTCACCTGTGACGATAGAAGGCCTTCCGGATATTTCAGATGTTCATACATTACAAGGACTCCTAGAGGAAATAGGAGGAAATGTCACTTTGCTAGATGGCGAAATGACTGTTGATCCGAGTAAAATGATCTCCATGCCACTTCCAAACGGCAAAGTTAAGAAACTAAGAGCTTCGTATTATTTAATGGGGGCGATGCTTGGACGTTTTAAAAAAGCTGTGATTGGTCTTCCAGGTGGATGTCATTTAGGCCCACGTCCCATAGATCAGCACATAAAAGGGTTCGAAGCTTTAGGAGCAACCGTGACTAATGAACAAGGTGCCATCTATCTTCGGGCAGAAGAGCTTCGAGGATCAAGAATTTATTTAGATGTTGTAAGTGTGGGTGCCACTATTAATATAATGCTTGCAGCGGTTAGGGCAAAAGGCCGTACAATCATTGAAAATGCTGCGAAAGAGCCTGAAATTATAGATGTTGCGACACTTTTAACGAATATGGGAGCAAAAATTAAAGGTGCTGGAACGGATGTAATCCGTATCGATGGAGTTGACCATTTGAATGGCTGCCGTCATACTATCATTCCAGATCGAATAGAAGCAGGTACGTTTATGATCCTTGGAGCAACTGTCGGAGAAGGAATTTTAATCGATAATGTCATTCCGCATCACCTTGAATCATTAACCGCTAAACTACGTGAAATGGGAGTGCCGGTAGAAACTGGGGACGACCAAATTTTTATCGGGAAAACAGATGAATATAAACCAATAGATATAAAAACACTTGTCTACCCTGGATTTCCAACTGACTTGCAACAGCCTTTTACTGTGCTATTGACGAAGGCAGAAGGTTCATCCATTGTAACAGATACAATCTATTCAGCACGTTTTAAACATATTGATGAATTACGAAGAATGAATGCAAACATAAAAGTGGAAGGCAGCTCAGCTATTGTGAATGGTCCATCGAATTTACAAGGTGCCAAAGTAAAAGCTTCCGATTTACGAGCAGGAGCAGCTCTTGTCATTGCAGGATTGCTCGCGGAAGGGATAACAGAAGTAGCTGGTCTTGAGCATATTGATCGAGGATACAGTGATTTAGTAGAGAAGTTAAATGGACTTGGAGCAACCATCTGGCGTGAAAAAATGACTGAGGAAGAAATGGAACAACTAAAAAGTTCATAATGTTTAATGGAGAGTCTAAAATTGTTAGACTCTCCTTTGCAAGTACTACCATTTCCATGTAAAATAGGCATATGGAAGAGGCAGCATTATCCCTCAACCTCTTCATACTCTTCGAGGTTTAACTGTAAGTTAATTTTTCCTCCTAATTAATGCTTTTTCAACGAGAGTTTTTTCTACCTAAGGCAATTATAAATTCCTTTTTCCGGAGAATAACGATCTGAATTTTATTTATTATTTTAACTTTTTTTGTTCTAGTCCAGACATTTAAATTGGACTAAGATGGCTGCAGGGTTTTATTTAAATTTTAAAAAGAGTGGTGTCGAAATGGCTGAATTAACAATTTCATTATTGGAAGATATGAAACTAAAAGAATTATATGAACTTGCTCGTGAATATAAGGTTTCATATTACAGCAAATTAACGAAGAAGGAATTGATATTTGCAATTCTTAAAGTTCGTGCAGAACGTGAAGGTTTTTTCTTTATGGAGGGCGTTCTGGAGATTATTCAATCGGAGGGGTTTGGTTTTTTAAGACCGATTAACTATTCGGCAAGTTCAGAGGATATCTATATTTCCGCTTCGCAGATCCGACGTTTTGATTTGCGAAACGGGGATAAAGTATCAGGAAAAGTAAGACCGCCAAAAGAAAACGAACGTTATTTCGGTTTGTTGCATGTAGAAGCGGTTAATGGTGATGATCCAGAAAGTGCAAAGGAACGTGTACATTTCCCGGCCTTAACACCTCTCTATCCCGATCGCCAAATTAAACTTGAAACAACTCCAACGAATCTATCAACTAGAATTATGGATTTAATATCTCCGGTTGGTTTTGGACAACGTGGTTTAATTGTTGCACCTCCAAAAGCAGGGAAAACAATGCTTTTAAAATCAATTGCCAATGCAATTACGACAAATAATCCTGAAGCAGAATTGATTGTTTTATTAATTGATGAGCGTCCTGAAGAAGTAACGGACATTGAACGCTCCGTCAATGCAGAAGTTGTCAGCTCTACGTTTGACGAAGTGCCAGAAAATCATATAAAAGTAGCCGAGCTTGTTTTAGAACGGGCGATGCGTTTAGTAGAGCATAAGCGTGACGTCGTTATATTGATGGATAGTATTACGAGACTAGCACGCGCCTATAACCTAGTAATTCCTCCTAGCGGAAGAACATTATCAGGTGGTATCGACCCTGCAGCATTTCACCGTCCGAAGCGATTTTTCGGAGCTGCAAGAAATATAGAAGAAGGCGGCAGTTTAACGATTTTAGCTACAGCCCTTGTCGACACAGGTTCTCGTATGGATGATGTGATTTATGAGGAGTTTAAAGGAACCGGAAACCTCGAGCTTCACCTCGACCGTTCTCTTGCAGAAAGAAGAATTTTCCCAGCAATCGACATCAGGCGTTCTGGAACAAGAAAAGAAGAATTGCTTATTCCAAAAGAGCAGCTTGATAAACTTTGGAAGCTTCGTAAAGTTATGTCAGACTCTCCCGACTTCGCAGAGAAATTTTTACGAAAGCTACGTCAGGCTAAGACGAATGAAGAATTCTTCAACATGTTGGCGGCTGCGGAAGCGAAAGGAAATACGAACGGAAAAACAATTCTTTAATGCGTATTTTTTCATATTGAAATATTGCAATTTGAATATGCACTTGTTATAATGAAAAATGTGTTTTTGATATAAATATGCAAAAAGCATCACGATAGATAACTCTGTTTCAGCAAATGATTCAGGGCATAAGGAGATGAAAGTAATGAAAGCAGGAATTCATCCAGAATATAAAAAAGTAATGGTTAAATGTGCTTGTGGAAATGAATTTGAGAGCGGATCTGTAAAAGATAAGGTAAGCGTGGAAATTTGTTCAGAATGCCACCCATTCTACACAGGACGTCAAAAATTCGCATCTGCAGACGGACGCGTTGACCGCTTCAATAAAAAATACGGTCTTAAGTAAGAAAACATTCGAAAAAACGGGCAAGAATTGCTTGCCTGTTTTTTTATTGCCTGAAATAGGGGAAAACTATAAGAAAAGCGTAATTTTGTGTAATGACATGTGTGCCGCATTTATTGCTAGATACAACTGTCAATTGTCTAGTGAAATTGCGTTTGAATATAATTCTAATTACATTAGTATTAAACTGGATTAAGAATACATATTCCTGTTTAAGTGGTTTTACTCTCGTATAAGGAGTACATACTTCTCGATGATATAATTTTGGGTATAGTAGTCAATATAACAGTGTAACTGTTTTTACCTTCGCAAGTGCATCATCTTCCATTTAAATAGCATTTACTCTCATATAAAATGTTTAATCACTTACTAATTTTCTCATAAGCATATTAATATAATATAACTGGAAGGAGCAGTCATCCCATGGATATAATTAAGCATACAGGATGGATAGAAGTTATTTGCGGGAGCATGTTCTCTGGAAAGTCGGAGGAATTGATTCGACGTGTAAGAAGAACGCAATTCGCAAAGCAAAGCATTATGGTTTTCAAGCCTCAACTGGATGACCGCTATAGTATACATGAGGTGGTTTCACATAATGGAACGGCTGTGAACGCACTACCAGTGCAAAATTCGGCGGACATATTGAAGGCTGTTCATGCTGATATTGATGTTGTCGCAATTGATGAAGCTCAATTTTTTGATGATGGGATTATCTTAGTTGCACAGCAGCTTGCAGATAGTGGGCATCGGGTGATCATTGCAGGCTTGGATCAAGATTTTCGTGGTGAACCGTTTGGTCCTATGCCACATTTAATGGCAGTTGCTGAACAAGTGACAAAACTGCACGCGGTTTGTGCGGTATGTGGCTCGCCTGCTAGCAGAACCCAGCGTCTCATAAATGGAGAACCAGCGTGCTACGACGACCCAATTATCTTAGTTGGTGCTTCCGAAGCATACGAAGCAAGATGTAGGCATCATCACGAAGTGCCTGCTGGAACAAATGCCACTTTACGCCAACCAATTGAAAATGGAAAATAAAGTACATAAAGTTAGTCCTTGATTCTCTTCAAGGACTATTTTTATTTTTATCTTAAAACTTTTCTGAAATTACTCTGTCTAATATATAGAAAGGGGGATTTTGGTGATTGATGAAAAGCTTATCAAAAAGGCGATAAAAGGGAATGACGAAGCCTTTTTAATTATCATGGATGAATACAAAGTGGATTTATATAGAACAGCTCTCGCTTTTTTGAAAAACGAAGGAGAGGCATTAGAAGCTATTCAGGAAGTAACATTTCGCGCTTATAAAAATATTAGGAACTTGCGTAATGCTAGTTTTATCAAAACATGGCTTTTTCGCATAATGATCAATTATTGCAATGATCAACTAAAAAATAAAAAACGGCATGTAGTTAATGATGAAATAATCCAGACCTTAGCAGTATCAGAACAATTCCATGAACTTGAAATGAAGGATGCCATGTTAAAACTTGATGAGCGGTCAAGGGAATTATTAACGCTAAAATACTTCAACGATATGAAAATAAAAGAAATTGCTGAAGTGATGCAATGCCCGGAAGGCACGATCAAAACCTGGTTGCATAAAGCATTGAAGCAGCTGCGAGACATATTAGAAGAGAAAGGAGCGGGTTCGAGTGTTTGAAAAAGAAGAGAAAAAACTGGTCGATTTCAAAAACAAATATGATGATGCCGCAATTCCAGTAGAAGCATTAGATGCAGCTATTATGGCGGGATTCAAAAAAGCAAAACAAAAGAAAAAGACAAATGTTAAAAAGTGGATGATCACTTGTGCAGCGGCTGTTATTTTTCTTAGCGGATTTTTTGCTTCTATTCGAATCTCACCAGCCTTTGCTTCATATATCGCAGCTATTCCTGGTATGGACAGAATTGTTGAAATGATTGTTCATGATAAAGGAATGCTAGCAGCGGTAGAGAATGAATATTATCAGGAAATCGGAATTTCGGAAGAGAAAAATGGAGTAAAGCTAACAATTGATGGGGCGATTGCGGATGAAAATGGGATTGTTTTGTTTTATTCTTTGAAGTCCGAAAAAAAGTATGAATCGATGTGGATTGATAAAGTGGATTTAAAAAGATTGGATGGAAAAGAATTAAAACAATCGTCTTGGTCTTTCGGAGCGCCACATACATCTGAAAAGAACTCTACTTATCAAGGAATGATTGAATATTTCTTTAAAGAGCCTTATGAAGCAAGGGAATTCCAGATTGATATAGCGGTAGGAGCAAGTGGGTATTCCGAGAATTTTAAAATACCTTTTACGTTGAAAAACATTAAGTCTGTAAAGCATCTAGCAATAAACAAAGAAGCGATGGTTGAAGGGCAAAAAATAAACTTCGTCGATGCGAAAATTTCTCCATTAAGGGTGGGCATCCGTGTAAAAATAGATCCTAATAATACAAAGAAATTATTGAATTTTGATGATTTACGGCTTTTGGATGAAAAGGGTGAAACATGGGGGAAAATCCAAAATGGGATTTCAGGCTCGCGTATTTCTGAAAATGAAGAAATTGTCTACTTGCAAAGCAATTATTTTAACCAACCTAAGGAACTTTATTTAGCATTTAACAAAATTCAAGCAATAGATAAAGATGAAGCATATTTAGTGGTTGATATTGAAAAAGAAAAAATCATCAAACAGCCAAAAGGAAGCCAGTTCAATCCTCTAGTAACAGTTTCTGGAGATGACATAATTTTTAAGATGCATACAAAAGAGGAATTTACTTATTTTATGTTTGGTACTCCAAAAGATCGTGATGGGAAAGAATTAATTTCGGAATCTGGCTTTTCGAATTTTGCTGATAACGAAGATTACCAAGTATATGAACATGCAATTAATATCAAAAATTTACATTCCGCTAAAGGCCCAATCTCTCTTGAACTTTCATCCTATCCATCATGGATTACAGGTTCTGAAAAAATAAAAATTAAATAAAAACCTTTTTTCACAAGAAATATTTGCTTTGAATTAAGTGAACGTTATACTATAATAGTGCACTTATGCAAACAGTATGAGGTGAAAAAGATGTTTGATAAATTACAATCTGTAGAGGAGCGCTACGAAAGATTGAATGAGCTTTTGAGCGACCCAGATGTAGTAAGCGATTCTACAAAGTTAAGGGATTATTCGAAGGAACAATCGGCGATAGCTGAGACCGTTGAAGTTTATCGTGAATATAAAGCTGCTCAAAATCAATATAAAGAAGCTAAAGAGATGCTTGAAGAAAAGCTTGACGCTGATATGCGCGAAATGGTAAAAGAAGAAATTGGTGAGCTTGAGGATCAGCTTAAGGAACTTGAGGCCCGACTCAAAATTTTACTTGTACCGAAAGATCCAAATGATGATAAAAACGTCATTATGGAAATTCGCGGTGCTGCCGGTGGAGATGAAGCGGCTCTATTTGCGGGTGATTTATATCGTATGTACAGCCGATATGCAGAAGCGCAAAACTGGAAAATTGATGTTATTGAAGCCCATTCTACTGGACTTGGCGGATACAAGGAAATTATTTTCATGATTAATGGAAATGGTGCTTTTTCCAAGTTGAAATATGAAAATGGTGCCCATCGCGTACAGCGTGTCCCTGAGACAGAGTCTGGCGGTAGGATTCATACATCGACGTCCACGGTTGCGGTACTTCCAGAAGCGGAAGAAGTCGAAGTGGATATTCATGACAAAGATATCCGTGTAGATACTTTTGCATCCAGCGGTCCAGGAGGGCAAAGTGTAAATACGACGATGTCAGCAGTTCGTTTAACGCATATCCCAACTGGTGTTGTTGTATCCTGTCAGGACGAAAAATCGCAGATTAAAAATAAAGAAAAAGCTATGAAAGTATTACGGGCTCGTGTATACGATATGTTTCAACAGGAAGCACAGGCAGAATACGATGCAAATCGTAAATCTGCTGTTGGAACGGGTGATCGTTCGGAACGTATTCGCACATACAATTTCCCGCAAAACCGTGTAACTGATCATCGTATCGGGTTAACAATTCAAAAGCTTGATCAAATTTTAGAAGGTAAGCTCGACGAAGTGATTGATGCTCTAATCATTGAAGATCAATCCAAAAAACTTGAGAGCGTGGAAGAATAATGATGCACAAAAAAGTGTATGAAGCCCTCAATTGGGCTTCTTCTTTTTTAAACGAACATGGCCGCGATGAAAATGCAGGCGAGCTGTTATTAATGTGGATATTGGGTTGGAGCAGGGCTCGTCTATTATCGGAATTACGAACGGAAATACCTGAGTGTGACTATCGTCGCTTTTTTGAAGCTGTAAAAGAGCATGTTGCAGGAAGACCAATTCAACACATCATCGGGTATGAAGAGTTTTACGGGAGAAAATTTAGTGTTAGTGAGCAGGTACTAATTCCTAGACCTGAAACTGAAGAATTAATTGTTGCTGTTCTTGAAAGGGTTGATTCTTATTTCGACTCAACTGCTAAGTTAAAGTGCGCCGATATTGGAACAGGCAGTGGCGCGATTGCTGTAACGATAAAACTGGAACGACCACAACTTGAAGTTTCAGCATCAGATATTTCTGAAGCTGCATTAAAAACAGCTCAAAAAAATGCGGTTGTCCTTGGAGCCGAAATAAATTTTCGTCATGGTGATTTACTAGATCCTTTTTTAAACGAAAAATGGGATATCATTCTTTCAAACCCACCTTATATTCCAAATGACGATAAAAATATATTATCTGAAATCGTTCGCGAACATGAGCCACATAGTGCGTTATTTGGTGGGAGTGATGGTTTGGATTTTTACCGAAGATTCGCGACTGACTTGCCGAAAATCACTAATGAAAAAGCAATTATTGCATTTGAAATTGGAGCTGGTCAAGGAGAGGCAGTTGCAACTATGATGAATAAAGCTTTTCCACATGGCAAAACTGAAATCATATATGATATAAATGGAAAAGATCGAATTGTCCTTACCCAAACTTTAATAATGAATGTTTAGAATTCTAGTATCTTGTCCATAATGCCTTCTAGAAGGGGGCAGATGGATATGCGTGATTATATGAAACATAGATTCTATCAAAAAAATATAGCTTGGTTATATTTAATTATACTTGTTTTCGCTACAGTAACGAGTTTGATTATTCCTCAACAGGAAATGGCTAAGGCCTCGGATCCTCTAGTTATTCCGGGAGAGGCGATTCGTCTTAGAATATTGGCAAACAGTGATGGAGAAACAGACCAGGAAGTAAAAAGAGCGATTCGTGATGCGGTCAATGCGGAAATCACGAATTGGGTACAAGATCTAACATCTATTGATACTGCCAGAACTACAATCACATCGAGACTTGATCATGTAGAAGAAATAGCAAAAAAAGAATTAGCAGCACGTAACCTAGATTATTCGGTAAAAGTGGAATTTGGCAATGTTCAATTCCCTACCAAATTATATGGTCAATATCTTTATCCAGCAGGCACTTATGAAGCTATTTTAGTCACACTTGGCAAGGGAAAGGGTGCCAATTGGTGGTGTGTCCTTTTCCCACCTCTTTGCTTTCTGGATTTTTCTAATAGTTTAGCTGTAAGTCCTGGGTTTGAAGAAGAAGCAAATGTGGATGAGGAAATTAATGATAATGAAGATGCCCAAGAGAATACAGATATCAACATAATTAAGGATATACAAATGGATAAAGATATACAAAAGAAAGAAGATAATCAAGAGAATGAAGATACCCACATAAATGGGGATAACTCTACGGGTAGTGTGGATAAAACTGTGGATAACAAGGCTGAGCATAATGATAAACAAGCACCAACGTTTGTAAAAGAAGATGAAAATAAAGTGAAAGTTAAATTTTTTCTAGTAGAATTGTTTAATAAATTATTTTAATCTCTCTTAAGAGTTCCTATAAAAACAAGTTATACACATAATTAACATGAGTTATCCACTAGATAACCCAGTTTATCCACATTATGTGTGTAACTTGTTCATTATTTTACTGATACTCATATAAAAAGTTCAATAATATCAACAAACAGGAATGAGGATAAAAAATGAAAACTGAAAGATGGTCTGTGGATAAGAATGTGGACAGTAAAATAAGTTATCCACAGATTAATGAAGCGGCTTCCATGTTGATAAACAATGAAGTTGTGGCTTTCCCGACAGAAACAGTCTATGGGCTTGGAGCAAACGCCAAATCTGATGACGCAGTAGCTAAAATCTTTGCTGCGAAGGGAAGACCAGCGGATAACCCATTAATAGTCCACATATCATCCACAAATGAGCTTCAAGCCCTCGTTGCTGAGATTCCTGAAAAGTCTATGAAACTGATGAATGCGTTTTGGCCAGGTCCATTAACGTTAATTTTTCAAAAGAAACAAGGAGCTGTTTCGGAGTATGTTACGGCCGGGCTTGATACAGTCGCTATACGCATGCCAGATCATCCTGTTGCACTTGCGCTTATTTCTGCATCTGGGCTTCCGATAGCTGCTCCAAGTGCAAATCAATCAGGAAAACCAAGTCCAACTACAGCTGACCATGTAGCAAAAGATTTGGGAGGAAAAATAGCGGGTATCGTTGATGGTGGCGCAACAGGTGTAGGTGTTGAGTCAACAGTCATTGATTGTACTGGAACTACTCCTGTTATTTTGAGACCTGGCGGTGTTTCAAAGGAAGAAATTGAATCTATCATAAATCACGTTGAAATAGACTCTAGTTTAAAAAACAAGGAAGAAAAACCGAAATCTCCTGGAATGAAGTATAAACATTATGCACCTGTAGCACCATTGTTTCTAGTAGACGGTGAACCAAGTTGGATACAAACATTGATAAATGAAAAACGAAATCAAGGTTTAAAGGTTGGGGTGTTGGCATCGACTGAGAATGCTACTTCTTACGATGCTGATATCATTCGTCAATGCGGAAGCAGGAACAACTTAACTGAAGTTGCTCACTCACTATATGATTCTTTACGTTCTTTTGATGAAGCCCAACTTGATATCATTTTTTCAGAGGTATACCCAGAAACAGGAGTCGGTGCAGCAATCATGAATCGGCTAGAAAAAGCGGCAGGTCATAATTGGATTCATCAAAAAAAATAAGTCTAATCCCTTTTTTAGTTGCATATGTTCCCTATAGGGCACGTCCAATGTGGAAAGGGGAAGATAGATATTGCTCCCAGAAATCATTACATTATTAATTATGGCTATTGCAGTCGGGATGGACGCTTTTTCTGTCTCCCTCGGCATGGGAATATATAAGCTTCGATTAAAACAAATTTTTATTATTGGAATAACTGTCGGAATTTTTCATGTAATTATGCCGTTAATTGGTGTTTTGGCAGGTCATTTATTATCAGAGACATTTGGGAAAATAACCGGATATGTCGGTGGAATTCTTCTTATCATTCTAGGATTGCAAATGATTGTATTTAGTCTTAAGAACAGTCAGCAGTCCCTTATTTTGCCCGTAGGCTGGGGAATCCTTATTTTTGCACTCCTATTAAGTGTAGATAGTTTTTCGGCGGGACTTAGTTTAGGGATGTTTGGAGTTAGGGCAGCTATTGCCGCTTTATGCTTTGGTATTGTTGCAGTTTTTTTAACATGGAGTGGATTATTAATTGGTCGGAAAGTTCAAAATCTACTCGGCGTTTATGGTGAGTTACTAGGTGGAATCATCCTTATCGCTTTTGGTCTGAAACTTCTTTATCAATTTATGTAATGGACAAACTCCTAAGTGAAAACATTTTTGTTCTTTTAAAATCTTCAAGAAAGGCGGCTTTTCTTATATAGAGGGCTGTCTTTTTTTGTTGGATTATGCCATAATTTTCTTTATATTCTAGTCGTCCTTTAGACCTAAATGTTGATTGTGAGCTCAAGAGTCACTTAAGCGTTTGATTATTCTAGGATTTTATTAAAACCCTTAACCGCAGAAGTTTAGCTCTCCTACACCTATCAACATAATAGCAATATTAATAAGTAATTGATTATGAAAGCGAACGATTATTTTTATCAACGCAAAAGGTGGTAGTAACGTGAACGTTCTATTTGTTTGTACAGGAAATACTTGTAGAAGCCCGATGGCAGAAGCGATATTTAATGTGGTCTGGAACGGTAAGGGAGAAGCGAAGTCCGTTGGTATGTTTGCTGCGGAAGGAGAAAATGCTGCAACAAATGCGATTGATGTGTTAAAAGAACATGGGATTGAAATTAATCACCGATCTAAGCAAATGACGAAAGAAGATTTAGATTGGGCTTATCTTGTTCTCACAATGACTACATCACATAAAAATATGTTACTTAACATTTATCCCGGAGCTGCCGATAAAATATATACATTGAAAGAATATGTAAATGGTCTTGGGAATGATTCTGATGTTCTCGATCCGTACGGAGGGGATATTAATGTCTACCGCTCAACATTTACAGAATTGAAGGAATTAATTAATCGAATTTATGAAAAATAGGAGAATGGTGTCGTGAAAAAACGCAAATACAAATTTGGCCTGCAGAAAAAGTTAGTAGTTTTTATTACTTCAGTGTCTATTATCACCTATTCAACAAGTGCTTTTTTTCTTTATTTTATTTATCCGTTTGTAGATGAATATATGAGTGAAATGACATTTACACTTGGTACTTTATTACTCGGAATCATTTGGTCAGGAATATTGACCTATTTTGCTGCATTTTTTATTACAAGACCACTTCAAAGACTCGAACAGGCAGCTGTTAAAGTTGGAGAAGGGGATATAAGTACTGATGTGAAAATTTATGGAAAAGACGATGAAATCAATTCACTCGGTAAAGCATTTAATGGGATGCTTCATAACTTTAGAGAGATGGTTTATCAAATTGAAGAGACTTTTGATAAAACAAATGAAAATGTAATTGCTATTTCACAAAAATCAGTGAAGGCAGCTGAAGAAGCAGAAAGTGCAGCTCATACGATATCAGAAATATCCGCTGGAGCCGAAAGTTCAGCGGCGGCCATTCAAGCAACAGCAGAATCTGTGGAAGATATAACACAAATTGCCCATAAAGTTCAAACGATGGCGCGCGAATCAGAAAATATTTCGAAAACAATGCTGGAAGAATTGCAAATAAGCCAACAAGTCGTTCAATCTCTTGTTAATGGAATTGAGAATTTAGCGATTGGCAATAATAAATCATTGGAAGCTGTTCATAGGCTTGAAGATAATGCAACTAAGGTTGAGCAAATTATTCAACTTGTCGGTGATATTGCAAATCAAACGAACTTACTAGCTTTGAATGCATCAATCGAAGCTGCACGTGCAGGGGAACATGGAAAAGGTTTTGCTGTTGTTGCTGAAGAAGTAAGGAAGCTTGCTGATGAAAGTGCAAAAGCTGTTCAAGGAATATCAGAGCTAATTCAAAACATCCAAACAGAAGTTTCAAGTGTCGTAAAGCAAATTACTGCGCAAGTTACCTCTGTAAATGAAGAAGTGAAAAAGGGAACGCAGACCAATTCAGCAATTACGGCAATGACAAAAGCGATACATGAATCTGCATCCAGTGTTACAAATATATCCGATCTTGTAGATAAACAAATGGAAAGCGTCAGCGTTACATCTGCGCAAGCTCAAGAAGTGGCGGCAATTGCTGAAGAGACATCTGCCGGTGCGGAAGAAGTAGCAAAACAATCGAAAAAACAAGCAGAAGACATGGAAGAAATAGACCAACTTGCAGACCAACTTCGCGATCAAGCTAGCAAATTAAAAGACACTATCTCCCGTTTTACATTATAATGGGGACAGGTCTAAAAGGGACAGGTTCAATGGGGACTGTCCCCGATTGTTTAATAGGGAGGTTTAATTGATGAAGGTAGCATTAGCTTCGGATCATGGGGGCATTCATATCCGTGAAGAGATTAGGAATTTGTTAGAAGAGTTAAACATAGAGTATGAAGATTTTGGCTGTGATTGCGCGGATTCCGTGGATTATCCGGATTATGCAGTCCCTGTTGCAGAAAAAGTGGCAAATGGTGAATTTGATCGTGGAATTTTGATCTGTGGAACAGGGATTGGAATGAGTATTTCAGCGAATAAAGTAAAAGGAATACGCTGTGCACTCGTCCACGATGTTTTTAGTGCACGAATGACACGCCTTCATAATAATAGCAATGTATTGGCAATGGGTGAGCGTGTTATCGGTGCAGGGCTTGCTCGTGAAATTACCCAAACATGGCTACAAACCGATTTTGAGGGTGGACGTCATCAAACACGAATCGGTAAAATTGCTGAATACGAGGAAAATATATAAAATGTAATAGAAAAGTGCTAGTCGCTTACCTATCAGTGAAAAGCAAATTCAAAGAATATGTTTTTTGAGCAAATCGCGACTGGACTAGATATATAAACACTAGAAAGCATGCCTTTAACTTTATATGCTGTCTAATCATGTTAAAAAATCCGGAACGTGTGAAACGCGCTCCGGATTTTCTCAAATTATTGAAGGGGATGAAAGCTTTGTCTTTGGAACAGTGGCGTAAGGAATTAAAAACCATTATTCATGAAAGCAGCGATTCATTACAGCTTCAAGCCGGCAAAATATTGGTGATCGGTTGTTCGACATCAGAAGTGGCAGGGAAACATATTGGGACGTCCGGAACGATGGAAGTGGCAGAAGTAATTTTTACTGAGTTGAAAAACTATGCCGATGAGCGAGACTTCTATCTCGCATTTCAATGTTGTGAACATTTGAATCGTGCAATAGTCGTAGAAAAACGAATAGCCCTTGAAAAAGGACTAGAGGAAGTTTCGGTTATTCCTGCTCCAAATGCTGGTGGTTCAATGGCTTCATATGCTTACCGACAATTTGAGGAACCAGTTGTAGTAGAATTCATTAAAGCGGATGCCGGAATTGACATTGGAGATACTTTTATCGGCATGCATTTAAAACATGTGGCAGTCCCGATTCGAATTAATCAGAGGAAATTGGGGGACGCACACGTTACGCTTGCTACGACTCGCCCTAAATTAATTGGAGGGGCCAGATCTATTTATGAAGTTGGAAAACTGAACATTCAATGCTAATATGTAGTTTAATGTTCAGATTTTGCTAATAGAAATTGAAAAATCGTTTGGCATGAACATTTTTCCATGGTAAAATGGAAAAGAATTTTAAAACGGTATATTTTTTTACGAATGATAAGGGGGAGCGAAATGAGCACAATTGCTAAACAAGATCCACAAGTATATGAAGCCATTCAAAATGAATTAAAACGCCAACGCACAAAAATTGAATTGATTGCGTCTGAGAACTTTGTAAGCCAAGCAGTAATGGAAGCTCAAGGTTCAGTTTTAACGAATAAATATGCTGAAGGTTATCCAGGTCGTCGTTATTATGGTGGCTGCGAATATGTCGATGTTGCTGAGGATCTTGCGCGTAATCGAGCGAAAGAAATTTTCGGAGCAGAGCATGCCAACGTACAGCCTCATTCCGGAGCTCAAGCTAATATGGCAGTTTACTTCACAGTTCTCGAGCAAGGCGATACTGTACTTGGAATGAATTTATCTCATGGTGGTCACTTAACACATGGAAGCCCTGTAAACTTTAGTGGAGTTCAATACAATTTCGTAGAATATGGGGTAGATGAAAAAGATCATCGCATTAATTACGAGGATGTACGTCAAAAAGCGCTTGAACATAAACCAAAGCTGATCGTAGCTGGTGCTAGTGCATATCCGCGAGTAATTGACTTTAAAAAGTTCCGCGAAATCGCTGATGAAGTTGGAGCTTATTTAATGGTTGATATGGCTCATATCGCTGGCCTTGTAGCAGTAGGTCTTCATCCAAATCCAGTTCCATATGCTCATTTTGTTACGACAACTACTCATAAAACATTGCGCGGTCCTCGTGGAGGAATGGTGCTATGTACAGAGGAATTTGCAAAGAAAATCGATAAAGCCGTTTTCCCTGGTCTCCAAGGTGGTCCACTGATGCACGTAATCGCTGCAAAAGCAGTTTCATTCGGTGAAGCTCTAACGGAAGATTACAAAACATATATCCAAAACGTTATCGATAATGCAAAACGTCTTGGTGAGTCTTTGAAAAAAGAAGGACTTAATCTTGTTTCAGGTGGAACAGATAATCATTTATTGCTTCTTGACCTACGTTCTATTAGACTAACGGGAAAAGTGGCAGAAAAAGTTTTAGATGATGTAGGTATTACTGTTAATAAAAATACAATTCCGTACGATCCTGAAGGTCCATTCACTACAAGTGGAATTCGCATCGGTACACCGGCAGTAACTTCAAGAGGGTTTGGCTTAGAAGAAATGGATGAAATTGCGTCCTTAATCGCATTCGTATTAAATAACCACGATAACGAAGCTAAGCTTGATGAAGCGCGTAATCGTGTTGAAGCGTTGACTGCAAAATTCCCTTTATATGAATAAAAAAAGATAACAGCTGCTTCATTTTGAGGCAGCTTTTTTTTTATTGATAATATTTATTTTAAAAAGTTAACTTTTGCTCCAGTGGCTGGCTTTAAGTGGGATGCACTCGACGCCTTGGAGCTTTTAGCAACTGTCACTGCTTATTCGCCAGTGACTTTCTTTATGCTTAGTCTCACTTGCTCCGAATTCAACAAAAGTTTTGCGACCTTACGTATCAAGTAACACTGAACTTTTTCAAAGTCAAGAATTTTAATTGTGAAAATACTAGAATGATGATCTAACATATTTGCAAAATAAAGATGCAATTAAGGAAAAGAGGCAAGAATTTGTCATTTCCTCATTTCTCTTGCTCAAGCAAATTCAATTCTGTAAAATAATGAAGGACATGTAAAAGAAAGATAAACAAAAATCCGATGATTTCAGACATGGAATCTCACAAAAAAGGAGCAAAATGATGGCCAAAGTATATGTATTCGATCATCCCCTCATTCAACACAAAATTACATATATCCGCGACAAAAATACAGGTACAAAGGAATTCCGTGAACTTGTAGATGAGGTCGCAACATTAATGATGTTTGAAATAACTAGAGACATGCAACTTCAAGAAGTAGAAGTCGAAACTCCAGTTGCTAGAGCGAAATCAAAAATTTTAGCTGGGAAAAAGCTTGGTATCGTTCCGATTCTACGTGCCGGCATTGGAATGGTAGATGGGATTTTAAATCTTCTTCCAGCAGCAAAAGTGGGACACATCGGATTATACCGTGATCCTGAAACACTAAAGCCGGTTGAGTATTATGTAAAACTCCCTAGCGATGTTGAAGAACGCGATTTTATTTTAGTTGATCCAATGCTTGCAACTGGTGGTTCTGCGGCAGCAGCGATTGATTCACTAAAAAAACGTGGTGCTAAAAATATTAAATTCATGTGCCTTATTGCTGCACCTGAAGGAGTAGAAGTGTTGCAAAAAGCCCACCCAGATGTTGATATATATATTGCAGGACTTGACGAAAAATTAAATGATCATGGCTACATTGTTCCAGGACTTGGGGATGCAGGTGACCGTTTGTTCGGAACTAAATAAGAGGCGTGAAATGAGAGTAAAGCATACGCAGTCTTATGTGAAAGAGACGGTACTTAAACTTCCGTCTTTTTCATTCCTGATACATATGAAATTTCCTCATTATAAAAATTGCATTGCTTAGTCGATTGTTGTGTGTGAATTAACGGAAATTTTAACTAAGCAATATATTAAATTAGTTGTCAAATTGAGTCGCAATTGGAAGAAATTTTTAAAGTGATTATTTTGTGAACAGTCTTGACATGGATTATGCGAAATTAATTGAAAACTCGTTGACTAATGTTTAGTGCTATTGTATGCTAACAAAGGGTATGGGTAAAACCGTTATTCCCGCGTATTATCACGATTCCAAGCATGAGTGCACACATGCTTATGGATTAAGTTATTATTAGTTTAGATCATCGAACTTCCACGATGCTAAGCCTCGAAATTTGGCGGATCCTCAAAGTTCGACATTTCTTTTCAGGAGATTAAAAAGACATGCCGGAACTCCAACAATTATTTAATAGACACTGCAAATACATAATTTACCTGATTGCAATCTATGTATTGGGGTGGGGATTTACAAACTATAAAACAATTTTTATGGGATTGATCCTCGGTACATCAGTTAGTCTTTTTAATCATTGGAACTTAGTAAGGAAAACAAATTTATTTGGTGAAGTTGTTTCATCAGGTAAAAAAATGCGTTCCTTTGGTACGATGATTAGAATGTGTAGTGCCATTCTAGCAGTTTTTATTGCTGGGAAGTATCCAAATCTATTTGACCTAATTAGTGTCATTATAGGAATAATGACAGCACATGCAGTCATTATTATAGATTTCGTTTTACAACAGATTTTCAAATCCCACATAAAACGAGAAGAGAGGTGAGTATAATTGGGTCATGAAGCACCATTAGTGGAGATATTTGGTCTATGGTTTAACCTCGCTAACGTTTTAATGATTACCATTGCTTCAGTAATAGTTTTCCTGATTGCATTTATCAGCACAAGGAAATTAGCATTAAAACCAACTGGTATGCAAAACTTCCTTGAATGGGTATTCGATTTTGTCAAAGGTATCATTAAAAGTAATATGGATTGGAGATCAGGAGGCCATTTTCATATTTTAGGTGTTACGCTAATCATGTATATTTTTGTTTCCAACATGTTGGGTCTACCTTTTTCAATCCAAATCAATCATGAGTTATGGTGGAAATCACCAACAGCCGATCCAGTCATTACGCTAACTTTAGCGACTATGGTAGTGGGATTATCTCATTATTATGGTATTAAACAAAATGGCATTGGCGGATATCTCAAAGGGTTTGTAAAGCCAATGTGGTTTTTACTCCCACTTAAAATCATCGAAGAATTTGCAAATACATTAACATTGGGTCTTCGTCTATTCGGTAATATTTATGCTGGTGAAATCCTTCTTGGATTACTTGCCGGTTCAATGGCAGCACCAAATGGATTCTGGGGCTGGATAGCAGCAGCACTTCCAACTCTTGCTTGGATGGGATTCTCAGTCTTTATCGGAGCAATACAGGCATTTATTTTCACTATGTTAACGATGGTCTATCTGGCACATAAAGTCAGCACAGATCATTAATATATAACTGTTCATTTTATGGACAAACCATTTTAAGGTAAAAATACTTTTTTATACAATAAGGAGGAAATTAATAATGGGTATGTTAGCAGCAGCAATCGCAATTGGTTTAGCCGCTCTTGGAGCAGGTATCGGTAACGGTTTAATCGTTTCTCGTACAGTAGAAGGTATGGCTCGTCAACCAGAAGCAAGAGGTATGCTTCAAACTACAATGTTCATCGGGGTTGCATTAGTTGAGGCGATTCCTATCATCGCGGTTGTTATCGCGTTTATGGTTCAAGGAAGAATGTAATTTAAGTAAACAATACGGATAAAATGGCGAAGATTACTATCCAGAACCTTCGCCTTTTATTTAGGATAAGCGGTACTATTTCAGGTTGTTTTTGAAAGGAGTGGAGCGAGCGTGTCTACATTCGTGCTAGGTGCTGAAATCGCAGGCGTTCATTTTAACGGCGGCGATATCTTATTCCAACTAGTCATTATGATTATACTTATAGCGTTGCTGAAAAAGTTTGCTTGGGGTCCGTTAATGGGCGTCATGAAGCAACGTGAAGATTATATTACAAGTGAAATTGAAGCGGCTGAAAAAAGTCGTACTGAAGCGAGTAACTTGTTAGAAGAACAAAAAGAGTTATTAAAAGAAGCTCGTTTGGAAGCTCAAAACATGATTGAGAATTCCAAAAAACATGGCGAAAATCAACGTCAAGAAATTATTAATATCGCTCGAGAAGAAGCAGAACGTCTTAAAGAATTGGCTCGCATTGAAATCGAACAACAAAAAGAGCAAGCTGTTACTGCTTTACGGGAACAAGTTGCAACTTTATCTGTTCTAATTGCGTCTAAAGTTATTGAGAAAGAACTTAAAGAAGAAGATCAACAAAAATTGATCAATGATTATATTCAAAGGGCAGGAGAATAGCGATGAGTCAAAATGTTGTCGCAGAACGCTATGCTTTAGCTCTGTTCCAATTAGCCAAAGAACATAATCTTGTTCAACAAATAGAAGAGGAACTGCGTGTTGTGAGAAAGTCTGTCAGTGAAAACTCGAGCTTTATCACATTGCTCACCTCTCCAAATTTATCTCTTCATGAGAAAAAGAATGTATTGCAAACTGTTTTTGCGAATGTTTCCCCATTCGTGTCTCATACACTACAGCTGCTTATTGATCGTCATCGTCAAAGTGACATTTTAGATGTAACTGAGGCTTTTATCGAATTAGCCAATAAAGAAAACGGCGTGGCAGAAGCAACTGTGTACTCAACACGACCACTAACTGCAATAGAAGTAGAAAGTATTTCAGCTTCATTTGCACCTAAAGTTGGTAGGCGTTCATTAAACATCGAGAATGTCGTGGACACAAATCTTCTCGGTGGTTTAAAAATCCGAATTGAAAATCGCATTTACGACGGCAGTCTTCGTGGAAAACTTGACCGTCTTGAGCGTACATTAATTAGTTAACTTTAGGAAATAAAAAGTTAACATCCATCAGATTTTATATTCTGCTGAAAAATGAGGGGTGAATTTCATGAGCATCAAAGCTGAAGAAATCAGTGCGCTGATAAAAAAGCAAATTGAAAATTATCAGTCTGATATGGAAGTAAATGATGTTGGTACAGTTATCCAAGTTGGGGACGGAATCGCCCGCGCTTACGGACTGGACAATGTCATGTCAGGAGAACTTGTTGAATTCTCCAACGGTGTTATGGGTATGGCACAAAACCTAGAAGAAAGCAACGTAGGTATAATTATTCTTGGCCCATACACAGATATTCGTGAAGGTGACCAAGTTCGCCGTACAGGACGTATTATGGAAGTTCCTGTTGGGGAAGAACTTATCGGTCGTGTTGTAAATCCACTTGGGCAACCAATTGATGGACTTGGTCCAATCAATACAACTAAAACTCGTCCAATTGAAAGTCCTGCACCAGGAGTTATGGATCGTAAATCGGTACATGAACCATTACAGACAGGAATTAAAGCGATTGACGCACTTGTTCCAATCGGTCGTGGTCAACGTGAGTTAATCATCGGTGACCGTCAAACTGGTAAAACAACAGTTGCAATCGATACAATCTTGAACCAAGCAGACCAAAACATGATTTGTGTATACGTAGCGATTGGTCAAAAAGAATCAACAGTTCGCGGAGCAGTTGAAACGCTTCGTAGACATGGCGCTCTTGACTACACAATCGTTGTAAGTGCATCTGCATCACAACCTGCACCATTATTATTCCTTGCAGCATATACAGGAGTAACAATGGGTGAAGAATTTATGTACAACGGTAAACATGTCCTCGTTGTATATGATGATTTAACGAAACAAGCTTCGGCATACCGTGAGCTTTCCTTGCTACTTCGCCGCCCTCCAGGCCGTGAAGCATATCCAGGGGATGTATTCTACTTGCACTCCCGTCTGTTAGAGCGTGCTGCAAAGCTAAGTGACGCTAAAGGTGGCGGTTCCTTAACAGCACTTCCATTCGTTGAAACACAAGCAGGAGATATCTCTGCTTACATTCCAACGAACGTTATCTCTATCACAGATGGACAAATCTTCTTACAGTCTGATTTGTTCTTCTCAGGTGTACGCCCAGCAATTAATGCAGGTTTATCTGTATCCCGTGTTGGTGGATCTGCACAAATTAAAGCAATGAGAAAAGTTGCCGGTACATTGCGTCTTGACCTTGCATCATTCCGTGAACTTGAATCATTTGCTCAATTTGGTTCAGATCTTGATAAAGCAACACAAGCGAAACTTGCACGTGGTGCTCGTACAGTTGAAGTATTAAAACAAGACTTGAATAAGCCAATTAAAGTAGAAAAACAAGTTATGATTTTATATGCATTAACACAAGGCTTACTTGACGATATTGAAGTACACGATATCCTTCGCTTTGAAGAAGAACTTTCTTCTTGGCTTGACCACAATCGTGCTGAATTACTTGAGAAAATCCGTACTACAGGTGCACTACCTGCAGATGAAGAAATGACGGAAGCAATCAATACGTTTAAAAGAACTTTTGCAAAAAGTGAATAAATAGCTGTGAATAAATAGCAGAACGGTGCGAACCGTTTCTGCTCTACTTTGAAAAAAGGGTGGTGAGAATCAGTGGCATCCTTAAGGGAAATCCAATCTCGCATCAACTCGACGAAGAAAACAAGACAAATTACAAAAGCCATGCAAATGGTGTCGGCTGCGAAATTAAACCGTGCAGAAATGAATGCAAGAGCATTCGTTCCTTACATGGATAAAATTCAGGAAGTTGCAGCAAGTATTGCTATGGGGAGCAGGGATGCAACTCATCCAATGCTTGCCACTCGACCAGTTAAGCGTACAGGGTATATTGTCATCACAGCGGACCGTGGATTAAAAGGGGCTTATAATAGTAACGTTTTACGTGCAGTCCATAACAAAATTCAGGAACGTCATACATCTAGTGATGATTATGCAATTATTGCAATTGGACGTATGGGTCGCGACTTTTTCCTAAAAAGAAATATGAATGTGGTATTGGAAATCAACGGACTTCCAGATCAGCCTTCATTCGTGGATATTATGGAAATCACGAGCAAAGCAGTTGGAATGTTCTCAGATGAGACGTACGATGAACTATACATGTACTATAACCATTATATTAGTGCCATCAGTCAGGAAGTGACGGAGAAGAAAGTATTGCCGCTTACTGACATCGCGCCATCAACTAAGCTTATGTCTTATGAGTATGAACCATCAGCAGAATCAGTATTAGAAGTGTTGCTGCCGCAATATGCGGAAAGTTTGATTTATGGTGCACTTCTAGATGCCAAAGCGGCAGAGCACGCTGCAGGTATGACTGCGATGAAGAGTGCAACTGATAATGCAGGTGAGCTTATTGACAGCTTGACATTGCAATTTAACCGTGCACGTCAGGCAGCCATCACTCAAGAAATTACCGAAATTGTCGGTGGAGTAGCAGCTCTAGAATAATTTTTTCATATAATTGAGTGTTCAAAAAGAAGGATAAAAACTTTTTGAACACCCTCTATAACCCAGGTAGGAGGGGAAATGATGAACAAAGGACAGGTTCTACAAGTAATGGGACCGGTTGTTGACGTTAAATTCGCTAATGGCCAGCTCCCTGAAATCTATAACGCACTTAAAGTTACTTATGTAGCTCAAAACGAATCAGAAGTTAATATCGACTTGACATTGGAAGTTGCTCTTCACCTAGGTGATGATACTGTCCGTACAATCGCAATGGCTTCGACTGACGGAGTCCAACGTGGAATGGATGTACTTGACACTGCAGCACCAATTTCCGTTCCTGTCGGAGATGTTACATTAGGACGTGTGTTTAACGTATTAGGTGAAAATATTGACCTTGATGAAAAGCTTCCTAATGACGTGCGACGTGATTCTATTCACCGTGAAGCACCTAAATTTGAACAGCTTTCCACAGAGGTTGAGATTTTAGAAACAGGTATTAAAGTTGTTGACTTGCTTGCTCCTTATATCAAAGGTGGTAAGATTGGTCTCTTCGGTGGTGCCGGTGTTGGTAAAACGGTATTAATTCAGGAATTGATCAATAACATCGCTCAAGAACACGGTGGTATTTCCGTATTCGCTGGTGTTGGAGAGCGTACACGTGAAGGAAACGACCTTTACTACGAAATGAAAGATTCCGGAGTTATCAATAAAACAGCGATGGTATTCGGACAAATGAACGAACCACCAGGTGCACGTATGCGTGTTGCTTTGACTGGTCTAACAATGGCTGAGTACTTCCGTGATGAACAAGGACAGGACGTTCTTTTCTTCATCGACAACATTTTCCGCTTTACACAAGCAGGTTCTGAGGTTTCTGCCCTTCTTGGACGTATGCCTTCAGCGGTTGGTTACCAACCAACACTTGCTACGGAAATGGGTCAGCTTCAAGAACGTATTACATCAACAAACGTTGGTTCTGTTACATCTATCCAAGCGATTTACGTTCCTGCGGATGACTATACGGACCCTGCGCCAGCGACAACGTTCGCTCACCTTGACGCAACGACAAACCTTGAGCGTAAGCTTTCAGAAATGGGTATTTACCCTGCGGTGGACCCACTTGCTTCTACATCAAGAGCACTTTCTCCAGAAATCGTAGGAGAAGAGCATTATGAAATTGCACGTTCCGTACAGCAAACATTGCAACGTTATCGTGAATTGCAAGATATCATTGCGATCCTTGGTATGGATGAGCTTTCCGATGAAGATAAATTGGTCGTATCACGTGCTCGACGTGTCCAATTCTTCCTATCGCAAAACTTCCACGTTGCTGAACAATTTACTGGTCAACCAGGATCTTATGTTCCAGTTGCTGAGACTGTTAAAGGATTCAAAGAAATTCTTGAAGGAAAATACGATCATCTTCCAGAAGATGCTTTCCGTCTTGTAGGTCCTATTGAAGATGTTGTTAAAAAAGCTCAAGACATGGGCGTAGAAGTATAATTAGAGACCAGGAGGGTATGAAATGAAGACATTGCAAGTAAGTATTGTCACTCCCGACGGTCCCGTCTATGACTCCGAGGTTGAAATGGTAAGTACAAAAGCTGAATCGGGAGAACTCGGTATCCTTCCAGGGCATATCCCATTGGTTGCACCACTGCAAATTGGGGCTGTCCGTTTAAATAACGGAACAGAAACAGAATATGTTGCAGTTAGTGGAGGATTTTTAGAAGTACGTCCTGAAAAAGTAACCATACTTGCCCAAACCGCTGAAAGAGCTGAAAATATTGATATTGCTCGTGCGGAGGAAGCAAAAAAACGTGCTGAAAGTCGTCTTCAAGGAAATCAAGATGATACTGATTTCAGACGCGCTGAACTGGCACTAAAAAGAGCCATGAACCGTATAGATGTTTA
Organism: Lederbergia wuyishanensis; assembly: GCF_022900255.1. GTDB lineage: Bacteria > Bacillota > Bacilli > Bacillales > Bacillaceae_C > Lederbergia > Lederbergia wuyishanensis. The sequence continues at coordinate 71,246 of NZ_JALIRM010000006.1, forward strand.
TAAACATCACTAAGATTTAAAATAACTGAACACCTTCTGATTATATAGTCAGAAGGTGTTCATATGTGTGATATAGCCATGGGAGAGAGGTGATTAAAGTTGCTAGAAAATCTAGGTCAGCAGGCCTTAATCAATATAATCTCCCATTTATTTTTTATTGGAATTACCTTTTACGCACTCCAAGCTTTAAACTTTGAAAAGCTACTTAGAAAAAATCGGGTATTCCAAGCACGTCTGCTTTATATTTTATTAACCATTATGATTGGTTCGGCCGTAAGTAACTTTTTTTTAGACTATTTATACTGGTCGCGACAACTTCAAATGCTATTTTAATACATAATATAAAGCATTTTATAAAAAGGAATTCCCTCATAGTAAAATTGTAACTTCAAATAGAATCCCAAATGTAGAAGTTTTAATTTAAATAAGACAAATGTAACGAGTATTTAATATAGAATGGGACCTTTTTCCTGTTTCCATTATGTCGACTTTTGTATATGATTTGTAGTGGAACCTTCGAAAATTGTCGATTAAATAAGTCTAGAAACGTCCGTTATTGGCGATATTCTTCAAGTATTACTTTCCCCATAGTGGTAACAATGTAACTAAGGGGGGAAGGAGAATGAAAAACAGTAAATTTTCCATTTTATATCAAATTGCGATAGTAGTTGGTTTCATATTAATATTTATTGGGAATAACACCATAGCAGCGCCACAATCGACTGATCTTGATGAATTGGTGCAAATAATAGGAAAACATCACGGTAACATCATTGAATGGTCTCTATATGCAAGAGAAAGGGTCTATCTTCTTTCCGAGGAAGATTGGTTGGAAAAAAAGGAGAAATTAGCTGATCAGTTTCCAAACATGAAGTGGCAGTTGTCCAACACGAATGGTACATACTCCATTGATGGTTTTGTTGATTATGGAAAGTTTAGCGAAACGATACAAATTTTATCCACCGACAATAATAGACAAACAACTTCGTATCTTGTATACGAAGCAAAAGGCAAAGACTGGTCTCCATTCTCTGCGGAGATAACCAGGAAAACAGTTTTAAAGCTTTTTGAAGGAAATCCTAAATTATTCTCTTGTATAAAAGGCGAATTCAGTGAGGAACTAAATGAATTTGTTGATCTTTCTTTGGATGGATTATTACACTCACTACATGCAAATGAAGTTGAATCCGTTAAAGAACAGGAATTTTACTCCATATCAGCATATTCCTCTCTTTTTGCCCAAACCTTATTTTTTACAAACAAACAAATGAATATGCAAATTGGTCTTAGGAAAAATGAAATGGGTCAAGGAACGACCATTGTGGTCGGCACACCCATCTTAACGATTGAATATTAATATAAAGAATATGGACGCGGAGGGGAATACTCTTGGAAAAAATCATCGTCCGCGGCGGAAAAAGGCTAAGCGGCACTGTAAAAGTTGAAGGAGCAAAAAATGCCGTATTGCCTGTGATCGCTGCATCATTATTAGCGAGTGAAGGAAAAAGCATAATACGAGATGTTCCGATTCTCTCCGATGTATATACAATAGGTGAAGTGCTACGCCATTTGAATGCCGGCGTTGAATTTGTAGATAAAACCATTATTGTGGATGCATCAGAGGATCTTAACGTAGAGGCACCTTTTGAGTACGTAAGAAAGATGAGGGCTTCTGTACTCGTAATGGGTTCTTTACTAGCTAGACAGGGCAGAGCACGTGTTGCTTTACCAGGTGGCTGCGCCATTGGTTCTCGTCCCATCGATCTTCATTTAAAAGGTTTTGAAGCAATGGGAGCAAAAGTAAAAGTAGAGAATGGCTTCGTTGAGGCATCAGCCGATAAATTGAGAGGAGCTAAAATTTATTTAGACTTCCCAAGTGTCGGTGCAACCCAAAATATTATGATGGCGGCGGTCCTCGCTGAAGGATCGACAGTTATTGAAAACTGTGCAAAAGAGCCCGAAATTGTAGACCTAGCCAATTACTTAAATAGTATGGGTGCTTATGTAAGAGGAGCCGGAACAGGTACTATTCGTATTGAGGGAGTAGAGAAAATGTATGGTGCCGACCATACGATTATTCCAGATAGAATTGAAGCAGGTACATTCATGGTAGCAGCCGCTATTACAGGAGGCAACGTACTTATTCAGGGAGCTGTTCCTGAACACCTATCCTCTGTAATTGCAAAGCTTGAAGAAATGGACGTTACTATTATCGAAGAAGAAACTGGAATCCGTGTAATCGGTCCAGACAAATTAAAGGCAGTTGACATTAAGACAATGCCTCACCCTGGCTTTCCAACAGACATGCAATCACAAATGATGGCACTTCTTGTATGTGCTGAAGGAACAAGCATCATCACAGAAACTGTTTTTGAAAATCGCTATATGCATGCAGAGGAATTTCGCAGAATGAACTCTGATATTAAAATTGAAGGCCGCTCTGTCATCATTAACGGACCGAGCCAGCTTCAAGGTGCTGAAGTAGCTGCTACTGACCTTCGTGCTGCAGCTGCCCTCATTATTGCTGGACTCAAAGCAGACGGCTACACCCGCGTAACTGAATTAAAACACCTTGACCGCGGATATTTAGACTTCCACCTCAAACTCCGTTCCCTAGGAGCAGACATCGAACGTGTGAAAGATCTAACCGTGGAAACAGAAATTGTAGAAACAAATTCATAATTATATCGATAAAAAATCCGCCTCGTGTTAGTCATAGTGTTGGCGGATTTTTTGTGTGTTTAAAATTGTCCTGATATTCGAAACATGCTTTCAGTTTTAACGGAAAGTTGGCAAACTTAATGTCATTGCATATTCTTGAGTATGAATTCAACAAAACAAGTCTTTTATGATAACACTCTTTCTTTTTTGTTGGTCCAATTGGAAAAGGAAGACAGCTTTTTTCACCAGGTTTATCACTTTTAATGTTCCAAACCTATTTTTGGCAGTTTGAATGCTCCAAAAACAAGGGAACTTACATTTTACCTTAGTGAGTAATTTAATAAATTCTTTAATAATATTGATATAGTTGACAATCCGTGACCACTATTCGAAAATATGTCCAATGAAGGTTAACATGACCAAGCCAATTGATTTGCAACTTATCATTTAACACAAAACTTCAAATACATCCTTTAGATACTTAGGCAAGGTTCTCTAAAGAAATGTCATAAAAGCTTGTCCAATTCCATATATTTGAACTAAGGTGATGAGGTTCATCGCCTTTAATTTTGTATTGGGGGAATAGGCATGAAACCATTAAAACCAGCATTCATCTTTGCATCTATTTTGCTAGCATTATCATTCACCATTCCAGCTATCCTCGTTCTGCCTTTTACAAATGGAAAGACGATGGGAGAACTGAAGGAACAGAAGGAGGAACAGCCAAAACAAGCCAAAAATGAATCCATTACGGAAGTGGCTGTATTTCGAACAAGTTTAAATAAAATAGAAACACTCCCTCTGGAAGACTACGTAATTGGGGTTGTTGCATCAGAAATGCCGGCAGACTTTGAAAAGGAAGCTCTTAAGGCGCAAGCACTTGCCGCACGAACATATATTGTAACCCATTTAATGAGTACTCCTGATAAGGCTTCTATACCTGAAGGTGCGGATATTAAAGATACAGTAGACCATCAAGTTTATAAAAATAAATCAGAATTGAAAAAACAATGGGGAAAAGATTTTGATTGGAAATATAAAAAAGTAGAAGAAGCTGTCAAAGAAACGGCAGGAGAAGTTCTAACTTTTAATGATAAACCGATTACCGCATCTTTCTTCTCGACGAGCAACGGTTTTACAGAAAATGCAGAGGAATATTGGAAAAATAAAATACCTTATTTAAAAAGTGTTAAAAGTCCTTGGGATGTCAAATCACCGAAGTTTAATAGTCAAAAAGTGTTTACCATTTCTGAATTCGAGCAAAAATTAGGAGTGAGCATAGGAAACGGAAAAGATATTGGTACGGTTACAAGTAGGACCGAGGGGAAAAAAGTGGCGACCGTCAAAATAAATGGGAAAAGTTTTACCGGAAGGGAAATTAGAGAGAAATTAGATCTCAGGTCCACAGATTTCAATTGGATTAGAAAAGGTGACTCAATAATTGTAACGACTAAAGGGTTTGGTCACGGAGTAGGCATGAGTCAATACGGTGCTAATGGTATGGCGAAAGAAGGGAAGAAGTATGATGAAATTGTAACATACTATTATCAAGGTATTTCCATATCAAAGTTCAATAATGATGAAATAAAAATAGCTTCAAAATAGCTTAAAAATGCTGGGTCCGTGTATGGAGGATTCAGCATTTTTACTTTTTCCTCAAAAAACACAGTAAAAATGTATAATATTTTATATTTGTCGAAAAAATAAGTGGATAAATTAAATTTTCGAAGTATATTATTCTCGCTTTCTGTTCAGAATGGTGACAGAGGTGATGAAAATGAGAGAGGAAGAAAAGAATCGATCTTCTCAATGGAAAACATTTTTCAAAAAGCGGTGGGTATTTCCAGCAGTTTATCTAGTATGTGCAGCCTTGCTTATTTCTACGATCGTTTGGTATCAGACAAGCACTAATAATGCTGTCAAAGACCCTAAGGTCACGGATAACGGCAAAGACATTACTGGTAAAACAGATGAACCAGTTATCGAGGTAAACCAACCTTTTGAAAATGTCGGCATGCCAGTTAAGAATGACGATGAAGTAAGAATACTTACAGGCTTTTTCGATGCTAATGCTTCAAAAGAACAACAAGAAAATGCACTTATTGTAGATGGTAATAAATATCGTCCAAGTATGGGTCTCGATATTGCCAGCAATGATGGTAAAGAGTTTGAAGTTGTAGCAGCGCTAAGCGGAAAAGTTGCTTCTGTTCGACAAGATGCATTGCTAGGAAATGTAATTGAAGTGGAACATGATAAAGGAGTTGTCACTATTTATCAGTCTGTTAAAGATATAAAAGTTCAAGCAGGCGATCAAGTGAAACAAGGTGATTTACTCGCCACTTCTAGTACAAGCCAAATTAATATGGCTGCAAAGAATCATGTACACTTTGAAATTAGAAAAGATAATGTAGCTTTAAACCCACAGACTTATTTTGGTCAATCACTTACCGCTTTAACTGAAGTGGATGATTCCGACTCTTCAGGTCACATAAAATCAGAAGAGGGAAAAGACACTGAGGATGCTGAAAAAACAGAAGATACACAATCTATAACTGAATCAGAGCTAGAGTAAGCAAGTGCACTAAGACGGGCCGTAGTATGGTCCGTCTAATTTTATTTATAAAACAAAGCTTTTAGTTTTGTAAAAAAAGATAACAAAATGAAATATAGAAGGAAATAAGTTAGAGATTTAGCAGATTTCCTCTATAATAGTACCAAAAAATTACAGAGTTATAATGAAAAAGCAGGAAGGAAAGTGCAATTTCTTGAAACAATGTAAAGAAACTAGTGTAAAAAATAGGAAAATTGTCTTCTAGTGTTCTTGACGGAATAACAAGATAATAAGAGGAAAATGATTAAGGAGGACGGTATGCAACAAATTAAAAAGCTTGCTTTATTATCTATCGTTTTTCTTCTATTCTTGGGAACTGTAAAGAATGCTTACGCAAATGGAGACTACGAAGTAGGGGCGAGCTCTCTAAATGTCAGGGAGGAGCCAACAAAACATTCCAAGGTTATCGGTACACTTCCTAGAGGCACTGCAGTAGATGTATTGGAAATTCAATATGACTGGGCAAAAATAAAATATAATGGTAAAACTGGTTGGATCGCTTCATATTTTTTATATAAAACTACAAACTCTACCAATAAGATTGAATCACTCGTTTCCGTTGTTGCGAATGGGGTGCATTTGAGAAGTGGCCCTGGAACAAATCATCCAATTATCGGTTATACGAAATCAGGAGACACTTTTTCATTGATTGAGACGAAAGGTGATTGGAAACGAATTCGTTTAAAAAATGGAAAATCTGCATGGATTGCGGGCTGGCTTGTTTCTTCCCAGCAGGAATCTATAAAAATTTCAAATAGTGCCGGTGATCTTCGAGGAAAAACAATTATAATCGATGCCGGTCATGGAGGATATGACCCGGGAGCTATTGGTATCGGCGGTTTGTTGGAAAAAGATATTAATTATCAAACATCTCAAATGGTAAAAAAGAAACTAGTACAAGCTGGAGCAAATGTAATTATGACAAGAGTGGATGATCGGTATGTCGGTTTACAAGAACGCGTCAATATTAGCCAAGGTTTTCCTGCAAGCGTCTTTATAAGTATCCATCATAATGCTCATAAAAATTTGGGAGCAAAAGGAATCAATACATTTTATTATCAACCTACTGATAAAAATTTGGCTTTTGCAATTCAAGAACAGTTAAATAAACAAACACCATTAAATAATAATGGTGTCCAAATAGGAGATTACTATGTATTGAGGAATAATCATCCCCAATCTATTTTGTTAGAATTAGGTTTTTTAACTAATGCGAACGATTTAGGTACTATTCAAAGCTATCAATTTCAGGAACAAGTAGCCAACTCGATTGTCCAAGGGCTGCAAAACTATTTTCACTAACCTGTTTATCACAAAACAGGTTTTTTCTTATTTCTATTAACTATTCAATAACAAACCCCCCTCACTCTTCACTTACTTCCTTAGGAAAATTTCCGACATTACCCGGGAAATATTTTAGCGTATTTCGGCAGATGTTTCTTAGTTGTATGTGGTGTTCTGGACCGTTGTTTATTTGAAACATTCTTATTTTGGTTTCTTTATTTGGGACATAATGCAATATTGTCTTATTTTACGAATATATTCGTCATTAACACAATAAGTATATACAAACTGTACAAAAAAAAGAGAGTGTTTGAGGTGAGCAATCGTTGTATAAAATCCACATTTAGTTATAGATTTGTTTATATCCAGAAAAGAGAGATGGATTTCAAATAAAAATTTCACTAAACAGTCGCAAGCTTCGAAGGGCTGCAAATATTAACTAGCCAGCGTGAGCAGATGAAGTATTTTTTTGTAAATGACGAGTCTCATTTCACACTCCTCACATCCATTTCGAGGAGGGCGAGAGGTGTGCACGATTACATCAAAGAGAGAACGATCAAGATTGGAAGGTATATCGTGGAGACAAGAAAAACAGTTCGCGTAATTGCGAAGGAGTTTGGAGTATCCAAAAGTACTGTCCATAAAGATTTAACAGAGCGTTTACCAGAAATCAATCCGGACTTAGCAAATGAAGTGAAATTGATTTTGGATTATCATAAATCTATCCGACATTTACGCGGTGGGGAAGCAACAAAACAAAAATACAAAAAAGAAGAACTAAAAAGTGGATCATAAAAAATGAGGGAGCGCTATGCTTCCTTTTATTTTTTACAATTTCATGTCGAAAAAACAATTATTTTTTAAACTTAGTGCCTATTTACAATTTGATTATGGTAAAATAAACAATTAGGGAAATAAAATGAAAATGCCTATTTTTGCTGTTTTTTCAATGTGAATTTCACCAAACTGAAAAAGAGCATACATAAAAAAAAGATAGATAAAAATGTCGAAAGAAGGGATTATTGTATGTTTGCAAAGGATATTGGGATCGACTTGGGGACTGCGAATGTCTTAATTCATGTTAAAGGACAAGGAATTGTTTTAAACGAGCCTTCCGTCGTAGCAATTGACCGCAATACAAACAAGGTACTTGCAGTTGGAGAAGAAGCGAGAAGAATGGTCGGAAGAACACCTGGAAACATAATGGCAATTCGTCCATTAAAAGATGGGGTCATAGCAGATTTTGATGTAACAGAAGCAATGCTTAAGCATTTTATTAATAAACTAAATGTTAAAGGCTTTTTATCTAAACCCCGTATTTTAATCTGCTGCCCAACAAACATTACAAGCGTTGAGCAAAAAGCAATCCGAGAAGCAGCGGAAAAAAGCGGTGGAAAGAAAATTTACTTAGAGGAAGAGCCAAAAGTTGCTGCTATTGGTGCGGGAATGGATATTTTCCAACCGAGTGGAAACATGGTCGTTGATATTGGCGGTGGCACAACTGATGTCGCTGTTTTATCGATGGGGGATATCGTTACTTCCGCTTCCATTAAAATGGCCGGCGATAATTTTGACAATGAAATTTTGAACTATGTTAAAAAAGAGTACAAGCTCCTTATCGGGGAAAGAACATCCGAAAGCATTAAAATTAACATCGGAACTGTATTCCCAGGAGGACGTTACGAGGAAATGGAAATTCGCGGACGTGACATGGTGACTGGTCTTCCAAGAACAATTACTGTGAATTCTAAAGAGATTGAAGAAGCGTTGCGTGAATCCGTAGATGTCATTGTTCAAGCAGCAAAAAATGTTCTTGAAAAAACTCCGCCTGAATTATCAGCGGATATCATAGATCGTGGTGTTATTTTAACAGGTGGTGGAGCCCTTCTTCACGGTATTGACCAACTTCTTGCAGAAGAATTAAAAGTACCGGTTCTTATCGCGGAAAATCCAATGGATGCTGTCGCAACTGGAACAGGTATTATGCTAGAAAATATAGACAGAATCCTACGTCGTAGTTTTGTTTGATCTTGCTAGTGAGTAATAATTAATCTTGGCGATTTTTTAATGTGCCACATAATGATTTTTTCTGCAAGTAGGAAGCTGAGAGTTTCAATGTGACGCTTCATGAGAGTTTTGGTATGTCGAGGTAACGATGGGCGGTTCAATGTTACCTAGGGTAGGGACTTTTGCAGATAAGGGTTACGATGGGCGGTTCAATGTTACCTAGAGTAGGTATTTTTGCAGATAAGGTCACGTTGAACCGTTCAATGTTACCTAGAGTAGGTACTTTTGCAGATAAGGGTCACGATGGGGCGATCAATGTTACCTGGAGTAGGTGCTTTTGCAGATAAAGGTCACATTGAGCCGTTCAATGTTACCTAGAGTAGGTACTTTTGCAGATAAGGGTCACGATGAGGCGATCAATGTTACCAAGAGTAGGTACTTTTTCAGATAAGGGTCATGATGAGAAGTCTAATGTGCCCGGTGATAAGCAATTATATCTTCAAAGGTAAGGATGAACCGCTCAATGCCCCTGAATAAGGCCTTTGCTCATTAAGGTCACTATGAGCAGTTCAACGTGACCATGCCCTAACATTTTTCATTATTTAAGATTACGATGAATTTTTTTATATTAACCTTCAACAGCATCATATATATTTTGGTGCATGTTGCGCCTTTTCATTTATAAAACAATTGTCTCCGCAGAATATTTCACTGAGGTGATTTGATGTTACGTGGATTTTATACAGTCGCATCGGGAATGTTTGCACAGCAGAGGAAAACAGATTTGCTGACGAATAATATGGCCAATATTAATACACCAGGCTTTAAGGAAGACACAGCTGCCATCCGTGCGTTTCCTGAAATGTTGTTACAAAGAATTGATTCTAGTAATTCAAGATCCAAAACTGTTGGACCAATTAATACTGGCGTCTATATGCAAGAAACTCTACCACGATTTATTCAAGGGGATCTTCGCCAAACAGATTTAGGAACGGACTTGGCTCTTACTGATTTAGAGGATACATCGGTCTTTTTTACAGTAGAAGTAAATGGCCAAACAAAATATACAAGAAATGGTCGTTTTACATTAGATGCTGAAGGCTTGCTTACTACAGCTGAAGGCTTTCCAGTATTGGATGTGAACGGCAATCGAATTCGGTTAAATAGCGATCAATTTAAGGTTACAAGCAATGGGACAATTGAAGAAGATGGTGTACAAGTTGCTCGTCTTGGGATTGGAGCTGCTGAGAATCCAGAAACTCTCATTAAAGAAGGAAACGGTCTTTACCGAACTGAAAATAATGGGACACTTCCCAATGCTGATGGCATCTTTTCTGTTTCACAAGGTTTTATAGAAGCCTCTAATGTTGATCCTACACGGGCGATGGCTGAAATGCTTACAGCCTACCGAGCTTTTGAGGCCAATCAAAAAATCATACAAGCTTACGACAAAAGTTTAGATAAAGCGGTAAATGAGATCGGAAAAGTGTAGGTTTCTTCAGTATCAGGAAACTTGCGTTACTAGACAAAATGTAATTTTTCAGCCTTTAAAAGGAGACTGAGTGATGAACAGATCGATGACAACAGCAACCAACACGATAAGCCAACTTCAAAAACAATTTGATATCATAAGCAATAATATCGCAAACTCTCAAACAAATGGTTTTAAAAGAAGAGATGTTTCTTTTGCGGATATGATTTTTCAAGAGATTAATAATCAACCTTCTAGGGGAAATGAAATTGGAAGGCTATCACCTTATGGAATTCGTCAAGGAGTAGGTGCCAAACTTTCAAAATCAGCTTTTGTGTTGAGTCAAGGTCCGATTCAAAACACAGGAAGATCTTTAGATTTTGCTTTTACATTCGAAAATCAGTTTTTAAAGGTGCGTGTTCAAGAAGAAAATGGAACGCATATTCGTTTTACTCGCAACGGCGCTTTATATGTTAATCCCACCGTTAATAATCAATTGATGCTCGTTACTCAGGATGGGCATGCTGTTCTTGATGAAAATAATAATCCTATTATATTTTCTGATAAACTGAACGATTTTACGATAACAAAATCAGGGGAATTCCGAGCAAATGGTGCTAAGGTAGCTGATCTGGGAGTCATCGCTTTGAATAAGCCGCAGTACATGGAACAAAAGGGAGATTCACTAATCGGGATGCCTGAAACCACTACAGTTAATCCTGCCATGGTTTATTCCGACTTAACAGGTTTAACAAGAAATTCAATTTCAATGCAGCATCAAGCTCTAGAAGCCTCTAATGTGGACTTAAGCAAAGAGCTTACTGATATGATGAATGTACAGAGAGCCTTACAATTCCAGTCTCGAGCTATTACGGTATCTGACCAAATGATGGGGCTAGTAAATGGAATTCGCTAAAAATAAAACAGTTTTTGAAAAAATATGATATGATAAAGTAACATTATTTTTGATGACGCCGTTGGGAGCAAAGGAGTTTATCATATGGCTAAAGATATCAGCCAAGCAGAAGTACAATCAAGAGAAGACATAAAACAGAAAAAACGAGCAGAAAAAGCCGAGAGAAAAGCTGCGAAAAAGAACGAGATACCAAGATTAATCCGAGTTCGGTTAATTCCAATATGGCTACGTCTTATCCTGGTGATTGCTATGGTTGTAGGCAGTTTGATAGGGGGCTTAATGGTTGGCTACGGAGTCATAGGCGATGGTAATCCAAAAGATGTTTTGAAAAAAGAAACATGGACTCATATCGTAGATCTTGTTGTGGAAAAAAAGTAAGGAATGGCAATACGGGTTCATCAGTAGAGCTGGTGGCCCTTTTTATACATATATTTTGTTGCTTTACTAAAGGTACAAATTCAATACACCAGTTGATCCAAAGCAGAATCAACAATTAAATTAATCTATTACATAAAAGGAGGATTCATTTGCCATGCTTGATGTCCAGCAAATAAAAGAAATTATCCCTCATCGCTACCCTTTTTTACTAGTAGATAAAATTGTGGAAATGGAAGAAGGGAAGAAAGTGGTCGGCATTAAAAATGTCTCAGCGAATGAAGAATTTTTCAACGGACATTTCCCTGATTATCCTGTGATGCCAGGAGTTTTAATTGTCGAGGCTTTAGCCCAAGTTGGTGCTGTTGTCATGCTTAAAAAGGAAGAAAATCGTGGAAAGATTGGCTTCCTTGCAGGACTTGATAACTGCCGCTTCAAACGCCAAGTACGCCCTGGTGACCAACTCCGTCTAGAAGTAGAAATCACCCGTGTAAAAGGCCCGATTGGAAGAGGAAAAGGAATCGCCACAGTTGATGGAGAAGTGGCCTGTGAGGCAGAAATTACATTTGCTTTAAAATAAATCTTTGCTTCGAACTTAGCAAGTTTTAAAAACATAAAAATCCCGTTCCGATTTTGTTTGGAACGGGATTTTTTTGCTTAAACGTAGGAACTTTAGATAGCGAGAAATATGCTTTTTGAGCACATTAGTTAGGTCTTGTGGGACGCTTTTCCTGTCTAAGAATAACGGCGTATTCAGGAGATGGTCTTGCTATCCGTTTCCCCGTTCCGGTTTTCCGCTATTTCAAAACACACGGCCTTGCTCCTCCGTTCCTGTCTCGAACTTCACAATATTACATTTACTTATCCCTTAACTTTTTCTTAACTAATTCATACGTTTCAAAACTAAAGTCTTTATAATGTGTGTCTGGTAAAGGATCAATGTTCTTAACCGCAAGTTCAGCAAGTACTAGAGCTTTATCCAAATTTCCTAACTCCATATAGCAGCGGGCTTTATATGAATCTGCAACATAAAATATAGATAAATCAAATGGATGATGTAAATAGAATGGAACACTGATTTTATCAAGTAAATGGAGAACATTCTCATATTGTTTAAGACCGAATAATGCTTTTGCTTTTTCAAGAAAGAAAAATTGTTCATAAAACTCTGTCAAATTTGAATCCTTTAAATGAGAATCTATTTCCTTTATTGCATCTTCATATTTATGATTCATAACAAGATATTCAATATTTAATAAATCACAAAATATGAGCGAATTTTTATCATCCGCAAACTCTCCGTATTGCTTTAATTTTTTTAAGTAAAAGACTCTTTTTTCATCATTATTAAACATTAAAGCGTGCCCTGCAGCCACTCTGTACAAATCATCAATCCGATAAAAAATCCGATGCTCTTTAGAATAGTCCATAGCACTTTCCATGATTTTAGTAGCTGATTTAAAGTCTCCGACTGCAAAATGCAATATAGCTTCATGGAAGTCTAAATCAACATGAGTCATCGGATCGATATAAGCATATTTTGATTCAATTTCCGCACGTTCGTGAAGAAGGATTTCTAAAGAATTACTATAATTATGCTCAGTAAATCTTACCATCGATCGAAATAGTGCTATTTCTGCACGTCTAGGACATAAGTTCATCTGATCGTATAACTGTGCTGCTTTATCTGAAGTTTCCCGCCATCCATCCTTACCTTCATGATAAAGACAACGACTCATAATTTCTAACAGCCGAGCGGACTCATAGCCTTGATTTAGCTTATCAAGTAGAGGTTCTATAATAGAAATAATCTTCTTATATTCATTTGTTTTTTGATCAAATTCAACATTAAATAAAGTTTCTACTTCCTCTAATACTTCACCAAAATGATACGGAGGGATAGCTCCAAGTAAAACTGTTACGTCAACTTCGAGTTGTTCAGCTATATGTGTCAAACTTTCGATCGATGGTCTTGCCTTATTATTTTCAATCAGGCTCAGCATTCCTTTTGTAATAACATTTCCAGCTAAACCTTCTAACGTCATTTTTTTCTGCTTTCGCAATTCCCTAATTCGTTCACCTAACGTATCGATTTTACAACACCTCTTACAACGATTTAGTTTAATTATATTAAACTTTTTCTTGCAATGGAAGTAAAAGCATGCTATATTTTGTTTAATCACATTAAACTTCTTTGAACGGAGTGTTTTTATGGAAGAGGCGTTAAAGCTTAAAAGAGCGACGTATCACTTATGGACATTTACAACAAGCAAGCTTATTTCAACATTTGGATCTAATGTCTATGCCTTTGCGATTAGCTTTTATATTTTACAAACGACAGGATCAGCGACGAGTTTTGCAACAAATTTAATATGTAATATCTTACCTAAGACTCTCGTGGGACCATTTGTTGGATATCTAGCTGATAATTATTCGAGGAAAACCATTGTCATCCTTTCACAAATCGCAACAACTCTGGCCATTTGTGGACTTTTAATTGTCACCTATACAATAGGGCTTTCACTCATAGCTATTTATGTAACAACATGTGTTTTATCATTGACTTCTATAACTTCTGGAATAACATTTAGTTCATCGATAACAGGACTAGTTGATGAGGAAAGAATTCAAAAAGCAATGTCCTTAAACCAAATGTCGATATCATTCGCTGCAATCGGAAGTCCAGCAGTAGGAGGTTTATTATATGGTGCTGTTTCGTTGCCTGTATTTTTAATTATTTTTATAATCGCTTCCATTGTTGCTGTTATTCTTGAATCGACAATGAACTTCAAATTGTTTGCGAAGCGGAAGGAAAAGAAAGAAGGCGAAGCAAAAGAACCAATGTGGCAAAGTATGAAAGCTGGTTTTGCGTATTTGAAAACTCAGCCTGTCATCATGGCAATCATTTGGATTGCTTTAATGGTCAATTTTTGTTTCGGAGCTTTTGAAGTAGGTTACTCATACGTTTTGATTGAAAAACTAAAAATGGCCGCCCCGCATTTCGGAGTAACAGAAGGAGCATTTGCTTTAGGAATGCTGTTGATGTCAATCTATTTTTCAGTTAGGAAAGAAGTAAAATATCCAATTCTCGTTTCTAAAAGAGGAATTCTTGCGATGGGATTTTTCATGGGAGCAACAGGATTTCCGCTCATCGTATCCATGTCATATAGTTTTAACTTTATCTATTACATTTTTCTTATGTTCGGATTTGGTTCAATGATCATTCTCGTGAATACTCCAATTCAAGTAATGATGCAAAAACAGATTGATGATGATTACAAAGGGAGAATTTTTTCCATCCTTGAGACAATGGCGATGGCTCTTATGCCACTTGGAATGGTTTTATATGGATTTCTTTACGATCTTTTTCCGGCTCAATGGATATTACTTGCCTCAACAATTCTCTTAGTAGGAGTTGTAATCGCACTTGCTAGACCTTCAATCATTCGAATGGCACACCCAGAACTATATGATAATAAAGGTGTAAAAGTAAAGACTGTATCACAATAATGTTTTAATAAAAAAAATCAGGATATATAAATGGTACTAGGATAATTTCCCCTAGTACCATCTTTCTTTTTACAGAAAAAAATATTTATGCAGGTTTTTGGAGAATTTGGGAAAGCTAATGTCAGACCATGCGCAGGGTCAGTTTACTAGCAATGTAAAAATCTGAAAGGAGCTTACCAAAATGAAATCAAGAATCGCAAAACTTATTGGAGGATTGGCAATTACGTCCATTCTACTTGTAGGATGTGGAACGAATAATCAAGAGCCGCCGCCTCCGAATACGAATAATGACATGAATAACGGAGTCAATGACAACGGTGTGAACGACAACGGAGTCAACGACAATGGGGTTAATAATGGCGTCAACGACAATAATGATATGAATAACGACAATGGTCTTGATACTAATCCTAACGACAACAACAATGACATGAATAACACGGATAACAAATAAGCAGGGACAATACCCTGCTTTTCTTTTTTTTTAAAATTAAATTTTTGTACATTAGCGTGTGGCAGGTAGAAAGGTCATTCGCTTTTCATCGTTGGAATTAACTAGGCCTTTTTTTCATTCGTGTTCTAAATTCCTCTAAGAGTTGATCTCCGCTGAATCCCTCTTTTATTAGGTCATCTAATAACATTTCAGGGTATTCATTACGCCTTTTACTCAAACGACCTTCAAACAAAACGCTGATATTGTCTCCAAGCTCTTGAATCGTATGGACTTTAACCGTAAATGGTGCAGGATCATTAGCTGCATGGGTAATGACGACCCTAATTTCAAATAACTCTTGATTTTCATGCCTTTTTTGAAACTGCTCCTTATATCTCTTTTCAATAAAAGCTTCTATAATCCAAACTCCATCCTCGTTTTCCTTATTGATGATTAACCCATCCATGAGGGGTATATTAATCGCTTTTTTGTCTGCGTAAATTTGTAGAGCAACAATTTTAAAAGTTTTCAATCCAGCTCGCCCCCATACCGTTCCTTTACCAAAAGTATACCATCTTTTAAAAATAAAATAAAAAATGTCAAAAAGGTGCAAAAATTCAAATTTGCTATTAAAACCATATTAGAAATGTCTTTTTCTATATGAATTATGACAAATTGACTCAAAAAAAGCAGGATAAAAGAACACCACACACATTTTACACTAAAAATAAAGTGCTATAAGATGGGAATACCCTGCAAAAAAAGGAGTTGAGAAAGTTGATAAACCAAGTGACATTAGTAGGCAGACTGACGAAGGATCCTGTTATCCGATATACGGTAGAAGGAACCCCAGTATTAAACGTTACGCTAGCTCTAAACCGTCAGTTTCGTAATGCAAATGGGGACTTTGATGCTGATTTCGTACTGTGTACATTGTGGAACAAAGCAGCAGAAAATACGGCAAAATATTGTTCAAAAGGCTCCGTAATTGGCATCATGGGAAGAATTCAGACAAGGAATTACGACGGACAAGATGGAAAAAAAGTATACGTCACAGAAGTTATTGCCGATTCTGTCAAATTTATGGGAGGGCGTCCAGCTGATGAACGGACGGATAAAAAAGTAATTGAAAAAGAGTTGTTGCCGTTCTAAGCACAGCGGACTTTAAAGGAGGTGAATTTTTGAAGACGAATAAACAGGGAGATTCTATTGAAATACTGATTGGAGACCTCATTTTTAAACTCGGAAAAGCCAACCAACAAATTCATCAGTTATCTCAAAGAGTTGCTCAACTTGAACTCCTTCTCCAAAATCAGCAAAATAATATATTTCCTAATTCCCACCATTCAAGCTTCGTAAAAAAGATAATGGCACAATAGACACCCCCCTCTGTGCCTTTCATTGAACCATCCTCGTTTTACCTTCCTCTTAAATTAGACGGGGCTGCCCGTAAAAACGGAACAGCCCCATTTTTTTATAGGGATTTGATGATTTTTTCAGCTTCCACAATATCGAATTGTAGAGGCATGTCACAATCAAAATACCCTACTGCTTCATGTAGTAATTCAGGAAGTCTATTTCCCGCCTCAAGAAGGAAATCCCAGCGTAAGGTTTCCGGGAGCCACGAAGTTGGAAAGAGGGAAGGGTCGTTAAGAAGGCCATCCACTTCCTTTTCACAAATTCCTCTAAGAAGAAAATCCGTCCTCATTTCGGCTCTTTCTTGATAAAATAAATCATTTTTCTTTTTTAGTAATGTAAGAAAATCAAAAAGTGGTGTTTGTTCATTCATTTGAATCACACCTTTCGTTATTACGCTAGCGTCCAGCTCACAACAAGGAAACTTCTGTTTTTTGAATTAAGCCAGTGCCAATAAACTATGCAACTCTTCGTTGGAAAGCTCAGTCACCCATTGATCGCTTCGAATAATTTCTTCGTTTAACGCTTGCTTCTTCTCGAGCATTAAATCAATTCGCTCCTCTAACGTCCCGGTAGTAATAAATTTATGCACGTGAACGAAACGGTTTTGCCCGATTCGATATGCGCGGTCTGTTGCCTGATTTTCGACAGCCGGATTCCACCAACGATCATAATGAATGACATGATTAGCAGCTGTTAAATTAAGTCCAGTTCCACCTGCTTTTAACGAAAGAAGGAAGAATGGGAAATCACCTTCTTGAAAACGAGTGACATAATGGTCTCGCTGTGCTTTTGGCATGCTTCCATTTAAAAACGGTACCGTAATGCCAAATCGTTTTTCCAAAATGGAGCGTATCATTTCTCCCATTCCGATATACTGTGTGAAAATAATGCATGCTTCCTTTGTTTCCATGATAGAATCAGCAAGTTCAACTAAAGTCCCCAGTTTATTGGATCGCTCAACAATATTTTCAGGCACTGCTTCTTTTAGATAGAGAGCGGGATGGTTACAAAGCTGCTTTAACCTGCTTAACATTTGTAAAATGAGACCTTTTCGCTCAAATGCTGATAACGACTCTATTTTACCAAACGTATCTTGTATGAGATCTTCATAAAGAGCAGCCTGTTCAGCAGTTAACGAACAATACTCCTTTTGTTCGAGTTTATCCGGTAAATTCAATTCTACTTCAGGATCTTTTTTCGTTCTTCTAAGTAAAAATGGTCGGATCAACTTTTGCAGTTCACGAATTTTCGCTTCAGAATTATCCCTTTCTATCGGTAAAATATATTTCTTTTGAAATTGACCGAATGTCCCTAAATAGCCATGATTAATAAAATCAAAAATGGACCATAATTCGGAAAGACGGTTTTCCATTGGCGTACCCGTTAAAGCAATATGATGGGTCCCTTTAAACTTTCGAATCGCTCTCGACTGCTTCGTTTCGGCATTTTTAATATTTTGTGCTTCATCGAGTGCAATCGTGCTCCATTTGATTGATAAAAGTTCCTCTGAATCAAGATGGGAAAGTCCATAGCTCGTAAGTACTATATCAGCATTTTTCGTCATTTCGATAAACGTATCTTCCTTTGCTCTGTTTGGACCATAATGCAAGACTACATTTAAACTCGGAGCAAAACGTTCTAATTCGCGCTGCCAATTTCCCAGAACGGAAGTCGGACAGATAATTAATGCAGGTGTGTCGTTTTCTCCACTTTCTTTTACATGAAGCAAGTAACTGATCAGTTGTATCGTTTTGCCGAGCCCCATATCATCTGCAAGGCAGGCCCCGAATCCATATTGCCTTAGGAAGACTAGCCAGTTTAATCCTAGTTGCTGGTATGGTCGTAGCTCGCCTGAAAGTGAGCCGGGAACGTTGATTATAGGAATTTCTGATACTGTATTTAATTGCCTGAGCATCTTTTTTAATGATTGATTTAGTTCAATCTTGATTTGGGCAAAGGCACGCGGATCAAATTCATCAAGGTTTGTAGGTGCATTATCATCGTCTTCGCTTAAGGTGAAAATATCTTGGACACGTAATCCTTCTTTCTTTGCCTGAGCCATTAACGCTTGGATGTGGGCAATCATTTTAGGATCAAGCTTCACCCATTGCCCCCTTATTTTAACGAGTCTTCTTTGCTCCTGAACAAGGGATTGAAATTCATCTTCGGACAAGTCAGCCCCATTCATTGAAAGACGCCAATCGAAATTTAGCATTGAGTCAAGTCCGACGAAGGAAGGGCGATAATTTGTTCCGGTTTGTTTAATTCTTGCTCTTACCGTCATATTGGCAGCGCGCATTGCCTCCCACCAAGAAGGGAGTAAAATTTCTACGCCAAGTGCGAGTAATTTTTCACTCGCATCAGTAAGGAAATTCCAAGCTAGTGGTTCATCCAGTTCGAGTGTCAGCCCGTTTTCACCTTTGAGCCAAGGAAATAATTTTACCCAGCGATCCTCTTCAGCATAAACAAAATCGAGAAATGGAAACCACTTTTTCGGGAATCGTTTATGTTCAGACAAGGGGATGATTCGATCCGGATTTTTCACATCTCGAAGTACTGTTTCCAAAATCCATGGATCTTGGTCTTCTTCAGGCTCAGACAAACGAATGCCTAGTGTAAAAGGCATGTCATTTTCAGTGATACCAACCCACTCTTGCCATCGTTCTTCATCAAAATAAGCATCTAATTCCTCAGCAGATAACGGACTATTTTTAAGAAGCACAATTTTTTTTGTTAAAGAACTGTCTTCATATCCTTGCTCTAAGTAAATGGATAATGCTTGATGAAAAAAGTTGGTGACGAACTGATCCATCGATTGACCATGAAAAGGTTGCTCCCAAAAGTCATTGGTAAACTCATCCCAAATCATATTTGGAACTTTCCATGTAAAACTGGAATCCTCATCATCAGTGAATTGAGGAAGCCATTTACCAGAATGAATGGCTTCAAGAATGACTGAAGAAACAGCTAACAACGCGTCTCCCTGTTCATCCCAATGCCAAGAAATAAGAGAACTAAATCGCTCATTTCCAAGAAGTGTTGATAGTTCGTAACTATTCAACTCCACTCCAGTAAGATGATCTCGTTCCTTCGCCTCAATGAAAGAACCGAAGAAGCTTTCCTCATGCCAAAGAAAGAGTTGCTGTTTCCAAACAGCTGGATCAATCGGATCAAATTCATTATCTGAAGCGTAAATGAAAAATGAACCTGTATCCAATGGAATGACATGAAGTTGGATTGTTTCAAGATTCATCATGGTTTATATCCTTTCTTTAACGAGCTTTCCTTTTATGCATTCTTCCTGAAAAGCACGCAACCGTTTCGTGTTGTGTAGCAAGGTCGATAAATACAGTTCCCATTGCTTTAGTTTCTTTTCTTTTTGATAAAGCTTTTGAAGTCTTTTCAAATAGCGGACCGCACGTTTATAAGAATCACGACTGCGATTATTGATGAGGTCAGTAATCGTTTCGTGATATAGGGGTTTGAGTGCAGCCGGGTCATTCTTTGCAATCGTATCAATCGTACGCTTATCGATATAATCAAGACTATTTTTTGTATAAACTTGCAGCTCAGCCCATTTTTTATAATCCTTTTTTTCAAGTAAGTATTCATTATATTGAAAGCGGCTATAGGGCAGTAATTTCAAATACACCTTTTCTAAAAGGGAGGAATCGAGATGCAAAGCGGTATTGCTGTCTAAAATTTGAAACAACGCCCTAGTAAATTGTGCTTGTTCGTAGCTACGGGTTAAGGAGGAAATAAATGTTGTCATTTGATCTATGAAAACGGGCAAATATAGATTGAGTCTTCCTTTTGCACGATCGGTTTGCAAGATCTTCATCCAACGTAAAGCGTAGGGAGCGATGTTAGAACCAAGATTTTTCATCTGTTCAATCGCCTTATCATCCTCTTCCAAAAGAATCGCAATATGAATAAAGGCAATAACGATTCGTTCGTCATGTTCTTTCTCCATATGCGTTTTAAGGCGTTCCCATTCCTCGAGCAAATCCCGTCTTCTATTAAATAACGCGGACCAGAGCTTCATGTATATATCAGTAAATTCAGTTGGAAAAACGGTCTCATCTTCTATAAAAGTATGGCTTTGTTCACGCAAATAATGAAAATATTCATCAAATGCGAAAGGTGAAGCAGTAGTTGTCAGCTTGGACAACGCCTCATCTGCCTCCTCAAGCATTTGTTCTGTAAACGAGCGCAAATGTGCTCTTTTTTTCGGTTCGGAGGAAAGGGAGTTAATCACTTTTAGTGACTCGCATGCCGCAAATAGCTGGAACAATGGTTTCCATTCCCTTTCAACTGGAGCAAAACCAAGAAGACGTTTGTAACAAACTCTTGCCCATTCTTCAAACTCATAAAAATTCTTAGTGGAGACATGATGATATGCATTTCGAATACGCTCAGTCCATTGCTCCGGACCTTTTTCTAATTGCTGTGGCATCTTTTTTAACAAATCAGAACCGCGTTGTAAAGTTGAGAGAACATCCGCTACTTGATAATGATTTTTCCATTCTTGAAGCCATACAAACACACTTTGCGCTCTACTTAAAACCGTGAAAAATAACGCCATTTGATGACGGCAAATTCCTTGTTCTGGGCATGTGCAAGTACTGTTGGATGGATGATCGAAAAACAACTCAACATTCACTGGTGTGACATCCTGAACTTTTGCCTCAACTTTTTCGTTAGAAAATTTTACGCCATAGACTAGCTGTTGACGAAAAAGAATCATCCCTTTTTGGATGAGTTTTTCATGCACTTCACTCCTCGGGTCAAGTAGGCTCTTAAGTTCTAGGCTATAGGATTGTATATTTGAAAGTAATGGTTGGTTATACATATTTACAAACCTCCAAAACCTTATTATACCGCTATTTCTATACGTTTGTCACTATGGGGGGAGATATTCAGAAAAGGAGTGGAATGATCAAAAGGAAAAAACCGTCGGATTGACGGTTTTTGTGTATAAAGTAAAGAAAGTATTAGATTTTTATATGATTGATATTTGAACTTAAGCTTTTGTTGTCTAATTTGAGATAAATAAATCTGAATCGCAAAAATTAAAAGAAAGATTTTGCTGACGCCTAATGCTTTTCTTAATAAAATCTTTTAAAGCCGTTGAATTTACTTTTATTATAAGGAGTGTTTAAATTGGCAATTTCAACGCCTCTGTCGCTTGCATGAATGAACTCGTTGTTGCCAAGATAAATACCCATATGAGAGATACCAGAACGATACGTATTTTCAAAGAATACGAGATCCCCTGGCTCAGGTTTATTCACATAGTAGGAGCGATCATAATATCCGTCGGTACCGTAGCGAGCAATCTTTTTTCCAGCTTGATTAAATACATAGTAGATAAATCCACTGCAATCAAATCCAGAAAGAGTTGTTCCGCCCCAAACATATTTAGTACCGATGACACTTTTAGCAACATTAATAACTGCAGAAGCATCTTCTGTTACCTTCGGAGTTTCAACCTTTTCAACTGGTTTTGCTTCAGTTTGAGCTTTCCCATTTACTTTTAATACTTGTCCAATTCTGATCAAATCGGAAGAAAGACCGTTTAAAGTTTTAAGATCTTTAACTGACATTCCATACTGACCGGCAATTTTACCAAGCGTATCACCTGAAACAACCTTATAGGTATCCGTTGTTTTCGGTGCAGCAGTATTATTTTTGACCGTTTCTGTCTTAGGAGCAGGGTCTGCTGGCGCAATCGACTTAACATTATTAATCTTTAAAACTTGTCCAGGAAAAATCAAGTCACTTTTAAGATTATTCCACTCATATAACTGAGCCACTGAAACTTTGTAACTAGCAGCAATTTTACTAAGTGTGTCCCCGGATTTAATCGTGTACGTAGCAGTTTGAGTTGTTTGTTTTTGTGTAGTTGTAGCTGTTTGCTTTTGTGTCGTTTGCTCAGCTTTTGGTTGAGCAGGCGTTTTAACTTGATCTTTTTTAATGTTTTCTGGAGTAACTTGTAGAATTTGTTTAGGGTAAATTAAATCGCTTTTCAATCGATTTAACTCTTTTATTTGATTGACAGTTGTATTATAGCTCGAGGCAATTTTCCAAAGAGAGTCTCCACTTTTTACTTCATATGTCGCCGCTGAGGCATTTCCAGTGAACGAGGCAGCCAAAAACACAGCAGTTGCTGTCGATATTACTTTTTTATGCATGAACCTTAGTCCCCCTACATCGCTTTTCTTTAGGTAATTTTAGCATATTAAGGAACTTAATTTGTCAAATATTACAAAATGTAACATGTTTTTAATGTTTATGGCATAATTTTACAGTTGATAATTCTAACAATATAGTTAAAAGGAATTATATTCATGTCAAATGGTGTACTTAAATTACAATTATATGACAATGTTGAATCATAATGTTACGCAAATGTAAAATAATCTAATAATTTCCTGTGGTATTATTATCCTAACAAAGATACCAAAAATATCTAATAGATAG
The DNA here is from genome assembly GCF_022900255.1 of Lederbergia wuyishanensis. Lineage (GTDB taxonomy): Bacteria > Bacillota > Bacilli > Bacillales > Bacillaceae_C > Lederbergia > Lederbergia wuyishanensis. The sequence continues at coordinate 94,416 of NZ_JALIRM010000006.1, forward strand.
AGATACTTACAAAAAATAGATTATTTTATCGGGGGAAACTAGTAAAATGTCAACATTAAAGAAGTCGTTGTTGTCGTTACTTGCCGTAGTCATGTTTGCTGTAATCGCGTTTCAACCAGAGGCAGCTAGTGCAGCTGTAAAAAAACCAACAGCAAGCTCAATCGTTAATCAAGGGAAGAAATACCTAGGAGTCAGATATGTATATGGCGGTGCAACCCCAAAAGGATTTGACTGCTCAGGATTTACATCTTATACATTTAAGCAACAAGGAATGGCATTACCGCGAACTGCTGCTGATCAGTACAAAAAAGGAAAATCAGTAAGCAAAAAGGACCTTAAAGCAGGAGACTTAGTATTTTTCAAAACTTCAAGCAAGCCAGTTTCTCATGTTGGGATATACATTGGAAGCGGGAAGTTTATCCACTCTGCAGGTAAAGGTGTTGCAATCACCAATATTAATGATCCATACTATTGGAAGTCTCGCTACGTAGGAGCAAAAAGAGTCTTATAATGATAATCTGCTAGGTACAATGCCTAGCGGATTTTTTGTTTTTATAGGAGTTTTGTTTGTTATGTTTAATTATGTTGGAGTAGGATTGTGTACGGTAGTGTTTGTGAAGACATGTCGGAACATTCAACGTGCCCTTCGCAGTGGAAAAACGGAGTGCAAGGTCACGATAGATTAATCTTTTAAAAGCTTGAGAGATTACCTGATTAAATGAATGGCTTAGAGTGCTCTTGCATTAAAAATTTCAGTGTTACGGTCCGATTGAAACGTTAAAAGGGACGGACTCCATGTTAAAAACTATGCTAGTTGTGCGAATGCCTGCCAAGATACAACCCAGTTTAAAAAATTATCACTGTCCAATTTAAGCATTTAAAAACTATGTGCAACAAAAATATGCCCCAGCTGTCCAATTAAAACTCCAAAGCATCTCCAAAGTTAATCCAGCTGACCAGTCAATTAAAACTACGCTACAACCAATCCAATAAGTTAACTTAAAATCCATATTCACCCTCGTACCAATTGTCATTACCAGTTGGGAGATTTATAATGGAGATAGCTGATGAAAGCGAATGTCTTATATGAGAGGTGAATATTTTGGAAACGCAAGTCATTATTAATGCCACAATATATCCCGGAGGAACAGAAAGCCCTATACAAAATGGGTTCATTCGGTTTGCCGAGAAAATAATCCAAATAGGTCAGATGGATTTATACGAAAAACAAGCAGGGGAAATTGTCACGGATGCTGCTGGGAAAATCGTAATTCCTGGAATGATTGACATCCATATTCACGGAGGCTATGGTGTGGATACGATGGATGCCGATCCTGAGAAGATGCTATTTTTGAGTGAAAAATTGCTATCTGAAGGAGTTACCTCATTTTTTGCAACGACGATTACGCAAGCTCATGAGAATATTTCAAATGCATTGAAAGCGGTAAAAGTTGCAATGGATCAAGGTTCTTCATCCATTGAAGGTGTTCATTTGGAGGGACCATTTATTAATGTAAAGCGTGCTGGTGCGCAGCCACCTGAATACATAGTCGATCCAGATATCGAATTATTCTTAAAATGGCATGGGGAATCTGGCGAGCAAATCAAGCTTGTAACGTATGCTCCTGAGTTACCTGGCGGAAAAGAATTTGAACAAGTGATGGTTGGCAGGGGAATTGTGCCATCTGTTGGACATTCTGATGCAGTGAGAGAAGAGCTTTTAAATAGTGCAGCGACTCATACAACACATTTATATAATGGGATGCGCGGACTTCACCATCGAGAAGCTGGTGTTGCAGGTCATGCTCTGCTAAAAGAGGATATTCAAGTTGAAATCATTGCTGATGGAATTCATATTACTCCTGACATGATTGACTTGGCATATCGAATAAAAGGGGCAGAAAAAATATCTTTGATTTCCGATGCGATGATGGCAAAAGGAATGGTTCCAGGGGAATACGACCTCGGGGGGCAAAAAGTCATTGTTCATGACGGAGAAGCTCGCCTCGAAAATGGCTCACTCGCAGGAAGTGTTTTGCGAATGGACGATGCATTCCGAAATATCATGAAATTTACTGGATGTTCGATATCAGAAGCTGTACAAATGACATCTAGCAATCAAGCGCGTGAGTTCGGACTCAAACAAAAAGGATTGCTAGCTCCTGAAAAGGACGCAGATATTGTTATCATGGACCAGGATTTTGAAGTAGAGAAAACATACCGACTGGGTGTCGGCTACGAAATAGGGGGATAAAAATGGAGATTATTGTTGTAAAAAATGATCAAGAAGGCTCAAAAAAAGCATTTGAAATTATAAAGGCTGGACTTGAAAATGGAAATATCAAAACGCTTGGCCTTGCAACAGGGGGAACACCATTAAAATTATACGCAGAAATGCGTGAAGCAAAATTGGATGTATCGAATGTTTCAACAGTAAACTTAGATGAGTACGTTGGCTTACCGGCAGATAGTCCACAAAGTTATCACTACTATATGGAGCAAGAACTTTTCAGTACTTTAAATTTCAAAGAGACATTTTTACCAAATGGCATGGCAGAAGATTTAGATGCTGAATGTGAACGCTACGAACAAATTCTTGCTGATCATCCAGTTGATCTTCAAGTGCTAGGAATCGGAACGAATGCCCATATCGGTTTCAACGAGCCAGGAACATCATTCACTACTAAAACACATGTAGTTGAACTTACTCAAGAAACGAAAGATGCGAATAAACGTTATTTTGAAAATGAGGAAGACGTACCAACTCATGCTGTATCAATGGGGATTGCCTCTATTATGGCTGTAAAAGAAGTTGTATTACTCGCATTCGGCGAATCAAAAGCTGACGCCATCCAACAAATGGTAGAAGGGCCAGTTACCGAAGACTGCCCAGCTTCAGTACTTCAAAATCACCCAAAAGTTACTGTTATAGTAGATGAGGCAGCTGCTTCCAAACTGAAATAATTGGGGACGGGTCCAAAAGGGACAGGTTCAATGGGGGAAATTGAAATAATTGGTTAGGACAGTATTACAAACAGGAGTGTAAAATCATTATGATTTTACACTCCTTTTCTTTATTAAGGGGAGGAATACTGTTGAATTTGGAAATTGTTAGAGCGACCACTGCCAATGCTGACACAATTACACATTTTTACCCAAGTCGGAGAAGAAAAGGTCATAATTAATGAAAAATTTTTCGAATAAGAAGAGAGTATTTTGCTCATTGCTTTTGCGGATAATGTAACTTGTGGTCTTGTGTACGGCTATATATTATCGCCAATTAAAAGGAATACACCAAAAATGTTTTTATATTCCATTGATGTACTGCCAGAATATCAAAATAAAGGAATAGGCTAAGCGCTCATTGAAAGTTTAAAAGAATTTGCTAGGCAAAAAAACTGCTTTGAAATGTTTGGATTAACGAATGTGTCCAACACAATAGCAAAAAACTATATGAGCGACAGATGGAATCCGAGTAAATCAAGATGATCTTATGTACATTTATCCCTTTCATCATGAAAAAATAGGAAGAGCGCTAGATAAGCGCTCTTCGGTGTTAGGCAAGAGAATGGACCCCTATGGGGGAGGTAAGTTCCTGCGTTGTTTCGGTCATGACATTAGCTACTTTTTAAGGCCGTTACTTACGTTTCACTAGCTAGTGTTGGGGTTCGAAAGTTAGAGAACCACCTTAGTAAACAAATGCTGTTCCGACAATGATTAATAGAATGAAAAGCACAACGATTAAGGCAAAATTGAATCCGTAGCCGCCGCCGTAGCCATAACCATAACCGCCAAAACCACAACATCTACCGAACATAACACCACCACCTTTCGAATGGTTAATAACATATTATGTAGGTTGTGAAGAAACGAACTAGGGATTAGCGGACAATATGTGAAATGGTTGTTTTCATTAGATGGAGTGGTTCAATTTAAAATAGCAATGACCATATTTCCAACCCAAACAGCCACTAAGATCCAAATGAAGATAAAGAGAATACCTATAAACCAATTCTTTCTTTTACTAACCTTTTTCAATTCGCCCGCTATTTGTCGCTTTTCCTTAATGACTTGAGGAGGGATTAGTTTGAGCGCAAGTGAAATACCCAGCGGAACTAAAATTAAGTCATCTAGATAACCTAAAACAGGGATAAAGTCGGGAATTAAATCAATTGGACTAAAGGCATATGCTACAACACAAATGGCAAAGGCTTTAGCATACCATGGTGTCCTGTCGTCCTTGTACGACAAATAAATTACGAATAACTCTTGTTTCATTTTCTTGGCAAAATTTTTTAACTGACCTATACGTTTTTTCATAGAAATGAATCCACCATTCTAAATAATTAAACTCTCTAAAATCATATATCGTCCAATTAAAGCAAATCAACCTTGGGTTTAAATCCTCCTGTTAACAGGTATAGAAAAAGTGATTAACAAAAGGAGGGTTTCGAATGCCGTTTGATTCAAGCTACAATTGGGCCTCTATTTACATAGCGAAACTACCTAATCTGCTATGGGCTCTTATCGTATTGCTAATCGGTTGGATTATTGCAAAGGCCATAGGAAAAGCGGTCGAAAAAGTATTGAAAAAAACAAACTGGGATGAGAAGCTTTTCACAGATCGTCATCCTGACGGAACGGCTAAACCAGTAAGGCGTGTCAACTCGAATGAACTTATTGGAAAAATCGTTTATTACATCTTGCTTGTGCTCGTCTTCATCTTATTTTTCCACATGTTGAACCTTGGTGCGGTCACTTCCCCATTCCTTGGAATGTTCGGAACGATGCTTGCATTCATCCCTGCGATTTTAAAAGCGGGACTCATTCTCCTTCTAGCCTATGTAATTGCTACACTTTTAAAAATGCTCATTATTAAAGGCGGAGAAAAAGCCAAAGTAGCTTCTATGATGCAAAGAATAAACGTGGCTGATTCAGAGGCAGATAGTCATAAATTTCTTTATACTGCTGGAAAAATTGTATTTTATTTAGTTATGCTTCTGTTCATTCCGGGTGTGCTTGCGGCACTAAATATTCATGGTGTTTCAGGTCCTTTCGGAGGAATGCTTGAAAATATTCTTGGTTTCATTCCGAAACTGATGGCTGCAGCACTCATTCTTCTAGTTGGATGGCTAGTAGCAAAAATCATTCGTGACCTTGTTACAGGATTACTAAAAACGGTCGGGACTGAAAAGCTGGCTGCGCGACTCGGTCTTCAAAAATTACTAGGAAATACATCACTTTCTTCTATTATTGGGACAATCGTCTTCGTGCTTATCATGATTCCAATTGTCATTTCAGCGTTGGATCAACTCGATATTCGTGCCATCACTGACCCGGCAATCGCTATGCTGAATGATATTATGACGATGATTCCGAACATAGTTGTTGCAATCCTTCTAATTGGTGCAAGCATATGGTTAGGAAAATGGGTGCGCCATATAGTAGCGGAACTTTTACAAAGAGTTGGATTTGATTCATTGACTCGCAACCTAGCGATAGGGAACTGGAAGCCTGGTGCGAGCGGGATGCTAATGTCCGAACTAGTTGGATATATTGCCCAAATTCTCATCGTCTTTCTCATCACGATTGAAGCTTTGAACTTGATAAAACTAGATTTCCTAGTCTTGATGCTAACTGCCATAACTGCTTATATACCACAAGTATTAGCCTCGGTTATCATATTGGCGTTAGGGCTTATCATCGCAAATATTGTTGAAAAAGTATTATCCAATGTTTTAACAGGTCCGAGCTTTAAACTAATTACGGCCGTCGCAAAATATGCGATTATTGCGCTCGCTGTTTTCATGGCACTCGATCAACTAGGAGTGGCCGCATCAATCGTCAACTCAGCGTTCATTCTAATTTTAGGCGGGCTGGCTTTAGCCTTTGGCTTATCTTTCGGACTCGGAGGAAAAGAATTTGCCAAAAACTATTTAGCTAAGCTGGATAAAACGATTGAACAGACGGAAGTCGATACAACGAAAAAGCCACGAACAATGAATCCTGGCCAACAGAATGAAATAATGGATCCAACTAAAAATCAAGATTTTAGAGATGACAGAGGTCCAGAAGATTCCTGGCCGCCGAAGCAATAAAAAAAGCCGACACTCCTCCTAAGATGAGATGGGTGTCGGCTTTTTTTTCTATAGCTAAAGTCTGCTAAGTGTCGCGTAAGATATTTCTATTATTGTCGGTTGTCAATGACCAAATAGGCAGTAAAGGTCTCCAAATTTCCTATAAGATGTTTTTATTGTCGTGACAAGAAACACTTACCGTAAAGGGGGAGGCTAGATAGTTAGTTATCGTATTTGGTGCTCTATTTTAATATTACAGAATTTAAAGCTTGCCTGCACACTTACCAAGGAATCTACCTTTGTAACACTCCAACCAATACGTATTTCAATTTTTTTCGGAAGCTTGCTTTTTCCCATTCATTTAAAATAAATTTCCCACCTTTATATGGGGTGATAAATGGGCCGGGTACGTCTATTTCATTCGGATGGGTTGCATATAACTCGCCGAGCTCAGCACCGGTTTTAATTTCCTCCCGCTGTTCGACTTGTAAGCCTAGTTCCACGACTCTCTTTTCAACGAGTCCTTCGCGGTTTAAAATCCATAAATATGAACGTTCATCTTTATTCAAAATGTGATTCGAACGAACGACGGGAACATTCAGTGCTTCGTCCACTACTATATCTGCATGAACGTGGTAGCCAGCGTACAATGTCGAATCTCCTTTATTCAATACCGTATCTTTTTCATCTATATCCTCATCCACGTCGTTAAGAACAGCATCTTCTTCATCAATATCTTCATCCTCGTTCATCAAAACGGCATCATTATCTTCTGATACGGTATTTTCATCATATAGGTCAGCATCATTTTCACCCAGAACGACATCTTCTTCACCCAAAACAACAGTAAAAGGATAAAGGCTTGTCCTTTCAACAGCAGCACGTTCAGCGGGGAGCTCGCTCACCATACCGACTTGCCCTGCAAGGCTATCTTCCAATAAGTCAGAATGAATATCAACACGCATGCCTTCTTCGACTTCTCTGACTTCTTTTTCACTCAAAGTCCCCTCGACAAAGAGATCATCTGATACAATCGTTATGACAGGGTTATTTAGTTCATATGAAATGTCTTCCACGATTCCTTCGTAGGGACTTAACATTGTTAGGCCGCTGCGCCCACTTTCCACTACACTTCTCTGTTCCTCATACATATCAATTTCAAAATCGACTTTTTCCAATTCTAATTTTTTTTCGGCGATGGATTGATCAATTTCACGAAGTTCTCTCGCTTGCCTTGCGGTTTCTATGCTGGAAACTGCATCGATGACAGCTTCTATTTCAGAATCTCCAGCAAAAACGGATCTCGTATTCACTCTGTTTCCAGGTAGCGAAGTTTTTTTTCTCTCTAAATCTCTCACAAACACTTCGATGCTCTTTTTTTCCTTTTCTAAACGCTTTATTTCTGCATCAAGCAATGCAATCTGTCCATCCAGATCCTCCGTGCCATATTCAAATAAAGGAGTACCGTTTTCTACCTTGTCCCCTTTATCCACTAAAAATTCCTTAAATGTAACATTCGAATCAATAAAAATTGGTTGTCTTTCTGATGGGGCAACGACACCTTCAGTACGCACCACATCTACCAAATCGCCAGCCGTTAGCTCCTTCCAACTCGAAATATAATTCAATCTATCGGCTTTGGTACTATTTTTCCCTAGTAAAAAGAGATTGATAGAAAAGACTAGCACTACAATTGCAAACACAAGAAACCGACGCCAACGCTCTTTCAACGAACATCACCACGCTTTATAAAATGGTTTTGAAATTGATATAAGCAAAAACTGCGGTCAAGGACCAAAAAAACAGATTAATTATAATGACTAACAACACGCTCTTTACACTCGACAACGAGATTAATGTTCGTACGCCTTTATATTGCACGACGGCTGCCCAAATTTTTAAAAAGGAAATCGCTCCACATAAATAAATGACAAAATCTGATTTCGTTATGTATTGTGCAATCACACCGAAAGAAAGCGGAGAAGAATACCAAGGTAAATTAAAAAAAACGGCTAGAATGATATATGTAATTTGTTCTACTAATAAAATAGGTAAACTAATGACTTGGATAACAACAAATTTTTTATAAAACGTATCGGAAAATGTCCAATAAAAAAGAGCGGGTAAATAAATAATAACAAATGCGTAAAGTAAACCAAGTAACAATCGGCCAATGACAAAATAACTTTTTACGGCTTCGTACTGAACATTAGAAGATCTTGCTAGTTCAGGGGAAATTACGTGCGAACCAATTCCAAACAAGCCAGAGATAAAGAAAACAACCGCACTTGATAAAAAAAGCCAAAACAGACGGATGTTCAACCCGTATATCGATTCAGCCTTTTGTAATTGAAATAAAGTTCTATTATAAAAAAATAATCCTTTGGAAATATTTGTTTGATAGATCAATAGGAAATCACCTGCTTTATTAGCTCTCTCATATAATATTAACCCATTTTTCTACATAAAAGCCATGAAAAGTCTCCTAACTTTTACAATAAAGCAACTTTCTGCCTAAATAAGCAGTACATGCATACGTTTTCCTCCGTTTTGCATATATGGGTATTTTTTACTATAATGGTGATATTACTTGTATGGGGGGAGCTTTATGAGATATTTAATAGAATTAGAGAGAATAATGTCGGTTGGCGAAAGGGTTGTAAATCAATATGAGTTAGTATTCAAAGGGGAATTAACAGATAAAAATAATAGTACCTATCCAATTTTCCGCGGTTTAAAACCACTTGAAAGAACCCCGATTAGAAAGAGAGCAACCAGAAGATCGAAGGCATCAAATATTATCATTTCATTCCCATTAAGTGCGAAAACATATATAAAGATGAATGTTTATAGCGATTTTAGAACGTGGCAGATTTCTGTCCTAGTCGATCTAAACAATTGGAAATTCACTATTGAACCTTTCTACAACAATTCTATACCCTTAACATATGAAGTTAGCACCTTGATTCTTTCATCTATTGGTATTCAAAAAGGGAAAAAGATATTAAGTCTTAATGCATTATCTAATGTCAAATAAGAATCAACAAATATTCCCTCAAGCACTTCCAACAATGACTATTCACCTACGACTTTTAGGACTGTTCTCCTATTTCACATCACATTACTATTAAAATATCAGAATATTTCGCTACCAGAAGTATTTTGATAGAACTAATATGTAGAATGGGGGAAAATTATGTTCAAGAGAAGTGCAATTCTTCTGTTCATCTTTCTTCTAACCTTCGGAAATCTATCATTTGCGAATGAGGCGACCCTACCGAAGAATGCGCAGAAGAAGCTACTGCCTAAAACGGAAGTAGTAAAAGAAACAGTAGATCTGAATGAGGAACAAAGAGTCATCGTTGAGTTAAAAGAAGAAGCCCCAATCGAAATAGCAACAAAAAAGGGCGTCAAATTTGATAAACTCGACAAAGTACAAAAAAAGCAGCTCGAAAAGGATGCAAAGGCACAACAAAAAGCTGTTAAAGAAAAGATAAAAGAAAAGAAAGTACAAGCAAAATATTTAAAAGAATTTACAACTGTAGTTAATGGATTTAGTGCTGAAATTAAGCATAAAGACATAGCACTTATTAAATCTCTTCCAGAAGTAAAATCGGTCCACATTGTAAACGAATACGAGCGACCAATCGCAACACCTGAAATGAAGTATAGTAAAGAATTAGTAGAAGCGCAAAAAGCATGGCGCGACTATGGATTCAAAGGGGAAGGAATGGTTGTTGGGATTATCGATACAGGAATCGATCCTAGCCATCATGACATGGTACTATCCGACTCTAGTACAGCAAAACTAACAGAACAAAAAGTAAATGAAGTAGTTACTGAAAATGGTTTACCAGGTAAATTTTACACAGAAAAAGTTCCTTATGGATATAACTATATGGATGATAATAATGAAATTCGTGAAATTCATGCCGAAGCATCCATGCATGGAATGCACGTTGCTGGAACAGTGGGCGCGAATGGAGACGAAGACAATGGTGGAATCCTAGGGATTGCTCCAGAAACACAGCTCCTTGCATTAAAAGTTTTCGGAAATGACCCGGAAATGCAGTCAACATTCGGAGATATATATATTAAAGCGATAGATGATGCCATTAAGCTTGGCGTTGATGTATTGAATATGAGTTTAGGTTCAACTGCAGGGTTCGTGGACCCAGAATCTCCTGAACAACAAGCGGTAAAACGTGCGGTTGAAAATGGAGTGCTGATGTCCATTTCTGCAGGAAACTCTGCACTGTTTGCAGATGGATATTTCTATCCATTAGCTTCAAATCCAGACTACGGTGTAAGCGGATCGCCAGGAGTATCATACGATTCCTTGCAAGTTGCATCATTTGAAAACTCATTTATGCAAGTAGATGAACTTCAATACACAATCGATAGTGCTGAAGGTTCAGCGGCATTCTTATCAGCAAGCAAAACCCATCCGAATGATTTTGTACAAAAGACATTCGAAGTGGTGGAAGCAGGAATAGGAGCACCTGAAGATTTTAAAGGGAAAGATGTAAAAGGTAAGTTTGCAATCGTACAACGTGGTGTGCTTGCTTTTACAGATAAAGCTCTAAATGCTCAAGCTGCAGGTGCTGAAGGAGTTATCATTTACAATAACGCTGATGGCATTGTCAACATGGCGACAGATGATGCAATCAACATTCCACAACTATTCATGTTAAAGAGCGACGGAGATAAATTAGCAGCTGCCTTAAAAAGTGGACAAGCTGTAACAGTAACATTTAATGGGAAAACAACGAAAATTGATAATCCATCTGCTGGACAAATGAGTGATTTCTCATCATGGGGACTTACACCAGATCTTGATTTTAAACCAGAAATTACTGCACCAGGTGGACAAATCCTATCAACATTAAATGATAATAAATATGGTTTAATGAGCGGTACATCAATGGCTGCCCCGCATGTCTCAGGTGGAGGTGCCCTTATACTTCAACGTGTTGAAGAAGAATTCGGACTTCAAAATTCTGACCGAATTTTAAGAGCTAAAAATTTACTAATGAACACTGCCAAACCAGTTGAATTTGACGAAGGGCAAAAAGTTTCTCCACGCCGTCAAGGTGCAGGATTGATGCAGCTTCATGCAGCACTTTCTACACCAGTAATGGTGACTGAAGCAAAAACAAAAGAAGCAAAAGTTGCGTTAAAACAAGTAACAGAAAATAAAGTGACATTCGAATTAGTAGCAGAGAACTTCTCAGATCAAGATGCTACGTATGATGTGAAGGCGAACGTTCAAACGGATGCATTCGCTAAAGTTGGTTCAGACGTAGTAGTTGCACCTAATTTAATCGGAGCACTTAATCTTGATCAATATGCTGACGTAACTGTAAATGGGGAAGAAGTTAGCTCAGTGACAGTTCCAGCGAAAGGAACAGCAAATATTTCCGTAACAGTTGATGTAAGTGCAATTGATGCTACTCTTGCATCCAGCTTCACAAATGGATACTGGTTAGAAGGATTCGTCACATTAACAGATCCAACTGACACGAACCCAGAATTATCTGTTCCATATGTAGGATTTAAAGGGGAATGGGATAAAGCTCCGATTTTTGACAAGCCATTGTGGGATGGTGACACCTATTATGGTTATACAGGAGTTGTGACTTCCCAAGGAAAAGATAACTATGGATTCCTTGGAGAGGATCTAAACACAGGAGATATTGATCCGAAGAAAATCTCCTTCTCTCCAAACGGAGATGGAACTCAAGACGATGCGCTTATTATCTTGTCCTTCCTTCGAAATGCAAAAGAAGTGAAGTTCAATGTGCTAGATGCTAATGAAAAGGTTGTTAGAACGATTACAACTGAATCATTCGTGAAAAAGAATTATTACGATGGTGGTAAAGCGCCGATGTATTCCTTATCCGCATCTCGTATATGGGACGGAAAAATCAATGGAAAACAAGCACCTGAAGGCAACTATTACTTACAAGCTTCGGCAGTCATTGACTTCCCAGGAGCGAAATGGCAATCAATCAATATACCGGTACTTCTTGATGTGACTGCACCAGAAGTGAATGCAAGCCTCAATGCTGAAACACAAAAAGTAACAGTAGAAGCTAATGATAATGGAAGCGGCCTTGCATATTGGGATATTCTAGTTGATGGTAAATCCATCCTTGATAAACCATACACAGCAGGCGAAACGGAGCATCAGCTCACAAAACGCTTAAGTCCTGAACAAACATTAACTGTCGTAGCAGTTGACTATGCTGGGAACAAAACGGAAGCAGCAGTAAGTGAAGGAAAAGACGTAACTGTTCCAGATCTTCATCTATTAACTCCTGAATTCCTTGGCGTCGCTTCAAAAAGTGACATCGTGTTCTCAGGCTATGTAAAAGACAAATCAGGCGTTAAAGAAGTGACGGTTGATGGTCAAAAAGCAAAGCTCACATATAACGCTGAAAAAGATCAATACGATTTCTCTATCACATTAAAATACAAAAAAGATGGCTACTACCAAGCCAAAATTAGAGCAGTGGATAACGCCGGAAACGATACAGAAATCGCTCGCTACTTCTTCGTTGATACAACAAAGGCAAAGCTAAAAGTAAAGGCGAAAAACAACGTTGAAGAAGATACAATCACCGTATCAGCCGACATTACTGACAATTTCGACGCAATCCGTCTCTACGTTAATGGCAGCGAAGTTTTCAAAAACGAACTTTCCGAGCCATACAGCATGAAGGAGTTCAAAAGAACAATTGACGGCATTGAGCTACAGCTTGAAGAAGGTAATAACGCTTTCGAATTCAAAGTGGTTGACCTTGCCGGCAATGAAACGGTAGAAAAGGTAACGATTAAGAAGAAGAGTAAGAAGAAGTAAAGATTTGTAAAAAGATGTAACGAATGCTTGGCTATATACGTCTAATTAATTAGCCACATAAAACCGGCCTCCGTGTGCGAGTGCCGGTTTTTTAAAGCGGTGTTCCTTAAGGGGCAATTCCAAGAGCAGTTATTTAAAAGCAAAAACCGTTTCAGAACATTTAATTGTCGAAGGGAGCGCGTTACATATTCCCTATCTTTAATAAAAAATGTTATTCATCCATTTGTATGCTAAAATTCTATCCATGTACATTAATGGCTTGAAAGAGGTTGCAACATATGGGTACTAAAAACTTTGGCAATATTAAAGTCGATGTTATGACAAGTGATGAAGTTCTAACAGACATAACCAACAGAATAGAGAATCGCAAAAAGTTTAAATTATTTTTTCTAAACGCACATTGTTTTAATCTTTCACAACAAAACAAGGAATATGCAACAAATTTAAATAATGCAGATTACGTTTTAAATGATGGAATTGGGGTAGAAATTGGGGCAAAGGTATTAGGATTTTCGTTCAAGGAAAATTTAAATGGAACCGATTTAACTCCAAGAATATTAGCCCTTGCTGCAAAAAATGATTATAAAGTTTATTTACTAGGTGCCGGCCCTGGGGTAGCTGAAAAAGCTGCTGGAAATTTTAAAAAACAATATCCCAATATTGATATTGTTGGAATTCAAGATGGATATTTTAAAGATACAGAAAAAGTTATTGAGAATATTAATAATGCAAAACCTGATATATTAATTGTCGCGCTTGGTGTTCCATATCAAGAAAATTGGATATCAGACTATTTTTCAAAAATAGATGCAAAGCTTTTTATGGGAGTAGGGGCCTTTTTAGACTTTTCTTCCGAACGCGTAAAGCGCGCACCGGAAATTTTACTGAAAGCTCGGTTAGAATGGGTATTCAGGCTTATTAATGAACCAACGAGGTTATGGAAAAGGACGATAATTGGAGTTCCTTTATTTTTTTACTATGTGATAAAAAGTAAGTTTTCATCTAAATAACGATAAGTAATTAGAAGCTAAATTGCTGTATGGATGAAAGACTTAATTGTTAAATATTAGTGAAGTAATGATGGGGTATTTTACATAATTTGGTGGAAGTTATGATTTTATTGATGAAACTTGAACCTGTATTGATGAAACGTACTTCCCAATTTTGGGAAATTCAAAGTCTAGTTGATATCTAGCTTTAACTCGTATACTATTAGAGTGGTAAAATATTAATCTTTCCATTACATTATTTTTACATAAAAGTAATCAAAATTGGTGACTAAGTTTTCAAATTTACGAAATATTAACAGTAAGGGAGGTTGACAAAATGGAATATCTATATTTAATTATTTGTTTTGTTGCCTCAATCATTATTACACCTTTTGTAAAAAAGCTGGCATTGAGATACAAAATAACAGATAAGCCAAATCATAGAAAAGTCCATAACAAAGTCATGCCCCGACTCGGCGGGTTAGCTATTTATTTAAGTTTTATTATCGGACTTATCATTTCAAGGCAAGATAGTCCATACTTATTGTCGATTATTATTGGAAGTGCGATTATTGTGATCACCGGTATTCTTGACGATAAATTTACTTTACCTCCAAGGTATAAACTCATTGGTCAATTTTTAGCCGCAATCGTCGCAATTCGAGGTGGATTTGATCTTGAATTCATTAACCTTCCTTTCGGCGGAAAATTAGAATTCGGATACTTTATTATACCGATTACGCTACTTTGGATCATCGGAATTACGAACGCTATTAATTTAATTGATGGTTTGGATGGCCTTGCAGCAGGTGTATCAGCGATTGCACTTATAACATTGAGCATTATGGCCTTTATACAGGGAGATATTTTCGTATTAACGATTGCTCTTATTATATTAGGTAGTACACTCGGATTTTTATTATTCAATTTTTACCCAGCAAAAATATTTATGGGTGATTCTGGGGCACTGTTCCTCGGCTATATGATAGCAGTACTTTCACTATTAGGTTTTAAAAATGTAACATTCTTCTCATTTGTAATACCTATTATTATTCTCGGAGTCCCAATATCGGATACATTCTTTGCAATCATCCGAAGAATCATTAACAAACAGCCGATCTCATCTCCGGACAGGTACCACTTACATCATCGATTATTAAGCACTGGATTCTCACATCAGCAAGCAGTGCTCGTAATATATGCCATTGCCATCATGTTTAGCCTTGCAGCTGTCTTATTTTCAATGGCAACCGTGTGGGGATCCTTAATCATTATAGTAGTCCTATTGTTCGCGATTGAATTATTTGTAGAAGTGATGGGCTTAGTCGGAAAAGATTATAAACCATTATTAAAATTTATGAGACCGAAAGCATCGAGTCGGATTAATGATCGATGATAAAACAAGAGCAGGCAATTAATGCTTTTGTTTTTTTTTACGAAAGTTTTATAAAAAATGAATAGTTCGTCATATATACCTAAATAAATTATTTAGACGACAAACTTGTTCCAATTTAGAATTTGTAAAGAAATAGCCCACAATAAAAGTCTAGCCCAATAATTAAGGACTAGACTTTTAGATCATTCTTTATCTCCTTCTTGTGAGTTGTTGCTAGGATTAGCAACGCTGTTTGTAGCAGGAATGGTAGTAATGTCTAAATGCTGTTTAAGCGTAGTTTTTGTCTCGGCAAGCGCATTCTCATCAAGCTGCCAGTAGTATACGTTTTTACCGCTACTATTTGGAATGTAGCTGTCAAAACCTTCAAGAGTCATCGTATCAATTGTAAGGTGACTTGCAACCCCGTAATCGATAAAAGATTTTATTTCATCAAATGTCATATCTGTTTTCATATTCGCACCAATAGCATCGATAACTTGACCGTATTTAACAACTGAAGTTCCGGAAGCTGCTTTTTTTACAATGGCCTTCATAATTTCTTGTTGTCTTTTTCCGCGTTCAATATCATTATCTCTCTTTCTTGTTCTGGCGAATGCAAGAGCTTCCTCGCCATTTAAGGTTTGCAAGCCTGGTTCTAATGATATTGCATCTGCTTTATCCTTTGAGTTTTGCTCGGAAAATGCAAATGGAACATCGATATCCACTCCACCAAGTGCATCAATAATTTCCATGAATGCTTCGAAGTCTACGCGTACATAATAATCAACTGGTATATCTAATAGCTGTTCGACAGTTTCAATCGTGGCCTTCGGACCACCATATGCGTGTGCGTGGTTGATTTTTGTGGAATAGCCTACTTCATCAATATACACATAAGAATCACGCGGTATAGAAAGGAGTTTGACCGATTTTTCTTTTTCATTCAACGTTGCAAGCAAAAGAGCATCGGATCGAGTATGGTCTCCTTGACTACGTTTTTCACTGTCGTCAATACCAATAAAAAGAATTGAGACATTATCAATTTTTGGATCAACCTTTTTCTCACGTAGAACAGACTTACCAGCGCGGTCATCATGATATGATTCTGCCATCATGTTTTCTGCTTTAATGTATAGATGAATTCCGTAACTTATACCTAAAGAAGCGATAAGAAGAATTGGAAACACCAAAAACCAAAATATCCTTTTTCGGCTTCTTTTCTTTTTATTTAGCTTTATTTGCTGTCTTCCCATTAAGGTAAACTCCTTTATTTATGAATTCATAATGAAGGTTTCGTTAAGAAAATGTAAATATGCTAACCTTTATAATACTATGTTTTGGTGAAGAGGTAAAATACATTTTCAAGGAAAAAATCTTACTTAGCTGTTTATACTAATATCAGAATTCTACAAACACATATCATTTTCCCCAAGTTTTTACAAATTTTTCCCCAGTTTCTAATATTTCTATGCTATAATAATAGAAAATAAAAATAGGGGGAAGGGAGTAGAAACATTGTCTTTTAAAAGATTAATAGCGTCACTAGTCATTTTTTTATTGCTAATACCTATAACATATGAAAAGGTAAGTGCAGAATCTTCTCAAGTAATCTCGGTGAAACTAAGTAACTATATTGGAAATAAAACAGAACTTTATTTTTCATTTACGGGTGCACATTCCGTTTTGGAGGATAAAGATATTATTTTAGAAGAATCAATAGGAAATGAATTAAAGAAATATAAAGTTAATGTTGAGTCAAGTAGACTTGTATTATATGACTATTCAGGAAATAAAATAAAAGATATGGGTACATCTTTTACTATTAATGCTGAAAAATATGACCCGCAAGTTCTACAAACTATATACGGAAATACTGAGAGGAAATATTTAGGAGATATTCAATTTACAGTAGAGAGTGGAAAATATGTTAGACCAATAAACTTAAATATTCCTTTTGAAGACTATTTAAAAGGTGTAGTTCCGCGTGAGATGCCTGCTGGTTGGAATATTGAAGCTTTAAAGGCACAGGCAGTAGCAGCACGTACATATTCTGCAGGAAGTTTTGGTAAAACTGTAGCAGATACACAAGGTTTTCAAGTATATGGTGGATATGATTGGCACCCTAATTCTACAAAAGCGGTAGTTGAAACAAAAGGGAAAATCTTAAAATATAATGGTTCACGAATTAGTGCTGTTTTTTCATCGAGTAATGGAGGGACGACAGAATCTAACTCAAATTTATGGGGGGGATCTCAATTAGCATATCTTCCTGTAAAAAATGATCCATATGATCCCAAAGCTGTATGGTCACTTAATCTAAAAAAGGATTTGATAGATACTAGAAAACTAGATTTAAAAAATCCAAATAATTGGTGGAGCAATACAAACGAAAATAGTACGGGAGTAGCTAACCTGGTAAAAAATGAACTGTATAAACAAAATGACTATAAAAATACAGAGATAAAGGTTATTCGCATTCCAAATTTTAATTTTATGAATAAAAATAGTAGTGGTAGAAGCCAAAATGCAACAATAACTGCTGAATTTTTTGTTAAGGACAAGTCTACTAAATCTTATCGGATGCAGAATGGGTCAATCCAAACATTTAAAGCCACTGTTTCATCTACTGCTAATTCCATGAGAACAGCTCTTGGAACAATGAGTATGAAAAGTACTCTCGTAACAAGTGTTTCTTCAACAAAACATACTAGACTTGGCGGTAACGATCGGTTCGATGTTGCAATAAATGTATCAAAAAATGGATGGTCATCGGCAAATACAGTAGTTTTAGCAAATTGGGATGCATATGGTGATGCTCTAGCTGCTGCACCATTAGCATTTAAATACAATGCTCCTATACTTTTAACAAAATCCAGTGAATTAAATAGTAGGTCAAAACAGGAAATCCAAAGATTAAAAGCAAAATCAGTCATAATTGTAGGTGGAACGATAAGTGTTCCAGAGAAAATTGCAAATGAACTAAGAAAAATGGGAATAACCGTTACTAGAATAGACGGAAAAAACCGTGTAGAAGTTGCAAATAATATTGCAAAGCATATAGGGATAAATGGAAAAGTAGTAATTGCGGATGGCTTTAATCATCCAGACGCTTTATCTATTGCACCATATGCCGCTAGAAATGGTCACCCAATACTTCTTACAAACAAAAGTCACAATTTAGAATCATCTACTGAAAACTTAATAAAAAATGCAAGTATTAGTCAAACAATTATATCAGGTGGTCCTTTAAGTGTTTCTGATAAGGTCTTTAAAACTGTTCCCAAACCAATCAGGTTCGGTGGTAATAGCCGTTTTGAAGTTTCAGCCAATATTGCAAACGCCTATTTCTCTTCAAGTTCAACAGCGTTCATTACTAGAGGATCCATTTTTGCCGATGCTTTAACTGGTTCTGTTTTAGCTGCAAAAAGAAATGCACCCATTCTACTTACAGAACCTAATGCATTGCCAACAGCTGTAAAGAACTATGCCTATAAGCCTAACCTTAGTGGTTATGTAATATTAGGTGGACCAATTTCTGTTAGTGATAACATTGCAATGAATCTACCAAATCTTTCATATAATATATCCGGAAAAGGATTTGGGCATGGAGTAGGTATGAGTCAACATGGAGCTAATGAAATGGCAAGGCAAGGAAAAAAATATAACGATATTTTAAACTTCTATTACCCTGGAGCAAAGTTGGAAGATATATAATTGCTTGACTATGAAATAACCGGAGTGTCACCCGCGTTTTAGTCTTATTCAGTGTACTCTATTAATTAAAATCCAATCTAAAGTCAGCTTTAGGAGGCTGAATGATGAAAAAAAGAACAGCAGCTTTAGTTTTAACAATATTAATGTCTATCCTCCTTTTTTCAATAGATGCTTCCGCGGCAAGTACATCGAGATTAGGAGGGAATGATCGTTTTGATGTTGCAATAAACGTGTCAAAAAGAGGATGGTCAACTGCCTCTACAGTTGTTTTGGCTAATTGGGATGCCTATGGTGATGCACTTGCAGCTTCACCCTTGGCATATAAATATAACGCACCAATATTATTAACTAAAGCTAGTGAGTTAAATAGTAGATCAAAACAGGAAATCCAGAGATTAAAAGCAAAGTCAGTTATTATTATAGGTGGAACGATTAGTGTTCCTGAAAAAATTGCTAATGAGTTAAGAAATATGGGGATTTCTGTTACAAGAATAGAGGGTAAAAACCGGGTGGAGGTTGCAAATAATATTGCAAATCATTTGGGGAATAAAGGGAAAGTTGTAATTGCAGATGGATTTAACTTTCCAGATGCACTTTCCATAGCTCCTTATGCTGCTAGAAACGGTTACCCAATATTACTTACAAATAAAGAAAAAACATTGGAACCATCTACCCAAAATCTTATTGGCAAATGGGATATTAACCAAACTATTATTTCGGGCGGGCCATTAAGCGTATCAGATAGTGTTTTCAAATCTGTTCCAAACCCAATTAGATTTGGAGGAAATAGCCGTTTTGAAGTATCGGCTAATATTGCGAAGGCTTATTTTTCTTCTAGTTCAAATGCCTTTGTTACAAGAGGTTCAATTTTTGCAGATGCTCTAACTGGATCTGTGCTAGCTGCAAAAAATAATGCACCAATTTTACTTACTGAGCCGAATGCACTTCCTGCATCCATTAAAGATTATATAACCGGTAGTAGGGTTGGTATTTTCACTTTATTGGGTGGATCGATTTCCATTACGGAAAAAATCAATAATGAATTAAGTCACCCATTAGTAGGTCAAACCATTGTAATTGATGCAGGTCATGGTGGAGGTGATTCAGGTGCTACTGGAAATAAGATGCAAGAGAAAGAAATTGTTCTCGATATAGCAAAAAGGGTTAATTCCAAGCTTAAATCATCTATGGCTAATGTGATAATGACAAGGCAAGACGACACTTATTATACACTTGCAGAACGTGTGGAAATAGCACAAAAGGCAAAAGCAGACTTGTTTGTAAGTGTTCACGTTAACTCATATACAGATAGTAAGGCCAATGGGACCGAAACATGGTATGATAAAACACACGCATCTGAAGAAAGTAAACAATTAGCAGCAGTAATTCAACAGGAATTAATTAAAGCGCTGGGAACAACTGATAGAGGAATTAAGGAACAGAGTCAAGGCTTTTACGTAATTCGAAATACGACAATGCCTAGTGTCCTTGTAGAAATAGCTTTTATTTCAAACTCCTCCGATGCTAGTAAGTTAGCAAGTGATACTTATCGCCAAAGAGCGGCGGATGCTATTTATAATGGAATTGTAAAGTTTTATAATTAATTGTAAACTATCAGAATTAATAGAAACCATTATTTGAAACCGTAAAATCAGGGAACCCGTAGGGGTGACCTGATTTTTTTCTAATCATAGGTTTTGCCTTACTTATTTGACTTGAAAGCAAAATAAAGTGTATATTGTATAATGGGTTTTACCATCAGGCCGTGACAAATTATGTCAAGATCATGCAAGTACTCTCAAGTGATCTATGCAAAATAAAATGTTTAATAGAAATGGGGTTGTTGTTGGTGATCTATGCAGAAATTCTTGCTGGTGGAAAAGGAACACGAATGGGAAATATTAACATGCCTAAACAATTCTTGTCCCTTAATAATCGACCAATTATTATTCACACAATTGAAAAATTCTTATTGAATAATCGTTTTGAAAAAATAATAGTAGTCTCTCCTAAAGATTGGATCAACCATACAAATAACATCATTAAAAAACATATTGGTAATAATGATCGTCTTGTCGTTGTAGAAGGCGGTAAAGATCGTAATGGCTCTATAATAAGTGGAATTAATTATATTAGAGACCATTTTGGGATTAATAAAGAAGATATTATTGTAACTCATGATTCTGTACGTCCATTTTTAACCCATCGGATTATAGAGGAAAATATTGATGCTGCACTTGAATGCGGTGCTGTTGATACCGTTATTGACGCAATTGATACGATTATTACATCTGAAGATGGAGTAGTAATTTCAGATATTCCTGTTCGTGATACGATGTTTCAAGGTCAAACTCCACAAAGCTTTAACATACAAAAATTAGTCGAATTATATAATTCGTTAGATAATGAACAAAAGACTATATTGACGGATGCTTGTAAAATTTTCACTCTTCATGGAGAGAAAGTTAAGCTTGTTAAAGGGGAAGTATTCAATATAAAAGTAACTACGCCATATGACTTAAAGGTTGCAAATGCCATAATTCAGGAGAGTATTACAAAATGATTAATCAAGTATATCGTTTAGTTTCCCCTCGTCAATTTGAGGTTACTTATAAAGATCGCTCTCTCCAGTCCGATTATGTAGTAATCCGCCCGACACATCTTTCTATTTGTGCAGCTGATCAACGCTACTATACAGGTAGACGTGATAAGGAAGCAATGGCGAAGAAACTTCCGATGGCTTTAATTCATGAAGGCATTGGTAATGTTGTTTATGATCCATTAAACGAGATACAAACTGGCACAAAAGTTGTAATGATTCCGAACACGCCTTGTGAAGAAGATGATTACTGTGCAGAGAATTATCTAAAGTCCAGTAAATTTAGGTCCAGTGGATTTGATGGATTTATGCAGGATTATGTATTTATGAATCGTGACAGAATTGTAGTACTTCCAGACGACCTAGATTCTAATGTATCGGCATTTATTGAATTAATTACGATTGCCATGCACTCCCTCGTTCGTTTTGAAGCAAGATCGCACAATAGACGTAACGTATTTGGGGTGTGGGGTGACGGAAACCTTGGATATATTACATCTTTGATTCTTAAAAGAAGATATCCAGAAAGTAAGGTAATTGTATTTGGAAAAAACCAATACAAATTAGATCACTTCTCTTTTGTTGATGAAACATTTCAAATTGATGAAATTCCTGGAAACCTATCTATTGATCATGCTTTTGAAGCTGTAGGAGGGACCGGAAGTCAATATGCTATCAATCAAATCATTGACTATATTTATCCTGAAGGATCCATTTCCATTATGGGGGTTTCAGAGTACCCTGTTGAAATCAATACTAGAATGATTTTGGAAAAAGGGATTACACTTATCGGAAGTAGTCGAAGTGGGCGTAGTGATTTTGTTAATACAGTGGAATTTATGAAAGCTCATCCTGAGTTTGTTGATTATTTAGGAACGCTCGTTGGAGAAGTTCACGAAGTTCGAAATATAAACGATATTATCGATGCATTTGAAAAAGATATTACCTCTTCCTGGGGTAAAACAGTCATTGAGTGGAAAATATAATTGCAATGTAAGGCATTAAAAAAGGACGGCTCTTAAATTTGGATACAAAGTTAATCCCTACACTCTTAGTAAAAGGTGTAATTAATTTAGCCTATAATATATGTAGATTTCTTTTCCCAATAAACGAGAAAAAAGTAACCTTTGCATCTTATCGTTCAACAGGATTAGAGGGAAATTTATTATTTCTTTACAAAGCAATGAAAAGTGAATACAAAGGATATCATTATAAGTTTCTAATTAAAAAGTTTAATGGTAGTACTTTAGGCAAGGCTAACTACTTTATTCACATGCTTAAAGCTAGTTATGCACTTGCCACATCTCGTTATTTTATAATTGATGATTATTACTTCCCAATCTACGTGGTAAAACCACGTAATGGAACAGAAGTTATTCAATTGTGGCATGCGGCTGGAGCTTTTAAAAAGTTTGGCTTAAGTACAATGAATAAATCATTTGGTCCAAAATCTGAGTACTTGAATCATGTGAAAATACACTCAAACTATTCAAGAGTTTATGTAAGTTCTAGTTCTGTTAAATCTTATTATGCTGAAGCATTCGGAATGCCTAAGGAAAGTATATATCCTTTAGGATTACCGAGGACTGACTTCTTTTTTAATCACTTGGAAAAAGAAAAAGCATTTAATAAATTTCATCAAGAATTTCCAGAACTTAAAAATAAGAAGGTTATCCTTTATGCTCCTACCTTTCGCGGGAGTAGTCATAGGCAAACTGAATTTAATTGTCCAATAGATCTTACATTGTTAAGGAAAATAATTGGAGATAATTTTGTTTTACTTATTAATCTTCATCCATATATGAAAAAAAACTCGAAATATGATGAAAAAGAAAAGCAATTCGCTTATTATATTGATAATGAATTAAATATAGAAGAATTACTAGCCATATCTGATATATTAATTACCGACTATTCTTCAGTTATATTTGACTATAGCTTATTATTGAAGCCAATAGCATTTTTTGCTACAGATTTAGATGAATACATCAAAGAAAGAGATTTTTATTTTGATTACAAATCGTTCATACCTGGTCCGTTGTTTACTGATACAGAATCTTTGAGCAATTGGATCATCCAAAGTAATTATGACTTAGGTTCAATCGAAAACTTTCGAAATCTTTTTTTTGATTATGTAGATGGAAATGCAAGTAAGCGAATAGCGGAACATCTGCTTGCAGAAAATGACCATAAAGTACAGATAGGGGATTAATATACAATTTAATCCCCTGTTCGTATTTCAACACAGGTGCAGACCTTCATTATAGATAGGAGTAGAAATAATGATTTCCAGGATAAAAAGGAAGTTAAAAAGATCAATACGAAAAGTATTCCCTAAAAAGAATCACTTTGATGTTGAATCTGCAATAGATAAACATTTTATTATTGATGATGATCGTATCATTATAGAAAACAGTTCAAGTGAAGATGAGCTACTAATTCCTAGAAGGAAGATTACTGCTCTACGTTGGAATGGCCCGATAATATCAATTCAGGGGTATTATTATTTAGAAAGCTTACCAATGGTAGATGAAGATTGGGTAAAGAAAAGATTGGTATTGATTGATAAATCAGGAAGGAAATTTTTTATTCCTTTAATTGATGTACCAGTAGATAGCATTAACTCCGGGGAAACAATTGACTCTTTATATACCTGGTCTGGATTTAAAGCAGAAATTAATTTTGCGACAATAATTCCTAATAACAGGCCATTACCTGAATCGGATTATAAAGTATATATTGAAGTAGAAGTTTATGTTATTGGTGATAGAAGATATAGGAAAGTATTTCCTCTAGGAAATATTGAATCATTCTTAGAAAAAGGATTCCACTCCGCAAAAATGGAATACTTTACAGCTAAAAGAGAAATGAAATTTAACTTAATGGTTACGTATGACCAAGCTGCAAAAACGATGAAAATCGTATCTACAAAATTAAAGGACTTTGATCCGAAAGAAATGGGCTTGGAAGCATATAAGTATAAGAAAAGTTTTATGAGCCGCTTTGCACATACTTATGGCTTTAGATTTCTCTATAAGTTATATTCACTTCGTCCGATTATTAAAAATAAAGTTCTATTTGCCTCAGACAGTAGAACTGAATTAGAAGGCAATTTCTTATACGTTTATGAAGAAATGCAAAAAAGGAATTTAGATTTAGACTATCATTTCATGTTAAAGAGTGAAACTGGTGAAAATAAAAGCTTTAAAGAAATTAGAAAACTTGCATATCACTTAGCAACGTCTAAATTTATACTTTTAGATGATTTTTACCCAATGGTGTATCCATTGAAAATTAGAAAAAATGCTGAATTAATACAGCTTTGGCATGCAGTAGGCGCATTTAAAACATTTGGATTTAGCCGAATTGGAAGACCCGGTGGTCCATCACCAAAATCATTGAACCATAGAAATTATACTAAAGCGATCGTTAGCTCAAAACATGTAGCAAAATATTATGCTGAAGGATTCGGGATTGATGAAGAAAAGGTTGTAGCTACTGGAATCCCACGTACTGATATATTTTTTGATGAAACTTATAAAGAGAATATCAAAAAAGAAATATATGCAGAGTTTCCTTTTTTGAAAGGAAAGAAAGTTATTACATTTGCTCCCACTTTCCGCGGAAATGGCCAGCAATCAGCATATTATCCAATGGAAGTATTAAATTTGGACAAACTATATCACGAATTAAAAGATGAATATATTTTCTTATTTAAAATTCATCCATTCGTTAAAAATGATTTTAATATTCCATATCAATACAAAGATTTCTTTTATAATTTTTCAACTTATCGGGAAATCAACGATTTATTATTTGTTACTGATATTCTTATTACAGATTACTCTTCGGTTTGCTTCGAATTTGCACTTCTAAATAAACCTATGCTTTTCTTCGCGTATGATGTGGAGGAGTATGTTCAGAAGAGAGACTTTTATTATGATTATAGTTCCTTTATACCGGGGCCACTTGTGCGTTCAACCAATGAGATAATTCAAACTATTAAAGAAGAAGATTTTAATATGAACAAGATACAGCCTTTTAAGGAATATTTCTTTGATCATCATGATGGAAAATCAAGCTCTCGGGTAGTAGAGGATTTAATACTTGCTAATTTAGAAAAATAAAGTTTACGTTGTTAGCAATGGATGCAAAGAGTTCCAGCCTAGTGAACAAGGAGTGTCTTATTTGAGTAGGAAAGTGTTTATGTTACTTTATGACATTGATGTCAATAAAGGTGGAATCACAAGCGTAATACTTAGTAGATCTGCTGAATTAACGAATCTTTACGGATTTAGTGTAGATTTAGTTAGCTTGGATTATAAAAAGAATTATAACGAAATACGCGAAAAATTCATTCGTGTTGGAAGATTATCCCCGAATGTAAATATATTAAATGTGCATGATTATTATAAAAGTAATAATTGTTCGGGGATTATACAGGATGAACAACTTAATTATTACAAGCAAGAGTCACAACTTGATGAATCTGGTTACCATGTACAAGTCAACGAATATAAAGATAAGCATTATGCAAGGTACTTTAGAAATGGACAATATATAAAATATAAAAAATGGTCCAAGGATGGTAACTTAATCTTTATTGATCATTTCAATGAAAATCGCAGTAGAGTTTCCCGTGAAGAATTTGACGATTCTGGATACATTACAAGGAAAATTTATTTTGATCTGTATTCAAACAAACCAAAACAGGAATTGCTTTATACAAAAGATGGATTTTGCTACTTAAACAAATGGTATAACCATAGTAATGGAAATATACAAAAAATATTTTTGTTTAATAAGAATACAAATAAGGTAATTGAATTCAATAGCAATAAGGAATTCCATGTGTTTTGGTTAAATGAACTTTGCGGCGCACAAAAAGAAAAACCATATTTAATATGTGATGGAGTAGGTTCTGCTTCAAAGGTATTAAGTATGGACCCAGATTCAGCCTACAGAATCTATACTATTCATACAAATCATTTTGATGAACCCTATGTTTATGGCAGTAATATTAAGGAAGATCATATTACATTATTGGATAATCTAAATAATGTTGAGGCATTAGTTGTATTAACTGAATCTCAGAAAAAGGATATCATTAAACAATTTGGAGATTATAATAACGTACACGTAATTCCGAACTTTATAACACCTATTAAAGATTATGAATATAATCGTGATCCTAATCTTGTGACAATGATATCTAGATACCATCCTGAAAAAAGAATAGATGAGACTATCCTAGCGTTTAAAAAGGTAATAAAAGAACTTCCTAATGCAGTTTTAGAAATATATGGACACGGTGAAGATGAGGATCGACTAAAAAATATAATAAAGAAATCACATTTAGAGAATAATGTATTTTTAAGGGGGTATACCACTAAAATTGGTGAAGTTTTAGGCAAATCCAATTTAAGTATTATTACCTCTAAATTTGAAGGGCTTAACGTAGCTAGTTTGGAATCTATGTCATGCAAAGTGCCCGTATTAAGTTATGATGTGAATTATGGAATGAGTGACATTATAAAAGATGGCGTGACTGGATTTCTAGTTCCAAATGGGGATAGAAATGCATTAGCAAATCGAATCATTGAAGTGCTTAGTAATCCAGGTAAAATGAACTTAATGGGTGCTGTAGCGCAAGAATTTGTTAATAGCCGTTATTCAAAAGAACGGGTTTGTCGATTATGGAACATTTTATTTGATAAATTGGATAGCGATAGGGGAAAAAAAGATAATCGAATTTAAATTACCTAGTTAATAACTCGGTAAGGGGTTGATTTAATGTGAAGAAGATTTTAACTTATGGAACTTTCGATTTAATTCATATTGGCCATATTAATCTTTTGAGAAGAGCGAAAGGCTTAGGTGACTATTTAGTCGTTGGACTATCCACAGATCATTTCAATAATGAAAAGAAAAAGGAATCCTACCATAGCTTCGAAAACAGAAAGATTATTCTCGAATCGATCCGTTTTGTAGATGAGGTAATACCTGAAAACAGTTGGGAACAAAAAATACAAGATGTTAAAGATCATAATATAGACATATTTGTCATGGGTGACGATTGGAAAGGTCATTTTGATTTTTTAAAGCCATATTGTGAGGTATTATATTTACCACGAACAATTGGAGTCTCAACTACGAAAATAAAATCAGATATTAGCAGTGTAAATAATGGTTAAAGATATTATAATATCGCTTTATTTACTCCTTTTTAAGATCTTTTTTAACTTATTTAAACTCTTCCCGCTAAAAAATAAATTAACCTTTGTTATTTCCTTCGGTGACAATAGTAAATATGTTTACGATGAAATTCAAAGACAAAAAATCCCTGTAGAAATTGTAGTTCTATATAAAGGGTCAGCTAACAAGTATTTTAAAGAAGAAAAAAAGGATATTACTATCATTCCTTTTGAATCAGTTAATATTATTTTTATTTTAAAATCTATATTTCATCTAGCTACATCAAAACATATATTAATTGATAACTATTTTGGGTTCCTAGCTGCAACCAACTTTAAATCAAGTGTTAAATGTATTCAATTATGGCATGCTTCAGGTGCGTTGAAAAAATTTGGTTTAGAAGATATGTCTGTTCAGAAACGCAGTACTATTGCCCAAAAACGATTTTTAAATGTATATAGCAAATTTCAAAAGGTTATAGTTGGATCAGATATAATGGCTGATATATTTATTAAATCCTTTAATCTTACAAATGAAAATATATTAAAAACGGGCATACCTCGTTCTGATTTTTTTTATAACGTAACACTTCAACAGGAGATCATTAAACGACTTTATAAGGAAAATGATTTGTTAAGATATAAAAAGAAAATCTTATATGCTCCAACTTATCGTGATGGTCAACTTAATCACTTTGAAATGCAATTAGATATAAAAAAAATGCAGGAAGAGTTGGGGAAGGATCATATTTTAATCTTACGAATACATCCCTCGATTAAAAATAGAGAGGATTATTCTTCGATTTATCCAGGGTTTGTATTTGAATATTCTTCTATAAAATATGATATAAATGAAATTTTGTTAATAGCAGATTACTTAATTACTGATTATTCCTCAATTCCTTATGAATTTTCGCTATTAAAAAGGCCAATGATTTTTTTTACTTATGATTTGGAAAAATATAAAGTAGAACGAGGACTTACGGAGAATTTTGAAAGTATGGTTCCGGGCCCAGTTGTTAAGCAAACCTCTGATGTTATCAATCTTATAAGAGAAAAACAGTTTAACCCCAAGCTCATTGATCAATATGCAACAGTATGGAATAAATACTCAACAGGTAATTCTAGTACAAAGCTAGTGAATTATTTATTTTACAATCAGAATATATAATTGGATGACTATGGTTAGAATAAGTGAGTCATCCTTTTGAGTTTATTGTTATTTCTGTTTGTTACTTGTATAATTTAATAATGCATTAAAAACTCAATTTTTTGTAAAGAATTGAAAGGAAATTTTTATGAAATCTGCAATTAGCGTAATCAAAGAGCAAATAGAAAATTTCTATCTTATAAGACGACTTTCGTTTTATGAGTTAAAAAGTACGAACCAAAGCAATTATTTAGGTATGGCGTGGGAAATTATTAATCCGGTCATTCAAATACTTATTTATTGGTTTGTTTTTGGAAGCATACGTCAACGGGGAGATATTCAAGTTGCTGATGGCGTTGAGGTACCATTTATATTATGGCTACTAGCAGGATTCATTATTTGGAATTTTTTTTACCAAGCAACTATTCAAGGTTCCAGATCAATTTATACTAGACTCCGAATGCTTTCGAAAATGAATTTTCCAATGAGTGTTATACCTAACATCGTAATCTTTTCACAATTTTATATCCATTTGATCATGTTATTGATAACTATTATCATCTTTCAGTTTGCTGGTTATTATATAAACATTTATTTTTTACAACTTTTATATTTCATTTTTGCCACTTTCTGCTTAACTTTTGCAATCTCACTTATCACCTCAACTTTTTCGACAATTATTAGAGATGTTCATATGTTTTTAAATGCTACTTTAAGGATGGTATTATACTTGTCTCCAATCCTATGGCAGGTAACAATCTTAAAGGAGCCATTACCAACCCTTATGAAACTAAATCCCTTATACTATTTGATTGAAGGGTATCGATCAGCATTGTTTGGATTAGACTGGTATTTTATAGACCATTGGAAATATACCTTATACTTTTGGGGAGTAGTAGCGTTGTTGTTATTATTCGGTTCTGTAGTACATGTGAAGTTTAGAAGACATTTTATCGATTACTTATAAACGGTGTGATTATGTGGAAAAAGCAATTATTACAAAAAATGTAACGAAAAAATATAAACTATATAACGGGACAAAAGAACGAATCTTAGATTTAATATCCCCTAAGAGTTATGGAGAAGATTTCTATGCCCTTG
Organism: Lederbergia wuyishanensis; assembly: GCF_022900255.1. Classification (GTDB taxonomy): domain Bacteria; phylum Bacillota; class Bacilli; order Bacillales; family Bacillaceae_C; genus Lederbergia; species Lederbergia wuyishanensis. The sequence continues at coordinate 124,477 of NZ_JALIRM010000006.1, forward strand.
CAGATGTGAGTTTCGAAGCTGAAAAAGGGGATGTTATTGGGTTTATGGGGATTAACGGTTCAGGGAAATCAACTTTGTCCAATATTATTGCCGGGATCGTTCCAGAGACATCGGGAACAATAAAAGTAAATGGTCAAGCATCTTTAATTGCAGTTGCCTCCGGTTTAAAGGCAGATTTATCCGGTAGAGACAACATTGAGCTAAAGTTATTAATGTTGGGGTTTAACAAAGCTCAAATAAAAGAATTAGAGCCGGATATTATCGAGTTCTCTGAAATAGGTAAGTTTATTGACCAACCGGTAAAATCTTACTCAAGTGGAATGAAATCAAGATTAGGTTTTGCGATATCAGTAAATGTGGACCCTGATATTTTAATCATTGATGAGGCATTATCAGTCGGTGATAAGGCCTTTGCAGAAAAAAGCTTAAATAAGATGAAGGAATTTAAAGAAAGAGGAAAAACGATGATTTTTGTCAGCCATTCCATTGGTCAAATGAAGGAATTTTGCGATAAAATATTATGGCTGGAATATGGAATGGTCAAAGATTTTGGTACGGTAAAAGAAGTGATTCCAAAGTATGAGGAATTTTTGAAACAATATCAAAAAATGTCAAAGAGCGAAAAAGAGGCTTATAAACAGGCTGGTTTGGATCGCCAAAAAGAAGCATTGAAATTGGTACATTCTTAACACATCATATATAGAAAAAAGAAAGAGAGTGCCGACAAATAGTTGCCTCTCTTCTTTTTTTCTATGCATAATAACATTGCTAGGAGAACAATTAATATGGTAAATATTTTAATGAAATTGAAAAGGAAGATGTTAGCTTTATTTAAATCTACTACCAGCGAAAGCTTTACGAAAATAAGTGTCGTCATACCAACCTTCAATACAAAAGGGGAATCACTTAAAACGATTATAAATTCACTTGATCACCAAACAATGCGTCAAGAAGAGTTCGAGGTAATTTTTATAGATGATGGGTCAACAACGGACATTATACATAAGTTAAAAGAACTATCTTTAACTCGACCTAATGTAATTGTAAAGCAAATCCCGAATTCTGGTTGGCCAAGTAAACCAAGAAACGTCGGAACGAATATTGCTAAAGGGGTTTATATATTATATTTAGACCACGATGACTATCTTTTTCCAGAAACGTTTGAGCGTGTTTACCAATACGGGATAGAGAATAATGCGGATGTTGTAAATGGTAAAGAGGTTAGGACAAAAGGATGGTCATGGGGCTGGGATCAATTTAAAAAGAATAACCCTGAGGCCCATAAATTGGGGATTCAATCTTTATTACCTATGACACCACATAAATTTTATCGACGAGAATTTCTTTTAAATAATAATATTACGTTTTATGAAGGAGCAAGGGTTCTGTGGGAGGATGTGTATTTTAATACGAAAGTATATACGGCAGGTGCAACTGTTGCTATACTTTCCGATTATCCTACCTACTACTGGATCGAAACTGGTGAAAATAATTCAGGGACGTTTGAAGATGATCCTCATGAAAAATGGCAGCAAATAAGGAATTTATTTCAGTTTTTCAAAGATACGATTCCGGAAGGTAACGATTTAACCTTTATGCTAGCGCACTGGTATCAGACTCGTATCCTTGGAATGTTAGGGCCTTGGTTGATTGATAAGCCAATTGAAAGAATATCCTTGGAGTTTGAATACGCTCGTAAGGTAACTTCCGATTTGATTCCGGAATCTATAGATAATCATGTGACTCATATAAATAAAGCTAGGGCATATTTATTGAGAAAAGGAAAAGTCAAGGAATTTATTCAACTCGTTAAGCATGATAAAACAGTAACTGCCAGAAGTTATGCTACCGATATACAGTGGGTAAATAGTGGGTTGAAAATTGATGTAACAGCTGAGATGACTTGCAACAACATCGAACCTTATATCTTATATTCTACTACAGAAGGAAAAATTTTTAGAAGTGTTCCTAAACAATTAAAAAATGCCATACCTGATGAACTGCTAGAAATAACGGATGAAATTGATAAATGTAAGTATGAAATAAGTATTAAAGGAAGAAATTCACGTGTTACATGGGAAATTCCCGTGGAAAGTAGTGAAGTGAAAACAAGAAATATTAATTCTAAAGAGCTAGGACTTTTGGGTAAAGCACAAGTTTTGATTGATATACAAAAGACAGGGGAAATTCTCGAAAAACAACCATGGGATATCGCTTCTAGATTTACTGCAATAGGATATTCATTTCATAGAGGTATTGTAGGGCTTACAGGATTTGGAGCATCAGCACTGATAAATGGTTATACGGCTGTTGCATATCGTAATCAATCGGAGTTATTGACCATTGATACTGGTAGTAAGGTGCGCAGTGTTGTAGGAACTGCAAAACCAAAGCAATCCGATTTATCAGTTTTAAACAAAAGAGAATCGATTGAAATCAATTTATCTTTACCAAATACGTATGTTTACGGTAAAACGAAAATAGAAGGTTCTATAGAACTAACTTCAGAGAATGATGATAGTGTTCTGTTTTCAGCACCAGCTTACCTAATTGGTGATGAGCTTGGTGCTCGTGTTACTGCAAATGTAAAAATACCAAGTGGTAGATATCGTTTATCAACAATATTTGAAGGAAGAAAATCTAAGACGGGTCTGTTAATTACTATTAGTGATTCTGAAAAATAGATAAAAATATAATTATGTGTATTAGGTGATATTAAGGGGAAGACAGTGAATAGATGTCTCCCCTTTTTTGTTGACTTGAAGTTTAAAATACTGTATTTTTTACCATGTGCAAGAAAAGAAATTAAGCTCCAAGGATATGGAGGAATAAAATAATGAAAGTGACTGTAGCAATTCCTGTTTATAATGCTGAAAGGCACTTAAATGTGACGTTGGATTCCCTAGTAAATCAAACAATGGATCCTAATGATTTTGAAGTGATTTGTGTAAATGATAAGTCAAATGATAATAGTGTTGAAGTAATAAAAAGCTATATGAAAAACTATAGCAATATAAAATTAATCAATCGGGATACAAATGCAGGCGGACCTATGATTCCGCGAAATGATGCAATTGAAGCCGCAAGAGGAGAATATATATTATTCCTTGACAATGACGATTTTCTAGGCGAAGAAACATTGGAGCGCTTTTTTACTGCAGCATCAACTCATAAATCGGATGTGATATATGGGAAATACATAGGTGTTAACGGACGTGTTGTGCCCCAATCTATGTTTAAGTTTGGCAATTTACCAAATGCGGACATCATAGAACATAATCTAGTATTTTCTTTAGCCCCCCATAAAATGTTTAGATTATCTTTAATAAGGGAGCATCAAATTCGCTTTCATCCAGAAGCTGTTATCGGAGAAGATCAGTTATTTGTGATGGACTGTTATGTTAGGGCAAAGGTGATAACAGTACTAGCGGATTATAATTATTATTATGTTGTTAAAAGAGGAGAAGAAAATCTGAGCGTTAAATATTTTCCGGCTAAAAATTTCTATTACTCTTTTACTAACATAATGAAGAATATTGAGGAATCTAATCTACATCCACTTTATAAAAAACAACTAAAAGCAGCATTTTTAAATAGATTTTTTCAAGCAAGTCGTTTGAGAGGTTATATTTTAACAAGGTTGCCTTCAATTAGTCAAAAAGAAGAATGGTTAAATGAAACGAAAAAGTTTATTGATGAATACATAGATGACGAACTATTGTATATGCTTCCCTCAAAATATCATTATTTTATTTTAGCAGCCAGGGATAATGATTTACAAAAATTATTATTGCTGCATAAACAGATGGAATCAGTAAATGCCAACGACGTGACGAGGGTTGAAGATGGTTGGATTTATGCCAAATTTAGATTATTACAAAAGCAGCAAGCTTATGAAGAAGAACATACAGTAAATCATTTAAATGACTCCGATATTTTTGTAGATGAAATATTAATAACAGATAAACAATGTCAAATTAGAGGTCAATTTTATCAAAGTTTATTAATAAATATGGATGTTAAAAATGAATTGGTCCTTGTTCATAGAAATAGCGGACTCGAAAAAAGAATAAAGGAAAATCGAGCTGATAAAACTGGGGAATTCAATTTTTCAATTGATTTTCGCGAATTTGTCCTTAATGAAAAATTGGTTGGCCCATGGGATGTCTTTATAGAAGGGACGATAAATGGATATAAAAAGAGAAGGCGATTAGGTCAAGCAAGAAATGGTAACCTACTTCAAACTAAACCTACAGCAGAAAAGAAAACAATACTGAATATTCTAGACCGGAGGACTGAGCCAAAGGTTCAGACAGCATCCAAAAAAGAAATTACCGTTAAAGTCACTTCATTTGGGAAAAAATACAAAGTCAAAGTCTACTTCACCCAAAATTTTGATAACCTTTCATTTGATGTAAAATTGAATAACTAGATAGGAGGCTTAAAAATGAAGAAAAAGGCAACGATTGTTCGAGATAATGTTTCAACATTTGCAAGGCCTTCAGTTAATTCTATCGTTGTAAATAAATATGACAAAAAAGGAAAAGAATTAACATTATATCCAATTGAAGAAGGATGGTATGAACTTCGCCCAGTAGACCATGATGGTGTTATGAATACTGAATTTATTCAAGCTAAGCATATTAAGATTATTTAAATGCAATTAATTAAGTAAAATAAATCCTGAAACACGTTTTAGAGTAGGGAGATAAGGAGGAATATATTATGAAAGGTATTATATTATCAGGTGGGAGCGGTACACGCCTATATCCTTTAACAAAGGCTATTTCAAAACAAATGCTGCCAATTTATGATAAACCAATGATATATTACCCTTTATCAGTCTTAATGTTGGCAGGAATAAAAGATATTCTTATTATTTCTACACCAGAAGATACGCCGCGATTCGAGCAATTATTAGGTGATGGGAAGGAATTAGGAATTTCGTTAACATATGCTGTACAAGAAAAACCAGAAGGATTGGCACAAGCGTTTATTATTGGTGAAGACTTTATTGGTAAAGACTCTGTCTCACTAATCCTAGGAGATAATATATTTTATGGACAAGGATTATCCAAAATGCTCCAAAGAGCTGCAAAGAAAGAAAAAGGTGCAACTGTATTTGGTTACCATGTCCATGATCCAGAAAGATTTGGTGTAGTTGAGTTCGATAACAATATGAAAGCTATCTCTATCGAGGAAAAACCAACACACCCAAAAAGTAATTATGCCGTGACAGGTCTGTATTTTTACGATAATCGGGTAGTAGAGATTGCGAAAAATATACAACCATCCCAGAGGGGAGAATTGGAAATATCTGATGTAAATAGTCAGTATTTGCAATTAGGAGATTTAGATGTGGAAATTATGGGCCGTGGTTTTTCATGGTTAGATACAGGAACTCATGAATCCCTCTTAGAAGCGTCAATGTTTATTGAAACCATTGAGAAGCGTCAAAGACTTAAAATAGCGTGCTTGGAAGAAATCTCGTATAGAATGGGTTATATAGATGAAGAGCAAGTAAGAAAATTAGCAACGCCGCTAGAAAAAAACGAATACGGTCAATATTTATTACGTCTAATTGATCAAGAAGGGAAGGAAAATTAAGTGAAAGTAATTGAGAGTAGACTTTCGGGTGTCAAGTTAATTGAACCTAAGTCCTTTGGGGATCATCGTGGCTTTTTTATGGAAAGCTACAATGAAAAGCTATTTAATGAGTTCAATATTAATGAGGTTTTTATTCAAGATAACCATTCCTTATCTAAGGAAGCAGGTGTCCTCCGAGGGCTTCATTATCAGTTAGAATCTAAAGCGCAAACGAAGTTAATTCGTGTTGTGACTGGCGCAATTTATGATGTAATAGTTGATGTACGTAAAGGTTCCCCTACATATGGTGAATGGGAAGGGTATATCTTAAGTGAACATAATAAGCGCCAACTTCTTGTACCTAAAGGGTTTGCTCATGGATTTTGTACCATTACGGAAAATGTAAATGTTCTATATAAAGTTGATGAGCTGTATTCTCCTGAACACGATAGGGGAATAGCTTGGGACGATGATGACTTACGAATAGATTGGCCAATTCGTAATCCAATTCTTTCCGAGAAAGACATGAAACATCCGAAGTTGAAAGATGCTGATAATAACTTTATTTGGGAGAGGAAATAAATGAATATACTTGTAACAGGTGGAGCTGGATTTATTGGGAGTAACTTTGTAAGGTACATGTTACAAAAATATCCGAATTATAAAATTGTAAATTTAGATCTATTAACATATGCAGGAAATATACATAATCTAGACGATTTAAAAGATAATAAAAATCATGTATTTGTAAAGGGAAGTATAACAGATCGTGAATTAATTTTGGATTTGATTGAAACCCATGAAATTAATACTATTGTAAACTTTGCCGCGGAATCACATGTGGATCGAAGTATATTAAATCCTGGAGTATTTATAGAGACAAACGTTCAAGGTACACTCGCTCTATTGGATGCTGCACGAGCTAAAAAAATAGAGAAGTTTTTGCAAGTTTCTACAGATGAAGTTTACGGTTCCTTAGGTGAAACAGGTTACTTTACTGAAAATACACCGATTGCACCTAATAGTCCATATTCAGCTAGTAAAGCTTCTGCAGATATGTTGGTAAGAGCCTATCATGAAACGTATGGAATGAATGTAAATATTACGAGATGTTCGAATAACTATGGTCCATATCATTTCCCGGAAAAATTAATTCCTTTAATGATTACGAACGCCGTTGATGGAGAAGATCTTCCAATATATGGTGATGGGAAAAATGTTCGTGATTGGTTACACGTAACAGATCATTGTTCCGCAATTGATTTGGTTCTGCATAACGGGCAATCTGGTGAGGTGTATAACGTAGGAGGCCATAATGAACGTACGAACAATGAGATTGTAGATTTAATTGTTAACCAGCTGAAAGTTCCTCGTGAACGGATTACATATGTAGAAGATCGATTAGGACATGATCGTAGATACGCCATCGATCCAAAAAAACTAGAAACAGAGCTTGGTTGGAAACCAAAATATACGTTTGATACCGGTATTATTGAAACAATTAATTGGTATTTAGAAAACGAAGATTGGTGGCGTCCTTTAAAAGAGCGTGCAAAATTGGAGGCATAACAATGAAAATTCTAGTTACTGGCTCTAAAGGACAATTAGGACAAGCAGTGGTAGAGCAGTTAAAAACAAAGAAACAATATGAAATCTATAGTTTTGGAAAAGATGATTTTGATATTACAAACGAAACAATGGTGAATAATATTATCACCTCTGTAAAACCCGATTGGATTCTCCACTGTGCAGCCTATACAAACGTAGAAGCTGCCGAAGATGAAGGGAAGGAATTAAATTGGGAAATAAACGTTGTGGGATCAGCAAATATTGCAAAGTTGGCTAAAGCAAACGGGGCTAAATTAATTTATATTAGCACTGATTACGTTTTTGATGGAACAAATGATAAACATTACGAAGTGGAAGATTCCACAAACCCTATTAATGAATATGGTCGTGCAAAATTGGCAGGGGAAAAGGAAGTATTACAACACTGTCCTAATGCTTATATTATAAGAACATCGTGGGTATTTGGTGAAAATGGGCATAATTTCGTATATACAATGCTAAAACTATCCAAGAAAATGGATAAATTAAAAGTTGTTAATGATCAATACGGACGCCCTACTTATGCCCCTGATTTAGCTGCATTTATGATTTACTTAGTCGATAATAATAGTATTTCACCGGGAATATACCATTTCTCCAATGAAAATGAGTGCACATGGTATGAGTTTGCCACAGAAATATTAAAAGATAAAAATGTTGTAGTGGAGCCATGTACTTCAGACGAATTTCCTCAAAAGGCGGCTCGTCCAAAGCATTCTGTTCTGAGTCTTGAAAAAGTTAAATCTGTAGGATTTGAAATTCCGACATGGCAAAATGCTTTGTCTAGGTTTTTACAGAACGTAGAACAATACTAATAGTATAATAAAGTGGATAAAGGTCACCTTTAATTGAGGCTTCTTTATCCATTTTTTTATAATGAGCAAATTTTATATGATGAATTATGCAACAACGCAAGTTTCCCTCTATTAATGATTTTTAAAGGATGAACTGAGTAAGGAGCTTAAAAGATTGAATTAAATTCATTTGGATTTGATAAGAAATGAAAATTATTCTGTTATTTTGTATATAATTTAAAAAAGATGACAATGTCTATTAATTGTTGTACAAAAAATTCAAGTGGATAGAAAACAAATTGAAGAAGTAGAGATTTTTCCCCCGGATTTAATGAAGCACTACACGAAAGGGGAGAAAAATTCTTAATTGGGTAAAATTGACTTAGAATTATTATGTTCATAGTGAGATTGAGCACCATGGACAAAAAGTGGCGTGAGGTTTCTTTCCTAGATATAAGGTATGGAGTCCCATGTATCTGTAGTTCATAAAAATCTTCTTAAATTATTCGGTCAATCGAATATTATATTAACATTTCATAAATTTTAGATATTAAGTATATATAAAATGCTAAACTATTTTTGTTAGTTATTATATACTAGAATAAGTTGACAATAGAGAGGTAGAATATGGAACGTAATACAACACTAGATTTAATAAAATTCTTCGCTATAGTAGGGGTTGTCATAATCCACACAAAACCATTTTACGGAAATGAAATTGGTATTATCTTAAATAGTATTTCTCGTTCTGCTGTGCCTTTCTTTTTTATTGTATCTGGTTATTTATTTACAAAAAAGTTTAATAAAGATATATCCCGATATGGCAAACAAATAGTTAAATTAAGCAAACTTTACCTTAGTTGGTATATGGTGTATATGGTTTACGATATTTACATGCTAGTTACAAGAAATACCGACAAGACTATGTTTGAAAATATATATCAATATGCGCATGATAATTTAAACGTTATAAATATTATTTATTATGCATCTGGAACTAGTGGATATCAATTATGGTATTTACCTACACTTATTTTAAGCATAATAATTTTAACTGTATTCCTTTCTGTGAATAGACTTACGCATTTACTCATTGGCAGTTTGATTCTTCATTTATTTGGAATAATAGGGGAATCGTATACTTTCATTTTTGAGTTTTGGTTTCAAATACGAGAGGTTATGTTTTTTGGACTTTTTTATACAACACTAGGGGCGTTCATAGCAAAAAAAGAAAAGACTTTCTATACTTTCCTTAAAGCAAAACATTATTTGAAACTTTCATTAGTGTTTTTATTGATTCAAGTAGTTGAACGTTCTATCTTAATAAGTAAATTTGGAGAGTCTATTTCTGATGACTATGTGTTTTCAACTATATTTTCCAGCCTTTTTCTTTTTTTGTTTGCCTTGTTATCCCCAGGGATAGGGAAAAATTCAATACTTACTAAAGTAGGTGAAAACGCAGTAGGGATTTTTGTGATTCATATCCTTGTAATGAGAATTGGCGATAGTATCTTCAAAGACATTGAGGATATTGTTGGTTATATTACTTGGAATTTGTTATACACACCTATTATTGTAATTATTTCGTATTTATTATATCTACTTATTCAAAAATCTAAGAAACAAATATATGTCTTGAGGCAATATAGGAAATAAAAGATACACGCAATATAATTCGAACTACAATGTAATAGATGAATAGAAAGATTGTAAATGATACATTCTGTCATAAAAAGCTAAAGAAGTCAGACTTGTAATATATGCAGTAATGATCGTTACATTAAATATTTTGAAGCAAGGAAAGCATAAGTCATCGTCGAGAACTATTGGATGTAGAATTAGCATTAGAGCTTGTAGTGTTCTTTTTTAGGCTAAAATTTTTTAATGACTTATTCTAGTTGGGTAAAGGGATCTCAATGAGGTATCTACTCGATGGCCTAACCAGAGGTAAACTTTATCGAATCATCCATGAATTCTGCTTTTTTCTGTAAAAACATTTAAATTTAAAAAATAAGAGATGGGGATGAGTAGGAAACGTATTATGAACTGGATTCATTAAGAGACCTTGCAGCGTTAACTGTAGTATTAAATCATTATTTAAACATCTTCCCTGTAATTAAAGACCAAGGAGTTATTTCAAATAATTTTATAAATGAATTAAAATATAGTCCCTTGCATATAACCTGGGCGGGCCATGAAGCAGTTGTTTTATTTTTTTTTGTTAAGTGGTTTTGTTCTGGCACTCCCTTTTTATAATAAAGGGAAAGAATTTTATTATTTTCCTTATATAATAAAAAGAACGTTTAAATTTTCCCTACCTTTTTACTTTTTCAACTGCAGCGATTCTATCGTATTTTCTATCAAAAGGGGGAATAAGTTCACTTAGTCAGGTTTAATGGTGTGTGGGAAAAGCCTTTTAAAAAAGAATAATTTGTTTTTAGGAAAATATGAAAATGGCAAATTTGCTCCTGTTTTTTGGTCTTTAATACAAGAAATGCTAATTTCAATCATTTTTCCTTTTTTAATGTTTTTTGTATTACGCAAACACTGGTTTAATAATCTGTTATTTTTTGCAGTAATATCTTTTCTGTCTATGGATAATATATTAAGAAAATATCTTGCTATAGATCACTTGCTGCTAACGCTACACTATAGTTTTGTTTTTGTGATAGGAACAATTTTAGCTAAGAACAAAAATATACTTGTTAATCTTTTTCAAAAAAAACCAGTATGATTATATACTTAACCGTGGTAGTTTTTACTACAATATCAAGAATACACAAACCTTCTATTAAATATTTAATGACATCAATTGGGGGAAGCGTCTTTATTGTTGTGGCACTATCAGGTGTAATTTCCAAGTTTCTATTATTAAAACCACTTAAGTTTTTAGGGAAGATTTCTTACAGTATATATCTTTATCATACTGTTCCCGTGTTCTCGTTTATTTATTTATTTATTTTATGGGGAAATATTAATTCTAATAATACTATTAATAGCTTTTTTGCAACTTTAGTTTCAGCTATCTTATCATACTATTTTATTGAAAAACCCTTTACTGCTGTTATTTTGATTTTAGTAGATTTGAAGCTTTTTGTGTAAAAACTTCAGTAGTAAATTCTTTATTAGCAAAAAAATGTAGAAATTGTTATGTAATAATATTATTTTTTTCAAATTTATTAGTTAAGAACTAACCCTATAATTATTTGCTTTAGCAGAAGTTAGAATAATTCAATCGTTTTATGAGTAATTTCAACTTCTGTTACCACTAATATAACATATTGTTCTATCTATTTTAGGAAATGGAAGAAAGTAACTGGTCTTCTTTTTTCTTAGAAGAATATCAAAATGCAAAAAAGAGAAAGCTAAGAAATGTTGTACGAGCTATAATACATCTCTTCAATTACTAACACTTATATTACAACCGTTTATCATATTTTAAAAAATATGTAATATTATAGTTAAAAAGTAGTAAATAACAATTCAAATAAAAAAAATACTATGATATAATCTTCTAGAAATGTACCATGATATATAGATCATTTCTGTTTTAATATTCAAATCAAAGGTTAATACTTGTAAGTATACATTTGATAACAAACTCAAAGTTAATTTATCATCCTGCTAAATAAAAAAAACGGTACTCAACCCAAAATATAACTAATGGTTTATTGGTTATTTCTGATATGAGAGAAGACTCACTTTAGCAGTTGATGCAAATAGTACGGATGCACGAGACTTTAAAGTTTCTGAGGCTTTTATGTTACTAATGTATTACTTTACATAATGCAGTGCAAATTGCATCGGAAAAAGATTAATACAAGGAAATTCCAAAATAAATAAAGAGAGAAGATATTCGAATTATTTTAGAATAAAGATATTTCGATTATTTTTTTATCTATAATGTTATTTCGAAATGCTCTATTTAATTGCATGTGTTTCATGAAATAACAAGTATCGGTAATGTCTCCTATCCGATATCATTGGAGGCACTCGGTCATGCTGTGGGTGGAAAACTACCTTAGACACGATTTGTTGTCGATAGTATGGTGAGAGGGGGGGTTAGATGCCCTATCTGAAAAATTTTATATTAAACAAACAATCTATTATTCTAAACATAAAGGATAAAAGGATTTTGCAAATTACCTATATAAATGTCTAATGAAAGTATATATTCCTATATACTTTCATTAGACATTTATTGACATTTTATTAATTGAAAAGAAGGGAAAACATTTGACTTATCAAAAGCGCGTTCCGTTGTTGATGTTATTAGACTCAATCATTGTATTATTTTCCATCTATTTAGGATACTTCATCTTGCATCCTTATTCTGCCTTTTATACATCAAAATTGTTACTTATTAGCTCTATTATCTTGCTTATTAGTCACCATACTTTTGCTTTTATATATCGCCTTTATAATAAAGTATGGGAATATGCAAGTGTTGGAGAAGTAGTTACAATTGCAAAAGCCGTTACGCTATCGATTTTAACGGCTGCCTTCGCCCAAAAGATTGGAACTGGACATATATATGTAAGTGTATTATTCATCACTTGGATGCTTCATATTTTGTTAATCGGCGGATCTCGATTCTCATGGAGGATGTACAGAGATCGTTATATAAAGTCAAATCATGAAAAAAGAAGGACATTAATTGTCGGAGCAGGTTCAGCTGGTACAACCGTTGCAAGGCAGCTTCTTCATAATAATGATATTGATATAGAGCCAGTTGCATTTGTTGATGATGATATAACAAAGTATAAGCTAGAAATTTACGGTATTTCCGTATGCGGTGATATAGAGCATATTCCGGAAATTGTTAAAAATGAAAATATAAAAGACATTATTATCGCGATTCCTTCATTAACAAAAGCTGAAATAAGGAGAATTTATGAAATATGTGCAAAAACAGATGCAATGATTAAAATCATGCCGATGATTGAAGACATTATGACAGGAAAACTATCTGTGAATGCGATTCGTAACGTAGAGGTAGAAGACTTATTAGGACGTGATCCTGTTGAACTCGATATTAGTAGCATTTCTGAATCAATCATGGGTACGACTGTTCTTGTAACAGGTGCTGGAGGTTCCATTGGCTCAGAAATATGTAGGCAAATTTGTAAATTTAACCCCAAAAAACTCATCCTTCTTGGACATGGAGAGTTTAGTATATATAACATTGACATGGAATTGCGCAACATATATGGGAAACAAATAGAAATCATTCCTATCATAGCTGACGTACAAGACCGAGCTTGTATGTTTGAAGTGATGGAAAAATATCTACCAGATGTCGTATATCATGCTGCGGCCCATAAGCATGTTCCGTTGATGGAGTATAATCCGAGAGAAGCTGTGAAAAACAATATATATGGAACAAAAAATGTAGCGGAGGCGTCAGAAACGTTTGGGGTTCACACGTTTGTCCTTATTTCAACTGATAAAGCTGTTAACCCACCAAATGTCATGGGAGCAACAAAGCGAATAGCAGAAATGATCATTCAAAACTTAGCAAAAGAAAGCAATACAAAATTTGTTGCCGTGAGATTCGGAAATGTACTCGGAAGTCGAGGAAGTGTTATCCCTTTATTTAAAAAACAAATTGAAAAAGGTGGACCTGTTACAGTTACTCATCCAGATATGACAAGATACTTCATGACTATTCCAGAAGCATCAAAACTTGTTATCCAGGCAGGGACATTAGCCCGTGGTGGAGAAGTTTTCGTGCTTGATATGGGCGAACCTGTGAAAATATCAGACCTTGCTAAAAACTTAATCACCCTTTCTGGATATTCAATAGAAGAAATCGGAATTGAGTACAGTGGAATTCGACCAGGTGAGAAGATGTACGAGGAATTATTAAATGAAAATGAAATTCAGGAGAAGCAAATCTTCCCGAAAATTCACATTGGAAAAGCAGAACCGCTTGAAAAAAAGGAATTATTCAATCTGATTAGTAGTTTTAATGAAATGACTACTGACCAATTAAAAGAAACAGTTATTTCTGTAGCAAACAATAAAGAAGTAGTAAAAGGCAGTAAAACACGGAGGGTATTAATTGAACACAGTTAAAAAAGCTATCATACCTGCAGCGGGACTAGGAACTAGATTTTTACCCGCTACAAAGGCAATGCCGAAAGAAATGCTTCCGATTGTTGATAAACCAACAATCCAATATATCGTTGAAGAAGCTATTGATTCGGGTATTGAAGATATCATTATAGTTACCGGTAAAGGGAAACGTGCGATTGAGGATCATTTCGATAATAATTTTGAGCTTGAAGACAATCTTGTGAAAAAAGAAAAATATGACTTACTTAAAAAGGTAAGACAATCATCAAATGTAGATATTCATTATATTAGACAAAAAGAACCAAAGGGTTTAGGACATGCTGTTTGGTGTGCAAGGAAATTTATTGGGGATGAGCCGTTCGCAGTACTTTTGGGTGATGATATTGTACAAGCAGAAAAACCTAGTTTAAAGCAATTAATCCAGCAATTCGAAGGGAAACAGCGTTCGGTAGTTGGTGTACAGCAAGTCCCGGAGGAAGAAACACACCGATATGGTATAGTGAATCCCAGCTCGAATCAAGGAAGGCTCTATGAAGTAAATACATTTGTTGAAAAGCCAAAACAAGGCACTGCACCATCAAATCTTGCAATCATTGGTAGGTATGTATTCACTCCAGAAATATTTACTTTCTTAGATAAACAAGAAATTGGGGCAGGCGGTGAAATTCAGCTTACAGATGCAATTCAAAAATTGAATGAATCACAAAAAGTATACGCATATGAATTCGAAGGAAAACGATATGATGTTGGAGATAAATTAGGGTTTATTAAGACGTCGATTGAGATGGCGTTACAGGATAGTGAATTAAGGGAACAGTTACTTGTATATCTTGACGGATTGTTGGTGAAGATTGAACAATAGGGTAAAAAGCCCTGTCCATATTATTTACTGTGGTAATATATGGACAGGGCTTTTTTAGGTTGAATTTAACTTTCAAATTGAAAGTGGAATGCAGGTTGTAGTTGTAGAGTTATCACTAATTATATGTTCCATAAATATTATAGGGGAAAAAAATAAATATGTTTTATTTGTGGTATTTTTGTAAGAATAAAGTAAAAAAATATTCGGGGCAGAATTTATGTTATAGGAGCATCAAGCTTGAGAATTTTCAGTGAAACATAAATGAAATTTTAGTTGGTAGTAGTTAGTTGAAAATAATAGGATCTTATTTAAGTGTTATTTACTAAATAACTTTAGAAGGAGTGTTTATGATATGTATTTAATAGTTAAAAGACTAATAGATATTATAGTTTCATTAGTAGGGCTAGTATTGCTATCACCATTATTTTTAATACTAATAATTGCTATCAAACTAGATTCAAAAGGATCCTGTCTATTTAAACAAAAACGTGTAGGTAGATACAAAACTCATTTTAATATTTTAAAATTCCGTACAATGAAAATAGACGCACCAAAGGAGACTCCTACCCACTTATTAAAGGATCCAGATCAATATATTACCAAGGTTGGTAAGTTCCTTAGAAAAACCTCACTTGATGAATTACCTCAAATTTGGAATATTTTTGTTGGAGATATGAGTATGATAGGGCCAAGACCTGCCTTATGGAATCAGTATGATTTGATTGTTGAACGGGATAAATATGGTGCAAATGAAGTATTACCTGGACTAACCGGATGGGCGCAGATTAATGGAAGAGATGAACTGCCTATTGAGGTTAAAGCGAAACTAGATGGGGTGTATGTGAAAAATATTAGTTTTTGGATGGATATTAAGTGCTTCTTTCTGACCATAGTTAGCGTAATGAAAAACGATGGAGTCGTGGAAGGTGGCACTGGAGCTATAAAGAAAGTTTCAAATATTGAGAACAACAGCTCATCTTAAAAGTAAAAAAAGAGGTGCACAAATTGTTATTAGTAACGGGAATAACTGGACATACAGGAAGATACTTTTTACAGGAACTCATTAATAACAAATATGACGGTCCAATTCGCTGTATTGTTAGAGAAACATCCGACACTTCCTTATTGGAAAATAGTGAGCTATTTATAGAAAAAGTTGTTGGAGATTTAGATAATCCAAAATTTATTAATGCTGTGATGAGTGGTATTGAAGCAGTAATGCATATATATAATATTCATCATTCAATTAATATAGTAGAAGCTGCTATCAGGAATAAGGTCAAAAGAGTAATTCTAGTACACACTACAGGGATATACTCGAAATATAAAAATGCTTCAGATGGATATAAGACAATAGAACAAGAACTTGAGAAAATAAAAAATGACCCTGAATGTTCAACAAGTATTACAATTCTGAGACCTTCAATGATCTATGGAGATCTTTGTGATAGAAATATGAGTAAGTTTATTAAGATGGTAGATAAGCTTAGAATTATACCAGTTATAAACGGGGGAAATAGTTTGATCCAACCAGTAAATGCTAGAGATTTAGGTAAGGCATTTTATACTGTTTTAATGAGTCCAGATGAAACTGATGGGAATACTTACGATTTAACCGGTGAAAGACCAATTAAAATTATAGATGTGTTTAAACTAATAAGTAAAGAACTAAATAAAAATACAATTTTTATTAGTGTCCCATTAAGTTTAGGGGTATGGATGGCAAGAGTTCTTAAAACAATAACATCAGGTAAAATTGATTTTATTGAGAGAGTTCAAAGAATGGGGGAAGACAGAAGTTATTCCCATGATAAAGCCTCTAATAATTTTGGATATCATCCAATGAGTTTTGAAAAAGGCATTCGCATTGAGGTTCAGCAGCACTTAGGAAAAAGGGTTTAAATAATCATAGGAGCGTTTTTATGAAAATTGTAGTTCTTTCAAGTCATACATCGTCATTGTATTGGTTTCGAATGGATATGATGAAAGACTTTATAAAAAGAGGACATTCAGTTATTGCTTTAGGATCTGAACCTGAAGTGGATTGGAAAGAAAAGTTTAATAAGCACAATATAGATTATAGACAGTTATACGTTGAACGCAATGGTATAAATCCATTTAAAGATCTAAAAACTTTAAAATATCTGTATCAATTAATGAGAGAGGACAAGCCTGATAAAGTATTCGCCTATCAAGCCAAAACAGTTGTTTATGGGAGTATAGCTGCAAAGTTAAATGGCATATCTGATTTCTATCCTTTAATAGCTGGACTAGGCTCAATATTCAGGGGAAGGGGTTTTAAGAATACTATAATAAAAACAATAATGAAAACTGAATATTGGATTGCTTGTAAATTCAGCAAAAAAATTTTCTTTCAGAATAATGATGATAAAAATGAATTTATTCAAAACAGATTAATAAAAGAGGGAGAATCCATTATAATAAATGGTTCCGGAGTAAATATTGAGAAATTTAAACCAACTCCATTGCCACAGGAACCAACCTTTCTATTTATCGGCAGACTTATTAAAGATAAAGGGATAATCGAATACCTAGAGGCTTGTAAAAAAATTAAATGGAAATATCCGCAGATTCGTTGTTTACTAGTCGGTCCCTTCGATTCTAATCCTTCTGCATTAAAACCAGAAGAACTGAAACCTTATCTAGAAAATGAAGTTATCGAATATTTTGGAGAACAAACTGATGTCAGGCCATTTATAGCTCAATGTAGTACTTTTGTTTTGCCTTCTTATCATGAGGGAACACCTAAAACAGTACTAGAAGCAATGGCAATGGGTAGACCTATAATTACAAGTGATGCTCCAGGTTGTAGAGAAACTGTTATTGATGGTGTAAATGGCTATCTAGTAAAAGTTAAAGATGTCCAGAGCTTAATTAATAAGATGGAATTTTTAATAAATAATAAGAATACATGCAAAAGCATGGGACAAGAGAGCAGAAAAATTGCCAAGAATAAGTATGACGTCAAAATTATTAATCAATCAATTATGAAAATAATGGGATTATGATTTAAAGGAGAGTTCAACATGAGCTTATATGAGAGAATTGTTAATAGAGAAGAGAAAATTTCGTTGGTAGGACTTGGTTATGTTGGAATGCCAATTGCAGTTGCTTTTGCTAAAAAAGTAGATGTGATTGGATTTGACGTTAGTAAGAAAAAAATAGATTCTTACAAAAACGGTCTGGATCCTACTAAAGAAGTTGGAAATGAAGTAATAAAAAAAACAACAGTAGAATTTACATCAGATGAAGCAAGATTAAGAGAGGCTAAATTTCATATTGTTGCAGTACCAACACCCGTAAAAAACGATCATACACCTGATTTAACCCCGGTAGAGTCTGCCAGTAGGACACTTGGAAGGAATCTAACAAAAGGATCTATTGTAGTCTTTGAATCTACTGTTTATCCTGGAGTTACTGAGGAAATATGTGTACCTATTTTAGAGAAGGAATCAGGGTTGAAAAGTGGTGTTGATTTTAAAGTTGGTTATTCACCAGAGCGTATAAATCCGGGAGATAAAGTTCATCGTTTAGAAACTATCGTAAAAGTTGTATCTGGAATGGATGAAGAAACACTTGATACTGTAGCTAAAGTCTATGAATTGGTAGTTGAGGCTGGGGTTTATAAAGCCGAAAGTATTAAGGTTGCCGAAGCAGCCAAGGTTATTGAGAATTCACAGCGTGATATAAACATTGCTTTTATGAATGAACTGTCAATAATCTTTAATAAAATGGGAATTGATACAAAAGCAGTACTCGAAGCTGCAGGAACGAAATGGAACTTTCTCAAATTTACTCCTGGGTTAGTAGGAGGGCATTGTATAGGTGTTGACCCATACTATTTAACATACAGAGCTGAGCAAATGGGTTACCATTCACAGATCATTCTGTCAGGAAGAAAAATAAATGATGACATGGGTAAGTATGTAGCAGAAAGTACATTAAAGCAAATGATTAAAGCAAATAAACAGATAAATGGAGCGAAAGTTGCAATTTTTGGTGTTACATTTAAAGAAAACTGCCCGGATGTTAGGAATACAAAAGTTGTAGATGTTATTAGAGAATTAGAAGAGTATGGGATAGAAGTAAAGGTTGTTGATCCTGTTGCAGATAAAGAAGATTTGTGGCGTGAATATAGAATAAACCCTTATCGAGTAGAAGAAATTAAAGAAGTAGATGCAGTAATATTTGCAGTACCTCATGATGATTTTAAATCAATTTGTTTAGAAGATATTAAAAAAATGTTTAGAACAACGGGTTACTTCAATATAGAAGCTATGAAAGAGACTGCTGTTACATCTGAGTTTGTTGAAGAGGATGATAAAAATAATTATGT
Source organism: Lederbergia wuyishanensis (assembly GCF_022900255.1). Lineage (GTDB taxonomy): Bacteria > Bacillota > Bacilli > Bacillales > Bacillaceae_C > Lederbergia > Lederbergia wuyishanensis. The sequence goes on from NZ_JALIRM010000006.1 coordinate 143,762, forward strand.
CCTAATTGACATAAGAGGTTTATTTGATCGACAAGATGCAGAAACTGCAGGTATTTCATATTGGAGGTTATAAAATGGGATATGAAAATATTAAATTTCCAGTGGGTACAAAATTTTTAGTAACTGGATCCGCTGGTTTCATTGGATCAAATCTAGTTGAAGCAATTCTTAGGTTAGGATTTCAAGTCAGGGGGCTTGATAATTTTTCGACTGGAAAAAGAGAAAACGTTGAAGAATTCATAGATAACCCCAATTATGAATTCATTAATGGAGATATTCGGGATTTGGAGACTTGCATGACTGCTTGTGAAGGGGTTGATTTTGTCTTGCATCAAGCAGCTTGGGGAAGCGTACCAAGAAGTATTGAGATGCCCTTATTGTACGAAGAAATTAATATAAAAGGCACTTTGAATATGTTAGAGGCTGCTAGACAAAAAGACATAAAGAAATTTGTCTATGCGTCTAGTTCATCAGTATATGGTGATGAACCCCATCTTCCCAAAAAAGAAGGAAGGGAAGGAAACTTACTGTCACCTTATGCCCTTACTAAAAGGGTAGATGAGGAATATGCGAAACTGTATACAAAACTGTATGGTGTTGATACTTATGGCCTACGTTATTTCAATGTATTTGGTAGAAGGCAAAATCCTGAGGGGGCATATGCAGCAGTTATTCCGAAATTTATCAAACAACTACTTCACGATGAAAGACCAACAATTAATGGTGATGGAAAACAAAGTAGGGACTTTACCTATATCGAAAATGTAATAGAAGCTAATTTGAGGGCTTGCACTGCATCACATGAAGCAGCAGGACAGGCTTATAACGTAGCTTATGGTGGCCAAGAGATTTTAATTGATATTTATATGCACTTATTGAATGCATTGGAGAAAGATATTCAGCCTATTTTTGGACCTGATCGAAAAGGAGATATAAAGCACAGTAACGCTGATATCAATAATGCTAAAGAAATGTTAGGTTATAATCCTGACTGGAGTTTTGAACGAGGAATTATTGAGGCAATCGAATGGTATAAAAAAAATCTATAAAGCAGAATCTTATAGATTATCATTTTTTTTGGAGTGGAATTTTATGGATTTATGCCTTGTTATGATAGGCAGATTTGAAGAAAGAAACGGCGATTATTATGGAGATAAAAAAAATATAAATGCAATTGAGCGGTACCTTAGATATTTTGATACCATTTATGTTGTTGCAAGACAAACTGATAGTAATTCTAGTATATATCCAAGACAAAAGATTGACTGTAAAAATGGAAGAATTTCATTTTCTCTTTACAAAGAAATGAAAGGATTAAAGGATTTTTCGCGATATCTTTCAGATTTTAAAAATAAATTATCGAGTAGTGTTATTAAATGTGATATGGTTTTATGTTGGGCGGAGACCAAAACAAAGTTAATTTTAAAATTAGCAAAAAAACACAAAAAGCCTGTTATGGTTTATGTTGGTGGTTGTAATAGAGATATATTATTTAGTAGTAAATCCTTAATTAGAAAAATGGCTGGAATATGGGTTTATTATGATAATAAATGCGCTATAAAAAATGCAGACTATGTTCATTATGTAACTAACAGTGTTTTGCAAAAAAGATATCCTACTAATGGAAAATATATTGGAGCTTCATATGTTAAGATTAATACTGCAATTAGCGAAAAATATTTAGAAAATAGGATAGGTAGATATGATAAACTCGAAAAATTCACTTTAGGAATTATCGGATATTTAAATGAAGTAAAAGGGATTGATACTGCAATCTATGCTCTTTCACATTTAGATTCTAGGTTTTGCTTAAGAATTCTTGGAGGAGGAGATCCCTCGTACTATAAAAGTATGGCAAGGAAGTTAGGGATAGAAGAAAGGGTTATTTTTGAAGGTACGATTTTACCAGGAGAGCCTGTATTAAACTGGTTAGATAAAATAGACTTGTATCTTCAACCAAGTAGAACAGAAGGATTACCGAGAGCGACTATTGAAGCGATGAGTACAGGTTGTCCAATTATTTCAACTAATGTTATGGGCTTAAAAGAATTAACAGAAAGAGAGTGGATTCATAGGCCAGGTGACTGGAAAGAATTAGCTAGATTAATTATAGATTTATCAAGTAATCCTGATGAACTAAAAAAACAGTCAAAGAGAAGTTTTCAAGTTGCAAAAAGATACAATCGTGATTTACTAGATGAACGAATTGACAGTTTCTTCAAGGGAATTATTCAAAAGGTGGAAAAAAAATGAGTAAAGAACCGTATCGTATTCTTCATGTTTTTGCAACTTTGAACTGTGGCGGAGCAGAAACTCGGATTATGGATATTTACAAACAAATTGATCGTAATAAAATCCAATTTGACTTTGTTGCTTTTACAGATGGGCCTTACTATTATGAAAAGGAAATAAAAGAGTTAGGTGGAAGAATATTTATAGTTAGAAATCCTAGAAAGTCATTAATTGGACATGTGTTAGACCTATACAAAATTATGAAAAAGGAAGGTCCTTTTCAAGCTGTTCATGCTCACACATCATATCATGGTGGAATAGTAATGATAGCTGCCCGATTTGCAGGTATAAGATTTCGGATTTGTCATGCTCGGACTACGTCTTCAATAAGTACGTCCAGCCCCATAAGAAAACTTATACTATCACTAGGTAGAAAACTCATTTCTACTAATGCAACGAGTTTTTTAGCTGTTAGTAAATCAGCAGGGATTTTTTTATTCGGTAAAAAAAATGTTGCAAACAACAGAGTTAAAATAGTACCGAATTCTATAAATATAGAAAAATATATGTGTATAAATGAGCTGGATAGTGAAAAATTGCGATCCCATTTAGGAATACCTAAAACTTCTATTGTTATTGGACACGTCGGTAGGTTTGAAAAAATGAAAAATCATAACTTTATTATAGATATTTTTAAAGAGATAATTAATACTGGAATTGAAGCCAAGCTAGTACTTGTAGGTGAAGGGTCTCTTGTGCACGATATTAAAGAAAAGGTTGCAAGACAAAATATCGAAGACCACGTAATCTTTACAGGTTTAAGAAATGATGTACCAAATATAATGAAAATGTTAGATATTCTTGTTATGCCATCTTTATATGAAGGACTACCTGGAACAGTATTAGAAGCCCAAGCAGCTGGAACCCCGTGTGTTTTATCAGAAAATATTACTAAAGAGGTAGATATGGGCCTTGGATTAGTTACTTTTCTAAATTTATCATTATCGTCAAAAGAATGGGGAAAAAGTATTCTAGATTTTTCTTCACATAAAAAATTAAAAAAACAAGAAATTTATTTGGCGTTTCAGCAAAAAAGATTTACTTTAGAATATACTGTAAATAGTTTTAAAAACGTGTATGGCTTATAGGGTGAATTTTCCTAAAAATGGTCTCATTCTGTTAGAAAAATTAAAGTTTAGCTAAAAGGAAGAGATAAAATGAATAGAATATTACAAATTGTGGGTGCTATGAATCGAGGTGGGATTGAGACCTTTATTATGAACGTATACAGAAATATTGATAGAAGCAAACTTCAATTTGATTTTTTAGTTCATACTAGTGAAGAGTGCGCCTATGATGAAGAAATTAAGGAACTCGGAGGAAATATTTTTTCCGTTATTCCTCGGAGACAGGGTATATACAAGAATAAACGGTCTTTAGAAGACTTTTTTAAAGTCCATAATGATTATAGCATTGCACATCAACATTTAAGTTCGTTGACATATGTACAACCATTAAGAATTGCAAAGAATTATGGTATCCCTAATAGAATTGTGCATGGACATAATATAAGACAAGGCGGTAGTTCTTTGCATAAATATATTCATGGAATAAACCAATTTTTAATCGAAACCTATGCAACCGACTATTTTGCTTGTTCAGAGCCATCTGCTAGATGGACCTTTCCCAAAAGAATTTTAGAAAGAAAGGAATATGGCGTAATTAATAATGCAATTGAAAGTGAAAGGTTTAAATTTAACGAACAGATTAGAAATAAAATTAGAAAAGAATTGGGTATTGAAGATAAGTTTGTAATAGGTCATATTGGGAGGTTCCATCCCCAAAAAAACCACACTTATTTGATAGATATATTTAAACAAATTCATATTAAAAGTGGCGAAAGTGTATTATTATTAGTTGGAGATGGTAATCTTAGACCAGATATAGAAAGAAGAATTCAAGAATTAGGACTAACAGATAGCGTTATTTTTACAGGTATACGCAAAGATGTTGCCGAGATACTACAAGCTATGGATATATTTTTGTTTCCTTCACTTTACGAAGGATTAGGAATTGTTTTAGTAGAGGCTCAAGCAACAGGTTTAAAGTGCTTTACTTCTAATAAGGTAGTACCAGAAAGTGTTAATGTTACTGGTTTAGTGGAATTTATAGACTTGGAAAAATCACCAGAACATTGGGCAGGAGAAATTTTCAGAAAGAAAGATTATCAACGAAAAAATACAATCAATGATATAAAAAAATCAGGATACGATATTACTCAAGTAGCTAATGAAATTCAAGTATGGTACGAATCAAAGATAAATAATACTATACTCCTTGATAATCGGAAATTATAGTAAACATATTGAAGAGTTAAGAAGGAAGAATATGACTAATAAGATAAAAATTGAAAATAAACAAAAATATAATGTAGAGTCATTATCCTTAAAAACGAATTTCTCTTGGACTCTTATAAGTAATATTATTTACGCTGGATGTCAATGGGGAATCCTAGTTGTTTTGGCTAAATTGGGGTCTCCGGAAATGATTGGGAGATTTACATTAGCCCTAGCAATAACTGCACCAATTTTATTGCTTACAAATTTGCAATTACGCTCAGTCCAAGCAACAGATACTCAAGATAACTACGTTTTTGGTGATTATTTAGGTCTTAGGTATATTGCATCCATAGCTACATTTACAATAACAATTTTTGTGATTTTTTTTGCTGGATATCCAGTTGAGACTGCCATTATTATAATAATAATGTGTTTGGCAAAAATTATTGAATCTATTAGTGATGTTGTTTTTGGTTTGTTGCAAAAAAAAGAACTGATGGACCAAATAGCTATCTCAAAGATCCTTAAAGGATTATTGTCTGTTATTGTGCTTGGATTAGTTGTTTGGATTACAGGTAGTTTAATTCTTGGAACTATGGGCTTGGCCATAAGTTGGATGATAACTCTTTTATTTTATGATATAAAAAGTATAAGGCCATTTATTAGGTTTAAACCTAGATTTAACCTTACAACCATTTTAGGTTTAGTAAAGCTTTCCTTACCTTTGGGATTAATAATGATGATGAGTTCACTCAATACCAATATTCCACGTTATTTTTTAGAATATTATATTGATGAAAAGACCTTAGGTTTTTTTGCTGCCATTGCTTATTTAATTGTTGCAGGGAATACTGTTATTAGTGCTCTAGGTCAATCTGCTACTCCTCGCTTAGCTAAGTACTATGCAAACGGAAAAAGGAAAGATTTCTTAATACTTATTTTAAAACTAGCAGGTATAGGAGCGTTCCTCGGATTATTAGGAGTAATAATTTCAATATTTTTTGGGGAAGAGTTATTAACAATAATATATAACAAGGATTATGCTAGTTATTCCGATGTTTTCTTAATTATTATGATCGCAGGTGCAATTAATTATACAGGATCATTTTTGGGATATGGTATGACTGCAGCACGATCTTTTAAAATTCAACCATATTTGGGTATTATTTGGGTTATATCTAGTTTGATAGGCTCATATTTTTTAATACCTAGTTATGGTATTACAGGAGCGGCTTATGTATTAATATTGGGAGCAAGTATTCAATTTGTAACCAAGACGTTAGTGTTATATTATATAATTAATTATAAGAAAACTTAATGCAAAAAACTAAATATATGGAGGTGAATTTTTATTAAAAATAGAAGGATAGACAGCACTAGTATATTTCTTTTCCTTAGTGTTATTACATTAGACAATAAATATTTGGCACTATATAGAAACATTAATTTAAGTGATTTATTTTTTATATTATTTGCATTTTCTTTTATAGTAATAAGTAAAAATAAGATAAATGTGTTAAAACCGTTAAAGTATTGGGGATTCTTGTTAATATTTATAACAATTATAATTGGTATAATCACAGCCACTGGTGAAAGAGCATTAATTAGGTCTATTCAATATTTATACATTTTTTACTTGTTTATACCAACGATTTTGAAATATTTGGAGGAGAATAAATTAAAGTTCATTTTGAATACTATTAAATTTACAGCTTTGGCTAAAGCTTTATTTTTTCTTGTAAATGAACTCTTTCATATAAATCTTGGATATCTAACTCTAATAGCTTCTGGTATACCTTCGTATATCTTTATATCAGGTTTTATTATTTTTGTTTGGGATTTTTTTGACAAAGATAGGTCTACAGCAGATAAATTACTTACCTTGTTAATAGTTTTATTATTGTTTTTTTACACCTATATTGGTGATGCTAGAAAGTTCCTAATTATTGAACTTGCAATGATGTTTGGAATATATGTGATAAATTTTAAGAATATGAAAAGATATCAAATTATTACTGCCCCTATATTATTATTGGTATCTTTAGCTTGGCTGTATATTAACTATTCGGAGGCATTTTTAAAGTATGTTCAATTATTCAAAGGACAAGCTGAAACGGTAGTTTTAAGGAAACAATTGTTTGAAGTTGCATTTCAGGAAATTTTGAAAAATCCTTGGATTGGCAAAGGAATTGATTCTGGTATTAATGTAGTTACATTTCATGGAAGAACTGTAGAACAAAGTGTGCACAATGTTTTTATTAATTATTGGTATACACAAGGATTTTTTGGGTTTCTTATAATAACTATTATCCTTTTAATACCTTTTTTTGTTAAGGTTAAACATACTAGTGACATGATCTTTTTTAAATATACATCAAATTTTGGAATTCTTTTGTGGTTAGGTTGTATTGGAGTGTTATTTAATACACCTGGTGCAATATACAGGTCTATTTATTTGATTTTTATTATTAGTTATTTTATTAAACAATATAGATACTCATCGAATTTATGTAGTACTGATAGTATTGTTAACAATACGTGAATAATTAAAGAAAAGTTGGAATGCTTATCAATTTAAGATTAATTAAAAAAATAACTACCAGCCAAGCTGTGTTATTTGGCCTCATTGGCGGGTACCCTTTTAGCGTTTTTTCTAGTTATATTAATTTAGTTATTTCAATCGTTTATAACATCTTAACATTAGTAGCACAGACCAGGGTAATGGTTGTGCTGCTATTTTTTAGTAGAAAGAAAAAAGTTGAACAGCTTTTAAAACCACCACAGAGTCTGTTTTATAAACCAATCAAATTCACACCCTTACGTGACTCCGTGTAGTATCTTATTAAAATGCAATTGATTTTTAGCCCTTCGAACTCGGAGGAAAATCTGTTTTTACCTTTTAATTTTAAACAATTCTCCTACAATCTTGATTGGATCACTATCATTTTGGAAAGGAACACGAGATCTATAGAGTAGCAAAACTATAAATCTTCCCTTATCTTGGTTGTAATCCCTCTTTTTCAACAAAGACCATTTGTAATAAATCTTTTATTCTAAGTTCTATCTGGAGTTCTGCTGCAGATGCTACTAAAAAAATAATAAGCTAAGATTGCGATGCAATTATTCAAAGTCTAACCTTGTAAACGTCCTAACTTCAAATACAACTCCAACTCTCAACCTACTTTTTATGTTAATCTCTTTTATCTTTAAATACTACAAATTAAGACAAACTTTAAAAATAAGGTATTTTTCTGTCGTACACATGCCAATTTTCGCGTATTTCCAAGTGATATAATAATATTATTCTTTAATCTCTTAATCTTCGATAAATAGAACTGTTCTAGAATAAATGAAATCACGATTAACTGTAGGATGTTCCTTTACCGTTTTACCAAGTTAGTTTATAAAAGAGAAATAGAGTGGTATCGTCTTGGAATATTTAACAACTGCATAATTAGCATAATTTGGCATCAGTTGTGACGAATTGAAATAACTCATATTTTAAGGAGAATAGTAAGATGGAAGAAACGATTAAACAAAGTATGTCCCATGATAATAATTCAGATAATTGTACCTCATTAATTCAATTACCTAAAGCTGAGCAGAAAAAATACTTCGAAGACATTGATTTTGAAATAACTTCATTAAACTGGAATGGATCAATACTAAAAATTAAAGGATACAGTTATATCCAAGGGATTTCTTTAACCAGCTATTCAAATATAAGAAAAAAACTCTTATTGATAAATGAAGATGGTGAATGTTTAAAGTTTGTACTTGAAGATATTCGAGTATCTGAAGTAGAAACAACTAAAAAAGTTGATGGTACTTATCAATGGGCAGGGTTTACTGGTATCATTAATTTTTCAAAAGCGCAAGAAAATAAGCCTTTGCTACCTGGTAAATATCAAACGTATATTGAATTAGAGTATTTAAAAAATAATCAGACTTTAATCACTAGAAGAACACCTCTTGGCGATATTCGCAAGTTTTTAAAAAATAATTTCCATAGTACTCAAATGGAGTTTTTCTCCTCAAAAAATCAAATTGTTGACAATTTAATGGTAACATACGATGTAAATTCCAAAAGTATGTTGTTGGAATCAATTAAAATAAGAGATATTAACCCCAGTTTGATTTATGGCGATATAAAAAACAAAACGAGAAAACCTGGGTTAATATACCGTATCTTTAGATCAATGGTATTTCAACTTTTGTATTACTTATTCCACGTATTTCCGGTTAAAACTAGGAGAATCTTATTTGCTTCTGACAGTCGTGAGGAAATTGGAGGAAACCTAAAATTTGTGTATGAGGAAATGGTTAATAGGGAAATTGATTTTGACTATAAATTTATGTTTAAAGAAAATAGCTTTGTCAAAAAAAGTTTAATTGAAATTGTAAAATTAGCATACTATTGTGCAACATCGAAAAATATTCTGTTAGAAGAGAACTATCCTATGATCTCTCCTTTGAAAATTAGAAAAAAGGCTGATTTAATTCAACTTTGGCACGGGGCTGGAGCTTTTAAAAAGTTTGGTTATTCTCGATTAGGACAACCAGGAGGTCCAAAAATAAATTCTAAAGACCATCGAAATTACACGAAAGCAGTTGTTAGTACAAAGAATGTGGCTACACACTATGCTGAGAGTTTTGACATTGAGAAGGATAGGATTTATCCATTGGGTGTTCCACGTACTGATATCTTTTTTGACGAAGAGTATAAAGAACAAAAAAAAATTGAGTTATATGAAAAATATCCTTTTTTAAAAGATAAAAAAGTGATTTTATTTGCCCCTACTTTTAGAGGAAGAGGTAGAAAAGAAGCACATTATCCAATGGAATACCTGAATTTTGAAAAGCTATATAACAATTTAAAAGATGAATATGTTTTTCTTTTTAAATTACATTTCATTATTTTAAATAAGATTACCATCCCTTACCAGTATTCCGATTTTTTTTATGATTTCTCGGAATATAGAGAGGTCAATGATTTATTATTAATAACGGATCTACTCATTACAGATTATTCATCGATTTGCTTTGAATTCTCTTTATTAGATAAACCGATGCTCTTCTTTGCCTATGATGTTGAAGAATATATTAGTAAAAGAGGATTTTATTACGAGTATCAATCATTTATACCTGGAAATCTTGTAAAAACTACTAATGAATTGGTCGAGAAAATAGTAAATAAAGACTTTGCTGAGGAAAAAATTAAGCCCTTTCGAGATTACTTTTTTGATCACAAAGACGGTAAAGCGAGCCAACGTGTAGTGGATGAATTAATCTTGTCGGAAAGCCAAAGTTTTATTCGAATATTAGATAAGGATGATTCGATTAAAGAAATCAGTGGAGGCTTATAAATCTCTCCCCAATGGAGTTTCAAATAATCAGAGAAATAATAGACGATTAGGGATCTACTCCGATTATTTGCAATGATGGTAGAAATTGAGATGTGATATCGGTATTATAGATTTACATAAAAATAGACATACACTCAGAGGATCCTGCTAATCCACCTCATGTTTATGTTAGATGAATAAAAATGAATGAAATAACAGCAGAGAGGATTGTTGATTTGGATCATAGCCCTAATAGGGGGCTTTTTCTTTTGCGCGAAAGTCATGCTGTACGCCTAATAATTTCAGTTTTTTAGGAAATACTTACTCTTAAAAATGATGAATTAAAAGGGGAAGCAAAAAGTGAAAAAGGAAGACTTATTTAAGAGAATGGGTATTTTGTTGAATCCTGTAATAAATTACTTGCTAAGAGAAAATAAACGGCGTGTATATCAGTATGCGAGATATTATGAAAAATCAAATGTAAGGAAATGTACAATTCTTTATGAAAGTAGAGAAGGGAAAAGTATTACTGATAACCCATATGCTATGTTTAAATACATGCTTAATAATCCAAAGTTTAAACAATATACACATATTTGGTCAGTTCAAGAGCTTGAACCACTTAAAACTGTCATTTCAAAATACAAAGACTATCCAAATGTAAAATTTGTTCAACGAAATTCAAAAGCATACATTAAATATTTGGCAACTTGCCAATATCTTATTAACAATTCGACATTCCCTTCTTATTTTATACCCAAAACAGAACAGACATATATCAATACTTGGCATGGCACCCCTTTGAAGAAAATGGGCTATGATATTCCTGGAAATCCAATACAAACACATAATGTAGTAAGAAATTTTTTAAGCTCTGATTTTATATTAAGCCCTAATATGCATACGACGGATATTTTTAGAAAAAGTTATAAATTAGATGGGGTTTATCATGGTACCATTATTGAAGAGGGATACCCTAGAATTGATTTAACATTTAATACAAATCGTGAAACTGTTATTGGATATCTAAAAGGTATAGGTGTAGAAATTAATAATCGTAAAAAAAATATACTATATGCACCGACATGGAAAGGTACAAGTACAACAAAAATAGACGATGATATTAACCAAATTAATGCAGTAATTCAAGATTTAGATGAAAAAGTGGGAGATACATATAATATTTTCATTAAAGTTCACCCTTTTCTTTATAAAGTTGCAGTTAATCATCCGGAATTGATTGGTCGACTCATACCGGATTATGTTGATACCAATGAGTTACTTGCCACTATAGACCTTTTGATTACGGATTATTCTAGCATCTTCTTTGATTTTCTTTTAACGAATAAGCCAATACTTTTTTATGCATGGGATATGGATGAATATCGAGTGAATAGAGGTCTATATTTGGAACTCGAAGAACTTCCCGGACCTATTCTTTTCAATATAGAGGAACTTTCCAGTGCAATAAATAATTTAGAAAATGTACAGAAACAATATAGAGAATCATATAATAAGATGAAAGAAAGATTTACCAACTATGACGATGGCAAAGTAACGGATAGAATCGTTAACTATATTTTTAAGAATTCTGGTGAGCGGTTGAATATCATTAGGGACATGGATAAATCCAAGAAAAAATTATTGTTTTTTCCTGGAGGAATGAAGAATAATGGGATTACTAATTCCTTTATTAATTTAATGAATAATATCGATTATAAGAAGTATGATGTTACTTGTTTCCTTCCCAATGTATTAGATGGAGAAATGACAAAAAACATCGACAAAATCAATAAAAATGTCAGATTATTATATAAAACACATTTGCCTGTTTATCAATTTTTTGAGGAGTATAAGGACAAATACACTCATTTTAAAGGAGAAAATGGTTACTTGGGAAAGAGAGTGTTCCCAGAACGTGCATTTATAAGAGAACATAAATGTATATTCGGTAGAACACAGTTCGACTATTGTATTGATTTTAGTGGCTATAGTTTATATTGGGCAAAATATATAATCTTTACAGAAGCCAAAAAGAAAATATGTTTCATGCATAGTGATATGTTATCCGAATATAAAAAAATAAAAGATGGAAGAAGGCTTCATTTACTTAATTTAAGAGGACTCTTTTCTATATATCATCGATTTGATAAGTTGGTTAGTGTTTCAGAAGGAACCATGAATTTAAATAGGGATAATTTATCCAAATATGTTGATTCTGATAAGTTTGATTTTGTGTTAAATTCCATTGACCCAAGTCGTGTTCTTCAAGCAGATACGCCACTACCAAAAGAAAAATTCCCGCAATTAAAAATTGAAAATGTTAAATCAATAGCAATACTTAAATATATTGATAAAGTATGGAGATTTCTTCCCATTAATAAAGATTCAAAACCATTCTCATTAGATGAATCTTTACAAGATACCGAAATCGATATTATAAGAAAGGCTGCCGAGGAGTATAACATTTACTATAAGATTAGTATTAATCATCATGTGATTGGTTGGATTCGTGCAGAGTCGATTGAGCTGCTTCCTGATAGTATCCTTGAAGAAAAAGATGTCAATAAGATTGGGAAAATCATTAATCCTAAAGGAAAACAAATTTGGTCAAAACCTTATAAAGCACCAGGGTGCAAGAAGATTTCTGGTAGTGTGGATTATCAAGATTTGTTTGTAGATATTGATAAAGAGGTCGAAACCAATTGTGGAATATATAACCGAATTCTCTTGAACGGAACATTGTTGGGATGGATTAATCAAAAAGCACTTCAAATTTATGAAAGTCTAACCATAAAGGAAAACCAAAGTAAACTTGAAAAGTCCAATATTCATATGAAAAAGCGCATTTTAAAATCTAATAATTATATTATGAAAAAGGAGGTTCTAAAAAAAATCAACTACAGGGCAATGGAAGAAGTAAAAATCCTAGTGCCTGTTTACGCTAAAATTAACAAACCAGGTAACTATATGATTTGGACTCATGCTTATCCACATTGGAATGCAAAGCAGATTGCGCCAGCAAAATGGATTCAAGGTGAGATAGTTTCCATCAAAGCAATGATAAAAACGATTCAGGGACATTACTTCTTATTTTATAAAGATAATTATAAAATTGGTTGGCTCGATTCTAGGGCATTTGAAATGGTTACGGAACCTACCTTAATCAAAGAAGTGGAGGTTTCCAAGATAGCATGGCTAGAATTAAATGGAAAATATTCAATTTGGACATCGCCATTTGGTTTAAAGAACATAAAGAAAATAGAAGATGGAAATCAATATGACGGAAGTACTGTATATATTGATCGTGAAGCAATTACCCAAAAGGGAACTTATTCACATATTTTAAAAGATAATATTCCTATTGGTTGGGTTAATAACAAAGCTTTAAAAATAAAAAAGGTACATGGCTTTGAAGTAGACGGACAGTATATCCCTGAGCCTAATAAACAGTTTATTAACTTTGTGACTATGGGGAGACTATCGCCAGAGAAAGGGCAGGATAACTTAATTAAGGCATTTGAAAGATTTCACAAAAAATATCCAAACAGTAAGCTCTATATTTTAGGCGATGGTTCTTTAAAAAAACAGTTAAAATCTTTAATTCATAATCTAAATTTAAATGACTCAGTTTACCTTTGTGGACAAGTAGAAAACCCATTTCCATTGTTGAAGAAATGCGATTGTTTTGTATTATCATCCCATTACGAAGGTCAACCAATGGTTTTGCTAGAAGCAATGACACTTGGAATGAAAATAATTGCGACAGATATCGTCGCCAACCGAAATGTTTTAGAAGATGGAAAATATGGTTTACTTGTGGAAAATAGTATTGAAGGCTTGGAAAATGGATTACTCCAAATAGTAAATGATAATAACGTATCCAACAGTGAACAGTTTAATTTTAAATATTATAATGAAATGGCGATGGAGTCTTTTTATAGACCATTATTTTAGAAGGGCGTATATATATTACGTCCTTTTTTTGTTTCCAAAAATTAATATAGAAAACTTCGAGGGAAATTTACTTGGTGATTTGTTTTTTATTTACGTTAATCAAAGCTCTTGTCTCTTATAAGAAGAATAAAAAAATTAGAGGTCTTTGTAAAAAAAGTGAATAATATGTTGTCAATTTGTACAAAAAAATGTATTTTTATGGTTCGAATGTCACTATTAATCTATTAAATTCTGATTGTATACTATAGGTATAACTATTGTGGAGAGTGAACTATGAAGCTGATTAATAGGCTTTTTATACTGACAGCAATTTTACTACTATTTTCCTATTTGACAATGTCTCCATTTAATAGCTTGGTTGTTGAAGCGGCAACTAGCATAAAAAAAGTCCCAAAGACTGCCTTTCAAACGACAGCTAACTTGAATTTACGGAGCGGCCCTGGCGCAAATGATCGGATTATCTTTACGATTCCTAAGGGGAAAAATGTTACTGCCACCTCAATTAAAGGTGATCGGTATAATGTTTCTTATACATATAAATTGAAAGGGAAAAATGTAACGAAATCGGGTTGGGTGCACAAAAATTATTTGAAAGAATATTATCAGTATACGAATACGAGCAAAACTTATTATGAAACTAGCAAGAATACAGATCTTCGTTCTACTCCTGATACAAAGAATATAGTAGTCAGCAAAATTGATAAAGGAAATATCCTCGACTCAACACAAAAAGTAGTAAATAGTATTGGGCAAACGTGGTATAGAGTCTCCGTTGCTGGAAAGAACTACTATGTTCCAAGTAGTGATGTAAAAAAAGTTACATTCAAGTCTTTTTCACAAACTAAGTACTTAGCAAATAATGAGACTTATGTGTATTCTGCTTACAACACTACTTCTACGAAACTTACAAAAATCCCTAAAGGCACTTTAGTTACATCGAACCAGCAAATTGGTAATTGGTTTAAAGTAACCTTTAATGGAAAAACAGGTTATGTAACTATCGGAAATTTCGTGAAGTTTGTAAATCCATCTGATGAAAAAATCAGTCAGGTAACCTACACTACTACATCCAAAGTAGACTTAAAGCAATATGCCAATAATTTATCTTTGACGCTTGCCTCTGTGCCGCAAGGAATTAATGTTATTCCAACTCACAAAACGTCTAATGGATATATGAAAGTTCAATACAGTGGAAAAACAGGGTATATTCTAAGTTCTAAAATAAAAATTGTGGTTGATACTAAGCCAACTCCAGATCAATCTGATAAGCCGAATGAATATATTAAAGAGGTAAAGATTGAAGGAATTAAGTTTAAAGTAACTGAAAATCTACGTTTAAGAGATAAAGCAAGTACCAACTCCACAACTCTGGATACTATTCAAAAAGGAGAAGTTGTTGCGCCTACTCATAAAACGAGCAATAACTGGTATAAGGTAGAATATAAAGGAAAAATAGGATATGTTTCTGGAGACTTTTTAGAACAAATCAAAACTAATGAACCACCAAGATTAGAACTACCAAAGGAAGAACCTGTAAAAGAAGAACCACCTAAAGTAGAGGCACCAAAGGACGAACCATCAAAAGAAAAGCCTCCTGCTGAAATAATTACAGAAATGGAAATACCTGAGAAAACATATTGGGTGAAAGCAGACTTAAACTTAAGAAAAAATGCTGATACTTCTTACGATTCTCTATTAATAATCCCGAAAAATATAATTGTAATCCCAACTAATAAGACATCAAATAATTGGTACAAAGTTAAATATAATGGGAAAATAGGATATATTTCAGGGGCCTATTTACAAGAAGTAAAGACAGGAGATCCTCTTACCAATAGGGATGGTTATCAATTCATTGATTTACGAACACAATCACCTGTGACAGCAGCGCAAATAAATAATTATATTGCCAATTATGAACAATCTACTAAAAAGAAAAGTGTTTTAAGTGGAAAAGGACAAGTATTCATCGATTCAGGTAAGAAATACGGAGTTAATTCCTTGTACCTGGCAGCCCACGCCATTCACGAAAGTGCTTTTGGAACATCTAGCCTTTCGTATGGCAAATATAATTTTTTCGGATTTGGTGCGTTTGATGCAACGCCATATGTAGGTGCATATCGTTTTCCAGATATCGATTCTAGTATTGACTTTATTGCGCGTGAAATGAAATCGACTTACCTTAATTCAAACAATTGGAAATTTGAAGGTGCGTATTTGGGATTTAGCACCAAAACTCTTAGTAATGCAAGAGTTGACGCACTTAGTGAAGGAATGAATTTTTGGTACGCTAGTGATCAGAACTGGGGACAAAAAATTGCTGGCCACATGCAGAAAATCTTGCCGTACGATAAAGCTTATTATGATAAAGCTTCGATTGATACTACGGTTCCATCTCGCCCAAGTACACCTTCAGGCAGTGACATATTTCCAGCTGATATTATAGCGAACGCAAATACCACCATGTATCTCCAAAGCAAAAAGGGTGTAACAGATAATATTAGTAGTATAGGAAAAGGTAAAGCATTTACTATTCTTGAAAAAACAAATGACTATTGGGTAAGAGTGAAATACGATAGCAAAGAATACTGGACAAATAGTATCAAATTTGATGTATATAAAAGCTATATTTCTGTCCAAAATTTAGGAAGAGTAAATGTGGATGGATTAAATATTCGTCCTGAGGCAAATACGAACAAGGATCCAATCGGCTCGTTAAAACTAAATGACTTTGTTTCGATCGTATTGAAAAAAGATGGAACACCGAATATGGATAGTGGAAATATGTGGTGCCAAATCAAATTAGCAAATGGAAAAACGGGCTGGGTAAGTAGCCAATATATTACAAGGGAACTTAAATAAAGAAGTTATTATACTTCTAAAGCTTGCTAAGTTGTAGCAGGCTTTTTTTCATTCATCTAACATATTTCCCCTTTTTTCGGAAATACTTCCTACTATATTCAAGCATCAAAAGGGGTTGCAACGAAGATGAATCGGAAGGTTTTGAAGCGGAGGATTAAATTCGTGATGGATCCGATCACGAATTATGTATTTCGAGAAAGTCAGCGACGGGTCCAACAGTATGCACGCTTCTATAAAAATTGCAGTGTAAAGAAGAAGACGATTCTTTATGAAACTCGGGATGGGAACAGCATGACGGACAGTCCATACGCGATGTTTAAATACATGGTCGGAAATCCGGATTTCAAGGACTACACGCATATTTGGTCTATAAAGGATTTTGCAGCTCTCTCTAATGTTATTTCTAAATATCGAAATTACTATAATGTAAAATTTGTTAAGCGAAATTCCACGGAATATCTTAAATATCTGGCTACATGCGAATATCTCATCAATAACTCAACATTTCAAAACTTCGTCATTCCAAAAAGTGACCAAATTTATATTAATACGTGGCACGGGACTCCATTAAAATTAATGGGATTTGATATCCCTGGAAACCCTGTCCAATCACAGAATGTTGTACGGAATTTTTTGAGCACAGATTATCTAATCAGTCCAAACTCACATACAACCAACATGTTTACAAATAGTTATAAACTAAATGGGATTTACTCAGGAACTATTATAGAAGAAGGATATCCGCGGATTGACTTAACGTTTAATACGAATTCGAATGAAATGAAGCAATCCTTACGTTCCTATGATTTGACTATAGAAGATGAGAAGCAAATAATATTGTACGCACCAACATGGAAAGGAACGAATGTAGCGAAGGTCAATAATGACGTCCATCACATCATTGCGGATATGAACGATTTGGAGCGGAAGATTGGGGAGAAATACAATATTTTAGTGAAGGTGCATCCTTATTTGTACAAGGAGGCGTCTAGGCACGCAGACTTACAGAAAAGACTTGTTCCAGATTTCGTTGATACCAACGAACTTCTCTCCATCGTTGACCTGCTTATCACCGACTACTCCAGTATCTTTTTTGATTTCCTCGTTACGAATAAACCGATTCTGTTTTATACGTGGGATCTGGATGTGTATAACGAGGAACGAGGACAATATTTAAAAAATGACGAGCTTCCAGGGCCTCTTCTTTTTAACGCTATTGAACTTGTTAAGGCAATTCGGGACATTGATAACGTGCAAGTGTCCTATCATGAAAAATACCAAACCATGAAAAAGCGATTCACAAACCATGATGATGGTCGCGTGACGGAAAGAATCGTAAACTATATTTTTAAAAACTCGGCTGAAAAACTCAAACCGATTACTAACCTTGATTCTTCTAAAGAAAAAATTCTGATTTATCCTGGTGGAATGAAGAATAATGGGATTACATCCTCGTTCATCAACTTAACGAATAATATTGATTATGATACATATGATGTTAGTTGTTTTCTGCCAGCTTCCAGTGACGATGAATTTTTAAGGAACATTGAGAAAATCAATAAGAATGTTCGCTTAATTTTTAAAGGAGGTTCTCCAGTCTACAATATTGTTGAGCATTACCGGGATAAATTTATTCATAATCGGGGCAGAAATGGGAGTTTGGCGAAAAAACTATATCCGGAGCATATTTTCGTGAGGGAGCATCAGAGACTATTCGGTAAGTCCAAGTTTGATTACTGCATTGATTTTAGCGGCTATAGTCTTTATTGGGCAAAATATCTACTGGTGGCTGATGCGCAAAAGAAGTTATGCTTTATGCATTCCGATATGCTTTCAGATAGTGAAAAGATAGTCAATGGGAAAAGACCTCATCTAATAAATCTTCGTGGACTTTTTTCTGTTTATGATCAATTTGATAAGCTTGTCAGTGTTTCAAAGGGAACGATGGAAGTGAATAAGACGAATTTGTCCCGTTATGCAACTGAAGACAAATTTGACTATGTGATGAATTCCATTAACCCTGAAAGGATTTTACATAATGAAGTGGAGGAAAAAATAGAGCGAAAGACAATTCAAGTCGAACATCTTCGCGCGAGAGCGGTAATAAAAGATGCAGAAACAGCTTGGAATCTTCCTCCTTTTTATAAAGGTGCTAAAGAGTTTAATTTGAGGCCAGACTTTAAAAACGCTGAAATTCTGATTTTAAGAAAAGCAGATTCTTATTATAAATTTAGCCATAACAACCAAGTGATTGGATGGATTAGTGCTGATTCCGTGGAATTGCTTCCGGATTGTATTTTACTAGAAAAAGACGTTAAAAAAATAGCAAAACTGGCGAATCCAAAAGGAAACCAAATATGGTCCAAACCTTATAAAATCCCAGGAGCAGAGAAAATTTCCGGAAGTGCGGACTATAAGAATGTAATCGTGGACATCGATAAAGAGGTTGAAACTCCGAGGGGGATGTACAGCCGAATTTCCATTAATGGCACTGTTCTTGGCTGGATTAGCAATTCTGCGCTGCAAGTATTAGATGCTGGTACAATAAAAAGAAAGTTATTGAAAACGAGGAATTATCGTTGGAAGAAGAATGTGATTCAAAATATTGAGAATCGAACGTTGAGCGAAGCAAAAGTAATCAAGCCCATTTATGCAAAAATTGCACATCCTAAAAACCACCTTATATACACTCACGCCCGTCCCAATTGGAATGCCAAGGAAATGGCGCCTGCAAAATGGTTGGATGGAGAGATTGTCACAATAAAAGCAGCAATCAAAACGAAATATGGCGATAGCTTTTTGTTTTATCATGATGGCAAAAAAATTGGTTGGCTAGATTCAAGTGCTTTTGAAATGTTAAATGAACAAACATTAATCAAAGAGGTTAAGGTATCAAGAAAGGCAGAGTTAAATTTAGGTGGAAAGTATTTCGTTTGGACAAAGCCTTATGGGCTTGAAGGTGCAGAGAAAGTTGAAAACGTGGAGCTAGATGGTCGTACAGTTCAAATCGATTGCGAAGCTACAACATTAAAAGGAACATATTCTCATATAGTGTCTCACGGCTGGGTGAACAACCAAGCATTGCAAGTTCTTTGCATTGAAGTGAACGGCATTTACATTCCAGAACCTAGTAAAGAAGATATTAACTTTGTCACGATGGGAAGACTGTCGCCAGAAAAAGGGCAGGATAACCTAATCAGAGCATTTGCTCGTTTTTATCAAAATCACCCTAATAGCAAGCTTTACCTATTAGGAGAAGGAGCGTTAAAAAAGCAGCTCCAAAGTTTAATCAACGAACTTAATTTAAATAATGCCGTTTTTCTTCTAGGGCAAGTCGAAAATCCTTTTTCGTTTTTAAAAAAATGCGATTGCTTTGTCCTATCGTCCCATTATGAAGGTCAGCCAATGGTCTTACTAGAAGCGATGACGCTTGGAATGAAAATAATCGCGACAGACATTATCGCCAACCGAACAGTTTTGGAAGATGGGAAATATGGCTTGCTGGTGGAAAACAGTATTGAGGGCCTTGAGAAAGGCATGGAATACATCGAAGCAGAAAGAGAAACGTACAAGCCTGCTCCATTCGATTACAAATACTATAACGAAATGGCGATGGAGTCTTTTTATAAGCCATTTAAGTAAGGTATCGAGCCTGAATGTTTATGTTCAGGCTCTTATTTGTTTAGAAATTTGGATTTTCACTTAAGGAAAAATTGATGACATTTGAATTGAAAGTGATGAATATATAACTACTTTTTTTTGTCTCAGTAGGATGTTGTATCTTATACTGCCACTAAAGTTTATGATAATTATAGACATATAGATTATAGGAGTGACAATGTGTTGGTAAAAGACTTTTTTGACTCTATTGGAAGAGAACTATTTACTGCAATAATAGGTGGGATAGTTGGTCTTCTCATTAGTGTGATTTTTGATGATAGTATCAGAAATATAAAGAGGAAGATCGTTCGAAAATACAAACGCCTTTTTAGTGAAAAAAATGATTTTAAGTCTCATCTTTTTACGATTGGTGATACATCTACTAGTTTTTTTGTCATAGATGGGGATGGTCAGTTTGATTTTAAACGGGAAAATATTGAATGTCGTTTAACTCATGAAAAGATTGCTTTACCAAAAGAACTTGAAGCAATAAGAAATGAAATCGCAACGACAGAAGCAGATAAAGAGTCAAAAGGGTTGGACCATAAATGGAACGGACCGTTATATGGACTAGCTAAGTATAGACATAGCCGAACAAGTGATAAAGAGGATATGACGGTATTATTTAATTTTTATGAGACGGATTATTTCACATTTCTTGCTAGTAACCTTCAATTAAATCGAAAATTAGATACTGGTAAAACAGTTGCGGAAACATACATACCATATGAACAATTGGAGAATGTTGTCCCGTTTTTGGCTAATGGGTTCGGAGTAGGACTTGTTATCATCACATCCGATGAAAATATCATATTCTCTCAACGCACGGGCAGCAGTGGTGCAAGAGGGAATCAAATGGATATAAGTGTAGTTGAAGGAGTTCATCCTATACTAGACAGACATAGTGTAAATGATGGCCCAGATCTTTTTAAAACAGCAGTTCGTGGAGCGAACGAAGAGTTAGGTCTAATTATTAATCCAGATATTATAAAATTCCTTGGTTATGGAATTGATGTAGACTATTATCAATGGAATATGCTTGGCTATGCCCATGTCCCTCATACAGCTATGGAAATTCAAAATATTAGAAGTCGTGGAACTTCAGGTAAGTGGGAAAACTCCTTACTACTATTTGAAAATTTCACACCAAAAAATGTAGCAGAATTAATCGTTACCAAAGATATGTGGTCCACTGCTAAAGTAGCATTATATTGGACGGCGGTTAGGGAACTTGGAAAAAATAATATTGATCGTGCCTTAAAAAGTGTTTCAAAAAGGTGAAATTCTTTAAAATTTATAATATTAATTAGTTGGTGCTAGCTTGATCTACGACCAACTTTTTTCTATTTCAACTTAAAAATATTAATTGTTTGTCGATAATACAAATATATAATCTTATATAATTCGGGACACGAAGGATTAGGTTAAATTTGCAACAATTTTTAAGGAAAGAGGTAGAGAAGTGGGGAAATTATTTAATTTTAAGAGCTTGAAAACGAAAATATTGTTAGGATTTTCGCTCGTTATTTTATTGTTTATGGCTTTTGGACTATATAATTTTATTACTGTTAAGAGTGTAAATAAAAATACAAATGAGATTATGGAAAAAGAACTCCAACTTTTAATTTTAGATCAGGAATTGGCTGCAAATATAGCAAATAGAGTTTCGCTTTTGCGAGGATTTTTATTATTTGAAGACAATGATTATCGTGATCAATTTTATGCCCTAACAGACAAGGCAATTTTAGATGAAAAAAGGGCGATAGATTTAGGAGCTTCGGAGGAATTTAAACAGCTTGTTGACCGTACAATTGCATGGCAAAACGATATAGAGGAAAATGTTTTTGCCATGTACGATAAAGGTCAAAAAATACTAGCGAACAGAAATCATGCGGTTACTACAAAAGAAGCTGAACAAATCATTGAAGATTACGAAAAAATTGCGATAAATCGAGAACATGTTATCAAGCAAAAAGGCCAGAACATTATATCTGATGGAGAAAAGGCATTATATATCTTATCTTTTTTTATTCTATTAGCAATCGTTGTGAGCATAGCAGCTGCTCTGATTACTTCAACTTTTATTACAAGACCAATCAAAAAGGTAATGGAGCGAATGAAGTTAATCGCGGGTGGTGATCTTAGCCAGGAATTATTAACTATGAAATCACGTGACGAATTTGCACAATTAGTTGTTGCAACAAATGAAATGAATGGAAGAATACGAGAATTAGTAAGTGAAATCAATACAGTTTCTGAAAGAATCACGGGTCAAAGTGAGGAATTGATGCAATCCGCAAATGAGGTTAATTCTGGTTCTCAACAAATTGCGGCGACGATGGAAGAACTTGCGACAGGGACAGAGCTCCAGGCTTCAAATGCAACTGAATTGGCTCAAATCATGGTGTCATTCTCAGAAACAGTTCAAGAAGCCAATGAAAATGGCGAAAAAATTCAACGTGCTTCAACGGATGTTTTAGGGATGACAAATGAGGGCAGCCGATTAATGGAAACGTCAAGCCAGCAAATGGAAAAGATTGATCAAATCGTGCAGGATGCGGTTGAAAAGGTAAAGGGCTTAGACACAAAATCACAGGAAATTTCTAAGTTGGTTTCCGTTATCCAGGAGATTGCAGATCAAACAAACTTACTAGCGTTAAATGCGGCAATTGAAGCTGCTAGAGCGGGTGAGCAAGGAAGAGGATTTGCAGTAGTTGCAGATGAAGTGCGTAAGTTGGCCGAACAGGTCTCCAAATCTGTAACAGATATAACAGGAATCGTAGAAGGAATCCAAAATGAATCTAGCGTCGTGACAAGTTCGTTAGAGGCTGGATACGAGGAGGTAGCCGAAGGTACAAACAAAATAGAATCAACGAAACAAACATTTGAAAAAATCAGCTCAGCCGTTTCCGATATGGCGAATAACATCAAAAGCGTATCTGATAATATCATGCATATTTCCTCCAGTAGCGAAAAAATGCAAAAATCTATCACGGAAATCGCTGCAATATCGGAAGAATCGGCTGCAGGAACTGAAGAAACGTCTGCTTCATCCGAGCAAATCAGTAGTTCGATGGAAGAAGTGGCGAATAATTCAGCTGATTTAGCGAAATTAGCCGAGCGTCTAAATGGGTTGATTAATAGGTTTAAGTTATAAGATGTTGGATCCATTCCTTTAGGGGAGTGGGTCTTTTTTGTGTATAACCATTTGTGTTTTTTGTCATTTTTGAATTATAGATAAACATCATTAAATTAGAAGAAAATGTTTATATTGACCTAATATAATAGTGCTGATCATAAGGGGAAGAGGATGAGTGTTTTACCTCTATCAGTGTATACGCCTAAATTCGCTTTAATGTAAGAGATTCTGGAAACGTTAAAGCTAAAAAAATCGGATCACTAAAGAAAAACTCTAAGGTTGAAATCCTAGAAAACAAAAAGGATTGGTTTAAAATCAAGTTCGAAAAAAGTTATGGATGGGTATTCGAAAAATATATAAAAATACAAAAATAATATATGCTTATCTAACCTATACCTTGGAGAGCGGACACTAAAAAAAGTGCCTTAATTGAAACCTTCTTCGGCCACTGATTATTCTAAGACCTAAAAAGCTGTACACTCTTGTGAAAAATGGGGCAGCAACACAAATGACAGCTGCAAGTTTTTCTAGAGACTTCGACGAAAATATTCAGAATTTTACGTTCGATTTGGCCGAATCTAATTTGACACATTTCATTGCATCGGATGCGTATAACACAACAACATGTAGATTTAAAATGTCCGAGGCATATGACCTGTTATAAAGTAAATTTGGGCTTGACACAGTGTATATTATTACATGGAAAATTCGGAAGTGATTGTACAAGGAAAAGACATTTACAGAGAAGCTCCTGAAGAAATAAAGAAAAAGAATATATTCGGATTGTTTTAGAAAGTAAGAAAAATTGTTAATTTTATTAAAAAGACATATTAATGCTATTTAGTGAAATAAATGATAAAGGTATATAGTTTTGTAGAATATTTGAAAGCTGCCAGAATGGTAAATACTATGGGCAGCTCATTTTTTTTTACTCTTTTTCTAACACACATCAATATTTCTTTCAATTTCCTTTTTCAAATAGGAAAATGGAATCCCTATCCATAAAAATACACAAGTTAGCCATCTAGCCATGTTGTATAATATAAAAAGAGAAATGGACTACATAATGCCGGAGGAGATAAAATGTTAAACATAGTTGTATTAGATGGTTATACATTAAATCCAGGGGATTTGGACTGGACAGGTTTAGAAAGATTGGGAAATGTAACCATCTATGATCGAACGAAAGCAGATGAGATTATTCCTAGAGCAGCCGATGCGCAGATCGTGCTGACGAATAAAACTCCAATGACGAGAGAGACCATATCTGCATTGCCAAATTTGCAATATATCGGTGTACTAGCGACGGGCTATAATATTATTGATACCGAGACTGCGAAAGAACGAGGAATCATCGTTACGAATGTGCCAACCTATAGTACGCAATCAGTGGCTCAATTAGTATTTGCTTTGCTTTTGGAGCTATGTCACCATGTTGGACGGCATAGCGATGCTGTCCATGAAGGAGAATGGACTCGTAGTATTGATTTTTCTTTTACAAAAGCCCCGCTGATCGAGCTAGCTGACAAAACGATTGGTTTGATTGGTTTAGGAAGGATTGGCAGGCAGACAGCACAGATAGCACAAGCCTTTGGAATGCGTGTATTAGCTGTTGGAAGCGGACGTCGTAATCCTCCTGAGGTGGCTGGGGTAGAGTGGGTAGAACTTGAGGAGTTAATGGAAAGGTCAGATGTTGTTAGCCTTCACTGTCCTTTGACGCCGGATACAGAAAAATTAATCAACGCCGAAAGAATTGCTTTAATGAAAAAATCCGCATTTTTGATCAACACATCTCGGGGACCTTTAATTGATGAACAAGCTTTGGCAAAGGCATTGAATGGAGGACGAATTGCTGGGGCGGCCGTAGATGTCTTGTCTACTGAACCACCCGCTGCTGACAATCCACTTTTATCAACAAGCAATTGTATAATTACTCCACATATTGCGTGGGCGACAAAGGAAGCACGTGAACGTTTGATGGAAATTGCAGTGAGTAATGTGCAGAATTTTATTAATGGAAAAGCTGTAAATATAGTTAATCTTAGGAAATAAACCTCCCTGCTATCTGGGAGGTTTTTGGTTTTAACTTGCCCAAGATTTTGACCCCCTACACCACACTTCTCTCTTTCATATATATAGTTGGTGCTTCTCCAAAGTATTTCTTAAACGCCCTGCTGAAGGAATAGGCATCGGAGTATCCGACAGATAAGGCGATTTCCGTAATACTATAGTTATTGTGTTGCATCATGTCGTAGGATTTTTCCATTTTTAGTTTTTGAATATAGTTTCTTGGTGTGCAATCCAAAATCTCTGTGAATATTTTAGAAAAATAGGAACGGTGTAGCCCGACGTGATGAGCGACTTCTTCTACTGTAATAGACTCGTCATAGTGAACACGGATAAAGTCCAAGCTTTTTTGTATTAAATATTCTGGTGTTTGATTGGATGGGAGACTTCTTTGATCAGCAAGTCCATAAAATATCTGATAGAGTAATTGATAGAGTCTGAAATATTCATTTGAGGCGATCTCTTGGTTTCTCAATAACTGTTGCATATTTTCCAAGGTCGCTTTCAGAACGTAACTCATCCTTTTCTTTAAAAAGGGCTTTTCCGGATGCATTCCTATTTTCTTTAATGCTGTTACGCATGTTGGACCATTAAACGCAAGCCAGTGCATCTCTAATAAAGAATTGGAATCAAAACTTAATGTTTGATATTGATGGGGCATATGTGGAAAGATGGCGAAAATATCTCCGGCTTCTAAAACAGTCTCTTGATTCTTATATGTATATAAAACTTTGCCTTTGACAACAAAATGAATACTAAAATGTTCAATCACGCGTGGTCCGATATGATAATTTGGTTTTGCGATATTATTTCCTACTTTTAATGGCCAAACCCCGCCCAAAAGGTCAAATTCTGACGGAAAATAAAACTGGCAATCTATTAGTTCATGCTTCGTTTCTCGCATGTTTTCCTCCTGATAGTGTTGTGACATATCTTTTATATTTCAAATTCTTTTTTTTACAAAAACCTCCAAATTCCCTTTAAAGCTGCCAACATAATTTCTCATCTTTTTCTAACAAGTTACAAATGGATATGAAAAAATGACATATTGTCATTTTGGGTAAAAACGCTTTCAAATACACTTAACGTTAGGAGAATTCTAGAAAAAAATAGGGAGGGACTTTCATTCTATAACGTACTATAAAAATCTGTTAGATGGCATCCTGCAAAAGGTAGATTCATAAGTGTGCAGATAGTCATTTATTTAAGGCTTTGCAGGATATTTTGGAGAGCATTGAAAAAGTCGGGTTCATTGAACTAGTCTTTTCGCATTACAACCAAACTGAATATTTTTACAAAAGGAGGATTTGCTAATGAGACAAACGATTGGAAGTAAAATGGTAATAATCACCTTTATTTTGCTTGTCTTTTCGCTATTCGGAAATTTAAATGGCGTGGGACAAACCGCCTCAGCCCAAAGCGAAGATATTGCTTATGTTTTAAACGAGGGATTTGATTCAGGGGACGATTCTATTACTACAAATTTAGAAGCAATAAACCAATTTGTAAGTGAGAAAGGGAATTATCAAGTGGAAAGCATAGTTGGTGACTCTGCCTTAAAGTTAGGAAAGTCATCTTCTTCTGGGGAAACAATTCATTATCATCATACGAAGTTGAAACCTTCAACCAAGTATCGGATTCAATATAGGGCAAAGGTTGGGGCTGCGAATCAAAATCTTGCCTATCAAATCTCGGGATATAAAAATAACGTCCCTAAAGATGTGAAACTAGCACTCAACTATATTGAGCATAATAGTATGAAAAATACAGATTGGTCTACTTTCTATTATGATTTTGAAACGAGTGAGGAAGGCACAAGTGCTTGGATTCAATTCCAAACACAGGCCGGAAGCACTGCGTGGATTGACGATATCACCATTGAGGAAAAAGGGCAGGCAGATCCTCTTTTAACCAAACCTACTCTTTCTCGTGCTAGTAAAAGATTTATCGAAAATGGTTTGCAAATTCAAACGTGGGTTACAACAGATGAAGATAACAAAATAAGAGCATGGAAAAAACCACCTACTCCTGAAGATATCGTGGACCTAGGCATAACAGCTGTTCAATATAACGATGCACCCAATTACAGTAAAGGGTTGCATGAACGTTATGCTAAGCTCCAAGAGACGACACCAGGCTTACCAGATTTAAAATGGGGAATGGCTTTTGCGCCAAACGCAAATCACCTTTCTTCCAATTATTTTGATAGTGACACCATTGCAAAGCATGAACCCAATAGAACCGGAGCACCAACGAAAGAGCAAAAAGAAAATGGGTTTTTAACAAAAAATCAGTTGGAGAATGTTGAAAACTTAATCAATATCGGATTTGGGGATGAAGAAAATTACTCAGATACACTGACACAGATTTTAAAAGATTGGTTCGATGTTACAAAGAAATTCTATCCGAATGTTTTAGTGCATCACAATGAGGTCGGCAATACACCTCCAGCCAATATCACATCAATTTCTACATTTAATGAAGAGATGTTGAGAAAATACGTCCGTACGGCAAAACCGGACTTTATCACGTATGATATGTATTACTTTAGAGAGAACAGGCAAAGCCAAGAAGTCGGCGGAACGGTTATTCCGTTCTATGATGATATAAATCGTTACCGAAAAATTGCCGCTGAAGGGTATGATGGTACAGGTCTATCACCTATTCCTTTCGGTAATTATATGCAAGGCTGGAGAACTGGACCGGGTGCCGCCACTCATGAAAAAAGAGGCGACGGTTGGTATGAAATGACGGAATCTCAAACATATTTAAGTGGATTTGCTAACTGGACATTCGGAGGAAAATGGTTGAGCATTTTCCGCTGGATTAAAGACAGCCCAATTTATTTGTTCACTGATTCTAGAGTTGATGAAAATGGAAATCCGATTCCGTACCATATATACGATCAGACGAAAGAATTGATTAGACAAAGTCGAAACATCGGAGATCATCTGACTCGACTCAATAGCACAGAAGTATCTATTCTTCCAGGACAACATATGGAAGGTGAAAAGGCAGTCAAAAATAGTCGTCCAAAAGATAACCCGGAATGGAATAAATCGCTAGATCAAGCTTTTATCGACAACATCGATGTGAAAAATCTTGGACCAACGAATGACGGATTAGATGGTGATGTATTCATCGGATACTTCGACCCACTTCCGGGTTTCGATACAACAGAATTTTTCACATCCACTTCTCCTAAATACTTTATGATTCTTAACGGATTGACACATGGGAATGGATTGCCAGCTGAAGAACAAATGGGATCCAGCTATGAAACTCGCCAAGAAATCCATGTAACATTTGATCTAAGCGAAGGCATCAATCCAACCAAATTAAGAAAGGTAAGCCGCCTGACAGGAGAAATAGAAGCTGTTCCTTTAAAAGTCAAAGAAAACGGAAAATATGAAATGACGTTGACCATTGGCGGCGGTATGGCAGATTTATATTTCTGGGAACTCGGTTCAATCAATAAAGATAATGTAAAACAAATCAAAGAAGAAACAACTGAAGACATTCGATTAACAGGCGATCCAAAGTATGCCAAGGATCGAGAAATTCGTGACTTAGGTGGCAGGACTGTAACGATTGGGTGGATCAATGGAACAGAAAGTCCGATTCCACAACCATTAAATCATTTCGATTTCACTTTTAATAAAGACGCAAGCGGTAAATTGTTGCCACTCGCTAATCCACAGATCATGAGCTATTTCACCCGCTATTATGAAGTGAATATATGGAATCGCAGAGTGGAAAGAATCCAACGAGAGAGCAATGTAGACATTCAATTTGTTCCAGACATTAAGTGGTCCAAAGAAGAATTAATGGAAAATATCCGTAAAAAGAAAGCGGGCCAATCAGTACCAAATATGCCAGATATTCTTGTTGTACCGGATGAATGGACGTGGACAGGCCTTATTAAAGACGATATGATTTTGCCGGCAAGTTCATTTGACGAATTTGATTTTAGCGACAGAAAATGGAATAAGCCTTATAAAGCGATGACCACATATAATAACCAAACATATGGCATGTATGCTGGTCCAACGATGAATAGTGTCGGTTTGTTCGTAAATAAAAAGTTATTGGCTGACATTGGATTCTCAGAGAATCTAATGGGGATACAGCAAAACGAAAAATGGAATTGGGATAAACTACAAGAAATTATTGAGCAATTCGAAAAATCATCGAATGCAAAAAATAAATATGTATTTGCAGATACGGAACAATTATTCAAACAAATGCTGTATTCCAATAATGCTGCACCAGAATCACTCGATAACTTGGATGGAAACACTTTTAAATTCAATACAACCAATTTTAAACAAGCGGCTCAATTATATCATCAACTGTATAATGGTGATTTGATTGCCGAAAAGCCGGAAGCTGCAAAGGAAGATTGGGACATTGAAGAATTCAGCAAAGGCAATGTATTATTTTTAGTCAAACCATATAATCAAACGGTTGAGCAATTAAGAAAAGAATATAAAGTACAAGACGCAGTAATTGAAATGCAAGATGGATATTTCTTAGGACAACCAGCCAAAATTCCAGTAATCGTTGATGCGTTTGAAACAGTATATCCAGACGGACAACATGTAATGCCATCAGACGATTGGCAATTCCTATTCTTCCCAAAAGGTCCATCAGCAATAGATTATACGGCAATTATTGATCAACCATCGTATCCGGTCATGCTTTCTTCTGCTAAAGATCCTTCCGATGTAGCATACGTCTGGAATCAATTGAGTGAGGAATTTACGGGAGTGGAATACACCCGATTCTTAAGAAAATACCTCAATCAAAGGACAGCAGATAAAACGACTTTACAAAGAATCGGATTAAAAAATGGCGTGTGGGATGCTTATGAAGGTACAGGAACATGGAATAACGTCATGGCCCCTGAGTTTATGTCATTTCTGAAAAAGGGAAATTGGAAGACATCAGACTTGGCAAAGTTGAATAATAAGGTAAGGAAGAATGTAGAAGATAACGTAAAATAAAAGTTTAGAGCCTGTACTTGTGATACAGGCTCTAGTTTTTCTATTTTACAATCCCTTATCAGGGGACCCTTTAAATTATCCTAATCTTCAACAAGTTTTTTTATTCCGTTTACCCATTGATGATAACCAATACCATTCAGATGGAGACCATCGAAAGTAAATTCTGGTTTTAACTGATTTTCTTTATTTGACATTAGACTAAATAAATCAATATAAGATACTTTTGTATCAGCAGTTAACTTTTTCAACCTTGAGTTTAGTTCTAATACATTTTTGCTCTTTACGCTATTTTTACGTAATTGACTGTTCATTGGTAATACACTTTGTACGAATATTGCTGTATTAGGTGAGTTTAACTTAAGTTCATTTAGGATAGTCGAAAAGTTAATTAAAATAGTATCAATATCAACATCTTTTCTTAAGTCGTTAATACCTACCATAATAAAAACTTTACTAGGTTGTATGTTGTAAACTTGTTTTAACCTATGCAAGACACCGTCAGTAGTATCCCCAGAAATGCCTCTG
Organism: Lederbergia wuyishanensis; assembly: GCF_022900255.1. Lineage (GTDB taxonomy): Bacteria > Bacillota > Bacilli > Bacillales > Bacillaceae_C > Lederbergia > Lederbergia wuyishanensis. Next base: position 174,894 of record NZ_JALIRM010000006.1, read on the forward strand.
TTTAAAATGTCATTCGTGATAAAATACTCATTCCATTCGCCATAATCAGTAAGGCTATCTCCTAAAAATACTACTTTGTTTGAATGAGACTCTCCTGACTCAAAAATACTCATTTTACCTAAATAAAAATCTGAATAACCTTCAACAGTCTTAGCAGAAGTGATTTTAGCTTTTAAATTAGATAAAACACTTTTATCGTATATTAATAACAATCCAAATATTACAACAAAAACATTAATTATCAATGAAAACCATAAAAGATATTTTTTCATTTTTTTTACAAGTTCCCCCTAATTATACATGCATGTTTATATTACTATATTTTTACAAAAAATTACATAAAAATTAGGGGTATTATCCTATTTTTATTCGACTAAAAATGTTTAAAATGCAATTTTCAATTCTTCCAGCTAATATTTTATGGCCAAATCCATTTGGATGAAGTCCATCATCCGTTTCATCTTCAGTCTTATAGGAATAAGTATTATTAATAAAATTATGTCACACTGTAAATTCGTTTCATTAAAGTTATCGGTTTTCCAACACTTGGCCTTGCGCCTATCACAATCAGATCCGAAGTCTTAAAGCCTCCCGTTAGATTTTATTCTGATAGAAGTATATATCATTTTATTTAGTAACATTCATAAAAATATATGGTAGATGCCTATTCAAGTTACGGCAACGAAAAATGAAAGATTCATTCTATCTTTAAATTAATGGGAGGATTTAGTATGAGGAGTATTCAAGTTAAGGGTGTGGATAAAAAAATCTCAAGTCTTGTCATGGGTTCAGGTGGCTTTACTCCGGACAATATGGAACGTGTAACGGATGTGTTAAATCATTATTTAGAGATTGGCGGAAATACGATTGATACGGCTTTTATATATTATGGCGGGAAAAGTGAAGGATCAATTGGTATATGGATGGAAGAAAATAAGCGACGAGAAGATGTCAATATTTTAACAAAAGGTGCTCATCATAATGCTGATGGTCCAAGGGTCAGTAAGGAAGCGATTGATGAAGAATTGGAAATAAGCTTGGACAGGCTACGAACAGACTATGTTGAATTATATGCTCTTCATCGTGATAATCCGGAAGTGCCTGTGGGGGAAATTCTAGAAATATTAAATGCACATGTAGAGGCAGGACGAATTGGTGCTTTTGGCGGATCTAACTGGTCAATTGAAAGACTTCAAGAAGCGAATGACTATGCGGAAAAGCATGGTTTGGTTGGCTTTTCATTCAGCAGTCCTAACTTAAGTCTTGCAAAACCTAATGAACCATATTGGGCAGGGTGTGTATCTGTTGACGATCCAATGCTTGCCTGGCATGAAGGAAATCATATGCCACTATTTTCGTGGTCATCTCAGGCGAGTGGTTTTTTTACAGGAAGATTTACACCTGAGGATCGCTCTCATAACGATATCGTCCGCGTCTACTACAATGATAAAAATTGGGAACGATATCGTCGTGCCGAACAGTTGGCGAAAGAAAAAGGTGTAGAAACCGTTCAAATTAGTTTGGCTTATGTGTTAAATCAATCCTTCCCAACCGCAGCTATTATTGGCCCGCAAAACAAGCAGGAAATACTATCTTGTAAACAAGCCATGGATATATCTTTAAGTGAAGAGGAAATGAAGTGGCTTGATCTCCGTATAGAATAAAAGAAACGGACAAGGAGATTAACGTTGATCAAGATTCCTAGATTTCAGCACTAGATAATAAATAAATTTTGATTATGATTCTCGAAATAAGAAATGACTTCACTATTTCTAATTAATCTATTACATTTAATTTTCTATGATATTTTAAGCGGAATTGTTAACAAATATAGATTAAGTTAGTATTTCGCATGATCACATTGACTACTTAGATCCATATGCATTGAGGCCATATATACATTCTTTGGGCATGAAGGGCTTCAGTTATTATCAATGATATGGACCATTTCCTACATTACAGTTGGAGGAAATCCCCAGAAACGTCAATACTATTATACTTTTTGGGGACTCTTTATTTTCTTGTTTAAATATGAATCATTCTGTGTAGTGGAATATCTTCAAACAAAGGTGCTCTGATAATGTCTGGAAATCGACTTTTTTCAGCTCTACATTTTAATAAAATATCTATAATATTTAGATATTTTTGATGAAGGCTTTGACATAAAAAACACCCTCCTATAATAGAAAGGTGCTTATACGATCGAAAATTATCCCTTTACTGAAATTTTGAAATCAATAAACTATTGTATGAATATAAACTCACTTATCCTTTTATAGATCCTATCATAGCACCTTTAGCAAAGTGTTTTTGTAGAAAAGGATATACAACTAAAATAGGAACGGTTGCTACAATAATTGATGCCATTCTTACGGTGAATTCGGATACACTACTCTGCATCCCCATGCCAACTCCACTCGATGATTTTACCACTTGTGCAGTATTGCTAATGATATCTCTTAAAAATGCCTGAAGTTGCCATTTATCTTTATCTGAGATATAAAGAATGGTCGAGAAAAAATCATTCCAGTAGAAAACAGCAATAAATAAACCAATTGTAGCTAATACCGGTTTAGATAGCGGCAATACAATCTTAAAAAATACCGTCAAATCATTAGCACCATCAATTTTTGCTGCTTCCTCAAGCGTATCAGGTATTCCTTTGAAAAAACTTCTCATTACAAAGATATTAAATGCACTTAATAAATTGGGAAGAATTAAGGCCCAATACGTATTCATCAAATTTAACATTTTGACTAATAAGTAGCTAGGTACTAACCCTCCGTTAAACAGCATTGTAAATAATATTAAGAATGATACGAGTCCTCCGCCTCGCAATCGTTTTTTGGAAATTGCATAAGCTGTCGTTGCTGTAAAAAATGTTCCTAGAAAAGTGCCAGCAAGCGTAACAATCACTGTGGTTTTGAGACTACTTAAAAATGACGAGTTATTTAATATTGCTTTATAAGCATCTAAGGAAAAACCGGCAGGAATTAGGAATAAACCTCCTCCAGCAGCAAGTTTAGCATCACTAATCGAACCCATCAATAAATACCAAAAAGGGTATATCATCAATATCAACAGCAATCCCATCAAGCCATAATTAAACATCGAAAACAACTTTTCACCTTTAGACATATGTATCATTTTTTTCACCTCACCATAGTCCATCTTCTCCAAATTTCTTAACAATTTTATTAGCTGTTACTATAAGTGCCAAGGCAATCAATGATTTAAATAATCCCGCGGCAGTAGCTAAACTATAGTTAGCTTCTTGAATTCCTCTTCGATATACATAAGTGTCAATGATATCGGCTACATCATAAACTAGAGGGCTATACAGTAAATAAATTTGGAAGAAACCAGCTTCTAAAATGTTTCCAAGATTTAAGATCAACATGATAAGAATGACGGGACGAATGGAGGGTAAAGTAACATGCCACATTTGTTTAAATTTATTTGCCCCATCTATCCGTGACGCCTCATAAAGATCGGGATTGACACCAGTCATTGCAGCTAAATATATGATCGTACCCCAACCCATTTCTTTATAAATATCCGTTATTACTAGGATAGAACGAAAATGAGCTTTACTCGTTAAGAAATGGATAGGTTTGCCTCCGAAGTACTGGATAATGTGGTTTATTAAACCATCAACAGGATTTAAGAAAGTAATAATAATCCCTGCAAAAATAACCCATGAAACGAAATGGGGTAAGTAAAGAATTGATTGCGTGAAACGCTTAAAAAACATATGTCTAAGTTCATTTAATAGTAATGCAAGAATAATAGGGGCTGGAAAGCCAAACACAAGTTTAAGTACACTAATAACTAGTGTATTTATAAAAATCTTTTGAAAATCGGGTGTTCTAAATAGTCTTTCAAACTGTTCTAATCCTACCCACGGACTATCCATAATACCTGAAAACATATTGAATTCTTTAAACGCTATAATGACTCCGTACATCGGAAAGTATTTAAAAATAATTAAATAGATTAAACCTGGTAAAAGCAGTAAATACAAATATTTATCTCTAGCAAAATCTTTAAATAACTTTTGCCGCTTATTCACTTCTAAAGTCGATGGTAATGGAGATGTGTTAAGCGTCCTATTTAATTTCAAAGCAAACACCCCACTTATTTACATTTGGCAATTATAAAATGTGAGTTCCCGATATCGGGAACTCATAATCGAATTTTCCTTTACTTATATGACTCAATATTTTCGTCGTACCATTTGGAAAACTCTTCATATTGTTGATCTTGTTCGGCATAAAGTTTGTTTGCTTCTTCATCAATTTCTTTTCCGCCCATTTCAGGGTATTTTGCAACAAAGTCATCAAATGCATCAAGTGGAAGTTCGCCAGCGATAATTCCCCAAAATGTTTCGTCTCTAAGTTTTTTAACATCTGCACTGTATTCAATCCAAGCTGGACGTTCCAAGGATTTAAAGAATACAATTTTTTCTCTCATCGGCATTGCAGTTTCCGCCCGCTTATTAAATAACTCAATTACTTCAGGAATGTTTTCGATATTGGCTTCATCTTTTCGTGTAATATACCAGCTGTAGTTACCTAAACCAAGTTTATTCTTTTCCTCTGGACCAATTTTACTTTTATATTGTCCATCGATAATTTCATAGTGCTCTCCTTCTTCACCAAATCTAATTAACTTATTCGTTTCAGAAGAAGCCATTCGATTTAGAACTTTAACTGCTGTATCTGGTTCTTTAGCAGCGGCAGTCACAGATAGAAAGGACCAACCGATTTCATCCGATGGGATATCCGAAGCAAATCCATTCGGACCAATTATCGGTTCTATTGGCATATATTCACCCTCAGGGTTTAGTGCTTTAAAAGATTGATGAGTTGTGGCATCAGGATTAAAAAATGCAACCCATCGATAGATTGAACCAATTTTACCGTTTGCCATAATATCGTCTACTTGAGCACCATCAATAGGTGCTACCATTCTTGGATCCATGATTCCTTCTTCATATAGCCCACGTACGATAGCCAAAACTTGTTTTACTTGAGGCATTGTTGCACCGAATTTGACAGTTCCGTCTTCTTGAATCATAAAGGCTTCAGGATCTACACCATGAGAATAAAAAAACGGGGCAAGTGTTCTATATGAGTTTTCTCCTGCGAAACCATAAGTATCATCTTTTCCATTTCCATCAGGGTCATCCTTCGTGAATGCTCGAAGCACTTTAATATATTCATCCAAAGTCTTCGGCACCTCTAGTCCTAAATTGTCCAACCAATCTTTACGAATAATTGTTGTCATTGTTCCAGGCTCTGATATATCTCCTGGAAGCCTGAAAATTTTTCCACTTGGGTCCCAATGATAAAACATTGTTTCTTTTGAGTAATAGTTAATAATATTTTGTCCATATTTTTGTAAATACGGAACTAGATCCACTACAGCACCTGCTTTGACCCAACTATCAAATTCTTTGTTCATATCCCAATGCCACATAACATCGGGCATCTCTTTTTTATCACTCATAAGTAGGTTGATTTTAGTTTTTGCATCATCCCATGATGGTAAAAATACATCTTCAACCTGGATATCCCTACCAAGGTTTTCGGTTAAATCTTTTTCAAGCGCTTTGTTAACCCAAGAATCAGGAGTCTTTGGTCCCCCCATTAAGGCTAAACTTATTTTATAAGGACCTGTTCCATCACTGGTTTTATTTCCAGCATCTTTTGAACATGCAGCTACGATTAGAGATATTGATAAAACGAGAGTCATAATAACATAAGCTTTTTTGTTCATAACTTTCTCCCCTTGTAAAATGATTCAATTCTTATCTCTTTACTAAATGACCGTATGCGCTCACATATGATGCTAGAGTTACATGGAAAAAGATTTCCCCCCTTTAAACTGCATAATATCAATTTTCTATGATTACTAATATTAACCAAATGTAATAATTTAGGCAAATGCTTATTTGATTATTTGAAATAATCTAAAGTGGGGAAATTGTCGAATTATAGCAAATAGACTTCTATGAATTTAGTAAGGGTTATGTAGGGTTTTAATAATGTAGGAAAATAAAAATGCCAGAAAGCTTGAAAGGAGTCGAAATGATATTGAGAAAAAGTATTATATAGTCGAATACCTATATTAAAAATAAGAATGTCGTTTTTTGTAAAAAATTATAAAAATTCATTATAGTGTTAATTATTAATCAACCAACATTGACAAGCTATTCATTTACTTCTATTATTTAGAAAAAAAGTAAGTGTTTTTAGCAATATCATTATTTATCAACTTGTTCATGGAATCTTATTATGGTTGTAAGCGCTATCTTGGATTAGATGCAAAAAAAGGAAACGGAGTGAAACATATGGTTAGTTTTTCAGCAAGCAAGTGATATATGAATAATTAAAAATAAGCTTGGATGGAGATTACAGAAAGACTTTACTATTTCACCAATTGATGATCGATTACTTTCTATTTATAAAATGACTCCACAGTTACAACTCAATCTGCTTCATATTCTTTTCATTCGCCTCTTAAGACATTTCAATACATATCTTTACGTTTATCTATAGGGGATTAATGTATTTGTTATTGATCACCACTACATTTTGCAGTGCATCAGTATTCGGTATTTTTTTCTATTGATGATCTACTGCATCTGTCAGATTCAAAATACACAATTATATATGGAAATGAAATCGAAAGGAGATTTATTTATGTCTACTAATCTATTTTCCTTAAAAGGAAAAACAGCACTTATTACAGGGGGATGTCAAGGTCTTGGATTAGAGTTTGCTAGAGCTCTTGCATCAGCAGGTGCCAATGTTGCCATTACTAGTAGGGATATAGAAAAGGCACAAAATGCTGCACTGGAATTGTCTGATCAATATGAAACAAATGTTTCAGGACATGCAGTGGATGTATTGGATACTAGCCAAATAAGCGAGTTAGTTAATCAGGTTGTTGATAAGCATGGAAGCATTGATATTTTAATCAATAATGCAGGTGTGAATATTCGTAAACCTCTATTAGATTATGATGAAGAAAGTTGGGATTTGGTTCAGGCGACGAATTTAAAAGCACCTTTCCTTGTTACGAAAGCTGTTGTTCCACAAATGATTAAACAACGATATGGAAGAATTATTAATCTTGCTTCGATGTTAGGGATGGTAGGTCTTGCTGAACGATCAGCTTATTGTTCTAGTAAAGGTGGATTAATTCAATTAACAAAAGTGATGGCTTTGGAATGGGCTGAATATAATATTACGGCGAATGCTATTTGTCCAGGACCATTTGCGACTGAATTAAATCAAGTTGTCATTAATAATCCAGAAGCGAATCAATTTTTCCTTGATCACTTGCCGATTAAACGTTGGGGGAAACCGGATGAATTAGCAGGATTAATTATTTATCTAGCTTCAGAGGCTTCAAGCTTTATGACAGGATCATCCATTGTCATTGATGGTGGCTGGACGGTGGAATAAGGGAGGGAAAAGAATGAAGTTTGGACTTACAGCATATGGGACAGTATTTTATATGGGATTACATCCAAAAGCAGAAAACCCACGAATTACGGCTTTACAACAAATGAAGATGGCGCAAGGCTATGGACTGGAAGGTGTAGAGTTACCATACGAAATCTTGGTAGATGCCAATTTAGATGAAGTTAAAGGGTATGCTAGTGAGAATAATTTGTTTATTAATATTGCTGCAGGTGGTTACGAGCCAGAACATTTAAAACGAGTTCTTCAGCTTGGAGGCAGCATTAACGCACGTACGGTTAGAACTGTAGTAGGTGGAGCTGATTTTGGTGGCGATCGGAGAAAAATGAAAGGCAAATGGCAAGCCTTCCTTAATGAAATACTATTATCGTTCGAAGTAGCTGCTAAAACAGCTGAGGAAGTAGGGATTCATTTAACGGTAGAGAATCACCAGGATTTAGCATCAGAAGAGTTACTTTGGTTATGTGAAACCATTAACTCAGACTATTTCGGTATTACGTTAGATACTGGAAATCCACTAGCAACAGCTGAAGTTCCGATGGACTTTTTTAGGAAAATGGCTCCATATATAAAAAATGTGCATTTAAAAGATTACAAGATTTATTGGTCAGATGAAGGTTATCGTCTTGCGCGTTGCCCAGTTGGACAAGGTGTGATTGATTTCCCCGCACTTTTTTCATTAATGGAAGAAGTGAATCCGAATATTACGTTGTCTATTGAACATGGGGCGTTAGAAGCGAGACATGTTAGAGTTTTGCAGGAGGATTATTGGACGGAGTATCCGGAAAGAACAGCCAAACAGCTGACACGACTTCTTCGGTTTGTTGATGACCGTGCTTTTACAAAGGGAGATTGGCGTACTCCATATGAAAAGGGAGAATCTGCAAATGCGATTGCCACATATGAAATGGAAGAAATGGCAGTTGGGATGGCATATTTAACTTATTTAATGAAGAAAAAAGATACCTTACAAATGGAGGTGTAATATGAATTTAAAAGGAAAAAATGCATTGGTAACAGGCTCAAGCCGTGGCTTAGGAAAACAATATGCTTTTGATTTGGCGAAAGCTGGCGCAAACGTAATTGTTCATGATATCAATGATCAAGCAGCAAGTGAGTTTAATGAAGCTGCTTCAGGGTATGAAGTAGCAAAGGAAATCCAGTCTCTTGGAGTAAGGGCTGAATTTATAGCTGGTGATTTGTCCGATCCAAAGCAGGCTGCTGATGTGGTGGAGATGACCATTAATCATTTAGGATCGATTGATATATTAGTAAATAATGCGGGTGGTGATATTGGATTTTCAACTCCGCGCCCGAATCCAAATGATGCCTTGGATATATCAGTGGAAGATATTCGTTCTGTTGTCGATCGAAATTTAATAACCACGATGTATATGTGCAAGTATGTTGGGCGACATATGAAGGAAAGAAAATCAGGAAAAATCATTAATATAGGCTCGATTGCTGGTCATGTTCCTGTAAAAGAAGGGATTATTTATGCAACCGCAAAGGCAGGGATTTCATACTATACAAGAAGTTTAGCAGAGCAACTACGCCCTTATGATGTAAATGTAAATGCCATCTCACCAGCTCCAACGTATACTGGTAGATTCCTAGCTACTCGAACGGTCCAGGAAGAGGAAGGGAAATCCCGCTTACAAAAAATTGCTCATCCTGAAGATATGTCAAAAATTGTTATGTTTTTATGTGGTCCTTCTGCAGATGTTTTAACTGGGGAGACGATTGTGTGCTGGGTGTAGGAAGCCATGCCAATCGAGAATTTTTGTGCCACAATTATTTCATTCTACAATTCTATAAGATAATACATGACTTCTTCTGAAAATATTGCAGTATGCTAGTGAGAGAGACGTAATAATGCAACGATAGTGCAAAAAGAATAGTCAAAATAATAAAAAACTTTTCAAAATGAAGAAAGAGTGATGTTTTAATGGGCAACCGTCTTCAAGATAAAGTAGTCGTCATCACTGGATCAACAAAAGGAATTGGAAAAGGAATTGCTTTAATTTGTGCAGCAGAAGGAGCTAATGTTGTAGTAAGTGGAAGAAATAAAGAAGCAGGGAATGCGGTTGTAGAAGAGATAAAAAATAGTTATGGCGCAGAGGCTATTTTTATTCAAAAAGATATTTCATCGGAACAGGCCTGTAAAGAGTTAATCGAAGAATCGGTTGCTTATTTTGGTCGTATTGATGGTTTGGTAAATAATGCAGGAATCTTTCCAAGGGGAACGATTCTTGATACAACAGAAGATTTATTCGATGCTATCTTTGATGTAAATATTAAAGGGGCATTCTTTTGTTCCAAATATGCTATACAGGAAATGTTAAAAACCGGTAAGGGCTCAATCGTTCAAATTGGATCCACGAATGGGTATGCAGGTGGAGAGAATTTAGTTGCCTACTCCTGTGCGAAAGGAGCGATGCTTACTCTAAATAAAAGTATCGCTACCCACTATGCTAAAAAGCAAATTCGTTCTAATTGGATAACGGTTGGATGGGTCGCATCTGAGGGAGAAATCGAACTGCATGAGAGTATGGGAACGAGTAAAGAAGAACTCGTGGAGTGGGCGGAAAGTGCGATTCCTACAGGTAAAATGCAAACAGCTGAAGATATGGCATATGGAGCAGTTTACTTATTATCAGATGAATCAAATCAGGTGACTGGCACAGAACTACATATTAACGGAGGCTTAGGATTAAGAATGTCCCGATAACTTAGAAAGGAAATGAGTAATTTTGGAACTAGAACATTCAAAACGCGGGTTAGAAATATTGAAGGAACTTAAATCAACAGAAGTCCCGAAAGGAATGCTTGCTGTTTGGTTTTTAGGTCAGAATAGCGTTCTTATAAAGGGAGAAGGGAATAAAATAGTTTGCATCGATCCTTATTTGGACCCTGCACCATATCGAGCATTCGCTCCTCCTTTTCAGGCTGAAATGTTAACAAATATTGATTATGTTTGTATTTCACATGATCATAGTGATCACTTAGACCCGTATGCAGTGGAGGCAATTGCTAAGGTAAACAATCAAACAAAGTTTATTGCTCCGGCCTACTGTCATGATCGCTTGCAAGAGTGTGGTGTGAGTCCTGAAAATATAGTGAGTGCCGATACAAATCTCGACTGGTGCTGTACGGACGTAAAAATTAAAGCAATCCCTGCTGCGCATGAAGAATTTGAATACTCTCCTGACTACGGGCACCGATTTGTTGGATTTATCTTTGACTGGAATGGAGTCAAAGTATATCATGCGGGAGATACGGTTATTTATCCAGATTTAGTAGATACGTTGAAAAGAGAAGCCATTGATTTAGCTCTTCTCCCAATCAATGGACGGGACTTTTTTAGAAATCAGCGAGAGATTATAGGGAATATGGATGTGAGAGAGGCAGCTGAACTCGCTGTAGCAGCAGGTGTAGACACCTTAATTCCTCTCCACTATGATATGTTCCAAGGAAATTCAGAAAAACCTGGTAGAATCATTGATTATCTTTATGAAAATTACCCAATGCAAAAATGTCATATTTGTGCGCGTTTTGAGAGATTTATTTATGTTTCTCCGAATGCTCTATAATTCATCTAAAAAAATGCCCAGACTCCATCCGGAATTGATGTGACCCCTAAAAGTTAGAGTTTCATATTACGCAGCTAGTTGGCTGGTGTGAAGACGGTATTGAACCGGACTCATGCCAGCCAGTTTTTGTTTAATCCGGTTATTGTTGTAAT